>CAWJTD010000001.1:0-2926200 GCA_963845815.1 uncultured Actinomycetota bacterium
ACGCCGCGCTCCTGCAGCAAGCGGGCTGCGGCACGAGCGGCCCCACGTCCGGCCTCGTCGACGGGGAGCCGGCCCGCTGGGTCGCGGTCGAGCCGCGGGAGAACTACCCCGGATCTGGGCCCGGCAGAAGTCGTGGATGCGGATGGACCCCGACCTCGAGGGCGTCTGGTCGGTCACCTGCTTCGTGATGCTCAAGGCTTCCGTCGACAGAGGCTGATGTACGAGCTCGCCGCCGCCACCGTCGAGTACGGCAGGCAGGTCGGGGCTCGCGTCCTCGAGGGCTACCCCACCTGGTCGCGGGACTCTGGCTCAACGCGTCGTCGTGGGACGCCGTCGTGCCCCACCTCGAGGCCGCCGGTCACCGTGTCCGCGCGCTGACCCTGCCCGGCATGCAGAGCCAAGCAGCCGATCGAGGCAGCATCAGCGTCGAGGACCACGTCGCGACGATCGTCGGCGCCCTCGACGATGCGGACGGCCCGGCGCTCCTGGTCGGTCACTCCGCTGGCGCCGGGCTGGCCTGGGCCGCGGTAGACGCCCGACCCGACCGGGTTGCCCGCGTGGTGTACGTCGGGGGCTTCCCGGGCGGCGATGGCGACCCGCTGCTCAACGGCCTGCCCGCCAAGAACGGCATCGTGGCGATGCCGGACTGGAAGGAGATCGGCGAGGAAGCCAACGTCGTCGACTTCGAGCCCACGCAGCTAGAGCGTTTCTACGCCACCGCGATCCCGGTCCCGGAGGGCGTCATCACCACGCCGATCACCTGGACCGACGAGCGACGCTACGCCGTGCCTGCCACTGCGATCTGTCCGGAGTACGCCGCCGCGGACCTGCGCGCGTGGATGGCCGAGGGTGAGCTGCCTGAGCTCGAGCGCACCGCCGAGGTCAACTGGCCGTGGCTGGCCTGGAGACAGCCCTCAGAACAGCCAGATCGAACTGATCACGCTGAAACGCTTGCGGACTGTGTGCGGACTGGTAGGGGGCGCCCCCCCTCTGACCTGCGGAAACGCTCCGATTCAGACGTTGAAGCGGAACTCCACGACATCGCCATCGGCCATCACGTAGTCCTTGCCCTCGATCCGGACCCGTCCGGCGGCCTTGGCCGCGTTCATCGACCCCGCCGCGACGAGGTCGTCGAAGGAGACCACCTCGGCCTTGATGAACCCGCGCTGGAAGTCGGTGTGGATGACGCCGGCAGCCATCGGTGCGGTCCAGCCCTTGCCGATCGTCCAGGCCCGCGACTCCTTGGGCCCCGCCGTCAGGTAGGTCTGCAGCCCGAGGGTGTGGAACCCGACCCGGGCCAGCTGGTCCATCCCGGACTCGGTGGAGCCGACCGACTCGAGCAGCTCCAGCGCCTCGGCCTCGTCGAGCTCGGCAAGGTCCATCTCCAGCTTCGCGTCGAGGAAGACGCAGTCGGCCGGCGCGACCATCTCGGTCAGCTGCGCCTTCAGCGCGTCATCGGTCAGCTGGCCCTCGTCGAGGTTGAAGACGTAGATGAACGGCTTCGTCGTGAGCAACCCGAGCGACCGCGCGAGGTCCATGTCCACCCCGGCGGCCGGGCCGGCGGCATACAGCGTGTCCCCGGCCTCGAGCACCTGCTGGGCGATCCGGGCGTTGTCCAGGGCGCCCTGGTTGGCCTTCTGGACCCGGGCCTCCTTCTCCAGCCGCGGGACCGCCTTCTCCAGGGTCTGCAGGTCGGCCAGGACGAGCTCGGTGTTGATCGTCTCGACGTCGGACTGCGGGGAGACCTTGCCGTCGACATGGACGACGTCGTCGTCCTCGAAGGCGCGGATCACCTGGCAGATCGCGTCGGCCTCCCGGATGTTGGCCAGGAACTTGTTGCCCAGCCCCTCCCCCTCCGACGCGCCGCGGACGATCCCGGCGATGTCGACGAAGGAGACCGTCGCCGGGAGGATCTTCTCGCTGCCGAAGATCTCGGCGAGCGTCGCGAGCCGACTGTCCGGCAGGGCGACCACCCCGATGTTGGGCTCGATCGTCGCGAACGGGTAGTTCGCCGCGAGCACGTCGTTCTTGGTCAGGGCGTTGAAGAGGGTGGACTTGCCGACGTTGGGCAGTCCGACGATTCCGATGCTGAGGGCCACGGGGTCAAGAGTTTAGTTGGAATCGGGGGCGCCCAGGACCACCCCTGCCGGATGTTCGGCATCGGGCGTGGCCCGCTGCTCAGCCAGGCGCCTCGGCGGCCGGGGTGGCCTCCGGGATCCGCACCCCACACAGCTGCCGGGACTGCGCCACCAGTCGCCCGGTGCTGTCCCAGATCCGGGCGTCCTCCTCCATCAGCCCGCGAGAGACGTTCTCGCAGGACAGGGCCACCTGGAGCCATCCCGGAGCGGGCCTGCCGCGCACGTGCCCGGTGAACTCCAGGGTCGGCGTCCAGCCGAGGTAGCCGAGGTCGAACGCCACCGGTGGCAGCGCGTCCAGGGCGAACAGGAGCATCGTCGGGTCCGGCTCGCGGCCGTCGCGCAGTCGCAGCCAGGCACGCAGCTCCCCCTTGCCCGAGGGCCTGCCCGCGGCCCAGCCGGCGGTCTCCGGGTCGAGCCGGATGTCGATCCGCTCCAGCAGGGTCGAGGATCGGAGGCACGTCGGTGCCGGCAGGTCGGGACACTGCTCCAGGGGAGTCATCGGCGGCGGCGCGGCCGAGCGGATCACCTCGGCGGAGGCGTCGAGGTCCCCGAAGCTGGCCAGCGCTCGCATCCGCTCGACGAGAGTGCCCTCGGGGCCGGGCTGGCTGAGCGACATCTGACCGGTGGACAGTGTCCGGCCCCGGCGCAGCACGGAAGCCTGAACGACCACCTCCCCGGGCGCGGACGGGGTGAGGAAGTAGCCGCTGAAGGCCAACGGGTCCTGGTGCGCGCCCGCCTGGTCGAGGACCCGGCCGAGGGCGGTGGTGGCCAGCCCCATGACGATGCCGCCATGGACGGCGTTGCCGATCTGCCAGGCGTCGCTGAACCGTCCGGCATACCGGCTGGTGGCGTCCCCGGCCGGCCCGAGCGGGGTCAGGGCCATCGCTGCGTCGTACTCGCTGCTCACGCCATCGGCGTCGATGCTCATGGGGATGGTCTACCAGAGGGCCACCCGCCCCCAAATCCCGCCCGCGACTGGACCTCGTGCCGGTGCCTGCCCCGTCACGGTTCGGTTCCTGTCAAACCTTGACGTGCTTCTGGGCCGTGCCGCAACTGCCCCGACCTACCCTCGATCGTCTGTTCGGCCGCTTCACGAGAGCGGCGCAAACCATTGATCAAGGGGACCACCATCATGCGAAGAACTGCCCTCGCCGCCCTCGCAGCAGGCGCGCTGCTCGCGGCTGGCTCGACCGCTCTGTCCGCGTCCGCGGCGCCGATCGCCGGCCCCGGCGTGAGCGAGCCCTACATCGTCGTCCTCGACGACACCGCGACGGCTGCCGTCGTGGCACCGGTGCAGAGCGCCCGGTTCGGCTTCAGCCTGGGACACGTCTACAGCCATGCCTTGCAGGGGTACTCGGCGACGATGACGCCCACGGTCGCGGCCGCCGTCGCCGCGCAACCGGGCGTGAGGTGGGTCCAGCCGGACGCCCCGGTGAAGATCGACGCCCAGACCACGCCCACCGGGATCGACCGGGCCGACGGCGACGCAAGCCCGACCGCGAAGATCAACGGCGTCGACCAGCGGGTCAACGTGGACGTCGCGGTGATCGACACCGGCGCGGACCTGACTCACCCGGACCTCAACGTCTACAAGTCCAAGAACTGCTCGATCGGGGCCGTGAGTGCCAACGACCTGCACGGCCATGGCAGCCACGTCTCCGGGACCATCGGGGCGATCGACAACGGTGCCGGTGTGGTCGGGATGGCGCCCGGCGCGCGGATCTGGGCGGTCAAGGTCCTCACCGACCTGGGGACCGGCCTGAACTCCGACGTGATCTGCGGCATCGACTACGTCACCGCCAACGCCGCCCAGATCGAGGTGGCCAACATGAGCCTCGGCGGCAGCGGCGCCGACGACCAGAACTGCGGCAAGACCAACAAGGACGCCATGCACCAGGCGATCTGCAACTCGGTCGCCGCCGGGATCACCTACGTGGTCGCGGCCGGCAACGACTCCGCCGACGCCAAGACGTCGACCCCGGCTGCGTACGACGAGGTGATCACGGTCAGCGCGCTGGCCGACTTCAACGGCAAGCCCGGTGGCGGCGCCCCGGCCACCTGTCGCGCCGACGTGGACGACACCTTCGCGGACTTCTCCAACTACGGCGCCGACATCGACCTCATCGCGCCGGGGGTCTGCATCCTGTCCACCTGGAAGCTCGGCGGCTACAACACCATCTCCGGCACCTCGATGGCCAGCCCGCACGTCGCGGGTGCAGCAGGGCTCTACAAGGCGACCCACCCGACGGCAAGCCCGGCAGCGGTCAAGTCGGCCCTGCAATCGGCCGGCACCCTGGATTGGAACAACTCCGACGACAAGGACGGCACCAAGGAACGCCTGCTGAACGCCAGCACCTTCTGAGGTGCCCTGAGGTGACCCGTCACCTCTGACCGAACCCGTCGACCACGGGTCGGCCGCACACGGGCCGTGGGTCCCGGCGTACCGTCCGCGCCGGGCCCCGCGGCTTTCCTGGTGCCCGAACGGCACGGCTCCCCCGCGCTGTCGGTGCCCGGTGGGACGGTGACCACCATGGACCTCATTCCGGACCTCGTCGTCGCGATTGCCTGCCTCATCCTCGGCGCGCTGCTCGGGTGGCTCGTGCTGCGCTCGCGGTATGCCGTCCCGCTCGCGACGGCGAGCGCGGAACGGGACCTGCTGCGCGAACGGGTCATCGACCTGGAGGCCACGGTCAGCGCCGACTCCGAGACGGCGCAGATGATCGCCCCCCTGCACGCCAGCCTGGACCGGGTCGCGCGGCAGGTGCACGACCTCGAGCGGGAGCGGCTGCAACAGTTCTCCACGGTCAGCTCCGAGCTGACCCAGGTCCAGGCCTCCACCCAGGAGCTGCGCAGCCAGACCGCGTCGCTGGTCGGCTCGCTCAACGCCTCGACGGTCCGCGGGTCCTGGGGTGAGGTCCAGTTGCGCCGGGTGCTGGAGCACTCGGGCATGCTCGCGAAGTGCGACTTCGACGTGCAGGTCACCGGGGCGAACGCCCTCGGGGCGACGGTCCGCCCGGACGTCGTGGTGCATCTTCCCGGCGGGAAGGACCTGGTCATCGACGCGAAGGCGCCCATGACGGCCTTCCTGGCCGCGCAGGGCGAGGGGCTGACTGCCGCTGAACGCAGCGACAGGCTGGGCGCGCACGCCAAGGCGCTGCGCGGCCACGTCGACGCACTTGCCGCCAAGGCGTACTGGACCGCGCTCGAGGCCACCCCCGAGATGGTCGTCTGCTTCCTGCCCGGGGACGCCTTCCTCACCTCGGCCCTGGCCCTCGACCCCAACCTGCACGAGCACGCGATGCGCAAGCGGGTCATCCTCGCCTCCCCGGGCACGTTGCTGGCCCTGCTGCGGACGGTGGCCTACACGTGGCAGCAGGACGCGCTCGCCACCAACGCCCGGGAGCTGCTGGCGCTCGGGCGGGACCTGTACGAGCGGCTCAGCGGACTCGGACAACACGCGACCCGGATGGGCACCGCCCTCCAGCGCTCGGTCGAGGCGTACAACGGCTTCATCGGCTCCCTCGAGAGCCGAGTCCTGGTCACGGCCCGGCGGATGAACGACCTCGGCCTGGTCGAGCACTCGCTGCCGGTGGTCGAGCCCGTCACCACGACGCACCGCCCGCTGACCGCCATCGAGCTGCTGGAGTCCCTGGAGCCGCAGGTTTCCCGACCCCAGCTCCTGGACGATCCGAGGCCCGGCGCCGGTTCGCCTTCCCAGCGCGCCACCGGCAGCTGAACCCCGCACCCGGCATACCGACGTGTGTCCTGGACGCCGGGGACTTTATCGGGTGACCCGATAAACGGGTCCTTGACCCGAGGAAGTTCCTCGAGGGAAGGGGGCGTTTATCGGGTCACCCGATAAACGTCCCCCACCCACCGAGAACCGTCAGCGCAGCGCGTCAACAGCACCCGGGTCGTATCGCAGCTTCTCCGGCTCCTGCCCGGACCGGGCCTTGAGGTCGCGGCGCAGTTCCTTCGGCAAGGAGAACAGCACCGACTCCTCCGCCGCGACGACCGTCTCGACGTCGCGGTAGCCCCGTTCGGCGAGGAACCCGAGCACGTCGCGCACGAGCAGCTCCGGCACGCTGGCACCCGAGGTCACGCCGACGGTGCGGACGCCCTCGAGCCAGGCCTCGTCGATCTCGTCGGCGTAGTCGACCAGGTGGCCGGCCCGCGAGCCGTGCTCCAGCGCCACCTCGACCAGCCGCACGGAGTTCGACGAGTTCAGCGACCCGACGACGAGCATGAGGTCGCAGTCCTGAGCCATCTGCTTGACGGCTAGCTGACGGTTCTGGGTGGCGTAGCAGATGTCGTCGCTCGGGGGGTCCTGCAGCTTGGGGAACTTCTCGCGCAACAGCCGTACGGTCTCCATCGTCTCGTCCACCGACAACGTGGTCTGGGACAGCCAGACCACCTTCTCCGGGTCCCGCACCTCGACGTTGACGACGTCCTGCGGGCTGTCGACGACGATGATGTGCTCGGGCGCCTCACCGGCCGTCCCGACGACCTCCTCGTGGCCCTGGTGACCGATGAGCAGGATGTCGTAGTCGTCGTCGGCGAAGCGCACGGCCTCGCGGTGCACCTTCGTCACCAGCGGGCACGTCGCGTCGATGGTCTTGAGATTGAGCGCCTTCGCCTCCTCGTGCACCACCGGAGCGACGCCGTGCGCGCTGAAGATCACGGTGGCACCCTCGGGCACCTCGTCGGTCTCCTCGACGAAGATCGCACCACGCTTCTGCAGGGTCGTCACGACGTGCTTGTTGTGGACGATCTCCTTGCGCACGTACACCGGGGGGCCGTACAGCTCGAGAGCCTTCTCCACCGTGATGACGGCCCGGTCGACGCCGGCACAGTACCCACGGGGGGCGGCCAGGAGCACACGCTTGGTCTGGGCCTCGGGGTTCTGGGACATGCCTCCATCGTATGCCGGACGCCCCGAGCGACCGCCCGCGCCCGGTGCCGCGCGAGGCCCAAGTCACAGCCGGGCGGCATACTCGACCCGTGAGCCCACAGCACCTGCCCGAGAAGGCCGCCGACACCTCGGCCGAGCAGCCGTGGCCGGTGCGGGTGCTGAGCATGAAGATCATGGACTACGTCGACAAGATGTCACCGCTGTGGGTGGAGGGGCAGGTCGTCCAGATCAACCGTCGCGCCACCACCGCCTACCTGGTGCTGCGCGACCCGGAAGCGGACATGTCCCTGACGGCGAGCATCTCGGTGCACGCGATCACGGCGATGGGTACGCCGCTCGTCGAGGGCGCGCGGGTGGTCCTGCAGGCCAAGCCGACCTTCTGGACCAAGCGCGGCACCTTGACCCTCGACGCCCGCCAGATCCGCCCGGTCGGGGTGGGTGACCTGCTGGCCCGGATCGAGATCCTCAAACAGCGCCTTGCCGCCGAGGGGCTCTTCGACGCGGAGCGCAAACGCCCCCTGCCCTTCATTCCCCGCACCGTCGGGCTGATCACCGGACGAGCCAGCGCCGCGGAGAAGGACGTCGTCGAGAACGCCCGGCGCCGGTGGCCCTCTGTGCGGTTCGCGATCCGCGAGGTCTCCGTGCAGGGAGCGAACACCGTCACCGAGGTCACCGCGGCCCTCCGTGAGCTCGACGCGGACCGCTCCGTCGACGTCATCATCATCGCCCGCGGTGGGGGCGCTGCCGAGGAGCTCCTCCCGTTCTCGAACGAGACCCTGCTGCGGGCCGTCGCCGACGCGGTGACGCCGGTGATCAGCGCGATCGGGCACGACGTCGACACGCCACTGCTGGACTTCGTCGCCGACTGGCGGGCGTCGACGCCCACCGACGCCGGCAAGCAGGTGGTTCCCGACGCGGGTGAGGAGTACCGGCGGCTGACCCAGCTGGCCGGTCGCGCCCGTCAGGCCCTGACCCGACGGCTCGGGCACGAGCAACAGCTCATCGCCGCGCAGCGGTCCCGCCCGGTGATGGCCGACCCCACCGCGCTGGTGCGCCAGCACCGCGACCAGGTCAGCCAGCTTCGCGAGCACGCGCGCCAGCGGATGCAGAACCGGCTGCACCGGGCCGAGGACCAGATCGGTCACCTCGCAGCCCAGGTCCGGGCGCTGTCCCCGCAGTCCACCCTCGAACGCGGCTATGCCGTGGTGCAGCACCCCGACGGGCGGGTCGTGATGGACCAGGCCGACCTCGAACCGGACATGCTGCTCCGGGTCCGCGTCGCCCGGGGCGACTTCGGGGTGCGGACCGTCGGGCTCCCCACGCCCTAGCCGTGCTCGAGCGACCCGGCCCGGGGATCACCGCCGACGACGCACGGGCCGTTAGGGTTGGCCGGTGACCAGCAGGGAGTGTGCAACCAGATGACCGAGAAGAAGGCGGCCAAGAGCGCCACCGCGTCGAAGCCCGACGCCCGGACTCCCGACGACGTGCAGCCCGGGGACGTGAGACCGGACGACGACGGCTCGGCCGAAGCGCGTGGGTCCATCACAGCCGAGTTCCCGGACGTCGCCGAGCTGTCCTACGAGGCCGCGCGCGACGAGCTGACCACCATCGTGGCCAGCCTGGAGGGCGGTCAGGTGCCACTCGAGGAGAGCATGCGGCAGTGGCGCCGCGGTGAGGCACTCGCGGCCCACTGCGCCGCATGGCTGGATGGCGCCCAGCGCCAGATCACCGAGGCGGAGCCGGTTCCAGGGCGTTCGTGAAGAGCAGGATCTCGTCCATCCCGGCGGTCGCCGCGACCACCGTGGTCAGGCCGGTCGCCGGGTCGGCCGGCTGGAGGACGAGGCTCGTCTGGTCATGATCCCGGTCGTACAGCCGCTGCCAGGTCCGCCCCGACACCGGGACATCCCCTTGCAGGCGCCCCCCGTTCGTCACCGTGGTCAGCCACTTCGGGCTGGCCGCCTTCGTCTGCCGAATCCCGACGAAGCCGCCCTGGGGAGTGGTCCACCCGGCCTGCCAGGTCAGCAGGTCGTCGGTACCGCGCTCATACCGGGCGCTGGTGGCCTTCCATCCCGCGGGCAGCCCGACCGGGGCCTCGAACGGCAGGCCGGACACCCGGACGGCATTGGCGACCACCGACGCCGCGTCCACGGCTGGCTGCTCCACCTTGGAGACCCGTGGGACGATCGCGATCAGCACGGCCACCATCCCGACGATCACCAGCAGCGAGCGCAGGATGTTCGCGGTCGAGCCCATCGAGTAGGCGCTGCGGGGGGCAGGCGGCGGGCCCGCGGTGCCCGGGCTGGCGGCTCCGACGGCTGGTTCGTCCGGCTCGGCCGGGGTGGTGCTCGTCGTGCTCACCCACCCATCGTCCCTGACTCGTCTCGACTGGCCAAAACCGGGCAGCCGCTGCAACCGCCACCACAGCCGCCGCATAGAGTAGGGCCCGCCGACAGCCTTGCCGCCCCACCTTGAGGACACGTTCGACGATGAACATCGACAAGCCGGATCGCAACCTCGCCCTCGAGCTCGTCCGCGTGACCGAGGCAGCGGCCATGGCGGCCGGCCGCTGGGTCGGACGCGGCGACAAGAACAGCGCCGACAACGCAGCCGTGGAAGCGATGAGGCACCTCATCTCCAGCATCAGCATGAACGGCGTCGTCGTCATCGGCGAGGGTGAGAAGGACGACGCCCCGATGCTCTACAACGGCGAGCTGGTCGGCGACGGCACCGGACTCGAGGTCGACGTCGCTGTCGACCCGGTGGACGGGACCACCCTGACGGCCAAGGGGATGAGCAATGCCGTGTCGGTCATGGCGGTTGCCGAGCGCGGCTCGATGTACGACCCCAGCGCCGTCTTCTACATGGACAAGCTCGCCACGGGCCCCGACGCGGCCGACGTCGTGGACATCCGGCTGCCGGTCGGCGAGAACATCCGCCGGATCGCCAAGGCCAAGCGGGAGCAGCCCTCCGACGTCACCGTGGTGATGCTGGACCGGCCACGTCACGCTGAGCTTGCCGAGCAGATCCGGGCCTCCGGGGCACGGCTGCACTACATCTCGGACGGTGACGTCGCCGGCGCGGTGATGGCGGTTCGTCCGGACACCGGCGTGGACCTGCTGGTCGGGATCGGGGGGACTCCCGAGGGGATCATCGCGGCCTGTGCGATCAAGTGCATGGGCGGTGTGATCCAGGGCCGGCTCTGGCCGAGCGACGACGAGGAGCGGCAGCGCGCCCTGGATGCCGGGCACGACCTCGACGCCGTGCTCTCGACCTCCGACCTGGTCCGGGGCGAGTGCTACTTCGTCGCCACCGGGATCACCGACGGCCAGCTCCTGCGCGGGGTCCGGTACGGGCCGCAGGCGGCGACGACCCACTCGTTGGTGGCGCGTTCGCGCAGCGGCACGATCCGGGTGATCGAGGCACAGCACCAGTTCCACAAGCTGGCCGCGTACAGCCACCTCGACTTCGTCCACCCCGCGAGCACGTGACCCGATGACCGACGACGTGAACCGGACCCTGGTGGTCGGCGAGGCCCTGATCGACATCGTCCAGCGCGAGAGCGGTGCTCCGAGCGAGCATGTCGGTGGCAGCCCGTTGAACGTCGCCCTGGGGCTGGCCAGACTCGGCCAGCCGACCGACTTCGCGACCACGTTCGGCGCCGACGAGCGCGGCCGCCGCATCGCCGCGCAGCTCGAGGCCGGCGCCGTGGCCCTTGTCGCGGGCAGCGACCGGGCGGACCACACCTCCACCGCGCTGGCGCGGCTCGACGAGACCGGCGCCGCGGCATACACGTTCGACCTCGTCTGGGACCTGCCGGCCGTCTCGGTCCCGGCGGGCACCACCCACATCCACACCGGCTCGATCGCCGCCGTGCTCGAGCCGGGCGGGAGCGCCGTGCTCGAGGCGTTGGGCGCTGCGCGGGTCGGTGCCACGGTGTCCTACGACCCCAACGTGCGACCCGCCATCATGGGCGACCTGGACCGGGCCCGCTCCCGGATCGAGGCCGTCATCGCGCTGTCCGACGTCGTCAAGGCCAGCGACGAGGACCTGGCCACCCTCTACCCGAACCTGACCGTGCCCGAGGTGCTGAGGCTGTGGGGCGGGCTCGGCCCTTCCCTGGCCGTGATCACCCGTGGCGCCGAGGGCGTGGTCTTCACCGTGCCGAACAGCGGCGAGGCGATCTCGCTTCCCGCGGTCGCCGAGCAGGTCGTGGACACCGTGGGCGCCGGCGACTCGTTCATGGCGGGGTTGCTCTCCGGCCTGCTCGAGGACGGCCTGCTCGGCGGTTCCGCGGGACGGGACCGACTGACCGCGGCCAGCCTCGCCGAGCTGAGGCCGGCCGTCGAGCGGGGCCTCGCCTGCAGCGGGGTCACCGTCGGCCGGACCGGCGCGTACGCCCCCGGCCTGGACGAGCTGTAGGCCCCCAGCCGGGTGCTCGCCGCGGTGCGGTGGCCCGCCGCTGCGCGGTGGCTCGCCGGGGTGCTCGCCGCGGCGCGGTGGCGGGGCGCTCAGCCCTTGACCGCCCCGGAGGTCATGCCACGGATGAAGTAGCGCTGCAGGGACAGGAACACGAGCAGGGGCACGAGGATGGTCACCAGCCCGGCCGCCGGGATCAGCTCCCGCCCGGCACCGGTCTGCCCCTGCAGCCCCTGCAGGGCGACCGTGAGGATCGTGTTGTCCCCCCGGCCGAGGAAGAGCAGCGCGACCAGCAGGTCGTTCCACACCCAGAGGAACTGGAAGATCGCGAACGACGCCAACGCCGGCGCCGACATCGGCATGATGAGTCGCCAGAACGTCGTGAAGTGGCTGGCCCCGTCGATCTTCGCCGACTCGATGATGGCCATCGGCAGTCCGGACATGTAGTTGCGCAGGATGTAGACCGCGAGCGGCATCCCGAAACCGATGTGGGCCAGCCAGACTGCGAGGAAGGTCTGGTTGATCCCCAGCTGGCTGTAGAGCTTGAGCAGCGGGACCAGGGCGACCTGGTTGGGCACCACCAGCAGGCCGACGATGACGACGAACATGACGTCGCGCCCCCGCCACTGCATGAAGGTGAAGGCGTAGGCAGCGAAAGCGGCGACGAGGATCGGGATCACGGTGGCCGGCACCGTGACGACGAAGCTGTTGACGAAGGCCTGACCCAGGTTGATGCCGCTCTCGGCGCCGAGGACCTGCGAGTAGTTGTCGACCGTCCAGCGGGAGAAGTCCAGCGGGTTCGCGATGGCCGTCCACCACCCGGAGTCGAACTGGGCGTCCCGGGTGCGGAAGGAGTTGATGAGCAGACCCACCACGGGGACCATCCACACGACGCAGACGACGAGCAGGCCGATGCGCACGAACCAGCTGGCGCTGCCCGCTCCCCGCTTGGCCGGCTGGGGCCGCCGAAGCTGGGGGTCCTCTGCCGGGGTACCGACCCCCGGCTGGATGTTCGTGGTCATCGGTTGGCCTCCTCGGCCCTGAAGTGACGGACTTGGTAGACCAGGACCGGGATGACGGCGATCAGCAGCAGCACCACGATGGTGGCGGCGTAGCCGGCGTTGCCGAAGGTGAACAGCTCCGCGAAGAACCGTCGGCCCACGACGTCGGTGCCGAAGGCTCCGTTGACCGAGACGTAGATGAGATCGAAGACCTTCATCACGAGGATCAGCACGGTGATGAACACGGTGACGACGGTCGGCCAGATCTGCGGGACGATGATGCTGAAGAAGATCCGCTTCTCACCGGCCCCGTCGATCCGACCGGCCTCGACCGTGTCCTCGGGCACGGACTTGATCGCCGCCGAGAGCAGCACCATGGCGTAGCCGACCTGCGTCCAGATGAGGATGACCATGAGGAGCAGGCTGTTGAGCTTGAGGGTGTCCGTGCCCAGCCAGAAGACGGGACCCCTGCCGAACAGGCCGGCGATGGCGTTGAGCAGGCCGGTCTGCGGTGAGCCCTCGGGCTGGAAGTCGTAGATCGTGCGCCAGATCGTGTAGGCACCGACCATGCTGATCGCCATGGGCACGAAGATCACCGTCTTGGCGGCCTTCTCGCCCTGCGCCTTGAGTCGATCCGCGAGGATCGCCACCCCCAGGCCCACGATGACCACCATCGCCGGGACGATGATCATCCACAGCAGGTTGTTGAACAGCACTCCCCTGAACGCCGGATCCGTGAGCAGGTCCCGGTAGTTCTGGAAGCCCACGTAGGCCGTCGACGTCTCGTTCGCGAAGCTGTACTGGATGGTCACGACGGCGGGGTAGATGAGATAGACCGTGATCGCCAGGATCGCCGGGCCGGCGAACATCCACGGCTTGATGCGGTCCTCCCAGCGTCCCTTGAGCGACTCCGCGAGCTTGTTGAGGAGCCAGAAGAGCAGCATGGCGCCGCCGATGCCGCCGACGATCGCGAGCACTGCGTTGAGAATCTTGATGGCCAACGAACCGGTCCTCTCTCACGGTGGTGGTGGTGCGGCGGCCGCCGGTGGTCACCCACCAGCGGCCGCCGTCGAGGTCAGCTGGCCTTCGGGAAGCTGGCGTCGATGTTGTCCAGCGCCTGGGTCAGGTCCTGCTGGCCGTTGATCCACTTGACCGGCTCGGTCCAGAAGGTGCCGGCGCCGACCTTCGCCGGCATCAGGTCGGACCCGTCGAAGCGTGCCGCAGTCGCCTTGTAGAGCACGTCCGTGGCGATCTTCTGCAGCGTCTTGTTCGGCAGTAGCGAGACGTCGGCGGTCTTGTGCGGCGAGAACGCCCCGGCCTTGGCCTGCTCGGTGCCGTTCTCCTTGCTGGCGATGAAGTTGCGCAGCTTGAGCACGTTCGCGTCGTTGTTGAACGCGGCGACCAGGTCGCCGGCGGTCAGGACGGGGTTGTCCCCGGCCGTCTTCGGCGGGAAGGCGTACGGCGCGGTCTCGGTGTCCAGCTTGGCGATCACGGCATCCGGGAAGCCACCCTTGTTGGCCACGAAGGTGGCCTGCTTGAACAGGTAGCACCCCGGCGGCTGCTCGAACAACGCGTTGCCGCCGGTCTGGAAGTTCGTCGAGATGATCGACTTGGTGCCGCCCCGGACGTTGCCGTCGGTGAAGGCGATCTTCTGGAAGTACTCGAAGGCGGCCCGGATCTCCGGGCTGTTGAACTTCAGCTCGCCCTTGACCCACTTGTCGTAGTTCTCGGGACCGGCCAGTCTCAAGACGAGATCCTCGATCCAGTCGGTGATCGGCCAACCCGTGGCCTGCCCCGACTCCGCGGCGATGCACCACGGCGTCTTGCCGCCGGCGCGGATCTTCTCGGTGAGCGTCAGCATCTCATCCAGCGTCTTGGGCGCGGTGTAGCCCGCCGCGCTGAAGTTGGGGGCGTCGGTCCACAGGACGCTCTTGACGCTCACCTCGTTGGGCAGCCCGTACACCTTGCCGTCCGGGCAGGTGCCGGCGCCGACGAAACCGGGGACCAGCGTCTCCTTGTTCTTCGCGACGGTGGCGTCATCGAACGGCTGCACCTTGTTCTGCTTGGCGAGATCGCACATCAGGCCGGGCTGCGGGAAGAGGCCGAGATCCGGCGGGGTGCCGCCAGCCATCCGGGCCCGGATCTCAGTGTCCCAGGACGCCGCCTTGGTGAACTTCACCGTGATGCCGTTCGTGCCGGCCCACTTCTCCACGTCGGCCTTGAACCCGGGCTCGGTGTCGGCCCCGAGGCCGTACATCACCTCGACGGTCGTCTTGCCGGGGCCGCTCGCGGTCGCCGCACTGTCGCCCGTGGAACTCGTGTTCGATGACAGACAGCCTGATGCCAGGCCGGCGACGGCGATCGCGACCACGCCGGTCAGAGTCTTCCTGCGAGAAATCATAATGCTCCTCCTTGGAGGCGACATCGTGCAGGAACTCCGGTCGACCGGTCCGGCCGCGCCCTTCGACTCCGCACACACTGTCCGCCCCGACTCGTGGTGATGCCTCGACCTGTCGCGGCATCTGTGAGGTACCTCACCCGCCATGCAACACCACACTCCGGCACTTCGCCACCGAACGGATAATGTTGCCCTCACTTGTGATGTTCTCGGATCCCCTTCGCCGTACCTGAGGCAGCCCTGCTGGCGCGCCCGGTGCTCGACGCGGTGGAGCCGCGCTGGAAGCCACCTCTTCAGAAGGACGGTGCATGACGAAGTTCAGCTACGAGGGTCTGCTTCCCCTCGGCCCTGACGAGACCCGGTACCGGTTGCTGAGCACCGATGGCGTCCGGCTCACCGAGGGCCCGGGCGGCCGCCCCTTCCTCGAGATCGACGCCGAGGCGCTGCGGCTGCTGACCGACACGGCCATGCACGACATCGCGCACTACCTGCGTCCAGCCCACCTGGCCCAGCTGCGCCGGATCATCGACGACCCCGAGGCCAGCAACAACGACCGGTTCGTGGCCCTCGACCTGCTGAAGAACGCCAACATCGCCTCCGGTGGCGTCCTGCCGATGTGCCAGGACACCGGCACCGCGATCGTCATGGGCAAGCGCGGTCAGCACGTGCTGACCGCCGGACCGGATGAGGCCGCGATCGCCCGGGGCGTCTACGACGCGTACACCCGGCTCAACCTGCGCTACTCGCAGATGGCACCGGTCACCACCTGGACGGAGCAGAACACCGGCTCGAACCTGCCAGCCCAGATCGAGCTGTACGCCGACACGGCGCCGGGGCACGAGACGGCGTACAAGTTCCTCTTCATGGCCAAGGGGGGCGGCAGCGCGAACAAGTCCTACCTGTACCAGGAGACCAAGGCGATCCTCAACGAGAGCTCGATGCTGACCTTCCTCGAGGAGAAGCTGCGCTCCCTGGGCACCGCCGCCTGCCCGCCCTACCACCTGGCAATCGTCATCGGCGGGACGAGCGCCGAGTTCGCCCTGAAGACAGCCAAGTACGCCTCGGCGAAGTACCTCGACGCGCTGCCGACGACGGGCAGCGTCGAGACCGCCCGAGGGTTTCGGGACGTCGACCTCGAAGCCCGGGTCCTGGAGCTCACCCGCGGCCTGGGCATCGGCGCGCAGTTCGGCGGCAAGTACTTCTGCCACGACGTTCGAGTGGTGCGTCTGCCCCGACACGGGGCGTCGCTCCCGGTGGCCATTGCGGTCTCCTGCTCGGCCGACCGGCAGGCGCTCGGCAAGATCACCGCGGACGGCGTCTTCCTCGAGGCACTGGAGACCGACCCGGCCCGCTTCCTCCCGGACACCGAGCACTGGGGCATCGACGGCTCCGCGCAGCAGCCCTCGGACGACGTCGTCACGGTGAACCTCGACGCCCCCATGGACGCGGTGCTCGCCGAGCTGGCCAGGCACCCGGTCAAGACCCGGCTGTCGCTGACCGGGACGCTCGTGGTCGCGCGCGACCTGGCCCACGCCAAGATCAAGGAGCGACTCGACGCCGGCGAGGAGATGCCGCAGTACCTGCGCGACCACCCGGTCTACTACGCCGGGCCGGCGAAGACACCGACCGGGATGGCCAGCGGGTCGTTCGGGCCGACCACCGCCGGACGGATGGACTCGTACGTCGAGCAGTTCCAGGCCGCCGGCGGGTCCAAGGTCATGCTGGCCAAGGGCAACCGGTCACGCCAGGTGACGGATGCGTGCCGGGCCCACGGCGGCTTCTACCTCGGGTCGATCGGCGGCCCGGCCGCTCGGCTGGCGCAGGACTGCATCAAGCGAGTCGAGCTGCTCGAGTATGAGGAGCTGGGCATGGAGGCGGTCTGGAAGATCGAGGTCGAGGACTTCCCGGCCTTTATCATCGTCGACGACAAGGGCAACGACTTCTTCGCACCGACGCCGACGCCCACGGTCATGACGATCGGAACCAGGAGGCCCCAGTGAGCACCACACCCGGCGAGTTCGACGACCTCATCGCCGCCAACCGAGAGTTCGCCTCGACCTTCGAGCTGAGCGGCTTCGATGGGGTCGCCCACGCCGGCGTCGCCCTGGTGACCTGCATGGACTCGCGGATCGACCCGCTGCGGATGCTGGGGCTCAAGCCCGGCGACGCCAAGATCTTCCGCAACCCCGGCGGTCGGGTCTCCGGCGCCGCCTTGGAGGCGCTGGTCCTCGGCGTGCACCTGCTCGGCGTCCGCAGGATCCTCGTCATCCCGCACACCCGGTGCGCCATGGCCAGCAGCACCGAGGAGGAGCTGCGGGCCGCAGTGGGCAAGTCGGCCGGGCAGGACGCGTCCTGGCAGGTGTTCAACGTCATCGACGATCAGGTCGAGGCGCTGACCCAGGACGTCGCCAAGGTGCGCAGCCACCCGCTGATCCCGGACACCGTGCCGGTTGGCGGGTTCCTCTACGACGTGGACACGGGCCTGATCGAGCCCATCTGCTGACGCCGCTCAGCGCAGGACCGCCGCGACCTCGGGGATCCGGTCCCGGTAGCCCGCCACGAGCTGGCGGGCCACCGAGACCGAGTCGACCAACGGGTGCAGCGCGAAGGCCTGCTCCGCGATCTCGATCGACCCGGACCTCGCTGCCTCGATGGTGAGCCGCTCGACCGCCTTGACCTGCTCCATCAGACCACGCTGGTGCAGGTCCGGAGCCGTGACCCGATGCGGGGTCGGTCCGGCCGCGTCCACCGTCACCGGAACCTCGACGACGGCGTCGTCCGGCAGGCCGGGCACGGTGGATCCGTTGCGAACATTGAGGATCATTGACGTCGGCTCGTCCCGGCTGATGGCCCGCATCAGCGCCAGCGCCACCGACTCGTACCCGCCCACGTCCTCGACCCCGTGGTCGCCGCCCCGGGCCTGGCCGGCGTGCTCCGCGGCCATGTAGCTGTCCTCACGCTCCCGACGGGTTCGCAGCCAGAGGTCGTGGGCCTGCGCCGGCGACGCGTTGGCCGCCCCGTAGAAGCGGGACTGCTGGTCGCGCAGGAACTCGCCGCGGGTGTGCCCACCGGCACGAATCGCGGCGACCGCGTCCCGGGTGAAGTAGTAGTAGTAGAGGTACTCGTTGGGCAGGGCGCCGAGCGAGCGGAGCCAGTCGAGCCCGAAGAGCTGTCCCTCCTCGGTGGTCGCGAGCAGGGCGTCGTCCGCCAGCAGACGGGGCAGCACGTCCACCCCCCGGTGGGTCATCCCCCGGAGCCAGCCGAGGTGGTTCAGCCCGACGTAGTCCAGCTCCACGGCGGCATCGTCCACCCCGAGCAGCCGGGCGACCCGCTTGGCCATGGTGATCGGGGTGTCGCAGATCCCGACGACCCGGTCCCCGAGCACGGACTGCATCGCCTCGGTGATCATCCCGGCGGGGTTCGTGAAGTTGATCACCCAGGCGTCCGGAGCCAGGGCCCGGACCCGCTCGGCCACCTGGAGCGCGACCGGGATCGTCCGCAGGCCGAAGGAGATTCCCCCCGGGCCGGTGGTCTCCTGCCCGAGCAGCCCGAGACCCAGCGCCACCCGCTCGTCGGCGATGCGGGCCCGCAGGCCGCCGACGCGGATGGCGGAGAAGACGAAGTCGGCGCCGTCCAGCGCCTCGTCGAGCCGGGTGGTCACCGTGACGCTCGGCGGCTGCTCGACGCCGTGCGCCTGCTGGTGCACGACGTGCCCGACCGCGTCGAGGTGCTCCTGGCTGGGATCCTGCAGCACGACCTCCGTCACGTCCCGGCCCTGCTCACCCAGCAGTGCGGCATACACCAGCGGGGTGCGGAAACCCCCTCCGCCCAGGATCGCGAGCTTCATCCGAGGACCGTCAGAGCGAGAGGTGAGTACGCACGGAGTCGGCCAGCCGCTCGGCGACGGCGCGGGCCTGTTCCTCGTCGGCGGCCTCGACCATCACTCGCACGAGCGGCTCGGTCCCGGACTTGCGCAGCAGGACCCGCCCGGTGCCGTCCAGCTCCGCCGAGGCGCTGGCGACCTCCGCCCGGACGCCCTCGTGGGTGTCCACCCCGGTGGTGTCGACGTCCTTGACGTTGAGCAGGACCTGCGGCAGCCGGGTCATCACTCCCGCGAGGTCCGCCAGCGACCGCCCGGTCTCGGCGACCCGGGATGCCAGCAACAGGCCGGTCAGCGTTCCGTCACCGGTGGTCCCGTGCTCGAGGAAGATCACGTGGCCGGACTGCTCTCCACCGAGGGAGTAGCCGCCGGTCTTCATGTCCTCCAGGACGTACCGGTCCCCCACCGCCGTCTGCCGGACGGTGATCCCCTCACGCTCCATCGCCTGGATCATGCCGAGGTTGCTCATCACCGTTGCGACAAGGGTGTCGTGCGGCAGCCTGCCCTGGTCCCGCATCGACAGGGCGAGGACCGCCATGATCTGGTCGCCGTCCACGGGCCGCCCTTCGGCGTCGACCGCCAGGCACCGATCCGCGTCGCCGTCGTGCGCGATGCCGAGGTCTGCGCCCACCTCGACCACCGTGGCGCACAACCGCTCCAGATGGGTCGAGCCGTAGCCGTCGTTGATGTTCAGGCCATCCGGGTCGGCGCCAATGACGGTGACGTTCGCCCCGGCGCGCCGGAAGGCGTCCGGTGAGACCCGCGACGCCGAGCCGTGGGCGGCGTCGATGACGATCGACAGCCCATCCAGCCGATGCGGCAGGATCGACAGCAGGTGGGCCACGTACCGCTCGTGGCCGTCCGCCAAGCGGCGCACCCGTCCGACTCCGGCACCGGTGGGGCGGTCCCACTTCTCCCCCATCCGCCGCTCGATGGCGTCCTCGACCTCGTCCGGCAGCTTGTGGCCGCCGCTGGCGAAGAACTTGATCCCGTTGTCGGGCATCGGGTTGTGCGAGGCAGAGAGCATGACACCGAGTCCGGCCTCGGTGTCCGCGGTCAGGAACGCGATGGCCGGGGTGGGCAGGGCGCCCGCGTCGAGGACGTCGACGCCGGCGGAGGCCAGTCCCGCCGTGACGGCGGCGCAGAGGAACTCCCCCGAGGCGCGACCATCGGTACCGACGATGGCCGTCGGGCGCCGGCCGCCGAAGGCTCCGCGCTCACCAAGCACGTGCGCCGCGGCCACCGACAGGTCGAGCGCCAGCTCCGCGGTGATGTCCTTGTTGGCGAGACCGCGCACGCCGTCGGTACCGAAGAGTCGGGCCACTGTGTGTCCTTAGTCGAGAGATGCGGGTGCCGACCCGGGCGGCGGCCTGACGACCACGGTTCGCGTGCGGCATACCGGACGGTTGAACTTACTACGGGATACGCCGAAGGGCGGCCGGGGGAATACCCCCTGACCGCCCCTCGGTGTCCTGCCGTCGGGTCAGCGCTTGCTGTACTGCGGAGCCTTGCGGGCCTTCTTGAGGCCGGCCTTCTTGCGCTCCGGCACGCGCGAGTCGCGCTTGAGGAAGCCCGCCTTCTTCAGCGTCGCGCGGTTCAGCTCCTCGTCGATGCCGTTGAGCGAGCGGGCGATGCCCAGCCGAACGGCGCCGGCCTGGCCGGAGGGGCCACCGCCGTGCACGCGCACGAGCACGTCGTAGGCGCCCACGAGCTCGAGGACGGCCAGCGGCTCGTTGACGATCTGCTGGTGCACCTTGTTCGGGAAGTAGGACTCGAGGGTCCGACCGTTGATGGTCCACTCGCCGGTGCCGGGGACGATGCGCACGCGGGCGATGGCCTGCTTGCGTCGGCCGGTGGCCGCTCCAGGCGCCGATGCGGTCGGCCGGGGGGCCGCCTCGCCGGAGACGGGGCCCTCGGACTCGGAGGTGTACTCGGTCAGCTCCGGCTCGTCGTCGACGATGGTGTCGACGGCGTCGGACTCGGTGATGTCGTTCTCAGCCACAGTGGTTCCTTGTCGTGTTCTGCACAGGTCCGCGAGGCGGAGTTACTGCGCGACCTGGGTCAGCTCGAAGGGCACGGGCTTCTGGGCCTCGTGAGGGTGCTTGGCGCCGGCGTAGACCTTGAGCTTCGTCAGCTGCTGACGAGCGATCGAGTTCTTCGGCAGCATGCCTCGGACGGCCTTCTCGACGGCCTTCGTCGGGTTCTTCTCCAGCAGCTGCATGTAGGTGGTCGACTTCAGACCGCCCGGGAAGCCGGAGTGGTGGTAGGCCTTCTTCTGCTCGAGCTTGGCTCCGGTGAGGGCCACCTTCTCGGCGTTGATGATGATGACGAAGTCGCCGGTGTCGACGTGCGGCGCGAAGGTCGGCTTGTGCTTGCCCCGCAGGAGGATGGCGGTCTGGCTCGCGAGCCGACCGAGCACGATGTCCGTCGCGTCGATCACGTGCCAGGTGCGAGAGACCTCGCCCGGCTTGGGGGTGTACGTGCGCACAGTGGTCCAGCTTTCGTTCTCGGTGAGAGGCTTGGCAGGTGTATGCCGTGAGGCCGCCTCAGGCGGCTCCCGAGCCTCCCCCGAGGGGTGCGGATCGGTACTGGCACAACAGTTGACCAGTCTACGGAGGTGCCGAACAACGGCCAAATCGGCGTCCTTCAGCCCTAGCAGGCCGCTGACCTGCGCAAACGTCATCGCTGTCCGATGAACAGGACTATTGTGCACATGAACTGTGCACAGGTATTGTGCACGCCATGCCCTCGACACCCCCGCCACCCGGCCCCGGTTCCTCGGGCCACGACGCGACCCCGACCACCCTTCGCCTCGACGCCCTCGCGGTCAAGACGCTGGCTCACCCGCTGCGGTCCCGGCTGCTGTCCCAGCTCCGCCGCGGCGGTCCCGCCTCGGCCACCGAGCTGGCCACGGTCCTGGGGACGAACTCCGGAGCGACCAGCTACCACCTGCGCAAGCTCGAGTCGGTGGGCCTCGTGGTGGACACGCAGGACGGCAAGGGCAAGGAACGGCTCTGGCAGGCGGCCACCGAGCAGCACTCCTGGATGGCGAGCGACTTCGCCGGGGACGAGGACGCCGAGACCGCGCTGAACTGGCTCGAGCGCGACTACGTGCGCCACTTCGCCCGGCAGGCGGAGCGCTGGCTCGACGTCGCCCCCACCTGGCCCGGCGAGTGGGCCGACCAGCTCGGGCTGAACGACAACGTCGCGCTGGTCACCCAGGAGCAGCTCGCGTCGATGCGGGCCGACCTCGAGCAGGTCCTGCAGAAGTACCGAAGGGTCGGCCAGGGCAACCCGCAGGCCAAGCGGGTGGCCGTGTACACCTACGCCTACCCGGTCGACCTCGACAAGGTGCCCGGCGAGTGAGCGCCGCGCCGCCGGCCGCCCGGTGGAGGGCCGGGCCGCGGTCGCCGGGCGTGGCGCGACGGGTCTTGCTCACCCTGACGGTGACCCGATGGTTTCCGGTAGGCCTCGTCGTCGGGATCATGACGCTCTGGCCGCTGGAGCGGGGGCTCACGGTGGCCGAGACCCTGGCCGCGATGTCGCTGGCGGGGTTCACCGTGTTCGCCCTCGAGCTGCCGACGAGCGGTTTCGCGGACACGTTCGGCCGGCGGCCGGTCTACCTGGCAGCGGCGGTGGTGGGCGTCGTCGCGATCGTCGTCTTCTTCACGGCTTCCGCATGGTGGCAGTTCGCCCTCGCGGCCGTGCTGACCGGGGTGTTCCGGGCGTTGGACTCGGGACCGCTGGAGGCCTGGTTCGTCGACACGGTCCACGAGAGCGACCCCCAGGCAGAGATCAGCGGCGCCCTCGCGGCGCAGAGCACGGTGCTCGGAGCCGCGATCGCCGCCGGTGCAGCGCTGTCCGGTGGGCTCGTCTGGTGGCACCCCGTCCGGGGCCAGAGCGCGCTGCTGCTGCCCGGCCTGGTCGCCATCGGACTGACGGTGGTCCATGTGCTCGCAGTGCTGCTGCTGCTGCGCGAGCACCACCCGTCCCGTGCGACAGGGACCGTGGTGCGGGCGCTCGAGTCCGCCCGCCGGGCACCAGCAGTCGTCCGATCCGGACTGGAGCTGCTGCGAAGCAGCCGGGTCCTCGCCGGCCTCATGCTCGTGGAGGTCTTCTGGTCCGCCGGGATGGTCGTGTTCGAGACCCTCAACCCGATCCGGCTGGCCGAGCTGGTCGGCGGCCCGGCCCGGGCGGGGACGATCCTCGGGCCGGTGTCGTCGCTCGGTTGGGGCGTCTTTGCGCTCGGCTCGACACTGGCCGGGGTCTCCAGCCGGCGGATCGGCGTCGTGCCCACCGCCGTGCTCGCTCGCGTCCTCAACGGAGCGGGAGCCCTGGTGATGGGCCTCGTCACCGGCCCGGTCGCGCTGGTCGGCGCCTACCTCGTCACCTACTCGCTGCACGGCGCCGCCGGGCCGATGCACAACGCCCTGCTCCACCGGGAGGCCACCGCCGCCAACCGGGCCACCGTCCTGTCGCTCAACTCGATGGTCGCCTTCCTCTCGTTCAGCGGGACGGCGGTCCTGGCCGGGCTGCTCGCAGAGCACCTCTCGGTGCAGGCTGCGATGGTCGTCCTCGGGGGGATCAGCGCGGTCGGGGCGGTGTTCTACCTGCCCGCGTGGCGCCAGGGCCGCCGCGTCGCGGAGCACGCCGCGAGGAGCGATCCCCCGACCAACGGCTGAGCCGGGCGGGGAAATCCCCCGAGAGCGTTTGCCTCAGGCACGACTGGGTAAAACCTGTGTGTCCTACTTCACATCGACTGGCGCATCCCTGTCCAACCACTGAGACTCGTTCGGGTGACGTCGCCCGTCCAGGGGTGACGCACGGATGAAAGAGGTTTCCCCTCCAATGCTGACGACCCACCGACGTGTCGCCGCCAGAGGCGCCATTGCCCTCGCGGCCACAGCCGCACTCACCCTGATGTCGGTCACCACCGCATCCGCCCACTCAGACCACGGCAAGGACAAGGAACGCGCTCAGAAGGCGCAGGCCGAGTACTCCTCCGGGATCAACGTCCCACTGGTGAACAGTCCCAACGTCAACCTCGTGGCCAGTAACCCCGGTTCCGCCGGGATCTCCGGCTGCTTCATGCAGAGCGCCCCGCTGTTCGTCATGTCCAGCCTCGACTCGGTCAAGGTGTTCGACGTCAGCGACCCCCTCAACCCGACGCTCACGGGCAGCATGCCCAGCGCCCAGTTCGAGAACGAGGCGATGAACTGCGGTGAGCGCAAGTCGGAGTCGAAGACCAAGGGCAAGAGCACCGAGACGAGCCGCTTCGCGTTGATCGGGGTGGACCTCTACCAGGCCAACCCGGGCGACATCGGGCACGTCAACGTGCGGCCCGTCGACGGGTACGAGCTGATCGTCGTCGACGTCACCGACCCGGCCAACCCGCACGTCCGCTCGCGGGCGGGGTCCATCACGAGCACGCACACGGTGAACTGCATCGCCGAGACCGACTGCCAGTACGCCTACACCGCCGGCGGCTCGAAGAAGACGTTCTCGATCATCGACCTGACCGACCTGGACAACCCGGTCGAGGTGGACAGCGACCCGGTGACGCCGGGAACCCAGCCCTTCACCTCGCCGACCGCTGGACACAAGTGGAACTTCGACAACAACGGCTTCGCCACGAACACCGGCTACAACGGGTCCTCCATGTTCGACGTGCGTGACCCGCGGAACCCCAAGCTGGTGACCACCACCGGGCTGGCCGGCCAGGGCAAGAACCCCGACGGCACCCCCAACGGGTACAACGACTTCATCCACCACAACTCGTTCCGGCCCAACGCGGACGCCTTCAGGCCGGACAGCCAGCCGTCCTTCACGAACGGCAACATCCTCCTGGTCACCGAGGAGGACTACGAGCAGACCGACTGCTCCCTGGCCGGCTCGTTCCAGGCATGGCACATCAAGCGCTTGGACGGCACCCCGGACGCCATCACTCCGCTGGACAAGGTCGAGCTGTCCGACCTGGGCAGCTTCCCGCTGCCCCAGGGCGCGTTCTGCTCGGCCCACTGGTTCTCCTACAACCCGGCGGGCATCGTGGCCATCGGGTTCTACGGCGGCGGTACCCAGCTGATCGACGTCCGCGACCCGCAGCACCTCAAGCCGTACGGCCACGCCGTCTGGGGTGCTTCCGAGGTCTGGGACGCCTACTGGATGCCGGTGTACGACGCCAAGGGTCGGGACACGGGCAAGAAGACGAACCTCGTCTACTCGGTCGACCTGGTCCGCGGCCTCGACGTCTACGCCGTCGACCTGCCCGGAGGTGCCACCCTCACCAGCGGTCTGAACGTCGGCGGAGTCGCCCTCGGCTCCACCGCCGGTCCGCTCGGCGCCCTGACCCCACCGTGGGACGGTGTCGCGATCGGATCACTGCTGGTCCTCGGCCTGGGCGGCTATGCCCTGCGTCGGCGCCGCGCCACGGCGAAGTGAGCTGAGCCGAGCCCGGCCGCCCTCGTTGTCATCGACAGCGGGGGCGGCCGGCTCGGCGACACGGCCGGCACCGCATTGTTGAACAATATCGACCACGGTCGCCGATTGACCGGCAGCCCCCGAGCCGACGTCCGGACGTTGGCAATGGGGGTGAGCGGCTCGTTTCAGCCGCTCAGGCACTCCGCGTAGCGACCGACGAGCTGGTGCTCGGACCGCAGGAGGTACTCCTCGAGGGCGATGCCGGCCCGGATGAGCTCGCCTGCCTCGACGAGACCGGCGATGCGCAGGTTGTCCGCCAGGTAGCCCTCGTGGACGTCCCGGGCACTGCCCACGACGAGGAACAGCAGCCGCATCTCGGTCAGCAGGCTGCGCAGTGTCCGGTTGATGACGTCGTTGTCGGCGAGCCGGGCCAGGGCCAGGTGGAACTGGCCGTTCGCCGTGCCCACCCCGTACCAGTTGCCGTCCCGGCTGGCGCGAGCGCCGGCCTCGACCGCGCCCCGAACGTCGAGTACCCCCATCTGCCAGTTCTTTTCGAATGAGCGCAGCTCGGCGGGGGGGAGCCGCGACCCCTGAGCGCGTCGTTCGGCCGACTCGCGCAGGGCCCCGCACTCCAGGAGTCGCCGGGTGCGGTAGGCGTCCTGGGCCTCCTTGACGGTGAGCCGGCGGACGAACACACCACGGTTCGGTCGGTGCTCGACGAGGTGCTCGTGAGCCAGCACGCGGAAGGCCTCACGAAGGGTGTTCCGGCTGATGTCGAGGCGTCCCACGAAGGTCGACTCGTCGAGGCGCTCCCCCGGGCGGAGCCCACCGTCCAGGATGCTCGATCGCAACGCGTCCACGACGGCATCCGGTCCCAGTCTCGTCACCAGACCTCCTTCACGCTCCTGGCGCTGCGTGCTCGTCAGCAGCGCTTGACAGGGAGGCATGTTGTTCAACAATCTTGACACATGACCCGGCGACAGCACGTCGACCTCAACGCCGATATGGGCGAGTCCTTCGGGCGGTGGACCCTGGGGGACGACGCGCAGCTGCTCGCCGTGGTCACCTCTGCCAACATCGCCTGCGGGTTCCACGCCGGAGACGCCGCCACCGTGGTGGCCACCTGCCGCGCCGCGGTGCAGCGCGCAGTCGCGATCGGGGCCCAGGTGGGCTACCAGGATCTCGGCGGTTTCGGACGCCGCTTCATCGACATCGAGCCGGACGACCTGTATGCCGAGGTGCTGTACCAGGTCAGTGCGCTCGACGGCATCGCCCGGTCGGTCGGCGGATCGGTCGCCTACGTCAAACCGCACGGGGCGCTGTACCACGCGGTGGTCCACCACCGCGAGCAGGCTGGGGCCGTCGTCGCGGCAGTGCGCGACCACGCGGCCGACCTCGCCGTCCTCGGACTTCCCGGGTCCGCCCTGCTCGAGGCGGCGGCCGGCCAGGGCCTGCGAGTGGTCACCGAGGCGTTCGCCGACCGGGCCTATGCTCCCGACGGCCGCCTCGTCTCCCGGAAGGAGCCGGGTGCGGTGCTCAGTGATCCCGCAACGGTCGCGCTGCGCGTCGTCCGGTTGGTCACCGAGGGCCGGATCACCGCGGTGGACGGCACCGACATCGAGCTGGACGCCGAGTCGATCTGCGTGCACGGTGACTCACCGGACGCGACGGCGATGGCCAGTGCCGTCCGGAGCGCCCTCGATGCAGCCGGGATCCGGCTCGCCGCCTTCAGCGGCTGAGTAGCGATGAGACTGCTGCCCTGCGGCGACCTGGCGATCCTCGTCGAGCTCGAGGACGCTGCCCATCGGCGCCGACTCGACGCCAGCCTGCGGGCGAACCCCATCCCCGGCGTCCGGGAGCACATCCCCGCCGCCCACACCGTGCTCGTCACCGTTGCCCATCCCGCCGACCTGCCCGCAGTCGCCGGCCGGCTGCGGTCCATCACGCTGACAGCAGCCGACGAACCGCCCCCCGAGGGCGAGCCGCCGGTGGTCATCACCGTGAGCTACGACGGCGCGGACCTGTCCGAGGTGGCGCACCACCTGAGGGTGTCGGCGGCCGAGGTGGTCGCGCGGCATACCGGGCAGCTGTGGCGCGTCGAGTTCTCGGGCTTCGCTCCGGGCTTCGGCTACCTCGTTGGCGACGTCGGTGGACTCGACGTCCCGCGCCGTGAGACGCCGCGGACCCGGATCCCTCCCGGCTCGGTCGCGCTGGCGGGGCCCTACTCCGGGGTGTACCCCCGGCCGTCGCCGGGTGGGTGGCAGCTCATCGGCAGCACCGACGCGGTCATCTGGGACCCCCGACGCGAGCCTCCGGCGATGTTCACCCCGGGTCGACGGGTGCAGTTCGTCGAGCGGCGCCGATGAGTGCCTTGCGTGTTGCCGCGACCGGGCCGCTGGCCACCGTCCAAGACCTCGGACGCCCCGGCCACGGCTCGCTCGGTGTGACCGCAGGCGGTGCAGCCGACCGACGGGCCCTGCGACTGGGCAACCGGCTGGTCGGCAACGCGGAGGGGGCTCCCGGCCTCGAGGTGCTGCTGGGGGGGCTGACGCTGAGCGCCTGCGGTGCGGCGACCGTGGCGGTCACCGGCGCGCCGGCTCCGTTGCGCCTCAACGGAGTCGCCGTGGACGCGTGCGCACCGCTGGACCTGCGCGACGGCGACCTCCTCGAGCTGGGTATGCCGCTGACCGGCCTGCGCAGCTACCTGGCGGTGCGGGGCGGGCTCGACGTGGAACGTCTCTTCGGCAGCGCCAGCAGCGATCCCACCTCCGGCCTGGGGCCGCCCCCGCTCGAGGTCGGGACCAGGCTGCGAATCGGTGGCTCGGCGGTGCTGCACGAGCCGTGCGGCGCCGACGTCTGCGCGCCCGTCGCTCCCGCGATCTCGGACCTCGTCCTGCGCGCCATGGCCGGTCCGCGGGACGACTGGTTCACCGCGGGGGCCATGAGCGCCCTGGCCAGCTCGTCCTGGATCGTGTCGGTGGACAGTGACCGGGTCGGGATCCGGCTGTCCGGACCGTCGTTGGATCGTTCCCGCGTCGACGAGCTCCCCAGCGAGGGGGTGGTCCGCGGCGCGATCCAGGTGCCGCCGTCCGGTCAGCCGCTGCTCCTGCTCGCGGACCACCCGACCACTGGCGGCTACCCAGTGATCGCCGTGGTACTCGACGCCGACACCGACGCGTTGGCGCAGAGCCGCCCCGGGGAGCGGATCCGTTTCCGGATCGAGCGTGGGCGTGGCTGGTGACTAGCCGGTCAGCGCCAGAATGCCCATGTGGTCATCCTCGAGCCAGGCCGGGCCCGGCTCGGCGGTGAGTCTGACCCGGTCGCCGATGATCCGGCGACGGCGGTGACCGAACCCGCTCAGCAACGCGCCGTCCGCCTCGATGGCGATGAGCTCGTCGCCCTCGCGGAGCAGGACCGGACCGTGCGGATCGGCGCTGATCGACGTCCGCCCCGCGGAGATCGCGTCCAGCACGCCATCCTCCTCGCCCAGGACCCAGGTGGTCGGAGCCGCGAGCAGGTCGCCGTCCTCGGCGCGGTGGAAGTCGCTGCCGCCGATCGGGACCGTGCCCAGGCCGCTCGACAGCCACCAGGCCAACGGGCCCCCCCAGGTCGGCCGCGGCAGCCAGGACGCGTGCCAGATCTCGGCGACTGCAGGGGGTTGGTCGAGAGCCATCCGCCAGGAGCAGTCACCCCCCAGCGGGTGGTTCACCGAGAGGACGCCACCACGGGTCCGCACTTCGCGCTGCCACTGCGACGCGGACTGCCGGAAGTCGACGAACCCGATGTCTCCGTAAGCGTTCGCGTGACCGCGGTCGGTGGTCACCTCCTGGCCGGCGACCAGCTGGATGCCGTACCGGTCACCGACCGAGGTCAGCTCGGCGTGGTGACTGGTCGTGTTGTGGTCGGTGACGGCGAGCATCTCGAGCCCGCGCGAGACCGCCAGCGCGGCCAGCTGGTCCACACTCAGTGCACCGTCGGAGTGCAGGGTGTGGGCGTGGAAGTCCCCAGCCCGCCAGCGGAGCCCGTCGACCGTCGGCAGGTCGCGCCGAGGCGGCCGCGCGGGCACGGGTGGAGCGGCCGGCTGCGCGGCTCTCTCCGCGGCGATGTCCGCGGGGGATGCCGCGTCCACGCTGAGCCGGAAGCTCACCCCCGAGTCGGGGACGCGGTGTAGCCCCAGCACCACCTGCCACTCCCCCGGGTCAACCGCGACGGGGCGGTAGCCGGGCGTGGACCACCGCTCGCTGATGAGGTAGTGCTCGCGCGCCCCACCGGACCACCCGACCCAGCCGTCCGGACCGTCGCACCCGAGGTCAATGACGCCGGCGTTCGTGCGGTCGTACTCCAGGGCGACCCGGAAGGCCTGCACCCCCGGTGGGATCGCCACGGACAGCGGCACCAGCTGACTCTCCGCGCGGTCCTCGGGGCGCCAGGTGCCCGACCGCTCGAGCAGCCGCACCGGACTACTGCCGCTGGTAGACCGGTGACGACGGCATCAGCTCGCCGTCTCCGGCGCCGTAGTGCAGGACCCGGCGTTCCTCCGGGGTGATGGTCACCTCGGTGCCCACCGGTGGCTCCTCCCCCTCAGGGACGAGCGCCTGGATCGATCGGCCCGCACACTGCACCGAGACGAGCATCGTCGCACCGAGGTTCTCCACGATGACGACCTTGCCCTTCAGGGCATAGCGGCCGGCATCTCCGTCGAACCGGGTGTACTCGGGCCGGAAGCCGATCAGCACGTCGTCACCCTCGGGCACGACGTCGTTGCCGAAGGCCGATCCCGGCACGAGGTTCATCGGGGTCGAGCCGATGAAGTTCGCGACGAAGATGTTGGCCGGGCGGTGGAAGACCTCCGACGGGGTACCCAGCTGCCGGATGTGGCCCGACTCCATCACCGCGATCTTGTCTGCCATCGCCAGTGCCTCGGCCTGGTCGTGGGTGACGAAGACCGTGGTGACACTGAGCTCGTGCTGCAGCTGCTTGAGGAACGTCCGGGCCTCCAGCCGCAGCCGGGCGTCCAGGTTGGAGAGCGGCTCGTCGAAGAGGAAGACCGACGGCTGGTAGGCGATCGCCCGCGCCAGGGCGACTCGCTGCTGCTGGCCACCCGACAGCTGACCCGGGCGGCGATCCATCAGCTTCTCCAGCCCGAGCCCGGCCCCCGTCGACTCCGCCTTCGCGCGGCGCTCCGGCTTGGCCATCTTCTGGATCCGCAACGGGTAGGAGATGTTGTCGGTGACGTCCATGTGCGGAAACAGTGCGTAGTCCTGGAAGACCATCGCCACGTCACGCTTGCCGGGAGGCATCGTCGTGACGTCCGTCCCGTCGAGCAGCAGCTTGCCTCCGGTGGCGTCCTCCAGTCCGGCGATCGTACGCAGCAGGGTCGTCTTGCCGCAGCCCGATGGACCGAGCAGGGCGAAGAACTCCCCGTCGGCGATCGTCAGGTGCAGCTCGTCGACGGCCTTCACGCCTCCGGCATACGTCTTGGACAGTCCGACAAGTTCGATGCTGGCCATCAGCTCTTGATCCCTCCATGGAAGCGGAAGCCGTAGCGGCGGTTGACGAAGAGGTACAGCGCCACGACCGGGAAGGCATAGATGAGTGAGAATGCCGAGATCAGAGGCAGGTTCGCGCCCCCACCCTCGTTGTAGAAGGTGTACATGAGCACGCCGGCCGGCATCTTGTCCGGGTCACGCAGCAGGATGTAGGCCGACAGGAAGTCGCCCCAGGAGTTGACCAGCGCCCACACCGCGATCGTGGCCAGGCCGGGGCGGGCGATCGGCAGCACGACGTGCCGCAACACCTGCAACGGACTCGCACCGAAGACCCGGGCACTCTCCTCGTAGGACTTCGGGGTCGCGTCCATGAAGTCCTTGAGGATGAAGATCGCTGCCGGCAGCAGCCCGCCGGTGAGCACGAGCGTCACGCCCGAGCGGTCGTTGATCAGGCCCAGCTGGAACATCAGCAGGAAGATCGGGACCATCGCGGCGGTCCCGGTCACGATCGAGGACAGCAGCAGCAGGCTGTAGAGGATCATGTCTCGACCGGGCAGCTTCACCCGCGACAACGCGTAGGCCGCCAGGGCGGAGAACGCGGTGACGAGGATCATCGCCCCGCCGGAGATGATCACCGAGTTGCGCAGCGACGAGAGCGCGTAGGGGTTCTCCCCCAGGGTGCGGAAGTTGTCGAGCGTGAACTGCGGCAGCTTGACGGTCAGGGTCGGCGCGGCGTCGAACGGGGCGAGCACGAGCCACAGCAAGGGCAGCGCGAAGAACACCGACAGCAGCGCGAGCAGGGTGTAGAAGACGATCCGTCGCACGACGGCTGCGGGCGTCATACCTTTGCCACCTGCTTGGCCTCGACCGGCACACTGACCTCGACGGGAGCGCTGGCTCGGTTCCGCTCGCGCAGCAGGCGGATGTAGACCAGGGCGATCGCGAGGTTGATCAGGAGCATGAGGAACGAGATCGCCGATCCGTAGCCGAGCTCACCCCCGTACAGCGCCCGGTTGTAGATGAACACCGGGAGGGTCTCCGTCGCGTGGTTCGGGCCACCTGCGGTGAGCAGGTACGGCGAGAAGTCGTTGAAGGTCCACAGGCTGATCAGCAGGGTGTTCGTCAGCACATGGCCGCGGATGTGCGGGAAGATGACGTCCCGCAGCTGCTGCCAGGCGTTCGCTCCGGCCAGCCGGGCGGTCTCCAGCTGGGACGGGGGCACGGCTCCGAGCGCCGCCGAGAACAGGAGCATCGAGAAGGCCGTACCACGCCAGGTGTTGAAGACGATGATCGAGAGCATTGGGTGCTCGAGCAGCCAGGCCGTGTCCGGGGTGTTGAGCAAGGTGCTCAGCGTGCCGCCGTCCCGGTTCAGGAAGGCCACCCAGAGGAACGCGACGATCGAGCTCGGCAGGATCCAGGCCAGCAGGACGAGGCTCTCGACGAGGGTCTTGACGGCCTTCGGCACCGAGCGCATCGACGAGGCAATGAGGAAGCCCATCGTCGACTGACCGATGATGGCCGAGCCCAGGACGAACAGCAGGGTCAACACCAGCGAGTTGCGGAACCCCGGATCGCCCAGTGCCTCGCGGTAGTTGGCCAGCCCGACCACCTGCGGGTCGGCCGCGGCCACCCCGGTGAGCCGGTAGTCGGTGACCCCGAGGTAGATCGTCCACAGCGCCGGGAAGACCAGGAATGCCGAGATGAGCAGGAAGGCCGGGGTGATGAAGGTCAGTGCCCGGGTGCGTCCGAGGCCAGCGGCATCGGACGCACCCGCGGCAGCCGTCATGAACGTCCGCTCACGACTTGGCGACCTTGTCGGCCCCGCCGGCGACCTTCTCCACCGCAGCCTGGTAGGCGGCAGCCGTCTCGTCGACGGACTTGCCCGAGACGATGTCGGCCGTTGCCTGCTGGAGCGCTTGCGAGACCTGCGGGTAGACCGCGAAGCCCGGACGGTACCGGGTCAGCGGCAGGATCTTCTGCGAGATCAGGCCCAGCAGCGGGTCCTTGCCCAGAACTTCCTTGTTGACGTCCTGGCGCGCCGTGATCTTCGCCTGCCCGTTGAGCGCGACCTTGATCGCCTCGGGGCTGTACATGAAGGTCATCAGCTCCCAGGCCTGCTGGGGGAACTTCGTGTTCGGGTTGATGAACGTGCCACCCCCACCGGACATGGAGACGAAGTCCTGCTTGCTGACGCCTGCACCGGCGGACTTGGCCGGGATCATCGCGAACCCGACCTCGCTGTCCCGGTTGGCCATCGGCGCCGAGCCCTTGTCCGGGTTGATCACCGAGCGCCAGAAGTAGTCACCCTCGAGCAGGATGCCGATCTTGCCCGCGGCGAAGGCCGCGAACGACTCGTCACGGCCCTTGGCGGCCAGCTGGTAGTTCTTGTCCATCAGCCCGTCGTCGATGAGCTTCTTGTAGAAGCCGAGGACGTCGCGCATGTTCTGGGTGTTGCCCTGCCACTTGTCGTTCTGGTAGATCTCCGCACCGGTGCCGACGAGCAACGGCAGCACGCCCTGCATCGACGTCGCCTCGCCCATGGCGGTACCCGCGTCGATCTGCAGTGGGATGACGCCGCTCACCGCCTTGAGCTTGGCTCCGGCGTCGAGGATCTCCTGCCAGCTCTTCGGCTGCCACTCGGCCGGCAGCCCGGCCTGGGCGAACAGCTTCTTGTTGTAGTAGAGGACTCGACCGTCGGTTCCACCAGGGATGCCGTAGAGCTTGTCCTTGAACGAGGCGTTCGCCTGCACCGACTTGGGGATCTGGGCCCATCCGTCCCAGGACTCCACCGAGGGCCCGACGACATCCTTGAGCGGCTTGATGTAGCCCGCCTCGGCGAACTCGCCGACCCAGATCCCGTCGAGGGCGATGACGTCGGCGCCTGACTTGCTCTTCAGGTCGAGGGCGGTCTTGGCCTTGTACTGCTCGTCATCCACCCCCGAGGGCTGGAACTTGAGGTTGACCGTGACGCCCTTGGCCTTCTGAGCCTCGGTAAACTTGGGGATGACGTAGTCGGCATACCAGTTCGCCTCGGCCGAGTTCTTGCCTCCCGCAATGGAGTTCGCCGTCACGGTCAGGGTGACGTCCTTGGCGGCGGCGTTCTGGCTCGGGTTGCCGGTCGTCTTCGAGCCGCTGTCACAGGCAGCCACGAGGGCGCCCACGACCAGGATGGTTGCGGCCGGAACGATGCGGCGCATGAGGCGTCCGCGCTGTTGCAGTCCAGTCATGGTGACTCCGTTTTCGGCTGGTGGCGGCCCTGCTGTCCGTTCGGACCCGCCGGGATCGTTGACCATCATAGGTGAGGTTGTTCTGACATTACAGGGCCTGCGTCAGATAGTTTCCCGGGCCTCGCTCCGGCGGTGTGATCGGACCTCGCCGGTGGACGGGCCCGTCGACTGCGTCAAGGCTGGGTCTCGACGAAGACCACGACACTGCGAGCGGGCACGGTCAGCTGGGCCGAGACGGCGTCCCAGGACGCCGTGCGGACAACGGGGTCCGACCCGCCCGCCTGGACCGGCGAGAGCTGCAACCGGTGGCCAGCCAGCGCCGGAACCCGTTGCTGCACCGGTGCCGGCGTGGCGTTGAACACCGCGACGAGACCCGACAGACGCGGGTCGAGGTCGGCTCCCGCCGTGTCGTCGAGCCGCATCACGATGACCCCGGGATGCGCATCCACCGTCCCCGAGACGGGGAACGAGAGCTTGGCCCGGATCAGGTCGGCCGTCCCCAGTCGCAGCAGCGGGGTGGAGAACCGCAGCCGCAGCAGATCCTGGGCTGCCGCGGACGCGGTGGCGACGTCGGCCGCGGACGGCTTCAGTGCGGCGTCGGCCAGCAGGGGCCTCTGGTAGCTCCACTTCGCCTGGTTGTCCGCTGCCGGGGGGAGTCCGTGCCCGAAACCGTTGTCCTGCCCGGTCCAGTCCAGCCGGTTGAACCAGTCGCCGCTGTCGTAGGAGTTGCGGTCCAGGCTCTTGCTGCGCAGCAGGTCGGCCCCGGCGTGCCAGAAGGACGGCGACTGGGACAGCGCGGTCGTCGCCAACGAGAGCGTGTTCATCCGGACCCGGTCCGCCATCGAGGTGGGCCGGGGCAGCTTGAGGGTCAGCGCGTCGAACAGGGTCTCGTTGTCATGCGCGTCGACGTAGCTGATCACCTCGTCCGGCTGGTCGGCGTAGCCGGCAGCCGACCCGTTGTAGTCGAGCCCGGCACCGGTCTGCCCGGCCCCGGTGGCGGCCGAGCGCCAGGTGAAGCCCCGGAGGTTGCCGGCCAGCCCGAGCTGCACGAGATCCGTGTCATGGGCCAGGGACGCCGAAGCGCCCGAGTTGACCTCGGCGCCGTTCGGGTCGGTCGCCTCCCCACTGCCGAACCCCTGCTTGCGGGGATCCTCGTCGAACGGACCTCCGCCGCGGACGGCATCGCGCAGCCGGTCGGAGAAGGTGCCGATCCCGGTGCCGCCGAGCTGGCCCTGGCTGGCCTGGGTGAAGAGCGCGTTGTTCGCCACCTCCCCGAAGTTCCACCCCTCGCCGTAGAGGTGGACTGCTGGACCGTCGACGCCGTCGCGCTTGAGCGTCAGCCGGTCCAGTGCGGCTCGCACGGCGAGCATCGTCGCCCGCGAGTGGTGCCCCATGAGGTCGAAGCGGAACCCGTCGACGCGGTAGTTCCGGGCCCAGGAGACGACCGAGTCCACCATCAGCTTCTGCGCCATGGCGTGCTCGGTGGCGACGTTCTGGCAACAGGTGGAGGTGTAGACCTCGCCGGAGGCGTTGAGCCGCTGGTAGTAGCCAGGGACGATCCGGTCGAGCACGGAGGTCGCCGCCTGACCGGAGCTGGGGGTGTGGTTGAAGACCTGGTCCAGCACCACCCGCAGGCCGTCCTGGTGCAGGGCGCCCACCATGGTCCGGAACTCGGCAACACGGTTCCCGCCGTCAGCTCCGGTGTTCGACGACGCGTAGGACCCCTCCGGCGCGCTCCAGTGCCACGGGTCGTACCCCCAGTTGTAGGCGTCCCTGCCTGCGACGGTCGCAACGCAGGCCTGTTGCTGCTCGCCATCCGGAGGCATCGAGGACAGGTCGCAGTCCGGCGTCAGCTGCTTGGTCCGGTCCTCCTCGATCGAGGCGATGTCGAAGGTCGGCAACAGGTGGACGGTGTTGAGGCCGGCCTGGGCCAGCGCACGCAGGTGCTGGGTGCCGGCACCCTGGTCCGCAAAGGCGAGGTACGACCCCCGATGCGCCGCGGGCACCGTGGGGTCGTTGACCGAGAAGTCCCGCACGTGCAGCTCGTAGATCGTCGCGTCGACGCGCTGTTCCAGGGCAGGCGACGGGGTACTGCTCCAGGTCGTCGGTCGGTATGCCGGGTCGCCCAGGTCGACCGCCACCGACCGGGTGGAGTTGAGGGTGAGGGCGACCGACACCGGATCGGTGACCTGGTTCGTCTCGACCCTCTGGCTCGACGGCGCCCACACCACCACCTCGTAGAGGTAGCGGGCGTTCTTGTCCGAGGAGCGCATCGTCGTCGAGAACGATCCGTCGTCCCCGCGTTTCATCGGCGTACGGACGGCTGCCGACGCGTCCTGCTCCGGGCTGCCCGCCGGCCAGGTCAACAGGCTCACCTGCTGCGCAGTCGGGGCCCAGATCCGGAAGGTCGGCTTGTCGCCCTGGAACGCGACGCCGTAGTCGGCGCGCGCCGCCCTGTCGGCATACAGGTCGTCAAGGACCAGCGGGACCTGGACGCCGGTAGCGTCGCCGAGCGCTCCCGCGGAGTCGTACATCCCGACGGCGACCTGGCCGGTGAGGATCTCGTCGGCTCCCTTGGCCACCTTCGGGTCGAGGCGCAGGGCGAGATACCCGTTGAGCTCCGGGTGGTTCGCGAGCACCGCGGCCGGAAGGCCGGCGGTGTCCCGGGTGAGGTCCGCGGTGCTGCCTCCGGTCACCGCTTCGGCGTCCACGGCCAGACCCCCGTTCGGTGCCCAGTGCAGCCGCCACCGCAGCAGATCGGGGTTCGCGCCCGATGGGACGCTGCCCGCGGGCCAGGCCAGCAGGTCGCGCGCGACCCAGATCGCCTTCTGCTTCCTCAGGTCCGGGCTGGATCCGGCCTGGGACAGCTTCGTCGTGGCGACGTGCGTGGCCAGCACGTAGCTGATCGTCAGGACGGTTCCGTCCCGAGGCACCGAGACAGCCAGGTTGGCGCCGTCCCGCGCGCCGCCCGCGCCGTAGTTCTCGTCCCAGACGAGGCCGTGGGCGACCTTGAACTCGTAGCTGCCGGCTGGCAGCGGCCCGGACCAGGAGTAGGTGCCGTCGCCGTCCGGATCCTGGAGCCAGGGCCGCATGCAGTCCGGCGACCAGTCGCCCGGACAGCCCAGCTCGCTCTGGAAGCTGCCGGGGGCGGTGATGATTGGCCCTTGCGCATCGGAGGTGACGTAGTGCGTCCCGTGGTCGTAGTAGAAGGTCATCGGACCACCCGTGGCGGAATAGGGGATGTTCGCGCCGCCCCGGACGCCGCCGGCTCCGTAGTTCTCGTCCCACCCCTTGTCGATCGCGGCCTTGTACTCGTAGCCGCCGGCCGGGATGGACGGGTAGGACCCCTTCCAGACCTGGTCCTTCGCGTCCAGGGTCAGCTGGGCCTGAGCGCAGTCCGGGGCCCAGTCCCCGGGACAGCCCATCTCCGTGTTGTGCGAGCCCGGTACCGCCACCTGGTGCGGCTGGACGACGGGACCCACCCCCCCGTCGCCACCGCCACCGGGTGGCACCGGGTCGCCCACCACGGCGTAGGAAGAGGTCGCCGAGACGTTGTCGCTGCCGTCCTTGAGAATCGCCCGGTACTCCAGCAGGGTCCCCGTCGAGTAGGCCGTGACGTCATGGAAGACCCGGTAGGGCGCGTTGTCGTCGGTGCCGATCGGGGCCCAGTCGCTGGTCCCGACCGGACGGCTGAGGAAGGTCACCTGGGCGAACCCGGCCCCGGGCGTGGCTGCGCCGATCTCGGCGCGGCCGCCGACCACGGCGCCTGGCTGCGGTGCGGTCAGGTACACGGACGGAGCCGACTTCTGCTTCTTCATCGACGACTGGGCCTCGAAGACCTGGACGGACAGGGCCGGCACGGTGACGGAGACCCGGCTGTCCTTGCCGGACTTCACCACCGCGTCAGTGCCATGGATCCCGCGGAAGCCCATGCCGTCGCTGTAGGTCGCGAAGGTCGCCGATGCCGGCGTACTCGCGTTGTTGGCCACCACGAGGTACTCCACGCCCGTGGCGCGGTCGATCCGGCTGACCGCGAAGATCCCCGCCTGATCCGAGGCATAGCGGTGCACCTGGGCGCCATCGGCCAAGGCTGGGTGGGCGCTGCGCAGTGCCGCCAGTCCGGCGATCTGCCGGTAGAGCGGTGCCTGGGTGTCGTAGTGCTCGCCGGTGCCCATGACCCCACCGCCCACGAGGGGTTCGGCGGCGTACGAGGCCACCTGGGTGCCGAACAGGTCCTGCCGGGCATCCTTGTCCCCGCCGGCCCCGATGAAGCCCTGCTCATCGCCGTAGTAGACGACGGGCTGGCCTCGGGTCAGGAACATCAGCGCGTTGGCCAGTCGGAGCCGGGCATCGAGGTCGGCGCCGCCGTGGCCCGCCTTGCCGAGCATCATTGCCAGGCGGCCCATGTCGTGGTTTCCGGTGAAGGTGGGCAGCTCGTAGGCGTTGGAGTCGGTGTCGGTGTAGTAGTCGTCCGCTGCATAGAAGTCCCGCAGGCTCGTCGTGGGCTTCGAGCTGGCGAAGCCGAGGACGTTGCCCTGGAACCCGAAGTCCAGCGTGGCGGGCAGCGTGCCCGCGGTGGTGAACTGCGACATCACCTCGGGGCTGCCGTCGTAGACCTCCCCGAACATGAAGAACTCTGGACGGCCCGAAGCCTTGGCGTGCTCGAGCACGGCCGGCGAGAACTGCTGCCAGAACTTGAGGTTCACGTGCTTCGCGGTGTCGATCCGGAACCCGTCCACCCCGAAGTCGACCCAGTGCCGATAGATGTCCTCCATCCCGGAGACGACCTGGGGGCGTTCGGTGAAGAGATCGTCGAGACCGAAGAAGTCGCCGTAGGTCGAGGACTCCCCGGCGTAGGTCGAGTCACCGCGGTTGTGGTACATCGTGGGGTCGTTCAGCCAGGCGGGCACCTTTGCCGACTCGTCGGCAGGGGTTCGGAAGACGGGGCGGTAGGGGAACGACTGGAGGTTGAGGTCGGGGAAGGTGGGCGAACCCGCAACCGCCGCGTCGTCGAAGGGCTGGCCGGACGCGTCCCGGTACGGCCGGGTGGCCTTGTCGACGTAGCCGTGCTGGCCGCCCTCGTAGTCGATGACGTCGGCAGTGTGGTTGGTGATGATGTCGAAGAAGACCTTCATCCCCTTCGCGTGGGCTGCCTCGATCAGGGCCTTCATGTCCTCGTTGGTCCCGAGGTGCGGGTCGACCTGGGTGAAGTCGGTGACCCAGTAGCCGTGGTACCCCGCGCTGGCGTCAGCGCCGCCGCCCTGGACCGGTCGGTTCTTGAAGGACGGGGTGAGCCAGATGGCCGTGGTGCCGAGGCCCCGGATGTAGTCGATCCTGTCGAGCACACCCTTGAGGTCGCCGCCGTGGTAGAACCCCTTGTCGCTCGGGTCGAGGCCGGTCTCCATCCGGCCGCCGGTCAGGCCGCCGGTGTCGTTGGCCGTGCTCCCGTTGGCGAACCGGTCAGCCATGAGGAAGTAGAAGCGTTCCCGCGTGAGTGGAGTGCGCAGGCTGTCCGACGCCCGCGCGGCGTCCTGCGTGGTCGCGGAACCCGGCAGGTCGGTCGGCGCGATCCCGATGCGATGGCTGGCGTCGTCGTAGCTGAACCTCAGCGTGGCCGGTCCGGCGATGCGCAGCGGGATGTTGGCACCCCCGAGCGCCCCCCCGGCGCCATAGCTCTCGTCCCAGCTATGGTTGATGGCGACCTTCAGCTGGTACGAACCGGCGGGAACGACGAGGTCCCGGCCATAGGTCGTCGTCGACCCCGGTAAGGGCGCGAGATCGGTGGCCTCGCAGCCCGGGTCCCAGTCACTGCCACAGCCGAGCACCTGCTGCAGCGAGCCGACGAGGGTGACGGTCCGGCTGGCAGCCGACGCGGAGGGTGCCATCAGGAGGGGGGTCAGGCCCGACGCGGCGAGCGCGATGCCCAGCACCGCAGCCAGTGCGGCACGTCGCGACCTGGCCTGCGGGGCTGCTCGACGGGACCCGGTACGAACGGACATGCGACTCCTTGGCTGCGGACACGACGACGACGTGCCAGCCCCTGCTGCGCACTCCGGCACAAGATAGCCCCACAAACCCACGCCCCGAGGGTGGTTATTGCCAAGTTTCTGCAAAATCTTGCAGCCGTCGGCTTCAGCGGGCCCGGGCCACTCGCCCTTCATCCCAGACCGGTTCGTCGGACTCGTAGACCCGGCCGTCCGCACCGAAGACGAGGTACCGGTCGAAGTCCCTGGCGAACCAGCGGTCATGCGTCACGGCGATCACGGTCCCCTCGAACGCGGCAAGACCTTCCTCGAGCGCCTCGGCCGAGTCGAGATCGAGGTTGTCCGTCGGCTCGTCGAGCAACAACAGGGTGGCTCCGGACAGCTCCAGCAGGAGGATTTGGAACCGGGCCTGCTGCCCGCCCGAGAGCGACTCGAAGGTCTGCTCCGACGACCGTGCCAGCTCGTACCGGTCCAGTGCGCGCGCTGCCTCCTCACGCGGCTTCCCGGCCCGATGCTCGTCACCGCGGTGCAGGATCTCCAGCAGCGTGCGGCCCATCAGGGACGGGTGCTCATGGGTCTGTGCGAACCACCCCGGCCGAACCCGTGAGCCGAGCCGAGCCCGCCCCGTGTGGTTCACCGTCACCGGCACGATGTCCCCGACCGGGCGGTGCTCACCGTCCGGGTCCGAGCCACCCGCGGCGAGCAGCCGCAGGAAGTGGGACTTGCCGGAGCCGTTCGAGCCGAGTACCGCGACCCGTTCGCCGTACCAGATCTCCAGGTCGAAGGGCTGCATCAGGACGCTCGCCGGGGCGCGGTCCGGCTCGCCGTTCGCCGGTCCCACGGCGAGCTCGAGCTGCTCGCAGATGACCGCCCGCTTGGCCGTCCGACCCCCGCGCAGGCGCATGTTCACCTGCTGCTGGATCGGCACCGCCTCGGGCGGGCCGGCATCGACGAAGCGGCGCAACCGGGTCTCGGCCGCCTGGAGCCGCGCGGCCATGTCCGAGTTGTAGGCCGCCTTCTGTCGGTACATGACCACGAGCGCCTTGAGCTTGGCGTGCTCCTCGTCCCACCGCCGACGCAGCTCCTCGAGCCGGGCGAACCGGTCGATCCGGGCCTGCCGGTAGGTGGCGAAGCGCCCCGGATGTACCCAGAGGCTCGACCCGGCGGCGCCGGGTTCCAGCGTGGCGATCCTGGTCGCCACCCGTTCCAGCAGCTCCCGGTCGTGGCTGACGAAGAGGACCGTCTTGGGCGAGCCGATCAGCTGGTCCTCGAGCCAGCGCTTGGCCGGCACGTCCAGGTAGTTGTCCGGTTCGTCGAGCAGGAGCACCTCCTCCGGGCCGCGCAGCAGCGCCTCCAGCACCAGCCGCTTCTGCTCCCCACCAGAGAGGGTGCCCACCCTGCGCCACTGCGCCTTCTCGAACGCCACCCCGAGCGCCGCCACCGTGCACACGTCCCACAGCGTTTCGTGCTCGTACCCGCCCGCGTCGCCCCAGTCGACGAGCGCCTGGGCGTAGTCGAGCTGGTCCTGCTCGGTCTCGCGCTCCATCATGGCCAGCTCGGTCCGGTCGACCTCCTGCGCGGCCCGGCGGATCTTCTCCGGCGCCACGCTGAGCAACAGGTCCCGCACCGTGGAGTCGTCGCGGACCTTGCCCACGAACTGCCGCATCACGGCCAGGCCGCCGGTCCTGGTGATGGCCCCCTCGTGGGCGGTGAGGTCTCCGGCGATGATCCGGGTCAGGGTCGTCTTGCCGCTCCCGTTCGGTCCGATCAGGGCGACCTTGGCGCCTTCGCCGACCCGCAGCGAGACCTCTGCGAGCAGGGGCCGCCCGTCGGGAAGCGAGAAGGAGACGGAGTTGACGTCGATGTGGCCCACAGGGTCAACTCTCGCAAAGGATTCGCCGCACGTCACACAGGTTTCTCGCCCCGCCTGGACCGTGCGAGGACCGCTCGCGCCGCCAGCGCCTCATCCGCGGGATAGGACACCTCCTCCAGGCTGAGACCGTGCGCGGGCATCACCACGACGGCGGGATCGCGCCGCCCGTGCGCGAGGACCTGCGCCGGCCATGAGGCGGGATACCGTCCCTCCCCCACGACGACGGCGGCCCCGACCAGGGCACGGACCATCGAGTGGCAGAACGCGTCCGCCAGGACCGACCCCGCGAGGACACCATCGTCCAGCCGGGTCCACGAGTAGTCGATCAGGGTGCGGATGGTGCTGGCTCCCTCCCGCTTCTTGCAGAACGCGGCGAAGTCGCGCAGCCCGAGCAGGTGCTGACCAGCCGCATGCATCGCCGCGGCGTCGAGCCGGCCCTTCACCAGCACCGTGTCCCGGCGGCGCAGCGGATCCCGCACGGCCGCGTCGTCGGCGATGCGGTAGAGGTAGCGTCGGGAGGTCGCCGAGAACCGCGCGTCGAAGCCGGCCGCGGCCCGACTCACCGAGCGCACGGCGATCTCGGCGGGCAGGATGCCGGTCAGCCGCGTCCGAGCCGCCACCTCCGCGGTCCGATCCGAGCGTCCCGGCAGCGCCAGCCACGCGTCCTGGTCGACGTCGGCATGGGCGACCTGGCCGCGGGCGTGGACACCGGCGTCGGTTCGCCCGGCCACGGTCAGGCGGACCGGCTCGGCCGCACGCAGCATCGTGGTCAGGGCACGAGAGACCTCGCCCTCGACCGTGCGCAGCCCGGGCTGGGCTGCCCAGCCGGAGAAGTCCGTGCCGTCATAGGCAAGGTCCAGCCGGATCCGCACCGTCTCGCCCATGGAGAGCGAGCCTAGGACACGGGCCGGGCGCCCGGCGCGGCGCGGGGTTACCGTGGTCGGGTGGACCGACCCAGCCTGACCGAGGCCCTCCGCAATCGCGACGCCGTGCTGCGCGCCTTCGTGGCGCAGGACGGGAGCCTGGTCGGGATTCCGGTCCGGATCGGCAAGCGGCTGGTCGTGCTGAACTACGTGGCCCAGTCCTTCCCGATCGGCGAGACCTGGCCGGAGAGCACGGTCAACGCCGTGCTGGCGCCGTTCCATCCGGACGTCGCCATGCTCCGGCGCTACCTGGTGGACGAGGGCTTCCTGGACCGGCGCGACGGGCGCTACTGGCGCTCCGGTGGCACGACCGACGTCTGGGACGACGACGCCCCTCGGTGGGAGTGACGCGGACCGGTTCGGTCGAGGTCACCCCACCCAGGGGCGTCGGTGCGGCTCGGGCTACTTCTCGCCCTCGGACTCCTCGGCGGCAGGCGCTTCGGTGTCGGCCTCGTCCGTCGTCGCGGCGTCGGTCGTGGTGTCGCTGACCGGCTCCTCGACAGGTGCGTCCTCGGCCTTGGTGTCCTCGGCCTTGGTGTCCTCGGCCTTGGCGGACTTCTTGGCGGGAGCCTTGGCTGCGCGCTTCGTCGCCGCCTCGGCCTCCTTGACCGTTGCCTTCTTGGGGGACAGCGGCTCACGGACCAGCTCGATCACGGCCATGGGCGCGTTGTCACCCTTGCGGGCACCGATCTTGGTGATCCGGGTGTAGCCACCCTGGCGGAGCTCCATGTCGGGTGCGATCTCGGTGAAGAGACGGTGCACGACACCCTTGTCGCGGATGACGGTGAGCACCCGGCGACGGGAGTGCAGGTCACCGCGCTTGGCGAAGGTGATGAGTCGCTCGGCCAACGGACGCAGGCGCTTGGCCTTGGTCTCGGTCGTGGTGATCTGGTCGTGCTCGAACAGCGACGTGGCGAGGTTCGCCAGCATCAGCCGCTCGTGCGCCGGACCGCCACCGAGACGGGGACCCTTCGTGGGGGTAGGCATTGTCAATCTCCTATGTCAGGGTCGGTTGGTCAGAGCTGCTCGTCTTCGGCGAGGGCGCGGCCGTCGTCGGCCACCTCGTCGAAGTCGTCGAAGTCGTCGCCGTAGTTGTCGACGATGGCGCTCGGGTCGAACCCGGGCGGGCTGTCCTTGAGTGCCAGGCCCATGCCGACGAGCTTGGCCTTGACCTCGTCGATCGACTTCGCGCCGAAGTTGCGGATGTCGAGCAGGTCGGCCTCGCTGCGACCGACAAGCTCGCCGACCGTGTGGATGCCCTCACGCTTGAGGCAGTTGTAGGACCGGACGGTGAGGTCCAGGTCCTCGATCGGCAGCGCCAGATCGGCGGCCAGCGCCGCGTCGGTCGGGCTCGGGCCCATGTCGATGCCCTCGGCCTCGACGTTGAGCTCACGGACCAGCCCGAACAGCTCGACCAGGGTCTTGCCGGAGGACGCCATGGCGTCCCGCGGTGCCATCGAGCTCTTGGTCTCGACATCGAGGATGAGCTTGTCGAAGTCGGTGCGCTGCTCGACACGGGTCGCCTCGACGCTGTACTTCACCGCGAGGACCGGGCTGTAGATCGAGTCGACCGGGATCCGGCCGATCTCGGCGTCGCCGGCCTTGTTCTGGGCCGCGGAGACGTAGCCGCGACCGCGCTCGACGGTCAGCTCCATCTCGACCTTGCCCTTGCCGTTCAGGGTGGCGATGTGCAGGTCGGGGTTGTGCACCTCGACGCCAGCCGGCGGGGCGATGTCCGCAGCGGTCACCACGCCGGGACCCTGCTTGCGCAGGTACATCACGACGGGCTCGTCGTGCTCCGAGGAGACGACCAGCGACTTGAGGTTGAGGATGACCTCGGTGACGTCTTCCTTGCAGCCGGGGATCGTCTGGAACTCGTGCAGGACCCCGTCGACGCGGATCGAGGTGACGGCCGCCCCGGGGATGCTGGAGAGCAGGGTGCGGCGCAGGGTGTTGCCCAGCGTGTAGCCGAAACCGGGCTCGAGGGGTTCGATGGTGAATCTGGAACGGCTGTCGTTGACAACCTCTTCAGACAGGACGGGACGCTGTGCGATGAGCACTGTTCTGTTCCTTCCCACGGGCGACCGCTATATGACGCCTCGTGAAGCTGTCCGACCATGACGTCGGACGGCAGGTGCCGACTCGGTACTCGACTCCTGCCCTGGGCTCCGTCACCGGTATGCCGGGGAGGCGACAGTGGTGCGCGGACGCGCCACCGAGGCTCCCGGCATACCGGGTGCGGAGGTCAGTTCTTCGAGTAGAGCTCGACGATCAGCTGTTCCGTGAGGATCGTGTCGATCTGGGCACGGGTGGGCAGCTGGTGGATGAGGATCTGCAGGGTCCCCTCGGAGACGTGCATCCACGCCGGGATCGGACGCTCACCGAAGGTCTGGCGCGCCAGCTCGAGGGGGAAGGTCTTCACCGACTGGGGCCGGACGGTGATGATGTCGTACTGCTCGACCCGGTAGGACGGCACGTTGACCCGGTGGCCGTTGACCATGAAGTGGCCGTGGGTCACCAGCTGACGTGCTGCCCGTCGGGTGCGGGCCAGGCCCGCACGGTAGACGACGTTGTCCAGGCGCGACTCGAGGATCGTCAGCAGGGTCTCGCCGGTCTTGCCGGGGCGGGACGCCGCTTCCTTGTAGTAGCGGACGAACTGCTTCTCCATGACGCCGTAGGTGAAGCGGGCCTTCTGCTTCTCCTGCAGCTGGGTGAGGTACTCCTTCTCCTGGATCCGCCGACGGCCGTGCTGGCCGGGCGGGAAGGGACGGAGCTCGAAGTTCTTGTCGCCGCCGACGAGGTCGACTTTCAGGCGACGCGACTTCTTCGTGATGGGGCCGGTGTAACGAGCCATAAGTTATCGATCTTCCTTCACAGAATTCGCAGAGCCAGCGTCAGACGCGACGGCGCTTGGGCGGGCGGACGCCGTTGTGCGGCGATGGCGTGACGTCGCTGATCGCACCGACCTCGAGGCCGGTGGCAGTCAGCGAGCGGATGGCGGTCTCGCGGCCCGAACCCGGGCCCTTGACGAACACGTCGACGCGCTTCATACCGTGCTCCATGGCACGGCGGGCAGCGGCTTCGGCGGCCATCTGTGCCGCGAACGGCGTGGACTTGCGCGAACCCTTGAAGCCGACCTGGCCGGCGGAGGCCCAGGCGATCACGGCACCCGCAGGGTCGGTGATCGAGATGATCGTGTTGTTGAACGTGCTCTTGATGTGAGCGTGCCCGTGGGCGACGTTCTTCTTCTCCTTGCGGCGCACCTTCTTGGCGCCTGCAGCCGTTCGCTTCTGCGGAGGCATTACTTACCAACCTTCTTCTTGCCGGCGACGGTGCGCTTCGGGCCCTTGCGGGTGCGCGCGTTGGTCTTGGTGCGCTGACCACGCACGGGCAGGCCACGACGGTGGCGAATGCCTTCGTAGGAGCCGATCTCGACCTTGCGGCGGATGTCGGCGGCGACCTCACGGCGGAGGTCACCCTCGATCTTGTAGCTGCCCTCGAGGAAGTCACGCAGCTGAACGAGCTCAGCGTCGGTGAGGTCCTTGACTCGGGTATCGGGGCTGACGCCGGTTGCGGCCAGCGCGGCCTGGGAACGGGTGCGGCCCACACCGAAGATGTAGGTGAGTGCGACCTCGACGCGCTTGTCGCGCGGCAGGTCCACACCAACAAGTCTTGCCATGTTGGGTTCTTCTCCTGATCATTGCGGAGGTCTGGAGCAACACCGATCCGGATCCCCGAGGGGTACGGGCGTGATGCCCGCTCCGGTCCTCGGCCTCCGTGCCGAGGGTGACATCCTGCGCTGGTCGACGACCAGTCATCAGGGGCCGGGTGCTGCTGTCATGCATTACTGGTACTGCGTGCTGCAGAAGCTCTGTTGCCTCGTGCGTGGTGCTCTGCTCAGCCCTGGCGCTGCTTGTGGCGCAGGTTCTCGCAGATCACCATGACCCGCCCGTTACGGCGGATCACCTTGCACTTGTCGCAGATCTTCTTGACGCTCGGCTGAACCTTCATCTGCCTGCTTGTCTGTAGATCGTGCGCCGGGAGCGTGGTGCCTATCGGGCCACACACGACCGGTGCTGGATGGGATCGGGAGTGGTTCCTCAGCGGTACCGGAAGACGATCCGGCCACGGTCGAGGTCATACGGCGAGAGCTCCACCACGACGCGGTCCTCAGGGAGGATCCGGATGTAGTGCTGACGCATCTTGCCCGAGATGTGCGCGAGAACCTTGTGACCGTTCGACAGCTCGACCCGGAACATTGCGTTCGGGAGCGCTTCGACGATCGTGCCCTCGATCTCGATGACACCGTCCTTCTTGGCCATATCCTCCGTCAATCCGTTGAGTGGTGTAGTGCTCGTGCTGGGACAAACTGCGCCTCATCCGACCGTCGCCAGGCGGAACACCTGGTCACGACCGCACAAAATTGACGGGCGTCGGAGCGCGCGACACCCAACGGACGATCTTACGGCAGGGCTGAGCTCAGACCTAATCCGCGGCGACGACCGTGCTCACCCGGCAAGCGGGCCGTAGCGAGCTCCCGCGGCCCCGAGCCGAGCCTGGCCGCCGTCGATGGCCGTGAGGACCCAGAGCCCCGCCTCGGTCACCGCCACGGAGTGCTCCCAGTGGGCCGCCCGGGAACCGTCCGCCGTCACCACGGTCCACTCGTCCTCCAGCACCCGGGTCTGCGGTGAGCCCCAGGTGACCATCGGCTCGATCGCCCCGGTGAACCCCGAGCGCACTACCGGTCCGCGCTCGCGCACGCCGTAGTTGGGGATCTGCGGCTCCTCGTGCATGGTGCGGCCGATGCCGTGGCCCACGTACTCCTCGATGATGCCGAAGTCGTGCTGGAGACGCTCCCCCGCCGCCTGGATGCTGGCCTCCACGGCCTCGCCCACGGCGTGCAACCGGCCACCCACCTCGAGGGCGGCGAGGCCGGCCCACATCGCCTGCTCCGTCGCCTCGATCAGGTGCTGGTCCTGCGCGCTGGCGGCGTCCGGCCCCCCGATGACGAAGGAGCGAGCGGCGTCCCCGTTCCACCCGTCGATCTCCGCCCCGCAGTCGATCGAGAGCAGGTCACCGTCGTCGATGACCCGAGGGCCCGGGATGCCGTGGACGACCTCGTCGTTGACGCTGGTGCACAGGGTGTGGGCGTAGCCGGGCACGAGCTGGAAGTTGGGGATGCCCCCGTGGGAGCGGATGTGGTCCTCGGCGAGGGCGTCGAGCTGCAGCGTCGTCATGCCGGCCTTCGCCTCACGCTGCAGCAGCTCGAGGGTCTCACCGACGAGCAGTCCGGCCCGGCGCATGAGCAGGATCTGCTCGTCCGTCTTCGCCGGGGTGTGCCGTCGGCCGAACATCACCCGTGCAGGCCGTCGATGGCCGCGAACAGTCGGGCGGTGACCTCGTCGACCTCGCCCATCCCGTCGACCTGGACCAGCACACCGTGCTGTTCGTACAGGGCGATCAGCGGTGCGGTTTCGGCCCGGTAGAGCGCCTGGCGCTCCCGGATGACGGCCTCGCTGTCGTCGGACCGGCCCTCGACGTGCGCCCGGTTGAGCAGGCGGTCCACGACGGCGTCCTCGTCGACGGTCAGCTCGATGACCCCGTCCAGGGAGTGCCCGTTCTCGGCCAGCACGGCATCGAGGAAGCTCACCTGGCCGGTCGTCCGCGGGTACCCGTCGAGCAGGAACCCGTTGCGGGCGTCGTCCCAACCCACCCGGTCCTTGAGGATCTCGTTGGTCACCTCGTCCGGGACGTACCCGCCCGAGGCGAGGATCTGCTCGACCTGCTGGCCCAGCTCGGTCTGGTTCTTGATGTTGGCCCGGAAGATGTCGCCGGTCGAGATCGCCGGGATCGCGTACTTCTCGGCGATCCTCGAGGACTGGGTCCCCTTCCCCGCCCCGGGCGGACCCATGATGATCAGCCGCATCATCGCAGGAACCCCTCGTAGTTGCGCTGCTGCAGCTGGGCCTGGATCTGCTTCACCGTCTCCAGACCGACGCCGACGATGATGAGGATCGAGGTCCCCCCGAACGGGAAGTTCTGGTTGGCCCCCACGGCGACCAGGGCGATGAGCGGGATGAGGGAGATCACGGCCAGGTAGATCGCGCCCGGCACCGTGATCCGGGTGAGCACGTAGTCGAGGTACTCGGCTGTCGGGCGGCCGGCCCTGATCCCCGGGATGAACCCGCCGTACTTCTTCATGTTGTCGGCGACCTCGGTCGGGTTGAACGTGATCGACACGTAGAAGAACGTGAAGAACAGGATCAGCGCGGTGTACATCGCCATGTAGATCGGGTGGTCGCCCTGGACGAGGTTGTCCGAGATCCACTGCGACCACGCCGGGCCGGGCGAGCCGTCGGCAGGGCGGTTGAACTGGGCCACCAGCGCCGGCAGGGACAGCAGCGAGCTGGCGAAGATCACCGGGATCACGCCGGCCATGTTGACCTTGAGCGGGATGTAGGTGGAGCTGCCGCCGTACATCCGGCGACCGACCTGCCGCTTGGCGTACTGCACCGGGACGCGTCGCTGGGACTGCTCGACGAAGACGACCAGCGCGATGATGACGAACCCGAGCAGGATGATGCCCGCGAAGACGTCCCAGCGGCCGTCCTTCTGCTGGATGGCCCACAGCGAACCGGGGAAGCCCGAGGCGATCGAGGTGAAGATCAGCAAGGACATGCCGTTGCCGATGCCACGGTCGGTGAGCAGCTCGCCGAGCCACATGATCAGGCCGGTGCCGGCGGTCAGGGTCAGCACCATGATGACGATGGTCGGCATCGTCTCGCTGTCCATGATCGAGGTGCACTCGGGGCCGAAGATCTGCTGCGGGTTGCGGGCGAACGTGATCAGCGTGGACGACTGGAGCACCGCCAGGCCGATGGTCAGGTAGCGGGTGTACTGGGTCATCTTCGTCTGACCCGCCTGGCCCTCCTTCTTGAGGGCCTCGAACCGCGGGATCACCACGGTGAGCAGCTGCACGATGATGCTCGCCGTGATGTAGGGCATGATCCCCAGCGCGAAGATCGACAGCTGCAGCAGCGCACCGCCGCTGAACAGGTTCGCCAGACCGATGAAGCCGGTCGTCGGGTTCGAGCCCTGCAGGCAGCTCTGCACCTTGGTGTACGAGACGCCGGGCGTCGGTACCGCGGTACCGAGCCGGTAGATCGCGAGGACGAAGAGCGTGAACAGCAGCTTCTTGCGCAGGTCGGGCGTCTTGAACGCGCGAACAAAGGCCGAGAGCACTGATCCTCCTGTTGCCGCGGCTCGCGCGACCTGAGCAGAGCGTGGTGGTGTCTCGGACGGGACGCCCGAGGTCAACCCGGAGAGAATACCTTGGACCTGCCGAACCCGAACCTCGGACCCGGGTGGGGGTCCAATCCGAGCGCTGGTGCAGGTATGCCGTGCGACCCGTGACCCGTGCGGGTCAGCAGGTGCACGGCATACCGGATGTCACTGGTGGAGCGTCACAACGCCGTGGCGGAACCGCCCGCGGCCTCGATCTTCTCCTTGGCCGTGCTCGAGTACTTGTCCACGGTGACGTTGACCTTGACGGTCAGCTCGCCCGTGCCGAGCACCTTGACCGGGAAGCCGTCCCGGACGGCCCCCTTGGCAATCAGGCTCTCCACGGTGACGTCGCCGCCGTCGGGGTACAGCGCCGAGATCCGGTCGAGGTTGACGACCTGGTACACGGTGCGGAACGGGTTCTTGAACCCACGCAGCTTCGGCAGGCGCATGTGCAGGGGCATCTGACCGCCCTCGAAACGCTCCGGAACCTGGTAGCGGGCCTTCGTACCCTTCGTGCCACGACCGGCGGTCTTGCCCTTGGAGCCCTGTCCGCGACCGACCCGGGTCTTCGCGGTCTTGGCGCCGGGGGCCGGACGCAGGTGATGCACCTTCAGTGCCGAGGCGCCCTCGACGGGAGCCTGTGCTTCCTTCTTTGCAACCATGATCAGTCAACCTCCTCGACTGCGACCAGGTGGGTCACGGTCTTGACCATCCCGCGGATCTCGGGACGGTCCTCCTTGACGACGACGTCGCCAATGCGCTTGAGACCGAGGGTGCGCAGCGTCTCACGCTGGTTGCGCTTGCCGCCGATCTCGGATCGGGTCTGGGTCACCTTGAGTCGAGCCATCACGCACCAGCCTTGAGGGCAGCGGCCTTCTCGGCGATGCCGGCAGCCTGGGCGCGCAGCATGGCTGCGGGCGCGACGTCCTCGAGCGGCAGGCCACGGCGAGCCGCGACCTCTTCAGGACGCTCGAGGCCGCGCAGCGCCGCCACCGTCGCATGGACGATGTTGATGGCGTTGGACGACCCGAGGGACTTGGAGAGGACGTCGTGGATCCCGGCGCACTCCAGCACGGCGCGGACCGGGCCGCCGGCGATGACACCGGTACCCGGAGCAGCCGGACGGAGCATGACGACGCCGGCAGCGGCCTCGCCCTGGACCGGGTGCGGGATGGTGCCCTGGATCCGGGGGACCTTGAAGAACTCCTTCTTGGCCTCCTCGACGCCCTTGGCGATGGCCGCGGGAACTTCCTTGGCCTTGCCGTAACCGACACCCACGGTGCCGTCCCCGTCACCGACGACGACGAGGGCGGTGAAGCTGAAGCGACGACCACCCTTGACGACCTTGGCGACACGGTTGATGGTCACGACCCGCTCGATGTACTGGCTCTTCTCGGCCGGCGAGTCGCGGCGGTCACGGCCGTCACGGCCACCGCGGCCGTCACGACGGTCGGTGCGCTCGGGGGGGCCGCCGGCGCTGGCGCCGGTGCCTCGACGCTGTGGTCCGGGCATCAGATGTTCCTCATCTCGATCATTGGCTGTGCAGTCCTTGAGGTGCTCACAGGGCGAGACCGCCCTCGCGAGCGCCGTCCGCGATCGCGGCGACGCGACCGTGGTACTTGTTGCCGCCGCGGTCGAAGACGACGGACTCGACGCCCGCCTCCTTCGCCCGCTCGGCCACGAGCTCGCCGACACGCTTGGCCTTGGCCGTCTTGTCGCCCTCGAAGGAGCGCAGGTCGGCCTCCATCGTCGAGGCGAACGCCACGGTCTTGCCGTTCGTGTCGTCGACCACCTGGACGAACAGGTGCCGGCTCGAGCGGGAGACGACCAGGCGCGGACGCTCGGTGGTCCCGGCGATCTTCTTCCGACCGCGCACCTGGCGACGGATCCGGGCAGCGGCCTTGCTCTTGCCGCGCTTGATGATCATTGCCATGACTTACTTACCGGCCTTTCCGACCTTGCGACGGATCTGCTCGCCCGCGTACCGCACGCCCTTGCCCTTGTACGGGTCAGGCTTGCGAAGCTTGCGGATGTTGGCGGCGACCTCACCGACCTGCTGCTTGTCGATGCCCGCGACCGAGAAACGGGTCGGGTTCTCGACGGTGAAGGAGATGCCCTCGGGGGCCTCGATGGTGATCGAGTGGCTGTAGCCGAGCGCGAACTCGAGGTTCCCGCCCTTGTTGGCCACGCGGTAACCCGTGCCGTGGATCTCCATCTTCTTCTCGTAGCCCTCGGTGACACCGAGGACCATGTTGTTGATGAGCGAGCGGGTCAGGCCGTGCAGCGAGCGGGACTCCCGCTCGTCGTTCGGCCTTGCCACCTCGACCACACCGTCCGCGCCGGTGCCGACGGTGATCGGCTCCGGGACGGTCAGCCCCAGCTCACCCTTGGGGCCCTTGACCGTGATGGCCTGGCCCTTGATCGTGACGTCGACGCCCGCAGGCACGGCGACAGGGAGGCGTCCAATACGCGACATGTCGTTCTCCCCTTACCAGACGTAGGCGAGGACTTCCCCGCCCACTCCCTTTTGAGCCGCCTGCTTGTCGGTCAACAAGCCGGTGGACGTGGAAATGATGGCCACTCCGAGCCCGCCGAGAACCCGCGGGAGGTTCGTCGACTTGGCGTAGACGCGCAGACCCGGCTTCGACACCCGACGGACGCCCGCGATCGAGCGCTCGCGGTTGGGGCCGTACTTGAGGTCGATGGTCAGCGTCTGGCCGACCTCGGCGTCCTCGACCTTCCAGCCGGCGATGTAGCCCTCGGCCTGGAGGATCTCAGCGATGTGGGACTTGAGCTTCGAGAACGGCATGGCGACGTCGTCGTGGTGCGCCGAGTTGGCGTTCCTGACGCGGGTCAGCATGTCCGCAATCGGGTCGGTCATGGTCATGGGGCTATCCGCCCTTCCTCACCGGGGTTTCAGCCGGGCTGGGTGCCAGTGGCCGACCTACGGTGTAAGAGGTGATTGTTTCGGTGGTTGGGGTCCGCGCGTGCTGCGTGGCCCCGGGATGGTCGATGGTTACCAGGAGCTCTTGGTCACGCCGGGCAGCTCGCCGCGGTGCGCCATCTCCCGCAGGCAGATCCGGCACAGGCCGAACTTGCGGTAGACGGAGTGCGGACGGCCGCAGCGCTGGCACCGCGTGTAACCGCGGACCTTGAACTTCGGCTTGGCGTTCGCCTTGTTGACCAGGGCGGTCTTGGCCATGTCAGTTCTCCTTGAAGGGGAAGCCGAGGGCCTTGAGCAGTGCACGGCCTTCGTCGTCGTTTTTCGCCGTGGTGACCACGGTGATGTCCATGCCCCGGACGCGGTCGATCTTGTCCTGATCGATCTCGTGGAACATCGACTGCTCGGTCAGGCCGAACGTGTAGTTGCCCGAGCCATCGAACTGCTTCGGTGACAGGCCGCGGAAGTCGCGGATACGCGGGAGGGCGATCGTCACGAGACGGTCGAGGAACTCCCACATCCGGTCGCCGCGCAGCGTGGTGTGCGCGCCGATCGGCATGCCCTCACGCAGCTTGAACTGGGCGATGGACTTGCGAGCCTTGGTCACGATCGGCTTCTGGCCGGTGATCGCCTCGAGGTCACGCACCGCACCCTCGATGAGCTTGCTGTCCTTGGCCGCGTCGCCGACACCCATGTTGACGACGACCTTGACGACGCCCGGGACCTGCATGACGTTGCCGTGGCCGAACTGCTCCTGGAGCGAGGACTTGATCTCGTCCCGGTAGCGCTGCTTCAGGCGGGGTCGGGTGGGGGCCGCCGCAGCGGTCTCGTTCATCGTCATCACAGGTCCTTACCGGAGCGCACCGCTACGCGGGTCCGGGTCACCTTCTGGCGACCGTCACGCTCCACCGTCTCGACGCGGGTCTTGACCCGGGTCGGCTTGTTGTCCTCGGGGTCCACCACGGCCACGTTGCTGATGTGGATCGGGGCCTCGGTGTGCACCAGACCGCCGGTCCGGGTGCCACGAGCAGTGGCACCGGCCTTGACGTGCTTGGTGACCCGGTTGATGCCCTCGACCAGCACCCGCTGGGTGTCGGGGTAGACGGCGATGACCTTGCCCTGCTTGCCCCGGTCGCCGCCGTTCTTCTGCGCGCGTCCGGAGATGACCTGGACGAGGTCACCCTTCTTGATCTTCAACTTCGCCATGTTCAGAGCACCTCCGGAGCCAACGAGATGATCTTCATGAACTTCTTCTCCCGAAGCTCGCGACCCACCGGGCCGAAGATGCGGGTCCCGCGGGGGTCCCCGTCGGCCTTGAGGATCACGGCCGCGTTCTCGTCGAACTTGATGTACGAGCCGTCCGAGCGACGACGTTCCTTGACCGTGCGGACGATGACCGCCTTGACGACGTCACCCTTCTTGACGTTGCCGCCGGGGATCGCGTCCTTGACGGTGGCGACGATGGTGTCGCCGATGCCGGCATACCGGCGACCGGACCCACCGAGAACACGGATGCAGAGAATTTCCTTTGCACCGGTGTTGTCGGCGACTCTCAGTCGCGACTCCTGCTGGATCACTGTTTCTATCTCCTGTCGTCGTGCCGGTTCTCAGGCCGGGCCCTGGGGCCCAACGGCTTGAGCCTTGCCGAACGGTGGTTCTGGATTGGGGGAGGCTTACTTGGCCTTCTCGAGGATCTCCACGATGCGCCAGCGCTTCGTGGCGGACATCGGGCGGGTCTCCATGATCAGGACACGGTCACCGACACCGGCAGCGTTCGCCTCGTCGTGGACCTTCACCTTGCTGTTGCGGCGCAGCACCTTGCCGTAGAGCGCGTGCTTGACGCGGTCCTCGACCTCGACGACGACGGTCTTGTCCATCTTGTCGCTGACGACATAGCCCTGTCGCGTCTTGCGCTGCTTGCGCTCGGCACTCTCCTGGGCGAGCTTCACTGCGTTGTCCTTGTCGCTCATGACTTGTCCTCAGACTTCTTGTTGGCCTTCTTGCTCTCGGCCTTTGCGGGGGCCTCTGCAGGAGCTGCCGGAGCCGCAGGCGCGGACCCGATGCCGAGCTCGCGCTCGCGCATCTCCGTGTAGATGCGAGCGATGTCCTTGCGGACCGCACGCAGCCGACCGTGGTTGTCCAGCTGGCCGGTCGCCGACTGGAAACGGAGGTTGAACAGCTCCTCCTTGGCCTTGCGCAGCTCGTCGACGAGACGGTCGTCGTCGAGGCCACGCAGGCTCTCGGACGCGAGGTCCTTGGTTCCGACTGCCATCAGATGTCACCGCCTTCACGCCGAACGAAACGGCACTTCATGGGGAGCTTGTGCATGGCCAGACGCAGGGCCTCGCGCGCCACCGGCTCCGGGACACCCGAGAGCTCGAACATGACACGACCAGGCTTGACGTTGGCGATCCACCACTCCGGGGAACCCTTACCGGAACCCATCCGGGTCTCGGCGGGCTTCTTGGTCAGCGGGCGGTCCGGGTAGATGTTGATCCAGACCTTTCCACCACGCTTCATGTATCGCGTCATGGCGATACGAGCGGCCTCGATCTGCCGGTTGGTGACGTAGGCGGGCTCGAGAGCCTGGATGCCAAAGTCACCGAAGGCAATCGTGGTACCACCCTTGGCAGCGCCCGAACGACCCGGGTGGTGCTGCTTACGGTGCTTGACTCGACGTGGGATCAACATGGTCAGGCCTGCTCATTCTCAGTGCTTGCCGGGGCGGTCGCCGGGGCAGCGGACTCGGAGGTGGGGGCATCGGCGGACGGAGCGTCGGCGCGGGGCTGGTCCGTGGCCGGCGCGTCACGGTCGGTGCGACGCGCGCGGGTGGGACGGTCAGCGCCCTCACGACGCGGGCCACGCGGGGCACGCGGAGCGGCAGCCTGCTGCTGCGCGAGCTCGCGGGCCGTGACGTCACCCTTGTAGATCCAGACCTTGACCCCGATGCGACCGAACGTCGTCCGGGCCTCGTAGAAGCCGTAGTCGATGTTCGCGCGCAGCGTGTGCAGCGGCACCCGACCCTCGCGGTAGAACTCCGAGCGGGACATCTCGGCGCCCTGGAGACGACCGGAGCACTGGACCCGGATCCCCTTCGCACCGCCGCGCAGGGCGGACTGCATGCCCTTGCGCATCGCGCGCCGGAAGGACACCCGGGCGGCCAGCTGCTCGGCGATGCCCTGGGCCACGAGCTGGGAGTCGATCTCGGGGTTCTTGACCTCGAGGATGTTCAGCTGGACCTGCTTGCCGGTCAGCTTCTCGAGCTCGCCACGGATGCGGTCGGCCTCGGCGCCACGGCGGCCGATGACGATGCCCGGACGTGCCGTGTGGATGTCGACGCGGACCCGGTCACGGGTGCGCTCGATCTCCACGCGGGAGATGCCGGCGCGCTCCATGCCCGTCTCCATCAGCTTGCGGATGGCGACGTCTTCCTTGACGTAGTCGCGGTAGCGCTGTCCGACCTTGGTGCTGTCAGCGAACCAGCGGCTCTTGTGCTCGGTGGTGATGCCGAGCCGGAAACCGTTCGGGTTGACCTTCTGACCCATTAGCGGGTGCCTCCCTTAGCTGAGGTCTTCTGCTTCGTGGTCGTCGGCTTGGGAGCCACGACCACCGTGATGTGGCTCGTCCGCTTGTTGATCCGGCTGGCCCGTCCCTGTGCACGCGGGCGGAACCGCTTCATCGTCGGACCCTCGTCGATGAAGGCGGCCTGGATGAACAGGTTGCGCTCGTCGAACGCCTCCGAGGCGCGGTCTGCCTTGACCCGCGCGTTGGCGATGGCGCTCTCGAGCACCTTGAGGATCGGCTCGGACGCGGCCTGGGGTGCGAACTGCAGCACCGCAGTGGCCTCGGTCGTCTGCTTGCCGCGGATGAGGTCCATCACGCGACGAGCCTTCTGGGGCGTGACGCGGACGTGCCGCGCCTGGGCCTTGGCTTCGAGAACCATGTCCTTGGTGTCCTGATCGGGTGTCGTGGGCATCAGCGACGACGCCCCTTCTTGTCGTCCTTCACGTGACCGCGGAACGTGCGGGTCGCCGCGAACTCGCCAAGCTTGTGGCCGACCATCGACTCGGTCACGAAGACCGGGATGTGCTTACGGCCGTCGTGCACGGCGATGGTGTGACCCAGCATGTCCGGTGAGATCACCGAACGTCGCGACCAGGTCTTGATGACGTTCTTCGTGCCCGCTTCGTTCTGCACGTCCACCTTCTTCTGAAGGTGGTCGTCGATGAAGGGGCCCTTCTTGAGGCTACGAGGCATTTTCCAGGCTCCTATCAGCGCTTCTTGCCAGAACGGCGGCGACGCACAATGAGCTTGTCGCTTTCCTTGTTGGGACGACGGGTGCGGCCTTCGGCCTGTCCCCACGGGCTGACCGGGTGACGTCCACCGGAGGTCTTGCCCTCGCCACCACCATGGGGGTGGTCCACCGGGTTCATCGCGACACCACGGACGGTCGGGCGCTTGCCCTTCCACCGCATCCGGCCGGCCTTACCCCAGTTGATGTTGCTCTGCTCGGCGTTGCCGACCTCGCCAACCGTGGCGCGGCAGCGCAGGTCGACGTTGCGGATCTCACCGGACGGCATACGCAGCTGGGCGTTGGGGCCGTCCTTGGCGACGAGCTGCACCTTCGAGCCGGCGGAGCGGGCGATCTTCGCGCCGCCGCCGGGCTTGAGCTCGATGGCGTGCACGACGGTACCGACCGGGATGTTGCGCAGCGGAAGGCTGTTGCCGGGCTTGATGTCCGCGCCGGGCCCGTTCTCGATGTTGTCGCCCTGCTTCAGGCGGTTGGGCGCCAGGATGTAGCGCTTCTCCCCGTCGGCGTAGTGCAGCAGCGCGATACGAGCGGTGCGGTTGGGGTCGTACTCGATGTGAGCGACCTTGGCCGGCACGCCGTCCTTGTCGTGGCGACGGAAGTCGATGACCCGGTAGGCACGCTTGTGACCGCCACCGATGTGGCGGGTCGTGATGCGACCGGCGTTGTTGCGACCACCGCTCTTGGTGAGCGGCCGGACCAGCGACTTCTCCGGCGTGGTGCGTGTGATCTCGACGAAGTCGGCGACCGAAGAGCCACGACGGCCCGGAGTGGTCGGCTTGTACTTGCGGATACCCATGATGTGTTTCCCTCAGTCCTCGTTCGTCCCGACTCAGGCGCTCGCGCCGAAGATGTCGATGGACCCTTCCTTGAGGGAGACGATCGCGCGCTTGGTGTTCTTGCGCTTGCCGATCCCGAAGCGGGTGCGACGCGTCTTGCCCTGGCGGTTCAGAGTGTGAACCTTGTCGACCTTGACCTTGAAGACCTGCTCGATCGCGATCTTGATCTCGGTCTTGTTGGCACGCGGGTCCACGATGAACGTGTACTTGCCCTCGTCGAGCAGCCCGTAGGACTTCTCGGAGACGACCGGTGCAATCAGGATGTCGCGCGGGTCCTTGATGTGGATGCTGCTCACTTGTCGCCCTCTTCCTTGACCTCGACGGGGGCCTCGGCGGTCTTGGCGGCCTTGGCGTCAGCCTTGACCGGGCCGGCGACGAATGCGTCGAAGGCGGCCTGCGTGAAGACGATGTCCTCGGCGCAGAGCACGTCGTAGGTGTTCAGCTGGTCGGCCACGAGCACGTGGACGTTCTCGAGGTTGCGGACGCTCTTGAAGCCGACCTCGTCACCGCGCGCGAGCACGACCAGGAAGTTCGTCCGCTCGGTCAGCCCGGTGAGGCTGGCCAGGGCGAGCCTCGCCGACGGGGCCTGCCCGGTGACGATGCTGTCGACGACGTGGATCCGGTCGTGGCGAGCCCGGTCGGACAAGGCGCCACGCAGGGCGGCGGCCTTCATCTTCTTGGGGGTCCGCTGCGAGTAGTCACGCGGGGTGGGGCCGTGGACGACGCCACCGCCGGCGAACTGCGGTGCCCGGGTCGAGCCCTGACGGGCCCGGCCGGTTCCCTTCTGACGGTGCGGCTTGGCGCCACCGCCACGGACCTCACCGCGGGTCTTCGTCGAGTGCGTGCCCTGACGGGCAGCAGCAAGCTGGGCGACGACGACCTGGTGGATCAGCGGCACGTTGGTCTGCACGTCGAAGATCTCGGCCGGCAGTGCCGGCGCGGTCTTCGTGGCGCTCTTGGTCTTGGTAGCCATCTGGCTCAGGCTCCCTTCGCGGCCGTGCGAACCAGGACGACGCTGCCACGAGGGCCGGGAACGGCACCCTTGACGAGCAGCAGGCCCTTTTCCGCGTCCACGGCGTGGATCGTGAGGTTCTGGGTGGTCTGACGCACGCCGCCCATCCGGCCGGCCATGCGCATGCCCTTGAAGACCCGACCAGGCGTCGCGCAGGCACCGATGGAGCCCGGCTTGCGGTGGTTCTTGTGGGAGCCGTGCGACGAGCTCACGCCGTGGAAGCCGTGACGCTTCATCACTCCGGCGAAGCCCTTGCCCTTGGTGGTTCCGGTGGCGTCGATCAGCTGGCCGGCCTCGAAGGTCTCCGCGGTGAGCTCCTGGCCGAGCGAGTACTCGGCGAAGTCGCCGGTCCGCAGCTCGACCAGGTGGCGGCGCGGCGTGACGCCGGCCTTCTCGAAGTGACCCTTCATCGGCTTGTTGACCTTGCGGGGGTCGATGTCGCCGTAAGCGATCTGGACCGCGCCGTAGCCATCGGTCTCAGCGTCGCGCACCTGGGTGACGACACACGGACCGGCCTGGATGACGGTGACCGGGATCAGGCGCCCGGAGGCATCCCAAACCTGGGTCATGCCGAGCTTCTCGCCGAGCACACCCTTGACGTTCTTGACAATCGTGTTGGTCATCATGAGTCCTACAGCTTGATCTCGATGTTGACGTCCGCGGGCAGGTCGAGCCGCATCAACGAGTCGACGGCCTTGGGCGTCGGGTCGATGATGTCGATGAGGCGCTTGTGGGTGCGCATCTCAAAGTGCTCGCGGCTGTCCTTGTACTTGTGGGGCGACCGGATGACGACGAAAACGTTCTTCTCCGTGGGCAGCGGCACCGGGCCAACCACCGTCGCACCGGCACGGGTCACCGTGTCGACAATTTTGCGCGCCGAGTTGTCGATGACCTCATGGTCATACGACTTCAAGCGGATGCGGATCTTCTGTCCCGCCATCTCCGTTACGTCTCTCTCTCGCCGGACATCTGTTCTGTTGGTTCTGAGGCTCCGACCCCCGAGGTCGGGTGTGTCGCACCCGCTTCGCGCCCGAACGACCGGCACTTGCGTGCTCAGCCGTGCGGAGTTGGATCAGAATCCCGGAAACCCGGGGCTTGCGCTTCCCTATGGCCACCACCGGTGAACGGCACTGTCCTCATAGAGGCGGCGGGACAGACATGGGTCGGTCCCGCGCGTCAAGCAACCTGGTTAGTGTGCCAGAGCGGGCCACGGTCTATCAAATCGGTGCTCCCACGCCCCCGTGTTCGGCGCGTCGAACGCCGACCCCTCCGCCTAGGCGGGGGCGAGGAAGGCCGCCAGCGCCGCGGCGTACATGGCGGGGTCCTTCGCGCCGCAGAGCTCACGCACGCTGTGCATGGACAGCATGGGCGCCCCCACGTCGACCGTGGTGGCGCCGGTCAGCGCCGCCGTCGTCGGGCCGACGGTGCTACCGCAGGGCAGGTCGGTCCGTGACACGAACTGCTGCATCGGCACCTGTGCCTGCTCGCAGGCCAGGGCGAAGGCGGCGGCGCCGAGGCCGTCGGTCGCGTAGCGCAGCTTGGCGTTGACCTTCAGCACCGGACCGCCGTTGATGGCGACCTGGTGCTGCGGTTCGTGGCGGTCCGCGTAGTTGGGGTGGGTGGCGTGAGCCATGTCTCCGGAGGCGATCACGGTTGCGGCGAGCGCCTGCAGGAAGTGCTCGCGACTGCCACCCCCGGCCAGGACGATCCGTTCGAGGACCGCCGACAGCAACGTCGAGGCGGCGCCGCGTTCGGAAACGCTGCCCACCTCCTCGTGGTCGAACAGCACCAGGACCGGGGTGGCGCCGCCGCGGGCCCCCGCCGCCTCGACCAGCGCCCGGAGCCCCGCGTAGCAGGTGGCGAGGTTGTCCAGACGGGACGCCGCGATGAGGTCCCGCTGCCGTCCGAGCCGGGCGGCCGGTTGGACGTCGTGGGTCATCACGTCCCACCCGAGGATTTCCTGCGGCGCAACCGCGACCTGCTCGGCCAGGTAGGCGCGGAAGCTGCCGGGGAGGTCCTGCTGGCCCCAGAGCGGGGAGAGGTGCTGCTGCGGGTTGAGGGTCAGGCCGTCGTTCTGGCTGCGGTCGAGGTGGATCGCCAGCTGGGCCACCCGAAGGACCGGGTCGACCACCGTGAGCAGCCGGGTGTCGACGCCGGGTCCGTCCCGGACGACGACGCGCCCGGACAGCCCAAGATCGCGGTCGAGCCAGGAGTTGAGCAGCGGACCGCCGTAGACCTCCACCCCCAGCAGCTCCCAGCCTGCCCGGGCCAGGTCAGGCTGCGGCTTGATCCGCAGGTTGGGGCTGTCCGTGTGCGCTCCGACGACGCGGAACGGCCGCTGCGGGCGCTCCCCTGCCCCGCCGGTCCCCTCGCTGCTCCAGGCGACGAGCGAGCCACCGCGCACCAGGTGGTAGCGACCGGGCTCACCCGGAAAGGGTTCGCTCTCGCGCACCTGCGTGAACCCGGCCTCCTCCAGCATCGTGGCGGCACTGGCCACGGCATGGAACGGCGACGGGGACGCGTCGACGAAGCGGATCAGCCCGGAGGCCTCGGTCTCGGTCTCGAACGGGTTCGCCATGGGCGTCACTGTAGGACCGGCGGGGGGCGATGCGCTCAGCGGCAGGCGGCCGGTCTCGCCGCGACCCGGCTCGACGCGCGCAACCGGCGCCCAGGCACGAGAGTGGAACCCGGTCACGATCGACACAGGAGGAACCGATGGGAGCCAGGATCCGGAGCAGCGTCGTGGTGGGGGCACTCGTCGGGCTGCTGGCGGCAGGGCTGACCCCAGCCGCGGCGCACGACGGCGATCACCCCGGGCCCGCAGACGTGCGGCTCTCGGTGCTGACCTTCAACATCCACGCCGGGCTGGGTCCCGACCGCAGCCTGGACCTCGAGGGTATCGCCGAGGAGATCCGCCGTTCGGGCGCCGACGTCGTCGGCCTCCAGGAAGTGGACCGGCACTACGGGCCGCGGTCGAGCTACATCGACGAACCGGCGTGGCTCGCCGAGCGCCTGCAGCTGCACGTCGCGTACGGCGCGAACCTCGACCTCGAGCCGGAACAACCGGGACAACCGCGGCGGCAGTACGGCACCGCGATCCTGTCCCGGTTCCCGATCCAGGAGAGCGAGAACATCCTCCTGCCGAATCAGGACGGACTCGAGCAACGAGGCCTGCTCCGGGCGCGGATCCTCGCCCGGGGCTCGAGAGTGGACGTCTACACCACGCACCTGCAGCACAACACCCCGTCGATCCGCGCCGCTCAGGCCTCTCGCATCGTCGAGCTGGTCGGGCAGCGGTCCTGTCCCGCCCTGCTCACCGGGGACCTCAATGCGACGCCGCAGGAGGAGCCGACCCGGATCCTGACCGCGGAGCTGGCCGACAGCTGGCCGGCCGCCGGCGGCGCGGGCTTCACCTACCCGGCCGAGGCTCCGACGAAGCGGATCGACTACGTGCTGCACTCCGAGAGCGTCCGAGCGTCGCAGGCGGAGGTCCTGCCCACCGCCGTCTCAGACCACCGCCCGGTCCGGGTCGTGGCCGCCGTCGACCGGGGCCGGGGGCGCTGCTGACGCCCGGACCTGCCTCAACCGGATGGTGATGACCGCCAGCGCGAGGATCAGGCCGACCACGAGCCAGACGGACTGATGGCGCGCCAGCGCCTCAGGGAACACCGTCGACTGTGTCCGCAGGAAGTCGCCCGCGGGTTCGAGCACCCACGCCACGGCCCTGCCCGCCGAGCTGGGAGCCCCTCTCCCCTGCTTGACGGTCATCCAGCCATATGACGCCGCCATGTGCACGAACGCGCCCAGCAGCCAGAGCACCAACGCCAGAGCCGCTGCACCGGCTGCCTTGAGGATCGACGCTGCGCCCCGACCCACTCCCAGGAACGGCACCGCCACGAGCGCCGCGACAAGCCCTCCGACGTACTGGTGCGTGGTCGTCGAGGCCGCAACCAGGGCCAGCCCGGCTGCCACGCCCGCCGGCCAGCGACGCAGCAGCGACCCCGCCAACAGCCCGAGGAGCTGCGCTCCGAAGAAGATCACCGCCAGCGCAGGCGTCTCGAACGACACCGCGTCCGAGGACGTGGGGCGGAGCAGCCACAGACCGAGCGCCGCAGCCGCGACCACGGCCAGGCGCCACCCGAATCGCGTGACGACCAGGGCGGCGGCGAGCGCGGCGGCGAACGACCCGAAGAGCACGACGTCGCCGTAGAGCAGCTGCATCGGCGGAACTCCGCCCGCGCGCTCCCCCGGGCCGACCCGCCAGCCGGCCGGGAGCCACACCACCAGCCCCACGACGACGGAGATCCGGGGCCATCTGGAACTGAGTGTCGAACGCAGCCTCGAAAAAGTCACCCGGTCACCTTAGGGCTCGTGGCGCAGCCGACCGGCTGCGGTCCACTCCCACCCCGTCGAAGACGCCTGTGGGGCCCGGACCGAAGTCCGGGCCCCACAGGGGTGGTACGGCTGCCTGAGCAGCCTCAGATCACTTGAGGATCTTGGTCACCCGACCGGCGCCGACGGTGCGGCCACCCTCACGGATGTTGAACTTCAGGCCCTCTTCCATGGCGATGGGCTGGATGAGCTCGACCGACATCTCGGTGTTGTCACCAGGCATGACCATCTCGGTGCCCTCCGGCAGCTTCACGACACCAGTCACGTCCGTCGTGCGGAAGTAGAACTGGGGACGGTAGTTGTCGTAGAACGGCGTGTGCCGGCCACCCTCGTCCTTGGACAGGATGTAGACGTTCGCCTCGAACTCCGTGTGCGGGGTGATCGAGCCGGGCTTGCAGATGACCTGCCCGCGCTCGACGTCCTCGCGCTTGGTGCCACGCAGCAGCAGACCGACGTTCTCGCCCGCACGACCCTCGTCGAGCAGCTTGCGGAACATCTCGATGCCGGTGACGGTGGTCTTGGTGGGCGGACCGGTGTGGATGCCGACGATCTCGATCTCCTCGTTGACCTTGAGGACACCGCGCTCGATACGGCCGGTGACGACCGTGCCACGACCGGTGATGGTGAAGACGTCCTCGACCGGCATCATGAACGGCTTGTCCATGTCGCGCTCCGGCTCGGGAATGTAGCTGTCCACCGTGGCCATGAGCTCGAGAACGGTCTTGCCCCACTCCTCGTCGCCCTCGAGCGCCTTGAGCGCCGAGATCTTGACGACCGGGACGTCGTCGCCCGGGAAGTCGTACGAGGACAGCAGCTCACGGACCTCCATCTCGACGAGCTCGAGGATCTCCTCGTCGTCGACCATGTCGGCCTTGTTCAGCGCCACCACGATGTAGGGGACGCCGACCTGGCGGGCCAGGAGCACGTGCTCCTTGGTCTGCGGCATCGGGCCGTCGGTGGCCGCGACGACCAGGATCGCGCCGTCCATCTGGGCCGCACCGGTGATCATGTTCTTGATGTAGTCCGCGTGACCCGGGCAGTCGACGTGCGCGTAGTGACGCGACTCCGTCTGGTACTCGATGTGCGCGATCGAGATCGTGATCCCGCGCTGCTTCTCCTCAGGCGCCTTGTCGATGTCATCGAAGGCGAACTGGGGGTTCAGGGTGGGGTACTGGTCGTGCAGAACCTTGGAAATCGCTGCCGTCAGCGTCGTCTTACCGTGGTCGATGTGACCGATGGTGCCGATGTTGACGTGCGGCTTAGTCCGCTCGAACTTTGCCTTCGCCACTGTGGTCCTCCTCAGGACTTGCTGTGTTACGCCGTACGACCAGGGCAGGACGTGGCGCTGCTTGTTGGTGGTGCTTGGTTCCGCCGAAGAGACAGCCTACGGGACGTAGGACCGGTCACTCGCCTCGGGTTTTCTTGATGATCTCCTCGGCCACGGCCTTGGGGACCTCGGCGTAGGAGTCGAACTGCATCGAGTAGTTCGCACGACCCTGCGTCTTGGAACGCAGGTCGCCGACGTACCCGAACATCTCTGACAGCGGGACGAGGCCCTTGACGACCTTCGCGCCGCTGATGTCCTCCATAGCCTGGATCTGGCCACGGCGGGAGTTGATGTCGCCGATGACGTCGCCCATGTAGTCCTCGGGCGTACGCACCTCGACGGCCATCATCGGCTCGAGGAGCACGGGGTCCGCCTTGCGGACGGCCTCCTTCAGCACCATCGAGCCGGCGATCTTGAACGCCATCTCCGAGGAGTCGACGTCGTGGTAGGCCCCGTCGAGCAGGGTCGCCTTGATCCCGACCAGCGGGTATCCGGCAAGCACGCCGTACTGCATGGCGTCCTGGATGCCCTGGTCGACCGAGGGGATGTACTCACGCGGGATCCGTCCACCGGTGACCTTGTTGTCGAACTGGTAGAGCTCGCCCTCGTGGGTGTCCAGCGGCTCGATGGTGACCTGGACCTTGGCGTACTGGCCGGACCCACCGGTCTGCTTCTTGTGGGTGTAGTCCAGCTTCTCCACCGTGCGGCGGATCGTCTCGCGATAGGCGACCTGGGGCTTGCCGACGTTGGCCTCGACGTTGAACTCGCGGCGCATCCGGTCGACCAGGATGTCGAGGTGCAGCTCGCCCATCCCCTTGATGATGGTCTGGCCGGTCTCGTCGTCCTGCTGGACCTGGAAGGTCGGGTCCTCCTCGGCGAGCTTCTGGATCGCGGTGCCGAGCTTCTCCTGGTCGCTCTTCGTCTTCGGCTCGATGGCCACCGAGATGACCGGGTCGGGGAAGGTCATCGACTCGAGGACGACGAGGTTGGCGGGGTCGCAGAGCGTGTCACCGGTGGTGGTGTCCTTGAGACCGATGAACGCGTAGATGTGACCCGCGGAGGCCTTGTCGACCGGGTTCTCCTTGTTGGAGTGCATCTGGAAGAACTTCCCGACGCGCTCCTTCTTGCCCTTGGTCGAGTTGATCAGCTGGGCGCCGGTGGGCACCTCGCCCGAGTACACCCGGACGTAGGTCAGCTTGCCGAAGAACGGGTGCGAGGCCACCTTGAACGCCAACGCCGAGAACGGCTCCGTGGTGTCCGGCTTCCGGATGATCTCGACCGACTCGTCGCCCGGCTTGTGGCCGATCATCGGCGGCACGTCGAGCGGGCTCGGCAGGAAGTCCACGACCGCGTCGAGCATGGGCTGGACGCCCTTGTTCTTGAAGGCGGTGCCACACAGGATGGGGTTGACCTCGCCGGCGATGGTGAGCTTGCGGATTCCGGCCTTGAGCTCGGCGACGGTCAGCTCCTCGCCCTCGAGGTACTTCTCCATCAGCACGTCGTCGGACTCGGCGACCTTCTCGACCAGCTCGTGGCGGTACTGCTTCGCCTTCTCCAGCAGGTCGGCCGGGATCTCCTCGACCTCGTAGTCGGCACCCATCTTGACCTCGCCGCGCCAGGTCAGCGCCCGCATCTCGATCAGGTCGACGACGCCGGAGAACTCGCTCTCCGAGCCGATCGGGAGCTGCAGGACCAGAGGGGTCGCACCGAGGCGGTCGACGATCGTCTGCACCGTGAAGTAGAAGTCGGCGCCGAGCTTGTCCATCTTGTTGACGAAGCAGATGCGCGGCACGCCGTACTTGTCGGCCTGGCGCCAGACCGTCTCGGACTGGGGCTCGACGCCCTCCTTGCCGTCGAACACGGCCACCGCGCCGTCGAGCACGCGCAGCGAGCGCTCGACCTCGACGGTGAAGTCGACGTGACCGGGGGTGTCGATGATGTTGATCTGGTGGTTGTCCCAGAAGGTCGTCGTCGCGGCGGACGTGATCGTGATGCCGCGCTCCTGCTCCTGCTCCATCCAGTCCATCGTGGCAGCGCCGTCGTGGACCTCACCGATCTTGTAGGTGATGCCGGTGTAGAAGAGGATGCGCTCAGTCGTCGTCGTCTTGCCGGCGTCGATGTGCGCCATGATGCCGATGTTGCGAACCTTGGTCAGGTCCGTCAGGACGTCGAGTGCCACGGGTGCTTCTCATCTCAGTATGGTCGGGATTGTGCGGGCAGAGCTCTGGGAGTGCCGGGACGGGGTGCAGTCACCAGGCGGCAGGTATGCCGGGGGCGCAGGTCGCGCACCCGGCATACCGTGCGATCACCAGCGGTAGTGCGCGAAGGCCTTGTTCGACTCGGCCATCTTGTGGGTGTCCTCACGGCGCTTCACCGCGGCACCCAGGCCGTTGGAGGCGTCGAGGATCTCGTTCATCAGCCGCTCGGTCATCGTCTTCTCGCGACGCTGCCGCGAGTAGCCGACGAGCCAGCGCAGGGCGAGGGTGGTCGGGCGACCACCCTTGACCTCCACCGGGACCTGGTAGGTCGCGCCACCGACACGGCGGCTCTTGACCTCGAGGGCGGGCTTGATGTTGTCCAGCGCGCGCTTGAGGGTGACGACGGGGTCGGTACCGGTCTTCTGGCGGCAGCCCTCGAGGGCGCCGTAGACGATGGTCTCCGCGATGGACTTCTTGCCGTCGAGCAGGATCTTGTTCACCAGCTGGGTGACCAGCGGAGAGTTGTGGACCGGGTCGACGACGAGGGGGCGCTTGGGGGCGGGGCCCTTACGAGGCATTAGCTCTTCTCCTTCTTGGCGCCGTAGCGGGACCGGGCCTGCTTGCGACCCTTGACGCCCTGGGCGTCGAGCGAGCCGCGCACGATCTTGTAGCGCACACCGGGCAGGTCCTTCACGCGACCGCCGCGCACGAGCACGATGGAGTGCTCCTGGAGGTTGTGGCCCACACCGGGGATGTAGGCGGTGACCTCGATGCCCGAGGTCAGCTTGACGCGCGCGACCTTGCGCAGCGCCGAGTTCGGCTTCTTGGGGGTGGTCGTGTACACCCGGGTGCACACACCGCGCCGCTGGGGCGAGCCCTTGAGCGCAGGGGTCTTGGTCTTGCTGACCTTGTCCTGGCGCCCCTTGCGCACCAACTGGTTGATCGTAGGCAAGCTGTTCTCCGTACGTCGAGATTGTCTGCTCGCGCGGCAGCTGCCGGGCAAGCTCCTTGGTGGTTCCCCCAACCGACCCCCGTACTCGGGCGTGTCGACTGGGGCGCTCTCCCCTGCACTTCCCATCACGACTGGTCTGGAACGTCGTTCCGTGCCCAGTTGCGGCGGTCTGCCCGGCGAGAGAGGCGAGCAGGCTCCCAGAGGTGACTCCGAGACATGCTCAGGCGTCCGGGAGGTCCCAGACACAGTTCTCCACGATACCGGCTGGGCCACACCCGACCAAATCAACGCGGCTTGACCTCAGGTCAGGGGCGCCGAGGCCGGTCACGACGAGGCCGTGGCAATCGCGTTCGGCTCGGCTCAGCCAAGGCGCCAGTCGCCGGCATACATGTGCAGGACGGGCACCCCGAGCTGTTCGCGGGCCTTGCTCGCCCAGTCGGTGTGGAAGGTGTCCTCGACGGCATGCGGCTCGGTGACGACGACGACCTCGCGCGCCTGCAGCCGGCTCACCTCGTCGACCAGCGTCGGCAGCGGGTCATCCTCGGTGATCGCGCCGGTGGCCTCGGCCCCAGCCGACGTCAGCTGGGCCAGCGACGCCGCCAACGCCTGGTGTGCGTCCGCGTGGGCCTCGGTGCGGTCGATCGGCCGCATCGCCTCCAACGCCTCGCGCATCTCGAACAGGCTGAGGTGGTCCAGGACCGAGGCGAGCACGTTGCGGTCGGTGTCGGCAGGGACGAGGACCCGGTAGGTCACGCTCCCGCCCTCGTGCAGCGCCACGATCTTGGTCGCGTCGATCGGGCGCAGCGGCTCTTCGGTGAGGATGATGATGTGGTCGGTCACGTCGCTACCCTAGGCGACCGCGCACCTACGCCAAGGGCGGGTCTGCCGGACCTGCGGCATACCCGCCCTCTGACGTGCGGTGTCACGCTCAGCCGTCGGTGAAGCCCAGGCTGACGTCGTCGAGCCGGACGGCCTCGCCACTGCCCGACCCGAAGGTCGAGTAGTCGTAGGCGTCGTAGCTCGGCATGGTGTACATCGCCGCCTTGGCCTCCTCGGTCGGCTCCACCTTGACGTTCCGGTAGCGCGGCAGGCCGGTCCCGGCCGGGATCAGCTTTCCGAGGATGACGTTCTCCTTCAGGCCGAGCAGCGGGTCGGACTTGGCCTCCATGGCGGCCTGGGTCAGGACCCGGGTCGTCTCCTGGAAGGACGCGGCCGACAGCCACGACTCGGTGGCCAGCGACGCCTTGGTGATGCCCATGAGCTCCGGACGACCCGAGGCCGGCTTGCCGCCCTCGGACACGACGCGCCGGTTCTCCGCCTCGAAGCGACCACGCTCGGCGAGGTCTCCGGGGATGAGGTTCGCCTCGCCAGCCTCGATGACCGTCACCCGACGCAGCATCTGCCGGACGATGACCTCGATGTGCTTGTCGTGGATCGACACACCCTGCTGGCGGTAGACGTGCTGGACCTCGTCGACGAGGTGCATCTGCACCGCGCGCGGTCCGAGGATCCGCAGCACCTGCTTCGGGTCGATCGCGCCGAAGACCAGCTGGGTGCCGACCTCCACGTGGTCGCCGTCGGCGATGAGCAGGCGCGAGCGCTTGCTGACCGGGTAGGCGTGCTCGTCGGTGCCGTCGTCCGGGGTGAGCACGATCCGACGGGTCTTGTCGGTGTCCTCGACGTGGACGCGTCCGGTCGCCTCGGCGATCGGGGCGACACCCTTGGGGGTGCGCGCCTCGAACAGCTCGACGACGCGGGGCAGACCCTGCGTGATGTCGTCACCGGCCACACCACCGGTGTGGAAGGTGCGCATGGTCAGCTGGGTTCCGGGCTCACCGATCGACTGGGCCGCGATGATCCCGACCGCCTCGCCGATGTCGACGAGCTTGCCGGTGGCCAGCGACCTGCCGTAGCACTTCGCGCAGGTGCCGACCTTGCTGTCGCAGGTCAGGACCGAGCGGACCTTCACCTTGTCGACCCCGGCCGCGAAGAGCGCGTCGATGACGACGTCCCCGAGGTCGATGCCGGCGTCCGCCAGCGTCTGACCCTTGACGACGACGTCCTCGGCCAGGCTCCGGGCGTAGACGCTGGTCTCCACGTCCTCGTGCAGGATGCGGCTGCCCGACACGTCGGTGTCGGAGATCGGCATGGTCAGACCACGCTCGGTCCCGCAGTCGTCCTCACGGACGATGACGTCCTGCGACACGTCCACGAGACGACGGGTCAGGTACCCCGAGTCGGCGGTCCGCAGCGCGGTGTCGGCCAGTCCCTTCCGGGAACCGTGCGTGGAGATGAAGAACTCGAGCACCGACAGACCCTCACGGAAGTTCGCGCGGATCGGGCGGGGGATGATCTCGCCCTTCGGGTTCGACACCAGCCCGCGCATACCGGCGATCTGGCGCAGCTGCATCCAGTTACCTCGAGCGCCGGACGCCACCATCTTGTAGATCGTGTTGGTGGGCGGGATGTTGGCCCGCATCTCCTCGGCGACCTTGTTGGTGGCCTCGTTCCAGATCTCGATGAGGTCCTCGCGACGCTCGTTGTCCGTCATCGCGCCACGGTCGTAGAGCTTCTGGACCTTGGCCGCGCGGTCTTCGTACTCCTCGAGAATCTGCGTCTTGCGCGGAGGCGTGACGACGTCCGAGATGGCGACCGTGGAGCCGGACCGGGTGGCCCAGTGGAAACCGGCCTCCTTGAGCGCGTCCAGGGACGCCGCGACCTGCACCTTGGAGTAGCGCTCGGCGAGGTCGTTGACGATGGTCGACAGCTGCTTCTTGTCGACCGGCGCCTCGACGAACGGGTAGTCCACGGGCAGCGCCTCGTTGAACAGGGCGCGTCCCAGGGTGGTGGAGAGCAGCAGCGACGGAACGATTCCGCCCTCGCCGGGCTCGACGCCCTCGGGCAGGTCGAAGCCTGCCGGCGGGACGACGTCGGCGACGCGCAGCTTGATCCGCGAACCGAGCTCGATCTGGTGCGCGTCGAAGGCCATCCGTGCCTCGGCGGGGGTGCCGAAGGCGCGACCGGCACCCTTGCCGTCCTCGACCTCCGAGGTGAGGTGGAAGAGGCCGATGATCATGTCCTGGGTGGGCATGGTCACCGGGCGACCGTCGGCCGGCTTGAGGATGTTGTTGCTCGACAGCATGAGGATGCGAGCCTCGGCCTGCGCCTCGGCGCTGAGCGGCACGTGGACCGCCATCTGGTCACCGTCGAAGTCGGCGTTGAACGCCGTGCAGACCAGCGGGTGGATCTGGATGGCCTTGCCCTCGACGAGCTGCGGCTCGAACGCCTGGATGCCGAGCCGGTGCAGCGTGGGCGCCCGGTTGAGCAGGACCGGGTGCTCGGTGATGACCTCTTCGAGGACATCCCAGACCACGGGGCGGGCCCGCTCGACCATGCGCTTGGCCGACTTGATGTTCTGCGCGTGGTCGAGGTCGACCAGGCGCTTCATCACGAAGGGCTTGAACAGCTCCAGCGCCATCTGCTTGGGCAGGCCGCACTGGTGCAGCTTCAGCTGCGGGCCGACGACGATGACCGAACGGCCGGAGTAGTCGACGCGCTTGCCGAGCAGGTTCTGGCGGAACCGGCCCTGCTTGCCCTTGAGCATGTCGGACAGCGACTTCAGCGGCCGGTTGCCCGGGCCGGTGACGGGACGGCCACGGCGACCGTTGTCGAACAGCGAGTCGACGGCCTCCTGAAGCATCCGCTTCTCGTTGTTGACGATGATCTCCGGTGCGCCGAGGTCGAGCAGCCGCTTGAGACGGTTGTTCCGGTTGATCACCCGGCGGTAGAGGTCGTTCAGGTCGGACGTCGCGAAGCGGCCACCGTCGAGCTGCACCATCGGGCGCAGGTCCGGCGGGATGACCGGGACGCAGTCCAGCACCATGCCCGTGGGGCTGTTGGTGGTGGTGGTGAAGGCGGTGACGACCTTGAGGCGCTTGAGGGCGCGGGTCTTCTTCTGGCCCTTGCCGGTCGCGATGATCTCGCGCAGGATCTCGATCTCGGCAGCGAGGTCGAAGGTCTGCAGCCGGTGCTGGATCGCCGCAGCGCCCATCCCGCCCTCGAAGTAGAGACCGAACCGGTCACGCATCTCGCGGTAGAGGATCTCGTCGCCCTCGAGGTCCTGGACCTTGAGGTTCTTGAATCGGTCCCAGACCTGCTCGAGCCGCTCGACCAGCTGGTCCGCGCGCTTGCGGATGTTGTTCATCTCGCGCTCGGCCTGCTCCTTGACCTTGCGTCGTGCATCGGCCTTGGCACCCTCGGCCTCGAGCTCGGCGATGTTCCGCTCGAGGATCTTGGCGCGCGCCTCGATGTCGACGTCGCGGCGGTTCTCGATCTCCTTCTTCTCGACCTGGATCTGCGCCTCGAGCGAGGGCAGGTCCTTGTGGCGCTGCTCGTCATCGACGGACGTGATCATGTAGGCCGCGAAGTAGATGACCTTCTCGAGGTCCTTCGGGGCGAGGTCGAGCAGGTAGCCCAGGCGGCTCGGGACACCCTTGAAGTACCAGATGTGGGTGACCGGGGCGGCGAGCTCGATGTGGCCCATCCGCTCGCGACGGACCTTGGCCCGGGTGACCTCCACGCCGCAGCGCTCGCAGATGATGCCCTTGAAGCGCACCCGCTTGTACTTGCCGCAGTTGCACTCCCAGTCCCGGGTGGGACCGAAGATGCGCTCGCAGAACAGGCCCTCCTTCTCGGGCTTGAGCGTGCGGTAGTTGATGGTCTCCGGCTTCTTGACTTCACCGTGGCTCCACTGACGGATGTCGTCAGCGGTGGCAAGACCAATACGCAACTCATCGAAGAAGTTGACGTCCAGCACGTGGTTCCTTCTCTCGTAAATCTGTCATTCACAAATGCGGAGTCAGATCGGGCCGATCCGACGGTGCTTGGCGGGTCCTGCCGATCCCGTATGCCGTGGGGTCACCTTCTCGTGAAGGCACGCCTGCCGGCATACGGGATCACCGGCTCAGACCTCCTCGACGCTGCTCGGCTCGCGCCGCGACAGGTCGATCCCCAGCTCTTCGGCGGCGCGGAACACGTCGTCGTCGGATTCCTTCATCTCGATGGCGCGGCCATCGCTGGACAGCACCTCGACATTGAGACACAGCGACTGCATCTCCTTGAGGAGGACCTTGAAGGACTCGGGAATGCCGGAGTCGGGGATGTTCTCCCCCTTGACGATGGCCTCGTACACCTTGACGCGACCGGGAACGTCGTCCGACTTGATCGTCAGCAGCTCCTGGAGCGTGTACGCGGCGCCGTACGCCTCGAGCGCCCAGACCTCCATCTCACCGAAGCGCTGGCCACCGAACTGGGCCTTACCGCCGAGCGGCTGCTGGGTGATCATCGAGTACGGACCCGTGGAACGTGCGTGGATCTTGTCGTCGACCAGGTGGTGGAGCTTGAGGATGTACATGTAGCCCACCGACACCGGCTCCGGGAACGGCTCGCCGGAGCGGCCGTCGAAGAGCAGTGCCTTGCCGGTGTGGTCGATCAGCCGGACGTCGTCGCGCGTCTTGAGCGTCGAGTCGAGCAGACCCGTGATGACGTCCTCGCCGGCGCCATCGAAGACCGGGCTGGCGACCCGGCTTCCTGCCGGCGCCTCGTAGGCGTCGGCCGGGATGACCTTGGCCCAGTCCGGGTTGCCCTCGATCTTCCAGCCGCGCGAGGCGGCCCAGCCGAGGTGCAGCTCGAGGATCTGGCCCACGTTCATCCGGCCGGGCACGCCCAGCGGGTTCAGCACGACATCCACGGGGGTGCCGTCCTCGAGGAACGGCATGTCCTCGACGGGCAGGATCTTCGAGATGACGCCCTTGTTGCCGTGCCGGCCGGCGAGCTTGTCACCATCGGTGATCTTGCGCTTGTTGGCGACGTAGACGCGGACCAGCTGGTTGACACCCGGGGGAAGGTCGTCGCCCTCCTCCTTGTCGAAGACCTTGACGCCGATGACCGTGCCGGTCTCGCCGTGGGGGACCTTCAGGGAGGTGTCGCGGACCTCGCGGGCCTTCTCGCCGAAGATGGCGCGCAGCAGGCGCTCCTCCGGGGTCAGCTCGGTCTCACCCTTGGGCGTGACCTTGCCGACGAGCAGGTCGCCGTCGCGGACCTCGGCGCCGATCCGGATGATGCCGCGCTCGTCGAGGTCGGCGAGCACGTCCTCGGAGACGTTCGGGATGTCCCGGGTGATCTCCTCCGGACCGAGCTTGGTGTCGCGGGCGTCGACCTCGTGCTCCTCGATGTGGATCGAGGAGAGGACGTCGTCCTGCACCAGGCGCTGGCTGAGGATGATCGCGTCCTCGTAGTTGTGACCCTCCCACGGCATGAACGCCACGAGCAGGTTCCGGCCGAGGGCCATCTCCCCGCCGTCGGTCGCGGGACCGTCGGCGATGACCGAGCCGACCTTGACCTTGTCGCCCTCGTTGACGACAACGACCTGGTTGTAGCAGTTGCCCTGGTTGGACCGGTCGAACTTGGCGATCCGGTACGTCTGGGTCGTGCCGTCGTCGTTGGCGACGGTGACCAGGTCGGCGCTGACCTCGGTGACGACTCCCGCGTTCTCCGCGACGACCACGTCACCGGAGTCGAGGGCCGCACGGAACTCCATGCCGGTGCCGACCAGCGGCGCCTCGGACTTGACCAGCGGCACCGCCTGGCGCTGCATGTTCGAGCCCATCAGCGCCCGGTTGGCGTCGTCGTGCTCGAGGAACGGGATGAGCGCGGTGGCCGCGGAGACCATCTGACGAGCGGAGACGTCCATGTAGTCGACGTCGTTGCCCGGGATGTACTCGACCTCGCCACCCTTGGTGCGCACGAGCACACGGTCCTCGGCGAAGGTGCCATCGGCCGCGAGCTTCGCGTTCGCCTGGGCGATGACGTGCTCGTCCTCCTCGTCCGCGGACAGGTAGTCCACGTCATCGGTGACCTTGCCCTTGACGACCTTGCGGTACGGGGTCTCGACGAACCCGAACGCGTTGATCCGCCCGTAGGACGCGAGCGAGCCGATCAGGCCGATGTTCGGGCCTTCCGGGGTCTCGATCGGGCACATCCGGCCGTAGTGCGACGGGTGGACGTCACGGACCTCCATGCCGGCGCGGTCCCGGGAGAGACCACCCGGGCCCAGCGCGGACAGGCGACGCTTGTGGGTCAGCCCGGCCAGCGGGTTGTTCTGGTCCATGAACTGGCTCAGCTGCGAGGTGCCGAAGAACTCCCGGATCGACGCGACGACCGGGCGGATGTTGATCAGCGTCTGCGGCGTGATGGCCTCGACATCCTGGGTCGTCATGCGCTCGCGGACGACGCGCTCCATCCGGGACAGGCCGGTGCGGACCTGGTTCTGGATGAGCTCGCCGACGCTGCGCAGCCGACGGTTGCCGAAGTGGTCGATGTCGTCGACCTCGATGCGGATGTCCGCCGCCTGACCCTCGCGCTTGCCCTTCATCGTCTGCTCGCCGGCGTGCAGCGTGACGATGTAGCGGATGGTCGCGACGATGTCGTCGATCGACAGGGTCGACGAGCCGAGGCCCGCCTCGACGCCGAGCTTCTTGTTGATCTTGTAGCGGCCGACCTTGGCGAGGTCGTAGCGCTTGGGGTTGAAGTAGAGGTTGTCCAGCAGGGTCTGGGCGGCCTCCTTGGTCGGCGGTTCGCCCGGACGCAGCTTGCGGTAGATGTCCAGCAACGCGTCGTCCTGGCCCTGGGTGTGGTCCTTCTCCAGGGTGAGCCGCATCGACTCGAAGTCGCCGAACTCCTCGAGGATCTGCGCCTCGGTCCAGCCGAGGGCCTTGAGCAGGACGGTGACCGACTGCTTGCGCTTGCGGTCGACGCGGACGCCGACCATGTCGCGCTTGTCGATCTCGAACTCCAGCCAGGCACCACGGCTGGGGATCACCCGAGCCTGGTAGATGTCCTTGTCGGACGTCTTGTCGGCGTTGCGCTCGAAGTAGACGCCGGGGCTGCGGACGAGCTGGGAGACGACCACCCGCTCGGTGCCGTTGATGATGAAGGTGCCCCGCTCGGTCATCAGCGGGAAGTCGCCCATGAACACCGTCTGGCTCTTGATCTCACCAGTGTTGGTGTTCATGAACTCCGCGGTGACGAAGAGCGGAGCGTCGTACGTCTGGTCGCGCTCCTTGCAGGACTCGATCGTCTTGCGGGTCTCCTCGAACCGGTGGTCCCGAAACGACAGGGACATCGACCCCGAGAAGTCCTCGATCGGGGAGATCTCCTCGAAGATCTCCTCCAGACCAGAGCGGTCGGGCACATCGGTGCGCCCTGACTTCTTGGCCTCGGCGACGCGGGCTTGCCAGCGCTCGTTGCCGAGCAGCCAGTCGAAGCTCTCTGTCTGAAGAGCCAGGAGGTCTGGGACCTCGAGCGGTTCGCGGATCTGCGCGAATGACAGACGGCCTGAAGCCGTCCGTGCGGTGGACACAAACTGGGACGCGGTGCGCGAGGCAGCCAAGGAGGGTCCTTCCACGGGCCTACTGAGTTGTGGGAAGCGGCGTTGCCCGCGCTCAGAACCCACGCTCAGCACTGTCGGCGTGCCCGCTCGGCGCAGGTCCGAGGGCAACACAAAGCGCAGGGGCTGAAGGTGGGTTTCTGGGGCATGGGCAGCGCAAAACGTCAGTTTACCCACGTCAGGGCATAGAAGTCCAATCGAGTCAAGCACCGCCGGTGGGCGCCGTGGTGGCGCACCGTCCCTGACGAGCCTGTCGAGACGCCATGAGAATGGACCCTTCTGGCCGCTACGTCAAGGGATACGGGTCATCGAGTCCGCTGCCGGGCCGCCGAGGGGGGGCCAACCGGGCCTGTCGACAGGCTCAGAAGGCATCCAGCGACGAGATCAGCCAGCGGTCGCCGACCTGCTTCATCGTCGCGATGACCCGGTTCTGGTCGATGGCCGGGTTGGGCTTGGCCTTGGTGGTCGTGGCCTGGTTGACGAACGCCAGGACCCGGACCGTGTCCCGGGTCGTATCCATCACGCCGACGTTGTACACCCTGGCCTGGACCACGGTCTCGTTGGTCGTCGCGAGCGCCTTGAGCTCGGTGCCGGCCACGGAGGCGAACTGGTCGAGGAACGGAGCGGTGAGCTGCGGCTTGACCTGCTCCAGGTGCTGGTCGAACGTCTTGTAGTCGTAGCTGAGCAGCGTCTCCAGGGTCGACTGGGCCGATCCCACCGCAGCGGCGCGGGCCGACGTGCTCGCCACATCGGGCTGGCGCACGACATAGACCAGGACCGCGGCCAGCAGCGCACAGGCGGCCACCAGGGCGGTGACCGACGGCCACCAGCGGCGTGCCGAGCCGGCCGGGAGCCGGTGGCGGGACGAGCTGCTGGGTCCGGCGGCGTCGTCAGCCGACGCCACGTCGCGGTTGCGACCGCGCAGACCCCCGAGCCGTGAGGTCCGGCCGCGGGGCGAAGCCGACGCCGACTGGTCGGGCTCGGTGGCCGCCGGGGCGTTCTCGTGCTGGCGGACCCGGGAGCGCTCCCCAGCCACCTTCCGCCGTCCGGGACGGTTAGCCGACGAAGTCAAGGCTGCTCACCTTCCAGGTGCCCGCGACCTTCTCGAGCTTGAGAGCGATCCGGTACGTCTTGTCGACACCGGCCGGCGCCGCCTTGTTCTTGGTCGGGACGATGGTGCCCACGATGGCCTCGGCGGAGTCGTCGTCCGACGAGCTCAGCCCCACCTCGGTGCGGGTCGGTGCACTGACGGTCTGGTTGTCGGTCACCAGCGTCTTGAGCTGGTCGGCCTGCTTGGACCACTCCTCCTTGAACCTGCCGGTCGACCCCTCCAGGACGCGCGCCTGGTACTGGTCGAACGTGCGGTAGTCCAAGCTGGTGAAGTTGATGACCATCTGCTTGGCCGCGGCCGCCGCGGCGGCGTCGCTGGCTCGTCGCTCGGAGGCGGTGAAGGCCTGCCGGCCCAGGGTCGCCGTCAGAGCCACCGCCGCCACGAGGACGAGGGCAGAGAGGATCCAGAGCAGCCGCGGGTCGGGAGCCAGCCGGCGCCCGCCACCTCGCGTGCCGTCCTGCCCCTGCGGTGAGAGCTCCGAGTCCGACGCCATCGGCGTCGTCTCCTGCTGCACCTGAGCGGTCACTGGGCGGCTTCTCGCATCATCCACAACCATGAGTCAACACCCGACGCCCCGGCCGGGGCCATGGGGGTGGCCACCGCGACGAGCTGGTCGTTGGCCGCGAGCGCACTCGAACCGAGGCTGACCGGCTGGCTGCCGAACGCCATGGGGTAGGACGAGGCGGCTCCCGATGACGGCCGTGGGGCGTTCTGGCCGCCGCGCACCGCGCTGACCGAACCCCGGGGCAGGCGGCATCCTGCTGCGGTGTTGAGCGGCGGCAGCCCCTCGGTCGTGGTCGGCAGCGTCTTGCTGGTGCCCTCGTAGCCCCGGGTGCAGGCCGGCGGGTCGTCGTGGGCCACGAGGCCGAAGTGGGCGGTGCCGTCGCCGGGGACAACGGTGAACCCGCCGGCGACGACATCCGGGTAGGTGACCAGCAGCTGCTCGATCCCGCCGAGCCGGCTGGTCGTGACGTTGCCGATGGTGATGAAGTTGGCGAACAGCTGGCTGAGCGACGCCTGGTTGTCCTTGATCAGCCCGTCCAGCTCCTTCGAGGCGACGACGCCGCGGTCGAAGATCAGCCGCAGGTCCTGGTCGTGGTCCCGGAACGTCTCGGCCAGGTCGGCGAAGTTCTTGGCCGTGATCTTGATCTGGCTGGAGGTCTCCCGCTGGGTGTCCAAGACGATCCGGCCGTCGTCGATCAGCTTGATCGTCTCGGGCAGTGCCGCGGTGGCGGCCGCCGTCAGGGCGTCACCGGAGTCGAGCAGACGGGCGAGGTCCTTGCCCCCGTCGGCGAAGGCCTTGCCGAACTCGTCGACGGTGATCTTGAGGTCGTTGCGGTCCACGGACCGGACCGTGTTGTCGATGTGCTGGAGCAGGATGTCGACCCGGACCGGGTATGCCGTCGCCGAGCGCGGGATGGTGTCCCCCGGCGCGAGGAACGGCCCGGTCGAGACGTTCGGCTGAAGGTCGAGGTACTGCTCCCCCACCGCCGACCGGTTCTCGACCACGACCTTGGTGTCCTTGGGCACCTCGACACCCCGGTTGATCCGGGCCTGGACGAGGACGCCGTCCTTGATCAGCTCGAGCGACTCGACCCTCCCGACGCTCACACCGCGGTACGTCACCTCGGAACCGACGAAGATGCCACCGGACTCCTGGAAGTCGGCCTGGACGACGTAGGTTCCACCCAGCACCTTGTCGGTCAGGCCGACATAGCGCGCGGACAGGATCGCCACGGTGACCAGGGTCAGCAGGCCGAACACGGCCAGCTGGATCTTGACGGTACGCCGGATCATGACGCTCCCCCGACCCCGAAGAGCTTGAGCCAGGACTGTGGGTCCGAGCCCGGAGCGGCCGGCGAGCCGCCCGCGCCGGGCAGCTGGGGCTGACCGGAGCCGCCGGGCAGTCCCGGCAGGCCACCGGGAAGGCTGGGGGTGCCGCCGGGCAACCCGCCGCCGCCACCGCCGCCGCCACCGGGTGGCGCCGGCAGCGCGGGCGGACCGCCCGACTCGGCGTTCTTGATCGCGTTGGCCAGGTCGCTGTCCAGGGTGACCCACAGGTTCGTGTAGTCGCCCCTGATCGTTCCCACCGCCGCATCCGGGAAGGGGTAGGTGATCAGCAGCTGGAGCGACTTCGGGAAGCTGTCGCCGGCCGCGTTCAGCTGGCTGAGGATGGGGGCGAGTGCCTTGAGGTTGGCCACCGTGTCCGCCTTGCTGCTGCGGATGACCCGGGTTCCGACGTCGCCGAGGTCAGAGAGGGCCTTGAGCATCGTCGTGAGCTGCTGGCGCTGGTCCCCGAGGATCTTCAGGCCGGCGGGGGCCTGGTCGAGGATCGCCCCAATCTGCTCCTTCTGCGCGGCCAGGGAGCCGGCGAGCTTGTCGATGTTGTCGATGGCCCGCACGATCTCCCCCTTCTGCTGGTCGAGACCGCCCACAAAGGTGTCGAGCTGGCTGATCACGTCCTTGATGGATGCCGAGTTGCCGCGCAGCGCGTTGTTCAGCTCGCTCTCGATGACCTTGAGCTGGGCCACGCCCCCGCCGTTCAGGAGCAGGGACATCGCGCTGAGGACTTCCTCGACCTCGGGGTTGCGACCGGTGCGGGCCAGCGGGATGTTGTCCCCCTCCCCCAGGGAGCCGACCGGGTCCTTGGCCGGCGGGGCGAGCTCGACGTACTTCTCGCCGAGCAGCGAGGTCTGTCGGATCTCGGCGACCGCGTTGTCCGGCAGCTTGACGCTCTCCGGCAGGCGCAGGGTGACCCGGGCGGTCCACCCGTTGATCTCGATGGCCTCGACGGCTCCGACCGTCACCTCGTCCACCTTGACCGAGGACATCGGTACGAGGTCGAGCACGTCAGCGAACTCGGCCGTCACGTGGAAGACCTTGCCGCTGCGTGCCGCACCGCCAGGCAGCGGGAGGTCGTAGGCGCTCTGGCAACCGGCAACCGCGAGGACCGCACCCACCCCGAGGGTGGCAACGAGGCTGCGCCGAACCCCCGGCCGCGGCATGGTGAGTCGAACCGTCATCGCTTCGCTCCAGTCGTCAGCAGACCGCCGAGGGTCGGGTCGGCCCCGCGCATCTCCACCGTGGTCGAGGATGGCGTCCCCACGGCGGCACCGGGTCCAGCCAGGCTGGACGGGAGCGCCGAACCCACGCCGGGGATCCCCAGCGCACCCGCACCCGGAATGCTCTTGAGGGCCTGCTGGACGTTCTTGCAGGCTTGCTCGCCGCCCGGCGCCGTGATCAGGACACCGCACAACAGGAGCGCAGGGTCATGGCCCTGCGGGCTGTTGTTCCGGGTGTCCAGCGTGCCGGTCTCGGGGTGGTAGGCGTGTTGCAGGTTGGAGATGGCAACCGGGGCGTTCTCCAGCGTCTCCGCGAGCGCGTCGCGGTTCTTCACGATTGTGCCTGAGACCGCGGTCAGCTGGTCGATGTTGGTCTTCAACAACGTCCGGTTGTCCTTGACGAACGATGAGATCTCGTTGAGCGCCACGGCGAGGTTCTGCAGTGCCGCGCCGAGGTCCCCGCGCTCCGCGTCGAGCTGCTGCGAGACCATGGCGAGATCGTTGTTCAGTCGGCGAACCTGGTCGTTGTTGGCTGCGAGCATCGACGTGAACGACTGCAGGTTCTTCACCGTGGCGAAGAAGTCGTCCTTGCCCCCGGACAGGGTTGCCAGCGCCTGGCTGAGGTCGCGCGTCGTGTCATGGAACTTGCCGCCCTGACCCTCGAGGTTGTCCGCCGAGGTGGCGAGCAGCCGTGAGAACGACCCGTCCTTGTTGGCGCCCTGCGGGCCGAGGGCGACCATGAGATCGTCCAGGCTCTGCTGGATCCGGTCGAGCTCGACCGGGACGGCGGTGCGGTCCATCGGAATCTGCGCGCCAGACGTCATCACCGGTCCTTGGTTGTACACCGGCAGCAGCTGGACGTACCGGTCACTGACCAGGGATGGCGCGACGACGACGGCCTTGGCGTCGGCCGGGACCTTGATCGTGTCGTCGTACTCGATCTCGACGTCCACGTGGTCGCCCGCCGGACGAACCTCGAGCACCGTTCCGACCCGGACCCCGAGGATTCGCACGTCCGAACCGGGGTAGAGGCCGACGGCTCGGCTGAACGCCGCGGTGACCTTGGTCGAGCCGGACTGCGGCCAGAACACGAAGGCTGCGGCGACGATGGCCGCGAGCACGAGGCCGGCGACGATCTTCGAGGCCACCGGGCCGAGGCCCGGAACACGCGGCGAGCGCAGCACCTCCGGAACCCTGGGGGCGCCCGGGAGGCTGACCTTCGGCATCGCCATGGTGGGGCGGGTGATCTTCGGCATCAGCTCATCCCCCCAACGCCGGCGTCGGACTGGTCACGTTGAAGACGTAGGTGTCGAACCACTGTCCCGTTCCGAGGGTGCTGGCGAAGACGCGAGTGAACGGCGCCATCGCCTGGATGGTGTTGGTCAGGTCCTGGTCGTGCTTCTGAAGTACCGCGAGCACCTTGGTCAGCTGGTCCAGGGCCGGGCCGAGCTCGGCACGGTTCTCCCGGACCAGGGCGGTGATCTCCTGTGCCATCGCCGAGGTGTTGGTGAAGAGGGTGTGGATCGCGTCGCGTCGGGCGGCGAGCTCGAGCATCAGCAGGTCGGCGTCCTTGATCAGCTGCTCGAACACGGCGTTGCGCGAAGCGACCGTGCCCGAGACGTTGTTCGCGCTGGCCAGCAGGTTGCGCAGCTGGTCGTCGCGCGAGGCGATGGTCCGGGAGAGCCGGGAGAGTCCTTCGAGCGAGGCCTTGACCGCTTCGGGGCTGTCCCGGAACTCGGTCGCCATGGTGTCCAGCGCGGTGGAGAGCTGGGCCACGTCGATCCGCTCGGTCGTCGTGGCGAGGTCACTGAAGGCGTTGACGATGTCGTAGGAGGAGACCGTCCGTTCCAGCGGGATGGTCGCGTCCGGCTCCAGCTGGCCGGCGCCCTTCGGCTCCAGCGACAGGTACTTCTGGCCGAGCACGGTCTTCATCCGGATCGACGCCCCGGTCTGCGGACCGAAGCCGACGTCGCCGTTGCTGACCCGGAAGTCCACCCGCACCTTGGTGCCGTCGAGGACGACGTCGGATACCTTGCCGACCTTGACGCCGGCGATGCGGACATCATCGTCGGCCTGGATCCCGCCCGCCTCGGAGAAGTTGGCGTGGTACGTGGTCCCGCCGCCGATGAAGGGCAGGCTCGCCGCGTTGAAGGCCAGGTACAGCATCATGGCGATCAGGACGATCCCGGCGGCGCCGATCGGCACCGGGTTGCGCTCGCGGAAGGGAATGGCCATCAGCTACACCTCGCTCCGCCCACGTTGTAGGTGATCGGCGCGCCGGGTGCGAGCGCCGTAGCCGTGTCGAAGGTGCACATGTAGAAGTTGAACCACGAGCCGTAGGTCGCTGTCCGGGTGATGGTGTTGATCTTGGCCGCACTCCCTGAGAGGAACTTCTCCACCAAGGCGGTATTGGCGGGCTTGTTCAGCGTGGTGGCCAGGACGCCGAGCTGCTTGATGTCGTCGGCGATCGCGGGGCGTCCCTTCGCCAGCAGGTCGGCCGTCTCAGCCGTGAGGTTGTTGATGTTGGTCAATGAGGCACCGATCGTCGTCCGGTCGGCGGCCAGGCCGGAGATGAACCGCTGAAGCTGGTCGATCAGCTGCTTGAACATCTCGTTGTGGGCGTCCACCGTGCCCAGTACCGCGGTGAGGTTGTCGATGGTCCGACCGATGACCTGGTCCCGGTCGGCCAGGGTGGAGGTCAGCGACGCCGTCTTGGCCAGTAGCGAGTTGATGTTCCCGCCTTGGCCCTGAAGCACCTCGACGATGAGGGTCGAGAACTCGTTGACGTCCTTGGGGGACAACGCGGCGAACAGCGGCTTGAAGCCGTTGAACAGGACGGTGAGGTCGAGTGCGGCGTGGGTCCGGTCCAGCCCGATCTTCTCGCCTTCGCGCATCGGTCGGGCGTCGCCAACCCCCTGGGAGAGAGCCATGTACCGCTCGCCGACGAGGTTGCGGTACTTCACCGTCGCCACCGTGCCCTGAGTGAGCACGCTCGAGCGGGCCACACTGAACTCGATGAGGGCGGTGGTCCGGTCCGAGTTGACCTGGACGGAGTTGATCTCGCCGACCCGCACGCCGGCGATCCGCACGTCCTGGCCGGCGGCAACGCCGGTCGCGTCGGTGAACACGGCCGAGTACTTGACCCGGTCACCGGCACCGACGTTCGCGATGGTCGTGGCCAGGGTGCCGAAGGCGAGGATGGTCACCACGGCGAAGATGATCAGCTTGATCAGCGAGGAGACGGTCTTCACTGGTTGCTCACCACGCTTCCGCGCAGGATCGGGCCGTACAGCAGGGTCTGGATCGCCGAGGGCGAGCCGGATCCGTCAGCGGACATCAGCGCTGCCACCACCTGTTGCTCTGACGTCGTGCCGGAGGGGCCGGAGTCGACGTTGGGAATCGCGAAGGCCGTGCTGGACGAGAACATCGACGGCATGGCCGATGCCGGACCGCCCCGGTTCCCGCTGCGCGTGCCGTCCTTGAAGTACATCGGCCCACGGGGGTTGGCCTGGCTGGCGTTGGGGCTCGGCAGCGTCATGCAGCTCGGCCCGCGGTGCTCGCCCCAGACCGGCTCCTCCCCCGGCTGGTAGCCCTCTCGTGCGGGGACGTACTCGAGCGTGATGTGGAAGGCGGCCCTGGAGAACACCTGGTCGATTCGCGGCTGCCAGTTCACGATGCCCTGGGCTACGCACGGGTACTCGGGTGAGTATCGGGCAAACAGCTCCATGGACGGCCGGTTGATCCGGCCGACCTGGATGATCCGGTTCTCGTTGGCGCTGAGGAAGGCCGTCGTCGTGTTGGCGAAGCCGGCGGTCCCGGCGAGGAACCCGGCCAGCTCGCTCTGCTTCTCGACGAGGGTGGCATTGGTCGTCAGGAAGGCCGTTGCCGCCCGCACGAGCTCGGGCGCCGCCTCGGAGTAGGTGGAGGCCAGGTCAGCCAGTCCGGAGATGTCGGCCTGGAAGTTGGGCATGTGCGGGTTGAACTGCTTGAAGTAGTTGTCGACGAGGACGAGGTTCTTACCGAGCTGGGTGCCGCGTCCGTCCAGCGTCGACGCGAGCGCGTTCAAGGTCGCCGAGAGCTTCTCCGGCTGCACCGTCCGCAGCAGCGGGAGCAGGTTCTCGAACACCTGCTCCAGCTCGATGGCCACCGTCGTGCGGTCCTGGCCGATCGTGTCGCCCTCACCGAGCGAGGCCTTGGCCGGGTACTCCGGGATGACGAGGTCGACGTAGCGCTCGCCGAACAGCGTCTTCGGCAGCAGGCGGGCGTGCACGTTCTGCGGGATCTGGTCCACCGCGTCCGGCCGCAGCGCCAGCATGACCGTCGCCCCGTTGCCGGTGGAGGTGATGTGGCGCACCTCGCCGACGTTCAGGCCGCGGATCTTGACGTCGCTGGCCTCCTGGAGCTGGCTGCCGATGGTGTCGGTCAGCAGGGTCACCGAGACGATCGGGGTGAACCGCTGCTGGAACACCGCGATACAGAAGGCGACGGCCAGGCCGAGGACGACGATGAACGCCACCCCGAACGCCTTGTTGCCCAGGGAGGTCATCAACCCACTCTTGCGCTCTGCCATGGCTAACCCGCGATCCTTACCGTCGTCGTCGCGCCCCAGACCGCGAGGCTGAAGAAGAAGTCGACGATGTTGATCGCCACGATGGACGTCCGGACCGCCTTGCCGACGGCGACGCCCACGCCCGCGGGGCCGCCCGAGGCGTTGTAGCCGTAGTAGCAGTGGATGAGGATGATGACGATCGCGAAGACCATCACCTTGACGAACGACCAGAAGACGTCGATGGGTGGTAAGAACAGATGGAAGTAGTGGTCGTACGTTCCTTCTGACTGCCCGAAGTACTGCGTCGTGATGAACCGCGTGGCCGCGTAGGACGAGAGCAGTCCGAGGACGTACAACGGCATGCAGGCCACGAAGCCGGCGATCATCCGGGTGGTCACTAGGAACGGCAGGGACGGGACGCCCATGACTTCGAGGGCGTCGACCTCCTCACTGATCCTCATCGCGCCGAGCTGGGCGGTGAAGCCGCAGCCGACCGTCGCGGCCAGCGCCAGGCCGGCCACCAGCGGAGCGATCTCCCGGGTGTTCAGGTAGGCCGAGATGAAGCCGGTGAAGGCGCCGGTCCCGAGCTGGTTGAGCGAGGAGTAGCCCTGCAACCCCACCTCGGTGCCGGTGAAGAAGGCGAGGAAGGCGATGACCCCGACGGTGCCGGCGATGACGGCCAGCGCCCCGCTGCCCAGGGCGACCTCGGCCAGCAGCCGGAGGATCTCCTTCTTGTACCGGCGCAGCGTGCGCGGGGTCCAGGCGAGCGAGCGCACGTAGAAGCGCAGCTGCTCGCCGAGGTCGTCCAGACCCTGGCCGGGCTTGAGTGCCGCGTCCGCGACGCGCTTCATGACCGGACTCGTCCGGATCATCTCCGAGGTGCTCTTGGCCATGTCAGCTCACCTCAGATCTTCGACGGAACGACTTGGAAGTACACGGCGGTGGCGACGAAGTTGACCACGAACAGGAGCATGAAGGTGATGACCACGCTCTGGTTGACGGCATCGCCGACCCCCTTGGGACCACCCCCGGCGGTCAGGCCCTTGTACGAGGCCACGATCGCCGCCATGGCGCCGAAGATGAGCGCCTTGATCTCCCCGGTCCACAGGTCGGCGGTCTGCGCCAGCGCGGTGAACGAGGCGATGTAGGCGCCCGGCGTCCCGCCCTGGATGATCACGTTGAAGAAGTAGCCGCCGCTGACGCCGACGACCGAGACGAGTCCGTTGAGCAGCACCGCCACGAGCATCGAGGCAAGCACGCGAGGCACGACCAGCCGCTGGATCGGGCTGATTCCGAGGACCTCCATCGCGTCGATCTCCTCGCGGATCTTGCGCGAGCCGATGTCGGCGCAGATCGCCGAGCCGCCCGCGCCGGCGATCAGCAGGGCGGTGACGATCGGTGAGGCCTCCCGGATCACGGCCAGGACGCTGGCCGCGCCGGTGTAGGACTGCGCGCCCAGCTGGCGGGTCAAGGTGCCGAGCTGCAACGCGATCACCGCGCCGAACGGGATGGAGACCAGCGCCGTCGGCAGGATCGTCACGCTCGCGATGAACCAGGACTGCTGGATGAACTCCTTGGTCTGGAACGGCCGCTTGGGCAGCGCGCGCAGCACATCGATGGTGAGAGCGAACAGCGACCCGGTCTGCCGGAGCGCGCTCTCGACGGGGTTGGCCATCGGTCAGGCACCCACCGTCTCGGAGGCGCCGGGGTAGTGCGAGACACCGGGAACGCCGGGGTTGCTCGACATGAACGACCCGGGCGGCGGGGTGACGCCGTTCTCCCGGCACCACTCGCCGGGCGGTCGGGAGGTCGGGCGGGTGACGCCGTTGCTCGTCTCGAGCTGCAGGGCAATCGGCGGCAGGGGCGGCAGCTCCTGGCCGGACTCGGCGGCGAGCTCGTCGGCGTCCTTCTCCTCGGACATCCCGATCGGACCGACTCGCTGGGCGTTGAGGAACTGGCGTACCACCGGCTCCTGCGAGGTGAAGAGCATCTCGCGGGGCCCGAACATGGCCAGGTGCTTGTGGTAGAGCAGGCCGATGTTGTCCGGCACGGTCCGGGCGGTGTTGATGTCGTGGGTGACGATCAGGAACGTCGCCTCGATCTCCGCGTTGAGGTCGACGATGAGCTGGTTGATGTATGCCGTGCGAACCGGGTCGAGCCCGGAGTCCGGCTCGTCGAAGAGGATGACCTCCGGGTCGAGGACCAGCGCCCGGGCGAGACCGGCGCGCTTGCGCATCCCGCCGGAGATCTCACCGGGCAGCTTGGACTCGGCGCCCTGGAGACCGACCAGCTCGATCTTCTCGTTGACGATCCGCCGGACCTCGGCCTCGGTCTTCTTCGTGTGCTCGCGCAGCGGGAAGGCGATGTTGTCGTACAGGCTCATCGACCCGAAGAGGGCCCCGTCCTGGAAGAGCACCCCGAAGAGCTTGCGCACCTGGTACAGGTCGTGCTCGCGCAGCGTGACCAGGTCCTTGCCATTGATCCAGATCGAGCCCTTGTCGGGCTTGAGCAGCCCGACGAGCGTCTTGAGGAACACGGACTTGCCGGTGCCCGAGGGGCCCAGCATCACCGAGATCTCCCCGGCGGGCAGGGTGAGGGACACGTCGTCCCAGATCACCTGCGACCCGAAACGCTTCGACAGTCCCTCGACTGTGATCTCTACGCCCATCTCGATCCAACCTTCCCGGCCACGCGCGCTCCTCATCGTCGAGGTGCACTGTCAACGACCTGCTGTCCGCGAAGTTACGGGCCAGTAACCCAGGGGGGCGGGATGCTGGTCGGCTCGGCGCGCTGATGCTACCTCAGGACGGGAGCTCCTCAGCGGATCGTGACATCTCGGTGCAATCACGACGTCGGGGAGCGTCCGACCCGGCGTGCCGCCACCCCGGCAGCGAGCAGACCGACCCCAGCAAGAGCGACCCCGCCGGGGTCCGCACCCGTCTTCGGCAGGGCGCTTGCGGCACCCCCGGCAGAGGTCGGCGCAGGGGGTGACACCGGAGCCGGCGCGGGGGCCGGCGGGGCTGGCGTCACCGGAGCCGGTGGTGGGGGAAGCGGCGGGAGCGGGCTGCCATCGAGGACGTCGTCCAGCCAGTCGAAGACGATCTCGTTGCGGAACTGCGGTGCCATCGGGGCGCAGTGCAGCTGCGCACCATGGGCAGCAGTGAACTGGTAGAGCGTCCTCGACTTCGCATTGACCAGCCAGTCGTGCACCTGCTGGCTCTGGGCCTGGTCGAAGAACTGATCGTCCTGGTAGGAGGCGACCAGGGCGTTCGCCGTGACCTGCGCGAACACGGTCTCGTCCGCGTCGTACGAGGCCACCAGGTCGAGAAACGTCTCGATGTCGTAGTTCATCTGCCCGCTGAGTGCCCGGGCACGCAGCTGTGGGTCGTAGATCTCGCCGCGCTTGCCGATGAGGAACCTCATCGCCCGTTGGCCCTCGTCGCCCGTGCCGTCCGCCGCGATGGTGCCATCGACGGGCAAGCCGTCGTAGTAGCCGCGCCACTCGTCGTTGTTCGGCGGGAGCCGCGACCACGGGGCGCCGTTGTCGTGGTACCCGGGGTCACCGACCACGGCTGCCAGCCGGTGCTCGGACGCGGCCGCCCGGAAGACGAGCAGACCACCGAAGCTCCAGCCTGTCAGGGCCAGCCTGGTCGGGTCGACCTCCGGCTGGGTCACGAGGTGGTCGACCAGGGCGGTGATGACATCTGCCCAGTACGGGGTGAACGGGATGTCGTCCTTGAACAGCATCGACCCCTGGCCCGGACCCTCGAAGATCAGCGCGTTGTAGCCCCGTTCGACGGCTGCGGCAGCGCCGTAGGCAAAGACGTCGATGAACTGGGCGTCGCTACCGTTGTTGATGATGACCGTCCGTTTGGGCCCCACCCCGGGGGCCCGGACGAAGTAGGCCGGCAGGTCAAGCTGGCGAGTGGTCGCGGGACCGCCCGCCGGGTCCGGGAAGCGCACCGCGGCGGGAATCAGCAGCCGCTGGTAGACCGGCTCCATCAACGTGGCCGCGGCGTGCCAGCTGGCCTGCATGGCGTCGTAGACCGACTCCTCGCTCGACGGGCTGTCGGTGCCGAGGACGAAGAAGAGCGCCGCGCTGTAGTACGAGGCCGACCGCAGGTAGCGCGAGCGGGCGCTCGCCCGGTGCCCCGCCGTCAAGGCCGCGGCCGCCTCGTCCGCCAGCGTGGCGCCGAGCGCGTGCAGGGCATCGACGTACTGCTGGAACGCGGGCAACGTGTCTGGCCCCCCGGACTCGATCTGCTGCTGCACCAGCTCAACCATCGCCGAGACCTCACCCAGCTCACCTGCGCCGTAGGCGGACTCGCTGATCTGGAAGAGGGTCTGGAAGTTGAGATCCGCCTGCTGGGGGAACGGCAGGAGAGTCGGGACGGGACCGGGCGGGTTCGTCGGTCCCGGCGCGGGGCCGGGGAGTGCCCCCGCGGTCGCTGAGGCCGAGTCCGGACGGGCGACCAGCGCCCCGGCTCCGGCGACGGCTCCCCAGCCCAGCAGTCCCCGCCTGCTCAGTCGGGGCGTCACGCCCTGGTCGGGTCCCCCGCGGTCACCTGCCATGACAGCCCCTGTCAGCCACCACGCCCGACACCCCTGTCCGGTCGGGCCCTGTCCGGCGACGCTACCGCCGGGTTCCGCTCGACGCGATTCGACGCCAGCGTGCGGACGCGCCCCGGCGGCCGCTGCTCGAGCGGTCAGCCGGCGGCGAAGCCGTCCGTCGCCGAGATCACCGCGCGGTTCATCGCCGCGGCCCCGGCATGGCCGACTCCGCCGACGATGACCAACCGAGCATCGGGCCAGGACTGAGCCAGCTGCCAGGCGGTGTCCGGTGGCCCAGCCAGGTCGAGGCGACCATGGACCAGCACGCCCGGTATGCCGTGCAGCCGGGCGAGGCGCCCGACGATGGCGTCGTCGGCCTGGAAGCCGGCATGGCTGAAGTAGTGCGTCACGATCCTCGCGAACCCGTAGCGGAACCCGGGGTCGGCGAACCTGGCGCTGGGCGTCGGGCTCTCCTCCAGGGCCACGATGGCGTCCTCCCACGCACACCATCGGGTCGCTGCCTCCTGGCGCACCGTCGGGTCCGGGGAGGCGAGCAGCCGGGCGTACGCCGCTGCGAGGTCGCCGTTCCGCTCCGTGGGCGGGACGCCGTCGAGGAGTCGCTGGTGTGCCTCCGGGAAGTAGCGCCCCACTCCCCGGGTGAGGTACTCGACATCACCGCGCCGGGTGAGGGTGACGGCGAACAGGACCAGCTCACTGACCCGCTCGGGGTGCGTGACGGCATACGTCAGGCCGAGGGTTGAGCCCCAGGAGCCGCCGAGGACCAGCCAGCGTTCGATCCCGAGATGCCGGCGCAGCAGCTCGAGGTCCGCGACCAGATGCGGTGTCGTGTTGACGGACAGGTCGGTCGCAGGGTCCTGGACCGTCGGCCGGGATCGCCCGGCGCCACGCTGGTCCAGCAGGACGACGCGGTAGCGGGACGGGTCGAAGAACCCGCGCCACCAGGCGGTGGCCCCGGACCCCGGGCCGCCGTGCAGGACGACCGCCGGTTTGCCCGTCGGATTGCCGCAGACCTCCCAGTAGAGCTCCTGGCCGTCGCCGACCGCGAGCATCCCGTGGTCGAGGGGTTCCGAGCTGGCATACATCGCGCAGCATCCTAGCCAGCGAAACCACGGAAGGACCCGACCACGGGTGGTCGGGTCCTTCCGCATGGAGCGCGATCCCGGTCGCTCAGGGCGTCCGGAACGGGCTCACTTGAGGGTGACGGTCGCGCCTGCGCCCTCGAGCTGCTCCTTGGCCTTGTCCGCGGCGGCCTTGTCGACCTTTTCGAGGACGGGCTTTGGGGCGCCATCGACGAGGTCCTTGGCCTCCTTCAGGCCGAGGCTCGTGAGGGCGCGCACCTCCTTGATGACCTGGATCTTCTTGTCACCGGCAGCCTCGAGGATGACGTCGAACTCGTCCTGCTCCTCGGCAGCATCGGCGGCGGGCGCACCGGGGGCGCCGGCGGCAGCGGCAACCGCGACCGGGGCGGCAGCGGTGACCCCGAAGGTCTCCTCGAACTGCTTGACGAACTCGGAGAGCTCGATGAGGGTCATTTCCTTGAAGGCCTCGAGGACCTCTTCGGTGTTCAGCTTCGCCATGATTGGCGTTCCTTCCTGTTCATGCCGTGAGTGGCGTGGAGTGTGGCTGACCGAACCGGCGAACCGGCTCAGCTCTCCCCGCCTTCGGCGGGAGCCTCGGTCGCCACTGCGGCGACGTCTTCGGATGGTGCAACGTCAGCCGGGGCATCGGCGGGCGCGTCCTGCGTGGTGTCGGCGGCGTCCTGCGGCGCATCGGCCGGAGCCGGTGCGTCCTGGGGAGCGTCGCCGGGGCCCTGCGCCTCGACCTTGGCGCGGAGGGCGTCGATGAGACGCGCACTCTGCGACAGTGGTGCGGCGAACAGGTAGACCGCCTTGCTCAGCGAGGCGTTCATGGCGCCCGCCAACTTGGCGAGCAGCACCTCACGGGACTCGAGGTCCGCGAGCTGCTTGATCTCATCGGGAGTCATGGCCTTGCCGTCGAGGACGCCGGCCTTGATCACGAGGAGGGGGTTCGCCCTGGCGAAGTCCCTCAGGCCCTTTGCCGCCTCGACCGCGTCACCAGTGACGAACGCGATCGCGGAGGGGCCCTGGAGCTGCCCGTCGAAAGCCGTGACTCCGGCTTCCTTGGCGGCAAGCTTGGTGAGGGTGTTCTTCACCACGGCGTACGTGGCGTGCCCGTTCAGAGTGCGGCGCAGCTCGGAGAGCTGCTTCACGGTCAGCCCGCGGTACTCCGTCAGCACGGCCGCACCCGAGTTGCGGAAGTTGTCCGCGAGCTCGGCAATGGCTGCTGACTTCTCAGCGTTGGCCATCGGGCCTCCTTCCGTAGTGTCGGACCGCACGGTCGAAGGTCACCCATGAAAGAAGCCCCGGCGCAAGCGCACGGGGCTGCACGGCGTTGGTGCCGCCCGGAGGGCGACGAGCCGAGAAACTCGAGTGGCCTGCGCTGGTTGCCCGCTTCATGCGGAACCTTCGGTCAGGTGCGTGCAGGTGCGCGCACCGGACAACCGGCGGTCTGTGGTCGTCAGCAAGGGTACGGGCGCAGGACCCTCCGGGTCAAAACGAGGTCGGGCCCGCCCCCAGGGCGATCAGCCGGTTGGCGTGCCGGTGGCAGCCCCGGCCGGGACCTCGGCGACCTCACCGGCCGGCGGGGCCGTGACCGTGACCGCCGTGCCCCAGTCCTTGTACTCGGCGTTGACCTTGACCCCACTGCCGCTGACGACCATCTTCGCCGGACGGCCGCTGCCGTCGAGGTAGACCTCCATGTCCCCTCCCCCGCTGACCCCGGTGAGCGAGTAGCGGGTCAAGCCGCCGTCGGTGCCGACCTTCTTGATCGTGGCCCCGGCGAACCCGTTGGCCATCGCCACCGGGTCCGTCGAGCTCGCGAGCTCGCTCGAGGCCGGCAGCTTGAGCCAGGACTTGCCCCCGACCGGCGTCCCACTCTTCAGGTACGAGACACCGTCCACCACGACCATCTCGAACGGCTGGCCGCCGGAGTCGCCCTTGGCGTGCATGTTCATCTGCTTCGCGTCATTGAATACGAAGTCCATCGTCATGGACAGCCTCCCCGCGGCGCCGGGACCGGCGGTGGCTGCCGCGCCGGACGTGTCCAGCGTCATCGTCGAGCGACCGGACTTGGCCGCCACCATGGCGTTGACCAGGTCCACACCGAACGCCCTGCTGTCGACGGTGTCGCCACCGGTGGCCGCTGCCGAGGTGGGCGTGCCGGCCGAGGCGCTGGTCGCCGGCGGCTGTGCAGCGCCGCATCCGCCGACGACGAGGGCACCACCGAGCACCACGGCAACGACGCCGGTCGAGGAGAAGGAGGGCCTGGTCGTCATGACGTCGCCTGTCGGTTGGACCGGGCACCACGCCGGCGGGAGATCCGACCGCAGCGCGGCCTGCGACGAATGTACCAATCGCCCCAGGCGGTGCTCACCGGTCCGGACGGACCACCATCGCGGAGCCCCCACCCCGGCGGGACGGCTCGGCCGCCGCGTCGAACCCGTCGCGGCCACGGGGATGGATCGCGGTCACCGCCCCGATCTCCGGCGGGGTGCCCGCGGACACCAGGTGATGACCCATGGCGGTCAGGGCAGCACCGTCGGACCCGTTGAGGATCGGCGGCTCAGCCGCTTCGTTGCCGTTGCGCGACGACAGCCGCGCCGCAGCGATGGCCTCCAGCAGGGAGAGGTTCCGGTCCAGGTACCCCAGGATGGTCTGGCTCACCGTGGTGATGATCGTCGCCCCCCCGGGCGAGCCGACGGCGAGCACCGGGTGCCCGTCCCGGAGCAGGATGGTCGGGCTCATCGACGAGCGCGGCCGCTTGGCCGGGCCCGGGAGGTTCGGGTCCGGAGCGTCGGCGCTCAGGGGGACGAAGTTGAAGTCGGTCAGCTCGTTGTTCAGCAGGAACCCGTAGCCGGGCACGGTGATGCCCGAGCCCCCGGTCTGCTCGATGGTCAAGGTGTACGAGGCGACGTTGCCCCAGCGGTCCGCCGCGACGAGGTGGGTCGTCGACTGCCCCTCATACGGTTCGGGCTGCATCCCACCCGCGGCGTCGCACGACTGGTAGGACCCGTCGGGGTTGCCGAACGGGATGGGCCGGGACTGGGCCGTCGTCGGACTGAAGGTGCACGCCCGCTCGGCCGCGAAGGCGTCGCTGGTGAGTTCCTTGACCGGGACACCCGGCACGTCGCCCACGTAGCGGTTGCGGTCGGCGAACGCGGTGGCCGACGCCTCGGAGAACCAGTGCAGGTAGTCCGCGTTGCTGAGGCTCTCGAGCCGGCTACCGGTCCGCGACTCATAGGCCCGGATGAGGTTGAGGATTTCGGCGACGGCGATGCCGCCCGAGCTCGGGACCGGCATGCCGTAGACGTCGTAGCCCCGGTACTCGGAGTGGATCGGCTCCTTGAGCAGCGCTCGGTATGCCGCGAGGTCCCGTCCGGTCAGCTCCCCGGCCGGGACGCTCACCCCGGGAGCGGTGTGCGGCTGCCGGGCCTCGTCGACGATCGCCGCGGCCAGCCGCCCGGAGTACACCGAGTCCACACCCTTCGTGCGCAGCTCCCGATAGGCCCGAGCCAGGTCCGGGTTGCGGAAGGTCGTCCCGACCTGGGGTGGCTGGCCCCCGGGCAGGAAGACCCGCGCGGTCTCCGGGAACTTCGAGAACCGGCTGGCATTCTGTGCCGTCTGGTCGTGGAACGTCTGGTCGACGGTGAACCCGGTGGTCGCGAGACGTTCCGCGGGCTGAAGCAGCTCGGACAGGCGCATCGTGCCGAAGGTGCGTGCGGCCTTGTCCCAGAGCGCGGGGGTGCCGGGCACCCCGACCGAGAGGCCCGAGCTCACCACGGTGGAGAAGGTCATCGGCGAGCCGTCGTCGTTGGTGAACGTCTTCTCGGTGAAGCTGCCCGGAGCCGTCTCACGGCCGTCGATGGTGGTGACCTTGTGGCTGCGCGCGTCGTAGTAGACGAGGAATCCGCCACCGCCGATGCCCGCGCTGTACGGCTCGACGACCCCGAGCGCCGCAGCCGTGGCAACCGCCGCGTCGGCCGCGTTACCACCGCGCGCGAGGACGTCGATGCCGATCTGGCTGGCGTCGCGGTCCACCGACGAGACCGCTCCGCCGCTCCCGGTCATGAAGGGCACCTTGGGCAGCTCGCCCCGCTGGCCCCGGTCGTGGTCGCGCCCGTGGCCCTGCTGCTGATCGGGCTGGTGGTCGTCCGTGGCCAGCGACGCGGCAGGGGCGGCGACCGCGAGCGTGGCGGTGGTCAGGGCGACGGCGGTGAGGGCGGCGATACGGACCCCGGCTCGGGTGGCGTGACGGCTCATCTCACGACGGTAACCCCGGCTGCGCCGCCTCGCAGTCCGAGACTAGCGTCGTCACGACCGCCATCGCCGAGCGAAAGGACAGCGTCCTCACATGAGCAGGACCGACATCATGAAGCTGATCGAGGCGGGTCGGGTACTCGCGGTCGTCCGGGCCCGGGAGGTGCCGGACGCCAGCGCCCTGTGCGCCGCCCTGGTCGAGGGCGGTATCCGCGCGGTGGAGCTGACCTTCACCACCCCCGGGCTGCCGGAGCATCTGTCCCGGGCGGCGGGCTCGAGCGGTGCCAGCGGCGCCGTCGTCGGGGCCGGAACCGTCCTCTCGGCAGGACATGCCCGCAGTGCGGTCGACAGCGGAGCGCAGTTCCTGGTCACCCCCGGGATCGGACCGGACGCCGCAGACGTCGTGCGGATCGCCCATGACGCGGACCTGCCCGTGATCCTCGGGGCCCTGACGCCGTCGGAGGTCATGGCGGCCGTCGCGCTCGGCGCTGACGCCGTGAAGATCTTCCCGGCGCACCGGTTCGGCCCCGGCTACCTCGCGGACCTGCGTGGTCCCTTCCCGGACGTCCCGTTCGTGCCGTCCGGGGGGATCACCGCCGACAACGCCCGGGCCTTCCTCGACGCCGGGGCGGCCGTGGTCTGCGCCGGTAGCAACGTCGTCGCCGCGGCCGACGTCGGCGCCGGCGCGTGGGGCTCGATCACCCGCAAGGCAGCCGGCTTCTGCGCGGCGCTGGGCTGACGCGGCCCGGCTCCGGACACGCCGGCGCCCGGGACCGTGAAGGTCCCGGGCGCCACGACGTGCTCAGCGGATCAGGCTCAGACGGCCTCGTCCTCGACGAGCAGGTTGCGGGTGCGACGGAAGTCGAGCGGGATGCCCGGGCCCATCGTCGTGGTCATCGTGGCCTTCTCGATGTAGTGGCCCTTGGAGGACGACGGCTTGAGCCGCAGGATCTCCTCGAGCGCCGCCGCGTAGTTCTCCACCAGCTGCGTCTCGTCGAAGGACGCCTTGCCGATGATGAAGTGCAGGTTGGCGTGCTTGTCGGTGCGGAACTCGATCTTGCCGCCCTTGATGTCGGTGACCGCCTTGGCGACGTCCATGGTCACGGTGCCCGTCTTCGGGTTGGGCATCAGGCCACGCGGGCCGAGGACCTTGCCGAGCCGGCCGACCTTGCCCATCATGTCGGGCGTCGCGACGACCGCGTCGAAGTCGAGCCACCCGCCGGAGACCTTCTCGAGCAGGTCGTCCGACCCGACGAAGTCGGCGCCGGCCTCACGGGCTGCGTCGGCCTTCTCGGCGTTGGCGAAGACCAGGACCCGGGCGGTCTTGCCGGTGCCGTGCGGCAGGTTGACGGTGCCGCGCACCATCTGGTCGGCCTTGCGCGGGTCGATGCCCAGCCGCATGGCGACCTCGACGGTCGCGTCGTACTTGATGCTCGTGGTCGCCTTGGCGAGGCGGACGGCCTCGAGGGGGGCGTAGACCTTGCCGGCCTCGATCTTCTCGGCGGAGGCCTGGTATGCCTTGCTGCGCTTCATCTCTGCTCCTGGTGTTCGGTGCGGTGGAGTTGTGGTCAGACGGACCAGCGCTGGTCCTGCCACGCACGGCATACGCAGGTCGTATGCCGTGTCCTGCGAGGTTCTGAGGCGTACTGCTCAGTATCCCTCGGTGGTGATGCCCATGGAACGGGCGGTTCCGGCGATGATCTTGGCGGCTGCCTCGACATCGTTGGCGTTGAGGTCCTCCATCTTGGCCTGGGCGATCTCGCGGACCTGGTCGGCCGACAGCTTGGCGACCTTGGTCTTGTGCGGCTCGCCCGAGCCCTTGGGGACGCCGGCAGCCTTCTTGATCAGCTCGGCGGCCGGCGGGGTCTTGGTGATGAAGGTGAAGGAACGGTCCTCGAAGACGGTGATCTCGACGGGGATGACGTTGCCACGCTGGCTCTCGGTCGCGGCGTTGTACGCCTTGACGAACTCCATGATGTTGACGCCGTGCTGACCGAGCGCCGGACCGACGGGCGGAGCGGGCGTGGCCTGGCCGGCCTGGATCTGGAGCTTGATGAAACCGGCGATCTTCTTGGACTTGGGGGGCATGTTCTGACCTTCTGTTGTGGTGTGGGCCTACGCCGTGGGCGATGACCCGGTTGCAGAGTTCGCGCGGAGCACGAACCGACGTCCTCGGCTCAGATCTTGGCGACCTGGGCGAAGGACAGCTCGACCGGGGTCTCCCGGCCGAAGATCGAGACCAGCACCTTGAGCTTCTGGGTGTCGGGGTTGATCTCGGAAATCGTGGCGGGCAGCGTCTCGAACGGCCCTTCCATGACGGTGACCGACTCGCCGACGGCGAAGTCGACGACCTGCACCTCCTTGGGCTTGCTCCCACCCGTGGTCCCCCCGGCGGCGCTCTCCGGCGTCTCGAGGTCCGGCGAAAGCATGGTGAAGACCTCGTCCAGGCTGAGCGGGACCGGCTGGTGGGCGTTGCCGACGAACCCGGTGACCCCCGGGGTGTGGCGCACGGCGCCCCAGCTCTCGTCGGTCAGGTCCATCCGGACCAGCACGTAGCCGGGCATCCGGACCCGGCGAACGAGCTTCTTCTGCCCGTTCTTGATCTCGGTGACCTCCTCCATGGGGACCTCGATCTCGAAGATGAAGTCCTCCATGTTGAGCGAGATGATCCGGGTCTCGAGGTTGGTCTTGACCCGGTTCTCGTAGCCCGCGTAGGAGTGGATGACGTACCAGTCGCCCGGCTTGCCGCGCAGCATCGTCATGAACTCGGCGACCGGGTCGACCGGCTCGCTCGCCACGGCCTCGTCGGTGTCGCTCGCCACGGCCTCGTCGGTGTCGCTCGAGGCAGCCTCGTCGGTGTCCACCGCAGCAGCCTCGTCGTCGTCGGCCGTCGACGGCTCGAGCGAGCCGGTCGTGGCGCTCGAGTCGGTGTCGGCGTCCTCGGTGACGGCGTCCTGGGTCTCGCCGCCCTCGGGTGCGTCGGACTCGCCGGCGTCGACGATGACGTCGCCGTCGGCTGCCTCGACCTGCTCGAGGTCGTGCTCGCTGTCAGTACCCCGGAGGGCGTCCTGGTCGGACACGGCTATGGACCTACTTCCCTTGCTGAGCTGTGGGGCCGCATGTGCGGCACTTCTGGGGGTTCTCCGAGCTGAGGTGCACCGTCGTCAACCGGCGAGAGCCAGCAACACCAGCTTCTGGAACACGAAGTCCAAGCCGGAGACGATCGCCATGATCACCAGGACGAAGACGATCACGACGAACGTGTAGTTGAGCAGCTCCGGCCAGGTGGGCCGAACGACCTTGCGCAGCTCGTCGAGGATCTGGCTGATGAAGAGGCTGACCGCCTGGACCATCCGCGAGACGGGGTTGCCCTGCGGACCACGCTTGCGGCCAGCACGACCGGAGCCGCGGGCGTCAGCGCTTGTCTCGGTCACGATTCCTCTTCCTTCGGGGCGATGATCCGCCGCGTTCGTCATATCTCGATGCGTCGATGTCCGTCATGGGCGACAACCTGTCGACCTGTACCGCAGGGCAGGAGGGACTCGAACCCCCAACCGCCGGTTTTGGAGACCGGTGCTCTACCAATTGAGCCACTGCCCTACACGGTCCGGTTGGTGCGGACCGCGGATGAGCGACGGCGGGCACGCAGAAGCATGGCAGCCGTCAACCACCGAGGAGACAGCATACGTGACGCCCCGGCGTGCACGCGAACCCGCACCGGGCGCCCGGACCACCTCGGCATCCCGGGTCCCGCAGCGCGGACTCGCCCTGCGCGACCTGCCGCGGGGATGGAAGGATCGGGCAGGTGACCCACCAGCCCGGCTCCGCACCCCAGTCCCCCCTCGCGTCGATGACCGACGACGAGCTCGCGGCCTTCCGTGACGCCAAGCAGCAGGAGTACGACGCACTGCGCCAACGGGGACTGAAGCTCGACCTGACCCGGGGCAAGCCGTCCTCGGCGCAGCTGGACCTGTCCGACCGCCTCCTGAGCCTGCCCAGCACGAGCCGGGACCGCACCGGGACCGACGTCCGGAACTACGGCGGCCTCGACGGTCTGCTGGAGCTGCGGGAGATCTTCGCGCAGCTGCTGTCCGTCGAGCCCGAGCAGGTCATCTGCGGAGGGAACTCCAGCCTGACGATGATGCACGACACCCTCGTCGACCTGCTGCTGCACGGCGCCCCGGACTCCCCCCGGCCCTGGGTCGACGACCTGCGCGACGGTGGGGTGAAGTTCGTCTGCCCCGTGCCCGGCTACGACCGGCACTTCTCCATGCTGGCCAGCTTCGGCATCGAGATGGTCCCGGTCCCGATGAACCAGGATGGTCCCGATGTTGCCGCGGTGGCCGCGCTGGTCCGGGACGACCCCCGCGTCAAGGGCATGTGGATCGTGCCGACCTACGCCAACCCGACCGGCGCAGTGTGCTCGCAGGAGGTGGCTGCGGAGCTGGCCAGCATGCCGACCGCCGCCGCGGACTTCCGGATCTTCTGGGACAACGCCTACGCCTTCCACCACCTGAGCGACCAGGAGGCCAAGAGCGCCGACATCCTCACCCTCGCCGCCGCCTCCGGCCACCCCAACCGCCCCATCGTCTTCGCCTCGACGTCGAAGATCACCCTCGCGGGGGCGGGAGTCGCGGTGATGGCCGCCTCCGTCGAGAACAGGACATGGTTCCTCGGCCACCTCGCGATGGGCTCGATCGGTCCCGACAAGGTCAACCAGCTGCGCCACGTGGAGTTCTTCGGGTCCGCGGACGGCGTGCGTGAGCACATGCGACGGCACCGCGAGATCCTCGCTCCGAAGTTCGCCGCGGTCGACGCGGCACTGACGGCTGCCCTCGGCGGGCTGGACGTCGCCACCTGGAACCGGCCCGCGGGTGGGTACTTCGTCAACCTCGACGTGCTCGAGGGCACGGCGTCGCGGGTGGTGGCGCTGGCCAAGGACGCCGGGATCGCGCTGACCCCTGCCGGCGCCTCGTACCCACTCGGCCACGACCCGCGGGACACCAACATCCGGCTCGCCCCGACCTTCCCGGCCCTGGCGGAGGTCGAGACGGCGATGGCCGGAGTCGCCACGTGCGTGGCCCTCGCGGCGGCTGAGCGGCTCTGCGCCGAACGGTGAGCGTCCTGGCTCGCGAGCTGAGACCGACCACCGCCTCGACGGTGTCTGCCGTGGCAGAGTGGAACGCATGAGCGACGACGGGATCGACCAGGACGGCGGCCAGGACCCGGCCGAGGACCAGCTGCAGCCGGAGGACACCCTGGTCGACCGAGGGCTGGAGGACGTGCTCGACGAGGGCTACTCCCCCGCGGACAGCGCTCGCGGGTCCCGAGCCTGGGGCACCACCGCCTGGGAGCAGTCGCACGAGGAGACGATCGAGCAGCGGATCACCCAGGAAGAGGTCGATCCCGACTCCGCGTACGGGGCCCCGGACAACGAGAGCGGCCTCGACCGCGTCGCCGAGCAGAGCGTCGGCGGTGACGACCCCGATGCCATCCGCGCGGAGGACGACTTCCTTGGCGACACCGGCCGCCGCAGCGGGCGCCTCGTCGCCCCCGACGAGGGCGCTCACGAGGACGTCGACCAGGACTCCTACGCCGAGGACGTCGGGATCTCCGGCGGCGCTGCCTCTGCCGAGGAGGCCGCGATGCACGTCGTCGAGGATCCCGACTCCACCGAGGAGACCGGCGACGACGACCGGTCCGAGGACCGCCGGTAGTCCGGATGCCCGTCCCGGTCCGCGACCTCGTGGCCCTTCCCAAGGCCCACCTGCACCTGCACTTCACGGGTTCGATGCGGCTGTCCACGTTGGCCGACCTGGCCAAGCAGTACGACGTCCCGTTGCCCGAGGCATTCACCAGGGGCTGGCCGCCGCTGCTGCACGCGACCGACGAACGTGGCTGGTTCCGCTTCCAGCGCCTCTATGACGTGGCGCGCTCGTGCGTTCGCGGCGAGGCCGACCTGCGCCGGATCGTGCGCGAGGCGGCCGAGGACGACGCGGCGGAGGGCTCGCGCTGGCTCGAGCTCCAGGTGGAGCCCACGTCGTACGCCCCCCACGTGGGCGGCATCACGCCGGCGCTGGAGATCATTCTGGACGAGGCCCGGGCCGCTTCGCGGGACCTCGGCCTCGGGGTCGGGGTGATCGTTGCGGCCAGCAGGGTCAGGCATCCCTTCGACGCCAGGACCCTCGCTCGGCTCGCGGCTCGGTATGCCGGGGAGGAGCCGGGCCGGGTGGTCGGCTTCGGGCTGAGCAACGACGAGCGACGCGGGTCGCTACCGGAGTTCGCCCCGGCCTTCGAGATCGCTCGTCGAGCGGGGCTGAACCTCGTCCCGCACGGCGGCGAGCTGCTGGGTGCCGAGTCGGTGCGGGACACCCTGACGGTGCTGCGCCCGGACCGGATCGGGCACGGCGTGAGCTGCGTCGAGGACCCGCGGGTGCTGGACGAGGTGGTCCGGCGGGCGATCACGCTCGAGGTCTGCCCCGGCAGCAACGTGGCCCTCGGGGTCTTCGGCGCGGCCCACGAGGTGCCGCTGCGGACCTTGATCGACGCCGGCGTCCCGGTGGCCCTCGGAGCCGACGACCCGCTGCTGTTCGGAACCCGGCTCGCGGAGCAGTACCTGCTGGCCCGGGAGGTCACCGGCCTGTCCGATGCCGAGCTGGCCGAGCTCGCGCGGGCCAGCGTGCGGGGCAGCCGGGCCCCGGCCACCCTGACCCAGGCCGCACTGAGCGACATCGACAGCTGGCTGGCAGCACCCCCGGCAGCGCCCGCGTCCGGCTAGCTCGAGACCCTCCTCGATCCGGACGCAAGCCTGCGGCGGCTCAGCGCAAAGTTGATCGGAACGGCCACGGCAAGGCACTGTGGGGGCTCGACCCGGCTGGGGGGAACCGACTTCCCGGCTGCCAAGGAGGACGATCAGGATGAGACACGCCGCGTTGCTGCTCGCGCCGGTGCTCGTCGTTGCCCTCGGAGCCTGCGCGGACGGGAGCGGGATGCCCGGCTCAGGTACCGGCACGGCGACGACGGGGTCGAGCGCTGCCACCAGCCCGACCACATCGGTGGTCGCGAGCGCGGCCGGACCGACCCAGACCGCCTTGCCCACGGACGGCATCCAGGTCGACCAGACGATCAAGGACCCTGACATGGGTCACCAGATCGACGTCATCAAGATCGTCCGAAACCTGCCGTGGCCCAGCGGCTACAAGGCCTCCGCCGAGGCGTACGAGCTGGTCGCCGTCGAGATGAAGTGGACCCCCGGAACCACCTACACCGCCCCGATCCGGCTGCAGGACTTCTCCATCGACACCGGCAGCCAGTTCCCCAACCGCCCCGACGACCTGGTCAACCCGGTCCTGCAGGTCGCGTCGTGGCCGTTGCTCCCGGCCGAGGTCCCCAACGGCGAGAGCGCCCAGGGGTACGTCGTATTCAAGGTCGACCCCAAGGCAGCGCCCAAGATGGTGCTCAACTACGAGCGCCCCAAGTCGCAGCTGACCGACAGCGGCAAGGTCTTCCCCGCCACCACGTTCTCGGTGGCCCTCGTCGGCTGACCCTGCTGCCGGCGGCACCGACGGGCGACCGGGCTCAGAGGCTGACGCCGACCAGCACCGGCTCGGGATGCAGCCTGATCCCGAAGACGTCCTCGACCCCGTCGCGGACCTCGCGGGCGACGGCGAGCACGTCCTGCGCCGAGGCGTGTCCGCGGTTCGTCACCGCCAGCGTGTGCTTGGTCGACAGCCCGGCTGGTCCTGGCAGCCCGTGACCCTTGGCGAAACCGGCCTTGTCGATCAGCCACGCGGCACTGGTCTTGACGCCGCGTTCCTCCGGCCACCGGGGGACGTCCGGCGAGTCGGGGCCGAGCGACCCGGACACCCGGTCCGCGAGGTTGCCGAACTCGCGCTCCGACAGGATCGGGTTGGTGAAGAACGACCCGCAGCTCCAGGTGTCGTGGTCGTCCGGATCGAGCACCATCCCGCGCAGGCGCCGTTGGGCCAGCACCGCCTCGCGAACGTCCGGCAGGGACACCCGCTCGCCCTGGGCGACACCGAGCTGACGGGCCAGGTCGGCATACGCGACCGGCTCGGACAGGTCCGCCATCCGCAGCTGGAACAGCACATCGAGGACGACGTAGCGGCCATCGCGGCCGTCTCCGGACTTGAACCGCGAGTCCCGGTAGGTGAACTCGCAGTCCGCCCCGAAGAAGGTCCGGACCTGCTGGTGCGGGCGGTCCCAGACCCGCACCTGGGCGATCGTCTGCGCCACGTCCTGACCGTACGCACCGACGTTCTGGATCGGGGTCGCACCAGCCGAGCCCGGGATGCCGGACAGCGCCTCGATCCCCGCCCACCCCTCGACGACCGCACGCGCGACGACGTCGTCCCAGACCTCACCGGCGGCCACCCGGACGTTCGCGCCACCACAGCTGTCGTCGGACTCGACGGTGATCCCGGAGGTCTCCACCCGCACGACGGTGCCCTCGAAGCCGGCATCGGAGATGACGAGGTTGGACCCTCCGCCGATGACGAGCAACGGCTCCTGGGCGTCGTCGACCTCGCGCACCGCGTCCACCAGCTCGTCGGTCGTGGCCACCCGGACCAACCGGGTCGCGGGGCCGCCGACCCGCATGGTCGTCAGCCCGGCGAGCGGCACGTCGTGCTCCTCGTGCATCGAGCGACCGTCAGTCGAGCTGGACGACGGCCAGTGCCCGGCCGAGCACCTTGTCCCCGCCACAGGTGGCGGACAGCTCGACCGTCGCCTGGTGACGCTCGGCGTCCACGGCCTTGACGACTCCGGTCACCTCGACGTCCGCCCCGCCCTCGTAGGGCACCACGACCGGCTTGGTGAACCGCACGGAGTAGTCCTTGACCCGGCCGGCGTCGCCGACCCACTCGCTGACCACGGTGACGGCGGACCCCATGGTGAACATCCCGTGAGCGATGACGTCGGGCAGGCCGACCGTGCGGGCAAACCGCTCATCCCAGTGGATCCGGTTGCGGTCCAGGGACGCGCCGGCGTACTGGACCAGGGTGGCGCGATCGATGTGGATGGTCTTGGCGGGAAGCGGGTCGCCGACCTCGACGCCCCCGACCTCGCGGATGCCGGTCATCACTGCTCACCTCGGATGACGATCGTGGACGTCGCCGTGCAGACCGGCTCGTCATCCGCGCTGAGCTCGGTCCGGGTGGTGACCATCGCGTGGCCGCCGGCCTGCTTGACCGAGTCCACGGTCAGCACCCCGACGATGTCGTCACCGGCGGTGATCGGCCGGTGGTGGGCGAACTTCTGCTCGCCGTGCACGACCCGGGTGAAGTCGATGCCGGCGTCGGGGTCGTTGATCAGCTGGGCGTCGCACTGCTGGGCGATCAGGACGGCGAACGTCGGCGGCGCGATGACGTCACGGTAGCCGCGGGCGGTCGCCACCTCGCGGTCCACGTGCACCGGATCGGTCGAGCCCACCGCCTCGGCGAACTCGCGAATCTTGGCCGACCCCACGGCATACGGGGCGGTGGGCGGGTAGGTGCGCCCGACGAACTCTGCATTGACCGGCATGGCCGCCACCCTATTACCCGGGTTGCCGGCCGGATCGGGAGGCCGCCGCCACCGCGTCATAGCGCCAGAAGGAGCGGACGAGCACTCCGGCAACCAGGACGACCACCATGCAGACCACCCCGCCGATGACCCACGAGAAGGTGGGGTCGGTCGCCGCGGCCGTGGCGCCCGCGCGGACGTCGCCCAGCCGGGGGCCGCCTGCCACGACGGCGATGAAGACCCCCTGCATCCGGCCGCGCATCTCGTCCGGGGCGTAGACCTGCAGGATGGTCTGCCGGTAGACCGCGCTGACCAGGTCGAAGGCGCCGGCGAGCGCCAGCAGCACGACGACCAGCCACAGCTGGTGAGCCAGTCCGGCCAGCGCCACCGCGCCTCCCCAGCCGACGATGGAGACCACCAGGGCTCGCCCCTGTCGGCGCACGCGGCCGATCCAGCCGCTGGACAGTCCGGCGACCACGGACCCGATGGCGATCGCCGCGTAGAGCGGGCCGACGTTGCCGTCGAACCGCAGGTCGGCGACGGCCGGGAACAGGGCCCGGGGCATGGCCAGCACCATGGCGGCGATGTCCACCAGGAAGCTCATCAGCAGCACCGGCCGGAGGGCGATGAACTTCAGCCCCTCGCCGACGATCCGCAGGTTCGCCCGCCGAGCCGATCCGTCCGGCGGCACGGAGGGCAGCCGGAACCCGGAGTACAGGGCCACCGTGAAGAGGACGGCGTCGACGGCATACGCGTAGCCGAAGCCGTGGTCGAGGGTGATCAGGACGCCGGCGATCAACGGGCCGATCACCTGCCCCACGTTGCCCACGGTGAAGTTCAACGTGTTCGCCGCCGGGACCAGGTCGAGCGGGACGATCCTCGGGATGATCGCGCCGCGCGCGGCGGAGGCCATCGCGAACATCCCCGACTGCACCACGACCAGGGCGAGGATGAGCCCGACGTTGCGCAGGTCCAGCAGGGTCTGGGCCAGGAGCGCGAGGGTGACCAGCCAGACGCCCACGGAGGCCGACAGGTAAAGCGTGCGCCGGTCCATCGCGTCGGCGATCGCCCCTCCGTAGAGCCCGAACACGACGATGGGCACCAGGCCCGCCAGACCCACGAAGCCGACGTACAGGCTCGACTGGGTCAGCACCCAGACCTGGACCGGGACCGCCACCTGGGTGAGCATCGACCCGATGAACGAGGCGCCCTGCCCGATCAGCAGCCGACGGTAGGGGCCGATCGCGAGCGGGCGGGTGTCCAGGGCGTGCCGCCCGATGACGCCCCGCAGGCTGCGGGCCTGCTCCGGGGCGTCCGCCGGGTCCGGAGCGTCCCGCACGGGCGGGTCGACGGGCTCACTCACCCGGCAGAGTCTGGCACCCCCACGCTCGCCCCCGGCGGGCGGACGGGCCGGCGGCAAACGAACGACCGCCCCGTCCCGGCGCGAGCCAGGGGGGCGGTCGGTGAGCCGACTGAGGTCAGCGGGTCTCGCGGTGCGCCGTCTGCTTGCCGCAGTTGGGGCAGAACTTCGCCAGCTCCAGCCGGTCGGGGTTGTTGCGGCGGTTCTTCTTGGTGATGTAGTTGCGGTTCTTGCAGTCCACGCACGCCATGGTGATCTTGGGACGGACGTCGGCGCTCTTGCTGGCCACGGGACAACCTGCTCTCGAACTAAGAATGTGGGACGTGCTGGGCAACGACATGTGAGAATACGCGACCGATCGGACAACGGGAAATCGCCATCGGGTCTGTCGACGAGTAGCGGGAGCGGGGCTCGATCCCGCGACCTCACGATTATGAGTCGTGCGCTCTAACCAGCTGAGCTACCCCGCCCTGGAGATCCGCCACTCGACCATGCCGTTCGGCATCGCTTCGGGATGGACCAGAGCCCCAATAGGGAATCGAACCCTAGACCTTTTCCTTACCATGGAAACGCTCTGCCGTCTGAGCTATTGGGGCACGGGCGAGGGGTGAACCACGCCCGGTCGTGCGTCGGAGAGACTACACGTCAAACCCACCGCGGATGAAATTGGGTACGCCTCCCGACCGGGTGCCGTGTCACCGGTCGTCGTGCCGGCCCGCCACGACGCCAGCGACGAAGGAGGTGACCTCACCCAGCAGCGGCAGGAGCATCGCCTGGTAGGCGTGGTAGACGTCCGGTTTTCCGGACCACACGGTGCTCGCCGGGTGGTTCTGAGGGTCGAGCTCGTGTCGCCACGAGCCACGGTCCACGTCGATGAAGTGGACTCTCGCGTGGTCGCACCACCGGTCGAACCAGGTGCGGTAGGACGATTCGCCGGTGACCAGGGCGAGCGTCCAGGCGGTCGCGATGCCTTCGGTGACGACCCAGTGCAGGCGGTCCCGGACGACCGGCGCTCCGTCGAAGTCGGTGGTGTAGACGAAACCCTCGGCGCCGTCGACGGTCCAGCCGTCCCGGATCGCGGTGTCGAAGAGCAGCCTGGCGTCCTCCAGCAGCCACTCGGGGGCCTCCTCGGCGAGCGCCGTGCGCGCGTGCAGCGCCAGCCGAGCCCACTCGAGCAGGTGCCCGATGGTCACCCCGTAGGGACGGAACTGGTCGGCCGGGTGATCCCGGCTGTAGTCCAGCTGGACCTGCCATTGCTCGTCGTAGTGCTCAGCCAGCCGATAGCCGTTGCCGGCAGCGAACTCGTGGACGACCCGGGTGACGATGCTCATCGCCCGGTCGAGGTGGATCCGGTCGCCGGTCACGTCGTGCGCCGCCAGCAACGCCTCCACCGTGTGCATGTTGGCGTTGACCCCACGGTAGGGGTCCAGGTTGCTGAAGGACCGGTCCCAGACGTCCGCGACGAGGCCGTCCTGCTCCCGCCAGAAGCGCTGCGTGACCACCTCCAGGGCCTCGTCGAGGAGGTCCCTTGCCCCGGCGTGACCGGCCGCGGTGGCGCTGGCCGTAGCGAGTACGACGAAGGCGTGTGCGTAGGCCTGCTTGGTGTCGTCGCTCGGGCGGGAGCCCCCGCCGTCGACGCTTTCGACCGCGGCGAACCAGCCCCCGTGCTCGTCGTCGTGCAGTCGACCCCGCAACGCCTGAAGTCCGTGCTCGACCAACGCAGCGGCGGAGTGGTCCCCGCGAAGCTGGGCCAGGGCGGAGACGTGGGTCATCCGGCAGGTCAGCCACAGCTCGACCGGGTGGTCCAACCGCGGGTGGCCGTCGTCATCCAGCCACGCGAAGCCGCCGTCCGGATGCGCAGCGGCGCGGGCGAAGGCCACCAGCGAGGAGGTCTGGCGCTCGAGCCAGGACCGCTCGTCGGGGGACAGGTCGGCAGCACTGGAGTCAGGCATGGAATGAATCTACTGCCGCAGCACCGCGGCTCGTCCGATCTTGTGCGGGCGCACGCCGCGGCCGGTCAGTCGACCACCACCACATGCAGGTGGCGCGGGCCGTGTACCCCCTCGACCCGGTCGAGCTCGATGTCGCTGGTGGCACTCGGACCGCTGATCCAGGTCAGGGGCCTGGTCGGCGCCAGCCGCGCCACGGCGTCGCCGACCGAAAGGACCACCCGCTCGGCCGTCACGACGCAGACGTGCCGGTCAGGCACGAGGCTGAGTGCCCGCCGTCCCTGGCCCGGCCCGTGCTCCAGGATGATCGTCCCGGTGGTGGCGATGCCGACCGTGGCGGTGGTGACGACGGCGTCCACCCCATCCAGATCCGGGGCGCTGAGCCCGTCATCCCTGACCCGGGTCGCATCCGGGGGCAGTCCCAGCAGGTCCTCGGGGAAACCGTCGGGCACAACCACCCGCATCGACCCGTCCAGTCCGGCGCGGACGGCATCCGCAGCCTCCGCGCGTGAGCAGCGCACGACCACGGCCCGGTAGTCGGCGACCCGCTCGACGAACAGGTCCATCAGGTCGCTGCCGGTGACCGCGCGACCCGCCGAGTCCGTCGGGGCCCGACCAGGGAGGTCGGCGACGGCCGACGGGTCGAGGTCGGCGACCGCGGCGCGGATCCGGGCCAGGATCTCGTCCCGGGCGCTCACCGGGAGAACCCTCCCACGTCGTCGGCCGGGGGGTCGTTGCGGCCACCGTCCGTCGCCTTCCACCACGCGCGGAAGGACTGCCGCGGCGGCGCCGGCAGGTCCCGGGCGTCCGTCCACCTGGCGGCCGGGCCGGGCAGGCGCCCGATGGCGAGCCGCCCCCCGGGCAGCGTCCGGTGACCGAAGGCGCTGACGACCCGGTTGACCAGCCCGGACGCCTTGATCGCCGCGCCGGTGCGCACGGGGCTCGCGAACAGCAGCGACGTCGCCCGCATCGCGAGGTCCTGTCCCCCCGGGCGTCCGTCCCGACGCGCGTCCACGACCTTGGCACGCAAGTGGACGAGCACCTCGGGGATGTCGATCCGGACCGGGCACACCTCGAAGCAGCGACCGCACAGACTCGACGCGTAGGGCAGCGAGTCGACCTGCTCGTCGTGCCCGACCCCGCGCAGCAGCGGGTTGAGAATGGCCCCGATCGGGCCCGGGTAGACCGACCCGTAGGCGTGCCCGCCGGTGCGTTCGTACACCGGGCAGACGTTGAGGCAGGCAGAGCACCGGATACACCGCAGGGCCTGCCGTCCGACGACGTCGGCCAGGACGTTCGTGCGGCCGTTGTCCAGCAGCACCACATGCACCTCCTGCGGGCCGTCGTCGGGGGCGACGCCGGTCCACATCGAGGTGTAGGGGTTCATCCGCTCCCCCGTGCTCGATCGCGGCAGCAGCTGGAGGAACACGTCGAGGTCGGCGAACGTCGGCAGCACCTTCTCGATGCCGACCACGCTGACCAGCACCTCGGGCAGGGTCAGGCACATCCGTCCGTTCCCCTCGGACTCGACGACGACCAGGGTCCCCGTCTCGGCGATCGCGAAGTTCGCACCGGAGACCGCGACCCTGGCCCGCAGGAACTTCTCCCGCAGGTGCAGCCTGGCCGCCCCGGCCAGCTCGGCGGGACTGTCGGTCAGCCCCTCGGGGGCGGGCCGACCGGCAGCCGCCATCCGGGTGCGGAAGATCTCGCGGATCTCACTGCGGTTGCGGTGGATCGCGGGCACGAGGATGTGCGAGGGCAGGTCGTCGCCCAGCTGGACGATGAGCTCGGCCAGGTCGGTCTCCCAGGCGGCGATCCCACGCTCCGCCAAGGCCTCGTTGAGCTCGATCTCCTGGGTGGCCATCGACTTCACCTTGACCACCTCGTGCACCCCGTGAGCCGCCGCGATGTCGCCCACGATCTGGCACGCCTCGGCGGCGTCGCGCGCCCAGTGGACGACGGCACCTTGAGCGACGAGCGCCTGCTCGAGGGCGATCAGGTGGGTGTCGAGGTGGGCCAGCATGTCGTCCTTGATCGCCGCCCCGGCCACCCGTAGCTCCTCCCAGTCCTCGACCTCGGCGACCACCCTCGCGCGCTTGTCCCGGATCGTCGCGGTGGCGTGGGCGAGGTTCGAGCGCAGCTGGGTGTCGGCGAGCGCAGTGCGCGCCGCCTCGGGGAAGGCGGGCATCCCGACGAAGGTGGCCCCCATCAGTCGTCCTCGGTCCGGGCCAGGATCTCGGCCAGATGCATGACCCGCATCCCGCTGTGCTGGCGCGACAGGATGCCGCCGAGATGCATCAGGCACGAGTTGTCCCCCGCCACGAGGACCTCGGCCCCGGTGTCCCGGGCGTGCCGCACCTTGTCCGCGCCCATCGCCACCGAGGTCTCGGCGTTCTTCAGCGCGAACGTCCCCCCGAAGCCACAGCACTCCTCCGCCGCTGGCAGTTCGACGAGGCGCAGCCCGCGCACGGCGCGTAGCAGCCGGGTCGGCCGGTCTCCCACCCCGAGCAGCCGCAGCGAGTGGCAGGTCGGATGGTAGGTGACCTGATGCGGGAAGTAGGCACCGACGTCCTCCACCTCGAGCACATCGGTGAGGAACTCGCTGAGCTCGTAGGTGCGTGGACCGGTGCGGGCGACCGCGTCGACCAGTCCGGCGTCGCCGGAGCGGCGCGCCACCAGATGGTGCTGGTGACGCGCCGAGCCGGCACACGAGCCCGACGGGGCGACGATGGCGTCATACCCCTCGAAGGCGGAGACGAACTGCCGGAGCACCGGGACCGCCTCGTCCAGGTAGCCGGTGTTGATCATCGGCTGCGCGCAGCAGGTCTGGGCCTGCGGGAAGTCCACGTCCACCCCGAGCCGGCGCAGCAGCCGCACCACCGACGCTCCCGTCTCCGGGAAGAACGCGTCGTTGAGGCAGGTCAGCATCAGCGCAACCCTCACTGGTACCGCCTTCCTGCCGGGGGGACGTCGACGCTACGGAATCATCCAGCCCAGCACCGGCGTGGACTGCAGGTAGACCAGGATGCACATGAAGACGAGGAAGCCCAGGGACCAGCCGAGGACCTTGCGGAAGATGTCGCCCTCGCGTCCGGACATCCCGACCGCTGCGGCCGCGATGGCGAGGTTCTGCGGGGAGATCATCTTGCCGAGCACGCCACCCGAGGAGTTCGACGCCGCCATGAGCAGCTGCGGCAAGCCGGTGGCCTTGGCCGCCTGGACCTGCAAGGCCCCGAACAACGAGTTCGACGAGGTGTCCGAGCCGGTCACGGCCACTCCCAGCCAACCGAGGATCGGCGAGAGGATGGCGAAGAGCGCACCCGATGCGGCCAGCCACTTGCCGAGCGTGGCGGTCTCGCCGGAGGCGTTCATGACGTAGGCCAGGCCCAGGACCGCCATCACGGTGACGATGGCCGTCGCCAGCTGCCGGTATGTGGCGCCGTACGCCCTGAGCGCCTTCGCCGGCGAGATGCCGATCACCGGGATGGTGATCAGCCCGGCGATGATCATCAGCGTTCCCGCGGCAGCCAGGATGTTGAGCTTGAACGTGGGAATCGTCGACGGCTTGCCGTCGGCGGTCTGCAGGTCGAGGCCGGGCCAGGTGAACGACGGGTTGGCGGCCTTGGCGTTGAAGAAGTCCTTGATCCCGGGCAGCTGGGCGACCACGAACAGCGCGACGATGATCAGGTACGGCGCGTAGGCCCGGAAGACGTCGCCCGGAGTGTCGTGGGCCTGTCGGTCCCGCTCCTCGAGCTCGGCGAGCGACCCGACCCCCTGCCCGACCGGGTGGTCGTCACCGCCTCCGTGCGCTGACCCGCCCACGGCACCGGTGAGGGTGGACTCGCCCACCGCGCCACCACGGCGTGACTCGGCGCGGACGCCTGTCGAGGAGGCGTGGCCCATGACCACGTCGGTGTCGGACTCGAGGTAGGCACCCTTCGGCTGCCACACCCGCAGCAGCAGGACGACGGAGAGCGCACCCACCAGGGCGGCGACGATGTCGGTCAGCTGGGTCGAGATGTAGTTCGAGGTGACGAACTGGGCGATGCCGAAGGAGATGCCGCAGGTGAGGGTGGCCGGGAGCGTCTCCCGAACGCCCTTGCCGCGGTCGATGATGAACACCAGCGCCATCGGGACGAAGACGCCGAGCAGCGGCGTCTGGCGCCCGACCATCTGCGACAGCGCCTGCTCCGGTAGTCCGCTCACCGTGGCCAGAGTCGTGATCGGCACGGCCAGCGCCCCGAACGCCACGGGTGCCGTGTTGGCGACCAGGGCGACGACTGCCGCCTTGAGGGGCCGGAAGCCCAGCGCGATCAGCATCACGCTGGTGATCGCCACCGGGGTGCCGAACCCGGCGAGCGCCTCGAGCAGGGCGCCGAAGCAGAACGCGATGATGACCGCTTGGATCCGTTGGTCGTCGCTGACCTTCGCGAAGGACCGACGAAGCACGTCGAAGTGCCCGGTCACCACGGTCATGTTGTAGACCCAGATGGCGTTGATGACGATCCACAGGATGGGGAAGAACCCGAAGGCGGCCCCCTCGCTGCCGGCGAGGAGCGCCTGTCCGATCGGCATCGAGTAGCCGACCACGGCGACGAGGATCGCCACGGCCAGGGAAGCCAGCGCCGCCTTCCAGGCGGTGATCCTCAGGGCACCGAGCAGGATGAACAGCGTGAGCAGCGGGAGCATCGCGACGAGAGCGGTGAGCAGCAGGGAGCCGCCAACCGCGTCGAGTACCGGCTTGTACATGAACACCTCATGGGGTTCGCAGGGACAGTGTGGGTGGGACGGGGTCGGGCTGCGTACTGGTCTGGGTCGGGTCTAGGAGGGGTGGGCGGGAACGCCGAGGGTGTGCGGCGACAGCCCCCGAATCGAGGCGTCGAGCACCTCCACGGTGTGGGCGAGCGCCACCTTGCCGCCGGCGCGCTCGATCGAGGAGGCCACCTGCATCAGGCAGCCGGGGTTGGCCGTAACCAGCAGCTCGGCGCCGGTGGCCAGGACGTTGGCCGCCTTGCGGTCCCCCAGCTCGCGGGCGGGCACCGGGTTGAGGATGTTGTAGATCCCGGCCGAGCCGCAGCAGATGTCGGCGTCCGCGATCTCCCGAAGGCTCAGGCCCGGGATGCCGCGCAACAGCTCGCGCGGCTGCGCGCGGACGCCTTGGGCATGCCCGAGGTGACAGGCGTCGTGGTAGGCGATGGTCACGTCGAGGGGATGACGGGGCGCGACCGGCCCCACCTCGGTGAGGATCTCGGACACATCCCGGACCTTCGCACTCATCGCCTCGGCCCGTGCCGCCCACTGCGGGTCGTCCGACAGCAGGTGGACATAGTCCTTCATCGCGGAGCCGCAGCCGGCGGAGTTGACCACGAGGTGCTCGACCCCGGCCCGTTCGAACTGGGCGATCAGGGCCCGGGCGAACTGCTGCGCCTCCGGTTCGCGTCCGTTGTGCGCAGACAGGGCGCCGCAGCAGGCCTGCGCCCGCGGAGCGATGACGTCGAAACCCTCGGCGCTGAGCACTCTGGCCGTGGCCGCGTTCACGCCGGGGAAGAACTCCCGCTGGACGCAGCCGAGCAGCATCCCGACCGTGCCGCGCCTGGCGCCCTGCGCGGGAGTGCGCTCCGGCACCGTCTCTGGCTTGCCGAGCAAGGGGGCAAGTGACTCCATGGCCGCGAGTGTCGGTGAGATCCGTTGCAGCAGAGCCGACTTTCGCAGCCGAGCCGCCAACCCGGTGCGCTGGTAGAGCCGCAGCGGGCCACGCATCAGTCGCAACCTTCGCGGGTACGGAAAGAGCGCGAAGATGGCTTCGCGCAGGGCGCGGTCCGCGACGGAGCGGTGGTGACGCCGTTCGACCTGGGCTCGCGTCGCCTCGATGAGCCGGTCGTACTGGACCCCCGACGGGCAGGCGGTCACGCAGGCCATGCACCCGAGGCAGGCGTCGATGTGACCGACCATCGAGTCCGACATCGGCTCGCCGTTCAAGCCCTCGTTCATCAGGTAGATCCGGCCGCGTGGTGAGTCCATCTCCTCGCCCCACAGGACGTAGGTCGGGCAGGTCGGCAGGCAGAAGCCGCAGTGCACGCAGTCCGCGACGAGCTCGGCCGACGGTGGCCGGTGCTCGTCGAAGGCACTGGGTCCAGCCGGCGGGGTGCCGAGCCGCAGCGGGGCGTCGGTCCCCAACGTGCCGGTGGGGCTCGACACGGGGTTGCCGCCGTCGGGTCCCCTCATCGCACGATCGTCCACGGGTCAGATCCCTCCCACGAAACGGCCCGGGCTGAGCACCCGGTCCGGGTCGAACTGCTCCTTGACCCGGCGCATGAGCTCCAGGCCCTTCACCGGGCCCCAGCGGTCCAGCAGCGCCGCCGACTCCGGATCGGCGTCGAGGACGACGACGCTTCCGCCGAACCCGGAGGCCGCTGCGCGCAGCCGCTCGACCACCGCGGCCCGAACCGTGGCCGCGGAGCCGTCCACCGCGACCAGCAGCGTCCCGACTGCCGCGCTGCCACGGACGGCCACGGAGGCGCCACAGCGGGTGGAGGCGTCGTCGACGGCGTCGAGGACGGCGGTCAGCGAGGCGGCTTCGTGGGTGAGCTTCAGCAGGAGGTCACCCGGCCGTCCCGGCTCGGCTCCCCACCACGACGCCGGCCCCGGCACGGCGCTGGCACCGGACCCCAGCAGCTCGAGCGCGTCCCGGGTCCGCGCCGCGACTCCCGGTGCGATGCCGTCGAGGCGGATGATCAGCTGCGCGGGACCGTCTGGCGGACGGTCCAGCTCGCAGGCGGTGGCCACGAGGTGCGAGTGCATCACGGCCTGGACGAGGGCTGCAGCGTGCGCCGACGACGTGACCTCCGTCGTGACCCAGCCGGTGGACTCGGGAACCGGGTGCAGCCGGAAGGCCACCTCGGTGATGATGCCGAGGGTCCCGAACGAGCCGGTGAGCAGCTTGCCGAGGTCGTACCCGGCGACGTTCTTGACCACCTTGCCGCCGGACTTGGCGACCACGCCGTCGGCGCGGACCATCGTCGTGCCGATGACCAGGTCGCGGACCGGTCCATGCAGCAGCCGGGTCGGTCCGGTGGAGGCGGTGGCCACCAGACCACCGACCGTTCCGGCTCGGCTGGGCTCGACGGCAAGCCACTGGTTCGACCCGGCGAGGTCGTGTTGCAGCTCGGCCACCCGCCGCCCGGCACCGACGATGGTGATCAGGTCACCGGCGGCGTGCTCGACCAGTGCGTCGAGACCCGACAGCTCCAGCACGACGTCGAGCCGCTCCGGGGCTGCCCCCCACCCGATCTTGGTGCCGCTCCCGCGGGGCACCACGGCCAGGCCGCAGTCGTGGGCGACCCGCATCACCGCGGCGACCTCGGCGGTGGTCGTCGGCCGGACGACCCAACGGCACGGCATACCGCCGACCCGGTCGTCTGCGCCTCCGGGGCGCAGGTCACCCCCGGCTGCTTCGGTGAGCCGGTCCTGGATCTGCGTGAGGTCCGTGGTGGTCATCAGAACAGCTCCGCCTCGCCGGCCGCCACGAGCGGGTGCGGCCCCCGGCCGCGCCCGGGGACCTCGCCACACAGGCGCGGAGTGGGGAAGATCTTGCCCGGGTTGGAGATCGCGTCCGGGTCGAACGCGCAGCGGACCAGCTGCATGGTGTCGAGGTCCTCGTCGGTGAACATCTTCGGCATGTACTTCGCCTTGTCCGAGCCCACTCCGTGCTCACCGGTGATCGAGCCGCCGAACTCGATGCACAAGTCGATGATCGACCCGGAGACCCCCTCGGCCTTCGCGGCCTCCCCCGGAACAGCATCGTCGAAGAGGACGAGCGGATGGAGGTTTCCGTCCCCGGCGTGGAAGACGTTGGCCACCCGGACGCCCGCGTCCGCAGCGAGGCCGGCGATCCTGCGCAGCACCTCGGGCAGCGCGGTGCGCGGGATGACCCCGTCCTGGACGATGTAGTCCGGGCTGATCCGGCCGACCGCCGCGAACGCCGACTTGCGCCCCTTCCAGAACAGGGCGCGCTCCACGTCGTCGGCGGCGATCCGGATCTCGAAGGACCCCGCCGCCGTGCAGTGCTCGCTGATCGCGTCGAACTGGTGCTCCACCTCGGCGGCCGCCCCGTCGAGCTCGACGATGAGCACCGCACCCGCACCCCCCGGGTAGCCACACTGGACGGCGGCCTCGGCCGCCTCGATCGCCAGCGCGTCCATCATCTCGATCGCGGCCGGGATGATCCCGGCTCCGATGATCGTCGAGACCGCCTGCCCGGCCGAGTCCGGGTCCGGGAACGCGGCCAACAGGGTCTTGACCGACTCGGGGCTGCGGGTGAGCCGCACGATGACCTTGGTGGCGATGCCGAGAGTGCCCTCCGACCCGACGATGGCGCCGAGCAGGTCGTAGCCCGGCTGGTCCGGAGCCTTGGCACCGATCTCGACCAGGTCCCCCGCGGGGGTCACGAGCTCCAGCCCCGTCACGTGCCCGGTGGTGAACCCGTACTTGAGGCAGTGCGCCCCGCCGGAGTTCTCCGCGACATTGCCGCCGATCGAGCAGACCTGCTGACTGGACGGGTCCGGAGCGTAGTAGTACCCGTCCGGCTGCGTCTCCCGGCTCAGCTGGAGGTTGATCACCCCCGGCTCGACGACGGCCCGCTGGTTGGCCACGTCGATCTCGAGGATGGTGCGCATCTTCGACATGACGATCAGCACCCCGTCGGCGTGCGGCAACGCTCCGCCGGACAGGCCCGTCCCGGAACCGCGCGCCACGAACGGGATCCGGTGCCTCGCGCACTCCCGCACGACGGCCGCGACCTGCTCCGCCGTCTCGGGCAGGACGACCAGCGACGGGATGACCTTGTACTGGGCCAGGCCGTCGCACTCGTACGTCCGCAGCCTCTGCCGGTCGGTGATGACAGCATCCGGCGGCAGCAGCGGCGCCAGCGTCGTCGCGAGCCCCCGTGCGTCCATGTTCGCTCCCCGACCCGGTCTCAGGCCATCTGCTCGTAGGCCGGAAGGGTCAGGAACTCCTCGAAGTGGTCGGCGACGGCGACGGTGAGGAACGTCTCGGTCGCCGCCGCGTAGTCGTCCGGGCTGCCGGGCAGCTTGGCAAGCTCTTCGTGCACCAGCTCCTCGACCAGCTCGCGGGTGACGGTCCGGCCGGTGTCGAGCTCGACGCCACAGTTGATCCACTGCCACACCTGCGACCGCGAGATCTCCGCCGTGGCCGCGTCCTCCATGAGGTTGTTGATCCCGACGGCGCCCTGCCCGCGCAACCACGAGTGCAGGTACTGGATGCCGACGCTGATGTTGGCTCGCAGGCCGTTCTCGGTGACGGACCCCGGCGTCGAGGCCACGTCCAGCAGCTGCTCGGCGGTGACCTGCACGTCGTCGCGCAGCCGGTCGAGCTGGTTCGGGCGGTCCCCGAGCACCTCGGTGAAGACCTCGGCACACAGCTGGACCATTCCGGGGTGGGCGACCCAGGATCCGTCGAAGCCGTCGCCGGCCTCGCGGGTCTTGTCCTCGCGGACCTTCTGGAAGGCCACCTCGTTGATCGTCGGGTCCTTGCTCGGGATCACGGCAGCCATCCCGCCGATCGCGTGGGCGCCGCGTCGGTGGCAGGTGCTGACCAGCAGCTCGGTGTAGGCCCGCATGAACGGGACGGTCATCGTCACCTGCACCCGGTCGGGCAGCATGAAGTCCTTGCCGCGAGTCCGGAACTTCTTGATGACGCTGAAGATGTAGTCCCACCGACCGGCGTTGAGCCCGGCGGAGTGCTCACGCAGCTCGTAGAGGATCTCGTCCATCTCGAACGCCGCCGGGTAGGTCTCGATGAGGCAGGTCGCGCGGATCGTGCCCCGGGGGATGTCGAGGGCGTCCTGCGCATGCACGAAGACCTCGTTCCACAGCCGCGCCTCGAGGTGGCTCTCCATCTTGGGGAGGTAGAAGTACGGGCCCTTGCCCGCCGCGAACTGGCGCCGGGCACAGTGGAAGAAGTAGAGCCCGAAGTCGACGAGCGCCCCCGCCATCCGTTCGCCGTCGACGGTGAGGTGCTTCTCGCTCAGGTGCCAGCCGCGGGGGCGCACCAGCACCGTGGCGAGCTCGCCGATCGGGCCGTTGAGCGCATACGCCTTGCCCTGGTCCGAGGTGAAGTCGATCGTGCCGTCGAGGGCGTCGATGAGGTTGAGTTGTCCGTTGACCGCGTTCTCCCAGGTCGGCGTCGAGGCGTCCTCGAAGTCGGCCAGCCAGACCTTGGCGCCGGAGTTCAGCGCGTTGATGGTCATCTTCCGGTCGACCGGACCGGTCATCTCCGCACGACGGTCCACCAGCCCCGGAGCCGGCTCGGCGACCCGCCAGTCACCCTCGCGCACGCTCGCGGTCTCGGGCAGGAAGCCGAGGGTCCCGCCCGCAGCGAGCTCGGCATACCGCTCGTCCCGGGCCGCGAGCAGCTGCCGCCGTTGCGCGTCGAACGCCCGGTGCAGCCCGGCCAGGAAGGCCAGCGCGTCCTCGGTCAGCACCTCGTCGAAGCGCGGCCCGGACGGGCCGCTGAGCTCGACACCCTCGGGAACGGACATGGTGGCGTCTCCTCTGGTCGACGTGCTGACGGTGCAGCCAGAGCCCGGTTCCGCCTCGGCCCCCGAAAGCGCCGGTGATGACTTCCACTATGCGGAAAAGAACTTCTGTTCCACACATCCTGCCTCAGCACAGCGGGCCGGGTCAATGGCTGGGCTGCAACTCCTGCAGGGCGGCCCGCAGGGACGGCTCGAGCGGCGCGGGCCGGCGCGAGGTCCGGTCGACGAAGACGTGCACGAAGGTTCCCTCGGCGATCCGCACTCCATCGCTGCCCCGGTCGATGGCCACCTGCCAGGTCACACTGGACGTGCCCACCCGCTCGACCCGCAAACCCACCACCATGGAGTCGGGATAGCTCATCGAGGCCAGGTAGCGACAGCCCGACTCGACGCAGAGCCCGATGGAGGCTCCAGCCTGGATGTCCAGTCCCGCGTGGGCGATCATCCAGGCGTTGATCACCGTGTCCATGGCCAGGTAGTGCACGGTGTTGTTGACATGGCCGTACAGGTCGTTGTCGTTCCACCGGGTCGGCACCACCTGGGCGAAGGGGTATCCCGCAACTGCTTCCATGCCGGCGACGCTAGTCGACGCTCAGCCGGAACCGCCGATGTCGACCTCGTAGGCCTCGTAGACGAGGTCCGCGCCGCGTTGCCGGTGCCGGACGAGGTGCACCAGGAGGGTCGTGCCGCGCTCGCGCAGGTCCGCCGCGGCGGGCCGCGACGCGCCGCTCTCCAGTGACAGCAGGACCTGGTCGATCTCGATCCGCAGGGCGACGTGCTCGTCGACGAGGGCCCGGACCCCCGGGGACAGCCGTGGCTCGGTCGCCAGCACCCCGGCATACAGCCCCTGCGGACCCTCGGTGATGGAGATGTGCTCGCGGAAGTCCGCGGACAGCTCGGCAACCGCCGCATGAACCCGCTCGACCCAGTGCGTCGCCCGGCCGGGGATCGGCGCGGCGAGAGCGCCCTCGAGTGCGTCGACCGAAGCGCGCAGCTCGGCACGATGTCGCCTGGCGACCTCGAAGGCAGGATCGAGCGAGACCGTCAGGTGGGTTCGGTGTGGCATGGAACCCTCCCGGGTGGCTGTCCTCCCATGGTGCTCCGCCCGAGGCTCACAGTCCAGCCCGTCGGTTCCGCCTCCCACCCACCGTCGGCAGGCTCCGCTGACGGCGTAACCGGGATGTAGCCGGTGCGGGGAACCGCGTAGATTGGCAGGACGTCTGAGGAGACAGGTGACACCACCTGGGTTTCACCCCAGCGGGGACGAGGAGCTGAGATGACCGACCAGCATTCGACGCCGAGTGAGACCGGCGCTGCGGCAGCGGCTCCGGCCGACAGCGCGGCGCCACTGGCTGCGCCAGCCCCCGCGCCGATGCTCACCCTCGACGCCCCGGCGGCGAGCCAGGCGGTCAGCGTCACCGCCGCGCCCAAGATGGCACCGCAGGTCCCGGAGGCCGCAGTGGCCGGCCTGGACGCCAAGGTGGACGGCTACCTCGATGCCCTGCTCGCTGCCGAGACGAAGTCCCCGACGTTCGAGGCCAAGGCAGCCGACATCCGCACCATGGGCGACGAGGACATCCGCCGCGCAGCGGAGAGCAGCAACCGGCTGCTGCGGGCTCCGGTCAAGGCCCTCCAGGAGGGCGGCCTCAACGAGGGCTCCAAGGTCAGCAAGACCCTGCTCGACCTGCGCCGCACCGTCGAGGACCTCGACCCCAACCAGGCCAAGGGCACCAAGAAGGTCCTGGGGATGATCCCGTTCGGTGACCGGATCACCGACTACTTCCGCAAGTACCAGTCCGCCCAGACCCACCTCGACGGGATCCTGCACGCACTGCAGAGCGGCCAGGACGAGCTCCAGCGCGACAACGTGGCACTCAACCTCGAGAAGCAGAACCTCTGGGATGCCATGGGCCGGCTGAACCAGTACGTGTACGTGGCCGAGCGCCTCGACGCGCGTCTGACCGCGCAGATCGCGACCCTCGAGGCCACGGATGCTGACAAGGCGACGACCCTCAAGCAGGATGTCCTGTTCTACGTCCGGCAGAAGCACCAGGACCTGCTCACCCAGCTGGCCGTCTCGATCCAGAACTACCTGGCCATCGACATCGTGATCCGGAACAACCTCGAGCTGATCAAGGGCGTCGACCGCGCCTCGACGACCACGGTCTCAGCGCTGCGAACGGCCGTCATCGTGGCTCAGGCCCTGGGCAACCAGAAGCTCGTGCTCGACCAGATCACCGCCCTGAACACGACGACGTCCGACCTGATCCGCTCGACGTCGGAGATGCTTCGGGACAACTCGGTCAAGATCCAGGAGCAGGCCGCCGCAGCCACGATCGGCTTGCCCCAGCTCCAGGCCGCCTTCCAGAACATCTACCAGACGATGGATGCGATCGATACGTTCAAGGTCCAGGCGCTCGACAACATGGCCGCCACGATCGGCACCCTGGAGACGGAGGTCAGCAAGTCGCAGGCCTATCTCGACCGGGTCAACAGGCAGAATCCCAGGGTGTCCATGGGATCCCTCGACCTGGACCGATAACGGTTCGATGACCCCGACGTCCACCGCACGATCGCGGTCGAGCAGCTGAGGGGAGAGGACGTCGTGGGTATCGGCTCGTGGTTCGGGTTCGGCTCCAGGGAGCGGGCCGACGATGCGAGCGCGCCGCGGGTTCCGACCAGCCAGGACCTGCTGCTCGCCATCGACGCCGTCGAACGGTTGGCGCGGGACGGAGACGCCCCGGCCGCAGTCCGGTCGCGGCTGGGCCGGGTTGCCCGGGTGGTGCGCGACACGGTCCCCCGGCTGAGCAGCCTGGGGCGGGGATCCCCGCAGGCCTACAGCGTCATGGCGACGGCGACGAACTACCTTCCGGATGCGATCGGCGGCTACCTGCGCCTGCCTCGCGACTGGGCCGACCGGCGGCCGGTGGACCGGGGGCGGACCTCGCTGATGATCCTCATCGACCAGCTGGACCTGCTCGGCGCCACGATGGACAAGGTCTACGACGCCGTATGCCGTGCCGACGCCGAGGCGCTCGTGGTGCACGGCCGCTTCCTGGAGGAGAAGTTCGGCGCCAGCTCCGGCGGCGGCGAGCTGAAGATCGACCCGACCCCACCCGCAGCGCCGGCTCCGGACGCGCCCTCACCGCTCATCCCGCCGACGGGCAGGCCAGGCTGATGCCGGAGCTGGACCAGGCCCTGGATGCCCTGGCTGTCGCGGCCCGGCGGCTGGGCCTGGACGCCCACGAGGCACGCCGCGAGGGCGTGGTGCTGTCCGCCACCGTGGCCGAGCCCGCGGCGCCCACCTACCTCGCGGCCCGGGACTGGGCCCGGGCCACCGGCATGGCAGACCCCGACGACCTCGCCGCCGTCAACCACGCCTTCGCCGACGCGGCGTCCTCGGGTCGGCGGTGGCGGGCGAGCCCCAGCGCACTGCTGACCCACCTGAGGGCCACCGGTGGCGCTGCCGACGACTATGCGCAAGCCCTCGTCCAGGTCGTCGAGGCGGCCGCGTCCCTCGGCACGACCAATGCCCGGGTGGCCGCCAACATCGCCCGGGCTGCGCAGGCCCAGCGCGACGGGAGCGCCGCAGGACCGGACGCCAGGCTCCAGGAGGGACTGCGCCTGCTGGCACGTGACGGACTCCCCACGCTGGTGGACCGGCCGGCGAACGGGCCCGGCGAGCGGCAGACCGAGGACCGCACCCCGGCGCCTGCACCCGCCGACGAAGCGGCCCCGGCCGAGGCGCCACCTCCGACTGCGACGCTCGAAGAACTGCTCGAGGAGCTGGACGCGATGATCGGGCTCGAGCGGGTCAAGCGTGAGGTGCACCAACAGGTGGCGATGCTCAAGGTCGAGCAGAAGCGCACTGCCGCGGGGATGAGGAACCCCGACGTGACCCGGCACCTTGTCTTCGTCGGCAACCCGGGCACCGGCAAGACGACCGTCGCCAGGATGGTGTCCGGCATCTACCGGGCCCTGGGCCTGCTCGACAAGGGCCACCTCGTCGAGGTGGACCGCTCCGAGCTGGTGGCGGGCTACCTCGGTCAGACGGCCATCAAGACCGCGGAGGTCTGCGAACGGGCTGCAGGCGGAGTGCTGTTCATCGACGAGGCGTACTCCCTCGGCGGCGACCAGTACGGCTCCGAGGCCGTCAACACGCTGGTGAAGGAGATGGAGGACCGCCGAGACAACCTCGTGGTGATCGTCGCGGGGTACCCGTCGCCAATGGTCGCGTTCATCACCCAGAACCCCGGTCTGGCCAGTCGGTTCAAGACGACGATCGAGTTCGAGGACTACACGGACGAGGAGATCGTCACGATCCTCGTCAAGCTTGCGGCGGCGGCCGACTACGACGTCACCGAACCGGCCCGCGGGCAGTTCCGCCAGATCCTGGAGGCCGCCGCTCGGGACCAGTCATTCGGCAACGGCAGGTTTGCCCGCAACCTGCTCGAGGAGGCCATGGGGCGGCACGCCTGGCGCCTCCAGGACGTCGCCGACCCGACCAGAGAGCAGCTGCGCCAGCTCCTCGACGAGGACTTCCGCTCACCGCACGCCGCCCGGGCGGGGGTGAGCGCCAGTGACCCAGACCCACACCCCAGCCCGGACCCCGCTTGAGGAGACCGGTCCCGCGCGCAGCGCGCCAGCCCAACCCGTCAACCCGATACGCGCCGTTCTCAGCTCCGTCTTCGAGGGCACTCCGGGGCGGATGCGCCTCGTCGGTGCCGCCGCGGCGCTGGTCGCGGCGGCGTTCGGGATCGTGAGCGCGACCAGTCTCTGGTCCTCGTCCGCCGCGCTCGAGCGCGCCGGACACAACACCGCCCAGGTGGTCCGGGTACAGGGCATCTACGCGGACCTCCTGCGCGCCGATGCGGATGCCACCAACGCCTTCCTCGTCGGCGGCCTGGAGGACCCGGCCCAGCGCGCGGACTACGACAACGCCATGGGCCGCGTCGCCACCGCGATCGCCGGCGCGGCGACGGCGCAGCCGGCTGACGGCACCGCGCTCGGGGTGTTGAACTCCCGCGTGCAGTCCTATGCAACCTCCGTCCAGCAGGCGCGCGCCGACAACCGGCAAGGCCTTCCGGTGGGAGCCCAGTACCTCAAGAACGCCTCGACGAGCCTGCGCACGACGACCCTGCCGCTGGTGGACGCCGTGGCGCAGGCCAACGTCCAGCGAGCCACCCGGGAGTTCGCCGCCAGCAGCACCGGCGTCATCCTGGTCGGCTCGGGTGCCGTGGCCTTCATGGCCCTCGTGCTGGTCATGGTCTGGCTGGCCCGACAGACACACCGATACGTCAACCTCCCGCTGGCCCTGGCCAGCGCCCTGGTGGTGCTCGCCACGCTCGTCGGGGCGAGCGCACTCGGCTCGGTGGGGACCCGGATCAGCCAGGTCCAGGCGAGCGACTACCAGAGCACCCTCTCCCTGGCAGCCGCTCGCTCGGCCGCGTTCGACGCGAAGTCCCAGGAGAGCCTCACCCTCATCGCCCGCGCCGGGAGCGCGAGCGAAGCCAGCTGGAAGGCACCCGCGAACACCGTGCTCGCGAACCTGCGAGAGCTCGGTACCGCACAAGGGCCTACCTCTCCCGTTGCGGCCGAGCTGACCCGGCAGTGGAACGCGTACGCCAGCGAGCACGAGACGATCCGCAAGCTCGACGACGCGGGGCAGTGGGACCAGGCCGTGACCGCCGCCACCCGCACGGACAGCGGGTCTGCGAACGCGCTGTTCACCACGTTCACCGCGAGCGCAGCCGCATCGCTCCGGACCTTCGAAGAGGCCACGCAGGCCAGTCTGGGCGAGCCCAGGCTGAGGGTCACCCTCACCGCATGGGCGCTGCTGGCCATCTGCCTCGGCGCTGCCGTCCTGGCCGTGCGCGGGATCACCGAGCGCCTCAAGGAGTACCGATGACGGTCGTCGGTTCGCTCCGGGCCCGGCCGGCCCTGGTGCTGTGCCTGACCCTGGCCCTGACGGTGGCCGCCTGCGGCGGCGGCGACTACGCACCGACCCCCGTGCCGTCGGCCACCACGACCACGCCCTCGGGCTCGACCCCGGCGCCGGCCCCCGCATGCCCCAACCCGACCCAGTCCTACGCCGCGCTCCCCGCGCTGCCCCGTGATCTGGCCGGCACCAGCATGGGAGCGATCAAGAGCCGCGGCTACCTGGTGGCAGGGGTGTCCGCAGACTCGTTGCTGCTCGGCTCGCGCAACCCGCTGACCGGGCAGATCGAAGGGTTCGACATCGACCTGGTCAAGGCCGTCGCGACGGCGATCTTCGGCAGTCCCGACGCGGTGCAGCTGGTCGTCATCACCTCCAGCGAGCGGATCCCGGCACTGACGAGCAAGCGGGTCGACCTCGTCGCCCGCAACATGACGATGACCTGCGACCGGTGGAACCAGATCGCCTTCTCCGCGGAGTACTACCACTCCGGGCTGAAGATCCTCGTTCGCCGAGGCTCCACAGCCAGGTCGCTGGCCGACCTTGCGGGGCAGAAGGTCTGCGCGCCGAACGGGACGTCGACCATGGACGCGGTTCGCGCCACCGCGGGTGTCGAGGCCGTCGGCGCAACGACCCACACCGGCTGCCTGGTGCTCTTCCAGCAGGGTGCGGTGGCGGCGATCGCCGGCGATGACACCGTGCTCGCCGGGCTCGCCGCGCAGGACCCCTACGCCGTGGTGCCCGCGATCCCCCCGTTGACCGCGGAACCCTACGGCCTGGGAGTCAACGCCGAGCACCAGGACTTCGTGGCCTACCTGAACCGGGTGCTCGACGACCTCAAGTCCGACGGCCGGTGGACGTCCTTCTACGACCGCTGGCTGGCCGCGTCGCTGGGCCCGGCCCCCGCTCCCCCCGTCTCCGTCTACGGACGGCGGTGAGGGGATGTCCCTGAACATCACTCCGCCGACACCCCCCGCGACCGGAGCCGCGCCGGCGGCCCCCGGACGGCTCGGTTCGGCCGTCACGCCCGGGCAGGCCTTCGCGTACCTGCGCGACCTGGGGGTATGGCGCGACCGTCGCCGCGTCGAGCTGACCTCGCTCGACTCGGTGGCACTTGCCTCGAGCGAGCCCGACTCCTTCGCCCAGGACATGCTGGTCTCGATGGCGTTGTGGAAGGCGATCTCCGACCGCTACGACCTGCTCGAGGTGACCTTCGACAACGGCCGGGTCGGCCCCGAGGAGGCCGAACGGATCTCGGCGCTGATCTGGGGTCGACTCGACGTGGCCCCCCACTCGGCGGCCGCCCTCCTCTCCTCGTCCACGGCAGGGGCCCTGGCCCTGTCGCTGCCCGAGGCGTGCCGCCTGTCCGACGCCATGACGGCGTCGCTTCGCGCCCGGCTCTCGCTCGAGCCCTCGGGGGCCGAAGTGGGAACGCGGCTGCGGGACCTGCGCGAGAGCGTGGAACGGATCCGCGACCAGGTCGGCCTCGTCCCGGCCGGGGCCGAGCAGGAGGCCGCCCGGGCTGTGCTCCTCCGGCTCGACGACAGGATGCGCGACGTCACCGACCGCGCCAAGCGCGGCGCCGACGTGGGGGGCCTGGTCGCCCCGCTGGAACACGACGCGTCGAGAGCCGAGCGCGACCTGATCGTCAGCGCGGGCGAACGGCTCGCCGCAGCACGGGACGCCGAACGGGCTCATCGGCTGCGCGCGGAGCTCAGCGCCCGCGGCGCCGCGATCCGCCAGCTGCAGGAGCAGTGCGTCACGGCGGTCACCCCGGCGCCACGACTGGCCATCCCCGACGTCACCGCCCTGGGCGAGGTGCCGACGGAGCGGCTCATGCTGGAGCCGTACCTGCAGCGTCTCGACGCGGTGGCCCGGGCCCTGACGCACGCCCACGCCGCGTACGCCGGGGCGCTGGCCGAGCGGGACGAGGTCCGGGGACTGTTCGGCGCCCTCCGCGTCCAGGTGAGGGCGACCGGTACGTCCAGCCCCGACCTCGACGAGCTCTCGACCCGGCTGGAGCAGGAGCTCGCGGCGGCCCCGAGCGACATGCCCCGGGTCCGCGCGCTGATGGCGGCATACCAGGCGTACCAGCACTCTGTCAGCAGCGAGCGGACCGCACGATGACGACCGTCCGGCCCACCGCAGCGTGTGCGGAGCCGGGATGCCCCGGTCACCTGCTCGACGGGTACTGCGATGTCTGCGGCACTCCGGGCGAGCCGGGAACCGACGAGAGCGAGCGCCAGCCGGCCGAGGGCGACGACGGCAGCGGCCTGCCCCCGGCGGTGCAGCAGCGGATCACCTCAGCAATCCCCAACGGGGTCTCCTGCGCTCAGCCCGGGTGCACGGGTCACCTGCTCGACGGATACTGCGACGTCTGCGGGGCGTCCGGCCTTGCGGCCGAACCCCCGTCCGCGACAACGCCACCCGCAGGCATCGCCGGGTCCGGGTCGACGAGCTCGCGGGCGAGCAACCGGCTGGCCTCGACCGTTCTCGGCTCCGTTCGTGCTGGTCAGGCGGGGACCAAGGCGACGCGACGGGTCGGCACCGGGTCGCAGCGGATGCGCTCGGCCCGGCTGGGCGCCGGCCTGACCACCATCGCGCCCATGCCGGCCATCGACGCCATCACCGCCGTCATGCAGGACCCGGTCGTCCCCGAGGACAAGCGCTACTGCTCGAACTGCGGCAACGCCGTCGGCCGCGGCCATGACGGTCGACCCGGTCGCACGACGGGATTCTGCGCCAGGTGCCGCCAGGCGTTCTCGTTCGACCCGAAGCTGCACGCGGGGGACCTGGTCGCCGGACAGTACGAGGTCGCCGGATGCCTCGCCCACGGGGGGCTCGGCTGGATCTACCTCGCTCGCGACAAGAACGTGTCCAACCGCTGGGTGGTCCTCAAGGGCCTGCTCAACTCCGGTGACCCCGACGCTCTGGCCGCTGCCATCGCGGAACAGCGGTTCCTGGCCCAGGTCTCCCATCCGCACATCGTCGAGATCTACAACTTCGTCACCCACGACGACGCGGGGTACATCGTCATGGAGTACGTCGGAGGCACGTCGCTGAAGTCGCTGCTGAAGCAGCGGATGCGACGGGCCAACCGGTATGACCCGATACCCGCCGACCAGGCACTGGCCTACGTGCTCGAGATCCTGCCGGCGTTCCAGTACCTGCACGACCTGGGACTGGTCTACTGCGACTTCAAGCCGGACAACCTCATCCAGGTCGGCGACAACCTCAAGCTCATCGATCTGGGGGGTGTGCGCAGGATCGACGACGACGACTCGGCGATCTTCGGCACGCTCGGCTACCAGGCCCCCGAGGTGGCCGAGCAGGGCACCACCGTGGCCTCGGACATCTATACGATCGGCCGGACCCTGCTGGTGCTGATGATGGAGTTCCGCGGTTACCAGTCGACCTATCTGCACTCGCTGCCACCGGTGGAGGACACCCCGCTCTTCCAGAGGTACGACTCGCTCTACCGACTCCTGCTGAAGGCCTGCGCCCCGTCACCCGACGACCGGTTCGCCTCCGCCGACGAGCTGCGGGTGCAGATGCTCGGCGTGCTGCGCGAGATCGTCGGCCAGGATCGGCAGCGCCGTGACGGCGCGCTCAGCTCGGCCGCGTCGCTGCTCTTCGAGGAGCCCGTGATCGCCACCGACACGCTGCACTGGCAGACGCTCCCCGCCCTGCGCAGCGACCCCAGCGACCCGCAGGCCGGCTGGTTGCACAGCCTGACCGGCGCCGCCCCCGACGAGCGACTGACGGCGCTGACCAGCGCGCCACTGCGCTCACCCGAGCTCCAGCTGGAGATCTGCCGCACCGCGCTGCGGGTCGGTCGGCGCGAGCTGCTCGAGAGCACGGTCGACGCGATGCTGCGCGCCGACCCCTGGGAGTGGCGCGCCGTGTGGATGCAGGGTTTGGGGGCGCTCGAGCAGCAGGACGCGCCAGCCGCCCAGAGTGCCTTCAACGCCGTCTACGGTCAGGTGCCCGGGGAGCTCGCACCGAAGCTCGCACTGGCCTACGCCTGCGAGCTCAGCGGTGAGCTCGACATCGCCGTGAACCTCTACGCCATCTGCGCCCGAACGGACTCCAACTACACCCCCGCTGCATCCTTCGGGATGGCCCGGATCCGGACCGCGCGCGCCGATGTCGAGGGCGCCGTCGAGGCGCTCGACCTCATCCCCGCCATGTCCCGGGCGTTCGCCCTCGCCCGCCAGGCCCAGGCCGAGATCCTCACCTCCTCCGGCGCCGGCCTGCCCGCGCTGGCCCGGGCCCGTGCCAGCGTCGAGCAGGTCCTCATGGACCCCGGCGACCGCGCCCGGCTCGAGGTGCACATCTACCGACGCGCCCTCGACGAGGTGGAGCGCAACGGCGACGAGCCTGCGCTGCGGATCGGGAGCCACCCGGCCAGCGAGCGAAGGATGCGGGAGGCGCTGGAGGACTCCCTGCGTCGACTCGCCCGGCTGACGCCGGACGGCCGCGAGCGGATCGCGCTGGTCGACGAGGCCAACGCCGTGCGACCCTGGACGCTGCGATGATCGGCTCGGGCTCCGCGTCCTCACCAGGACCCGTTGCCTGCCCGAACTGCGGTGCGGCCCATCAGCCTGACGCGCTGTTCTGCGAGGAATGCGCCTTCGACTTCACCGGCGGCCGGGCGACGAGTGAGCTGGCCGCCAACGGCGCCCTCCCCCGCCGCCCGACCGGCGACGCCGCCCCCGTTCGGGTCACCCCGCCGGCGCCCGCCGACGGCGCGAGGTGCAGCCGGTGCGGGAACGGCAGCTACGCGGACGGGTACTGCGACCAGTGCGGGGCCAAGCAGCGCGCGGCGCGGGACCACGAGGTACAGACCCCGCAGTCGTGGGTCGCCGGGGTCTGCGACATCGGGCTGCGGCACCACCGCAACGAGGACGCCATGGCGCTCCACGCTGACCCTGAGCAGCTGTCGTTCGCGGCGCTCGTTATCTGCGACGGCGTCTCGAACTCGACCGACTCGCACCTCGCCAGCCTGGCCGCGAGCCACGCAGCACGGGACGTGCTCTCACGGCCCATCCCGCGGGGTATGGGGACCCGGACCGGGGTCGTCTCCGCGATGGCGCGTCGCCTCGACGAGTCGGTTCAGGCGGCCCAGCGGGCCGTCGTGAGCAGTTCGGCTCAGGACGGCGTCAACGGCCCGCCCTCCTGCACGGTGGTCGCCATGCTCATCGACCACGGGGTGGCCGTCGTGGCCAACGTCGGCGACAGTCGCGCCTACTGGATCCCGGACGACCCGGCCGCGCACCCGCTCCAGCTCAGCACGGACGACTCGTGGGCCCACGAGCAGGTCCGCGCCGGGATGGACCGCGCGGAAGCCGAGGCCGGAGCCAGGGCACATGCCATCACGCGATGGCTCGGCGTCGACTCGCCGCAGGACCTCGCCCCACACATCGCCGACCTCGACCTCGACCAGGACGGCTGGCTGCTCGCGGCGAGCGACGGGCTGTGGAACTACTGCTCGGACGCAGGGGAGATGAGCAGCCTCGTCCGCAGCACGGTCACCCGGCTCGGCCCGGCCGGCCGGCACCCGGCATCGCTGGCCCAGGCGCTCACCGAGTATGCGATCGCCTGCGGCGGCAGGGACAACATCACGGTGGCCCTCGCGCGCGCCGGCCCGCTCGATCCGGCACCATCACCCCCCTCGGACCCCGCGTCGACGCCGCCTTCCCGGGGGGCTTCGCCGCGCGGGGAACCCCGGCACGGGGCCGAGTCGTCGTACTCAGTAGCACCCGGTCCGGGCGATCCGGAGCCCTCCCCGAGCGAAACCGACCCAGACAAGGACACCCGCTGATGGTCCAGTTCACCGCCGAGGTCTTCCAGAACGAGTTCCTGCCCGACGGGGGGACGGACGTCCACGCGATCGTCCGGGTCACCTGTCGCGAAGCGGGCCAGGCCGGCCAGGCCGGCCTCACCGATGCTGCCGAGATCATCATCGTCGACACCTCCGGGTCGATGGGCCAGGCCGGGATCGCGCAAGGTCGCCATGCGGCCACCGCAGCACTCGCCGAGATCACCGAGGGCACCTGGTTCGCGGTGATCGCCGGCAACCATGTCGGCACGCTCGTCTACCCCGACGCGTCCTCGTCGCAGATGATGGTCCGGATGGATCCGTCCACCCGGCAGGCTGCCGTCGCCGCCATCGGGCAGTTCCGGGCCGACGGCGGGACCGCGATGGGCACCTGGCTCACCAAGGCGGCCCAGGTCTTCCGGACGGTTCCCCAGGCCGCCCAGCGACACGCCATCCTGCTGACCGACGGGGCGAACGAGCATGAGACCCCCGAGCAGCTGACCCGAGCCATCGCGGAGGCCACCGGCGAGTTCCAGTGCGACTGCCGTGGCCTCGGCGACCGGTGGCAGGTGGAGGAGGTCCGGCGGATCGCGTCGGCCCTGCTGGGGACCGTGGACCTCATTCCGGCCCCCCAGGACATGGCCGCGGAGTTCCAGACCCTGATCCGCAGGTCGATGGCCCGGGGGGTGGCCAACATCGAGCTGCGGGTGTGGACCCCACAAGGAGCCCAGACGCTGTTCGTCAAGCAGGTGGCCCCCACCCTCGAGGACCTCACCGCGCGGCGGACCCAAGTCAACCCGCTCACCGCCGGGTACCCGACCGGGGCCTGGGCGGACGAGAGCCGGGACTACCACGTCGCGGTCCGGCTTCCGGCCCGGTCGCTCGGCCAGGAGCAGCTGGCGGCCCGCGTCCAGGTGGTCCTCGGCGAGGCCGTCCAGACCCAGGCCCTGGTCAAGGCCACGTGGTCGAACGACGAGTCGCTGACCACCCGGATCGACGACCAGGTCGCGCGGTACACCGGACGGGCCGAGCTCGCGCAGGTGATCCAGGACGGTCTCGTCGCCAAGGCCGCCGGCCGTGACGCCGACGCGACCGCCAAGCTGGGCCGGGCGGTCCAGCTCGCGACGGCTGCAGGTGACCAGGAGATGACCTCCCGGCTGCGCAAGGTGGTCGACATCGACGACGCCCAGGCCGGTAGCGTCCGACTGAGGAAGGGCGTGGAGAAGCTCGACGAGATGGCCCTCGACACCGCGTCGACCAAGACCACCCGGGTGAGGAAATGACGGTGCTGTGCTCGAAGGGTCACTCCTCGCAGGCAGCCGACTTCTGTGACACCTGCGGAGTGAGGATCGACCTCGACGCGCAACCCTCCTCGGCCGGCAGCCAGTCGACCGCGGGTGCCCCCGCCGAGCCGGACGCCCGAGGAACCCCCGGTCCCGCAGCGCCGCAGCCTGCCGGCCAGACCTGTCCGCACTGCCTGACGGACAATCTCCCGGAGGCGCTGTTCTGCGAGGCCTGCGGCTATGACTTCACCACGGGAGCGCTGCCGCGCGGTGCCGCACCGGCCCCACCTGCGCCGACGCGGGGACAACCCGCGACGGGTCCAGTCGGTGCCGACGGAAACGTCGCACCGCCGATCACGCCGGGGTGGGTGGCCGAGATCTGGGTCGACCCCGACTGGTACGACGTCCAGGACGCCGAGGACCCCCTGCCCACTCCGGACCTGCCGTCGGTCATCCCGTTGACCAGCCGGAGCGCGCTGATCGGCCGGGTCTCGGCGAGCCTGAACATCACCCCCGACATCGACTGCACCGCGGACACGGGAGTCAGCCGGCGGCACGCTCAGCTCTCGACGGATGGCCGCCGCTGGTTCGTCGAGGACCTCGGATCGTCCAACGGGACGTTCATCGGACCGTCCTCGGGACCGCTGCCGGAGGAGCCGATCGCCGTGGGTCCTCGCAGCCAGCTCGACGACGACGACCGGATCTACGTCGGCGCGTGGACCCGGATCGTGGTGCGCAGGGCGCTCACCGATGAGTTGGCGGCCCCACCGAACTGAGCGCCCGGCCGAGCATCGCCGGCAGCGGACGTCAGACTGCGAGCGCCTCTCGCCACGGCCACGCGTCGTTGCGCCGGGCCAGCTCCTCGAGGTCGCGCAGTCGCCCGGTGGCCTCAGCCACCGCTGCGTCGTCCCGGGCCGAAGCGGCGCGCGCGCGTTCGTCGAGGGCAGCCTGGTGCTGGGCGCGGATCTCGGCGATGAATGCCCTGCTGGCGGTCATGTACATGGGTCAGTCCTCCATCCGGGTGACGACTGCGCCGCCGCCGTCGGGGGCGTCGCGGAACAGGTCGTGCAACAGGTCGTCGGGGTCGGCAGCAAGGAGGCGCTCGGGCCGCTCGTGCAGCAGCCTGACCATCACCTCGGGTGCCGCCTCGAATGCGGCGGAGGAGAGCACGAACAGCCGATCGCCGGGCTCGAGACGGGCGCTTCCGGGTTGGCCGGGGCTCTCCGGCACCATGACGGTGCTACCGGGCCGGACCAGCAGCGTCGGTGGCGCCCAGGTCGCGCGGACCCGAACAGTCCCGTCCGCGTGGCACCAGACCGAGGTCGACGAGGACGGGAAGGCGCCGGGCAGGTCCATCGCCATCGGCGAGGCGACGCCGGCGTCCGCGACGATGACGCAGAGTCGATCCGAACCGGGCACCGCGCGCGCGGCACGCGCCGCGCCCTCGTGCAGGACGGCCCGGAATCCCGCCGCGATCACGCGCCGAGGCTCCGGCTCGTAGAGAAGGTGGCTGGTGGTGGTCGCACTGGTCATGACGCTCGGCTCTCGATCTCGAGGACGTTGGTCAGTCCGGTCCTGGTCAGCAGGTCGAGGGTGCGCGGACTGGGGCTGCTCAGCACCACCCGGATCCGTCGGGCCGCGCAGGTGCGCTTGACCCAGAGCAGGGTGGCGATGCTGCCCGAGGACAGTCGCCCGATGCCGGACAGGTCGATGACGAGTGTGTCCGCTCCTCCCGCGACAAGTCGCGGAAGGCGCCAGCGCAGATCGCCGAGGCCCTGAATGAGCTGCCGGTCCTCCAACGCGACACGCACAGTCTGTTCCTCCCGGCTCAGTACGGTCAGACCCGTCATCGCCCTGTCCTCCCCTCCCCCGTGTTCCCTCCGTGGTCTCACCCAACGACGCCCATCCTGACGTGCGGATGTTGAGGTGATCCGCCCGTTTCTTTGCGGTTTGATGACGAGTGCCGCGTTGAACCCGTTAGGTATGCCGTTCGGCGCCCGCTGTGGGCGCCGGTCTGAGGCAGGATGACCCTGTGGCGCTCAAGCTCTTGGTCCTGGAGGACGACGACGGCATTCGCACAGCGCTGTCCCTGGCGATGGAGGACGAGGGCTATGAGGTGCTGGAGGCGACCAGCGCCGAGGCCGCGCTGGTCCTGGTCGGCCGGACCCCGCCGGACCTGATGCTCGTCGACCTCACCCTCGGCGGGATGGACGGGTTCACCTTCATCCGCGAGGTCCGCCCGTTCAGCCAGGCCCCGATCATCGTGCTCAGCGCCCGCACCGATATCCAGGACATCGTCTCCGCACTCGAAGCCGGGGCGGACGACTACGTCACCAAGCCGTTCCAGGTCACCGAGATCGGAGCGCGCCTGCGAGCCATGCGGCGGCGGGCGGCCGTCCCCGACGTGGCTCCCCAGGACGAGCCCGGGACGCTCGTGCTGGATGAGTCGAACGGACCGCTCGCCCTCGACTTCAATGCCGGTGTCGTGCGCCGTGGCGGTCACGACATCCACCTCACGGTGACCGAGTACCGCCTCCTCTGCGAGCTCGCCTCCCCCCCAGGGCGGGTGCTCAGCCGCAGGAGCCTGCTCGAACGGGTCTGGGACCGCGGCTTCTTCGGGGACGAGCGCATCGTGGATGTCCACGTGCGTCGGCTGCGGACCAAGATCGAGGCCAGCGCGAGCTCGCCGAGCCTGGTGGTCACCGTCCGCGGGCAGGGTTACCGGCTGGACCTGCCGTGAGTCCGCCCTGGGGACGGCTCGGGCTACGGGCCACCGTCACCGCGTACTTCGCCACCGGCGCCCTGATCGTCTCGGCCCTGTTGTCGATCGGGACCTACCTGGCCGCGCGTCACTACCTGATCGAGCAGCGCCAGCAGACCGCCCTGCGGCAGGCCTTCGCGGACGCCTCCTATGTCGCCGACGGACTGTTGACCCAGGGGGCGAAGGTCCCCGAGGTGCTCGGATCCGTCAACGCACCGGCCGACTCCGAGCTCATCGTGAGGATCGGCTCACGGTGGTACTCGTCGTCGCTGACCCAGGGTCCCCGCGCGATCCCGACGGCGGTGACCCAAGGCGTCGACGAAGGGGCGGTGACCTACGCGTGGACCGTGGCGAAGGGGTCGCCCGCGATCGCGATCGGGGTCCCGATCGCCGCCGTCGACGGCCAGTTCTACGAGATCTCGGTGACCACTGAGCTCAGTTCGACGCTCTCCACCCTGGCCATCGTCCTGGGGGCGTTCGCCCTGCTCAGCACCCTGGCCGGGGCCACCCTGGGACGGCTGGCCTCGCGCCGGTTGATGACCCCGCTCGACGACGTCGCGACGGCAGCCGCGCGGATCGGCGCGGGGGGGTTGCACACCCGCCTTCCTCCGACGGAGGACCCGGATCTGGCAACCATCGTCGGCTCGTTCAACAGCATGGTCGAGGCGCTCGAGGAGCGGATCCAGCGAGACGCCAGGTTCGCAGCCGACCTCGGTCACGAGCTCCGCTCCCCGCTGACCACCCTGGTGGCCAGCGTCCAGGTCATCCAGGGACGGCGCGACGAGCTGCCGGAACGGACCCGCCGAGCGGTGGATCTGGTGTCGGTCGAGCTGGACCGCTTCCAGCGGACGCTCGAGGATCTGCTCGAGCTCGGCCGGCTGGACGCCGGCGTTCGCGGCCAGGTCCTCACCCACGTCGACGCCGGCGAGCTCGTCCGGGTGACGCTCACCGAGAGTCACCGACCGCTGGAGCTGGTGACGACCCAGGGCGTGAACCTCCAGATCCTGGTGGACAAGCAACAGCTCAGCCGCAGCCTGGTCAACCTGCTGGACAATGCCGACCGACACGGCAACGGCGTTGCGGCCGTGCACGTTCGCCGCATCCGTGGTCAGATCCGGATCGATGTCGACGACAGCGGCCAGGGGGTTCCCGAGGTGGAGCGCGACCGGATCTTCGAACGCTTCGTCCGGGGCGGCTCGCGTGGGTCGCTGCCCGGCAGCGGCTTGGGGTTGAGCATCGTCGCCGAGACGGTTCAGGGTCACGGCGGCCGGGTCTGGTGCGAGGACGCCCCCGGTGGCGGGGCCCGCTTCAGCATGGAGCTGCCGGCCGCCGCCCGGCTGGCGCCTGCCGAACCCGAGTCGGTCTCGTCATGACCCGTCAGGCCGGTGCCCGGATGGCGGCCGCCGCGGTGACGCTCGGGCTGGTGTCCCTGGTTGCCGGATGTGGGCTTCCCGAAGGAGGGGCGGCACACCGCATCCCCGGAGGCGAGGTTCCGTACGGTCTCCTCGCCACCACGGCGGCAGCCCGCCCGACGACGCCGACCGCGCAGCCCACTGCCGTCGTCGCCGCCACCGTCTATCTCGTGGATGCCCAGCAGCAGCTGGTGCCGGCCTCGGTCCAGGTTCCGCAGGCGAGCCTCGTTCCCCTGCTGCAGTCCCTGCTGGACCGGCTTGCCGCGGGGCCCAACGAACCGCAGCGGGCCCGGGGGCTACAAACCGACCTGGGCCCGGGCGCCAAGCTCACCCTGCGCTCGGTCAGCTTCGGCACGGCGGTCATCGAGCTGCGAACCGCCTCTCAGGACCCGAGCCCCAAGAACCTGCCGGTCGCGATCGGGCAGATCGTCCTGACGGCCACCTCGGTGATCGGCGTGGAGCAGGTGAGCTTCGTCCTGGATGGGAACCCGGCGAGCGTGCCGGCACCCCCGGTCGGCGACCTCTCAGCGCTGCCGCTGTCCGAGGCGGACTACCTCCCGCTCCTCGCGCCGGGACACCCCGTCCCGCCACCGCTGGAGCCGATGCCGCCGACGCTCCCGGTTCCGGACGGGTCGCCGACGTCGGGGGGCACGCCCACCGCCGGAGGGTGACGGGCCAGAATGGGCCGAGACAAGCGGCCGGCCAGCTCGGTCGGCACCTGCACCCACCCAGGAAGGGCTCCCGCGTGACCGCCGAACCCACCACGCACACCGGCCGACCCGGCGGCCTCATGGGCGCCGAGATCGCGCAGCAGCCGGCTGTGCTTCAGCGCATCCTCGACGAGTCGACCCGGGACATCTCGGCGGTGGCGGAGGCGATCCGGCGCGCCGATCCCCGGTTCGTCCTGCTCGTGGCCCGGGGCACGAGTGACCACGCCGCCCTCTACGCCAAGTACCTCATCGAGACCACCCTGCACCTTCCCGCAGGACTGGTCTCGACGTCCACCTACACGGCATACCACGAGTCCCCGCGGCTTGAAGGGGTCTTGTGGATCGCCGTCAGCCAGTCGGGTGGCTCGCCCGACCTGGCCGAGTCGACCGCCCGGGCGCGCGCGGCCGGCGCGTTGACCCTCGCGATCACCAACGAGCCCGGATCCCCCCTGAACCAGGCCTGCGAGCTCGGCCTCGACATCCGCGCTGGCCTGGAGGAGTCGGTGGCGGCCACGAAGACGTACACCGCGACCCTGCTGACGATGCTCCTGCTCGTCGAGGCCTGGCGGGAGGCGGACTCCGCGGCCCTGGACGAGGTTCCCAGCCTTGCGGCCAGCGCCCTGGACCGTGCCGAGGTCGCGGACGTTGCGTCGCGCTACCGGTTCGTCGACAAGCTGGTGACCACCTCCCGCGGCTACGCCTATCCGACGGCGCGGGAGGCGGCGCTCAAGCTCATGGAGACGTGCTACCTGTCCGCCCACGCGTTCTCCGGGGCGGACCTGCTGCACGGCCCGCTGGCGATGGTCGACGAGGATCGTCCGGTCATCGTCATCCTGCCCGAAGGACGCGGCGGTCAGGCGCTGCGACCGGTCGTCGAGCGGTTGGCCGAGCGGCGCGCCGACCTGTGCGTGGTCGGGGCCTCGAGCGTCGCCGGCGCCAGCGCGCACATCCCCCTGCCGGCCGGCATGGACGAGCGGCTCGCCCCGATCGTGCAGATCGTCCCGCTGCAACAGCTCGCCCGAGCGATGGCGGTCTCGCGCGGGTACGACCCCGACCATCCCCGCGGGCTGTCCAAGGTCACCGAGACGCTCTGAGTCCGCCGGGTTCGGCTTGTCGAAAGCCGTCCGAGGTGATGTGCTGTGGACCACGCGATGGGCAAAAAGCCCCACCGCTGTGACCAGGGGGGTCAACCATGTTCAACATGTTCAACACCACACCTGCTCTCGACCGCCGAACCGTGCTGCGGGCCGGAGCCGCTCTCGGGTTGACGACCGGTCTCGGGACACGGTTGGCGCCCATGGCACGGGCCACGGTCCAGCAGCCGGACATCGCCAACTGCGCCACCTGGGGCGCCCGCCCGCCTGCTGGCGCGGTGACGGTGCTGGAACAGCGGCCGGTGAAGATCATCGTCCACCACACCGCGCTGGCGAACTCGACGGACTACTCCCAGGCCCACTCGTACGCCGTGGCCCGCGAGATCCAGGATCTGCACATGGACCAGAACGGCTGGTTGGACAGCGGTCAGCACTTCACGAACAGCAGAGGGGGCTGGGTCACCGAGGGACGACACGGGAGCCTGTACGCCCTGCTGCACGGGCAGACCATGGTCCAGGGCGCCCACTGCACGGGCCAGAACGACGTGGCCATCGGCATCGAGAACGAGGGGAACTACGTCAGTGTGGACCCACCGGACGCGCTCTACCAGAGCCTGATCGGTCTCTGCGCGTTCATCTGCCAGCAGTACGCCATCGATCCCACACAGATCTTCGGGCACCAGGACTTCAAGGCCACCCAGTGCCCCGGCCGGCTCGAGGGTCGCCTGCCGGACCTACGCACCCAGGTGGCTGCTCGACTGTCGAGCTGAGCTGCGCCGCGCCGCCCGCCGCCGCGGGCGCTAGATCGCCTGCACCCGTTGCAGGTGGTTGAGTGAGACCCAGCCGAAGGGGATGGGCAGCCAGTACGTCGCCAGCCGGTACAGCAGCACCGAGGACACGGCGGTGCCAGCATCCACCCCGATGGCGACGAGTCCCGCCGACATCGCCGCCTCGATCCCACCCAGCCCACCAGGGGTGGGCACCGCCGAGCCGATGATCGCGCCGGCGAAGTAGACCACGGCGACCGCCGCGATGGGGGCGTCGGCACCGAACGCCTTGGTGGCACAGACCATCGCCGCGACGAACGACACGTCAAGCACCAACGCCCCGCCGAGCAGTCGGCTGAGCTTTTCCGGATGCTGCAGGACACTGAGCACCTGGGGGATGACCGTCCGGAGCTGCGGAAGCACCCGACCGGTGATCAGGGCGCGGATCTTCGGCACTGCAAGCAGTCCGAGGACCAGGACGAGGACGATGGGGATCGCCGCGACCAGCAGCGGCGGCGGCGTGAACGACGCCCGAGGTCCCGTGCCGGCGAGGACACCGGCGACGACGAGCAGCACGAAGTACGAGCAGAACTGGGCCACCTGGGCGACTCCGACGCTCGCCGCCGCTACGGCGGGCTTCAAGCCGGTCTTCTGCAGGTAACGGGTGTTGAGTGCGATGTTGCCGATGGCCGCCGGCGCGACGAGACCGCTGAAGGCGACGGCGAGCTGGGTCATGTAGGTCCGGTGGAGCCTCAGTGGACCGCTGACCGCCCCGCTCAACGCGATCGAGGCGCCGAGGAAGGTGACCGCCGCGAAGCCGGCGGTGGCCACCGCCCACTCCCACCGCGCATTGCCGATCACCTGGCTGAAGTTGACCTGAGCCAGCTGGGTGAGCAGGAGGTATGCCGCGACGCCGCCGCCCACGACGGTCACCAGACCGCGCAGGGTCACCCGGCGCAGCTCCACCGGCTCGGTCTGCTCGTCGCCCGGCTGAAGCGCCAGGATGCGTTCCCGCAGGGCCCCGAGGAACTCACGGTCCGCCTTGAGCGCCTGCCGCGTCGAGCGAGGCAGGGCGATGGACTGCAGGAGGGGTACCGCTCGGGCCACCTCGTTGGCACCCAGCACCGCAACGGCGCTGGCGACCGCTCGATCCGGGCCTACGGCGAGCGCCAGTGTGGTCAGCATCTGCGCTCGGTCGATCCGCAGAGTGATGTCGTCGGCCGCCACGTCTCCGCTTCCGACCTTGCTGAGGCCGGCCCGTCCGTCCTCGGCGATCATCACGACGTCTGGCGACAGACCTCGGTGAGCCACCCGCCGCCGTTGCAGGTTGTCGAGCATCCTCCAGATCGACGCCAGCTGCTCGTCGCTGAGCTCGGCGCCGAGCTGGGCCACAGACCTGCCGCTCGGGTTGACGTAGGCCATCACGGCCGAGAAGGGGCCGACCTCGGTGACGGCCACCGGTCGGGGGGCCGGAATCTTGGCTTGCGCGAGCACGAGGCCCATGAGATTGCGGTGCTCGAGCTCGGAGCGGAGGGTGAAGGCCGGGGCGCGGGTCGAGGAGCTACGCAGTCGCAGCATCCGCAGCAGCCGGCGGCCCGAGGCCAGCCCGAAGGTGTCCCGGTCCATGACCTGGACGTCGAGGGTCACCGACTCGGTGTGGCCCACGTATCGGCGGTCACCCCAGTCGTCCGGGTCGACGAGCTCGAGGCGTGTCAGCGGAATGCCCGTGGCCACGAGCGCCTGAGCGACCTCGGACCCCGGTGGCCGGGTCGACGCGGCGCCGAAGCCGTACCGGAAGGCGAGGCCGACCAGCCAGCCGAGCAGCAGCGAGACGGTCACGGCCAGCGATGTGCTGGCACCGGACAGGAACGCGGTCACGGCTGCGGACCCGGTGATGACGATCGCCAGCGGGGAGATCCACTTGCGCCCGGTGATGTCCGCCACGGTGAGCAGCGCCACCAGCGCCACGATTACCGGGTCGAGTGGGGAGGTCCGTCCCTGCGACAGTGGTCGGGTCAGGGCCCACACGACGTTGCCGAGGTGGCCATCGAGGATGAGGATGCGCAGCCCCACGACCACGATGGCTCCGGCGCCAGCTGCGGAGAGGGCCAGCACGAGCTGCAGGGCGCGCCCGCGGACGAAGAGATCCACCCCCACGGCAAGGGGAAGGACGACGACACCCACACCGCCGAGCCAGCCCAGCAGGGTGAGCAGCAGCCGGGGCAGACCGTCCGCGACCAGGCTGATGTCCTGCTCCAGTGCCCCGGTCGTGCCCACCGCGACGTCTGCGAGCGCCACCGACGCCACGAGGACGAGGAGGACCAGGGCGAGCCGCAGGGCGTCGGCCGGCCGACGAACCCGCTCGGGGATCGGCGGTTCGACGACCTCGACGGTCGCGGGCTCGGTCAGCACGGCCCCATCCTGCCCCACCTCGCGCGGGACACCCGGGTCCCACGCGGCGACACCGGATGCCAATCACCGGACTACCTGAGCAGTTGGGATCTACGCAAGGATGCGCAGATGGACACCAACGACCTGCATGCTGCCGCGAGGCGAGCGGGCAACCACCCGGCCCTCGAGAACGCGGCGCGTGCCGGCTACGCCGCCAATGGTCTGCTGCATCTGCTCATCGCGTGGCTGGCCGTGCAGCTCGCCTGGGCACAAGGTGGCGCCAACGAGTCCGCCGACCAGACCGGGGCACTGCAGACCCTGGCCGCGACGGGTGTGGGCCGGCTGTTGCTGTGGGTTGCCGTGGGCGGGTACCTCGGCCTTGGACTGTGGCAGGTCAGCGAGATGCTGCTGCGCCGCAGCGACGTCAGCGAGCGGCTCAAGGCGGGTGGCAAGGCGGTGGTCTATCTCTTCCTCGCGTTCAGCTCCTTCACCTGGGCCCGTAGCGGAACCGGCTCCGGAGGCAAGTCCCAGAACGTCGACTTCACCGCGGCGCTGATGGCCCGACCGGCCGGGCGCTGGCTCGTGGTGCTGGTCGGCGTGGGAATCATCGCAGTCGGCGCCTTCCACGTGAGCAAGGGCTGGCGGCGCACCTTTCTGCGAGACCTGAGGGAGCACCCCGGGCGGTGGGTCGTCAGGGCGGGCTCGTTCGGCTACCTGGCGAAGGGAGTCGCCCTGGCGCTGGTCGGGTTGCTGTTCGTGCTCGCCGGTCTTCGCGAGGCCCCCGACACCTCGACCGGACTCGACGGCGCGTTGCGCACCCTTCTCGCCGTGCCGATGGGTCAGATCCTGCTGACCGTCGTCGCCCTGGGCCTGGCGGCCTACGCGGTCTACTCGTTCGCCCGGGCGAAGTACGCCCGGGTCTGATGACCTCCCGGCCCGCTCACCGCGTCCGGTCGGACCAGCTGGCGCGGACTCGCGTCGGGGGGTCCACGCCGCTACGGTGCGCTAGGAGGAATTTCTCGAGACAGGGGGCTGTCATGGTGGTAACCAACAGAGTACGAACCGTCGTCGGCGTGGGGCTCCTCGCCCTGGCCACGGTCGTCGCCAGCACGTCCAGCACGGGGTCGGCGCAGGCAGCGGGCGGACCGACGACGCTACCTAAGAGCCAGTTCACCCTCACCTCGAACTACCACCAGTACGACGCGCTGAACGCGTCACTGGCCGCGACCCTCGGCACCGCCGCGGTGCACACCGTGATGGAGAACGCCAACCACGACCGGGCCGCGATCACCGACTCCGACGTCCTCGGGCTGCCCGGCTACACGGCCGGTTTCCGCTTCGACTCCGGGGACAACAACGACTGCAAGAGCTACCCCCAGGGCATCACGACCAGCCGCGACGCGGTCGGCACCGCCAACAGCGGGAACTACGACGGGCACCAGCTCATCCTGGTCAGCTGGTACACCAAGGACGCCTGCGGCGGATCGCAGGAACGCAGTCGGATCACCCTGGTGGACTGGGATGCCACCTACCCCAACACGTACCGCAAGATCCTGCTCGTGGAGCCGACCGGGACCACCGCCGCACCCAGCTTCAAGGACATCCCGATCCATGCCGGCGGGGTCTCCTGGTACGGCGACTACCTGTACGTCGCCGACACCGGCAAGGGGATGCGCGTCTTCAACATGACCTCGATCCTCAAGACCGCCACCGGCGGGACGAGCGACGACATCGGGCGCCAGCCGAACGGCTCCTACTACGCCCACAACTACGCCTACGTCCTGCCTCAGGTCGGGGTGGTGAACGCGAGCACCACGTCCGGCACGTCGATGGTCTGGTCGTCGATCTCGCTGGATCGGGTCAGCAAGTCGATCGTCATGGCGGAGTACACCTGCCAGAGCTGCTCGAGCTACCCGGCGCGGCCACCCCGCGCGGTGCGCTTCCCGTTCGCGGCCGGGGCCACGACCTTCGCCGCCAGCACGACCGCCACCGAGGCGTTGCAGCTGCCCTGGTACGGAATCAACGGCGTCGCGTCGCACAACGGCCGCTGGTGGTTCAACTCGTCCTCCACCAGGACCCTGCACTACTGGACCCCGACAGCCGGCGCGACCAGCTACCCCTGGGTCGGCGGGGGCGAGAGCATCTCGTACTGGGAGGACACGACGGCCCCGGACCTGCTGTGGACGCTGCAGGAGGGCGTGGGCCACCGGAACGTCTTCTCCGTGAAGCAGGCCAGTTACGACGGCTGACCCGACCCCCCGGAGGTCCCCGTGATGGGACGGATGACACGCCGTGACTTCGTGGTCGGCGCGTCCGCCGCCGCATCGCTCGCGCTCGGGGCGTGTGCCGACGGATCCGCATCGCGTGGCGGCGACTCCGGCGGCGTTGACCATGGCGCGCTCCCTCGACCAGAGGCTGCTCCGTTCGACACCGTCGTCGTCCTGATGATGGAGAACCGGTCCTTCGACCACCTGCTCGGCTGGCTCCCCGGCGCCGACGGTCGCCAGGAGGGACTCGTCTACCGCGACACGGCCGGCCTGCCACACCAGACGTGGCCGCTGGCACCGGACGTCCAGGGCTGCGCCTACAGCGATCCCGACCACACCTGGCAGGGGATCGCCCGGCAGTACGCCGACGGCCGCTGCGACGGCTTCCTCGAGACCGCGCCACTCGGGGACACCTACCCGATCGGGTTCTACCGGCGAGCGGACCTGCCCATCCTGAGCACCCTGGCGGAGAGCTACACGACGTTCGACAGGTACTTCTGCTCGATGCAGGGACCGACGTGGGAGAACCGGCTGTACCAGCTCACCGGGACGACGCAGGTCGACATGCCGGACGGGTTCCCGACCTCCCGCGAGACCCGGCCCTGCCTGATCGAGACGACCATCTTCGACCGGGCCTTCGACGCCGGGCTCACCACCGGCTACTACCACCACGGGGAGCCGATGACGGGGCTCTTCCGCAGTGGTCGGTACGACCACATCAGCCACCCGATCGAGAAGTTCTGGCAGGACGCGCAGGCCGGCAGCCTGGGGAACATCGTCTTCGTCGACCCCGACTACACGGATGCCGCCGAGGATGACGGCAGCTCCAACGACTACCACCACAAGGGCAGCGTTCTGGCCGGCGAGGAGCTCGTCGCCAAGGTCTACACAGCTCTGCGGGAGAGCCCGCAATGGTCGCGGATGGTGTTCGTGCTGAACTTCGATGAGCACGGCGGCTTCTTCGACCACGTCGTCCCACCTGCATGTCAGGACGACACGCCTCGGCCGAGTGACCGTCCCTTTCCGGACCTGAGGCGGCTCGGGTTCCGGGTGCCCGCCATCGCGATGGGGCCGTTCGCCCCCCGGCGGATCGAGCGGGGCGGCCCGTACGAGCACTGTTCGATCCTCAGGATGATCACCTGGCGCTGGTCCCTGGAGCCACTCACGCTCCGCGACCGCACGGCCCGGAACCTCGCTCACGCACTCGACTTCACCACCCGCCGTGAGGCGGTCGTGCTGGCGCCGTTCAGCGCCCCACCGGCGGTGCGCTGCTGACCGAGCGCCGCCGCAGGTAGACCCAGGCCAGCACGGCGCAGGCCAACCCGTTGAGGAACCCGATCACGACGTCGCTGAGGTGGTGCATGCCTCGGTACACCCGGGCGTAGGCGACGAGGAACGGGATGACCAGACAGATCGTGGTCAACACCCACCGGAGCACGGGACTGCCGATCCGCTGGGCGAGCGCAGCCAGGGTGAAGTACAGGGCCGTGGCGGCGCCGACGTGACCGCTCGGGTAGGACGACGTCGGCGGTGCGGGGTCGAGGTGTGCCACCTCGGGGCGCTCGCGGCCGATCACCGCCGTGGCCAGCACGAACACCGTGGCCTGGACGCTGATCGCGATCGCGGGCAGGATGGCGACCCACCACTGCCGCGTCCGCCACCAGATCACCGCCACGAGGACCACGCAGACGCCGATCACGATCTCGGTGTTGCCGATCCGGGACCAGACCATGGTCACGGTGTCCCACAGCGGGGTGCGGCCCTGCTGTAGGTCCTGGTTGATGCCGTTCTCAGCAGTCAGTCCGCCGAGCGGCCCCTCGATGAGGGCACCGAGTCCGACGATGCCACCCCAGAGCAGGACAGCGGGGGCGAGTACGCGCAACGAGAGGTCGCGCAGCGCGGACGTCGTCCGGGGACGCGAGCTGTCCTCGACATAGCGGGTCAGAAACGGCATGGCTCAATCCTTCCCGGCCTCCGATGGCACCCTGACGGTCAGCGCCCCCGGCAGGACCCGGACGGACAGCCCGTGCTGCTCGCCCATCGGATCGCCGTCGATCTGCGCCTCCACAGCATGGTCGGTGCTGACCCGGATCGACGTTCCGGTCACCCGGGTCACCTGCCCGTGACCGCGACGGTGCCTGCTGGCGAGGTCGGCGGCCACCGCCGCCCACCCGAAGAACCCACTCGCCGCCAGGACCACCGCGTCCAGGCGACCGTCGTCGAGCAACGCGTCGGGCATGAGCTGGACGTTGCCCTGCAAGGTGCCACAGTTGCCGACGACCACGCTGCGAGCCCGTTGGCTACGGGGGACGCCGCGATCCACCGCGACCCTGACCCGGAAGCCCCTGGCCCACAGTCGCCCCACGCCGGCCAGCACGTACGCCGGCCACCCGATGACGCCCTTGACCGCTTCGTTCGTGTTGGCCATCACCTCTGCGTCGACGCCGATCCCGGTCATGACGAGGAAGACCTCCTCGTCCTCCCGACGGGGGTCGCCGTCGGCCGCGTCATCGTCGCCCTTGAGGGCCTCCGGCGACTGCGAGTCAGGGAACATCCGAGCCAGGCCGACATCGATCCGGCGGTCCGTCCCGGTCAGGACGACCTCGAGCGCCTCCCCGATGTCGTCCACCGGCAGGCCAAGGTTGCGAGCCAGCAGGTTGCCGGTCCCCCCGGGCAGCAGCCCGAGCGCGGTCCCACTGCCGACCAACGAGGTCGCCACCGCACGCACGGTGCCGTCGCCGCCGAGGGGGCAGACGATATCGGCGCCCTGCTCCAATGCCTCTCGTGCCTGACCCGCGCCGGGGTCCTCCGCGGTCGTCTCGAACCACAGGGGCTCCGACCAGCCGGCGCTCGTGCACACGTCACTGATCCGAGTCCGGACGTCGTCGAGGTCGCTGAACTTGATCGGGTTGACGATGACGGCCAGGCGGCGGCGCTCGTCGGTCTCGTGGGTGCTCACGCGCAGACCCTACCCTCGCGACGGGGCTGCCCACGTCCCGGACGCCGAGGCGGTCGCACGCCTCGGCGACCGCGTGGGTCAGGACCCGGTGTAGTAGCGGTCCGCGACGTCCAGCGCCCGGTCCAGAATCGCGATCCCCTCACGGATCTCGTCGGCAGTCGTCGTGCACGGCGGCACCACGTGGGTGCGGTTGAAGTGCACGAAGGGCCAGAGCCCCTCGGCCCGGCAGGCGGCGGCGAACTCGCCCATCGGGGCCGCGTCCGGACCCGCCGCGTTGAACGGCACGAGCGGCTGCCTGGTCTGGCGGTCGCGGACCAGCTCCAGCGCCCAGAAGACGCCCAGGCCACGGACCTCACCCACCGAGGGGTGCTTCTCGGCCAACGCGCGCAGCTCCGGTCCGATGACGTCGCTGCCCAGGCTCCGGGCATGCTCGACGATGCCCTCGTCCCGGAAGATGCCGATCGACGCGACTGCCGAGGCGCAGGCGAGCGGGTGGCCGGAGTAGGTCAGGCCACCGGGATACGCCCGATCCTGGAACGTCTGCGCGATCCGGTCGGAGAGAATCACCCCGCCCAGCGGGACGTAACCGGAGTTGACCCCCTTGGCGAAGGTGATGAGGTCAGGTGTCACCCCCCAGCGGTCCACCGCGAACCACTCGCCGCACCGTCCGAACCCCGCCATCACCTCGTCGGCGATCAGCAGGATGCCGTGCTCGTCGCAGATCCGTCGGACTCCGGCGAGGTAGCCGTCCGGGGGGACCAGAACGCCGTTGGTGCCGACGACCGGCTCGAGGATGACGGCAGCGATCGTGCCCGCACCCTCGACCATGATGGTGTCCCTCAGGTGCTGTAGCGCCCGTTCGCACTCCTGGCTCTCGCTCTGCGCATGGAAGGCGGATCGGTAGGGGTAGGGCCCCCAGTGTCGGACCACCCCCGGCATGCCGGGCTCCGACGGCCACCGTCGCGGGTCGCCGGTGAGCGCGATGGCACCTGCCGTCGCCCCGTGGTAGCTGCGGTAGGCCGCGAGAATCTTCGAGCGACCGGTGTGCAACCGGGCCATCCGGATGGCGTTCTCGTTCGCCTCCGCCCCACCGTTGGTGAAGAAGACCATGTTGAGGTCTCCCGGGGCGAGCTCGGCGATCAGCCGGGCCGCCTCCGACCGGGCGTCATTGGCGAATGTCGGGCCGATCGTCAGCAGCCGACCGGCCTGCTCCTGGATCGCCGCGACGAGCTTCGGATGCTGGTAGCCGATGTTGACGTTGACCAGCTGCGAGGAGAAGTCGAGGTACTCCTTGCCCTGGTGGTCCCAGAAGCGCGACCCCTGGGCGCGGGCGATCGGCATCGGGTCGATAGCGGCCTGGGCCGACCACGAGTGGAAGACGTGCCGGCGGTCGCTGCTCCGGACCGACTCCTCGTCGGTCGGGATGGACGCGATCGCCGCGGACGAGGCGGACTGGTCGGCGAGCTGGGTCACGGTGCTCCTGTCGGGACGATCAGCGGGTCCGCGGGAAGCCGAGGTCGACGCTCGAGGTCGCCGGGTCCGGCCACCGGGACGTGACGACCTTGCCGCGGGTGTAGAAGTTGATCCCCTCGGGGCCGTACATGTGGGTGTCCCCGAACAGCGACGACTTCCAGCCGCCGAACGAGTAGTAGGAGACCGGGACCGGAATGGGGACGTTGATACCGACCATCCCCACCTCCACGTCGAACTGGAACTGCCGGGCCGCCCCGCCGTCGCGAGTGAAGATCGCCACGCCGTTGGCGTAGGTGTTGCTGTTGATCAGCGCCAGGCCCTCTTCGTAGGTGTCGACCCGCACGACGGACAGCACCGGACCGAAGATCTCGTCCCGGTAGACGCTCATGTCCGGGGTCACGTGGTCGATCAGCGTGGTCCCGAGGAAGAACCCGTCGCTGGGCAAGTCGCCCTCTCGGCCGTCGACGACCAACGTCGCGCCGGCCTGCTCGCCCTCGTCGATGTAGCCGCGGACCTTGTCCCGGTGCTCCCGGGTGATGAGCGGACCCATGTCCGAGTCCGGGTCGCTGCCCGGGCCGACAGTCAGCTTGGGCAGCCGCGCGGAGAGAGCGTCGACCAGCGGGTCGGCGATGGCGCCGACCGCGACGGCAACGGACAGTGCCATGCAGCGCTCTCCGGCCGAGCCGTACGCCGCACCGACCACCGCGTCAGCGGCCATCTCGACGTCGGCGTCCGGCAGCACCAGGGCGTGGTTCTTGGCGCCGCCGAGCGCCTGGACGCGCTTGCCGGCGGCCGTGCCCGTCTCGTAGATGTACTTGGCGATCGGCGTCGACCCGACGAAGCTCACCGCCTGGATGTCTGGGTGCGCGAGGATGGCGTCCACCGCCTCCTTGTCGCCCTGGACGACGGAGAAGACGCCGTCTGGCAGTCCAGCTTCCTTCCACAGCCGGGCGAGGAAGAGCGACGAGGACGGGTCCTTCTCGCTGGGCTTGAGGACGAACGCGTTGCCGCAGGCGATCGCGTTCGCGCACATCCACAGCGGCACCATCGCCGGGAAGTTGAACGGGGTGATCCCGGCGACCACCCCGAGCGGCTGACGGATGCTGTAGACGTCCACTCCGGTCCCCGCCTGCTCGGAGAAGCCCCCCTTGAGCAGCGTCGGGACGGCGGTGGCGAACTCCACGTTCTCGAGGCCACGGGCGATCTCGCCAGCGGCGTCGCTGAGGACCTTGCCGTGCTCGGAGGTGATGATCCGGGCGAGCTCGTCAGCGTGCTCGTGCAGCAGCTCGCGGAAGGCGAACAGCACGGCGGCGCGTCGCGAGAGCGAGGAATGGCGCCACTCGATCTGGGCGGTGACGGCCGATGCGACCACGGCATCGACCTCGGCCGCGCTGGCGAGCTCGACCTCGCCGGTGACCTGTCCCGTTGCCGGGTCATACACCTGTCCCGTTCGGCCGGACGTGCCCGGTGATGTCTGTCCATTGACCCAGTGGGAGATTCGCGTTGCCATGTCTCTCAGGGTAGGAGCACCGGGCAGCCATGACAATCCCTGTTTTGCTATGTTACAAAGCATGGAGGAGTCTCAGGAGCCAGGATCCAGCGACGGCCGGACCCTCATCTCCCAGATCGAGCAGCGTCTCGTCGAGCCGACTGCGCGCGGGCTCTCGCAAGCCGTCAGCGCCGCCATCCGTGACGGAGTACTCACCCCTGGCACCCGGCTGCCCCCCATCCGGGCGGTGGCCGTCGAGCTCGCGATCTCCCCGACGACGGTGAGCGCGGGCTGGGCGCTCCTGGCCCGGGCCGGCTCGGTCCGGACCGATGGCCGTCGAGGTACCAGGATCGTGGACACCTCCCGGCCCGGCGCGAGCCGGTACCGGTCGGCCCTGGAGCACCAGACCGAGATGCGGATGGACCTCTCGACCGGGGTGCCGGACGCGGACCTGCTTCCCAGCCTGCGTGCGGCACTGGAGCAGCTGACCACGGCGGGGACACCCGGAAGCTACCTCGAGGAGCCGGTGCTGCCGGAGCTGGCGGAGGTTCTCCTCGACGAATGGCCCTGTGCGGCAACGGAGCTGACCGTGGTGGACGGCGCGATGGACGGCCTCGACCTGGTGGCCCGAACCACCTTGCGGTTCGGCGACCGGGTCGTCGTCGAACATCCGACCTTTCCCCCGCTGGTCGACCTCCTGGAGTCCATCGGGGTGGTGCTGGCACCGGTGGAGATGGACCCCGACGGGATGTCCGTCTCCGGGCTGCGCGACGCGATGACCGGTGGAGCGACGGCGGTGTTCCTCCAACCGCGTGCGCACAACCCGACCGGGGTGACGATGACCCCGGACCGAGCCCGGGATCTCGCGAGCCTGTTGTCCGGCAACGACGCGCTGGTGATCGAGGACGACTCGGCCGGCAGCATCGCCGTCACGCCGCCGGTGAGCATCGGTCACTGGCTCCCGGAGCGCACGGTGCACCTGCGCAGCTTCTCCAAGTCGCACGGCCCGGACCTGCGGCTGGCGGCGATGAGCGGTCCAGCCGAGGTGATGGCCGCCGTCGGCACCCGGCGTCAGGTCGGCCAGGGGTGGAGCAGTCGCCTCCTGCAACGGATCCTGCTCAGCCTGCTGACCGACCCGGAGGCCGTGGCCGAGGTGGCCCGCGCCCGAGACGCTTACGCCCTGAGAAGGACCGCGCTGACCAGGGCTCTCGCGGAACGCGACCTGGTGATCGGCGGTACCGACGGCCTCAACATCTGGGTTCCGGTGCACGACCAGGGGGCAGCGATGGTCCGGCTGGCCAGCGAGGGCATCGGGGTCGCTCCCGGATCGGCCTTCACCCTGCTGCCGACCCGGCCGGACCATGTCAGGGTGACCGCCGGGCTGGTACCCGTCGGACAGGCCCAGGAGGTCGCCCAGGCCCTGGCCGTCGCCGCCCGGACCAGCGCCTGGCGGCCCCGGGCGAGATGATGCGGGCCACCGCCCGGAAGGTCCAGGGGCTTGGGGAATGTCCCGACCGGTTTCGTCGTTGGCGCAGATGCGTCATATACCCCTCCTGGGTATGCTGGCCAGCAGAGCGAAGGAGCAGCGAATGAGTACCGTCACGAGCCCGACCTCGACCCCACCCGGCAGCGAGCGGGTCGAGCTGGACATCCGGGGGATGACCTGTGCCTCCTGCGCCGCGCGAATCGAGAAGAAGCTCAACAAGCTGGACGGCGTCTCCGCCGTGGTCAACTACGCCACCGAGAAGGCTCGGGTCGACTTCCCGTCGGACCTGAGCACCCAGGACCTGATCGACGTCGTGGCGGCCACCGGGTACCAGGCCTCTCCGCCGACCCCGGCCGACGCGCCGCAGAGCCCCTCGCCCGAGGCCGACGCGAGCGGCGCGCTGCGGCAACGGCTCATCGTCTCGACTGTACTGACCGTGCCGGTCATCGCCATGGCCATGACGCCGGCGCTGCAGTTCCACTACTGGCAGTGGGCTTCCCTGACGCTCGCCGCCCCGGTGGTCGTCTGGGGGGCATGGCCCTTCCACCGGGCGGCGTGGACGAACCTGCGCCACCGGGCGGCCACGATGGACACCTTGATCTCGGTCGGCACGCTCGCCGCGTTCGGCTGGTCGCTGTACGCGCTCTTCCTCGGGACCGCCGGCATGCCAGGGATGACCCATGCCTTCCGCCTGACCATCGAACGAACCGACGGCGCCGGCAACATCTACCTCGAGGCTGCTGCCGGGGTGACCACCTTCCTGCTCGCCGGCCGGTGGCTCGAGGCCCGGTCCAAGCGGGAGTCGGGCGCAGCCCTGCGCGCCCTCATCCAGCTCGGCGCGAAGGACGTCTCCATCCTGCGCCCCGGTCCGGATGGCCCCGTCGAGCAGCGGCGGCCGATCGGCGAGCTGGCCGTCGGCGACCGCTTCGTCGTCCGTCCCGGGGAACGCATCGCCACCGACGGCGAGGTCGACGAGGGACGCTCGGCGGTGGATGCGTCGATGGTGACCGGCGAGTCGGTCCCCGTCGACGTCGGGCCCGGCCAGGACGTCATCGGCTCGACCGTCAACACCAGCGGACGGCTGGTGGTGCGGGCGACGCGGATCGGCTCCGACACCCAGCTCGCTCAGATGGCCCGACTCGTCGAGGACGCCCAGAACGGCAAGGCGCAGGTCCAGCGTCTGGCCGACCGCGTGTCGTCGGTCTTCGTACCCGTCGTCATCGTCCTCGCCCTGTCCACCATGGCCGTCTGGCTGCTGATCGGCGCAGGCGCCTCAGCGGCCGTGACGGCGGCCGTGTCCGTGCTGATCATCGCCTGCCCGTGTGCCCTCGGCCTGGCCACCCCGACCGCGCTCATGGTCGGCACCGGCCGCGGCGCCCAGCTCGGCATCCTCATCCGGGGTCCCGAGGTGCTCGAGTCGACCCGTCAGGTGGACACCATCCTGCTGGACAAGACCGGCACCGTGACCTCCGGTCGGATGTCCCTCGCCGAGGTCGTCGTGGCCGAGGGCGAGTCGACCGAGGAGGTCCTGCGGATCGCCGGCGCCCTCGAGTCCGGGTCGGAGCACCCCATCGCCCGGGCCATCACCGAGGGTGCGGCCGCGCGCGTCGGCCCGCTTCCCGGCGTCGAGGACTTCGGTAACACCGAAGGCTTGGGAGTCACCGGCGTCGTCGACGGCCGAGCGGTGGTCATCGGTCGCCCGCAGCTGCTCGAGGACTGGTCGCTCACCCTCCCGCCGGAGCTGTCGGCCGCCCTTGACGCCGCGCGCGCCAGTGGCCACACAGCCGTGGCCGTGGGCTGGGACGGCCTCGCCCGCGGCGTGGTGGCGGTGGCCGACACCATCAAGGAGACCTCTGCGGAGGCGGTCCGAATGCTGCACGACATCGGTCTGACTCCGGTCCTGCTGACCGGCGACCACGAGAAGGTCGCCCGCTCGGTGGCGGCCGAGGTGGGGATCGACGAGGTCATCGCCGACGTCCTGCCCCAGGGCAAGGTGGCGGTGGTCCGCGAGCTTCAGCGCCAAGGACGCCACGTCGCGATGGTCGGCGACGGCGTCAACGACGCCGCGGCGCTCGCCCAGGCGGACCTGGGGATCGCGATGGGCACGGGCACGGACGTGGCGATCCTCGCCAGCGACCTGACCCTGGTGCGAGGGGACCTGCGGGTCGCCTCGGACGCGATCCGCCTGGCCCGACGGACCCTCGGGACCATCAAGGGCAACCTCTTCTGGGCCTTCGCCTACAACGTCGCCGCCCTGCCGCTGGCAGCCATGGGGCTGCTCAACCCGATGCTGGCCGGAGCCGCGATGGCCTTCTCGTCGGTGTTCGTCGTGACGAACAGCCTGCGGCTGCGCAGCTTTCGCTGATCAGGTCCGCACGGACCCAGCGTCTCAGGTGCCGGCGAGCCGGTCGACGACCGGCGCGAGCGCGTCCATCTCGCCCACCATGACGTTGGTGATCCCGAGCTCCTCGCGCAGCTGCTGGAACTTCTCCACCAGCCGGTCGACCGACCCGATGAAGAGGTGCGGCGAGTCGAGCACCTCCTGCTCGGTGAGCTCCACGCCCTCCGTGCGCAGCCCGGCGACGCACCGGCGGACCTCGGCCATCAGGTCGTCGGTGACGACGACCGGCCACGCCGAGGGGTAGACGTTGAGCTCGAGCCCGTCGAACCGCTCGCCGGCTGCAGCACGCACCCAGCCGATCTTCTCCCGGGTCGACTCCAGGGTCATCGACCCTCGCTCGAGGGTGGGGCCAGGGCGGATCCGTGGGGCCAGCCCGACGATGTCGGCCTCCCGTCCGGCCAGGGCGAGGGTGCGACGACCACCTCCACCGATGAAGAAGGGCGGGTGCGGACGTTGGACCGCGGCAGGCAGGGTCCGGTGCCCGGTGATCGTGTAGTGCTCCCCGGCGTAGCTGAACGTCTCACCGGACAGGCACCCCTTGAGCACGGTCACCGCCTCGGCCAACCGAGCCTGACGCACGGGCGTCGGGTCGAACGGCATCCCGATCGCGGTGTACTCCGGCTCGTTCCAGCCGGCACCGACCGCCACGTCGAGCCGCCCCCCGGACAGCACGTCGATACTGGCCAGGTCCTGCGCCAGCACTGCCGGGTGACGCAGGTCGTTGTTGAGGACGAACGCCGACACCCGGAGCGTGGTCGTCGCCGCGGCGACCGCTGTCATCGCGACCAGTGGAGAGAGCTGCTCGAGCAGGTGGTCGGGGATGACCAGGGCGTGGTAGCCCATCGCCTCGGCGCGGCGGGCGCGCTCGGCCAGCTCCGCGCCGGGCACGACCTCGTCCGCGGCGGCCAGGAAGTGGAACGGACGCATGGTGGTCATGAAACCACGCCGGTCGCGACCAGGTAGTCCTCCCAGATGGGCTCGATGTCCGGGCCGAGCCGGACACCGGGTTGCATGACGTGCAGTCGGTTGGTCAACAGGACCGCGACCAGGCGACGGCGCGGGTCGACGAGCAGCCGGCAGCCAGTGAAGCCCGAGTGGACGTATGCCGGGCCGCCGGCAACCTCTCGCCACCAGAACCCGAGCGCCTGCCCGTCGGCGCCGGGGGTGAGGAACTCCGCCCGGGTGGCGGTCGAGGCGATGGGCGAGTCGTCGCACAGCGCGCTGCCAAAACGAGTCAGGTCGTCGAGCGTCGAGAACAAGCCGGCATGTCCGCTGACCCCGCCCATCGCGTGGAAGGCGTTGCCATCGCTGACCTCGCCGCGGTTGATCCCGTTGCGCCACTGCGGCGCTCGGGTGGCGGCGATGGTGACCGGGTACGGCTGGCCCTCGCGGATCATCGCCCGTTCGATGTCGTCGCCGTGACCGCAGGCGACCGCGAGCCGCGCGGCCACCGGCCCGTATGCCGTGTGGTGCAGCCCCAGCGGGTGGGTCACCAGCGACGCCACCGCGGCGGCGAGGTCCGTCCCGGCGACCTCCTCGACGACCCGTCCGAGGACGATCAGGCCGAGGTCGGAGTAGTGGCGGGCCGCACCGACGCGGTAGCGCAGCGGCAGTCCGGACACGAGGGCAGCTGCCTGTGCTGGCGTCGAGGCCGCGAGGTACAACGGCTGCCACTCGGCCAGCCCGGCCCGATGGGTCAGCAGATGACGCACCGTGACCTGCGGATCGGGACTGGGCAGATACCGGCTCAGCGGGTCGTCCACCCGCAGCTCGCCGGCCGTGACCAGCGCCATCACCGCCGCGGTGGTCCCGACCACCTTGGTCAGCGATGCGACGTCGAAGAGGGCCTCGGGCCACATCGCGACGTGGTCGTCCGCAGTGCGCAGCGCGTCGCCGACGACAGCCCGATGACGCGGGTGCCCGTCCACCACGACCTGCGCCGCGGCCCCGGCATACCCGCCCTGCCGCAGGCCCGCGCCGAGGACCTCGTCCGGCGTCGTCGCCCCGCTCACGCCCGGCCACGCTGGCGCCGGCGATGGTGCACGGCGGCATAGGTCTTCTCCAGGGCGATCACCGTCTCGTCGTAGGAGCTCTGGGCCACGCCGACGAAGAGGCAGTCGACCAGCGACAACTGGGCGATCCGGCTGGCCATGGCGCCAGACCGGAAGGTCGTCTCGCGCGCCACGGTGGTCAGGACCAGGTCGGCGCTGGTGGCCAACGCGGACCGCGGCGTGTTGGTGATCGCGATGCTGGCGCATCCACCCTCCCGGGCCACCTCGAGCGGTTCGACGGCCTCGACGGTCGCGCCGGTGTGCGAGATCGCGATGATCACGTCCTGCGGACCCAGGAGCGCCGCCGAGGTGAGCGCCGCATGGGGGTCCATCCAGGCGATCGCGGTCCGGCCGACCCGGTGCAGCTTCTGCGCCAGGTCGGCAGCGACGAACCCGCTCGCGCCGATGCCCACGACGTCGATCCGGCGAGCCTGGGCCACGAGCGACACGGCCTGGCGCAAGACTTCCACGTCGAGGTTGGTGATCGTGTCCTCGATGGCCTGGGCGTCCGACGCTCCGATCTTCGCGACCACGTCCTCGAGCCGGTCGTCGGCGGAGATGTCCCCGGAGAGCACGGGGCGCCCGGTCTCGGTGTCCCGCACGCTGGACTCGCGCGCCAACGTCATCCGCAGCGCCGAGTAGCCGCCGACCCCGACTGCCCGGCAGAACCGGACGACCGTGGTCTCCGAGGTGTCGCACTCGCGCGCGAGGGTCGAGATCGAGGTCCCCGACACCCCCACGGGATCGTCGAGCACCGCTGTGGCAACACGCTGTTCGGCCGGACGAAGGGAGGAGTACTGCGCCCGCACGGTCACCAGCAGATGGCTCGGCGCCAGCGCCGGAGATCTCCGTCTCGTCATGGCGTCAGTGTTGCGGACCGAAGTGGCACAGACAACCTGTAGTTTGTCAGTTCCCTACTTCGTCCCGTGAACGCACACCATTGACATGACTCGCGGGCCGGACCACTATCGTCCCGACCGCTGATGCCCCACCTGCCCCCGGAAGGCATTCCCATGACTCCTTCGCCCCGCCGCCCGGCCGGCCGCGCCGTCCGGACCCGCGCGTCGGCCGCCGCCCTCGCGGTGACCCTGCTGGCCACCGCCTGCTCCGGCGCCCCGAGCGGCACCGGCGCGAGCGGCAAGCCGGGAGGCACGTTGGCGATCGGCATCACGTCCGACCCGGACAACCTGTTCCCCTGGAAGGCCACCCAGTTCCAGGCCGTGGGTCTCCTGGGCCTGGTCTACGGCACGCTGACCGAACTCGACGACAACCTCGAGGTGACCCCCGGGCTCGCCGAGCGCTGGGAGTACTCCCCCGACGGCCTCCAGCTGACCATGCACCTGCGCCAGGGCGTCACCTTCGCTGACGGGGCCACCCTGACCAGCGCCGATGTCACGTACTCGCTGGACGCCATCCGGGCGGAGGCGACCGCGGCCGTGGCCCGATCGACGCTGGCCAGCGTGGCGAAGGTGACCGCGCCCGATCCGGGCACCGTCGTGATCGCGCTGAGCCAGCCGGACGCCGCGCTGCTGGCCGGGCTGGCCACCGTCAACCTCGCCATCCTCAAGCAGGGCAGCGTCGAGGCAGACCTGGCTAAGACCCCGAACGGCACGGGCCCGTTCCGGTTCGCCAGTCGCACCCCCGGTCAGTCGATCACGCTGACCGGGAACACCTCGTACTGGCACGGCGCCCCCAAGCTGACGGGTCTGGAGTTCCGGGTCATCCCGGACGAGACGTCGGTGGTGTCCGGGCTGCAGTCCGGCGCCATCCAGCTGGCCACCCTCAACGACCCGCTGGTGGCCCAGACCGCTGGCGCCAGCGGTCTGACTGTTGCCAAGACGCCCCAGCTGAGCTACCACGCCTTGCAGCTGCGGGCCTCGGCTCCGCCGCTGGACGACACGATGCTGCGGCTGGCGATGCAGTGCGCCATCGACCGCAAGCAGGTCCTGGACACCGCCGCCGGCGGAGAGGGCCAGGTCACCGGACCGATCACCTCACCGGCGTACCGCTCCAACCCCGAGGCCCGCCCGTGCCCGACCCGCGACCTGGCCAAGGCGAAGGACTACCTCGCCAGGTCGACCCACCCCACCGGCGCGACGATCAAGACCATCGTCTCGCAGGGTGAGTACGCGACCTCCGTCAACGAGGCCCAGAACCTCAAGTCCCAGCTCGCCGAGGTGGGGATCACGCTCGACCTGGAGATCCTCGAGTCGGGCGCCTTCGTCAAGCGCTGGGTTGCTGCGGACTTCCAGGCGGCGGTCGCTCTCAACGGAGGACGGCCGGACCCGGATGCCATGTACGGCCGGTACTTCACCTCGAAGGGCAACCTCAACAAGGTGGCCGGCTACTCCTCCCCCGTCCTGGACGACCTCTTCGCCCGGGGCAAGGCGACCACCGACGTCGGCAAGCGCAAGCAGATCTATGCGGAGGTGTCCAGGCAGCTCGAGGACAACGCCGCCTGGATCTGGCTCTTCACCGGATTCATCTACACGGCATCCACGGGTGGGGTGTCGGGGTACAGCGCCAGCCCGACCGGGTCACTGATCAACCTGCGCAACGCCACCGTTGGGTCCTGACCGGGTGCGGACCGTCCTCGCCCGAGCGGTCCGCGGCGGTGTGCTGAACCGGACGGCCGAGGTGGTCGGAACCCTCCTCGGGGTGGCCGTCTGCGTCTTCGTGCTGCTGCGGCTCATCCCGGGCGACCAGATCACTGCGAGCCTGGGGACCGAGGCCGCCGCGCTGACGCCCGCGCAACGGACCGCGCTGGAGGACTACTACGGGATCAACGAGCCGGTGCCGGTGCAGTTCACGGGCTGGCTGGTCAACGTGGTCACCGGGAACCTCGGGTTCGTCCGGCGAACCGGCCAGTCGGTGACCGAGATGACCCTGGCGGCGCTGCCGACCACCGCCGAGCTGGCGATCCTCGCGACCCTGGTCGGTCTGGCGCTGGCACTCCCCCTGGCGCTGTGGTCCGCATCGAAGGTCGGCGCCGCACGGGACTGGGTCAGCCAGGGCATCGGGCTGCTGGCCCTGTCGGTGCCGACCTTCCTCGTCGGCTCGGTGCTGCTCGCCGTCGTCTCGCGGTATGCGGGCTACAACCCGAACGCCAGGGGGTTCACGCCGCTGTGGGTGGACCCGCTCCTCAACCTCCAGCAGATGGCGTTCCCGGCCGTGGTCCTCGGCTTCGCCCTGACCGCACCGATCATGCGCACCGCTCGTTCGGCCCTGCTGGAGGTCGGCGGCCTGGACTTCGTCCGGACTGCACGCGGCAAGGGTGTGCCGGGACCACGCATCCGGCGCCACCACGTGCTGCGGGCAGCCCTCGTCCCGATCACCACCATGACCGGCATCCAGTTCGGCTACCTGCTGGGCGGCGCCGTGGTCATCGAGCAGATCTTCTCGCTGCCGGGGTTGGGCCGGCAGGTCCTGCTCGGCATCCAGCAGAAGGAGTATGCCGTCGTCCAGTCGACCGTGCTGGTCATCGCGCTGCTGTTCGTGCTGGTCAACCTCGGTACCGACCTGCTCTACCGGGTCATCGACCCCCGGGTGCGTGAGTCGTGAGCCGCTTGGAGACCCCGGCCCCGGCGGGCGGGACGCCGATCCGGCCAGCGGTCGACCCCGATGGCCGGGCGGCGTCGACCGCCGCGGTCCTGCGATCCCTCGTCTCGAACCGGACCGGGCAGGTCGCGAGCGTCATCATCGTCCTGATCCTCACCGCAACGCTCGCGGCCTGGCTCGGCCTGACCCCGTACGACCCCATCGCGCAGCGGCCGGCGGACCGGTTGAGCCCGCCGTCCGGGACCTACTGGCTCGGCACCGACATCTTCGGGCGGGACGTGTTCTCCCGCGCCATCGCCGGCGCCGCGAGCTCGATCCGGGTGGCGGTGGTCGCCGTGGCGCTCTCGGCCTTCGTCGGAACGGCCCTGGGACTGCTGTCCGGCTACGCCCGGGGCAGCGCCGTGCGGGCGCCGGTGCTCGGCGTGACCAATATCCTCTTCGCCTTCCCGCCGCTGCTCCTGGCCCTGGCCCTGGCGTCCGCGTTCACCCGGACCTGGTTCACCATCGCGGTGGCCATTGCGATCGTCTACATCCCGATCTTCGTGCGCGTCGTCCGTGGCCCGGTCCTCATGCTGCGCGAGAGCGAGTTCGTCCGCGCCGCACAGACGGTCGGGATGAGCCCGCTGCGAATCGTGCTGCGCGAGATCCTGCCGAACCTCCTGCCGGTGCTGATCGTGCAGGTCACCCTGTCCCTGTCCTGGGCCGTGCTGACCGAGGCGTCGCTGAGCTTCCTCGGCCTCGGCACCCCGCCCCCGGCGCCGTCGCTCGGCTCGATGGTCTACGAGGCCAGAGTGCTGGCGACGACCGCCTGGTGGACGATGGCTGCCCCCGGTGCTCTGCTCGTGCTGATGGTCGTCGGCCTGAACCTCCTGGGCGACGCGCTGCGGGACCTCCTCGACCCCCGACACGGAGAACGCTCATGATGGTCCTCGGCATGATCTCCGGAACGTCCCACGACGCGGTGGACGCCTGCCTCGTCGACTTCGCCCTGGACGGCGACACGCTGCGCGGTCGGATCGTCGAACACCTGGCCGTGCCCTACCCCGACGAGCTGCGCCGCAGCCTGGTCGGGGCGCTGCCGCCGGCCGCCGTCCCGATGTCCCAGGTCTGCGCGCTCGACACCCTGATCGGTCAGCACTTCGCCGACGTGGCCGCCCGCCTCACCACCGGCCACCAGGTCGACCTGATCTGCTCCCACGGCCAGACCGTGTACCACTGGGTCGAAGGCACGACCGCGCTCGGCACCCTGCAGCTGGGCCAGGCCGCCTGGATCGCCGAGCGCACCGCCGTGCCCGTCCTCAGCGACGTGCGGGCTGCGGACCTCGCCGCAGGCGGCCACGGCGCCCCCCTGGTCCCGATCCTCGACACCCTGCTGATGGGAGGTCGGGACGTCACCGTGGGTGCCCTCAACCTCGGCGGGATCGCCAACATGACCGTGCTGCCGGTCGACGGACGACCGTACGCGTACGACCTCGGCCCGGCGAACGCCCTGATCGACGCCGCGGTGCTGCGGTTGACCGGCGCAGTGGAGAGCTTTGACCGCGACGGCCGGTATGGCGCGCAGGGCCGGGTGGACGACGCGCTGCTGGCCGACCTGCTCACCGACGAGTACTACGCGCTGGCCCACCCGAAGTCCACCGGCAAGGAGCACTTCCACGCGGCATACCTGCAGGACCGGCTCGCCGGCCACCAGGTCGCGGACCTCGACGTGGTGGCGACGGTGACCGAGCTGACCGCCCGGGTGGTCGGTGCGGAGCTGCACCGGTGCGGGGTCCGCGAGCTGATCGCCTCCGGCGGCGGGGTCGCCAACGCCACCCTGATGTCCCGGATCGCCGCAGCGACCGCCGGAGTACGAGTCAGGACCAGTGACGAGCTCGGCGCCCCGGCCGACATCAAGGAGGCGATCGCCTTCGCGCTGATCGGTTACCTCTCCGCGCACGAGCTGCCGGGCAACGTCCCGAGCTGTACCGGTGCCCGCGGGCCCCGGGTCCTCGGGACGATGACCGCCGGCTGCCGGCCCGACCCGGCGGCGCTCGCAGCCATGCCGACCCGACTGGTCCTGTCTTGAGCCCGCTGCTGGAGGTCGCCGACCTGCGGGTCTCCCGGGGAACCGGGCGCCGTTCGGTCGAGCTGCTCCACGGCGTCGACTTCAGCGTCGAGGCCGGGGAGACGGTCGCCATCGTCGGCGAGTCGGGGTCCGGCAAGTCCCTGACGGCCCTGTCGTTGCTCGGTCTGCTGTCGGCGCCGCTCACCGTCAGCGGGGGCTCGGTCCGGTTCGACGGGCAGGACCTCGTCACCCTCGACGAGGGCCGGCTGCGCGAGCTGCGCGGCCGCGAGCTGGCGATGGTCTACCAGGACCCGATGACCTCGCTGAACCCGTTCCACCGGGTGGGGGCCCAGGTCGTCGAGGCGATGACTGTCCACGGGGTGCCCACCGCGGACGCCCGCAGTCGCTGCCTCGAGCTGCTCGCCGAGGTCGGCCTTCCCGACCCGGCCCGGGCGGCGGGTGCCTTCCCGCACGAGCTCTCCGGCGGGATGCGCCAGCGGGTCGTCATCGCGATGGCGCTCGCCCTGTCCCCGCGGGTCCTGGTCGCCGACGAGCCGACCACCGCACTCGACGTGACCATCCAGCAGCAGATCCTCGCCCTGGTCGACGGGCTGCGCCGGGACCTCGGGATGACGACGATCTGGGTGACCCACGACCTCGGCGTGGTGGCCAGGCTCGTCGAGCGGGTCATCGTCATGTATGCCGGCCAGGTGGTCGAGGACGGCCCGGTCGGTCAGATCTTCGCGGCGCCCCAGCACCCCTACACGGCACGGCTGCTCGCCTCGCTGCCCCGGCCGGACGATCTGGAGCGCGAGCCGATGGCCCAGATTCCGGGCCGCCCGCCGCAGCCGGACGCGCTGCCCGTCGGCTGCTCCTTCCGGCCCCGTTGCGCCCAAGCCGTGACCGGCTGCCTCGTCGAGCCGGCACTGCTCCCGCGCCTCGCCGGACGGGTCGCCTGCCACGTCCCGCCTCGGGACTGGACCCCCGAACCGGTCGACGCCCCCCGGGGCCAACCCGTGGAAGGAGGACCGGATGCTCGAGGTGCGTGACGTCGTCAAGAGGTACCCGGTCCGCGGCAGGGATACCGAGCTCACCGCCCTGGCCGGGGTGAGCTTCGACCTGGCCGCCGGAGAGACCCTCGGGATCCTGGGCGAGTCCGGCTGCGGGAAGTCGACCCTCGCCAAGGTCCTCGTCCAGCTCGAGCGCCCGACCGCCGGGACGGTCACCCTCGACGGCATCGACCTGACGTCGCTGCGCGGACGGGCGCTGCGCGAGCAGCGACGACGGATCCAGATGGTGTTCCAGGACCCGTACTCCTCGCTCAACCCCCGGCAGCGGATCGCCGACATCCTCGGAGCAGTCCTCGAGGTACACCGGCTCACCGCTACCGCGAGGCAGCGTCGCGAGCGGGTCGCCGGCCTGCTCGAGACCGTCGGGCTGGACCCGGCCCATGCCCAGCGGTTCCCGCACGAGCTGTCCGGGGGGCAGCGTCAGCGGGTGGGCATCGCCCGCGCCCTGGCCCTGGCCCCCGAGGTGATCGTCCTGGACGAACCGGTCTCGGCCCTGGACGTCTCGGTGCGCGCCGAGGTGATGAACCTGCTCGCACGGCTCAAAGCGGAACTTGGGGTGGCGTACGTCTTCATCAGCCACGACGTCTCGATGGTCCGCCACCTCGCCGACCGGGTAGCGGTGATGTACCTCGGTCGGGTGGTCGAGATCGGCGCCTGGCGGGACGTCGTCGACCACCCCTCCCACCCGTACACCCAGGCGTTGCGAGCGGCGGTGCCGGTGCCGGACCCGGAGGTGTCGACCCCGCTGGCCGCCACGGTGACCGGTGAGGTCCCGGACCCGGTCGACCCGCCGGGCGGCTGCCCCTTCCACCCCCGGTGCCCCCTGGCCGAGGACCGCTGCCGGTCGCAGGACCCCGCCCTGCTTCCAGTGCGGGGCGGCGCCCCTCGGTCCGTGGCCTGCCACGTCGTCCGGCGAGACGGGACCGACGGCTCGCTCGATCACGGCCCGGCGAACTCCCGGAACGACTGAGACACCGCGGGTTAGGGTGGCAGTACGCAGCGCAGACGGGAGCACCGATGAGCGCGGACGTCGCCGTGAAGGCCACCGGGGTCACCGGGGCGCGCCTGCGCAACCTTCAGCGATGGAACCTCGGGCTGAGCGTTCTGCACCTCGTCCAGGCGATCACCGTGCTCCTGCTGGCCGGCACCTTCGCGATCACCGTGACCTCCTCACTGCCGCAGGGGCCTCCGGGGAGCCCGGCTGCGGCGCCCACCGCGCTGTTCGACGTGCGCATCGGCTGGGCCGTGGCGTTCTTCCTCACCCTTGCCGCGCTGGACCACCTGCTCACCGCGACGCTGGCGCGCGGCACCTACGAGCGGGACCTGGCTCGTGGCATCAACCGGTTCCGGTGGGTCGAGTACTCGGTCAGCGCCACGGTGATGATCATCCTGATCAGCTTCTACTCGGGGATCACCGGGCTGGCCGCCGTGATCGCGATCGTCGGGGCCAACGTCGGGATGATCCTCTTCGGGTGGGTGCAGGAGCGGATGAACCCGCCGGGACGCGCCAGCACGACGATGCTGCCGTTCTGGTTCGGGACCGTTGTCGGCATTGCCCCGTGGCTGGCGATCGGCTACAACACCCTCGCGGCGCCGATGGTCCCGGGCTTCGTCTACGGGATCGTCCTCGCGCAGCTGGTGTTCTTCTTCAGCTTCGGGCTCAACCAGTGGCTGCAGTACCGAGGAGTCGGCCGGTGGGCCGACTACGCGTACGGTGAGAAGACCTACCTGGTGCTCAGCCTGGTGGCGAAGTCCGTCCTCGCCTGGCAGATCTTCGGTGGGTCGCTGGCGGGTTGACCCATCCGGGCCGCTCGCGAGCGACGAACCTTTTCCATCCGACGCGCTCCCGCGTCCGCATCTCAAGGAGAATCCCGATGGCCACTCGCACCGCCCACACATCCTGGGCCGGCGGACTGAACGACGGCTCCGGCACCGTTGAGCTCCGCAGCTCCGGCTCCGGGACGTTCCCGGTCACCTTCCCGAAGCGGACCGCGGACACCCCCGACGGGACGAGTCCGGAGGAGCTCGTCGGCGCGGCGCTCGCCTCGTGCTACGCGATGCAGTGCTCGGGGGTGATCGCCAAGAGCGGCGGCACGCCGAAAACCCTCGAGATCACCGCGCACGTCTCGCTCGGCCCCGATCCCGCCGGCGGCCTGAGGCTGACCGGGATCGAGCTCGTCGTCCGGGGGACGGTCGAGGGGATGGACGCGGAGCAGTTCCTGGCCGCTGCGGAGAACGCCAAGGAGACCTGCCCGGTCAGCAAGGCGCTCACCGGCGTCGAGATCACCCTCGACGCAGCCCTCGCCTGACGGTGGCAGCCCGCTGGGTGTCGTCGATGGCAGTGGGGCTCCGCAGGTGACAGGATCGGCGCGTGGCTGACGACCAGGACCGCCCGACCATCGCCTACCCCTCCCCCGGCGCGCATCCGCCCCACGACAGCAACGGGAGGCTGGACCCGCATGTCATCGTGCTGTTCGGCGCGACCGGGGACCTCGCCCGGCGCAAGCTCCTGCCCGGGATGGCGCACCTGGTCTTCTCCGACCTCACCCCGGACATCCAGGTCGTCGGGACCTCGCTGGAGGACCACGACGACGAGTCGTTCCGGGCCTTCGCCAAGCAGGCCGTCCACGAGTTCAACAGCGACCAGATGTCCTCCGAGCAGTGGGAGAAGTTCGCCTCCCGGCTGCACTACGTCCCCCAGTCCCTCGGGGCCGACGGACTGCGCGCCGCGGTGATCGCCGCCGAGGCAGCCCTGGGGGCTGGCGTGAAGCGGATGCACTACATGAGCGTGCCGCCGAACGCTGCTCCGAGCGTCATCTCCACCATTCGCGCAGCGGGCTTGGTCGGGAACTCCCGGGTCATCATGGAGAAGCCCTTCGGCACCGATCTGGCCAGCGCCATCGAGCTCAACAACCACGTCCACGAGACGTTCGACGAGAGCCAGGTCTTCCGGATCGACCACTTCCTCGGCAAGGAGGCGGCGCAGAACATCCTCGCGTTCCGGTTCGCCAACGGGCTGTTCGAGCCGATCTGGAACCGCAACTTCATCGACCACGTGCAGATCGACATCCCGGAGACCCTCGGGCTGGACCGGCGGGCCTCGTTCTACGAGTCCACCGGCGCGTACAAGGACATGGTGGTCACCCACCTCTTCCAGGTGCTCGCCTTCGTGGCCATGGAACCGCCGACGGCGCTCGAGCCGCGCGCGATCAGCGAGGAGAAGAACAAGGTGTTCCGCTCCCTCCTGCCAGTCCTGCCCGACGACGTCGTCCGCGGTCAGTACACCGGCTACCGGTCCGAGGACGGGGTCTCCCCGGACAGCGACACCGAGACCTTCATCGCCCTGCGGTGTGGCATCGACAACTGGCGCTGGGCCGGCGTCCCGTTCTACCTGCGCACCGGCAAACGGCTGGCCGAGGGTGAGCGGATCGTCTCGATCGCCTTCAAGGAGGCTCCGAAGTCGATGTTCCCGGCTGGCTCCGGCGTCGGGAAGCAGGGTCCGGACCACCTGACGTTCGACCTCGCCGACGAGTCGAAGGTGTCGCTCTCCTTCTACGGCAAGCGGCCCGGACCCGGGTTCCGGCTGGACAAGCTGTCGCTGCAGTTCTCGACCCAGGAGACGGAGCACGCCGGGGACGTGCTCGAGGCGTACGAGCGGCTGCTGCTGGACGCGATGTGCGGTGACCACACCCTGTTCACCACCGCCGCCGGCATCGAGTCACTCTGGGAGCGCTCTCAGCCGCTGCTCGACGACCCGCCAGCCGCCAAGCCCTACGCGCCCGGCAGCTGGGGGCCGAACGCGATCCACCAGCTGATAGCCCCGCACGCCTGGCGGCTGCCCTTCGAGCGGGCCTGGCGCGAGACGAAGTAGCCGTCAGCCAGACCTCGCCACGGGGACGAGGTCTGGCTGACGGTCTCCGAGTTCGCGCTAGTTGACGCGCAGGTCGGTGATGAGGGGCATGTGGTCAGACGGTGTGGTCGACGTACCCGAGATCGTCACCGCACCACGGTCCACGGTGCGGGTGAGCACGGTGATCTCCTGGCTGGTGAGGATGTGGTCCAGCCGGGTGCCGGTGGTGAACGCCCCAGGCCATCCCTTGTTCGTGGTCCCGGTGCACTCGGTTCCCGGTGCATCCTTCTTGAGGTTGATGCCGGTCGAGCCTTCGGCGATCAGCCACTTCAGCGGCTCGGCCTTGGGGTCGTTGGGATCGGCGAAGCAGCCGGCCGGCTTGTTGTTCATGTCTCCCATCATGATCGTGGGGACGATCGGCGTGTTCTCCGCAGCGATGGTCGAGCGGATCGTCTTGGCAGCCGCGAGCTTGGCGTCATCGCAGCCGGTGCCGACGGGCAGGTGCGCGTTGCCGACGAACAGCTGGCCGCCGGTCACCGCGTCGTTGAGCAGCACCCAGGTCATGTACCGGGTGGTGCCGCAGTCGCTGTTGCCGTTCCAGATCACCAGCTGGTTGGACCGGACCAGGGTGAAGCGCCCCTTGTCGAAGAAGATGATCTTCGGTCCACCCACCTCGGGGTTGGTCGCCGGGTAGTAGCCGTAGCTGGAGCTGAACGCGTTGATCAGGTCGACCGCAGCATCAACGCCGGTAGCGGTGTCGACACTGGCCTCCTGTACTCCGAAGATGTCCGGCGTATGGGCGTTGATCTTGTTGATGGTCGCGGTCTTCCGATTGACCCACTTCATCCCGCTGGGGTTGTCGGGGTCGGTCTTCGCCCCCCGCACGTTGTACGTGAGCACGGTCACGTCACCGGCTGCCGCGGTCGCCGCGACAGCCGAGGTGTTGAGCGCCGGGCCTATGGACAGGCCAATGACGCCGATGGCGCCTGCGGCGCCCATGGCGATGATCCTTTTCAACGGTGTAAGTGTCATGAGTAGATCGTTCCACTCATTTTCCCGGCGTCAAGTCGAACCGGCGGCACGGCGCCCGAAGCAGGAAAGCCCCCGACCAGCGATCTGCGCTGGTCGAGGGCTCCTACCCACAGGGTGGCAGGTGAAGGATTCGAACCTTCGAAGCTTTCGCGATGGATTTACAGTCCACTCCCATTGGCCGCTCGGGCAACCTGCCGTGGTGCGCATGGAAGGATAGCAAGCAATCACCGGGCCGTTGAAATCACCCCGAACGGGGCAGGCCGGCCGCGGTGCAGGACCCCGCAGAGCAGGACAGACCCGAAGGAGTGCCCATGGCTGACTCGTCGTTCGACATCGTGAGCAAGATCGACAAGCAGGAGGTCGCCAACGCGCTCAACAACGCCTCGAAGGAAGTGGCCACCCGTTACGACTTCAAGAACGTCGGCGCCTCGATCGAGTTCTCCGGCGACGAGAAGGTCCTGATCAAGGCCAACTCCGAGGAGCGCGCCCTGGCGGTCCTCGACGTCTTCCAGACCTGGCTGGTCAAGCGGAAGGTCTCGCTCAAGCACCTGGACTACGGCGACGACAAGCCGACGCCGCGGATCTCCGGGAAGGAGTACCGCCTCGAGGTGAACCTCAAGGAGGGCATCTCCCAGGAGATCGCCAAGAAGATCGGCAAGCTGATCCGCGACGAGGGCCCGAAGTCGGTCAAGTCCCAGATCCAGGGCGACGAGCTGCGGGTGACGAGCAAGTCCCGCGACGACCTGCAGGCGGTCCAGCAGCTGCTCAACGCAGCGGACTTCGACACCGCGTTGCAGTACACCAACCGCCGGTAGCCGGCCCGGGCACGGTCACGCCTGGCGCCCGCGCCACCACGCAGGCTCAGGCCTCCCGGCCGGACCGGGGCTTGACCGCGAGCACCGGGCAGTTGGCCTCGAGCAGCACCTGTTGGGCGGTGCTGCCGGTGAGGATCTTGCCCACCGCCGAGCGCCGCCGGACCCCGATGACGATGAGCTCCGCGCCGGTCTCGGTGGCCACGTCGAGGATCACGTCAGCCGGTGCCGACGACCGGGTGGGTCGCTGGATCTCGTGCTCGACCCCGGCGGCGTCGAGCTGTTCGTCCAGCGCGTCGATGTCCTGTGCCGTGGCATAGCTGGGGTGGGCGAAGTCGCCGAAGTGCCCGGTGTTGACCACCACGAGTCGCGCGCCGCGCAGCTGCGCCTCGACGATTGCCGCGTCGACGGCAGCCGAGCCCTCCGCCGTGGGGACGTACCCGACCACGATGATCACCGCGTGGGCCCTCCGTTCTGGTCGGTCTCGTTGCCGCCCTCGAGGCTCATCGCGCCGGTCATGATCGCGACGCCCTCGGCCATGGTGTGCGACTGCGGGGTGATCACCCCGGCTCGTCGGGCCAGACGCTGGACGTGGATCCGGTCGGCGACCTCCCAGACGTGCGGCATGTTGTGACTGATCAGGATGACCGGCAGTCCCCTGTCGCGCAGCTGCTTGATCATCTCGAGGACGGCCGCACTCTCCTTGACCCCGAGGGCGGCGGTGGGTTCGTCGAGGATGACGACCTTGCTGCCGAACGCCGCTGCCCTGGCGACGGCGACGGCCTGGCGCTGGCCGCCGGACAGGGTCTCGACGGCCTGACCCATGTTCTGGATCGTCTGGATGCCCAGCTCCTGGACCGACGCACTGGCCCGATCCCGCATCCCCTTCTTGTCCAGCATCCGCAGGACGGACCCGAGCGGGCCGGGGCGTCGCTCCTCGCGGGCGAGGTAGAGGTTGCTGGCGATGTCGAGCGCCGGGATCACCGCGAGCGTCTGGTAGACGGTCTCGATCCCGGCCTCGCGCGCATCCTGGGGACGCTTGAAGACGACCCTGTGGCCGTCCAGCGTCAGCTGGCCGGCATCGAGGGTGTAGGCGCCCGAGAGGCACTTGATCAGGGTGGACTTGCCGGCGCCGTTGTCGCCGATGATGGCCAGGACCTCGCCCGGGTAGAGGTCGAGGTCGACCCCGTCCAGACCGATGACGCGACCGAAGGTCTTGACCAGTCCCCGGGCACTCAGCACGGGGGTCCGGCTGCTGTCCTGGATGGCCTCGGGGGTCGTCTCGACAGTGCTCATGCCTTGACCTTCCTGATCCACTGGTCCACGGACACGGCGGCGATGACGAGGATGCCGATGGCCAGCACCCGGATCTGCTGGTCCACGCCCGCCAGGGCAAGCCCGACGGTGAAGCTCTGCACGATGAGCGCCCCGAGCAGCGTGCCCAGGACTCCCCCGCGGCCGCCGAAGAGGCTGGTGCCGCCGATCACGACGGCGGTGATGCTCTGCAGGTTGCCGTCGGTGATCGCGTTCGGGGTCGCTGCTCCGGCGCGCCCGATGAGCACCCACGCGGCGATGCCGTAGATGAGACCCGCCACGGTGTAGACCGACAGCAGGACGCGCTTGCTGGCGATGCCGCTGAGGCGGGCCGACTCGGGGTCGTCCCCGACGGCGTACACGTGCCGGCCCCAGGCGGTCTGGCTCAGCGCGAAGCCGACGACGAGGTACATGACCGCGACGATCACGATGCCGGTGGTGACCCGGAAGTCCCCGATCGAGAAGCCCTCCCCGGTCCAGTTGATGATGTCCGGCAGCCGGTTGTTCTGGATGCTCGCGCCGCCCGAGTAGAGCAGCGCGATTGCGGTGAAGATGCTCAGGGTTCCCAACGTGACGATGAACGGAGGCAGGTTGATCCTCGTCACCAGGATCCCGTTCAGCCATCCGGCGCCCAGGCCGAGGGCGATGCCGACGATCAGCGCCAGCCACCCGGGCAGGGTGCCGTTGGCGGCGAGGGTCGCCATGAACATCGCCGACAGGATCGCGATGGCGCCGACCGACAGGTCGATGCCGGCGGTGAGGATGATCAGGGTCTGGCCAATGGCCAGTGCCGCGATGATCGCCGTCTGCTGGACCAGCAGTGACAACGCGTTGGGCGCCGCGAACCGCGGGTTCAGGTAGGTGAACACCGCGAACGTCAGGACCAGGATCAGCGCCGGGCTGATCGACGGGTGGGCGTGCAGCAGGTGCTGGACCCGCTGGGCCGGGCTGCGGTGGCGCGAGGACAGGGCTGCTGCCCCCGCGCCACCACGACCTCCTTTGACGGGGGCCGAAGAGCTCATCTCAGCCCTTTCCGCCCCAGCAGATCTTCAGCGCGTCAGCGCTGCTGATGCTCTGCACGCCGTCGACCTTCTTGTCGGTGACCAGCGCGACGCCGGTGTCGAAGAAGTCCAGACCGGGTGAGGTGGTCGGCTTGGCGCCACCCTTGGCGATCTGCGAGATGGCCTGGACACCCAGCTCCGCCATCTTCAGCGGGTACTGCTGCGCGGTGGCGCCGATGGTCCCGTCCTTGACCGAGTTCACCCCGGCGCAGCCACCGTCCACCGAGACGATCATGGCCGTCTTGCCCTGGGCCTTGAGGGCCGCGCTGGCGCCGACGGCAGCCGGCTCGTTGATGGTGTAGACGAGGTTGATGTTGGGGTTCTTGGTCAGGCAGCGTTCCATCGCCGAGCGCCCCTGGTCCTCCGCGCCGTTGCTCGCTTCGTTGCAGACGATGGTGTAGGTGCCTCCCGAGTAGCTGCCCGTCTTGTCCTCGTCGCCATTCTTCTTCTTGTCCTTGGGATCGATGCCCATTCCGGTGAGGAACCCCTGGTCGCGGTTGTAGTCCACCGAGACGATCTTGTCGCTGAACAGGTCGAGCAGCGCGATCGTCGCCGGTTTGCCGCCGAGCTGCTTGGCCGCCCACTGACCGATCAGGGTGCCGGCCTTGAAGTTGTCGGTGGCGAAGGTGATGTCCACGGTGTTGGGCGGGTCGGGCGGAGTGTCGAGCGCGATGACGTAGATCCCCGCGTCGCGCGCCTTCTTCATAGCGGCGTTCACGCCGGTGGACATCGGGGTGATCAGGATCCCCTTGTCACCCTTGGCGATCGCGTTCTCGATCGCCTGGATCTGCCCCTGGTCGTCGCCCTCCTGCTTGCCCGACGCGATGGTGAGGTCGACGTTGCCCGCCTTGTTGGCCTCCTCCTTCGCCCCGTTCTGCATGGCGACGAAGAAGGGGTTGGACGAGTCCTTGGTGATCAGCGAGACTCCGATCTTGCCGCCACCTCCTGCGGTGCTGCCTCCCCCGGACGACCCACTGCTGCAGGCGCCGAGCGCGAGGGCGACCGTGGCCGCCGATGCCAGCGCGACCGTTCGGGTTCGTCGAGAGCGGGTGTGGATGGTGTGCATGGAAGCCTCCCGGCAAATAAGACAACGTTGTCAGGATTCAGTTATAGACCGCTCTTGCGCAGACGTCAACGGATATGGCTCAATTAGCAACCATGCGGATGACAACGGTGTCACCAGCCGGGAAGGGCACCGACAAGCTGGGCCGGGCCACGATGCGGGACGTCGCCGCCCTGGCCGGCGTCAGCCTGAAGAGCGTGTCCCGGGTGGTCAACCGCGAGGACGGCGTCTCCGCCCAGCTGCGGGAGAAGGTCGAGCTCGCCGTCGCACGGCTGGACTACCGGCACAACCTCACCGCCAGCAACCTGCGCCGAAGCCATGGTCGCACCGGTGTCATCGGAGCGCTACTGCAAGATGTGAGCAACAGCTTCTCCTCGAGCCTGCTGCGCACGCTGGAGGACGCCACCCGCGCCCGACAGGGGGTGGTCCTGGCGGCCAGCCTCGACGAGGAGCCGGACCGCGAGTACACGCTGCTGACGGACCTCGTCAGCAGACGCGTGGACGGTCTCATCCTCATGCCCGCGACCCGCAACCACGCCCACCTGGCCTCCGAGGTCCGCGCCGGCCTGCCGCTGGTCTTCGTCGACCGCACCCCGCAGGGGATCGAGGCCGACAGCGTGGTGGTGGACAACCGAGGTGGGGCGATGGACGCGACGAGGCACCTGCTGGGGTTCGGTCACCGGCGGATCGCCCTGCTGGCCGACCTCGCGACGATCGAGACGGCTGCCGAGCGGGTCGCCGGCTACGAGGCGGCGCTGCGCGCCGCAGACCTCCCCATCGACCCGCAGCTCGTCGCGACCGGCCTGAGGACGTCTGAGGACGCCGAGCGGGCCCTGACCCGGATGTTCGAGGCGTCGCAGCCCCCGACGGCCGTCTTCGCGTCCCGCAACACGCTCAGTGTCGGCGCCGTACGGGTCCTGCGTCGCTGGGGGCTCTCCCACAAGGTGGCCCTGGTCGGATTCGACGACCTCCCGCTCGCCGACGTGGTCGAACCAGCGATGACCGTCATCGAGCAGGACGTCACCGCGGTGGGTCGCCGGGCCGCGGACCTGCTCTTCTCCCGGATCGACGGCGACTCGTCGCCGGTGCAGCACGTCGTCATCGTCCCCACCCTTCTGGTGCGTGGCTCGGGTGAGATCCGGCCGATGGCGTCAGGCTGAGGCCTCGTCGAGCACCTCGGCCCCGATCAACGGCCCTCGCGGCCGGAGGCCATCGCCTCCAGCCGGTCGATGCGCTGGTCCATCGGCGGGTGGGTCGAGAAGAGCTGCGAGATGTCCTGCTGGCGGAACGGGTTCGCGATCATCAGGTGGCTGGCGTTGACGATCTGCTGCTGCGGCTGCAGGGGCGCCCTGGCCACCCCCGCCTCGAGCTTTCGCAGTGCGGACGCCAGGGCCAGCGGATCTCCGGTCAGCCGGGCGGCGTCCTCGTCCGCGTCGTACTCCCGGGTCCGGCTGATCGCGAGCTGGATGACCGTGGCCGCCATCGGGGCGAGCAAGGCGAGCACCAACAGCGCGAAGGGGTTGGGCCGTTCGTCGTTGTCGCCGCCGCCGAAGCCGCCGAACATCCCGGCGAACATGGCCATCTGGGCGACGGAGGTGATGATGCCGGCCACCGCCGCGGCGACGGACCCGGTGAGGATGTCCCGGTTGTAGACGTGCTGCAGCTCGTGCCCGAGCACCCCCCTCAGCTCGCGCTCGTCGAGCAGCTGCAGAATCCCCTCGGTGCAGCAGACCGCGGAGTTCTGCGGGTTGCGTCCGGTCGCGAAGGCGTTCGGCGCCTCGGTCGGGGAGATGTAGAGCCGGGGCATCGGCTTGTTCGCCCGGGTCGAGAGCTCCCGGACGATGCGGTACATCTGCGGCGCCTGGGTCTCACTGACCGGGTAGGCGTGCATGGCCCGGATCGCGAGCTTGTCGCTGTTCCAGTAGCCGTAGAACGTCGTCGCGACGCCGATCACGGCGAACAGCCACAGGAAACGCCCGCCGGCGATCAGGGAACCGATCCCCAGCAGCAGGGCCCAGATGGCGCCGAAGAGGGCTGCGGTCTTCAGGCCGTTGTAGTGGCGGTGCATGTCTGGAAAACGTGGATCTGTTCCGCGTCGTTCCCGACCTCCGGCACGGATCTCATCCGGCGGCCGAGTCCGGTCTCAGCCGAGCAGGCCGAGGAACAGCTGCGGCTGGACGGAGAAGGCCACCAGGGCGACCGTTCCCAGGCCCAGGGCGAGCGCGTGGCTGGGGTGCAGCCTGGCCGGCTTCCCGGCCGCAGGCGACGGATCCAGCAGGACCCGCAGCCACCGCAGGTACACCGCCACCCCGAGGACGGCGTTCCCCGCCGCGAGCACCGCGATCACCCACCAGCCCTCACCGAGGACCGGCCGGAGGGCGACGACCTTGCCGATCAGGCCGAGCAGCCCGGGAGGCAGGCCGGCCAGGGAGGTCAGGGCGAGCGCCAGGGCGCCGGCGACGAGCGGCGCGGTGCGCACGAGGCCCTGGTAGTCCCCCAGGAGGAGGCCGGCGTCCCCCGAGCCCGAGCGGACCGTGATGGCCACGACGCTGAAGGCCACCAGGGTCGCCACGAGGTAGGTGATGAGGTAGCCCGCCGAGGCGCGCACCCCCAGGCTCGAGATGCTCAGCAGCGGCAGCACCACCCAGCCCGCCTGCGCCACGGTGGACCAGGCCAGGAGGCGCACGACGTCGTCCTGGCGCAACGCCATGACGTTGCCGAGCGTCATGCTGGCGACTGCGAGGATCGCCGTGGCGACCAGCGCCGGGCCACCGAGCGAGGTCAGCGCCCCGAGCACCACCAGCAGCGCCCCGAGCGCGCCGACCTTCGAGACGCCGGCGAGGAACGCGGCGATGGGTAGCGGCGCACCGGCATAGGTCGTCGGGGTCCAGGCGTGGAACGGGACGAGCGACAGCTTGAAGCCCACGCCGGCCAGCACCAGGACGACGGCCAGGGCCAGCAGCCCCCGCTGCGGCGTCGTCGTGGCGCCGACGGCCGAACCAGCCAGCAGCGCCGGGGACCCGGTCGCGGCATACCAGCAGGCTGCGGCGAGGGCGAGCATCGCGAAGGACACGATCGACGTGGTCAGCAGCTGGACCGCGCCGGCAATGGCACGGCGGGTGCCCGGCAGCGCCACCAGCGCCACGACCGGCAGCGTCGCCAGCTCGAGCGTGACCAGCCAGGATCCGAGGTCCCGAGCCGCGGCGACGCCCACGGCGCCGCTGGTCGCCGCGAGCATCAACGCCACGGTCATGGCGGTGCGCTCCGGTGCGCTGCGTCGCTCCAGCGGCCAGGCCAGCAGCAGGACGATGACGGCCGCGACGACCGCGGCCAGCTGCAGCGAGGCGGTCAGCGCGTTGACGACGTAGAAGCAACCGCTGCCGTCGGCCAGGCAGAGGGTCGTCGAGGAGTCGCCGGTGGCGGCCCCGAGCGAGCCGACGGCCCCGAGCCCCCCGAACACCAGGGCGATGAAGGCGACCACGTAGTGCACCCGCTGGCGCGACGGCGCGAGGATGTCGATGACCAGGACGAGGACCGCCCCGACCGCCGGCGCGAGCACCGGGAGCAGGACGCCAGGGTCGATGGAGATCATCGTCTATCCACCCCCAGGGCGGTCGTGGAGGCGGCGGGGGCGCCGCCCGGCACGACGCCGGTGATGATCGAGCTCGACTCCCCGGCGGTCAGGGCGAGCAGCGGGCGCGGAAGGACACCCAGGGCGATCACCAGCCCGACGATGACGGCGACCACGGCCCACTCCGGACCGCGCGCGTCCACCGCCGGTGACACCTGCGCGACCCCCGCGGCCGCGTCGCTGGTGCCGGCGCCGCTGGCCGCGGCTGCTGCCCGCGGCTCCTGCGGCCGGCCCGCCCAGACCAGCCGCAGCACCCGCAGGCCATATCCCGCGGCGAGGGCGATACCCAGCACGCCGGCCACCGCGCCGGCCCGGAAGACCCAGGTCAACCGGTCCTCGGCCGGCGACCAGGCGGCATACACGGCCAGGAACTCACCCCAGAAGCCGACCAGTCCGGGTAGCCCCAGGGCCGCCGCGAACCCCACGACCAGGGCATACCCCAGCCGAGGCGAGGTGTCCCGCAGAGCGGCCCGCGCCACCGAGAGGTCCGCACTGCCCCAGCGCTCCTTGAGCCCGCCCACGACGAGGAAGAGCAGGGCCGACAGCAGACCATGGGCGACGTTGGCGAACAGCGCGGCCTGCAGGCCGGTCTCGGTGCCGGAGGCGAGTCCGAGCACGATGAAGCCCATGTGCGCCACCGAGGAGTAGGCCACCAGCCGCTTGAGGTCCCGCTCCACCAGGCAGGCCAGCCCTCCCCAGAGGATGCCCACGGCGCCGCAGCCCGCGAGGAACGGCGCGACTGCGGAGAAGCCCTCCGGCACCGTCGGCATCGCCAGCCGGATGATGCCGTAGGTCCCCATCTTGAGCAGGACCGCGGCCAGCAGGACCGACCCGGCCGTAGGCGCGATGGTGTGCGCGGGGGGTAGCCAGGTGTGCACCGGCCACAGCGGCACCTTGATCCCCAGGCCGGCCACGAGCAGTGCGGCAATGAGGACCTGGGTGCCGACGTCCAGCCCGGCGCCATGCCGCGACGCGAGCACGGTCAGGTCCGACGTGCCGCTGCGCGAGACGAGCAGCAGGATCCCGAGCAGCATCAGCGTGGAGCCGAGCGCGGTGAAGAACACGAAGCGGTTGGAGGCGTCCACCCGAGCCGACTCGCGGACGTGCTCGTCGCCGAACCTGCTGATCAGCACCCACATCGGGATGAGCACGAGCTCGAACGCGATGAAGAAGGCGATCGCGTCCCTGGTGAGAAAGGTCGCCAGCGCACCGAACTCGATCACCAGCAGGCATCCGTAGTAGGTGCCCACGGACGCTGCCGTCGGGTCCGCGCGGCGAGGCTCACGTCCTCGGGAGTGCAGGATCACTCCGAGCGTCAGGCCCGCCGTGAGCAGGACGAGGGGAATGCTGATGCCGTCCACCGCAAAACGCCACCGCAGTCCGAGAGCCGGCACCCACGCCGCGTCGATCTGCGGTCGGGTGACGGCGACGACGAGCATCAGGACCAACGTCAGCGCCGCGGTCACCGCGGCGACGCGCCGGGCACGCCCGTGCTGCTCGCCATCGGCCCGGGACTGCGCCAGCAGCCAGGTGCCGGCGACAGCCGGAAGCAGCAGAGCCAGCCCGAGGATCAGTGCCACACCGTCACCCCCGCGATCGCCACGAGGACGACACCGACGACGACCGCGACCAGCCCGGCGGACGGGGTACCCCGGTGGGCCCGCTCGCCGGCACGCCCGAGCAGCCCGGTCACTGCGGCGGCACCCCGCGGGTACGCGTCGACGACATCCCGGTCCAGCGTCACGACGAGGCGGGCCACGAGCAGGACCGCCCTGCCGAACCCGACGTAGGCCCGGTCGACGCCGAAGCCCCGGTCGCTGCGGCCCTGCCAGCGGGCGCCGAGCCGGGCGGCCGGATCACCTCCGGGGGCACTCCCCCACCGCACGAGGACGAAGGTCACGATGACCGCCACCACGGTCACTGCGGCCATGGCCGGGTCGACGTGCACCGTCCCGGCGATCGGCAGCAGCAGGAGTCCGCCGATGACGGTGAAGACGGCCAGCGTCGAGACGGTGATCACCGCAGCGCGGGTGACCGGGCGCGGTTCGTGACCGCCGGTCGCCCGGTCGTCTCCCGCCGAGGCGGCCGGCTGCAGGCTCTCCACCTGTCCCGACTGCGCCTCCGCCCGGGCCAGCAGTGCGTCCTCGACCAGCAGCTGCGGCCCGGCACCATCGCCCGGCACCGTTGCGGTGTCATCGATCTCGGCGGTGGCGGACAAGAGCAACCAGGCCCGGGCGCAGTACGCCGCGGTGAGGACGAGCGTCACCAGCAGGGCCACGACGACGAGCCACGCCGTCCCCGAGTCTGGGCCGCCGGTCTCGTCCAGGGCGAGCGCGATGACTCCCTCCTTGCTGAAGAAGCCGACCAGCGGCGGGATCCCGGCCAGCGCTGCCAACCCGATGCCGATCGACCAGGACAGGGTGCCCCGGCGACCCGCCCGCCCGCGCAGGGTGACGAAGGCCGTGCCGCCGCCGATGACGGCGAGCCATCCGATGGCCAGAAAGAGCAGGGACTTGAACATCGCGTGGGAGAAGAGGTGGCCCAGGCTGGCGCCGCTCGGGCCGGCCGGGCCGGCGAACGCGAGCGCCGACAGCATGACCCCGATCTGGCTCAGGGTGGAGTAGGCCAGCATCCGCTTCACGTCCGACTGGGCGAAGGCCAGGAGCGCGGCCCAGACCATCGTCGCGGCGGCGAGGACGCCCAGCACCGTCCGCGAGGCACCGTCCACGGCATACATCGGGTGGAGCCGGGCGATGACGTAGGTGCCGGCAGCCACCATCGTGGCGGCGTGGATCAGCGCGGATGCGGGAGTGGGGCCCTCCATCGCATCGGGCAGCCAGTCGTGGAACGGGACCAGCCCTGACTTGCCCGCGACACCGACGACGATGCCCACCAGAGCGACGGTGAGCAGTGGCGTGCTCGGCGCAGCCGCTCCGGACGGGCCTGCGCTCCAGTGCGCCAGCACGGCGGAGAGCTCGGTGGACCTCGCGCCCACCGCGAGGATGACGAATCCGAGAATGAAGCCCACATCCGCCAGCCGGGTGACCAGGAACGCCTTGTAGGCCGCCCGACGGGCCGACTCACGCTCGCTGACATGGCCGATGAGCAGGTAGGAGCACCACCCCATCACCTCCCAGCCGACCAGGGTGAGTACCAGGTCGCCGGACTGGACCACCAGCAGCATGGCCGCCAGGAACAATGAGACGGTCGCTGCGAAGACGGGGTAGCGATGGTCGTCCTGCAGGTACCAGATCGAGAACGCCTGGACCGCGAGTCCGACCAGGGCCACCGCGAAGGTGATGACCGCGGACGTGCGGTCGGCCAGCAGGGTGAGCGGCACCGCGAGCTCGCCGGTGGCGAGTGGACCGATGGTGGACACGCTCGCCACCCGGTCGTCGGTCAGCGCGAACTGGATGACCGACAGCAGCAGGACGGCCGCCGAGGCGATGACCGCGACCAGTCCGGCGAACGGCCGAGAGCGGCGCAGCACCAGACCGACCAGGGCGGCGAGGGCAGGCAGCAGCACGGTCAGCTGCACGGTCATCGCGGTCATCGCGGCGACTGACCGGGGACGGTCTCGCGGTCCGCGGTCTCCGGTACCAGCGTGATGTCGATGTGTCCCTGCAGCCGGAACATGGCCAGCACCACCGCGAGCGCGACGCTGATCTCGGCGGCGGCGATCGTGATGATGAACAGGGTCAGCACCTGCCCGCTCTGCAGGGGGGAGGTGTCGGCCGCCCCGAGCGAGACGAGGACGAGGTTGGCGGCGTTGAGCACCAGCTCCACTCCGATGAGGACCAGGACGGCGTTGCGGCGGGCCAGGATGCCGTAGGTGCCGGCCCCGGCCAGGATGCTCGCCAGCACCATCGGCAGCCAGAGGTGGATCACCCCCGCACCTCCGCCCGCGGGAGGGCCCCGACGACCTTCGCTATGGCGAAGGCTCCGATCAGGGCGACCAGCAGCAGCAGCGAGAGCAGCTCGAAGGGCCATACCCAGGTGCCGAAGATGGCCGTCGCCACGGCGTGCGTGTCGCCGCTCGCCGGTTGGACCGGCTGCTCGCCGACCAGCGGGATGAGCATCGCGGCCAGCAGCGCCGCCGTGGCGCCGCCGAGCACGGCGGCAGCCAGACGCTGGCCCAGCGACGTGTCGAGGCCCGGGTTGGGGCCGATGGGTGCGCGGGTGAGCATCAGCGCGAACAGCACCAGGACGACGACGGCTCCGACGTAGATCAGCACCTGGACCAGGGCGACGAGCTCGGCGCCGAGGACCACGTAGCACCCGGCCAGGGTGCCCAGGCAGACGACCAGCCAGAGCGCGGCATGGACCAGGTGTCGCGTCCGGACGGCGAGGATGGCGCTGGCCGCAGCCACGAGGGCGATCAAGGTGAACACCACGTCACGGGTCGTCACTGCGGCTCCCCCGGCTCGGGTTCCTCGGTCGTCGGCATCGGCCGGGTCACCGTCGTCGGGGCCGGCGGCTGGCGGACGACCCGCGGCGGCGCGTTCGCCGCCGCGATCTCGGCCGGCTCCGCCGATCCGGGATCGAGTGCGGGCGGCGGCGGCACCGTCTGCATCCACTGTCCCAGTCGGTCCTTCTCGTGCAGCAGGTCGAGGATGTCGGTCTCCGCGTACTCGAACTCGGGGCTCCAGTGCAGCGCGTCGAACGGGCAGACCTCGATGCAGATGCTGCAGTACATGCACAGCGAGAAGTCGATGGCGAACCGGTCGAGGACGTTGCGCTGGCGCTCGCGGCCACCCTCGGTCGTGGCCGGCAAGGTCTCCTTGTGCGAGTCGATGTAGATGCACCAGTCCGGGCACTCCCTCGCGCAGAGCATGCAGGAGGTGCAGTTCTCCTCGGTCAGCGCGATCACCCCCCGGGACCTCGGCGGGAGGGTGGGCTGCACGTCCGGGTACTCCGCGGTGTGGCTGGGCCGGGCCAGGGTCTTCGCCGTCGTGGCCAGCCCCTTGATCAGCCCCGGGAGCAACCCGCCGGCCCCGGAGCGTCGTGGCGCTTCGGGAGCCGCCTGCGCGGCGGGCTCCGGCCGGTGCTGGTGACCGCTGGCGTGGTCGTGGCCCGCGTGCTCGTGGCCTGCGTGCACGTGGGCCGCGTCGTCGGAACGGGGCGGGGAGTCCGGCCCCTGCTCGGGTTCGGTCATTGCAGGACCACCACTCCCACGGCGGTCAGGGCGAGCTGGATCAGGGCAAGCGGGACGAGCCAGACCCATGCGAGCCGTTGCAGCTGGTCCTCGCGCAGGCGGGGCCAGGAGATCCGGAACCAGATGATCACCACAGCCACCAGGAGCGCCTTGAGCAACGTCCAGACGACCCCGAGGGTGTCCTCGAAGGGTCCGCGCCAGCCGCCGAGGAAGAGCACCGTGAACAGGAAGGACATCACGACGATGCCGGCATACTCGGCCAGCAGGAAGAAGGCGAACCGGAGTCCGGTGTACTCGGTGTAGGCCCCGAAGACGATCTCCGAGTCCGCCACCGGCATGTCGAACGGTGGCCGCTGGAGCTCGGCGAGCGCCGCGGTGAGGAAACAGACCGCCCCGGGCAGCTGCCAGAGCAACCACCAGGGCTGCCACTGGGTGATGATCCCGCCGAGCGAGAGGGTGCCCGCAGCCAGCGCCACCGACGCGACCGAGAGCACCAACGGCAGCTCGTAGCTGAGCAGCTGGGCCCCCGAGCGCATCGCCCCCAGCAGCGAGTACTTGTTGGCGCTGGCCCATCCCGCCATCAGCGTGCCGAGGATCCCCACTCCCACGGCAGCCAGGACGAACAGGGCTCCGGCGTCGACGTCCGCAGCGACGACCCCGGGCGCGAGCGGGATCACGCAGAGCGCAACGAGGTAGGGGACGAGCGCGACGCCGGGGGCGAGGCGGAAGACCCACCGGTCGGCGCGAGCCGGGACGATGTCCTCCTTCTGGACGAACTTCACCCCGTCGGCCACCAGCTGGGCCCAGCCGTGGAAGCCACCGGCATACATCGGGCCGAGGCGGCCCTGCATGTGCGCCATGACCTTGTGCTCCGTCTGTCCGACGAGCAGGGGCAGGACGAGAAACGCGGCGAGCGTGGCCACGGCCCGCAGGACGACCTCGAGGGGACTCATCGCGGCCCCCACTCGGCGGGCGGCACCCCGGGGGCCTGGACCCGTCGGCGAGCCGCGGGCCGTCCCCTGCCCTCGGGGTCAGCGCCGCCGGGCCCCTCTCCGGGCTCCTTCGCCCCCGGCCAGGGCTTCGAGGCCCGCGCGGCCAGCATGAACGACTTGAGCAGCGGGTTGCCCTCGAATCCGTTGGGCAGCAGCAGCGGCCGCAGGCCCAGGCCCGTCCCGTCGTCGAAGCCGTCGACGTCGATCCCGAACATCTCGTGGGTCTCGCGCTCGTGCCAGGCAGCCCCGGCGAAGAGCCGGGTCAGGCTGGGCAGGGCCTGGCCGGCCGGCAACCGGGTTCGCAACAGCTGCTCGCGCATCGGGGCCGGCTCGGAGGTGTCGTACAGGTGCAGCACGATGTCGAACCCCGGGGTCTGCTCGTCGTCGCTCTGGTCCACCGCAGTGAGCCAGTCGAAGAACCTGAAGCCCTCGTCACGCAACGACGCCGCCGCCGCGACCCACTCGTCCGGGGCCACGTCCCGGCAGGTCGGGTCCGGCGATGCCGTCGCGCCCGCCGTGGTGCTCATCCTCGATCCCCGTCCGCGCGCGCGGCACCCGGTCGCGCGCTCAGCGGGTCGCCACGACCCGGGATGTCGTCGACGTCGGGGACCACCAGTCCACGGGTGACCTCCGCGGCCGTGGCACGTCGGCCACCGGCATACCGTCGGGAGATCGCCGCGCCGGAGAGGGACTCACCGGCGATCTTCTCCTGGAGCTTGATGATTCCCTGGAGCAGCGCCTCCGGCCGGGGTGGGCAGCCGGGGACGTAGACGTCAACGGGAATGACGGTGTCGACGCCCTTCATGACGCTGTACGAGTCCCAGTAGGGGCCGCCCGAGTTGGAGCAGGCGCCGAACGAGATGACGTACTTCGGCTCCGGCATCTGGTCGTAGAGGCGTCGCACCGCAGGCGCCATCTTGTCGGTGACGGTCCCGGAGACGACCATGAGGTCGGCCTGGCGCGGGCCGGGGGCAAAGGGGATGACGCCCAGCCGGATGAAGTCGTGCCGGGCCATCGACGCCGCGATGAACTCGATGGCGCAGCAGGCCAGCCCGAAGTTGAAGACCCACAGGCTGTAGCGCCGACCCCAGTTGAGCACCACCTTGACGGGGGTCGGGGCATGCTCGGCCAACGGACCGACGCGCGGCATGGGCAGGTCGATGCTCACCGGCTCACATCCATCGCAGCAGTCCGTGCCGGGCCGCGTGGCCGAGGCCGATGATCACGACGAGGATGAAGATCGCCATCTCGACGAGGGAGGCGAGGCCCAGGTCGACATCACGGATCACGGTGGCCCAGGGGAAGAGGTAGACGGCGTCCACGGCGAAGATGACGTAGAGGAAGGCGTAGACGAAGTAGCGGACGTTGGCCTGCGCCCAGCCGTCGCCCACCGGGTCGACCCCGGACTCGTAGGTCGTCAGCTTGGCCCGGGTCATCGCCCGGGGGGCGAACAGTCGCCGCACCTGGCCGGCGGTCACGACGAGGAGGATCCCCGCCACGACGACCGCAGCGACGACGACGTATCCGGACATGGCCCAACCCTAGCGAGGGCGGGCTCGGCAGGGGCGGCGCCTCGACGTGGCACCCCGTCCGGTCCCCGCGCCGGTGCCAGCCGTCGGGATAGGTTGACGGGCATGGCTGCCAAGGCGACATCGCCCGCCGTCGAGCTCGAGGTCGGTGAGCGTACGGTGCGGATCAGCAACCCGGACCGGGTCTACTTCCCCCGGCACGGCTGGACCAAGCTCGACCTGGCCAACTACTACCTCGCCGTGGGCGACGGCATCGTGCGGGCGCTGCGGGACCGACCGTGCATGCTGCACCGCTTCCCCTCGGGCCTGGCCGGGGACAAGGTCCACCAGAAACGCGTTCCGCACGGGGCTCCGCCGTGGCTCGAGACCGTGCGGGTGACGTTCCCCCGGTTTCATCGCACCGCGGACGAGCTCTGCGTGACCGAGCTGGCGGCAGTCATCTGGGCCGTCCAGATGTCGACCGTCGAGTTCCACCCGTGGAACTCGCGGCGGCAGGACACCGAGTCGCCCGACGAGTGGCGGATCGACCTCGACCCCATGCCGCAGTGCGACTTCGCGACGGTCCGGCGGGTTGCCCACGTCGCCCACGAGGTCCTCGACCAGCTGGGCGCCACCGGCTTCCCGAAGACCTCGGGCGGCGCCGGCCTGCACGTGTACGTCCGGATCGAACCGCAGTGGAGCTTCACCGACGTCCGCCGGGCGGCCCTCGCGTTCGCGCGCGAGGTCGAAAGGCGTGCCGGCGGCGACGCCACGACCACCTGGTGGCGCAAGGACCGCGACCCCGGCGCGGTGTTCGTCGACTACAACCAGAATGCGCGCGACCACACCATCGCCAGCGCCTACTCCGTGCGCGGGGTCCCGGACGGAACGGTGTCCACCCCCATCGCCTGGGAGGAGGTCGACGAGGTGGAGCCGCGCGAGCTGACGCTCGCCACCGTGCCGCGCCGGTTTGCCGACATGGGTGACCTGCATGCCGGCATCGACGATGCGGCATTCCGGCTGGACGAGCTGCTCGACTGGGCCGACCGCGACGAACGAGCCGGCGAGAGCGTCCCGGAGGTGGACGACTAGTCCCGACCGACAGCGAGGCTGGCCGCGTAGTTCCGGGAGTCAGCAAGGTCCGGACAGGCGCGCGGCATACGATACTGAGCAGGCACACAGCCGCGTGACCGCACGCCCGACGAAGCCTGGTGATCTGTTGGCATGACCTCCACCATCAAGCGGCTCGAACGCGTGATCATCCGTTTCGCCGGCGACTCCGGTGACGGGATGCAGCTGACCGGGGACCGGTTCACCACCGATGCCGCCATCCTCGGCAACGACCTGTCGACGCTGCCCAACTTCCCGGCCGAGATCCGCGCACCGCAGGGCACCCTCCCCGGGGTCTCGAGCTTCCAGCTGCACTTCGCCGACCACGACGTGCTGACCCCCGGCGACGAGCCCGACGTCCTGGTCGCGATGAACCCGGCCGCACTCAAGGCCAACCTGGCCGACGTGCCCCGCGGCGCGACGATCATCGTCAACACCGACGAGTTCACCACGCGAAACCTCACCAAGGTCGGTTACGTCACCTCGCCGGTCGACGACGGGACGCTCGAGAGCTACCACGTGCACGCCGTCCCGCTGACCTCGATCACCGTGGAGGCGCTGGCCGGTCATGACCTGACCCGCAAGGACAAGGAGCGCGCGAAGAACATGTTCGCGCTCGGGCTGCTGTCCTGGCTCTACACCCGGCCCACCACGACGACGGAGCGGTTCCTCACGGCGAAGTTCGGGGCGCAACCCGCCTTGCTGGAGGCGAACCTCGCGGCACTGCGCGCCGGGGTGAACTACGGGGAGACGACCGAGGACTTCGCCCACCGGTTCGAGGTCGGTCCCGCCCCGATGCAGCCTGGCCACTACCGGAACATCACCGGCAACGTCGCCCTCTCCTACGGGATCGTCGCTGCTGCCCACCGGGCCGGGATCCCGGTGGTTCTCGGCTCCTACCCGATCACGCCCGCCTCCGACATCCTGCACACCCTGTCGGGACTGAAGCGCTTCCGGGTCACCACGATCCAGGCCGAGGACGAGATCGCCGGAGTCGGCGCGGCCCTGGGCGCCGCGTTCGGGGGTTCGCTCGGCGTCACGACCACCTCCGGGCCCGGCCTGGCGCTGAAGGCGGAGACCATCGGTCTGGCCGTCTCGCTCGAGCTTCCGCTGGTCGTGTGTGACATCCAGCGAGGAGGCCCCTCGACCGGGCTGCCGACGAAGACCGAGCAGGCGGACCTGCTCCAGGCGATGTTCGGCCGCAACGGCGAGTCGCCCGTGGCGATCGTCGCGCCGCAGTCCCCGGCGGACTGCTTCGCGATCGCCTTCGAGGCGGTCCGGATCGCCACGACCTACCGGACCCCGGTGATCATCCTGTCCGACGGGTACCTGGCCAACGGCTCGGAGCCGTGGTCGATCCCGGACTTCGACACCCTCCCCCAGATCGACGTCAACTTCACCACCGAGCACAATGCCGAGGACTCGGACGGCAAGCCGGTGTTCCATCCCTACCAACGCGATCCGGAGACCCTGTCCCGTCCTTGGGCGATTCCGGGGACGCCCGGCCTCGAGCACCGGATCGGCGGCATCGAGAAGGCGAACATCACCGGCAACATCTCCTACGACCCTGACAATCACGACCTGATGACCCGGCTTCGCGCCGGGAAGATCGCCGGCATCGCCGCGACGGCGGGGCCGCTGGAGGTGGACGACCCGTCAGGCGAGGCCGACGTGCTGGTCCTGGGCTGGGGCTCGACCTACGGCCCGATCAAGGCCGCCATCCGCGCGTTGCGCGGCCAGGGGGTGGAGGTCGCCCAGGCCCACCTGCGTCACCTGAACCCGTTCCCCGCCAACACCGGCGACGTCCTGCGGGCCTACCGCCGCGTCGTCGTGCCGGAGATGAACCTCGGTCAGCTGGCCCTACTGCTGCGCGCCCGCTACCTGGTGGACATCCAGTCCCACACGGCAGTCCGCGGACTGCCCTTCAAGTCGAGCGAGCTCGAGGAAGTCATCCAGAAGGCGGTGATCGGATGACCAACGTCGACCTGGGTATGCCGGGCAACGGCACGGCGGGGGTGCCGGCCGTCGATGCGAGCGCACCGGCACAGACGAAGAAGGAGTTCACCTCCGACCAGGAGGTGCGCTGGTGCCCCGGGTGCGGTGACTACGCCATCCTCGCGGCGGTGCAGGGTTTCCTGCCGGAGCTCGGGCTGCGCCGGGAGAACATCGTGTTCGTCTCCGGAATCGGCTGCTCGTCGCGCTTCCCGTACTACCTCGACACCTACGGCCTGCACTCGATCCACGGTCGGGCTCCGGCGATCGCGACCGGACTGGCGACGTCACGACCCGACTTGTCCGTCTTCGTGGTCACCGGGGACGGCGACGCCCTGTCGATCGGCGGGAACCACCTGATCCACGCCCTGCGGCGCAATGTGAACCTGACGATCCTGCTGTTCAACAACGAGATCTACGGGCTGACCAAGGGGCAGTACTCCCCCACCTCGCACGTCGGCGCGATGACGAAGTCAACGCCGTTCGGCTCGGTGGACACCCCGTTCAACCCGGTCAGCCTCGCGCTCGGAGCGGAGGCGACCTTCGTCGCCCGAACCATGGACTCCGACCGCAAGCACCTCAGCGAGATCCTGCGGGCGGCGGCCGCCCACCGGGGCACGTCGTTCGTGGAGATCTACCAGAACTGCCCGATCTTCAACGACGGGGCGTTCGCGGTGCTCAAGGACCGCAGCCAGGCGCACGCACGGATCCTCAGCCTGGTCGACGGCGAGGAGGTCACGGCGGGGGACAACGTGGTGATCCGCCAGGACGACGGAAGCCTGGCGGTGGTCCGGCGATCGGACGCCGACCCCACCACGGTCATCCGGCACGACATGCATGCCGACGACCCCTCTGCGGCCTTCGCGCTCTCCCGGCTCGACCACCCGAGTCTGGGTCACGTGCCGATGGGCATCTTCCGGAGCGTGCAGCGGCCGACGTATGACGACCTCGTCCGAGGGCAGATCGACGCGGCGGTCGAGCAGTGGGGCGGGGAGGCGACCGACGAGGACCTCGCCACCCTGCTCGCCGGCCGGGACTCCTGGACCGTGGGCAGGTGACCGCCACCTCCACCCCGCCGACCGGACCACCGACGTCAACCTTCATCCCTCAGCTCGGCGTCGACCCGGCCGAGACCCGACGCGGAGCACTGCTCGGCCTGTCGGCGTACGGCATCTGGGGCCTGTTCCCGTTGTACTTCCACGCCATGGCCCCCGCGGGGGCGTGGGAGATCCTCGCGCACCGGATCGCCTGGACCCTCGTCCTGTGCCTCGCGATCCTCCTGGTGCGTCGAGACCTCTCCTGGGTGCGTCCGCTGCTGGGCCGTCCCCGGCTGCTGCTCGGAATCACCATCGCTGCCGTGCTGATCGGGATCAACTGGGTGGTCTACGTCTCGGCCGTGGTCACCGGCCATGTCACCGACGCGTCGCTGGGCTACTTCCTCAACCCGATCGTCACGGTCGGCCTGGGTGTGGTGGTGCTGGGCGAGCGGCTGCGCAGCCTGCAGTGGGTCGCGGTGGCCATCGGGTGCACCGCCGGCCTCTACCTCTCGCTGGTCGGCGGCCGAGTCCCCTGGATCGCGCTGACCCTGGCCTTCACCTTCGCGCTCTACGGCCTGACCAAGAAGAAGCTCGGGGCGAGCCTGCAGGCCCTGCACGGACTCAGCGTCGAGACCGTGATCCTCGCCCCGGTCGCCCTGGGGCTCATCGTCTGGCTGGGTGTGTCCGGGAACCAGACCTTCACCGAGGGTGCACCGCTGCACCCGGCACTCCTCGTCCTGTCCGGCGCCGTCACGGCCATCCCGCTGCTCTTCTTCGCCGCCGCCGCCCGTCGGGTCCCCTTGACCACGATCGGCCTGCTGCAGTTCATCACTCCGGTCCTGCAGCTGCTGTGTGGGGTCTGGCTGCTGGGCGAGCAGATGAGCTCAGCACGGTGGGTGGGCTTCGCCGTGGTGTGGGTGGCCCTGACGCTGCTGTCGGTCGACTCCTGGCTGAACCGCCCGTCGCGGTTGGCCCGGCGGGCCGGGAGCAGGGCCGTGATCGTCGAGGACCCACCGGCCGAGACCGAGGTCTGCGAGCCGGCACCCTGAACCCCCGGGCCTGGCGGCCCCGGACCCGGGCCCTCCTGTGCGGTCTTTACTCTTTCCATACCGGGTGCATAACCATCCCCTCCCTGTCGGGTGCGCGGCGTTTATAACGTTGAGAACGTCATGTCCACTCGTGCTGGAGGCTCCCCCGTGTCGATCATTCCCCCCCGTCGTCGTCTGCCCCTCCTGCCGTCGCACCAGGGCAACCGGAGCGAGATGACCTGCCACTACCGGTGCGACGACGCGTGCAGCCAGCCGGTGCCGAACACCTCCTCGAACAGGTACTTCGGGGACCTGGTGAACGCCACCGCGACCCGGCGCGCCGTGCTGCGCGGGACGGGGGCACTGACGGCGCTCGTGGGTGTCACCGCCGCCGCCGGTACCGTTCCGGCCGCGGCGGATGGACGGGACGAGCGCGATGACCACGACCCCGACGGTCCTGGGCACGGTGGCCCGGCTTCGGACCGGGCTCCGTTCGGTTTCACTCCCATCGCCGCCCAGCCGGAGAGCACCGACGCCGTGGTGGTCCCCGAGGGGTTCGAGTGGTCAGCACTGATCGCCTGGGGGGACCCCATCCTCGCAGGCGCGCCGGAGTTCGACTTCGACCGGCAGAGTGCCTGGGCCCAGGAGGGACAGTTCGGCTACAACAACGACTTCACCGCGCTGCTGCCGGGACGTTCCGAGAACGAGGCGACGCTCGTGTGCAACAACGAGTACACGAACGAGGAGCTGATGTTCCGCGGGTTCACCGGCCGGCCGAACCTCACCCCGGAGCAGCTGAGGATCGTCATGGCCGCCCACGGCCTGTCGGTCGTCGAGGTGCGTCGACGTAGTCCGCGGAGCCGGTGGAGCTACGAGCGCGGCGCCCGGTTGAACCGTCGGATCACGGCGAACACGGAGTTCCGGATGACCGGGCCGGCCGCCGGTGACGAGCTGCTCAGGACCTCCGCCGACCCGAGCGGTACCCGGGCCCTCGGCACCTTCGCCAACTGCTCGGGTGGGGTGACCCCCTGGGGCACGGTCCTGTCCGGTGAGGAGAACTTCAACGGCTACTTCAAGTCATCTCCCCCGCCCCCCGGCCAGGAGGCGGCTTACCAGCGGTACGGGGTGACCCGTGTCGGCCGCGGATGGGAGCGGGTCGACCCGCGGTTCGACACCGCCCAGGAGCCGAACGAGGTGAACCGGTTCGGGTGGATCGTCGAGATCGACCCGACCGACCCGACCTCGACCCCGCGCAAGCACACCGCGCTCGGCCGGATCAAGCACGAGGGTGCGACGACGACGATCAGCCCGGACGGACGGGTGGTCGCGTACACCGGCGACGACGAGCGGTTCGAGTACACGTACAAGTTCGTCTCGCACGGGAGGTTCGCCCCCGGCAACAGCGCCCGGGCCCGGAAGAACAACCTCACCCTCCTGGAGTCGGGCGACCTCTACGTCGCCAAGTTCACCGGTGACGGGTTCGAGGACGGGGTCTCGGACGGGAGCGGCGAGTGGCTGCCCCTCGTCGTGGACAACCAGTCCCGGGTGCCCGGGTTCTCGGTGGCCGAGGTTCTGGTCCACACCCGACTCGCGGCGGACCAGGTCGGGCCCACCATGATGGACCGGCCCGAGGACGTCGAGACCAACCCGGTCAACGGCCGCACCTACATCGCCTGCACGAACAACACCAGCCGGACGCCTGCCCAGGTCGAGGAGGCGAACCCCCGCGCGAACAACAAGCACGGGCACATCATCGAGATCACCCCGGAGGGAGGCGACCACGCCTCGCCCCGCTTCACCTGGAAGATCGTCCTGCTCGCCGGCGACCCGGCCGACCCCGCGACCTACTTCAACGGGTACGACCGCACCGAGGTCTCCTCGATCTCGTGCCCGGACAACGTCGCCTTCGACAGGGCCGGCAACATGTGGATCGCCACCGACGGCAACAAGCTGGGCCACTGCGACGGGATGTACCTGTTCCCGCTCGAGGGCCGGCACTCCGGTCACGTCCAGCAGTTCCTGTCGGTGCCGGCGTATGCCGAGTGTGCCGGCCCGGTGATCACCGAGGACCAGCGCACGGTCCTCGTCGCGGTCCAGCACCCGGGCGAGACCGCGGGAGCGTCCCCCGAGAACCCCGCGAGCCTGTTCCCGTACCGCGGAGGCGGCCAGCCCCGGCCAGCGGTGATCCAGGTTTGGCCCGAGCGGTCGGACGACAAGGATGAGGACTGACTCAGCCGAGGTTGAACGCCCGACCCTCGCGCGCCATGGTGCGGATCTCGGCATCGAGGTCCGCACCGGCCGCGAGCAGGGCGGGCAGGTGCTCCGGTTCCAGGGTGAGGGCACGAAACGCATCGGAGACGCGCACGCCGTGCGCAGGCCTGTGGGTGACCTCGATCGGGTCGCCGGCTCCGATCGTCCCCGGCCGCACCACCTCGAGGTAGGCGCCGGACCGTCCCGAGGCGGTGAACGTCCGTAGCCACCCCGGCGCCCCGAGGTGGGCCCGGAACGTCTGGCACGGGATCCGCGGGCCGGTGACCCGCAGCTCGACGTCGGGCCCGACCCGCCACCGCTCGCCGATCACGGCGTCGCTGACGGGGAGCCCGGCGGTGGTGACGTTCTCACCGAAGGAGCCGTCGGACAGCCTCCGACCCAGCACCTGTTCCCAGTGGTCCAGCTCCTCCCGGGCGAAGGCGTACACGGCTTGACGATCGCCGCCGTGATGACGGTGGTCGCCGATCTGGTCCCCGACCAGCCCGCTACCCAGACCGTCAGCCCGGGATCCGGGCGCGCGGACCTCCACGCGCTCGACGGTCGGGCGCTTGTCGATCCCACTGGGACGCGAGCGCCGCCCGGACCCGACCGACGCCAGGACACCGAGGTTGACACTGCTGACCTGCGGCATCTGCTCAGCCGACCCGGTCGACCACGGACGTGACCAGCGCCAACAGCGCGGCCTTGGCATCGCTGTCCGCCAGCGGCGCCAGCACCTGAGTGGCCTCACGGCCAACCGTTCGAGTCGTGTCACGGACCCGGTCGAGAGCGGGGTTGGCCCGCAGCAGCGACAGCGCCTCGGCGTGCAGCTCGTCGTCGCGCAGGTCGAGCGAGAGCAGCTCGCGCAGCCGGGAGTCCGCCGGATCCGTCGACGCGCGGGCATAGAGCACCGCCAACGTGTCCACCCCTTCGCGCAGGTCCGTGCCGGGGGTCTTCCCGCTCTCGGTGGACTCGGAGGTGATGTCGATGAGGTCGTCCACCAGCTGGAACGCCATGCCCAGCCGTTCGCCATATGCCTGCATCGTCTCGATCTGGTCGTCGGACCCCCCACTGAACATCGCGCCGTACCGCGCGGCGGTGGCAATCAGGGCACCGGTCTTGTCGGCGAGCACGCCGAGGTAGTAGTCGATCGGGTCGGAGCCGGGCGGGCACGGCTGGTCGTCGCGGATCTGGCCGGCGCAGAGTCGGACGAAGGTCCGGGCCTGGATGAGGACCGCCTGCGCGCCCAGCCCCGCGATGACCTCCGACGCCTTGCCGAAGAGCAGGTCGCCGATGAGGATCGCCGTGGAGTTGTCGTAGGCCGCGTTGACGCTGGGCACTCCCCGGCGCACCTGGGCCTCGTCCATGACGTCGTCGTGGTACAGCGAGGCCAGATGAGTCAGCTCCACCCCGGTCGCCGCGGCGATCACCTGCTCGTTCACCCCGGACCCGAGCTCGGCGGCAAGCAGGGTGAGCAGCGGCCGGACCCGTTTGCCGCCGGCCTGCGCGAGGTGGCCCGAGGCCTGCCGGATCAGCGGGTCGTCGTGGTCCACCGTCTGACGGATCAGGTCGTCCACCCGGCCCAGGCCCTCGTGCAGCCGTGCCGCCAGAGCAGGGGTCACCCCCGGCAGGGCCAGCACCGGTGGTGCGCTGCTCATCGCAGGAACTGAGAGGCGTTGCCCGCCAGCTGCAGCAGCGCGGACGGTGCGACGCCGAGCACGAGGGTGAAGAGGGCGCCGAAACCGATGGCGCTCTTGGTCATCCACGACGGCGTGACGACCGTGACCGCGTCGTTCTGGGCCTCGGTGAAGTACATCAGGACGATGACCCGCGCATAGACGAAGACGGTGACCGCACTGGACAGCAGGCCGACGATGACCATCACCGTGCCGGCGCCGCCCGAGCGGAGCGCGGGCTCGAACACGGCGAACTTCGCGGTGAATCCTGACGTGACCGGGATCCCGGCGAAGGCCAGCAGCAGGAACGCGAAGGTCCCGGCCGTGACGGGATGCCGCTTGCCCAGGCCGGCCCACTGGGACAGGTGCGAGGCCTCCGAGCCGCTGTCGCGGACCAGACCGACGATGGCGAAGGCCGCAATCGTCGCCAGGCCGTAGCAGACGAGGTAGAACATCACGCCGCTGACGCCAGCGCGGTCGAGGGCCAGGACGCCGACCAGGACGAAGCCGGCGTGCGCGATCGAGGAGTAGGCCAGCAGGCGCTTGACGTCGGTCTGCGTCACCGACAGCACCGCGCCGACGATCATGGTCAGGATCGCGACGGCGGACACGGCCGGCGCCCAGTCCCAACGGTCCGCCTCGACTCCGACGTAGACGAACCGCAGGATGGCGCCGAAGGCGGCGAGCTTGGTCGCGGCCGCCATGAACCCGGTGAGTGTCGTCGGAGCCCCCTGGTAGACGTCCGGGGTCCACGAGTGGAACGGGACGGCGCCGACCTTGAACAGCAGCCCGACGGCCACCAGCAGCACGCCGGGCACGAGCAGACCCTGAAGCTCGGTGCCCCCGGTCGGGATGGCGGTGGCGATGTCGCGCAGGTACACCGAACCGGAGTAGCCGAACAGCAGCGCGGTTCCGAACAGGAAGAATGCCGAGGAGAACGCACCGAGGAGGAAGTACTTCATCGAGGCCTCCTGGGACAGCAGGCGTCGACGCCGGGCCAGCCCGGTGAGGATGTAGAGCGGGAGCGAGAGCACCTCGAGGGCGATGAACATCGTCAGCAGGTCTCCGGCCGCCGGGAACAACATCATCCCGGCGACGGAGAACAGCATCAGCGGGAAGACCTCGGACGTCATCGCGCCCGCTCGAAGAGCCAGCGCCTCCTGGCCCGAGCCGGGAGTGGCAGCGCCCATCGGGGTGAACGCGTCGGCCCCCACCCCACCGAGACGCTCGCCCATGGTGAGCACCCCGAGGACCGCAAACAGCAGCAGGGCGCCCTGGATGAACAACGCCGGCTTGTCGATGACGATGGCGCCGAGGATCGCTCCCCCCGGGCCGGGCAGGCCCGCCGTGTGGGTCTGGTTCCCGACGGCGAGGAAGACCAGCGCCAGGAAGGCGCCGAGCAGCCCGAGGATGGTGACCGTGATCTGCACGAGGTACCGGTTGCCGCGTGGGACGAAGGCCTCGACCAGGACGCCGGCGATCGCGGCGCCGAGCACGATGAGCAGCGGCGAGAGCGCACCATAGTTCAGCGTGGCCGCCGTGAACTCGCTCGACAGGGCGGCGATCACTTGGTCCCTCCTTGGGTGCCGACGGGCACGACCGAAGCGGGGTCGCTGACCCCGACGTAGCTCAGTGTCCGGGCGACTGCCGGGTTGATGACGTCAAGCACGGGTTTCGGATACACGCCGAGTCCGATGAACAGGGCGATGAGCGGGACGATGACCCACTTCTCCCGGATGCCGACGTCCGGGGTGCCCAGGGCACTGTCCAGCGGCGGGCCGGTCATCATCTTCTTGTACATGAGCAGGATGTACAGCGCGGCCAGGATGATGCCGATGGTCGCGACGACCGCCGCAACCTGGTAGCGCTGGAACGTCCCGACGAGGGTGAGGAACTCGGCGTTGAACGCGCCCGTCCCCGGCAGCCCCAGCCCGGAGAGGCCGGCGACCAGGAACACGCCGGCGAGCACCGGCGTCACCCGCTGCCACCCGCCGAAGTCGGCGATCCGCTTGCTGCCGCGTCGACTGATGAGCATCCCGGCGAACAGGAACAGCGCCGCCGTGGTGAACCCGTGGTTGACCATGTAGAAGGTCGAACCGGCGCCACCGGTGGTCGTCAGGGCGAAGATCCCCAGGACGATGAAGCCGAAGTGGCTGATCGAGGTGTACGAGATCAACCGCATCACGTCGGTCTGGCCGATCGCGAGCAGCGCCCCGTAGAGCACCGAGACCACGGCCAGGGTGATCACGACCGGAGTCGCCCAGGTGCTCGCCTCGGGGAAAAGCTGCAGGCAGAAGCGGATCATCCCGTACGTGCCGACCTTGTCCAGGACGCCGACGAGCAACGTCGCCGTGGCCGGCCTCGACTCGGTCACCGCGTCGGGCAGCCAGGTGTGGAACGGGAACATGGGGGCCTTCACCGCGAACGCGAAGAAGAAGCCGACGAAGAGCAGCCGCTCGGTGGTCGGGTCCAGCTCCAGGCCGGTCAACCTCGAGATGAGGAAGCCCTCCGCCCCGCCCGGACCCTGGACGTACAGCCCGATGACGGCGGCCAGCATGACCAGCCCGCCGAGCAGCGAGAAGAGCAGGAACTTCATCGACGCGTACTGCCGACGCGGACCGCCGTAGTGGCCGATGAGGAAGTACACCGGGATGAGCATGGCCTCGAAGAAGACGTAGAAGAGGAACACGTCGGTGGCCGCGAACACCCCGACCATGAACGTCTCGAGCACGAGCATCAGGGCGAAGTAGTTCTTCTCCCGGCCCACCCCACCGGGCTCGTCGGACAGGTCACGCCAGGCGGCCAGCAGGCAGATCGGGGTAAGGATCGTCGACATGAGGATGAGGACGAGGGCGATGCCGTCCACACCCAGGGCGTAGCTGACGCCGAACTGCGGGATCCACTGGTGCTGCTCCATCAGCTGGAACTGCTGGCTCGAGCCGGTCTTGAACTGCAGCGCGGCGCCCACTGCGAAGACCAGCGTCAGGACGGAGAAACCTACCGCGATGTGCTTGGCCCGGTCGACCAGGGCCGAAGGCAGCAGCCAGACCACGATCGCACCGACCAGGGGGATCAGCCCGATAATCGTCAGCCAGGGGAACTGGTTCATCACTGGATCACCCACAGCGCGGCGAGGATCACGACGATGCCCGCGAGCATGGTCAGGGCGTAGGACCGGGCATACCCGTTCTGCACCCTGCGCAGCCTGGACGAGGCGCCGCCGATCAGGGCAGCGAGCCCTCCAGCCGCACCGTCGACACCGCGACCGTCGGCGAAGACCAGTGATCGGGTCAGGTGGATGCCGGGGCGCATGAGCACCCCCTCGTTGACCTGGTCCTGATAGAGATCGTTCCGCGCGGCCCGGGTCGCCAGGCTTCCCGTCGGCGCCACCACCGGCACGTCGTCACGCCAGTACCGCATCCAGGCGAGCCCGACGCCGCCGAGGACCAGCACCAGCGTGATCACCATCAACGGGATCGCCGGGATGACCGGCTCGTGCTCCACCGCCTCGTGGGCGCCGAAGACGGGGTCGAGCCAGCCCTGCAGCAGGCTGGTCTTGCCCAGACCGAGGATGAGCCCGAGCACGCCGGAGCCGACGGCCAGCACCATCATCGGGATGGTCATCGTCAGCGGTGACTCGTGCGGGTGCACGTCGTCGGTCCAGCGCTTCTTGCCGTGGAAGGTCATGAAGAACAGCCGGGACATGTAGAAGGCCGTGATGCCCGCGCCGATGAGCGCCGCTCCGCCGAACACCCAGGGACGCCAGCCCTCACCGATGAAGGCCACCTCGATGATCTTGTCCTTGCTCCAGAACCCGGAGAACGGGGGAATGCCGAGGATGGCCAGCCAGCCCAGCCCGAAGGTGACCCAGGTGATCTTCATGACCGTGGAGATCCCGCCGAACCGGCGCATGTTCACCTGGTCGTTCATCCCGTGCATGACCGAACCGGCACCGAGGAACATCCCGGCCTTGAAGAAGCCGTGCGTGAGCAGGTGGAAGATGGCGAAGACGTAGCCGACGGGTCCGAGCCCGGCGGCGAGCATCATGTAGCCGATCTGGCTCATCGTCGAGGCCGCCAGCGCCTTCTTGAGGTCGTCCTTGGCGCAACCGACGACGGCACCGAAGAGCAGGGTGATCGTCCCCACGATGACCACCGCGAGCTGCGCGTTGGGCGCGCCCTCGAAGATCGCGTGGCTGCGCACCACGAGGTAGACGCCGGCGGTGACCATGGTCGCGGCGTGGATCAGGGCCGAGACCGGAGTCGGGCCGGCCATCGCGTCCCCAAGCCAGCTCTGCAGCGGGAACTGGGCCGACTTGCCGCAGGCGCCGAGCAGCAGGAACAGCCCCATGGCGGTCAACGCGCCCTGGTTGGCCTGTGCCACGCCGGCGTCAACCGAGGCGAAGTCGACGTTGCCGAACTGGAAGAACATGATCATGATCGCGACGCTCAGGCCGAGGTCACCCACGCGGTTGGCCACGAACGCCTTGTTGGCGGCGGTCGCGTAGGCGCGCTTCTGGTTCCAGAAGCCGATCAGCAACCAGGACGCGAGGCCGACGCCCTCCCACCCGACGTAGAGCAGCAGGTACGAGTCCGCCAGCACGAGCAGCAGCATCGAGGCAACGAAGAGGTTGAGGTAGGCGAAGAAGCGTCGCTTGTCGGGGTCGTGCTCCATGTACCCGATCGAGTAGACGTGGATCAGCGAGCCGACGAAGGTGATCAACATGACGAACGCCAGCGAGAGCGGGTCCAGCAGCAGGCCCGCCTCGAGGTTGAACTGGCCTGCCGGGAGCCAGCTGAACAGGTGCAGCTGCATGGCCCGGTCGGCGTCCGAGCGGCCGATCATGGCGAGGATCACGACCAGCCCGACGCCGAAGGACCCCCAGGAGAGCAGGGTCGCCAACCACGGCCCGAACCGGTCGGTGCGGCGGCCGCCGACGAGCAGCAGCGCTGCGCCGAACAGCGGCAGCGCCACCATCAGCCACGCGTATGCCGTGACGCCGCTGGCGGCGTGGGCACCCCCGGACGGGTCCGCCTGGGCTGCCCCCGCGAGGGTCACCGGCCCGGCATACGTGCCGAGCATGTCGGAGAATGTTTGCACGCCTGTCGCTCCTTAAAGCTTCAGCAGGTTGGCAGCGTCGACCGACGCCGAGCGGCGGGCACGGAAGATGGCCATGATGATGGCCAGGCCGACGACGACCTCGGCCGCGGCGACCACCATGACGAACAGGGCGATGACCTGCCCGTCGAGGGTGCCGTGGATCCGCGCGAAGGTGACGAAGGCCAGGTTCGTGGCGTTGAGCATCAGCTCGACGCCCATGAACACGATGATCGCGTTGCGGCGCAGCAGGACGGCGGCGGCGCCGACCGAGAAGAGCGCCGCCGACAGGAAGAGGTAGTGACTCAGGCTCATCGGCTCGACCCGTCCTCGATCTCGCCCTCGATGGCCTGCTCCGCGGCGTGGTACCTCTCCGGGGCGCGAACCTGGTCCCGGGAGAGCAGCACCCGCGAGACCGACAGCTCACTCGGCGTCCCGTCCGGCAGCAGGGCCGGGGTGTCGACGGCGTTGTGTCGGGCGTAGACACCCGGCGCGGGCAGACCCGCCACATAGGTGTTCTCGCGGACCCGTCGCTGCGACCAGTCGCGCTGGGTGAGCTTCTCCCCGAGGCGTTCCCGGTGCGTCAGCACCATGGCTCCGATCGCAGCGGTGATGAGCAGCGCCGAGGTGATCTCGAACGCCCACACGTACTTGCCGAAGACGAGGTTGGCCACTCCGCTGACATTTCCGGTCTCCTCGTTCACGCCGGTGACCCCCACCGGAGCGGGCAGGGTCAGCGACCCGAGGGCGAAGAAGAGCACGCCCGCAAGCCCGAGGCTGAGCAGCAGCCCGGCGGCCTTCTGCCCCTTGATCGTCTCGACGAGCGAGTCCGCCGCATCGACGCCGACCAGCATCAGGACGAAGAGGAAGAGCATCATCACGGCGCCGGTGTAGACGAAGATCTGGACGATGCCGAGGAACTCGGCGTTCTGGACGATGTAGAGCACGCCGAGGTTGACCATGACGAAGGCCGTGCACAGCGCGGCGTGCACCGCCTTTCGCACGAACAACAGCCCGAGCGCCGCCAGGACCATCAGGGGGCCGAGGATCCAGAAGATCACGGCTTCTCCGGTCGAGGTCATCGGATCAGTCCTTCCGATGTCGTGTGGGGGCCCTGCCCGGAGTCGGCCACCAGGGACTCGGCGGACTCCGTGGCCGGGGCATCCGGGTGCTGGTCGAGCCACTGCTGCTGCTCGGGGGTCGCCCGGGATACCTTGCCCTGGTAGTAGTCGCGCTCCTCCATCCCGGCCACCATGGGATGTGGCGCCGGCAGCATGCCCTCCTGGAGGGGGGCCAGCAGCTGCTCCTTGGTGAAGATCAGGCTTGCGCGGTTGTTGTCGGCCATCTCGTACTCGTTGGTCATCGTCAGGGCCCGGGTCGGGCACGCCTCGATGCACAGGCCGCAGAAGATGCACCGCAGGTAGTTGATCTGGTAGACGCGGCCGAAGCGCTCGCCCGGCGAGAACCGTCCGGAGCCGCCCTCGCGGTCGTCGTTGTCCGCACCCTCGACGAGGATCGCGTCAGCGGGGCAGGCCCACGCGCACAGCTCGCAGCCGATGCACTTCTCGAGCCCGTCGGGGTGCCGGTTGAGCTGGTGGCGGCCGTGGTAGCGCGCCTCGGTCGGGCGCTTCTGCTCCGGGTACTCCTGGGTCGCCACCTTCCGGAACATCGTGGCGAAGGTGACGCCGAACCCGGCGACCGGCGCGAAGAGGTCACTCAGGCCGCCCCCCTTCGCCTCGTCCCGGGGCGTGCTGCCCACCGTGACCGGGTTGGACCGCGGTGGAACCTTCTTCGGCGGGCGCGCGGCGCCGGGTCCGGTGGCCGGCGAGCCCGCGGTGCCGGGATCTGGGGTGTCAGCCACGACCATGCTCCTTTGCCGTCTCGCTGTCGGGGGGGGCGGCGGCCGCGTCCTGGGCCGTCCGGGCGCCGGACGTCACCGGCACGGCGACCGGCGCAGGCTCGCGCCGGACCTGGCCGGGAAGCGGCGGGACCGGGTATCCGCCGGCGAACGGGTCGAACTCCTTGGGCGCCCGGGACGCGAGTGCAGCCGCCTCCTCCTGGTCGGCGCGCTTGTTGTCCCAGACCCACGACGCGGCGAGCGCCGCCACGGCGATGACGCTGACCGCGACCAGGGTCGCCGTGGGGATCTGTCTGCCGATGACGGTCACCACCGAATCTCCGAAGAAGCCGTTCTGGGCTCCCCTGATGAAGGCGACCGCAACGACCCACGCGAGGGTGACCGGGATGAGGAACTTCCAGCCGAAGCGCATGAACTGGTCGTAGCGCACTCGCGGGAGGGACCCCCGCAGCCACACGAAGACGAACATGAAGCTCCACAGCTTGGCGGTGAACCACAGCACGCCCCACCAGCCCTGGTTGAACATGCCGTCGTTGATCGCGGCGATCCCCGGAGGCGCCTGCCACCCACCGAGGAACATCGTCGTGGCCAGTGCGGAGACGGTGAACATGTTGATGTACTCACCGAGGTAGAACATGGCAAAGCGCATCGAGCCGTACTCGGTGTGGAAGCCGCCGGTCAGCTCGCCCTCGCCCTCGGCCAGGTCGAAGGGCAGCCGGTTCGTCTCGCCGACCATGGTGACCATGTAGACGGCGAACGAGAAGAACGCGGGGATCAGGTACCAGAGCTGCGCCTGCGAGTAGACGATCTGCGACGTCGACATCGAGCCGCTGTAGATGAACACCGCTACCAGCGACAGGCCCATCGCGATCTCGTAGGAGATCACCTGCGCCGTCGAGCGCAGTCCGCCCAGCAACGGGTAGGTGGACCCGGAGGACCAGCCGGCCAGGACGATGCCGTACACGCCGACCGAGGCCACCGCCAGCACCAGCAGCACAGCGACCGGGAAGTCGGTCAGCTGGAGCGGGGTCATGTGCCCGAACATCGAGGCCTTGTCGCCCATCGGGATGATCGAGAACGACACGAATGCCATCGACGCGGCGATCAGGGGGGCGAGGGTGAAGATGAACTTGTCGGCCGCCGCCGGGGTGACGTCCTCCTTGAGCATCGACTTCATGCCGTCGGCAAGCGTCTGGAGCAGTCCGAACGGTCCAGTCCGGTTCGGGCCCGGACGTTGCTGCATCCGGCCGATGACCCGACGTTCGAACCAGATGACGAGCAGCGTGCTGAGCAGCAGGTAGACGAAGATGATCAGCGCCTTGACCAGCGACAGCCACCAGGGTGTGTCGGAGAAGTTCGCCCGGGGGTTGTCCAGCAGCGGCGTGGCGAGACTGAGGAGTGTCGCGGACATCAGTGGCCCTCTTCCTTGGTCACGGTCACGACGGCGCCCGCATCGACCCCGAGCGTGGCACGCACCGCGCACCCGACGGAGTTCGTGGGAAGCCAGATCGTCCCGTCGACCATGTCGGGCGTCACGGACAGCGGGACGGTCACGGACCCCTGCGCGGTGGAGACGGTCACCGGCATACCGTCCTCGGCTCCGATCCGGGCCGCTCCGGCAGGACTCATCCGGGCGGTGGCGGCGGGTGCCGTGCCGGCCAGGAACGGCTCCCCGTCCTGCAGGCGACCTGCGTCGAGCAGCGTGGCCCAGGTGGCCAGCACGAAGCCCTCGGGGTCGGCCGTGGTGGCCTCGGCCGGAACCGCCGGCTCGGCAGAGACGGTCCAGCCACTGATGTCACGCTCGCCGCCCCAGGCCCCCAGCTCGTGGAGCTGGCTGTGGATCTGGTGCTGCGTGCGGGTCTCGAGGAAGACTCCGAGCTCGTCGGCCACCATGTCCAGCACGCGGTGGTCGCTCATCGAGCTCGTGTCGAGCGCCACCTCGAAGGGCCGCTCGCGGCCTTCCCAGTTGACGAACGTGCCGGTCTTCTCCGAGTGCGGCGCCACCGGCAGGACCACGTCGGCAACCGCGGTGACGGCCGACGTGCGCACCTCGAGGGACACCACGAAGGTCTTCGCCAGGGCTTCGTCGATGCCGGGCAGGCCCAGGTCGGCGGGATCGACCCCGCCGACGACCAGGGCGCCGATCTCACCCGAGCAGGCCGCCTCGATGATCGCCGAGGTGTCCCGACCCGGCGCATCCGGCAGGCCCACCACGTCCCAGACGTCCGCGACCTGAGCGCGGGCTTCGCTGCTCGACGTGGGACGGCCACCGGGCAGCAGGGCACCGACGGCGCCTGCGTCGAGCGCGCCACGCTCGCCGGCTCGCCGCGGGATCCACGCCAGCCGTGCTCCGGTCTGCTTGCTGAGGGCGGCGGCGGCGGCCAACGCACCGGGTGAGCTGGCAAGACGCTCGCCAACGAGGATCACGCCGCCCTCACCGAGTGCGGTGTGCAACGCCTGGGCGCCGACCTCGCTGGACCCGAGGTCGGCCAGGGCGGCGGCCTCGGCGCCGGGGGCGGTGGGGATCAGGGTGCCGGACAGCTTCGCCAACCCGCGTGAGGTGAACGGCGCGATGGAGTACACGGACGTCCCGCTGTGCCGGACGCCCTTGCGCAGGCGAAGGAAGACGATCGGCGACTCGTCCTCGGGCTCGAAGCCGACGAGCAGCACGGCCGGCGCGTGCTCCAGGTCGGCGTAGCTGAGCGCGCCGTCGTTCCCGGTGGCCACCCCCGTCGCCGCGACGTGGGCGCCGAGGAAGTCGAGCTCCTCGTTCGAGTGCGGCCGGGCACGGAAGTCGATGTCGTTGGTGTCCAGGGCGAGCCGGGCGAACTTGCCGTAGGCATAGGCATCCTCGGCCGACACTCGCCCGCCGACGAGCACCCCGGCAGCACGGGCTCGGCGCAGCCCGGCAGCCGCGGCCTCGAGGGCCTCCGGCCAGCCGGCGGCCCGGAGCTCGCCGTCCTCGTCGCGCACCAGTGGCACGGTGAGCCGGTCCGGCAGGGTGGGCGACTGGAAGGCCCAGCGACCCTTGTCGCAGTTCCACTCCTCGTTGACGGCCGGGTCGTTGCCAGCCATCCGCCGCAGGACGACCCCGCGACGGTGGTCGGTGCGGATCGAGCAGCCCGAGGCGCAGTGCTCGCACATGCTCGGGGTGGAGACGAGGTCGAACGGACGCGAACGGAACCGGTAGGCCGCCCCGGTCAGGGCTCCGACCGGGCAGATCTGGACGGTGTTGCCCGAGAAGTAGGACTCGAAGGGCTGGTCCTGGTAGATCCCCACCTGCTGCAGGGCTCCCCGCTCGACGAGGGCGATGAACGGGTCCCCGGCGATCTGGTCGGAGAACCGGGTACACCTGGCACACAGGATGCACCGCTCGCGGTCGAGCAGGACCTGGCTGGAGATGTTGATCGGCTTGGGGAAGGTGCGCTTGACGTCCTCGAACCGTGAGGTCGCCCGCCCGTTGCTCATCGCCTGGTTCTGCAGCGGGCACTCGCCACCCTTGTCGCAGACCGGGCAGTCGAGCGGGTGGTTGATCAGCAGCAGCTCCATCACACCGTGCTGGGCCTTGTCCGCGACCGGCGAGGTGTTCTGCGTCTTCACCTCCATCCCCTCCGTGGCGGTGATCGTGCAGGAGGCCTGCGGCTTGGGCATGGCCCGCAGCGACCCGTCCGGCCCCGGGGTCGCGATGTCGACGAGGCACTGCCGGCAGGCGCCCACCGGCTCGAGCAGCGGGTGGTCGCAGAACCGCGGGATCTGCACGCCGACCTGCTCCGCCGCACGGATGACCAGGGTCCCCTTGGGGACCGACACGGCGACCCCGTCGATGGTGAGGCTGACCTGGTCGACGGGCTGTTCCGGCAGGGCGGCGTTGCCGCCTGACGAGACGGCGTTGCCGCCGGCGCTCGGGCTGGTGGTGGTGGGTGAGGTCGTCATGCCGACGCCGTCTCCTTGTCCTTGGCGAAGAGCGTCGAGGCATCCCGGTCGAAGGGACACTGCCCTCGGGTCAGGTGCTCGATGTACTCCTCGCGGAAGTACTGGATGCTGCTGGTGATCGGCGAGGTCGCGCCATCACCCAGGGCGCAGAACGACCGACCGAGGATGTTGTCGCAGATGTCGAGCAGCTTGTCGAGGTCGGCCTCGCTGCCCTGACCGTGCTCGAGTCGCTCCAGGATCTGGGACATCCACCAGGTCCCCTCCCGGCACGGGGTGCACTTGCCGCAGGACTCGTGCTTGTAGAAGTCGGTCCACCGCTCGACGGCGCGGACCACGCAGGTCGTCTCGTCGAAGATCTGCAGGGCGCGGGTGCCGAGCATCGAGCCTGCCTCGCCGACCGACTCGAAGTCGAGTGGGACGTCGAGGTGGGCGTCGGTGAACAGCGGCGTCGACGACCCACCTGGGGTCCAGAACTTCAGCTTCTTCTTCGGGTCGACCATCCCGCCGGCCATCTCGAGTAGCTCGCGCAGGGTGATGCCCAGCGGCGCCTCGTACTGGCCCGGGCGGCGGACGTGGCCGGACAGGCTGAAGATGCCGAAGCCCGACGAGCGCTCGGTGCCCATGCCCTTGAACCACTCCGAGCCGTGCAGCAGGATCGGCGGGATCGAGGCGATGGACTCGACGTTGTTCACCACGGTCGGTCGGGCGTACAGGCCGGCGACGGCCGGGAACGGAGGCTTCAGTCGCGGCTGGCCGCGGCGGCCCTCCAGCGAGTCGAGCAGCGCCGTCTCCTCGCCGCAGATGTAGGCGCCGGCCCCGGCGTGGACCGTGACGTCGAGGTCGAAGCCGGAGCCGTGGATGTTCTTGCCCAGGTGCCCTGCGGCATACGCCTCCTCCACGGCGCGCAGCAGTCGGCGGTAGACGTGCACGACCTCACCGCGCAGGTAGATGAAGGCGTGGTTGCAGCCGATGGCGAACGAGGTGATGACCACGCCCTCGATGAGGAAGTGCGGAGCCGCCATCATCAGTGGGATGTCCTTGCACGTCCCCGGCTCGGACTCGTCGGCGTTGACCACGAGGTAGCGCGGGCCACCATCCGGGGGCGGCAGGAAGCCCCACTTCATCCCGGTCGGGAAGCCAGCGCCGCCGCGGCCGCGCAACCCGGAGTCCTTGGTCAGGGCGACGAGGTCCTGCTGGCTCATCGTCAGCGCCTTCTTCAGCGCCTGGTAGCCCTCGTTGTCCTCGTAGGTGTCCAGGGTCCACGACTGCGGGTGGTCCCAGAACTTGGTGAGGATGGGGGTCAGCTGTGTGGTCACTTCGTCACACCGTCCGTGGTCTGCGTGCCGTCGGTTCCCGGTTCGTCGGTGGCCTGCTCGAGGCCGGGCAGCTCGTCCGGTCGGTTGGCCGGGGAGTCGGTCGAGCTCTGCCGCCCTCGCTTTATCCCGCGCGTGCCTGACGCAGCGGTGCTGCTGGCCGGCGAGGTCGTCGGGGCGTCAGCCGTGCCGTCGTCGGCCGTGGCGTCGTCGGCCTTCGCCTCGTCGGCCTTGGCGTCGTCGGACCCGTCTGCAGTCCACCCGTGTTCCTGGGCGACTCGCAGCCCTTCCAACGACGGACCGCCGGCGCCGACGCCCTCGTCGGCCCGACCGTCGGTGAAGCCGGCGAGCACCCGGGAGACCTGCTTGAAGGTGCAGACCGAGTCCGCGCCGCGGGTCGGCCTGACCGGACGTCCGCCGCGCAGGTCGTCCACGAGCTCCTTGGTGGAGTCGATCGTCTGGTTGTCGAAGAACTCCCAGTTGGCCATCACGACCGGCGCGTAGTCGCACGCCGCGTTGCACTCGATCCGCTCGAGGGTGATCTTGCCGTCCGGCGTCGTCTCGTCGTGACCCACACCGAGGTGATCGCTGACCGCGTCCCAGATCTGGTCGCCGCCCATGATGGCGCAGAGCGTGTTGGTGCACACCCCCACGGTGAACTCGCCGTTGGGATGACGCTTGTACTGCGTGTAGAAGGTGGCGACCCCGCTGACCTCGGCGGTCTCGAGGTCGAGCAGCTCGGCGCACAGGGCGATGCCCCGTCCCGAGACGTACCCGTCGACACTCTGGACGAGGTGCAGCAGCGGCAGCAGCGCGGAGCGCTTCTGCGGGTAGCGGGCGATCACCAGCGCGGCCTCCTCGCGCAGGGTGGCGAGGACGTCGTCCGGGTACGGTGACCGGCTCTCCGGGGAGACCGTGAGGTGCCCGGATGCCGTGTGCGTACTCGATGAACCAGGGGCGTTCACTAGCGGTCCACACCTCCCATGACAGGGTCGATCGATGCCACGGCGACGATGACGTCGGCGACCTGGCCGCCCTCGCACATCGCCGCAGTGGCCTGCAGGTTGTTGAACGACGGGTCGCGGAAGTGGGCGCGGTAGGGGCGGGTGCCGCCGTCCGAGACGGCGTGACAGCCCAGCTCGCCCTTGGCGCTCTCGACCGCGACGTACGCCTGGCCCGGCGGAACCCGGAAGCCCTCGGTCACCAGCTTGAAGTGGTGGATCAGGGCTTCCATCGACTCGCCCATGATCTCCCGGATGTGGTCGAGGCTGTTGCCCATCCCGTCGCCGCCGATGGCGAGCTGGGCGGGCCAGGCGATCTTCTTGTCCTGCACCATCACCGGGCCGACGGCCAGCTGCAGCTTCTCGCAGGCCTGCTCGATGAGCAGCAGCGACTGGTACATCTCCTCGATGCGCACCAGCAGCCGGCCATAGGCGTCGCAGGTGTCCCGCGTGGGGACCTCGAAGTCGTAGTTCTCGTAGCCGCAGTAGGGATCCGACTTGCGCAGGTCATGGGGAAGGCCGGCCGACCTGAGCACCGGACCGGTGATGCCGAGGGCCATGCACCCGGTCAGGTCGAGGTAGCCCACCCCCACCGTGCGCCCCTTCAGCAGCGGGTTCTCGACCAGGAGCATCTCGAGCTCCTTGATCCCGCGCCGCAGCTGCGGCATCGTGTCGCGGATCTTGTCGAAGACCCCGCGCGGCAGGTCCTGGGCAACGCCGCCGGGTCGGATGTAGGCGTTGTTCATCCGCAGCCCGGTGATCATCTCGATGATCGACAGGATCCGCTCGCGCTCCCGGAAGCCGACCGTCATGACGGTGGTGGCGCCCATCTCCATGCCGCCGGTGCCCAGTGCGACCAGGTGCGAGCTGACCCGGGTGAGCTCCATCATCAGCACGCGGATGATCGAGGCGCGCTCCGGGATCTGGTCGGTGATGCCGAGCAGCTTCTCGACCGCGAGGCAGAACGCGGTCTCCTGGAACATCGGGGTCAGGTAGTCCATCCGGGTGCAGAACGTCACGCCCTGGGTCCAGGTGCGGAACTCCATGTTCTTCTCGATGCCGGTGTGCAGGTAGCCGATCCCCGCTCGGGTCTCGGTGACCGTCTCACCGTCGAGCTCGAGGATCAGCCGCAGGACGCCGTGAGTGGACGGGTGCTGCGGGCCCATGTTGACGACGATCCGCTCCTCGCTCAGCGCGGTCGCCTCGTCGACGAGGTCGTCCCAGTCGCCGCCGGCGGCGTTGAAGACGTGGGCCCCCTCGGCATACGCCTGGTCCGCGCCGGAGGTGGCGTAGGGGTCCGGTTGGGTGCGCTGGCTGCTCATCAGGAGTAGGACCTCCGCTGGTCCGGCGGTGGGATGGTGGCGCCCTTGTACTCGACCGGTATGCCGCCGAGAGGGTAGTCCTTGCGCTGGGGGTGGCCGGGCCAGTCGTCCGGCATGAGGATCCGGGTGAGCGCGGGGTGGCCGTCGAACTGGATTCCGAACATGTCCCAGGTCTCCCGCTCGTGCCAGTCGTTGGCGGGGTAGACGGCGACGATGGACGGGATGTGCGGGTCGCTGTCGGGACAGGTGACCTCGATCCGGACCCGCCGGCTGCCGTGGGTGATCGACAGGAAGTGGTACACGGCGTGCAGCTCGCGCCCGGTGTCGGCCAGGTAGTGCACCCCGGAGACCCCGGTGCAGATCTCGAAACGCAGGTTGGGGTCGTCGCGCAGGGTCTGCACGAACGAGAGCAGGTGCTCGCGCCGGACGAAGATCGTCATCTCGCCGCGGTCGATGGTGACCCGCTCCACCGCCTCGCTCATCGAGGCCGGCCCACCCACGAGGGCCCGCTCGAGCTGGTCGGCGATGTCGTCGAAGTAGCCGCCGTAGGGGCGTGGGGTGGCCCCGGGGAAGAGGATCGGGGACTGGAGCCCGCCGAATCCGCTGGTGTCACCACCCTGGCTGGCACCGAACATCCCGGTCCGCTCGCCGACGACCAGCGGGTCGGGGTTGGTGCCCGGTTCCGCGGGGAGATGGTTGTTGTGCTCCACCGCGGACTCCTGACCCTCCGCATGGTCCGTCGCGGCGGGTGTGGTGTCGTCGCTCACGCAAGCAGTCCCTTCATCGCGTGGGTGGGCGTCGCGTTCAGCGCGGCGGTCTCGGCCGCCCGGGCGGCCGCCTGCCGGTTGACGCCGAGCGGCTCGGCCTGGATCTGCTGGTGCAACGTGATGATCGCGTTGAGCAGCATCTCCGGACGGGGCGGACACCCTGGGAGGTAGATGTCGACCGGGATGATGTGGTCGACCCCCTGGACGATGGCGTAGTTGTTGAACATCCCACCGGAGCTCGCGCAGACACCCATCGAGATCACCCACTTGGGGTTCGGCATCTGGTCGTAGACCTGGCGGACGATGGGGGCCATCTTCTGGCTGACCCGGCCCGCGACGATCATCAGGTCCGCCTGGCGCGGCGTTGCCGAGAACCGCTCCATCCCGAACCGGGCGATGTCGTAGTCGGGGGTCCCCACGGCCATCATCTCGATGGCGCAGCAGGCCAGGCCGAACGTCGCCGGCCACATCGAGCTCTTGCGCATGTACCCGGCCAGACCCTCGACGGTCGAGAGCAGGAATCCGGACGGCAGCTTCTCTTCGATGCCCATGGGCGGTCCTCTCCTAGTCCCAGTCGAGCCCGCCGCGACGCCAGACATAGGCGTACGCGACGAAGACGGTGAGGATGAACAGGACCATCTCGACGAGCGCGAACAGTCCCAGCTGGTTGAAAGCCACGGCGAACGGATAGAGGAAGATGCTCTCCACGTCGAAGACGATGAACAGCATGGCCGTCAGGTAGTACTTGATCGGCACCCGGCCCCCGCCGATGGCCTGCGGGGTCGGCTGGACGCCGCACTCGTACGCCTCGAGCTTCGCCCGGTTGTAGCGCTTGGGCCCCACCACAAGGCTGGTCCCGACCGAGAGGATGGCGAACCCGGTCCCCAGGGCCAGCAGGAACAGCAACGGGACATACGGGTTGGTCATCCGGGGGTCCCCTTTCGGCTCTCGGTCACGCGCGGAGTCCCCATCCTAAGGGGGGCCGTAGGTGAGGCGTTCATGCGTTCGGCGCCATCGTCGACAGGGCGTGGATGAGGCGGTCGTCGGCCCGGCCGCCGTGCTGCTCCGGCAGGTTCGCCATGACCTTGAGCAGGAACTTCATCAAGGTGGTTCGCGGCAGCCCGTACTTGGTCGCCAACCGCATCACCTCCGGGTTGCCGATCGCCTTGGCGAACCACCGGCCGAGCGTGTAGTAGCCGCCGAGCGCATCCTTCATCACCGTGGGGTAGGACTGCAGGACCCGCTCGCGACCGGCGTCGTCCTGCCGCGCGAAGGCCTGCGCGACCACCTCTGCTGCGAGGCGTCCCGACTCCATGGCGTAGGCGATCCCCTCGCCGTTGAACGGGTTGACCATCCCGCCGGCGTCGCCCACCAGGAGCAGCCCGCGGTCGTAGTGCGGCTGCCGGTTGAAGCCCATCGGCAGCGCCGCCCCGCGGATCGGCATGGTCATCGTCTCGTCGTTGTACGTCCATTCGGCCGGCATCGTGGCCACCCAGCGACGCATGACGTCCTTGTAGTCGACCTTGCCGAAGGCCTTGGACGTGTTGAGGATGCCGAGTCCGACATTGGAGGTCCCGTCACCGACACCGAAGATCCAGCCGTATCCCGGCAGGAGCACCTCGGGGCCGTTGTCCGGCTTCGACCACAGCTCGAGCCACGACTCGAGGTAGTCGTCGTCGTGCCGCACCGACGTGTAGTACGTGCGCACCGCCACGCCCATCGGCCGGTCGTCACGCTTCTCGCGCCCCATCGACAGGGACAGCCGTGAGGAGTTGCCGTCAGCGGCGATGACGAGCGGGGCGTGGAAGCTCAGCTCCGGGCCGGAGGCGCGACCGGAGTCGTCGACCGCCTTGGCCCGCACGCCGACGATCGAGCCGGACGAGTCCAGGATGGGCCCGACGACGTTGGTCGCCTCATGCAGGCGGGCGCCGTGCTTGACCGCGTGCTGCGCGAGGATCTCGTCGAAGTCCATCCGGGTGCGCACCAACCCGTACGGCGGGAAGTCGGAGTTGTCCGGCCAGTCGAGCTGCAGTCGCATCCCGCCGCCGATGATCCGCAGGCCGTGGTTCTTGATCCAGCCGTCGTCCGCCGGGGTCGGGATACCGAGCGTGACCAGCTCCCGGACCGCCCGGGGGGTCAGGCCGTCACCGCAGACCTTCTCCCGCGGGAACCGCGTCTTCTCCAGCAGCAGGACGTCGAGGCCGCTCATCGCCAGGTAGGCCGCGGTCGCGGAGCCGCCGGGGCCCGCTCCGACGACGATGACGTCGGCGGACTCCCCGATGCGCAAGCTGCCCGGCGAACCGCCGCGCTCGCTCTCGCCCGGCGTGCCGGGGGCGGTGTTGCTACTCATCTGGGTCCAGCCCTCTGCTGCTTGTGAAGACGTTCACGAACTTCGGCAGTCTATTCCTGAGTCGGGACCTTGTCAGATGAGGTGTGCCTAACCGGCTTCACCGCCCGGTGCAGCGCCACCACCCCGCCGGTGAGGTTCCGCCAGCTGACCTCGTCCCAGCCTGCGGCGCCGATGGTCCCCGCCAGGGCCCGCTGGTCCGGCCACTCCCGAATCGACTCGGCCAGGTACACGTACGACTCGGGGTTGGAGGAGACCCGGCGCGCGATCGTCGGCAGCGCCCGCATGAGGTAGTTGAGGTAGACCCCCCGGAACGCGCGGTTCACCGGGCGGCTGAACTCGCAGATGACCAGGCGTCCGCCGGGCTTGGTGACCCGCCGGAACTCGGCCAGCGCCTGCTGCGGGTCGGAGACGTTCCGCAGCCCGAACGACATGGTCACCGCGTCGAACGACTCGTCCACGAAGGGCAGCCGCATCGCGTCGGCAGCGGTGAAGCCCAGATCCGGCCGACGCCGGTTGCCGACCCGCAGCATGCCCATCGAGAAGTCGGCGGGCACGACCCGAACGCCCGCAGCGGCGAACGGCTCGGAGCTGGTGCCGGTGCCGGCGGCGATGTCGAGGACCGTCTCGCCCGCTTCGGCGGCCACGGCGGCCACCGTCGCCCGTCGCCACCACCGGTCCTGGCCCGCGGAGAGGACGTCGTTGGTCCGGTCGTACTTCGCGGCGACGCCGTCGAACATCTGCGCGACGTCCGACGGGAGCTTGTCGAGATTGGCGCGGGTCATGGGGTCCATTCTCGCCCATGTTCCCGCGCGCTATCGCGGCCGGGGCAGCCGTAGCATGGGACGCGATGTCCACCCTCCCCCAGTCGCAGCCGGCACCGTCCGCGCAGTCGCCGACGGTCCCGCTCGTGGTCCGTACCGTCTCCTGCGAGGATCCCGGCCCGCTGCTCGGCCTCGTTCCCGAGGGCCTGGCCCCCGAGGACGTCCTGTCCTGGGTGCGCCGCGGTGAGGGCCTGGTCGGCTGGGGACGAGCCGACAGCTACTCGACCAGCGGTCCTGAGCGGTTCAGCGACGCCCAGCGCTGGTGGTCGCACACGGCCGCCCACGCGGTCGTCCGCGACGAGGTGCACCTGCCGGGCACCGGACCGGTGGTCTTCGGCACTGTTCCCTTCGCCGACGACTCCACGCAGGTCGCCACCTTCATCGTCCCGGAGGTGGTCGTCGGACACCGCGCCGGCCAGTGGTGGCTGACGACGATCGGCCGCGATCCCCAGCTGCAACCCCCTCCTCGCCTCGGCCGGCCCACGCCTGCGCCGGCGCCACAGGACGTCACTTTCGCCGACGGAGCCCTGTCCCCGGCGGCCTGGGCGGCCCGCGTGGCCGACGCCGTGGTCCGGATCACCCGGGGCGACCTGGACAAGGTGGTGCTCGCCCGCGACCTGTGCGTCGAGGCGTCGGCCGCGATCGACGTCCGCTGGGTGCTGCGCCAGCTGGCCGAGCGCTACGACACCACCTGGACGTTCTCCGTCGATGGGCTCGTCGGCGCCACCCCCGAGCTGCTGGTCCGTCGTGACCAGGGCCTGGTCACGTCACGGGTCCTGGCCGGCACGATCCGGCGCACCGGCGACGACGCCAACGACCTGGCCCTGGCCGGGTCCCTCGCGCGCTCGAGCAAGGACCTCGAGGAGCACGAGTACGCGGTGCGCTCAGTCGCCGAGGCGCTGGCTCCGCACTGCTCGTCGATGAACGTGCCCGAGGCGCCGTTCGTCCTGCACCTGAGCAACGTCATGCACCTGGCCACCGACGTGACCGGCGTGAGCGCCGACGACGCGACGTCACTCGCCCTGGCGGAGTCCCTGCATCCGTCCGCGGCGGTCGGCGGAACCCCGACCGACTCCGCGGTCAGGCTCATCGCCGAGCTCGAGGGGATGGACCGCGGGGGCTATGCCGGACCGGTGGGCTGGATGGATGCCACCGGGGACGGCGAGTGGGGCATCGCGTTGCGGTGTGGTCGGTTCACGCCGGACCGCCCGAACGCGCTGCGCATCTTCGCCGGGTGCGGGATCGTCGCCGGTTCGGACCCCGAGTCCGAGGTGGCCGAGTCCGATGCGAAGTTCGTGCCGATGCGTGACGCCCTCGCCGGGGGCTGACCTCCGCTCAGGCCGGATCCGGCGCGGAGGACGGCCCGGTGGCGGGGTCGGCCGGTGCAGGTCGGGGCCTGCCCCACGGGTGGCGACCGACCGCCCTGGCCCGTTTCAGGTTCGGACCGGGCCAGCCGCTGGCCGGTCCGACGAGCACGAGCAGGCTGGGCATCAGCAGCGACCGGACCAGGAAGGCGTCGATGAGGATCCCGCAGGCCATGGCGAACCCGAGCTCGCGGAACGGGGACAGCGGGATGGTGGCAAGCATGCCGAAGCTCACGGCGAGGGTCAGCCCCGCAGCGGTGATCGCCCGGGCCGACTCCGGGACGGCCTTGACGATCGCCGCATTCAGCGGTCGGTGCCGAGCCTCGTCCCAGATCCGGCCGACTCCGAAGATGTTGTAGTCCGATCCGAGGGACACCAGCAGCACCGCCACGGCGAACGGGACGTAGAAGGTGACCCCCTCGGCGCCGCCGAGGTCCATCGCCGTCCACACCGTCAGCCCCAGTGACGCGGTCAGGGCGAGGATGCTCGAGGCCAGCAGGTACAGCGGCGCCACCAGTGCCCGCAGGAACAGCACGAGCAGCAGCAGGTTGACGACGATGCCGGCGATGGCGATGCGGTAGAGGTCCGTGCCGGTCGAGCTGACCAGACCCTCGGCGAGCGCCGTGTCGCCCCCCGCGCTGATCCTGGCGTCGGCCAGGCCGCTCTCGGCGGCGAGCAGGGGTAGTCGTTCCCGGAGCAGACCGAAGTTGTCGATCGCCACCGCATCGAGCGGGTCGTGGTCCAGGACGACGAGCATCCGGGCGGCGCCACCGTCCTTCGACAGCACGACGTTGAAGCTCCGCTGGGTGAAGTTCTGCGCCGGGCCGATGACGCCGGCTATTCCGGGCTCGGCCTCCACGCGCCGCTGGAAGTCGGAGAGCTCCGCCAGCCGGTCGGTCACCCGAGGCCCCTCGATCAGCAGGGTGGTGGTCGAGGTGATGCCCGGGGCGAACGCCTGCGCCGCTGCGGCGGCGGATCGGGCGACGGTGTTCTCCGGCGGCAGCGAGCTGGTGAAGCCGACCCCGAGGTTGATGTGGGCCAGGGGCACCGAGGCGAGACCGAGCAGGGCCAGGCAGCTGGCGGCGACGGCGGCGGCGACCCGCCGGTCGGTCAGGCGCTCCAGGAGGCGGTACCGGGCGACATGGGTGGCCACCGCCGACGCGAGCCGGCTGCCGAACCAGGAGCGTCGACGCAGGCTGAGACCGGGCCAGAGCACCCTCGAGCCGAGAATCGCCATCAGGGCGGGTACCAGGGTGACCGAGACGGCCAGGCCCACGAGCACCGCCAGCGCCATCGCGGGTCCGAAGCCACGGTAGAACGGCGAGGTCGCGGCGAGCAGGGCAGCCGTCCCGGCGGCGACGGTCAGGCCGGCGGCGACGACGATCGGGGTGTAGGCGGTGACGGCATCCGCGACGGCATGGCGCTCGGACTGCGCCCCCGGGAGCCGGACCTGTAGCGCCGTCACGTAGAAGATCGTGTAGTCGGTGACCACCCCGAGCAGCAGGGCGACGAGCAACGGCTCGAGCTCGGCGGGGGTGGCCAGGCCGAACAGTCCGCCGATGATGTGCGAGAGGTGGAGGGTCACGACGAACGCCATCCCCGAGGCGCCCAGCGCGATGATCGGCGCGACCAGGGAACGGAAGGTCAGCGCCACCAGCACGAGGATCGCCAGCACGGTCAGCTGTTCCAACCGGGGCAGGCTCTCGGCGACGAGATGGGCCTGCTGTGCCCGGGCGGGTACCGAGCCGGTGATCCCGACGACGTGGTCCTCGGGACGGTCCAAGTACCGGTCGATGTACCGCTGGGCTGCGTCGCTCTGGTCGGCGAAGCTGCTGCCGGGGTCCATGAAGAGGTAGGTGAGGACGGCGGTGTTCGACTCACCCGCACCGCCCCCGAGGCGGCCGGCGTTGGTCACCGGGATGGCGCCGAGCAGGGGGTATCGCAGGTCGCTGCGCTGGTCCACCGAGAGGGCGTCGAGGACCGACTCCGCCTGCGTGTAGATGGACAGGCCGTTGGGGTCGTGCTGGATCACCGCGGTGCGACTGGACAACGGAAACCCGAAGGCCTCCACCGACCGCAGCTCGGCCTGGATGGCGGGGCTGTCCAGCGGGATGATGCTGGCCAGCTCGTCGCCGCCGCTGGCCACCGGGGGCACGATGACGAGCACCGCGAGGGTGAGGGCCCAGCCCGCGACGATCTGCCATCGCCAGCGGGTCGCCCAACGGCCATACTTGGCCGCCCACCGCTCCCGGGCGCGCGGGCGGCGCCGTCGCTGCGTGACCTGTCCCCAGGCGCGACCGAGGGGCTGGGGGTTCATCTGCCGGACCGCATCACGGACTCGGGCGGTCAGGCAGCCGCAGCCCGAGACGGCGCAGCTCGGCGCGGGCCAGCTCCTCGTGCCGACCGGTTGCCAGGTCACCGGTCGGGTCGGCGGTCACGCTCAACAGCTCACCCAGGGTGAGCCCACCGACGGCACGGTGGGCCAGGTGGGCCAGTACCGCGGGGCTGGCGCCCTGCTGCCGGAGGGCGGCCGCGACCTCGGCGATCTCCCGTCCCCGGGCCCGCCGCCGGGGCAGGTACAGCAGCAGCACCGGACCGGCCGGTCCCACGGCCAGGGACAGGCCGATGAGGACCGCGAGCGCGCGGATGCTCTGGTCTGCGCGCTGTCCGCTCGCGACGATGCCGCTGCCGGTGGACGCGATCTGGTCGCCGAGCTGTCCCGTCCGCTCACCGATGAGCGGAATACCGGCGAGATCCTGCAGGGCTCGACCCGCCGTCCCCAGGGCCTGCCCGGCGTCCACCGTGCTCGCGCTGAGCCCGGTCAGCTGCCAGACGTGGAAGCCCGCCCAGCCACCGACGACGAGCCACAGCACGACCCAGAAGGCGGCGACGCCGTCCCAGAGACGCATCGTGCCGATGTCGGCGTCCCAGTTGGTGATTCGCATTCGTGGCCCTCCTCCGGCGCCGGAACGGTCGGTCGCAGCACTCGCAACCGTAGTACCGTTGAACGCCAGCCACCGGAGGGACGCCATGTCGCACGCCACGCAGCCACCCCGCCCCACGCCGCCCGACGCTGGTCCGGACGTTCGCGGACCGCGCTGGTGGCTGCTCCCGGCGATCACCTTCCTGGTGGGCGTCGCCCTCGGCGGGCTCGTCCTGTGGGCCAGCACGAGCTCGACCCGCACCCCCTCGGCCGCCCAGTCGGTGACCCCGACGACCTCGAGCACCACGCCGGGCGGTACGACCAGCACGACCGGGCCCGTGGCCACACTCAGCGTCCCGGCGCAGTGCCTCAAGGTCGCCGACGACTCCCGGGCCGTCGTCGACCTGGTCAACCAGTCCGTCGCTGCGGCCCGTGACCTCGACGCCGCCAAGCTCAGCGACCTCGTGCGTCAGATCCAGGGCGCGCAGGAGACGCTCCAGGCCGACGCCGAGACGTGCCGCAAGGCGCAGGCCAGCCTGCCGACCCTGCCCGGCTCCGCTACCACCTCGCGGACCTGATCCTCGGCTGACGACGCTGCGGCCTGACCTGCGTCGTGGGACAAGACGCTGCAGCTGCCGCGCTGCGTCGTGCCATCCCGCGAACGTGGGGCAGGCCCTGCCGGCAGCCCACCCGGGACGGCGGAGCGGATCTTCGTCCCGGGCACGGCATACTCGGGCGTTGTGAACTCTCCCGAGCGTGCGGTGCGCCTGCTCACCGCCCTCGTGGCGGCCGGGGTGCGCGACGTCGTCCTCGCTCCGGGATCCCGCTCGGCGCCGCTGGCCCTGGCGCTGCATGCCGCCGATGCCGCGGCGGATCTGCGGCTGCACGTGCGGATCGACGAACGCACCGCCGGGTTCCTCGCCCTCGGCCTGTCGACCGGGTCGCGCCGGCCCGTCGTCGTCGTCACCACGTCCGGCACCGCCGTCGGCAACCTGCTGCCGGCCGTCATGGAAGCCCAGCACAGCGGACGGAGGGTCGTCGTCGTCTCCGCTGACCGGCCCGCGTCGCTGCGCGGTACCGGCGCCAACCAGACCACTGAGCAGGGCGGGATCTTCGGGCACTACGCGCCCTGCGTGGACCTGGCGATGGACGCCTCCGAGGACGAGCTCGCCGCGGCCGTCGAGATCGCCGTCGAGCGGGTCGGGCCCAGCCAGCTCAACCTTCAGCTCGAACCACCGCTGCTCCCCACCGGGTCCGGCTCGGCAGCCGGGTGGTGGCCCATCGGAACCGCTGCGGAGCTCGACCGACCGAGCCGTCGGCTGACCGACGAGGGCGGCCCGGGGATCGAGCGCGGGCCGCGCACCGTCGTCGTCGCCGGCGACGACGCCGGGTCGGCCGCGCGGATCCTCGCCGAACGCGGCGGCTGGCCGTTGTTCGCCGAGCCGACGTCCGGCGCCCGGGTCGGTGACCACGCGGTGCGCGCCTACCGGCTGTTGCTGACCACCGAGCTGGCGGAACAGATCGAGCGGGTGATCGTCCTGGGTCACCCCACCCTCTCCCGACCGGTGACGAGCCTCATCTCCCGCCCGGACCTCGAGGTGCTCGCCGTCGCGGGACCCGGCGGAGTCGTCACCGACCCCGGCCGCATCGCCCGGCACCTGGCAGCCGTCCCGCACCTGGCCGACGACGTGCCGGACCGGCCTGACCTCGACTGGCTAGCGGCCTGGCAGGCTGCCGACCGGCGGGTCTGCGCTCGCCTCGACGCCTTCGTCGACGCGCTGCCACAGCTCGACGCACTGCAGGTCGCCCGGGAGGTCGCGGCGGCGGTCACCGCGCACGCGAGCCTCGTGGTGGGGTCGTCCAACCCGGTCCGGGACCTCGACCTGATGATGCCCGGCTACCCCCGGCACGAACACCGGTTCGTCGTCGGCAACCGCGGGCTGGCCGGCATCGACGGCATGGTCTCCACCGCCATCGGCGTGGCACTCGGGCGGCCACACGCCTCGCGCTCGATCGCCGTCATGGGCGACGTGACGTTCCTGCACGACAGCACCGGACTGGTCCTGGGCCCGCAGGAGCCGCGTCCGGACCTGAGCATCGTGGTGGTCAACGACGACGGCGGGTCGATCTTCAGCGGACTCGAGCAGGGCGGCCCGGACTACGCGGTCGCGTTCGAGCGGGTCTTCGGGACTCCGCACGGGGTGGACCTGGAGGCGCTCTGCCGGGCCAGCCACACGGCATACGTCCAGGTGGGCACTGCCGAGCAGCTGCGCCGCGAGCTCGCCACCGCGACCCGAGGCATCCGGGTGATCGAAGCCCGGGTCAGCCGCGCCGACAGACGCGCGAACACCCTCGCGATCGCGGCCCTGGTGAAGGATTGACCAGGTGAGCACCCCGAGCGTCGCCCGTTCGAGCCTGGCCATGGCCGGCGGTTCGGTCGCCTCCCGCATCCTCGGCATCGCTCGGCAGTCGCTGGTCGTGCTGGCGATCGGCCAGGGGGTGACCGGGAACGCGTTCACCACGGCGAACACGCTGCCCAACGTCATCTACATGATCATCGCCGGCGGGGTGCTCAACTCGATCCTGGTGCCGCAGCTGGTCAAGGCGGCCAAGAACCCGGACGGTGGCCGGGACTACACCGACCGCATCCTCACCCTCACCGGGATGGGCTTCCTGGTTGTCACCGTCCTCTGCACGGTAGGGGCCGGCCTGCTGATCCGGCTCTACGCCACCCAGCTGGAGCCCGACGCGCTCGCGCTGGCCACCTTCTTCGCGTTCGTCACGGTCCCGCAGATCTTCTTCTACGGCGTGTACGCCGTCCTCGGCCAGGTGCTCAACGCCCGCGGGCAGTTCGCTGCCTTCGGCTGGGCGCCGGCGCTGGCCAACGTCGTCCAGATCATCGGCCTGGTCGCCTTCATGGGGTTCTTCGACGGACACGTCAACCCCGGGAGCTGGACCGCCCCGATGGTCTGGGTCTTCGCCGGGACCGCCACCCTCAGCATCGTGGTGCAGGCCCTCTTCCTCCTGGTTCCCCTGTGGCGCAGCGGGTTCCGATGGACGCCCCGGTTCGGGTTCCGCGGGGTCGGCCTGGCCCAGACCTCGAAGGTCGCTGGCTGGGCCTTCGGCGCCCTGGTGGTCTCGCAGCTCGGCTACCTGGTCGCCTCCAACGTCATGTGGCACGCGTCCGAGCAGGCGGACGAGCTGGGCCGGTTCATCCCCGGAGTGCTGGTCTACTCCAACGCGCTGTTCGTCTTCATGGTCCCGCACGCGCTGATCGCCCTGTCGATCATCACCGCCCTCTACCCGCGGATCTCCGCCGCCGCGCACAGCAACGACCTGACCGTGCTGCGCCGCGAGTACGCGCGGGGGCTGACCGTCCCGACCGCGGTGACAATGCCCGCCTCGGTGGCACTGCTCGCCTTTGCGGTGCCGGTGACCGTGCTGCTGTTCAGCTCGCGCAACCCGGCCGAGATCCCGGCCACCGCACAGGTCCTCGCGGCCATGGCCATCGGCGTCGTGCCGTTCGGGATCGACGTGCTCAACCAGCGGTTCTTCTACGCTCACGACGACGGGCGCAAGGCGTTCTGGGAGCAGCTGGTCCTGACCGGGTCAGCGACCGCGATCACGCTGGCGAGCCTGGCCTGGCAACCGCAGCACACGGTCGCGATCATCGGGGTCGGCATCGTCGTCAGTAACGTCCTCAGCTCCCTCTTCGGCATGCGGCTGGTCCGCAAGCGACTGGGTCACCTCGGCATGCATGGCATCCTGCGCTCGTACCTGCGCATCGGGGCCGGGTCCCTGGTCGCCGCCGCCATCGCCTGGCCGGTGGTGCTCGGGTTCTCCGGTCTGGTCGAGGGACGGCTCGGCGCCGCGCTGACCCTGGCGGTCGGCGGGGCCGTCTTCGCGGCCTCCTACCTGCTGATGGCTGCGGTGCTCCGGATCCAGGAGGTGTGGGACATCCTCGACCCGCTCCTGCGACGGATCCCGCTACCCACCCGGCGGCGGCCGCGCCCCTGACCCGTGGGGCGGCATACCCTCGCTCGTTTCGGGTGGCTCGCGCTTTATCGGGTCACCCGATAAACGGGCGCTCTCCGTGAGGACGTTCCTCGAGCGAAGGACCCCTTTATCGGGTCACCCGATAAAGGCGCGCGGCCCCGGCACCGGTTGACTCAGATGCCGTCGTACGTCAGGGTAGGCAGGCGTCAGGTAAGCAAGCGCTTAGTTCAGGGACTGTGGTCGACGAGGAGAGTCATGGAGCGGTTCGCCGGCAAGACGGCCCTGATCACCGGAGCAAGCCGCGGAATCGGGTTGGGCATCGCGCAGCGGCTCGTCGACGAGGGCGCCCGGGTATGCATCACCGCCCGCACCCGGGAGACCCTCGACGCGGCCGTCGAGCAGCTCGGGGGGCCGGCGCACGCCATCGCCGTCGCCGGGAAGGCTGACGACGCCGCCCACCAGTCCGCCGCCATCGCCGCCACCATCGACGCGTTCGGCAGTCTCGACCTGTTGGTCAACAACACCGGCATCAACCCCGCCTACGGCCCGCTGATGGGGCTGGACCTCGACGCGGCCCGCAAGATCGTCGAGGTCAACTGCATCGCCGCCCTCTCCTGGGTGCAGCAGGCCCACGCGGCGTGGCTGGCCGAGCACGGCGGTGCGATCGTCAACATCGCCTCGATCGCCGGGCTGAAACCCGCTCCCGGCATCGGCATGTATGGCGCGAGCAAGGCGATGCTGATCCACCTGACCGAGGAGCTCGCCGTCGAGCTCGGTCCGACGATCCGGGTCAACGCGGTCGCTCCGGCCGTCGTCAAGACCGCCTTCGCGACGGCGCTCTACGAGGGCCGGGAGGAGCAGGTGGCCGCGACGTACCCGCTGAAACGCCTCGGCCTGCCCGACGACGTCAGCGGGGTCGTCGCGTTCCTGCTCTCGGGCGACGCGGCATGGGTCACCGGTCAGACCGTCGTCATCGACGGCGGTCTCACCCTGACCGGCGGCGTCTGAGATGGACGCCACGGCCACCACCGCCGTCGTCACCGGCGCAGCCCGCGGGATCGGCCGTGCCATTGCCGAACGCCTGCTGCAGGAGGGCTACCGGGTCCTGCTGGCCGACCTCGACCCTGTGGTGACGGCCGTCGCCGACGAGCTCGGAGCCACCGGTCTCGCCGGCGACTGTGCGACCGAGAAGGGCGTTCAGGCGCTCGTCGCCGCGGCCCGCGCCGAGCTCGGTGCGATCGACGTGTTCTTCGCCAACGCCGGCGTCGAGACCGGCCGCGGCCTGGACTCGCCGGAGTCGGAGTGGGCCCACGCCCACGAGGTCAACGTCATGGCCCACGTCCGCGCGGCCCGCCTGCTCGTGCCGACGTGGCTCGAACAGGGTGGGGGCCGGTTCGTCGTCACGGCGTCCGCCGCCGGGCTGTTGAGCATGATCGGCAGCGCGCCGTACTCGGTGTCCAAGCACGCCGCCGTGGCGTTCGCCGAGTGGCTGTCGATCACTTACGGCCACCGCGGGATCGTGGTCCAGGCGATCTGCCCGCAAGGGGTCCGGACCCGGATGTTCGACCAGGCCGGGCCGCTTCAGGAGCTGCTCTCCCGTGATGGCGCACTCGAGCCCGAGCAGGTCGCTGACACCGTCTGGACCGCCCTGCAGGACGACCGCTTCTACGTCCTGCCCCATCCGGAGGTCGGCAAGTACTACGCGCAGCGGGCCACGCAGCCGCAGGAGTGGCTCAGTGGCATGCAACGCCTACAGGCGAGGTATGACGCCCCTGCCGCTGCGGGCACGACAGCCGGGAGCCCGGCATGAGGGCGTGGCAGGTCCATCAGCATGGCGAGCCCCGGGCCGCCCTGCGACTGGTCGACCTCACCCAGGTGGTCCCGGGTGAGGGTCAGCTGCGGGTGAGGGTCCTTGCCTGCGCGGCGAACTTCCCCGATGCGCTGCTCTGCCGCGGCCAGTACCAGGTGCGCCCGCCACTGCCCTTCACCCCGGGCGTCGAGCTGTGCGGCGAGATCCTCGAGATCGGCCCAGGCGCAACGGGGTTCACCGTCGGTGACCGGGTCGTCGGGGCATCCGTCCTGCCCCACGGAGGCTTTGCCGAGGAGGCGTTGATGGACGCGCGGGCGACGTTCGCGGCGCCAGCCGCCCTCGACGACGCCCAGGCCAGCGGCTTCTTCGTGGGGTACCAGACCGGGTGGTTCGGCCTGCACCGCCGGGCCCGCCTGCAACCCGGAGAGACGCTCCTGGTGCACGCCGCGGCCGGCGGGGTCGGCAGCGCAGCGGTCCAGCTCGGCAAGGCCGCGGGTGCCACCGTGATCGGTGTCGTCGGCGGAGCGGACAAGGCAGCCGTCGCCCGCGGACTCGGTGCCGACATCGTCGTCGACCGGCACGCCGAGGACTTCGTCGCCGTGGTCAAGGAGGCGACCGCTGGCCGAGGCGCCGACGTCATCTACGACCCGGTCGGTGGCGAGACGTACGACCGGTCGACCAAGTGCGTCGCGTTCGAGGGACGCATCCTGGTCATCGGCTTCGCCGGGGGCACCATTCAGGCGCCGGCGCTCAGCCACGCCCTGGTCAAGAACTACGCGGTGGTCGGCCTGCACTGGGGGCTGTACACCGCCCTGGACCCGGCCGCCGTCCGGGCCTGTCACGCAGAGCTGACTCGGCTGGTCGAGACCGGCGAGGTCTCGCCGCTGATCAGCGACCGGGTGGACCTTGAGGGGATTCCCGAGGCCGTCCAGCGACTGGCGGACGGCACCACCACCGGCCGGATCGCATATGTCGCCGCAGGCATATCGCCCACCGAGGCTGCGGGGCGGCCGCGATGAGCGGCGCCGGCGCGACCGACCCGAGCACCGACCCGCCCGGGCTGAACCTGGTCGCACTGGGGGCCTGGCTCGCCGGGGTCTGCCCCGGCCTGCTGTCGGGTCCGCTGACCGGGGCCGTCATCGCCGGCGGCAAGTCCAACCTCACCTACCTGGTTGGCGACGGCGACCGATCGGTCATCGTGCGTCGCCCACCCCTGGGCCACGTCCTGGCCACGGCCCACGACATGGCCCGTGAGCACCGGGTCATGGCTGCGCTGCACGAGACTCCGGTCCCCGTCCCGAGGATGTATGCCGTCTGCTCCGACGACAGCGTCATCGGGGCACCGTTCTACGTCATGGAGCGGATCGACGGGGTCCCCTACCGCAGCGTCGAGGAGCTGACCGCGCTGGGGCCGCAACGCACCAGGGCCATCGGTGAGCGGATGGTCGACACCCTGGCCGACCTCCACGAGGTCGCCCCGACAGCAGTCGGCCTGGCCGACTTCGGCCGTCCGGAGGGGTTCCTGGAGCGGCAGGTCCGTCGCTGGGCATCGCAGCTGGAGGGCTCCCGCAGCCGTGACCTGGCCGACGCGGACGAGCTCCTGACCCTCCTGAGGCAGCACCTCCCGCCGGGTTCCGCGGCGACGATCGTGCATGGTGACTACCGGCTGGACAACCTGCTGGTCGGCTCGGACGACCGGATCGGCGCCGTCGTCGACTGGGAGATGGCGACACTGGGGGACCCGCTCACCGACGTCGCGCTGATGCTGACCTACCACCGGATCGCCGCCGCCGGGATCGGGCAGGGCGTGTCCACCGCGTCTGGTGCAGCGGGATTCGTCAGCAACGAGGACGTCATCGCCCGCTACAGCGCACGCAGCGGCCGCGACCTGACCCACCTCGGGTTCTACGAGGCGCTTGCCTGCTTCAAGCTCGCCGTGATCCTCGAGGGGATCCACTACCGCCATGTCCACGGACAGACCGTGGGGCAGGGCTTCACCGAGATCGGCCCGATGGTCGAGCCGCTCATCGCACTCGGCCTGGAATCGATGGAGGACCACTGATGGACTTCGCCTTTGACGCCCGAACCGAGCAGCTGCGGGAGAGCCTGCTGGACTTCATGGACCAACAGGTCCATCCCGCAGAGTCGGTCTTCGCCGAGCAGCTCGACAACCTCGAGGACCGTTGGGCCTGGAGTCGCACTCCCGTCCTGGAGGAGCTGCGGGAGCAGGCCCGCGCTCGCGGCCTGTGGAATGCCTTCTCGCCCGGGCCGCACGGCGCGGGCCTGACCAACCTCCAGTACGCCCCGCTCGCCGAGATCACCGGCCGGAGCATTGCGCTGGCCCCGGCCGCCCTCAACTGCGCTGCTCCGGACACCGGGAACATGGAGGTCCTCGAGGCCTTCGGCACTCCCGAGCAGCAGGAACGTTGGCTGCATCCCTTGCTGCGGGGGGAGATTCGCTCCTCCTTCGCGATGACCGAGCCGGAGGTGGCCTCGTCGGATGCGACGAACATCGCCACCCGGATCGAGCGCGATGGTGACGACTACGTGATCACTGGACGCAAGTGGTGGATCACCGGGGCGATGAACCCGGACGCGAAGGTCTTCATCGTCATGGGCAAGACCGACCCGTCGGCGGACCGGCACCGCCAGCAGAGCATGATCCTCGTGCCCCGCGACGCCGAGGGCCTCGAGATCAGTCGGGGCATGTCGGTGCTCGGCTACGACGACCGCGACCACGGCGGTCACGCGGAGCTGGCCTTCCACGGGGTCCGGGTGCCGGCGGCCCACCTCATCGGCGGCGAGGGAGACGGGTTCCAGATCGCGCAGGCCCGGCTCGGACCGGGCCGGATCCACCACTGCATGCGGTCAATCGGCGTTGCCGAGCGCGCGGTCGAGCTGATGTGCCGGCGCGTCAGCGGCCGGGTCGCCTTCGGTCGGCCGCTGTCCGAGCAAGGCGTCATCCGCGATTGGATCGCCGAGTCGCGGGTGCGGATCGAGCAGCTGCGGCTGCTCGTGCTGAAGACTGCCTGGCTGATGGACACGGTAGGCAACAAGGGCGCTCACGCCGAGATCCAGGCGATCAAGATCGTCACCCCGCAGACCGTCGAGTGGATCCTCGACCGGGCGATCCAGGCGCATGGGGCGGCCGGCCTCAGCCAGGACTTCCCGCTCGCTGCCGCCTTCGCCGGGATCCGCTCGCTGCGGTTCGCCGACGGGCCGGACGAGGTACACAAGAACGCGCTCGCGAAGGCGGAGCTGCGCCGACAGGCACTTCGCTGAACCGCTCGCTCGGCTGAGCGGGCTTCAGCCGGGCTCGGGGGTCAGCTAAGCCAGGTCGGGCGCAGCGAGAACCCGGAGTGTCCGGCCTCGTCGGTGCGTGACGCGAGCACCTGGTGCAGCTGGATCCGGTTGCGCTCGAACGACAACCGGGAGCCAGCCAGGTACAGGCCCCACACCCTGGCGGTCCCCAGCCCGACCTCGTCGACAGCTTCGTCCCAGTGCTTCGAGAGGTTCTCGCACCAGTCCCGCGTCGTCATGGCGTAGTGCTCGCGCAGGTTCTCCTGGTGGCGGACCTCGAAGCCCTCGTCCTCCATCACCCGGACGATGTCGCCCGAGCCGGTGAGGCTGCCGTCCGGAAAGACGTACCGGTTGATGAAGCCGCGCGACGGCAGCCCGGGGTGCTCGTTGTCCGGGCGGGTGATGCAGTGGTTCAGCAGCCGGCCACCGTCGCGCAGCCGCCGGCGCAGGAAACGGAAGTATGCCGGGTAGTTCAGTACGCCGATGTGCTCGGTGAGCCCGATCGAGGAGACCGCGTCGAAGCCGGTCTCGGCGACGTCCCGGTAGTCCCCGTGCCGAATCACGGCGTCGCCCCACAGGCCCTCGGCTTCGAGCCGGGCCCGCCCCCAGTCGGCCTGCTCCTTCGACAGGGTGACGCCCAGCGCCGTGACTCCGTAGTGCTGGACGGCGTGCCGGACCATCCCGCCCCAGCCGCAGCCGACGTCGAGCAGGCGCATGCCGGGAGCCAAGCCGAGCTTGCGGCATACCAGGTCGAACTTCTCCGCCTGAGCCTGCTCGAGCGTCGCGTCCGGGTCGGTGTAGACGGCGCAGGTGTAGGCCATGGACTCGCCGAGCAGCATCTCGTAGAAGCGGTTCGAGACGTCGTAGTGATGCCGGATCGCCTCCGCGTCGCGGCGGCGGGCATGGGTCAGGCCGCTCGCCAGGCGCCGAAGGGTGCCCGGCGTCTCCTGCGGCGGCAGCGCCGGGATCGACGGGCGGTGGTCCCGGACGAAGCGGGCCAGGTCCGCGAGCAGGTCGAGGCCGGGCCGTTGTGGTCGCAGCTCGTCCTCGAGGAACTTCAGCACCTCGTACGGGTCTGCCTCGTTCATCGGCTCGATCACCAGGTCGCCCTGCAGGTAGGCGCGGGCCAGCCCCAGGCTGCCGGGCGCGGTGATGACGTAGTCGAGGCCCCGCTTGGTCTTCAGGGCCATCCGCACCGGCGCCTCGTCGTCACCGGCCTTCGAGCCGTCATAGGCGGTGAACTGCACGGGCACACCCGCTCCGAACACTCGTCCGAAGGCCTCCGCCACGGTCATGATCATCGTGCTCTCACCGCCTTGTCGTAGAGGGTCGGCAACCGTCCTGCGGGGTCATATCGCTTCTTGACGAGGTGGTAGTCGGCTCCGCCGTAGAGCGCGTCGAAGTCGGCCTCGTCGTAGCAGGAGTCGGAGTAGAGGGACTTGTGGCCGCCGACCCGGGTCACCTCGTCCTCGATGGCCCGGTTGACGTCGCCATCGTGACCGCCTGCCTCGATCGGCACCGTCGACCAGAAGCCGACGTTGACGTAGGGCTCACCAGCCCGGAGGGGGTACAGCGGCCAGGGGGCTGACTGCGCGGTGGCACCGTCCCGTTCCCGAAGCTGGATGGGACACAGCCAGATCGGGTCGATCGGCACCTCCCGAAGGAACCAGTCCAGGAACTCCGCGGTGCGTCCGAGCGGAATCTCCACGTCCTGCACCACCCGCTCACGGGCAGGGCGGCCCCTGCGGGCGTCGATCCGCGACATCACCCGGTGCCGGTTCTCGAAGGCGACGATCTTCCAGTAGACGTCGCTGCGCAGCTTGCGCCGGGGCCAGACCCGACGCACCAGCGGATGCTGCGCCCCGAACGCCCTCGAGCACCAGAACCAGTCGGTGTCCCAGCGCCACAGGTAGTCGCGGATGGTGAGCAGGTCGCGCTCCCGGTTCTGGATCGAGCGGTAGTAGATCTGCTGCCCCGTGTAGTCGCTGGGGGCGCCGTGGGCACCTGGCGTGTCCGCCCAGTGGCCCAGGGTCAGGTAGGCCTCGGACCGGCTGAAGACGACGCCGTCGAGGAAGTCCACTGGTTCCCCGGCCCACTCGCGGGTGGCCATGATTTGACCGATCGCCGCGGTCACGGCGTCGAGGCTGTCGAAGCGCACGTGACGCAAGGCCACGTAGGGGTGCACCCGCTCGAGCTCGATCGTCAGGCTGAGCGCGTAGCCCAGCGACCCGTAGGAGTTCGGGAAGGTGCGGAACAGGTCAGCGTGCTCCCCGTCGGGTTCGGCGACGACGACCTCCCCACTACCGGTGAGGATCTCGGCCTCGAGCACCGACTCGTGCGGCAACCCGTTGCGGAACGAGGACGCCTCGATCCCGAGCCCGGTCACCGCTCCGCCGAGGGTGATCGTCCGCAGCTGGGGAACGACGAACGGCATGCATCCCTGGGCGAGGGTCGCCTCGACGAGGTTCTCGTAGGTGGTCATCCCCTGGACCTTCGCGGTGAGCGTCACCGGGTCGACGTCGATCGGCCGGGACAGCGCCGAGACGTCCAGGCCCGGGCCCATCGCCGCGGTCCGAGACCGGAAGAGGTTGGACGTGCGCTTGGCCAGTCGCACCGGAGTGTCCTCGGGGATCCGCGAGAACTGCCCGATCACCTCGGCGGCGGCTGCCGAGTGGTCACCGGGGGTGGCAAGTCTCTGTCCACGCCGAGGCATGTTCCCATCAAATCAGGCCGTACCAGGACTTCGCACCCTGATTGGCCCAAGTCAGCAGTTCTGGCTCAGGGCAGCGTGATCAGCGGGTTGAGCTCCGAGGCGGCGGGTGCGCCGGGCGAGACGCCCGGCAGCCAGGTGGCAAGGTCGCGCGCCTGCATCTCGTTCGCCGGTTGCCGGGCGCTCAGCCCGTCGGCGAACCAGATGACGGTCATCACCTCGCGCATCCGGTCGGAGGTGTTGGGGTGCGCCTTGTGCACGGTCCAGCCACCGTGGAAGGTGGCGTCCCCGGCGCCGAGTCGTCGAGGCATCGGGTCGGCAATCGGGAAGTCGCCTCGCCCGAGCACCATGTCGAAGTGGGCCTGCGAGGCGTCGGAGATGATCTCGTCCCCGAGCGGTCCGACGTTGTTGCTACCGCTGGCGAAGCTCATCGAGCCCATGCTCTCGTCCAGGTCCACCAGCGGCATCCACATGGTGATGCACCGCCGACCGTCCAACGGCCAGTAGACGGCGTCCTGGTGCCAGGGTGTGGGACCGCCGCCGGGCTCCTTGAAGAGCGCCTGGTCGTGGTAGATCCGGACGGCGTCGACACCGAGCAGCTGGGCTGCCACGCCGGCGAACCGGGGCGCGAGGACGAACCTCGCCACCCCGTCGTCCTGCCGCCACAGGTTCGTCACCTGCCGGAAGGCCCGCCCGTACGCGTCCCGTTCGGCCAGCGGTGTCAGCTGGTCGTGATGGCGCAGAGTCACGTCGCGGATCACCTCACGGTATGCCGCTACCTCGTCGGTGGCAGCAACCGACCGCAGCAGCACATGACCGTCCCGTTCGAAGTCGGACACCGCTGCCGGCGGGACGGCATACCTCCCGCCCAGGTCAGGCAGAGTGGTGACGTTCATGCGCAACACTCAACCCCACACCTTGGCCGCAGGCAAGCACGGCTGCGCTCTGGTACGGCTCAGTGCTGCCGGATGCTCAGCGCTGAGGTGACGAGCGCGGCGTTGCTGCCGGCTCGCAGTCCGTCCTCGTCCACCAGTGTGTCCTCGAGACCGATCCTGGTGGCGTAGCGATGACGCTGGGCCCACCGCAGCACCGGCCACGTCCAGCGACCCTCGCCGTGGACCAGGACGGGTGCCGGTTGGCGTCCGAGGGCGGTGAGGATGCGCTCGGCGGCCCAGACCCCGTCGCTGCCGGGGGTGTGGTCCGGGATCGCCTCGACGAGGACTCGCTCGACCTGCCAGGGCCAGGCCGTCGCGATGAACTCGGCCGCCGCGGTGGGTGTCCAGATCCCGGCTTCCACCCCGATCCCCGCGGACCGCAACGCCCGAGCCACATCCACGGCGCCGGCCTCGTGCCAGTTGACGCTCGCGAAGTCGGGGCCGCCGTCCTGAGGCGAGCACCAGGTCCGGACCAGGGCCAGCCGGTCCCGGGGGTCCGGACAGATGCCGGCATGGGTGCTGACCCCGATCGGGACGTGAGGCACCGCCTCGCGGATCGCCGCGAGCGTCGTCCGGATCAGCTCCCCGTCGAGGGACTCGCGGCCGAGGTCGCCTCGGGGGTGGACGTGGATCGCCGATGCGCCCGCGTCCACAGCCGCCCGAGCGGCCTCGGCGAGCTGCGCCGGGGTGACCGGAACCCGCTCCCGGGACGGACGTGCACCGTTGAGGCAGGCCTTGAGCATGCCCCATTCTGACGCCTCCCTCCCGCGGACTTTATCGGGTGACCCGATAAAGGGCCGCTTCCCTCGAGGAAGGTTCTCCAGTCAAGGCCCCGTTTATCGGGTCACCCGATAAACGGCAGCGACCCGCTCCCGCCACCACCGGGTCCGCTCCGGCGAGGCGGCGAGCTCCTCGACCCGATCGAGGTCGACCTCGGCAGGGCCAACGCCGATCGACCCACCCACCGGCACCAGCGACGGTCGGGCCACGTCGGCGCTCAACAGCTCGACGGTGCCGAGCCCACAGGCATACTCCAGCTCCGGCAGCGCGGCGGCCAGTGCGACCCCGGCCGCAATCCCCACCGACGTGTCGAGCGCCGACGAGACCACCGTGGGCAGCCCGCACTCCTGGGCGATGCCCAACGCCCGGCGCACCCCGGCGAGCGGGGCGACCTTGACCACGATGATGTCGGCGGCGTGCTCGCGCACCACGCGGAGCGGGTCCTCAGCCTTGCGGATGGACTCGTCCGCGGCCACCGGGACGTCGACCTGCCGACGAGACAGCCTGAGCCGCAGCTCGGCCAGCTCGGCCACGCTCGCGCAGGGCTGCTCCGCATACTCCAGTCCGTATGCCGTGAGCGCAGCCAGCGCATCGCTCGCCTGCTCGACGGACCAGCCACCGTTGGCGTCAACCCGGATCCGGCCCCGCGGGCCCATGGCGTCACGCACCGCCGCCACCCGGTCGAGGTCGTCCTTCAGCGTCTGGCCAGCCTCGGCGACCTTGACCTTGGCGGTCGTGCAGCCGTCGTATCGGGCGAGCAGTCCCGGCACCTGGTCCGCCCGAACCGCCGGGACCGTCGCGTTCACCGGGATCCGGTCGCGCAGTGGCGCCGGCCAACCAACCCAGGCGGACTCGATCGCCGAGGCCAGCCAGGGCGCCGCCTCGTCCGGGCCGTACTCCAGGAAGGGGGCGAACTCCCCCCAACCCGCCGGACCGCGCACCAGCGCCGCTTCCCGGTGGTCGATCCCCCGGAACCGCACCCGCATCGGGATGCTGACCACCCGCAGCCCGGCGAGGAGCTCGTCCAGCCCGGGATCGCTCATCGGGCGAAGTGGGCTTCGGGCCGGTTCTGCACGGCATACGCGATGCGTCGGCTGTTGCGCGAGGTCATCTCCGGCAGGTCGGCCACCGGGAACCAGCGCGCGTCGACGGACTCGTCGTCGCCCACCGCCGGCTCGCCGCTGACCCAGCTGCACCGGAAGGTGTGGTCGAGGTACTGGCCGACGTCCGCGTTCTCGTGCACGACCCTCGGGCCGGCGCTGACCCACACGAGCCGTTCTGCCCTGGCTACGACGCAGGCTTCCTCGAGCACCTCCCGGACGGCCGCGACCGCGGGCTCCTCCCCCGGGTCGACGATGCCGGTCACCGGCGTCCACTGCCCGTTGTCGGCGCGCTGGACCAGGAGCACCTCGTCGCCGCGCAGCACCACCGCGGTCACGCCCGGCAGCCACAGCGGCATCGTGCCGATGCGTTCGCGCAGGGCGACGACGAAGTCGGGGATCGGCATGTGCCGACCCTATTGCGCCCGAACTCCCGCCACGGCGTCCGACGAGTGGCCTCCCCCACGAATGGAATGTTTAATGTTCAAGTGTCGTTGAGGCAATGACAGTCAGAGAAAGGACGACCATGCCCGCCATCACCGTCGAGGACGTCACCGTTCTGCCCCGGGTGACCCGGCCCAGCCTCGTCGACCAGCCCCGTCGGGTCGTCCACACCGTCGATGCCCCCAGCGGCGTCGAGGGCGAGGGGTTCCCGGTCCGCCGCGCGTTCGCCGGCGTCGACCTGGCCCTGCTCGACCCGTTCATCCACATGGACCAGATGGGCGAGGTGGACTATGCGCCGGGCGAGCCCAAGGGGACGGCGTGGCACCCGCACCGGGGGTTCGAGACGGTGACGTACATCATGGACGGCGTCTTCGACCACCAGGACAGCAACGGCGGTGGCGGCACGATCACCAACGGGGACACCCAGTGGATGACGGCGGGCTCGGGTCTGCTGCACATCGAGGCGCCTCCGGAGTGGCTGGTCACCCAGGGTGGGCTCTTCCACGGCATCCAGCTTTGGGTCAACCTGCCGCGCAGCCAGAAGCTCGCCACCCCGCGCTACCAGGACATCCGCGCCGGGCAGGTCGGGCTCGCCACCACCCCCGACGGCGGCACCCTGGTGCGGATCATCGCCGGCGACGTCGCCGGACAGGAAGGCCCCGGTTCGACCCACACGCCGATGGCCCTGGTCCATGCCAGCGTCTCGCCGACCGCTCGGCTCGAGCTGCCCTGGCGCACCGACTTCAACGCGCTGGTGTACGTCCTGTCCGGTGAGGGCACGGTGGGGCCGGACGCGACCCCGGTCCGCACCGGCAACCTCGCCGTCCTCGGCGCCGGCGACTTCGTCACGCTCGCGGCCCACCGCACCCAGCAGAGCAACACCCCCGGCCTCGACGTGCTCGTGCTCGGCGGCCGCCCGATCAGGGAACCGGTGGCCTGGGCGGGGCCGTTCGTGATGAACACCAAGGCCGAGGTCCTGCAGGCGTTCGAGGACTTCCAGGGGGGCCGGATGGGCCGGATCCCGGCGGTCCACGGGGCGCCCACCCACCTCGCCGAGGGCTGAACCCCGGTTCAGCCGGACCGCTCCCGGCACTATCCTCGCGAGGGTGAGCGACGAGCCGGTAGGCGATGAGCAGGCGAGCGACGAACGGACGAGGGAGAAGCGGGGCGAGCCGCAGGTGCCGGAGGTCTTCGACCCGCAGGCGTGGGACGTCGTCCCGGGGTTCGACCTCACCGACATCACCTACCACCGGGCTCGCGGGCTCGGCGCCGTCCGCATCGCCTTCGACCGCCCGAGGGTGCTCAACGCCTTCCGGCCGCATACGGTCGACGAGCTCTACCGTGCCCTCGACCACGCCCGGATGAGCCCCGACGTCGGCTGCGTCCTGCTCACCGGGAACGGGCCGTCGCCCAAGGACGGCACCTGGGCGTTCTGCTCGGGCGGCGACCAGCGGATCCGCGGCCGGTCCGGCTACCAGTACGCCGAGGGCGAGACCGCGGACACCGTTGACGCGGCCCGGGTCCGCGCCCAGGGAGGCCGGTTGCACATCCTCGAGGTCCAGCGCCTGATCCGGACCATGCCCAAGGTCGTCATCGCGGTGGTGAATGGCTGGGCAGCCGGCGGGGGCCACTCGCTGCACGTCGTCTGCGACCTGACCATCGCCTCGCGCGAGCACGCCCGCTTCAAGCAGACCGACGCCGACGTGGGCTCGTTCGACGCCGGGTACGGCTCGGCCTACCTCGCCAGGATGGTGGGCCAGAAGTTCGCCCGGGAGATCTTCCACCTCGGCCGCACCTACACCGCCGACGACATGCACCGGATGGGCGCGGTCAACGTCGTCGCCGACCACGCCGACCTCGAGGTCGAGGCGCTGCAGATGGCCCGCGAGATCATGGGCAAGTCACCACAGGCGCAGCGGATGCTCAAGTTCGCGTTCAACCTCGTCGACGACGGGCTGATGGGCCAGCAGGTCTTCGCCGGTGAGGCGACCCGGCTGGCCTACATGACGGACGAGGCGGTCGAGGGGCGCGACCAGTTCCTCGAGAAGCGCAACCCGGACTGGTCCCCCTTCCCCTGGTACTTCTGACCCGACGGCCGACGATGTCTGGGGGCATCCGGGCTGCGGCCCTGCCCGCACCCTCGACCGGCCTGCTGCCGGTCCTGACTGGACCAGCCGCCCTTCTTCCTCGTCCGCCGTGGATCGGCAGCCGCCCGCCTACTCGGACGTCACGACATCGACCGAGATCTCCACCGCCGGTACCGTTCCCCGGTTCTCGAGCCAGTGCACGGTGGCTCGGTCCTCCGGCCAGCCCACCCCTGGCCCATAGTCCGTGGTCTTCCCATCTCGATGGTCGGTGATCGTTCCCTGCAGCACGTAGACGGTCCCCGGCCGGCCCTGGTGGTCGTGAACCGGACCGAAGACCCCTCCCGGGTCGATGGTCACCATGCGCATCCGCAGCTGACGCCCGTCCATGCCCGGGAGCTCGGGGCCGAGATCCACCGTGGTCAGCAGCTCCACCGTGACCCCCCGCGTCTCCGGCGCCACCTGTTCATCGCTCATCGTGCTGTCCTCTCCTGGGGTCGGACTGCCGCGCAGACCGGGTCTGCCAAGCATCGCTCGTCCTCCTCGGACCGGTGGCGTTTCGAATGGACTGTCCACCCCTCAAGGACTGGGGTTGACTCCCCCACCGACCTCGGCCGGAACGACTGACCGGAAGGCGTCCGGCCGACCCTGCCGAGGAACCGCGTCACGCCGTCGATCCCGTCCGAGCGGATGTCGAGGACGATCACGCCGGCAGGCACCCAGCCGTGAGGGTCGGTCAACCGCACGGCATACCCGGGTGCGTCGTTGGCCCAGATCGGCGTCAACGACAGCGACTGGCTGCCCTCGCGCCAGCGCACACTCGCCTGGAGGAAGGCACCAATGGCCTCTCGGCCGCGGTAGAGGTGCGGGGCTGGGGGCATGGCCAGCCATGCCTGGTCGGTCAGCAGCGACAGCACGCCGTCGATGTCGTCGTCGGTGAAGGCCCTCGCAAACCGGTCCGCAACCCCTCGTTGATCGGGTGGAGGCGGTCGCCGGGGACCCTCACGGCGCGCGTCCACGGCCCTCCTCGCTCGCTGGAGCAGACCCTTGGCCGACGTTGTCCCGATGTCGAGGAGCTCGGCCGTCTCGGCCAGGGAGAATCCCAGGACGTCGACGAGGAGGAGCACCGCGGTCTGCCGGGGCGGGAGCAGCTGCAGGGCGGTGACGAAGGCCAGCTCGATGTGCTCGCGCCGGTCGAGGCGGTGAGCGGGGTCCTGGGCCGTCACATAGGGCTGAACCCAGGTCGCCCGGTGCTGGTCAGTGGGCGGCGGCGGGTCGAACGGGGGCAGCGGCACCACCGGTGGACGGCGCTTGCCGTTGCGGATGGCGTTGAGGCACCGGTTGGTGGCGATGCGGTAGAGCCAGGTCCGCAGGGATGCCCGTCCCCCGAAGCCGGGCAGGGCCTGCCAGGCGGCGAGCAGCGTCTCCTGCAGGACCTCGTCGGCGTCGTCGACCGACCCGAGCATCCGGTAGCAGTGCCGGTGGAGCTCATCTACGTGGGGGTCGACGAGCTCGGCGAAGGCATCCGGATCCGCCGGAGGGGCCGAGCTCGTCATGGCTTCATGCTGCCAAACGTTCCGATCTGGTGCTGCACGGTGTCTGTACGGGTACGACCAGAGAACGGCCAGAGAAGGAGTGGAACCATGACTGACCCTGCAGCGCTGGACATCGCACGTCGCTACTTCGAAGCGTGGAGTGGTGGCGACTTCGACCGGGCCATGTCCTACGTCGACCCGGACATCACCTGCCACGCTCCCGCGGGCCCGGTCGTCGGGGCTGAGGCGTTCCGGGCCTTCATGGGTCCCTTCGCGGGCATGGCCCAGTCGGCCGCCCTGGTTGCCTCCTATGGCGATGACACCCAGGCCGTGCTGGTCTACGACACCTCGACGCCGCTCGTCGCCGATGCGCCGGGGGCCGAGTGGCACCGCGTGCTCGACGGTCGGATCCGCGAGATGCGGATCATCTTCGACCGCCTACCCTTCGAGCTGGCGCGGCGCGCCCGGTGACCGACCGGCCGGCCCAGCACTGAGCCAGGCGTGTCCCCGCGGTCGGCAAGACCGTCCGCACCGTCGACGGAGCCCATAGGGGACACTGGGGCCATGAGCTTCGAGGACGAGCGCGCCCACGGCGGCGACCCGGCATACCGCGTCGAGCACGACACGATGGGCGAGGTGCACGTTCCGCGGCAGGCCCTCTGGCAGGCGCAGACCCAGCGGGCCGTCGAGAACTTCCCGATCTCCGGCACCCCGATCGAGCCGGCGCTGATCTCGGCGCTCGGGCGGGTCAAGGGGGCGGCCGCGCGAGCCAACGAACAGCTCGGGGTCCTCGACGCCGAGGTCGCCGAGGCGATCGCCGCAGCGGCCGGCGCGGTCACCGACGGTGGGCACGACGACGAGTTCCCCATCGACACCTTCCAGACCGGGTCCGGCACCTCGAGCAACATGAACGCCAACGAGGTCATCGCCACCCTGGCCAGCCGGGCGCTCGGTCGGACGGTGCACCCGAACGACCACGTGAACGCCTCGCAGAGCAGCAACGACGTCTTCCCCACCGCGATCCATCTCGCCACGACCGCCGCGCTGGTCACCGACCTCGTCCCGGCCCTGACCCACCTGGCCGAGTCCCTGGAGCGCAAGGCGGCCGAGTTCGACACCGTGGTCAAGGCGGGCCGCACCCACCTGATGGACGCCACACCGGTCACTCTGGGCCAGGAGTTCGGCGGCTACGCCGCCCAGCTGCGGTATGCCGTGGAGCGGGTCGAGTCCGCCCTGCCCCGGGTCGCCGAGCTGCCGTTGGGCGGGACCGCGGTCGGCACCGGGATCAACACGCCCCCCGGCTTCGCCGCCGCCGTGATCGGGCTGCTCGCGGCCGAGACCGGCCTGCCGCTGACCGAGGCGCGCAACCACTTCGAGGCCCAGGGCTCGCGGGACGGCCTGGTCGAGGCGTCGGGGGTGCTCCGCACGATCGCGGTGGGCCTGGTCAAGATCTGCAACGACCTGCGCTGGATGGGGTCGGGCCCGCGGGCCGGTCTCGGTGAGATCGCCATCCCCGACCTGCAGCCCGGGTCGTCGATCATGCCGGGCAAGGTCAACCCGGTCATCTGCGAGGCCACCGTGATGGTCTGCGCCCAGGTGATCGGCAACGACGCGACGATCGGCTTCGCGGGAGCCGCCGGCAGCTTCGAGCTCAACGTGATGATGCCGGTGATGGCCCGGAACGTCCTCGAGTCGATCCGGCTGCTGGCCGCCTCGAGCAGGGTGCTCGCGGACCGGTGCGTCGACGGGATCACCGCGAACGTCGAGCACGCCCGGATGCTGGCGGAGTCCTCGCCGAGCATCGTCACCCCGCTCAACCGCTACATCGGCTACGAGAACGCCGCCGCGGTCGCCAAGAAGGCACTCAAGGAGGGACGGACGATCCGGGACGTCGTCCTCGCGCAGGGCTTCGTCGAGCAGGGCCTGCTCACCGTGGAGCAGCTCGACGCCACCCTCGACGTGCTGTCGATGACCCGCCGTCCGTAACCGTCAGCCACGGTGACCCGATGACCAGGTTGGTACCGCTCGAGGTGGCCCAAGGCGCCCGGGTGCAGGACCTGCTAGCGGCGCTGGCGCGTGCCCTGGACGGGGGTCCCGCGTTGCTGCCGTACGCCGCCGATGCCCAGCCGCCGGTCCTGGCCGACGACCACCGGCTGCCGGACGGGCTCGCCCTGGCCGTCGGCACCTCCGGCTCGACCGGAACCGCGAAGCGGGCCCTGCTGACCGCGGACAACCTGCTGACCTCGGCCACCGCCACGCACGAGGTGCTCGGTGGCGCGGGCACCTGGTTGCTCGCGCTGCCCGCTGTGCACATCGCCGGGCTCCAGGTCCTCGTGCGCTCGCTGGTCGCCGGGACCGAGCCCGGCGTGCTGGACCTGGCCCCTGGCTTCACCACCGAGGGTTTCGCCGCGCAGACGTCGGCGCTGGCCGCACGCGGCAGTGGCCCGTGGTACACCGCCCTGGTTCCGACCCAGGTCGCCCGGCTGCTGGACAGCCAGCTCGGCGTCACGGCGCTCAGGCAGTACGACCGCGTGCTGGTCGGCGGGGCGGCGACCGGCACCTCCACCCTGGACGCCGCCCGGACCGCCGGGGTGGCGCTGGTCCGGACCTATGGAATGAGCGAGACGGCCGGGGGCTGTGTCTACGACGGCGTGCCCCTGCCGGTCAGCCAGGTCCACATCGACAACGACCACCACGTCGTCCTCGGCGGGTCGACCGTCGGGCACGGCTACCTGACCGGGGAGCCGGACCAGGATGACGCCTTCAGCGTCGACGCCGACGGAGTGCGCTGGTTCCGCACCGACGACCTCGGCGACTTCGACGGCGGCGGGCTGCTCCGGATCACCGGCCGCGCCGACGACCTGGTCAACACCGGCGGGATGAAGGTCGCTCCCGGGGGGGTCGAGGACGCGATCCTGCGCTATGTGCCGGGCGTGAGTGAGGTCGTCGTCGTCGGAACCGCCCACCCCAGATGGGGCCAGGCCGTCTCGGCGGCGGTGGTCGTGGTGCCGGGGGCCCCGGAGCCCACCGTGCGTGACGTGCGCTCGGCGCTGCGCGGCATCCTCCCGGACCATGCCCTTCCCCAGCGTCTGCTCGTGCTGGCAGCGCTCCCGCTGCGCGGGCCGGGAAAGCCCGACCGTCGTGCCGTGGTCCGGGTCTTCAATGAGACACTGGGAGCGGACGTGGGAAGGACGGGCTGATGCTGCGAGTTCTGATGACGGTCGCCAGCCTGGGGCTGACGATCTATGCCCTCGTCGACTGCCTCCAGACCGACGCCGAGCGGGTTCGCTATCTGCCGAAGCTGGTGTGGGTCGTCCTGCTGGTGCTCATCCCCTGGGTGGGGCCGATCACCTGGCTTGCCGTCGGCACCGGACGCGGCGCGCCGCCCGCCGGGAAAAGGCGGCTGCGCGGTCCGCGTGGCCCCGAGGACGACCCGGACTTCCTGCGTAACCTCTGAAGCGGCACCATCGCACGCCCCCCGTCCCGCCGCCGGAAAGATCAGCATGGCCACCCTGTCCCAGTGGGTTGAGGGAGCGCGTCCGCGCACTCTTCCCGCCGCCGTCTCCCCCGTCGCCGTCGGCACCGGGGCCGCCTATGCCCTCGGCCGGACGACGTGGGGGTATGCGCTGCTCGCCCTCGTCGTCTCGCTCACGCTCCAGATCGGGGTCAACTACGCGAACGACTACTCGGACGGCATCCGCGGAACCGACGAGGAGCGAGTCGGGCCGCTGCGGCTGGTCGGCCAGGGGATCGCGAACCCGGGAAACGTCAAGCTGGCGGCCCTCGCCAGCTTCTTCATGGCTGCCCTGTGCGGCTTCGCGCTGGTGGCGCTGAGCCAGGCCTGGCTGCTCCTGCCGCTGGGCGCCGCGAGCATCGCCGCCGCCTGGTACTACACCGGTGGCAGAAGCCCGTACGGCTACCGGGGCCTGGGCGAGCTCTATGTCTTCGTCTTCTTCGGACTGGTGGCCACCCTCGGCACCCAGTACGCGCAGGCGATGCGGGTCACCTGGTCCGGCCTGCTCGGCGCCGTCGGCGTCGGCGCCCTGGCCTCGGCGATCCTGGTGGCCAACAACCTGCGGGACATCCCCACCGACCGGGTCCACGGGAAGCAGACGCTCGCCGTCCGCCTCGGCGACCTCGGCACTCGGCGGCTGTACTACGGACTCCTCCTCGGGTCGGTGCTGTGCGTGGTGGGCTGCGCACTGGTCAGCCCGGTCGCGCTCATCGCGCTCGCCGCCTACGCCCTCGCCTACCCCCTGGTGAAGCTGGTGCGCTCCGGTGCCACCGGTGCCGCCCTCATCCCGGTGCTCAGCGGGACCGGCCGGTTCCAGCTGGTCTGGTCGCTCCTGCTGTCCATTGGCATCGGCGCTGCCGCCCTGCGCCGCTGAGCCGACTACTCGCGCCCGGTGTGATCGCGCCGCTGGTCCTGGTCGCCGGAGGGGTCCGCGTCGTCGTCCAGCTCGGCGTCCTCGGCCTCCTCGTCGATCCCGCCGAGCGCCTGACGGGCCTGGGCGCGGCGCTCGATCCGCTCGGCGATCCGCTCCGAGAACTGGGTGCGCTCGCGGCGCAGCAGGAAGAAGGACAGCACCACCGAGCTCACGGCGGCCGCGATCAGCAGGTAGGGCTGCTGTTCCTGGCTGCGTAGCCCGAGCAGCCAGAAGGCCACCAGACAGCCGAGGAAGATCAGCAGCCGCAGGAGGGTGTAGCGGATCATCGGCGGCCTACTTCAGTCCGGAGTAGCTGTGCATGCCGACGAAGTACACGTTGACGACGAGGAAGTTGATCAGGATGCAGGCATAGCCGGCGAGCGCGATCATCATCGCCTTCTTCGGCTCCCAGCCGGCGGTCGCGCGGGCGTGCATGTAGGCGGCGTAGACGACCCAGATGACGAAGGTCCACACTTCCTTGGGGTCCCAGGTCCAGTAGGCGCTCCAGGCCTTCTGCGCCCAGATCGCGCCCGCGATGAGGGTGAAGGTCCACAGGATGAAGCCCACCATGTTCAGCCCGTATGCCGTGCGCTCGAGCCGGGTCGAGGAGGGCAGGGTCTCCATGAAGTTCTTCCGCTGCGGTGGGACCTCCTCGCGCCGCTTCTTGAGCAGGTAGACGATCCCGATCGAGAAGGCGATGGTGAAGATGCCGACGGCGAGCACCGCGACGATGACGTGGATCACCAGCCAGACGCTCTTGAGGGCCGGCATCAGCTCGGCCGCCTCCGTGTAGAAGGCGAAGAGAGCCAGGCCCAGGGTGAGCAGCACGGGCCCGATGACGAAGATCCCCAGCCACTGCCAGTTGTTCCGTCGGGCCAGGACGCAGTAGGCGAGGGCGGCCGCGGCGGCCCCCGCGCAGGCGAACTCGAACATGTTGCCCCACGGCGGCCGCATCACGGCCAGGCCGCGCATCGCGACCGACGCGATGAGGACCAGCGTGCCCAACCAGGACAGCGAGAGCGCCACCCCACCGAGCTTCCGGGCGCGCGGTGACTCGGTGAGGTCGTCGACAGCCGGCTCGTCGGCAGGACCCTGCACCGGCGACGGGGCACCCGAGCCGACGAGCTCTCGGCGCCTGGCTGACCGATCCGCCTTGACCGGACCGAGCGCGGCGAGGTGGAAGGCAAACATGAGCATCGCGAGGGTGTACACGGCCATGGCGGAGTACAACGCGAGGTTCGAGTAGCCCACGAGGCTGGTCGATGGCATCCGGGTCCGTCCTTAGGTCAGCTCGTCGCGCAGCCGCTGCAGCAGCGTCGCGAGTCCGGGATCAGCGTTCTTGGCAAGGCCACCGATCGTGACCACGGTACGCGGCGGGCCCCCCGACCCGGAAATGCTGGGCGGCTCGGTGACCGGCGTCACCCGGACGAACACCCTGCGCCGTCGCACCAACAACGAGGCGACCAGTCCGAGCAGGGCGGCGAGGGCAGCGACCAGGGTCAGCTCCTTGCCGGGGTCGACCCGCGCCGAGAGCCCGGCGAAGCGTTCCACCGAGTCGAAGGTCAGCGTCCCGCGTCCGTCCGGCAGCTCGAAGCTCTGCCCCGGCTTGAGCCGGATCAGCAGCGGCTTTCCGTCGGCCTTGGTCACCTGGGTCAGCTCGCTCGTGTTCAGCGTGTAGACCGACTGGGGGCGACCGCCCGGGTAGAGGTCCCCCGTCCAGATCGACAGGGCCAGCTCCGGGTTGCCCAGGTCAGGGAACATGGAGACCGGACCGTTGGCATAGCTCGACTCGGCGGTCGGCAGGAAGAACCCGCTGAAGGCCAGCGCCTCGGGCCGGGCGGCACCGACCTTGATCGCCCCCACCGAGGTGTAGTTGTTGTCCTGGGCCAGGAACGGCGTCGCCTGGTGGTACAGCACCTGGCCGCTGGCGTCGGTGAAGGTCACCACCGGGGCGTACCCGTTGCCGAGGAGGAAGACGTCGGCACCCCCGAGGGTGACCGGGTTGTTCGGGCTGACGATGTGCTGCTCGGCCGGGGCGCCCGGTTGCTGCGTGGTGGTGACGAAGGCCTCGAAGCTGCGTGGGGCGCCCAACTGCGACCCGCCGACCTTGTCCTCGAAGCGCACGTCCATCTTGTCGAGCTGGATCGTGAACGGCGCCAGTCGCTCCGGGTCGCTCAGCGGCCCGGGGATGAAGCTGTCGTAGTTCGTCAGGGTCGAGGAGAAGCTGCCCCCGGCCGGCAGGATGACGTCGCCGCGCCAGCCGAACAGGTGCCCCACCGCGACCCCGACGACGATGACGCAGATGGCCACGTGGAAGACCAGGTTGCCCGTCTCGCGCAGGTAGCCGTTCTCCGCACTGACCGACTCCCCGTCGTGGGAGACCACCCGGAATCGCTTGCGTCGTAACGACTTCCGCACGGTCTCCAGCGCGTCAGCCGGTGCGCCGGGATACTCGAACTCGAGGTGGTCGTCCAGTCGGCTCAGCCGCTTCGGCGCTCGCGGAGGCTGGGCCCGCAGGGTGTGCCAGTGGATCCGGCTGCGCGGCACGATGCAGCCGATCAGCGACACGACGAGCAAGAGGTAGATCGCCGAGAACCACACCGACGCGTACACGTCGAAGAAGCCCAGCCGGTCCAGCCATGGCCCGACGCTCTGGTGCGACACCAGGTAGTCGGCCACCCGGCCGGGGTCGATCGAGCGCTGCGGGAAGATCGAGCCGGGGACGGCTCCGACGGACAGCAGCAGCAGCAGGAACAGCGCGGTCCGCATCGAGGTGAGGTTGCGCCAGGCCCACCGGGCCCACCCGGCCGGGCCGAGCCGGGGCTGGACGATCCGCTGCTGGGTGTCGGCGGCCATCAGAGGACCGTCTCGAACCCGGTCACGAGGTGCGCCTGGACCCAGGCAGTCCAGGTGACCCAGAGCCCGCTGACCATGAGGATCCCGACCGTCAACAGCAGGGCGCCACCGAAGCGCTGGACGGCGCGGCTGTGCCGGCGCAGCCAGGCGCTGGCACGGGTGGCGCGAGACCAGCCCGCGGCCATGGCCACGAAGGGCAGCCCCAGGCCGAGGCAGTATGCCGCAGCGAGCACCACGCCCCGGCCGATGGCGCCGTCGCCGCCCAGCGGCGCCGTCAGGGCCAAGATGGCGGCGAGGGTCGGCCCGGTGCAGGGTGCCCAGCCGAACGCGAAGACGGCGCCGAGCAGCGGAGCACCGGCGAGACCGGAGACCGGTCTCCAGGTCGGCTTGAACTCCCGCTGGGCGCCCAGGCCTCCGCCCGCCCCGAGGAACACGAGCGCCAGGAGGATGACGACCACCCCCCCGACGCGGACCAGGACGTCCTGCTGCTCACGCAGCACCAGGCTGAGCGCGGAGGCGGTGACGATGGTCGCGGTGAAGACCAGCGAGAAGCCCAGCACGAAGAGCAGCGCCCCGACCACCAGCCTGGCGCGACGCCGCTGCTCGATGGCGACATCCGACAGTCCGGTGACGTAGCCGAGGAACCCCGGGACGAGCGGCAGGACGCAGGGTGACGCGAAGGACACCAGCCCGGCGGCCAGCGCGATGAGCGCCGCCACCGGCAGGGCACCGGCGGCGATCGTGGAGTCCTGCACCAAGGTCGACACGTGAGGGGCTCAGGCCTGCTCGGCCAGGACGTCGTCGATGATGGCGCTGAGGGTGGCACTGGTCGTGGCGCCGAGGATGCGTGCGGCGATCCGGTGCTGCCGGTCCAGGACGAGGGTCGAGGGCGTCGCCGAGGCCTTGCCCTGGAGGGCGAGCATGGGCTGCCCGGTCGAGGCGTCGTTGCTGATCGAGGGGTAGGTCACGTTGTTGGCGCGCAGGAACGCGGCACCGGTGGCGGCGCTCTCCTTGGTGTCGATGCCGATGAAGGCGACAGGCTTCTTCGCCGCCGACACGGCCGCCCACACCTCCTGCAGCCGCGGCTGCTCCTGGACGCAGGGCGGACACCAGGAGCCCCAGACGTTGATCACCACGACCTTTCCCGCCCCGTCGGCCTCGATCGACCAGTTGCCGCCGTCGACGGTGCTGCCCTTCAGTGCGACCGGCACGCCACGCTGGGACGGGGGCAGCTGCTGGACCGACCCGTCCCCGGCGACATACCCCTTGCCGTCGCCGGCCTTCGCCTGCTCGGCGATGGAGTTCGCGTCCTTCGAGCACGCGCCGACGGCGGCCACCGCGCCCACGAGCAGGCTGGCGCACACCGTCCGGGTCAGACGTCGGTGGAGCGGTCCGCTCACGCGCCCGCCCTCTTCGTCGCGGCCAGGAGCAACCTCGCCGCCGGCTCGCTGTACGTGATCGACTGGAGCTCCTCACCGAGGTACTCCAACGAGGTCAGCGACGCCAGCGAGCACTCGCGCTTGCGCGGGTCGTGCCACAGGCGCTTGCCCTCGAGGTGGTTGCGAATCGTCCAGACCGGAAGCTGGTGCGACACGATGACCGCCTCGTGCCCCGCGGCCCGCTCCCGGAGATCCGCGATGGCGTGCGACATCCGTCCGACGATCTCGGTGTAGGGCTCGCCCCAGGAGGGCTTGAAGGGGTTGACCAGCTTGGGCCAGTGCTGGGGCTTGGTCAGCGCCCCGTCCCCGACCCCGAACGTCTTGCCCTCGAAGTAGTTACCAGCCTCGATGACCCGGTCGTCCGTCGTGATGTCCACGCCGTGCGCCGCCGCGATGGGCGCGGCGGTCTCCTGGGCCCGGTCGAGCGACGACGCCACCACCGCGACGATGTCGTGGTCCGCGAGATGCGTGGCGACCATCTGTGCCATCGCGAGCCCCAGGGGCGAGAGGTGGAAGTCGGGCAGCCTCCCGTAGAGGACGCCCGTGGGGTTGTCGACCTCGCCGTGGCGCATGAGGTGGACGATGGTGCGCTCGGGGGCGGTCATGCGTCGATTGTCGCAAACGCCGCCGCGGCGGCGCGGGCCGCATCCGGGATGGCCGCGACGATCGTCTCGAGCGCCTCGTCGTCGTGGGAGGCGCTGACGAACCATGCCTCGAACGCGCTGGGCGGCAGGTGGACGCCCTGGCTGAGCATGGAGTGGAAGAACGCCCGGAAGGCGTCCGTCGACTGGTCCTTGGCCTCGTCGTAGTTGGTGACGGCTCCGGCGCGGAAGAACACACTGAACATCGAGCCGGCCCACTGGATGCGGTGCGGCACCCCGGCGCTGGTCAGCTCCGCGGTCACGACGTCGGCGATGGCTCGGGAGACGACGTCGAGCCGCTGGTAGACGGTGTCGGTGCACCCTCGCAGGGTCGCGAGCCCGGCAGCCGTGGCCACCGGGTTCCCGGACAGCGTGCCCGCCTGGTAGACGGGTCCGACCGGGGAGAGCATGGCCATGACGTCGGCCCGGCCGCCGAACGCCGCCGCTGGGAAACCGCCGCCCATGACCTTGCCGAAGGTGAACAGGTCCGGCGGGCCGGCGGCATACGGGCCCTCGAGGCCGTACCACCCCGAGCGCGAACAGCGGAACCCGGTCATCACCTCGTCCGAGATGAGCAGCGCCCCGTACTCGCTGGTGATCCGACGCAGCCCCTCGGTGAACCCGGCCGCAGGCGGGACGACGCCCATGTTGCCCGGCGCAGCCTCGGTGATCACCGCTGCGATCTCGGCCCCGCGTTCGGCGAAGGCCGCCTCGACGGCGCCAAGATCGTTGTACGGCAGCACGATCGTCTCGGCGGCCGCCGAGGCCGGCACGCCGGCGGAGTCAGGAAGGCCCAAGGTGGCCACCCCGGACCCGGCCGACGCCAGGAGTGAGTCCACATGGCCGTGGTAGCACCCGGCGAACTTGACGATCAGGGTGCGGTGGGTGAAGCCGCGCGCCAGCCGGATCGCGGTCATCGTCGCCTCGGTGCCGCTGTTCACCAGCCGCACCTGCTCGACCGGCTCGACGCGGGCGACCAGCTCCTCGGCAAGCAGGACCTCGTTCTCCGAGGGGGTGCCGAAGCTGAAGCCGTGCGCGGCACTGCGGCGGACGGCCTCGACGACGTCGGGATGGGCATGCCCGAGGATCATCGGGCCCCAGGAGCAGATCAGGTCGACATACCGGCGTCCGTCGACATCGGTCAGCCACGGGCCCTGGGCCTCGCGGGTGAACCGGGCCGTGCCGCCCACGGCACGAAAGGCACGCACCGGCGAGTTGACCCCGCCGGGAGTCACGGCGAGGGCACGCTCGAACATGGACGTTGAGGCGGGGGCCTCGAAGGGGTACGCGGGGGTCATGCCCTCATTGTCGCAGCGCCACCGGAGGCCTAGGTGCCGGCTTCGTCGGGCTCTGCCTCGGGGGCCTCAGCCAGTGCGCTCTGCACGCGCGCCATGGCGCGTCCCAAGGCAGCGAACTGCTCGGGCTCCATGAGGTCGACCAGGTGGCGCCGCACGCTTTCGACGTGCGCCATGGACGCCAGGACGACGCGTTTGGCGCCCTCCTTGGTCAGCACGAGCTCGACCCCGCGGCGGTCGAACTCGCACGGCTGCCGGGTGACCCAGCCGCGCTTCTCGAGGCGGCTCGCGGTGTGGGTGAGCCGACTGCGGGACTGAACGACCATGGTCGCGAGCTCGGACATCCGCAGCCGGTGCGACGGGGACTCGGAGAGCATCGAGATGATCTCGTACTCGCTCAGCTGCAGGCCGTGCTGCTGCAGGTCGCGGTCGAGGGCGCGCTCCAGGAGTCGACTGCCGCGCAGGTAGGCACGCCACGACTGCTGGTCCTGCTCGTCCAGCCAGCGGGGCTCGGTCGGAACCGTCATGTCTCGTCTGCCTGTTCAGGGGTGAGGGGAGATGCTGCTGAGCATCAATGCTGCCGTCCCGGGCCCAACCCCGGCTCTGGACGGCGTCCGCAAGTCTACCGATTCAAACGACGTCCACCAGCATCGGCAGACCGGGCCGTGGGGCTGCGGTCCGGGGCCAGCCTGTCATTGCCGGTGGAACTCCGCGCGCCATCGGGGGACGTCGGGGTCCTCGAGGATCGCCTCGATCTCGACCGACTCCAGATCCGAGCCGCCGAAGGCCTCCACCTCGCCCGGGTCAACGGCCAGGGCGGCCCGGCTCTGGGATCTGCCGCGGCGTCGGCCTCGGTGGTGGCTCGCGCCAGCACCAACAGCGTGCCCCCCGGCGCCACCAGCGAGACGACCGCCGTCGTCACCGTCGGACGGAACGCCCGCGGCATGGACTGGACGGTGAGACTCTCCACGACGAGGTCGAAGGCCGCCACCATCTCGTCCGGCAGGGCAAGCAGGTCGGCGATCCGGTAGTCGACCGGCGTGTCCGGGTATCGGCGCCGCGCGGCGTGCACGGCAGTCGGGGCGATGTCGAAGGCTGTCGTGTCGAGGCCCAGGGAGGCGATGAACTCCGCATCCCGGCCATACCCCGCGCCGACCACGACGGCTCGGCCGCGCAGCCGACTGCGACGACGGTGCGCCCACTGCACCAGCAGCGGACTCGGCATCCCCTGGTCCCACGGCAGCTCGGCGTCTATCCGAGCAGCGTCCTGATAGAGGTCGTCGAACCAGTCCCGCCCTCCAGGCTGGCTGGGCGCAGGCCCGACCCAGGTCCGTTCGTCGGAGGTCATGGCGTCAATTCTGCTCCCCCCGGTGGGGGCCTACGTGCGTTTCGCTGGACCTGCCGCTCAGGCCCGGAGCCACCCCGCGGCCTCGAGGGCGTAGTAGCTCAGGATGACCTGGGCACCGGCTCGGCGAATCGAGGTGAGGGCCTCGAGGGCACAGCGTTCCCGGTCCACCCAGCCCTGTGCCGCCGCCGCCTCGATCATCGAGTACTCGCCGGAGACCTGGTATGCCGCGACCGGCACGGTGGAGATCTCCGCGGCGGCGGCGATGACGTCGAGGTAAGGCAGGGCGGGCTTGACCATGACCAGGTCCGCGCCCTCGTCCAGGTCGAGCTGGATCTCCCGGATCGACTCGGTGAAGTTGGCCGGATCCTGTTGGTACGTCGCCCGGTCGCCCTCGAGCGAGGACTGCACGGCCTCGCGGAACGGCCCGTAGAAGCCGGACGCGTACTTCGCGGCATAGGCGAGGATGACCACGTCCTCGAAGCCGGCGTCGTCGAGGGTCGAGCGGACCACGCCCACCTGACCGTCCATCATCCCGCTCGCCCCGACCACATGCGCCCCGGCCCGGGCCTGGGCGAGCGCCATCGAGGCGTACCGCTCCAGCGTCCGGTCGTTGTCGACGGCGCCGTCGGCCGCCAGGACGCCGCAGTGCCCGTGGTCGGTGAACTCGTCCAGGCACAGGTCGGCCATGACGACGAGGTCGTCGCCCACGGCGGCGCGCACCGTGCGGACGGCGACGTTGAGGATCCCTTCGGGGTCATCCGCGCCGGAACCGCGTGCGTCCTTGCTCAGCGGTACTCCGAAGATCATCATCGCCCCGAGCCCGGCCGCGACGCATTCGCGCGCGACGCCGACGAGCGAGTCCAGGGAGTGCTGGACGACGCCCGGCATGCTGCTGATCGGGATGGGCTCGAGGGCGCCCTCCTTGACGAACACCGGGAGCACGAGGTCGCGAGGATGCAGGCGGGTCTGCGCGACGAGCGCACGCAGCGCCGGCGTGCGGCGCAACCGGCGGGGTCGGACGACCGGACCGCCCACGCCCGACGACGCGGTCACTACTTGGCCCGACGTCGCGAGGACGGCCGCTTCTCGCTGGGTCGGCGCACCGGCTCGCCCGCCTCCGCCGCAGCCGCGGCGATGCCGAGGCCGTGAGCGGCCAACGCATCCACCAGCGCCGCGGACGACGGCTCGGCAGCCATGACGTCGACCCTCAGCCCGTGCTCCTCCGCCGTCTTGGCGGTGGCCGGACCGATCACGGCGACGACCGTGGACGGATGCGGCTTCCCGGCGATCCCGACGAGGTTGCGGACGGTGGAGCTCGACGTGAAGACCACCGCATCGAACGCACCCGACTTGATCGCGTCGCGGACCTCCGCGGCAGGCGGGGCGGCCCGGACGGTCCGGTAGGCGGTGACGTCGTCGACCTCCCAGCCCATCTCGATGAGTCCGGCGACCAGCGTGTCCGTGGCGATGTCCGCGCGGGGCAGGAAGACCCGGTTGATCGGGTCGAGGAGCGCGTCGAACTCCGGCCACTCGGCGAGCAGTCCGGCCGCCGACTGGTCCTGCTCCGGGACGAGGTCCGCGACGATGCCCCACTCACGCAGGGCCTGCGCCGTGACGCCGCCGACGGCGGCGATCTTGAGCCCGGCGAAGGCGCGGGCGTCGAGCCCGAACTCGTCGAACTTCTCGCGCACGGCCCGCACCGCGTTGACCGAGGTGAAGCCGATCCACTCGTAGCGCCCAGTGACCAGACCCTTGATCGCCCGCTCCATCTGCTGGGGCGTGCGTGGCGGCTCCACCGAGATCGTCGGCACGACATCGGCGGTGGCGCCGTACGAGGCGAGCCGCTCGATCGTCGCCCCGGCCTGGTCCTTGGTCCTGGGGATCAGCACGTTCCAGCCGAAGAGCGGCTTCGTCTCGAACCAGGACAGCTGTTCGCGCAGCTCGACGTTCGGGCTGACGACGGCCAGCGACGGGAAGTTGACCTTCGTCGAGCGCAGCAGCTTGCCCACCTCGCCCAGCGTGGTGGTGTGGGTCACCTGTCGGGTGGTGGTGCCCCGTTCGGTCACGGCGACGGGCGTTGCATCGTCCCGTCCTGCGGCCCGCAGGTCCGCCAACGCGTCACCCAGGGTCTCGGGCACGCCGATGATGACGACGGTGACGTGTGCCGGCACGGCCGGGGACCAGTCGTGCTTGCGGTCGCCCGCGCTGACGACGTGGACAGCGCTGGCCGCCTTGGACGTCAGCGGCACGCCGGCGTAGGTCGGCACCGCCGTGACCGCGGAGACTCCCGGAACCACGTCGAAGCGGATACCCGCCTTGTGCAACGCCAACGCCTCCTCGGCGAACCCGTTGAACATCGCCGGGTCCCCGTCCATGAGCCGCACCACGAGGCCGCCCTCCCCGAGCCCGCGGGCAGCGCGGACCAGCAGCTTGGCCCGCGAGGCGCGAGTCAGCTCCTCGCCGTGCTCGCCATGACCGGCGTCGACGATCTCGACGTCGGGCCTGCTGTGTCGGGCGACCATGTCGTCGCGGTTGACCTGGTCGATGACCACGGTGTCCGCGGCCGCGAGGTAGTCGCGAGCTCGCAGGGTCATCAGGCCGGGGTCGCCGGGTCCGGCGCCGACGAAGGCGACCCGTCCGGCTGGCTTGCCGGCGGTCTTGCTCTTGGCAGTGGTGGGGCTCACGAGACCTGCTCCGTGTGGTGGGGGATGGATTCGGTGTGCGGGGCGGGACGGCGTCTGGGTATGCCGTCCGGCGGTGGTGGTGGATGGCCGGACAGGTCTGCGGCGCCGTCCTCGAGGAGGACCGCCGCGAGCCGGCGGCCGGCGGCGGACGCCTCGCCCACCGGGGCGACGATGGACCGGCGCAGCTCGGTGGAGCCGTCCTCGGATCCGACGAAGGCGCGCAGCCACAGCTCGAGGCCGGCCTCGCCTTCGACGATCTCGGCGAGGGCCCCGACGGGTGCCGAACAGCCGGCCTCCAGCGCCCCGAGCAGCGACCGCTCCGCGGTGACGCTGGCCCGGGTGTCCGGATCGTCCAGATCGGCGAGGAGGGCCAGCAGGTCCTCCCGCTCGGCGCGGCACTCGACGGCGAGCGCACCCTGACCGGGAGCGGGGAGCATCTGCACGGGGTCCAGCGTCTCGGTGACCTCGTCGAGGCGACCCAGACGGTGCAGGCCGGCCCGGGCCAGGAGCACGCCATCGCACCGACCGGAGTGCACCAGGGCGATCCGGGTGTCGACGTTGCCACGGACCGGTTCCACCCGGACGCCGAGCCCGAGCGCGTTGATCTGCGCGGCACGCCGAGGTGAGCCGGTCCCGATGACCGCCCCCTCCGGCAGCTCGCCGAGGGTCAGCCCGTCCCGGGCGATGAGGACGTCACGCGGGTCCTCACGAGCGGGGATGGCTGCGATGACCAGACCCGGCTCAGGGCGGACCGGGAGGTCCTTGAGCGAGTGGACCGCAAGGTCGATCTCGCCGCGCTGCAAGGCCTGCCGGATGGCTGCGGCGAACACACCGGTCCCCCCGATCATGCTCAGCTGCTCGCGAGAGACGTCACCGTGGGTGGTGATCTCGACCAGCTCCACCTCATGGCCGAGCACGCGCAGGCGGTCGGCCACCCAGGTCGACTGGGTGGTCGCGAGGGCGCTGCGGCGGGTGCCCAGGCGCAGGGGGCTCATGACTCGCTCCCGAGGTCGGCAACGGGTCCTGGCACGGCACCCGGGTCCGGCGGCACGCTGACCGCAGCCACGTCATGGGGGTCGAGATCGAACAGCTCGCGCAGCACGGCTGCGTAGTCGCCGCCGTCGCCCTCGCTGCTGAGCTCCTTGATCCGGACGGTGGGGGTGTGCAGCAGCTTCTCCACCACCCGGTGCACGGTGCGCTGCACCTCGGAGCGGGTCTCGCTGTCGAGGTGGGGCAGCTTCTGGTCGAGCCGGGCCATCTCGGCCTCGACCAGGTCGGCCGCCCGAGAGCGCAAGGCGGCGACGGTCGGCGCCACGGCCTTGGCCATCCTCGCGGTGAGGTAGCCGGCCACCTCACCGGTGACCAGGTCGGCGACGGCCTGGACCTCGGGCAGGGTGTCGGTCGCGGACTCAGCGGCCAGGCGCTCGCCGAGCTCGACCAGGCTGACCACCCGGACGCCGGGCAGCAGCGCGACAGCCGGGTCGACGTCACGTGGCAGGCCGAGGTCGATGAAGACCTGTGGCCCCACGGTGCGGTCCTGACGAGCGCGGGTGACCTGCTCGAGCGTGATCAGGTGCCCGAGGGCACCGGTCGAGGTGATGACGATGTCCGCGGTCGCCAGTGCCGGCTCGAGGTCGGTCATGTCCAGCGCGGTCGCTCCGGTCGCCTCGGCGAGCCTGCGGGCCTTGGCCGCGGTGCGGTTGACGATCGTCAGCGTGCCGACCCCCTGGCGGGCCACCGTCGTCGCGGCGAGGCTGCTCATTCCCCCCGCGCCGACGACGAGGACGCTGTTCTGGGCGAGCGGGCCGACCACGTCGCGGGCCGCGTCCAGCCCCGCCTCGACCAGCGACTGGCTGACCTGGTCGATCGCCGTCTCGGTGTGCGCTCGCTTGCCGACCCTCAGCGCCTGCTGGAAGAGGGAGTTCAGCGACTCCCCCGCGGTGCCCGTGCGCTGCGCCGCGCGCAGCGCGTCGCGCATCTGGCCGAGCACCTGGGCCTCGCCGACGGCCATGGAGTCGAGACCGCAGGCGACCGAGAAGGCATGGGCGACGGCGCGGTCCTCGTAGTGGACGTAGAGGTGGGCGCTGAGCTCGCTGAGCGCGATCCCGGACGCCGACGCCAACGACTCCCCGATCGCGGCGACCGCGCCGTGGAAGGTGACCGCCTCGGCATAGACCTCCAGCCGGTTGCAGGTGGCGACCACGACCACTTCGGAGATGGCGTCGGACCCGCGCACCCGTGCGGCAAGCTCGACGCTGCTGGCCGTCGCCGCCGCCTCGAGCAGGCTGATCGGCGTCGTGTGGTGGGACAGCCCGATGACCAGGACGCTCACTGGGCCACCCCCAGACCGGACAGGAGCGACTTCTGCTGCTCGTGGAACGCCAGGACGTGCAGCTCGGTCGCCAGGTCGACCCGACGGACGTTGGCGTCGGTAGGGACGGACAGGGATACCGGGGCGAAGTTGAGGATCGACCGGATCCCCACCGCGATCAACGCGTCACAGACCGACTGGGCCGAGGCAGCGGGTGTCGCGATGACGCCGATCGACAGGCCCCCGGCCCGGGCCAGGGCGGGCAGTTCGGTCATCGAGGAGACCGCGACGTCACCGATCACCTCGCCGGCCAGCGTGGGGTCCTCGTCGAAGAGGGCCGCCACATGAAACCCGCCGGTGGCGAAGCCGGAGTAGGCCGCCAGCGCCCGCCCGAGGTTGCCCATGCCGACGATGCCGACCGGCCAGTCCTGGCTGAGGCCCAGCGCTCGAGAGATCTCCAGGGCCAGGTGCTCCACCTCGTAACCCACGCCCCGGACCCCGTACGACCCGAGGTGGCTGAGGTCCTTGCGGAGCTGGGTCGATCGCACGCCGGCGGAGGCCGCCAGCTCCTCGGACGACACCGAGGAGATCCCGCGCTCGGCGAGGTCGGCGAGCGCGCGGTAGTACTCCGGCAGCCGGGCCACCGTCGCGTCGGGAATCTCTCGACGAATCGCGGGGTCGGCGGACACGTTCTCTCACCGGCTCCTTTCACCTTTGGCCCGTCCGAGTGGGGACGCCGTTCGTTCGGGCTGGAGCGCGTGGATGACATCAGGGTATGCGTTTGTGAACGAAGGCACAAAGTTGCACCGGCCGCCCCCCGCGTGCTGGTCCGGGGAGCCGCCTTCAGGCGGGCGACAGCCGCGTGATAAGGCTCACAGGTCGCGGCCCTGCCCTGCGGCCAGCGCCGCCCTGAGCCGGACCTCGGAGACCCGCCAGAAGTCGTGCGGCCGGCCATCCACCAGGGTCACCGGAATCTGCTCCCAGTACTGCTCGCGCAGGCTCGGGTCGTCGTCGATCGAGCGCTCTTGCCAGTCGATTCCGAGGTCGGACGCCACGCGTTCGACCACGACCCGGGCCTCATCGCACAGGTGACAGCCGGCTCGGCCGATCAGGGTGATCCGGGGAGGTGACACCTCGTCATTCTCGCTCACCACCCGGAAAGCAGTGCACGCCCCAGGTAACTGGTCGGTAGATTCTCGCGCGAGACCGCTGACAACAGCGGGTCGGGTGCGCGACACTGTTCGGGATGTCCGGATTTAACCCCTCACCGTACGTCGCACACCACGTGGTTGGTGCGACGATTGGTGCTGTCCGGATGGGGCCGGGCGGCTCCATCGCCACCGGTCGCGGGGTGGGGATGGGGATGGCTCCGGCCACCCAGCGATTCCTCACCGGCCTGCGGTTCGCCCTCAGCCTTGCCGACTACTCGGGCACGCCCGGCTCCGGCGGCCCCTCGAGCGGCCGGGGAAGCTTCGCGGAGGGGACGGCGCCTGCGGACTTCGACCGCATCTCCGCCCTGGTCGAGCTCGCCCAGAAGGGCGACGCCGAGGCCTTCGGCATGCTCTACGAGCGGTACGTCGAAACGGTCTACCGGTACGTCTACCTGCGTGTGGGCACCAAGCAGGCCGCCGAGGACCTCACCTCGGAGACCTTCATCCGTGCCCTGCGGCGGATCGACAGCTTCTCCTGGCAGGGTCGGGACATCGTCGCCTGGTTCATCACCATCGCTCGCAACCTCATCACCGACAACGCGAAGTCGGCCCGCTTTCGCCTCGAGGTGAGCACGGCAGACATGTTCGATGCCGACGAGCAGGTCGACGCCCCGGACACCGAGGTCCTCGACCGGATGCGCGACACCCGACTCGTCGAGGCCATCCGGACGCTCAAGCCGGAGCAGAGCGAGTGCATCGTGCTCCGGTTCTTCAACGGGCTGTCCCTGGCGGAGTGCGCCGCCGTGCTGGACAAGTCCGAGGGCGCCGTCAAGCAGCTCCAGCTGCGCGCGGTGCGGGCACTGAGAAGGGAGCTGGGCGATGAGGCTCTCTGACCTGTCAATCATTGACGCAAAGCAGCCGTTCGTCGGCGTAACCTTCACCTGCGCTGCTCGTTCTCAGCATGAAGGTCACGAGAACATCTCGCGACCACGGTCCGAGCGGAGGTGGTGACGTGAGCATCTTGACGCGTCGCGCCGACCTGCTCCAGGACGCCCTCGACGGCCAGCCGGTCGACCCCCGGGTCGCCCCGCTGGTGGAGACGACCCAGGACCTCACCACCCTCTCCTTCGGGCTGCATCCCGACGCCGACTTCGTCAGCTCGCTGGGGCGCCGACTCCAGGCCGAGGCCGCCAAGATGCCCGCCGCGCTGGCCATCCCGCCGCGCAGCGCCCGGCACCGCACCGCTCCCCAGCCGCTCATCGTCTGGGTGGGTCGCGGCGTTCCCCGGTTGCTGGCCGGTGCCGCCGCCACCGTTCTGGCCGTCGGCGGCGTCGTGGGCGTCGCGTCCCGCTCGGCCCTTCCCGGCCAGGCGCTGTACCCCGTCAAGCAGATCCTGGACACGGCCGCCGTCCGGATCGCGGGCTCGAACTTCGAGAAGGGCTCGACCCGGCTCGTCCAGGCGCAGGGGCACATCAGCGAGGCCAGGCAGCTGGCCGAGGGGAACCGCTCACGGGGCGAGGACATCAACGTCGCCCTCGGTGACGCGATCGACGCGGTGACCGAGGGTCACCAGCTGCTCACCGCCTCGTTCACCGAGACCACCAACGCCCGGGCACTGCTCGCCGTGCAGGACTTCTCGACGCGGGCCATTCCGCAGGTCGAGGCGCTGCGCGAGCGTATGCCCGCGGAGTCGCTCCCGGCACTGAACACGCTGCGGAGTCTGCTCGGCAGCATGAAGGCCAACTCGGTCCAGCAGCTCGCCAGCTGCGTGATGTGCGGTCCCGCCGCAGAGACGGCCCGCCAGATCATCAACCGTGAGCAGGGCCAGAGCGGCCTGATCGAGGACGACGACAGTCGGGTGAACCATGGGGTCCCGTCCGGGTCGCCGGCCGCGACGAGCCCGTCCACAGCCACCTCCAGCTCCCCCGGCGCGCCGGCCATCGTCGCGCCTGCCCCCGCGCCCGCCCCGGCCCCGGTCGATGGCGGCCTGCGCCTGCCGAGCGTCACCGTCGGTCCGGTCACGGTGGGCGGCAGTCCGTCCGCCGGTTCACCCAGCGTGACCGTCCCCAGCGTCGGTGGCGGTGGGATCAGTGGTGGCGTCTCGGTCGGCGGCAGCTCGATCAGCGTCACGGTCCCGAACCCGCTCCCGGCGCCGACCACCGGATCCTGCCTGCTCGGGATCTGCCTGCCCTGAGTACCATCGCGGGCCCTGAGCCGGGACCGCTCAGGCGGGCTCGTCGCGGGTCGGTCAGAAGAAGACCGACCGTCGCTGCATGAGCAGCGAGTACAGCGTCTGCTGGATGGTCTCCCGGATCTGGTCCGTGAGGTCGAAGACCAGCATGGGATCGTCCGCCGCACCGGCACCGAGATCCTGGGTCTCGACCGGCACCCCGAACTCGATGATCCACTTGCTGGGCAGCGGGATCAGACCGAGCGGACCCAGCAACGGCCAGGTGGGCGTCACCGGCGCGTACGGAGCACCGACCAGCCGGGCCAGGGTCTTCATGTTCCCCAGGATCGGATAGATCTCCTCGGCCCCGACGATCGAGCACGGGATGATCGGGACCCCGGTACGGATCGCCGCCGAGACGAAGCCGCCGCGGCCGAAGCGTTGCAGCTTGTACCGCTCGCGGAACGGCTTCCCGACGCCCTTGAAGCCCTCCGGCCAGACCCCGACGAGGTCTCCCGCCGCCAGCAGTCGCTCGGCGTCCGCGTTCCCGGCGAGGGTCGACCCGGACTTTCGTGCCACCTGTCCCACGACAGGGGTCTGGAAGACGAGGTCCGCCCCCAGCATCCGCAGGTGTCGATGGGCGGGGTGCTCGTCGAACACGGCCACCTGCGTCATCAACGAGTCCATCGCGACGGTGCCCGAGTGGTTCGCGACGATCAGTGCGCCACCCTCGGTCGGGATGTTCTCCATCCCGCGCACCTCCACCCGGAACCAGCGGCGATACAACGGCCGCAGCAGGGGCAGGTAGGCGTTGGTGGTGAAGTCCTCGTCGAAACCGAACTCGTCCACGTGGAACTCGCCGGTCAGCCGGCGGCGCAGGAAGGCCAGCGTGCGCGCCACCTGCACCTCGACCTCCTCCGGCGAGATCCCCGCCGAGGCCGCGACGGTCCTCAGCGCGGCCACGCCCGCGTGGACCAGGTCCTCCACCCCGGGATGCAGCAGGTCCGGCTCGGGCGTCGCCGGCTCAGCCGACGTCGGGTGCGTCAGGACGTCGGGCACGGAGGCCAGCGGTCGCACCGCACGGGCGGAGGTGCGGCTCGCGGGCTTCCCCGGCTCACTGCGACGCTGCCGTCCCCCGGAGTGGGCCACCGCCTTGGCCGACGGGGCGGCGGCCTTGGGGCTGGGCTGGGGGCGGTGCTTGCGCGTCGAGGCGACCGGTACCTGGTCGGCAGCCGGGACCGGGCGGGCGGGCGGCGCCGCGGAGTCGGGTGGCGCCACCGCGAGCAGTGGGGTGCGGCTGCGACGGGCTCGTTCCCCCGATGCCCTGGCGATGCCTGCCGCCAGGACGTCCCGGCTCGAGGCCGGGCTGCCGGTCTTCTTCCTCGCCGGCACGCTCTTCTTAGCTCGCACGCTCGACTGTGCCGGCACGCTCTTCTTCGTCGTCCGGGCCGTGCTGCGGGGCGTCTTGGCTGTCGGCGTCCCGCCGGGGTCGCGAGCCATCAGTCGTTCCTCCCCGCAGGCCACAGGTGGGCGATCGCCGTCGCGGCGCCACCCGCCGCACCCTGGACCGCGGTTCCGACCGCGCCGGCGCCGGGAAGAGGGTTTCGGGCGTTGCGTGCGAAGTCCACGAAGGCCTCCCGGGTCGTGTAGCTCGGCTCGAAGTGCATCACGTCACGCATCCGGGTGGTGTCCAGACCTCGTCCGTGGGCCAGGTACTGCATCTGGTCGCTGGAGAAGTCTGCCAGTCCGGACCGTTTCACCATGGTGCCGAGCAGCCCCGCTGCGGGCAGCGGGATCGGCATGATTGGGCGGCCGACCAGTGCGGCCGCCTGCGCGACGGTGACGATTCCGTCACCGGCGATGTTGACGATGCCGATCGAGTCCTCGGCCGTCGTCGACAACAGCAGTGCCGCGGTCGCGTCGACCTCGTGGACGAACTGCAGTCGGGCGTCGAAGCCGAACGGGACCGGCACCAGTGGAAGCGAGAAGTAGTCGGTCAGCGAGGTCCGGATCCCGGGGCCGATGATGTTGGCGAAGCGCAACATCGAGATGCCGACCTCGGGGCGACGCCGGGAGAAACCCCGGACGTAACCCTCCACCTCGACCGAGTCCTTGCCGAAGCCGGCCCGCGGCAGTGCCTTGGCGCTCATGTCCTCGGTGAACATCGCCGGATCCCGCGGGGACGAGCCGTACACGGCCGCCGAGGACTTGACGACCAGCCGAGCCAGACTCGGGGCCTTCTGGCAGGCCGCGAGCAGCTGCATCGTCCCGATGACGTTGATCTCCTTCTGGGAGACCCGCCCGCCAGCGGAGTTCGGCGTCGCGATGACGTTGAGGTGCACGACGGTGTCGACCTCGGCCTGGGCGATGATCTTGCCGATCATCGGGTTGCGGATGTCGGCCCGGACGAACTCGGCACGGCCGATCGGATGCGGTGGCGGCACGACGTCCACCCCGATGATGCGGGTCACCTCATCCCGTCGGCTCAGGGCCCGTGCGTACATTCCACCGAGGTAGCGGGAGACTCCCGTGACAAGGACGATCGAAGCCACGAGAACACCTCCAAGGGTGGGAATTTGGCTCGCACGGCGATCCTACCCAGCCGCCGGGGCCGGACTCGCCGAGACGCCGCTACGCGCACGACATCGGCCCCCACCCTGCTCGGGTGGGGGCCGTCTGCCGTGACGCGCCTGAGGCGCGATGGCTACTTCTTGTTGCGACGCTGGTGGCGCGTCTTGCGGAGCAGCTTGCGGTGCTTCTTCTTGGCCATCCGCTTGCGCCGCTTCTTGATCACAGAACCCATGGAACGTCCTTGCGTTGATGTCAAACCGGTGTCGTCGGTGTCGACACGGTTGGAACACCACGCCGAACAGTTGTGCGCAGCCTACCGTCTGCGCGCGGTGGGACCCAAACCGCCTGTGGGGCAGAGCGAGGGGCGGGCCCGGGAGATGCCCGGCCCGCCCCTCGCCAGTGCTTCAGCGACGCGCTGTGCTCATGCGGTGTCGACGAATGAGGTGCGCAGGTACTTGTGCACCTCATCCTCAGGAACCCGGAAGGAACGACCCACCCGAACCGCCGGCAGTTCGCCGGAGTGAACGAGACGGTAGACCGTCATCTTCGACACGCGCATGATCGAGGCGACCTCGGCGACGGTCAGAAACCGCACCTCGGCGAGCTGGCGCTCCTGGGACATGTTGACCTCAATCTCTGCACGCGCGTAGCGCCGGGCTTCCCCTTCCGGCGAACGACCACAGGCGTGCAAGAAGTCACTCTAGGGGCACGTGTGGCCCTTGGGAAGCGAACCAGGAAACAAGATGGTGAATGTCAAGGACCGACACGCTGCCGACCTCCGGGCAGGTTCCGGATCTCGCTGCGCCATGAGACCCCTCAGTCGAACCAGATGTCGAGCCCCAGGCTGGGGAAGACCGCCCGACGGGTCGCCATGATCGCCTGGTCCACCGGGTCGTCGGGGTCGTAGCCGAGGTCCCAGGAGCGCCACCACAGCGGCCCCGCGTCCCCCGACCGGTCACCCATCCGGCGCGGGGCGGGCCGGCCGGTCATCTGCAGGACCTCGTCCCGCCAGGCCTGCGGCACCTGGTCCGAGACCGGGATTGGACGATGGACGGCGATGGCGGTCAGATGGGTCCAGGCGCGAGGGACCACGTCGACGATCTCGTAGCCGCCGCCCCCGAGAGCCACCCACCGTCCGTCACACAGCTCGTGGCTGAGCCGGTGCAGGGTCTCGGCAGCCGCGCGCTGCGCGTCGACGGTCAGGCTGAGATGTGCCAGCGGGTCCTGAGCGTGGGTGTCGCAGCCGTGCTGGGTCACCAGGATCTGTGGAGCGAATGCCTTCACCGCTGGCACGACCGTCGCGTGGAACGCCCGCAGCCAGCCGCTGTCGCCGGTGCCCGGTGGCAGCGCCACGTTCACCGTCGCCCCGACGGCCTCGGCGCCGCCGGTGTCGCTCGCCCAGCCGGTCCCCGGGAAGAGTGCTCGCCCGGACTCGTGGATCGACGCGGTCAGCACCCGAGGGTCATCCCAGAAGATCCGCTCGACGCCGTCGCCGTGGTGGACGTCGATGTCGACGTAGGCCACCCGCTCCACGCCCTGGTCGAGCAACCACTGGATGCCCACCGCGACGTCGTTGTAGATGCAGAAGCCGGAGGCGTGACCTGGCATCGCGTGGTGCAGGCCCCCACAGAAGTTCACCCCGTGCCGGACCTGGCCGGTCCACACCAGCTCGCACAGCTGACGGGTCCCGGCTGCGACCCTGGCGCTCGCGTCGTGCATCCCGATGAAGGCCGGGTCGTCCTCGGTGCCGATACCCCACCGGTCGTCCGCCTGGTCGGGCTGTTCCGAGCCCTGCCTCACACCGGCGATGTAGTCCCGGTCGTGCACGCTGGCCAGCAGGTCGTCGTCGGCGATGTCCGGGGCGAGCAGGCCGACGTCGGCCCCGTCGAACAGTCCGAACGCGTCGCAGAGCCGCGCGGTCAGATCGAGACGCAGTGGTGACATCGGATGCGTCGGACCGAAGTCATACTTCGTGAAGGTCGGGTCCCAAACCACCATGGCCTGCATCGGCATGATGGTGACGCTACCCTCCCGGTCACTCGCCAGAGTGGTTCGCGTCCGGATCCTCGGTCGTGCACGATGGGGAGCCCCCGAGAACGGTTACGACGAAAGGCCCGTCATGGCGAGGAACCGCATCTACGACGAGAGCGTGATCGTCGTCGGCATGGGCCGCTTCGGTCTGGCCTGTGCCACCGAGCTGGCGACGCTCGGGCACAAGGTGACCGTGGTCGAGAAGGACGGCGTCCTGGCCGAGAGCTTCGTCGGGCAGTTCGACCGGATCGTCCAGGCCGACGCGGCACAGCCCACCGTGATCGACGCGGCTAAGGCCTCCGGTATCAAGATCGCCGTGGTGGCGATCGGCTCCTCCATCGAGGCGTCGATCCTGGCCGCAGCCAACCTCGTCGACGCCGGGGTCGAGTCGATCTGGGCGAAGGCCCTGACCCCCGAGCACGCCCGGATCCTGCGCCGGATCGGGGTGCACCACGTGATTTCGCCCGAAGCCGAGTCCGGCCGTCGGGTGGCCCACCTGGTCAACGGACGGATGCTCGACTACATCGAGTTCGACGACGGGTTCGCCCTGGTCCGGATGAAGCCCCCCACCGAGGCGATCGGGTTCACCCTCGCCCAGAGCCAGCTGCGCGGGAAGTACGGCGTCACGATCGTCGGGGTCAAGGCGCCGGGCGAGGACTTCACCTACGCCGTGCCGGAGACCAAGATCTCCGCCAACCACGAGCTGATCGTCAGCGGGCCGACGCAGCTCATCGAGCGGTTGGCCGCGCGCCCCTGAGGGCGGTCATGGACGAGCTCATCCCCCCGGCCCGGCCGCTTTCCCGGCGCACCGTGCTGGGGGCCGGAGGGGCTGCGCTGCTCGCCGCCGGGACCGGCGTGGGTGGCATCGCCCTGTACCGCTCCCGACGGGTGGAGGTGCCGCTGTACTCCGAGACCGTCGCCTTCGACGGCCCGGGCTCCGCCGTGCTGGTTCCTGCCGGGCGCAGCGACGACGTCATCGACGGGACCCGGGTGCTCCGCTCGGCCCGGGAGGTCGACCTGCTGGTCGACCGGGAGCGGACGTGGCTCGCCGCCGGGGCCTCGTGGACCACGTCTGGACCGTGGGCCGACCTGACCCGGAACGCGCTGCTCGACCTGCGGGCTCTCACCCTGCCGGATGGCGTGCCGGTGGCCGGCTGGTCGCCGAGGTGGCGCTACGTGTGGCCACGCGACGCATCGCACCACGCAGCAGCGCTCGCCGCGACCGGGCACGCCCGGGAGGCACTGCCCACCCTGCTGTTCCTCGACCGCGTCCAGGAGCCGAGCGGCCGCTTCGAGGCGCGCTACCTTCCGGACGGGTCGGGAACCCCCGACGGACGCGCTCCCCAGACGGACGGCACCGGGTGGGCGTTGTGGGGGCTCGAACGGGTGGCCCGCGCCCTTCCGGCCGACGAGGCGCTCGAGACCCTCACCCGGCTGCGCCCGATGATCGAGCGGTCGGTCGCTGGGATCCTCAGGCTCCTCGACAACCCCTCCGGACTGCCGCCCGCCTCCCCGGACTACTGGGAGGTCAGCGAAAGCGAGCTCACCCTCGGCACCGTCGCGCCATTGGCCGCCGGGCTGTCCAGCGCCGCCCGGTCGTTGGCGGTTCTGGGTGACGCGGCGGCAAGCGGCGCGGCCGACCAGGCGGCCCGGCGCCTCCGATCGGCCATCGACCGCCACTTCGCCGGCTACCCACGCCATCTGCGCGGTGACGACACGGACGCCGCGATCGCCTTCCTGCTGCCGCCGTACACGAGCTCCAGCACCCCCGAGGTGGTGGCTGCGCTGGAGCTCGCGGAACCCCGGCTGCGCCGCCCGGCCGGCGGACTGGCACCGGGCCAGGGGTGGAAGCAGGACGGCATCAGCTGGACCCCGGAGACGGCCCTCTTCGCCCTGGCCATGGCCGGCGCGGGACAGACGGACTCGGCCGAGCGCATCCTCACCTGGCTCGCCGGCCACCGCACCGCCGCCCGGTCGCTGCCGGAGAAGGTTCTTCACGACGGGTCACCAGCGGCCGTCGCCCCGCTCGGCTGGACCGCCTCCCTGGTCCTGCTGGCGGTGGACGCCCTGCGGAGCAACCCGGCCCGGGACCCGTTGCCGACCGGCTGAGGGCGGGCTGCCCAGATGCGAACCGTCCGGCCCCGCGAACGGGACCGGACGGTGATCGAGCGGGGTGTCAGCCCTGCGGCTGAGGCGCGATGCTGAACTGCACCGAGCCTCCCTGGTCGACCATGGCGTCGAGCACCTGGTCCGCGAGGGTGACGGCGGCGTTCTCCTCGAGGTACACCCGAGCGCCCCCTTCCTCGACGACCTGGTCGCCGGGCTCAGGCTGCTCGACCGGCGTCACACCCAGTCCGCCTGCCTCGGGGTCCGCCTGACTGAACCTCAGGCCGGCGGAGTCGGACTCCGAGGCCTGGGCGGTGATGGTCTTGACGATCGTGCTGGCGTTCTCGGTGAGGGTGAGCATCGCTCTGTCTCCGTTCCGATGGCGTGCAGGACCTCTCGACCGTGTCGCGAAGCCGAGCCCGATGCAAACCGATCAGCCCTTGGCGAACAGCCTGTCCGGCATGTGGACAATCTGCGGCGGTCAGGGCCCACCATCCGAGACGATCAGAGTTCGACGCTCCACCCACGGTCCGGACCCAGCGGCAGGATCATCGCGATCTCCACCTCGCCGTCAGCCTCGTTGACCACCCGCATCGGGCGGCGGAAGTCGGTCGGCCGGAATCCGATTCCGCTGGCGAACGCCACCGCACGCCCGTTGTCCGTGCCGACCCAGTACGCCACATGGCTGCGACCGTCCGCCCGGGCACGCTCCGCCGCGGCCTCGACGAGGCGGGTCGCCACACCGGTGCCCCGGGCCCCGGGATGCACCCACAGGCCGAAGATCTCGGCCACCCGACCCTCGCCGCCCGAGCCCTCACCCAGGCTGACCACCCCGAGCGGCTCGCCGTCGCGCTCGGCGACCAGCCGCGTCGAGCGTCGCATCCGCTCCCGCCAGGCCGGCTCCGAGTACTCCTGCTCCTCGTCGACGCTCGCGACGAAGGCCTCCGGGGACTCCGTCAGCGCGGCCAGGCGGATCGTCTGGTAGTCGTGCCAGTCCTCTTCGCCCAGGGCGCGTACCTCGACCTCGCTCATGCCGCCAAGACTCGCACGCCGACCGCGCAGAGGCGATCCCATCAGGAAACTGGGGTGCGCCTCGTGCCCGGGGCTACCCCGGCCGACCCGTGCGCCGGTGCTCAGCCGTTCCCGGAGGCGAGGTCGTGCGAGCGTCGCGCGGCGGCCTCCATGGCAGTGATGAAGGCCGCCCTGACCTTGTGGTCATCAAGCTGGCGCAGCGCGGCAACGGTCGTGCCACCCGGCGAGGACACCTGCTCACGCAGGACGGTCGGGTGCTCACCGGTCTCCTTGAGCATCGTCGCCGCTCCGAACAGCGTCTGCACCACCAGCTCGGTGGAGGTCGCCCGGGGCATGCCGAGGACGACACCGGCCTCGATCATGGCCTCGACGACGTAGAAGATGTATGCCGGCCCGCTGCCCGAGATGGCCGTGACGGCGTCCTGGTGCTTCTCGTCGACCCGAACGACCTTGCCACAGGAACGCAACAGCTGCTCGGCCTGCTCGAGGTGCTCGGGCGTGCAGTGTCGGCCGGGCGAGATCGCGGCCATCCCCTGGTCGACCAGCGCCGGGGTGTTCGGCATGACCCGCACCACGGAGGCACCCTCGGGCAGCCGGGCCTCCAGGAACTCGGTGGTGATCCCGGCCGCGAGCGACACCACGACGTTGCCGGGGCTGACGTGGTCCCGGATCTCGCTGAGCAGCGCGTCCATGTCCTGCGGCTTGACCACCAGGACGAGGACCTCGGCGGCGGCGGCACCTTCGGCGTTCTCGACCACCCGCACGCCGTACTTGGCCTGGAGCTGCTCCGCATGGGCCACCCGACGCTCGGTGATCAGCAGGTCGGAGACGTCCCGGCCCGAGCGGATGAGCCCGGACAGCAGCGTCTCGCCCATCACACCGGCACCGAAGATCGCGGTGGTGGTCATCGACGGCCTGCCCTTCTCGCCGGTCCCGGCGTGGTCGGTGGGTCCAGTATGTCGGCGTCGAGCCGGCGAAGCCCCCAGGTGGTGCTCAGCCCCGTGTCGCGATCCCCCGCAGGAAGAACATCAGGTTGGCGGGCTTCTCGGCCATCCGGCGCATGAGGTAGCCGTACCATTCCTGGCCGTACGGGATGTAGACCCGCATCTGGTCCCCGCGGTCGGCGATCCGCTGTTGCTCGTCCGGGCGGATGCCGTAGAGCATCTGGTACTCGAAGGAGAGCGGGTCGCGCCCGTGCTTGGCGGCCAGGGCCCCGGCGATCTCGACCAGCCTCGGGTCGTGGCTGGCCACCATCGGGTAGCCCTCACCGGCCATCAGGATCTTCAGGCAGCGGACGTAGGCACGGTCGATCTCGGCCCCCTCGAAGGCGACCGACTCCGGCTCCCGGTAGGCCCCCTTGCACAAGCGCACCCGGCTGCCGGCATGGGCCAGGTCGCGGCAGTCGGCCTCGGTCCGCTTGAGGTAGGCCTGCAGGACGGCGCCGACGTCCGGGAAGTCCTGACGCAGCTCGCCCAGGGACTCGAGCGTCCCGTCGGTCGTGGTGTGGTCCTCCATGTCAAGGGTCACGGTGGTGCCGGCGTTCGAGGCGGCGTGACAGATCTCCCGGGCGTGCTCGAGGGCGATCTTGTGGCCGTCACCGGGCAACGCCTGGCCGAGCGCGCTGAGCTTGAGCGACACCTCCGCCCGGCCACCGGACGCGTAGCCGTGCTCAGCGAGGTCGGCGATCAGGGCCAGGTAGGCGTCCCGGGTGTGCTGAGCCTGGGAGAGGTCGGTGGTGTCCTCGCCGAGGTAGTCGATCGTCGCCATCCGATGGGTGACCTGGAGCTGACCGACGGCCCGGACGGCGTCCTCCGTGGCTGCGCCGGGGACGAACCGGTGGACCACGTTTCGGCTGACCGGAGCCTGCTCGACGAGGTCGCGGATCGACGTCGACTTCGCGAGCTGGAGCAGGGTGTTGCGCAGCAGGGCACTGGAATCCACGGGCTGAGGTCCTCCGGGCGATCGTTCTCGACCGGGCACTCCCCGGCACCGCTCAATCTAGCGCCCGCACGAGTCACCGAGCGGCCCGAGCGGCCCGCGCCCGGAGTCACCCGCCGGCTACGCGGTGCGACGGCGCAGGGTGAGCGAGCCCAGGAGCAGGGCCGCGACGATGAAGGCCGCGACCACGCCGACGTTCCGGAACACCTCACCGGCCGGCTCCGAGGTGGCCTGGACCGCCTTCATGGCGTCCACGGCATACGACAGCGGCATCACGTCGGACACGCGGCTGAGCACCGTGGGGAGACTGTCCCGGGCCACCAGCAGTCCGCAGAGCAGGAACTGCGGCAGGACGAACGCCGGCATGAACTGCACGGCCTGGAACTCGGTTCTGGCGAACCCGCTGGCCAGCAGCCCCAGCGCCGAGCCGAGGACCGCGTCGAACACCGCGACCACGACGAGCAGCCAGATCGGCCCGCGGACGTCCAGCCCGCACACGTACACGGCGAACGCCACGGCGACCACCCCCTGGGCGACCGCGACCAGCGCGAACGCCAGCGCGTACCCGAGCATGAAGTCACCCTTGCCGAGCGGCGTGGTCAGCAGCCGCTCGAGCGTGCCGGAGGTGCGCTCACGCAGCGTGGCGATGCTCGTCACCAGGAACATCACGACGAAGGGAAACACCCCGAGCAGCGCCGGTCCGATCTGGTCGAAGACGGGGGTGCCGTCATAGATCCAGGCGAGCAGGCCGATCAGCACGCACGGCACGAGCAGCAGCATGGCGATGGTCCGGTGGTCCTCGCGCAGCTGGCGCAGGACGCGCCCCGCCGTCCGGACCGAGATCCGCAGGTTCATCGCGACCCCCGTCCGTCGGCCTGGTGCGCCGCGTCGATGAGGCCGAGGAACGCGGCCTCGGCGTCGGCGGCACCGGTGTCGACGAGCAGCTGGGCGGGGGTCGTGTCGGCCAGGATCATCCCCTCGCGCAACAGGATCAGGCGGTGGCAGCGGGAGGCCTCGTCCATAACGTGGCTCGAGACGAGCAGGCATCGGCCCCGCTCGGCCAGCCGGTTGAACAGCTGCCACAGGTCACGGCGCAGCACCGGGTCGAGGCCGACCGTGGGTTCATCGAGGACGAGGACCTCGGGATCGCCGGCCAGGGTGCACGCGAGCGAGGCGCGGGACAGCTGCCCCCCGGACAGGTTGCGGGTCAGGGTGTCGGCGTGACTGCCCAGGTCCACCTCCTGCAGGGCCCGCTCGACGGCATCATCCCGGGCGCCGACCATCCCCGCGAAGTACCGCACGTTGTCCCGCACGCTCAGGTCGGGGTAGACGCTCGGGGCCTGGGTCAGGTACCCGACGCGGTGCCGCAGAGCCGGCGAGCCCGCGGGCTCGCCGAGGACCGTCACCGTCCCGCCGGCCACCACCTGCACCCCGACGATCGAGCGGATCAGGGTCGACTTCCCCGAGCCCGACGGGCCGAGCAGGCCGACGAGCTGCCCGCGCGGAATGGACACGCTCAGGTCGGGCAGCACCTCGCGGTCTCCCCGGACGACGCGCAGACCGGTGACGAGGATGGCGGGGTCGCCCGTAGTACTCATCGTGTGTTGAATCCTAGGGTTCTGCGGCACTTCCTGACAACGAGACGCGGCAGGCTTCTAGGCTGGGCGCATGGCGACGTCACTGACGTTCGAGCAGCACGGCGCCGGCATCGGGGCGGCGTGGACGGTCTTGCGCGAACACGCGGCGCGTGCCGGGCTCGACGCCGAGGTGCCCACGTGCCCGGGTTGGACCGTGCGCGAGCTGGTGGCCCATCAGGGCATGGTCCACCGCTGGGCCAGCGACGTCGTCCGCGGCGACACCGGCCTGGACACCGTGCGGGTGGAGCAGGAGGGCCTCGACTCCGCCGACCTCCTCGGCTGGCTCGACGACGGCGTGAAGGGCCTGTTGGCCGCTCTGGCCTTCGCGCCCGACGACCTGCAGGTGTACTTCTTCCTCAAGGACGCTCCCGCCCCCAAGGTCGCGTGGGCCCGGCGCCAGAACCACGAGACCACCCTGCACGCGGTCGACGCGATGAGCGCGTCCCTGGGCCGGCCACCGACGGCGGCGGAGACCTGGATCGGTCCGGCCCACGCGATCGACGGGATCGACGAGCTGCTGTGCGGGTTCGTCCCTCGTCCGAACGAGCGGCTGCACGCCCGTCCTGCGCGCACGGTCGTCGTGCGAGCGCGCGACACCGGCCACGCCTGGGCGATGGAGCTCGGTGAGAGCGCCGTGGTGACGACCGCCTACCCGCCTCAGGGGCCTGACCAGCCCCCGGGGATCGACGGGTCGACCACGGTACTGAGCGGAACCGCGACCCAGCTCTACCTCGGGCTCTGGAACCGCGGCGACGAGGTGGTCAGCGAGGGTCCGGACGTGCTGGCCGAGTGGCGCCGGCACATGACCGTGAGCTGGGACTGAGCCGTCCAGGGCGGCTCAGATGGGGGCCAACCGCGCCGGCTCGAAATGCAGCCGGGCGAACGCCAGCGCCTGAGCCAGGTCCTGCTCGCGTGCCTCCTCGGTCAGCCTGCGGGTGCCGACCTCGACGACCACGTCGCCGGAGAACCCGCTGTCGGCGAGGTGTCCCAGCAGCTCGCCGCATGGCTGGGTTCCCCGGCCGGGAACCAGGTGCTCGTCCCGGGCCGAACCCGAGCCGTCGGCGAGGTGGATGTGGGTCAGGCGCTCACCCAGATCCCGGGCCATCGCCATCGCGTCCGAGCCGGCCGTGGCGGTGTGGGACAGGTCGAGGGTGACGTGGTCGTAGGCCTGGCCCACCGGGTCCCACCCCGGTAGGTACGCCGCCAGCTCCCGGCCCCGGGCCCGCCACGGGAACATGTTCTCCACGGCCAGCCGGATGCCGGTGTCGTGCTCGCGCATCGCCACGCCGTCGACGAACTCGGCGGCATACTCGCGCTGCCACCGGAACGGGGGGTGCAGCACCACAGTGCCGGCACCGAGCTCCTGGGCCAGGGTGATCGAGTTGTCCACCTTGTCCCACGGGTCCGAGCCCCAGACCCGTTGGGTGAGCAGCAACGTCGGCGCGTGCACCGAGATGACCGGTATGCCGTGCAGATCGCTCAGCGAGCGCAGCGCACCGGCCTCCTGGGAGACCGGGTCGGTCCAGACCATCACCTCGATGCCGTCGTAGCCGAGCCTGCTGGCCATCGCAAAGGCACCGGCGCAGCTGTCCGGGTACATCGACGAGGTCGAGAGCCCGATGCGGGTGCTCATCGGCCCATTGTCGGCCATCTGGCCGCACCGCGACATCCGGGGACCTTCGACCCTCCCGTGCCGCAACCCCGCGAGGGGACGCTGACCAGATGAGCTACGACGTCCAGCTGACCGAAGTGCCCAGCCAACCCACCGCGGTGGTCCGCGGACACGTCGATGATGCCTCCCGCATCGGCGAGTTCCTCGGGCGCGCCTACGGGCAGGTGCACACCACCCTCGCCCCGACCGGCGTCCAGGCCAGCGGTCCGCCCTTCGGGCGATACCGGCCGACCGACGACGGGGGGTTCGACATCGAGGCAGGTGTCCCGACCAGCGAGGTGATCACCTCGACCGGGGCCGTGCTCGCGGCGGAGCTGCCCGGCGGGCCCTGCGCGACGACCACCCACACCGGCGCGTACGACGGCGTGGGTCAGGCGTACCAGGCAGTGCTCGACTGGTTGGCGCAGAACGGGCGGGTGCCGGCCGATACCCCGTGGGAGTCCTACCTGGACGACCCCGAGGTGACGCAGCCGCGTACCGCGGTGTACATCCCCTGCCAGCGCGCCTAGCTGCTGGCGCACAGGTTCACCGCACCACGGCTCCAGCCGTCAGGACGCCAGATGGTCCAGTCGGCGAAGGATGATCCCCTCCCGCAACGCCCACGGGCAGATCTCCAGACGCTCGACCCGCAGCAGGTCCAGGGTGGCCTCGGCGACGATCGCACCGGCCAGCAGCTGGGCAGCCCGTCCGGGCGAGACGCCGGGCAACCGGACGATCCGTGCGGCGGGCATCGCCGAGAGCTTGGTGACCAGCTCGGTGACGTCGTCACGGGCCAGGGAACGGGACAGGTAGGGGCCTTCGTCCCGGGGTGCGGCTCCGCAGATCCTGGCCAGCGAGCGCAGCGTCTTGGAGGTGCCGACCACCCGGTCCGGGTGGCCGCCGGTGACCAGGGGACGCAGCGAGCGGGCCACCTCCGCGCGAACCATGCTGCGGGTCCGGGAGACCTGTTCCGCCGTCGGCGGGTCCCCGCCCAGGTGCTCCCGGGTGACCCGCCCGGCACCCAGCGGCAAGCTGATCGCCGCATCCGGCTCCTCATCCAGACCGGTCGCCAGCTCGAGTGACCCACCGCCGATGTCGACCACCAGGAGCCTGCCACTGGACCAGCCGAACCACCGGCGCACCGCCAGGAACGTCAGCCGCGCCTCGTCGTGGCCGGACAGCACCTCGAGGTCGAGCCCCGTCTCGGTTCGTACCCGGTCGATCACGGCCTCACCGTTGGGCGCCTCCCGGATCGCCGAGGTCGCGAAGGCGACCAGGTCCTCGACGCCCTGGTCGTCGGCCAGCGCGAGGCACTCGCCGACGAAGTCGACGAGCCGTTGGGCCTGCGTGGCGTTGATCGAGCCGTCCGGCTCCATCCCCTCGGAGAGCCGCAGCTCGATCTTGTGCGAGTGGGCCGGCAGCGGGTGCGCGCCGGTGTGCGCGTCGACGACGAGGAGGTGGACCGTGTTGGAGCCGATGTCGATGACTCCGAGGCGCATGGCCCCACCGTAACGGCGCCCGACGCGCGCTCCGGCGCTCGTGCCATTCCGTGACGTTCGCGCCGAGACCGGTTCGTGCCGCCGCAACCCGGACACAACGCCGGGGGGCCGTCGGGCGCATAGGGTGTGCAGGTGGCTGAAGTCCCCCTCGACATGTCCCGTATCTGGGTCGAGTTCACCGACCCCGCCGACTCCGGTCAGCGGTTTCGCTGTGACCTGACCTGGTTGACCTCGAGCTGGGTGTGCATCTTCGGCAGCGGGTGCCAGGGCATCTACGCCGACCGGCCCGATGACGGCTGCTGCACGCTCGGGGCGCACTTCACCGAGAAGGAGGACTACCGCCGGGTCAAGGCGGTCGCCGCCGAGCTGGGCGAGGACGAGTGGCAGTTCCACGACGTCGGAACCCAGGACGGCGGCCTGCACAAGGACAACTGGACCGAGCTCGAGGACGGGATCCGCAAGACCAAGGTGGTCGAGGGCGCCTGCATCTTCCTCAACCGCCCGGGGTTCCCCGCCGGAGCCGGCTGTGCCCTGCACCAACACGCCGTGGTCAAGGGCCTGGCGCCGACGATGCTCAAGCCGGAGGTGTGCTGGCAGCTGCCGATGCGTCGCACCTACCGCACGGTCGAGCTGCCGGACGAGACCAGCTACCTCGAGGTGACCGTCACCGAGTACGACCGGCGCGGCTGGGGTCCCGGCGGACACGACCTCGACTGGTACTGCTCGGGAAACCCCGAGGCCCACGTCGGCCGCGAGCCGGTCTACCGGTCCAACAAGGCAGAGCTGGTCGAGCTGATGGGACAGCCTGCGTACGAGCAGCTCGAGCTGCGCTGCGAGGCGCACCTTCGTGCGGTCACGGCCGCGCGCCGGATCGGCAACCGCAAGCTGCTGCCACTGCTCGTGCACCCGGCCACCCTGGCCGCCCAGGACACCGCCAGAGCCGAGGCCGAGGGACGTGCGGCCGCCGAGAAGAGGGCGTCCGAAGAGCTGTCGGCGCACCGCCTGGACTGAGCCGATGACGCAGCCGATGTCGCAGCCGACGGCGGCGGTGGGTTGGCAGGGTCCGCATACGGTGATTCCGAGTCCGAACATCTGGAACGCCCCGCAGACCTACGAGCTGGAGTGCTGCGGCACCGACCGGGCCGGGGTCATCGACACGGCGATGCGCGGCCTGCACGACTGGTCCGGTCAGATCGTCGCGGACCTCGGCTGCGGCTCCGGCTTCCACCTGCCACGCCTGGCCGAGCACGCCGGCCGGGTGGTGGGCGTCGAACCCCACCAGCCGCTGGTGGCCCAAGCCCGGGCCCGGGTCGCGGGGCTGACAGCGGTGGCGGTCGTCCGGTCGACCGCGGCGGCCACCGGTCTCGCGGACGGCAGTGTCGACGTCGTCCAGGCCCGCTGGGCCTACTTCTTCGGGCCCGGCTGCACGCCGGGCCTGACCGAGCTGGAGCGGATCATCCGTCCCGGCGGCACCGCCTTCGTCGTCGACAACGACGCCACCCGCTCGACGTTCGGCCGGTGGTTCCGGACCGCGCTGCCCGAGTACGACCCGGAGGCGGTCGAACGCTTCTGGCAGCGGATGGGGTGGTCCCGCGAGCGCCTCACCATCTCGTGGACCTTCGACTCCCGAGATGACCTCGAGGCGGTCCTGCGGATCGAGTTCGCCCCGGAGCAGGCTACGGCGATCCTGGCCGAGGATCCTGCCCGTACCGGGACCGACTACGCGGTCAACCTCTGGTGGCGCCGCTACTGAGTCCGGCCGCGTCGTCCGGCATCATGGCCGGATGTCCATCCTCGTGTTCCTCCATGCCCACCCCGACGACGAGAGCTCCCAGACGTCGGGTTCGATGGCTCGCGCGACCGCCGAAGGGCATCGCGTGGTGGTCGTCTACGCCACCAACGGAGAGCACGGCGAGTCACCGGCCGACCTGGCCGAGGGTGAGAGCGTTGCGGACCGGCGCCGGGCCGAGGCGCAGGCGTCCGCCGCCGTCCTGGGGACCGCCCGGATCGTGTGGCTCGGCTACGCGGACTCGGGGATGACCGGATGGGAGCAGAATTCCGCCGCGGAGGCCTTTCATCACGCCGACCTGGACGAGGCGGCCACCAGGCTGGTGACCGTCCTCGACGAGGAGAACGCCGACGTCCTCGTGGGCTACGACTGGCACGGTGGGTACGGGCACCCCGACCACGTCATGGTCCATCAGGTCGCGCACCGCGCCGCCGAGCTCGCCCGGCGCCGACCCCGGCTGCTCGAGGCCACGCTGAACCGGGACGCGATGCGCGAGCTGCGGCAGCTGGCCCTCGCCGCGGGCATGGAGCTGGACTTCGACCCTGACGCCCCGATGGACGACGGCAACCCGATGGGGACGCCCGAGGCGGAGATTCACTGGCGGGTGGACGTCTCGGCGTACCTCGACCAACGTCGGGCATCGATGCGGGCCCACGCCAGCCAGGTCACGGACATCGGGATGATGCTGGCGCTGCCACCGCCGGCCTTCGCGTTGGCCTTCGGCGCCGAGTACTACATCGAGCCCGGCCGCCCCGTGGGCATCACCGACGGGTGGTTCCTCGAGGAGTGACCGCGCGGCAGCCCGGCCGTGTCAGTGCGTCGACCTACGGTGCTGTCATGGCTTCCCGGGCAGCGGTGCGATCAAGCGGGTTCCGGTGCGCCGAGTGCGGCTGGACGTCGGTCAAGTGGGTCGGCCGATGCGGGGAGTGCCAGGCGTGGGGCTCGGTCGCCGAGGTCGGGGCCGTCACGGTCCGGACGACGGTCGCCGCCCCGGTAGCCACCCCGGCGTTGCGGATCGGGCAGGTGGACATCCACCGGGCGGCCGCCCGGTCCACCGGCGTGAGCGAGTTCGACCGGGTGCTCGGCGGAGGCCTGGTGCCCGGGGCCGTCGTCCTCGTGGCGGGAGAACCGGGGATCGGCAAGTCGACCCTGCTGCTCGACGTGGCGGCACGGGCAGCCCGGGAGGGCCAGGACGTGCTCTACGTCAGCGGCGAGGAGTCCGCGGCGCAGGTCCGGATGCGGGCCGAGCGGATCGAGGCGATGGCGTCGTCGCTGTACATCGCGGCCGAGACCGACCTCGCGACGGTGCTCGGCCAGATCCACGGCCTCCAGCCGGGGCTGGTCGTTGTCGACTCGGTCCAGACCATTGCCAGCGGGGAGGTCGAGGGCTCGGCCGGAAACGTCGCGCAGGTCCGCGAGGTCGCGGCCAGTCTCATCCAGCTGGCCAAGAGCAAGGGCATCGCCATCCTGCTGGTGGGTCACGTGACCAAGGACGGGTCGATCGCCGGGCCACGCGTGCTCGAGCACCTGGTCGACGTCGTCATCCAGTTCGAGGGCGACCGCCATTCGCGGCTGCGCCTGGTGCGGGCGGTGAAGAACCGCTACGGACCGACCGACGAGGTGGGGTGCTTCGACCTGTCCGACGCCGGCATCGTCGGACTGACCGACCCGAGCGGCCTGTTCCTGTCCAACCGTGACGAGGCTGTCGCCGGCACCTGCGTCACGGTCGCCCTCGAAGGTCGTCGACCCCTGGTGGCCGAGGTCCAGTCCCTGATTGCCGACAGCAAGCTCCCGTCACCACGCCGGGCGACCCACGGCCTGGACGCCTCCCGGGTGGCGATGATCATCGCCGTGCTGGAGCGACGAGCCAAGGCCCCGATCGGCTCGAGCGACGCCTACGTCGCCACGGTCGGCGGGGTGCGGCTGACCGAGCCCGCGGCGGACCTCGCGGTCGCCTTCGCGATCGCCAGCTCGGTGCTCGACCAGCCGCTGCCTCCGGGCGCGGTGGCCTTCGGGGAGGTGGGGCTCGCCGGCGAGATCCGCCCGGTGACCGGCATACCGCGACGGCTGGCCGAGGCAGCCCGGTTGGGCTTCAGCACGGCGTTCGTACCCCATGGCACGGTCGGCTCCGGTCCGTTGCCGGATTCCATCACCGTCGTCGAAGTCCGCGATCTCGCCACGGCGGTCGGCGCCGCACTGGGCGCGGCGCGCCGATAGACTCCCGGCAACCGACCTAGCAGGCCCGCGAAGCGAAAGCGACACCACGTGGAACGCACTGACGACGAGCTCCTCAGGGCAACCCTGGCGGCCGTCGCACCGGGTACCGACCTGCGCGATGGCCTGGAGCGCATTCTCCGTGGCCGCACCGGGGCCCTGATCGTCCTCGGCAACGACAAGCTGGTCGAGTCCCTCAGCACTGGCGGCTTCCCCCTCGACATCGAGTTCTCGGCCACCCGCCTGCGAGAGCTGTCGAAGATGGACGGCGCGATCATCCTGGACCGGGAGGGGACCCGGATCCTCAGGGCCAACACCCAGCTGGTCCCGGACAGCCGGATCGAGACCCAGGAGTCCGGGACCCGGCACCGTACGGCGGAGCGTGTGGCGATCCAGACCGGGTTCCCGGTGGTCTCGGTCAGCCAGTCGATGCGCATCATCGCCCTGTACGTCGGCGGCCGACGCCATGTCGTCGAGGGCAGTGCCTCGATCCTGTCCAAGGCCAACCAGGCCCTGCAGACTCTCGAGCGCTACAAGTCCCGCCTGGACGAGGTCACCGGAACGCTGTCGGCGCTGGAGATCGAGGACCTGGTCACCGTCCGGGACGTCGCCAGCGTCATCCAGCGTCTGGAGATGGTTCGCCGGATCAGCGACGAGATCTCCGACTATGCGGTCGAGCTCGGCACCGATGGCCGGCTCCTCGGGCTGCAGCTGGAGGAGCTCACCGGCGGGCTGGGCAACGACCGCGAGCTCGTCATCCGGGACTACCTGCCCGCGACGAAGTCCAGCGCCACGGTGGAGGACGCCCTCGAGGGCCTGATGGAGCTCTCGGGCACCGAACTGCTGGACCTCGGCGCCGGCGCGAGAGCCATGGGCTTCACGGTGGTCGGCGACGCGCTGGACAGCGCGGTCAGCCCTCGGGGCTACCGACTGCTGACCAAGATCCCCCGCCTTCCCGGCGCCATCGTCGACCGTCTGGTCGACCACTTCGACTCACTGCAACGACTGCTGGCCGCGAACCTCGAAGACCTCATGGACGTCGAAGGCGTCGGCGAGGGTCGGGCCCGGGCAGTGCGTGAGGGCCTGTCCCGGCTCGCCGAGTCCAGCATCCTCGAGCGCTACGTCTGAGGGTGGACGGCGCGCTCCGGCCCGACCTGCCCACGCTGCACGGCCGGGTCATCGACTGGTATGCCGTGCAGGCGCGGCCGCTCCCCTGGCGCGATCCGCACACCACGGCCTGGGGCGTCTTCCTCTCCGAGGTGATGGCCCAGCAGACCCCGGTTGCCCGGGTCGAGCCGGTCTGGCGGGAATGGCTCGAGCGGTGGCCCACCCCTGCAGCCCTTGCCGCAGCAACCCCCGGGGACGTGGTGCGCGCGTGGGGGCGGCTCGGCTACCCCCGCAGGGCCCTGCGACTGCGAGAGGCGGCACTGGCCATGCTCGAGCGGCACGACGGTGAGGTTCCACGCTCCATCGGGCAGCTGATCGCCCTGCCCGGCGTGGGCGGCTACACCGCGGCAGCCGTCGCCTGCTTCGCCTTCGGCATCCCGACCCCGGTCGTCGACACGAATGTGCGTCGCGTGCTCGCCCGGGTGCTCTCCGGCCAGGCCCAGGCCTCCGCCTCGCTGACCCGGGCCGATCGGGACCTGGCGGCAGCCGCACTCCCTGCCCAAGCCGAGGACGCGAACACCTGGAACGTCGCGGTGATGGAGCTCGGTGCCCTGGTCTGCACCGCACGAGCGCCACGCTGCCCGGCGTGCCCGGCATCGGACCTCTGCGCCTGGAACCAGGCCGGGCAGCCGGCCTACCCAGGCCCGGCCCGCCGCGGCCAGCCATGGCACGGCACCGACCGACAGGCTCGCGGGACCCTCCTCGCGGAGCTGCGTCGCAGCACCGGTCCGGTGCCCGCGTCCCGTCTGGCGAAGGCCTGGCCCGATGAGATCCAGCGGCGGCGATGTCTGGACTCGCTGGTCGCCGACGGACTGGCAGAACCGTTGTCCGGCAACAGGTTCCGTCTTCCCGCCTGACGACCGGAGGGTTCCGTTCCTGCGTTCAGGCCGGCGGGGTCAGGTCCAGAGCCGTGAGAGCGGCGCTGAGGACCTGGTCCACGGCTCCCCCACCATCGACGACGACTCCGGGCTCGTCGGGCTGCAGTGGCTCGAGCGTGGCGATCTGGCTGGGCAGCAGCGACGGCGGCATGTAGTGCCCGGCCCGGTGCTCGACCCGGTCCTGGATCAGCTCTGGTGCCGCGGTCACGTGGCAGAACCGGACCTGCGGGCGACCCTGGCGCAGCACGTCGCGGTAGCTGCGTCGCAGCGCGGAGCAGGTGATCACGGCCGATCTCCCGTGCGAAGCCTGTTCGGAGAGCCAGGCGCCGAGCAGTTCGAGCCACGGTCGGCGGTCCGCGTCGGTGAGCGGGACTCCGCGCTGCATCTTCGCGACATTGTCCGGCGGGTGGAAGTCATCCCCCTCCGCGAACAGCCAGTGCATCGTCTCGGCGATGCCCCTGGCCACCGTCGTCTTGCCTGATCCAGACACGCCCATGACCACGATGAGTTCCGGCTCGGTCATGCCCTGCACCTTAGCGACGTCCCGGTGCCGGCCGTCGGCCGCCCGGCCCTCACGTCGGGGAATGTTCCCGATCTGCGCGGCCCGGCTCCGGCCCGCCGTACGATCGGGCAGATGAGCCGATTCAGCGGGATCCCCGCGGACGCGGTGGCCTTCTACGCCGAGCTGGTCGAGAACAACAACCGTCAGTGGTGGGCGGCGCACAAGGAGCGGTACGAGTCCAGCGTTCGGGCACCGTTACTGGCCCTGATCGACGCCTTGGCTGAGGAGTTCGGTGAGGCGAAGCTGTTCCGCCCGCACCGGGACATCCGCTTCTCGGCGGACAAGACGCCCTACAAGGACGCGCAGGCAGCGGTGGCCCAGCTGGAGGGGGGCGTCGGCTTCTACCTCAACGTGGGGCGGCGCGGACTGACGACCGGCGGTGGCCAGCACCACAACGCCTCGGACCAGGTGGCGCGCTACCGCGCAGCCGTGGCCGACGACGCCGGCGGTGAGGAGCTGCGGGAGATCGTGAACACGCTGCAGGACAAGGAGTTCGAGATTGGCGGCGATCTGCTCAAGACTCGCCCGAAGGGGATCCCCGAGGACCACCCGCGTCTCGAGCTGCTTCGCCACAAGAGCATCTTCGCCTGGCGCGACCACGGCATACCGCACTGGCTGGGCAAGCCCGAGGTGCTCGAACGGGTGCGCGCCGACTGGCGGGCGATCAGGCCGCTGGGAACCTGGCTGGCGGTCCACGTCGGCCCGCCCGATCAGCCCGATGGGCGGGTGCGCCGGTGACCGATCAGAGGGTACGCAGCATGCGCGTGTTGCCCAGCGTGTTGGGCTTGACCCGCTCCAGGTCCAGGAACTCCGCGACCCCTTCGTCGTAGGACCGCAGCATCTCCGCGTAGACCTCGGGCTCGACCGCCTGTCCGTCGATCACCTCGAAACCGTGCCGCGCGAAGAACGCCGTCTCGAAGGTGAGGCAGAAGATCCGCCGTACGCCGAGGTCACGAGCGTCCTGGAGCAGGGCCTCCAGCAGTGCGGTGCCCACCCCGTTGCCGAGGTGTCGCACGTCGACCGCGAGGGTCCGGATCTCGGCGAGGTCCTCCCACATGACGTGCAACGCCCCACAGCCGACGAGCTCGCCGGCGATCTCGGCGACCCGGAACTCGTGCACCGACTCGTAATAGGCCACGGCATCCTTGGCGATCAGGGTGCGGGTCGCGGTGAGCGGCTGGACGATCTCACGGATGGCCCGCACGTCCCGGGTCCGTGCGCGTCGGATGTCGATGCTCACGCGGGATCGTCCTCGAGGGCCAGTCGCAGCAGGTGGATCAGGGCGTCGACCTGGAGCGAGTCACCCGAGGAGACCTCCTCGTCGCTGCCGTCCAGCGCCCGCGCGGCCAGCCCTTGCTTGGCGTCGATGAGCTCCGCGATCCTCGAGTCGATCGTCCCGGCGGCAAGGATCCGCCATGCGGTGACCGGCTCGTCCTGCCCGATCCGGTGGACCCGGTCGATGGCCTGCCCCTGCTCGGCCGCCGTCCAGGACAGCTCGGCGAGCACCACGTTGGACGCGGCGTGCAGGTTCAGGCCCACTCCGGCCGCGGTGAGCGAACACACCGCAACCGCGACCTCCGGGTCCTTCTGGAAGGCATCGATCGCCAGCTGCCGCTGGGCGGTCGTCTGGTCGCCGCGCACGGAGACGGTCCGCAGCCCGGATGCCGCGAGCATCCGCTCGGCCGTGTCCATGACATCGATGTGCTTGGCGAAGAAGACCACCTTGCCGACCGACCGGGCCAGCTGAGCCGTGTAGTCCGCCGCGAGCGCGGCCTTGGCCTGACCGATCTTGCGGACCATGGTGAAGACGTTCTCGGTGCCACTGCTGGACGTCGACGACTCCAGCTCCGCCAGCGCCACCCGCCGCATGAGCTCGGTGTCCGGTTCGTCGTCGTCACGTTCGCTCCCCTCCCGGTTGGCCAACAGACGTCGGTACTTGGCCAGCAGCCGCTGGCCGAGCTCGCGTTCGGCCTGCCGGATGGATCGGCCGAGATCGTCGTCCAGCTCGACCGGCAGGTCGGCGATCCGCTTGTCCGGCAGATCCTTGGCCACATCGGCCTTGCGGCGCCGCACAATCCCCATGTCGACCACGGCGGAGCGGGCTGCGGGATAGAAGCCGCGATCGGCCGGGGTGAACCCGGACGCCTCGAGGGCCTTGACGATCTCCGGACCCGGCTTGTCGCCCTTGATCCATCCGAGGAAGCGCCAGATGGCGTGGAAGTCCTCCACGTCGTTGATCAGCGGCGTCCCGGTCAGCGCCATGAGCAGCGGGTTGCCCCCCGGAGTGTTCTCCCGGATCCGGTCGGCCAGGGCGAGGACGTGCTGCGAGCGCTGCGAGCTGAGGTTCTTGATGAAGTGGGCCTCGTCGACCACCATCGAGCGGAACCCGAGGGTGGAGAGCCAGGACAGGTGGCGGTCCAGCACGGTGTAGTTGACGACGAAGACGTCGGCGAACGCATCCACGTCCCGCCCGTCGCCGTGGATGACGGTCACCCGACGTTGCGGCGTCCACCGCTCGACCTCGCGGGCCCAGTTGATCTTCACGACGTTGGGCACGATGGCCAGCATCGGGTAGGCGTGGGCCACCGACGCGGCAATGACCGACTGGGCGGTCTTGCCGAGTCCGGGCTCATCCGCGAGCAGGAAGGTTCGGTGTCCCTCACGGACCTTCTCGAGCAGCCGAGCCTGGTGCACCATCACCTTCAGACCCGGGGGCGAGAAGCGGTCGAACAGCGGGGGGTCGGGCAGATCCATGGTCGCGGCCACGCCGCCTGCACCCTGCTCGAAGGCCCGGTAGAGCGGATCCATCAGCTCCCAGCCGGCGAGCCGTCCGGGCTGGTACTCCTGCGACCTCACCCGGTCGAGGTCAGGCGCGAGGAACGGGTTCGCCATGACCCGCGACGGCACCGAGGCCGGAACCACCTGCTTGGCCGCGAGCTCAGCCGGAACGGCTGGACGCCTGGCCTCGGGGGTGCTGATGACCAGCTCGTCCGGAGCGAGCTCGGCGCCGGACTCCAACAGCCAGTCGCGACGGATCCGCTGGGCTGCCGGACCGACCGTGGCCTGGTCATCGAGCAGGCTGAGCAGGCTGGTGTCCCGAGCGGTGATCCGGGCGAGGATCGTCGCCACCCCGTCCAGTCGCTTGAGCAGCTCGGTGCGGACCGCACCCGTCAGGGCAGAGTCGTCCTTGATCCGGGCCCGCTCCTGACGCACCAGAAGCGCGATGACCTGGAACTTCGTCCGGTTGGTCGGTCCGACCTTGCCCTTCTCGGCCTTCGCCTCGACCTCGCGGACCCGGCGGGCGAGCACCGGGATGATCGGGGCCGGGTCGTCCGGGCGCAGCAGGTTCTTCCGCGGGCCGGATCGACCGGACGTCCGACGGCGGACAGTGGGCGGCATGCTCCTCCTGGTGACGAGGCACGTGACTCGGGGCGTCTTCAGCGCCCCCACAGTCCGAGCGCCATGACATCGCGGAACTGACCCAACACCCTCTGGCGCACCTGCACCAGACTGCCTTGGGGCGGCTGGACTCTCCACGGCCTTGCCTGATCGTTCCGCCGCGCTCATCCGACGAGCGCCGTGCGGCGACCCTGCCCGGAGCGTCCAGCCCGATTCTACGTCCATCCCCGCCCTGCCGGTAACCCAGGGCGCAACTTTCCCCTCCGGCTGGCCGGTCCCGATGCGCGGCGACCTGCGAGGATCAAGCTCTTCGGGAGGATGTGCGAGATGCTAGTTCTGGTGGCCGGAGCCGGCGGCTATGTCGGCGGACGCTTGGTTCCCCTGCTGCTCGAGCGCGGCCATGACGTGACCGCGTCGTTCACCACGGCCCAATCGGCTCAGCGGTTCCCGTGGGCGGACCAGGTTCGCGTGGCGGTGATGGACGTGCTCGATCGAGAGCAGGTGCTCGAGACCACCCGAGGCGTCGACGCAGTGGTCTACCTGGTCCATGGGATGGGCGGCGCCGACTTCGCCCGCAAGGACGAGCAGTCAGCGCACCACGTCGCGCAGGCGGCCCTGCAGAACGGCGTCGAGCGAATCGTGTACCTGTCCGGGATCGTGCCCCCCGTCCCCGAGGATGACCTGTCCGAGCATGTCCGCTCCCGACTGCAGGTGGAGCGGATCCTCACGGCATCCGGCGTCGAGACGATGACGCTCCGCGCCGCGATCATCCTCGGTAGCGGGTCGACGTCCTTCGAGATCCTGCGTCAGCTGTCCGAACGGCTGCCGGTGCAGACCGTGCCAGCGTGGATGACTGCCGAGGTCCAGCCGATCGGCGTCGTCGACGTGCTCGAGCTCTTGGCCAGCTGTCTGGAGGTGCCGGCCGCGACCCGCAGCTACGACATCGGTGGGCCGCAGCGGATGCCCTACGTGCAGCTGCTCGACCTGTTTGCCGAGACCGCGGGTCTGGTTCGTCCCCAGGTCAGCGTCCCCTTCCTGCCGACGGACCTGGTGGGCTGGCTCGCCGGCCAGGTCACCGATGTCCCGTCGGCGACCGTGGAGGCGCTGGTGCAGAGTCTGCACCACGACATGGTGTGCGCCGAGGAGGACTTCCGATCAGACCTGCTCGCGGTGGACTACCGGATGACCGACGTGCAGGAGGCGATGTCGCGCGCATTGAGGCCGGCCGAACCGGCCGAACAGGGCGCCGACCAAAACTCCTTCGACCCGATGGGACCGTTGGCGAGCGACCCGGACTGGGCCGGCGGGGAGGTGTTCGTCGAGGACGGGCAGCCGGTGCATGCCCCCCGGACCGCGGTAGCGGAACTCCTGCTCGGCCCACGGCGGGCCGACTCCGCGGGCGACTAGACGGGGGCCCCGCACACTGCTCCCGGGCAGCGCAGCCGACGCTCGCCCGAATCGCGAAAACAGCCGGTCCGGACTCCCACCCACCTTTCCTGTTGAGGTACTCTCACGCTCAGTACCACGGTTGCCCTAGACCCCGGCGATCAGGAGCAATTCATGAGCGGTATTGCTGAAACAAGCCCCCGGACTGAACGGGTGCACACCTCGTCGGCTATCTCGGCCCTCGCGCCGAACTCAGCCAGACCCCACGCGGTCCGCCCACTGCCCAGGGACTGCGAAGCTGAGGACCTGCACGTGCGCCTGGTCCATCTCGAGACAGCGGTGCTCAGCCACGAGGTCGTCGGCCGCGCCCAGGGGATCCTGATGGAACGGCACCGGCTCACCGCCGACGAGGCCTTCGACCGGTTGCGCGTGACCAGCCAGCACCTCAACCGCAAGCTCATCGACATCGCCCAGGACCTGGTCGACACCGGGCGCGAAGCCCTCCCGCCAGCGCTGATCCGATCCCTGTGCGAGAGACCCTGACACTGGTTGCCCCCAAACCCGGCTAGGGTCGCGCGCCCCCCGAGACCCCCGGGTACACCAGGGCGGCCCCGGAACCTCGCGGTTCCGGGGCCGTCCTGGGTCCTGACGTGGCTGGAGGTCAGCCGGAAGCGGCGCCGGTCGAGTCCTGAGGACCCGGCGGGACCGTGTCGACCGGGGGGGTGTCCGGGATGTCCGGGAGGGTGTCCTCGCGGCGCGACCCGGTGAAGGTGAAGGTGGAGTCCTTCTCGTCCCCGGTGGCGTCGACGAGGACGAACTCGCCCGACTTGAGCTCCCCGTAGAGGATCTTCTCGGACAGGGTGTCCTCGATCTCGCGCTGGATCGTGCGGCGCAGCGGACGCGCGCCGAGCACCGGGTCGTACCCCTTCTTGGCCAGCAGCGCCTTGGCCAGGGTCGTGAGCTCCATGCCCATGTCCTTGTCCTTGAGCCGCGCGTCCAGCTTGGCGATCTCCAGGTCGACGATCTGGACGATCTCCTCCTGGCTGAGCTGGGGGAAGACGATGATGTCGTCCACCCGGTTGAGGAACTCGGGGCGGAAGTGCTGCTTGAGCTCGTCCTGGACCTTGTTCTTCATCCGCTCGTACTCGGACTTGGTCTCCGGCCCGGCCGAGAAGCCGAGGCTCCCCTTGGTGATGTCCCGGGTGCCGAGGTTGGTCGTCATGATGATGACCGTGTTCTTGAAGTCCACCATCCGGCCCTGCGAGTCGGTCAGCCGACCGTCCTCGAGTACCTGCAGCAGCGTGTTGAAGATGTCCGGGTGCGCCTTCTCGACCTCGTCGAACAGCACGACGGAGAACGGCTTGCGACGCACCTTCTCGGTGAGCTGGCCGCCCTCCTCGTAGCCGACGTACCCGGGAGGTGAACCGAAGAGCCGCGAGACGGTGTGCTTCTCGGAGTACTCGGACATGTCCAGCTGGATGAGGCTGTCCTCGTCGCCGAAGAGGAACTCCGCCAGGGTCTTGGCGAGCTCGGTCTTGCCGACCCCGGTGGGGCCGGCGAAGATGAACGAGCCACCGGGACGGCGCGGGTCCTTCAGACCTGCTCGAGTACGCCGGATCGCCTGGGAGAGAGCCTTGATGGCGTCCTCCATACCGACGATCCGCTTGTGCAGCTCGCCCTCCATGTTGAGCAGGCGGCTGGACTCTTCCTCGGTGAGCTTGAAGACCGGGATCCCGGTCGAGGCGGCGAGCACCTCGGCGATGAGCTCCTCGTCGACCTCGGCGACGACGTCCATGTCGCCGGACTTCCACTGCGCCTCGCGGGCGCTGCGCTGCCCGACCAGGGTCTTCTCGTCGTCGCGCAGGCTCGCGGCCTTCTCGAAGTCCTGCCCGTCGATCGCCGCCTCCTTCTGCCGGCGGACATTCGCGATCTTCTCGTCGAACTCGCGCAGGTCTGGCGGTGCGGTCATCCGGCGGATGCGCAACCGGGCGCCGGCCTCGTCGATCAGGTCGATGGCCTTGTCCGGCAGGAAGCGGTCGTTGACGTACCGGTCCGCGAGGTTCGCGGCGCTGACCAGGGCCGCATCGGTGATGGACACCCGGTGGTGCGCCTCGTACCGGTCGCGCAGCCCCTTGAGGATCTCGATGGTGTGGGCCAGGGTCGGCTCGGCCACCTGGATCGGCTGGAAGCGACGCTCCAGCGCCGAGTCCTTCTCGATGTGCTTGCGGTACTCGTCCAGCGTCGTCGCGCCGATCGTCTGGAGCTCACCGCGGGCCAGCATCGGCTTGAGGATGCTGGCGGCGTCGATGGCGCCCTCGGCTGCGCCCGCGCCGACGAGCGTGTGGATCTCGTCGATGAAGATGATGATGTCGCCGCGGGTGCGGATCTCCTTGAGGACCTTCTTCAGCCGCTCCTCGAAGTCACCGCGGTAGCGGCTGCCGGCGACCAGCGCGCCGAGGTCGAGGGTGTAGAGCTGCTTGTCCTTGAGGGTCTCGGGAATCTGGCCGCGGACGATGTCCTGAGCCAGTCCCTCGACCACCGCGGTCTTGCCGACGCCGGGCTCACCGATCAGGACCGGGTTGTTCTTGGTCCGGCGCGACAGGACCTGCATGACGCGCTCGATCTCCTTCTCGCGCCCGATGACCGGGTCGAGCTTGCCCTCGCGGGCGGCCTGCGTCAGGTTGCGGCCGAACTGGTCCAGGACGAGCGAGCCGGCCGGGGTGCCCTCGGCCTGCTGGCCCTGACCGACGCCGGCGCCGGCCTTCTCGCCCTGGCCGCCCTGGTACCCGGCGAGCAGCTGGATCACCTGCTGGCGCACCTTGTTCAGGTCTGCGCCGAGCTTGACCAGGACCTGCGCCGCCACGCCCTCGCCCTCACGGATCAGGCCGAGCAGGATGTGCTCGGTGCCGATGTACGTGTGTCCCAGCTGCAGTCCTTCGCGCAGGGAGTACTCGAGAACCTTCTTGGCCCGCGGGGTGAACGGGATGTGACCGGTCGGCGCCTGCTGGCCCTGACCGATGATCTCCTGCACCTGCTCGCGAACGGCCGCGAGGGAGATGTCGAGGTTCTCGAGTGCCTTCGCGGCAAGCCCTTCGCCCTCGTGGATGAGCCCTAGCAGAATGTGCTCGGTGCCGATGTAGTTGTGGTTGAGCATGCGCGCTTCTTCCTGCGCCAGCACCACGACCCGTCGGGCCCGATCGGTGAATCTTTCGAACATCGCCATTGCTCCCTACCTGTCGAGACCCACATCGTATCTGCCGCTCCTGTCTTTACCCGCCGGGCTGACAGTCCGAGACATCCATGTGATGGTCGTTCGACCTGACCAACGCCGCGGTCCGCGGTGCTGTTCCCCGCCTTGAGCCCGGTGGACTCAATTTCGCCCTCGGCTGAAGTCCGCCACGGTCCCGACCGGGACGCCCCGCGGGCACGAGGTCCTCGTCGCCACGGGGCCGGACCTGGCCGCCTGGGAGCCCCGCTGCGGCTCGATCTGCTCCTCGAGCACGTGGACTTCCCGCCGCTGACCCGGGGCGAGCCGGTGCCGCTGCTGTCCCGGCATCACCGTCGACGCTGACAACGCCCGCACCAGAAGAGGTTCCGGCCAGCCACGAGGCGAGTCCGAACCTTCGACCCGCACACCGTGCAGGGCTGCGACTGACGGCGGTAGACGTAGTACCGGCGCTCCAGCTCGTCGGAGCGTCCGCCGGGCCCGTCGCCGACGGTGTCGAGCTCCTCGCTCACCGCGAGGACCCCGGCCGGCCCGGCGGTGGCCCGCCGCGCGGAGTCGGTGTAGACCGAGGTCAGGGCGGGGACACGGCCACCGCGCAGCAGTTCGGCGGCCGCGTCGACCTGGTCCTGCATGGTGATGATCTGGTTGAAGGCGACGCCGAGCGGCATCAGCTCGGCCAGGTCGTCCCAGATCCCCTGCCAGGTGGCGCGGCGGATCTGCGAACCCGGTCGGAACGGGTCCACCCGGCGCCGGAACAGCACCTCCGAGCGGTAGACGTTGCCCACGCCGGCCAGGATTGACTGGTCCATCAGCAGCTCGGCCACCGGTCGCCCGGACTTGCTCAGCCGGGACCAGGCCCGGTCCGGATCCTGTTCCCGGCGCAGCGGGTCGGGGCCGAGCCGGGCGAGGATGGAATCGACCTGTTCGGGCGACACCACCTGACAGACCGTGGCCCCGCGCAGGTCGGCCACGTGGTCTGCGCTGAGCATCCGGAGCCTGACCTGACCCCAGACCGGCGGCGGTCCGGCATCCGGCGGGTAGCGCTCGACGGAGAACCTGCCGATCAGCCCGAGGTGGACGTTGAGCCACCGGTCGTGGGCGAACTCGACGAAGAGGTGCTTCCCGTGGGCACTCGCCTCGAGCACCGGGTGCCCGGCGAGCATCGCGGCACCCTCGGTGAATCGCCCCTGGGGCGACGAGAGCGCCGGGACCGTGCCGGCAAACGCCTCATCCAGCGCCCGGGCGAGGCGGTGCAGCGTATGGCCCTCCGGCACTCAGCTGGCCTTCTTGCGGGCGGCGGCCTTCTTCGCGGGGGTGGACTTCGCCGCGGCCTTCTTCGCCGTCTTCTTCGCCGCGGGCTTCTTCGCCGGCTTGGCCTTCTCGTGGTCCTGCGTGGAGCCGTCGCCGGAGGCCCTCGAGGTCGAGGACCGTTTGGTCACCGGCTCACCGCGCGAGGCCTTCGCCTTGTCGACCGAGCGCTGCAGGGCCTCGAGCAGGTCGACGACCTCTCCCGATCCGTCCTTCGCCGCCGGCGCGGCCTTGACCTCGCCGCCCTCGAGCTTGGCCTTCACCATGGCCTCGACCGCCTGGGCGTAGTCGTCCTCGAACTCCTCGGGGTCGTAGTCCCCGGCCAAGGACTCGATGAGCAGGTTGGCCATCGACAGCTCACGTTCGGTGGCGTTCGGGACGTCGTCGAGGTTGGCGAACTCGGCCGAGCGGATCTCGTCCGGCCAGAGCATGGTCTGCAGCACGATGACCCCGTCGCGGACCCGCAGCACCGCCATGTTCATCCGGGTGCGGATGGACACCGTGACCAGGGCCATCCGGTCGGCAGCCTCCAGGGAGTCTCGCAGCAGGGCATACGCCTTGCCGGCGCCCTTCTCCGGCTCGAGGTAGTAGGGCCGGTCCAGCAGCAGCGGGTCGATCTGCTCGGTGGGCACGAACTTCTCGACCGCGATCTCCTTGCTGGCCTGGCTCGGCAGGTTCTTCAGGTCCTCGTCGGTGATGACGACCATCTGGCCGTCCTCGGTCTCGTAGCCCTTGGCGATGTCGTCGTAGGAGACCTCCTCGCCGTCGATCGAGCAGACCCGCTTGTACCGGATCTGCCCGCCGTCCTCACGGTGCACCTGCCGGAACGAGATGTCGTGGTCCTCGGTCGCCGAGTACAGCTTCACCGGCACGTTGACGAGACCGAACGACACGGCCCCCTTCCACATGGCACGCATCAGGACTCACCTCTCACCGGTCACGCCGACAACTTCCCTGCTCTCAGCATCCCCTACCCGGTTCACCGGCCACAACACCGCCGTACCCGGTCCGTCGAGAACAGATCGGCGCCGGTGTCGCGGACGGCCCGGTCCCGCTCGCGCCCCCCGCCCCTTTATCGGGTCACCCGATAAACGGGACGTTCCCTCGAGGAACTTCCTGGAGGGAAGGACCCCATTCTCGGGTGACCCGATAAAGGGCACGGGTGGGACAGGATGGGGGTATGCGCCCGATGCTCGCCTCGCCCGCCCGGGCGATCCCCACCGGAGACGGCTGGGTGCACGAGGTGAAGTGGGACGGGATGCGGATCCTGGCCGACGTGCAGGGGGCGCAGCTGCGGTTGACCAGCCGGAGCGAGCGCGACGTGACGGTGGCCTTTCCCGAGCTGGCGGGACTGGTCGGCACGTTCGAGGACATGCTGCTCGACGGCGAGGTGGTCGCCCTGCAGAACGGGTCCCCCTCGTTCGCAGCGCTCGCGGAACGGTTCCATGTCACCAGCGCCCGACGGGCCGCGGCACTCGCCGCGACCAACCCGGTCACCTTCATGGTCTTCGACCTCCTGCGGTTGTACGGGGTGGATCTCACCGCCCGCTCGTTCGCCGACCGGCGAGCCACCCTGGAACGGCTCGAGCTGGCCGGTCCGCACTGGCAGGTCCCTCGGACGTTCACCGACGGGCCGTTGCTGCACGGCGCCACCCGCGACCAGGGGCTCGAGGGCATCGTCAGCAAGCGGCTGGCCTCGCGCTACCTGCCCGGAACCCGCAGCGACGACTGGCGCAAGTCCCCGCACCGCACCTCGCTCTCGGTGGTCATCGGCGGTTGGCGCCCCGAGACCGACAACGCCCGGCTGGGGGCGGTGCTCGTGGGCGTCCCGGCGCCCGGCGGGCTGCGCTACCTGGGCCGGGTGGGCAGCGGCATCGCCGGCAAGGCAGGCACGGCGCTCGCCAAGGACCTCGCGCCGTTGACCACCGACCGCAGCCCGTTCATCGGCGACGTCCCCCGGGTGGACGCGTCCGGCGCCACCTGGGTTCACCCGGTGCTGGTCTGCGAGGTGCAGGCCCTGGGGCTGACCGCGCAGCACCGCCTGCGCCAGCCGGCCTACCGGGGCCTGCGCCCCGACCTGACCCCGGGGGACATCGACCCGAGCGAGCTCGAGGGGACCACGGATGGCTGAGCCGTCCAAGCTCTCGGTCCAAGTCGCCGGCCGCCGCCTCGCGGTGAGCAACCTCGACAAGGTCATGTACCCCGCCACCGAGACGACGAAGGGCGAGGTGCTCAACTACTACGCCCGCATCGGGCCGACCATGCTCGCGCACCTCGCCCGGCGGCCGGTCACCCGGGTCCGCTGGCCGCACGGCGTCGAGGGCCCGAGCTTCTTCGAGAAGAACCTCCCCTCCGGCGTCCCCTCCTGGCTGCCGTCGGTGACGATCTCGTCGCACGGACGCAACCCCGCAGAGCACCCGGAGCGCGACCGGGTCACCTACCCCCTGGTCCTCGACCTGGCCGACCTCACCTATCTGGTCAACCTGGCCTCGCTGGAGCTGCACGTGCACCAGTGGCAGGTCGACGACGACGGCCACCCCCTCGACCCGGACCGGCTGGTCATCGACCTCGACCCCGGCTCCGGCGCCGGCCTGCACGAGTGCTCGCAGGTCGCTCTCTGGGTCAGACCACTTCTCGAGGCGATGGGGCTGAGCACCACGGTCCCGGTGACCAGCGGCAGCAAGGGCATGCAGGTGTACGCCGCGCTGCCGGGCAAGCACTCCGCGGACGACATCCGCGCGCTGGCCCAGCAGCTGGCCCAGGAGCTCACCAAGGCCCACCCGGACGTGGTCGTCTGGAAGATGACCAAGTCCCTGCGGCCGGGCAAGGTCTTCGTCGACTGGAGCCAGAACACTGCGGCCAAGACGACGATCTGTCCGTACTCGCTGCGGGGGAAGCCGGCCCCCTACGTGGCCGCCCCGCGCACCTGGGACGAGATCGAGCGCGGTGCCGCGAAGGAGGGCGCCCTGGATCAGCTGCTGTTCGAGGACGTGCTCGCCCGGGTCGAGGACCAGGGGGATCTCGCGGCCCCACTCCTGGGCTGAAGGTCAGCCGGGCCACCCGAGCGCCCCCCGGCCGACAGCCCGGGAATCCTGTCACTTCTCCGATTTACGGCCACCGCGGGAATGATCGCGACGGCTGATGGTTCTTCGTCGGGACCATTGTTCTCGGCATCCCTCGTATTGCGACGTGAATGCGGATCAGCTCCGACGTGGCCAGTTCCGACGGGCTCGAGAAGTGGGCTCAGCCGTGAGCCTTGTCGTACGCCTCCTGGACGGCCCCGGACACGCGACCGCGGTCGCTGACCTGGTGCCCGTTCTTGCGGGCCCACTCGCGGACCTCGCCGAGGTCGGTGCGCCGGGCGCTTGAGCTCGCACGCCGTCCGGTGCCCCGCCGTCCGCCGCTGCGGCGAGCGTGACCGACCCAGCTGGCCAGCGAATCCCGCAGCTTCGCGGCATTCTTCTCGTTGAGGTCGATCTCGTAGGTCACCCCGTCGAGTCCGAACGTCACCGTCTCGGCGGCGGAACCCCCATCGACGTCATCCTCGAGAACGATCTGAACGCGCTGTGCCATGTCTGTCTCTCTTTCGACGAAAGGAAATGTCTCTGCATTCCATCAACTATCGAAAAGACTAGCAAATCGCGAAGGTCAGGGAATGTGTTCCGGCTTTTCGCCTGCTGCCTTCTTTGCGTGCTCAGAATCCCATTTGGACTGAGCCAACCGTTCCCGCCGATCGCCTTCAACGATGTACCGAATGATGTAGAAGAACAATACGGCGACGGCCGCCGTGGGCAGAATGGCCGCAATATAGGGAAAAAGTGTGTCCCACACGGTCAGTCCTCGGGCTTCAATAGCGGGAAAAGGATGGTCTCTCGAATATTGGCCCCGGTGAAGAGCATCACCATCCGGTCGACACCCAGCCCCAGGCCGCCCATCGGCGGTGCGCCGTACTCCAGCGCCCGCAGGAAGTCCTCGTCCAGCTGCATGGCCTCGTCGTCGCCGGCCGCGGCCAGGCGCGACTGGGCGGTCAGCACCTCCCGCTGGATGATCGGGTCGATCAGCTCGGAGAAGCCGGTTCCGCGTTCCACGCCGCCGATGATCAGGTCCCACGCCTCGATCAGCCCGGGCACGCTGCGGTGCGGCCGGGCCAGCGGCTGCGCCGACGGCGGGTAGTCACACAGGAACGTCGGCTGGATCAGCGTCGGCTCGACCAGCTCGTCGAGCAGCTCCAGCGCCACCTTCTCGGCGCCCCAGGCCGGGTCGAGCGGGATCTCGTGCTTCTCGGCGTGGCCGCGCATCGCCTCCACCGGCGTCTCGTGGGTGACCTCCTCGCCGAGGGCCTCGCTGATCCCCTGGTAGACCGGCAACCAACGCCATTCGCCGTCCAGGTCGATGACGCCGTGCGGGGTCTCGACCTGCCGCGAACCCAGCCGGTCGGCCACCGCGACGTAGATGTCCTGGATCAGCCGGGCGATGCTCTTCTGGTCTCCGTACGCCTGGTAGGCCTCCAGCATCGTGAACTCCGGGCTGTGGGTCGCGTCGACGCCCTCGTTGCGGAAGATCCGGCCCATCTCGTAGACCCGGTCGACCCCACCGACCACGGCCTTCTTGAGGTTGAGCTCCAGGGCGATGCGCAGCGTCATCTCCTGGTCGAACGCGTTCATGTGGGTCCGGAACGGGCGGGCCGTCGCGCCGCCGTGGACGAGCTGCAGGATCGGCGTCTCGATCTCCGCATAGCCCTGCTCGTCCAGGGTCTCGCGGACCACCCGGGTGATGGTCGCCCGGGTCCGGACCATGTCCCGGGCCTCCTGGCGCACGATGAGGTCCGCGTAGCGCTGCCGCACTCGGGTCTCCTCGGACAGGGAGTGGTGCAGCGTCGGCATCGGCCGCAGCGCCTTGGACGCCATCTGCCATGACGTCCCCATCACGGACAGCTCGCCGCGCCGGCTCGAGATCACCCGTCCGATGACCAGGACGTGGTCGCCGAGGTCCACCAGGGCCTTCCACTGAGCGAGCGACTCGTCCCCGATCTCGGCGAGGCTGAGCATGACCTGCAGGCGGGTACCGATGCCCTCCTGGAGCGTGGCGAAGCAGAGCTTGCCGCTGTTACGGATGAACACGACGCGTCCGGCGACCCGAACGACATCCGTGGTCTCCTCTCCGGTCTCGAGGTGGCCCCACTGCTGCCGAACCTCGGCCAGGCTGTGCGTCCGATCGACGACGACCGGGTAGGCCTGCCCCCCCGACTCGAGGATCCGTTCGCGCTTCTGCCGACGGACCCGCATCTGCTCGGGCACGTCCATGACGGGCTCGGAGGGTGCGCTGGCGGAGGTCTGCTGCTCGACGGTCACGCCCCCACGCTACCGAGCGTCCCGTTGGGCGGCGAACCCTCCTCGACCAAGTCGAGGGCCAGGTCGAGGATCGGCGACGAATGGGTGAGGCCGCCGACACTGAGATAGTCCACGCCGGTGCTCGCGTAGTCCCGTGCCGACTCGAGGGTCAGGCCCCCGGTGGCCTCGATCTCGACCTGGTCGGGTCGCCCCCGCAATAGGCGCACGGTGTCACTCAGCAGGTCCGCAGACATGTTGTCGCACATGATGAACCGCGCCCCTGCGTCGTACGCCTCAGCGGCCTCGGCGACGGTCGTCACCTCGACCTCGATCTGCACCGTCGGGTATGCCGTGCGGACGGCGTCGTACGCGGCGCGCACCGAGCCGGCCGCGAGCTTGTGGTTGTCCTTGATCATCGCGACATCGAACAAGCCCATCCGCTTGTTGGTGCCGCCGCCGGTCCGGACCGCGTACTTCTCGAGGTGACGCATCCCCGGCGTGGTCTTGCGGGTGTCCAGGACCATCACTCCGGTCCCGTCGAGCGCATCGGCCCAGCGCCGGGTGTGGGTCGCCACCCCGGACAGCCGGCAGAGGATGTTGAGGATCGTCCGTTCACCGATCAGCAGCACCCGGACCGGGCCGGTGACCCGGGCGACGAGGTCCCCCCGGCTCAACCGGCTTCCCTCCGCGGCGAGTACCTCAACCGTCGGGACCGGCTCACCGACCATGCCGGCGACCTCGGCCAGCACGAGCTCGATGACCGGCGCCCCGGCGAGCACCCCGTCGGCACGTGCGACGACCTCGGCGGTCCGCAGCTGGCCGGCGGGGATCGTCGCCAGCGTCGTGACATCCAGGCCCGAGGCCCCGAGGTCCTCGGCCAGGGCGAGGCGGACCAGCTCCTCGGCCTGCTCGACCGGGAAGCGCAGCCCGCTCATGTGCGGTCACCGGCGGGGGTCGGGACCGGTCGGAAGGACGACTCGACGACTCCGTCGGCGCCGCGCACAGCCTCGATGTGCCCCAGCCAGTTCACGTCGTCCTGCTCGGTGAAGTCGGACCGCACGTGACCACCGCGCGACTCCTCACGCACGGCGGCGACCATGGTGAGCAGCTGACCGAGATGGAGCAGGTTGGTCGTCTCCCAGGCCCGAGGGCCGCCCTCCTGGGCGTCCGCCTGTGCAGCCAAAGCGGCGAGATCGGCAGCCGTGGCCGCCATCGAGCCGGCGGATCGGACCACGCCCGAACCGGCGGTCATCGCGCGTTGGATGTCCGTCCGGTGCGCCGGCGCGACGAGCATCGTGTCGTCACCGGGCCGGCTCGGCGGGGTCGGGGCGAGGTCCCCGACGGCGAACCTCTCGGTGATGTCGTCGGCGATCCGGTGCGCGAACACCAGCCCCTCGAGGAGCGAGTTCGACGCCAGCCGGTTGGCCCCGTGGACCCCGGTGCACGAGACCTCGCCGCAGGCGTAGAGGCCGTCCAACGACGACCGCCCGAGCAGGTCGGTGCGGATCCCGCCGCTGGCGTAGTGCTGGGCCGGTGCGACCGGCACCAGGTCGTCGGCGAGGTCGAAGCCGTGCTCGCGGCAGATGGCGACGATGGAGGGAAACCGTCGCTCGAGGAACTGCCGGCCGAGGTGCCGGGCATCCAGGAAGACGTGGTCGCTTCCGGTCTCCCGCATCCGGGCCACGATGGCCCGCGAGACGACGTCGCGGGGAGCCAGGTCGGCCAGCTCGTGCACGCCCTGCATGAACCGGACGCCGTCGACGTCGACCAGTACAGCCCCTTCGCCCCGAACCGCCTCGGAGATCAGCGGCTGCTGGCCACCGGCCCCCTCCCCCAGCCACAGCACGGTGGGATGGAACTGGACGAACTCGACGTCGGCCATCACGGCCCCGGCGCGCAGGGCAATGGCCATGCCGTCGCCGGTGGAGACGGGGGGGTTCGTGGTGGCCGAGTAGATCTGGCCGAGACCGCCGGTGGCCAGGACGACGGCCCGCGCGTGGGCCGCGCCGACGCCGTCCACCTGACCTTCCCCGATGACGTGCACGGTGACACCGCAGACCCGCTGGTGGGCGTCCTGGAGCAGGTCGACGACCAGCGCATGCTCGATGACCTCGATCCGCGGGTCGGCCCGGACCCGGTGCAGGGCCTCGATGAGTGCCCGGCTGATCTCCTTGCCGGTGGCGTCGCCGCCGGCGTGCGCGATCCGGTCCCGGCGGTGGCCGCCCTCGCGGGTCAGCAGGATCTCGCCGTCCGTGCCGCGGTCGAACTCCGCGCCGAGCGCCACGAGCTCCCGGACCCGGGTGGGTCCCTCGTTGACCAGCGCCGTGACGGCCTCGACGTCACACAGTCCGGCACCCGCCAGCAGGGTGTCGTGCAGGTGCTCCTCGGGAGAGTCGGCCGGGTCCATCGCCGCGGCGATGCCGCCCTGTGCCCACGCCGTCGACCCCTCGTTGAGAACCGTCTTGGTGACCAGCAGGACGGTGTCGACCTGTTCGCGCAGCCGCAGGGCGGCGGTCAGCCCGGCGATGCCGGTCCCGACGACGATCACGTCCGCGGACGTCGTCCAGCCCGGTTCCGGGGCCGCGAGCCAGCGCGGGATCCGCGCCGGCTCAGCCATCGGCTCGCACGTTGTACCTCACCGGGGCGCGCCGGTGGAGAAGACCTCGAGGGCGCCGCCGTCCGGCCCCACCCGCAGCGGGAGGTTGTCGATCAGCCGGGTCGTCCCGACCCGGCCCGCGACCGCCAGCAGCGCCTCGCCGCGGTACCACTCCGGGACATCCTCGAGCGTCTCCGGGTGGACCAGCACGAGGTAGTCGACGAGGGCCAACGGCTCGGTGACCAGGACCTCGCGCGCGGCGCGGCGCACCGCGGACGGCCCCTCGTCGGCCACGGCTGCCCCGGCCCTCAGCGCCCTGGACAGGCACAGGGCCGTCTCCCGGTCCGACTCGGTGAGGTACGCGTTGCGGCTCGACATCGCCAGCCCGTCCGGCTCCCGGACCGTGGGCACCGCGATGACCTCGACCGGGAAGTCCAGGTCCTGGACCATCCGACGGATCAGCAGCAGCTGCTGGGCGTCCTTCTGCCCGAAGTAGGCCCGGCCCGCCCCGGTCAGGTGCAGCAGCTTGCCGACGACGGTGAGCACGCCGTCGAAGTGACCCGGTCTGGACTGTCCTTCGAGCACGTCACCGAGCGCGCCGGCGGAGACGGTGACTCCCGGGTCACCGTCCGGGTAGATGACGTCCGGCGTCGGCGCGAAGACGACGTCGACCCCGGCAGCCGCGCAGATCTCCAGGTCGGCGTCGAAGGTGCGCGGGTAGCGCGAGAGGTCCTCCTTGGGACCGAACTGCAGCGGGTTGAGGAAGATGGTCACGATGACGTGCCGGTCGGCGTCGCGCGCGGCCTGGATCAGCGTCGCGTGCCCCTCGTGCAGGGCGCCCATGGTCATCACGACGGAGACACCGCCGCCGTCCATGGCCGCTCGCGCGGCCTGCAGCTCCGTACGGCTGCGGGCGATCACCGGTGCGGTCGGTGCCGTCAGCTGACCTGACACCTAGTCCTCCTGCATCTCTTCGTCGAGGACCGACAGGACCGACTCGGCCTGGTCCGGTCGCAGGCGACCCTCCTTGAGGGCCCGGTGAACCGTAGCGCGTGCGAGTGCCCGGTAGGTCGAGCGGATCTGTGGAGTCGGGGCGAGCTCGGCCAGATGGTCGGCCACGGTGCCGGCGTCACCCCGGACCACCGGCCCGGTCAGCGCCCGGTCGCTGACCCGCAGCGCGTTGTCGAGGGCGGCGGACAGCAGCGGCGCGAGCACCCGCCCGGCGTGCTCGACCCCGGCATCCTCCAGGAGGTCGATCGACTGGGCGACGACCGTGACCAGGTGGCTGGCGCCGTGGGTGAGGGCTGCGTGGTAGAGCGGCCGGTCCTCCTCCTCGATCCACACCGGCTCGCCGCCGATCTCGAGGACCAGCGCCTCGCCGAGCGGCCGCAGCTCCTTGAGGGTGGTGACGCCGAAGCAGCAGTCGGTGAGCCGATCGAGGTCGATGCTGGTGCCGGTGAAGGTCATCGCCGGGTGGATCGCCAACGGCAGGATGTCGCTCTGCGCGGCGGGCTCGAAGATCCCCACCCCGTGCCGGCCACTGGTGTGGACGACCACCTGCCCGGGCCGGAACGCCGCAGTGGTGGCGAGGCCCGCGATCAGCCCGGACAGGGCATCGTCCGGCACGGCCAGCAGCACGAGGTCGGCCGACTCGACGACCTGGGGCACGTCGAGGACCGGTATGCCGGGCAGCAGCGTCCGGGCCCGCTCCAGGGAGGCGTCGCTCACCGCGGACACGGCGACGACCTGATGTCCGGCCCGGTGCAGCGCCGCGCCGATCACTGCTCCGACGAGGCCCGCCCCGACGACGCCGACGGTGAAGCGGGCAGGCTGGCCCGAGGGATCGGTCACCTTCAAGAACCTACCGGCTGCAGCGCGCCGTGGCCGAGGCCGTCCGGGCGGTGGCTAGATTCGTCGGATGGACCCGGGATCGCCGCGAGGCGGGGCACTGCCCTGGCCGCAGGCGTGGCAGGACGCGCTCTACGGGGAGCACGGCTTCTACCGTGCGGCGGCCGGCCCGGCGGGCCACTTCACCACCTCGGCCCACGGCGGGGCCGGTTCTCTGCTGGCTGGCGCGCTCTGGAGGTGGGCGGACGCACTCGGGATGGACGGCATCATCGATCTCGGCGCCGGCCGCGGCGAGCTGCTCGCCCAGTTGCGTGCCCACGCACCCGGCCGGCCGCTGACCGGGGTGGACATCGTCGCCCGACCGCAGGACCTCGCCGACGACATCGACTGGCTGACGTCGCCTGGCGGGTCGCTGCTGCCCGAGGAGCTCGCGCCGGTCCGGACGCTCGTCTTCGCCCAGGAGTGGCTGGACGTCGTCCCGTGCCCGGTCGCCGAGCTCGACGCCCACAACGACCTGCGCTACGTCCTCGTCGACCGCCAGACCGGGCGAGAACAGCTCGGTCAGCCGGTCGCCGGCCCGGATCTGGAGTGGTGCGAGAGGTTCTGGCCGTCCTGGGGCGACGACGACGCGCGGACGGGTGATCGCGTCGAGGTGGGTCGCTCCCGGGACGAGGCCTGGACCGCCCTGCTGGCGCGGCTGGTCGACAGTGCCGCGATCGCTGTGGACTACGGCCACACCACGGCTGACCGTCCCCGTCGCGGGACCCTCACGGCATACCGCGACGGGGTGCAGGTGACACCGGTGCCGGACGGGAGCTGCGACCTGACCGCGCATGTCGCGGTCGACTCGTTGCACCACGACGAGCTGGTCCGACAGCGGGAGGCGCTGCTCCGGGTGGGCCTCGACGCGTCCCTGCCCGACCACGCGAGGTCCCGGACCGACCCGGGCGGCTACCTCGTCGAGCTGGCCAGGGCCAGTGCGGCGGCCAGTCTGCTGAGCCGCGAGGCTCTGGGCAGCTTCTGGTGGGTGGTGGCGAGGACACCCCCGCCCCCGGCCCCCACGTCCGGTGGGACGTCGGGGGTCAGCAAGGCCTGACCAGGAGTCGCTGATACCCCCTGAGCACGAAGGTCGGTCGCCGGACCGCCTCGAGCACCTCCAGCTGGGCGAACCGTGCCAGCAGGGCCGTCACGCTGGTCTCCAGCTCGAGGCGGGCCAACGGGGCTCCGATGCAGAAGTGGATCCCGGCTCCGAAGGCCAGGTGCGGGTTGGGTTCCCGCCCGGGCTGGAACTCGTCCGGCGAGTCGAACACGGCGGGGTCGCGGTTCGCCGCTCCCAGCAGGGCGGCGATCCGCTCCCCGGCCCGTACCGTGACGCCGGCGATCACGACGTCGCTCGTGGCGGTGCGCTCGAACAGGTGCAGCGGGGAGTCGTGCCGCAACATCTCCTCGACGAGCAACGCCGCAGGGCCCGGCGCGCGACCCGACTCGATCAGCGAAGCCAACCCGTTGCCGAACCCGTTGACGCTGGCCTCGTGACCCGCGTTGAGCAGCAGCACAACGGTGGCCACGAGCTCATGGGCGGAGAGCCGGTCACTCCCGTCGCGGGCCGCGACCAGGTCGCTGAGCAGGTCCTCCCCCGGATGGTCGGCGCGTCGTGAGGCCAGCTCCTCGACGTAGGCCGCGAAGTCCTGCGCCGCCGACCGCGCCGCCACCTCGTCGGCTTCGGTGCGCTCCACCTCGTACATCCGCACGATGGCCTGCGACCAGGGGCGCAGCAGGTGTCGGTCGGCCTCCGGCCAGCCGAGGAGCTCGGCGATGACGAGGACGGGCAGCGGCTCGGCGTAGTCCTCCAGGACGTCGAAGCTGCCCGTGTCGCTCAGCCGTTGGGCGCAGGCGTCGAGCAGCCCGTCGGCCAGCTGGGCGATCCGCGGCTGCAGCCGCGCGACGTGTCCGCGGCTGAACGCGCGCTGGACCAGCCGTCGCAACCGGGTGTGCTTGGGCGGCTCGCTGTCCAGGATCGAGTCGGCATGCAGCCAGTTGAACGTCGCCCAGTCCTGCGCCGGCTCCCGAGGCTGGAAGATCCGGCCCAGGGTCCGCTCGCGCAGGACCTGGCTGCACGCCTCGTGGCTCGTCGCGACCCACAGCCCCAGGGAGCTGTGCCAGGCAACGGGCGACTCGGCCCGGACCGCCGCCAGATGCGGATAGGGATCGGCCACGACTGCGGGATCACTGAGGTCCAGCAGGGCGGCCGCGTCGAACGTGCTCATCGGGGGATCCTTCGAGTGGTGAGTGCCCACGCTACTGCCGCCGCCGATCCGGCCGCCCGGTACGGCAGACTGGGCGCATGACCCTGACCCCGAGCCAGCGCGAGCTGACCGTGGGCGTGGGCGCCGGCGGTCTCGCCACGAGCGACATGGTGTTGAACATCGGCCCGCAGCACCCGGCGACGCACGGGGTGCTTCGACTGCGGGTGGTCCTCGACGGGGAGCGGATCATCACCGCCGAGCCGATCGTCGGCTACATGCACCGCGGAGCCGAGAAGCTCTTCGAGGTCCGCGACTACCGGCAGATCATCGTCCTGGCCAACCGGCACGACTGGCTGTCGGCCTTCGCCAACGAGCTCGGAGTCGTCCTCGGTGTCGAGCAGCTGCTCGGGATGGAGGTACCGGTCCGGGCGGTGTGGGCGCGCACGCTGCTCGCCGAGCTCAACCGGGTGCTCAACCACCTGATGTTCCTCGGTTCGTACCCGCTCGAGCTCGGGGCGATCACCCCCATCTTCTACTCCTTCCGTGAACGGGAGGAGCTGCAGGCCGTGATGGAGGAGGCCTCAGGCGGCCGGATGCACTACATGTTCAACCGGGTGGGCGGGCTCAAGGAGGACCTTCCGGCGGGCTGGCTGCGCCGCGTCGAGGAGGCCGTCGCGGCCGTCCGGCGCCGGCTACCCGACCTGCGGAACATGCTGGTGGGCAACGAGATCCTCAACGCACGTACCCGCGGGGTCGGCGTCCTGGGCGCCGACCTCGTCCACGCCTACGGGGTCTCCGGGCCGATCGCTCGAGCCAGCGGGGTCGACATCGACCTGCGCCGCGACACTCCTTACCTCGCCTACGGGGAGCTCTTCGGTTCCGGCGGCCCGGGTCGGGTGGTCACCCGGACCGCCGGTGACTGCCTCTCCAGGTTGGAGGTCCTGCTCGAGCAGACCCAGGTCAGCCTCGACCTGGCGGACGCCTGCGTCGACCGGCTGCACGGCCTGCCTCGCGGTCCCATCAACATCAAGCTGCCCAAGGTGCTCAAGGTGCCGGAGGGACACCTGTACACGGCCACGGAGAATCCGTTGGGGCTCAACGGGTACTACCTCGTCTCGCGAGGGGAGAAGACGCCGTGGCGGCTGAAGCTGAGGTCGGCCTCCTTCAACAACGTCGCGGTGCTGACCGAGATGCTGCCGGGGCACGTGGTCGGCGACATGGTCGCCATCCTCGGGTCGATGTTCTTCGTGGTCGGAGACGTCGACAAGTGACCCCGGCTCGTCCGACCCTGGCTCGTCCTGGCCGGACCCGGCCCACTGGAGCGGCGGGCCTGGTCGTCGCCGCGCTCGTCCTCGCCGGCTGCGCGAACCGTGATCCTGAGCCGGCCGTGCCGGCGACGCCGTCGGCTCCGGCGCGTGCGACGTCGACCACGGTGGCACCGTCGCCCACCGCAGCGCCGCTACCCGGCATGCCGGTGGCCACGTCGTCCCAGCCTTCGGGCATCGATGCGAAGTCGATCCGGTCGGCAGCGGACCTGCCCGCCGCCTTCGGCTGCCCCGGCAACATCACCCCGATCACCATCCCGCCCACGACCCGCGCCGGGACGCCGACCGCCCAGGTCTTTCCCTCGTCGATCGTCTGCGCGAGCCGGATCGCCGACGGCGAGGCCGTCTACCTCTGGTACTACGCCACCCAGGAGGAGAAGCTCGCGGCCCTGACCGCAGCCCTCGCCCAGACCAAGTACGTCCGGGCCGGCGCCAACTGGGTCGCGGGCGCCATGATCAATCCCGGTATGGGGACCGTCGGCGGCGACGTCTTCAAGTAGCGGGCCCTGGTCGAGCCCCTAGTGACCCCCGGAGTCCCGCTCGTCGTCCTCGTCCTCGTCCCGTCGGTCCGGCCGGTCGTCCAGCCGGCACATGCGCTGGACCCGCAGACCGGCGGCGGCGAGGAGCACCGCTCCCACGCCGAGAGCACCGAGCGTCACCATCCGTTGCTGGAGGGACTCCACGTCCGCGTCCGGCAGCAGCAGCAGGATCTGAGCCGCGTACCAGCCCAGCGACACCGCTCCGGACAGCGCGGCGGCCTGCGCCAGCAACAGGATGCGTGCGGCGTACAGGGGGTTGACCGGCTTGGTCGCCCGGCCGGACACCAACCGGGCGATCGGCCGTCCGGCCAGGTACAACCCGAGCGCGAAGGCAATCAGGATCGGCAGTCCGGCCCAGCTCGCGGGTGGGAGCAGGTGCCCCGAGTTGGTCCACAGCTTGAGGCCGATCCAGGACAGTCCCGCGGCGAGGAGGGTCACCGCCGCGAGCAGGCTCAGCCGCACCCCGTGCGGGCTTCTCACCATGACGGACTCCAGGCCGGACCGGGGCGGACCCCCGAGTGGTCGAGCTCGCCGAGCAGGTCTGCGATCGGGCGGACCTCGGCCTCGACGTCCACGCCGGTCCGCACCAGGGCATAGGGTGCCACCTCGGCCCAGGGCGCCAGCACGAAGGCCCGTTCGTGGGCTCGCGGGTGCGGCAGGCTGAGCGCGGGATCGTCCCGGCGGACCTCCTCAGGGCTGGTCGGCAGACCGAACTGCACCAGGTCGAGGTCGAGCGTCCGTGCGCCCCACCTGACGTCGCGGGCACGGCCGTGCCGGGCTTCGATCACATGGAGCTGCGCCAGCAGGTCCTCGGGGGTGAGGGTCACGTTGGCGAGCAGCACCGCGTTGAGGTAGGTGGGCTGTTCGGGCCCCCCGACCGGGTCGGACTCGACCAACCCGGAGACCCTGGTGACCCGGACGCCGTGACTCGCGCTGAGGTCCCGGACCGCCTGCGCCAGAACCGCCTGCGCGTCCCCCAGGTTCGCACCGAGCGCGATGACGACGGGAGTGCCGCGCTCTCGGCGCACCTGTACCTGGACGTCGGTGAACGGATGACCGACCGGCGCCTGGGGCTTGTGCACGGTCACCTCGGTCGCCTCGACCAGCGGCCGGGCCAGGACGTCATCGGCGATGACCTCGGCGAGGCGCTCGATGAGGTCGAACGGCGGACCGGTGATCCGGGACATCACGTCCCCTGCCACGTCCGCGTAGGACACGGTGTCCCCGAGCGCGTCGCTGCGGCCGGCCTGCGACAGATCCAGCTCGATGACCACGTCGACGATGAAGGGCTGCCCGGTCTGCTTCTCGACCTCGAGGACCCCGTGGTGACCGATGGCCTCCACGCCCTGCAGCAGGATCCGGTCCGGGGAACGGCTGCTCATGAGAACTCCCGGACAGCGGCGACGACAGCCAAGGCATCACGGGTGGACGGCACATCATGGACGCGCACGCCCCATACTCCCGCGAGCGCGGCGATCGCGCTGGTCGCCCCCGTCGCTGCGTCGCGGGCTGCCGGCGCTCGAGGAGGCTCGCCAGCTGCGACGCCGAGCTCGGCCAGGAAGGCCTTGCGTGATGCCCCCACCAGGACCGGATGGCCCAGCCCGATCAGCGCGTCGAGCCGGGCCAGGAGCGCCCAGTTGTGCTCGGCCAGCTTGGCGAACCCGAGGCCCGGGTCGAGCACCAGCCGGTCGGCCGCCACTCCGGCGGCCAGCAGCGCATCACGACGCTCGGCCAGCTCGGCGCACACCTGCGTCACCACGTCGGTGTAGACGGCTCGTTGCTGCATGTCGGCACTGTGACCCCGCCAGTGCATCGCGATGAAGGGGGCCCCGGCCGCCGCGACGAACGGCGCCATGTCGGGATCCGCCAGTCCCCCGCTCACGTCGTTGACGATGCGTGCGCCCACGTCCATCGCCCGCTGGGCGACCTCGGCTCGCATGGTGTCCACCGAGACGGTCGCTCCGTCGTCGGCCAGCGCCGAGACGACCGGCAGCACCCGGCGCAGCTCCTCCCGCAGCGTTGGCCGGTGGGCACCCGGCCTGGTGGACTCCCCACCGACGTCGATGATGTCTGCTCCCTGCCTCACCAGCAGCCGTCCGTGGCCGATCGCATCCGAGGGCTCGAACCACGCGCCACCGTCGCTGAACGAGTCGGGCGTGACGTTGACGACCCCCATGATGAGCGGGCCGTGACCGGCGCGGGGCAGCGCACGGGGCAGGTGGGCTGGTGCCGAGGCGTCCGTCACTGACCCTCCTGCAGCTTGCGGAACGAAGGCCAGACCAGGAATGCCTCCGCCTCGAGCGCCGCGATCCCGACCCGCGGGAGGTCTGCCGTTCCGGGGTAGATCAGGTAGCGAGGCTGCCACTGGGGCTGGAACTTGTCGTTGAATCGGTAGAGGCTCTCGAGCTGGAACCATCGGGAGGCGAACAGCAGGATCGCGCGGAACGCGCGGACGAACGGACCGGCCCCGAGCTTCTCGCCCCGCTCGAAGACCTCGCGGAAGGCGGCGAAGTTCAACGAGACCCGCTTGACCCCGAGCGAGGGCGCCGCCTCCATCGCGGCAGTGATCAGCAGCTCGTTGATCCCCGCGTCGGCGGCGGCGTCCCGGCGCATCAGGTCGAGCGACATCCCGTCGCTGCCCCAGGGCACGAACTGGAGCAGCCCCCGCACGACCCCGTGCTGGCGGGCCGTCACGAGGATCGCGTCGGGGTCGGCCGGGTCGGCGGTCCGGCCGAGCGCCATCGAGAACCCCCGCTCGGTCTCGGTGCTGCGCCAGGCAGCGGCGTCCTCGAGGACTGTCTCGCGGACCTCGGGCGCCAGGTCCCGCACCCGACGGACGTCAGTCTCATACCCGGCCCGGGTGATTCGGGAGACCATCTGACGGACGTTGCGCATCGGCCGTCCCTGCATCGAGAAGGTGGCCGTCTCGAGCACCGCCTCGTCGCCGATCTCCATCGCGGTGAGGTCGCCAGCCTTGGTCCAGGCGACGCCGGCTCGCTCCGAGCACCCGAGGACCGCCGGCGTCCAGGCGTGCAGGTGGGCCTCCTCGAGAAAGGCGTTCATCGCTCCCGGCCAGGCCTCAGGATCACCGACCGGGTCACCGCTGGCCAGGATCACGCCTCCGACCACGCGGTAGGCGACCGCAGCCTTGCGGGTCTCGGACCAGATGACGCTCTTGTCCCGTCGTAGGTTGAAGTAGCCCAACGAGTCCGGCGACCGGCGCAGCAGCTCACGCAGGGTCTCGTCGTCCTCGTCGGTCAGGTCCGGTCGTGGCTCTGGCGCACGCAGGGCGAAGTAGGCCGTGACGAGGCCGGTCATCACCCCGAGGCCGGCCAGTCCCATACCGATCAGGTCGGCCACCCGCTGCGAGGTGAACGCCAGCGGCCCGTCGAGTCCGATGAGTCCGACCACGACCTGGTTCAGCGCGGTCAGGATCGAGGGGGGCCCGCCGACCAGCGCGTGCCGCGCGGCGTACACCATCGCCAGCCCCAGGGCGATGTCGGCGAGGGCGAGCCCGAGGAAGACCCGCACGGCGCGCCACCGGGTCGTCGGGTCGCCCAGGGCCTGGAACTGCGAACGCGTGTGCACCAGGGTGATCAGGAGTCCCAGGGCCAGAGCGGTGTGCAGCGCCTCGCCCCGCAGTGCCGATGAGGTGATGCTGACCACGAGCAGCACGATCGCCACCACCCAGGCACGGTGCTTGCGCCGTCGCAGCCCGTGCGCCAGCGGCAGGAGCAGCAGTCCGGTCACGATCGAGGCGGCCAGGGATGCCGTCACCGCCCCAGGCAGGGCTTCCATGATCGGGTTGAGGTGCGGCCGCCAGACCTTGACCAGACCGGACACGATGTCGAGCGCCCCGAGCAGATAGGTCAGTGCGCCGACGATCCGCGGGATGCGTGCGCCCCGGCCTCCCAGTACGGGGGGCTGCCGGTTCTGCTCACTCATCGACAGCTCCTTGGCAGGGGGCGGTTTGCGTACGCCCCCGAACCGTATCGTCCATGCCTTCCGTGCGCTGACCCGCGACGCCCTCAGCGTTTCCCGCCGAGCAGCAGCGCCATCGCCTCGGCCCGGGTCGCGGCGTCGCGCAGCTGACCGCGGACCGTCGAGGTGATGGTGCGCGAGCCGGGCTTGTGGACCCCGCGCATCGACATGCAGAGGTGCTCGCACTCGATCACGACGATGACGCCCTGAACCGACAGGTACTTCACCAGCGCGTCGGCGATCTGGGTGGTCAGTCGTTCCTGTACCTGGGGGCGCTTGGCATACAGGTCGACGAGCCGGGCGATCTTGGACAGCCCGGTGACCCGGCCCCCGTCAGCGGGGATGTAGCCGACGTGAGCGACGCCGTGGAAGGGCACCAGGTGGTGCTCGCAGGTGCTGTAGACCTCGATGTCCCGCACGATGACCAGCTCGTCGTGGGCGATGTCGAAGGTCGTGCCGAGGATGTCCTCGGGGCTCTGGTCCATGCCGGCGAAGATCTCGGTGTAGGCCTGCGCGACCCGCTCCGGCGTCCGGCGAAGCCCCTCGCGGTCGGGGTCCTCGCCGATCGCCAGCAGGAGCTCACGGACGGCAGCGACCGCTCGCTCGTGGTCCACGGCCATCGGCTCAGTGGCCCTCTGACGGGTCCACGCGGCCGTCGTCCGGCACCTCGATGACCTGGGTCTTCGGCTCCTCTTCGGCGAGCGGGTGCGCCCCGGCGTTGGCAGCCTCGTCGATCTTCTTCCCGAGCTCGACGTCGCCACTGGCATCCTGCGGGCCCGGTCCGTGGCCGGCGCCGTTGGACATCGCCGCCTGCTCCGCCGGAGTGAGGACCGGTGGACGGTCACTGAGCAGTCGCGCCTCGCTGGACAGCCAGGTGGGGCGCAGCGGGCGCTTGACGACCTGCTCGAAGATCGTCGCCAGATCGGCGGCGTTCAGCGTCTCCCGCTCGAGGAGCTCCAGCACCAGCCGGTCGAGCAGGTCGCGGTTGTCGTTGATCACGTGCCAGGCCTCGTCATGGGCGTTCTCGATGAGCTTGCGCACCTCCTCGTCGACGACGCCGGCGATCTCCTCGCTGTAGTCACGCTGGTGGCCCATGTCGCGGCCCAGGAAGACCTCGCCGTTGGACTGGCCGAGCTTGATCGCTCCGACCCGTTCCGACATACCCCACTCGGTGACCATCTTGCGGGCCATCGCGGTGGCCTTCTCGATGTCGTTCGCCGCCCCGGTCGTCGGGTCGTGGAACACCATCTCCTCGGCGACCCGGCCACCGAGCGCGTAGGCGAGCTGGTCGAGGATCTCGTTGCGCGTGGTCGAGTACTTGTCGTCGCGGGGCATCACCATCGTGTAGCCGAGGGCTCGCCCGCGCGGCAGGATGGTCACCTTCGTCACCGGGTCGGTGTGGTTCATCGACGCGGCGACCAGGGCGTGACCGCCCTCGTGGTATGCCGTCATCTTCCGCTCGTGCGCGGACATGATCCGGGTCTTCTTCTGCGGTCCGGCGATCACCCGGTCGATGGCCTCGTCGAGCGCGTGGTCGTCGATGAGCTTCTTGTTGGTCCGGGCGGTGAGCAGGGCAGCCTCGTTGAGGACGTTCGCCAGGTCCGCACCGGTGAACCCCGGGGTGCGCCGGGCGACGGCCAGCAGGTCGACGTCCGGGGCCATCGGCTTGCCCTGGCTGTGCACCTGGAGGATGCGGTTGCGCCCGAGCATGTCCGGAGCCTCGACGGCGATCTGGCGGTCGAACCGACCGGGCCGAAGCAGGGCCGGGTCGAGGATGTCCGGCCGGTTCGTCGCGGCGATGAGGATGACGTTGGTCTTGACGTCGAAGCCGTCCATCTCGACGAGCAGCTGGTTGAGGGTCTGCTCACGCTCGTCGTGCCCGCCGCCGAGCCCGGCGCCACGGTGGCGCCCGACCGCGTCGATCTCGTCGACGAAGACGATGGCGGGCGCGTTGGCCTTGGCCTGCTCGAAGAGGTCGCGCACCCGGGACGCCCCGACGCCGACGAACATCTCGACGAAGTCCGAACCGGAGATGGAGTAGAAGGGCACACCGGCCTCGCCGGCGACCGCGCGGGCGAGCAGGGTCTTGCCGGTACCGGGCTGGCCGTAGAGCAGGACGCCCTTGGGGATCTTGGCGCCCACCGCGAGGAACTTGGCCGGTTCCTGGAGGAACTCCTTGATCTCGTACAGCTCCTCGACCGCCTCGTCACACCCCGCGACGTCCGCGAAGGTGACCTTGGGGGTGTCCTTCGTCGCCAGCTTCGCCTTGGACTTGCCGAACTGCATGACCCGGGAGCCGCCGCCCTGCATCTGGCCCATGAGGAACCAGAACAGGCCCAGGATGATGATGATTGGCAGGATCGTGATCAGGATCGACCCGATCCAGCTCGGCTGGTCGATCTGGTCCGTGTAGTTCTTCGGCGGGATGTGGGCGTCGAGGTCGGCGACGATCTTGGGCCCGCGCGCGGTCACGTAGTACGCGTAGACGTTGGTCGCGTTCTTGATCTTGTCGCCGTCCGAGTAGCCCGGAGGCTTGAGGGTCAGCTCCATCCGCTCGTTGTTGAGCAGCTTGGCGGACTCCACCTTGTCGGTGTTGATCAGCTCGACGGCCTTGGACGTGTCGATCCGGGTCGGGCCGCCGCCATCGGACAGGGAGAGGGCGAGGATCGTCGCCCCGATGAGGACGAGGATCCACACCATCGGGGTCCGGGAGATGCGCTTCAGATCTGGCATGTACGTTCGGGGAGCTCCCCCGACCCTCCTGCTCTGTGGGATCGACCGCGACCAGACGGTCCGCCGGTCACATTCTCGCAGGTGAACGACCGACCCGGGCCGGGTGTTCCTGACTGGTCCGCTCGGGAGCCTCGGCTCAAGCGTAGACGGACGGCGCCAGAGTACCCACGCAGCGCAGGTTGCGGTAGCGCTCCGCGTAGTCCAGTCCGTACCCCACGACGAACTCGTTGGGGATGTCGAACCCGACGTACTTCACGTCGATGTCCACCTTGGCCACCTCCGGCTTGCGCAGCAGGGCGCAGATCTCGACCGAGGCGGGGCTGCGGGACTCGAGGTTGGACCGGATCCACGACAGGGTCAGACCCGAGTCGATGATGTCCTCGACGATGAGGACGTGGCGACCGGTGATGTCCACATCGAGGTCCTTGATGATCCGCACCACACCGGAGGACTTGGTCCCCGAGCCGTAGGAGGATACGGCCATCCAGTCCATCGGAGCGGTTCCGGGCAGGGCCCGCATGAGGTCCGCCATCACCATCACCGCGCCCTTGAGGACACCGACCAGCAGGAGGTCCTTGCCCGCGTAGTCGGCCCAGATCTGCTGACCGAGCTCGTCGAGCTTGGCCAGGATCTCCTTCTCGGTGATCAGGACCTTCTCGAGCTCGCCCTCCATGTCCTGGGCATCCATGGTGATCTCCTCAGCTAGGTCAGGCGGGCCGGTGCGGGCGTCAGCGGCCTATTCAACAGGACGCGAGGCGGCGACGGTGACCTGGTCTCCCGAGCGACCCGCAAGGACATGGCCCGGCAGGTTGAGCGGACCCTGCCCGTGCCACGAGGTCAACAGCGCGTCGAGGGACTCGATGTGCGCGGCGGTCAGCTGTCCACCCCCCGAGCCGGCCTCGACTGCGAGCAGGCGCCAGATCCGGGTGCGCAGGGCGCGGGGCAGGTCGAGCAGGGCGGTGACCGACCATGGGCCCGGGCCGAGAGCGGGGCGCAGCTTGCGAGCCTGCTCCTCCAGGTAGTCCGCGTCCTCGCGGAGCATCTCGGCGCTGCGGGCGAGGGCGCCGGAGATGCCCGGACCGAGCTCGTCCTCCAGCGTCCGGAGCAAGGTCCGGGCCCGGACCCGGGCGAACGTGGCGTCCTCGTTGTGCGGGTCCCGCCACGGGGCGATCCCGTATGCCGCGCAGGCGCCCTCGGTCTCGGCCCGCGTCAACGTGATGAAGGGGCGGACGAACAGACCGCGCCGGCGCGGCATACCGGAGAGGGAGCGTGAGCCGGAGCCGCGCGCCAGGCCGAGCAGAACCTGCTCCGCCTGGTCGTCCCGGGTGTGCCCGATGAGCACGGCAGCCGTCCCGAGCCGCGCTGCGGCGTCCTCCAGGGCGGCGTAGCGCGCTGACCGGGCAGCGCTCTCCGGCCCCTGGCCGCGGGCGCTGACCCGCACGGTCTGAACCTCCACCGGGTCGAGCCCGAGGGAGCGACAGTGCTCTGCAGCCTGGTCGGCGATGTCCCGCGAGCCGGGTTGGAGGCCGTGGTCGACCACCAGCGCGGCCGCCTTGATGCCCAGCTTGGGCGCCTCGAAGCCGACCGCACCGGCCAGGGCCAGCGAGTCCGGACCACCACTGCACCCGACCAGGACCGAGCTGCCGTCGGGCAGCCGGGCCAGCTCGGTCCGCACGGCCAGCCGGGTCGCCGCGACCGCGGGGCTCGGGCCGGTCATGCTCGCCCGTGGACGCGTTCGATCCACGCCGCCGGACGGGCGATCTCATCCGGAGTGGGGAGCGTGTCGGCGGAGGTCCAGACCGCGTTGAAGTCGTCCAAGCCGACCCGGTCGATGACCGCGCGCACGAAGGTCGCGCCGTCCTTGTACTGACGCATCTTCGCCTCGAGGCCGAGCACCCGACGCACGAACCGGTCCAAGCTGCCGGTGCCCGCCCGGCGCTTCTGGAACCTGACCCGGATCTCCGCGACGCTCGGGATGACCTGGGGCCCCACATCGTCCATCATCACGTCCGCATGGCCTTCCAGGAGCGACATGACCGCGGTGATCCGGGCGACCTTGCCCCGCTGCTCAGGCGTGAGAAAGACCTCGCTGATGCCTTGGCTGCCCGGCTGGAACGCCTCGGGCAGGCGCCGGGCGATCTCCTGGAACCGCTTGGCCAGCTCGGTCGCGTTCGGCGCCAGGTCGGTTCCCAGGTCCTGGGACCGTTCGATCAGATGCTCACGCAGCCAGGGGACCGCGGTGAACTGCACGCGGTGGGTCTCCTCGTGCATCGCCACCCAGAGCCGGAAGTCCCGGGGGTCCACGCCCAGCTCCCGCTCGACCTGGACGATGTTGGGCGCGACCAGCAACAGCCTCGGGCTGCCCTGCGGCGCGAGGTCGTACTGGCCGAGGACCTTGCTGGCCAGGAAGGACATCAGCGCGCCCGCCTCCGCGCCCGTCACCTTGCCGCCGATGGCGGTCACGGTGGAGCTCTGCGCCCGCGCCCCCGCGGCGACGTTGTCGATGACCGGGGCGAGCAGCGAACGCATCGAGTCGACGTTGGCATCGATCCACCCCGGTCGGTCCACGATGAAGACCGGCGCGACTCCTTCCGGACTGGTCAGCCTGGACGTCGTGGCGATGGGCTCACGCGCGGCGACCGCGACCTCGCGCAGCGCTCCGACGATGTCGGCCGCCTCCTGGCTACCCACCTTGGGACCCGGGCTGACCAGTCGGCGACCGGTCGCCTTGGCGAACTCCCAGTCGACGTACTGCGGCGGCTCCCCGGGCGAGTCGGCAGTGCCTGGTCCGGTCGGCTGTGCCATGTACTGGCCTCTTCCTCTGGTCCTCGGGCTGGATGCTGGGGTGAATCGGCAGGACCTGCCGCGGCTGATGCCGGTCCGGTGACCACCGTGTCGGTCAGGCCCGACAACCGCAACTCGCCAGCGTCGCTACGATCCGATCCAACGCCTGCCGGGCTTCGAGCGTTCCCAGGCCGGGCGGAACGCCGTTCGCCAGGAGGGTGAAGGTCAGCAGCCGACCGTCGAGAGTGACCACGGTGCCCGCCATCGAGCTGACCCCCGTCAAGGTGCCGGTCTTGGCTCGGGCGACTCCCGCGGCCGCATGGGCTACGCCCGAGTCGAACCGGTCGGCCAGCGTGCCGGTCAGCCCCGCGATCGGCAACCGCCGGACGGTCTCCCGCAACCCGGGGACGCGGTCCGTCACGGCCAGCTGCAGAACGTCGGCGAACGCCCTGGCCGGGACGGCGTTCTCGCGCGAGAGTCCGCTGGCATCGGCCATGACGACGCCGGCCATGTTGACCCCCAGCCCGCTCAGGGTGGTCCGGACGAAGCCCGCCGTCTCCGAGAAGCCGGGAGGGGTCGCCCGGACGAAGGCCGCCTGCCTGGTCAGCGTCTCGGTCAGGGCGTTGTCCGACTCGTCCAGCGCCAGCGCGAGCTGGTCCGCCACCGGCGCGGAGCTGACCGACCCGAGCACCGCGGCACCCGGTGGTGCGACGAGGTCCCTGGCCAGCGAGGCAGCGATGCCCTGCCCCCTGAGTCCAGCCACGAAGGCGGCGGCGACCGCGGCGGGCGGGTCGCGAGGACCGGGATGCCCGGGCGTCGCTCGTTGCGACGAGAGTCCCAGGGCGGCCACCGCCCCGGTGATACCGGTCGGTTGGAAGGCCGGACCCCAGGTCGGCGCCGTCAGCGGGCCGGGGGCGTAGCTCAGGTCGAGGCCGACCTTGACCGAATCCACTCCACGCGCCCGAAGAGCGGTCACCGTCATGCCCACCAGGTCGCCCAGGCCGGCGCGTCCCGAGACCGCCCCCGGGTCCCCGGCGCCCGGGTTGAGCAGGGTGTCGCCGCCGGCCACCAGGACCACCTGGTCGGGGCCGGCTCCCTGGACGACCTTCGTCGTCAGGCTGGCCCCGGGGGCGAAGGTGGCATCGACCGCGGCCGCCGAGAGCAGCTTCAGCGTCGAGGCCGGGATCTTCGGGTCGTTCGGCGCGACCTCCAGGAGCGTCACGCCGGTCAGGGCGTCCCGAACCGCGACCGACAGCCCGGTGCCGAGGTCCGGCGATCCGAGAACGCCGGCCAGGCTCGCCGTCAGCCCGGCGGTGGTCGGCTGCGGAGCCTGCTCGCCTGCCGTCGGCAACGGCATACCCGCGGCGGCGCTGCGCGGCAGTGCGGCTGTCGTCGAGGTGGGGCTCGATGCCGGAGCGGCCGGGGGGTCGGGGGCCGGCGCCAGGGTGAGCACGCCCGGAGCGAGGTCGTAGATGTCCAGCGCCGCGTAACCCCCCAGGGCCAGGACGACCGCGACCGCGACCGCGAGGCGGCGCATCGAACCCCCTTCGGTCGGCGTGAGATCATGCGCAGCAGATCATGCGAGAGACTCGACACCGAGACTAGGTCATCGACACGACTGCCCCGAGGCGTCGTCCCAGCACAAGGGAGCAGCAGTGGAGTTCTACGTCACCATCGAGATCCCGAAGGGAGCTCGAAACAAGTACGAGGTCGACCACGAGACCGGCCGGATCCGGCTGGACCGGCTCCTCTTCACCTCGATGAGCTACCCCGCCGACTATGGATACGTCGAGAACAGCCTCGGCGAGGACAGCGACCCGCTCGACGCGCTGGTGCTGCTGGACGAGCCCACCTTCCCCGGCTGCCAGGTCCTGGCCCGCCCGATCGGGATGTTCCACATGCGCGATGAGGCCGGGGGCGACGACAAGCTCCTCTGCGTCCCGGCCAATGACCCGCGTCAGGCCCACATCACCGAGCTCGAGCACATCAACGAGTTCGACCGGCTCGAGATCCAGCACTTCTTCGAGACGTACAAGGACCTCGAGCCCGGCAAGTCCGTCGAGGGCGCCCACTGGGTCGGACGTCAGGGCGCGGAGAGATGCGTCGTCGAGGCACTCGAGCGCGCGACCGACGCCGGGGTCACCACCGACCGGTGGCGGATGCCGGGTCGGCACTGACTGACCCGCTCCCGGCCTCGAGTTGACTCGCGGCCTGGCGCTCGTCACACAGTCCGAGGCACAGTCCCAGGGGTCAGGGACGACCACCGTAGGGCAGCAGGTCGGACATCGAGTAGATCGAGGCGGTCTTGACCACCGTGCTGGGGTTCGGTGCGTGGATCATCTGGCCGTTGCCGATGTACAACCCCACGTGATGGCTGCTCGGCCCACTGCTGCCGTAGAACACCAGGTCACCCGGCTGGAGCTGGCTCAACGGGACCCGGCTGGTCTGGTTCCACTGCGATCCGGTGTAATGACCCAGCGAGACACCGGCCTGGCGCCAGGCCATCATGGTCAGGCCAGAGCAGTCCCAGGCGTTCGGGCCGGCCGCGCCCCAGACGTACGGCTCACCGAGCTGGGCGCGGGCGAACGCGATGACGGCGCCCACCCCGCCAGAGGGTGCCGGGGCCGGTGGCGCGGACGGTGCCGGCGCCGGAGGCGGTGACGGTTGCTGTTGCTGCTGGGCGGCGGCAGCCCGCTGGGCGGCTTCCGCGTCCGCCTTCTCCCGGGCGGTCCTGGCTGCGCGCGCGGCCTCGTCGGCCGCGGCCTTCGCCGCGCTGGCCTGCGCCGCGGCCTTCTGTGCCGCGGCAGCGGCAGCGGCCTCGGCCGCGCGACGGTTGGCCTCCTCGCGGCGACGCTGCTCCTCCGCCGCGAGTCCGCTCTGTCGCTGCTGCTCGAGCTGGACCGACGTGTTGCGCAGCGCCGCCACCTGCACGGTCAGCTGCTGCTGCTGGGTCTCGAGCTGAGCCACCTGGACGACCGCGTTCTCGGCGGCCTTCCTCGCCTGCTCCGCGGCGGACCTGGCCTCCGCCGCCGCGGTGGCTCGACGGGTCTCCGCCTCGGCGGACTGGGTCTGCAGGGACTGGGCCAGGAGTCGCGACGCCTCGGCCTCACGGACCATTCGGGCGCGCTCGCCGCCGACCGCGTCGACACCGGCCGCGCGATCCAGGACGTCCTGGGGCCCGCCGCCGCCGAAGAAGATGTCCAGCTGGCTGGTCCCACCGCCGCCCTGGTAGATCTCGGCTGCGTATCGGGAGAGGGTCAGGGTGGCGTCATCCGCCTTGGCCTGCGCGTCGGCAGCCTTGGTCGCGGCGGCTGAGGCCGCGGCGGTCGCCTCGTCGAGGGCGATCTGCGCACCGTTGGCCATCTCCCCCGCGTTGGCCGCCTGCTGCTGCAGCGACTGCACCTGCGCGCGGGAGCCGGCCAGTTGCTGGTCGATCGCGGCGGCCTGTCCCTCGGCGCCCTGAGCGGCGGCCTTGGCGCCAGCCACCTGCTGAGCGGACGGGTAGACCGGGTTGGGCTGGTCCGCGCGGGCCGCGGTCATGATCGACGCGAGGAGAGCCACGCCGGTCAGCGACGTGATGGCAACGCGTGCGAGTCGACGCACCTGACGCTGGTCCTCCGACACTGGTGTTCCCCTTGGTTCTCAACGACGCGTTCGCTTCACGACAGAGGTATGTCGAAGCGTTTCGCCGAGAGTAGGGCTCATTCGTCCCACGGGAAACAGTGACCACTCGAATCCCATTGCAAATAGGGCGGATTCGTGAATTACACGATTGGAACTCGCCTAATGACACCCGTGTTTTTTCGCAGGTCACCGACCAGATTCGTTCACCTGTCCAGAACTCGTCACGGGTTGATAACGAATCACGGGTCAGAGCACGATATTTCGGGATAAAACGGGGCGTTGGGCACTCCAGTCCCACTGGTCGCGCAGCCGGCGTCAGGACCACGCAGCGGCGAGGGCTCAGTCCTTGGGCCCGACGATGGCCGCTGCGACCGTCTTGGCGATGTCGGGGTCGAAGACACTGGGGATGATGTAGTTGGGGTTGAGCTGCTCGGCTGTCACCACGGACGCGATGGCGTCGGCCGCCCGCAGCAGCATCTCGGTCGTCACCTGGGTGGCTCGAGCGTCGAGCAGGCCACGGAAGACCCCCGGGAAGGCCAGCACGTTGTTGATCTGGTTGGGGTAGTCGGATCGTCCGGAAGCCACGACCGTGGCGCGCCTCGCGGCCTCAGCCACGTCGACCTCCGGGTCGGGATTGGCCAGGGCGAAGACGATCCGCTTCGGCGCCATCTCGTCGATCCACTCCGGAGCGAGGACATTCGGTGCGCTCACGCCGATGAAGACGTCGGCACCTTGCAGGGCATCGCGCAAGGTTCCGGTCAGGCCGCGGGGGTTCGTCTCGCCCGCCAGCGCGAGCTTCGCCGCCGGCAGCTGGTCGTTGTCCCGGTGCAGGATCCCCTCCCGGTCCCACACGACCACGTCGGCAGCCCCGGCAGCCAGCAGGAGATGGACGATCGCCGACCCGGCCGCGCCGGCTCCCGCCACGGCGATCCGGGCGTCCTCCAAGGTCAGGTCGATGCAACGCAGGGCGTTTCGCAGCGCCGCGAGCACCACGATCGCCGTGCCGTGCTGGTCGTCGTGAAACACCGGGATGGTCAGCAGCTCCCGCAGCTTCGCCTCGATCTCGAAGCAGCGCGGCGCCGCGATGTCCTCGAGGTTGATCCCGCCGAATCCCGGGGCGATGATCTGCACGGTGCGGACGATCTCGTCCACGTCCTGGGTGTCCAGGCAGATCGGCCAGGCGTCGATACCGGCAAACCGCTTGAACAGGGCGGCCTTGCCCTCCATGACCGGCATTGCCGCCGCCGGCCCGATGTTGCCCAGGCCGAGCACCGCACTGCCGTCGGTCACCACGGCGACGCAGTTGCCCTTGATCGTCAGGCGCGAGACGTCCTCGGGGTGCTCGGCGATGGCCATGCTCACCCGCCCTACTCCGGGCGTGTACGCCATCGAGAGGTCGTCCCGGGTCCGCAGTGCGACCGTCGGCTCGACACTGATCTTGCCGCCGATGTGGAGCAGGAACGTCCGGTCGGAGACCTTGTGCACCGTGACACCGGGAACCTCGCGAATGGCCTCCACGACCTCGTTGGCGTGGTCCCCGTTCGACGCGGAACAGGTGAGGTCGATGACGAGCCGGTCGTGGCGCGACTCCACGATGTCGAGTGCGGTGGTGATCCCGCCCGAGTTCGACACAGCCGTGGCGAGCTCGCCGATGACGGCCGGGTCGGTGCCGGTGTGCACCCGGACGGTGATCGAGTAGGACCCGGTCGTGGCCCGCGCCCGCTGGATCGTCTGCCGCCGCGTCGCGTCAGCCTGCTCTGGTGACTGGTTCTCTGGGGCGCTGTCCATGGGCCAATCCTGTCACCCTCGCGCCAGCTCGGATGCGCTGCGGACCATGGCCCCGCTGTCCGACGTCACGGAGCCGTGGTGGCCGACCCGGTTGAGGTCGCGGTGGGCTGAGCGCTCGGTGTGCTCGAGGTCGCCGTGCCACTCGAGGTCGGCGTGGCACTCGGCGATGCGCTCGGACCCGTCGTGGCGCTGGCGCCGGTCGCGCCACCGGGGACGGAGGACCCCGAGGTGACGCCACTGGACGGAGTCGGGGCTGACGTGGTGGTCGCGGACGAGGTCGCCGTCGAGGAGGCGGCGGGTATCGACGTCGCTGCCGGGTCGGCTCGGACGATCGCCAGGATCCGCGCCTCGTACTCGGTGACCCGGCGTTGCAGCTCGGACAGGGGCAGGTCCTGAAGGCTGGCGCCGAAGGCGGCGATCTCGGCCCACAGTGCGTTGAGCTGCGCGGTGCTCTGCTCGCTGAGCGGTCCGGACAGGGTCAGCACCAGCTGGGTGGCCAGGGCGTAGGTCAGGCACTCCCGGCAGGAGTAGTTCACCGCCGCCGAGAGGTTCTGCGGCACCACGACGTTGGCCTGTCCGACGATGAGGACGACCTGGAAGGCGACCGCGACGGTCTGGCAGCCCGTGCAGCTGGCGAACGCATAGGCCTCATTGGTGTTGAGCACCGTGCTGCCGTCCGCCCAGACCAGGGCGAAGGCGACGTCGTACACCGTCGAGCCGTTCTGCGTGTTGACCGCCAACGCCTGGTTGTCACCGGCGCCAGGAGCGTCCGGCCGGTTGAACGGGAACACCCAGGTCGGGGCCGCGGCCGCCCCGGAGGGGTCCCGCGGGACCAGCAGCATGGCCAGCTGGGGCTTGTCGGCAGTCGGGAGCGGGGTGTCCTTCGGCCAGATCGTCCGGGTGGAACCACCTCGGCCCTCCTCGAGCCGCGTCGCCGAGGCGCTGCGCACGAAGGACGGTACGGCGTCCTGGATCGTGCCCCGCTCGTAGGCCTGGATCGGGCGGTAGGCACCGGGCTGCGGCCACCACGCCCACAGCAGGCCGGCGACCACGGCGGCGGCGGTCACACCGGCGATGCCGCGACGGACCGGCCGGTCGGCGGTGGCCTTCATGGTCGCCGTCACCACCTGCCGGACCACCCTGGCGATGATGTAGACGACGCCGAGCACCGGCAGGGCGATCGCGGCGATGGCCAGCCCGCTGACCATGACCCCGAGCACGTCACCGTTGCCGAGTTCCGTGGTCGCCGAGCGCCACTCACGCCCCAACGAGGCGAATGCCGTACCGGCCACCCGGGGCAGGGTCACCGCCATGAGCACCAAGGAAGAGAGCAGGATCGGTACGACGATGAGCACCCAGAGGGTGACGACGGCGCGCGCCCACGGCTTGAGGATTCGCGACTGCGGGTCGTTCCAACGGGTCGGCAGCAGACCGAGCAGCGTCGGTCCGATGCGGTGGTAGAGGTCGGGGACTCCGGTCAGGTCGGCAAGCACGTGGTAGCCGTCGAAGCGCACCAACGGGGCGAGCTGCCGAAGCATCTGGAGCACCTGGGTTCCGATGATCAGCAGGATGGCGTCCCAGCCGGTCGCCCACCAGACTCCGAACATCAGCACCGCGACGATCGCGTTGAAGTAGAGCCCACCGAGGTCGGTGCGTACCCGTCCGGCCTTGCCCAGCCGATAGCTGTCGGTGACGTCCGTGTAGAAGGCCGGCCAGACGAGGTACAGCCCGGTGCCCATCACGCCGGGCGTCGCTCCGCCGTACCGGGCGGCCGCCGCGTGACCGAACTCGTGGAAGCCGGCGGAGAGCACGGTGATCGCGAAGACGGTCATCATCAGTGCCGGCTGCTGGAACGCCTCGTGCGTCGCAGACGCCAGGCCCTTGCTGGCGAAGACCCAGAAGCACACGGCCAGGAACGCGGCCATGATGAGGACGACCACGACCGGTGCGAACAGCACCGCGAACGGCGCCGTGATCCTCCGGGTCGACTCGGGATCGGACACCGCCCACTTGAACTTCAGGGCCAGAAGCGGGTTGGAGCGCTTGACCTCCGGCTCCGAGCCATCCGCGAGTCGCAACAGGCCGAGTGTGCGCAGCTTGGCGTCGCACAGCTGGTCGACGTCCTGCTCACTCACCGCCCGCCCGAACTGCGCACTGACCATGTCGGCGATCTCGGCGTGCGTCCGGGTGCCGTCCACTGCGGACAGCACGAGGTAGAGCAGCCGGGTCAGCTGGACCGTCTGGCCGTCCGACCGTCGTACCAGTGCGGGTGGTTCGCGGTACCCCGAGCCGGGCAGCTCACCGATCAGCTCGAGACCGGCGGCGCGGACGGGGACTGGACGTGGCGCCGACGGGTCGTCGGCACCACGTCCGGAGGGCGCTTCGGCCCCGGAGAGAACACTCATCGACGTGCGGCCTCAGCCGTTCACTGGGTGATGTCGGACGTCTGGTCCGTGGTCGCCGTGGCGTCGGCGTCGATGTTCTGGGTGATGATCGCGTCCTGCTGGGAGACGGCTGTGGCCTGAGAGTCGATCGAGCCGACGTTGGCGGCAACTGCCGCGTCGATCGGCGCAGCGACGTTGGCGTTGGCGGCCACCGCTCCGGTGATGGGTGCCGCGAGGTCGAGGTCCGCGGCCAGGTCGACGTCGACATTGAGCAGGTCGCCGTCGAGAGCGGATCCACTGCCCGAGGGAGCCGGGACCGTGGTGCCGTCCGTCGGAGCGGGAGTGGTGCCGTCGGTGGGCGCGGGCTCCCCCTGGGCGATGGTGCTGTCCTGGGTGCCGCTGGCGGTGGCTTCGCCGGTGATCCCCTGGTCGATGCTCACGCCCTGGTCGGCCAGCGCCTGCGCCTGTGAGCCGTACGACAGCACGTTGGCGCCGACCGCGGCGTCGATGGGCGCGGCGACGTTGGCGTTCGCGGCGACGGCAAGGTCGATGGGTGCGGCTGCAGCCAGCCCCAGGTCGAGGTCGGCGTTCAGGTCGAGGAGGCTGACGACCTCCTTGTCCGGCAGGGCGGTGGCGCCCTCGGCGGCCAGTTCCTCCGGGCTCAGCGGGGTGTTCTCGGCGTCGCTCATGACGGTGCTCCATTCCGGCGCGTTCGGCGCTCATCAGTGTGGTGGTCTGCAAAGACAACGGACCCAACCGCCCACTGGACGGATCGAATCGCATTTTTGTACCCGGTGGCGCGGAGGTCAAACCCCCGACATGAGGTCCCGGTGCAGGAATCTTCCGAGCGGCACGTCCAGCGACCTGGCCGCAAGCCAGGCGGCGCCTCCCGCGCCGTTGCCGGCTCGGCGTACCGGCGCGGCGGGCCAGCGCTGCGCCAGTCGACCGGTCAGGGTGGTGGTCAGGTGACTCGCCGCGAACACTCCCCCGCACAGCACGATCGGGGTCTCCGCCCCCGGAGCCCGCACCTGAACGGCCGACTCCTCGAGTAGGGCCGCGGCGGCTTCGAGGATGCCGGTCGCCGCGGGGTCACCGACCTCCGCCAACCGCGCCACGACGGGGGCCAGCCGCGCGAGGGCGACTGGCGGTTCGCCATAGGCGGCACTGAGCAGCTGGGTCCGTCCGGCGGGGTGGCCGGGCAGCTGCGCGGTGACCGCGTGGGCGAGCGGGTCCGGGGCCCGGCCGAGGGAAGCTCGGCGAACCACATGGCGGACCGCCTCCCGGCCGACCCAGAAACCCGACCCGTCGTCACCGAGCAGCCAGCCGATCCCGTCTGCCACGAGCCCCTCCCGGCCGTCGATCACCTCCACCGCCGCGGCACCGGTGCCGCTGATGATGACCGTGCCGGATGCCTCCTCGGTGCCCGCGGCGAAGGCGACCAAGGTGTCGTGGACGATCTGTGGCGGGCAGCCGAGCCGCAGCTCGGACCACATCTGCCCCAGGGCGGACCCGGCCTCGTCCCGGTCGGCCAGACCCGCGATGCCGATGACGGCGGCGGCGACCTGGGTGCGGTCGACCTGGGTCAGGGCCTGGTCCAGGGCTGAGCGGATCTGCACGACCGCACTCGCCGTGCCGTGGGCGGTCGGGTTGCCGCCGCCCGCCTCCCCACTGCCGAGGCGACGCCCGTCGAGGTCGGCGACCAGGCATCGCGCCCTCGTCCCGCCGACATCCATCCCGAGGATGAGCATCGGCGGGTCAGATCATCCGACGCAGGCGACCCTCGTACTGCGCCTCGAGCGAACGGTTGTGCTCGTCCCCACCCGGGACGTTCGCCGAGAGGTAGACCGGTGGGGTGACTCCGTGGGCGATGAGGTCCTGCAGCACCTCGGCGATGACCATCTGGGCCAGGAGGGCAGCGGTGATCGACGAGATGCCGCACGCGGCGCCGCCGCCGGGCAAGGGCAGGATGGCGTCGCCGAACGGAGCACCGTTGTCCAGGACGACGTCCGCGACCTCGAAGAGCCGCAACCCGCTGGGGTGCCGGGACTCGATCGACGTGGTGTGCTCCATCGAGGTGACCGCGATGAGCGGATGGCCGTGCTCCTTGACCACCCGAGCCAGCTCCACCACGCTGCCGTTCCCGCCGGAGTTGGAGGCGATCATGAAGACGTCACCGGCCGACACCGGGGCGAGGTCGTAGATCCGCTGACCCGTCGAGGGGTCCCGCTCGAGGAACTGGTTCGACAGCCCCTCCCGGTTCAGACCGCCGAGCAGGATGACGTCACGCAGGCTGAGGCGGTTGGTGGGAATGAGTCCCCCCGCTCGACCGGCGATCTCCATGGCGAAGGCCTCGGAGTGGCCGGTACCGAACGCCTGGATGACGCCGCCGTCCCGCAGCGAGCTGGAAACCAGGGCAGCGGCTTGCGAGACGTTCGTTGCCTGGGTCCGGGCCACCTCCCGCACTCGGTCGAGAGCTGCCGTGGCGAAGTCCTCGCCGCTCAGGGTCATCGCTGTCTTCCCTCCTGCCAGTGGGCTGTGACGCCGCCGCGGCGACGGGCCCAGTCTGGCGGACGGCGCCGGGAGCCGCGCGCCTGGCCCACTCGGCGAAGCCGGCTTCCCGGCAGTCACCTCAACGACAGTGGACTGGGCGACGCTCGCTGTGAGCTCAGCGACAGATCCCGAGGATCGAGTCGACGTCGGCCTGGGCCATCCGTCCCGTGCAGGCGGACGCCGCCACCACGAGCTCACCGATCAACTCGATCTCCTCGCGCAGGTCTTCGTCGAGGAGCTCCCCTAGAGCCAGATCCGTATTCATGCGTCACCTTCATGTGTCAGGGCACGTCAATCTGTTACAAATTGGAGACTAGACCCATCCAGTTTCACTCGGGGTTTAAACGGCAGAAATACGGACATATACGGAGTTTCGGGAAGAGTTTGAGGTTCCCGCCGTGAGCAGCCGGAAGAAACGCGGAGACAGATGCGACTTCGACGCAGCGACCCCACCGGTCCCGGCCTGAAGCGGGTCCGCCGTGGCCGCGGCTTCTCGTATGTCGACCAGGAGGGGAAGCCGGTGGACGCGCAGACCCGGCAACGACTGCGCGACCTGGTCGTGCCACCCGCGTGGGACGACGTCTGGCTCAGTCCGCACCCCAACGGCCACATCCAGGCGGTGGGCACCGATGACGCCGGGCGACGTCAGTACCTCTACCACCAGGAGTGGACCGCCACCCGCTCGGCGCAGAAGCACGAGCGGATCCGCGAGCTGGCCGTCAGGCTGCCGCGAGTGCGCCAGCAGCTGTCCCGGGACCTGCGCCGGTCCCAGCTGGACCGGGAGCGGGTGCTGGCCGCGGCCCTACGACTGCTGGACGCAGGACTGTTTCGCACCGGCGGGGAGGAGTACGAGCAGGAGCACGGATCCCACGGGGTCTCGACCTTGCTGCGCGAGCACGTGGTGGTCCGCGGGGGCGAGCTCGCGTTCAGCTTTCCAGCCAAGTCCGGCGTCCAGCGTGAGGCAACCGTGGTCGATCCTGCGGTGGCCCGAGTGGTGCGCTCGCTGAAGCGCAGTCGGCCGGGTTTCGACCGGCTCCTGTGCTACCGGGCGGCGGACGGCTGGCACGAGGTCCGGGCACAGGACGTCAATGCCCGGTTCAAGGAGCTGGTCGGTGAGGCGTACACGGTGAAGGACCTGCGGACCTGGGCCGCCACCGTGTCCGCGGCGCTCGCCCTGGCCCAGGCACCCGAGCCGGTGACCAAGCGAACGGCCGACCAGGCCATCCGGGAGGCGGTGGCCCTGGTGGCCGAGCAACTCGGCAACACGCCTGCGGTGGCTCGGCGCTCATACGTCGACCCGACGGTGATCGACCAGTACACCCTCGGCCGGACGGTCCAGTCGGCGGTCAACCGGCTGCGCTCGCCCGATCTCACCAAGCCCGCGGCCCGGGCGACCGTCGAGAAGGCGGTGCTGCGCCTGCTCCGCAACGCCGACGACTGACCGGGGCGGCAGCGCGGCGGACGACCCGGCCCGGTCGGCGCATGCCGGCCGGGCGGACGGGGTAGGCCGAGGCGACCGCAGTCCCACTCGAGAGAGGAGATCCGATGCCGCAACGACGAGACCCAGGACCATCGGTCAAGGACAAGGAGGTGTATGAGGCGATCCGCGACGACGGGGCCAGCAAGGAGAAGGCGGCCCGGATCGCCAACGCTGCCGCCGCCACCTCCCGCAAGGCGGTCGGCCGCAGGGGCGGCAAGGCCGCGGACTACGAGGACTGGACCAAGGACGAGCTGGTCAAGCGTGCGCGGGAGATCGGGATCACGGGCCGGTCCTCGATGACGAAGGCGGAGCTCATCGACGCCCTGCGCAACCACTGACCTCAGTCCAGCGGGATCCGGGACAGGCGCAGCAGCGACTCGCGGGCCTCGCCGCCCGCCAGCACCGGAGCGCGTCCTCGCTCCCAGCGGCCGACGACCCCCTCGCCCGGCAGCACGTTCGCCGGCTCGATGGCGATCGCGTACGCCCTGCGGAACCACGGAAAGCCTTCGGTGCCATGGCATTCCTGCCAGAACCACGCGTGCGGGTAGATCTCGGCGTCCCATTCCACCCGGATGCCGAAGCCCGCCGATGGGCTGCTGATCGAGTACCACGGCTCCTCGAAGTCGGTCAGCGCGCCGAACACTGCCCGCGGCTCGTCCTCGCCCGGGACCACCCGGAGATCCACCTCGGACCCGTGCAGGTCCCGGGCATCGGGAAAGCGGAAGACCGAGTCGGCCGGCAGGCGCGTCCCGGGCTGCTCGGCGTCCGTGATGAAGGTTCGTGCTCCGGTGGCGATACGCGCCTGTGCATCGGCGAACGGGGCCCCGAAAGCGGGGTGCTGCAGCCAGGTGACCTCGACCGGGTCGGGGGAGGTGTTGAGCACGGTGTCGATGACCTCGAGGTCCGGGCCCACCAACCGGATCTCGCGCCGCAGCCACAGGGGCGCACTCAGCAGGTTCACCGTCAGCGCTGCCGAGGTGGCACCCACGGCCTCGACGGTCCACCCGACCGTCGCGGACTCCCCGTGGAAACCGCGGGTGACCCCGTCGACCACCCGTTCCGGGCCGGCGTTGGGGACCAGTTGTTGCCACCCCCCCGGGTAGTGGGCCAGCCAGTCCGCTCTGGTCTCCACGGTGCTCGGCAGCAGTCGTGGATCCCGCCACCCCCACGGGGTCTTGAACAGCACGTCGATGCCGCTCGGCCGGTCGACGATCGAGTACACGTCCGCGCCCTTGTGCGGTAGCAGGACCACCTCGAGGTCGTCGCTGCGCAGCGTGATCCGCTCCTCGTCCGGCGGCTCCGGCCGGCGCCGGCCCGGCTCCGGCCCCAGTGGTGATGACATCGGCGAATCCTGTCCCTATCCAGCGAAGAAGTGGACCGCAAGGCCCGTGGCGTCGAGCCCGTCCACGATCAGCACCGAGCCGTCGATGGACTCCGGCGTCAGGCCGTCGAGGCCCTCGCGGGCGGACGTGACAGCCAGTCGGGACAGTCTGGATCCGACGAAGGCACACGACGACGGCTGCCGGACCGGCAGGGTCACGGCGCTGAGCTCCTCTCCTGAAGGAGCGAGGCAGACCAGGCGCGAGCCGCCCCACATCGCCAGCCAGAGGCGACCTCTGGTGTCGATGCTCAGCCCGTCCGGGATCCCGTCGTCCGGGGTGAACCGCCGGATGACTCGCGGCGTGGAGAGCTGACCCGCATCGACGTCGAACCCGAAGGCCTGCAGGGTTCCCGCCAGGGTGTCGACCAGGTAGAAGGTCTTCCCGTCGGGGCTCCAGCCCATGCCGTTCGGCAGGGTGAGCCCGTCGAGGACCACCCGCGTGGTCCAGTCCGGCTCGAGGACGTGCAGTGCTCCGGCGCCCGGCTCGAACTCGATCGCGGTGCTACCGGCCCACAGTCGGCCGCGGGCATCGCACTTGGCGTCGTTCATCCGCACGCCGTCCGCCAGGATCGGGCAGCGCACGTCCAGGGTTTCCCCGTCGATGACTGCGAACCCCTCCGCGGTCGCGGCCGCGAAGCCAGCGCCACCGCTTCGGGGGACGGCGGCGCCGACCATGGTCGGGACGATGACCGAGGTGGTCGCTGCGCTGGCAAGATCACTGGTGTGAACCGCCCCGGCGAGGATGTCCACCCAGTGCAGCTGGGCTGTCTCCGGATCCCAGACGGGCCCCTCACCGACGCGGGCGGTGGCGCGCACGGCGACGGCGATGGTTGCACCGTCAGTCTTGCGGTCGGGCGGCATCTCGGGTCCTCTCATTCGGGCAGGGCCACGGCGACCCCGGCCAGCAGGCCTCCGTCGACCGGAAGGCTGACACCGGTGATGAAGCTGGCCCGGTCGCTGACCAGGAAGGCGATCGCCTCACCGACCTCCTCGGGACGCGCGACGCGTCCCATCGGGTGCGCCCGGCCCCACTGCTCGACCAGGCGCTGCTCCCCCTCGGCGGTGCCGTCGGAATAGCCGCGGGCCGCCTCGCGGAGCATCGGCGTGTCCACGGAGCCGGGGCACACGGTGTTCGCCCGGATCCCGTGGGCTGCCCCGTCGATGGCCACGGAACGGGCGAAGGCGTTCAGGGCGCCCTTGCTGGCCGTGTATGCCGCGACGTTGGACTGGGTGACGAACGCCTGCACCGAGGAGACGATGACGACCGAGCCGCCGCGCACCCGCAGGTGCGGCAGGGCGTGCTTGACCACGAGGAAGCAGCCCTTGAGGTTCACCGACAGGACCTCGTCCCAGCCCTGCTCGGTGGTGTCCTCGGCCGACCCGTAGCGCTGGATCCCGGCCGCCGCCACCACGGCGTCGAGGCGGCCGTCGCGCTGGACCACCTCGGTCACCAGCGTGGCCATCGCCGCCTCGTCGGTGACGTCAGCGACCCGGCCGTGCACCGGCCCCACGCACTCGGCGAGGTCCGCCAGGGTGGCCTCGACCTCGGCCTGGGAGATCCCGCACACGGTGACCCGGGCACCGCGACCGGCGAGGACCGCCGCCGCCGCTTTGCCGATACCGCTGGTCCCGCCCGTGACGATCACCACGGTGCCCTCGAGCTCGGACATCCATCCTCCTTGGTTCGGTCGGGCCATGGTGCGGTCATCGGGTCCGGAGCATCCGATGACCGCACCTGGCGCCTGGTGGTGCTACTTGTACAGCGCTGACTGCGCCTCGGGGGTGTCGAGGTTCTTCTTGTCGATCACCAACGGCTTCAGCGGCTGGTCCTTCGGGATGCTGCGGTCTCCGTCGAGGTACTTGATCGTGGCCTCGACGGCGAGCTTGCCAATCTTCGCGGGGTCCTGCGAGATGAGCGCAGTCAGGGCGCCGGCCTTGAGGTCGGTGACCTCCTGCGGCCCGGCGTCATAGCCGATGACCTTGAGCACGCCGACCTTCTTGGCGGCGGTCACGGCGTTGGCCGTTCCGGTTGCCGTGATCACGTTGGACGCAAAGATGCCGACGAGCTTGGGACGTGAAGCGATCACCGGGGCGACGAGGCTGGCCGTCTGGGTGGCGGAGTCGTTGCCCGCGTAGACGTTGTCGAGGATGGTGAACTTCGGGTTCGCGCTCATGATCTCGCGGAAGCCCTTCTCGCGGTCGTCGATCGAGCTGATCCCGGGCTTGATGTGCACGAACAGCACCTCACCGCCGTCGGGGATCTCCTCGATCAGCTTCTTGGCGCCGGCTCGGCCGCCCTCGATCGAGCTCGCGGCGATGGCGGTGAAGATCTTCTTCGAGTTGACGTTGTTCCCGGTGGTCATCACCGGGATCCCCGCCGCGATGGCAGCCTCGATCGGCGCGACCAGGGCGGTGGCGTCGGTGGGGTCGATGATGATCGCGTCCGGCTTCTTCTGCACGATGGCCTGCAGCACCGGGATCTGGGCCGAGGCCTGGAAGTCGGCGGCACCCTGGACGAGCGGGATGACACCGGCAGCCTTGGCCGCCGCCTCGAACCCGGCGATCTCGGTGGAGTAGTAGGGGTCACAGGTGCATCCGGGGATGAAGGCGATGGTGCGTTGCTTCGCCGCACCACCGGTGGCCGCCGAGCCGGAACCCGACGAGGGCGACGAGCAGGCCACCAGGGCGGCTGCGGCGGCCACGATCGGCAGCGCGAGCAAGGTGCGACGCACGCGAGTGCGGGGCGAGATGGGGAACATGAACTCTCCTGGGTTGGGGTGGGGATGGAGGCGGTGCTGTCGTGCCATCGGGAAGGAGGGTGGGGTCAGGTCTTCAGCTGCTCCTTGCGCTTGATCTGGTCGAAGCTGACCGCGACGATCAGGAACGCGCCGATCAGCACGGTCTGCCAGAAGGGCTGGACGCTGACGATCTGGAACCCGTTGGTCAGGACCACCGGGATCAGGACACCGACGACCGCGCCGAAGATCGTGCCCCGGCCGCCGAACAGGCTGGTGCCACCGATGATGACCGCGGCGATCGCCAGCAGGTTGTCGCTGTTGTGGCCGTTGATCGCGGTCGTGGTGAAGCGGGTGAACTCGAGGAAGCCGGCCAGGCCCGCGAGTGAGCCCATCATGGTGAACAGGACGATGACATGCCGGTCGACCCGGATGGCGCCTCGGCGGGCCGCCTCGACGTTGGAGCCGATCGCGTAGGTGTACCGACCGAAGCGGGTCTTCGCCAGGACCAGCCCGGCGACGACCGCGATGGCCACCGCGATCCACACCACGATCTTGACGCCGAACAGGTCCTGGGTCCCGAGCGCACGCTGGACCGTGGACGGCGGCAGCCCGACCACGTCGGTGCCCGAGCCGATCACCTGGGCGAGCCCGAGCGCCATCCCCAGGGTGCCGAGGGTGACGACGAAGGAAGGGATCTTCAGCCGGGTGACCAGGACGCCGTTGAGGACTCCCCAGGCGGCCCCGATGAGGACGCAGGCGACGCCGCCGACGAGGATGCCGGTCAGCGCACCCGGGTAGGAGCCGTCGGCGGCGGGTTCGCCGCTCAGCGCGACGATGATCTTCGCGCCGACGACCGAGCTGAAGACCAGGACGGCCCCGATCGACAGGTCCAGCTGACCGCCGATGATCAGGTAGGCCGTGCCGACCGCGAGAAGGATGATCGTCGTCGAGTTCCAGAGGATGTTCTGGAAGTTGCCGACCGACAGGAAGATGCCTCCTCCCCACACGGCGAACACGACGATGACGGCGACCAGCGCGAGGAACACCCAGTTGCCGGTGAGGGCGATCAGGACCCGCCGCGCCCGGTCCTGGTGGGCGTTCGCCGGGGTCGGCTGTTCGGCCGGCGCCATGTCGGGGGCTAGCTCCTGCTGCGTACTCGAACCGGGAGGGATCATCGGCTGCTCCTTGTCGTCGTCGCGCCGGTGATCGCGGCGACGATCTCGTCGTGGCTGGTCTCGTGGGGGGACAACGTCTCGGCGACCTCGCCCAGCCGAAGGACGACGATCCGGTCCGCGACATCGAAGACGAAGGGGACGCTGTGGCTGATGACGAGCACCGCGATGCCGCGGTCCCGGGTCCGACGGATCAGCTCCGCGACCTGCGCGGTCTGGACCAGACCCAGGGCGGCGGTGGGCTCGTCCATGATGATGACCTGGCTGGCCCAGATGCTGGCTCGCGCGATCGCGACGCTCTGACGCTGCCCGCCGGAGAACATCCGCACCGAGGATGAGTAGTCCGGGATCCGCGCGCCGAGCAGCTTCACCTGTTCTGCGGCCTCGGCCTCCATCCGGCGGCGGTCGAGGACCCCGAGCTTGCCCAGTAGTCCGGGCTTGACGTGCTCACGACCCAGGAAGAGGTTCGCCGGCGCGGAGAGGTCGTCCGCGAGCGCGAGGTCCTGGTAGACGGTCTCGATACCGAGGGCCCGCGCCGCCAGCGGCGAGTCGATGACCACGGGCCGGCCGGCCACCCGCAGCTCTCCCTCGTCGGGCGACTCGACTCCCGAGAGGATCTTGACCAGCGTGGACTTGCCGGCGCCGTTGTCGCCCATCAGGGCCACGACCTCGCCGGGAGCGACGTCGAGCGTGACCCCGCTCAACGCGGTGACGTGACCGAAGCGCTTGGCGATGCCCGTGGCAGACAGCGCGGGCGGTGGCGGCTGCGCCGACGACCCGGCGGCGCTGGGCGTTGTCGGCCTGCTCTGCTCGGCTGGTGCTGGCATCGATGCCTCGTTTCCGGAGGTGGGGCGGTGGGACTGGGGGCGTCGGGACGCCGTCGCGGCGACGGACCCCCAGATACTTGCATGCAAGTACACAAGTGTGCAAGCATCATCGTGTGTCGATCGCTGAACCGCCCCCGAAGCCCGTCCCCGTCGCCGCGGCGCTCTCCCCCGTGGTGCGCGGTCGCGAGCTCGGCCGCACCTCGGACCAGGTGTTCGAGGCTCTCGCCGCAGCGATCCGCGACCTTCGCCTCCCCCCCGGCGCGCCCCTGTCCGAGACGGATCTCGCCCACCAGCTGGAGGTGAGCCGCACCCCGGTCCGGGAGGCCATCGCCCGGTTGGTCGACGGCGGGCTGGTCCAGGTCGTCCCCCAGGTCGGCACCAAGGTCGCCCGGATCCGGATGGCGGATGTCCACGAGGCCAGGTTCGTCCGCGAGTCCCTCGAGGTCGCGGCGTTCGAGGAAGCGTGTGGCTCGACGACCCTCGACTGCACGCTGCTCCATGCACTGCTGGCCGAGCAGGAGGAGGCGCATCAGGCCAGCGACTTCGACCGGTTCTTCATCGCCGACGAGCAGTTCCACATGGAGATCTTCCGACTCAGCGGCTTCCCGGGGGCCTGGCGGGCGGTGCAGCGCATGAAGCCGCAGCTGGACCGGTTGCGGCGGCTCGGTCTCCCAGAGATGAGCGCCACCGGCGCGCTGATCGACGAGCACCGGAGGATTGCCGTGTGCCTGGAGAACAGGGACCTCGCCGGCGGCCGCGCGCACGTGAGCGCGCACGCCCGCCGGGTCCTGGAGGCCGCTCCGCTGCTGCAGAGCAGGCATCCGGACTACTTCACCGCCTGAGCAGCGACCGCGCGAGAAGGAGCAATCGATGGAGAGGTTCGACGGCCGAACGGTGCTGGTCACCGGTGCGGGGTCCGGCATCGGCTTCGAGATGGCCAGCCAGTTCCGCGACGAGGGTGCCCGGGTCTTCGCTGCGGACCTCGACCCGACGGGGGCCCCGACAGGAACGGCCGCGCTGACCGTCGACGTCACCGAGGAGGACAGCATCACCGCTGCTGTCGCGCAGGTGATCGCCGCCACGGGCCGGATCGACGTGCTGTGCAGCAACGCCGGGACCGGGTCGACCACCGACCCCGTGGACTGCACGGCCGAGGAGTGGGACCGGGTCTTCGCGGTGAACGCGCGTGGCGTCTTCCTCTGCGCCCGAGCCGTCCTGCCGCACATGCTCAGCCAGGGCGGTGGGGCCATCGTCAACACCGCATCCGTGGCGGGCATGGTCGGCTTGCGGGACCGGACCGCCTACTGCGCCAGCAAGGGTGCCGTGATCGCGTTCACCAAGCAGGTCGCCATCCAGTACGCCGGCACCGGGGTGCGGTGCAACTGCATCTGCCCCGGCACGGTCGACTCGCCCTGGGTCGGCCGGCTCCTCGAGGAGGCGGCCGACCCGCAGGCGGCACGGGCCGCGCTGGTGGCGCGCCAGCCGATGGGCCGGCTGGGCACGAGCGCCGAGGTGGCCGCCGCCGCCCTCTACCTTGCTTCTGACGAGGCCGCCTTCATCACCGGGACGGAACTGGTGATCGACGGCGGGCTCGTCGCCGGCTGACCCGCATCAGCCGCGGCACCAGGAAGATCCACAACCGCCTCCGGACCACGGTCCACGACTCGAGGAACCCATTCATGAGACTCATGCGGATCGGCGCCATCGGGAACGAGCGTCCCGTCATCGACCACGAGGGCACGCACTACGACCTCTCCCCGGTGGCCCAGGACATCGACGCCCGCTTCTGGGCCAGTGACGGGCCGACCCGGGTCCGCACCGCGCTGGCCGCCGGGGACCTGCCGGCGATCGACATCACCGGGCTGCGCGTCGGTGCTCCCATTGCCCGCCCGCACGCGGTCGTCTGCATCGGGATGAACTACGCCGCTCACGCCGCCGAGTCCGGCGCCCAGCTGCCCGAACACCTGGTGATGTTCTACAAGGCCCCGAACACCGTCGTCGGCCCGAACGACGACGTGCTGCTTCCCCCCGGGTCGACCCAGACCGACTGGGAGGTCGAGCTCGGCGTGGTGATCGGCCGACGCGCCCGTTACCTGCGTTCGGCCGACGAGGCGCTCGAGCACATCGCCGGCTACTGCGTGTCCAACGACCTCTCCGAGCGCGGGCTGCAGCTCGAGACCAGCGGCGGCCAGTGGTCCAAGGGCAAGAGCTGCGAGACCTTCAACCCGGTGGGACCCGTGCTCGTCACCACCGACGAGGTGCCCGACCCGCAGCAGCTGCGGTTGGCCACCTGGGTCAACGGCGAGACGCGCCAGGACTCCAGCACCCAGGACATGGCCATCTCCGTCGCCGAGATCGTCCATCGGCTCTCCCAGGTCACGGTCCTCGAGCCCGGTGACCTGATCAACACCGGAACTCCGCAGGGCGTGGCCCTGTCCAAGCGCTTCCCGTACCTGGCTGCCGGCGACGTCGTCGAGATGGAGATCGAAGGACTTGGTCGTCAGCGGCAGGTCGTCCGTCAAGCCAGCGGATCGGCGTGAGCCCGATGCGCATCAGTCTCGGCCACGTCGACGAGTACGACGACCGGATCGCCACCTTCGCTCACCAGCTTGGCCTGGGCAGCGTCCAGCTGCACTGCCCGACGAATCTCGTTGGCGCCAGGGGCTACTGGGGGCTCGACGAGCTCCAGGCGCTTCGCGATCGGTGTGATGCCGACGGCTTGGCCCTGGAGGGTCTGGAGAACGTGCCGGTCGCGCACTTCTGGAAGATCCAGCGTGGCGTCCCGGGCCGGGACGAGCAGATTGCCAACTACCGGCGCACCATCACCAACCTCGGCCGGGTGGGCATCCCCCTGCTCGGTTTCAACTTCCTGGCCACCTTCGTCTGGCGCACCGACATGGCCGCCGCGGGGCGTGGAGGAGCGGCGGTCACCGCCTTCGACCTCGAACGGGCCGACCGCGGCAACGCCTTGGCGAAGTACAAGCTCACCTCCGACGAGCCGATCGCCGAACCGATCACCGCGGAACAGATGTGGGCGAACTACCAGTACTTCCTCGATGCGGTGCTGCCCGTCGCCGAGGAGGCCGGTGTGAAACTGGCGCTGCACCCGGACGACCCCCCGGTCGACGCCCCGCTGGGGGGTGCCGCCCGGATCTTCACCTCCCCGGCTGCGATCGAGGAAGCCCACCGCCGCGCCAACGGGAGCCCGGCCTGGGGTCTCAACTTCTGCATCGGCACCGTCTCGGAGATGGCCGGCGAGGACAGCGTCAACGCCGTCATCGACGCGCTGGGTCCGGTCGGTGGCATCGCCTACGTCCACTTCCGCGACGTCCAGGGCACCGTGCCCCGGTTCACCGAGTGCTTCCTGGGCGAGGGGAACTTCAACCCCGCCCGGGTGATCCGCCGCCTGCACGAGGTCGGCTTCGACGGCTTCCTCATCGACGACCACGTGCCGGCCATGGTCGGCGACGGACCGACCTGGGGAGACACCTCCTCCGCGGCGTACTGCTCGCGAGGTCGGGCGCACGCGATCGGTTACCTGCAGGGCGTCTTCAACGCCCTCGACCTCTGACCGGCAGCCCCGCGCCCGCGGCCCGTTCGCGACCCGTTGCTCCGCACGACGAACGGCCCCTCCCGGCATGGGAGGGGCCGTTCGGTTGGGGGGCCCTACGAGGCGCCGATGATCTCCGGGAGCTTCACCCGAACGAACCGCGGGCGATACAGCCGGACGTCATCCAGGTCATCCTGGAAGACCAGGCTGTTGACGTTGTAGCTGATCAGCAGGGAGCCGTCCGCACCGGTGAACTCGGGGTGCGCGTGGGCGTTGTAGACGAAGGCGTTGGACCCGATGAAGCTGTAGTCGGGTGCCGTGTAGATCTTCTGGCCACCCGTCCAGGGACCGGCCGGGCTGCAGGACGTGTAGGCCCAGATCTCCCGGTTGAACGGCACCTTGGTGTCCATCGTCGTCAGGACGTAGGCGTTGCCGACCTTCGTCACGCTGTACTCGTTCGCCACCCCGGGCAGCAGGCGCTTGGAGTCCAGCGGGTTGAACGACCAGCCGGTCCCCGTGGAGTACTCCCAGGACGAGGTGACCCCACCACCGGGGCCGGTCTTGACCCGGGCGAGGTGCATGTACTTCGTGCTGCCCAGGTCCTCCGTGCCGTAGATGTAGGTGTAGTCGGCCTCCTCGAGGATGCCGGAGCCGAACTGCACGTTGATCCCGGAGGGAGTCGGGAGCACGCTCTCGAGCTCCATCTTCGGCAGCGAGAAGGTGGCGACCGCCGTGCTGAGCCAGTGGAAGTCCCACCCGCCGGGGCCGAACTTCTCGAACTTCAGGGAGAAGACCCGAAGCTTGTCGCCGGACGGGGTGCTCTCCACGGTTCCGTCACCGAGCCAGTACCAGCTCGAGCCGACCGCCGGGTCTCCCGTCGCCTCCCGACCGTCGTGGGTCTGGATCAGGGCGCCGTGCGTTCCGTCCTTGAACTTCCCGTCGTGCAGCGTCGCATCGAGGGTGCCGTCCGCCTTCTGGGTGACGATCGTGTTGTGGACGAACTGACGGTTCTTCTCGGCGTGCTCGCCCATCCGCGACGGAGTGCCGTCCGGCTCGGTGACGACCTCGCCGAGGAAGGTGTCGGAGAAGATCCACGCGACCCGGCCGTCGGGCAGCTTCACCGAGTTGGTCGTGTCGGCGCCGGTCCAGTCGTTCAGGCTCTTGTTGTTGTTGCCGTAGGCCGCCCACTTGTCGTTGAAGTCCTGGGCGATGCTCGCTTGCGCCTCCTGCCCGGGGGTGAAGGTGCATCCGGCCGGCAGCGCGGCTGGTGCCTGCGACGAGCTGGCGGCCATGGCCGGGCTCCCGATGATGACCGTTGTCGCGAGCGCACCCGCGCAGAGCGTGGCACCGAGGGCCCGTCGGCGCCTGCTGGCGCTCGTCGTCCTGCTCTTCATGTCCGTCTCCCATCGTGATTCACCGGGGCGGTGACCCGTTTGGCCCCGACCCCATGGTCGTTCCTGACATACTTGCACACTTGTATACAAGAATGCCAGAGGTGCCTGGCGCCTGTCCTGCCCCGTACCCGGTTCCGACCGGGCTAGCCAGCCACCGGGATCGGGAAGGGCGCCAACGGCAGGCCGCCGAGCTCGGCGTCGACCCGGAGCAGCTCGTTCCACTTTGCGGTGCGCTCGCCGCGGGTGATCGAGCCGACCTTGAGGATGTCGGCGGACCAGCCGACCGCGAGGTGGACCACCGAGACGTCCTCGGTCTCGCCCGAGCGGGCCGAGACGATCGTCGACCAGCCGACCCGTCGCGCGGCGACGTGGGCCTGCGCCGCCCCCGAGACCGTACCGGCCTGGTTGACCTTGATCAGTGCCGTGTTGCCGGCGCCACGGGTGGCCGCCTTGTCGATGCGCTCGGCATTCGTGACCACGAAGTCGTCACCGACGATGAGGGCCGATTGCCCCAGCGCCTGCGTGAAGTCGACCCAGCCCTGCGGGTCGTGCTCGCTGGCCGGGTCCTCGATGGCGACGATCGGGTACGCCGCCGTCCAGCCTTCGACCACCGCGAGCCACTCGGCCCGGTCGTAGCTGCGGTCCTCCGAACTCAGGTGGTAGCGGCCAGCTGACTCGAACTCGCTGGCGGCGATGTCCAGCGAGATCGCCATGTCGACGCCGGGGACCAGCCCGGCCAGCGCGATTCCCTCGGTGAGCAGCTCCAGCGCCTGCTCGTTGTGCTCGACGGCCGGCCAGTGGCCTCCCTCGTCGGCGACCCCGAGCACCGGTCCGCGCTTGCCGAACAGCGCGCCGACGGCGAGGTAGACCTCGGCGACCTGGACCAGTGCCTCGTCAATCCGGCTGGCGGAGAGCGGGATGACCATGAAGTCCTGCAGGTCGACGCGTCGCGCGGCATGGGCACCGCCACCGATGATCTGGATCTGCGGCCGGGGAAGCCGGGTGGGCGCGGGGTCGAGGTGGCGCCATACCGGCTGACCGGCGGCCGCGGCCGCGGCATGCAGCACCGCCAGAGAGGTCGCCACGGTCGCGTTGCCGCCGAGGGTGCTGCGGGTCGGCGACGGGTCGAGCGCGTCCAGTACCGCATCCACGCCCCCTTGGTCGCCGACGTCCCGCCCGAGCAGGGCCGGGGCGATCACCCGCTGCACGTTCTCGAGGGCGCGGCGGACGTCGAGCCCGCCCAGCGAGGAGCCGCCGTCCCGCAGGTCGGTGGCCTCGGCCGAGCCGCGGGACGCCCCCGCCGGGGCGATCGCACGGCCACGGGCTCCGGAGCTGGTGAACACCTCCACCTCCACGGTCGGCCGGCCCCGGGAGTCCCAGACTCGACGAGCGTCGAGCCGGTCGATGGTCTGGGTCATGTCAGGACGGCCTTCCAGGCGGTGGTCAGCTCGACCAGGTCGGTGGGCGGGGTGAGGATGAACGACCGGGCGACGGCTCGGACCACGTCCTGGGCGGCGTCGTCGAGGTACTCCACGGGCGACGTGCCATCCACCCGAGCGAGCAGCAGCGCCGGGAGCAGCCGCGTGACCCGGGCGGTCAGCCTCTCCGGCGGCTCCCAGGTCACCTGCGGGAGGTACGCCCGCACCATCGCCCAGCAGGCCGCGAGCAACGCGTCGGTCGGCGCCCCCGGCAGCAGGCACTTGAGCAGCAGGTGGTTCGCACAGAACGCGAGATCGAAGGCGGGGTCGCCCCACCAGGCTGTCTCGGCATCGAGCAGCACCGGACCGCGCGGACCCTGCAGGATGTTCTTCGGGCTGACGTCACCGTGCACCAGCGCATGCCGGTTGCCCATCGTCGCGGTGACCAGCTCCGCGAGGGGGGCCGCCAGGTCCGGGTGCCGATCGGTCAGCCGCTCCAGGTAGGGCTCCATCCGCAACGCCCGGAAGAGGTCGTCCGTCGCGAACTGGGCGGCCAGCTGCGGCATCGCCGAGGTCAGCCGGTGGATCGTCCCGATCCGCTCCCCCACGGCGCTCGCCGTCGTGAGGTCGACCACGCCCGCCAACAGGTCGAGCTTCCAGAGCCGGTGGGTCGCCGGGTCGAGGTACTCCAGCGCGAGCAGGTGACGCTCGGGGTCGTACGCCAGCACCCGCGGGCAGACGCCGGGCAGCAGCTCGCCGGCGACCCGCAGCCAACCGGCCTCGGAGTCGCTGCGGGCCAGCGGAGCCTGCCAGGTGCCGGCGACCTTGAGGTCGGCCAGCGGCCGCTTGACCACGAAGGGACGGCCGTCGGCCCGAACGAGCCAGATGTCCGAGGAGACGCCCCCGGCGAGCGGCTCGCGGCTCGCTCGACTGCCAGGCCCGACGAGGCCGTGCCCGACGAGGAAGGCGTCGAGCGGTTCCGGAGTGGGGCCGGTCGTCACGGCACTCCTTGTCCTGAGGTCTCGGGAGATGGGCTTCTCGGCGCTTCGACCGAGAGTCATTCAGTGCAACTATGTTGTACCGTATGAGATGAGTCAAACGGCCGGGCGGCGTCCCGTCAAGCAACACTCGCCGGTCGTCGACCTCATCGGCACCGACCGCAGGGATGGAATCATGGCCGCCAGTACCGACGTCACCCAGCGCGGGACGACTCGCACCCTGCTACGCGGCCTGACGCTGCTGGAGTCGATCGCCGAGGCGCGTGGCGGCGCGACGGTCACCGACCTGGCCGCGCAGGCCGGGCTCGACAAGGGCACGGTCTCGCGCCTGCTCGGCACCCTGCGGGATGCCGGCTGGGCCTACCAGTCCCCACAGGACCGGCGGTACCGGCTGGCCGGAAAGGCCCTCGCGCTCTCCCACGACTACAGCAACCGGGTCGACCTGCGCGCCTTGGCGATGCCACTGCTGTCCCGGCTGCGCGACGAGTGGAACGAGACCGTCCACCTGGGCGTCATCGAGGGCAGCGAGGTGGTCTACGTGGAGCGTCTCGAGCCGACCGCGGCCGTCCGGGTGGTGTCCATCGTCGGTCAACGGATGCCGATCGCCAGCACCGCGATGGGCAAGGCGTTTCTGGCCGCGCTTCCGCGCGAGGAGATGGAGCGTCGGGCCGGTGAGCAGGAGCTCGTGGCCCGCTCGGAGCACAGCATCACCGACCCGGCCACGTTCCTTGCCGATCTGGTCCGCAGCGCCCGGCGCGGGTATGCGGTGGACCGGGAGGAGAACGGCCCGGAGATCACCTGCGTGGGTGCGGCGGTCACCGACGTCACGAGGCGCCCGATCGCGACGATCAGCGTCTCCGGACCCACCTATCGGATGCGCAAGCAGGTCGCCGAGGTCGGCCGGTCCTGCGCCGAGGCGGCCGCGTCGATCAGTGCCGCACTGGGGGACGCCGGGAAAGGCTGAGCACCGCAACGTACGCCTGCCACGCGTCGGTGGCTGCGCGGCCTGCGGCTCAGGTCGTCTGGGGCTCGAAGCTCGCGAGCAGCGCCTCCAGGGCCTGCTGGTCCGGCCCGACGAACGGGTCGGCCTCGGGCGCGCCCTGCAGGGTGTCGAGCAGTCGCTGCGCGACGCCGCGGGCCGGTGGCAGATGGGAACACAGCACCACGTCCGGGTTGAGCTGTCGCAGCGGCTCCAGCGACGAGGCGAACGCGGCACGGTCGACGCCGGTGACCCAGGGGCTGTCCACCGTTGCCCAGAGCCGTTGGCCGGCAGTGAGGGCATCAGCCGAGATCTCGGAGACGTCCTCCACGGCGACCTCGTCGGCCGAGGACATCGGCGCACCGAAGCAGTCCGAGGTGAAGCAGGTCCCGGTGCTCTGGTCCCAGAAGCCGGTGGTCGCCGGACTGTCGTAGACCGGCGGTCGGAACGCGTTGAGGGTCCGGTCCCCGACATCCAGCGACTGCCCGGGGTTGAGCAGGAAGACCCGATCCGGCGTGATCGGGTACTCCAGCGAGAGGATGCCCATACCCATGAACGTCGTCACCAGCCGGGCCTGCGGGGCCGCGGCAAGGACCTCCATCAGGCTCCCGGTGTGGTCCCGGTCCGGATGGGTCAGGAAGACCCAACGCAGGTCCGCCGGGTCGATCTGGGACCACAGGGTCTCGAGGAACTCGTTCCGTGAGGCGGGCATTCCCGTGTCGACGAGGACGGGCTGCTGGGCCCGCAGGAGGTAGGCGTTGACCGGCAGGAACCCGAGACCGGGAATCTCGGCCTGGTCGGCGAGAGCGACGACATCGGTGGCGGGACGGGTGACATGCATGGTGGTCCTCCTTCTGTGTGAGGTCCAGCCTCGAGCAGGACCACCGCGCGGCACATCGGGGGAAGTACCTATTCCTCCCCCCCGACCTCCAGACGTCGCGAGAGGGGCTCACCGCCGCGGTGCCGGAAGGCAGCCGCGGCCTGGGCCCGGTTGGCGACCCCCAGCTTGGACAGGATCCGGCTCACGTGGTGTTCCGTGGTCTTGGTGCTGACGAAGAGCCGTTGGGCGATCTGGTGGTTCGTCAGCCCCTCGCCCAGCAGCCCCAGGACCTGACGCTCCCGGACCGTCAGCAGGGTGAGTCCCAGCTCGCCGTCGCCGAGGTTCGAGCGCGTCGGCGCTCCCAGTTCACGCAGCAGGGCCGACGTGCGGTCGATGTCCGGCTGCGCGCCCAACGTGCAGAAGGTCTCGAGGGCTCCCCTGGCCTCGATGACCGCCATCTCGCGCTGCCCCGAACCGGCCAGCGCCTGCGCGAGCGCATGGGCGATCCCGGCGCGGAGCATGGGGCGGCACTCCTGGTCGAGGTTGGCTCGAGCCTGCTGCAGCAGCCCCAGTGCGTCGTCGAACTCCCCCTCCGTCAGGGCCACCCGCCCCGCCGCGAGCAGCGCCTCGGCCCGGACCGCGGGCAGACCGGTGTGCCGGGTCAGCCGGGCCAGCTCGTCGGCTGCGGCACGTGCCGCTACGACGTCGTCGCAGGCGAGTCGCACGCTGACCAGGACCGACCACAACGGAACGGACCGCACCAGGTCCCCACGCAGGGCGGCTATCCCGGCCACCGCCAGCGAGCCGGCCAGCTCCAGCTCGCCGGCCATCAGGCGCAAACGTGCGCTGGGGTGAAAGGAGTCCGATCGTCCTTCGTAGGGCCGCAGCAGGTCCGCGGCTTCAGTCAGGCGACCCTGCAGGATGCGCAGCTCGGCCAGGTGGCAGCTGGTCAGCATCCGGTGGTAGTCGCTCGCCGAGCCGTGGTCTCCCATCGCTCCCGAGAGGACCTCCTCGGCCTCGGGCCAGCGGCCGAGGTCGCACAGGACCGATCCGTAGGCCGCCCCGCAGTGCGCGTGCAGGACCCGGGGCCGGCGGTTGAACCGGTCGTTCAGCAGGGTGCGAGCCAGGCGGGTGGTCTCCTCCGCGCGCGGCAGGTCACCGGCCCGGTCGCAGGCCGAGAGCAGGGCGCACAGGCTCCTGCCGAGGATGTCGAGGTCCTGGACCTGCCCGGTGACCATCGTCGCCAGCGCCTCGTCGAGGCGGGCGAACCCCTCCACCTCCCGGCCCTGGGAGACCAGGGCCAGGCCACTGTCGGCCAGTGCCCGCAGCTCCAGCTCGGGGTCGTGGAACTCCATGGCCAGGGACAGCGCCAGATCGGCACTGCGCTCCACCTCGGTGGCGTCGTCGCGAATGCACGAGACGACGGCCAGCTCGAGGTACCCGAGCTCGACGCAACGGCCCACCGGCGCGAGCAGCCGCCGGCCCCGGTAGATCCATCCGCGGCTGGCGGCCTCGTTACCCAGGGCGACCGCGTGCAGGTCGGCGAGCATCGCGGCAACCCTCGCGGCCGCCTGCGGGTTCTCGGCGCGGCGGTACAGGTCGAAGGCCGCCTCCCAGTGCAGCCGAGCCCCGTCGAAGTCGTCGTCGCTGAGCCTCAGCCCGGCCGCGACGACCCGCAGCTCGGGAGTGTCCTCAGCCTCGAGCGCCCCCTCGAAAGCCTCCAGCGCCACCATGAGATCACCGTCGGCGAGCGCGCGGTGGCCGGCATCCTCCAGCAGAACGGACTGCTCCGTCATGACAAGACAGCGTAGGGCTCAGCCGGGCCGGGTGCGGTCTAAACCGGTCACTGCCCGGTGCGGCCGTCGATGCACTCGCGCAGCAGATCCACGTGCCCGAGGTGCCGGGCGTACTCCTCGACCAGGTGCACGAGGATGTCCCGTACGGCCGCCGTGTCGCCGTTCGGCAGGCGGACGTCGGCATCCATGGACACGTCACCTGCGAGCCACGCATCGGCTGCCTCGACCTGGCGCTGCCACGTCGACCATGCCTCGACGACGACGGCGGGGTCGGCCACCGCGCCGACGAAGTCGTCGTTGTCTCCCGTCGCCGAGCGGTAGAGCCGGGGCTCGTCACGGCCCTGCAGTGCCCGCTGGAACCAGTGGTGCTCAACCTGGGCGAGGTGGCGCACGATCCCCAGCAGCGACATCGTCGAGGGGGGGACGGACCGCCGGGCAAGCTGCTCGGCGTCCAGGTCGTCGCACTTCATCTTGAGGGTCAGCCGGTACCGGGTCAGGTACTCCCAGAGGGTGCCCTTCTCGCCGACCGCACCGTCGGCTCTCTCGCGCGGGTCGTCCTCGGGATCCACCCACATGTCCGGGGCTGTGCGCTCGCTCACCCGGCGATCCTGCCAGTGCCCTCCATGGATCGCAAACCCGCGCCGTGGTCCTGGCCCGCGTCCCGAGCTGGGCTGAGGGCAGCGGGTCAGTGGTCCGAGGGAAGCCCTCCGGCCAGCTCGGCAGCCAGCAGCGCCAGGGTCGAGCGCCTCATGATCCGGTAGGCCTCTGCCCGGGACACGCCCGCGACGTCGACCAGCCAGACCAGCGCCTCGATGCCGCAACAGGCCCGGATCGCCAGCGCGAGGCGGCGCCGGTCGACGGCGGGATGGGTGCCGGCCAGCGGTTCCAGCGCCTCGGCGAACCAGCCGATGGCCCGACCCTTCCGGAAGTTGGACTCGCCGTCGCGGCGTGAGCCAGGGTCGAGCGAGAAGCGCAGGGCTGCCCGCAGCTGTGGCTCGTACTGGCGCAGGATCCGGATCTGCTCCGAGACGACCAGCTCCAGGCGAGCGGCCGGGTCCGCTGGTGGGGCGGCCCCCAGGACGGAGTCCTGCTCGAGCTGCGGCACTGCCGCCAGGATCAGCGCCCGCTGGTTGGGGAAGTACCGGTATGCCGTCCGGCGGGAGACCCCCGCCGCCTCGGCGACCTGCTCAACCGTGGGCGTCGTCCCCTCCCCCAGCACTGCGCGAGCCGTGTCGACGAGCGCTTCGCGAGTTCGCCGCTTCTGGTTCGACCGACCGTCCGATTCATATGGCACAACCATGCCTTCATGCTACCGTGGTGTCATGAACGATCCCACCACCACCGACCCCGAGCTCTATCGCGTGGTCTTCGAGAACGACCGCGTGCGCGTGCTGGAGTACCGGGACCAGCCCGGTGACGCCACGCATTCCCACTCCCACCCCGACAGCGTGATGGTGACGCTCTCCTCTTTCAGCCGGCTCCTGCACTCCGGCGACCGCGAGGTCGCCGTCGAGCTTGGTCCGGGCCAGGTGCGCTGGCTGGACGCTCAGGAGCATCGTGGCAGCAACATCGGCGACACCGAGACCCACTCGATCTTCGTGGAGCTCAAGGAGCCGGCGCCAGCGGGAGCGGCTCCGGCTCGACTGGGACCCTCGGACAGCTAGGGAGCAGTCCGCTGGCCCGGGGTCAGGACGGGTCAGGACGGTCAGGACGGGTCAACGGTGCGGGTGACCACCCAGCGGTGCGGCGAGATCGGCCGCGTCCGACGGAATCCGTGGGTCTCGAAGGCGGCCATCGGACCGGTGTGCAGGAACGAGCCAGCCACCGTGCGGTCGTCCGTCTCCTCCGGGTAGCCCTCCACCGTCCCGCCGCCATGCCCGGCGATCTGCGCGAGCGCCCCACCGAGCGCAGCGTCGGCGACGCCCCGGCGACGCTGCCCCTTGCCGGTGAAGAAGCAGGTGATGCGCCAGTCCGGCAGCTCGGTGAGCTCCTTGTCGTAACGGCGTCGGCTCTTGATCTGGGGCAGCTCCCGGGGGGAGCCGAACTGGCACCAGCCCAGGCACTCCTGCCCGTCGAGGACCAGCGCCGCATGGGTGCCGCCCTCGCGAACGAGCTGCTCCTTGTCTGCCCGGTTCTGCTGAGCGGTGCGGTCAGCGCCGAGCCTGACGTGGAAGGCCATGCACCAGCAGCCGCCCCAGACACCGTTGTTCGCCTCGACCAACCGGGCGAAGGCGGGCCACGAGGACACGTCCAAGGGGCGGACGGAGAAGCCACTGCTGGCAGCGACGTCGTGCCGGGGCATGCGCCAAGTATGCCGGGCAGCGCTCATGCGGCCGTGAGTTCGCCCCAGCGAAACCCGACGGGGCGCGTGGAACGCTGGCAGACTCGGCACGGGACGTTGGGGAGATCGAGCGACATTGACACGCCCCCACACGGAGCGGCGTTACCCAGGTCGCCCCGAGACCACCATGGAGGTTGGGTGCCCGCAGTGACCAGGAGATGGGGTGAGCTGTCGCCAGTCAGGCGTCGCCTGATCCTCGGTCTGGTTGCTCTGGACGTCGGCCTGCGAGGCTGCGCCCTCTGGGACCTCAGAGGTCGTCCGGCTGAAGAGCTCAACGGTGCCAAGTCCCTCTGGGCGGTTGCCCTGGCTTCGCTGAGCTCAGCTGGGGTCGTGCCCATGGCCTACGTCGTGTTTGGCCGACGGCGCTCGTAGCCGCTCCTCGCGGCTACCCGCCCTTTCGACCTGCGGCCGAGGCGGGGTCGTCCGTGCGCGACTGTCAGCGGCTGGGCATACCGTCGCCGAGTGCGATGGGCGGACAGGTACCCGGCGGCTCGGTTGGTTGCCTTCGACGTGGGATGGACCGACCGCTACCACGAAATCTCGGCTCGCCTCCGGGCCGTCCTCGGACCGGGGTGGTTGGTCGAGCACGTCGGCTCCACCTCCATCCCAGGCATGGTGGCCAAGCCCGTGATCGACCTCGCTCTGCGCATCCCCGAGGGGATCACCCTCGCCGAGACCGGGACCGCATTCACCCGGGCGGGTTGGACCGAGCCCAGAGCACTGGGTGACCATGCGGCCGTCTTCCTCGTCGCCGGGTCCGTCCGGCAGGCGATCGGGCACCTCTTCGCGCCGGAGCAGTGGCCCGAGGCCCACCTGCGACTGTTTGCCGGCTGGCTGCGTACCCATGAGAGCGACCGAGCGCGTTACGCGATGCTGAAGAGCGGCCTGGTCGCCGCGGGCCGCTGGGGCGACGACTACACGGCCGCGAAAGGCCAATTCGTGCTGGAGATCGTCAACCGCGCCCGGGGCGCCCGCGGGCTTCAGCCACTCGCCGGGCCACTGTAGGAGGCCAGCAAAACGCGCCGAATGTGCCCGGATCCGGCGGCTCAGGGCAACATCCTGCGCATCACCCAGCGCGTCCTGCCACCGCTGTGGCCGGTGGTCGACGCCGCCCGCTCGAAGCCGGCCCGCTCGAAGAGCTGGACGCTGCCGACGTAGCCGGAGATGACGTCGACCCGTCCGTCGCTGGCGTCGACCGGGTAGCCCTCGACGACCTCGGCGCCCTGGACCTGCGCGTGCTCGACGGCACCGGCGAGCAGGTGGTGCATCAACCCGTGCTTGCGGTACCCAGCTCGGACGACGAAGCAGACCGCGACCCAGACGTCGCGGTCGTCGAGGATCGGGATGGTCCGGGAGTTGAGCAGGCGCCGGTAGCTCGCCCGCGGCGCGATGGAGCACCACCCGGCCACGACGTCGTCCACGTAGAGCAGGACGCCCGGGCCCGGGTCGGTGTCGCACTCCGAACGCATCCAGTCAGCCCGTTCGTCAGGCGGAACGCGGCTGTCTCGGTAGGCCATGCACCAGCAGCCCCGAGCGCCGGGTCGCCGCGTGCCGACAATCGCGGCGAAGTCGTCGAATCGACCCACCGCTGAGCGGACCTCGATCCTTGGCTCGTGGTCGGTTGGAAACCGAAGCGCGTCCATGTCTGAAACTAGCGCTCAGCCCAGACGGGCTGAGAGGACGCGCAGGCTCTGCTCGCGAGCCGGCGCAGCAGCTCGGCGCGTCGCGTTGTCGGCGTGGTTGCCGGCCAGCGTGTCCTGGAGACGGTGGACGCACGCCAGGGCCACCTGCAGACCGTCGAGCTCGCCGCTCGGTGATACCCCGGGTGGCGGCTCGGGCCCCGTGAGCAGCATCAGCGCCAGCAGTCCGGCCAGCTCGCGGCAGCCGGGATCGAGGACGTGTCCGGTCCCTGATCCGACGAGAGCTCCAGGGGGAGGCCGAACGCGGGGAAGATTGCGGCGTCGATGAACGAGGTCACGTCGGCGATCAGGCTCCCACGCAGACCCAGCACGTCGATGACGTACGCCGCATACACCCCGGCTGCGGGATCCCAGAGGTAGCCGGCCACGGCGACCTGACCGTTGGCGTGGGTCGGGACGCGTCGCCAGTCTGCTCGTAGCGCCATCCGGTTGAGGAAGTCGCGGATGGAGACCTGGCCGCGGTACCAGTGAATGAGGGGCGGCATGGACCACGTGGCGTCCTGCGCGAGGAGGGCGACGAGAGCCTCCGTATCCCCGCGCTCGACCGCGTCGATGAACGCGTTGACCACGCGGCTGAGCGCGGGGTCTCCCAGCGCGCGCAGGTTGTGCTGCTGGTTCGGGTCCGGCATTTCGGTGGTGACGAGGGACCGGGCTCGCTGGAGAGCGCTGTTCACCGATGCCGTGCTGGTCGCCATGATCCGGGCGACCTCCGCGGCAGGGAGACCCAGGACGTCGAAGAGCAGCAGCGCTGCTCGTTGGTTCGGCGGGAGTCGTTGGAGGGCGGCGACGAACGCCAGCTCAACGCTCTCCTTCAGCTCGTATCTCGCGGATGGTGTGGGCTGCAGGTCCACGAGGAGGCGGTCCGGATAGGGCTGCAGCCACGCGATGTCCGACCGTGGTCGACCGTCGGGCACCGCACGCGCGGCCGCAGGACTCAGATCCATGGGGAGCGCCCGGGCGCCCGAGCGGGTGGCTGAGTCGATGCAGACGTTCGTGGCGATCCTGATCAGCCAGGTGCGGGACGAGCTCCGCCCCTCGAACGTGCCGAAGCTGCGCCATCCCCGAAGCATCGTCTCCTGGGTGGCGTCTTCCGCATCGTGGAGCGATCCGAGCATCCGGTAGCAGTGCGCCAGCACCTCGGAACGCCACGGCGCGACCAGGTCGTCGAAGGTGGCCTCGGTCCGGTGAGGGGTTGCGCCCACCTCGGAGGCCGACGAGTCGCCGTGACCCGACCCCGCACCGAGCTCCGACATTCGACCATTCATCCTCGGGAGGCTAGCCGGATGGCCCGACACGTCACCCGGCCGCGCGCTCCGCGGCACATTGGTCCGCCACCCAGCGATGAGTTGGGGGCACGAAGCCGGTCTATACATGGAGAGCACAACCTCCAACGGCAGGAGCCGACATGTCACCCGACTTCCAGCTCACCCACTCCGCCGACGGCACACCCATCGCGTGGTCCGTGCAGGGTGACGGTCCCTCGCTGGTCGTCGTGAACTGCGTCATGGCCTGGCGCGACAGCACTCCGCAGCCCGACCTGCCCGCCGCCCTGGCCGAGCACTTCACGGTGATCACGTACGACCGCCGCGGTAAGGGTGAGTCCGGCGCCACCCCCCCGTATGCCGTGGACCGCGAGTGCGAGGACCTCGCCGCCGTCATCGACGCAACCGGCGGCGAGGCGTCCGTCTACGGGTTCTCCTCGGGCGCCCTGCTCGCCCTGGCGGCTGCGGCGTGGGGTGTGCCGATGACCAAGGTGGTCGCCCTGGAACCTCCCGTGGGCGGTCAGAACCTCCCGGACCGTCGCGCGGAGTTCGCCGCGATCCTGGCCGAGAGCCCTCGGGCCGCCAACGAGTTCTTCATGGTGGACGTGCAGGGGATCCCGGCGGACGTTCTCGACAGCTTTCCCCCGCTGTCGCCGCCGCAGGTCGCGGCGGTGCCCACGATCATGCATGAGCTCACGATGATCGCGGAGCTCGACCCCCAGGCACTGTCGGGAAGCTCGACTCCGACGCTGCTGCTGCACAGCGACCACACATCCCCGTTCCTCGTCGACTCCGCGGAGCGCATCCACCAGGTCCTACCGTCATCGCAGCTCACGGTCCTGCCGGGGCAGTGGCACGGCGTGGCCGACGACCTCATCGTGGCCGAGTGCTTCCGCTTCCTCGGCACGTAGACCTCCCGATCCCCCCGCGTTGGCAGCCTCCCGCGCCCAGAGAAAGCGAGTACACGACATGCCCGAGCTGCGCCTCCCCACCAGGTCCGTGAGCCCGGCGACCACGCCGGGCATCGTCGACCGCCAGGCCTGGCAGATGGCCCGCGACGAGCTCCTCGCCCGGGAGAAGGCTCATACCCGAGAGGGGGACGCGATCGCCGCGGCGCGCCGGACGCTGCCCATGACCCCGATCGCCGATGACGCCACCGTCGAAGGGCGCGACGGGCCGATCCCCTTCCTCGACATCTTCGAGGGCCGGCGGATGCTGCTCGCGTACTTCCACATGTGGCATGACGAGCAGCCGTGGGAGAGCCAGTGCGAGGGCTGCACCTTCAGCGCCTCACACCTGCAGCGACTCGAGTACCTGCACGAGCGAGACGTCACCGTCGCTGTGCTCAGTGAGGGGACCTATCGCGAGAGCAAGCCGTACGCGGACTTCCTCGGCTACCGGACGCCCTGGTACTCCGCCCGGGATAGCGCCGCCCTCACCGCCGACCGAGGCTTCGGCTTCGTCGCCTGCTACCTGAGAGCCGACGGCCACGCCTACGAGACGTACTGGAGCACTGACCGAGGTACGGAGGCCCTGAGCACCACGTACCACCTCCTGGACCTCACCGTCTTCGGGCGCCAGGAGGGCTGGGAGGAGTCGCCGGAGGGCTGGCCGCGCCTTCCGGCCGGTCAGCATCAGTGGCGCGCCCTCGGGCGACCAACCGTGCAGTGGTCGGTGACGGACCGACCCGTAGCGTGAGCGGCGCAGCATCGACTGTGGGAGGAGCAGCATTGGGACGCGTCCTCGTCGACGAGTACAGGCTGCTCACCTTCCCCACCGCCGTGGGCTCAGGGCGACGCCTCTTCCCGAGGGGTCGTCGGCTCGAGCTGGTCAGTACCGAGCAGGTCGGCCCAGCGGTCCTGTCCATCCTGAACACGCGGAGCGCGTGACATCCTCTGAGTCATGACCGGCTCGTTGCAGACCTTCGTGGTATGCGGTCAAGTGGGCGTCGAGGTCGAGGGAGATGCCGGCACGGGACGGGTCACCGAGGATCTCCTGACCTGCGCGAGCGGCGTGCCTCCCAGCACCCCCCACTCCCGCTCGGTGAGAGCTGGCCGGGCGACGAACTCCTCCACGAGTCCCCGCGTCCGACGGCTCGGGGCACCGAACGGGCTGCCGTGCCTCACCGGGACAGCGAACCCTGATTGACGCTCAGCCCGTCCCGCTCGTCATCCCAGGCGAGCGCACTGATCCGCCACCCGGCCGAGGTCCGGACGAAGTGCATGGTCTTCTTGCCACGACCCTCATGGGGTCTGCCGTCCTGGACCCACTCCTTGGCATAGCTGCCGAGGTACACGGCGATGTCGCCGAAGACGTCAGTGCGCCCAGCCAGCTCCCACTCACGGAAGCCCGTCACCGCGCCGCTCAGGAGCAGCTCCCGACGCGGGGCGATGAACGCAGCAACCCCGGAGGCGACGGGCTCGTCACCACAGGTCCGGACGATCACCGCCTCAGGCAGGAACAACGCCGGGAGCGCGTCGAGCGCGGCGGCTGCGTCAGGGCCGGAGGTGAAGGCGTCGAAGAACGTCTGCACCATCGCGCGAATCACCACGGCTGTCATGTCCGGCACTGTAGAACCCATGACAGCCGATCGTCTCCCGGACCGGTCCGAGGTCAACCGGCTGACCTGGCGGCCGCCTCGATCTCCTCGCGCCGCTCCCTCCAGAACTGTGCGTCGTGACCGCTGACAGCCATCGCCTCCGCGTCGGTTCCCACTGCTCCATCGAGCCCCTCACGCAGGATGTCGGCGTGGCCTGCGTGCCGACTGGTTTCGGCAAGCAGGTGCACGAGGACGTTGAACAGCGGCACCTCGGCGTCCTGCCACCAGGCCACCCGGCCGGTGTCGTCCAGCGCGAGGGCGGCCACCGTCGCGTCGCTGTGCTCCCACACGCGTCGGTAGCGGTCAACAACATCGCTGCGGGACTCGTGCTCGGTCGCCCACATGTCGGCCAGTCGCTCTGCCTCGACGTCCCACCGGGGAAGAGGTTCGGGAAAGGGACGGTGGAAGACCTCGCCGAGGTACCTGGCCTCCCAGGTCGCCAGGTGCTTGACCAGCCCCAGCAGGTTGGTCCCCGTGACGGTCAGCGGCCGACGGATGTCGTACTCGCAGAGCCCGTCGAGCTTGGCGAGCACCGCCTCGCGCTCATGCTTCAGGTAGTCGTACAGGTTGGCCTTCGCGGCGTCCTCGTTCATGGGAGGGCACCCTGCCACGTGCGCCACCGAATGGCACAGGTGGCCAGTCGGGCGGTGACGGGCGAGCCGCTACGTCTTGGACCAGACCGGAGTCAGCGGGGTGACCTGAGGAGGGCCGGACAACATCGGCTCGACATCCCGCAGGTAGTCGGCATAAGCGCCGGTATGGAGGAACTGCTGCGATGACTCGGCGCTGTCGTACACCTGGAAGGCGCTGATTGCGTCAGGATCGTCATTGTCGAGGCAGTAGAAGTACGCGAGATGGCCGGGGTTGCTGGCGACGGCGGGAGCCATGTGCGCCTCCCAGACCCTCCGAACCTGGTCCCGCAGCCCGGGCAGGGTCTGGTGTCGAATGATCAGCGCGAGTTGAGTCATGACGCGATGGTGACAGCGACCACCGACACGACCCGGGCCGCGCCCCGAAGCCGGGACGCCGGTCGCGGCTCCCCGTCACGAGTGCGATGCCTCCCGACGCGACAGCGTGTCCAGGTCACGCGTGCAGAACCGGTGGTGAGCCCATTCCTCATGGAGCACGGTGCCGAGGCATTGCCGCACTGTCCGCCCCGTGGCGTACGGCGGCCATCGGTCGTCGTCCGGGACCGGTGCGATCTGCGCGAGCTGGCCGGGAGTGACCTGGGCCAGCCAGGTCTCGATCCCTGACGCCTGTCGCGCTCGGACGGCGAGCACCTCCTCGAGGCTCGGGCGGGCGGACCGGTCGAGCTCGCTGTGCTCCTGGTCCATGAGGAGCTCCGGACCCAGTCCCATCGCCGTGAACGGCTCGGTGATCCCGAGCACGCAGCGTCGAAACCAGGAGTCGTGCACGAAGACGAGGTGGCGCAGCGTTTCGACCATCGACCACTCGCCGTCGACGCGGTGATGCTCGCTGTTCTCGGGCATGGACCGAGCTCGCTCGGTGGTCGTGGCCCAATCGGCCCGCAGCGTCCGCCAGGCCTCACGCAGGTCATCCGGCTGATCGGAGCGGACCAGCAGTCGTACCGGGTGACGGCGGTCGAGCTCCGCCTCGACGTACGGCATCACGTCGACCCCGTTGACCACCAGACCGGTGACCAGGCCATCGATCTCAGTGTCCTGCATGACCACGCCGACCATCCGCACCCTGCTCAGGTCGCATTCGCGGAACTCCGCCCCGGTGAGGTCTTCGTCGTGGAAGCGTCGCATGCGCACAGGGTAGGACCCGGCACCCACGCAGGCCGGAGCTGCCGCGGACGAGCTCCCCGTGGCGCCGACGTCTTCCCGCGCCGACCTCGGCCTTGGGGATGGTTACCCCCACGGGGAAAGCGGTGGTGACTGACTCGCTCCACTGATGTACTGGTCTGCCACCGTGGGTCTGCCATTGACGGAGGTCATCGTTGTGACGGGCTATGACGCGCTTGCCGAGGTGTACGAGTGGCTCATCTCCGACGCGAAGCTGACCCCCGCCGAGTTCGCCGCGGCGTTCGATGACGTCATCCGTCTCCTTCCGTCAAACGCCCGCGTCCTCGATTGCTCATGCGGGACTGGACAGCTGGCGGTTGGTCTCTCCGGCCTCGGCATGGAGGTTGTCGCGACCGACGCCAGCGCAGCGATGGTTCGTCGGACCGAGGACCTGGCCGAGGAATACGGCGCATCCTTGCGGATGGTTCGAGCCAACTGGCATGAGTTGACCGACCACTTCGACGTCGCCAGCTTCGACATGGTGTTCTGTGTCGGCAACTCGCTGCATCATGCCGAGGGGGCCAGAGGCAGGTTTGCTGCGCTGCAGTCGATGTCGCAGCTGCTGCGTCCTGGGGGACGCCTGGTTCTCACCTCCCGCACGTGGGAACTCGTACGCGCTGGCGGCTCCCGGTTGGACATCCGGGACCACCTGGTCCGCCGCAATGGCCGCGATGCTCTCGTCATCTATCGCTGGGAGATTGCGCCGGACTGGGAGCAGGAGCACCACATCGAGATTGCTGTCGCGCACGTCGCGGCGGATGGGTCGGTGCGTGTCCGCTCGGAACTGCTGTCGTGCTGGCCGTACCGATACGACGAACTCGGATCTGAGTTGCACAGCCTCGGACTACGGGTCGAGAAGAGCACGTTCGACCCGGAGGCCGAGGGGTACATGGTGGTGGCGACCAAGGAGTAGGGGGCCGGCAGGCGTCCTCAGGTCAGGCCAGGTAGCCACCCTGGCGCAGGTTTACCGGCAGGGTGGACCTTGGGGTGGGGCCCGAAATGACCCGAACGGCCTCTGGCCTGCATAACCGCAGGTCAGAGGCCGTTTGTGGTGGAGCCGCCTATCGGAATCGAACCGATGACCTATTCATTACGAGTGAATCGCTCTGGCCGACTGAGCTAAGGCGGCGTACGCCCGGAGGCGCGGTGCACGAGTATACGGAACCGGGGTCGAATCTCCGAAAACCGCTCAGCCGGCCACCGCGCCAGCCGCCCGCCCACCCGGTCGGGTCAGCACTTCAGCCCGTCCTGCGGCACGGTCCCCTTGACGTAGTACGCGTCGATCGCCTTGTCCACGCACGCGTTCGACCGGGTGTATGCCGTGTGCCCGTCACCGTCGTAGGTGATCAGCACCGCGTTGGACAGCTGCTGGCGTAGCCGCACCGCCCACTCGTAGATCGTCGCCGGGTCCCGGGTGGTCCCCACCACGACGATCGGGCCGGAGCCGGGGGCCGTGACCTTGTGCACCTGGGACGTCGGCTGGACCGGCCACACCCCGCACGCCACCGAGCCCCAGGCGAGGAACTTGCCCCACGTCGGCGCGATCTTCTGCGCCTCGATGGCATTCGCCTCGACCTCCTTGAGGTCGGCGGTGTCGGGCTTGTCCAGGCAGTTGACGGCGTAGATGACCTCCATGATGTTGTTCGAGTACTGCCCACCCGGTGTCCGGTCCGCGTAGCTGTCGGCCAGGCGCATCAACCCGTTGCCGTCGCCGTTCTTCGCCTCGCGCAGCGCATCGGTCAGCTTCGGCCAGGCCGACTGGTCGTACATCGCCGCCGCGATCCCCATCGACCCCCAGCCCTCGGTGAGCTTGTTGACCCGCTGGTCGTCGGTGACCGAGATCGGCTGCGCGTCCAGCCCGGCGAGGAAGTCCCGGATCCACTGCATCCCCTCGTCGACCGACCGGCCGAGTGGGCAGGACGACTTCTTGACGCAGTCCGCCACGTAGGTCCGGGTGGCCAGCTCGAACCCCTTGGCCTGGCCCATGCTGATCTCCTTCGAGGTCAGGTCCGGCGCGACCACCCCGTCCAGGACCATCCGGCCGACCAGCGTGGGGAACAGGTCCGCGTACGTCGCGCCGAGGTAGGTGCCGTACGACTTGCCGAGGAAGTTCAGCTTCTGCTCCCCCAGCGCCGCCCGCAAAACATCCATGTCCTTGGCCGCGTCCACCGTCGAGACGTGCGCGATGAGCTGCGGGTTCTTCGCCGCGCACGCCTGCGCGAGCTTCTTCGAGGCCTCGAGGTATGCCGCCTCCTCGTCGGGAGTGTCCGGCGTCGGGTCGCCGCCGAGGAAGGCGTCGAGGGCGGCGTCGTCGAGGCAGTCGATCGGCGCCGACTTGCCCACCCCGCGCGGGTCGAAGCCGACGATGTCGAAGCTGCGCCGCACGTCGGCGCCGACGATCTGGTTGGCGTACTTCGCGTAGTCGACGCCGGAGCCACCCGGTCCGCCGGGGTTGACCACGAGCGACCCGATCCGGGAACCGGCACTGCGAGCGGGGACCCGCAGCAGGGCCAGCTCGATGCTGCCGGAGCCGGGGTTGGCGTAGTCGATCGGGACCTTCAGCTGGGCACACTCGCCGCCGGTGCAGGCGGCCCAGCTCAGCTTCTGCCCGTAGAAGGCGTCCAGGCCCGGGGCCGCCGAGGCGGGCGGCTTGGTGACCGAGGCGGACGGCGCGCTGGCGCCACCGGAGGGGCGCGCTCCCGCCCCGCCCGAGTCGTCCTTCGGCAGGAACGGCAGCACGAGGCAGGAGGACAGGCCGACGCTGACCGCGGCCGCCGCGGTCACGAGTCCGACGGCACGACCGGCGCGGCGGCGGCGTCTCGGCTGCGTCATGGCTGCTCCTTGCTCTGCGGTTCCCGCGGCGTGCTGGGCCCGTCGCGGCTGCTCGTCACTGTCGTGCCTGGTGCTCATCGTCGGCACTGATGGGCACGCTATCCCGAAAACCTGTCGAGGCGGCTGGGGGTCCGGCTCGGCCCGGATGCCGGTCAGCCCGGCTGCTGGAGGCTGACCGTCATCGCCTCGAGGGCCAGCAGCGGCGCCACGTTGAGGTTGATCCGCTCGCGCGCCTCGCCGATCGCGTCCATCGCCGCGAGCAGCTGCTCGGGGGTGCGCCCGGACGCCAACGCCTTGACCAGGTCGATGCTGTCCTGGTTGACGAGGTCGACCTGCGCCCCGAGCCGCAAAACGAGCGCGTCCCGGTGGATCGAGAGCAGGTCGACCAGCGACCGGTCGACGACGTCGCGGGCGAACCGGGTGGCTCGGGACTTCTGCTCCTTCTCCAGCGCGGAGAGCTGGGAACGGATGTGCGGCGGCTGGGTGCGGGCCGAGGGGTCCGCGCCCAGGGTCTCCAGGAGCTTGGCCCGCTCGGCGGCGTCCCGCTCGCCGCTGGACGCGCTCGACTCCTCGTCGGCGATCGTCGCCAGGTCGGCGGCGGCGCCGATCGCGTCCCCGATGGTCCGGATCTTGCCCGGGAGCGAGATGACGTCGCGCCTCCTGATCCGGGCCCCCTCGTCACGGGCCAGCCGGCGGGCCAGCCCGACGTGGGACTGGGCGGCCCGGGCGGCATACAGGGCCAGCCCGGGGGTGATCCCGTCGCGGCGCACCAACAGGTCGGCGACGGCCTCGACGGGCGGGGTCCGCAGCCGCACGTGCCGCGACCGGGAGCGGATCGTGATGATGACGTCCTCCAGCGACGGCGCGCAGAGCATCCACACGGTGCGCGGCGTCGGCTCCTCCAGGGCCTTGAGCAGGGCGTCCGCGGCGCGCTCGGTGAGCCGGTCCGCGTCCTCGACGATGATCACCCGCCAGGTGCCGACCGACGGCCGGCGGGCCGACTCCTGGACCAGGGCGCGGGTGTCCTCGACCTTGATCGACAGGCCCTGGGTCGCCACGATCATCACGTCGGCGTGGGTCCCGTCCAGCGCGGTGTGGCACTCGCGGCACTGACCGCAGCCGCCGGCCGGGCACTGCAGCGCGGCAGCGAACGCCCGGGCGGCGACCGAGCGACCCGACCCGGGCGGCCCGGTGAACAGCCACCCGTGGGTCATCGACGACGGCACCGTGACGGCCCGCGCCAGGGTCTCGACGGCCTCCGGCTGACCGATGACGTCGTCCCAGACGCTCACGACGGGCGTCATGACAGGACTCCGGCCGACCGCAGCCGCTCGACGACCCGGGCGTGGATCTCCTCGGGCGCCAGTCCGGCGTCGACGACGAGGTACCGGTGCGGCGCCGAGCGGGCCAGGTGCAGGAAGTGCTCCCGGACCGAGGCGTGGAAGTCGTCCCCCTCGGCCTCGAGCCGGTCGTGCACCGCCCCGCGCCGCGAGCGCCCCACCTCGGGCGAGACGTCGAGCACGATGGTCAGGTCCGGCATGAGGTCGCCGACGGCCCACAGCTGGAGCCGGGCGATCTCGTCGGAGCCCAGGTCCCGACCGGCGCCCTGGTAGGCGATCGCCGAGTCGACGTACCGGTCGGTGACGACGATCGTCCCGGTCGCCAGCGCCGGCGCGATCATCGTGTCGACGTGGTGTGCCTTGTCCGCGGCATACAGCAGCGCCTCGGCGCGCGGCGAGACGTGGTCGCCGTGCAGCACGAGGTTGCGGATCTCGGTGCCCAGCTCGGTCCCCCCGGGCTGGCGGGTGACCAGGACCGGCCGCCCGTCCCGTTCCAGCGCCGCCACGAGCAGCCGCAGCTGGGTCGACTTCCCCGCGCCGTCGCCGCCCTCCAGCGCGATGAAGGCGCCCGGATGCCGTGGGCCCGGCGCGGCGGTTGGGGTCACGACGTCGAGCCTAGGCCAGACGCAGGACAGGCCGGCACCGGCCGAGCCTCGGGCGTCAGCCGGGGTGGTCGCTGCGCTCTCGCGAGGAGTCGGCCCTGGCCCGTCGGACGGCCCAGCCGGTCGCGACCACGGCCAGGACCCCGGTCACCGCCCAGCCCGGAATGCTGCCGGCGAGCTCGACCACGCGCTGCTGCAGGGTGAACTCGAGGTCGGTGGTGTCGCCCAGTCCCAGGACGCCGATGATGCCGGCGGTCCCGTCGAAACGCAGGAAGAGCACTCCGATGACGATGAACAGCGCCCCGGCGACCAGCGTCGTGGAGTGCACCCGGATCGGACCGAGGGAGAGCTCCCGACCGCGCAGGACGCGACGGCGGCCGAGGTCGAACCGGTCCCACACCGCCGCCAGCACGAACAGCGGCGCGGCCATCCCGAGGGCGTAGGCCGCGAGCAGCAGTCCCCCGCCGGTCGGGCTCTGCGTGGCAGCCATGGTGAGGATGGCCCCGAGCACCGGTCCGGAGCAGAATCCGGCCAGCCCGTAGACGGCGCCGAGCAGGACGGTCGACAGCAGCCCCGCGCCCGGCGAGGTCCGCCGCGACGCCAGCGCCTGCAGCCTCGCCGAGAAGGGCAGGGCGAAGCCGCGGCCCAGCACCATCAGCACGCCGATGGCGATGAGGGACCACCCCGCGACGGCGATGAGCGTGGTGCGGTGCCCGTAGAAGAGCGACGAGGCCGCGCCGGCACCGATGCCCAGGGGCACGAGGGTCAGCACCAGACCCAGGTAGAAGGCCAGGGTCCGCAGCAGCAGCGCCGACCTCGAGGTGAACGCGTAGGCGAAGAACGAGGGCAGCAGCAGGGCGCTGCACGGCGAGAGCAGGCTGAGCACCCCGGCGGCGAGCGCGGCCAGCAGTCCGACCTCGGTCACCGGGCCGACTTCGCGGCCTGCTCGATGGCCTGCTCGAACTGGGCGGTGGGCTGGGCACCGATGATGGGCTTGCCGTTGACCAGGAACGCCGGCGTGCCGGTGACCCCGATGTTCTGGCCCTCGTCGAAGTCGCGCTGCACACCGCCCTTGACGGTGGGCGAGCCCAGGTCCGCCCGGAACTTCGCGACGTCGAGGTTGATCTTCGTGGCGACGCCGACGAGGTACTCCTCGGTCAGCCGTCCGCTGTTCGGCGCCCCGGGGGTGCGGTACAGCTCGTCGTGGAACTGCCAGAACTTGCCCTGCTCACCGGCTGCGCGCGCCGCCAGCGCCGCGGTCATCGACTCCGGCCCGAGGTAGGGGAAGTCGCGCCACTCGATGCGCAGGATGCCGGTGTCCACGTACTTGCGGATCAGCTCCGGCTCGGTGTCGCGGGCGAACTTGCCGCAGAACGGGCACTGGAAGTCCGAGTAGGCGATCATCACGACGGGCGCATCGGGCTTGCCCAGCGCCATAGGGTCCTCGGGGTGACGGCGTGCCAACGCGGCGAACCGGTCGGGGGTGGCCTGAGCCTGGGCCGTGGCGGAGGGGGCCGCGGTGCTGGCCGCGCGTGGCGGCTCCCCGTTCGCCCGGGGCAGCAGGAACAGCGCCGCGGTGATCAGGACAAGGGACACCGCGAGGACCACTGGCACGAGGACGCCACGGCGCACGGGCTGGCTACTTCTGGGCAAGGGAGGTCCTCCGGGAGGGGTCGGGGGTGGGACAGGCACGCTCTCCGCGTAGTCGGTAGACCAGAGCGGTGGCCAGCAGGGCGGTGCCGGCAAGCTGCAGGACCGGCTGGACCGGCTGGAACCAGGTGAGGGCACCGGCGCTGCCCAGGGCGACCAGCACCAGCTTGTTGCAGACCGGGCAGCCCACCGCGAAGAAGGTGAGCAGGGCTCCGGCGTACCCGCCGCGCCGCGGCGCTGGCGCGTCCGGGGTCGTCGGGTCGACATAGGTCGCCACGAGGAGGCCGCCCAAGGCGCTGGACACGGCCAGGGACGGCCAGGCCCACCAGGTCGGCGGGACCTCGCGGCTGAACAACGGCGTGTCGAGCAGGTCGGTCGGGATGGCGACCAGCGCGGCAAACCCCACCGCGGCGCCCACCGCCGCCGCCCACCGGCGCAACGGCCATGACCTCATCGCGGCGATCGCCGCGAGGCTCGAGGTCATGCGCCGGCCTCGACGGGAAGTCCGTCAAGCCGCCACTCGAGCAGGCCGTCCTGCAGGCGTCGGGCCTGGCGACCCTCGGCCCGCAGCAGCCGCACGGCATCGTGGGCCAGGACGCAGTACGCGCCCCGGCAGTAGGCAACGATCTCGGTGTCGACGGCCAGCGAGGCGATCGCGGCGTCGAGGTCGGCGAAGGGGACCGAGCGGGCCCCGGGGATGTGCCCGGCGAGGTACTCCTGCCCGGGCCGGACGTCGAGCAGCACGACGTCACCGGCGTCGAGGCGGTCCTGCAGCTCGGCGCGGGTGACCTCGTCGACGTCGCCGAGACCGGTGACGCCGAGGTAGGCGGTCAGGGCCCGCTCGACATCGGCGGAGTGCTGCAGTGCCACGGTCCGCAACGACGCGTACAGCGTCGCGACGTCCTCGCCGGCCAGGCGGTAGTAGACCCGCGTCCCCTCCTTGCGGGTCCTGACCAGGCTCGACAGCTTGAGGATCTGCAGGTGGGCGGACACGGTCGTGACTCCCAGGCCGGCCTCGCGGGCGAGGCCCTCGACCGTTCGTTCGCCCTGGGAGAGCAGCTCGACGAGCTCGAGACGCCGGGCGTTGGCGAAGGCCTTGCCGACGACCGCGAGCTGGTCGAAGAGGTGCGCGTGACGCACATCGGTCATCCCATCCTCCTAAGTTCCATGGAATACCGTAGATCATGGAACCGAGGGGACGCGAACCGGCCGGGCGGCGAGGGCGGAGCCGAGGCTCAGGGCGTGCCCGGCCCCTCCTGACGGTCGGCGTTCGCGTGGATGGCGTCGCGCACGTACCCGGCGAGTCCCGGCGCCAGGTCCTCGTAGGTCCTGGCGAACCGCGGGTCGCTGACATACGTGTCGCCCAGCCCACGGTGGAACTGCGGCGTGAGGTCGTAGAACCACCGCTCGATGTGGCGACGGTGGGCCTCGGCTGCGTCCATCGCCGACGCACTCGTCGGCGGTTCCCCCGCCTGCATCGCCGCGAGGAAGCCGGCATTCGTCGCGTCGACCTCGGCCTTGATCTGCCGCCAGTCATCCGTGGTGTAGCCGGCCGTGCGTCCTCGGGACTGTTTCCACTGGTCGCTCTCGCCCCAGCGCTCCTGCGCCTCCTCGGCGTAGTCCTCCGAGTAGCTCTCCCCGAACAGCTCGCGCTGTTCCTGCTTGGTCAGTCTCACTCCAGTCAGCTCCTTCTCCAGTGCTCGGTCGATCGCGGTGAAAAGGTCCCGCAGCTCGGTGAGCCGGGCCGACACCGCGTCGCGTTGACGGCGCAGGTGACCCGCCCGGTCGGCCCCGCGTGCCGCCAGCAGGGTGGCGACCTCCTCGAGGGGGAACCCCAGCCGCCGATAGACCACGACGGCCTCCAGCCGCTCGAGGTCGGCCTCGTTGTACAGCCGATACCCGGCGTGGCTGCGGTCGCTCGGCCGCACCAACCCGATCTCGTCGTAGTGGTGCAGCGTGCGCACCGTCACGCCGACGTCCGCGGCCACCTGGCCGACGGTCAGCGCCGCACTGGTGGCGGCGACTGCTCCCTCCTGGCCCGTCCCTGTCCTCATGCCGTCCAGCATGGAGCCTCACGTCGGGTCAGGGTCAAGGCGAACCGCGCACCGCGAGGGCTGACCCGGGGCGCCCCGACATGCGGTGCTCCGGGCAACGACCCGGACACGAAGTTGGCGGAATCTCTTTACAACGTTGTGAGGAGCCGGTACAAACGGCAGAGTGCAGATCCGCACCGCCCGCCGCACCCCCGTGATTGAGAGGACCGCCCATGCCCACCCTTGACCGGCGACAACTGCTCCAGCTCGCCGCAGCCCTGACCGGAGGCGCAGCCCTGGGTGCCTGCAGCAGTGGACCGGGCGGGGCCAGCGCGACCGGCTCCGGCGGCGGAAGTGGCCGGATCATGTGGTGGGACCAGTTCCAGCCGATCGCGGCCTTCGAGAAGCAGCTGTTCGCCGACTTCGGCAAGGCCCAGGGGGTCAGTGTCGAGTACACCACCCAGAACCCGGAGAACATGGGCAAGGCCCTGCAGCTCGCCTTCCAGAGCAAGCAGATGCCCGACGTCTTCACCCTCGCCGGGATCGACCTGCCGACCCCGCAGCTCAAGGACGCCGGCTGGGTCGCCCCGCTGGATCTCGACGACGCCCACCTGAAGATGCTGCCCAAGGGCACCCTGATCGAGGGCCTGAACATGTTCGGCGGCAAGCCGTACGCGTTCCCGATCTTCACCTTCCGCTCCCATGACACCTTGACCTGGTTCAACACCGACCTGTTCACCAAGGCGGGTCTGGACCCGACCAAGCCGCCTCGGACGTATGACGGGATCCGCCAGGCCGCGTTGAAGATCAAGAACACCGGCGGCGACGGGGTCGGCGGCTGGATCGCGCCGATCAAGCTGACCAACCGGTTGCAGAGCCAGATCCTGCAGATGTCGATGGCAGCAGGCTTCCCGGGGCGCAACGGGATGAACATCGCCACCGGGGAGTACCAGTTCGAGGCCGACGAGATCGTCAACGCCATCGAGTTCTGGATCGCGATGAAGAAGGACGGGTCGCTGTTCGCCGCCTCGACGGGCCTGGATGCCCGCACCGCTCGGGCCCGCTGGGCCACCGGTGCCGCGGGCTTCTTCTTCGACGGCTCCTACAACGTCGGCGTCATCAACGGCTCGATGAAGCCGTTCCTCGACAAGCTCGGGATCGCCGACATCCCGATCCCGCAGGAGTCCAGCCCCGGGGTCGTCACCTCGGGACCGGCCAACTCCGCGGTGTCCTTCTGGCTCTCTCCGTCCAGCCAGAACCGTTCCGCGGCAACGGCGCTCATCGCGAAGTTCCTCGAGGAGTCCACCCAGGTCGGGATCGCCGAGGCGATGGACCAGCCACCGCTGATCAGTGCCGCGCTGGCCAAGGCCAAGGTCCAGCCGACGTACACCAAGGCCGTGCAGTTCTTCGACAAGGAGGTGTTCCTCGGCCCGATCCCGGAGGTCCGCAACCCTGACGTCACCAAGGTGGCCTCGGAGACCAAGCAGGTGACGCCGAACCTCGGCGACATCGTTGCCGGCGCGGTGACCGGGGAGATCTCGGACTGGAAGGCGGCTCTGAAGAAGCTGTCCAGCGACTCCAGTGCCGCCCGCGAGGCAGCGATCACCGCCGCCAAGGCCAAGGGCGCCAAGGTCAGCCTGGACGACTGGAAGTTCCCGGACTGGAAGCCCGGCGTCGACTACGTGACCAAGGCCCGCTGAGGCTGCCCGCCGTCGGTCGCGTCGCGGGACCGGCGGCGGTGGGCGTCCACCTCCTCGGAGGGGATGGCCCGGCTCGGCCCGGTGAGGATCTGGCGCACCGCCGTCATCGGCAGCTTCGGCTCCCGGTCCTCGGTCAGCAGGCCGTTGCGTTCCTGCAGGGTGTCGGTCAGCTGGGTGTAGCAGAAGCCGGCGACGCCCTCGCAGTCCAGCAGGGCACCGACGAGGTCCGCGAACGACGCGAGCAGCTCGTCGCTGGTCTCGACGGTCCCGTAGCCGAACCACTTCTCCCCCGCCGCAGGCGCGAAGGACAGCCCCCCGAACTCGGTCACCACGACCGGCTGCCCGCGCTCGTCGCCCTCCAGCAACAGGACCCGACGCCGCCCCGGACCCGCCCCGCGCAACGTGTCGTTCAACGCCTCCGGGCTGCCGAACCGCGCCCGCAGGCTGTCCCCGCGCGGGGCGTAGTCGTGCACCCCCCAGATGTCGCTGACAGTGTGCTCCCAGCCATCGTTGGAGATGACCGGCCGGGTGGGGTCCAGCGCCCGGGTCAGGTGGTAGAGCCCGGTGGCGAAGTCCTGCTGGGCCGGCTCGCTGGCGATTCCCGGCACCCCCCAGCTCTCGTTGAGCGGCACCCAGGTGACGATGCACGGGTGGCCCCGGTCCCGCCGGACCACCTCGAGCCACTCGCGCGTCGTGCGCTCCATCGCCCGGGTCGAGAACTCGTAGGTCGCGGCCATCTCGCCCCAGACGAGCAGCCCGAGCCGGTCGCACCACGCCAGGAACCGGGGGTCCTCCACCTTCTGGTGCACCCGGGCGCCGTTGAAGCCCAGCTCCTTGATCAGCTCGACCTCGCGCCGGAGGGCGAAGCCGCTCGGCGCGGCGAGGTGGGACTGCGGCCAGTAGCCCTGCTCGAGGACCATTCGCAGGTAGTAAGGCTTGCCGTTGAGCAGGAACCGGCCGTCCCGGAAGCCGGTCGACCGCAGCCCCAGATAGCCCTCGGAGCGGTCCTCGCTCGCCCCGGACCGCACGGTCACCGTGACGTCCACGAGGGTCGGTGACTCCGGCGTCCAGAGCAGGCGGCCCTGGTCCTGCCCGTTGGCCAGCGCCGGGATCGCCAGGTCGATGTTGAGCTCGGTCCTGGTCGCCCGGATGCGGGTCTCGGCGAGCAGCTCGTCCCCCCGCCGCAGCGTGACATCCACCCAGGTGGGGTCGGCGACCGCGGACAGCACCACCTCGCCGCGAACCCGGGCGCCGGGCAGGTCGGTGGACCAGGTCGCCTGGACCAGGTGCACCGCGGGGACCACCTCGAGCCAGACCGGTTGCCAGATCCCACTCGTCCGGTCGTACCAGATGCCGTGGGCCTCCGGCTGCCAGTCCTGCTTGCCGCGCGGCTGGGTGGCGTCGAGCGGGTCGTCCTCGGCCCGGACCACGAGGTCGTGCTCCGGCCGGGAGGACAGCGCCCGGGTGACGTCCACCGAGAACGACGAGTGCCCGCCCTCGTGGTCGAGGACGTGCTGACCATCGACCCAGACCGTGGCCCGGTAGTCGACCGCACCGAAGTGCAGGATCACCCGCTGCTCCGGGTCGGCCACCGCCTCGAACGTGCGGTGGTACCAGACCACCGGGTGGTATGCCGCGTCGCCGACGCCCGACGCGACCGACTCCGGCGGGAAGGGGACGGTGATCCGGCCGTCCAGCCGGGAGGGATCGGCGTGCCACCCCTGCTCCGACCCCACGTCGTCGTCGTCGTGGGCGAAGGCCCAGGTGCCACACAGGTCCACCCAGTCCTCACGGCGCAACAGCGGGTTCGGGTGCTCCAGATCCATCGTCACCAGAAGGCCTTTCGTGGTTCCGCGCGGTCCTCGGTGGCGACGAGGACGTCGAGCAGCTGCTCCTGCAGGTCGACTCGGGTCTCGAGGTGCCCGGGGTCGTGCCAGAGGTTGTGCAGCTCGTCCGGATCGTCGACGAGGTCGTACAGCTCCCCGTCGCGAACCCGCCCGGTCGCCGGCGCTCCGTGGTGCACGACGAGCTTCCACCGACCGGTCCGCAGCATGGTCAGGTGGGCCGGGTCGTCATACGGATGTCCGCTGTTGCGGTACTCGCACAGGGCCCACCCGCGCGATGGGGCGTCCTCGTCCCCCCGCGCCAGCGGCAGCAGCGACTGTCCCTGGGTGCGAGCGGCTCCGCTGACCTGGGCCGCAGCCAGGGCCGTCGACGCGACGTCGATCCACTGGACCGTGTCGGGGACGGTCCGGCCGGCGGGGATCCCGCCCGGCCAGCGCATGATCAGCGGCACCCGGACCGCGGGCTCGTACATCATCGGACCCTTGAGCATCAGCTGGTGGTCGCCGAGCATCTCGCCGTGGTCGCTGGTGAAGACGACCAGGGTGTCTTCGGCCAGGCCGCCCGTCTCGAGTGCGTCGAGGATCCGGCCGACCTCGTCGTCGACCAGGGTGACCATCGCGTAGTACGCCGCCTTGGTCTCCTGGAGCTCCTGCGGGCTGTAGGTGACGTAGCCGGGGGCGTGCCCGGCATACGACTCCTTGGACGCGTCCGTCTGCACCGCCGGCTTGTCGGCGAGCTCGTTGTCCCGGGTCACCGGCCGGCTCAGCTCGGCGGGGTCGTACCGCTCGAGGTACTCCGCCGGGGCGCCGAAGCCGTGGTGCGGGTCGAAGAAGTTCGCGATGAAGAAGAACGGCTTGTCGGGCTGGCGGGACTCCTCGAGGAAGTCGATCGTCTCGTTGGCGATCCACCGGCTGTAGTGGGCCTCGGTCGGCATGGTGTCCCAGGTGACCTCGGTATCTGCCGAGACGGCCGCGGCGTACAGGTCGGGATGGGCCGCCTGCAGCCACCGGTGGTAGTGGTTCTCGGACGACCCGACGTAGGGGTCGTGCGCCCAGCGGAACACCCGGAAACCGTCGTCGTGCCGCTCCTCGAGCCGGCCACCGAAGCAGGCGTCGAGGTGGAACTTGCCGACCAGGCCGCAGTCGTAGCCGGCGTCGGCCAGGTCCTTGGAGAACAGCCGGGCACCCGCGGGCAGCCCGACACCGTTGGCCCACAGGCCATGCGAGTGGACGTACTGCCCGGTCATCAGGCTGGCGCGTGAGGGCGCGCAGACCGGGTTCTGGACGTAGCAGTTGTCGAACCGGACCCCCTGCTCCGCGAGCCGGTCGAGGTTCGGCGTCTCGATCTCCGGGTTTCCCGCTGCCCCCAGTGCGTTGAACCGTTGCTGGTCAGTGCACAGCAGCAGAATGTTCGGTTGTGTGGTCATGACTTCACCGCCCCTGCTATCCCTTCGACGAAGAACCTCTGGAGGAAGACGAAGAGCAGGACGACCGGCAGGAGCGACAGCGTCGCCGCCGCCGCCATCCCGGACCAGTCGACGCTGTTCTCGCCGACGAACGCGAGCATGCCGACACTGACCGTGCGCAGCTCCGGCCGGCTGAAGGTGAAGACCAGCGGCAGGAAGAAGGCGTTCCAGGTCCCCAGGAACGTCAGCAGCGTCACCGTCGCGGTCACCGGCCGCGCCAGCGGGAGCATGATCCGGCTGAAGATCGTCCAGAACCCGGCGCCGTCGAGGATCGCGGCCTCCTCGAGCTCCTTGGGGATGCTGCGGAAGTAGCCCGCGTAGATGAGGATCGAGGCGACGTGCGCGGTGCCGCTGAGCGCCACGACCATGCCGCCGAGCGAGTTGAGCAGACCGAGCTTCTGGGAGATCTCGACGACGGGGATGATCGTGTAACCGGTGGGGACGAACAAGGTGGCGACCAGGACGCCGACGACCACCTTGCGACCGAGGAAGTCGTAGCGGGCGATGACGTAGCCGGCCATCGCGCAGCGGATCACCACGAGGATGACCGTGGCCACCGTGACGATGACGGTGTTGAAGAGGTAGGTGCCGAAGTGCGCCTCGGACCAGGCCCGCTGGTAGTTGTCGAAGCGGAACACCTCAGGGATCACCCGCAGGCCCGCGGTGAACACCTCCATCGGGTCCTTCACCGACGCGGACACCATCCACACGAACGGGTACACCCAGGCCGCGCAGATGACGGCGAGCACGAGCGCCGCGCCCCACCAGGGCAGCCGGCGGCGGATCATCGCCGGGGTCAGCCGCTGGCGTGGAGGTCCGCCCGGCGGGCCGCTGCCCCGCGACGTCGAGGTCGCGGTCCGCTCGCGCAGGTCCTGGCTCATGCCGTCCCTCTCCGGCGGCCGCGCATCGCGGCCAGCTGCCCGATCGCGACGGCCGTGCACAGCAGCCCGAAGATGACGGCGGCCGCGGAGGCGTAGCCGAGGCGCGGGATCGAGGACGTGAACGCCCAGCGGTAGATGTAGATCTCCACGACCTCCGTCGAGTACTGCGGACCGCCGTTGGTCATGGTGAGCATGAGGTCGAAGACCTGCAGGGTGTCGACGATGGTGAGCAGCGAGATGATGAGCAGGAAGGGGCGCAGCAACGGCAGGGTGACGAACCAGAAGGTCTTGAGCGCGTTCGCGCCGTCGACCCGGGCCGCCTCGTGCAGCTCGGGGGGGACCGTCTGCAGGGCGGCCAGCCAGTAGATCAGGGTGATGCCGAACCACTTCCAGACGTAGACCCCCATGACCGTCCAGAGCGCGGTGCTCGACTGGCCGAGGAAGTTGATCCCCTCGTCGATCAGGCCCAGGTTGGTGAGGATGAGGTTGACCGGTCCGCTGACCGGGTCGAACACCAGCTGCATCACCACGCCGACGACGGCGGTGGTGGTGACCACCGGCAGGAACAGGGCCGTCCGGAACACCGACCGGAAGGGCATCAACGTGGCGTTCAGCAGCAGGGCGACGAGCAGCGCGAGCCCGACCCGGGCCGGGACCGTGACCAGCGCGAACAGCCCGGTGATCTTGAACGAGCTCCAGAACAGCGGGTCGGCGAACACCTCGGTGTAGTTCGCCAGGCCGACGAAGGTCTGGGCGGTGTCGAAGCCGTTCCAGTCCAGCAGCGAGTACCAGTAGCTGGCCACCAGCGGGTACAGCGTGTAGACGCCGTAGAGCGCGATCGTCGGCAGCAGGAAGACCCAGATCTGGAGCTCCGTCCTGCGCACGCGCTGGCTCCGGGTCCGGGTGGTCATGGCGTTAGTTATACAACGTTGTAGAGGTCCATGTAAATCGGCTGCCGTCCGGGTCAGACCCGGGTGCTCTCCCGCACGGTCAGGGTGAACTCCGCGGTGACCTGGCGCGGCGGCTCGTCGTTGCCGGCGATCCGGTCGATCAACATCGCCACCGCACGCTCGGCGATCGCCTCCTTGTCGGGAGCCACGGTCGAGACCCGCGGGCGGGTCACCTCGCAGATGTCCACGTCGTCGATGCCGATCACGGCCACGTCCTGGGGTACCCGATGTCCCGCCTCGATGAGGTCGCGGATGACCCGCACGGCGAACTCGTCGTTGAAGCAGAACACGGCGTCGATCTCCGGGTGCTCGGCCAGCAGCCGGACCGCGGCCTTCCCGGCGTCGTCCGGTCGGTGCCCCCGGGGCAGCAGCACGACCCGGCTCTCGTCCCACGGGTGGCCGGCGTCGGTCAGCGCAGCCCGGGCACCGGCCAGGCGGCGGGCGGCCATCACGTCGTCGGCGGCGGAGGTGCCGAAGCCGATCACCGCGACGCAGGTCCGGCCGACGGAGAGCAGGTGCTCCACCGCCGCGCGGGCCACCTGCCGGGAGTCGACCGCCACGTTGTCCACGGTGAGCTTCTCCCGCTCGCCGAGCAGGACCAGCGGCGTCGGGTCGCGCCGGTCCCTCAGGTCGTCGGTGTCGATCACCCGGGGGCAGAGGATCAGCCCGTCCACCATGTGGGTGCGGAAACCGTCGAGCACGTGCCGCTCGCGCTCGAGCGAGCCGAACGTGCAGTCGACCAGCACGGTGAGGTGCTGCCGCTCGGCCGCGCTGACGACGTGCTGGGCCAGCTCGGCGTAGTAGTGGTTCTCGAAGGAGGGGATGCCCAGGGCGAGCAGGCCGGTGCGTCCCAGGCGCAGGTTCCGTGCCGCGATGTTCGGCCGGTAGTCCAGCTCCGCGAGGGCGAGCTCGACCCGTTCGCGCATCGCCGCCGACACGTGGACGTACCCGTTGACGACGTTCGACACCGTCTTGACCGACACGCCGGCCAGGTTGGCCACGTCACGCAGCGTCGTCATGGATGCCTCTCGGTAGCAGTGGTGTGCAACGTTATACCGGCTCACCTGCGGCGATGCGGGAAAACGGGCACGTGGCGAGGGGAATCCTCCCCCGCTCGAGGGGCCCGGATCGTGAACGAGTTCCACCGGTTGGCCGAAGCCCCTGACATGTGCCCCGCGGACATGAAACCCTGTCACCTTGTGGCCCGCCCCGCCATGTCTGCGGAGGTGGTCCGTGCCTAGTGTTCCGGACACGACGCGACGCGCTGGGCCGGATGACGCCCAGATCGGGATCGCTGAGCACGAGGAGGTGCTGATGGACGACGTGCTGAAGGACGGCGCAGCCAGGACGTTGCTGCAGACCCGTGCTCTGACCAAGGAGTTCCGGGGGTTCCGGGCCGTCTCCAACGTCGACCTCGTCGTGGGCGAGGGCACGATCCATGCGCTGGTCGGTCCCAACGGCGCCGGCAAGACCACCCTGTTCAACCTGCTCACCGGGTTCCTCACCCCGACCTCGGGCGAGATCCTGTTCGACGGGCAGGACATCAGCGGCAAGCAGCCCGAGCAGATCGCCCACCTGGGGATCGCCCGCTCGTTCCAGATCACCAGCCTCTTCGAGCAGATGACCCTGATCGAGCACCTCGAGCTCGCCCTGGCCAGTCCCACCGGGCTGGGCCTGCGGTTCTGGCGGTCGGTCAAGCGACTGGCGATCTTCACGGACCGTTCGATGGAGCTGCTCGGCCAGGTCGGGCTCGCCGACCTGTGCAACCAGCCGGCCGGGTCGCTGGCCTACGGGCAGAAGCGGGCCCTGGAGCTGGCCTTGGCGCTGGCGCTCGAACCCCAGCTGCTCCTGCTCGACGAGCCCACCGCGGGGATGGGGGTCGAGGACATCGACCGGACGATCGCGCTGGTCAAGCAGATCGCCAAGGGCCGCACCGTCGTCTTGGTCGACCACAACATGCACGTCGTCGGCTCGCTGGCCGACACGGTGACCGTCCTGCAGTCGGGCGAGATCCTCGCGGAAGGACCGTACGAGCAGATGCGCACCGACGAGCGGGTCATCACGGCATACCTGGGACAGGCCCATGTCTGACCACCCCGTGCTCAGCATCGAGAACCTGTCCGCCTCGTACGGCGAGGCCCAGGTGCTCACCGACGTCGCCCTGAGCGTCTCGCCGGGGGAGGTGGTCACCCTCGTCGGACGCAACGGCGCCGGCAAGACCACCCTGCTGCGGACCGTCATGGGCCTGCACCGGCAGAGCCAGGGCTCGATCTCCTTCGACGGCACGGACATCGGCCGGCAGAGCCCGGACGCCCGGGCCCGGCTGGGCATCGGCTGGGTCCCCGACGACCGCGGGATCTACGCGACCCTGTCGGTCGCCGAGAACCTCAGCCTGCCGCCCGTCGTTCGCAGCGAGGACGCCTGGTCGCTGGAGCGCATCTACGAGTCGTTCCCGGTCCTGAAGGAACGCCGAGACTTCCCGGGGACCAAGCTCTCCGGCGGCGAGCAGCAGATGCTCGCCATCGCCCGGGTGCTCCGGATGGGGGCGAGCCTGCTCCTGCTGGACGAACCCAGCGAAGGCCTGGCCCCGGTCGTCGTCCACCGGATCGGGGAGATCATCCGGGAGATCAAGAACCACGGCGTGGCCATCCTGCTCGTCGAGCAGAACGTCAAGTTTGCCGCCACGGTGGCCGACCGCCACTACCTGCTGGCCCAGGGACGCATCGTCGAGGGGCTCAGCAACACCCAGTTCCAGGCCCGCGAGAGCGAGCTGCTCAGTTACCTCGGGATGTAACACCAGCACGTCCCGGGAGAACACCAGCACCACTTCGAACCAACCGCTCAACACTTGGGAGACAGAATGCGTAGCACAAAGACGGCAGCAGCAATCGCCGTGGCAGCATCGAGCAGCCTCGCGCTGGCCGCGTGCAGCAGCGGCGGAGGCGGCCCCCAGAGCGGTGGCTCGGCGAAGCTGACCAACGACAAGGTCGTCATCGGTCTGCTCAACGACCAGTCCGGCGTCTACAAGGACCTCTCCGGCCCGAACTCCGCGGTCGCGATCCAGCTCGCCATCGACGACTACAAGGCCAAGTACGGTGACAAGGCCGTCGCCAAGACGATCGAGATCGTCCAGGCCGACCACCAGAACAAGGCCGACGTGGCGAACACCAAGTCACAGGAGATGTACGACCGGCAGAACGCCGACATCATCCTCGACGTCCCGAACTCGGCCGCGGGTCTCGCGGTGGCCAACCAGGCCAAGACCAAGAAGAAGCTGTACATCAACATCGGTGCCGGGACGACCGCGCTGACCGCCGCCCAGTGCAACAAGTACACCTTCCACTGGGCCTACGACACCGCCGTGCTCGCCAAGGGCACCGCCGGCGCCATCGTCAAGGGCGGCGGCAAGGCGTGGAACATCGTCTACCCGGACTACGCCTTCGGCCAGGACATGAACAAGTCCTTCAGCAAGGAGGTCGCCAGCTCCGGCGGCACCGTGGGTCAGTCGATCGCCTCGCCGTTCCCGAGCGACAACTTCGCCACCTTCATCACCAAGGCCGGCGAGGGCAACCCCCAGGTCGTCGGCACGATGCACGCGGGCGGCGACCTGATCAACTTCGTCAAGCAGTTCAACCAGAGCCCGCTCAAGGGCAAGGTCCAGCTGGCGGTCGGGCTGATGTTCATCACCGACATCCACTCCCTCGGAGTCGACCAGTTCGCCGGTACCCAGTTCACCGACCCGTGGTACTGGAACTTCGACGAGCAGAACAAGAAGTGGGCCGACCGGTTCCAGGCCAAGACCCAGACCCGCCCGTCGTTCGCCCACGCGGCGAACTACTCGGCGGCGCTGAACTACCTCGAGGCCGTCCAGTCGACCGGCACGGACGACGCGGACGCGGTCGTCAAGGCGCTCGAGGGCAAGAAGATCAACGACGTCTTCCTGCGCAACGGCGAGGTCCGCGCGGCCGACCACAACGTCACCCACGACGTGTACCTGGCCAAGGTCAAGACCAAGGACCAGGTCAAGGAGGCCTGGGACTACGAGGAGATCGTCAAGACGATCCCGGCCGCCGACGGCTACCCGGCCCCGGACGGCTCCTGCAAGTTCAGCTAGCACCCGCGTCCACCCGGCATACCCGCGGCACCGCAGGTATGCCGGGTGGAGCACCCCCCGACCCGTCGAGTTCCAGTTCGTCCAGTCAGCGATAGGTGACATGAGCGCTTTCGTGCAGTACACCCTGCAGGGCCTTGCGGCCGGGGGCTTCTACGCCCTGGCCGCCCTCGGCCTCGCGGTGATCTTCGGGGTCCTCGGCGTCGTCAACTTCTCGCACGGGGCCAGCTACATGCTCGGAGCCGTCGGCTCGGCGGTGCTGCTGGACGTCGTCGGCCTCGGCTTCTGGCCAGCCCTGCTCATCATCCCCATCCTGATGTTCGGCTTCGGCGTGCTCATGGAACGCCTGCTGGTCCGGTGGCTGCTGCGCCTCGACCCGCTCTACAACTTCCTGCTCACCTTCGGGCTCTCGCTGCTGCTGGTCGACCTGGTCAAGCGCCGGTACGGCGTCTCCGGGCTGCCGTACCAGGTGCCGTACCTGCTCGACGGCAACCTGGTCGTGGGCGGGCTCAACCTGTCCGGCTACCAGCTCTTCGCCTGCCTGTTCTCGCTGCTCATCTGTGTGGCGGTGTGGGCCTTGCTGACCAAGACCCGGATCGGGATGATCGTGCGGGCCTCGACCGAGGACGCCGAGCGCACCCGGGCCCTGGGGATCAACGTCACCCGGTGGGTCACGCCGGTCTTCGGGTTCGGCATCGCCCTCGCCGGGCTCGCCGGCGTCCTGGCCGCCCCGTTCCGGGCGATCACCGCCGACATGGGTGGCAACTTCGTGATCATCCTCTTCGCGGTCGTCGTCATCGGCGGCCTCGGCTCGATCCTCGGCGCGGTCGTGGCGGGCTTCCTCGTCGGGCTCGTCGAGGCCTACGGACAGGCCTACGCACCAACCTTCGCGCAGGTCGTCATCTTCGTCCTCATGGCCGTGGTGGTGCTCGTGCGGCCCTCCGGGCTCTTCGGCAGGGAGGAGGTGGCCTGATGAGTGACTCCTCGACCACCACGAGCGGCCCGGACGTGGCCCCGCCCCCCGTGCTCTCCCGGACCCGTCCGCTGCGCTGGGTGCTCCTGGCCGTGGGCCTGGTCATCGCGCTGGCCCTGCCGCGGTTCATCTACCCACCCGTCGCGATGGACGTCGCGGCCTGGGCCCTGTTCGCGATCTCCGTCGACCTGCTGCTCGGCTACACCGGGTTGCTGTCCTTCGGTCACGCCGCCTTCTGGGGCTCGTCCGCCTACGTGACCGGCCTGGTCGCGATCCGCTCCGGCCTGCCGTTCCCGGTCGCCATCCTGGCCGGCACGCTCTTCGCCATGCTCATCGCCGTCCCGATCGGCTACCTCTCGGTGCGCCGCACCGGGATCTACTTCGCCATGGTGACGCTGGCCTTCGCCCAGATGATCTACTTCTTCGCCAACCAGTGGCGCAGCGTCACCGGCGGGGAGAACGGCCTGCAGGGGATCCCGAAGAACTTCTTCGGGGTGGAGCTCATCGAGACCGACTCGTTCTACTTCTACTACGCGGGCATCGTCTTCATCCTCATCGGTGTCGTCATCGCCTGGCGGGTGGTCAACTCGCCGTTCGGCCGGGTCCTGGTCGCGATCCGGGACAACCCGTCCCGGGCCCGCGCCCTGGGCTACGACGTCGAGCGGTACAAGATCATCGTCTTCGTCATCTCGGCCGGGCTGGCCGGGCTGGCCGGCGGCGTGTTCGCCATCTCCCACGGGTTCGCCTCGCTCGACGCCCTGAACTGGACGACCTCCGGCAAGGTCGTCTTGATCACCGTGCTCGGCGGCATCGGCACCCTGTGGGGTGGACCGGTCGGCGCGCTCATCGTCGTCCAGCTCGAGGACACCCTCGCTTCGTCCGGGTTTGAGGGAATTGGCATCATCACGGGGTCCATCTTCGTGATCATCGTGCTGCTGTTCCGGCACGGAGTGTGGGGCACAGCACGTAACCTCCTGACAAGGCTTTCCAGCCAGCGCACGGGAAAGCCCTAGGTTCGACCGGGGTTCGCGGGGGCTGCGACTTCTGGAGCACGCGCTGGTCACGGATCGCGGCGTCCATGGCGTGTCCCCCCACCGTCGTGGACGCCGCTCCTGAGCGGGCGGCGGCAGCTTCGCTCCCGCTGGATCGTCCCGGGTCAGCTCCAGCCGGCGTCGTCGACGCCGCCGGGGATGTCCCGGGTGGGGTCGTACGGCGTACGGGTATAGCGGAACGAGGCCAGGTCGAGGTGGCTCACCGCAGCATCGGCGTCGCGCACGACCCGGAGCGGCTCGCCGGTGTAGTACCCGTCCAGACCCACCCAGGTCCCGTCGCCGGCGCGCCGGAAGCGTGATCCGCGGCCCTCGCCCGGGACCCCGAAGACGAGGTGGCCGTCGCCGTCGGCGCGCACCGTCGTCACCGACGGACCCCAGTGCCACACCCCGACGAGCTCGAGCGCCTCGGGAGCGGTCCCGCCGGCATGCCAGGGTTCGGGTTCGAGGGGCTCACGCTCGGCGAGCAGGGTCAGCAGGTCCCGGCCGAAGGGCTTCATCCCGGTGGTGGAGTTGGCGAACCAGACCGCGCCGTCCGCACTGGCCGTCGCCACCTGAAGCCCGGCGAGGAACCCGGGCATCGAGCCACCGTGCCCGGCATACCGGACGCCCTCGACGTTCCACACCTGCCAGCCGAGTCCGTGCGCCGCGGTCCACGGCAGTCCGGGCAGGTCGCTGATGTTCTGCGGCTCGAGCATCTCGAGCAGGGTGTCCGCGTGCAGGACGTCGCCGGTGTCGCCGCCGAGCAGGACCGCCCACCGGGCCAGGTCCTCGACGGTGGCCCACAGCTGGCCGGCCGGAGCCATCGCCCCGGCGTCGTGCTCGGGCTCGGCCAGGACGAGCTCCGCGAACGGGTGAACGGCCAGCCCCTGGGCGGCCTTGCCCACCGGGCGGGTGGTCGTGCGCCGCATCTCCAGGGGGGTGAGCAGGTCCCGAGCCACCACCTCGTGCCACGGTATGCCGTGCGCCCGGGCCAGGAGCTCACCCAGGGCGCCGTAGCCGACGTTCGAGTAGTGGTAGCTGCGACCGGCCCGGAACCGCTGCACCGGGGAAGGTGCGGTCAGGTCGGCCCAGTCCCCGCCCGGGGTGCGCTCCCACCACGGCCCGTCGGTCTCGGCCTGCAACCCGGAGGAGTGCGACAGCAACTGGGCGATCGTCGAGCCACCGAACGCGGTGCCGGGAACGTGCTGCTCGAACCGGTCGTCGAGGTCGAGCCTGCCCTCGTCGCGCAGCCGCATCACGGCGACGGCGACGAACGTCTTGGTGATCGAGCCGATCCGGTACTGGGTGTCCGGGTCCGCGGGGACTCCGTCGGCGCGTCCGTCGACAGTGCCCCGCGCATCGGCCCAGACCAGCTGCCCGCGTCGGGTCAGCCCGGCGGCCACCGACGGTAGCCGGCACTCCTTCTGCTCCACCGCGATCCGGTGGGACAGGCTGCGGGCGGTACCGGGATCGACCGGGCCCGCCGAGGTCCCCGAGCTGGCTCCCGTCGGGATCCGGCCTTCCATGCGCTCCTGCGCCTCCCTGGTCGTGTGCTGGTCAGGCCGAGTCGGCGGTCTTGGCCGTCTTCTTGGCTGCGGTCTTCTTCGCAGCCGCCTTCTTCGTGGTCTTCTTCGCGGTCTTCTTCGCGGTCTTCTTGACCGTGCGCTTGCGCGTCGTCGGGCCCTTGGCCCGCTTCTCCGCCAGCAGCTCGTAGCCGCGCTCCGGGGTGATCGTCTCCGGGTCGTCCTCCCGGCGCAGCGTCGCGTTCGTCTCGCCGTCGGTCACGTACGCGCCGAAGCGCCCCTCCTTGACCACGGTCGGCTTGCCGGAGACCGGATCGGTGCCGAGCTCCTTGAGCGGGGCGGCTGCGGCCCGGCCCCGCTGCTTGGGCTGCGCGTAGATCGCCAGCGCCTCGTCCAGGGTGATGTCGAACAGCTGCTGCTCGGTCACCAGCGAACGGGAGTCGGTGCCTTTCTTCAGGTACGGCCCGTAGCGGCCGTTCTGCGCGGTGATCTCGACGGTACTGCCGTCCTCCTCCGTGGTCGTGCCGACCACCCGCGGCAGGGACAGCAGGCGGACGGCCGTCTCGAGGTCGAGTGACGCCAGCTCCATGTCCTTGAACAACGAGGCGGTCCGTGGCTTGACCTTGTTCTTCCCCTTGAGCTCGGCGAGCTCGGGCGGGAGCACCTCCGAGACGTAGGGCCCGTACCGGCCGGCCTTGGCGATGACGTCGTGACCGGTCTCGGGATGCTGGCCGAGGACCTTGCCGTCGTCGGCAGCCGCCTCGAGCAGCTCGCGGGCCTTGGCCGGGGTCAGCTCGTCCGGGGCGATGTCGTCGCTGATCGTCGCCCGACGGGGGGTGGCCGGCGCGTCGCCGTCTCCCTCGAGGATCTCCCCCGTCGCCGGGTCCACCCCGGGCGGGACGACCTCCTCGACGTAGGGGCCGTAACGGCCGACCCGCACCACCATGCCGTCCCCGAGCTGGATCGTCGAGATCTCCCGGGCGTCGATCTCGCCGAGGTCCTGGACGAGCTCGCTCAGCCCGGTCACGGACGTCGCCTCGTCGCCGAAGTAGAACCGCTGCAGCCACGCCACGCGCTGCTCGTCACCGTTGGCGATCCGGTCGAGGTCCTCCTCCATCGAGGCGGTGAAGTCGTAGTCGACGAGCTTGGTGAAGTGCTCCTCGAGCAGCCGGGTCACCGCGAACGCCAGCCAGGTGGGCACGAGCGCGTTGCCCCGGTTGCCGACGTAGCCGCGGTCCTGGATGGTGCCGACCGTGGCGGCATACGTCGAGGGGCGGCCGATTCCCTTCTCCTCCATGGCCTTGACCAGCGTGGCCTCGGTGTAGCGCGGCGGCGGGAGGGTCTCGTGGCCGTCCGCCTCGGAGCGGAGCACCGCGAGCGGCACGCCCTCGCTGAGCTTGGGCAGGCGACGCTCCTCCTCGGCGACCTCCTTGCGCTTCTTGGTCGCGGCCTCGTCCCGGCCCTCCTCGTAGGCCGCGAGGAAGCCCCGGAAGGTGATCACCGTGCCGCTGGCGGTGAACTCGGCCTCGCGGGCCACCTCGACCCCGTCCAGGGTCGCGGTCAGCTTCACCGTCGCGGTCGAGCCCCGGGCGTCGGCCATCTGCGAGGCGATGGTCCGCTTCCAGATCAGCTCGTACATCGCGAACTCGTCACCACGCAGCTCACCGGCCACCTGCGCCGGCGTCCGGAACCGGTCCCCGGCCGGTCGGATCGCCTCGTGCGCCTCCTGGGCGTTCTTGACCTTGGCCGAGTACCGGCGTGACTCCTGCGGGACGTACTCGGCGCCGTAGAGGTCACGGGCCTGGCTGCGGGCCGCGGTCATCGCCGACTCCGACAGGGTCACCGAGTCGGTACGCATGTAGGTGATGTAGCCGTTCTCGTACAGCCGCTGGGCCACCCGCATCGCGTTCTTCGAGGTCAGCCGCAGCTTGCGCGAGGCCTCCTGCTGGAGCGTCGAGGTGGTGAACGGTGCCGCCGGACGGCGGGTGTACGGCTTCTCCTGCACCTCCGACACGAGCACCGGGGCGAGCTGGACCGCGGCCGCGATGGCCCGGGCCATCGACTCGTCGAGGTGCACCACGGCCTTGGCCTTCAGCGCGCCGGTGTCCAGGAAGTCCCGGCCGGTCGCGACCCGGTCGCCGTCGACGGCGCTGAGCCGGGCGGTGAAGGTGTCGTTCGGGTTGGTCTCGCCCGAGCCGGTGCGGGTGGTGAAGTCGCCCTCGACGTCCCAGTAGGACGCCCGCACGAACTTCATCCGCTCGCGCTCGCGCTCGACGACCATCCGGGTGGCGACGGACTGGACCCGGCCGGCCGACAGGCCCTGACGGACCTTGCGCCACAGGACCGGGGAGACCTCGTAGCCGTAGAGCCGGTCGAGGATCCGTCGGGTCTCCTGGGCGTCGACGAGCCGGGTGTCGAGCTCGCGGGTGTCCGCGACGGCGCGCTGGATCGCCTCCCGGGTGATCTCGTGGAAGACCATGCGCTTGACCGGGATCCGCGGCTTGAGCGTCTCGAGGAGGTGCCACGCGATGGCCTCGCCCTCGCGGTCCTCATCGGTGGCGAGGTAGAGCTCGTCGGCGTCCTTGAGCAGCCGCTTGAGCTCGGCGACCTTCTTCTTCTTGTCCGAGTCGACGACGTAGTACGCCTCGAAGCCGTTGTCCACGTCGATCGCGAACCGCCCGAACGGGCCCTTCTTCATCTCGACGGGCAGCTCGGACGGGTTGGGCAGGTCGCGGATGTGCCCGACGGACGCCTCGACATCGAACTCACCGCCCAGGTAGCCGGCAATGGTCTTGGCCTTCGCGGGCGACTCGACGATGACGAGCTTGCGCCCTTTTCCTGCAGCCACGGCATACCTCTTGTCCTTCTGGCCCCACGTGCAGCGGAATCGTCGCTGCTCGGACGCGGGTCGCGAAGGACACCGTAACGGGTGGAGCGTCAGTCTGCGCACCAGGCTGCGTGGCTGAGACCAATTTAGTTCAATTTTGGACTACTTCGCCTACGGTGGGGTCATGTCCCGCACCCCGGTCCTCTACCTCAGCCACGGCGCCCCGCCGCTGGCCGACGACCCGGCCTGGCGGGGCCAGCTCGCGGCGTGGTCGGCCACCCTGCCGCGACCGGAGAGCATCCTCGTCGTGTCCGCCCACTGGGAGCAGGCCCCGCTGGCGCTCTCCTCGACCACGGGTGCACCGCTGTTCTACGACTTCTGGGGCTTCCCGAAGCGCTACTACGACGTGACGTATGCCGCGCCGCCCGCTCCCGAGCTCGCCGACGACGTGGCCCGGCTCGTGGCGACCCCCGCCGGCCAGGTTCATCGGACCGAGGCGCGTGGCCTCGACCACGGCGCCTACGTGCCCCTTGTGGAGATGTTCCCCCGGGCGGACATCCCGGTGCTCCAGATGTCGATGCCGACGCTGGACCCCCGCAGCCTGTTCGACGTCGGCCGGCGCCTGGCCCCGCTGCGGGAGCAGGGCACGCTGATCATCGGTTCGGGGTTCACGACGCACAACCTGCAGAACTTCAGCCTGGGCCGCGGCGCGGACGCCCCGGCCCCGCAGTGGTCCGCGGAGTTCGACGCCTGGGCGCGGGAGGCGATGGAGCACCGCGACGTGGACGTTCTGCTCGACTTCCTCGACAAGGCGCCTGCGGCGCAGACGGCGCACCCTCGCACGGAGCACTTCGCGCCCCTGTTCGTCGCCCTCGGGGCGGCCGACGCCTCCGGTGCGAGCGACAGCACCAGCGTCATCGACGGGTTCTGGTACGGCCTGTCGAAGCGGTCCTGGCAGCTCGACTGAGCCGGCACCGGTCAGGCCCGGGCGAAGGCGGTCAGATCCGCAGCGTGTAGATGAGGTACCCCTGGTTCTCGGCGACCCGGTCGTACAGGCGCCGGGCGGTGGCGTTGTCCTGCTGGGTCTGCCAGTAGACGCTGGCGCAGCCCCGGACCCGGGCCCAGTCCGCGACGGCGGCGATCAGGGCACTGCCGACCCCCTCGCCCCGGACGTCGGCGGCGGTGAACAGGTCCTCGAGGTAGCACACGTCCGGCCCGGTGGTGCTGGGGTGGACCAGGAAGTGGGCGAGACCGACGAGCTGCCCCTCCAGGCGGGCCCCGAGCGCGTGCAGCTGCGTGTCCGCTGAGAAGGCCTGCCAGGCCCGCTCGGCCATCGCCGGCTCCAGGGTCTGCTCGTAGAAGGTCCGGTAGTCCCGGAACAGCACCTCCCAGGCCTCACGGTCACCGGGCTCGAGCCTGCCGACGCTGATCATGCATCCACCCTGCCACGCTCGTCGTGCCACCGCCCGGGAGAGCTCAGGACCGGGGTACGCCCGCGGCCAGAGCCGGCTCGACCGGTCCGCCCGCCACGTCCTGGTCGGGGTCGGCGGCCGCGCCGCTGAACTGGGCGGCATACAGCCGGGCGTAGGCGCCGCGCGCGGCGAGCAGCTCGGTGTGCGAACCCTGCTCGACGATCTGGCCGTCCTCCATCACGAGGATCACGTCGGCGTCCCGGATGGTCGAGAGCCGGTGCGCGATGACGAAGCTCGTCCGGTCGGTGCGCAGGGCTGCCATGGCCTGCTGGACCAGGAGCTCCGTGCGGGTGTCGACCGAGCTCGTCGCCTCGTCGAGGATGAGCAGTTCCGGGGCGGCCAGGAACGCCCGGGCGATGGTGATGAGCTGCTTCTCCCCTGCGCTGATGTTCCCGGCCTCCGCGTCGAGGACGGTGTCGTAGCCGTCCGGCAGGGAGTGCACGAACCGGTCGACGTAGGTGGCCGTGGCGGCGTCGATGACCTGCTGCGGCGTGGCGTCCGGTCGCGCGTAGGCGATGTTGTCGCGGATCGTTCCCGCGAAGAGCCAGGTGTCCTGCAGGACCATGCCGATCCTCGAGCGGAGGTCGTTCCTGGTCATCCGGGTGATGTCCACCCCATCGAGGGTGATCCGGCCCGAGCTCAGCTCGTAGAACCGCAGGATGAGGTTGACCAGGGTGGTCTTCCCGGCGCCGGTCGGGCCGACGATGGCGACGGTCTGGCCCGGCTCCACCACGAGGTCGAGGTCCTCGATGAGCGGCCGCTGGGGGTCGTACGAGAACGACACCTTCTCGAACTGCACCCGCCCACGCGAGTCCTCGATGCGCAGCGGAACGCCGGACTCGGCATCCTGCTCCGGGGCGTCGAGGACCTCGAAGACGCGCTCGGCCGAGGCGACCCCCGACTGCAGGAGGTTGGCCATCGAGGCGACCTGGGTCAGCGGCTGGGTGAACTGGCGCGAGTACTGGATGAACGCCTGCACGTCGCCGAGGGTCATCGAGCCGTTCGCCACCCGCAGCCCACCGACGACGGCGATGACGACGTAGTTGAGGTTCCCGATGAACATCATCGCCGGCATGATGATGCCGCTGATGAACTGCGCCCCGAAGGCCGCCCTGAAGAGGTCGTCGTTCTTGGTCTCGAAGGCCGCCTGCGACTCCTGCTGCCGACCGAACACCTTGACCAGACCGTGGCCGGTGTAGGTCTCCTCGATGATCGCGTTCAGCTCCCCGGTATGCCGCCACTGCTGGACGAACAGCTTCTGCGAGCGCCGGGCGATCAGCGCGGTGACCAGCATCGAGATCGGGATCGTCACCAGGGCGATGAGCGCGAGCATCCAGGAGATGCTGAACATCATGGCAACCATGGCCACCACGGTCAGCAGCGAGGTGAGCAGCTGGCTCAGGGTCTGCTGCAGGCTCGTCTGCACGTTGTCCACGTCGTTGGTCACCCGGCTGAGCAGCTCACCCCGGGGTTGGCCGTCGAAGTAGGGCAGCGGGAGCCGGTTGAGCTTGGCCTCGACGTCCTCGCGCAGCGAGAACACCGTGCGCTGGACCACGGCGGCGAGCAGCCAGCCGGAGAGCCACTGCAGGGCGGCTGCGACGACGTACAACCCGAGGACCAGCAGCAGGACCCGGCCCAGGGCGGTGAAGTCGATCCCCATCCCGGGAACCACATCCATGCCCGAGAGCAGGTCGGCCAGCTGTCCCTGTCCGCTCGCGCGCAGGCCGGCGATGACCGAGTCCTTCGTCTGGCCGGCGGGCAGGCGGGAGCCGAAGAAGCCCTCGAAGATGAGGTTGGTGGCATGACCGAGGATCTTCGGACCCACCGCGCTCAGCACGACGCTGACCAGGGACAGCAGCCCGACCAGGAGCACCCGGCTGCGCTCCGGACGCAGCCGAGCGACCAGCCGGCGTGCGGACGGAGCGAAGCTGCGCGGCTTCTCGCCCGGCAGCCCCATCTGCAGGTGTGGCGGGCCACGTCGGCCCGCGGCGGCCGCTGGGCCACGTCGTGCCGCTGCCGCCTTCTCCTCTGCGGTCAGGACCCCTTCGCCGCTCATGCCACCGCCTCGGCCGACCGCTGGGACTCGACGATCTCCTGGTAGGTCGAGCAGGTCGCGAGCAGGTCGTCGTGCCGTCCCTGACCGACCACCCGGCCGTCGTCGAGGACGACGATGTGGTCGGCGTCGATGATCGTCGAGACCCGTTGGGCGACGATGATGACCGTCGCGTCCCGGGTCACCGGTCGCAGCGCTGCCCGCAGTCGCGCGTCGGTCGACAGGTCGAGGGCCGAGAACGCGTCGTCGAAGAGGAACACCTGCGGCCGGCGGACCAGGGCGCGCGCGATGGCCAGGCGTTGGCGCTGGCCGCCCGAGACGTTCGTGCCGCCCTGCGCGATCGGTGCCTCCAGACCCTGGGGCAGCTCGCGGACGAAGTCCGCCGCCTGGGCCACCCGAAGGGCCTCCCAGAGCTCGTCGTCGCTCGCCTGCGGGTTGCCGTAGCGCAGGTTGCTCGCCACGGTGCCGGTGAAGAGGTAGGGACGCTGCGGGACGAGACCGATCCGGGTCCAGAGCGTGTCGAGATCGAGGTCCCGGATCTCCACGCCCCCGAGGGTCAGGCTCCCTCCGGTGACGTCGAAGAGTCGAGGCACGAGGCTGACCAGGGTGGACTTGCCCGCACCGGTGCTGCCGATGACGGCGGTCGTGTGGCCCGGGCGTGCCGTGAACGAGACGTCGCTGAGGACCGGCACCTCGGCGCCCGGGTAGCAGAAGCCGACCCCGGCGAAGACGATCTCGGAGCGCTCCGGCAGCGCGGTGACCGGATGGGCCGGCTGGAGCACCGACGAGTCGGTGTCGAGCACCTCGGCGATCCGCTCGGCCGAGACGGACGCCCGCGGGATCATCATCGACATGAACGTCGCCATCATCACCGCGATGAGGATCTGGATGAGGTAGGCCATGAACGCGGTGAGCGACCCGACCTGCATGGCGCCGCTCTGCACCCGGCTCGCGCCGAACCAGAGCACCCCGACCGTCGAGGCGTTGAGGATGATCATCACGATGGGGAAGATCAGGGCCTGAAGACGGCCCACGGCCAGCGCCGTGCCGGTCAACGTGGTGTTGGCCCCGGCGAAGCGGGCCTCCTCGACGTGCTCGCGCACGAACGCCCGGACCACCCGGACCCCGGTGATCTGCTCGCGCATTATCCGGTTCACGCTGTCGATCGACGTCTGCATGATCCGGAACTGGGGGATCATCCGGCGGATGACGAGGTAGACCGCGACGGCGAGCAGCGGGACGGCCACCGCGACGAGCCAGGACAGGCCGACGTCCTGGCGCAGCGCCATGATGATCCCGCCGACCATGCTGATCGGCGCCGAGACCATCAGCGCCAGGGCCATGAACACGACCATCTGGACCTGGGTGACGTCGTTGGTGTTGCGAGAGATCAGCGTCGGCGCCCCGAAGGACGCGACCTCCCGGGCGGAGAAGTCACCGACCCGGCGGAAGATCGCGCCGCGCAGGTCCCGACCCAGGCTCATCGCGGCGCGCGCGCCGAGGTAGACCGCGACCACGGTCGCGGCGATCTGCACCAGGCTCACCGCGAGCATCCAGCCGCCGGTGCGGAAGATGTATGCCGTGTCGCCCCGCGCGACCCCTTGGTCGATGATGTCGGCGTTGAGGCTCGGCAGGTAGAGCGACGCGATGGTGGCGGTCAGCTGCAGGACCAGGATGACGCTCAGCTGCCCGCGGTACGGGGCCAGGTAGGTCCGCACGATCCGGAGCAGCATCAGACGGCCCGCTCACGCGTCAGGGCGCCGGTGAGCAGGACGTCCACGATGGTCTCGGGCGCGAGCATCTCCCCGTCGCAGATCTGGACGTGGCTGCCCGAGAAGGTCAGCAGCCGCAGGTAGCGGGCCAGCTCCTCCGGCGTGCAGGTCAGCTCGCAGGTGTCCGGCTCGATGAGCCCGACGATCGCGCGGTGGGCCTGTCCTCGGTCCCGATGACGGTGGCGCGAGGACTCCGGGCCGTGGCGGTGCGACGTCGGTGAGACGGCGACATGCCCCGTCTCGGCAGTGCAGTCAGCGTGCTCCGTGGTCGCCGCGACGGGGGGAGCCGTCAACCGCAGGCCCCGCAGGAGACCGAACATGTCGGCGTAGCGGTGCTGGAGGATCGCGACGACGGAGACCAGCCGGTCGCGCAGCGGCAGGGCCGGGTCGACCGTCTCGAGCAGTCGCGTCAGCGGCGCCGGGCAGAAGGTGACCGCGATCGCCTCGTCGAGCAGGTCGTCCTTCGTCTCGAACGCGCGGAAGATCGTCCCCTCGGCCACTCCGGCCGCTTCGGCGATCTCCCGGGTGCTCGGCACGGCGCCGCCCTCGCGGATGAGGTCGAGCGTGCACTCCACCAGGGCAGCGCGTCGCTCGTTCGGGGGCAGGGCAGGGGCGCGACGCGACATCGCCACACTATAACTGAGTGAGCACTCACTCACACGGCGTTTCCGGCGGACCCGACGGCCAGGCCGGTGCCGGGGCGCCGGGGCTCAGCCGGCCAGGGTGCCCGCGTGCTCGGGACGCACGTGACCCGTCTGCGCCAACCAGCGGATCGCGTCCTGCAACGTGTCCGTCACCGGCCGGAACGGCAGTCCGGTCCGCTCGACCAGCCGCCCGGAGTCGGCCGGAACCCACTGCGTCACATACGCCATCGCCTCGGCCCCCAGCTCATGCTCGGTCGGGAAGACCCGCCGCAGTCGATCCGCGAGCGAGCCCATCCCGCGCAGCATCGACCCGGGCACGCGGGGGCTGCGGCGACGCCGACCCGTCAGCTCCTCGAGAGTTCTGCCCAGCTCCGGCCACGGCAGGTAGTGTCCGCCGACGATGTACCGGGCCTGGGCTGGAGTGGCGGGAGGGTCGTCCTCCAACAGGCACCGGTGTGCCCGCGCCAGGTCGCGGACGTCGACGATCTGGAAGCCGGTCGAGGTGTTGGGCGGCGCCTTCGAGACGAACTGCGCCAGCCCCCGGTTCGCGGCGCTGAGCTTCGGGTCGTCCGGACCCACGACAGCGCTGGGGTAGCTGATCTGGACCGGACACCCCTGCGCCTGCAGTTCGCGCACGTACGACTCGGCGTCCCGCTTCGAGCGCGAGTAGGCGCTGCCAGCGGTGGTCAGCGGCGTCGCCTCGGTGATGACCTCGGCCTTCGGCTGGAACAGGACGCTCACGCTCGAGACGTGAATGATCGTGCGGACCTCCACCTCGGCTGCCGTGCCGATCACCGAGCGAACGCCCTGGACGTTCGTCTCGTAGGTCTCCTGGGCCCGGCGCGGGTCGAGGGAGACGGTGGCCGCAGCGTGCAGCACCCCGTCACAACCGGACATGGCCGCCCGGACGGCAGCGGTATCGCGCATGTCGGCCATCGTCAGGTCCACCGGGCCGTCGCCCCCGACGGCATGGCCTCGTGAGGTGAAGTAGGCCTTGACGGGAGCCGGCTGGCGCACCAGCAGCCGAACCTCGTGCCCGGCCTCCAGCAGCGCGAGCGCGGAGTGTGCCCCGACGAACCCGGAGGCCCCGGTGAGGAAGACCCTCATGGCTCGACGATCGACGTGAGTGTGGTTGAGTGTGCTTGCGTGGTGTCGATGGTGTTTGTCATGACAGGAGGGTAGGAGGGGTGCCCGGGCTCCACCAGTCGAGCGACTGGCCCGCAGACGCCGAGTGGGGCCGCCCCAGCTCGGGCGGCCCCACTCGGGGCTCAGGTCAGGCCACTGCAGCTCAGACGGTGCTCTTCTCGTTGTCCGGCACCGGGCCATCGCCGACGACAGCGCCGTCGGCGGTGACCGTCTCGGATCCCTCGACCGGTGGGGTCGTCGGCACGTGGTCCTCGCGGAACTCCTCGTCCTCGTCGCCGCCGATCGCGATGTCCCTCGACTTCGAGACGGCGACCGCGGTGACGATGATGATCAAGGCGATCATCGCGATGCCGTAGCGGATCATCGGGCTGGTGCCGGTGGTGAAGGTGAGCGTGATGATCGCGGGCGCGATGAGCACCGACACGAGGTTCATCACCTTGATCAGCGGGTTGATCGCCGGGCCGGCGGTGTCCTTGAACGGGTCACCCACGGTGTCGCCGATGATCGTGGCCGCGTGGGCCTCGGTGCCCTTGCCGCCGTGGTGGCCGTCCTCGACGATCTTCTTCGCGTTGTCCCACGACCCACCGGAGTTCGCCAGGAAGACGGCCATCAGGCACCCGGTGGTGATCGCACCGGCCAGGAAGCCGGCCAGGGCCCCGATGCCCAGGCCGAAGCCGATGACGACCGGCGTCAGCGCAGCGAGCAGGCCGGGGGTGGTCAGCTCGCGCAGCGAGTCCTTGGTGCAGATGTCCACGACGCGGGCGTAGTCGGGCTTCTCCGAGTAGTCCATGATCCCGGGGTGCTCGCGGAACTGGCGACGCACCTCGAAGACGATCGCCCCGGCGGCTCGGGTCACCGCGTTGATCGCCAGGCCCGAGAAGAGGAACACGACCGCGGCACCGAGCAACGCACCCACCAGCACGTTCGGCGTGACGATGTCGGTGGCCAGGGTGGACTGGTCGAACAGGGACGGGTTCTCGGTGACCTTGCCGCCGTCGATGAGCTCGCGGACGGCGGTCTTCCACGCATCCGTGAACGAGCCGAAGAGCGCCGTGGCGGCGAGCACCGCCGTAGCGATCGCAATGCCCTTGGTGATCGCCTTCGTCGTGTTGCCGACGGCGTCCAGGTCGGTGAGGATCTGGGCGCCCTCGCCGTCGACGTCGCCGGACATCTCGGCGATGCCCTGCGCGTTGTCGGAGACCGGCCCGAAGGTGTCCATGGCGACGATGACGCCGACCGTGGTCAGCAGCCCGGTACCGGCGACCGCGACGAAGAACAGCGACAAGGCGATGGACCCACCGCCGAGCAGGAAGGCACCGTAGACGGCGCCACCGATGATCACTGCGGTGTACACGGCCGACTCGAGGCCGACCCCGATCCCGGACAGGACGACGGTCGCCGCACCGGTGAGGGAGGTCCGGGCGACATCCATCGTGGGCCGCTTGTCGGTGCCGGTGAAGTGACCGGTGAGCCAGAGGATGACACCGGCGAGGACGATGCCGATGATGACGGCGATCGAGGCGCGGATCCGGATGCCGTCGATGGCCGGGCTGGTGATCTGCTGGCTGGCCTGGTCGATGACCTCGGGGACCGAGGGGTTGAGGTAGAGGAACACGGCGCCGACGCTCAGCACGGCCGAGATGGCGGCGGAGATGTAGAAGCCGTTGTTGATCGCGGTCAGAGCGTTCTGTCCGGGCTTCACCCGGGTGATGAACACGCCGATGATCGCGGTGACCGCACCGATCGCCGGGATGATCAACGGGAAGACCAGACCCTGGGTGCCGAGGGCGACCGAGCCGAGGATCAGCGCGGCGACGAGCATGACGGCATACGACTCGAAGAGGTCCGCGGCCATCCCGGCACAGTCACCGACGTTGTCGCCGACGTTGTCCGCGATCGTGGCCGCGTTGCGCGGGTCGTCCTCGGGGATGCCGGCCTCGACCTTGCCGACCAGGTCGGCACCGACGTCGGCCGCCTTGGTGAAGATGCCGCCGCCGACCCGCATGAACATGGCGAGCAGCGCCGCGCCGAAGCCGAAGCCCTCGAGCACCTTGGGAGCGTCACCCTTGTAGACCAGCACGACGACGGAGGCCCCGAGCAGGCCGAGACCGACGGTGGCCATTCCCACCGTGCCACCGGTGCGGAAGGCGATCTTCATGCCCAGGTCGCGGTCACCGAGCCGGGCGGCGGAGGCCACGCGCACGTTGGCCTTGACCGCCAGCGACATGCCGAAGTAGCCGATCGCCGCGGAGAACACCGCGCCGACGACGAAGAAGAGGGAGCGACCGAGCTTGACCTCGAAGCTGTCGGCCGGCAGCAGGAAGAGCAGTCCGAAGACGAGGACCACGAAGATCCCGAGCGTCTTGAACTGGCGGGCGAGGTACGCCTGGGCGCCTTCCTCGACGGCAGCACCGATGGTCTGCATGTTCTCGGTGCCGGCATCGGCGACGAGGACCTGGCGCCGGAAGTAGACCCCCATGAAGAGGGCGATCAGCGCGATGGCGAGCACCGCGTAGACCAGGGCGAGGTTCTTGCCGTCCAGGGCCAGCGCTGTGGACGCGGCCGGGGCGAAGTTCGGCATGGGGCACTTCCTCCTTGAGGTGCTCACTCACCCGGACAGCGTGAAGTGGCGCCGGGAAGACAGGTGATGACGGGGTGACCTTACCTGCTCGGTCGCGTCGGGCCCCATCAAACCAGAATGTCATCCACGACGCGCAATCGCCCTGCCCCGCAATAGGGGACGGCGTGCCAGTCAGGCTGGCGGGGCGAGCGCCTCGTCGACGGAGGGGTAGATCTCGAACACCTTGTCCAGGCCGGTGATGGTGAAGACCTTGAGCACTCGTTCGTGGGCGCAGACCAGGCGCATCGTCCCCTCACGCTGCCTGACCATCTTGAGCCGGCCGACGAGCACGCCCAGACCGGTCGAGTCCATGAAGGTGACGCCGCCGAGGTCGACGATCAGCTCGTGCTGGCCCTTCTCGATCTCGCCATCGAGGCATTCACGCAGCGCAGGTGCGGTGTACACGTCGATCTCGCCACCAACGTGGACCACTGTTTGGGTCCCCCTGTGTGATGTCGACAGATCGAGATCCACGGGCGCCTCGCAGTTCTCAGCGTTCCACGAGCACGACCCGGCCGCGTGCCCTCGTCTCCTGACCTTACTCTGCGTCGGTGGCGCGGCATACCGTTAGCCGAATGTCCCACCCCCCTGCCTCCGAGCGGGACCCGCTCCACGGCCAGCGGCCCACGCCGCACGACCTGCTGCACGCGATGGCCCGGGGCGAGCGGGCGGGGAGGCTGATCCACGAGCACGAGGTCTCCGCACGCGAGGCCTCTGCGGCGGACTGGCCACCGTGGCTGAACCCGAGCGTCTACGCCGCACTGTCCCAGTCGGGGATCCCCGGGCTGTGGAGCCATCAGCGGGAAGCCGCCGACGCCGCGCATGCCTCGGAGCACGTGGTGATCTCCACGGGGACGGCGTCCGGCAAGTCGTTGGGGTATCTGCTGCCCGTGGTCTCGGATCTCGTCGACGGGTCGAGCGCACCGACGGGCCGAGGAGCGACGGCCCTGTATCTCTCGCCGACCAAGGCGCTGGCCCACGACCAGCTGAGCCGGATCGAGCGACTGGCCGTCCCCGGGCTTCGGCCAGCCACCTACGACGGGGACACCCCGGCAGAGGAACGCCGCTGGATCCGGGACCACGCCAACTACGTCCTGACCAACCCCGATCTGATCCATCACTCCCTGCTTCCGGGGCACGAGCACTGGGCACCGTTCCTGAGGTCGCTGCGGTATGTCGTCGTGGACGAGTGCCATGTGTACCGCGGCGTCTTCGGCAGCCACCTGGCGCTGCTGCTGCGGCGGCTGCGGCGGGTGGCGGCGCGGTACCGGGCCTACCCGACGTTCGTCCTCGCCTCGGCAACGGTGGCCGATCCGGCCAGGCACGCCGAGCGCTTGACCGGGCTGCCGGTGCGGCCGGTCACGCTCGACGGCTCGCCGCGCGCCGCGATGACCTTCGGCCTGTGGGAGCCCGCCCTGGTCGGCGGGAGCGTCCAGGGTGCGGAGGCCGGCGACGGAGCGCCGGCGCGGCGACGCAGCGCGGTCGCCGAGTCGGCCGACCTGCTCGCCCAGCTCGTCGGCCAGGGGGTGCAGACGGTCGCGTTCGCCCGGTCGCGCAGCGGGGTGGAGGTCGTCGCGTCCGCGGCGCGCAGGCACCTGGCCGCGCTCGACCCGCGGCTCGAGTCCGCGGTCGCGGCATACCGCGGCGGATACCTCCCCGAGGATCGCCGTGCCCTCGAGCGTGCCCTGCGAAGCGGCGAGCTGGTGGGCCTGGCGGCGACGAACGCCCTGGAGCTCGGCATCGACGTCAGCGGTCTGGACGCGGTGCTCCTGGCCGGCTGGCCGGGCACCCGGGCCTCGTTGTGGCAGCAGGCTGGTCGGGCCGGCCGGACCGGTTCCGCGTCGCTCGCGATCCTCGTGGCGTCGGACGACCCGCTGGACACCTACCTCGTCCACCACCCGGCGGCCATCTTTGACGCTCCGGTCGAGGCTGCGGTGCTCGATCCGGAGAACCCGCACGTGCTCGGACCACATCTCGCCGCGGCGGCCGCCGAGCTGCACCTCACCGAGTCCGACGAGCAGTTCTTCGGTCCCCTGATGCAGCCCCTGCTCGAGGGCCTCGTTGCCTCGGGGACGCTGCGCCGGCGACCCCGCGGCTGGTTCTGGGCTCGCTCGGACCGGGCCAGCGACCACGTGTCGCTGCGCGGGTCGGGGCGGAGTGTGGGCATCGTCGAGACCCGCACCGGCCGGATCCTGGGGACGGTGGACGAGGCCCGCGCCCCCTCCGTCGTGCACACCGGCGCGGTCTACGTGCACCAGGGGGCGACGTTCGTGGTCACCGAGCTCGACCTGGCTGACGCCTCGGCGCTCGTCGTCGCCGGGGACCCGGGCTGGTCGACCCAGGCCCGCTCGGTCAGCGCGTTCGACATCGTCGGCGTCGAGCGAGTGCAGGACTGGGGTCCGCTGTCGTGTGCCTTCGGCAGGGTCGAGGTGCACACCCAGGTCACCTCCTTCCTGCGCCGGCTCCCGACGGGCGAGGTGCTGGGCGAGCACCCGTTGACGCTCCCGGTGCGCACCCTGGCCACCAAGGCGATGTGGTGGACGATCCCGGTCGAGGTCCTCGCCTCGGTGGGAATCGCGGAGCGGGACATCCCGGGAGCCGCGCACGCCGCCGAGCACGCGGCCATCGGGATGCTGCCCCTGGTGGCGACCTCGGACCGGTGGGACATCGGAGGCGTGTCGACCGCACTGCACCCGGACACCGGGCTGCCGACCATCCTCATCTACGACGGCCACCCCGGTGGTGCCGGCTTCGCCGAACGCGGCTTCGAGGCCGCTCGCACCTGGCTCGCCGCGACCCGGGACGCCATTGTCGCCTGTGACTGCGAGCTGGGCTGCCCGTCCTGCGTCCAGTCCCCGAAATGCGGGAACGGCAACGAACCCCTGAGCAAGGCAGGTGCCGTCGCCCTGCTCGACGTGACCCTCGCATCTGCCGGCGCGCAGCCGTAACTGAGCCGGGAAACCCACGCTGGGCAGTAGGGTCGCAGTACGCCTTCGCGCGTCCCGGTTAGGCTCACAGGAGGTCCACAATGCTCGCCGTTGGTCTGATCCTCATATTGTTGGCACTCGGAGGCGGCGCCTACGTCAGTTGGCTGGCGCTGAAGAGCACCACGGTCATCGAGATGTCCGGCGTCGGAGCGACGTACTACGTCCTGCCGATCACGATGATCGCTGTCGGAGCGGGCGCCATGCTGCTCATCTGGCTCGGCCTGCGACTCACCACCGCCGGCTTCGCGCGGAAGCGCGCCCAGCGACGCGAGCTGCGGGAACTCCGCGAGTCCGGAGCCACGGCACCGGCCCCGACCGTGGTCGAGCGCCCCACCGTGGTGGAGCGTCCCGTGGTGGAGCGCCCGACGCCTCCCCTGGAGCCCGCGCCGCGCTTCGACCCGTCGGCTGCCCCGAAGGCGCCGGAGGGCGGCTACGAGCGGAAGACCGACCCCACGCCCTGAGCACCCGCGGGACCTGGTCCGGCCCGCGATCTGGCCCGCGCGGGTCCGAGACCGGGCGCGCTCGGGACGCTGACCGTCAGGTCCAGGCGCAGGTCCGGTCCGGGAGTGCAGGACAGCTGGCTTGCCCCGTTGAGCCGACCGATGCGCTCCGCCTCGGCGCACGCCGAGCTCGGACTGCCGCCGCTGATCAAGGTGGTTGCTCCCGCTAGTGCGGCGAGGTCGGCGGCGGCCTGGGCCCGGTGGGCGGCGACGACCGCTGCCAGCACGATGAGGGCACCGACCAACAGGCTCAGCAGGGCACCGACGGTCCCCGCCACCAGTACGGTGGCCGACCCCCGCTCGGCCGCGTGACTCGTGACCCGAGTCGCGCTGACCCGAGTCGCACTGACCCGAGTCATGATGACCCGAGTCATGGTGACTCGCGCAGGGCGACCGACTCCGCGGAGGCCGCGAGCCCCGGCAGACCCGGGACCGCAGCAGGCGCGGAGATCGCGACCCGCACCTCGGTCACTCCCCGGGCGAGAGTCACCCGGGCGCCCGGGGGTGCGGCACGACCAGCGAGCTCACGCACGGTCACCTCTGGCTCCCCGCGAGCGAGAGCGCGGGCGCCGAGCCGTGCCGCGTCGACGCACCGGACCTGGTCCACTCCGATGGACAGGGCACCCAGGCACAGCGACAGGACGGCCAGCAACGCGGGGATGGCGACAGCGAGCTCAGCCGTCGCCATCCCCACCGACCAGCTGCGGCGACCGGCTGCACGAAGCCGCCCAGCGGCCACGCTCAGCCCGCCATCCCCAGAGCCGTGGTGATGACCTTCCCCAGCGCAGACTTGACCGGCCCGGACTTGACGATCGCCAGCAGCACGGCGGCGAACGCACAGGCCGCCAGCGTGCCGACGGCGTACTCCGCGGTGGTCATCCCCGCGTCTGCCAGTCGTCTCGCTCGGGCCCAGCGCCGGACGATCGATCGTGATCTCAGCTTCGACACGTGCATCGAATCCCCTTACCTCACCACGCGTTCGCAGGAACGCGGACCCAGCCCGTCCGGGTCGGGATCGATCCTGCGAGGATGCGGGCCCGGTCACCATCGCCTCGGTCCCGCCTGGGGACCGTGCGACGACCGTGTGCGGCTTGTGGACGGCTCGGCTCATCCCGCCCACCGTGGAGCCGGCCGGGCCCAGCCGCGCCGCTCACTCCGGTTCTGGACCGCTGGGATCCGGGGTGACCGGGTTGAGGCGGTCGGCCTGCTCGGGGGCCAGACCCTCGAGCGGATCCACCTTCGGCCGACCCCGTTTCACCCGCCAGGCGCTGAACAGGGCCGTCATGGCCGCCAGCCAGGCCAGCCCGAGGACGATGCCCGCCACCACGTCGGAGACGTAGTGGGCCGCCAGGGCCACTCGGGAGAACGCGATGCCGAGCACCATGACGACGGCCACTGCCACGGCGACGCGACGCCAGATCCCGGTCAGCAGGGGGATGAACACCAGCAGCAGGACCCCATACCCCACGGCAGCCGCCTGGGCATGCCCACTGGGAAAGCTCGCCCCCGGCTCGTTCAGGAAGGGCTGGTCGACGATCGGACGCTCGCGGTGGACCAGGAGCTTCACGACCGTGTTGAGCAGCGATGACCCGCCCGCGGCAGCGACGGCGAAGACCGCCAGCCGCCAGCTCCGTCGGCTCAGCAGCCACAACGTCACCAGCGTGATGACGACCTGCCAGGCCAGTGACGAACCGGAGTCACTGAACGCCCGCATGACGGCGACGAACACCGGATGGTCGAGCGCATAGGCGTGCAGTCCGTCCCGGGCCCCCTTGTCGGCACGCGCCAGGGGACCCCAGTTGTCCACGACGAGGAGCAGGAGCAGGCTGAACGGGATCGCCACCAGCCCCAGCGCCAGCGCCGTGAGGCTCGCCCGGGTGACGTGACCAGCCCGCCGAGAGGCTGGGCTCTGCCCCGACGATGCGTTCACGACCACTCCTCACGTCGCCATGTCACCGAGCCAGGAAGCCTAGGCGACTCCGGCCCGAGACGACTGCTACCCCTCGGCCGACTCGACGGACGGAGTGGACGGACTGGACAGACGCCGGGCCAGGGTCTGGTCGACGCGTTGGGCGAGCGCGGACAGCTGCGAGCGCTCCGTCGGGTCGAACCCCTCCGCGCTCGCAGTGATCCGCATCCGGGTCAGCTGGTCGGCGACCAGTTCCTGATGCTCTGGCCTGACCGACCATGCCAGCTCGTCGAGCAGGGCGAAGAGTCGGGCCAGCACTGCAGGATCGCTGGCTCCGTAGCGACGCGGCTGGGCGATGGCCTCGTCGAGCAGCTCTCGCAGGGTGGGCCGCGCCAGCACCACGCGGGCTTCGCCGTCCTCGTCACGGAGTACCACCGGGCCCAGCTCGCGAGCGGCCATCTCGCACAGCAGCGCCGAGGAGTGGCCCAGCGCATGGATCGCCGTGGTCGGGTCGTTGATCCCTGGCGAGAGCGCCTTGCACGCGACGTCCGTGAGCTGGCGCAGACCGAACCCGAGGTCCTGGGCAGCGGTGCGCTCGAACCCGGTGTGGATGGCCTTGCTGGACCGTGATCGCAGCTTCTCGAGGCTCTCCCCATCGAGGACTGCTGCGTCCCGCGACCAGGCAATGCCGATCGGTGAACCGGCGACCACCGAGGCGCCGGTGTGTCGCTCGATCACGAGCACCGCATCCGCCTCGGTCGCAGCGGCGAGTATCTCGTCGAGGTCGATGGAGACGAGAAAGCCTGACGCGTCGGCAAACAGGATGGAGACGAGCGCCGGCGCGACTGGGGCTGCGGGCCGGGGGTCATCGGGGTCGTGCTCGGAGGTGAGGTCCATCAGGCTGGCCCGAGCCTCGGTGAAGACGTTGTCCAGGATGCTCTCCGCGCGGATCTGGCCGGTCAGGTGGGACAGGAAGGCGACCAGGACCAGGACGCTGGCCAGTGCCATGAGGAACCCCACGGTCACCGACAGCTGCGGCACGAAGGCCACCTGCTCGTCGGCCGCCGTGCGAACCGTCCGGAGCACGGTCAACGCGTAGGTGAACGTCCCGAGGAACATGGCGAGCGTCGCGTGCACCACCCGGTCGCTCTGGAAGGTGCGCAGCAGGCGGGGCGAGTACTGGCTGCTCGCCAGCTGGAGGGTCACCACCGTCAGGGAGAAGGTCAACGCGGTGACCGTGATCAGCGAGCCGGAGACGGCGCTCAGGACCGTCCGGGCCGCGTCCGCACCGCCGCCGAACAGGTAGACCTTCAGCGATGGGCTCAAATCGTCGTCCACGGCGGCGTCCACCAGCGGGAGGACGACCCCGAGCACGACCCCGAGGAACACCCCCAGCGCGGGCAGCGGCCAGAGCAGGACCCGCCAGGCCTCCCGGAGACTCCGCAGGCGGTCCAGCACCCCGGATGCGCTCATCGTCAACCCACCCGTCAGATGTCGGTTCGTGGACCCCTGGAACGTACTGCATCGGTGAGCGACGGGTGTTTTCACCACCGTCGCGGGTTGGACGGGCCGGGCCCGGCCCGGTCAGGGCCCGGTCAGGGGCCGAGAACCTGCCCGGCCAGGGCCAGGACGATCGGGATGACGCTGGTCAGGCAGAAAGCGGGAAGGAAGGCCAGACCCAGCGGAAGCACCATCCGGACTCCGACTCGAGCCGCCTCGACGTCGAGTCGGGCCAGCTCCGACGCGCGGAGATCCTCGGCACTCGTGAGCAGCAGCGCGGACGGGGCGATGCCGGCCCGCGCGGCAAGTCTCATCGACTGAGCCGCGTGGCGCCAGACCGGGTCCACCGCCGCCCAGGCGTGGCCTTCGTCGACACCCCAGCGCAACGCGGCTGCCACCGTCCTCAGATCTTCTGCAGCAGGCTCGGGTCCGTCCCGGGCGACCTGCTCGATCGCCTCGAGGACTCCGCAGCCCGACCGCAGGGCCAGCGAGAGCAGGCACATGCTTGAGGTCACGTCGTCGATGGTCAGCGGCCCCATCGGAGCGCGGGCGACGCCGCTGCGCGCCGCACCGAGCTCGTTCCACGCGCGGTCGGGTCCGCGCGCAGGCCAGCTCAGGACAGCACCCACCGCCAGTCCGGCTGCCACCGCGAGCTCCCAGCTCATGGCCTCGACTGGCGCACGGACCGAGGCACGGCGAGGCCGCGCACGAGCGCGGCGCACCACCATCGTCCGCCGCCCATGGCGAGCAGCCCAGCCGCCAGCGAGGCCTTCGCCGCGGCGCCGGCGTAGAGCTCAGTGGGAGGAACCCCGATCAGGAGACCGACTCCGGGCCCTGCCAGCGGCAGGAGGGTCAGCACGGTCATGCTCGCCCGCGGTCCGGACAGGGCGATCGCGACGCGTCGCTGCCGGGCCATCCGCTTGCGCAGCAGATCGGCGGACAGCGCCACGGCCTCGGCGAGCGGGGCGCCCAACCTCTCCGAGAGGGCCCACGCCTGGGCCACGAGGTCCAGCTCACACGAGCGCAGCGACCGAGCCTGCGCCCCCCACACCGCCGACAGCGGCTCGCCGGCGTCCGCCGCTCGGGCCAACCGCCCCAGAAGCTCGACGGACCGGGGGTCGGTCGCGCACTCGTGCAGACACCTCACGGCGGCGCCGGCTGGCAGGCCCGCCTCGAGCGCCGGGCCGAGGGCGTCGAGCACGTCCAGCACCTGGCCCGCCCGAGCGCCGCGAGGTCCGTGCCGGGCCAGGGGAAGCCGACGGCTCCGGAGCAGGCCACGGCGAGCCTGGCTGCCCTGGGGTCCGGACAGCCGCCCGGTGCTGTCGGCACGTCCCCGGTGCGGCCGGTCCGGCGGCCAGGCCGGTTGACCTGGGCTCCGTCGTGGCCAGGCCAGCACCGCCAGCAGCAGCAGGGCACTCGCTATCGGGAGCACGGCAGCGCCTCCTCGTCCACGGCGGTCAGCTCGACGAGCCGATCCCACCCGGGGCCTCGACGCACCCGCCCGTGACCGTCCCGGCATACTCCCGTGGTCACGGTCGGCCCGCCCCGCGGTGATCTCTCCAGGATGCCGATCGCCTCGATGACCCGCCGACCGCGACCACCACGCTCGGCGCGCGCCAGATGAATGACGACCTGGATGGCGCTGGCGAGCTGGGCGTGGACGGCTGGCAGGGAGAGCCCGGCGAGGGCGCCGAGTGCCTCGACCCGGCTGACCACGTCCGGGGCCGCGTTGGCGTGCACCGTCCCGCACCCGCCCTCGTGCCCGGTGTTCAACGCGGTGAGGAGCTCTCGGACCTCTGGCCCCCGGACCTCGCCGACGATGAGCCGGTCCGGACGCATCCGCAGGGCCTGTCGGACCAAGGTCGTCATGGTCACCTCGCCGGCTCCCTCGACGTTGGCCGGGCGGGCCTCCAGCCGCACGACGTGCCCGTGGGCGATCACCAGCTCCCGGACGTCCTCGACGACCACGAGGCGTTCGTGGGCCGCGACCTGCCCGAGCATCGCGCCCAGCAGGGTGGTCTTGCCGGCGCCCGTCCCGCCGGTGATGAGGAACGCGACTCGGCGGACCACCAGGGCCCGCAGCAGTGCCAGCCATCCGGGCGGGAACAGACCCCGGTGCTGGAGGACCTCGAGGTCCACCCCGGTCCTCGACGGGACCCGCAAGGTCACATGCGGTCCGTCGGCAACCAGGGGCGGCAGGATGGCGTGGAGCCGCACCCCGGACGGAAGCTGCCCGTCGACGTAGGGCGCCGTGTCATCCAGCCGGCGTCCGGCCAGGCCGGCCAGGCGAACCGCCAGCCGCCGTTGCCCCTCCGTCCCACCCAGATCCACCAGGACGCGCTCCATGCCGTCGCCGCGGTCGATCCAGACCGTGCCGTCACCGTTGACCGTGACATCGGTGACCCGATCATCCGCGAGTAGCGGCTCGAGCGGACCGGCGCCGAGCAACCGGGACCTCAGCTCCTCTCGAACGCCGGCCACGCCATCCGTGCCCAGCGTGGCCGCTGCCGTCCCGGCCACCTGTGCCAGCAGCTCGTCGTCCGGTGCCCGGCCGCGCCGGATCTGCTCCCAGGCTGGCGGAGGCAACGACGAGGTCACGCGGCGCCCTCGCGATTCGGGCAGGCACGGGCGAGCAGCGCGTCGGCCGTCGCCGTGAGGGAGCCGGATCCTCGACCTCCGGGCGGCACGCCGTGGGCCAGGTCGGCCCGGATGCTCGGGTCGTCGCGGATGAGCCCCTCGACAGGCAGTCCCATGGTCGACTCGACCAGCTCCCGGAACGCGGTCGCGCGTTTGTCACCGCGCAGGCAGACGGCGATCGGGACACCGCGCGCCCGAAGCCACAGCCCTAGCGAGGACAAGGCTGCGAGCTGGCCCAGCTCGGTTCCTGCCACGACCACCACCAGCGAGGCCAGCTCGATCACGAGGTCGGCGATGCCGGACTCCAGGGTCAGGTCGATGACCAGCAGCTCCTCGGCCTCCGCCAGGGAGGTGAGCACTGCGCCGACCACCTGCGCGTCGGGCAACGCGGCGTCCTCACGACCGACCGAGAGCACGGGGACGCCATCGGCCCGGGGCAGTCGTTCGACGATGGCGGCGGCATCGGCATGGCCCTGGAGCTCCTGCAGGTCGGCCCACCTGAGGCCCGAGTCCTGCTCAACCCCGAAGATGATGTCGAGTCCCCCACGCAGGGGGCGAAGATCCACGACCACGGGATCCCGCCCGGCCCGACTGGCGCGCACGGCCAGCGCTGCGGTCAGTACGGACGCCCCCACGCCGCCCGAGGCGCCCAGCACGACGATCACCGTTGCATCGCTCATGCCCCCAGCGTCGCGAAACGACGCCCGTCCGAGGCCCTCGGCGACGAGGTTGTGGGCGCCGCGCTCACGCGGGCACCCCTTGTGGACGAGATCCCCGTCAGCGATGACCCCCGTCGGGGACGACGGGGGCCATCTTGCGCCCTAGCACCTGGGGGGAGGAGCCAAGACGCATGGTGCGCTCTACCCACGAATGGGGAACGCCCTTCGATTGTCCGTCGGTCGCTGCGATAAGGCAATCACCGTCAGCCCGATCGGAATCCGGTATGTCGCACCTTGTCTGGTGCGGTCCTCACATCGTTACTCCGGCGAAACCGGCTCCCGGCCGCAGACAGCACCGCGAGGAACGGGTTCATGGTGATGGCACCTCGCCTCGATGAAGGTGAGGTGCCATCACGACCGTGATGCATCGCGGGTTACCAGAGCGTGCACTTGAGTTGTCGCAGTGGGATAAACCCACCAACGAGCTGTCCATCAGTGGACCGGCCGCGCGTGGGTGCCCGGCTGCTTCACGGTGGTTCGAACGGCACGAGTGCCACCTCCAGTTGTACTCCCTTTCACCCCGGAAATGAAGGCCTTGACGCACCGTCGAGACGGGGCGATACTGCCCGCCGCTACGCGAAAACCATTGTGCGAGTGGCTCATTGTGCGAGTGGCTCATTGTGGGTGGGCCGTCGGTCGCGAGGCGTGGCGCGCGGCTCATCATGAGCACCCGCCCAGGGCCACGCAGACTCAGTCGAGTCGACCCGCGCGCACGGCCGCGCAGATCCGTTCGCCCTCCGCGGCCCCGGTGACCACGGCGTCGGCACAGTGCTGCAGCCAGAGCGCCACGCCCTCCCGCCCCCCGACCGCGTATGCCGTGAGGGCACCTAGGTAGGCCGGGCCGCCGCCGCGTCCGTGCCCGGCCTCCGGAACCGCCACCCCGGTGGGATCGAGACCGCTGGCCTGGATGATGCACCGCTCCATGGCTCGGGCGACGGCGCCGTTACCGCGCACGAACGGACGAATCACGGCGATCTCCGCGTGGACCAGTCCGGCCACCACGACGGCCGGCTGGTCCGCCCGTGAGGTGAGCACCGCGGCCAGGTCGGTCAGTCGCTCGGCGACCTGCGCAGGCGGGGCTGCCGGACCGAGGTCGACGAACTCCCGCGACGTCTCCTCCCCCCGGCGGGGACGGCCCACCTGGTCGGCCGGCAGGAGCCCCGCCATCGCCGCGACGTGCAGCCGGGCGAGGGCCTGGAGCGGCGCGGTCAGGACCAGCGCCATGACGTGCTCGGTCTCGGCCGTCGCCTGGATGACTCCGCGCAGGACCTGCTCGACCGGGTCGGGGTCGTCGGGCCAGGGCCGGATCCCGAGCACGAGCTCGCGAACCCGCTCGAGCGGGACGTCGGCGCCCTCGAGCGCCGCGCTCGCCTGGGCGCCGCGGATCCGCGACTCGGCCGCGGCCTCCGGGATCCGGCGCCGCAGCGCCTCGTTGAACCGCAGCGCGGTGCACGCCTCGCGGGCGGCGATCGAGCGGGGACCGACCCCGGGCAGGGCGGCCAGCGCGGCGAGCCGGGCGGTCAGGTCGGCAACGGGAGTGGGCGGCACCGGCCAATCCTAGGTACCCCCGCCTACGCTGCGTCTGTGACCGGCAACCAGACCCTGGCCGCGGCCGCCGCGCTCGGCCTCGTCGTGCTCGTCGGCGGGCTGTTGCGGGTGCTGCGGCGGCGTCGGTTCGTCAGCGAGGTGGACCGGGCGACCTACCAGACCCTGCACACCGCCTCCCAGGCGGCGCTGCACCTGCGCGACGGGCTCACCCCCGAGGCGGCCACGAAGGCCACCCGGCAGCTGCGCTCGATGCTCGGCAGCCGGGCGATCGCGTTGGCGGATCCCAGTGGGGTCCTGGCCTGGGACGGGGTCGGCGCCCATCACCGGGAGGCCGTGCACGCACAGGCCGGACCCGTCCTGACCTCCGGACGGACCGTGGTGCTGTCGGAGGACGAGATCACCTGCGCCCACCCCGACTGCCCGATCCGCTCCGGGGTGCTCGCCCCGATCGTCGCCGACGAGCACGTGGTCGCCACCCTCGCGGCCTACGGCCCGTCGGTGTCGGCCGGACTGGTGCGGGCGACCGAGGAGGTCGCCCGCTGGATCTCCACCCAGATCGAGCTCGCCGAGCTCGACCGCCAGCGGACCCGCCTGATGGAGGCCGAGCTGCGAGCCCTGCGGGCCCAGATCTCGCCGCACTTCATCTACAACTGCCTCGGCGCCATCGCGTCGTTCGTGCGTACCGACCCCGACCGGGCCCGAGAGCTGATCCTGGAGTTCGCCGACTTCACCCGGTACGCCTTTCGTCGCGGCGGCGCGTACACGACCCTGGGCGACGAGCTGCGCAACATCGAGCGTTACCTGGTCCTCGAGCAGGCCCGGTTCGGCGACCGGCTCGTCGTCTCGTTGACCATCGCGCCGGAGGTCCTTCCGGTCGCCGTGCCGTTCCTCGCGGTGCAGCCCCTCGTGGAGAACGCCGTCCGGCATGGACTCGAGCGAAAGGCCGGGGTGGGACACGTGACGATCACCGCCGTGGACCTCGGCTCGGCCGCCGAGATCAGCATCGAGGACGACGGCGTCGGCGGGGACCCGGACGTCATCCGCGCCGCGCTCTCCGGGGAGTCGGCTGCCGACAGCGTCGGGCTGGGCAACGTCGACGCCCGGCTGCGTCAGGCGTTCGGCGACCAGCACGGTCTCGTCGTCGAGACCGCCGCCGGCGCCGGAACGAAGGTGACGTTCCGGGTGCCCAAGTACATGCCCGGAGTCCACGCGGAGCCGTAACCTGACCGGTATGCCGCCGCCGACAGTGCCCGCAGTCGGGCTCCGGGTGCTCGTCGTCGACGACGAGGCCCCCACCCGGGCGGAGCTGACCTACCTGCTCGGCCGGGACGAGCGCATCGGCACGATCCGGACCGCGAGCTCGGGAACCGAGGCCCTGCGGGCCCTGGAGACCGACACGGTGGACGTCGTGTTCAGCGACATCTCGATGCCGGGCCTGGACGGGCTCGACCTGGCGAAGGTGCTGGCCCGGTTCGCGGAGCGACCCCAGGTCGTCTTCGTCACCGCCTACGACGAGCACGCCGTGCACGCCTTCGACCTCGAGGCCACCGACTACGTGATGAAGCCGATCCGCTCCGACCGGATCGCCGAGGCGGTGCGCCGGGTCGTCGCGCAGGCCGCGGAGCCGTCGCAGGTCGCCGTCGCGAAGGACCATCCCGACGAGACCGTGCCGGTCGAGCTGGGCGGGGTGACGACCTTCATCCGGCGCAGCATGATCCGGTACGCCAAGGCTCATGGTGACTACGCGCGGCTGCACACCGACGCGGGATCCCACCTCGTCCGGGTCTCGCTCAACGCTCTCGAGGAGCGTTGGGGGGAGCACGGATTCGTGCGCATCCACCGATCCACCCTCGTCTCGATCAGCCACGTGACGGCGGTCTCGACCGAGGGCGGCCACTGCACGGTGCGGGTCGGTGACGTGCAGCTCCAGGTCAGTCGGCGGCACACCCGCACGCTGCGGGAGCGTCTGCTCCGTGCGGCTCAGCCGTGAGCAGCGCACCGCCGCCCGACGCGCCCCGGCGACGGGTTCGGATCACCTCTCCGCGACGCGAGGCCCGGTTGCGGGGCGAGCGCCGCCCCGCCACCCAGGAGCTGGCCGAGCAGACCGGGCTCGGTGAGGTCTACCTCTCGGCGCTGCTGCGCGCCCAGCTGCGACTCTCCCTCACCATCCTGCTCGGGATGGCCGTGGTCGTCCTCGGCGTGCCAGCGGTCTTCGTCCTGGTGCCGGCCACCCGGGCGATCAGCATCGGCCCGGTCCCGTTGCCCTGGCTCGTGATCGGCGTCCTGATCTACCCGTTGGTGGTGCTGGCGGCCCGGATCTACGTCCGCCAGGCCGAACGGATCGAGCGCGAGTTCGTCGACCTGATGGCGCATCAGTGAGCGGCTCCGCGGGCGTCGTCGCGATCACGGTGGTCTGCCTCGTCACCCTGGTGATCGGGGCCTTCGGGCTGCGCCTGTCCCGCACCACCAGTGACTTCTACGTGGCCGGGCGCAGCGTCAGCCCCGGGTGGAACGCCTCGGCCATCGGCGGTGAGTACCTGTCCGCGGCGTCCTTCCTCGGCGTTGCCGGCCTGGTCTACTCGCTCGGCGTCGACATGCTGTGGTTCCCGGTCGGCTACACCGTGGGCTACCTCGTGCTGCTGGTCCTCGTCGCCGCTCCGCTGCGCCGGTCAGGTGCCTACACCCTGCCGGACTTCGCCGAGGCCCGCCTGGAGTCGAGGAAGGTCCGCTCGCTCGCCTCGGTCCTGGTCGTCGGAATCGGCTGGCTCTACCTGCTGCCGCAGTTCCAGGGTGCGGGCCTGGCCCTGTCGACCGTGACCGGCGCGCCACCGGCCCTGGGCAGTCTCATCGTCGCCGTCGTCGTCGTGGCCAACGTCGTCGCCGGGGGGATGCGCTCGATCACGCTCGTCCAAGCGGTGCAGTACTGGATCAAGCTCACCGCGATCTCCGTCCCCGCCTTCGTGCTGCTGGCGTTGTGGGTGCAGAGCGGCCACCCCGGTCCGCAGGTCGGCGGCGGCTCGGGCTGGAGCGAGGCGCTGACCGGCTATGGCGGTCGTGAGCACCCGGTCTACGCCACCTACAGCACCATCCTGGCGCTGTGCTTCGGCACGATGGGGCTGCCGCACGTCCTGGTCCGCTTCTACACCAACCCGGACGGCCGCTCGGCCCGGCGGACCACGCTCGTCGTCGTCGCCCTGCTCGGGCTCTTCTACGTCTTCACGCCGGTCTACGGGGTCCTCGGTCGGGTCTACCTCCCGACCCTGCCCGACGCGGTACGAGCCGACTCGGTGACCCTGCTGCTGCCCCAGGCGATGAGCCCCGGCATGCTCGGCACCCTGCTGTCGGCGGTGCTGGCCGGCGGGGCCTTCGCGGCCTTCCTCTCGACCGCCTCGGGACTGACCATCTCGGTCGCCGGCGTGATCGACCAGGACCTGCTGGCCCCCCGGTTGGCGCGGGTTGCCGGCGGCGACCTGCCCCGGATCCAGAGCTTCCGGCTCGCGGCGGTGGTCGCCGTGATCCTGCCGTATGCCGCCAGCTGGCTGACGCCGAACGTCAGCCTCGCCGACACCGTGGGCCTGGCCTTCGCCGTGGCCGCGTCCACCTTCTGCCCGCTGCTCATCCTCGGGGTGTGGTGGCGCCGGCTCTCGGTCGCCGGCGCGGCGGCGGGGCTCGTCACCGGCGGGGTCCTCGCCCTCAGCGCGACGACGGTGACCGTGCTCGGTGGGGTCTCCTCGAGCGGGCACGGATGGCTCGGCGCCCTGCTCGCCCAGCCCGCGGCGTGGTCGATGCCGACCGCCTTCGTGGTCGCGATCGTCGTCTCGCTGGCCACGCCGTCCCGGATCCCGGCCGGGACGGCCCAGACGATGGTGCGGCTGCATGCGCCCGAGTCGGTCCGCTCGGCGGTCGCCGTCGTGCGCGACCACTGAGCGCGGCAGGACGACCGTTCGGCGCACGCCGGGACTCCGTCCGGCGACGCGCCTACCCACCCGGCGCGCGTCGTCTTCACACGGCATACCCCCGGCCCCACCCTGAGAGGGCCGCGGGAGCAGCCCGTGGCCAGTCACCCGGAGGTGCACCGTGGGCAACGACGCTCTCGACATCAGCGAAGAACGGGCCGCGAGATATCTCGAGGTCCAGCGCTCTCCCGAGTTCGCAGACCTGCGCCGCAGGTTCCGCAAGTTCGTCTTTCCGATGACCGCGCTGTTCCTGGCGTGGTACTTCCTCTACGTCCTGATGGCCGCCTTCGCCGCCGACTTCATGGGCACCAAGGTCTGGGGCAACATCAACATCGGGCTGATCTTCGGCCTGCTCCAGTTCGTGTCCACCTTCGCGATCACCATCGCGTACGTCCGCTGGGCTGACCGGAACTTCGACGCCGCTGCCGCCGAGCTGAACGACCACATGGAAAGGGGCCAGCTGTGAGCGCGTTCCTGCCCATGGAGACCAACGTCGGGAACCCGACCGTCAACATCGCGATCTTCGTGGTCTTCGTGCTGATCACCTTGGCGATCGTCATCCGGGTCTCGCGGACCAACAAGTCGGCCGCCGACTTCTACGCCGGCGGCCGGGCCTTCACCGGCCCACAGAACGGCATCGCCATCTCCGGCGACTACCTGTCGGCCGCGTCCTTCCTCGGCATCGCCGGTGCCATCGCGATCAACGGCTACGACGGGTTCCTCTACTCGATCGGCTTCCTCGTCGCCTGGCTCGTGGCCCTGCTGCTCGTGGCCGAGCTGCTGCGGAACACCGGGAAGTTCACCATGGCGGACGTCCTGTCCTTCCGCCTCAGGCAGCGTCCGGTCCGGATGGCTGCCGCGATCTCCACCCTGGTCGTCTGCCTCTTCTACCTCATCGCCCAGATGGCCGGCGCGGGTGGGCTCGTCGCCCTCCTGCTCGGTATCGACGGGCGGGCCGCGCAGAGCGTGGTCATCGCCGTCGTGGGCATCATCATGGTGACCTACGTCCTCGTCGGCGGGATGAAGGGCACCACGTGGGTGCAGATCATCAAGGCGGTCCTGCTGATCGCCGGAGCCTTCGTGATGACCGTGTGGGTCCTCGGCAAGTACGGCTTCAACCTCTCCGGCCTCTTCGACGGCGCGATCCAGCAGTCCGGCGCGGTGGGCGACAAGATCCTCAACCCCGGTGTCGCGTACGGCAAGAACACCACGACGAAGATCGACTTCATCTCGCTGTCCCTGGCGCTGGTCCTCGGAACTGCTGGACTGCCCCACGTGCTGATGCGGTTCTACACGGTTCCGACGTCCCGGGAGGCCCGCAAGTCCGTCGAGTGGGCCATCTGGCTGATCGGCGGGTTCTACCTGCTGACCCTGGTGCTCGGCTACGGCGCGGCGGCCCTCGTCGGTCCGACGGCGATCAAGGCCGCTCCCGGTGGGGCGAACTCTGCGGCGCCGCTGCTGGCGTTCCAGCTCGGCGGGGAGATCCTGCTGGGCCTGATCTCCGCGGTGGCCTTCGCGACGATCCTCGCGGTGGTCGCCGGCCTGACGATCACGGCGAGCGCCTCGTTCGCGCACGACATCTACGCCAGCGTCATCAAGCGGGGCCAGGTGGCTCCCGACGGTGAGGTCAGGGTCGCCCGGATCACGGCCCTGGTCATCGGCGCGTTCGCCATCATCGGCGGGATCTTCGCCAACGGGCAGAACATCGCCTTCCTGGTGGCCCTGGCCTTCGCCATCGCGGCCAGTGCCAACCTCCCGACGATCCTCTACTCGCTGTTCTGGAAGCGGTTCAACACCCGCGGGGCGCTGTGGAGCATCTACGGAGGACTGATCTCCGCGGTGACCCTGATCGTCTTCAGCCCGGTGGTCTCGGGCAAGCCGGCCGGGGCCAACGGCAAGAGCGCTTCCATGATCCAGGACGCCGGAATCGACTTCCACTGGTTCCCGCTCGACAACCCGGGCCTGGTGTCCATCCCGCTCGGCTTCATCCTCGGCTACATCGGGACGATCACGTCCCGGGAGCACAACGAGGCGAAGTACGCGGAGATGGAGGTGCGCTCGCTCACCGGCGCCGGTGCCGAGAAGGCGGTCACCCACCACTGAACGGGCACCCTCGGTACGCAGAACCCCCGGTCGGGTCACCCGGCCGGGGGTTCTGTCACGCCATCGGCTAGGGCTTGGCGGGCTGCTTCGACGCACCACGACCGGTGATCGCCCGGGTCAGCACGATGAGGGCGACCAGGACGGCGGCCACGATGAACCAGCCCGTCATCGCCTGGAGCTCGTTCTGGATCAGCACCGAGGCATCGGTGCGGGCGGCCGTGAACGAGTCGGCCAGCCCGGTCTTGACCAGGTCGAACCCCGACGCGCGTTGGGCAGCCTCGGTCGCGAACCCGCCGATCAGCCCGTGTCCGGTCACGGCGCCCAGGAGCCAGAGACCCACCACGGCGACGACTCCCAGCACCGTGGGCGCGACCCGATCCAGAGCAGCCCGGGCGAACGGCACCGCGAGCGCGACGGCGATGAACGGGCCCTTCCAGAGCGAACCGGGGGACATGCCCACCAGGAATGCCAGGGACAGCGCGAGCGTCATCGTCGACCCGGTGCCGTAGGCCCCGACGGCGATCCCGGTCATCACCACGGCGAGCAGGAGCAGCAGCACCGGTACCGGGTAGGCACCGAAGCCTCCCGACTGCAGCACGCAGAGCACCGGGAACCCGAACGTGACGAGGAATCGAGGCCACGGAGCACGCACCAGCAGGGCCGCCACGCCGGAGGCGGCGAGCGCCCCAGCGAGGATCGTGCCCACCTGGCCGGCTCCGGCGGGCAGGCGCAGGAAGTCGGCCAGTCCGAGGTAGGAGAAGGGCCACCACAGGAGCAGACCGGCCACCAGGCCACCGACAGCACGCAGCCACGTCGACCAGCTGGCTGCTCGCCCGCGCAGGTCCTGCTCCCTGGTCTCCGTGGCCCGGGACGCGCGGGTGATCCTCGGCGACGATTTTGCGGGTATGGCGACCGTCGGGCTGCTCACCGGTACCGCGGCCTCCGCCTGTGGCCACACCGTCTCGTGCGCCTCCGGGGACGTCGAGGGATGCGGGCTGCGCGGGCTGCGCTTGCCGCTGAAGGCCCCGCTCGAATTCGTCGCCTCGGTCATGAGGGCACGTTACTGCCCGGTACCGGCCAGCGGTACAACTGGGCGGTCTCAATGCGTGCTGGAAGATCTTTACCTCCCGGGGAGGAAATCGTGACCTGGTGTCCCCGAAGTGCGACCTAGGCTCGAGCGCCTTGACCCGCCATCCCTTGGGAGCCCGCATGCCATCACCCACCCTTCGACGTCGGACAGCCCTGTCGGTCGCCGCCGTCGCCGTCCTGTCGACGGCGCTCATCTCGACGAACGCGGTCGCCTCCCCGGGCGCGGAGCCGACGTCGACTCCGGTGCCGATCGTCACTCCGGACGGGGAGCTGATGAGCTACCTGGTCAACGCCAAGAACGCCAACCCCGGCCAGACCAGACTCGTCGAGAAGGCGGTGGTCGACGCTGGCGGTGTGGTGGTGCAGTCCTGGCCGGAGATCGGCGTCGTCGTCGCCCACGCCACCCGCGCCGCCTTCCGCGCCGACGTCACGACGTTCGGCGGCAACGCCATCGAGTCGGTGGGCGCCACCCGGACGGTGGGCGTGTCCGAGGGGACCCCCGAGGACCTCTCCGCGTCGTGGGGCCACGGTGCCTCGTCCTACAAGCAGGGTGCCAAGAAGCCCGCCAACGGCGACGTCCCGTCCGAGAGCACCCCGGCCGGCGCCGACGACCCCCGCGAGGGCGAGCAGTGGGACATGACGATGATCAAGGCCGACCAGGCCAACACGATCACCGACGGCTCCCGCAACGTCCTGGTCGGCGTGCTGGACTCCGGGATCGACCCGAACCACCCGGACCTCGCCGCCAACGTGGACGCCGCCAACTCGGTGAACTGCGTCGACGCCGGACGGCCGGACCTGTCGGCCACCGGTTGGAACCCGACGACCAGCTCGCACGGCACCCACGTGTCCGGCACCATCGCGGCGGCCCGCAACGGGGTGGGCATCGTCGGGGTCGCGCCGAACGTCCGCCTGGCGTCGGTCAAGGTCGTCAACGACGATGGGTTCATCTACCCCGAGTACGCCGTCTGCGGCTTCGTCTGGGCGGGCCTGAAGCACATGGACGTGACGAACAACAGCTACTACGTGGACCCGTTCGAGTTCTACTGCGACGACCAGCCCGACCAGCACGCGGCCAAGGAGGCCGTCCGGCGGGCCGTCGCGTGGTCGACGAGCCAGGGTGTCGTGCACGCCGCCGCGGCGGGCAACTCCGGGGTCGATCTCGCCAACAAGACGACCGACTACGGCAGCCCGGATGACAGCACGCCGGTCGAGCGGACCCTGAACAGCGGCTGTTCGGACATCCCCACCGAGCTGGCCGGCGTCGTCACCGTGTCCGCCCTGTCGCGGGTCGGGACCACGCTGGAGAACCGGCTCTCCTACTTCTCCAACCGCGGCCTGGGCAAGATCGACGTCGGCGCCCCCGGACGCAGCATCCTGTCCACCATCCCCGGCGGCGGGTATGCGAAGTACAGCGGCACGTCGATGGCGTCGCCGCACGTCGCCGGCGTGCTCGCCCTGATGAAGTCGGTGCACCCGACCTGGACCCCGGCCCAGCTGATCAGCACGCTGCGCAGCCAGGCCAGCGACCACGTCTGCGGCCCACCGGATGCCAACTTCGGTGCCGCCTGCATCGGGACTGCCGCCAACAACAGCTACTACGGCGAAGGAGTGGTCGACGCCCTGGCCGCCGTGCGGTGAGCCGCGCACGACCCGGCACCGGCTCGGTGCCGGTGAACGGCTAGCGCTTCGGGCCGCGGGTCCCCGTCGGGGATCCGCGGCCCCCTGCTGCGGTCCGGCGACGCCGCATCGCGATGATCCCCCCCAGCGCCCAGTCCTGGACTCGAGGCCCGGGCCAGATCGCGCGCACCAACGCCACCAGCACCGCGAGGACCGCGGCGACCACGAACCACCCGGCTGAGTCCGAGAGCGTGCTGTCGACGACCCCTCGCCCGCCGGCCCCGGCGGCCCGGATCGACCCGGCGAGGCCATCGCTGATCAGGGCGGTCCCTTCGGTCCGACCCCCGGTGGCGAACCCGCTCTCCAGCGCCTGCCCCAGCACGGCACCGAACAGCCAGAGGCCGACCACCCCCACCACCGCCACCATCGTCGGCATGACCCGGGCCCGGGATGCCCGCACGAACGGCAGCATCAGGGCCAACGCGACGAGCGGCCCCTTCCAGAGCGCACCCGGCGCCACGCCGACGAGGAGCGCCATCGTGAACGCCGCTGCCGTTGGGGTGTCTGCACCGACCGACCCGACGGCTGCGCCGAGCACGACCACCACCAGCAGGGCGAGCAGGACCACCCAGGAACGGCTGGTCGCGTCGCCGGTGTGGGACAGGCACATCAAGGGCAGGGCGATGACGATGAGCCAGCGGGGCCAGCGCGGGCGAATGAGCAGGGCGGTGACTCCGGACGCCGCGAAAGCGCCGGCCAGGACCACGCCGACCTGCGACGGTCCGGCTGGCATCGTGAAGAGCTGCGCCCGCCCGGAGTACGAGAACGGCCACCACAGCAGGAGCGCGGCGAGGAAGCCTCCCACCGTCCACAACCAGGCGGCGCGCTCGCTGACGAGCTCGTCGACAGACGTCGCACGAACCGAGTCCTGACTCATCGATCGACAGACTACTGAGTGGAACCAGCCCAAACCCCCCGCTTCGGCACATCCCGGTGCAGCGTTCCGGCACTCGCGGCGAGCACGCAGCGCCATGGTGAGACGCTCAACCTCATGAACGAGAACGCCCGCCCAGCACTGACGCCGCTACGCGAGGACTGGGCCCGGATGCTGTGCGTGGTCGCCCACCCGGACGACCTGGAGTTCGGCGCAGCGGCCGCCGTCGCCCGGTGGACCGGTCAGGGCAAGGAGGTCAGCTACTGCATGCTCACCTCCGGCGAGGCCGGCATCGACGGGATGCACCCGGACGAGAGCCGCCCGGTCCGGGAGGCCGAGCAGATCGAGTCCGCCCGGATCGTCGGCGTCACCGCCGTGGAGTTCCTCGGGCTGCCCGACGGGGTCCTGGAGTATGGGGTGCCGTTGCGACGCGCAGTGGCAGGCGCGGTACGTCGGCACCGGCCCGACGTGGTGCTGACCGGGAACTTCCGTGACACGTTCGGCGGCACGAGCCTCAACCAGGCCGATCACATCGCCACCGGCAAGGCGGTGCTGGACGCCGTCCGCGACGCGGGCAACCGGTGGATCTTCGCCGAGCAGCTCGAGGGAGAGCTCGAGCCGTGGGGTGGAGTGAGCGAGGTCTGGGCGTTCGGCTCCCCGCGGACCACCCACGGGGTCGACGTATCCGACACGTTCGACCTGGGCGTGGCCTCCCTGCGCGCCCACCGGGCCTACATCGACGGGCTGGGATGGGAGGACTTCGACGCTGCCGAGTTCCTCGGGCTCATCGCCGAGCCCACGGGCGCCCGCCTCGGGGCGCACTTCGGCGCCGCCTTCGAGGTGTTCCCGATGGGGTGGGGTGAATGACGGCCGATCACGCCGGTCACAGTGGCTGGAGTCAGCGGTCGGCGCGGGTCACCGCCGCGGCATCCAGCTGGGCCGCGACCGACGGACGAGGAGCACTGCCGCCCGCGGACGCGGGCAGCCACCACCGGTCCCGCTCGCTGCGCGGCCGGTCGGGATAGGTCGCCACCGCCGCGGCGAGCAGGTCCTGCATGGCGTCGCGCAGACGCTCGGTCCCCTCCTGCGGCGTGACCTCCGGCCCAAGCTGCAGTGGCGCCCCGATGAGGACGGTGATCGCCCTGCCCCGGCGCAGGCTGAAGCGCCCGTCGACGGTGAGCACGCGCTGGCTCCCCCAGATCACCACCGGCAGCAGGGGGACCTGCTCCCAGATGGCCACCGCGGCGGCCCCGGGGCGAAACTCCTTGAGCTCCCAGGACCGGGAGATCGTCGCCTCGGGGAAGACCCCCACGAGCTCCCCCCTACCGGCTGCCCGGAGCGCGTGCCGCAGGGCGACCTCACCGTGCCTGCGGTCGACGCGGATGTGGCCCATGGCCCGCATCGCACCGCCGACCAACCGTGACCGGAAGACCCGTTCCTTGGCCAGGAACCTGATGAACCGCCCGCGACCGGCGCCGGCCAGTCCGACGAACATGAAGTCCAGGAACGAGATGTGGTTGCTCGCCAGGACCGCCGGCCCACGGTGCGGCACGTGCTCGATCCCGCGGATGTCGATGCGCAGGCCCAGGGCGCGGAACAGCACGCGACACAGACCGATCACCGCGCGGTACGTGACGTCCCTCATGTACCGCTATTCGTCGCCGCGGGGGCGGTTGGCTTGGACGCCGTTCACCGCGCGATTCGGCCACCCGCCGGACCGGCGCCCCCCGTCACTTGTCGGGTGCGCCGCCAGAGGGTTGAGTAGGGAGCGAAACCGCTCTCAGCAAACGCAGGAGGATGCACGTGTCGAACGAGACCCTGGAGAACCTCGGCCGCGAGGACCGGTCGTTCCCGCCCAGCCCCGAGTTCGCCGCGGCGGCGAACGGCACGAGCGCCCTGTATGCCGCCGCGGACGCGGACTACGAGGCCTTCTGGGCCGAGCAGGCACGCACCTACCTGAGCTGGTCGAAGGACTTCACCCGGACCCTGGACTGGAGCCAGGCCCCGTTCGCCACCTGGTTCGCCGACGGTGAGCTCAACGCGGCGTACAACTGCGTGGACCGGCACGTCGAGGCCGGCCACGGCGACCGGGTCGCCATCCACTTCATCGGCGAGCCGCAGGGGGACAGCCGCGACATCACCTACGCACAGCTGCAGACCCAGGTGATGACCGCCGCCAACGCCCTGCTGGACCTCGGCGTCGGCAAGGGCGACACCGTTGCGATCTACCTGCCGATGATCCCCGAGGCCGCCGTCGCGATGCTGGCCTGCGCGCGGATCGGGGCACCGCACTCGGTCGTCTTCGGCGGGTTCTCCGCCGAGGCACTGAACACGCGCATCCAGGACGTCAAGGCCAAGCTCGTCATCACTGCTGACGGGGGCTACCGTCGCGGGGCCGCCGCGGCGCTCAAGCCGGCCGTGGACGCCGCCCTCGAACGGGCCGAGACCTCGGTGGAGCACGTCCTCGTGGTCCGGCGCACCGGCCAGGACGTCGAGTGGAACGAGCGCGACGTCTGGTGGCACGAGGCCCTCGACGCCGCACAGGAGACCCACGAGGCGGTCGGCCACGAGGCGGAGCACCCGCTGTTCGTCCTCTACACCTCAGGCACCACGGGCAAGCCCAAGGGGATCTTCCACACCACGGGCGGCTACCTCACCCAGTGCGCCTACACGAACTCCGTCGTGCATGACGTGCACCCCGAGACCGACGTCTACTGGTGCACGGCCGACATCGGCTGGGTGACCGGTCACTCCTACATCGTCTACGGGCCGCTGGCGCTCGGGGCGACCCAGGTGATGTATGAGGGGACACCGGACACCCCCCATCAGGGCCGTTGGTGGGAGATCGTCGAGAAGTACAAGGTCTCGATCCTCTACACGGCACCGACCGCGATCCGGACCTTCATGAAGTGGGGCGAGGCGATCCCGGGCACGTTCGACCTGTCCAGCCTGCGGGTACTCGGCTCGGTCGGTGAGCCGATCAATCCCGAGGCGTGGATGTGGTACCGCCGCGTCATCGGCGGTGACCGCTGCCCGATCGTCGACACCTGGTGGCAGACCGAGACCGGCGCGATCATGATCAGCCCACTGCCGGGGGTCACCCCGACCCGGCCCGGGTCGGCCCAGCGCGCCATACCGGGCATCAGCGTCGACGTCATCGACGACGAGGGCCGATCGGTCCCCGACGGGGGTGGGGGCTACCTCGTCATCGACAAGCCGTGGCCCGCGATGCTCCGAGGCATCTGGGGGGACCCCGAGCGGTACCGGGAGACCTACTGGTCGCGCTTCGAGAAGCTCTACTTCGCCGGTGACGGCGCGAAGAAGGACGACGAGGGCAACATCTGGCTGCTCGGACGGGTCGACGACGTCATGAACATCTCCGGCCACCGGTTGTCCACGACCGAGATCGAGTCCGCTCTCGTCTCCCACCCGAAGGTCGCCGAGGCCGCCGTCGTCGGGGCCAATGACGAGACCACCGGCCAGGCCGTCTGCGCGTTCGTGATCCTGCGCGGCGACGCCGTCGCCGCAGCGGACGAGGACGGTGCCGGCGACGCCCTCGTGCAGGAGCTGCGCGCGCACGTCGCCACCGAGATCGGCCCGATCGCGAAGCCCCGCCAGATCATGATCGTCAAGGAGCTCCCGAAGACCCGCTCGGGCAAGATCATGCGGCGGCTGCTGCGGGACGTGGCCGAGCACCGCGAGGTGGGCGACGTGACGACCCTGGCCGACTCCACGGTGATGGACCTGATCAAGAGCGGTCTCGACTCGGGCAAGTCCGAGGACTAGCCGCCAGCGCCGACGCCGAGAGGCGATGCACTCTGTAACCTGACCGGATGACCGACCATGAGCAGCCGACGCCGGAGCGGCGGCTGCTCAGTCGGCCGGGCTGGACCGAGCGGCGATTCGTCGCCGACGCCCTGCGGACCGAGACGGTCGGCGGCGCCCTGCTGCTCGCTGCCGCCGCCATCGCCCTGATCTGGTCCAACACCCCGTGGGAGTCGGTCTACGAGTCGCTGCGCGACCTGCGGGTCGGCCCGGCTGCGCTGCACCTCGACCTCACCCTCGAGGAGTGGTCCGCGGACGGTCTGCTGGCGATCTTCTTCCTCGTCGCCGGGATCGAGCTCAAGCGCGAGTTCGTCGCCGGGGACCTCTCCGACCGGTCCCGGGCGGCGCTGCCCATCGCCGCTGCGGGGTTCGGGGTCGTGGTCCCCGCCGTCCTGTATGCCGTGACTGCCTGGGCCGCCGGGGGGACCGGGGACGTGTTCCGCGGCTGGGCGGTCCCGACCGCCACCGACATCGCCTTCGCCCTGGCCGTGCTGGCGGTGATCAGCAGCCACCTGCCGTCGGCGCTGCGTTCCTTCCTGCTCACCCTCGCAGTCGTCGACGACCTGATCGCGATCACGATCATCGCGATCTTCTACACCGGCGACCTCAACATCGTCGCCCTGCTGCTGGCCGCGGTCCCGCTCGCGGCCTACGCGTTCATGCTGCGTCGCGGAATCCGCAACCCCCTGCTCCTGGCGATCCCGGCGCTGCTGGCCTGGGGCCTGGTCCACGAGTCCGGCGTGCACGCCACCGTTGCCGGAGTGCTGCTCGGGCTGCTCGTGCCGGTCGACAAGCACGACGAGCTCAGTGACGAGGACACCCTTGCCGAACGCATGGAGCACCGGCTGCGACCGGTGTCCGCCGGCGTCGCGGTGCCGGTCTTCGCCTTCTTCGCTGCCGGGGTCAACGTCGTCTCGGGTGGCCTCCGGGAGACCCTGGTCGACCCGGCGGCGCTCGGGGTCATCGTCGGGCTCGTCGCCGGCAAGGCGGTGGGCGTCTTCGGCGGGACCTGGCTGTTCGCCCGGTTCACCCGTGCCCGGCTGGACGACGACCTCGCCTGGCAGGACATCTTCGGGCTCTCGCTGCTCTCCGGCGTCGGGTTCACCGTCTCGCTGCTGATCGGGGAGCTGGCCTTCGGATCCGGCTCGGCCCGGGATGAGCACGTCCGGCTGGCCGTGCTCCTCGGATCGCTCCTCGCGGCGGGGCTGGCGGCCATCGTGCTGCACGGACGCAACCGGCACTACCGGGCCGTCGAGGTGAAGGAGAACGCCGACCGCGACCGGGACGGCATACCGGACATCTACACCGATCCGGACACGGCGCTAGGCTCGACATGAGGCCACCCGCCCGACCTGCGGCACACGGGCCCGACAACCCGCGCACCTGGCGCGGTGGGAGGTAGCGAATGTCCCTCGACAGCAAGGCAGGCCCCAGCGCGGACTCCGAGCGCACCCTCGGGCAGCTCGTGGCCCAGGTCACCCAGGACATCTCGACGATCCTGCGCAAGGAGATCGAGCTCGCCAAGGCCGAGATCACCGGTTCGCTGAAGTTCGCCGCCAAGGGCATTCCGATGCTGATCCTGGCCGGCGTGCTGTCGCTCTACGCCCTCGGCCTGCTCTTCATGGCCGGCGCCTGGGGGCTGCACGCGCTCGGCCTGCCGCCGTGGGCCGGGTTCCTCATCATGGCCGGCCTCCTGCTCCTCATTGCTGCCGTCCTCGCGCTGGTGGGCAAGAACGCGCTGGCCAAGGTCAAGCCGAAGCCCGATCGGGCGATGGCCAGCGCCGAGCAGACGATCACCGCACTCAAGGGCGCTGTGTCCTCGGGGTCCGAGCACGCTGGCCAGCTGCCGGCCGCCAACAGCCAGGTCTCGCTGGACAAGGGTGCCCGTCATCGCTGAGCATCGACCCACGACCGCGCACGACCTGATGGAAACCCGCCCACGCACCCGACAGGCCACCTCCCTGCCCATGAGTCTCGACGCCGCATCCGTGCTGATCGACGGACCGTGGGAGCACCGGTTCGTCTCGGCCAACGGTGCCCGCTTCCACGTCGCCGAGGTCGGTGACGGCCCCATCGTGCTGCTGATGCACGGTCTCCCGCAGTTCTGGTACACGTGGCGTCACCAGATGCTGGCCATCGCCGACGCCGGGTGGCGTGCCGTGGCCATGGACCTGCGCGGCTACGGCGCCTCGGACAAGCCACCTCGCGGCTACGACACCTACACCTCCACCGCCGACGCCGCGACGATCATCCGATCGCTCGGTGAGGAGCAGGCGGTGGTGATCGGTCAGGGCCTGGGCGGCTTCATCGCCTGGTCCATGCCGACCCTGCAGCCGGGCGCCACCCGCGCCGTCGGCTCGCTGTCGATGCCGCATCCACGGGTGATCCGGCGGGCGTCGTACCGGTCCCTGGAGCAACGTCGCGCGAACCGCTACCTGATGGAGCTGCAGCGGCCGTTCGGGCCGGAGCGGGCGATGACCCGCGACAGCGCCTACGTGGCAAACCTGTTGCGTCAGTGGGCATCCCCGTTCGGCGAGTACCCCTCCCGCGACGACGTGACCCGGTATGCCGACGCGATGGCGATGCCGTTCGTCGCCCACTCGGCGGCTGAGCACTACCGCTGGTTCGGGCGAAGCCAGCTCCGCCAGGACGGTCCACTGTTCAACCGGCGGGTTCGGGGCCGGATCGAGCAGCCGGTGCTGCAGCTCCAGGGCACCGAGGACGGTTGCGTCATCGCCCGGGCCTGCGGAGGTTCGGAGCGCTACGTCGGCGGTCCCTTCACCCACCAGCTCGTCGACGGCGCGGGGCACTTCCTCACCGAGGAGTCCCCGGACCGGGTCAGCGCGGCCATCGTCGACTGGCTCGGCACCGTCGGTCGCTGACCCGCTCAGCACGACCGCAGGTCCTCACCCGGTCGCCGGGGGTCAGGCCGCCGAGCACGCTCCGGTGGGCACCCGCGAGCGCGCACCGCGAGCAGCGTCGAGGACCGGCTGGGCCTCACGCAGCGTCAACGCGTAGCCGGTGGTCTCGTCGTCCAGGGACTTCGCGAAGACGACGCCGACGACCTGGCCCGTCTCGGACAGCAGCGGACCGCCACTGTTGCCCGGCTCGACCCGCGCGTAGAGGGAGTAGATCTCGCGCGACACCCCGGGCCGCCCGTAGATGTCCGAACCCGTGGCGTTGATCGTCCGCCGGACGCGGGCCGGGTCGACCCGGAAGGGACCGTCCAGTGGGAACCCCGCCACCACCGCGCCCTCCCCGCGGGCCAGCTCGGGCCCCAACGGCAGCGCGGGTGCCGGCAGCCCGGGCACCTGGAGCACCGCGAGATCGCGCTGCGGGTCGAAGACGACGATGGTCGCGACATAGGACCGTCCGACGCCGCCGATCCGGACCCGGGCCTCGTTCATGCCCGCGACCACATGGGCGTTGGTGACCACCCGTTCCGGCGAAACCACCCATCCGCTGCCCTCCTGACCGCGCTGGCAGGACTCCGCGACGCCGGTGATCTTGACGATCGACTCGGCGGCCGCCCGGATCGCCGGACTCGCTGCGGCGGCGCTGTCGGGAGGAGCGACGGGCATGATCGGCTCGGGCGCCAACCCCTCGAAGACCTTGGGGAAGCCGTTGCGGTCGAGCATCGTGCGGAATCCGGCGAACAGCCGGCCGGTCTCGGCCGGGACGACCCGGTCGATCGTCCGCAGTACCTGGGACTCCCCGATGGCCTTGGCGAGCGGCGGCGGGGCGCCCCCGCGGACCGCGCCGGCGATGAACCAGACCAGGAGCGAGACGGCCACGACGACGGCGACGGAGCCGAACAGGGCGTCGAGCGCGCGCAGGGGCTCGGCCCTGACGTGGGAGCGCGCCCGGTTGCCGATGGTGACCATCACCCCCTGGAAGACGGAGGCGAGCAGGAACACCCCGAAGACGAGCACGACGATCCGCATCACCTCGTGCTCGTTGACCCACTGCCAGTTCTGCAGCAGGGTCGGCAGCAGCCACATCCCGAGTGCGCCACCACCGAGAAAGCCGAACAGCGAGAGGGCGCTGACCACCAGCCCCTGGCGGTAGCCGGTCACGGCATAGCTCAGCAGCAGCACGATCAGCAGGAGGTCGAGCAGGAGGCTGCCACTCATCGGCGGTCCTTGGTCAGGCGGGTCGGTAGCGGGCGGGTCACCGAACGGTCCCATGGCACGTCGAGCCCGGCCAGCTCGAGTGCCTTGTTGACGATCCCCCCGGTGAACCCCCACAGCAGCAGGTCGTCCGCGAGCGTGAAGGCCGGACCCTGGAACCCGGACGGATGGGTCACGGTATGCCGGGTGGTCGGAGCGATGAGGTAGTCCAACGGGGCGAGCACCACCCGGGCGACCTCCGCCGGGTCGCCGACCGAGATCGGGGACGGGTGACGCCACCACCCCACGACCGTGGTGACGACGAAGCCACTCGGCGGCAGGAACAGGGCTGGCAGTGTGCCCACCACCTCCACCCCGGCGGGCTCGAGGTTGACCTCCTCGCGCGCCTCGCGCAGCGCGGTCGCGATGACGTCCTCGTCCGCGAGGTCGGCGGCCCCGCCGGGCAGCGCCACCTGCCCGGGGTGCGAACGCATCTCGTGACTGCGCTCGATGAGCAGCACCGAGTCCGCGCCGTCCGGGTCCGGCCCGAACAACAGCAGCACGGCGGACTCGCGGGCTCCCACGTTTGGAGGCAGGAAGCTGCTGAACCAGGCCGGCTCGACCTCGCCGGCCGCCGCCAGCATGGTGTCGAGCCACCCGGGACGCGTCGCACCGTCCCCCGGGGCCCGCGGGACCAGCGTCTCCCCCGGACCGGCCAGCGAGGGCCGGCTACTGCTGGCCGTGGTCATGGCTGTCGCTGACTCGCGGGGGCGAGCTCGAACTTGAGCAGGGCCGTCGCCTTCTCCGGGTCGGTCTCACCGATGCCGTAGCTCGGGCACAGGCGGGACACCGGGCAGACCCCGCAGGCCGGCTTCTTCGCGTGACAGGTCCGCCGCCCGTGGAAGATCAACAGATGGCTGAGCATCGTCCAGTCGCGCTTGGGGATCAGCGCTCCCACGGCGTGCTCGACCTTGACCGGATCCTCCTCGGCGGTCCAGCCGAAGCGACGGGCGAGTCGCCCGAAGTGCGTGTCGACGGTGATCCCCGGGACTCCGAAAGCGTTGCCGAGCACGACGTTGGCCGTCTTGCGACCCACCCCCGGCAGGGTGACGAGGTCCTGCAGCCGGCCGGGGACCTCACCGCCGAAACGCTCCACCAACGCCGCCCCCAGGCTGATCAGCGAGGTGGTCTTGGCCCGGAAGAAGCCGGTCGAGGCGATGATCGTCTCCAGCTCGGACCGGTCCGCGGCGGCATACTCCGCCGCGGTGCGATACCGGGCGAAGAGGGTGGGGGTGACGAGGTTGACCCGGACGTCCGTGGTCTGGGCGGACAGCACCGTGGCCACGAGGAGCTCGAGCGGGCTCGTGAAGTCCAGCTCGCAGTGCGCGTACGGGTACCGCTCGTGCAGCTGCCGGTAGATCTTGCGGGCGCGACGGGTGAGCGCGACGGGCGACTCGGTCGTCGGATCGGCAGACACCCCCTCACCCTACGTGGCCGGTCGTGGGGGCCGGGACCAGGTCGTGGCACACTGTGCGACGTGGATCACGACGTTGTGCGCCGAGCCCCGCTTTTCGCCGCGCTCGATGACGAGGCCGGCCAAGCGCTGCTGGCCGAGATGAGCACCACCCGGATGGAGCGCGGAGACGTGCTCTTCCGGGAGGGTGAGACCGGGGACAGCCTCTACGTGATCGGCGAGGGCAAGATCAAGCTCGGTCGGACCAGCGCCGACGGCCGCGAGAACCTCGTGGCCATCCTCGGCCCGGGTGAGATGTTCGGAGAGCTCAGCCTGTTCGACCCCGGCCCCCGGACGATGACGGCGACGGCGGTCGCCGAAACCCAGCTGATGGGCCTGGGCAACGAGTCCCTGACCGGGTTGCTGTCCGGCCGTCCCGAGGTCTCCAAGGTGCTGCTGTCGGCACTGGCCCAGCGACTGCGGCGAACGAACGAGCACCTGGCCGACCTGGTCTTCACGGACGTTCCCGGTCGGGTGGCAAAGGCGCTGCTGGACCTCGCCGAGCGGTTCGGCCGCCCGGTCGAGGAGGGCGTCATGGTCAGCCATGACCTCACCCAGGAGGAGCTTGCCCAGCTGGTCGGGGCCTCCCGCGAGACGGTGAACAAGGCCTTGGCCGACTTCGCCACCCGAGGCTGGCTGAAGCTGGAGGCGCGCGCCGTGCTGATCCGGGACGTCGAGCGCCTGCAGCGTCGCGCCCGCTGACCCAGCGGTCACCCAGCCCACCCCTCAGGCGGACCGACGACGCCCTCGACGGGCCCGCAGGTAGTCCGCGACGACGAACGCGCCCAGCTGCCCCAGCTGGGGGGTGAACACCCGACCACCGTTGCGCCGGGCGACCGAGTCGATGAACCGGGCCAGGCCCAGCTCCTCGCCGAGCAGGAAGAAGTTGAGCGGGACCCCGTTTCGGGTCAGCCCGTCGATCTCGCCCATCGTCGCCCGCAGGGTCGCCTGGGTGGTGGGCCACTGGAAGACCGGCAGCCCGGCTTCGTCGAGGTGGGCGGTCGGCTCGCCGTCGGTGACGACGAGGACGACCGGCTCGGCATCCGGGTGCCGGTGCAGGTGCCGGCCGGCCAGGACCAGCGCGTGCTGCAGGTTGGTCCCCTGCACCCATTCCGGCTCGATCCCGGCCAGCTGCAGCGAGGTCAGCGGCCGCGCCATCCGGTCGAAGCCGATGATCTGCAACGCGTCCTGGCGAAACCGGGTGGACACCAGGTGGGCCAGCGCCAGCGCCGTCTGCTTCATCGGACCCCATCGCTCCTGCTGCACCATCGAGAAGGAGAGGTCGACGCAGAGCGCGACCGCGGCGCCGGTCCGCCGGGTGGTCTCGGCGACCACGAAGTCCTCGACGTCGAGGCGCAAGCCGGCCGGGGCGTCATCGGTACCTCGTGTCGTGGCCCGGCCGGCCGAGCGGAGCACCGCGTTCTGGACGGTGCGCACCGCGTCGATCGGCCGCTCGTCCCCGAACAGCCAGGGCAGAAAGGCGCCGGTTCGTTCGTCGGCGCCACCCGAGGCAGGATCCTGGTGCTGGCCGGTCCCCGACGCATCCAGGTGTGCGAAGATCCGCCGCAGCGCCGTCTCACCGAGGCGGCGCAGCGCCTTCGGGGTGAGGGCAGGGCCCGCTGGTCCCGCTCTGACGTAGCCCTGCCGCTCCAGCTCCCGGCTGAGCTCCCGCAGTGCCGAGAGGTCGCGCGCCGCCGCCGCCGGCAGCTGCCGCTCCAGCGCGTCGACGTCGACGTCGTCCAGCGACGCTCCGGGGTAGTCCTGCGCCAACTGGAGCTCCAGGGCCTCGAGATCTGCGAGCTCGGCCACGGCACCGACCGCGTCGGACAGCCCCAGGGGTTCGGCGCCGAATACGCGAGCCGGACGCCCGCCGGTGAACATTCCCGGTCTGAGGGCTCGGAGGTTGTCCGCGAGCTGGCTCATCTCGCTCTCGAGACCGAGGTCCTGCATCGCCTGCGCCATCAGCGATGCGAGCTCGTCCCGCTGCTCGGACGAGAGCGAGTCGAGCAGTCGTTGAGCGGCGGCCTGGCGTCGCGCCAGCGAGTCGATCAGCTCGTCGACGGAGCGCGGCTGGTCGGGGAAGAGCTCACCGTGCCGGTCCATGAACTCCTGGAACTGCTCGCGGGTGTCCTCACCCCGAGCGTGCGCGGCCAACAGGGCGTTGAGGTCGGCCACCATTTCCCGCAGCGCCTCCATCGCGGTCGGGTCCGACCCACTCAGGGCCCGCTTCAGACCGGCGAACTGGGCGTCGAGGACGTCCTCGCGCAACATCCTCAGCGCGTTCGCGTAGTGCCGCTGGCCGGCGTCGCTGCGCCACTGGTAGTCGGCGAGCTCACGGACCGCCGCGGCCGTCTCCGACGGGAGGGCGTCGAGGGTCAGCTCGCCGAGCCGGGCGCCCTCGTCGTCCCGCCCGGCGAGGAACTCCCGCTCGGCCAGCACCGCCTGGTCCAGCTCGCGGCGCACCCGGCTGATCATGCCGGCGAGGTCGCCGCGTCGCTCCACCTCCCGTCGCCGCCGAGCCACCTCACGGCGCAGCTCGTCCAATCCCGAGCGTTCACCGAGACCGCGGCGCAGCAACCGGTCCAGGGCGTCGCGCGGGCTCGCCCCGGCCAGGACGTCGCGGCCGATGGCGTCGACGGCGGCCCGCACGTCGAACGGCGGTGCGAGCGGGTCGACGCCTCCGGCCCACGACCCGTACCGGTAGCGCCCGGTCCGGTGATCGCCCGTCGGCATCTCAGCTCCCGTAGACCGTGTGGCCGTCTGCCTCGACCTTGGACAGCCGCCGCGTCAGGTGCAGTCCCTCGAGGACGAACTCGACCGCCGAGGCGACCTGGCCGGGCGAGACGGAGTCCTCGGCGACGCCGAGCCGGTCGAGCACGTGTGCCAGTCCCGGGATCGTGCCGATCTGGTCGAGCAGCCCGGTCGCGGGGACGAGGTCGCCGGTCTCCACCGTCGAGCCGTCCTCGAAGCGGGTGGTGAAACCCGACAGGTCGCTGCCAGCCACCCGGTCCCGGAACGTCGCTGCGGTCCCGAGCCGCAGCAGGTGCTCCATGACGTCGAGCTCGCGACCCTCCTCACCCATCTCGAACTCGACCTTGCCGCGCAGGCTGGGCAGGACGTCGGCGACGTCGCCGATCCGGGCCACCGGATCGGACTCGCCGGTGATGGCGGCCCGACGCAACGCGCTGGCCGCGGCCGCCTCGGCGGCGGCGATGGCGAACCGGGCCGACACCCCGGAGCGCTGGTCCACCGAGGATGAGGTGCGCAGCTGCATGACCAGTCGGGCGATGACCTCCATCAGGTGCTCCGGGACGGCCGCGACGAGTTCCGCCTCCTGCCGGATCAGGGCCACCTCGTCCGAGACCTCGTCGAGGTAGTGGGTGCGCACCTCCGCGCCGAAGCGGTCCTTCAGGGGGGTGATGATCCGACCCCGGTTGGTGTAGTCCTCGGGGTTGGCCGAGGCCAGCACCAGCATGTCCAGCGGCAGGCGCACGGCATACCCGCGGACCTGGATGTCGCGCTCCTCCAGGACATTGAACAGCGCCACCTGGATGCGCTCGGCGAGGTCGGGCAGCTCGTTCACGGCGAAGAGGCCGCGGTTGGCCCGCGGAAGCAGCCCGTAGTGGATCGTCTCCGGGTCTGCGAGGAGGCGGCCCTGGGCGACCTTCGTCGGGTCGATGTCACCGACCAGGTCGCCGACGCTGGTGTCCGGGGTGGCCAGCTTCTCGGTGTACCGCTCGTCCCGGTGGCGCCACTGGACCGGGACATCGTCGCCGTCGGACGCGGTCAGCGCCCGGCACCGCGCGCAGATGGGCTGGAACGGGTCGTCGTGGATCTCGCAGCCCGCGACGTGCGGCGACCACTCGTCGAGGAGGCTGACGATGGCGCGCATCAGCCGGGTCTTGCCCTGTCCCCGCTCGCCCAGCAGGACGAGGTCGTGGCCCGCCAGGAGGGCGCGCTGCAGGTCCGGCAGGACGCTCTGGTCGAACCCGACGATGCCCGGGAAAGGGTCGGTCCCCGAGCGCAGGGCGTCGACGAGGTTCTCCCGGATCTCGGCCTTGACGCTGCGCACGACGAACCCGCTGGCGCGCAGGGCGGCGATGGTGGTGGGTTCCGGGCGGGGTGCGGAAGCAGTCACCTCCCGACGATACGTCCGCCCCCCGGGATGGGTCAGCGGATCGTCAGTCCCGGTTCGGAAGTTGGGCGAGGAAGGCCAGCTGGGCACGCACGCTGAGCTCAGCGGCGGGCCAGACGTCGCGGGGGACGTCGGCGTAGACGGTCTCCACCACCTGCTGGGCGTCGCCGGCGCCGGCGGCCACTGCTGCGCGGACCTGCTCGAGCCGCTCGCGGCGGTGCTGCCGGTAGTGCCGCACGACGCTCGCCGCATCGTCGAGGGCGGGCCCGTGGCCGGGCAGGATGCGCACCACGTCGCCCGAGCCCGTCATCGCCTCGATCCGCTCCAGCGAGTCCAGGTATGCCGCAAGCTCGCCGTCCGGCCAGGCCACCACGCTGGTGCCGCGCCCCAGGATGGTGTCCCCGGTCAGCAGCGCATTCTCCGCCGGCAGGAGAAAGGACAGCGAGTCGCTGGTGTGCCCCGGGGTCGCCACCACCGCGACCTCGAGACCGCCGACCGTCAGGCTCTGCCCGTCGTGGAGGTCGTGCTGGCCGCGGCCGAGCGCATGGACCCGGGCGTGGGTCAGCTCGGCGAAGCGGGCAGCCGACTCGGCGTGGTCGGCGTGGCCGTGGGTGAGCAGGGTCAGCCCGACCCGGGCGCCGAGGCCGGCCACAGTCTCCAGCACCGTCCGCAGGTGCCGTTCGTCGAGCGGACCCGGGTCCACGACGAGCGCCTCGGTGGCGCCGGGCTCCAGCAGCACCCAGGTGTTCGTGCCGTCGAGGGTCATCGGACCGGGGTTGGGTGCCAGCACCAGGGTGGCCCGATCACTGACCGGGCCGGACTGCCACGACCCTGCGGTCATGGCAGGTCCGCCGCGATGAAGACCGCCCCGCCGCGCTGGACCAGGGTCGGGGTCACGGTCGTCGCCGGCCGGGCCTCGGCGACGAAGGCCGCCGCGGACCGGGCCCGAGCAACCTCCTCGACCGAGACGATCGTCGGAGGCAGCATCAACGCCTGACCCGACGCATGCTGCGCCAGCAGGGTGGCCGGCGCGGTCCAGTCGGCGTGGTCGGCCTCGGAGGTGAGGTCGTCGGGAATCTGTCCCGGGGGCAGGAGCGCGGCGAAGAACCACGTGTCGTACCGCTTGCTCTCGAACTCGGGCGTGATCCAGCGGGAGCGGACGGACAAGAGGTCGGAGCGCAGGATGAGCCGTCGGCGCAGCAGCATCTCGGACAGCGACTGCCGGCGCTCGAGCAGCGCTGCGCGCTCCTGGTCCCACTGCGGGTCACGCAGGTCCTCGACCACGGCGTCGGCGGACGGGCCGGCGAGCAGTACTCCGCACTCCTCGAAGACCTCGCGCACTGCCGCGCTGACCAGGGCCCGGGCCAGACCCTCCTCGCAGCCGAGCAGGGCCGCCCACGCTGCCGGATCAGGCCCCGCCCACGGAACCTCGGGGGCATCGTCTCGCGGGTCCACGCCGCCGCCGGGAAACACCCACATCCGCGGCGCGAACTCCATCGTCGGGACCCGACGCAGCATGAAGACCTCGACCCCGGTCGCGGCGTCGCGCACCAGCATCACCGTCGCTGCCGCCTTGGGGGCGACGACCTCGGTGACGGTCCCGTCCAGCCATGCCTGAGCGCGTCCCCGGAGGGACTCCAACGTCCCGACTGGAAACTCGCGGCGGGAGGTGGCAGTCACGTGCGGCCCGCGTCAGTCGCGGACGGCGACGATGATCTCGACCTCGACCGGAGCGTCCAGCGGCAGCGCGGCGACCCCGACAGCGGACCGGGCATGCACCCCCGCGTCACCGAACGCCGTGCCCAGCAGCTCGCTGGCGCCGTTGACGACACCGGGCTGCCCGGTGAACGAGGGGTCGGAGGCGACGAACCCGACGACCTTGACCACCCGGGTCACCTTGTCCAGGTCGCCGATCACGCTCTTGACCGCCGCGATGGCGTTGAGCGCGCAGGTCTGGGCCAGGGCCTTGGCATCGTCGGGCGAGACGAGGCCGTCACCGTCGCCGACCTTGCCGGACTGGACCAGCGCCCCGGAGACCATCGGCAGCTGCCCCGAGGTGAAGACCAGCTCGCCCTGGCGCAACGCCGGGATGTAGGCCGCGACCGGCGGCACGACCTCCGGCACCGTCAGGCCGAGCTCCTGCAGGCGGTCCTCGACGGCGCCCACGTCAGGCCTTCTCTCTCTTGAGGTAGGCGACGAGGTTGCCGCCCTCCCCGCTGAGCACCTGGACGAGCTCCCAGCCGTCCTCTCCCCACTGGTCGAGGATCTGCTTGGTCACGTGCACGATGAGCGGCACTGTCGCGTATTCCCACTTGGTCATCCCCAGAGCCTATCGACCCGGGAGGGGAGCGGAGACCCCCGCTGCGATGATGGAGCGGTGAGCATGTCCTCCCCGGCCGCCGGGCTCCCCGCCGCGGCGCGGCCCCCCGCGTGGACGGCGTCCTACGGCCCGGACCCGGCACAGGTGTACGACGTGCGCCTCCCGACAGCGCCGCCCACCGGGACCACGGTGGTGGTCGTGCACGGCGGCTTCTGGCGCCGGGAGTGGAACCGGGACCACGCGGCGGGCCAGGCCCAGGCCTTCGCCGACGCGGGCCATCACGTGGCCGTCCTGGAGTACCGCCGTTCCGGGATGACCGGCGGCGGTTGGCCCGGGACGTTCGACGACGTCACGTCGGCGATCCGGGCGGTACGCGCCGACCCGAGCCTGCCGGACCGGTGTGTCCTCGTCGGGCACTCCGCCGGTGGTCACCTCGTGGCCCTCGCCGCAGCCCAGGCGTGGTCCCATGGACTTTGCGGAGCAGTCAGCCTGGCCGGGTGCGTGGACCTGGCGATGACCCACGCCATGAACCTCGGCGACGGCGCCGTCCGGGCCTTCCTCGGCGCGACTCCCAGCGGGCCGCACGCAGGTCGGTACCAGGCGGCCGACCCCGCGCTGCAGCCTCCGGCGGTCCCGGTCGTCCTGGTCCATGGCCACCGGGACGACACCGTGCCGATCGCGGTCTCCGAGTCGTACCTGGCGACGATGTCACAGCCGGGTGGGCAGCACGCCGAGGTGGTCCTGCACGGCATACCGGAGGCGGGGCACTACGACCTGATCGACCCGCAGCACCCCGCATTCCGGGCCGTGCTCGGCCTCGTGGCCGACCTCGGCGGGTCCTGAGTACCGCACTACAGTGCGGGGATGACGCCGCCGCCGGAGCAGACCCCGCCCTGGGACGGCGTCCGACTGCACGTCGTCACCGGCAAGGGCGGCACCGGCAAGACCACCGTCGCCGCAGCGCTGGCGTTCGCGTTGGCCTCCGAGGGCCGACGGGTGCTCCTCGTCGAGGTCGAGGGCCGACAGGGGATCAGCCAGACGTTCGACGTGCCGCCGTTGTCCACCACCGAGGTCCGGGTGGCCCATGCGCCGGCCGGCGGCGAGGTCGTCGGGCTGTCCGTGGACGCCAAGGCCGCACTCCTGGAGTACCTGCAGATCTTCTACAAGCTGGGCCGGGCCGGCGGTGTCCTGGAGCGCTTCGGAGCCATCGACTTCGCCACGACGATCGCGCCCGGGGTCCGGGACGTCCTGCTCATCGGCAAGGTCTACGAGGCGAACCGGCGACGTAAGGACGGCCGGCGCGGGCGCGGCCCCGCCGATGAGCCCGCCTACGACGCGATCGTCCTCGACGCTCCGCCGACCGGCCGGGTGGTCCGCTTCCTCTCGGTCAACACCGAGGTGGCGGGCCTGGCCAAGGTCGGACCGATCCGCTCCCAGGCGGACTCGATCACCACGATGCTCACCTCCCCCCAGACGATCGTGCACGTGGTCACGCTCCTGGAGGAGATGCCCGTCCAGGAGACCGTCGACGCGATCGCCGACCTGGAGAAGGCCCACCTGCGGATCGGCGGGGTGATCATCAACCAGATGCGCGAGCCCCTCCTGACGAGCACGGAGCTCGCCGCCGCGGCCGACGGATCGATCGACCGCAGCGTGATCCGGGCCGGACTCGAGGCCGCGGGCCTCAAGAGCGGCGACGCGGTCCTGACCGGGCTGGCCACCGAGGCCCGGGACCACGCGGTCCGGGTGGCGCTCGAGGCCGAACAGCTCGAGGTCATCGACGCGCTCGGCCGGCCCACGTTCCGCCTGCCGCTGCTCACCGACGGGGCGGACGCGTCGTCGGTGCGCGAGCTGGCCGACCTGCTCACCGACCAAGGGATGCTCGGATGAGTGCGGTTCGCGCCTCTCGCCCGCCTGCCCGACCTCCCCGGCTGGATGTCGATGCCCTGCTCGCCGACCGGCATACCCGGATCATCGTCTGCTGCGGGGCCGGCGGGGTCGGCAAGACGACGACCGCCGCCGCGCTGGCGCTCCGCGCCGCCGAGCAGGGACGCCGGGTCGTCGTCCTGACGATCGACCCCGCCCGACGGCTCGCCCAGGCGCTGGGCCTTACCGAGCTGGACAACACCCCCCGGCCGGTCTCCGGGATCGACCTGCCCGCGGGCGGCTCCCTCGACGCGATGATGCTGGACATGAAGCGCACCTTCGACGACGTCGTCCTGGCGCATGCGACGGCGGACAAGGCGCGCCAGATCCTCGAGAACCCCTTCTACCAGGCGGTCTCCAGCTCCTTCGCCGGGACGCAGGAGTACATGGCCATGGAGAAGCTCGGCCAGCTCAGCACCCAGGCGGACCGGGACGGCAGCTGGGACCTCATCGTGGTGGACACCCCACCCTCGCGCTCAGCCCTGGACTTCCTCGACGCGCCGGCCCGGCTCGGGTCCTTCCTCGATGGCCGCTTCATCCGGCTGCTCACCGCCCCCGCCAAGGCCGGCGGCCGCGCCTACCTCAAGGTCTTCAGCGCCGGGGTCACCCTGGTGACCTCCACCATGTCCAAGGTCCTCGGTGGGGAGATGCTCCGCGACGTCCAGACGTTCGTCGGGGCCCTGGACACGATGTTCGGCGGCTTCCGGGAGCGGGCCGACCACACCTACGCCCTGCTCAAGCAGGAGAGCACCGCGTTCGTCGTGGTCGCCGCCCCGGAGCGGGACGCGCTGCGGGAGGCCTCGTTCTTCGTCGACCGCCTCGAGCAGGACGGTATGCCGCTCAGTGGGCTGGTCGTCAACCGCCTCCAGGAGGTGTCAGCGCGAAGTCTGAGCGCCTCCCGCGCTCGTGCTGCTGCCGAGGAGCGCGCCGAACAGGGCGACGTGCTGACCTCAGGGCTGCTTCAGCTGCACGCGGCGGTCGCCGACACGGCCGACCGGCAGCGGCACCTGGTCGCCCGGTTCAGCGCCGGGCACCCGGGCACGCCGGTGGCCCACGTCCCCGCCCTCGCCGAGGACGTCCACGACGTCGACGGCCTACGACAGGTCGGAGCGTTGCTCGCCGAGTCGTGAGCCCTCAGGAGATCTCCGCCTGGGACAGCCGCGCGGTCTGGAACAGGCTCCACCACGAGGAGACCTTCGGGTGGTTGCGCAGCATGGCGCGACGCTCGCGCTCGGTCATCCCACCCCAGACGCCGAACTCGGTCCGGTTGTCCAGTGCGTCGGCCAGGCACTCGGCGATCACCGGGCAGCGCTGGCAGACGACCTTCGCCCCCTGCTGCGCGGCGCCGCGGACGAACAGCGCGTCGGGGTCGCTCTTGACGCAGGCACCCATCGGCGCCCAGTCGACGCGCATCCCGACGCCTTCGGCGTTGCGGCTGCCCGCATCGTGCTGGACCGTGCTGGCGTTGATGCTGGTGATGGTCACGATCGGTTCTCCCGCTTCCCCGGTGTCGTCTCGCGGGCCGGTGATGGTGTTGACCGTGCCGGTCAACGCCAGTGCCTTGCCCCACGAACGACCCTACGAACGGACCCAGCCGCCGACCATGCCCCATGCGGGTGGTTTGTCCTGCGGAGGTGACTAGTTCCCCTCACCCTCGGCGGACTGCCCACATTCGTCGCGCACGCTCACCAGGGGCGCGCGCGAGGCAAGTTACCCTTGCGTCATGCATGGAGGACGCACGACGAACATCGCGAGCATCATCAGCCTGCTCGGGGCGTTCCTGGCCGCTGCCGTGGTCCTCGGGCTGCTCGCCGCGGGTCTGGCCATGCCTGCCGTGGGGGCGGCCGGCGCCGTGGCCCGCTCGGGCGTGGACGTCTTCGACTCACTCCCCAGCGAGTTCGACTCCTCCCCGTTGTCCCAGCAGTCACGGATCCTCGACGCCAGCGGCAACCTCCTGGCCACACCGTACGAGCAGAACCGGGTGATCATCCCGCTCAGCGAGGTGGCTCCGGTCATGCGCCAGGCACAGATCGCCATCGAGGACAGCCGCTTCTACGAGCACGGGGGGGTGGACGTCCGCGGCGTGGTGCGAGCGATGGTGTCCAACGCGGCCGGTACCTCCACCCAGGGTGGGTCCACCCTCACCCAGCAGTACGTCAAGCTCACCCTGCAGGAGACGGCCCTGCAGGCCGGGGACAAGGACGCCGCGCAGGCCGCGGTGAGCCGCAGCGGGCTGGCCGGACTGACCCGCAAGCTCCAGGAGCTGAAGTACTCGATCCAGCTCGAGAAGGAGATGACCAAGGACCAGATCCTCCAGGGCTACTTCAACCTCGTCTACTACGGCGACCAGGCGTACGGCGTGCAGGCGGCCGCCCAGCACTACTTCGGCAAGGGCGCCAAGGACCTGACCCTTCCCGAGGCGGCACTGATCGCCGGTCTGGCCCAGAACCCCGGGACGACGGACCCGGTGAACTACCCGGACAAGGCGATCGCCCGACGCAACGTCGTCCTCGACCGGATGTTCGACCTCGGGCTGATCAAGAAGGCCGACTACGACGCGGCCAAGGCGGTCAAGCTGGAGCAGATGCTCAAGATCACGCCCTCGGTGAGCTCCTGCTCCCGCGCGGGTGACAACGCCTACTTCTGCGACTACGTGCTGCGGTACCTGCTCACCGAGCCGGGGCTGACCAACGCGCTGGGCAAGACCCAGGAGGCTCGCAAGAAGAAGATCTACGGCGGCGGGCTGACGATCACCACCACCCTCGACGCCAACGCCGCGCAGATCGCCCGCGAGGAGATCCAGGCGCGGGTCCCGGCCGGCAACGAGCTCGGGATCGGGTCGGCTGCGGTCGCCATCGACCCGCAGAACGGCGCGGTGCGCGCGATGGCCCAGAACACCAAGTACAACAACCTCAAGGAAGCCCCCGGCGAGACCGCGATCAACTGGGCGGTCGACACCAAGTACGGCGGGTCGATCGGGTTCCAGTTCGGCTCGACCGAGAAGGCCTTCGCGCTGGTCACCGCGCTGGAGCGCGGGATGCCGATCAACTCGACGGTCAACGCGAAGGCGGGCGGACCGAACCTCCAGGCGACCTACACCTCGGCGGACTTCCCCACCCAGTCCTGCGGACTCGGCAAGGACACCTGGAAGGTCAAGAACGACGGCAATGTCCGGGCCGGACCCATCTCGCTGATCAAGGCCACCGCGGACTCGGTCAACACCGCGTTCGTGGCCCTGGTCTCCCAGCTCGGGGCCTGCACGGTGCGGGACACCGAGACCCGGATGGGCCTGCTGCAGAGCAACGGCGAGCCGATGCAGCCCTACCCGTCGGCCATCACCCTCGGCACTGACAACGTCTCGCCGATGACGGTCGCCAGCGCCTACGGAAGCCTGGCCGCCGACGGCAAGCACTGCACCCCGGTGCCGGTCATCTCCATCACCGGACCGGACAACAAGCCGCTGCCGGTCAACCCGCCCGGGACCGGCAACTGCCAGCAGGTCGTCGACCCGGAGGTGGCGCACGGCGTCGCCGACATCATGACCCACGTCATGACCGAGGGCACCGCCCGGCAGAGCGCGCTGGCCAACGGCCGGATCTCCGCGGGCAAGACCGGCACGTCGGACCGCAACAACGAGACCTGGTTCGTCGGCTTCACTCCCCAGCTGACCACGGCGGTCTGGGTCGGCACGCCGAACGACAAGCAGAACCTGCAGGTCCTGGACAACGTCCGGCTCGCCGGCAAGTTCTACCCGGTGGTCCATGGCTCCAGCATCGCCGCACCGACCTGGAAGGCGATCATGGACCGGATGCTCGACGGGCAGCCGAACGTCCCATTCCCGCCGCCGAGCGAGAAGATCCTCAACGGCGAGAAGGTGCCGATCACCGACGTCATCGGCCACACGGTCGAGGACGCCACCGCCAGCCTGCAGGCGCAGGGCTTCTCGGCGCAGGTCGGCCGCAAGATCTACTCGCGGTACCGCCCCGGCATCGTCGCCGGTACCGACCCTTCCGGCCAGGCCAACCGTGGCTCCATGGTCACGCTGCTCATCTCGGCCGGCCCCGAGCCGGCGCCACCGCCGACCCAGGACGCGCCACCCCCGGCGGACGGCAACCCGGGTCAGGGCGGGGGCAACCCCGGCGGCGGCGGGAACAAGCCCGCGACCCCGCCTCCCGCGGGCTAGGCATCCAGTCCCGCTCAGCCGGCCAGGGCCTGCCTGACCAGCGCCGCGACGCGGCCCCCGTCGGCTCGACCGGCGACGAGCGGCTGGACCGCCTTCATCACCAGGCCCAGCTGCGGCATACCGGTGGCCCCGGTCTCGGCGATCGCGGCGGCGACGAGGGTGCGTAGCTCGTCGTCGCTCAGCTGCTCCGGCAGGTAGCCCTCGAGGACGGCGAGCTCCGCCTCCTCCTTGTCGGCCAGCTCGGGTCGACCGGCTTCGGTGTAGGCGGTCATCGCCTCCTTGCGCTTCTTGGCCTCCTTGGCCAGCACCTTCAGGACGTCGTCGTCGGTCAGCTCGCGGGCCACGGTGCCCGACACCTCGGCGTTGGTCACCGCGGTCAGGGCCATCCGCAGGGTGGCCGAACGCACGGCGTCGCGGGCCCGGATGGCGTCGGTGAGGTCGGACTGGAGGGTGTCCTTCATCGCGCTGCTCATGGCCGCAGTCTCTCAGGTCGGCGCAACGGCATTGCGAGCCCAGGACGAACGCGTGGAAGGATGCTCGGGTGAACCGTCGTGGACGCACCGGCCTCGCGGTGGCTGCCGCCGGGCTCGGTGGGCTCGGATACGCCTCGCTCGTCGAGCGCAACGCCTTCGTGCTGCGCCACCGCAGCGTGCCGGTCCTGCCGCCCGGCCACCGGGCGCTGCGGGTGCTGCACCTCACCGACCTGCACCTCATGCCGAACCAGCGCCGCAAGGCGGCCTGGGTCTCGGCGCTCGCCGACCTGCGCCCCGACCTCGTGGTCAACACCGGTGACAACATCGCGCACCCGCAGTCCGTGGCCGCTGCGCTCGCGGCGTTCGGCCCGTTGTTCGACGTGCCCGGTGTGTTCGTCCTGGGGTCCAACGACTACTTCGCCCCGCAGTTCAAGAACCCGCTGCGCTACCTCACCCCCCGGTATGCCGAGGAAGCCATCGACCCGGTGCGGCTGCCCACCGACGACCTGGTCAAGGGCATGCTCGACGGCGGATGGGTGGACCTGACCAACACCCGCGCCACGGTCGAGGTCGGGGGCGACGAGCTGGAGTTCGTCGGGGTCGACGACCCGCACCTGGACTACGACCGCTACGACCTCGTGGGTGGCCCGGCTGACCCGTCGGCCCTGCTCACCGTCGGGGTGACCCACGCGCCGTACCAGCGGGTGCTCGACGCGATGACGGCCGACGGCGCCGGGCTGGTCATCGCCGGCCACACCCACGGGGGCCAGCTCTGTGTCCCCGGGTACGGAGCCCTGGTCACGAACTGCGACCTCGACACCGGTCGGGCCAAGGGCGTGTCCCGGTGGTGGCCCGGAGCGGGGCGTGACCTGCGGGCCGAGCCGCCGTCGGACGCCGCATGGCTCGAGGTCTCCGCCGGCCTGGGCACCTCACCGTACGCACCGGTGCGCTTCGCGTGCCGTCCGGAGGCCACCTTGCTGACCCTCGAGCCGATGGACTGACTGCCCGGACCGCGCAGACCCGGACCGATTGGGAGGTGACGGGTGGCCTCGGCTATTCTCTCTCTTCGCTGCCTCTCGCCGGTCCGGGGAGGGGGCGACTGCCACGGGGTGTGGCGCAGCTTGGTAGCGCGCTTCGTTCGGGACGAAGAGGCCGCAGGTTCAAATCCTGTCACCCCGACCCTGGCACGAAGGGCCCTGACCTGCGAACATGCGGGCTCGGGGCCTTCTTCGTGACAGCCCGCCGACGCGCGGGCCCACCCACCCGTGCACCGCGAGCCTGCCGTCAGCTGGGGGCCAGATGCGCGGTCACCGCGGCGGCGAACTCGTCAGGTCGTGCGTCGTGGACCAGGTGACCGCCCCCCACCGTGATCAGCCGGGCCCCGGGGATCGTCGCCGCCAGCTCGTGCACGTGCTGCTGCGGCACGTGGCTGGATTGGCCCCCCGCCAACACCAACGTGTCGGCGCGGATGGACCTCAACCGGCTGGGCCACTGCGGGTCGGGGTTGTCGATCTGCGCGCGAACCGGAGCGACCATCTCCCAGTCGAAGTCCAACGGGCCAGCAGGCCGTTCCACGTCCACCACCTCCCGACGGTGCGGAACACCGATGTCCTCGAGTACCAGCCGGCGCACCCGGCCGGGAGAACCGGCGGCCACCAGACAGCCCACCAGCCCGCCGAGCGAATGACCGACGAGATCCACCACCTCGAGCCCCATCACGTCCAGGAAGGCGAGCACATCCGCGGCGAAGACCTCCAGCCCGTAGGGGCCCTGCCAGACGCTCAGGCCATGGCCACGCAGGTCGAGGGCATAGACGACTCCCAGCCCGGCCCAGCGCGGCATGACCTCGGACCAGCTCTCGGAGGTCTCCCCGGTCGCATGCAGAAGCACTACCGGGACTCCCCCTCGGTCGCCGCCCACCGTCCGGTAGCCGAAGCTGCTGCCACCGAGGGTCACCGAACGCGCATCAGCCACGGACCCAGTCAACAACGCGGATCGCTCTGGTGCACGGTGAGGCGGGCGGCTGCGGTACCGGCAGAATGGCCGGGTCCAGAGGGTGGCCGGGTTCCGATCGTGAGGAGGCTCGATGGTTGACGCCGAGGACGTCCGGCGGATCGCGCTGGCCCTTCCGCAAGTGGTGGAGATCACGAGCGACGGGTTCGACTTCCGGGTCGCCAACAAGGGGTTCGTCTGGTCCTACCCGGAGCGCCGACCGGGCAAGCCGAGGCTGATCCGGACCGACGTCGCGGTGCTCTTCGTCGGTGACGAGGCCGAGAAGCAGGCACTCCTGCTCGGCGAGCCCGAGCTCTTCTTCACCGCCCCGGGCTACGACGGCTGGCCGCTGGTGATGGTCCGACTCGCGCAGGTGGACGAGAGCCGGCTCGCGGAGCTGGTCGCCGACGCGTGGCGGATGCGGGCTCCGGACGAGTTCGCCCGCCACCTCGACTGAGCGCCCGGCCCGAGCATCTCTGGTCACGCGGCGCAGACACCGCTAGCCTCCAGTCAGCCGACCCAGTACCTCTGCCCCGGTTGGTCTGGTCCCCCGTGCCGTGCGCAGAGGCGATCAGGGGGAGACATGTCCAGGATGTCGACGGTCGGCGTATCGGTGGCGCTGGCTGCCACGTTGGCCGGGTGCACGGCGACGCCTTCGGCGGTGTCGCCGACGTCGAGCGGCTCATCGGCGGCGAGCTACACGCCGCTCTTCGCGTCAGCACCCTGCCCGGACCCCAACCTGCCCGGCGTGCCGGCAGCCAACCTAGGCCCGGAGTACTCCTGCGGGTTCCTCACCGTTCCGGAGGACCGAGCCAAGCCACAGGGGCGGTCGGTCCGGCTGGCGGTGGCACGGGTGAAGGCCGTCGCAGCCAACCCCCCGCCGGATCCCATTGTCTACCTCGACGGCGGTCCGGGTGCGGCCGCGCTGGTCAGCGCCCCCAGCGTCGTGGCACTCGGCATCAACGCCGCACGGGACGTCATCTTCCTCGACCAGCGCGGGACCTACCATTCCGAGCCGAAGCTGACCTGCCCTGAGGTCGACGCCTTCCTCACCGGGTCGGTGAGCCAGGCCTTCTCGACGCCGGAAGCGGTCGCTGCCAGCAACGCCGCGACGACCGCCTGCCATGACCGGCTGGCCAAGACGGGCGTGGACCTGGCCGCCTACGACACCGCCGCGAACAGCCGGGACGTGGCTGACCTGCGGGTCGCCCTGGGCATCAAGGAATGGAACGTCTATGGCGTCTCCTACGGCACCGACCTGGCCCTGTCCTACCTGCGCGACCACCCCACCGGGATCCGCAGCGTGGTGCTCGACTCCGTGGCCCCTCCGAACCTCGACCTCATCACGAACTTCTGGCCAGCATCAGCCGGCGGGTACCAGGCCGTGTTCGACGCCTGTGCGGCCCAGCCTGCCTGCGCCGGCGCCTACCCCGACCTGGCCAACGAGTTCACCGCGACCGTGAACCGGCTCAGCACCACCCCGCTCATCGTGCCCGTTACGAGCGCTGCGGGGCAGACGGTGCAGGTCGCCATCGACGGGTACCAGCTGGCCAACATGGTGTCGCTGGCGATCGCCACGCGAGCCTCCGCGGGGGTACCCCTCCTGATCCACCAGCTGGCCCACGGCGACGGGACGGCCGCAGCCGCGATGCTGCTCGGCATGGCTCCCCTGACCGGCCTGACCGGCTACGGGCTGCAGTGGGGCGCGTTCTGCCGAGAGGTCGAGCCGCAGTCGAGCCCGCAGAAGGTCCTCGCCAAAGGCAGGGCTGCCCTGCCCGGCTGGCCCGATGCGGTGCTGTCGATGCCGCCTCAGGTCCCCCGGTTCTTCAGTGACTGCGCCATCTGGAATGTCGGCACCGCGCCGACGTCCCAGCGGGCACCCACCGTCAGCGACGTCCCGGTCCTCTTCCTCGGGGGGACCTTCGACGCCGTGACCTCGCCGACCTGGATTCCCCTCGCTGCCGCCACCTTGAAGAACGCCCAGTCCGTCCTCGTCCCCGGGGCCGGACACCAGGTGCTGCACACCCAGCCCTGCGGCCCGATGCTGGTCAGGGCGTTCTTCGCCAGGCCGGGAGCCCCCGTGGACCAGACCTGTGTCAAGGAGACCCGCCTGCCCACCTTCACCACACCCTGACCTGAACCGAGCGCCTCGATGTCGAGACGGGAGCGGCCCATCGCGAGCAGACTGTCCCCCACCCACGACAAGGAGCACCCATGTTCACCGACTCGCCAGCCTTCAACGGGTTCAGCTGCGACGACATCCCCGCCGCGAGGCAGTTCTACGAGCAGACCCTGGGACTGTCCGTCGCCGAGGAGAACGGCATGCTCCAGCTGACGTTCGCCGACGGTCACACCATGCTGATCTACCCCAAGCCGGACCACGAGCCGGCGAAGTACACCGCGCTGAACTTCCCCGTCCCCGACATCGACGCCGCGGTCGCCGAGCTGCGCACCCGCGGCATCGAGCCGATCGACTACCCGGGCACCGAGAACGGCATCCAGCGTGGTGGGGGACCACCCATCGCCTGGTTCACCGACCCCGCCGGGAACATCCTCTCGGTGCTCGAGCTGCCAGCGGGCTGACCCGTGTCGGGTCCGGGTGCCGTGGTGGTGGCGCAGGTTCACCGAGGCGGTCGAGCGGACCCGTCACAGCGGCCCGGGCCAGGTCCAGCCGGTGATGTCGGGGTCGTCGCGCCCGTGGGTCCGGGTGTAGGCGCGCGCCCGTGTTCGCTCGTCGACCATCCGTTGGCGCAATCCTGGCTGGGCGTCGGCCAGGCCTGGCACCCGGTCGATGACGTCGAGGACCAGGTGGAACCGGTCCAGGTCGTTGAGCATGACCATGTCGAACGGCGTCGTCGTGGTGCCCTCCTCCTTGTACCCCCGGACATGGAAGTTGTCGTGGTTGGTACGCCGGTAGGTCAGCCGGTGGATCAGTGAGGCGTACCCGTGGTAGGCGAAGATCACCGGTCGGTCCGTGGTGAACAGCTCGTCGAACTGCACATCGGGAAGTCCGTGCGGATGCTCGGAGTCCGGCTCCAGCCGCATCAGGTCGACCACGTTGACCACTCGCACCAGCAACGTGGGCAGGTGCTCGCGCAGCAACGCCGCCGCGGCGAGGGTCTCCAGGGTCGGGACGTCCCCCGCGCAGGCGAGGACGACGTCTGGTGAGGCGTCCGTACCGTCCGACGCCTCGGTCCCGGCCCAGACCCACGTGCCCAGGCCGCGGGCGCAGTGCGCCATCGCCTCCTCGATGCCCAGGTAGGACAACGAGGGCTGCTTCCCGGCGACGATGACGTTGACGCACTGGCGGCTGCGCAGGCAGTGGTCGGCGACCGAGAGCAAGGTGTTGGCGTCGGGGGGCAGGTAGACCCGCACGATCTCCGCCTTCTTGTTGACCACGTGGTCGATGAATCCCGGGTCCTGGTGCGAGAACCCGTTGTGGTCCTGTCTCCAGACGTGGGAGGTGAGCAGGTAGTTCAGCGACGCGATGGGCTGACGCCAGGGGATGTCGTTGGTCACCTTGAGCCACTTGGCGTGCTGGTTGACCATCGAGTCGACGATGTGGATGAACGCCTCGTAGCAGGAGAACAGCCCGTGCCGGCCGGTGAGCAGGTAGCCCTCCAGCCACCCCTCGCACAGGTGCTCCGACAGGACCTCCATCACCCGACCGGACCTCGCCAGGTGTTCGTCGGTGGGCAGGGTGCTGCCCTGCCAGACCCGGTCGGTCTGCTCGAAGACCGCACCCAGCCGGTTGCTCAGCGTCTCGTCCGGGCCCATCAGCCGGAAGGTGTGGGGGTTGTCCCGGATGATGTCTCGCAGCCAGGTGCCCAGCACCCGGGTCGCCTCGTGCATCTGCGCGCCGGGGGCATCGACACCGACAGCGTGCTCGGCGAAGTCCGTCAGGTTCAGCGGCTCCACCAGCTGACCGCCGTTCGTGTGCGGGTTGGCGCTCATCCGGGACGGGCCACTCGGCGTGGTTGCGGCGAGCTCGGCGACCAGCGCGCCCGAGTCGTCGAACAGCTCCTCGGGCCGGTAGCTGCGCAACCACTCCTCGAGCTGGCGCAGGTGTTCGGGGTTGTCGCCCAGGTGGGACAGCGGCACCTGGTGCGAGCGCCAGGTGCCCTCGCTCGGGAGCCCGTCGACCTCCCTGGGCCCGGTCCAGCCCTTGGGCGTGGCCAGGATGATCATCGGCCACCGAGGCCGACCACGTGCTGCGCCGGCCCGCGCAGCCTGCTGGATCCGCTCGATCTGCGTGAGCGCCTCGTCGAGGGCGGCCGCCAGGGCCTGATGGACCTGCGCCGGGTCGTCGCCGCGCACCAGGATCGGCTGGTGCCCATACCCCTCGAACAGGGCCATCAGGTCCTCCTGCGGGATCCGCGCCAGCACGGTCGGGTTGGCGATCTTGTACCCGTTCAGGTGCAGGATCGGCAGGACGGCGCCGTCGTGGACCGGGTCGAGGAAGGTGGTCGAGTGCCAGCTCGCCGCCAGCGGACCGGTCTCCGCCTCGCCGTCGCCGACGACACAGGCCACCAGCAGGTCCGGGTTGTCGAAGGCCGCCCCGTAGGCGTGGGTGAGGCTGTACCCGAGCTCACCGCCCTCGTGGATGGATCCCGGGGTCTCCGGAGCGACGTGGCTCGGGATGCCGCCGGGGAAGGAGAACTGTCGGAAGAGCCGCCGCAGCCCGTCGACGTCCCGGCTGATCTGCGGGTAGACCTCGGTGTAGGTGCCCTCCAGGTAGGCATTCGCGACGAGCCCGGGGCCGCCGTGCCCCGGGCCGGTGACGTACATGGCGTTGAGCCCTCGCTGGATGATCGCCCGGTTGAGGTGCGCGTAGACCAGGTTCAGCCCCGGAGTCGTGCCCCAGTGCCCGAGCAGTCGTGGCTTCACGTGCTCGAGTCGCAGCGGTTCGCGCAGCAGCGGGTTGTCCAACAGGTAGATCTGCCCGACCGAGAGATAGTTCGCCGCCCGCCAGTAGCCGTCCAATCGGCGCAGCTCATCCGGCGTGAGGGGGCCGTCGGCCACTGGGCCTCGGTCCGAGGCCGACGGTGAAAGGGTCATGGCCAGTCCTCCCGGTCGGCGGCTTCCCGTTCAGTCTGCCTCCCTGGCGCGTCCGATCAGGTTGAATTGACGAGGTCACCCGACCGGTTGAGCCGGGCGAGGCTGAGCGCGCCCGAAGGAGGTGCAGCATGCGGCTGCTGACCGTCAACGCCGGATCCACCTCGACCAAGGTCAGCGTGCTGTCCGGCTCGACGCATGAGCAGGAGTACGCGTCGCTGGAGCAGGCGATCGCCGACGCCGACTCGTGGGGCGAGGTGGACGCCGTCGCGCACCGGGTGGTCCACGGCGGTGAGCGCACCGAGCCGGTTCGCATCAACGACGCGGTCCGTGCCGAACTGGACCGGCTGACCGAGCTCGCCCCGTTGCACCAGCGTCCGAGTCTGGCGGCGATCGACAGGTGCCGCCGGGTGCTGCCCACCGTTGCGCAGTTCGCCTGTTTCGACACCTCCTTCCACGCCACCATCCCGGCGGCGAGACGGGCGTACGCGCTCCCCCACCGGCTGCGTGAGGACGTGCGGGTCTATGGCTTCCACGGCCTGTCCCACGCCTGGTCGGCGAGTCGGGTCGCGCAGCTCGCCCCGGAAGCCCGACGGGTGCTGGTCGCGCACCTCGGCGGTGGCGCGTCGCTCTGCGGCATGATCGACGGTCGGAGCCTGAGCACCACGATGGGGTTCACCCCGTTGGACGGCTTGGTGATGGCGACACGCAGCGGGACGGTCGACCCGGGAGCGCTGCTGTGGCTGAGCCGGCACACCGATGAGGACCTCGAGCAGGTGCTGGAGCAGGAGAGCGGCCTGCTCGGGCTCTGCGGCACTGCGGACATGCGCGAGGTGCTCCGTCGCGCCGGGCTGGGCGACGCGTCGGCACGTTTCGCGCTGGACGTCTACGCCGAGCGCCTCGTTCGGCTCCTGGGCGGGTGCGTGGCCGACATCGACGGACTCGACGCCCTGGTGTTCACCGGCGGGGTCGGCCAGAACTCGGCTCGGCTGCGGGCCATGGTCGGCGACCGGCTCGGCTGGCTGGGAGTTCGGCTGGCCGACACACCGGGGCACGACGACCCCGAGATCACCGCTGCCGGGGCGAAGGTGCGAACCTTCGTGATCCACGCCCGGGAGGACCACCAGATGTACGCCGAGGTGAGCGCCCTGGCTGGCTGACGTCGAGGCGTCCGATGTGCGGCATGCTGTGGGCATGTCGCTCTCCCAGAAGGCCTCCGCCGGCAGCCGGTATGCCGCCCTCGTCCGCCTCCTCATGCGCTACGGCCGCTCCGACCTCGTCTCCGGCGCCGGACTCGACGAGTTCGCGATCGATGACGACGGTCCGCTCGGGGACACCGACCAGGCCGACGCGTTCGCCCGCGACCTCGAGGCGATGGGGCCTACCTACATCAAGCTCGGTCAGCTCCTGTCGACCCGGTTCGACCTCCTGCCCGCGGCCTACACCACCGCACTGTCCCGGCTCCAGGACAGTGTGGACCCGTTCCCCTTCGAGCAGGTCAAGGAGATCATCGAGACCGAGTTCGGGGTCGGCCTGCGGCATCTGTTCGCCGAGTTCGAGGAGGAGCCCCTCGCGGCCGCCTCGCTGGGCCAGGTCCATCGGGCCACCCTGCCGAGCGGTCGCGCAGTCGTCGTCAAGGTGCAGCGTCCCGAGGCGCGCGACGTCGTCCGGGACGACATGCAGATCCTCACGACACTCGCCGACCTGGCCGACCGGCGGACCGACCTCGGGCGCCGGTACGGCTTCGGACAGCTGCTCGCCCAGTTCCGGCGCTCGCTCGCGGCAGAGCTCGACTACCGCCGCGAGGCTCGCAACCTGCTGCGGTTCCGCGAGCTGACGAAGGACTACGACCTGCTCGAGGTCCCGGAGCCGATCCTCGACCACAGCTCCTCGGTGGTGCTGACCATGGCCCGGGTCGAGGGTCGCAAGGTCACCGACGTGGGGCCGCTCGGACTCATGGACATCGAACCGCGCCCGATGGTCGAGCAGCTGTTCCGCTGCTACCTGCGGATGATCCTCGACGACGGCATCATCCATGCCGACCCGCATCCGGGGAACCTCATGGTCACCGACGAGGGGCGGCTGGCACTGCTCGACCTCGGCATGGTCGCCACCGTCCCGCCGCGGACCCAGGACAAGGTCACCAAGCTGCTGCTCGCGATCAGCGACGGCGACGGTGACGAAGTGAGCCAGGTACTCGCCGGCATGGGGCACCAGCTCGAGGGCTACGACCCGGCATCGTTCCAGAACGCCGTCAGCACGTTGGTCTCGGACGCGGTCGCCGGCGGAACCGACCTGCAGGTGGGCACGGTGATGGTGCAGCTGAGCCGGATCTCGGGCGAGAACGGTCTTCGCCCACCGGCCGAGATGGCCATGATCGGCAAGGCCCTGCTCAACCTCGACCAGGCCACCACGCACCTCGACCCCGACTTCGTCCCGGCCGAGGCGATCCGCGACAACGTCGCCGAGATCATGGCCAGCGGCCTGACCGTCACGCCCGGCGGGGTGATCGCGGCCGCCATCGAGGCGAAGGAGTTCACCGCCCAGCTGCCGAGACGGGCCAACCGGATCATGGACAGCCTCGCCGAGGGCGAGCTGACCGTCCGGGTGAACGCCATCGACGAGCAGCGCCTGCACACGGTGCTGCAGCGCGTGGCCAACCGGCTGACCCTCGGTATCATCATCGCCGCCACCGTGCTCGGCGCTGCGCTGATGATGCGGGTGCCCACCGCGAGCTACCTCTTCGGCTACCCGGCGGTGGCCATCGTCTTCTTCGTCCTCGCCGTCCTCGGTGGGGTGGCGCTGGCGGTCTGGATCGTGCTGACCGACCGCAAGGTAGCCCGGACCGGGCAGCGAAATCCGGGCGGTCCGGGCGGCGGCTGACGGCACTCAGCGCCGCCAGTTCTCCCCCCGCCAGGCGGCGTCCCAGAAGAGCAGCTCATATCGGGACGCGGTCAGGAACGCTGCGTGCATCCGGGCGATGACGTCCGGTCCCGCCCTCGCCGCCAGCCGGTCGACGAGGGCCTTGGCCCCGGCCGTGGCTGAGGCGAACTCGGGGTCGCCGTAGGTGCCGATCCAGTCGCCGTACGGATGGGTCGTCAGGTCGCCCACATCCTGCAGTAGGCGACGACCAACGTCCTCGTAGATCCAGAAGCAAGGCAGCAACCCCGCGGCCAGCGCCGGATAGCAGCCGGCCGTGCCCAGTGATCGCAGGAACGTGGTGTATGCCGTGCAGGTCGGGGACATGGTGGCTGCGTCGCCCGCGACATGGGCTGCGTGCAGCTCGCGCTCAACGAGGATCGCGGACCGCGCGCGCTCGACCCAGAAGAGCAGGTCTCCCGCTCCGTCGGCCTGGGCCCCCGCCATCGCCATCGCTCGGCCGAACTCCACGAGGTAGAGCGCGTCCTGCGTCAGGTAGTGGACGAACGACTCTTTCGGGAGGCTCCCGTCCCGGAGGGCCGCGAGGAAGGGCAGCCGGTCGATGTCACGTCGAATTCGTGTGGTCGCCGCCCAGGCGTCGTCGCAGAAGCTCACCGCAACGCCCGGGGGCCGTGGTCCCACGTGCGGTAGAAGTGGTGCACCGGTCCGCGGCCGTTGCCCACATCCAGGCTGTCCGCGGCCTCGAGCGCGCCGGTCAGCCACGCCTTGGCATCGGACACGGTCTCTGCCCACGAGCCCCGCTGGGGGCGCAGGGCGGCCAGAGCCGACGAGAGAGTGCATCCCGTGCCATGCGTGTTCCTGGTCGCCACGAGGGGCGCTCGCAGCTCCTGCACCTGTGCCCCGTCGGCGAAGACGTCGACGGCTTCTTGGTCCTGGCCGGCCTCCAGGTGGCCGCCCTTCAGCAGTACTCGCCTGGCTCCGACGCCACGGACCAGTGCCGCTGCCTGACAGCGCATCTCCTCGACGGTTGTGGCGACCGGCTCCCCCAGCAGGAGGGCGGCCTCTGCGAGGTTGGGCGTGACCACGGACGCCATGGGCAGCAGCGACCGCAGGGCCTCCACGGCGTCGTCCTCCAGCAGCCGGTCACCGCTGGTGGCGACCATCACCGGGTCGAGCACGACTTCTCGTTGTGGATGCCCAGACAGGAAGGCGGCGACGGCATGGGCGAGGTCGGCGGTGGCTAGCATCCCGATCTTCACCGCGTCCAGGCGCACATCGGAGACCAGCGTCTCCAGCTGCTGGACAACGAAGTCCGGTGGCACCACGTGGATCCCGCTCACGCCGCTCGTGTTCTGCGCGGTGAGCGCCGTGATGACGCACGTCCCGTAGACACCGAGGGCGCTGAACGTCTTGAGGTCGGCCTGGACGCCCGCCCCCCCGGAGGGGTCGCTCCCGGCGATGCTCAAGGCCACCGGAGGGGGGCTCATCGGCACAGCTCCATCCTTCGGCGTTGCCCGCTGCCCGAGGCCACGCCCGCGTGGTCGGCCGGTCCGTCGTCCCAAGCCTGACGCAGCGCTGCGGCGGCAGTCCGCACGTCGCGCTGCCCGCAGATGGCACTGACGACGGCGACACCGGCTGCGCCTGCGGCGCGAACGGCACCGACACGCCGACCGGCGATCCCTCCGATGGCGACACACGGCCACGGGCTGACTGCGGTGACGGCGCGCAGCCGGCCGAGCCCACCTGGCGGCGCGGCGTCGGCCTTGCTGCCGGTCGCCCACACGGGACCGACGCCGAGGTAGTCGATCGTGTCGACGCCGGCCGCGAGCGCCGTCTCGACGTGCTCAATGGTCTGGACGGACAGTCCGAGAAGGGCCGCAGGCCCGAGGACGGCCCGGGCCGCGACGGCGTCCAGGTCGCCCTGACCGACGTGCGCTCCCTGCGCCCCGATGGCCTCGACGAGGTGGACGCGGTCGTTCACGAGCAGCGGCACCCCGGTGCCCGCGAGGGCGGTGACCAGCTGCCTGCCGAGCTCCACCAGGTCGGCGTCGCTGGCCCCCGGGTCCCGCAGCTGCACCACGCTCACCCCGCCGTCGACGGCGGCCAGAGTGGTGGCGAGCACTCCGGCCGGCGCGCACATCCGCGAGTCGGTCACGAGGTAGAGCGTCACGTCGAGCCGTGGCCGGGCCCCGGACAGCCGGTGGCTCGTGCTGACCATCAGCTGAGGTTGACCCGGGCGGCCACCGAGGTGGGCGTGAGCAGCGAGATCTCGTCGAGCAGAGCGACCGCGAAGCCGCCCGGACCTCGGGTGTGCTCCGCGGCCAGGTCGGCGGCGACGGTCATCACCGCCGTACCCGCGACGGCGGCGACCAGGGGATCCTCGACGGCAGCCGCGAAACCGGCCATGAGTGCTCCCAGGGCGCACCCGACCCCGGTCACGCGGGTCAGCCAGGCATGACCGTTGGCGATCCTGACGACCCGCTCCCCGTCGGTGACGAGATCGACCGCTCCGCTGACGGCCACCACGCTCCGGTGGTCACGGGCCAGCTGCTGCGCCTGCCCGGTCGCCGCGTCGGGAAGGTCCGTCGCGTCCACCCCTCTACCCCCGCGCCCCCCGCCCAGAGCGAGCACCTCGGAGGCGTTCCCCCGGATGATCGCCGGACGGGCCAGACCGAGCAGCTCGTGCGTGACCGTCGTGCGCCACCCCAGTGCGCCGGCGGCGACGGGGTCCAGCACCCAGGGAGTGCCGGCCTCAGCCGCCGCGGTCACCGCTGCGCGCATAGCAGCAGCCGTGTCGTCGTACGGCGTCCCGAGGTTGACCAGGACCCCGCTCGCGATGCGGGCGAAGTCCGCGCTCTCGTGCGGGTTGTCGACCATTGCCGGTGCCGCACCCGCGGACAGCAGGACGTTGGCGGTCCACTGGGCCACCACGATGTTGGTGAGGCACTGGACGAGTGGGGGGTGGGCCTGGAAGGCCTCCATCGCGTCGAACACTGATGTGCGGTCCATGTCGCTCCCTACGCCGGCATTACCCGGACAGGTTCATACGGTCGGCGACCCAGTCCATCGCCCTCTCAGCCCGGTCAGTCCGAGCTCCCGTCGTTCCCGACGAACGTACAACACGGCCGCGGGTCGGGCCAGCGTGGCCGGCGCGACCCGGGCCAGGGTGAATCAGACGCGGTCGTAGGTGAGCATCAGCACTCCGCTGGCCGTCGCCGTGCAGTCGACCAGCCGGAGCGGCTGTGGGAGCGAGCTGCCACGGAACAGGCGCTTACCGGTGCCCAGCAGCAGGGGGTGAACGAAGAGCCGGTAGCGGTCGACGAGGTCGTGCTCGACCAGCTGCTCGACGAGCACGCCGCTGCCGAGGACGGAGATGCTGCCCTGCCCGGTTGCCTTCAGCGCCCGCACGCCGTCGGGAAGGTCGCCGTCAAGCCGCTGGGAGCCGGACCAGCCCAGCTCGGTCAGGGTCCGGGTCGCGACATACTTCGGGGTGGCGTTGAGGTGCGCGGCCATCGGGTTGTCATCCGGCTGGAGCGGCCAGAAGGCGGCCATCTTCTCGTAGGTCCGCCGACCGAAGAGGTACGCCGTCGTCTCGGGGCGCGCGTCCTCGGCGACGCCGGCGTCGGCAGCCGTCCGCTCGGCGTTGACCTTCTGGTGCACCTCATCGCCGTATGGCGCCGCCCAGCCTCCGTGCTCGAATCCTCCGTCACGGTCCTCATCCGGCGAGCCGAAGCCCTGCATGACCCCGTCCAGGGTGACGAACTCGATGACGACGAGGGTGCGCACGCGGGGGTCCGATCTGCGGGATGACGGAATGTTGACACCGTACACTTTCGGGTCCCGAAAGTGAAGCGCCCCGATGCCGGAGCATCGGGGCGCCTCCAAGGTGCGAGCGCAGTCAGGCCGTGCGAGCCCCGTGCGGCTGCCGCCGGGAGCCTCCGAGCGCGACCGCACCCGCTCCGGCCAGGACGATGCCGCCCGCAGCGCCGAGGCCGATCTGCCGCCAGTCGGCGCCGCTGGGTGCCGGGCTGGTGACCGTGCTGGTGGCGGTGGACCCGCCACGGGCGTCCGGCTCGGGCGCAACCGTGGCCTGGGCCGGGGTGGCGAGAAAGATGCTCGCGAGGGCGGCGACGCCGAACGACGAGACGGCTGTGGCGATGCGGGAGAGTGAGTGCTTGTTCATCGAGATCCCCTCCTGGGGCGGTTGGTGGCTGATGCAACGACTCTGCTCGCTGAGCCGTAGGGGCCACATCGGGCACACCCCCTCAGATTCGAGGTCGTTCCCCTTAGACATCCCAGGCGGCACACTCAGGTTGTGGACTCCCGTCAGCAGCCTCCGTGGCCGTCGCTGGCCGGGCGCGTGCCGGAGCAGGCGATCGTCCGGGCCGCGATCCAGCGTGCGGCGGCAGGCAAGGCCAGTGCCGTCTTCGTGCACGGCGAGTCGGGGGTCGGGAAGACCCGGCTGGTGGCTGAGGTCACGGCACCCGCGGGGCCCGACGACACGACGGTGCTCTGGGGGTCCTGCCTGCGGTTCGGCGCGGTCTCCTCGCCGTACCTCCCGCTGGTCGGCGCGCTCGAGTCGTGGTTCGCCGACGCGGCGCCCGACGACGCGGCGGCCCTGCTGGGCGCAGCGCCCGGCCTGCGCGACCTGCTGCCGTCACTGGCCGGCGGGACCGCCCCGGACCCGTCCGGGCGGGTGGCGGCGGCCATCGACCTGGCCCTCGACTGGCTCGCCGGTCAGCGGGTCACGGTGCTCGTCGTGGACGACCTGCAGTGGGCCGACGTCACCTCGCTCGACGTGCTGGCCTACCTCATCGCCGGGCTGCGCTCGCAGCGACTGGCCGTCCTGCTGACCATCCGGGACGAGGGAGTCGCGGAGGGCCACCCCCTGCACCGATGGCTGGCGGACATGCGGCGGATGCCCGCCGTGGTTGACCTTCCCCTGGCGCGACTCAGCGAGCAAGAGACGGCAGACCAGCTACGTCACGCCCTGGGGGTCACCGCGGCGCCGGGGCTGGTCGCCGATGTCTGGGCCCAGACCCAGGGCAACTGCTACCTCACCGAGCTGCTGACCGTGGGGGTCGACCCGACGGCGGACGCGCTGCCCCGGGACCGACCCGAGGAGCTGCGCGGCGCCGTCCTGGCCCAGTGGCACGGGCTCTGCCCGGCGGCCCGAGAAGTCTCTCGCGTGGTCTCGGTGGCCGGTCGTCCGGTGGCACCCGCCGTCCTCGAGCAGGTCGCCCTGGCGGCGGGGATCCCCGCGCCCGACGTCACGCGTGCCGTCCGGGAGGCGATCGCCTCTGGCGTGCTGCACCGCGACCCCCATGGCACGGTGTGGTTCCGGCACCCGTTGCTGGCGGAGGTGCTCTACGGCACCCTGCTGCCGTCGGAGGCGGCCACGGTGCACGGCTCGTTCGCCGACGTCATCTCCAGCGCGCCCGTTGCAGGCACGAGGGATCTGGCCGACCTCGCGCTGCACTGCTCGGGCGCTGGCCGGTTCGACGAGGCGTTTGAGCTGACCCTGCGAGCAGCCGATGCCGCCGCCGCGGTGCAGGCGATCCCCGAGGTCGCGGCGCTGAAGTACCGGGCAGCCGAGCTCTGGCCCGAGGTGTCCCCCGCCGTCACCGCTCGCGTCACGCCCCTGCCGCGGCTGCTGGTCGAGGCCGCGCATGCCTTCCGCAGGGCAGCGGACCACGCGTCCGCGCTGGAGGCACTCGCCCGAGCCAGGGACCTCATGGATCCTGACCAGGACCCGCTCACGGCGTCCTACGTGCTACGGCTCCTGGTCCGGATCCGGTGGGTCATGGGCCTGGACGGCAACGCCGACATCGAGATGTCCCAGCGCGCCGTCGACCTGAGCAGGACTGCTCCGGACAGCGACGAGTACGCGTATGCACTCGCCGGGCTCGCCCAGGCGCTCACCCACCATCAGCGGGACGGGTACCTGCTGGCCTGTGACGTCGCGGTGGAGGCGGCCTACCGTAGTGGGGTCCCGGCGGCGATTGCCTACGCGCTGGGAATCCGCGCCGAGGCGATGGCCCCCGGCGCGCAGGCGGACGCGGCGGAGGCATACCGGGTGGCCGTGGAGGCCGGCGACCCCGAGATCATCGGCCTGACCTGCCTGGCCCGGGCCATGCTGCTCGACGCGCAGGGCCTGCTTCCCGAGAGCGTCGAGACACACGCCGAGGGCTACCGGGAGAGTGGCCGGCACGGCATGGCCGCGATCACCGCGGCACTCGGCGCGCGTTTGGCCCGGCACCTGGTGGAGGTCGGCCGGATGGCGGAGTCGCGCGAGCGACTGCGCGAGGTCCTGGCTCGGCGCCCCAAGGGCCTGACCGGACTCGTGGCGCACTCGGCGGCGCTGGTCCTGGCCATCCGTCAGGGGCACGGCGACGAGACCGAGATGCACTGGGCACGTCTGGAGGAGCTGAGCTCGACGATGCTGCCCTCGCCCGATGCTCCCGTCGTCGCCGAGTACTGGCTCGCAGCGGGCAGCGCCGATCGGGCCCTCGCCGTCCTGCTCGGCAACGACGACGACCCGCAGCTGACGCCCCCCGAGAAGGCGCAGCTGCGGTTCTGGGCTGCCCGGGTGGCCGCGGACGTGGGGGTGGCGGCCCGTGACCGCGGCGACACGTCCGCGGAGCAGGCAGCCGCCGAGGCGCTCCAGGCGCTGCACCGCCGACTCAAGGACCCGGCGGACAGTGGCCCCGTCGGTCGTGCCTTCGATGCGCTGGGAGCCGCCCACGCCTCGGAGCTGACGGGGTCCGATGAGCGGGTGGCGCTCTGGCGCACGGCGATCGAGGCATGTCAGGACGCGGGAATGAGCTACCACGCGACCCAGGCGAGGATGCAGCTGGCCCGCCGGCTCGGGTCGTCCTCCGACGGGCGGAACGAGGCGGCAGCCCTGCTGCGGGACACCCTGGCCACAGCCGAGTCGATGGGCACGGCGCCCCTCAGCCAGGAGATCGAGGCCATCGCGCGCGGCTCGCGGATCTCGCTCAGCACCCCGCTTCCGGTCCTCGCCGGCTCTCCCGCAGCGCAGCGGTTGACGTCGCGTGAGCTCGAGGTGCTGGCCCAGCTCGTCACCGGACGGACCTACGCACAGATCGCTACAGCGCTGTTCATCAGCGAGAAGACGGTCAGCGTCCACGTCTCCAACCTGCTCCGCAAGACCGGCTCGGCCAGTCGGCAGGAGGCGTCCGACTGGGCCCGCCGCAACCGTGTCCTCGACGGCTGACCCGCAGTCAACCTCCGAAGAGACCGTGGCGTCGGCAAAGTTGCGGTCTATCGACCTTTCTTGAACAGCGGACTAACCAAACCGTGGCAAACGACAACCAATAATGACTTCCGGACGCAGCCGGGGCGGACAGGTGTTGCTAGCGACGTCAAGGGGCTGCGGGTTGAGTACTGCCGAGATCGAGATCCCGGGCTCGCCCCCGAGCCGCAGCCTGATCCCGCGCGTACCGACGGATCTGGCCCCACCGCGCCGCCTTCTCGAGAAGCTGGATACGGACGCCCCGCTGGTATTCGTCCGCGGACCCCGGGGGGCGGGAAAGACCACCGTCCTGGCGCACTGGGCCTTGGCCTGGCACGGGTCGGGCTCACCGGGTGCCCTGGTCTGGGTCAGCCTCGACCCCGATGCCGACCGGGGCCTCTGGTCCCAGGTCGCCCACGGCTTGGCCTCCACCGGAGTCGTCGTCGAGCGAGGCCCGGACTGGCACCTGGCGGAAGCCGTGCGAGCTGCCTTGCACCGCAGCAGGCAGCCGGTGGTCCTGGTTCTCGACTCGTATGAGTGCGTCTCCGACCGGGCCCTGGACGCCGAGGTGGCATCGCTGGTGCGCCGGTGCCGGAACCTGCGCGTCGTGATCGGCTCGCGACGGCGCTCAGGGCTTGAGTCCCCGGCGGACACCGGCTTCGACGTGACCCGGATCGGCCCCGAGGAGCTATACCTGACCCCCGAGGAGGTCCACACCGCCGCGCTGCGCATGGGCCTTCCTGCCGCGGCCTTCCCCGGTCACCTGCATCAGCAGTCCGCCGGACACCCGGGACTGCTGAGACGAGTCGCCCTGGCCCAGCTGGACGGCGCGAACCCGGCTCGAACGCCGGGGATTCCCCAGCGGCTGCTGGCCTGCTACGTCGAGGACTCCCTGACGCACGTGGTCGACGCCGGCGTCAGCACGCCGGTGCTGCTCTCCCTCGCGTTGCCGACCCGACTGACTCCTGAGGTGGTCGGGGTACTGGTCCCCGATCGGGACGCTGGAGCGGTCCTCAGCGGCATCGAGGAGTCGGGGCTCGTCTCGCAAGACCTGGCGGAGGGCAGCGAGGGGCTGCGGTGGCTGCCCGCGATCCGGGAGGTCATGGTGAAGGAGCTCGTACGCTGCTTTCCCGGCCAGGCGCAGCGCGCCCACGGGCAGCTCGCGCGCTGGTTCGCTGACCATGGCGATCCCGGCTCCGCTCTGTTGCACGCCCATCGTGGTCGCCACCACGCGCTCGTCTGCGACCTGCTCAGGAGGTGTTGGTTCGGGCTGCTGCACAGCGACGCGGAGGTCACGCACACCGTCGTCGAGGCTCTGCCCGCCCACGAGGTGTCGGGTCAGCCCCATCTGGGCATGCTCCGCGACCTGCTGATCGGCACGGGTGCGCCCGGCCAGCACCTGCTCTCCTTCCTTCCGGAGCGCAACGATGACCTCCGGGACCTCGGCGCCAGGCCCGGTGTCCGCCCCGCGCTCGACCTCTGCCTCCTGCGGTTGCTGGCGCTGCGACGGCGCGGACAGCTCGCCGACGCCGCAGCCCTCGCCGCGAGGGTCGAGACGCTGGTGGAGGCGGCCGCCGAGTTCCAGCAGCACGAGGTAGGCGACCTCCTCGCGCCGCTGCGCCTGGAGACCGGCACGATCCGCCTGCTGGGCGCCGACCTCAGCGGCTCGCAGCACGGCCTGACCAGGGCCTACCAGAATGCGGACCGGTCGGCTCACCCGGCGACGCGTCGTAGTGCCGCCGAGCGGCTCGCGTTGACGGATGCGCTGCGGGGCAACTTTCACCGGAGCGAGGAGTGGCTGCGCCGGGCGGGCTCATGCCGGGATGGCAGGCGTGCCGGAATCCATGCCAACAGGGTGGTCCGCTACTCGGCACGACTGATCGTCGCGGCGGGTCGACTGGACGAGGATGAGGCCTCTCTGGCTCGAGTCGCGCTGCTGAGGGACCCCGACTCCTCCCGCGACATGTGGGCCTTCGAGGCCTACGCCCATGCCGAGTACGCCCTCGTCTGGGGTGACCCGATCGTCGCCTTGCAACGGCTCCGGAGCGAGCGCCTGGCCCACCAGCAACACGGCGGCAGCCCCCCGGTGGCGCAGCGGTTGCTGCCGGCCGCCGAAGCGGAGCTGTTGATGGCTGCCGGGCGCGGCGACGATGCCCGATCCGTTCTCCGGCAGGTGGTCCAGGCGCATCCCCTGGTCGAGGCGGCGGCGGCTCGGCTGGCGGTGCTCAGTGGGCACCCCCAGAAGGCGCTGGCGATCTGTGCGCGGTTGCGGTGGTCTCCAGACCTGAGCCCACGGGTGGCGCGTGAGCTCTGGTCGATCCAGGTCGTGGCACACGCCCGGCTCGGCGACCTGCGCGCCGCCCGGGACTCGGCAGTCCAGCTCACCCGCGACTACCGCTGCGAGCAGTCGCTGCGAGCGTTCAGCCGGATCCCGAGCGAGCTGCTGCGCCGGCTCAGTCTCGACCTCACCGGGGGCGCGGAGGTGCTGGCCCAACTCAGGACACGTCAGGCTCGCCCGACCTTCCCTGAGCGGCTGGAACTGGTCTGCCTGACCGCTCGGGAGCGGGTGGTCCTGAGACACCTTGCCGAGGACCGAAGCGTCAAGGAGATCGCGGAACGGCTGTGCGTCTCAGCCAACACCGTCAAGTCCCAGCTCCGCAGCGCCTACCGGAAGCTGGACGCCTCGACCCGAAGCCAGGCCGTCGCACGAGCCGCCGAATACGGGCTACTCGACGCTCGCGGCGCTCACCCGAGGTAGTTGGTTCAAGTTTAGCGATATAACCAACAGTTTACCTTTGTTTGATTACTTTTGCCTGTACATATTCATACTGCGCCTGATCAGGCTTCAGTGAAAGGCTTCTTCATGTCAAAACCTCGTGCCGCGCGGGTCAGCTTCGGCGTCATCACGGCGCTGTTGACAACCCTGGTCGTCTCGATGGCCGGACCGGCGCCGGCGGCCGCAGCCCCGGTGCCGTGTTCGCCCTATGGCTACCTCTTCCAGACACCCACACCCGCGGCTTCCACGGTCAGCACCGTCGACATCGTGACGGGCGAGGTCACCCCAGTGGGCGAGACGGCCGACTCCGTCAACGCGGTCGGCTACAACCGGCTCGACGAGTACTTCTACGGCTACGACCTCCGCACCGGCGACCTCGTGCAGATCGGGGCGGACTACGACCTCACCCCGCTGGGATGGACGCCGCCCTGGGACGAGCTACCAAGCTTTCTCAATCTGGGCGATGTCGACGACCAGGGACACCTCTGGCTGATGCACAACGTCAGCCAAAAGTGGGCCGAAGTCGACGTCAACTCCGGGTCACCTACCTTTGGCGAGGTCCTCCAGTTTGGGCAGGGGCAGCCATTACCCGAGACCGTTTACGGGTCCGACTGGTCCTGGATCGACGGAGCCCTCTATTCCGTGGGGCGCATGTCCTCCAGCGAGGCCGTACTGCTGAAGTTCGACCCGCAAACCCTGGAGACCGAAACGCTGGGTTCACTCGGGTTCCCGGTGCCGGTTGGCGTGGGCGCGACCTACGCCGACGCGGCGGGCTACCTCTACGCGGTGGAGAACCAGGGGAGGATCTACCGGGTGGACGTCGATGCGGTCACTGCGGTGAACTACTCCCGAACGCAGCCGGCAAGTCTCAACGATGGAGCACGCTGTGCTGATGCCTCGATCGACATCGACCTGGGTGACGCGCCGCAGAGCTACCGGACGTCGCTGGCGGACGACGGGCCCCGGCACAGCCTGCCCGCGGACGTGGGGACCACGCACCGGTCCCCCCTGATGCTGGGCGCCCTGGTCGACGGCGAGAACGACGGCCTTCCCGGCGCGACGGCCCTGGGGGACGACGAGAACGACATCGCGGACGAGGACGCCGCGGCGAACCCGGTCGTGCTGACCGCTGGCGCCCCCAGCAGCATCGCCGGTCGAGCGACGAACGACACCGACACCGTGGCCACCCTGGCCGGATGGCTCGACCTCAACCGCAACGGCACCTTCGACCCGAGCGAGCGAGTCATCCAATCGGTCCCGCCCCGCAGCGTCGACATCGAGGTCGTCCTCGACTGGCCCACCGCGCCGGCCGATGACAGCTACCTGCGCCTTCGGCTGTTCCCCGGAACGGTCGACGACCCGTCCCCGACCGGGCCGGCACTCGCCGGTGAGGTCGAGGACCATCCGGTCGACGTCCTCGTTCCACGCCTGTCGGTGACCAAGACCTCTCCCGACCTGGCCACGGCCCGGATCGGTGACCCGGTGCACTACACGGTGACGATGACGAACACCGGCGACGGCGACTACACCGTCAGCGACCCGGCCCACGTGGTGGACGACCTCAGCGAGGTCCTCGACGACGCGACCTACAACGGCGACGCGGACGCGCCCAACGGCACCGTCACGTACGCCGAACCGCAAATTCGCTGGACAGGGCCACTAGCCGCCGGTGCGCAGGTGTCGCTCGACTACACCGTGACCCTGACCGGCGCGGGCGACCGATCGGTACGCAACACCGCCTTCCAGGTGGGCTGCGACCCGGAGAACGCAGGCTGCGACCCGGTCGTCCCGGACACCTGCGAGGACGGCATCGACCCGGTCACCGGGCAGGCCTGCGCCATCCTCGGCCGGGACTTCGGCCGGCTGGTCTCGACCAAGACGGCCTCGGCGGCGACGGCAACTGACGGCACCGTGATCACGTACGAGGTGACCATCGAAAACACCGGAGCCGCCGCCTACGGGCAGCCTGTCTCGGTCGTGGACGACCTGAGCAGGGTGCTCGACGACGCGACCTACAACAACGACGCGACGGTGTCAGCCGGGTCAGTCGTGTACTCCGAACCCACCCTGACCTGGAATGGCACCCTGGACGTGGGTGCCCGGGTGACGCTCCGGTACTCGGTCACGGTGGATACCTCTCGCGGCGGAGACCGGATGCTGCGCAACGTCGTCGTCAACCAGGACCCCGCCGATCCCGCAGGAGGCGTGCCAGCCGACGGTGGACCGGCCTGCGGGGCCGAACCATCCGATAATGGACGGCTCTGCAGGGTTGACGTGGCCGTCACCGGCGTAGCCGGTGCCGAGGCCGCATCCACACTGCCGCTGCTCCCGAGCACGGGAAGCTCTGGCGCCGCGCCGACGGTGGCCGCTGGAGCTGCCCTGCTCCTGCTCGGGACGTTCCTGGTGGTCGGGGCCCACCTGAGACGTCGTCGCGCGTAGAGCTCTCAGGAGCTCAGAGCCGGACGCGCTCCCGATCCTCAGTCGGATCGGGAGCGCGTCCGCGCGAGAACGTGAACCTGGGTAGGAGTAGAGCCGGGGCTCGGTTCGGTCCGAAGCACCCGTACCCCGAGGACGACCCGCTGGACGGCAGTGATCCCCACCGCTGCGGCGAAGACCCAGGCGATCGGCGCGGCGTACAGGGGCAGCAGGCAGAACAGGACGTACACGATGACCGTCTCGGTGCCCTCGGCCAGACCGCCGACGAACCGCAGCGACCGTTCGTCGCCCGCCGCCGCGCCCCGCCGCTCGACCAACGAGGAGAGGGCAAGGAACGCCGTGCCCGAGACGTAGTACGCCGTGAGCAGGACTGCGCACGCGAGCCGGGCGTCAGGGACCGCAATGGCGACCGCCACGACGAAGCCGGCGTAGATGCTGAAGTCGGCGACGACGTCGAGGAAACCGCCGAGGTCCGTGGCACCCCGGACCCGGGCGACCGGACCGTCCAGCCCGTCCAACAGTCGATTCGTCAGCCAGAGGACGAGTCCCAGCCACCACTGCTGGTTGGCAACGGCGAAACAAGCGGCCACCCCTGCGACCCACCCGGCTCCGGTCACCCCAAGAGCGGGGATGCCGGCGGCGGCGATCCGTTCGCCGGCGTGGTCCAGGGTCGGGGCAAGCCGGCGGCGCACGCGAGTGTCAAGCATCCGGACCGACTCCGGCGCGCTCACGAACGGACCCACGGCTGACCGGCGTCAACGGCAGGAGCCGCCGCAGCTCCACGTTCTCGACCGGGTCGAGGACGCTGTGCTGGACACAGGCCGGCACGAGCTCACCGGTCTCGGGGTGCGCCATCGCATACGAGCAGGCGCGCAGCCGCTCCTGCGTCTCGACGAGCCGCGGGTCGGTGCTCTGCTCGCCACGCTGCATGGCCGCCCAGGCGGGGGCGACGTCCTTCGCGTCCATGAACGAGTGCATGACGAAGGTCACCGGGCGGATTCGGCGGGTCAACACACGGAGCGGACCCACCTCACGGAGGGTCCGGAGCGTCCAGCCGCCGAAGTGCCCGACCAGACTGGGATGACGGACCACCGCGCGGAGCACCTTCACCACGAGCCACGGGATCGGCGTCCCCGAGAAGCTCACGCCACCCAGGTGCCGGATGAACGCATCCCGAACGGCCAGGTCGGCAGGCTTCTCGTCGTCAAGGACCGGGTGGTAGTCGTCGCCGACGTAGAAGCCGTAGGTCGTCCGGTTGCAGCGCACGTCTCCCACCTGGAGGGCCAGGTACGGAAGTCGGGTGCCCGCACCGGCCTCGACCTGGGCCCAGACCTCGTCACCGGTGGTGTCCCGGTAGCCCTCGTGCCAGCGTCGATCGTCGCCCACGAACGCCGCCGGTTGGAACGAGAACAGACCGAACCCGTCGTCATGACAGTGCCGGATGACGTCCGCGATCTGACCGAGGTTGGTCGGGGTCACCGTCATGTTGTGCGCGAGGAAGAACCGGACGCCGTGCTCCCGGCGCAGCCTCGCGAACATCTCGGTGAACCGGCGCCGGTAGGGATTCAAGGAGCGTTCGTCGGTGGGACGCTCGATCCCGCGACGGCCGAACATCATCATGTCGAAGTGACCGGCGAAGGACAGTCGGTCGAAGCGGGCCCGGCCGTCCGGGGCCACCGCGAGCGCCTTGAGGTAGGCGTAGTCGAAGTCACCATGGGTCATGCTCATCGGGCTCCGGCCGTGGTCACGCATGATCTGGAGCGTGGCCGCGTGGTCGTCCGGCGGCAGCAGGCTGACCTCGCCGCCGATCAGCTGGGCGTGGGCCTTGGGTCCGCGCACCCTCCGCAGCAGGTCCATCTGCTCGGCAACCTCGGTCCGGGTGTGGCTGCCGCTGATGGCGACCCGGTTGGCGTCCCGGGAGTGGTAGCAGGGGGTGCAGGCCAGGTTGCACCGCGGGAAGACGCCATGGGTGCCCTCGCAGCCCACGGCGTGCTGGCCGAGCGTCTGGCCGGGGGTCCGGGCGGAGTCGGGCAGCTCGGCCCAGCGGCGGGCGAGTGCCTGTCGCGTCTGCGGGTGAACCGGTCGCGTGCGCAGCTCCAGGGAACGAAGCCGCTGGACGAGACGGCCAGCCCGAGCGTTCCGCGGGCCGGCCAGGCTCAGCTGCTTCGCCAGCCTCACGACGTGGCGGGGGCGACGACCACACCGCGCCAGAAGGCCACGTGGTCGGTGATCTGTCGGGCCTGCGCGGACGGGTCGCGGTAGGTCCAGGCGGCGTCGTCGGCCCTCTCGCCGTCGACCTCGACGGAGTAGTAGCTCGCCGCGCCCTTCCACGGACAGGTGCTCGTCGTGGCCGACTCACGCAGGAAGCCCTGCTCGACATCCTCGATGGGGAAGTAGTGGTTGCCCTCCACGACCTCGGTCCGGTCACTACGGGCGATCACCTGGTCGTTGAATCGTGCCTCGAACATGCGCACATCCTCTCGTATCGCCATCCGGCGGCTGGTCCCTGCATGGACTCACCGGGGAAACCCGCCGAACCCCCTCGATCCTTCCCACGGCCGAACTCCGCCACTGCGCCTCGCGGGAGCCGTGTCAGCCCCGGTCCCGGAACCACCGTCGAACGCCCGCGACTGCGTGGATCAGTCGGGCGACGCCCGGAGCAGTGAGCCGCTCCTGTACGTCGGAGATCGCCGCGTTCCACGGCCCGTCGTTGAAGGTCGGGTAGGGGTGAGTGGTGGCCGCAAGATGCCGGGTCTTCAGGCCGTGCTTGACGGCGAGGGTCAGCTCTCCGAGGCTTTCACCGGCTCGCGGACTGACGACGGTCGCCCCCAGCACGGTGCCGTTGCCGTCGACGACCAGCTTGGTGAAACCATCGGTGCTGTCCTGGGCCACCGCGCGGTCGACATGCGCGTGCGACCAGTAGACGGTCCCCCGCCCGGGCTTCTCGTCGGTGGGCAGTCCGACGGCAGCCACTTCCGGGTCGGTGAACGTCACCCGTGGGACGGCAGCCAGGGAGACCCTGCGGCGCAGCCCGAGGACGGCGTTCGTCGCCGCCGTACTCGCGTGGACTCCGGCGAGGTGGGTGAACTGCGGATGGCCGGTCAGGTCGCCGGCGGCGTAGATCCGGCGGTTCGTGGTTCGCAGCCGGTCGTCGACGGCGACGAAACCGCGATCATCGAGCTGGACTGCTGCGGCGTCCAGTCCCATCGCGTCGGTGCGCGGGCTCCGGCCCACGGCGACCAGGAGCTCGTCGAACTCCACGCTGGATCCGTCGCCCAGAGTGAGCGACCCGCCCCCGATCGACCGGTCCGTGCCCTGAGCTGAGGTGACGGTGGTCACCGGGACGCCGGTTCGCAGCGTGACCCCGTCGACGACGAGCGCCGCCGCCACCACCGCGGCCGCGTCGGGGTCCTCCCGCGGAAGGATCCGATCGGCTCCTTCGACGATCGTGACCCGGGAGCCCAGCCGGGCAAAGGCCTGCCCGAGCTCGCAGCCGATGCTGCCGCCGCCGAGCACGGCCAACCGCTTCGGGAGCGAGGTCAGCCCCCAGACGGTGTCGCTGGTCAGTGCGCCCGACGTGTCGAGACCGGCGATCGGGGGCATCGCGGGGGACGCCCCGGTGGCCACGAGGGCCTGGCGGAAGCGCACCGGGTGGCCGTCCACCGTGACCTCGCGCGGCCCGGTGAACGTGGCCTCGCCGATCAGGACGTGCACGCCGGCCTGCTGGAGGGTCGGGACGGAGTCCGTCGGGGCGATCCTCTCGATGGCGCCGTGGACATGCTTCATCACGCCGGCGAAGTCGACCTCGACCTCCCCCGTGTGCACGCCGAACCGATCGGCGCGGCGGGCGGAGGCCGCCGCCTCGGCCACTGCGAGCAGCGACTTGGATGGGACGCAGCCGGTCCACAGGCAGTCACCGCCCGGATCCCCGCGTTCGATCATCAGCACGGAGGCGCCGAACCTCGCTGCCGTCTTGGCGCCGACGATTCCTGCCGTCCCGCCGCCGACGACGACCAGATCCCACACCCGTCCCGGTGTGCCCGCGCTCGACGGAGTCAGCGTCGGGTCGGCGGCCCGGGTTCGCGCAGGGGGGAACCTCATGGGCGCTCCTGCCTGCTCAGGGTGTCGGCGAACGTCCGCAGGCGCTCGACGGCCGCCGGGTCGGGAACCGGGGTGCCCGGCCAGTGTGACAGCGCGTGCCGCAGACCTCGGTGCTCACTGGTCACCTGGGCGCACTTGGCGCACCTGGCGAGGTGGGACTCCAGCCGGGTGATCTCGCCCGGGGTCAACGGTGCGCTGGGGTCGGCGTCGAGGTACCGCTGGATCCGGCGTGCGGTCCAGTGACAGGTGACCATCCGGCGAATGCCCGTGATCATGAGAGCCTCCGAGCCAGAAGCACGTCGGGGCCGAGGTGGGTGCGGACCCGGTCGCGGGCCCGGCTCAGGCGGGACATCACGGTGCCGACGGGGATGCCCAGCGCTGCGGCCGTCTCGGCATACGTCAGGCCGTGCACGTCGATGAGGACGAGCGTCTCGCGAAACCTTGAGTCCAGGGCCGCCAGGGCGGCCTCGAGCTGCTCGTGCAGCGTGTGGTCCATGACCTGCTCCTCTGCGCTGGGTTCGATGGCGGCCCCGAAGGCGGGACGACTGTTGCGGATGCTGTCCCAGTCCCCGATCGTCGTCGGGCGCTGCCGCCGCTGCATGTTCAGGTGAGTGCGCCGCAGGATGGTCAGGAGCCACGCCCGTGGGTGCCGCCCGTCGAAGCGGTCCACTGCCCGGAACGCCCGGATCAGGCTCTCCTGGGTGAGGTCCTCCGCGTCGGACCGGTTCCCGGTGAGGGAGTGCGCCACCCGGAGCATCACCTCGATCTCCGGTTGCACATGGTCGCGGAAGGCCTGAGCCTGGGCGGCGACGTCGTGCGAGGATTCGGACACAGTCAGGGAACCCCGCGAGGCCCTCACGGTGTTCCCGTTGCGGGAACCCACCCACGCCGGCCCAGGAGCAGCCCAGCCATGCCCGAGCGCTACACCACTGCGGCCCGGGTCTACGATTTCCTCTCCCTGGAGTGGCCGGTCTACCGTCCCGGGCGCCTGAGCGGCATCCCGTTGCTCGAGCTCGCGCCCGACGCAACGGTGGTCGATGTCGGATGCGGCACGGGGCTGAACCTTCCGCTGCTGCTCGAAGCCATCGGGCCAGGTGGCCGGGTGGTGGGGGTCGACGCGAGTGCGGACATGCTCCGGATGGCCCGACGCAAGGTGGACCGGGCTGGCCATGCCGGGGTCCGGCTGATCCGGTACGACGCCACCCGGCTGGCGGAGCTGCGGGGCGAGGTCGCCGAGCTGCAGGACAAGGCCGACGCGATCCTGTTCACCTACTCCCTGTCCCTCATGCAGCCCTGGCAGGCCGCCTGGGAGGGTGCGTTGACGCTGGCCCGACCAGGCACCCGGATCGTCATCGTCGACCTGGCCCTGCCGTCCGGCTGGGCCCGGCTGCTGGCCCCGTTGGCGAGGCTCGCCTGCCGACTCGGTGGAGCGGACATCACCGCCCACCCATGGACCCACCTCACGCAGGACTGCGTGGACGTCGTCCACCGGAGCCTGCGTGGGGGCCACATCCAGGTCTGGGCGGGGACATGGCCGGGCGAGGAGCCCTATCGTGGCTCTATCGCCAGCGCCACGGACCAGCGGACGGATGCGACCACTGAGCAGTCAGGAGCCTCACGTGACCGATGACCTGCGCCGACCTCGCCTCGTCGTCTTCGACGTCAACGAGACCCTCTCCGACATGAGCCCGCTGGGGAGGCGCTTCGCGGACACCGGAGCACCGGCGGGCCTCGCGAGGACCTGGTTCGCCGGTCTGCTCCGGGACGGCTTCGCGCTCACTGTCACCGGGGGCAACCCGGAGTTCTCCGCGCTGGCACGGACCTCGTTGCGCTCCGTCCTGGGCGGTCTCGTCGAGCACCCCGACGCCGGCGTGGACCACATCATGGCCGGGTTCGGCGACCTGCCACTGCACCCGGACGTCGAGGCCGGGATCCGGGCGCTGCAGCACGCGGGGGTCGAGCTCGTGACCCTGAGCAACGGCGCAACCTCCGTCGCCCAGGGTCTCTTCGAGCGCGCGGGGATCGCGGATGCCTTCAGCCGACTCCTGTCCGTCCAGGACGCACCCCTGTGGAAACCCGCCGGACCCGCCTACGAGTACGCCCTCCAGGCCTGTGACGTCGAGGCCGCGGACGCCCTGCTGGTGGCCGTGCACCCGTGGGACATCCACGGCGCACATGCCGCGGGGATGGCCACCGCGTGGCTCAACCGCGACGGCGGGACCTATCCGGACTACTTCCACCGTCCGGACCTCGAGGCCCGGGCGCTGACCGAGCTGGCGAGCCAGCTCTCCGACCTGCCGAGCTGACCGACGGGCGTGGACGATCGGTCGGGCGGCCGCCCGGCCACGGTTCGCGCGGGTCGCCGGCCTCTGGCCGCGCGGTAGGCTTGCCGCTTTGCGGCTCCGACCGGTTTGGGGGCCGCCTTGCCTCCGGCCCGCGACGATCCTCACATCATCGTCGGCACCCGAAGCCCGCCGCGCTTCGCGGCGTGGATGCCTGCCTCGACCACCACCGAACGGAGCCCTTGTGGCCACCCGCCCCCCCGGCCGCGAGATCGCGGCGCCCTTCGCTCACGAGCACGAGGTCACCTCGGTGCGCGCCGCACTGCGGTCCCCCCGACGGCTGCGCATCGAGGTCCTCGCCGGACTCGTCGTCGCCCTGGCGCTGATCCCCGAGGCGATCTCCTTCTCCATCCTCGCCGGGGTCGACCCCCGGGTCGGGCTGTTCGCCTCGTTCACCATGGCCGTGTCGATCGCCTTCCTCGGCGGCCGCCCGGCGATGATCTCGGCGGCGACCGGGGCGGTGGCCCTGGTCATCGCCCCCGTCGTCCGTCAGTACGGGCTGGACTACTTCATCGCGACCGTGATCCTGGCCGGGATCCTCCAGGTGGTCCTCGGAGTGCTCGGAGCGGCCAAGCTGATGCGTTTCGTCCCGCGATCGGTCATGGTCGGGTTCGTCAACGCCCTGGCCATCCTGATCTTCCTCGCCCAGCTGCCCCACCTGGTCGGCGTCCCGTGGGCGGTGTACCCGATGGTGGTCATCGGCCTGCTGATCATGGTCTACCTCCCGCGGGTGACCTCCATCGTGCCCGCTCCGCTGGTGGCGATCGTGCTGCTGACCGGGGTCACGGTCCTCGCGGCCATCGCAGTCCCCGACGTCGGGGACCAGGGGGCCCTGCCCGAGAGCCTGCCCAGCCTGTTCATCCCCAACGTGCCGCTCACCCTCGAGACCCTCCAGATCATCGCCCCCTACTCCCTGGCCATGGCACTCGTCGGCCTGATGGAGTCGCTGATGACGGCCAAGCTCGTCGACGACGTCACGGACACCCATTCGCACAAGACCCGGGAGGCCTGGGGCCAGGGCGTTGCGAACATCATCAGCGGCTTCTTCGGCGGGATGGGCGGCTGCGCGATGATCGGCCAGACCATGATCAACGTCAAGGTCTCCGGCGCCCGGACCCGGATCTCGACCTTCCTGGCCGGGCTGTTCCTGCTCATCCTCGTCGTCGGACTCGGGGACGTCGTCAGCCTCATCCCCATGGGCGCCCTGGTGGCGGTCATGATCATGGTCGCGGTGGGGACCTTCGACTGGCACAGCCTGCGGACCCTGCGTCGGATGCCGCGCAGCGAGACCTTCGTCATGCTCGCGACCGTCGCCGTGGTCGTCATCACCCACAACCTCGCCATCGGCGTCGTCCTCGGGACCATCACCGCCATGGTGCTGTTCGCCCGGCGGGTGGCCCACTTCACCAGCGTCGTGGACGTCGCGCACCCGGACGAGAACACCCGGGTGTATGCCGTGCTGGGGGAGCTGTTCTTCGCCTCGAGCAACGACCTGGTCACCCAGTTCGACTACGTCGGTGACCCCGAGAACGTCATCATCGACATGTCCAACTCGCACATCTGGGACGCCTCGACCGTGGCGACCCTGGACGCCATCCAGACCCGCTACGAGTCCAAGGGGAAGCGGGCCGTCATCATCGGGCTCAACGAGGCCAGCGCCGAGCGCCACGAACGCCTCGCCGGGCGCTTGGGCGCGGGTCACTGACCCGGTCGGTCCAGCGTCGCAGGCTCAGAGGCTGGAGCCCGCCCGCACCATGACGTAGCCGGCGACGAGGACCAGCAGGCTGGCGAAGGACCGGGTCAGCACGGTCGGCGACACGGTGTCGGACACCCGCTTGCCGAACTGCGACCCGGCAACGGCCGCGAGGGTGAACGGGATGACCACCTCCCACGGCACCGATGCGTGCCCGACCCGTTCGGCGAGCGCACCCACGCTCGTCATGGACATCACGACCAGCGACGTGCCCACGGCCAGGGGCATCGAGAACCCCAGCGCGAGCACCAGGGCCGGGACGATGAGGAAGCCTCCGCCGACGCCGAGGAACCCGGTCAGGAAGCCGACCACGAGCGCCGCCAGGACCAGCCGGACCCGGCGGATGAGCCGGTGCCGCTGTGGGTTGTCCGGCGGCGCTGAGGGGGTGGCCGAATCGTCTGCGTCGGCGGAACCCCTGCTGCGGGCGAACATCGCGACCGCGGCCACGAGCATCAGTGCGGCGAAGGCCAGCAGCAGGACCTGGGGGTCGACCGTCCGGTTCAGGGCGGAGCCGCCGAACGAGGCCCCGATGCCCAGGACGCCGAAGACCACGGCCGCCCGCCAGTTGACCCGTCCGGACCGGGCGTAGCGGACGGCCGCCGTGATCGACGTGATGCCGACGATGATCAGCGATGCGGTCGTCGCGGGCTGTGGTTCCTGGCCCAGCGCATACACCAGGACCGGGACGGTGAGGATCGACCCTCCGCCGCCGAGGGCACCCATGGTGAGTCCGATCAGGAGTCCCGCGACGACGGAGACGAGCACGACGGTCATCAGGCGAGGGTGAGGAAGAGCTTCTCCATCGTTGCCTGGTCGGCTTCGTTGGGACCCTCCGGGTCGGTCAGGCACTGACGCATACCGGAGGAGACGATCGCGAACCCCGCCCGGTCGAGAGCCTTGTTGACGGCTGCGAGCTGGGTCACGACGTCCTTGCAGTCGCGCCCCTCCTCGATCAGGCGGATCACGCCGCCCAGCTGCCCCTGAGCACGGCGCAGGCGGTTGATGACCGGAGTCATGTCGGTGGTGTCGAGCGTGACCATGGCGATGTCCTTCGCGTGGGGGTGGTCGTGGATGGGGGGTCGGGGCTCGGCGGCCTCGCCGAGCCGACGGTCAGTCGCGGGCAGCCAGGCCGTCGAAGGCGGCGGCCAGCCGGCCGCGGGCGTCCTGGGCAACCTCGGTGAGCTCATCGTTGCCGGTGAGGCCGACCATGAGGTCGGGGTCCATGGCCTCGACCCGGGTCTTCTGCTCGCCGAGCGCGCGGACGACGACGTTGCACGGAAGGAGGGCACCGATGGACGGCTCCGCCTGCACTGCAGCGTGGGCGAGCGCCGGGCGACAGGCTCCGAGGATCGTCTGCGGCGGGATGTCCGCGTCGAGCTTCTCCTTCAGGGTTGCCTGGAAGTCGATCTCGGTCAGCACGCCGAATCCTTGCTCCGTCAGCCCCGAGCGCGTCGCGGCCAGCGCCGCCTCAAAACCCTTGTCGAGTGTGACACCGAAGGTGTATCCCATGACTGGTCCTTTCTGCTGCCGTGAAATGACTGACCACCGCAGTATACCCGGTGGGGTATGTCTCGCGGCGGCGGGGCCGACTGGCATACCGACGCCCGAAGGGTTTAGATTGGAACACCAGGCAATACCCTAGAGGGTATAACCGAACGGGAAGGACACGAAATCTGATGCCCACCATCGTCCCGATCGAAACGCCGTCACTGGGCGACCGGAGCTACGTCGTGCACGACGGAGAGGTCGCGTTCGTCGTCGACCCGCAGCGCGACATCGACCGCGTGCTGTCCGTCACCGAAGATGCCGGAGTCCGCGTCACGCACGTCTTCGAGACCCACATCCACAACGACTACGTGACCGGGGGGCTGGCGCTCGCCCGCGCCACCGGCGCCGCCTACTTCGTCAACGGCGATGATGACGTCTCGTTCGAACGAACCGGGATCTCGGACGGGCACGTCGTCGAGGTCTCCCCCTCGATGCGGGTCCGCGCCATCGCCACGCCGGGCCACACCTACACCCACCTGTCCTATGCCCTCGAGAGTGGCGAGGAGACGGTCGGCGTCTTCACCGGCGGCTCGCTCCTCTTCGGTTCCACCGGGCGCCCGGACCTGCTGGGGCACGAGCACACCAAGGAGCTGGCCCACCGCCAGTACGCCTCGGCCCACCGGCTCGCCGACTCGCTCTCGGACACGGCCCAGGTGCTGCCGACCCACGGGTTCGGCAGCTTCTGCTCGGCCGGCGGGAGCAGCGGCGCGAGCGAGTCGACCATCGGCGAGGAGAAGCGGGTCAACTCCGCTCTGACCGAGGAGGAGGAGCAGTGGGTCGCGGACACGCTCGACGGACTTGACGCCTTCCCCGCCTACTACGCACACATGTCGCCCGCGAACAGCGCGGGACCGCAGGGACCTGATCTCAGCCCCCCGGAGCCGGCCGACAGGCAGACCCTGGCCCGACGGCTGGAGCAGGGCGAGTGGGTCGTGGACCTGCGTGCCCGCAAGGCCTTCGCCTCCCGCCATGTGCCGGGCACGCTGAACTTCGGTGTCGACGGCCAGTTCTCCACCTACCTGGGGTGGCTCATCCCCTGGGGCAGTCCGCTGACCCTGGTGGGCGAGTCGACGGAGCAGGTCGCCGAGGCGCAACGCGAGCTCGTCCGGATCGGCATCGACCACCTCGCCGGCGCCGCGACCGGCGAACCCGAGGACTGGACCGACTCCCCGCTGGCAGACTTCCCGCGGGCCGAGTTCGCCGACCTGGCCCAGGTGCGCCACCACCGGAAGGTGACCGTGCTCGACGTCCGCCGCGACTCCGAGTGGGAGGACGGCCACATCGAGGGTGCCGTCGGCATTCCCCTGCACGACCTCATCGACCGCATCGAGCAGGTGCCCGGCGGTGAGGTGTGGGTGCACTGCGCCAGCGGCTACCGCGCGTCGATCGCCGCATCCGTTCTCGCCGCCCATGGCCACCGCGTCACGCTCATCGACGACGACTTCGCCGAGCACGCCCGAGCAGCAGGCCTTCCGATCGCCGAGAACGGCTGAGTCCACCACCACCACCCCCCACCAGCGAGGAGCAACCACCATGTGCCAGCGCGTCACCTGCCGAACCTGTGGCAAGACCACCTGGAGCGGCTGCGGTCAGCACGTCGACCAGGTCATGAAGGGCGTCCCGGCAGCCGATCGCTGCCCCGGGCACGAGCGGGAGCCCGGGGCCAAGGGCTCCTTCCTGAGCCGGCTATTCGGCCGCTGACCCGCGCTCCGGCGGCGGCTCAGTGCCGGTGTCGCAGCTGCGCCGTCGCGACCCGCCCCTGCTCGCCGGAGGCCCAGCACGACCCGTCGGGCGTGCACTGGACGCTGTCGAAGCTGGCGTCGTCGAACGGGCGCCAGGACCGACCGGAGTCCCAGCTGACGTCGGACCCGCTCGGACCCACCGCCAGAGCCACCGATCTCGTGAACGGCACCCAGGCCGACCCCGACCGGTATCCCGCCGGGAAGCTCGTCGGGGTCTGCCATGTGCGTCCCCCGTCGGAGCTGTATGCCGCATTGTCCTGTGCCCCGGTCGGGTTCAGGTAGTCGCCACCGACGGCGATCCCGTGCTCCCGGTCGCGGAACTGCACCGAGAAGACCCCGGCCGCTGGTCCGCCGGCCACCGGGGTCTCGGCTACCCGCCAGGTGTGACCGCGGTCGTGACTGGTGAAGACCCGTCCCGGGTCCACCCCGCCGGAGGCCAGGTACATCGACGGCCCCGCCCCTGCGGTGAGACAGGTTCCGCTCGCGGCGAACCCGAACTCGCCCGGCTGCGCGGCCGGCATGCCCGATGCGTCGACGACCCGCCAGGTGTGCCCGGCGTCGGAGGTCTCGATCAGCCGGAACCTCCCGTCGACCGGGTCGCTCATCGCCACCCCGCGGGTGGGCGAGGTGAAGGCCATGCAGTCGTAGAAGGCCGTCGGCTCGGCGTTACGGAACGACTCGGTCCAGGACCCCCCGCCGTCGTCCGTGACGTAGATCCGTGAGTCGCCTCCCTCTCCGATGGACAGGATGACCGCGTGGTCAGCCGAGGTCGCTTCGACGTCGCGGAACTGCAGAGCCTCGGTCCCGGCCGGTCCCACCGACCTCCACGAGTCGCCTCCGTCCGTCGTGCGCAGGACCGTGCCCGCGGACCCGGATACCCAGGCGACCCGCCGCGAGACGGGCGCCAGCCCGCGCAGCCGAGCGGTGCTCCCCGTCGGGCTGAGCTTCCAGCTGAGGTCCCAGGAATGGTCCTGGCGCGGATCATCCGGCGCGTCGCTGCCGGTCGCCCCGGCCGGGCTGCCGACGGCGATGGCGATCAGTGCGCAGGCGGACAGGGCGGACAGGGCGGCTGAACGACGTCGTCTCATACCTGTCGAACCTAGGACGACGTGGCAACTTCGGCGATCCGAAACGTGCCCTTCCCTCCACCGGCCGATGCTGACACGCTCAGGTCATGAAGAGCACCATGCAGCCGACCCCCCTCCTGATCTCCCAGCTGATGCGTTTCGGCACGAGGGTCCACGCCGACCAGGAGGTGGTCACCTGGACTGCCGACGGGCCCAGGAGGATGACCTACGCCGAGGTGGGCACCCGATCCGCCCAGCTGGCCGGGGCGTTGCGGGGACTCGGGGTGACCGGCGACCAGCGCGTGGCGACGTTCATGTGGAACAACGCCGAGCACCTCATCGCCTACCTCGCGATCCCGTCGATGGGCGCGGTGCTGCACGCGCTGAACATCCGGTTGTTTCCCGAGCAGCTCATCTACACGACCACGCATGCGGGCAATCAGGTTGTCATCGTTGACAACTCGCTGGCCAAGCCGTTCAGCCAGCTCCTACCGCACCTGAAGACCCTGCGTCAGGTCATCGTCAACGGCCCGATCGACGCGGAGACGAGCGCGGCTCTCGAGGCAGTCGAGCACGTCGAGGGAGTCCACGACCTGTACACCCTGCTCGACGCCCAGCCCACGAGCTTCGAGTGGCCGGACGACCTGGACGAGAACTGCGCATCGTCGATGTGCTACACCTCGGGCACCACCGGCAACCCCAAGGGCGTGGCGTACTCGCACCGGAGCAACTACCTGCACTCGCTGACCGTCGCCCAGGCACTCGGCGTCCGTCAGGGCGATCGCACCCTCGTCGTCGTGCCGCTCTTCCACGCCAACGCCTGGGGCTTCCCGTACGTCGTCATGATCGCGGGAGCGTCGATGATCATGCCCGACCGGTTCCTCCAGGCCGAGCCGCTGGCCACCATGATCGCGGCCGAGCGGGTCAGCACCGGGGCAGGAGTGCCGACCATCTGGAACGACCTGCTGCGCTACCTCGACGAGCACCCCACCGACACCTCGACCTGCTACCGGCTGATGGTCGGCGGGTCGGCCGCGCCGCCCGCGTTGATCCACGCGTTCCAGGAGCGTCACGACATCGAGATCATCCACGGCTGGGGGATGACCGAGATGTCCCCGGTCGGCTCGCTGGCGGTCGCGCCGGTCCGGTTGGAGGTGGGCTCGGACGAGTACTGGTCCGCTCGGGAGAAGCAGGGCCGGTTGCTGTGCGGGGTCGAGGGCAGACTGATGGGTCCCGACGGCGTGCAGCGGCCGTGGGACGGCGAGAGCGTCGGCGAGCTCGAGGTCCGCGGGCCCTGGGTCACCGGCAGCTACTACCTCAACGGCGCGGAGAGCGAGACCGACCGCACCGAGATGCTGGCGAAGTTCAGCGACGACGGCTGGCTGCGGACCGGAGACGTCGGCGCCTTGACCCCGGACGGGTTCCTCGCCCTGACCGACCGGGCCAAGGACGTGATCAAGTCCGGCGGCGAGTGGATCAGCTCGGTGGACCTCGAGAACGTCATCATGGCTCACCCGGACGTCAAGGAGGCCTCGGTCGTCGGGGTCCCGGACGAGAAGTGGGGCGAGCGCCCCCTGGCCTCGGTCGTCCTCGTCGACGGCGCGAGCACGACGGCCGAGGACCTGTCCGCCTTCCTCGACGGCAAGGTGGCCAAGTGGCAGATCCCGGAACGGTGGGCCTTCATCGAGGAGGTTCCGAAGACCTCGGTCGGGAAGTTCGACAAGAAGGTCCTGCGCAAGCGCTACGCCGAGGGCGAGCTGGAGGTGATGCAGCTGCGCTGACGGCGGGACCGTCATCCCGCCGCGACGGGGTGCCGGGAAGCCGTCAGCTGGTGACGTCCTTGCCCGCGAACCTGGCCCACGCCGCGAGCCAGAAGACCACGGCATACCCGGCGTCGACCGCGAGCCCGCGCACGACGTTGGACCATTCGATGGGGTCCCGGAGCAGGTCGCCGAAGGAGAGCCACTCGTTGACCAGCAGCCACGGGTGCAACCAGGCCAGCTGAGGTATGCCGTTGAGGATCCACGCGGTGATCACGACGATCATCACGGCGATGGTCGCGGCGATCGGCTGTTCCGTCAGCACCGAGATCAGCAGGCCCACCGCGCCCAGCGCGGCGATCCCCGCGCCGAGGTACAACGTCACCAGCAGCAGCCGCCAGACCGCCTCGGCGAACGGGATCTGCGAGCCGGACAGGGTGACCAGCGGTCCGGTGCCGAAGAGCAGGATCCCGACGACCGCCCCCACCACCGCGACGGTGGCCACCCCCACGAGGGCCCCGATGCAGAGGGAGGCGTACTTGACGAGCAGCAGCCGGGTGCGGGCCACCGGCACGGTCAGCAGGTAGCGCAACGTCCCGAGGTTGGCCTCCCCCGCGATCGCGTCTCCCGCCAGGGTCGAGATCGCCAGCGGGAGGAAGAAGCCCATCTCCACCCCGAGCGCGGTGAGCGGGACGAACAGCCCGTTCGACGTGATGGAGGAGAGGAAGTCGGGTCCGCGACCGGGGCGTGGCGCCGAGACCTTGACCGCGATGGCGAGCACCACCGGCACCGCAGCCAGGACGAGCAGGCCCATCTGGTTGCGGCGCCGACCCGCGATCAACCGCAGCTCCGAGCGCAGCAGCCGGCCCGACCCCCTGAGCCCGGCGCGCCCACCCGTCGCCGGGCCCCGGTCAACCACTGACATCGAAGCCCTCCCCGGTGAGCTGTACGAAGAGGTCCTCCAGGCTGGGTGAGGCGATGGAGAAGGCCCGGACCCCGACCCCCGCGTGGACCAGGGCCGCAACGATCTTCTCCGCGGGGATGTCTCCCGGGAGGCCCCGGACCTCGCCCGCCACGATCCCGGCGTCGCTCAGCCCCAGCTCGGTCAGCACCCGCAGCGCCTCCTCCGGCTGCTGGGTGCTCACCCGGGCGACCGGCGCCGACGCCCCCCGGACCGCGGCGGTGGTGCCCTGCGCGACCAGACGCCCGTCGCTCATCACGCCGAGGTGGGTGCAGATCTGCTCCACCTCGGACAGCAGGTGGCTGGAGACGAAGACCGTCGTCCCGTCCGCGGCCAGCGAGGAGATCAGGTGCCGCACCTCGCGGGTGCCCTGGGGATCGAGGCCGTTGGTCGGCTCGTCGAGGACGAGCAGCTCCCGCGGGCGCAGCAGGGCGGCCGCGATCGCGAGCCGCTGACGCATGCCCAACGAGTAGGCGCGGTACCGCTTCGTCGCCGCGGACAGCAGGCCCACCCGGTCCAGCGCAGCGTCGATCCGGCCACGGGCCGTCCGCGCGTCGGCGTGCCGGTCCGCCGCGTCGAGCCGCGCGAGGTTGGCCCGCCCGGACAGGTAGGGGTGAAACGCCGGCCCCTCGACCAGGGCGCCGACCCGGGTCAGGGCCTGGGTCGCGCCCTGGGGCAGCTCCTGGCCGAGGACCAGCCGGTCGCCCGCCGACGGCTCCACCAGCCCGAGCAACATCCGGATCGTCGTCGTCTTGCCGGACCCGTTCGGTCCGAGGAAGCCGTAGACCGCCCCCCGCGGCACCACGAGATCCACGGCGTCGACCACCGTCCGCTTCCCGAACCGCTTGGTCAGCCCCGACGTCGTGATCGCATGCTCGTCGGTACCCACCGCGACGGCGGGCTGGGTCACGGAGCCGCCAGGGCGGCATACAGCCGGTCGGGTGCCACGGCGCCGACCGCGACCCGGCCGTCGTCGGTGACCACCACGGAGAACAGCGGACCGTCGAAGAGGCGGCCACTTCCCCACGGACCGGAAACCGGCGGCAGTCCCCGGACCAGAGCGGTCAGCTGCCGCTGCTGGGCGCTGCCTGCCGTCCCGGCTTCCGGGACCGGCATCGTCGCGACCATCACGGCGCCCCATCCGGAACCGACGACCTTGGACGAACGGTCCCCCGTCACCCGGGTCGCGTCGCCGTCCCGGTGCCCCGCGGCGCCTGCCGTGGACTCGGTGACCGTCGTGCCCGGCGGCGGGGTGAAGACGAAGCGATCGGCCTCGGGGGTGGCGAAGTCGACGGCGGTGAAGGCGACGTCGACGGAGGGGTTGGCCGCTGCCGTCGAGTACACCTGCACCCGCAGCGGCACCCCCTGGTCGGCATCCACCGCGACCCGGACCTGGGCCACCCGCGCGGCGGTGTCCTTGGGCTTCAGTACCAGCTCATAGGCCGGCCGCCCGGCAACCGTGGACGTGCCCGACGTCGTCACCTGCGTACTCGGCTCGATCGCCGCCAGTGCCCGCTGGGCCGCCTCCTGCGGCGTCCGGGGCAGGTCGGTGGGGGCTGTCGCCGGAGCGGACCTCGTGTCTCGAGGAGCGAGCGCGCGGTGGCTCGCCGTCTTGTCTCGACTCGACCACACCCACACGTCCGTCCCGTTGCGGATGACGTCGGACTCGCCGAGGTCGCCCATCAGGGCCAGCCGCTGGCGGGTCGGGCCGTCGAGCCAGACCTTCCACGTGTGCGTTCCCGAGATGGTCGACGTCAACGACGAGTCCCCGCCGGTGCTGCCGGGGCTCGTGCCCGAGACCCCGGGCAGGGCCGGCAGGCCGAGGTCGACCTGCTGGACCACGGTGCCGGAGAGGCCGACCCCGACGGAGCGCTGGAGGTCCACCAGGAGCTCAGCGGCCGACCGTGGCGGCAGCCCGTCGTCCGCACTCGCCGGACGCCCGAGCAGGAGCGTCAGCGCCGCGATGATCACCAGCGCGAGCCCCGGCACGGCCCACCGGGTCCTGGGATGCACGGCGAATAGGCCCATACCTTCATCATGCGCCTCGAGGGCCGAAAACGGCCGGGATCCTGCCGGATATCCGGAACTGCACAGGTTCGGCAGCCGAACCCGGGCCGAGACCGCACATATCCAACCCACAGCGACGGCATACGCAATCCCTGAGCCGCCGTCCGAGAGTGAGCGGAACAGCAGGAACCCATCCCTCTCGAAGGAGCAGTCCCATGTACAAGCGCACCGTAGGCCTCATCCTCGCCGGCACCCTCGCGACCGGTGCCGTCGGCACCGTTGCCCTGACTCCGGCCTTCGCCGCCAGCGCCGACGGATCCGTCGGCAGCAGACTCGACGCCCTCAAGAACGCGCTGGCGAGTCTGGTGACCGACGGGACCCTCACCCAGGCGCAGGCCGACAAGGTGGCGACCACGCTGGACAGCCAGCTCCCGGAGCGGGGCGGCCCGGGCGGGCACAAGGGGGGAATGGGCCTGAAGGCATCCCAGGACGCCGCGGCCACGGCCCTCGGGATGACCGCCGACGAGCTGCGCACCGAGCTGAAGGCGGGCAAGAGCCTGGCCGAGGTCGCGACGGCGAAGAACGTCGACGTCAACACCCTCATCTCCTCGATGGTCACGGCGGCGGAGGGCGAGCTGGCCCAGGCGGTGACCGACGGCAAGCTGACCCAGGCCCAGGCCGACACGATCAAGAGCACGCTCACCCAGCGCATCACCGACCGGGTCAACAGCGTGCGAGCTCCGCACGGGCCCGGTCAGCGAGACGGCGCCGGACGGGGTCCCTCGGGCACCCCCACGACCGCGCCCGCGCCCAGCGCCACGAGCTGACCCGCCCTCGGCGCTGTGAGTCGACGTGAACGACTCACAGCGCCGACACAGCAAACCCTCAGGTTCAGCCAACGCGACAGCCCCTAGGGTCCGGCTCGACACGCAGGATCGGCACACGGTCGGAGATGGTGGGTATGGCGGGGCACTGGCGATCTCGATCCAGGCGCAGGGTCATCGTGGTCGGGCTGGCAACAGCCGTCCTCGTGGGCGGGGCCGGGGCGGCGTGGGCGGTCACCCATCGGCCGGTGGCGTCCACCGTCGACTCGACCCAGCTCGTCACCGCGGCGACCACGACGGTGAAGCAGACCGTCTCGGCCACCGGCACGATCGCTCCCCAGCAGCAGGCCAACCTGCAGTTCGGTCAGAGCGGGACGGTCACCACGGTGTCCGTCCAGGTCGGCCAGCAGGTCCCCGCCGGTGCCTCCCTGGCCACCATCGACGCCTCGACCCTTCAGTCGGCGGTCACCCTCGCCCAAGCCAACCTGGCCGCTGCCCAGGCCCAGCTCGCGTCCGCGCAGGCGGCCGGCAACACCACCCAGACCGCATCGGCGAACGCGCAGGTCATCTCGACGCAGAACCGGCTCACCACCGCCCAGCAGGCGCTGGCACAGGCCACCCTGACCACCCCGCTCGGCGGCACGGTTGCGGCCGTCAACATCAAGGTCGGCGACCAGGTCACGGGCTCGAGCACCGGGTCGGGCAGCTCCACCGGATCGGGCTCCTCCAGCGCGGCCGGCTCCGGATCCTCCGGTGCGGCAGCGGGGGGCACCTCGAACGGATCCTCCAGCGCCAGCGCCAGCTCCACCTCCGCGCAGATCGTGGTGATCTCCACGAACTCGTGGCTGGTCAACGCCGCGGTCGGAGCCTCGGACCTGCCGAAGCTGGCGCCAAACCTGCAGGCCGTGATCACGCCGAGCGGAGCCACTGAGCCGGTCTTCGGCACCGTCTCGACCATCGGCGTGATCGGGACGACCACTGGCGGGACCTCCACCTTCCCGGTCACCATCGCGGTCACCGGAACGCCCGCCGGCCTGTATGCCGGCAGCACCGCGACGGTGCTCATCACCGTCAGGCAGATCCCCGACATCCTGACCGTGCCCAGCCAGGCCATCCATGACGTCGGCGGGCAGACCGTCGTCTACCAGCTGAAGGACGGCGTCCAGGTCAACACGCCGGTCACCATCGGCGCCGTCTACGGGTCCTCGACCGAGATCACCAAGGGTCTGAACGATGGTGACCAGGTGGTCGTGCCGGCCCGCACCGCCACGCCGCGCGGGACGAGCACCCGCGGGGCCGGTGGCGGAGGCGGCTTCGGCGGCAGCGGCCTCGGCGGGGGCGGGCTGACCGGTGGCGGCGGCGCACCGGGCGGTGCACCGGGCGGAACGGTGCCACGCGGATGAGCGCCCTGACGCTCGACCCGTCCGACAGCCCCTCGTCAGGTCTGGGCAGCCAGCCCATCCTCGACCTGCACGGGGTCGCGAAGACCTACTCCACGGGAAGTCTCGAGGTCGCAGCCCTCCGTGGGATCGACCTGCAGGTCAGCGAGGGGGACTACCTCGCTGTCATGGGCCCCTCCGGCTCGGGCAAGTCCACGTTGATGCACATCCTCGGATGCCTCGACACTCCCACGGCCGGCACCTACCGGCTCGCCGGGGTGGACGTGAGCGCGATGGGTGAGCAGGAGCTGGCCGAGATCCGGAACCAGCGGATCGGGTTCGTCTTCCAGCAGTACAACCTGCTGGCGAGCCTGTCCGCGTGGCGCAACGTCGAGCTGCCCCTGGTGTATGCCGGGGTGCCGCGGGGCGAGCGTCGTCGGCGGGCGGTGCAGGCACTGGAGCGGGTCGGCCTCGGGGACCGTATCGACCACCGACCCACCGAGCTCTCCGGAGGTCAGCAGCAGCGCGTCTCGGTGGCCCGGGCGCTGGTCACCGACCCGGACCTCGTCCTCGCCGACGAGCCCACCGGCAACCTCGACAGCACGTCCACCCTGGACGTCCTGGCGTTGTTCCGGGACCTGCACGACCAGGGCCGGACCATCGTCCTGATCACCCACGAGCACGACGTCGCCGAGCAGGCCGGGAGCAGGGTGCTCATCCACGACGGTCAGCTCTTCCACTCCGTCGAGGAGCTCGAGGCGAGCCGGTCATGACCTGGACCGACACCTTCCGGACGGCATACGAGGCGATCGTGGCGCGGCGGCTGCGGTCGATGCTCACCATGCTGGGCATCCTCATCGGGATCGCGGCCGTGATGCTCACCGTCGGGTTGGGGCAGGGAGCCCAGCAGCAGGTCGCCAGCGCGATCAACGCCCTCGGGTCCAACCTGCTCGTGGTCACCCCCGGCAGCACGACCTCCTCGACCGGCTTCCGCGGCGGCCAGGGCTCGGCCACCACGCTGACGGCCAGCGATGCGGCGATGCTCGCCGACCCGCGGGTCGCCCCCGACGTCGACGCGGTGGCTCCGGCGTCGCAGTCCTCGCAAGCGGTTCTGGCCGGCGCGGACAACTGGACCACCACCGTGGTGGGTACGACGACGTCCTGGCTACCGGTCCGGGCCCGCTCGGTGGCCGCGGGCCGGTTCTTCACCGACGCCGACTCGTTGGCAGGCAACCCGGTCGCGGTCCTGGGCTCCACCACGGCGAGCCAGCTGTTCACCGGGGACCCGGTCGGCCAGAGCGTGAGCATCAACGGGCAGCAGTTCACCGTGATCGGCCTGCTCGACAGCCAGGGGACGAGCGCCACGACCAACCTCGACGACCAGGTCGTCATCCCGCTGACGACCTACAACGCCCGCATCTCCACGAGTGCCAACTCGCAGGCGGTCTCGACCATCTACGTCCAGGCCAAGGGGCAGGAGGTGCTGTCCGCGGCCTACCAGGAGATCAACAACGCACTGCTGACCAGCCACGGCACCACCGCCGCCACGGCGGACTTCACCCTGAGCAGTCAGGAGTCACTGGTCCAGACGGCCACCCAGACCGACCACATCCTCACCGTGCTGCTCGGCGGGATCGCGGGGATCTCGTTGCTTGTCGGAGGTATCGGCGTCATGAACATCATGCTCGTCTCGGTGACCGAACGGGTCCGCGAGATCGGGCTGCGCAAGGCCCTCGGGGCCAAGCCGTCGGTGATCCTGCGCCAGTTCCTCGTCGAGGCGAGCGTGCTCGGACTCACCGGCGGCGCCCTCGGTCTCGGTCTCGGGTACCTCGGCGCGGCCGTGTTGCCCAACCTCATCTCCCAACCGGTGACGATCTCCGCGGTGGCCGCCATCGGCGCCCTGGTCGTGTCGCTGGTGATCGGCCTCGTCGCCGGTGTCTATCCCGCCAACCGCGCCGCCCGACTCGCCCCCATCGACGCTCTGAGGAGTGAATGACCGTGTACTCGCCCATCCGCCTGAACCCGTCCGGAGCCGTCGGCGCTCGTGTCCTGTCCGCGGCGAGCGTCCTGCTCGCCGGAGCCCTGGCTCTGACGGCGTGCAGCTCCGGTGCCGGCGCGTCGAGCGGCAACGCCCAGGGGGCCACGACCCCGCGCGCGACCGGAGGCGGTCAGGGCGGCGGCAACCGCCCACCCGGCGTCTCCGGCCTCATTGCCGCAGTCAACGGCACCACGATGCAGGTGCAGACCCGTACCGACCAGACCGCCGTCTCGTGGACACCCACGACGACCTTCTCCACCCTCGTGGCCGCCCAGCTGACCGACGTGACCCCGGGAGCCTGCGTCACCGTGGTCGAGCCGCCGGCGGCCACGCCGGGGACGGCCTCCCCGACTCCACCGACGAACGTCACCGCCGCGTCGGTCCAGATCCGGCCGGCCAGCAACGGGACGTGTGCCGCGGACCTCGGGGGCGCCGGTGTGCCGGGAACCCGGACGGCCACCGGGACGCGGACCGCAGCTCCCACGCCCGGAGCGGGCCAGGGCAACCGCGGCGGCGGTTTCGGCGCGGTCATCGGCCGGGTGGGCGCCGTCAGTGGCAGTGGTTTCACGGTGCAGGAGACGGCCCGGTCCGGGGCCACCTCAGCCGCTCCCGTCACGGTCACCACGACCGCGACGACGACCTACCTCAAGGACGCGCCAGCGACGGCGGCCGACGTCAAGGTCGGCGGGTGCGCTACGGCGGTCGGCAGCGCCGACTCCACCGGGGCGGTGACCGCGACCTCGATCGCGCTCCGTCCGGCGGCCAACGGTGCGTGCACCGGAGGTCTCGGTGGGCCCGGTGGAGCCGGTGGTGCCCGTACCGCGCAGCCCACGACGAGCGGAACGCCACATGCCTGATCCGGTCCGCGGAACGGACTGGCGGCGGCGTGGCCTCGTCGCCGCCGGCACCGTCGTCGCGCTCGGAGCCGGGGGGTATGCGGCCTACGCACAGGTCAGCCGGCCGAGCAGCGACGGGGGGTACCGCGTCGCCGCGGTGACCCGCGCAGGTGTGTCGCAGACCGTGACGCTGACCGGAACCGTGAAACGGGTCTCCCAGGTGAACGCGACCTTCCCGGTGGCCGGCACGGTCACCGGGGTGGCGGTTCAGGTCGGGCAGCCGGTGACCGCCGGGCAGCCACTCGCGACGATCGACGAGGCACCGCTGCTCGCCGCGGTGACCGATGCGCAGGCCCAGCTGGCCCAGGCCCAGGCGCAGCTGGTGGCGGACTCGACGTCGGCAACAACCACCACGGCAGCTCCTGCCTCCTCGTCCTCGGCGGGCACCGGCGCATCGTCGGCGACGGGCGGCGCAGCGGCATCACCACCGATCAAGATGCCCGACGCGGGACCGCTGCAGGCCGCCGTGACCGCGATGAACGCAGCGGCCAAGGCGCAGACCACCGCCTGCGCCGTCGTGCTCGCCGCGAAACCCCACCCCTCCACCGCCACGACGTCCCCGACCACCAGCGCCACGACGCCACCCACCACCAGCACGACGTCCCCGACCACCAGCGCCACGACGCCACCCACCACCAGCACGACGTCCACGACCACCACCGCGACGCCGCCGCCCAGCACCACGACGTACGACGTCGACCCGGCACAGATCGCCGCCTGCGTACCAGCGCTGCAGGCGTGGTCGGCGGCGCTGTCCAAGGCCCAGACGGCACTCCAGGACTACAGCGCCGAGCTGACGAAGGTTCAGAAGCAGCTCGCTGCCTCGAGCGCCTCGACGTCCACGTCCGGTTCGAGCGCCTCCGGTCAGAGCGGCTCAGGGACCTCCTCTGGCTCGGCGGGAGCGGCGCGCAGCCCGAGCGGCGCCGCCGCCTCCTCGGCGCCGGCCACCTCTGCCGAGGCGTTGCTCGCCAAGCAGCTCATCGACCAGGCGGCGATCATCGCCGCCGAGCAGGCACAGACCGTGGCCCAGAACCACCTCGGCGCCTCGACCCTCACCGCCCCGATCTCTGGAGTGGTCGGTCGGATCGCACTGACCCCCGGGCAGGGAGCGTCCAGCTCCCAGGGGATCACGATCGTCGGCGGGGGGGCCGCGACGGTGGCGGTCGAGGTCCCGCTGGCCACGATGCCCTCGATCAAGCAGGGCAACGCTGCCACGGTGACCGCCCCCGGTCTCCCCCCGCTGACCGGGTCGGTCAGCCAGATCAGCCTCCTGCCCAGCTCGTCCACCAGCTCGACCCCGACCTACACCGTCACCGTCACGCTGCCGGACACCCCACCGGTCCTCGCGACCGGGTCGAGGGTGACGACGAACATCGTCACGGCAGCCGCCGCCAACGTCCTCACCATCCCGGCCTCGGCCGTCCCGGGCCGGGTCGGCGGCACGGCTCAGGTCGACGTGGTGAAGGACGGTCGGGCCACGTCGACGCCGGTGACCCTCGGTGCCGTGGGAGGCGGACTGGTCGAGGTCACGAGCGGGCTCGCCGAAGGCGACCAGGTCGCCGTCGCCAACCTCACCGCGCCACTGCCGACCAACCAGAGCCAGTTCGTCCGGGGCCTGACCGGTGGCGGGGGCGCCGGTGGCGGTCAAGGGGGCGCACCGGGAGGCCAGGGTGGTCGGACCGGCGGTGGCGCCGGTGGCTGACCCGGCTCTCCACGTGCCGAGGTGCGCCGGCGACGAAGGAGCCTCGGCTCAGGCGGTGAGCTCCCGAGCCACCAGCTCGGCGATCTGCGCGGTGTTCAGCGCCGCGCCCTTGCGCAGGTTGTCACCGCAGACGAAGAGGTCGAGCGTGTTGGGGAAGTCCAGGGCCTGACGCAGGCGGCCGACGAAGGTCGGGTCCGATCCGACGACATCCGCCGGGGTCGGGAACTCGCCGTTGGCGGGGTCGTCGAGGACCACCACGCTCGGCGCCTCCACCAGGGCCTGACGAGCCTCGAGCACCGTGATCGGCTTGGCGAAGACGGCGTGCACGGCCAGTGAGTGCGTCGTGACGACCGGGACGCGCACGCAGGTGGCCGAGACCTTGAGGTCGGGGATGTCGAGGATCTTGCGCGACTCGTTGCGGACCTTGAGCTCCTCCGAGGACCAGCCATCGGCCTTGAGCGAGCCGGCCCAGGGCACCACGTTCAGCGCCAGCGGCGCGGGGAAGGGCGAGTCGACGCCGAGCTTGTCGCTCAGCGCGGCCCGGACGTCGCCGGTCTTCTGTCCGAGCTCCCGGTTGCCGCCGACCACCTGGAGCTCGTCGTAGAGCCGGTCGATGCCGGGCTGCCCCGCGCCCGAGGCGGCCTGGTACGACGAGACGACCAGCTCGGTCAGGGTCCACCGGCGGTGCAGCGCCCCGAGCGCGTCCATCATGGTCAGCGTCGTGCAGTTGGGATTGGCGATGATGCCCTTGGGGCGGTTCCGGGCGGCGTCCGGGTTGACCTCCGGCACCACCAGCGGGACGTCCGGGTCCATCCGAAAGCTGCCCGAGTTGTCGACGACGACGGCGCCGTGGGCTGCCGCGATCGGTGCCCACTCGGCGGAGACCTCGTCCGGCACGTCGAACATGGCGACGTCGACCCCGTCGAAGACCTCGGCGGCCAGGGCAACCACCTCGACCTGCTCGCCACGGACCTCGAGCAGCTTGCCGGCCGAGCGTGCCGAGGCGACCAGTCGGATCTCTCCCCAGATGTCGTCGCGGGTGGACAGGATCTGGCGCATCACCGTGCCGACGGCGCCGGTGGCGCCGACGAGGGCAAGAGTGGGCTTGCGGGTGCTCATCGGCCGGTCCCTCCGTAGATGACGGCCTCGCCGGTGGACGAGTCGAGCCCGAAGGCCGTGTGGACGGCTCGCACCGCGTCGTCGAGCTGGTCGTCGCGCGTGACCACCGAGATCCGGATCTCGGAGGTCGAGATCATCTCGATGTTGACTCCGGCGTCGGCGAGCGCCTGGAACAGGGTTGCCGAGACACCCGGGTGGGAGCGCATCCCGGCACCGATCAGGGAGAGCTTGCCGACGTGGTCGTCGTACAGGATGTTCGCGAAGCCGACCTTGTCCTTGATCCGGTCGAGGGCCTGGACGCCGGTCTGGCCGTCGCTCTCGGGCAGGGTGAAGGAGATGTCCGTCAAGCCGGTCTCCGAGACGGAGACGTTCTGGACGATCATGTCGAGGTTGATCTCGGCCTCGGCGACGGCCCGGAAGATCTCCGCCGCCATCCCGGCTCGGTCCGGCACACCGACGACGGTGATCTTGGCCTCGCTGCGATCGTGCGCGACTCCGGCGATGATCGGGGCTTCCACGATGTCTCCTTGCGGTTTCTCGGTGATCCAGGTGCCCTCGTGGGGGGAGAACGACGAGCGCACATGGATCGGGATGTCGAACCGGCGGGCGTACTCGACGCACCGCACGTGCAGGATCTTGGCACCGCTCGCGGCCATCTCGAGCATCTCCTCGTTGGAGAGCTGCCGGAGCTTGCGGGCGGTCGGCACGATCCGGGGGTCCGCCGTGAAGACCCCGTCCACGTCGGTGTAGATCTCACAGACGTCGGCGTTGAGGGCAGCTGCGAGGGCCACGGCCGTGGTGTCCGAACCGCCGCGGCCGAGGGTCGTGATGTCCTTGGTGTCGACGCTCACGCCCTGGAAGCCGGCGACGATGGCGATGTGCCCGGCGTCCATGGCGGTCTGGATCCGGCCCGGGGTCACGTCGATGATCCGTGCCCGGCCGTGGACCGCGTCGGTGATCACCCCGGCCTGGGACCCGGTGAAGGACCGGGCTTCGTGGCCGAGGTTGGCGATGGCCATCGCGAGCAGGGCCATCGAGATGCGCTCACCCGAGGTCAGCAGCATGTCCAGCTCGCGACCTGGCGGTAGCGGACTGACCTGCTCGGCCAGGTCGAGCAGCTCGTCGGTCGTGTCTCCCATGGCGGACACGACCACGCACACGGCGTTGCCGGCCTTGCGCGACTCGACGATCCGCCGGGCAACGCGTTTGATGCTCTCGGCATCGGCCACCGACGAACCGCCGTACTTCTGGACGACCACGCTCACGGGGACTCCTGGGACGGGCGGCAGGACGGTCCAGTTTATCCGGGCCGCGGGTCCGGCTCGTGGAGGGCTCCGGGTGCTGAGACTCCCGGGCGGGGTCGTTCAGGGGTGTAGGGCGTCGAACTCCGCCTCGGCCACGGTCTCCTGGTCGGCGTCCAGCCGCAGGTGGGAGAGCACCGACTGGAGGACCCGCAGCGAGCTGGCCGCCCGGTCGCCCCAGGTGGACAGGTAGCTGAACTGCCACCACCACAGCGCCTCGATCGGACGGCCCTCGGTGAAGTGCTTCAGCCCGTGGTCCAGGGCGGCAGCGATCTCGACGATGTCGTTGGAGAGGGACCCCCGGGTCAGCTCGGCCGCGGTGACCGGGTCGACCACGTCCGCGTAGTCGTCCAGCCCCTCGAAGAGGTTGGCCAGGCTCGAGTGCAGCGGGTCGAGATCCGGCTCCGGGCCCGGGTCGGGCTCGAAACGCTCCCGCAGCACGATGTCCTGGATGGCTCCCAGGCGGGATCCGGCGAGCAGCAGCTGCGAGGTGGCGAGCAGCAGGACGGGGATGGCCGTGTCGGCCGCGGCGCCGGAGGCGACCTCGCGCACCGTTCCCAGGTAGGTGTTCGCGTCCCGGGCTGACTCCCCGGCCAGCAGGATCAGCTCCTGGGTCTCGCGGGCATCCGCCTGGGCCAGCTCCTGCTCGGTCGCCGCTGACCGCCCTGCTGCGTCGTGCTCAGACATGCACCGTCCGCCGCCCTTCGAAAGCCCGGCCGAGCGTGATCTCGTCGGCATACTCCAGGTCTCCCCCCACCGGCAGGCCGGATGCCAGCCGGGTGATCCTGATCCCCATGTCCTTGAGCAGGCGGGAGAGGAAGGTCGCCGTGGCCTCGCCCTGGATGTTCGGGTCGGTGGCGATGATGATCTCGGTGACCGTGCCGTCGGACAGACGGGTCATCAGCTCCTTGATCCGCAGATCCTCCGGCCCGATGCCGTCCATCGGCGAGATCGCGCCGCCGAGCACGTGGTAGGTGCCGCGGAACTCCCGGGTCCGCTCGATGGCGACCACGTCCTTCGGTTCCTCGACGACGCAGATCGCGCTCTGGTCCCGGCGCGGGTCGGCGCAGATCCGACACAGCTCGGAGGCGGCCACGTTGCCACAGCGGTCACAGAAGCGAACCTTCGCCTTGACCTCGGCGAGGACCTCGGTGAGCCGGGTGACGTCGGCGGGGTCGGCCGTCAGCAGGTGGAACGCGATCCGTTGCGCGCTCTTGGGACCGACGCCGGGCAACCGCCCGAGCTCGTCGATCAGGTCCTGGACGATGCCTTCGTACACCCCTTGAGCCTATGCCCCCTCGCGGACAACCGGGGTATGCCGCGCAGGTTCGGCAGAGGTCTGCCGGCCAGCCGACGTCACTGCGTGATCGAGGCGCTCCAGCGCTCCTCGATCCGGCCGACGCGCCAGATGAGCAGGGCGCCCAGCCAGGCCGCGACGAACAGGCCCACGATCCAGAAACCGACGTCGTTGAGGTCGATCGCCGCGACGGCAGCCAGCGGACCGGCCGTGATGTCGAGCTTGCCGGCCAGCACCGAGATCAGCTCGATCCCGCCGATGAAGAGGGCAACGGCCACCGACAGCGCGGTCACGGTGATGTTGTAGTAGATCTTGCGGACCGGTTTGGAGAACGCCCAGCCGTAGGCGAAGTTCATGAACGACCCGTCGATCGAGTCGAGCAGCGACATCCCCGCAGCGAAGAGCACGGGCAGGGTCAGCAGGGCCCACCAGGGCAGGCTTGCGGCCGCCGCCCCGCCGGCAATCACGAGCAGCCCGACCTCGGTGACCGTGTCGAAGCCGAGCCCGAAGAGCAGCCCGACCGGGTACATGTGCCACGACTTGGTGACGGTCCGGGTGACCCGGCCGAGGATCCGGTTGAGGAAGCCCCGCTTGTCGAGCTGCGCCTCGAGCTCCCGCTCGTCGAAGCTGCCCCGACGCATCCTGCGGAAGACCTTGAGGATGCCAATCAGGGCGGCGAGGTTCAGCAGGCCGATCAGCACGAGGAACAGCCCGGAGATCGAGGTGCCCCAGACTCCGGCCGTCTGCTGCAGGGTGGACTGGTCGTTCTCCAGGGCCCCGGCCAGCGCCTTCACCCCCAGGGCGACCAGCGCAACCATGAGGAAAACCACCGAGCTGTGGCCGAGGCTGAACCAGAAACCGACGCTCATCGGCCGACGGCCCTCACCCATCAGCTTGCGGGTGGTGTTGTCGATCGCGGCGATGTGATCGGCGTCGAAGGCGTGCCGCATCCCCAGGGTGTATGCCGTCACCCCGAGGCCGAGCCCGAAGAGCTGTCCGCCCACGTGGTAGCCCTGCGGCACGACGAGCAGGACCAGGACCCCCCAGCCGACCACGTGCAGCGCGATGATCACCGCGGCCATTCCGGCGAGGCTGCGCCGCTCGCCGGCTCGCAGGGCCAGCCGGCGGGGCGAGTCAGGACGGGTCCTGGGTGGCGTGGCGAGGCTGGTCACGGCAGCCACGATATGGCCCGCGACCGGCTTATTGCAACCTAGTTGCAATAACTGTCAGGCGGGCAGCGCGTCGCCGGGTGCTCAGGTGCCGATCGCCGGTCCGTGCGCGCCGACGGGCAGCTCGTTGTAGTCGGGGGCGCACTCCTGACCGGACAGCCGGGCGATCGCCGCCATGACCTCATCGGTCACCTCGCGCCGGGCGCGGGCCCGGGGCACCCCGGCATACCGCTGCGCCACATGGATGGGCTCGCCGAAGGTGACGCTCACCTTCGCCAACCGGGGGAACCGGGAGCCGACCGGCATGATGTCGGCGGTTCCGGAGAGAGCCACCGGCACCACGGGGACCTTCGCCGTGAGGGCGAGGAAGGCGACCCCGGTACGTCCCCGGTAGAGGCGGCCGTCGCGCGAGCGGGTGCCCTCGGGGTAGATCCCGAAGGCGTCGCCGGCGTTCAGCACGGCCAGGGCGAGGTCGAGCGAGTCCTGGGCGGCCCGCGAGGAGGTGCGGTCGACCGGGATCGCGCCCATCGACTCGAAGAGCTCCCGGCGCAGGGCGGCGATCGGGCCCGACCCGGTGAAGTAGTCGTTCTTCGCCAGGAACCGGACCTGCCTCGGCGCCGCGAGCGGGATGGCGAACGAGTCGATGAAGGACAGGTGGTTGCTGGCGAGGATCACCCCGCCGGTGCTCGGGATGTTCTGCGCCCCGACGATGGTCGGGCGGTAGAGGGCGTGCGTCACCGGCTTGAGGATCGTCTTGCTCAGCCGGTAGAACATGCACCGACGATAGTGGCCCGCCCCGCCGTGCCCCGGCGACGTCCAGCAGGCGGTGGACGCCGGAGAGCCTGGCCAAGCCGGCGGTCACCGAGCGCCGTCGACGTCAGCCGACGGTCAGTCGTCGAACTCGCCGAGGAACCGGCCGCCGAGGACCTTCTCGATCACTTCACGGCCCACGGCGTCGGACACGACGATGTCCTCGTCGTCCACACTCACCCCGGTGTCGTCGGCGACCGCCGTGGCCGGTTCGGGACCAGCGCCCGGTCCGGGCCGACCGCCGCCTCCACCGCGGGCCCGCGAGTCGGCTGCCTCACGGCGCGCCCGGGTGATCTCCTGGCGAACCGTCGCCGCCTGGGTGGCCGCCGTGGCGGAGGACGCGACGACCGGGGCGGGGACGTCCGGCGCCACCGGGGTCTGGGAGGTGGCCGTCACGGCGACCGGCGGCGGCGGACCGCTCGGACCCGTCGCCCAGTCCGGCCCCGGGCCAGCCTCGGCGCTCCAGTCAGCCGGCGGTCGGTCGAAAGGGGGCGGCTCCGGTGCGGGGTCGTCCTGCGGCGCCGGGTCGGGCTCCTCGGACCGTGCCGCGAGGGCCGGCACCGGTACGGCGTCCGGCGTCGCGACACCCTCGACCGGGACGTCGACGCCGATCTCGTCGATCAGCGCCTGGCGCACCAGCTCGGCATGGTTGCCCTGCCGGAAGGTGTTGGCCAGCCCCACGGTGTTGATCCCGAGGACGAGCTTCTTCCCGTCGTAGTCGAGCACCTGGGCGTGCTGCGAGACGAACGTCCACGTCGCCCGGCGCATCGCGAAGATCCGGGCGAGGACATCGGGCCAGACCCGCCGGATGGCAGCGGTGTCGATGCCACCCGCTGGAGACTCCGTCGCCTGCGGGTCGGTCGCCGTCTGCGACGACCCGTCCGACTCGACCGATGCGGTGGTCTCCCGGGGCCCCGCTGCGGAGGTCGGCTCGACGACGACGTCGGCGCTGGAGGCAGTGCGGGCGGCGGTCGGCTCGGCGGTCGCGCCGGACGTGGACGTCGTGTCGGTCGGCTGCGGGGTGCTCTCCGGTGCTGGCGCCGGTGCCCGGACCACCGACATCGGCGGCACGGTCCGGCCGTCCGGGGCGGGTGTCGACGGGGTCCCCCCCAGCTCGAGCCGACGCTCGAGCCGCTCGAGCCGCGCCGCGTACCCGCTCTCGCCGGAGGCAGCCGGCAGGAGGATCCGGGCGCAGATCAGCTCGAGCTGGAGCCGCGGCGCGGTGGCACCGGTCATCGCCGTGAGGCCGGTGTTGACGATGTCCGCGGCCCGGGACAGGGCCCCGGGACCGAACCGGGACTGCTGCCCGCGCATCCGGTCGAGCTGGTCCTCCGGCACCCCGCGCAGCACGGAGGACGCGCCGTCCGGCACCGCAGCGATGATGATCAGGTCGCGCAGCCGCTCCAGCAGGTCCTCGACGAACCGTCGCGGGTCGTGTCCGGACTCGATGACCCGGTCGACCTGGGTGAAGACCGCGGCGCCGTCCGCCGCGGCGAAGGCGTCGATGGTGGCGTCCAGCAGCTCGCCGTCGGTGAACCCCAGGAGCTCGGCGGCACCCTCGTAGGTCAGTCCCGCGTCGCCCGACCCGGCGATCAGCTGGTCGAGCACGGACAGCGAGTCACGCACCGAGCCGCCACCCGCGCGCGTGACGAACCCGAGCACCCCGGGGGCAACGGTGACGCCCTCCTGGTCGCACAGCGTCGTCATGTACTCGGTCAGCTGGGCCGGAGGCACGAGCCGGAACGGGTAGTGGTGGGTGCGCGAGCGGATGGTGCCGATGACCTTCTCCGGCTCGGTCGTCGCGAAGACGAACTTCACGTGCTCCGGCGGCTCCTCGACGATCTTGAGCAGCGCGTTGAAGCCCTGCGGCGTCACCATGTGCGCCTCGTCGATGATGTAGATCTTGTAGCGGCTCTGGGCCGGTCCGTAGGACGCCCGCTCGCGCAGGTCACGGGCGTCGTCCACCCCGCCGTGGCTGGCCGCGTCGATCTCGATGACATCCACCGACCCCGAGCCCCCACGGGCGAGCGCCACGCACGACTCGCAGACGCCGCACGGCTCGGCGGTCGGCCCCTGCTCGCAGTTGAGGCAGCGAGCCAGGATCCGGGCGCTGGTCGTCTTCCCGCAGCCGCGCGGACCGCTGAACAGGTAGGCGTGGTTGACCCGGCCGGTTCGCAAGGCCTGCATCAGCGGCTCGGTGACGTGCGCCTGCCCGATGACGTCGGCGAAGGTTTCGGGCCGGTAGCGTCGGTAGAGGGCGGTGCTCACCCCCGCACCCTAACCGCCGCGAGCGACAACCCGGTATGGCGTGCAGCCCCACGGGCCTGGCCGTCCCGCGACCTCCGGCCCGCTCCGGGCCTGACCTCGCCCGGGTGGAGCCGGGGTGCCACACTGACCGGCGACGAAGGAGGGCGCGAATGTCCGGACGCCAGAGCCAGAGCACGAGCGGGACGGAAGGGTCGGCCGCCAGCGCGGTGCGCCTCAAGGGCGTCGGCGTGACCAAGTCGATCGAGGACAACGTCCTGCTGCGTCCGACCAACATCGACGTCCGGTCCGGCAAGTGCATCGTCCTGCGCGGCTCGAACGGCAGCGGCAAGACCACCCTGCTGCGGATCCTCGGGGGCCAGATGGATGCCACCGATGGCACCGTCACCCTGGATGAGGCGCTGGTCGACGAGCGGATCCCCGCGATCCGGGCCGCGATCGCCGCCCTGCTCGGCGCCCCCACGGCATACCGCGACCTCACGCTGGTCGACCACCTCGTCCTCATCGACGCGACCTGGGGTCGGGACGGCGATGCCGCCGAACGGGCCGAGCAGATGCTCGCCACCCTCGAGATCGAGCACCTGGCCGAACGCTTCCCGCACGAGCTGTCCTCCGGCCAGCAGCAGCTGTTCCACCTGGCCATGGTCTTGCTGCGGCCCTCCCGGGTGCTGCTGCTCGACGAGCCGGAGCAGCGTCTCGACACGCACAAGCGGGGACTGCTGACCGAGATCCTGCTGGCCCGCAAGGCCTCCGGCACGGCCATGGTCATCGCCTGCCACGACCCGAAGATCACCGACGCGATCGCGGACCGCGTGCTGGACCTCGACGTCGCATGAGCGCCGGCGCCCGGATGGAGATGCGGGCCGACTCCGGCCGGCTGGAACAGGCCCGACAGGTCATCACCGGTGGTCGTCCGCACACCGAGTCCAACGCGGTGTATGCCGTCTACGTCGCGGTCATCGCCGCCGGCGCGTACGGGGTGCCCGCGTCCCAGCAGTTCTTCAAGTTCGTGGACCCGCAGTGGCTGGCCGCTCACCTCACCGGTCTGCGCGGGCTCGTCGTCATCGTCGGCGCCGCAGCCGGGCTGCTGTTCCTGGCCACCCGGGTGGGCCGGATCCGCGGACCCGTGGTCCCCGACCTGCCGTTCCTCGACCACGTGGCCAGCAGTCCGCTCGACCGCGCCGTCGTGCTGCACCGCTGGTGGCGACTGGGGCTGCTCGGCTGCCTGGTCGCCGGGGTGCTCGCTGGCGTCGTGCTCGGCGGCGGGATGGCGATCGCCGGGGTGGCCGGCCCGATCGTCCTCGTCCCGGGAGCCGTGGGTGGCGCCGCGCTCGGCCTGCTGGTCGCTGGCGCGTGGTTGCAGGCCCAGGTCCGCACCTGGCCGACCGGGGATCGGGGGCTGGGGACGTTCCTCAGGCCGCGTCGCTCGCTGCGCGCCCTGCACCTGACCGGCTTGCGCGTGCAGTCGGCGCGCAGCATCAGCGTCGGCGGAGCGGTGCTCGCCGGGGACCTGCGGGCTGCCCGGCTGGACATCGGCTCGCCGTCAACCCGGGGCCGTCGGTGGCGGCTGCGCCGGCACCGGCCGCTGGTCGTCATCGTCGCCCGCGACCTGCTCGGCCTGAGGCGGGCTCCCGGCGCCCTGGTCACCGGCCTGGTCCTGTCCGGGCTCGCGGCCTACGGCCTGGTCCACGGCTCCGAGCCGGGCGTCCCGAGCTTCGTGGCGTTCGTGAGCCTGGTCGCGGGGTACTTCGGGATCGGCGCCCTGGCCGAGGGGATGCGGCTGCAGGCCGACAACGCGGGGACCCCACCGATGCTCGGGGTCGACTTCCGATCCGAGGCGCTGGCCCACCTCATCGTCCCGTCCGGGCTCTACGCCGCCGTCAGCCTGGTCGTGGGCGCGGCCAGCGTTGCCGCCGGCGCCAGTCCCCGGGGTGTGGTCTGGGCACTGCTGATGACCGGCCTGCTCGGCGCGGCCCAGCTGATGGCTGCCTTCCGCGGGTTGCCGCCGATCTCCCTCTTCGGGCCAGGGCGTGGCATCGCGACGATGATGCTCTGGTACGGCCGACCGCTGTTGATCGCCCTGGCCGCCGGCACCGGGGCGACCGCCTTCGTCACAGCCGGTGGGGCGCTCAACGGCCTGATGATGCTGGTGACGGTGATCTACGCGTCGGTGCTGTTCGCCCAGCGGGCGGTTCGCCGGCTGGGCGAGGCCCACCGGGGCTGACCGACCCGGGCCCGTGCTGCACTAGGGGTCCGGGCGGCCCACCACCAGGCCGCCGCGGCCAGCGGCAGCTCGACGGCCAGGGCCAACGCACTCGAGGTCACCCGCTGGCTCCACGAGTGCGAGATCGCAACGTCGAGGATCGCGTCCCCGGCCAGCAGCACGGTCAGCAGTCGGGCCGCGGTCGGCGCCCACCGCGAGGTCCGGGCGGCGAGGACGGCAACTGCTGCCGCGGTGATGCACTCGGCGACGTCGATGCCGACCCACAGCAGCGTCCGGTTCTCCAGGTGCTGGCCCAGGTAGACGGTCCACGGGGCCAGGACGGTGGCCACCGACCCGGCGACGACGACGGCCAGCCGGTCCAGGTCCGCCGGATGACCACGCTCTGCCGCCTGGCGCAGGGGCTGCAGGACAGTCGTGGTCACCTGACCAGTCTCGGACGCCCGCCCGGTAGTGACCTGGGCGCGACCTGTGGGTTTCCCATGGCCCTGGCGAACGACAAGACACCCCACGTACCTGGAAGAGCTCACCTGCCCTTGCTGCATTCCTGCCCTGGGGGAGTTCGGTGAGGTACCACCACGCGGGGTGCCGAGACCAGTGTATGCACCGGTGCGGTCAGACCGAAAACGGCTCCTTGGGCTCGACCGGCAGCGGCCGGCTCTCGCGCTGGCCGTTGACGTGGGGCGGCAGTCGGTGCTCGGTGACCAGGGCCAGCCAGGCGAGCACCGCGCACCCGCCGACGAGCATGGCGACGTAGGCCGTGCTCCACTGATGGCCGATGAGCAGGCCCGCCGCCACCGGACCGACCACCGAGGCGGTCTGGAAGGACAGGCTCGACAACGCGTTGTAGCGACCGCGTAGGTGGTCCGGCGCCAGGTCGTTGACCATCGCCGGGACCGTCGGCTGGAAGAGGGTCTCGCCGAGCCCGAAGACCGCCAGGGACGTGCCGAAGAGCAGCGCGGCCATGAGTGAGCCGGTGAGCAGACCCGAGAGCCCGAGGGCAAGGAATGCGACCGCCCACACGGCGCTCATCAGGATCATCAGCCGGGTCCGGCGGCGACCCTCGATCCGCTGCAGGACGAACAGCTGCAGGACGACGATGACGACGGTGTTGGCGGTGAACGCCCAGCCGAGCGCCTGCGTGGAGATCTGGCCCTCGGCCCGCCCGAACGCCGGCATCCCGGTGTTGAGCTGTCCGTAGCCGACGAACGAGGCCACGAAGCTCAGCAGCAGGATTGGGCGGAAGGCGCGGTCGCCCAGCAGCCGGCGGTAGCTCGGCGCCGCCACCGCCGTGCCCTCGACGTCGAGGGCCGGGGCATGCACCGGTCGGCCCGCTGCCGAGCGGAGCGGCCCGACGAGGATCGCCAGCGGGGCCAGGAAGGTGGCCGCGTCGACCAGCAGGATCGTCACGAAGGTCTCCGGGCGCTGCACGTCGACGAAGATGCCGCCGAGCGCGCCGCCGATGCCGATGCCGAGGTTGAGCAGGGTGAAGTTCACGCCGAAGTAGCGCTGCCGCAGGTGGCTCGGCACGATCTGCGCGATCAGGGTGTTGATGGCCGGCCAGGTCACCCCGCCGGAGAGCCCCAGCAGCACGAAGGCACCGGCCGCGGACGGCTCGGTCGTGCTGACGGCCATCAGCACCAGGCCGGCCATCTGGACGCCCAGGGCCGCGATGACGACCTCGCGCGCACCGATCCGGTCGATCAGGACCCCGGCTGGGCCGACGACGATCATCCCGACGATGGCCGGGATGGCGAGCAGCAAGCCCACGTGCTGGAGGTCGAAGTGCCGGACCTCGTGCAGGTAGACCACGTGGAAGGGCATGACCAGGCCGGTGCCGATGAAGTCGATGATGACCGTGGACAGCAGGAGCTTGCCTGCGCGGGGCAGGTCGTGCCAGAACGAGGCCAGTGAGGGACGAGGGGTGGTCGGCACCGGTCAATTGTGGTGCTCCGGACCGACACGGCCAACTCGGTTTCCCGGCTCGGTTGCGGCGGTCGAGAAGCGCTGTGGCGGAGGATAGGGGATTCGAACCCCTGAGAGCTTTCACTCAACACGCTTTCCAAGCGTGCGCACTAGGCCACTATGCGAATCCTCCGTCGCGCAGGCTACCCGAGCAGCGCCCGCGCCAGAAATCGCCTCGTCAGGCGGAAAGCTCCGACGAGGCGGGAACGCTCCGCGAGCGGCCGGTGTCTGGATAGGTAGCAGGGCCGCACCGGCCCTGAGCCCAGCCGAGGAGGCGACCACCATGACGCGGATCGACCCGACGACGGCGTGCGAGGCAAGACTCGACGGTCGAGAATGGCGGAATGCAGCCTCAGCTCTTCCCGGTGACCATCACCCGGACCGGCGGTATCGCCGGCTTCCACGACCTGATCGTCGTGCAGGAGTCCGGGGTCACCACGGTGACCGGCAAGCTGGGCGCGCCCCGGACCCTGGTGCTGCTCCCGGACGTCCTGCACCGGCTCACCGAGTTGCTGGGCCGGCTCTCCGAGCCGCCGGAGCCCGCGGACGAGCCGACCGAGACCACCCGGGTGTCCGACCGGATGACCGTCGAGGTGACCACCGGAACATCGAGTGGCCCCGTTCCCCTGGGCGAGGGCCAGCGGCCCGACGCCCGGCTCGTCACCGACCTCATCAACGACGTCACCTCGGGCCCGCCATACACACTCGGCACAGAGACGACCGGAGACTCGGATCGACCCTAGGATCCACGTCGAACGCCGAGGTGCACCCGGGCCGGCCAGGACGGAGACTGGCACCGTGAACCGCAACGTCGCAGCCCTGCTCCCCTGCCTTGCCCTGCTCGCCGGCTGCGGGACGGCATCGGTTTCCGGCGGCGGGAGTGCCACCACCGCTGGGTCACCGCCGTCGACGTCGGGGACGACGTCGCCCGGGCCAGCATCCTTCCCGCTGACCGTCTCCCGCACCGGGGGCATCGCCGGCTTCAACGACACCATCGTCATCCGCGCTGACGGACAGGCGACCGTCAGCGCCAAGCAGGGGGCCGCGACTTCCTGCCGGATCGGCGCCGATGCGCTCGCGACGCTCACCGGTCAGCTGACCGGACTGCTCAACGCGCCGAAGCCCACTCCTCCGACGGCCACCCCGAACCATGTCCGTGCCGACGCGCTGATCTTCACGGTGACGGACCCAGCGGGCAAGAGCGTCAAGGTGCCCGACCCGCCGACGGGTCCTGCCGAGCAGGCGGTCGTGGCCCTGGTGGACGACGTCACGGGTCCGACGCCACCGCACCAGATCTGCCGGTCCTCCTGATGGCGCTCACCAGCTCCTGACCGGGACGGCGACACCCGCCCATCCGGCGCGAGCGGATGGGCGGGTGTCCGGGGAAGCCGGCTCCGGCTCGTTACGAGACGCTGATCCCACTGAAGGCAGCAGCGGTCGCGTTGTACTGCGTGCTGCCGGTGCCGTAGAGGTCCCTGGCGGCATTGAGCGCGGCAGTACGGGCCTGGCCGTAGGTGCTCGTCGAGGTGAGGTAGACGGACAGGGCCCGGTACCAGATCTTCTGCGCGGCAGCCCGGCCGATGCCGGTGATCGTCGAGCCGTTGCACGCCGTGCTGCTGTGCGTCACGCCGCCGATGACCTTGGTCCCGGTGCCCTCCGAGAGCATGTAGAACCAGTGGTTCAGCGGGCCCGACGAGTAATGCGGGTCGAGCGTGGCGGTGAGCACCGACCAGCAGTCCTGGGACTTGCCGTCCTTGGACGGCTTGTCCATGTAGCGCAGCGGGGTGCCGTTGCCGTTGATGTTGATCTTCTCGCCGATGAGGTAGTCACCGGGGTCGCTGGAGTTGGCGGCGTAGAACTCCACCGAGGTCCCGAAGATGTCCGAGGTGGCCTCGTTGAGGCCACCGGCGTCACCGTTGTAGACCAGACCGGCCGTGCGCTCGGTGACTCCGTGGGTCATCTCGTGACCGGCCACGTCAAGGGACACCAGCGGCTTGGCGTTACCGGCCCCGTCGCCGTAGGTCATCTGGGTGCCGTCCCAGAACGCGTTGACGTAGCTGTTCCCGTAGTGCACCCGGGAGCGGGCGCCGGTGCCGTTGTTCCAGATCCCGGCGCGGCCGAGGACGTTGTTGAAGAAGTCGTAGGTCTTCCCCGCCCCGTAGTGGGCGTCGACGGCCGCGGACTGGCGGTTGCTCGTGGCCCCGTTGCCCCAGACGTTGTCCGCGTCGGTGAACGTCGTGCCGTTACCGCCCGTCTTCTGGTTCATGTCCGTGGCGTAGTTCCCGTGGCTGTCCTTGAGCTGCCACGTGCTGCCCGACAGGATCGTGTTCACGGTGACCGTTCCCGCGTAGATGCTGTTCCCGGTGCCTTCGACGACCTCGTCCCAGCCGGTCAGCAGCGCGCCGCTGGAGGCGTCGACGATGGAGTGGTACCGCGACGGCGTCTGGTCCGCCTTGACGCCCTCGGTCAGGACGTCGTACGCCAGCACCGGAGCCGCGCCGCCGGCATACACGACGAGCTCGCCCCGGGGGGCGCCACTGGCCTGGACCCCCTGGGGCGCCGCCTTCGCCACCGCGGAGGACGCGGCGAGCGTCGGCGTGGTCGAGGCCACGGCAGCCTTGCCGGACGCGTTCCAGGTCACGTCCCTGACCGCACCGGCGCTGTCCCGGTGGCTGACCAGGTCGCCGCCGATCACCCGCAGCCCGTCGAACGTCCGCTGGTACCGCACGTGGCTCGAGCCGTCCGCATCGGTGATCACGTCCTTGACCACGAGCTTCTCGCCCCGGCCCAGACCCAGCGCCACCCCGGCCTGGTCGGCCCTGGCCTGCTCGGCCGTGACGGCCGCTGACGCCTGCTGGCCCGGGGCTGTCATCGTGGGCGGGTCGACCGGGGTGCCGGCGCCGTGCGCGGCGACCACCGGGAGCGCCGTCGCGGTCGCGACGAGTGCAGCCAGGGTGACGCCCGTGAAGAGGTGTCTCACGTGTACTCCTTCGAGGTGGGCCGCATGGTGACGGCCGGGATTGCTGCGGTTCGCGAAGCCTCGCCGCGGTGCAGGATGAGCGACCTTGGTGTCAGCGGCTGCCGAAGATCAATGGCCTTGGCGAACTCTTGACGGGCGGCTACCCAGACCTTGGCCGCACGGGCTGGACCGGCAGGCAACGCTTGACCGGTCCTTGCCCGCGCGGCGAGGTCAGCCGACGGTGACCGCGGTGTCGTCGACGACGAAGCTCGTCTGCAGTGACGCGTCCTCGCTCATCAGGAACTTCACCGACACGGATCGGCCCTTGTAGGCCGAGAGGTCATAGGACTTCTGCGTGTAGGTCGCGTTGGCCCCGACGTTGGAGAAGGTCGCCAGGGTGGTCGTGGTGCCACCGTCGACGATCTGGATCTTCATCGTGTCGTACACGGTGCTGCCGGTCTCGGCCGTGTCCGTGCGGATCCAGAACGACAGCGTGGGCGTGCCCGTCGCCGGAATCGCGACCGACTGCTGCTCGTTCTCCGTGGAGGTCGAGCCGTTGCCGCCGAGCCACATCTTCCAGGCACCCGAGTGCGCCGGGCGTCCGGTGTTGTTGGTGATCGGCCCCGCGGTCCCGGTCCAGTTCGCCTGTCCCGACTCGAAGCCCGCGTTCTGGAGCAGGTTGCTGCCCTGGGGCGGTGACGTCGACGCACCGGCCAGCTTGCACCCGGGGATGGTGAGGTCGATCGTGCGGCTGCTGGTCAGGCAGGTCATGAACCAGAAGGTCTCCTGAGCGTACCCACGGCCCTTAGTTGCCGTCTTGGTGCCGGCCGCATCGACCTCGCACGGGTTGTTCACGGTGCACATGGCGCCGCTCTCGTTGATCGTGTTGTTGATCGCGATGACCTCGCCGCTGGACTGGCTGACAACCGGCGACCCGGAGCTCCCGCCGATGATGTCGCAACCGGTGGGGCTGTAGCGCACCGAGTCGTGCCAGGTCCACTCCCCCTCCAGCACGGTGGGGACGAACCCGCTGATCGAGCAGTTCCAGACCCGCTTCCAGTACCCGGACGGGATCGAGATCGCCGTGCCGTCGACCGGGTGGTTGGCCGACATCGTCAAGGGGGACATCGTCGTCCGGGTCTTCACCGCGTCGAAGGTCTCGGTGAGTCGGTAGAGGGTCACGTCGGTGCCGGTCATCGTCGCGTAGAGGATGGTGTCGGCAGTGACGGTGCCCTTGCTGTTACCCGCGGCGTCGAGCAGCGTTCCGGTCCGGGAGCTCGGCTGGTTGCGCAGGACCACCCCGTCGCTGAGGAAACCGCCTTCGTAGCAGTGGCCGTTGGTGAGCATCAGGGCACGGTCGGTTCCGACCGAGGTCGGATAGCGCACCAACGAGGCCGAGCAGTTGTTGAGCTTGATCGTCGATGCCAGCGTGGCGGCAGCGGCCATCGAAGCCTGCGGCGCCGAGGCGACGGACGGCTGCGCTGCTGAGGGTGAGGGCGTCGCCGCTGCGGTGGGGGCGAGCGTGACGACGAGGGCGGCGGTGACGGACAGGGCTATCACGGTCAGGCGCGAGCGAGAGGAGTGCACGTTCAACATGGTGATGGGGCTCTCTGTTCTGGGGGCAGTGGGTCAGGGCCGGTCGCTCGCCCCCTGGCGAGCGACCGGCCCCGGTTGATCTTCAGCGGGTCGACGGCTCAGCTGACGGTGACCGCGGTGTCGTCCACGACGAAGCTCGTCTGGAGTGACGCGTCCTCGCTCATCAGGAACTTCACCGAGACGGTCTTGCCCTTGTACGCCGCGAGCGAGTAGCTCTTCTGCGTGTACGTCGAGTTCGTGCCGACGTTGGAGAAGGTCGCCAGGGTGGTCGTGGTGCCACCGTCGACGATCTGGATCTTCATCGTGTCGTACACGGTGCTGCCGGTCTCGGCCGTGTCCGTGCGGATCCAGAACGACAGCGTGGGCGTGCCCGTCGCCGGAATCGCGACCGACTGCTGCTCGTTCTCGGTGGTGGTGAAGCCGTTGCCACCCAGCCACATCTTCCACGAGCCGGTCCGGGCGGGACGCCCGGTGTTGTTGGTGATCGGACCAGCCGTGCCGGTCCAGTTGACCGCGCCGGACTCGAAGCCGGGGTTGAGCAGGAGGTTCCCCCCGGGCGGAGGCGGAGGCGTTCCGGCGCAGGTCTCCGTCCCGGCGACGACGGCGATGGCGCTGAACGCGGCCTCGACGTTGGTGCAGTCACTGCCCGTTCCGTAGAGATCCTTGGCGGCCTTGACAGCGGCGTTGCGCGCCGCGGCATAGTTGCTGTTCGAGGTGAGGTAGACGGACAGCGCCCGGTACCAGATCTTCTGGGCCTTGTCCCGCCCGATGGCGGTCACCGTGGAGCCGTTGCAGGTGGGGCTGTTGTAGGCGACGCCGTTGATGGTCTTGGCGCCGGAGCCCTCGGAGGCGAGGTAGAACCAGTGGTTCAACGGCCCGGAGGAGTAGTGCGGGTCGAGGTTCTGCGTTCCCGTGGTCCAGCAGTCCTGCGACTTGCCGTCCTTGGACGGCTTGTCCATGTAGCGCAGCGGGGTGCCGTTGCCGTTGATGTCGATCAGCTCGCCGATGAGGTAGTCGGGCACATCCGCCGCGAGGTTGGCGTACCACTCGACCGACGTGCCGAAGATGTCGGACGTCGCCTCGTTGAGACCGCCGGCGTCCCCGGAGTAGGCGAGGTTCGCGGTGTTCTCGGTGACGCCATGGGACATCTCGTGGCCGGCGACATCGAGCTCGGTCAACGGGTGCGTGTTGCCGGCCCCGTCGCCGTAGGTCATCTGGGTCCCGTCCCAGAACGCGTTGGCGTAGTTCTGGCCGTAGTGGACCCGGGACCGGGCGCCCGTGCCGTTGTTCCAGATTCCGGCGCGGCCGAGGACGTTGTTGTAGAAGTCGTAGGTCTTCCCCGCCCCGTAGTGGGCGTCGACGGCGGCCGACTGACGGCTGCTGGTCGAGCCGTTGCCCCACACGTCGTCGGCGTCGGTGAACTGGGTCCCGTTGCCGATCGTGCTCTGGTTGAGATCGGTCGCGTAGTTCCCGTGACTGTCCTTCAGCTGGTAGTTGGGGCTCACGAAGATCGTGCTGAGCGAGACGTTTCCGACGAAGATGCCGTTGCCGGAGCCCTCGACCACCTCGTCCCAGCCGGTGAGGACCGCGCCGCTGTCGGCGTCGACGATCGAGTGGTACTTCGACGGGGTCTGGTCGGCCTTGAACCCCTCCGTCACGACGTCATAGGCCAGGACAGGAGCGTCGCCCCCGGCGTACACCACGAGCTCGCCCTGCGGCTCCGAGCTCGACTCGACGTCCTGCTTCTTGCCCTTCTTCGCGGCGCTGCCCGCAGAGAGCTTGGGCGAGGTCGAGGAGACCGCGGCCTTGCCGGAGGCGTTCCAGCTGACGTCCTTGATCTTGCCCGAGGCGTCGCGGTGGCTGACCAGGTCGCCGCCGATCACCCGCAGACCCTTGTAGGTGCGGTTGTACCGCACGTGGGTCGAGCCGTCCGCGTTGGTGATGACGTCCTTGACGACGAGCTTCTCGTCCTGGCTCATCTTGAGTGTCTGGCGGGACTGGTCCGCCTTGCCTTGTTCGGAGCTGATCTTGTCGTTGCGGTCCGACGAGGCCGATGGTGCGGCGCCGTGCGCGGCGACCACCGGGACAGCCGTCGCGGTCGCGACGAGTGCCACGAGGGTGACGCCCGTGAAGAGGTGTCTCACGTGTGTTTCTCCTTGGAGATGGGCCACCCAGGGGTGGCTGCTGAGTGTGCCCAGGACTCAACCGTGCAATGCCCCCTGCATCGTCCCCCCGGTGTCTCGACCACAACGCCTTCGAAAGATGGACCAGGACGTCTCACATGTCGAAACGGCACGAGCGTGACCCTCGCGGCGGCGTGGTTCATTGGTCAACGGACTTGTCCAACTCTTGGGAGCTTGCTGGACAGAACCGTGACGTGCGCTGGGTTGTCACGACAGTTCTTTGCCGGAGATTGTCACGCCGCAGACTCAGTCAGGGGGCCACCGGCTCGGTCGTCACATCCCTGCCAGCGGAGCAGGCGTGGTCGGTCCCGTGGCGGTGACGGCGCCATGCCCTGGCTCGTTCCATGCGTCCACGGCCGGGCGAGCCGGCTGGCTCGACCGCCGCAGGACGACGCGCAGACGCATGGCGGACAGCACCGCCAGGACGCTGATGCCGAGGTGGACGCCGAGGAAGACCGAGCCGTGTCCCGCCCCCAACGCGAGCCCGGCGAGCAACGGTCCCGCCGCGGACACACCGGTCTGGAGCGAGGCCAACAGGCCCAGGGTGGTGCCGACCATGCCCGCCGGTGCCAAGCTGGCGGTGAGCGGGTTGAGGATCGGCGCGAACAGGGTCTCCCCGACGGCGAAGATGCCGAACGTGGTCACGAACAGGACCGCGGCGATGCCCGGCGTGTGTACCGAGGCGGCCAGGACGCCCCAGCACACCAGCCAGATGAGGCCCACCCCGACCAGCAGCGATGCCGGGTCGCGGTGGGCAGTCCACCGCACGACCACCATCTGCAGCGCGACGATGACCAGGCAGTTGACCGCCGCGGCCAGCCCGATGGTCGGAACCGGCAGGTTGAGGAACATCAGCGCGAAGGCGGGCAACCCGGACTCGAACTGCGCATAGAAGCCGAGTGCGATGAGGACGGTGACCAGACCCACCCAGCGCAACGCCGGAACTGCGGCGACCACGCGCAGCGAGGGCAGGAAGCCCATCGGCATCGCGCCCGATGCCGGCTCGACCTCCATCCCGGCGGCGTCGGACGCGCCGTGACCGGCCCAGGCAATCAGCGCCCCGGACAGGACGAACCCGGTCGCCGCCATGAGGAACGACGGCGCCATGCCGTGCTCGTGGTCGAGGTTGACGAACTGGGACGAGACGAGCGCGCCGATGGCCATCCCCAGGGCCAGGCCGGTGAACTGCCAGGCGAAGACCCGGCGCCGGTCCTGCGAGCCGACCCAGCGAAGGATGAGGACCGACTGCGCCGGCTGGGCTGCGGTGACGCCCACGCCGAAGACGAACATCGCGGCGAGGAACGGGAGCGGCGACCCGGACAGCAGCAGGCCGACGGTGGCCGCGGCGGCGATGGCCTTGGCGGCGACGGCGATCCGGACCGGCGGGAACCGGTCGGCCAGCCGACCGCCGACAGGCGCGGCCAGCAGGGCGCCGATCGAGAAGAGACTCGCTGCCGCCGCGGCGACCATCGTCCCCCACCCGCGGGTGTTCGCGGCATACGCGTACTGGTAGGGCAGCACGGAGCCCCAACCGATCATGCTCACTGCACCGGCCAGGACGACCAGGTTCGCGCGCTTCATCACGCCACACTCAACCTTCGAACTCGTATTGTTTGTTATCGAAGACTTCGATATCGAAATATTAGCATGACAGGATCACGCCATGGCAACTCGCAGACCGGCGACCCAGACGACCGAGCAGCGGTACCGCGCCGACGTGGCCAGCTACGTCGCAGCCGGCGGCGAGGAGACCGTGCAGCGGGTCATCACCGCGATCCACGGGCTGCAACGCCGCCTGGGCCAGTGGTACGCCCACCAGCTGGTCGACCTCGGCCTCAGCCAGGGCGAGTGGGCCGTGCTCTCCCGGCTGGCCACCTGCGAGGAGGGAACCTCGATGACGCCGACCCAGCTGGCCGACGCGGCTGGGGTGGCGCCGTCGTCGATGACACATCGGCTCGACCGGATGACCGAGCGGGGCCTGGTCACCAGGACGACCGACCTGGAGAACCGCACCCGGGTGCTGGTCTCACTCACCCGGGAGGGGTGGGACATGTTCTCGGCCGCCATCAAGGAGTCGGACATGGTGGAGAGCGACGTGCTGAGCACGCTGACCACCGATCAGCGCGAGGAGCTGGCCTCGCTGCTCGAGCAGGTCATCGCCGGGCTCGACGACCACGTCGGCGACCGGTGACCCCACTGGCCGGACCGGTCGGCCGGGCCCCTCAGGGCAGCGCCGTCACCCGGCCGTGAGCAGGAAGGGGGAGCGCACCGGCAGGTAACCCACGTCGTCGAGCTGGCGGGCGAGCTCCATGGCTCCGGCCAGGGCATTCCCCAGCGGTGAGGTCACGGTCAGCCCCAGGGCTCGGGTCGCCTCGTCGAACGCCCGCCGCACGGGCACGGCGTCGAACAGCCCGCCGGTGGCTGTCACGGCGGCGTCCTCGATCCCGGCTGCCGCCGCGGCCAAGGATGCCGCCAGCGCCGACCCCGCGGCCGAGCAGATGTCTCCCGCCACCGGTTCGTTGTCGGCCAGGGCGGTCACGCTCGGGGCGAACCCGGCGAGCAGCGCCGGGGCGTCCGCCCGGGTCATCACCAACCGGGGCCACGCCTCGGGATCGCCGAAGTGCGCCCGGGCGGCCTCGAGCATCGCCGAGCCCGGGCCGGATCCGGTGACACCATCGCGCTCGCGCAGCGCCGCGCGCAGGCCCTCCAGACCGATCCAGGCCGCGGATCCGCGGTCACCCAGAACATGGCCCCAGCCGTCCACCCGGTGCCAGACCTCGTTGAAGTCGGTTCCGAAGGCGACGGCCCCGCTTCCGGCGGCGACGACGGCGCCGGGGCGGACCGCGCCCAGCGCCCCAACCAGCGACGTGACGGCGTCTGAGCAGACCGCGGTCCGCCGAGCCCCGAGTCGCTCCGCGACCACGACCAGCACCGAGGCAGGATCGGTCAGCCCCAGCAGCCCCCGCATGGACCAGACCACCGCGTCAGGAGGCTCCTGCGTGTCGATCAAGGCGGCCGCCGAGGCGAGCAAGGCGTCCAGGTCGATACCCCCAGCGCCGACCCTGACCCCGGGGGCGGTCCGGACCTCGCCAGTGGCGCGGTCGACGTCGGTCCGCAGCCGCAGCCCGGAACCACCGACGTCGACGCCCACGAGGACACTCACGGGCTCATCATGTCGTGGCGGGCTCAGGCTGGCGTCGGCGGTGCAGTCAGCGCTCCGAGCGCGGAGGCAACCGAGCCGCCGTGCTGGTCCAACAGCATGCGCGCCTGCGCTGCCGGCACCCCCGACAGCAGCGCCAGCAAGGCCGGCTTGAGGGCCCCGTCCGCCTCGTCGAGGGCCGTCTTCGCCTCCTGCTCGCCGACGCCGGTCGCCTCGCAGAGGATGTGCAGGACCCGACCCCGCAGCTTGGCGTTCGTCGCGACGACGTCGACCATGAGGTTCGACCAGGTCCGCCCCAGGCCGATCATCACGGCGGTGGAGAAGCCGTTGAGGACGAGCTTCTGGGCGGTGCCCGCCTTGAGCCGGGTCGAGCCGGTGACGACCTCCGGGCCGGTCGCCGGCGCGAGGAAGTGGTCCACGGTGCGCCCGATCTGCGACCCGGGGTCGGCGCTCACCAGGGCCGTCAGGGCACCGCGCTCGTGAGCGCGGGCCAGCGCGGCGGCGACGAACGGGGTGCGGCCGGACGCGGTGAGCCCGATGGCGACATCGCCGGGCCCGACTGCCTCGGCCTCACGTCGGCCGAGCTCGACGTCGTCCTCGACGTTCTCGATGGCGGCGGTCAGGGCCGCGACGCCTCCCGCGTGGTGGGCCACGAAGAGGCCCGGCGGGGCGTTGAACGTCGGCCGCAGCTCCGCGGCGTCGAGCACCGCGAGTCGACCGGAGGTGCCGGCACCGAAGTAGTGGACGCTTCCGCCGTCCCGGATTCGGGCCACGGTCGCATCCACGAGCGCTGCCAGCTCCGGCAGCACCGCACCGACCGCGGCAGCCACGGTGGCGTCCTCGGCGTTGAGCAGCCGAAGTACCTCCAGCGTTGACGCGCGGTCGATCCCGACCGATGCGGGATGACGCGCTTCGGTCGGCGCACTGACTCTCACGACGTCGCCCACGGACGTGAGGTTAGTTTCTCCCGACTCCTCAGTCAATCTGGTCAATCACTCCCAGACAATTCACATCGTCCTCACGGACCCACGTGATGCTCGGAGACGGCGTCCCGGGTCTCCGCGACGGCCTTGCGGGCGCGAGCCAGATCCCGTTGGGCCACAGCGATGTACAGGCAGTCCACGACGGTCAGGGCAGCGATCCGGCTCGCGGTGGCGCCGGACCTCAACGAGGTCTCCCGGGCAGCCGTGGTGAGGACGATGTCGGCGCTGTCGACCAGGCGGGACAACGGGAAGTTGGTGATCGCGATGGTCGTCGCGCCTCGAGCCTTCGCCTTCGCCAGCGACTCGATCGTCTCCCGGGTCGTACCGGAGTGGGAGATCCCGATCGCGACGTCTCCGGTGGAGAGCAACGTGGCGCTGGTCAACGCGATGTGCGGGTCGTTCCACGAGAACGCGATGACGCCGATCCGGTGCAGCTTCTGCTGCGCGTCGGTGCCGACGATGGCGCTGGCGCCGATGCCGTAGATGTCCACCCGGGAGGCCTTGGCGATGGCGTCGGCAGCCGCGGTCAGCGAGGACCGATCGAGCTGTTGGGCCGTCTCCTCGACTGCGCTGGCATCGGTGAAGGCCACCTTGGAGATGATGTCGTCGATCGAGTCGTCCTGGTTGATGTCCGTGTCGGCGACGACCCGCGAGCGGGGCTGGGCGGACTCGGCGGCCAACGCCAGCCGCAGCTGCGGGTAACCCGGCAGGCCGAGCCGCTTGCAGAAGCGCAGGACCGTGGTCTCCGAGGTCTGCGCCTGCACGGCAAGTTCGCTGATCGTCAGCGCCGCGGCCGCGCGTGCGTCGGCCAGGACGCACTCGGCGACCCGGTCCTCGGCCGGTGAGAGCGACGGTCGAAGACCCCGCAGCCGCACCAGCAGCCCCGCGGGCGACGCCGTGTCTTCGTTGTGCCGAGGGGTATCCACGCGCTTTCGAGTTGCCATGTCATCAAACTTAACCGAGGCGACACGCTTCTTGGCGAAAAGTCACTCAGGGCGCACCGGTCGGTTGGCTGCCAGACTGACCGCATGACCCTGCCCGGGACCCCGCTCGCCCGCCGGCTCGGGCTCAGCGACGCGGTGATGATCGGCATCGGGTCGATGCTCGGCGCCGGGGTGTTCGCGGCCTTCACCCCCGCCGCGGCCGCGGCCGGTTCGGGACTCCTGGTCGGGCTGCTCATCGCGGCCTTCGTCGCCTACTGCAACGCGACCGCCTCGGCGCAGCTGGCCGCGCAGTACCCCACCTCGGGTGGGACCTACGTCTACGGCCGCGAACGGCTGGGCGAATGGTGGGGGTTCGTCGCCGGTTGGGGATTCGTCGTCGGCAAGACCGCGTCCTGCGCGGCCATGGCCATCACCGCTGCCACGTACGCCGTCGGAGGTGACGCCCGCGCCCGGTTCGTCCTGGCCATTGCCGCCGTCGTCGGCCTGACCCTGGTCAACCTGCGCGGCATCACCCGGACGGCGAGGCTGACCCGGGTCCTGGTGACCGTCACCGTGGGATCCCTGGCGATCGTCATCCTGCTCGTGCTGCTGACCAACCGGTCCTGGCAGTCACCCGTCACGCAGCTGGACGAGGCCGGCCTGTACGGCATCCTCCAGGCAGCCGGGCTCCTCTTCTTCGCCTTCGCCGGGTATGCCCGGATCGCCACCCTGGGCGAGGAGGTGCGCGACCCGGCCACGACGATCCCTCGCGCCATCCCTCGCGCACTCGGGCTGGTGGTCGGCCTGTATGCCGTCGTCGCGGTGGTCCTCCTGGCGACCATCGGCTCCACCGGAGTCGCCGGATCGCCGCTTCCACTGCAGGCTGCGGCCGATCAGGCGGGCGTCTCCTGGATCGGGCTGCTGCTGCGGCTCGGGGCGGTGCTGGCCAGCCTCGGGGCACTGCTCGGCCTCATCGCCGGGGTGGGCCGGACGTCGCTGGCGATGGCCCGGGAAGGTGACCTGCCCCGCCCACTGGCGATGGTCGACTCCCGTCATCAGGTGCCCCATGTGGCGCAGGCAGTCGTGTGCACCGTCGTGATCCTGCTCATCATCCTGGTCGACCTGCGCAACGCCATCGGCTTCTCGTCCTTTGGGGTGCTCATCTACTACGCCATCGCCAATGCCGCGGCGATCCGGCAGAGCCCGGAGCACCGCCGCTGGCCCAGACCGTTGCACGCCGTCGGGCTGCTCGCCTGCCTCGTCCTCGTGCTGACGCTGCCGATCGCGGCGGTCCTGACCGGCGCGGTGGTCCTCGGCGGCGGCGTCGCCGGTCGGGTCCTCGCCCTGCGGCTACGCGCGACCGGCACGCCGCTCGGCGGTTGACCCCGGGCACCGGCGCGCCGCTCGGCCTCTGCTCACCTGCGGCGACGCGCGGTCCCGAAGATGCTGCGGGTGATCTCGCGCCCGATCACGGTTCCCGCCGAGCGCAGCATCGACCTGAACGCCGACGACTCGACCACCTTCTGCACCATGCCGGGGTCCTCCTTCTGCGCCCGCCCCGTGGCCGGGGGCGTGCTCGGCGCGGGCTCCTCCGGGACCGGCGCGTCCTGGGGCGAGGGCGCTTGCTGCAGGCGCGCCTGGAGCTTCTCGTACGCGGACTCGCGGTCCTGCACCGCGGCATACCTCGCGGCGAGCGGCGACCCGGCCACGATCTGGGTCACCACCGCCTCCGGTGCGGGGGCCATCAGCGACTGCGGCGCCCGCATCCGGGTCCAGGCGACCGGGGTCGGCGCGCCCTTCTCGGACAGGACCGTGACCACGGCTTCGCCCGTGCCCAGCGCGGTGAGCAACGCGGTGAGGTCGTAGTCACTGTGCGGATAGGTGGACACCGCGGCCTTGAGCGCCTTGGCGTCGTCGGGGGTGAAGGCGCGCAGCGCATGCTGCACCCGGTTGCCGAGCTGCGCGAGCACGTCCGACGGGACGTCCTTCGGTGACTGGGTGACAAAGAACACGCCGACGCCCTTGGAGCGGATCAGCCGCACGGTCTGCTGGATCGCGTCCAGGAAGGCCTTGGAGGCGTCGTCGAAGAGCAGGTGCGCCTCGTCGAAGAAGAACACCAGCTTGGGCTTGTCGAGGTCGCCCACCTCGGGCAGGTCGTGGAACAGGTCAGCGAGCAGCCACATCAGGAACGTCGAGAACAGCGCCGGTCGGTCCTGGACCTCCGGCAGCTCGAGGATCGTCACGATCCCCCTCCCGTCGGCGTCGGTGCGGAGCAGGTCCGCCGTGTCGAACTCCGGCTCGCCGAAGAACGCCTCCGCGCCCTGGTCGGCGAACCCGATCAGCTCGCGCAGGATGACGCCCGCGGTCGAGGGGCTCAAGCCGCCCAGCTCCTCGAGCTCGGCCTTCCCCTCGTCCGAGACCAGGTGCTGGATGACCGCCCGGAGATCCTTGAGGTCGAGCAGGGCGAGCCCATGCTTGTCGGCGTAGTGGAAGACCAGGCCCAGGCTCGACTCCTGGGTGTCGTTCAGCCCGAGAACCTTGCTGAGCAGCGTCGGGCCGAAGGACGTGATGGTCGCGCGGACCGGGATCCCGTGCCCCAGCCCTCCCAGGGCAAGGAACTCCGCCGGGTACGCCGTGGGCACCCACTCGCCACCGATGCTGCTCGTCCGCTCGGCGATCTTGTCGTTGGGCTCGCCGGGCACCGCCATACCGGACAGGTCGCCCTTGATGTCCGCCAGGAAGACCGGTACACCCTGGAAGGAGAGCTGCTCCGCCATCAGCTGGAGCGTCTTGGTCTTGCCGGTGCCGGTGGCGCCGGCCACCAGGCCATGCCGGTTCAGCACCGCCAGCGGGATCCGGACCCGCGCGTCCGGGTAGGCCCGGTCGTCGACCACCGCGGCGCCGAACTCCAGCGCCGGCCCGTCGATGGCATAGCCGGCCCGGATCTTGCCGATCTGTGCGGGTTCGGTCCCGGTCGTCGCAGTGGAGTCCGCCGGTGATGAAGATTCGGTCACCTGTCGACTGTATCCGCGGCGACGAGGCGGAGCCGCTCAATGCACTGCCTAGACTGCGCGGGTGATCTTCAAGGCCGTCGGTGACTCGCGACCGTACCCGGACCACGGGCTCGTCACGCCCAAGGACTGGTCGGACGTGCCTCCGCGCATGGTCCGGCTGCAGGACCTGATCACGACGAAGCGCAACCTCGACCTGGCCATGCTCCTGTCGGAGGACTCCACGTTCTACGGCGACCTCTTCGCCCATGTCGTGGAGTGGAAGGACGACCTCTACCTCGAGGACGGCCTGCACCGGGCGCTGCGCGCCGCGCTGCACCAGCGGCCTACCCTGCACGCCCGCGTGCTCGTGCTTGACTAGCACCAGAGATTCGGCGGACGCCGAGTCGTCCACCGCCGGGAGGTGTCACCGATGAGCTACGTCGTCGAGTCGGAGGCCTCCCAGCGCTCCCGTCGACGGCGCCGCACGGCGATCACCTTGCTGGTCGTCGTCGCCCTGCTGGCGATGGCCTTCTACTACGCGTCGACGTACTTCAAAAGCAACCGTCCCGGTGCCGCGGCAGCGTGCCCCACCGCCACGGTCACCCCCGGCGCCACGACGGCCGTCCCCGCTGCGGCCGGGGCGGTTCCCGCGCCGGGACAGATCACCGTCAACGTCTACAACGCCACCGGGCGCAACGGCCTTGCCGGGGACACCGCCAAGCTGGTCAAGGAGCGCGGCTTCGTGGTCGGCACCGTCGCCAACGACCCGGCCAAGAAGAGCATCGCCGGCCCGGCCGAGGTCCGTTACGGCAAGAACGGGGAGGCCGCGGCGAAGGTCGTCGTGGGCCTCGTCGCCGGTTCCACGCCGGTCGGTGACGCCCGGGCCGACGCCTCCGTCGACCTGGTCCTGGGCAGCGCCTTCCAGTCCCTGGTCCCGGCCGCGACGGCCACGCCGACTGCCCGCACCGGGGCAACCGCGGCAGGGAACGCCACGCCCAGCTGTTGACCTCCGGTCAGCGGCTCGCGGACGTCTCGGTGGCGAGCATGGCGGCGATCGCCGTCACGGCGAGCTCGTAGCCGAGGGCGCCGCAACCGACGATGACGCCGGTGGCGATGTCGCAGATGTAGGAGTGCCGGCGGAAGTCCTCCCGGGCGTACACGTTCGACAAGTGCACCTCGATGATCGGTGCCTTGACCACGGTCAGGGCGTCCCGGATCGCCACTGACGTGTGGGTGTACGCGGCCGCGTTGATGACCAGGCCAGCGCAGTGCCGCAGCTCCTGGATCATCGTCACCAGGTCACCTTCGGTGTTGCTCTGCCGGAAGTCGACGTCGAGGCCGAGCCCATCGGCGTGGGCGACGCAGCGTCGTTCGATGTCAGCCAGGGTCTGCGACCCGTAGATCTCGGGTTCGCGCTCCCCGAGCAGGTTGAGGTTGGGACCGTTGACGACGGCGATGACGTGGCGGGGCACGAGGACTCCTCGGGAAGGTGGTGTGTCAGTTATACCGGTCCCTCGTGGACGACTCGTCCCCTCAACGGGCCTGAGCCGGGCAGAACCGTCGGACGGGCTCGGGTCAGCCGGGCAGCGTGGTGTCCGCGGACGGGGACGGAGTGGAGCAGTTCAGCAGTCCGACGTTGGGCGGGGGTGTGGACAGCTCACAGGCGGGGGTGACGATGGACTGGACCGCGAACGCCCAGACGACACAACCGATGAGGATCACCACGCCCACCAGCACGGTCATGGTCGTGATCGACACCCGCCGGGGAATCCGGCCGAGCTGGGGTCCGATGCTCATCTCACACCATCCCGAATCGTTCGGCGTGCACCCGGTCACCGGCGACCCCCGCATCGACCACCGCAGCCTCGACGACGTCCATCAGACCCACGGGACCGCAGAGGAAGTACGTCGCCTGTGCAGCGTTCGCCGGCAGGTGGCGTCGGACGAAATCGGCGTCCATGAGCCCGCGTTCACCGGTCCAGCCGGGGCCGGGTTCGGACAGGATGTGGGTCACGGTGAGGTTCAGCCGAGGGGCCAGGTCGTCGAGCTCCGGCCCGCAGACGATGCTCGCTTCCTCCCGGTTGGCCAGGAGCAGGTGGCACGCCCGGGAGGACTGCCGGTCGGCGAGCGTCGCCAGCATGCTCAGCAGCGGGGTGACTCCGACACCGGCGCCGACCAGGACGAGTGGTCCCTGCTGCCCGGGCGTGTCCCCGGTCGAGGCGCCCTCCTCGAGGTTGAACGACCCGTGCGGGCCGTCGAGGTACACGTACTCACCCACGACGAACTCGGCCACCTCACGGGTGAAGCGCTCGAAGGACTTGATCGTGAAGCTCACCTCGTCGGCCACCTCCGCGCTGGAGGAGAACGAGAACGGGTGGTAGGTCATCGAGAAGGGGGAACGCCGCGCGGTGATCCAGGCGAACTGGCCGGCGTCGAAATGGAATCCTCCCGGGCCGTACGAGCTGGGGTCGACCAGCCGCAACGCGATCGTCGTGGCACCGGCGTGGTGGCTGACGCTGACGATCTGCCAACGCCGACGACGTCGCCGCAGCGGCTTGATGATCCGCACCCAGACGCCGAGGGCGATGAACGCCGCGGACAGCAGGATCCAGAGCGCCTTCTCCCAGGGTTCGTGCACGTAGTACCCGACCAGCACCACGTGCATGAGCGCCGTGATCACGACGACCAGGGCCAGCACGGCATGCCAGACCTGCCAGGCCTCGTAGCCGATGCCGAGCCGCCGGCGCCATACGGAGAGCCCGATGAGCACGAGCAGGGCGACGACCGAGGTCACCGCGAACTGCGCGCGCAGCGGCGCGTCGATCACGTTGAGCAGGCTGAGGAAGCGGCTGTCCCGCACGAACAGGATGATCGGGTGGGCGAAGACGAAGAGGGTGGCGAGGTAGGCCAGGGACCGATGGAAGAGCAGCACATGGTCGAGGCCGAGCTGGTTCGCGACGATCCTCGACCGGGCGGCCAGGACGAACTGCAGGCCGAACATCGACAGCCCGACGAAGCCGAGGGCCACCGAGAAGTTGATCCAGAAGCCACGACCAGGGTCCAGTCGGATCAGCCCGAGCGGCAGCGGCAGGAGTACGAGCAGCGTGTAGAGCACCAGTCGCAGGACGCTCGATCGGGCAATCCGGATCATGGTCCTCCGCACGGTCGAGGGTCGAGGACGGATGTCCTGGACCCGCCGCCGATGCTAGCGAAGCCGGTCCCCCACCGGTGCGGTCCGGCAAGTGGGTCACGCGAACAGGCGAACCAGCTGGACAGCCAGGACGACCGCACCCAGGAGTCGTCGGACCGGGGCCGTCCCGCGAAGCAGCTCGTCGACGGCCCAGACGATCAGCGCACCCTGCGCGACCCCGGACACCACCGTGCTGCGTGCCGGCCCGAGGAACCCCATCCAACCGATGAGCGCACCGACCACCCAGACGCCCAGCGCGGGGTTCACCGGCTGGGCGATCGCCATCCGTCCGCGCTTGTCACGCACCCACCAGTCGAGGGAGCGGAGCCGGGATCCCGGTGAGGACGGGCGCTCATTCGAGCTCTCTCCAGGTACCGGCGACATGCCCGAGACTCTAACCGCGCTCCTGCGATTTCCCCGCACGAGCGCAGCAGCAGCAGGTGGTCGTCAGGCCCGGCCGCGTGCCCCGGTTCGGCCCAGCGAGCCCAGCGAACCGGCCCTGAGCAGCACGACGCCACCGACGGCCAACGCCATGAAGACCCCGATCAGGTCCCCACGGGCCGCCGTCAGTCCCGCAATCGCCACTGCCGACCACGGCGAGTCCCACAACGGCAACAGGTAGTCCGGCGCGATCCAGAGGACCGCCAGCTGCAGCACGCTGGCGACCAACGCGGCCCAACCCAGGCTCCGCAGCACCCTCGGGCGACCGGGTCCGAGCACCAGTGCGAGCAGCGCTGATCCGGCGGCCACCGCCGTCGCGAGCTCCACGACTCGGGTGAGCAGCGCCTGGTGGGTGCCGAGCGCGGTGCGGAACTGCGCGGGCACCAGGGCCTCCAGCGGGTCACGCCCGGGGTTCGCCTGCTGCGCCGCCTGCTGCTGCTGCAGGATCGCCGCCGCCAGGGCCGGGTTGCTCGCGGCCAGGGGCGCCAGTGCGGTGCCCAACGCGGCCTTGCGACCGGCGTCGGTGCTGGCCGACGAGTAGGACTTCAGCGCGGCCGCAGTGGCCGGATCATCGACGAGCTTGGCGACCCCGGCCCGCACCTGGCTGCGGTCGGCTCCGGGGACCGATCCCGCAACCGAGGAGGTCAGGGCGTCCGTGATCACGGTGCGGCCGGCCGCGGTGTCGAGCATCGCGGCGGCGACGGCCGCCGGTCGTTCGGGGCTGGCCAGGGTGACCCGCGCCAGGTGGGCGCTGAGTGCCGCGAAGCCGGCGACGATCGCCAGCACGACCAGCAGCCGCGAGAGGGCGTAGCGCATGACGGCTCCTGGGCATCGATCCGCTCGGATGGGGCCGGATCAGGCTAGCCGCTCCGGATGCCGTCGCTCGATGGTGACGACGTCGATGCAGCCGCCCGGACGGGCGGCATGCGGTTGATCGTCGAGACTGGCCTGGCTTGTGGCGGTGGCGGTGGGATTTGAACCCACGGTGGAGTTACCCCCACACACGCTTTCGAGGCGTGCTCCTTAGGCCGCTCGGACACGCCACCGCAGAGCAGGCTACCCGAGCCGACGCTCGGCGAAGAAATCGAGCAGAAGGGCCGCGCACTCCTGCTCCCGGACCCCGCCGACGACCTCGACCCAGTGGTTCGAGCGGCGGTCGCGGGCGAGGTCCCACACCGAACCGCACGCCCCGGCCTTGGGGTCCCACGCCCCGAAGACCACGGTTGGCAGCCGCGCCAGCAGCATCGCCCCGGCACACATCGGGCACGGCTCCAAGGTCACCACCAGCGTGCACCCGGCCAACCGCCACGAACCGGTATGCCGTGCCGCCTCACGCAGCGCGGCCACCTCGGCGTGCCCGGTCGGGTCCCCCTCGGCCTCGCGGACGTTCCGGCCCCACCCCACGACCTGGCCCTCGGCCGAGACGACCACCGCGCCCACCGGCACGTCCCCCGCTTGCCCCGACCGGGCGGCGAGGTCCAGCGCGTGCGCCATCCACCCGGCATACCGGGGGTCGACGGCGAGGTCGAGCGGTGGCGTCACGCGCTAAGTTTCGCCTATGCGCGTCCACATCGCCGACCACCCGCTCATCTCCCACAAGCTGACCTACCTGCGAGACAAGCGGACCGACTCGCCGACCTTCCGGCGACTGGTCGACGAGCTGGTCACCCTGCTGGCCTACGAGGCGACCCGGGACGTACGCGTGGAGCCGTTCGCCATCGAGACCCCGGTTGCCCCGACCACGGGGATCAAGCTCGCCCGGCCCAAGCCGCTCGTGGTGCCGATCCTGCGCGCCGGGCTCGGCATGCTCGACGGCATGGTCCGGCTGCTGCCGACGGCCGAGGTCGGCTTCCTCGGGATGATGCGCAACGAGCAGACCCTGGAGGCGGTGACCTACGCCAACCGGCTGCCGGACGACCTGTCCGGGCGGCAGTGCTACGTGCTCGACCCCATGCTGGCCACCGGCGGCACCCTGGCGATGGCCATCCACTACCTCGTCGAGCGCGGCGCGGACGACATCACCGCGATCACCCTGCTCGCCGCACCGGAGGGGATCAGCCACGTGGAAGAACAGCTGACCGGGCTGCAGGTGCCGGTCACCCTCGTCACCGGCGCGGTCGACGAACGCCTCAACGACCAGGGCTACATCGTGCCCGGTCTCGGCGACGCGGGTGACCGCCTCTACGGGCTCGTCTGAGCACCTCTGCCCGGTCCGCCGGGCCACCACCCCCGAGCAACACGCCCGGCGCGGCGGGGTAGCCCGCCCCGGCCCATCACCTTTGACACACTGGTGAATCGGACCGTGCCGTCGTCGCTGTCCACGTCGAGAACCGCCCGTCAGCCAAGGAGTGCCGCGATGCAGCGCGTCAAGAGGATCGGTGCGTGGTTGCTGCTCGCCTTCCTGGTCTATGCGGTCGTCAAGTCGCCGTCGCAGGCGGCGGACATCATCCGGACGTCGTTCGACATCGTCGGCCAGGGCTTCCGGAGCATCTTCGCCTTCTTCGACGCCCTGCTCGGTCGCAGCTAGCCGAGGCGGCATGGCCACACGCCGCGACCCGGGCCTGCAGCGCTACCTCCTCGACGGGGAGCACGTCGTCGTCGCCATGCACCAGCACTGGGCCCGGCTCCTCGCCCCCCTCGGTGCCGCGCTGGCCGGGCTCGTGCTCGCCACCTGGATCGGGGCCAACACCCCGATCACGATGGGCCTGGTCTCCCGGGTCGTCTGGATCGCCTGGTTCGGCCTGCTCGGCTGGGCCCTGTGGCAGCTCCTGGAATGGCGGCACGACTGGTTCGTCGCGACGGACAAGCGCCTCCTGCTCACCTACGGCCTGATCACCCGGCGAGTGGCGATGATGCCGCTGATCAAGGTCACCGACATGTCCTACCGCCGCTCCATCCCCGGTCGCATCCTCGGGTACGGCCAGTTCATCATGGAGAGCGCGGGCCAGGACCAGGCGCTGCACAACATCAACTGGGTCCCCAGCCCCGACCGCACCTACCGGGCCATCTGCGCCGAGATGTTCGGGGTCGAGGACCACGACCGGGTTCTCGAGGTGGTCGACGATGACGCGTGGTCGGGCGCGGAGTGGGTCGACTCGCGGTGGCAGGTGAACCCCACTGCGGGAACGCCCTCCGCCGTCGAGGAGTACGGCTCCCACTCCCGGGCAATTCCGTTGCACGACAGGGACCCTGACGGTCACTCGATCTACCAGAGTGAGGACCTCCGGCGCCGGCGGCGAACTGCCGACACCGGCCCCATCCCGATCTTTCCGCCCGCAGACGAGGACTGAGCGACCCACCGGGACTAGCGTGGGCCCGTCGCCGCGAAGGCGCCGAGGGTTCCTGACGCAAGGAGAGCGGGTGGGCATCTACCGCAGGAAGTCGATCGAGGAGTCGATCGCCGCCACGCACGACGCCCACAGCTCGTTGAAACGGCGGCTCGGCCCGTTGGACCTCATCGTCTTCGGCATCGGCGTGATCATCGGAGCCGGCATCTTCACCGACGGCAAAGGGGCGGCGCTGTATGCCGGCCCGGCCATCGTGATCTCGTTCCTCATCGGCGCCGCCTGCTGCGCCCTGGCTGCCCTCTGCTATGCCGAGTTCGCCTCGATGGTGCCGGTGTCCGGCTCCGCCTACACCTACTCCTACGCCACGCTCGGGGAGATCATCGCCTGGGTCATCGGCTGGGACCTGCTGCTGGAGCTGGTGCTCGGGGCCAGCGTCGTCGCTCAGGGGTGGTCGACGTACTTCGTGCACTTCCTGTCCAAGCTGGGGATCATCTGGCCCGAAGTGCTCGGGCCGACCGGCACGGTCGACCTCGCCGTCGTCATCCTCGTCGGCGGACTGACCTTCCTCGTCGCCCAGGGGATCAAGCAGTCGGCCCGGGTCAACCTCGTCCTGGTCGGGGTGAAGCTCTTCATCGTCTGCTTCGTCGTCCTGGCCGGGCTGGCGTACATCAAGCTCGAGAACTACGTCCCGTTCATCCCCGACCCGGTCCCGGCCGCGGCCGACCCGGGGCTGGCTGCCCCCCTGCTTCAGGCGTTCCTCGGCGCCCCGACGAGCTTCGGCATGATGGGAGTCCTCGCCGGGGCCTCGATCATCTTCTTCGACTACATCGGCTTCGACGTCGTCGCGACCACGGCCGAGGAGTCGAAGGACCCGCAGCGGGACCTGCCGATCGGCATCTTCGGCTCGCTGGCGGTCTGCACGGTGATCTACATCGCGATCTCGCTGGTGCTGACCGGCATGGTCAGGTACGACGAGGTCAACTCCTCGGCGGCCATCGCCTCGGCGTTCGAACGGGTCGGCAACGGGAGCTTCGCGACGATCATCTCGATCGGAGCGGTGGCGGGGCTGACCAGCGTCGTGATGACCCTGATCATCGGCTCGACCCGGGTGCTCTTCTCGATGAGCCGCGACCACCTGCTGCCGCCGCGGCTGTCCCAGACCAGCGACCGGACCGGCACCCCGGTGCTGCTGACCGTCATCGTCGGCGGCACGATCGCCGTGGTCGCGTCCCTGTCGCCGGTGGGCAACATGGACGAGCTGGTCAACATGGGTGCGCTGTTCGCGTTCACGCTGGTGGCCGTCTCCGTGCCGATCCTGCGTCGCAAGCGTCCCGACCTCAAGCGCCCGTTCCGGGTCCCCGGCAGTCCGGCAGTCCCGATCGCCGCGGCGGTGGTCTGCTTCGTGTTGATGCTGAGCCTGAGCGTCGACACCTGGCTGCGCTTCATCGCCTGGACCGGGATCGGTCTGGCCATCTACGCCCTCTACGGTCGTCGACGCAGCCGCCTCGCGGTCGGCGACCGCTACCCCACGACGAGTGGGGACCCCGACGTGACCTCGAGCGACGTCACAGCTCCCGGATGATGTCCTCGACCCGTTCCTTGGCATCGCCGAAGAGCATCCTGCTGTTCTCCCGGAAGAAGAGGGGGTTCTGCACCCCCGCGTAACCGGCCGCCATCGAGCGCTTGAAGACCACCACGTCCTTGGCGTTCCAGACCTCGAGGACCGGCATCCCGGCGATCGGGCTGGTCGGGTCCTCCGCCGCGGCGGGATTCACCGTGTCGTTGGCCCCGATGACCAGGACCACGTCGGTCTGCGGGAAGTCCTCGTTGACCTCGTCCATCTCGAACACGATGTCGTACGGGACCTTGGCCTCGGCGAGCAGGACGTTCATGTGTCCGGGCAGCCGACCGGCCACCGGATGGATCCCGAACCGGACCTGCACCCCACGCTCGCGCAGGCGGTGGGTGAGGTCTGCCACCGGGTACTGCGCCTGGGCCACCGCCATCCCGTAGCCGGGGGTGATCACCACCGAGCTCGCCTCGCGCAGCAGGTCCGCGACGTCCGCGGCATTGGTCTCGACCACCTCCCCCAGCTCCTCGTCGTCGGAGCCCGATGACGTGGCGCCGGAACCGAACCCGCCGGCGATCACCGAGATGAAGGATCGGTTCATCGCGCGGCACATCACATACGACAGGAAGGCACCGGAGGATCCGACCAGGGCGCCCACCACGATGAGCAGGTCGTTGCCCAGCATGAACCCGGCTGCGGCGGCCGCCCACCCGGAGTAGGAGTTGAGCATCGAGACGACGACGGGCATGTCCCCGCCCCCGATGGAGGCGACGAGGTGCCAGCCGAGGAACAGCGCGAGAGCCGTCATCACCAGCAGCGGAACCGCGTTCCCGCTGAGCACGAACCACCCGAGCAGCACGGCCGAGACGAGGAGGATCACCAGGTTGAGGTAGTGCCGGGCCGGCAGCATGAGCGGCTTGGAGGAGATCCGGGCGCTGAGCTTGAGGAAGGCCACGATCGAGCCGGTGAGGGTGACTGCGCCGATGAAGATCCCGAGGAACACCTCGACCGCGTGGATGTGCTCCATGGCCGGGCTCAGCTGCCCCGGGCTGAGGAACGAGTTGAACCCGACGAGCACCGCCGCCAGACCGACGAAGCTGTGCAGCATCGCGATCAGCTGCGGCATCCCCGTCATCTCCACGCTCATCGCCCGCTGGACCCCGATGGCCCCGCCGATCGCCATGGCACCGACGATCAGCGCGAAGCCGGACCACGAGCTGAACTGCACGGCATACGCGATGGTCGCCACCAGTGCGATGGCCATGCCGATGATGCCGAAGATGTTGCCCGACCGGGCTGACTCGTGGCGGGAGAGGCCCGCCAGGCTGAAGACGAAGAGCAGCGCGGCGATGAGGTAGCTCGCCTGGACCAATGTCGCTGACACGTCACGCCCTCCGGAACATCTTGAGCATCCGGTGGGTGACCGTGAAGCCGCCGAAGATGTTGATGCTGGCCACCAGGACGCCCGCCACGGCGAGGACGGTGACCAGCGTGTTGCCGAGCCCCACCTGGAGCAGCGCGCCGACGAGGATGATCCCGCTGATCGCGTTGGTCACCGACATCAACGGCGTGTGCAGGGCATGGTGGACGTTGGTGATGACGTAGAAGCCGACGACCACCGCGAGGGCGAACACAGTGAAGTGGGCGAGGAACTCCGGCGGGGAGTATGCCGCGAGCACGGTGAAGAGGACCGCCGCGACGCCCGCCGCGACGTACCTCCGGCGCGGGTCCCGAGGCTGGTCGGCCACCCTCGGTGCCGGGGCGACCTTGGACGGGGGCGCCGCCGCCGAGACGGCCACCGGCGGCGGTGGCCAGAGCAGCTCGCCGTCGCGTACGACCGTCATCCCCCGGATCACCTGGTCGTCGAGGTCGACCTGGACCACCCCGTCCTTGCCCGGCGCGAGGAGCTTGAGCAGGTTGACGAGGTTGGTCGAGAACAGCTGCGAGGACTGGGTCGGCAGGCGTCCGGGCAGGTCGGTGTAGCCGATGATCTTCACGCCGTTGTCGCTGACGACCAGCTCGTCGGGCCGGGAGAGCTCGCAGTTCCCGCCGTTGGCGGCGGCCATGTCGACGATGACACTGCCGGGCTTCATCGTGGCCACCATCTGCGCTGTGATCAGGAGGGGAGCCGGACGGCCCGGGATCAGGGCGGTGGTGACGATGATGTCCACGTCCTTGGCCTGCTCCGCGTACAGCTCGCTGGCCAGGCGGTCGAAGTCCTCGCTGGTCTCCGTGGCGTAGCCGTCCGCGCTCGGCGCGCTCTGCTCGATGTCAATCCGAAGGAACTCCGCCCCCATCGACTCCACCTGCTCGCCGACCTCCGGGCGTGCGTCGAAGGCCCGGACGATGGCGCCGAGGCTGTTGGCCGTGCCGATCGCGGCCAGGCCGGCCACTCCGGCGCCGACGATGAGGACCTTGGCCGGCGGGACCTTGCCCGCCGCGGTCACCTGTCCGGTGAAGACGCTGCCGAACTCGTGGGCTGCCTCGATGACCGCGCGGTAGCCGGCGATGTTCGCCATCGAGCTGAGGACGTCGAGTGCCTGGGCGCGGGAGATCCGGGGCACGGCGTCCATGGCCAGCACGGTGATGTTCCGGGCGGACAGCTTCTGCACCAGCTCCGGCTGAAGGGCCGGGCTGATCAGGCTCGCCAGGGTCGCGCCGTCGCGCAACCGAGCGAGCTCGTCGTCGCTCGGGGCGTTGATCTTGAAGACCACGTCGCTGGCCCAGGCGTCATCCGCGGACCCGACGCGCGCTCCGGAGGCGGCATACGCCTCATCGCTGAAGCTGGCCAGGCGCCCGGCGCCCGACTCCACGAGGACCTCGAAACCGAGGGCCCGGATCTGCTCCACCGTCTTGGGGGTGGCGGCAACGCGGGTCTCACCAGCACGCGACTCGCGCGGCACTCCGATCTGCATGCGAACTCCCGACGACGCTCAGGCCGCCCCGACCGGGGCGGGACGCCGAAGCCGTGCCGGCGCTCCCCGAAACCTATTGGGTGCGGGTGCTCAGACGGGAGGACTGTCCACGACGGGGCGTGTCGGTCGGCTCAGAACAGGCCCTTCCAGACCAGCAGGCCGAGCAGGACGATGATCGCGACGCCGCCGAGGAAGAGCGCAGCACCGACGTCCTTCTGCTTCTTGTCCCAGGACGTGGGGGCGGGCGCCTCGGGAATGTTGTCGTTGTTGCTCATGGGATCCATCCTTCGTGAGTTCCGGCTCACCACTGAATGGTGGCGGTCCGGGGGACGCCCCCACAAGGTGTCGGAGGCGGTGACTATGTGTCACCACCGATGTTACATACCGAACGACGGATACCCAGCATTGCGAGCCGGTGTGATGCGTCACATCTGCTCGGGCGACTCCATCCCGAGCAGGTCCAACCCGGTCACGAGCACCTGCAGGGTCAGCGCGCAGAGGGCGAGCCGGGACTCGCGCAGCTCGGGGTCCTCGGCCTTGAGTACGGGGCAGTTCTCGTAGAACGCGGAGAAGGTCTGAGCCAGGTCGAAGAGGTAGCCGCACAGCCGATGTGGCTCGAGCGTGTCGCCGGTCTGCGCGACGACGGTGCCGAACTCGAGCAGCGCGAGAGCCAGGGCGCGTTCCCCCGGCTCGCGCACGACGATGGGGCGTTGCGGGCCGTCGACCTCCAACGCCGCGGTCCGGAAGATGGAGCGGACCCGCGCTGCCGCGTACTGGAGGTAGGGCCCGGTGTTGCCGGTCAGGGCGACCATCCGCTGCAGGTCGAAGACGTACTCGCTGTCGTGCGCGACCGAGAGGTCCGCGTACTTGACGGCACCGATCCCGACCTGAGGGGCGATCCGCGCACGGACGGCCTCGTCGAGGTCCGGCCGGGCGGCGTCGATCACCGCTCTGGCGCGGCCGACGGCCTCCTCCAGCAGCGCGAGCAACCGCAGCGGCGCGCCCGAGCGGGTCTTGAGGATCTTGCGGTCCTCACCGAGGACGTTGCCGATCTGCACATGGACCACGGTCACGTCGTCAGGGAGCCACCCGGCCTTGCGGGCGGTGTCCCAGACCATGTTCAGGTGCAGGGCCTGGGGTGCGCCGATCACGTAGAGGACCCGGTCGGCGTTCAGCTTCTCGACCCGGTACCTGATCGTCGCGAGGTCGGTCGTGCCGTAGCCGTACCCGCCGTCGGACTTGCGGATGATCAGCGGCACCGGCTTGTCCTCGCGACCGGTGTAGCCGTCCAGGAACACGCACAGCGCGCCCTCGCTCATCGTCGCGATGCCCTTGGCCTCGAGCTCGTCGCAGATCTCGGCCAGCTGGTCGTTGTAGGTCGACTCGCCCGCCAGGTCCGCATCGGTGAGGGTCACCTGGAGCGTCGTGTACAACCGGTTGAAGTAGTGCTTCGAGAGCTCCACGAGCTCGCTCCACAGCCGCAGCGTGTCGGCCTCGCCCGCCTGGAGGGCGACGACGCGCGACCGCGCCCGGGTGGCGAAGTCCTCGTCCCCGTCGAACTTGGCCCGGGCCGCCTGGTAGAAGGCGTTCGGGTCGGTCTCGACGACCTGGGCCTCGACCGAGCCCTCGCCGACGTCGAGCAGGTGCTCGATGAGCATCCCGAACGGGGTGCCCCAGTCACCGATGTGGTTCTGTCGGATCACGTGGTGGCCGAGGTACTCCAGCGTGCGGGCGAGGCAGTCGCCGACGACCGTGGTTCGCAGATGACCGACGTGCATCTCCTTGGCGACGTTCGGCGCCGAGTAGTCGATCGGGATGTTCTGCCGGTCCTGCACCGGCACACCCAGTCGGTCGTCCGCGGCGACGCGCTGCAGCTCCTGAGCCACCCAGTCGTCCCGCAGGCGCAGGTTGATGAAGCCCGGTCCACTGACCTCCGGGGGCTCGCAGACGTCGTCGAGCTCGAGCGAGTCGAGGATCCTCGTCGCGACGTCCCGCGGCGGCATACCGACCCGCTTGGCGAGCGCGAGCGCGGCGTTGGCCTGAAGGTCGGCGGCGACCGAGCCGACGACCTTGCTCGGACGCAGCACCGGGTCGGTGTCGCGGTAGTGCTCGCCGAAGGCGGCGGCGATGGCAGCGGACACGCGGGGGCCGAGCACGTCGGAGGGGGATGACATGAGGTCAAGATTAGGCGGTCGGGGACGGCGGCCGGTTCGCGGACCGATCGGGCCAGGTCCCTAGCCGGATCCCGGTTCCGAGCCCCCGAGCCCCAGCGCGGCGATGGTCGTCTCGCGCATCTCCACCTTGCGGACCTTGCCGGTGACCGTCATCGGGAACTCCTCGACGATCTCGACGTACCGGGGGATCTTGTAGTGCGCGAGCTTGCCGGTGGCGAACTCGCGCAGCGACGCGGCCGTCACCGGCTCGGCACCCTCCCGCATCCGCACCCAGGCGCAGAGCTCCTCGCCGTACCTCTCGTCGGGCACGCCGATCACCTGAGCATCGAGGATGTCCGGATGCGTGTAGAGGAACTCCTCGATCTCGCGGGGGTAGACGTTCTCACCCCCGCGGATGACCATGTCCTTGATCCGACCGGTGATCTGCACGTACCCGTCCTCGTCCATCACGGCGATGTCCCCGGTGTGCATCCACCCGTCGCGCAGGACCTCGTCCGTCTTGTCCTGCTGACCCCAGTAGCCCAGCATCACCGAGTAGCCCCTGGTGACGAACTCCCCCGGCGTTCCGCGAGGGACCGTCTCGTCGGTGCTCGGGTCCACCACCTTGATCTCGAGGTGCGGCACCACCCGACCGACCGTGCCGACCCGCCGGTCGAAGGAGTCGTCGGTCCGGGTCTGGGTCGAGACCGGGGAGGTCTCGGTCATCCCGTAGCAGATGGTCAGCTCGGTGATCCCCGAGGCGACGAGCTGCTTCATCAGCTCTGCCGGGCACGGTGAGCCGGCCATGATCCCGGTGCGGACGCTGGACAGGTCGTAGTCCGCGAAGTCCGGCAGCGACCACTCCGCGATGAACATCGTCGGCACCCCGTAGAGCGAGGTCACCCGCTCCTGCTGTACCGCGCGCAGGGTCGCCGCCGGGTCGAACCCGGGCGCCGGGATGACCATCGTCGCGCCGTGCGTCGTGCAGGCGAGGTTGCCCATGACCATGCCGAAGCAGTGGTAGAACGGCACCGGGATGCAGACCCGGTCCCGCTCGGTGTACTCGCACAGCTCGCCGACGAAGAAGCCGTTGTTGAGGATGTTGCGGTGGCTCAACGTCGCACCCTTGGGGAACCCCGTGGTGCCGGAGGTGTACTGGATGTTGATCGGGTCGGTGGGCTCGAGCCCGGCCTGGACCGCCGCGAGCTCCGCGGTGGTGACCTCGACCGCCCCGGCGACGAGCGCTTCCCAGCTGGGGGTGCCGATCAGGACGACCTGCTCCAACCCGGGGACCTTGTCCCGGACCTGCGCGATCATCCCCGCATAGTCGCTGCTCTTGAAGCTCGGCGCTGCCACCAGCAGCCGGATCCCCGCCTGGTCGAGGACGAACTCCAGCTCGTGGGTCCGGTAGGCCGGGTTGATGTTGACCAGGATGGCCCCGATCTTGGCGGTGGCGTACTGGACCAGGGTCCACTCGGCACAGTTCGGTGCCCAGATCCCGACCCGGTCCCCCTTGACGATGCCGGCCGCGACCAGCCCGCGGGCCAGCTCGTTCACGTCGGCACCCAGCTCCCGGTAGGTCCACCGTCGCGGCTGGGCAAGATCGACGAGGGCGTCCCGGTGCTCGAACCGCTCGACGGTCGCGTCGAGGTTGTCGCCGATCGTCTGCTCGAGCAGTGGGACGTCGGTCTCACCGACGGCATACGACAGGGCTGGTGCGGTCATCGGCGGCCTCCAGGTCGCTCAAGCGGGGTGCTGCCTGCAGTCCACTACCGATCAGTGGACAGGGCAAGGGCCCGACGACCGCAGTGGCGGATGGGGGTCGGCGACCCGTCAGCGGTTGGCCGGAGGGTCGACCCGACCGAGCGCGCCCCCGATCGCCGCGGCGGTCGTCCGCATCCCGGGCAGGGCCTTGGTCATCCCTTCGCGGTCGAAGCGTCCCACCGGCCCGGTGACGGACAGCGCGGCGGCCACGCCGGCCGGACCCTCGATCGGCACCGAGACCGTGTTGATCCCGGGCAGGGTCTCCTCGAAGGCCATCGCATGGCCGTCGGCCCGGGCCCGGGCGACGGCGTCGACGAGGATGGGGATCTCGGGCGGGTTGACCGGCTGCACCTGCCGGTCATCGCGGTGACCTGCGATCCTCTGGACCTCCTCAACCGACAGGTCCGCCATCAGCACCCGACTCGGCGCCCCGCTCCACAGCGGAAGGGGCGTGCCGACCTCGAAGGTCGCCCGCAGGGCGGAGCGGCTCTCCACCTGCTCGACGTGCAGCAGCTCCTCGCCGATCAGCACTGACAACCCGACGGTCTCCCCCACGGTGTCGCGCAGCGCCACCATGTGCGGCAGCGCAGCGGTGCGCACGTCGAGACGCCGCTGGTATGCCGTGCCGAGGGCGAGCGTCCGGGGTCCGAGCCGGTACCGCCGGGTGCTGGCGTCCTGCCCGGCGAGCTCGGTCTCGACCAGCTCGCGGAGCAGCCGTTGGACCGTGCTCTTGGGCAGGCCCACCTCGGCCGCGACCTCGCGGATCGTCAGGCCGTCGCCGGAGACCCGCAGGACGTCGAGCACCTGAACGGCTCGTCGCAGGACCTCGCTCATCGCCACCTCCTTCGCCGTACCGGTGTGGACCGGGTTCGCTGTGCTGATCCTGCCGGGCCACCCCCGATCAGCCGACGCGGGGTTGACGAGTCGACCGGATACCAGCATTCTGTCCCACGAGATGGTGCAAGTGTCCCATTGAGCGGGTCGCGTTGATCGCGGTTCGTGGAGCCCGACGACGGTAGAGGGAACGACATGGTGCGAAGCACGAACACCGGCGCCGACGCGTCGATCAAGCAGGTGGCCAGCGCCAGCCTGATCGGCACGGTCGTCGAGTGGTACGACTTCTTCCTCTACGGGACGATGGCGGCCCTCGTCTTCAACAAGCAGTTCTTCCCCACGTTCGACCCCCTGGTCGGCACGCTGATCGCGTTCGCCACCTTCGCGGCCGGCTTCATCACCCGTCCGCTCGGGGGCGTCATCTTCGGGCATCTGGGTGATCGGCTCGGTCGCAAACCGATGCTCGTCATCACCATGATGATCATGGGCCTGTCCACCTTCACCATGGGCCTGCTCCCCGGCTACGCGCAGATCGGCGTCGCCGCACCGATCCTGCTGCTCGTGCTCCGGATGCTTCAGGGCATCGGTCTGGGCGGGGAGTGGGGCGGCGCCATCCTGCTCTGCGTCGAACACGCCCCGGCGGACAAGCGTGGGTGGTACAGCAGCTGGCCGCAGCTCGGGGTGCCGATCGGCCTGTTGCTGTCCACCCTCTCGGTCAGCGCCGTCGGCCTCTTCGGCAGCACCGCCCTGGTCGACGGGGGCTGGCGAATCCCGTTCCTGGCCAGCATCGTCCTGGTCGCCATCGGGCTCTTCATCCGGATGCGGATCCAGGAGCCACCGGCCTTCCAGCGACTGCGCGAGAGCGACCAGCGCTCCAAGACCCCCCTCTTCGAGGTCCTGCGCCAGCATCCCAAGACCACCCTGCTCGCCATGGGCGCCCGGGTCAGCGAGAGCGTCACGTTCAACGTCTACAACGCGTTCCTCGTCACCTACACGGTCGAGATCCTCAAGCTCCAGAAGGGAATCGTCCTCAACAGCCTGCTCGTCGCCTCGGTGGTCGGCTTCTTCGTCATCCTCGCCGCGGGCCGCGCCTCGGACCGGATCGGTCGCCGCCCGGTGTTCATGGCCGGAGCCGCACTGGCGGCGGTCTCCGCCTTCCCGATCTTCGCGCTGGTGGACACCAGGCAGCCGCTGCTGATCGGACTCGCCGTCGTCATCGGCTGGGGCATCGCCGCCTGCACCATGTACGGGCCCGAGGGCGCGCTGTTCGCCGAGGTCTTCCCGACCCGGGTGCGCTACAGCGGCATGTCGGTCGTCTACCAGATCGGGGTGCTGCCCACCGGAGCGATCGCGCCGCTGATCGCGACGACCCTCGTGGTCCACTACTCCGGCTCGTCGTGGCCGGTCGCGGTCTACGTCGTCGCGATGGCCCTGATCACCCTCGTCTCACTCTTCTTCCTGCCCGAGACCAAGGACCGCGACATCCACGCCGACGTCGACCCGGGCCGGCCACGGCCCAGCGCCGACCGGCCCGCCACCGCCCAGCCCGCCTCCTGAGGAGCCCCGTGCCCGACCATGAGACCTCGCCGCGTCCCGACATCGTCGTCGTCCTCGCTGACGACATGGGGTTCTCCGACATCGGCTGCTTCGGCGGCGAGATCGAGACCCCCCACCTCGACCGGCTGGGCCGGGCCGGAGTGCGGTTCACGCATTTCTACAACTCCCCCCGGTGCAGCCCCTCGCGCGCGTCGCTGCTGACCGGGCTGCACCCGCACCAGGCCGGGCTGGGGATCCTCAACTTCGACGACCGCCCCGACGGCTACCCGGGCAACCTCACCGAGAGCTGCGCGACCCTTGCCGAGTGCCTGGGTGAGGCCGGCTACGGCACCTACCTCAGCGGCAAGTGGCACCTCGCCTCGGACATGGAGACCCCCAACCCTGCCTGGCCGACCCGGCGCGGCTTCGACCACTTCTTCGGCACCCTCGAGGGGGCGGGCAGCTTCTACAACCCGCGCACCCTGGTCCGGGACGAGCAGGACATCTCGCACGAGGCGGCCGCGGAGGGCTTCTACTACACCGACGCCATCAGCGACGCCGCCTGCGACTTCGTCGGGCAGCACCACGGCCAGAGCCCCGACCGTCCCTTCTTCCTCTACCTCGCGTACACGGCTCCGCACTGGCCGCTGCACGCTCCCGAGGAGGAGATCGCCAAGCACCGCGGCCGGTTCGACGCCGGCTGGGACACGCTGCGCGCGCAGCGGCTCGAGCGGCTGGTGGCCGAGGGCATCCTCGACGAGCGGTGGCCGCTGACCGAGCGCGACCCCCGGGTGCCGGCCTGGGCGGACGTCGAGGCGAAGGACTGGGAGCGCCGCCGGATGGAGGTGTATGCCGCCCAGGTCAGCCGGATGGACGCCGGCGTCGGCCGGCTGCTCGAGCGGCTCACCGACCTGGGCCGACTGGACAACACGATCGTCGTCTTCCTCTCCGACAACGGTGGCTGCGCCGAGGAGCTCGACCGGCAGTTCGTCGAGGCGTTCGTGCCGCTGGCCGACACCGCCAAGGACGGCGAGCCGGTGATCGCCGGCAACGCGGTGGGCGTCATGCCCGGACCGGAGAGCACCTACGCGTCCTACGGGCGCGCCTGGGCGAACCTGTCGAACACCCCCTTCCGGGAGTACAAGCACTGGGTGCACGAAGGGGGCATCTCGACCCCACTGCTCCTGCACTGGCCAGCCGGGATGCGCGACCCCGGCCGACTCGAGCACACCCCCTTCCAGCTCGTCGACGTCATGCCGAGCCTGCTCGAGGCCGCCGGTGCGACCTACCCGACGACTCGGGCCGGGCACCCGGTTCCCGCGCTCGAGGGCCGAAGCATGCTGCCGGTCGTCCGCGGCGAGTCGGTCGACGCCGAGATCCCGCTGGTCTGGGAGCACGAGGGGAACGCGGGCGTTCGGCGGGGGCAGTGGAAGCTGGTGCGGAAGTTCGGCGGGGAGTGGGAGCTGTACGACATGGTCCGCGACCGCACCGAGCTCGTCGACCTCAGCTCGTCCGAGCCCGCCGTGGTGCGTGACCTCGTCGACTTCTACGACGCCTGGGCGAGGCGATGCGGCGTCATCCCGCGACAGCAGGTCCTCGACCTGTATGCCGCCCGGGGCCGGGGACTGCCGCCGGAGTGAGCCGCGCCGACAGGCGCGGGGTCAGGCGGTGACGACGAGGTCGGCGCGCCCGCGCGAGGCCAGGACCAGCTCGGCGTTGGCCTGGTCCGGCCCCAGCGCCCAGGCCTGGGCAGCCCCGGCTGGCTTCCCGAACTCGCGGTGGCGGGCCACCAGCCGCCGCAGGCGCTCTGCCTCGTCGAGGTCGACGAACCAGACCTCGGCCATGCGGGCCCGGATGGCGGTCCAGGGCGGCTCGTCGACGAGCAGGTAGTTGCCCTCGGTGACGACCAGCTGCACCTCGGGCTCGACCGCCATCGCCGCCGCCACCGGCTGCTCCAGGTCGCGCTCGAAGCCGGGGGCGTAGATCGTCGACCCGTCATCGGCGAGGACCCGCTCGATGGTCGTCAGGTAGCCGTCGGCGTCGAACGTCTCCGGTGCGCCCTTGCGCTCCAGCAGTCCCCGCCGCCTGAGCTGCACGTCGGCGACGTGGAACCCGTCCATCGGCAGATGCGCGACCGCGTCGGCACCCAGACCGGTCGGAGGCTCGCGGCGCAGCAACTCGACCAGCTCCTCGGCCAGCGTGGTCTTGCCCGCTCCCGGCGCGCCGGCGATGCCCAGGACGGCCCGGCGGCGGGTCACCCCGACTGCTGCTGTCGAGGAGACGAGGGCACTGGCGCGAGCGGCCAGCGCGGCCAACCGCTCGGCGTCGAGCAGGCGGGCGGACGGCATACCGACAGTCTCGCCCATCGGTGCCGCGAGAAAGGGGTCGTCGGGGCGGGAATACCCGCGATCCCCCATTAGTTGAAACTTCAAGTAATCACCCCTCTACCTGACGAAGGAATCACCTCATGGGCCTCTTCACCAGCAACGACAGCACGACCTCCGCCCCGGTGGCCGTCCTCGACCACGAGTTCGACGCCGCCACCCAGGCGGTGACCGACATCTCGGGCGACTACGTCCTCGACACGACGCACACCCGGATCGGTTTCTCCGCCCGCCACGCGATGGTCACCACCGTGCGCGGCCAGTTCGGCGAGTTCGAGGGCACAGCGCACCTCGACGCGAGCAACCCTGGCGCGTCGACCGTCTCGGTCACGATCACGGCGGCCAGCGTCAGCACCGGCCAGGAGCAGCGCGACCAGCACCTGCGCTCCGGGGACTTCTTCGACGTGGCGAACCACCCGGAGATCACCTTCGTCTCCACCTCCGTCGAGCGCGACGGCACCGAGTGGGCCATCACCGGGGACCTGACGATCAATGCGACAACCCGCCCCGTGACGGTCGTCTTCGAGGAGAACGGCTCGGCCAAGGACCCTTACGGCAACCTCCGGGTCGGCTTCGAGGGCGGGACGACGATCAAGCGCAGCGACTGGGGCCTGAGCTTCAACGCCGGCCTCGAGACCGGGGGCGTGCTGGTCAGCGACAAGATCAAGCTCGAGTTCGACGTGTCCGCCATCGCGCAGAACGCCTGAGCGCCGACCACAGCCAGACATCGACGACAGCGGGGCCGCACCCACCGGGCGGCCCCGCTGTCTCGTGCTGCCGCAGGCTCAGGTCGGGTCAGCCGAAGACGAAGTAGCGCAGCCAGATGTAGGGAGCCGCAATGACCACGGTGATCACGGTGACGATGATGCCCTTGCGGGTGAACTCCCAGAACGAGATCGGGAATCCTGCCCGAGCAGCGATGCCGAGGACCACGACGTTCGCGCTGGCGCCGATGGCCGTCATGTTCCCGCCGAAGTCGGCTCCCAACGCCAAGGACCACCACAACGCGCCGGAGTGGGTGGGGTCCGCGATGTCGTTGGTCAGGGCCAGCACCAGCGGGCTCATCGTGACCACGTAGGGGATGTTGTCGATCAGACCCGACAGCAGGGCAGAGAGCCCGAGGATGAGCATCGAGGCCAGCAGGGCGTTGCCACCGACGGCCTCGGTGGCGCGGGTGGCCAGGGCGCCCATGACGCCCGTCTTCACCAGCGCACCGATCATGATGAACAGGCCGGCGAAGAAGAGCAGCGTCTCCCATTCGACGCTGGCCAGGTAGTCCCGTGGTTTCGAGCGGGAGATCAGCACCAGGACGCCGGCGCCGAGCAGGGCCACGACCGAGGGCTCGATATGCACCACCGAGTGCAGGACGAACGCCGCGAAGACCGCCAGCAGGACCAGGCCGCTCTTCAGGAGCAGCCGGTGATCCTGGATGGCCTCCTTCTCGTTGAGCGCCATCACGTCGGCGACCCGTTCCGGATCGACCTCGAAGGAGCCGCGGAAGAGCCGGGGCAGGATCAGGGTGAAGACGATGAGCTCGACCACGACGATCGGGCCCATGTTGATCAGGAAGTCGTTGAAGGTCAGGCCGGCCCGGCTGCCGATGATGATGTTGGGCGGGTCGCCGATCAGGGTGGCCGCGCCGCCGATGTTGGAGGCCATCACCTCGGCGAGCAGGAACGGCACCGGGTTGATGTTGAGCCGGTCGCAGACCAGCAGCGTCACTGGGGCGATCAGCAGCACCGTGGTGACGTTGTCGAGGAAGGCCGACGCCACCGCGGTGATGAGCGAGAGCAGGATCATGATCCGCAGCGGCGAGCCGTTCGCGCGCTTGGCGGACCAGATGGCGATGTACTCGAAGACGCCGGTCTTGCGCAGCACGCCGACGATGATCATCATCCCGAGCAGGAGGAAGATGACGTCCCAGTCGACCCCGGTCTCGTGCGAGTAGAAGGCGTCCTCGGAGCCCACGACGTTGAGAGCCAGGACGATGCCGGCGCCCGCGAGGGCGGCGACCATCTTGGGGATCTTCTCGGTGGCGATGAAGAAGTAGGCCGCGACGAAGACGAGGACGGCGATGATCGGGCTCACAGAACAGGCTTTCGGCTGGGGGTGGGGAGGGTCATCGGGGCGAGAGGGCGATCTGCAACAGTCGCGATGCAGTGACCACACCGAGCAGCGTCGTGCCCTCCATCACCGCAACCAACGGCGAGTGCAACCGAGCCATGATCGCGGCCACCTCGATGATGGTGTCGTCCGCGTTGACCCGGGGCAGCTCGTCGTTCTCCTTGGGCAGCAGTGACCGCACCGTCTTGCCGCTCAGCTTGTCGGCGGTCCGGTCGGCGGTCAGCTCGTCGACGACGCCAGCCAGGGAGGGGTCGTCCCGCACGTAGCTCGGCACGATCAGCCGGACCACCTGCGACGCCGGCAGGATGGACATCGGGCAGCCGGTCTCGTCGATCACGACGATCCCGGGCAGGCGGCGTTCGGCCATGATGCGGGCGGCACTCAGCGCATCCGAGTCAAGGTCCACGACCGGGAACTCCTCGGCCATCTGGTCTGCGCGCATCGCGCCAGTCTACGGGCCCAGGGAGCCTTTCGGTCACGGGGCGGAGGTGACCGGCTCCCCCTCTCCGTCGCGATCCGAGCGTCCGGTCGGGAGGTTGTCCGGTGGCTCGAGCCTGAGCATCCGGGCGATCGGGACGTCGGAGGACGAGTGCAGCACGATGGACAGGGCGATGGTCACCGCGACCAGGTCGAACACCTGCCGGCTGTCGGGGATGCCGGACTGAAGGACGAGCAACCCATAGACGACGGAGGCAAAGCCCTTGGGCCCGAACCACGCTGCCGCTGCCCGCTCGCCCCCGGCCAGCGGTGTCCGGATCAGCGAGAGCATCATCGCAGCGGGCCGCACCAGAAGGATGGCCAGGAACGCGAACACCCACCCCCCCACGCTCAGGTGGGACAGCAGGTCCGGTGTGATCAGCGCCCCGAACACCAGCAGTGCAGCGAACTTGGTGATCTCGGAGAGCATGTCCCCGAGCGCTTCGAAGTGCTCGGCCGCGGTCCCATCCATGGTGGCCAGCGTCGAACCCGCCACGAAGGCCGCCAGGTAGGGGTTCGCGTGGGTCAGGTGACACAGCCCGAAGACGACGACCCCGATGGCCAGGGGTCCGAGCGCCTGGAGCCGCGGCTCGGCGGTGAGGAGCCGGGACCGCCAGGCCAGCGTGACCAGGGCCGGGATGCCCGCCCCGATGGCGAACCCCAGCACCAGCTCGAGCGCCACCTCCCCGAGGTGGGACGAGGTGTTCGAGGCCGTGGCCAGGAAGATCAGCACGAACGGCAGGGCCAGCCCGTCGTTCAGCCCGGACTCGACGTTGAGCAGTCGCCGGAGCTTGAGCGAGACGTCCTTGCGCCCGACCAGGGCCGCCGCGAAGACCGGGTCGGTCGGCGAGAGGACGGCGCCGAGCAACAGTGCCATCGGCCAGTCCAGCCCGACGAGGAAGTGGGCAGGAATGGCGAGCCCGACCATCGTCAACGGCATACCGATTCCCAGGGCGCGGCCGGACAGCTGCCACCCCTCGCGCAACGCGCGCAGGTTCGCCCGCTGGCCGTCGGTGAAGAGCACGGTGAACAGCGCGATGTCGGCCAGCCGGGTCACCAGCGGGTCGTCCGGGGCGATCGAGACCAGACCGAAGCCACCGTCGCCGATCAGCGCGCCGGCGACCAGGAACAGCAGTGCCGTCGACAGCACCGTGCGGGCGGCCACCCCGGACAACGACACGCTGATCAGCAGGACGACTCCGAAGGCGAGTATCAGTGCCACGTGCGATCCACCCTCCGCTCGTCAGTGCCCGACCCGGCTGGCCGGTCTGAGGTCAGCGTGCAGTGTCCCACCCGCGAGCGAGCCAGACCGTCCCGGCCAGCATCACCGCGAAGCACAGCGCGTATGCCGCGGCTGCCGGAGCCGACCAGGGGATCTCCTCGCTCAGCAGCCAGGCGCCCAGGACGACGCCCACCACGGGAGCGGCCGCCTCGTTCGCCGGGAAGCTGGCGCTCAGCGCCCCGACCTGGAACGAGACCTGGGTCAGCACGATGGCGAAGGCTCCGACCACCGCAAGGCCCAGTAACGGAACCAGACCGGGCGCCGCGGTGAATGTCTCCCAGCCACTGGCCTGCCAGGTAACCGACACGGCGTCCAGCAGCACGCCGACCAGGCCGAACGCCGCACCCGCCACCGCGCCGAAGACGGCGGCCCGGACCGCTGCGCGTCGGCCACGCACTGCACCGAGCGCCACCAGCCCGAGCCCGACCAGGCTTGCCGCGACCAGCAGCATGATGGCCGGCGGGGTCTCCGTCGCGGGACCCGGGACCCCCACCACCGCCGAGAAGACGGCGAGCGCGAGGACGATCCCGACGCTGGCTACGACGTCTCCCCGGGACGGTCGCTGCCCGCCCAGCGCCCAACCGATCGGCAGCGAGATCGGGACGGCGAGCACCAGCAGCGGCTGGACCAGGACCACGGGACCGGTCAACAGCGCGGCCACCTGCAGGGCCAACCCCACGCCGTCACCGACCATCGACATCAGCCAGACGGGGTTGCGCAGCAGGAGCAGCAGCCCTCGGGCGTCGGCGCGCTGGTCGGGCCGATGGACCTGCCGGTGCTGCACGGCCGTCGATGCGCCATACGCCACCGCGGCCAGGACCGCGCAGGGAATCGCCACGGCCAGAGACATGGAGCGAGACGCTATCGCGCCGTCCCGCCGACAGGTTTCAGATCCTCGCGTCCGGGGAAGTGCTGCCGTATGCAGGCACTCGTGGGTCCAGCTGAGCTCGTCCTGGTGCGTCACGCGGAGAGTCTGGGCAACGTGGCGAACCACCGGGCCCGATCGAACGGCCAGGACCGGCTCGAGCTCGAGGCCCGGGATCCCGACATCACCCTCTCGTCCCGGGGGGGCCGCCAGGCGCGGGCGCTTGCCCAGCACGTCCGTGGCCTGCCGAGCGCGGCCCGCCCGACCCTGCTCTTCAGCTCGCCGTACGCCCGGGCGCTGGAGACCGCTCGAGCGACCCGGTCGGGCAGGCTGGCGGATGTCCCGCTGGACATCGACGAGCGACTTCGCGAGCGCGAGCTCGGCGTCATGGACGGCCAGACATCCAGAGGGATCCGTCGGCTTCACCCCGAGGAGGCCCAGCGCCGCGACTGGCTCGGCAAGTTCTACTACCGCCCTCCGGGTGGCGAGAGCTGGTGCGACGTGCTGCATCGGATCCGACAGTTCCTCCTGCAGCTGTCGCTGACGCGGCTGGACGGGGAGCGAGTCTGGGTCTTCACTCACCAGGCGGTGATCCTCTCCTTCCGGGTCGCCATGGAGGGGTTGGGTGAGGAGGCGATCCTCGACATCGACACGGACACGGCCTTGCCGAACTGCTCGATCACCAGGTACGTGTCATCGTCGGGCGAAGCCGGCGAGCCCAGCGGGTGGAGGCTGGCCGCGTTCGGGGACGCCAGCCACCTCGGTGACCTCGCCCCCCGGACCCACGAGCCCCCGGCCGACGAGGAGCGAGGAGAGGCCGATGGCACGGAGGGCTGAGCCCACCCCGGTCACACCCGGGCTGCTCAGGGCGTGGCCGCTTCCGCGGCCGGGCGAGGACAAGGCCGCCCGGGGATCCGTACTGGTGGTGGGCGGAAGTCGACGGACGCCGGGCGCGGTCATGCTGTCCGCCGAGGCCGCGCTGCGAGCGGGTGCGGGAAAGCTCCAGGTGGTCACGGTCGACTCCGTCGCCACGGAGGTCGCGGTGGCGCTGCCCGAGGCCCTGGTCGTCGGTGCTCCCGAGACATCGGACGGCGAGATCCGGCCTACCGCGGAGGCGGTCGTCGTGGAACTGGCCGACGGCGCCGATGCCGTACTTGTCGGTCCGGGGTCGATGCAGCCTGAGGTGGTCACCGACCTCCTGGTCCGACTGCTCCCGCACCTGACTGGCAAGGTGGTCCTGGACGCCCTTGCCCTCTCGTACGTCGCGAGGAGCCCGGACGGGTTGGCGGCGCTTCCTGCGCAGTACCTGCTCACCCCCAACGAGCACGAGCTCGCGATGGCGTTCGGCAAGCCCCGGCTCACCGAAGATCCCGGGATCGCCACCGCGCGACTCGCCGACCGGACGGGTGCCGTCGTCTCGTCCGGAGGCGAGGTCACCTGGACCGGGTCCGGTGACCGGCTGTGGCGCGACGACGCGGGATGTCCGGGCCTTGGTGTCTCCGGATCGGGTGACGTCAAGTCCGGGGTCATCGCGGGCCTGTGGGCCCGTGGCTGCGATGCCGACCAGGCAGCCGTCTGGGGTGCCCACCTGCACGCTCGGGCCGGCGAGCGACTGGCGTCGGCCGTCGGCCCGGTGGGCTATCTGGCCCGCCAGATCGCCGACGAGATCCCGGCCACCATGGCCGAGTTGAGCCCGTAACCGCTGCGGCTTCCGCTGACGACGGTCCGGAAGGCCCGAACCAGGCTCACCGATGGCCCGCTGGAACTACGGTGAGGACGTTTGGCACTGAATCTGGCCACTCGGCCCGGTGAGGCTGAGAAGAGCCTCGTCAGCCATCTGAGCAGCGAACCTCCTGGAGCACACATGACAGAGCAGTCGGCAGTCCCGGTACACGCGGCCCGCCTCGAGGTCGACTTCCCCGAGCGGCTCGATCGGATGACGAGCTTCTTCCGGGCCCTCCTGGTGATCCCCATCGCGATCGTCATGAGCGTGCTGACCGCCGGCGCCACCCAGACGGTCTACGACCAGAGTGGTCAGATGGTCCGCCAGACCAGCGGTGGCATCGCCAGCGGCCTGTTCCTGGCCACCTTGTTGATGATCCTCTTCCGGAAGCGCTACCCGCGCTGGTGGTTCGACTTCGCCCTGGAGCTCGCCCGGTTCGGTGCCCGCATCGCCGCCTACGTCGCCCTCCTGACCGACCGCTACCCCTCGACCGTCGAGGAGCAGAGCGTGCACCTGGAGATTGACTACCCCGACGCCGAACGCGACCTCAACCGCGGGTTGCCCCTGGTGAAGTGGCTGCTCGCGATCCCGCACTACCTGATTCTCGCGGTGCTCTCGGTGGTCGCCGTCTTCGCCGTGCTCGTCGCGTGGTTTGCCATCCTGTTCACCGGCCGTTATCCGCGGGGGATCTTCGACTTCGTCGTCGGAGTCGGTCGCTGGTGGCTGCGCGTCCAGGCCTACGCCTTCCTGCTCGTCACCGACCGCTACCCACCGTTCTCGCTGTCCTGAGATCGTCGGCTCGGCGCCTCTGTGGTCAGACGGTTACGCAGGCAGGTGCCCACGTAGTACCGCCAGGCGCTCGAGCAGCTCTCGTAGCACTCGATGTCAGGCACCAGCCCGATATGGGTGAAGCGCACCTGCGTCCCGACGTCACTGGGGGCGATCTCGAACCGGACCACGGTGTCCGTCCACTCCGACTGGTCCTCGACGAACCGGATCAGACCGTCGACGACCCGCCAGCTGACCAGCTCACCAGGCACCAGCTCGGTGATCTGCTGCGTGCTCTGGTGCAGGTCCGCGACGCTGTAGGTGAAGGTGGCGCCCAGGACGTCGGTCACGCCGTCGATGTCCCCGGCCCACCAGCTCCGCACGTCGTTGATGACCGCGAAGACGTGGTCGGGGTCCTCGTCGACGGTGAACGTGAGTGACAGATCCTGGGAGCTCACCGGGCCACCTCCGCGAGGCACGCCCGGACCATCCGGTGGTGACGAACGGCCGTCGCGTCCCGCTCGAGTCGGCGCCTGACCAGGTGAGCCCACTCGGGCGCGGAACGAAGGCGAGCGACGGCGTGGTCGTGTGCGGCCTCGCCGGGGAACGCGGCGGACCACACCACCGCCTGGTCCGTCCGCACCGGTAGGGCCACGAACGTGTTGTCGGCCGGTTCCGTCCGCCACATCGCCACGGGGGTACCCAGGTGCCGCTCCAGCTGTGGGTGGACCACCTCAGCCATCCACGCCTCGAACGCCTCACCGCCGGTATGCAGAGTGATGCTGAGGTGGACGACGTCGCCGACCGCATCGGCCGGCAGACCTGAACCACCTGGGTGAGCAGGGTCGGTCGCGCGCAGCAGCAGGACGTCGTCGTTGTCCGCGAGGGCGGCGTTGGCGACGGACCGGTGCTGCTGCCACACCGGACCCCCGTAGAACCTCTCGAGCGCCTCGCGGCGCTGCTCCATCTCATGGAAGCCGCGCATCCAGACGAACCTCGTCGGGTCGTCGGGGTCGAGCAGGATCGGCCCGACGTGGATCCCGGAGTCCTCCTGGCCGGCCACGAGGTGGGCGTCGAACAGGGCGAGAAGCGTACCGAGACCACCTGGCACCAGCCGGTACTGCCGGAGCTCGAGCACGGCCGCATCCCCGATGGACCGTGGCGCGGCTGCGACGTCGTGGGACGTGTCGGACCGGACTCCACCCATCCCGCGACCTCCTTAATAGAATGTAAGTTGTTACATTAAACTGGTTCGGCTCCGGCCCGGCAAGCCCTGCCGCCGAAAATGTTCAACCGGAGTTGCCTTATCCTTGGGAGCGTGGCGGCGAACAGCTCTCTGACCTTGGCCGCGCACGCGCTGTGCTGGATGGAGCTGGCACGGCGTCGCGGCGAGCTGGTCCTGTCGTCCGACCGCATTGCCGCGTCCCTGGCGAGTCACCCCGTCGCCGTCCGGCGCCTGCTCAGCCAACTTCGGCAGGCGGGCCTCGTCGTGTCGACCCGAGGCCGCGGGTCGGGCTGGGCGCTGAGCCGTCCGGCGACCGACATCACCCTCATGGACGTCCATGAGGCGCTGGGACGCGGCGCCCCCTTCGCGCTGCATCCCCACGAGCCGAACCTGGAATGCCCCGTGGGGTTCGGGATCCGACCGGTACTCGCCGAGGTCTACGCACGGGCAGACGCAGCGATCAGCACCGAGCTTCGCTCCCGCACCATCGTCGACCTTCTCGACCAGCTGCTTCGGCAGCACCCGTTGGCCGCCGCAGGGACGTGAGACCCCGTCGCGGTCTTCTCCTCACCCAGGCCGGGAGGCCGGGCCGTGGCACCAACAGCCCGACGCACGACCGAGCCCGCGAAGACCGACGAGGGTCGACGCGGGCTCGGTGCTCGATCAGACGTGAGCGATCTCCTGACCGTGGTGGCTGCGCCGCAGCATCGCCTGGACGGCGAGGGTGGCAGCGACGGTCACCAGGCAGGTGAGGGTCACGACCAGGATCAGCTGGACGGTGGAGGAACCGCTGGATGCGGCGGTGTAGGCCCCAGAGACAGCGCCATCGCGCGGCTCCGGGGCGATGGAGGCGTAGGCACCGCTGACCCCGGTCAGCATCCAGGCGAAGGCGCTGGCGCCGGTGGCGATCAGCAGGCGGACGAGCGTGCGGTACGACATGGTGACTCCCTTTATGGCGGTCCCACCCCGGCGGCGGGATCGATCTGGACACCACGGGCTCGGCATCGGGGAGCCCGGCTCGGTGCGAGCCGACTCAGGCGACGGGATCTTCCTCAGGCGGTCGAGCCGGTGGTTCCCGGGGCCGGTTGGTGGTGATGCACGGTGAGGAGGGTGGCCCGGCGCACCTGATACACCTGAGCCGTCGACGATCGCGCGGGGGTCCGTCGCGGATCGGCGCGCACTTCCTGGGAATCGACAAGGCCCCGGCGCATCCGCCGGGGCCCTGGTCACTCGTCCGTCTCAACACGGAGTGCGCCCGGAGGGATTCGAACCCCCAACCTTCTGATCCGTAGTCAGATGCTCTATCCGTTGAGCTACGGGCGCTGGCGTTCGCCCGCCTCGGAACCGAGGGGACAACGACGGCACAGACTACCGGCACACCGGGGCGCCGACGAAATCGGCGACGGACCTCTCTCGGCAGCTCGTGACCGGGCCGACGTCCTCCGGTTTCGACGTCCGGCCGGGCCGTCCGGCACGCCCGCGGATCGCTCGCCAGGCCAACGTTTTCACGACGTCTCTGAAAGTTCCTGCAAGAAACCGACAAGCACCGGGACCCCAGGCTGCTTTGTGATTGGTTTCACCAGGAGGGTCCCCACCTTCGGTCCCCACAACATCGATCCCGGGCGTACGGTGATCTGATCAGGTGCTCACCATGTGGACAACGTCTGTCCGGAGCCACCCATCTCATGGACCGGGTCAGCGAGGGCCAGGGCGAAAGGGAACGGTATACACGCATGTCGACCGACACCACCAAGGACACCGAGGCCGTGACCGACACCCCCGTCGGCGGCACCACCCACGCCCGCCTGCAGGCCTGGGTGGACGAGGTCGCCGCCATGACCACTCCCGACCAGGTCGTCTGGGTCACCGGGTCCGACCAGGAGTGGACCCGCCTGACCGACAAGCTGGTCGACGCCGGCACCTTCGTGCGGCTCAACGCCGAGAAGAAGCCGAACAGCTTCTACGCCGCGTCCGACCCCACCGACGTGGCCCGGGTCGAGGACCGGACGTACATCTGCTCGGTGGACGAGAAGGACTGCGGACCCACCAACAACTGGATGGCGCCGGAGGAGATGAAGGACATCATGCGCGGCCTCTACCAGGGTTGCATGACCGGTCGCACGATGTACGTCATCCCCTTCGTGATGGGCCACCTGAATGCGGAGCACCCGATGTTCGGCGTGGAGATCACCGACTCCGAGTACGTCGTCGTCTCGATGCGGGTGATGGCTCGTACCGGCGTGAACGTGCTGCGCCGGATCGAGGAGCTCGACGCCGACTACGTCCCCGCGCTGCACTCGCTCGGAGCGCCGCTCCAGCCCGGCGAGCAGGACGCCACGTGGCCGTGCAGCGACACCAAGTACATCGTCCAGTTCCCCGAGGAGCGGATGATCTGGTCCTACGGCTCCGGCTACGGCGGCAACGCCCTGCTGGGCAAGAAGTGCTACTCGCTGCGGATCGCCTCCGCCATGGCGCGTGACGAGGGCTGGCTCGCCGAGCACATGCTCATCCTCAAGCTCATCTCGCCCGAGCAGCAGGTCTACTACATCGCGGCCGCGTTCCCGAGTGCTTGCGGCAAGACGAACCTCGCGATGCTTGCCCCGACCATCCCGGGCTGGAAGGTCGAGACCCTCGGCGACGACATCGCCTGGATGCGCTTCGGCGAGGACGGCCGGCTGTATGCCGTGAACCCCGAGTTCGGCTTCTTCGGCGTCGCGCCGGGCACCAACGAGCAGACCAACCCCAACGCGATGCGCACCATCGCCCAGGGCAACTCGGTCTTCACCAACGTCGCGCTGACCGACGACGGCGACATCTGGTGGGAGGGCCTGGAGAACATGCCCGCTCACGCGACGGACTGGAAGGGCAACGACTGGACCCCGGAGTCCGGGCAGCTCTCGTCGCACCCGAACAGCCGCTACTGCACCCCGATCGAGCAGTGCCCGATCCTCGCGCCCGAGTACAACGACCCCCAGGGCGTGCCGATCTCGGCGATCTTCTTCGGCGGCCGACGCAAGACGACGGTCCCGCTGGTCACCGAGTCCCGGGACTGGGTGCACGGCACGTTCATGGGCGCCACGCTCTCCTCCGAGACGACGGCTGCGGCGACCGGCGAGGTCGGCGTGGTCCGCCGCGACCCGATGGCCATGCTGCCGTTCATCGGCTACAACGCCGGCGACTACTTCAACCACTGGATCAAGCTCGGCAAGGATGCGGACGCGACCAAGCTGCCCAAGATCTTCTACGTCAACTGGTTCCGTCGTGACGAGGACGGCGGCTTCCTGTGGCCGGGATTCGGCGAGAACATCCGGGTCCTGAAGTGGGCGATCGAGCGCATCGAGGGCAAGGCGGCCGCGGTCGAGACCGCCATCGGCCATGTCCCGACCCCGGAGTCGCTCGACACCGACGGACTGGACATGACCCCCGAGGCCATCGCTCAGGCCCTCTCGGTCGACAACGACGAGTGGGCGAGCGAGATCCCGCAGATCCAGGAGTGGTTCGACAAGTTCGGCGACTCGCTGCCGACCACGCTCTGGACCGAGCTCGACGGCCTCAAGGCCCGCCTCGGCGTGGAGTAGGACTTCCGCCGGGCACCCCGGCAGACAACGAAGCCCCCGACCAGCTGGCCGGGGGCTTCGTTGTTGCTGAGCTGTTCAGCGAGGGTCAGCGATCTCAGATCGCGGTGACCTTCTCGGCCTGCGGGCCCTTGGGGCCCTGCGTGACCTCGAACTGAACCCGCTGTGCCTCGTCGAGGGAGCGGTAGCCGTTGGACTCGATGGCGGAGTAGTGGACGAACACGTCCGGACCGCCACCATCCTGCTCGATGAAGCCGAAGCCCTTCTCAGCGTTGAACCACTTCACGGTGCCTTGTGCCATGGGGAGAACTCTTTCCTGATCAACCGGCGAGGTCCACAGGTCGTGGACCTCCAGCTGCGGCTTCGACCCCCAACAGCGTCGGGCCTGTGGCCCGTTGCTTAAAAAAACAGCCCGCGCGATGGCGGGCAAGTCTTCGTCGTGCGAGGAACTGAACTGCAACCGCTCAAACCATAACAGACACCGGCGGCGCCGCCCAGCGGAGAGCGTCGCAACCTTGAGAACCGGCTTCTCCTGTCGGGCGATCGCACTGGACCTCCCCGGGAAAAGTCGTCATCCTGAGGATCAGCAGCACAGAGCGCTCACAGGAAGCGCACAGCAATGGCACAACGGTCCCCAAGCGTGGGACGCGAAGGTTGACCTCATGACCAAGGCACCCGAGAAGGCCCAGAAGCTTCAGCGGCACGACGGCAGCCCGCCGCGGGTGCTCGTCGTGGATGACGAGCTCAACCTGACCGAGCTGCTCAGCATGGCCATGCGCTACGAAGGCTGGCAGGTCCGCGCTGCCGGGACCGGGATGGCGGCGGTGCGGGAGGCTCGGGAGTTCGAGCCGGACGCGGTCGCCCTGGACATGATGCTGCCCGACATGGACGGGCTGGAGGTGCTGCGCCGGATGCGGGAGCACAACGAGCGCATTCCGGTGCTGTTTCTTACTGCTCGCGACGCCGTCGAGGACCGCATCGCCGGGCTGACGGCCGGCGGAGACGACTACGTCACCAAGCCCTTCAGCCTCGAGGAGGTCGTTGCGCGACTGCGGTCGCTGATGCGGCGGACCGCGGTGATCTCGACCGAGCACGAGGACTCCACCCTCACCGTGGGTGACCTCGTCCTCGACGAGGACAGCCACGAGGTCAGCCGGGCCGGAGAGGCGATCAACCTCACCGCCACCGAGTTCGAGCTGCTGCGCTTCCTCATGCGCAACCCCAAGCGGGTGCTGTCCAAGGCCCAGATCCTCGACCGGGTCTGGAACTACGACTTCGGCGGCCAGGCCAACGTCGTCGAGCTCTACATCTCCTACCTGCGCAAGAAGATCGACGCCGGCCGGGAGCCGATGATCCACACGATGCGCGGCGTGGGCTACGTCCTCAAGCCGGTCGGCTGAGGCCCGGTGGGCCCGACATGACCGACGCTCGGCCAGGCTGGCTCCGCCCGCCGTCGACCTGGACGCTGCGGGCCAAGCTCGTGGCGTCGATGCTCGCCCTGTTCGCCGTGATCGCGATTGCCTCCGGGGCACTGACGGTCCTCGCCCTCGAGCGCTACCTGACCAACCAGGTCGATGACCAGCTGCGTTCCTCGGTCAACCGGTTCGCCCCCCAGTCGGGCGAGTTCCAGCCGCTGCGCGGCGAGCGCCGTGGACCGGGAGACGAGGGCCTCCAGGCATTCCTGAGCGGCGGGGACCCGGTGCCGTCGCGGGGGACGGCCTCGGACCGGGCGAGCGGTCTGGTCTCGCTGACCGGTGCCGAGCTCGCGCTGCTCAAGGCGGCCGACCTCGGACCCGCCCCGCGAACCGTGCAGCTCGGCAGCCGACTGGGCTCCTACCGGGTGATGGCTCAACCCGCCCAGGCGGTGACGAACGACGGGGCGAGCGTCCCCGGCCTGGTGGTCGTGGGACTGCCCCGCTCCCAGCAGGAGGCGGTGATGGGAAACATGGTGTGGGTCGCCGCCAGCAGCATCGTCATCGGCCTGATCGGGGTCGGCCTCGGCGGCGCGTGGCTGGTCCGGCGTAACCTCACCCCGCTGCGCCGGGTCGCAGGCACCGCCACCCGGGTCGCGAACCTGCCGCTCGACACCGGCAGCGTCGCGCTCGCCGAGCGGGTCCCGGACGAGGACACCGACACCCGGACCGAGGTCGGCCAGGTGGGCCATGCCCTCAACGAGATGCTCGACCACATCGACGCCGCCCTCAACGCGCGCCACCAGAGCGAGCAGCGGGTGCGGCAGTTCGTCGCGGACGCGAGTCACGAGCTGCGCACCCCGCTCGCCTCGATCCGGGGGTATGCCGAGCTGACCCGCAAGGAGCCGCAACCGATCCCGGACACGGTGGTGCACGCCCTCAGCCGGGTCGAGTCGGAGGCGACCCGGATGTCGTCCCTGGTCGACGACCTGCTGCTGCTGGCCCGGCTCGACGCCGGACGCCCGCTGGACCGCGAGCCGGTGGACCTCACCGAGATGGTCGTCAACGCCGTGAGTGACGCTCACGCGGCATCACCGGCCCACGCCTGGCAGCTCGACCTGCCGGACGAGCCGGTCGAGGTTCCCGGGGACCCGGCGCGGCTGCACCAGATCGTGGCCAACCTGTTGGCCAACGCCCGGACCCACACCGCCGCGGGCACCACGGTGCGGACCCTGCTGACCCGTGAGGGGGACACCGTGCGGATCAGCGTCTGCGACAACGGCCCCGGCGTACCGGAGGAGCTCCAGGCGAACGTCTTCCAGCGTTTCGCTCGGGGCGACACCTCTCGCAACCGAACCGCGGGCAGCACCGGCCTCGGCCTGTCGATCGTGGCGGCGGTCGCCCACGCCCACGGCGGCACGGTCGAGCTCAGCAGCCACCCGGGGGACACCCGGTTCTCCGTACTGCTCCCGGCCTGAGCCGGCACCCTCGCGGGCCCGGAGCTAGCCGACCTGCCGGGCCCGGTGCGCCGCCGCCTTGACCCGGCTCTGGCACCGGGCTGAGCAGTACCGTCGGGTGCTGTTCTTCGACTCGTCCACGTAGACGCGGTCGCAGGGGTCGGCATCACACACGCCGAGCCGCCCTGCCAGGTCGCTGCCCAGCGCGAGGGCGAGTGCCGAGGCGCAGCCGGCGGCCCAGCCCACGGCGAGGGAGTCGTCCACTCCGTGGAAGTGCAGGCTCCAGCGCCCGTCCGCGAACCTGTCCAGCTGGGGGCGGGCACCGGTCGAGCCCAGCAGCCGGTTGACCGCCGCGGCCGCATCGTCCACCCGTCCGGCGTCGGCCGCCTCGAACACGACTCGCAGGGCGACCGCGGTGACAGCCAGGTGGTCGCCCTCCGCCGTGGACACCTCGGGCGGGCGGCCATCTCCCGCCAGGACCCGTGCGACCGCCTCCCGGCGTCGGGAACCTCTCGGCACCGCGACGTCATGGGTGCCCAGGTGGCCTGCGGTCAGCTCGTTGACCAGCCCGACGGCCGCCGTCAGCAGCCTCAGGACGTGACTGTCGAAGTTCATTTGACTGGTTACTCTCCTCCGGTTACCGTGCGCCTATGACTGATGATACTGCTTTGACCAGTCACGCGGAGCAGGCCCCCGCCAGCCGACTGCGGGACCTGCCGCGTGCGGTGTGGGCCCTGACCGCGGCGCGCGCGGTCAACCGGCTGGGAGCGTTCTCCCTGCCGTTCCTCGGGGTGGTGCTGACCGTGGAGCTGAACGCACCGGTGACCACCGCCGGCTGGCTCCTGGCGGCCTTCGGGCTGGCCACCATCCCGTCCCGGCTGGCCGGTGGCGCCCTCGCCGACCGGTTCGGTCGGACGACGACGATCTGCATCGGCCTGGTGGGCACCGCGATGGCTCAGCTCTGGCTCGCGCTCAGCCACAGCGTGTGGGCTGCCGGCCTGGCGGTGGTGGCTCTCGGGCTGTTCTTCGAGCTCTACGAGCCGCCCAGCCAGGCGATCATCGCCGACCTGACCGATGCACGGTCCCGGCCCGTCGCCTACGGACTGCTCGCCTCGGCGATGGCCGGTGCCGGAGTCGCCGCCGGACTGCTCGCGGCGTGGCTCGGCGGGATCGACCTGCGGTGGCTCCTCGTCGTGGACGCCGCGACCTGCCTGGTGTGCGCCGCGACGGTCTGGCTGGTCGTGCGGGTCAATCTGCACGAGCGCACCGGACCCAGCCCACTCGGAGCCATCGGGCCGTGGCAGGATCGCCGGCTGCTCCTGATGCTGGGGTCCGGGACCGTCTTCGCACTGCTCTACCTCCAGCTCACCATGTCGCTGCCGCTGACGCTGCCGGCGCGAGGGCTGCCGGCCCCCCACGCGGGGGTGCTGTTCACCGTCTCCGCGGTGACGATCATCGTCGGACAACCCCTGCTCCGGCGGGGTCCGTTGCGCGGACTGGACGGCTTCCGGGCGATGACGGTGGGGTATGCCGTGCTCGCCGCCGGTCTCGCCGGGACCGCCGCAGCCACCACCCTGCCTGGCTTCATCGCGGCCACGGTGCTCTGGAGCGTCGGCGACCTCATCCTCCTCGGCCACGCCTGGAGCATCGTGGCGGAGCTCGCACCCGTCGAGGCGCGAGCACGCTACCTGGCCGCCTTCGGCCTGTCCTGGGGCATCGCGGCCGTCCTCGCCCCGGTTCTCGGCACCCACCTGCTGGACCGCGGAGGACCGACGCTCCTGTGGCTGACCTGCGCGGCGCTCGCCTCGGCGCTGGCCGCGGCGCAACCGGCCCTGGGTCGATACTGCTCCCGACCCCGCCCCTGACGCTCACCTGCGGGTGTTGGACGTGGGTGGGCCTCGTCCCAGACGCAAGAAAAGGACCCCCGAGACTCGCCGGAGATCCTTCTCTCGTACTGCGGAGGCGGCGAGATTTGAACTCGCGAGGGGTGTTATCCCCAACCCGCTTAGCAGGCGGGCGCACTAGGCCACTATGCGACGCCTCCAGCACCTCGGTGCACGAGGCGACCGGAGCGTTGGTCAGGCTACCGGCGGGGTGTCGGGTTGACCAAAACAGGGGTGCCCGACGAGCCTCCCCGCTCTCTCAGCACCGATGCGGTATGAGGGAAGTCCTAGGAACGACAGGTATGCTCCGACCGCTTGATGCTTGGATTCAGACGAAAGGCACGCATGTCCGCGGACCACCAGCGGGGACGACCCGTGGGCAGCCGGACCCGGCGACGCCGCGAGCTGAAGGCGAAGAACCGTCGCTCGGTGGTGCTGACGGCGCTGGCCATCATCCCCGGAGCGGGCCTGACCCAGACCCGGTACCGCCTCTTCGGCTGGATCCTGCTCTCCCTCTGCGTCGTCGGCATCATCGGACTGGCCCTTCTGGTCCAGGCCAAGGGCCTGCTCGGCGCCGCGCTGTCGGTCGCCGTGAACCCCGATCTGCTGCTGGCGATCGCCGGCCTGTCCGCCATCGGCGGCCTGGTCTGGATCTTCTCCGTCATCCTCACCCATCGAGAGTCCGAACCGCCTGACGCCGACGCCAGCTCCCACGTGGCGCTCCGGGTGTTCACCGCGGCCGTCTGCGTACTCGTCGCGCTGCCGGTGTTCCAGCTGGTGCGCTACACCACCATCCAGCGCGATGTGGTCGGCAGTGTCTTCGGGGGCACCGCGCAGGCCAAGGACAACCCGGGCGCGGCGAAGCCCAACCAGAGCGAGGCCGACGCCTGGCGCGACATCGGCAGGGTCAACATGCTGCTGCTCGGCTCCGACGCCGGCGATGACCGCACCGGAGTGCGGACCGACTCGATGGTGGTCGCCAGCGTCGACACCAAGTCCGGCAACACCACGCTGATCAGCATCCCCCGCAGCCTGCAGCGGGTGCCGTTCCCGGCCTCCAACCCGTTGCGCAAGCTCTACCCCAACGGCTACTACTGCCCGGAGGCCAAGCCGGGTGACGAGTGCCTGATCAACGCCGTCTGGTCGGTCGCCGAGCAGCACAAGGACCTGTTCAAGAACGACAAGAACCCCGGCCTGACGACGATTCGCGGCGTCATCTCCGAGGTCACCGGCCTGCGCATCGACGACACCACGATCATCGACCTCGCCGGCTTTGAGGCGCTGGTCAACGCGATGGGCGGCGTGCAGATCAACGTCACCGAGCGCCTCCCGATCCAGGGCTACCACACCAGCAGTGGCGCCATCGCCGGCGTCGAGGGCTGGATCGAGCCCGGGAACCAGCACCTGGACGGCAACCAGGCACTCTGGTTTGCCCGGTCGCGCCTGACCACCGACGACTACTCGCGGATGCGCCGTCAGCGCTGCCTGATCGGCACGATCCTCGACCAGGTCAACCCCTCCACCATGCTCGCGAAGTATCCCGAGCTGGCCCAGGTGGCCAAGAACAACATCACCACGGATGTCGCCGTCGCGGACCTGCCTGCCTGGGTGGACCTGGTCCAGCGGATCCAGAAGGGCTCCATCACCTCGCTGACGTTCACCGAGGACAACGTCAACACCGCCAAGCCGGACTTCGCCAAGATCCGCACCCTCGTCCAGGACGCGATCAACCCCCCGCCTCCGACACCGGCACCGAGCCCCACCTCCGAGGCCACCGGCACGAAGACGACCGCGCCGAGCACGAAGACGCCGACTCCCTCGACCAGCACCCGCACTCCGGACAGCAGCGTCGCAGTCAATGTCCGCGAGGCCTGCTGAGGTCAGCGCCGCGGTACGCCGCGAAGACTCACCGACGGCGAGCGGTCACCCCGGATGGTGGCGACCATGTCGACCACCCGTCGGGTGGCCCGCACGTCATGGGCGCGGAAGACCGTCGCCCCCAGCCACGCGGCGACGGCCGTGGCCGCCAGGCTGCCCTCCAGGCGCTCCTCGACCGCCAGGTCGAGGCTCTCCCCCACGAAGTCCTTGCGTGACAACGCCTGAAGGACCGGCAGCCGCAGCCCGACGAGGTCCGCGGTGTGCCGCAGTAGCACCAGCGAGTGCACGGTGGTCTTGCCGAAGTCGAGGGTCGGGTCGAGCAGGATCCGTTCGCGCGGAACCCCAGCCCGGCATGCCGTCTCGGCACCCGTGCGCAGCGTGCTCAGGACATCGCGTACGACGTCCAGCGGGTCCGACCCGTAGCTGACCTCGACCGGGTCGGTGCGCGGGGGCAGTCCACCGGTGTGCGAGACGACGACCCCGGCGCCGATCTCGGCCGCGACATGGACGAGCTCGGCGTCGTGCCCGGCCCAGGTGTCGTTGACGAGGTCGAGCCCGACCGCTGCGGCCGCGCGTGCGGTTTCGGCCCGCCACGTGTCGAGGCTGAGGATGAGGTCCGGATGGGCCGAGCGAGCATGCTCCAGGAAGGGCAGCACCCGGTCGATCTCCTCGGCGGCCGAGACCGCCGCCCCCTCCTGCCCGGCCCGAATGCCGCCGACGTCGATGATGTCCGCGCCGTCCGCCACCGCGGCGTCAAGGGCGGCCTTGGCGGACCCCAGGTCCGCGTGCCGGTTACCGGCGAAGAAGGAGTCACTGGTGCGGTTGATGATCGCCATCACTGCCGGGCGGGCGGCGTCGAAGGTCCGACCGCGCAATACCAGGGGGGCTGGCGCCGTCAGCGCGGACGGGGCGATGGGCTCGGTCACCCGACCATCGTGTCATTTGGCGACGCCTGGCGTTCGAGCTGCCGGTAGCCGCCAGGCCAGCCGCAGCCGCACTCGTGCCGGCGGGCGGCACCGCCGATGCCGACGTGGTCGTGGACGCTGCCGCAGGGGTGAGCACAGGCGGCGTGACGGCCAGCGCCGACGGGACCGAGATCACGATGCCCTCGGTCAGGTAGCCCCGTCGTCACTGCCGGTCGCGCCCGCCGCAAGAGCTGTGCGGTCGTACGGGGGTGGCTGCGCGAGGTTCACCGTCATCTCTGCCTCCAGGCATCTCCAGCGGTTCATCGCAGCCGTCCGGTACCCAGCGACCGGCACCGGCAGGGATCAGTCAGCGGTGGGTGTGGGATTTGAACCCACGAGACTGTTTAGGTCTGGTCGCTTTCAAGGCGACTGCACTCGGCCACTATGCGAACCCACCTTGGTGCGTCGGCCAGTCTTCCAGACCGGCCGGTCGTCGGCGAAACCCGTCAGGCCACCCGGAAGCTGCCGCTCCTCCCGAACCGCGATCGACGAGCAGGTATCAGGACCTGCGCCGATCGCTCCCCTGAGATGACTGCGAGTTCTACGCTCGGGAGCGAGCGCTCATCCGTTCGTCAGAGGGACAGCCCATGTCGTACCGCAAGACGCCCCGAGAACCCCGTCAGCAGGAGCGGGCGGATCGCGCCCCGGTTCCACCCATCTCGGCCGGCGCCCTGGGCCGGTTCGGTGGCCGCATCCTCAGTTCGGACAAGGCCCGAACCCACGACGGGGGGCGGGTCAACCCCACCGCCTACGTGGGGGACGAGCTGCTCGTCCAGGGAAGCTCCGACGACACTGCGCTCGAGGCGCTCGTCGAGGCCGCGAAGTCCACCGGCCACGACATCACCGGAGTGTCCCCGGACCGGCGGCGGTACGTCGACCAGCTCGGCGAGGAGGCCATCGCCGAGCTGGCCTCCCGACTCTGGGTGGCCCGCTACCGCATCGAGCAGGGCAGCGGGTCGGGTTCACCCGCACCGGATGCCTGGACCGTCCTGCAGACGTACCGGGGCCTGGTCGGAGAGGCTCCGACCGCCACCGTCGGCCTGAACCACCTCGTCACGCTGACTGGCGGCAGCATCACCGGGACCCCCTTCGTGGAGGGCCCGGGTCTCGGCGGCGCACCCTTCGTCGAGGGCCCGGGTCTCGGCGGCGCACCCTTCGTCGAGGGCCCGGGGACCGGCGGCGTGCCGTTCGTCGAGGGGCCCGGCACCGGAGGGACGCCCTTCGTCGAGGGGCCGGCAACGAGCAGCTACTCGCGTCCCGGGCTCGGCGGACGGGTCCCGGTCACCTGGCTCGGACGTGCACCATCACCACGGCGGCCGGACACCGCTGGCCGCCGCGCCGTCGTCGCGGTCCTCGACACCGGGCTCGGCGAGCACGACTGGCTCGTCCCGCCCTTCGTCACGAGCGACGCCCGGGTCAGCGGCCACCGGATCGGCCTGCCGGACCACGTTCCGAACGCCGAGCTGACCGGCGTGGGGGACCCGCTCGAGGGCGACCTCGACCGCGATGCGGGGCACGGGACCTTCATCGCCGGGATCATCCGGCAGACCTGCCCGGATGCCCGGGTCCTGGCCGTCCGGGTGATGCCGAGTGACGGGGTCATCGACGAGCACCAGCTGACGGCGGCGCTGAACATGCTGCTGATCCGCCAGGCCACGGCTCAGCTGACCGGAGATGCCCAGGACATCATCGACGTCCTCTCCCTGTCCCTGGGCTACTACCACGAGACGCCCCAGGACGTGGAGTACAGCTCGGCGCTCGGCGGGACGCTGCGCTCCTTCGGCGAGCTCGGCGTCCTCACCGTGGCTGCGGCGGGGAACGACCACACCCTGACCCCGTTCTTCCCGGCCGCGCTGGCCTCACCGCGACACGGCGGCGGCACCCGGGCGGATGCCGTCCCGGTGCTCAGCGTCGGAGCCCTCAACCCGGATGGGTCCACCGCGCTCTTCTCGAACGCCGGGGACTGGGTCACCTGCCACCGGCCCGGCGCGAACGTGGTCAGCACCCTGCCGGTGACCTTCGACGGAAGCATGCAGCCGTCGATGGCGACGCCGGACGGCCGGGAGACGATCGACCCGGACAACTACGCGAGCGGGTTCGGTATCTGGAGCGGCACGTCGTTCGCCGCTCCGGTCCTGGCCGCAGAGCTGGCCCAGGCCCTCATGGACACCGGCTCGCTGGACGACCTCGATGCCGAGTCCGCGGTCGAACGGGCCTGGACGGCGATCGAGACCGAGACCGACTGGCGGCGACCGTGAGCACCCACGAGGCCCCGGCGGACACCCTGGCTGGCCGGGCCGGGGCGGCCTTTGCCGCGTTCCGGGACGGTGACCCGGCCCGGATGGCCGAGCTCGTCGACCTGGTGACCCCACTGCTCTGGCACACCGTGCGAGCACAGCGGGTCGGGCCCGACCAGGCCGAGGACATCATCCAGACGACGTGGCTGAGCCTGGTCCGGCACGCGGACCGGATCCAGGACCCCCGGGCGGTGCTGGCCTGGCTCATCGTCACCGCCAAACGCGAGGCCTGGCGGGTGATGAAGGACTCCGACCGCCTCCAGCCGCTGCCCGAGACGGAGGAGCTGGACGCCACCGCCGAGGTCCGCGAGGCGGGACCGGAGCAGGTCGCACTGGCCTCCCTCGAGGGACGGGTCCTGTGGCGCCACGTCGAGGCGCTGCCCGAGCGCTGCCGCAGGCTGCTCCGAGTCGTCGCCTTCGCCGACCGGCCCGACTACGCCGCCGTCGCCGAGGCGCTGGGTATGCCGGTGGGCAGTATCGGCCCCACCCGCGGTCGCTGCCTCGCCAAACTTCGCCTGATGCTGGACACCGACCCACACTGGGGGACCTCATGAATGCCGAATCCGCGCGCCGGCTGGACGAGCTCGAACAGGAGTCGCCGGACGACCTCGACCGGCGGACCCTGGACCTCCTGAGGGACATCTACACCGCGGGGGACCCGGTTCCGCCCGGACTTGTCGAGCGGGTGAAGTTCGCGATCACCCTCGACGACCTCGAGGCCGAGGTCGCCCGGCTGCAACGCGATGCGCAGCCGCTGCTCCTCGCCCGGTCGGAGGAGGCGCTCAAGGCCAGGACCGTGACCTTCACCAGCGACACGCTGACCACGATGGTGACCATCAGCGAGGTCTCGCCAGACCGCGTTCGGCTCGACGGCTGGGCCGCTCCCGGAGCCAACGTGTCTGTGGAGCTGCGGGTCGGGCAGGCCCGCCACCACGTCGTGGCCGACGAGGACGGCCGGTTCGTCTTCGACGCCGTCGAGCACGGTCTGGCCCAGCTCGTGTTGCGCCCGAGCGAGGAAGGTGGAGGCAGTCACCCGGTGATCACCCCGGCCATCGAGCTCTGAGCGAGGGAGGGCGTCACGTCGTCATTGATCGCACGCGCCGATGATCTGCGGCGCGCAGCACGGACCGACAACGGAGCAGGGCGTCCGGCGCGGGGGGCCCGGACCGTCCATCGGGCTCTGGCGTTCCTCTCGCCAGCACTGGCGAAGGCGCCGGCCGAGGACCAGCCGGACCTGGCCCAGCTGCATGCCCGCTTGCTGATCACCCTGGCCTTCTCGGAGTTCGAGATTCATGGGATGCACCGCGGTCGGCAACGGCTTGCGGAAGCCAGGATCGCCGCCGAGGAGTGCGGCAGCGGCGAGGTCCTGGCCCTGGTCCACGAGCTCCAGGGCCTGTTGCTGGTCCGCAGCGGCGACCTGGCCTCGGCGATCCGCGAGTTCGACGTGGCCTCGCTGCTGGCCGATCACCTCGACGATGCCGACCAGGCCGCACTGCTGCTCAACCGGGGCTACGCCCACCTGGCGAAGGGAGATCTGCCTGCGGCCCGACAGGACCTGGTCCGCAGCGTCGAGCTGGCTTCCCTGAGCGGCGCACGCCGGATCGAGTTCAAGGCGGGACACAACCTCGGGTACGCCGAGTTCCTGTCCGGCAACTTCCCGCTGGCGCTGGACTGCTTCGCCCGGGCGGACGCTCTCGACGCGGCGGTCTCGCGCGGAGTCTCGTTGCTCGACCGGGCACGAGTCCTGATGGAGGCCGGTCTGCTGCACGAGGCCGACGAGGCGCTGAGCGAGGCGATCCCCTTGCTCGGTGCCGAGCGCGCCAACCAGGACCGGGCGGAGGCACTGCTGGCGCGAGCGCACTGCGCCCTGCTGCGAGGAGACTGGGCGCTCGCCCGGGTGCTCGCCGGTCGGGCGCGGCGGGACTTCCGCCGGCGTGGCAGCTCCGAGTGGCTCGACCGCTCCGAGCTGACCCGATGGCAGGCGTTACTGGCCTCCCGTGGCGGTCCGGCCCAGGTGCTTCGGGAGATCAATTCCGCCCGGGTCTCCTCCGGGACGGCCTTCGCGCAGACACCGCAGGTCTCACTGGTCGCCGCCGAGGCGTGCCTGACGCTGGGCCGGGTCGAGCAGGCCACCCGACATCTGGCGGCCGCGCTGCAGTCCGGCACAGCGGAACCGCTCAGCGGCCGGCTGCACCAGCACGTCGTCCGGGCCGGGGTGGCCCGGGCAGTCGGCGAGCTGGGCACGGCCCGCCGCGAGCTCCGGATCGGCCTGACCACCCTCGCCCGACAGCAGGCCACCTATCCCAGCCTGGACCTGCGCACCGCCATGGCGACCCACGGTGGTCGCCTGGCGGAGCTGGACCTACGCATCGCGCTGGAGTCGGGTGCTCCGGCTCCCGTGTTCGACTCCTTGGAACGGTGGCGCGCCATGTCGCACCGTCGCACCGCGGTCACCCCGCCGCCTGATCCCGAGCTCGCGGCGCTGCTCGCGCAGCTGCGCATGGTGACCGAAGAGGTCCGGCTCGGCACAGGATCCGTCCGCGACCGCGCCCGGCGGCGCCAGCAGTCCCTCGAACGGGCCGTCCGAGAACGCGACTGGCGCCTGCTCGGGGACGGCAGGCCGGACCGCCCGATCCGGCTCACCCAGCTGCGGGCGGCCCTCGAGGCCACCGACGTCGACCTCATCTCGTACCTCGTGATCGATGAAGAGCTGGCCGCGGTGAGCATCGTGCAAGGGCGCGCGCGGCTGCATCGGCTGGCCGCGTGGAGTGACGTCACCTCCCTCCTCTCGCGGGTGCGCGCCGACCTCGACGCCGTCGCCGGGCGACTCCTTCCGGTTCCGCTGCGCGCCGCGATCACCAGCTCCCTGCGCCGGGACCTCGAGCGGATCGACCGGTTGATCCTGCCGGACCGGGCGGCGCACAGCGCAAACCTCGTGATCGTGCCGTCCCGGACGTTGTCCATGTGCCCCTGGGGAATGCTGCCACGGCGCCGAGCGAGGGCGACGACCGTCTCGGTGTCGGCGACCCGATGGGCGCACGGGCTGCGCGACCGGGGCGTCAGCGCTCCCGGGGTGATCGCCGTGGCCGGTCCGGGTCTGCCCCTGGCCACCCGCGAGGTGCACGACGTCGCGGCTGCGTGGCCGGGCGGGGTCGCCGTGGACGCGGCCCGGTCCTCGGCGACGTCGCTGGCTGCGGCCCTGACGACGCACGAGCTCGTGCACATCGCTGCCCACGGGCTGCACAACCACCAGAACCCGCTCTTCTCGAGCATCCGGCTGGCGGGCGGGCCGCTGCTGGCCTACGACATCCCCCAGAAGGCGTCCCTCGCCGGCCACGTGGTGCTGTCCGCCTGCGATCTCGGCCTCGCGACCACGAGATCCGGCGGCGAGGTCCTCGGGCTCACCGCCGCCCTGCTCAGCATGGGGGTCCGCTGCGTGGTCAGCGCCATCTCCCGGGTGGACGACAGCACCTCGTACGCGACGATGCGCCGCTACCACGAGCTCCTGGCGACCGGGGCCGACTCCGCGACGGCGCTCGCCCTGGCGGACGACGGCGACCCGAGCCAGCCGTCGCCGTTCGTCTGCTTCGGCTCCCGGTGGCAGGCGACGCCGACCACCGGGGTCAGATCCAGATCGCCGGGCTCTCGTCCAGCAGCTCCTCCGGGGTGAGGCCCGGCATCGGCTGGCGGATCTGTGCCGGGATGCCCACGGCCACTGACCCGGCGGGGACGTCCTTCGTCACCACGGAGTTCGCGCCGATCTGGGCGTCGTCCCCGATGGTGATCGCGCCGAGCACCCTGGCCCCGGCGCCGATGGTCACCCGGTCCCCGATCGTGGGGTGGCGCTTGACCTTCTCCAGCGACCGACCACCGAGGGTCACGCCGTGGTAGATCATCACGTCGTCGCCCACCACTGCCGTCTCGCCGATGACGACACCCATGCCGTGGTCGATGAAGAACCGTCGACCGATCCGGGCTGCGGGATGGATCTCGACCCCGGTCACCGTACGCGCCAGCTGGGACACGACGCTGGCGACCAGTCGGTATGCCGGGGTGCGCCACAGCCGGTGGGTCAGCCGGTAGGCCCAGACGGCGTGCAGTCCGGGGGAGGCCAGGAACGTCTCCAGTCGGGACTGCGCCGCCGGGTCGCGGGCGATCGCGGCGTCGATGTCCTCGAGGACGGCCGACCTCGCCGCTCGCGCGGAGCTCACCCACCGGTTGTCGGAGGCCATGTCAGTCGACGAGCCCTTCGAAGAGGATCGTGGAGATGTACCGCTCGCCGAAGCTGGGGATGATCACGACGATGAGCTTGCCCGCGTTCTCCGGGCGAGCCGCGACCTGAGCGGCAGCCGCGAGCGCGGCCCCGGACGAGATGCCGACGAGCAGCCCCTCCTCGGTGGCGGCCCGACGCGCATACCGGACCGAGGTGTCGGCGTCGATGTCGATGACCTCGTCGTAGACGCCCGTGTCGAGGATCTCCGGGACGAAGTTCGGTCCAATGCCCTGGATCTTGTGCGGGCCGGGCTTTCCGCCGTTGAGGATCGGTGACTCCTGCGGTTCCACCGCGATGACCTGCACAGCGGGGTTGCGTTGCTTGAGCACCTGCCCCACCCCGGTGATCGTGCCGCCGGTCCCGATGCCGGCGATGAAGATGTCCACCTTGCCGTCGGTGTCCTTCCAGATCTCCTCCGCGGTGGTCTCGCGGTGGATCTGTGGGTTGGCCTCGTTGACGAACTGCCGTGCCAGGATGCCGCCGCGCTCCTTCGCGAGCTCCTCGGACTTGGCGACCGCGCCGCTGACTCCGAGGGCCGGGTCGGTGAGCACGATCTCGGCGCCGAAGGCACGCAACAGCGCCCGCCGTTCCTTGGACATCGACTCCGGCATGGCGAGCACCACCTGGTAGCCGCGGATCGCGCCCACCATCGCCAGGGCGATCCCGGTGTTGCCCGACGTCGCCTCGACGATCGTCCCGCCCGGTTTCAGCTCGCCCGACTTCTCGGCCGCATCGATGATGGCCACCCCGATGCGGTCCTTCACCGAGCTCGCCGGGTTGTAGAACTCGAGCTTCGCGGCCACGGTCGCCGCGGCTCCGTCGGTCAGCTTGTTGATCCGGACGAGGGGGGTGTTGCCGATCAGCTGGGTGGCGTCGTCGTAGATGGGCACGGGGTGGCCTTTCGCTTGCACGCGGGAGCAGCACGGTGGATACCGTGGGCGACAACTGACGTCGCCTTATACATATTCCAACCTTGGGTTATCTGAGGCAACCCTGAGCCACCCGATGGGCGTGGAGCTGCACCGTCTACGCTCGGAGAGTCCGCCGGTCATGAAGGGAGCTCCACCCATGGGCAAGCTGTTGTTCGTCGTCGGCTTCGGTACCGGGTACGTGCTCGGCGCCCGGGCCGGGCGCAAGCGGTACGAGCAGATCCGGGCCCGGGCGAGGAGCGTCTGGTCCTCAGAGCCCGTGCAGGCCCGGGTCACCGATGCCACCGAGCTCGTCCGGAACCACGCCGCGCCGTTCGTCGCCGACCGCGTCGCCGAGGTGGCCAGCACCGTGGGCAGTGCCGTCCGAGACCGCCTCGACGGTGACCAGCCTCCGTCTTCCTCGCAGACCTGACCGCAGGTCGGCCGCCGTCCCACTTCGTGACGCGGCGCGGGTCACACTGACGCCGGCCTGCACGGCGCCGATCACTAGACTCCAGCAGCATGAACGCCCTCCAGATCGTGGCCGTTGTCGTGTGCCTCGCGGTGACCCTGACCGGCATCGCCCTGCTGGTCAAGACGGTCAACCACTTCCTCGCGACGTTCCGGCTCGGCCAACCCGAGAACCGCAGCGATGACAAGGGGGCTCGGAGCCTGACCCTGCTGCGGGAGTTCCTCGGTCACACCCGGATGTCGAGACTGCCCGTCGTCGCCGTGGCGCACTGGTTCACGATGGTCTCGTTCGGCGTGCTGTTCCTGACCCTGGTCAACGCCTTCGGTCAGCTCTTCCAGCCGGCGTTCAGCCTGCCCCTGATCGGTCACTTCTTCCTCTACGAATGGGTCACCGAGTTCTTCGCGTGGACCGGGCTGGTCGGCATTCTGGTCCTGATGGCGATCCGTCAGCGGGACCACCCGCGCCGGGCCTCCGGGGAGCACGGTCGCGGGTCGCGGTTCTTCGGCTCGACCTGGTGGCAGGCGTACTACGTCGAGCTGACCATCCTCGGCGTGACGATCTGCATCCTCACCCTGCGTGGCCTCGAGTTCGCCCTGGAGAAGGCGTCCGGTGGGGACACCGCCACGCTGGTGCACTACCCGGCGACCGCGTGGCTGGGTGGCCTGTTCACCAGCATGAGCGTGGACGGCCTGCGCAACACCATCGTCGCCGTCGCGGCCGTGAAGATCCTGATCTCCTTCGCCTGGATGATCACCATCGCCCTGCAGCCCACGATGGGCGTCGCCTGGCACCGGTTCCTGGCCTTCTTCAACATCTTCTTCAAGCGCCACGCGGACGGCAGGACCTCGCTGGGTGAGCTCCAGCCGATGATGGTCGCCGGCGCGCCGATCAACTTCGAGGAGATGGACGAGCTCGACGAGGACGCCGCCCTCGGCGTCGGCAAGGTCGAGGACTTCACCTGGAAGGGCCTGCTCGACTTCACCACCTGCACCGAGTGCGGCCGGTGCCAGAGCCAGTGCCCGGCCTGGAACACGGAGAAGCCGCTCTCTCCCAAGATGCTCATCATGGCGCTGCGCGACCACGCCCACGCCAAGTCCCCCTGGCTGCTCGCGTCCGAGGAGGACCGCGACGACCTCGGCGCCGGCACCCAGGCCGCCGCTGCCGTCACTGCCCTGGTCGGCTCCACCGGGTATGCCGCGGACGACCCGCGGACGGCATACAACCCGCACGGCCCGGAGGCCGTCATCGACGAGGACGTGCTGTGGTCGTGCACCACCTGCGGGGCGTGCGTCGAGCAGTGTCCGGTCGACATCGAGCACGTCGACGCGATCGTCGACATGCGCCGCTACCAGGTCCTCATCGAGTCGGCCTTCCCGAGCGAGCTCGGCGGCCTGTTCAAGAACCTCGAGAAGAACGCCAACCCGTGGGGGATGTCGCCGCGGATGCGCCTGGACTGGGCCAAGGACCTGCCGTTCGAGGTGAACGTACTCGGCGGCCAGGGCAACGGCTCAGTCGAGTCGGCCACGGACGTCGACTACCTCTTCTGGGTCGGCTGCGCCGGCGCACTCGAGGACCGCGCCAAGAAGACCACCCGCGCCGTCGCCGAGCTGCTCGACACCGCCGGCGTCACGTTCGCCGTGCTGGGCGACGGGGAGGCCTGCACCGGGGACCCGGCCCGCCGGGCTGGCAACGAGTTCCTGTTCCAGATGCTCGCGCAGCAGAACGTCGAGATGCTCAACGAGGTCGGCGCCACGAAGATCGTCGTCACCTGCGCGCACTGCTTCAACACCCTCAAGAACGAGTACCCCCAGGTGGGCGGGCAGTACGAGGTCGTCCACCACACCCAGCTGCTCAACCGGCTGGTCCGGGAGAAGAAGCTCGTGCCGGTCGCCCGACCCGACGAGGCGTCCTCCGCCGGCGCCGCGTCCACCGCCGAGAAGGTCACGTACCACGACCCCTGCTACCTCGGCCGGCACAACAACGTCTATGCGCCGCCGCGCGAGCTGATCGGCGCCCTTCCCGGGGTGACCCTGACCGAGATGCCGCGGCACGGCGAGAAGTCCTTCTGCTGCGGAGCCGGTGGCGCCCGGATGTGGATGGAGGAGAAGCTCGGCACCCGGATCAACCTCAACCGCACCGAGGAGGCCCTGGCCACCGGGGCGGACCGGATCGCCGTCGGCTGTCCGTTCTGCAAGGTGATGATCAGCGACGGGTTGACCGGCAAGCAGGCCGAGGGCTCCGCACGCTCGGACGTCGAGGTGGTGGACGTCGCCCAGATGCTGCTGGCCGCCGTCCGACGAGGCCGGGACGGGGACCAGGAGGCTGGCGATGGCAGTCCCGCTCCGGACCCCACTCCGGACCCGCAGCCGGCTCCAGCCGGCTGAGCCTCACGGCGGGGGCGGCTCCATCTCGAGTCGTACCCCGAGCAGCCGGACCGCTCGGGCGTGGTCGAAGCGCGCCACCAGGGCGGCCGCGGCATCCGCGATCCGCTCGCCGTCGACCGTCGGCTCGGGCAGGGGTGCACTCGCGGTGTGCGTCTCGAACGGCACGTACCGCACCTTGAGCCCCACCCGCACGGCGGCGCGTCCCTCGCTGAGGAGGTCGGCGCAGACCCAGGCCGCCAGCACCCGAACCTGCGCCTCGATCTCGGTCCAGTCGGCCAGGTCCTGCTGGTAGGTCGTCTCCCGACCGCGGCCCCGCGGCACCCAGGTGCTGTCGTCCACCGGCGAGTGGTCGACGCCGTTGCCCAGGCGATGGAAGTAGGGACCCATCGTCGGCCCGAGGCGCTCGGCCAGGAGGTCGGGGTCGGCAGTGGCGAGCTGGCGCACGGTCTCGATCCCGAGTGCGGCGAGCTTCTTCGCCGTCTTCCGACCAACCCCCCAGAGGGCGTCGGTCGGCCGGTCCGCCATCACCTCCACCCAGTTCTGCGAGGTCAGCAGGAAGGTGCCTCGCGGCTTGCCGAAGTCGGTCGCGATCTTGGCTCGGAGCTTGTTGTCGCCGATCCCCACCGAGCAGCGCAGCCCGGTGCCGGCGAGCACCGCGTGCTGGACCGCCTGCGCGACGACCCGCGGCTCGTCCGACTCGATCCCGAGGAAGGCCTCGTCCCAGCCGAGCACCTGGACCACGGCGTCGAACTGGCGCAGGATGTCCATCACCTCGGCGGAGGCCGCCTCGTACAGGGGGGCGTCAACCGGCAGGAAGACCGCGTCCGGCAGCTTGCGCGCCGCGACCCGCAGCGGCATCCCGGACCCGATGCCGAACGCCCGTGCCTCGTAGGACGCGGTGGAGACCACCGCCCGCTCGGTGGGATCGCCGCGCCCTCCGACCACCACCGGTCGCCCGGCCAGGCTGGGGTCGCGCAGCACCTCGACCGCGGCCACGAACTGGTCGAGGTCGACGTGCAGGACCCAGCTCATGTCCGGATCAGGCACGACGAGCGTGCGGCCTCCGGACAGCGCGCACCCGGCATACCCGCGGGGCGGGGTATGCCGGGTGCCATTTGGTGACCGGTCCGGTCGAGGGTCAGCCGAGGCCGTTCTTGGTGAGGAAGTCCTTCGCCACCGCCGAGGCGTCCTTCTTGTCGACGTCGACCTGCTTGACCAGGTTGGCCAGCGCCGGCGTGTCCAGCTTGGCCGACACGGCGTTGAGCGCCGCGGTGATCGTGTCGGTGACCCGGTCCTTGCGGATCAGCGGGACCACGTTGTCGGAGCCGAACTGCAGCTTCGGGTCCTTGAGCGTGACGAAGTTGTTGATCTCGATGGACGGCTCGGTGCTGAAGATCAGGCCGACCTGGGCCTGTCCGTTGAGCATCGCGTCGACGATCGCCTTGCCCTTCAGCGGCAGGAACGCCTTGGGCGTGATGTCGTAGACGGACTTGAGCCCGGGCAGACCCTGGGTGCGGTCCTTGAACTCCGGCGGTGCCGCGACGGTGAGCTCGCCCTCGTGCGCCTTGAGGTCCGCGATCGAGGTGAGCTTCCACTTGGCGGCGACGTCCTTGGTCACGGCCAGGGAGTTCTTGTCCTCGGCGGCGGACTTGTCCAGCGCGACGAGGTCGGCCGGCAGGGCCTTCTTCATCGCCTGGTAGACGGTGTCGGGCTCGTTGTTCGCGGCGGTGCCCTTGAGGTAGGCCAGCAGCGAGCCGGTGTACTCGGGAACGATGTCGATCGACTTGTCCTGCAACGCCTTGAGGTAGACCTCACGGCTGCCGATGTTCGGGCGCGTCTTGACGTCGATGCCCTTGGCCTTGAGGGCGCCGGCGTAGATCTCGCCGAGGACCTGCGACTCGGAGAAGTCCGCCGACCCGATGGTGATCGTCGTCGAACCACCCCCCGAAGCGCCGCCAGCCGCGGGCTTGGTCGGGTCCGAGCCGCCTCCACAGGCGGCCAGCGCCAGGGCGGCCACAGCCGTGGCGGCGGTGACAATGATCGTGCGCTTCATACGAGTTCTCTCTTCTTGTCGACAGCACGGTCGGTGGATGTGGCCGCGTCGGCGTTGCCGGCCTCGGAGGAGTCAACCACGGTGGCCCCCGCGAACTTCCCGGTCAGCCCCGGCGAGACGACCGTTCGCTGGAGCAGCGAGAGCACACCGTCGACGACCAGCGCCAGCAGCGCGACGAGCAGGGCGCCGCCGGCCATCTGGACGTAGTCGCTCACGGCGAGGCCGTCGATGAGGTACCGGCCCAGTCCGCCGAGGCTGATCGCTGCGGCGATCGTCGCCGTCGCGATGACCTGGAGGGTGGCGCTGCGCACCCCGGACAGCAACAGCGGCAGGGAGCAGGGCAGCTCCACCTGGCGCAGCACCTCGGACCCGGTCATCCCCATCCCCCGGGCGGCATCGCGAGCCGCGGGGTCCACCTCGGAGATCCCCGAGTAGGTCCCGGACAGCATGGGGGGCACGGCGAGCAGGACGAGGACGACGACGCTCGGGATGACGTAGGCGAGGTTGTTGGCGATCTTCGGCCCGATCCACATGGCCACGGCGAACAGCAGGCCGAGGCTGGGGACCGCCCGCAGCGAGTTCGCCACGGCGACCGCCCACTTGCCGCGGCCGGTGTGGCCCACGTAGATCCCGAGCGGGATCGCAATCAGGGCGGCGAGCAGCAGGCTGATCGCGGAGTACCCGAGGTGCTGCGCGACGCGAGTCGGGATCCCCGAGTCACCGCTCCAGTTGGTCGGATCCAGCAACCACTGAATGATGCTGTTGATCATCTGCTCAGGCCCCCGCCCGCTGCCAGGGGGTCAAGGCCCACGCGCCGGCCCGGATGACGGTGTCGAAGAGCAGCGCGAGGATGACGCAGCTGACGATGCCGACGACGATCTCGGTCGGGAACGCCCGCTGGTAGCCGTCGGTCAGGTAGTACCCGAGCTGCGGGAACCCGACCAGGGAAGCCACGCTGACGATGCTCACGTTGCTGACCGCAGCGACCCGCAGCCCGCCGGCGATCACCGGGACCGCCAGCGGGAGCTCCACCTTGACCAGCCGGCCGATCCGTCGGTACCCCATCGCCGTGGCGGCCTGCCGGGTCGACTCGGGGACCGCACCCAGTCCGTCGGCGACGGTTCGGACCAGCAGGGCGAGTGTGTAGAGCGTCATGGCGACGTAGACGTTGGCCGCGTCGAGGATCCGGGTGCCGAGGATGAGCGGCATGAGGATGAACAGGGCGAGGCTGGGGATCGTGTAGAGCAGCCCGCTGCCGGCGATGATCACTCCGTAGAGCCGGGGGACGCGGCGGGCCAGCCAGCCCAGCGGCAGGGCGAGCGCCAGACCCACGAACAACGGTATGCCGGCGAGCAGGGTGTGCTGCCAGGCGTACCAGGCGATGTCGCCGAGGTGGTCCAGGACCCAGGTCACGTGATGTCCTGGGGCTCGGGCTCTCGTTCCTCGGCCTCGGGGCGTTCGGTCTGCTCGATCGCGGTGAGCACCTGGTGGGACCCGATCGTGCCGAGGATCGCGCCGTCCTCGTCGACGAGCACGCCTCGACGGGACGGCGCCGACAAAGCCGCGTCGAGGACGTTGCGCAGCGGGCCACCGGCCACGGCGACCGTGCCGCCGCGGTGCAGCATGCTCTGGTCGACCACCGAGGTGATCCGGTCCGGCTCGATCCAGCCCAGTGGTCGCCGCGCGTCGTCGACGACGAGCAGCCAGGCATCCCGGGTTGCCGCCCGAGCCTCGTCGGCGCTCGCACCGAGCAGGACGGTCGGCTCGGAGCGCAGCGGAAGCTCCGGCGTCTCGTGGAAGCCCAGGGCCCGGTAGCCGCGGTCGCGTCCGACGAAGTCGGCGACGAAGTCGTCGGTCGGGTGCGCCAGTAGGTAGGCGGGCTCGGCGATCTGGGCCAGGACCCCGCCGACCCGCAGGACGGCCACCTGGTCGCCGAGCTTGATCGCCTCGTCGATGTCATGGGTGACGAACAGGATCGTCTTGCCCAGGTCCTGCTGCAGACGCAGGAACTCGTCCTGCAGCTGCTCCCGAACGATGGGGTCGACCGCCGAGAAGGGCTCGTCCATCAACATGACGGGCGGGTCTGCGGCCAGGGCCCGGGCCACCCCCACCCGCTGCTGCTGGCCGCCGGAGAGCTGGCTCGGGTACCGCTTGGCGATGCCCGGGTCGAGTCCGACCCGTTCCATCAGCTCCATCGACCGCTGCTCGGTCCTGGACCGGTCCCAGCCCAGCAGGCGGGGCACGGCGCCGATGTTGTCGAGCACGGTGCGGTGCGGGAAGAGGCCGCCGTGCTGGATGACGTAGCCGATCCCTCGACGCAGCTCGGACTCCTTGAGCTGCGAGGTGTCCCGGCCATCGAGCCAGATGGTGCCGGAGGTCGGCTCGATCATCCGGTTGACCATCCGCAGTGTGGTGGTCTTGCCGCAGCCGGAAGGACCCACGAGCACCGTGATCTTCCCCGCGGGTGCTTCGAAGCTGAGCTGGTCCACTGCCGTCGTGCCGCCGGGGTACTGCTTCGACACCGCCTCGAAGCGAATCATCTGGACAACCTAACGGAAAGGGCTGCCGAGCGGCTCGACCGCACAGGTCACCGTCAGATAACCGTGAGCAGGGGTTCGGTCGCCGCCGAGGCACCGATCTGCTGCTCGGAGCCGGGTTCCAGGGTCGAGCGCCGAGCCAGCAGGGGGGCTGCGAGGAACCCGGTGGTCAGGCGGTCCCAGGTCCGCCACCGACGCAGCATGGGGTGCGCTTCGCCGCGCAGGCCGACGAAGGAGGCGTGCCGCCCCTGGGCCTGGAGGGTCTCGACGACGAGACGGCTCGCGGTCGGGGAGGTGATCCGGTCGTCGAGCCCGTGCACGACGAGCAGGCGCAGGAGCGGGTGCGGCCGGGCGCCGTCCTGGCGGTCGAGCCACGGCGCGAGCCCGACGATGTCGCTCACCCTGGGGTCACCGCTGAGCCGCAGCGCGACCCGACCTCCCATCGAGTGCCCCACCAGGGCGATCGGCACCCCGGGGTACCGCGCCGAGATCGCCTCGAGCCCGGCGCGGGCGTCGGCGAGGGGGGACGCCGCCGTGCCGTTCCAGCCGCGGACGGCATACCGCAGACGGACCACCGCGAGCCGGCCCTGGCCCCCGCGCGCGACCGACCAGGCGATCGGCAGCATTCTCATCACGGCGAGGTTGGTCCATCGGGCCGGTCGGTCGCTCTGCTCCTGACCACCGTGCAGCACCAGCACCACGGCGCGGGGCTGGTCCGGGGTCCGGTCCCAGTGCAGGTCGAAGGTCGGCACGGCGCTCAGCCTAGGTCGGGCGTCTGTCGAGGGGGTCACCGTGGTGGTTCGTCGCCGCGGGCTCATCGGATGGCTTCACGATCACCGCGGCCGAGGCCGCGTCCTCGGCGGGCGCTCAGATGTCGCTGCGGTGGAAGTTCGCGAAGGAGCGGCTCGCGGTCGGTCCGCGCTGCCCCTGGTAGTGCGAGCCGTACTTGGCGCTGCCGTACATGTTCTCCACTGGGCTGGACAGCCGGAAGAAGCACAGCTGCCCGATCTTCATCCCCGGCCAGAGCTTGATCGGCAGCGTCGCCACGTTGGACAGCTCGAGCGTGACGTGACCGCTGAACCCGGGGTCCACGAAGCCGGCGGTGGCGTGGGTGAGCAGCCCGAGGCGGCCCAGCGAGGACTTGCCCTCGACCCGCGCCGCGATGTCGTCCGGCAGGGTGACCGTCTCGAGGATCGAACCGAGCACGAACTCGCCCGGATGCAGGATGAACGGCTCGCCGGCCCCCACCTCGACGAGCCGGGTGAGGTCGGGCTGGTCCTCGGCCGGGTCGATGTACGGGTACTTGTGGTTGTCGAAGAGCCGGAAGTACTTGTCCAGGCGCATGTCGACGCTGGAGGGCTGGACCATCTCGGGGTCCCACGGGTCGAGACCGACCCGTCCGCCGTCGATCTCGGCGCGGATGTCCCTGTCGGAGAGCAGCACGAGGGAAGGGTAGCGCGCGGGGTGCCGGACGTCGGTCCGAGGGCCGCCGGGCGATCGGTTATGCTGCGTGACGCGTTGTCCGTCGGTCCTTCAGGGGCTGGTCCACGGCAACCGCGCGGGCGTAGCTCAATGGTAGAGCGCCAGCTTCCCAAGCTGGACACGCGAGTTCGATTCTCGTCGCCCGCTCCAGCCAGATCGACGTCAACCGCCGCAGACGGGCTCCCGGGAGAGACCTCATGGACGCGTTTCTGCTGAGCACGGCCGTGATCTTCGTGGCCGAGCTCGGCGACAAGAGCCAGCTGATGGCGATGACCTTCGCCACCCGGTACGCCGTCCGGCAGGTCCTGATCGGGATCACCGTGGCCACGGCCGTGGTGCACCTGGCCTCGGTGGGGCTCGGACGCCTGGTCGGCAACCAGTTCGAGCAGAGCCAGTGGGTCATCTCCATCGTCGCCGGGGTGGCCTTCCTCGTCTTCGCGGCCTGGACCCTGCGCGGGGACGAGCTCAGCGAGCAGGAGTCGACCAAGGCGGCCCGCAGTCGAGGCGCTGCCATCCTGGCGGTCGGCACGGCGTTCTTCCTGGCCGAGCTCGGCGACAAGACGATGCTCGCGACGGTCACCCTGGCCACTCGAGAGGCGTGGTTCGGGACCTGGGTGGGCAGCACCCTGGGCATGGTCCTGGCCGACGCCCTGGCCATCGCCCTGGGCGCCTACCTCGGCAGGAGGCTGCCGGAGCGAGTCATCCGGGTCGGCGCGACGGTCGCGTTCGTCGTCTTCGGGCTCCTGCTCATCGCCGAAGGCATCGCCTCCCGCTAGCTGCTGGCGCGCTTCGTCACTTGACGCAGGGGATGCCGCCGCCCTGGAGCTCGGACAGGGCCGTGGGCGGTGGGGCGTCCGTGGCCGGGACCGGCGTCGCCGGCGTGCTCGGGGTGGTCGTCTTCGAGCTGCTCGAGGTCTTGCCGGAGGAGGTCTTGCCGGAGGAGGAGGTCCCGGTCGGCGGCGTCGTCGTGGTCGAGGAGGTCGGGGTAGCGGACGGCTTGCCGATCAGCTGCTGGACGATGGCCTGGATCTTGGGGACGTCGACGACGTTGATGTCCTCGCCCCGGGAGTTCTTGTCGAAGCGCTCCACCGGCAACGTGTAGTAGTTGACGTTGCCGCCGGCCATCTGCGACGCCTGCTTGACGAAGCCGAGCAGGTCGAGCCCGGAGTCGATCGCCATGTTCTTCTTGACGATGTCGAGGATGCCGGAGAGCTTGACCGGGTTCGCCAGGGTGCCGGCCTGCTTGAGCTGCGTCGCCAGCGAGACGATGAACGCCTGCTGGCGCCGGCCGCGGTCGAGGTCGGTGAAGTTCAGCTGGTTGGGGTTCTTGGTGTCGCGCCGCTGCCGGACGAACGCCAGCGCCTGCTGGGCGTCGATCTCCTGCTTGCCGGCCTTGAAGTTGGCTCCGGAGAAGCTGTCCTGGGTGTCCTGGGTGACGCACACCGTGATCGGCTGGACCACCTGGGCCAGCTGGTAGAAGGCCACCATCGTCACCTCGACGAAGTGGTCGATGTGCACCCCGAGGAAGTTCTGCACGGTCTCGATCTGGGCCTTTCGCCCCGCGTCCCGCGACTTCTGCTGGCGCTGGGCCGCGGTGAGCGACTTGTCACCGGCGATCCGACGGGACTCCTGGTCGTCGGCCAGGCCGTAGGCCGACTTGATCTTGCCGGTGCACTCCCGGTCCGGGCAGCCGGCCAGTGCCACCTCGTCGTCTCGCGGGATCGAGATCTCGGTCGCCCGGCCACCGTCGCCGGGGATGTGCAGCAGCATCAGGACGTTCGCGTTCAGCCCGCCATCGGACTGGTCCCCGGCGTTGAGGGCCTCGTAGATCTCCGGCGACAGGGGCTGACCGTTCTGGTCGACGCGGGAGTCCAGACCCATGATGAGGATGTTGACATCCGGGGTGGGCGCTCCGGGCGTGGCGGCGGCTGGGGGCGCGGTGATGATGTCGGACTTCGTGATGCCGGTGGTGAGGCTGAAGTACTGGAACGCCACGTAGCCGACGACGGCCACGACCACCAGACCCGCCACAGCCATGACGCTGTTCCGGACGCGACGAGACCGCATTCACACTCACTTCGGGTTGGCCGACAAGGATCGTCATGCTAATGGCGCGAACCTGAGTATCGCCTGAATGCCGCGGCGGCTGCCACCCCGCCCGGCCGCGCGTGTGTCGTGGGCCACAGTCCGGCCATCCTCGGTCAGACTGCTTGCAATTGTTACCGCCCAGTACGATCATGGTTATTACCGGTCAGTAACCATCCCGACGGGAAGCCCTGGCCACCCGGCATACGGAACAGAAAAGGACCATCACCATGGGCCACTACAAGAGCAACCTTCGTGACCTGGAGTTCAACCTCTTCGAGGTGTTCGGTCGCGGCGACGTCCTCGGTCAGGGGCCCTACGCGGAGGTCGACGCGGACACCGCTCGCGAGATGCTCCAGCAGGTGGCCCGGCTGGCGGAGAACGAGCTGGCCGAGAGCCTGCTCGACTCGGACCGCAACCCGCCGGTGTTCGACCCCGCGACCCACTCGGTGACGATCCCCGAGCCCTTCAAGAAGTCCTACCAGGCCTACCTCGACAGCGAGTTCTGGAACGTCGACATCCCGGCCGAGCTCGGCGGAACGGTGGTCCCGCCGTCGCTGAAGTGGGCGATGAACGAGCTCATCCTCGGCGCCAACCCGGCGGTCGCGATGTACGCCGCGTCCTTCGCCTTCGCGAAGATCCTCTACTTCCTCGGCACCGACGAGCAGAAGAAGCTGGCCCAGCACCTCGTCGACGGTCGCTGGGGCGCGACCATGGTCCTCACCGAGCCGGATGCCGGCTCGGATGTCGGGGCCGGGCGCACCAAGGCCGTCCAGCAGCCCGACGGCACGTGGCACCTGACCGGCGTGAAGCGCTTCATCACCTCCGGCGAGCACGACATGACCGACAACATCGTCCACTTCGTGCTGGCCCGCCCGGAGGGTGCCGGCGCCGGGACCAAGGGCCTCTCGCTGTTCGTCGTCCCGAAGTTCCACGTCGACGTCGAGACCGGCGCACTCGGTGAGCGCAACGGTGCCTACGTGACCAACGTGGAGCACAAGATGGGCCTCAAGGTCTCCACCACCTGCGAGATCACCTTCGGTGACCGCGAGCCGGCCGTCGGCACCCTCCTGGGCGACGTCCACGACGGCATCGCCCAGATGTTCCGGGTGATCGAGCACGCGCGGATGCTCGTCGGCAGCAAGGCCATCGCCACCTTGTCCAGCGGTTACCTCAACTCCCTCGACTACGCCAAGCAGCGGGTCCAGGGCGCCGACCTGACCCAGATGACGGACAAGGAGGCGCCGCGGGTGACGATCACCCACCACCCCGACGTCCGCCGCTCGCTGATGCTGCAGAAGGCGTATGCCGAGGGGCTTCGTGCCCTCGTGCTGTACACGGCGACCCAGCAGGACATCGTCGACCAGGCCCACCTCGCCACCGGCAGCGAGGTCCTCGAGAAGGACTCACCTGCGGACCTGGCCAGCCGGGTCAACGACCTGCTGCTGCCGATCGTCAAGGGCCTCGGCTCCGAGCGTGCCTGGGTCCTGCTCGGCACCGAGTCGCTGCAGACCCTGGGCGGCTCCGGGTTCCTCCAGGACTACCCGGTCGAGCAGTACGTCCGGGACGCCAAGATCGACACCCTCTACGAGGGCACCACCGCCATCCAGGGGCTCGACTTCTTCTTCCGCAAGATCGTCCGGGACAAGGCGGTCGCCCTCTCCCAGGTCGCCATGCAGATCACCGAGTTCGCCAAGGACCTGGGCACCCAGGGCGGCGCACTGGACACCGAGCGCGAGCTGCTCGGCAGCGCGCTCGAGGACGTCCAGGGCATCCTCGGCTTCATGGGCGGCGAGGCGTTCAAGTCCGACCCGCGCCAGGCCGGCAACGACGTCACCAACATCTACAAGGTCGGCCAGAACACCTCGCGGCTGCTGCTCGGAGCCGGTGACCTGGTGGTCGGCTGGCTGCTGCTGCGCCAGGCCGAGGTCGCCACCCAGGCCTTGACCGCCGAGGGGGCGGCGTTGTCCCAGAAGGACATCGACTTCTACACCGGCAAGGTCGCTGCGGCGAAGTTCTTCGCGCGCAACGTGCTCCCCCGCCTGGCCGCCGAGCGGGCCATCGCCGAGGCGACCGACAACTCGCTGATGGACATCCCCGAAGGCGCCTTCTGAACCGCACCAGGTCGCGACTGAGGGCCGTGTCCGCCGGGTCACCCCGGCGGCGCGGCCCTCAGTGCGTGACGGTCACGGCTCGTCCCCTCAGCGACCGAGCTGCTCGCTGAACTTCGGTGCGCCGACGTCCTTGGCCGAGATCATGCCCGGGTCGTCGACGTCGAGCGGGATCGGCCAGCTGATGCCCAGGCCCTCGTCCAGCGGGCTGAAGGCGATGCCCGGCATACCGGGCTTCCACTCCTCGGTGAAGCAGTAGACGTACTGGCTGCCCGCCTCGCTCGTGGTCTGGAAGGCATTGCAGACCCCAGCCGGGACGAGGACCTGGGTGCCCGGCACGAGATCGACGGTCACCACCTTGCCGTAGCTGGGCGAGTCCTCGCGGGCGTCGAGGTAGGCCCCGAAGGCGGATCCGCTGGCGATCCCGACGAGCTTGACCGTGGCCTCCCCGTGCAGGCCCCGGACGGCGCCGAACTTCGACTCGGTGACGTTGATCTGCTGCCAGCCACCGAGGGGGTACTGGGAGGCCCGGAAGAACTCCCGCACCGTGCCCCGGTCCTCGTGAACCTGCTTCATGGTGAAGACGAGGAGACCCTCGATGTCGCTCTCGCGGGTCTGCATCTCGACAACCTGGGGTGCGTTCATGGCAGCCACCTTTTCACAGTGGCGACGCACCGCGGGCCGAGGCCGGGCATAGGGACGGGGCCGCGCACCCCCCGAGCCGCGCGACCCCTTCCCGGTCCGGTACGAACCGGCTCAGCCTCAGAGCGGGTCGTCGGTGCGCCGCTCCTCGACGACGCGACGCTCGACGGGCGCTCCGACGTCACGGCGCTCCACGACGGCCGTGTGCGAGGTGTTCGCCCGCTGCCGGTTCTGGATGGTTCCGAAGATCAGGGACAGCAGACCGCCGGCCATGAGGATCCAGCCGACGACATCAAGGTTGATGTTGCTGCCGGTGAGCTGGCTCTCCACGTTGGTGAAGGCCAGTACGGCTCCGACGACGAGCAGGAAAATTCCGAGGCCGATGCCCATGAGCTTCCTCCTATGAAGGACGCGGTCCGGTGCCGGATGCAGCCGAACTCTGGGACCGACGGTACTGGTCCGGTGCGTTCCTACCCAGCAGGCGACATCTCACACGTGGCTCAGGACACGGATCAACGGCTTCGCGCGCAGCCCTCAGACCCCGCGCAGATCCAGCCTGAGCTCGCTGCTCGCACCCTCGACCTGGCTGACCGGAATGCCCCAGTCCTGCTGGTACAGGTGGCAGGCCGCGTGCTCGGCCTCCTCGTCGCAGGCCGCGGCCTGGACCGACACGTGCAGCGTGCCCTCGGGTATGCCGGGTGCCAGCCGCAGTGCCCGGGTCAACCCCGGACCGGACCCGCCGCCTTCGACGAGCAGGGCCGCCGGGGTGGCCGACACGACGAGCCGGGTCGGGTCGCCCCACCGGTCGTCGAGCTGCTGGCCCGATGGTGGGGTGAACGCGATCTCGAGGGCCACCGTCCCGGGGGCGACCTCGGTGGCCGGGCGCTGGGACCGTCGGGCCGGGCCGTCGACCCGTTGGGCGCTCTCCGGCAGCGCCACCCGGATGAGCCGGTGGGCCGCCGACTCGACGACGGCGAGGGTGACCTGGTGCCGGTGCGCCGACGAGCCGGCATCGGTCAGCACCACCGCGGCCGAGGGCTCGGCCAGCCCGGTGGCCAGGGTGCTCACCTGCCCGGTGGCGGGGTCGAACCGCCGGATCGCTCCGTTGTAGGTGTCACTGATGGCGACCGAGCCGTCCGGCAGCGCGGTGACCCCGAGCGGGTGCTGGAGCAGGGCGTGCGCGGCGGCGCCGTCCCGGTGCCCGAAGTCGAACAGGCCGGTTCCCACCTGGGTGGTCAGCTCCAGGCCCTGGGAGCCGTTCGCGATCGAGCGCAGGGCCGAGGTCTCCGAGTCGGCGACCCACAGGCGCTCCCCGTCAGCCGTCACCGCCAGGCCGGAGGGCTGGGCCAGCCAGGCCTCGGCGGCAGGTCCGTCGCGAAGTCCTTCCTGCGAGGTTCCGGCGAGCACCGCGATGGTCGACGCGTCCGGGTCCGCCTCGATCCGCAGCTCCCAGAGCTGGTGGGTGCCGGCCATGGCGATGACGACCCGCCCCCGCCACCAGGCAAGGTCCCACGGCGTGGAGAGGTCCTGGGTCAGGGCGGGCCCGCCACCGGAGCGTTCGCGCAGCTGTCGGCCGGTCCCGGCGACGACCCGAATCTCCGTGCTGGTCAGGCTGATTCCCTTAACCTGGTGGTTCACCGAGTCGGCGACGAGCAGGTCGTAGCCCACCTCGGCCGCCACGTCGACCGGCAGCAGGAGGAGGCCCTGCGGCTCGTTGAGGCTCTCCCGGGAGCCCCATCGGCGGCGCTCGGTCTCCAGGTCGGTCTCGAGGTGCACGACCTGGTGGTGGCTCGTGTCGGAGACGATGACGCTGCCGTCGGGCAGACCGACGACCTTGCCGGGGAAGGCCAGCGCCGAGGTCCGCGGCGGCGGCGGGACGTAGGGGGCGTCCCCGCTGCGCAGGGTCCCCCGGGCCCGGTGCTCGGTGACCAGCTCGTCGACGAGCGTCGCCAGCCCGGGCCCGTGACCCTCACCGGACATCGAGGCGACGACGTACCCCTCGGGGTCGATGACGACGAGGGTGGGCCACGCCCTGGCGGCGTACGCCGTCCAGGTCACCAGCTCCGGGTCGTCGAGCACCGGGTGGTGCACCGCGTACCGCTCGACGGCGGCCTCGACGGCAGCCGGCTCGCCTTCGTGCTCGAACTTCGGGGAGTGCACGCCGATGATGACCAGCTCGTCGCGGAAGCGCGCCTCGACCGGTCGCAGCTCGTCCAGGACGTGCAGGCAGTTGACGCAGCAGAAGGTCCAGAAGTCCAGCACGACCACCCGGCCGCGCAGGCTGGCCAGGTCGAGCGGCACGCCGCCGGTGTTCAGCCAGCGTCGTCCGACGAGCTCGGGGGCCCGCACCCGGGCTCGGGCCCGCAGCGGGCTGGCCGGCGAGGAGGAGGGCGTCGCGGCGTGGCTCACGAGGTGACCAACGGAGTGGGCCGCCGGGGGATTCCCGCCCTCACCGGACGTGCTCGGGCATCCGGCGGTCACGCAGGACCGGGAAGCTCTCCCGCCACCGGTCCACCGCCGCGACGTCGATGTCGACGGTGAGCACCTCCTCGCCGGTGCCGGCCATCGTCAGGGCCTCGCCGGTGGGCAGGATGACCTGGGAGTGGCCGCCCATCTCGTGCCCGGCGTGCGTGCCGGCGGTGTTGCAGGCGATGACCACACACTGGTTCTCGATCGCCCGGGCGTGAGCCAGCAGGGTCCAGTGCCGCACCCGCGGGCTGGGCCAGGCGGCCGGGATCACGAAGATCTTGGCCCCGCGGTCCAGCTGGGCCCGGTAGAGCTCCGGAAAGCGCAGGTCGTAGCAGGTGGACAGGCCGGCGCTGACGACGCCGTCCCCGTCCGGCAGGTCGGTCAGGACCAGCTCGTCACCGGCCTCCAGCAGCTTCGGCTCCCCCGCCCCGAACCCGAACCGGTGGATCTTGCGGTACGTCGCACGCAGCGCCCCCTCCCGGTCGAAGACGAGCGAGGTGTTCCACAGGTTTCGCCCCTCGGCCCCGGAGTCCTCCGCCGAGGTCTCGATGATCGAGCCGGCGTGCAGGGTGACCCCGGCCTCGCGGGCGGCCCGCGACATCGCCTGCGCCACCGGACCCCGCCGGCTCTGGGCTCGTTCCGGCCAGTGCGTGTAGTCGAAGCCCCCCGCCGACCACAGCTCGGGCAGCACGACGAGGTCGTGTCCGCGTTGGGCCCGGACCAACGCCGCCACCCGCTCGGTGCGGTCCTCGACGGTCTCGTCATCGCCGTAGGCGAGCTGGATCAGGGCGACCTTCATCACGGGCTCCTAGGTGTTGCGGGTGCTGCTGCCTCGGTCACGCAGTGCGCTCAATTGTGCGTTGTACGCCGCCAGCTCGGCATCCCCGTCCCGGCTCGCCTGCCGGTCCTTGCGTCGGGCCTCGACGGCGTCGCTGCGCACCCAGGCCAGCACGACGAGCATGGCCAGCACCAGCGTGGGCGCCTCGCCGATGCCCCAGGCGATGCCTCCACCGCGCTGCTGGTCGGCGATCGGGTCGGGGATCCACGGCAGCGCGAGGCGGCCGAAGAACCCGGGCGCGAGCAGGGTGGTTCCGGACATCAGCGCGACGCCGAAGAACGCGTGGAACGAGATGGTCACCAGGAGGATCAGCAGCCGCAGTGGCGGCGCCCACTTCGGCGGTCCAGGATCGACGCCGACCAGGACCCAGGCGAAGAGGTAGCCGGTGACGAGGAAGTGGGTGATCATCAGCACGTGTCCGGTGTGGGTCTCCAGGGCCAGCTCGAACAGCGGCGAGTAGTAGAAGACCGCGAGGCTGACGAAGAACAGTGCGGCAGCGACGACCGGGTTGCCCATCACCTGGAGCAACCGCGAGTGGGTCATCCCCAGGAGCAGCTCCCGAGGTCCCAGGCTGCCGTCCCGGCGTGGCGCCATCGCGCGCAGCGCGAGCGTGATCGGAGCCGACAGGACGAGCAGCACCGGGGCGCCCATCGCGATCACCATGTGCTCGATCATGTGCCACGAGAAGGAGACCCGGCCGAGCACGCCGGGCGCGCCGGTGACCGCCCAGAAGAAGAGCGCCCACCCGGCCACCCAGGCGAGGGTCCTCGACAGCGGCCACCCGTCTGCGCGCCGGCGCAGCCGCACGACCCAGACGAGGTAGAGCAGCACGGCACCCACCGCGACGACGCTCCACAGCCAGTCCCAGCGCCAGAGCGTGAGCAGGGTCGCCGTCGTCGGCGCCGCCGGCTGCGGGAAGCCGGTCAGGCTCTCGGTGACGGTTGCGGGCACCGGCGCCACGGCGCCGGGCCCGGCGGATCGGGCCAGGGCGGTGGCGAACCCGAACGCCACGGCCATGACGAGCAGCTCGGTGACGGCGAAGCGCACGAACAGGCGGCCGGCGGCCGGCTCGGTGGCCAGGCGCTGGACGACCCGACGACGCTGCAGCAGCCCGAAGGCACCGAGCACCAGCAGGCACCCGGTCTTGACCAGGATCAGGCTGCCGTATGCGGTCAGGAGGTTGGCCAGCCCGCCCAGTCTGATCAGGGCACTGACCACTCCGGAGATGCCGACCGCGACGAAGCACCACAACGCCATCGTCGAGTAGCGGGCCACGACGACCGGCAGCCGGCGACCCAGCAGGGGCCGGAGCAGGACGAGGGCCAGCAGGCCGCCGACCCACAGCGTGGCCCCGACCAGGTGGAAGGCGATGGTGTTCACCGCGCTCTCGTGGTCGGCGTCGCCCGCGGCGTGGCCTGCCAGTGCCAGCGGGAGGATCGCCAGGAGGGCGACGCCAGCGGCCGCCGCGAGCGCCTTGCGACTCAGTGCGACCGCTGCGATGGTCGTCGCCACGGCTGCCAGCGCGGCGCTGATCACGCCCACCCGGAGCGTCTCCAGGGACCACGCGAACGCCTGGAACTGCGGCCAGAACTGGGGGCTGCCCAGCGGGGTGCCGGCGGCGTCGGCGAACCCCAGGACGACTCCGGCCAGGCCCGAGACGACCCAGACCACACCACTGGCCAGCGCGAGCCGGCCGGCGCGGAGCATCGTCGCCAGCTGGGTTCGCCCCGGAAGCATCAGTGCCCCGACGACGAGCAGGCCGATGGTCGTCGAGGCGGCCAGGTCGTGGATCACCCGCAGCAGCGGCAGACCCCAGCGCACGCCGGCGCCGACGTCCTCGAGTCCCGCCACGACCTGGGCGGCCGCGCCGCCGACGACGACGGCCACGGCGCTGGCGGCGAGGGCGACCAGCACGACAGCGAGGACCGGGGCTCCGGACGGACCCGGTGAGCTCTCACGAGTCGTCGGCATACCCGCAAGCGTAAGTACAGTGGGCCCATGCCCATGCACCCGGCTCCTCCGACCGACCTGCGCGGGCTCGTCGACGCCTACCAACACACCACCCAGGCCGTGGTCGACCTCGGCCACAGCTGCTCGCTGGTCGACTTCACCCTGCAGACCGAGTGCCCGGGCTGGACGGTCAAGGACGTGATCAGCCACGTCGTCGGGATCGAGTCCTGGCTCGACGGGGCGGCGCCCCCGCAGATCCAGCTGCCCGACCTGCCCCACATCAAGAACGACACCGGCGAGTTCGTCGAGCTCTTCGTCCACGAGCGGCGGCCGCTCGACGGCGCGGACGTGGTCGGCGAGCTCGAGGACGTCCTGGTGAGCCGGGTTGCCGCCCTTCGCGACCCGGCGCTGAGCGACGACACGATCCTGCGCAGCGTGGCCGGCCCGGCCCCGGCCACGGACGCGCTCACCCTGCGGGTGATCGACATCTGGATCCATGAGCAGGACATCCGCGCGGCGCTGGGGCGCCCGGGCAACCTCGACTCCCCCGCGGCGACGGTCTTCGTCAACGCGGTCATCCGGTCGCTGCCGAGGATCGTGGCCCGCGACGCCGCGGTTCCCGTGGGCCAGGCCGTGATCTTCGACATCACCGGCCCCGTCATGGCCCGGGCCGGGGTCCGCGTCGTCGAGGGGCCGGACGGGCGCCCGCACGGTCAGGCGCTGTTCACCGGGGACACGCACGAGGAGCACGCCGACGACCCGGGCGGGACCACCTCGATCATCCTCTCGACGGACGCCCTGACCAGGCGGGCAGCAGGTCGTCGTGGCGTCGACGAGATCATCTTCACCGTGCACGGCGACGAGGACCTGGCCCGCGGCGTCCTCGAGCATCTGGTCATCGTGCACTGACCCTGGGGCACGCTTCGGACCTCGCCGCGACGACCGGTCCTCGGCCGGTCGGCGGAGCCGGGAATATTTGGTTGGGGCGTGCAAGTTCTTATGCGATAGTTGCACGTCTCAAGCAAACCGTCCCAGGAGTTCCCATGTCCGTGCATCCGGAGACCGCCGAGGCCATCGCCACGACGCTGATCCGGGTCATGAAGGTGATGACCGCGATGCGCCACGCTGCGCCCCGCCCCCACCCGGCCGTCGACCCGTCCCACTACCCGGTGCTCTTCACCCTCGCCCCGCAGCCGCGGCGGGTGTCGGCCCTCGCCGAGCTGACCCACTCGGACATCTCCACGGTCAGCCGCCAGGTGAGCCACCTGTGCCAGCACGGCCTCGTCGAGAAGATCGACGACCCGCAGGACGGCCGGGCCCAGCTGATCTCGCTCAGCACCACCGGATGCCAGCTGATCACCAAGCTCGTCGAGGGACGGGGCGAGTGGTTCACCCACCTGCTGGCCGACTGGTCCGACGAGGACGCCCAGGCCTTCGCGCAGTACCTCACTCGCTTCGGCAACGACGCCGAGTCCTTCAAGGCGAGCCACGGCGCTGGCCTGACCGCACCGTCACACCAGGAGCACTGACATGGCATCAGCCAGACCGGCACGCGCCGTCGCCGTCCCCGAGGGACCCCTGACCCACCGGCAGATCATCACGATCCTGATCGGCCTGATGATGGGGATGTTCCTCGCGGCTCTGGACCAGACCATCGTCGCCTCGGCAATCCGGGTCATCGCCGACGACCTCAAGGGGCTCTCGGCCCAGGCGTGGGTGACCACGGCCTACCTGATCACCTCGACGATCGTCACGCCGCTGTACGGCAAGCTCTCCGACATCTACGGCCGCAAGCAGTTCTTCATCGCCGCGATCTCGATCTTCACGATCGGCTCGATGCTCTGCACGCTGGCCACCTCGATCGGCACGCTGGCCATGTACCGGGCCATCCAGGGCCTCGGCGCCGGCGGTCTCTTCGCCCTCGCGCTGGCCATCATCGGTGACATCGTGCCCCCGCGGGAGCGGGCCAAGTACCAGGGGTACTTCCTGGCCGTGTTCGGCACCTCGAGCGTCCTCGGCCCCGTCGTCGGCGGGTTCTTCGCCGGGCAGAGCACGATCCTCGGCATCACCGGCTGGCGCTGGGTGTTCCTGGTCAACGTCCCGATCGCCATCGCCGCGCTCTTCGTCGTCAGCCGCACCCTGCACCTGAAGCACCGCCGGCTCGACCACCGCATCGACTGGTGGGGCGCCGCAGCGCTCAGCCTCGCCCTCGTCCCGCTGCTCATCGTGGCGGAGCAGGGCAGGGAGTGGGGCTGGGTCTCGCCGGGTGCCCTGATCGCGTATGCCGTGGGCCTGGTCGGCATCGCCGCGTTCTTCCTGGTGGAGAAGTCGATGGGCGAGGAAGCCCTGATCCCGTTGCGCCTGTTCCAGATCCGGACCGTAGGAGTGGCCTCGTTCGCCTCGGTCTTCATCGGGATGGGGATGTTCGGCGGCATCGCCGCCCTCCCGCTCTACCTTCAGATCGTCAAGGGGGCCTCGCCCACGGCGGCCGGTCTGCAGCTGGTCCCGCTGACGCTCGGGATCATGTTCGGCTCGATCCTGTCCGGACAGCTGATCTCCCGCACCGGCCGCTACCGCCAGTTCCCGATCATCGGGGCTGGGCTGCTCGTCGTGGCCATGATCGGTTTCCACTTCGTGGACGCCGAGACCCCGATCTGGCAGACGATGATCGTCATGGTCTGCTTCGGTGTCGGGCTCGGGTTCAACTTCCAGCCGCTCACGCTCGCCGTGCAGAACGCCGTCAGCCCCCGGGACATCGGCGTGGCGACCTCGTCGGCGACGTTCACCCGCCAGATCGGCGGCACCCTGGGCACGGCGGTGTTCCTGTCCATCCTCTTCTCCCGGCTCGCCTCGGGAGTGGCACCCGGTTACGCGGCCGCTCAGCAGGACCCGGCCTTCCAGGCGGCCCTGCGCAACCCGGTGGGTGACCCGGCCGCCAACGCCGACTTCATCCAGCGCCTGCAAGCCGCCAAGACCGACGGCGGGGCCAGCTTCGGCGCCCTGCTGAGCGACTCCTCCTTCGTCCAGCGGGTGGACCCGAGGCTCGCGCACCCGTACCTGGTGTCGTTCACCGACGCGATGTCGTCGGTCTTCCTCGTCGCCACCTTCGTCGTGCTCGTCGCCTTCGCCGTGTCCTGGTTCCTGCCGCACGTCGAGCTGCGCAGCGGCTCGGCCTACGACGAGCGCGGCCAGGACGACGCCGCCAGGACGGCCGCCCTGATCGGGGCTGCTCCTGCCGGCGAGGTCGAGCTCGTCGCCGAGGTGGCCAGTGACCCGGAGAGCCCGTCTGAGCGACGTCGTGCCGACTCGGGGGAGCCGTCCCGCTGAGCGGAGCAATCCTGCTGACGTGACCAGACCGGGCTGCTCATGGGACGGCAATGCGGCTATCGGACGTACCAAGCGGGCGCGGTCGTGCGACTCATCCGGATCCGCACCCTGGCCGAGGCCGGCGTCCCGCTGGCGCGGGTCCGCGAGCTGCCCGACGCCGACCCCGCGACGTTCGCCGCCGCGACCACCGAGATCGACCGGCGCCGTTCGCCGCGCCGAGGGGCGGGGATCTGGGCTTCAATCGTTTGCGCACGCCCAGCGGGGAGGGCCACCATGAAAGGCGTGCGGATCTTCCGGGCGGGCTACGTCTTCGACGGCGAGGCCGTGCGGGCGGGCAGCGAGGTCCTCGTCGACGAGGGCGGAACGGTCTTGGAGGTGCGTCCGGTCCAGCCTGCACCCGTCGGCGCGAAGGTGGTTGAGCACGGTCCCGGCACGACGCTGCTGCCTGGTTTGGTGGATGGCCATCAACACGTGTCCTGGGGGTGCCAGCCGAGCGCCCTTGACGGCCTCCCGAAGGAGGCTGTGGCGCAGCGCGCCCAGGCCATCGCGAACGCGCGCCGGGCACTGGCCGGCGGGGTGACCACGGTGCAGGATCTCGGCGACAGCGACTACGCCGTCGTCGAGGTCCGGAACGCCGGCCGGGGTGACCGGTCACTTCCCCGCATCCTGGCCAGCGGCCCGCCGATCACGACACCCGGGGGGCACTGCCACTTCCTGGTCGGGGCGCAGACGGCGCCGGCGGATATCGCGACTGCGGTCGGTGTCCGTGCCGGTCGCGGCGTCGACGTGGTCAAGGTGATGGTGTCCGGGGGCAACATCACGCCGGGGTCGCTGCCATGGGAGTCGCAGTTCGACCAGGCCGCGTTGAGGGCGCTGGTGGAGCACGCCCATGCCGCGGGTATCCCGGTTGCCGCGCATGCCCACGGGGCGGCCGCGTTGCGTGCCTGCGTCGCGGCCGGTGTGGACGCGGTGGAGCACTGCACCTTCATGACCGCGGACGGGGTTGACCATGACCCCACCCTGCTGCGCGAGCTGGCAGAGTCCGGGATCATCGTGCGGATCACTCCAGGTTCGGTCCCGGGCGGGCCGCCGCCACCGCCGGCGCTTGCCTCCAGAATGGAGCAGATCTCGGGTCGCCTCCTGGCGCTGTGGGAGGCAGGAGCCCGCATCGTCGTGGCCACCGACGCCGGGGTCGGGCCGGGCAAACCTCACGATGCAATGGCGTATGCCGTCCTCGAGCTCGCCGCCGCGACCAGCGATCCCGTGGGCGCGCTGAGGGCCGCGACATCCCAGGCGGCGGACGCCCTCGGCGGCTTGGCCGACACCTGCGGCCGGTTGGTGACCGGTCGCGCTGCGGACCTGCTCGTGGTCCGCGGCCAAGCCGCCACCGACGTCGGTGCCCTCCTGGAGATCGAAGCGGTCTACCGCGAGGGTGAACACGTTGCAGGGCCCTCCAGCCGCCCCCGACCTTCCGGCTGACGTGCCCTCCGTCCCGGTCGACCCACAGCCCTGCTGGCCCGGCACCGCGCAGCGGAGGTGGACGCCAGCTACGGCGCCGACGATGCTCACCCGCTCGACGAGCCGGACGACTGGGGAGACCTGGCGTCGTTCCGGCGCGCGGTCGCGGCCTCGGGACCGACCTGCCCGCACGGGGGAGGTGTGGTGGTGCGAGATGGCCGGGATCGACCGGTCGTCGTCCTGTCTCGTGATGTCAGGATCCCGCGCCATCGTCGAGCACTGATCGCCCCCTGCGCAACCACGATCCGAGACCTCCCGAGCGAGGTCCTCCTCGAGCCCGGTGCGGACCCGGTGCCGCGTCGTTCAGCGGCCCACGTCCTCGAGATCGGCCGTAGCCCACGGCGGTCCACCGTGGCCGGGAGCGGACTCGCCACCTCGTCGTGGTTCACCCGGTGGCTGCCTAGCTCGCCCTTTGGCGTCGCCCCCTGAGGGGCAACCCCAGGCGGTCGGTCACGCACCGCAGGCGCCTGCCACCGCTCCTCGGCGGCCCGAGCGCGCCGCTCAGCCCCAGACCAGCCCTCGGCTGGGGTCCTCGAGCAGCGCGGCGACGTCGGAGAGGAACCGGCTGCCCAGCTCGCCGTCGATGAGCCGGTGGTCGAAGGAGACCGCCAGCTGGGTGATGTGCCGGATCGCCAGCTCGTCGTTGCCGGCGGCGTCGGTGACCACCCACGGCTGCTTGCGGATCGCTCCGAAGCAGACGATGGCGCTCTCGCCCGGGTTGATGATCGGCGTGCCGCTGTCCACGCCGAAGACTCCGACGTTGGTGATCGTCATGGTCCCGCCGGCCATCTCCGCGGGCTGGGTCCGGCCCTCGCGGGCGGTCGCTGTCAGCGCACCGATCGCCTCGGCCAGCTGGTGCAGCGACATCTGGTCGGCGTCCTTGACGTTCGGCACGAGCAGGCCGCGGGGGGTGGCCGCGGCGATGCCGAGGTTGACGTAGTGCTTGAGGACGACCTCCTGCGCCTGCTCGTCCCAGGTGGCGTTCATCCCGGGGTTGCGCCGGATCGCGATGCACATCGCCTTCGCGAGGATGAGCAGCGGAGTGACCTTGACGTCGCTGAACTCGCGGTCCTTCTTCAGGGCCGCGACGAGCTCCATGGTCCGGGTGACGTCAATGGTGATCCACTCGGTGACGTGCGGCGCGGTGAAGGCCGAACCGACCATCGCCTGCGCCGTCATCTTGCGGACCCCCTTGATCGGCACCCGGGTCTCGCGCTCACCCCGCTCACCGAAGACCGGCGCGACATACCCGGATCCGCCTGCGGCGTCAGCCGCTCCGGCCCCGTTCGTGCCGGCGGAGTGCCCCTCGACATCGGCCCGGGTGATGGTGCCGTCCGGGCCGGAGCCGGAGACCTCGTCGAGGTTGATGCCGAGGTCCTTGGCGACCTTGCGGACCGGCGGCTTGGCCAGGGCCCGCCCCGAGCCCGCTGCACGCGCCGGCGCGCCGACCTCGGTACGACGGCTGCGTGCCGTGTAGTCGTCCACGGCCACCGAGGGCGAGGGGACGAACTCGTCCGGGTTCTTCACCGGCAGGTGCGCGCGAGGGGCGCTCGGTGCCGCAGCGCGAGTGCGCTCACCGTCGGTCGGCATCGCGTCGCCGGCTGGGCCACCCTTGCGCGGGCGGCGCTTGGCCTCGGTCTGCTTGACGCCGTAGCCGACCAGGACGGCGGTTCGTCCGGTCGACGTGGTTCCGCCGATCTTGCCCTCCTCGATCGCCTCGTCCACCCCGGCTGCCGGCTGGGCCGGACCGCCCGCGGCGGCGGCCGGCTCCGCGGCCGGCGCCGCCGGCGCGCCCGGGCTGCCCGCGCCGCTGTCCACGGAGATGATCGGCGTCCCGACCTCGACGGTGTCCCCCTCGGACACCAGGAGCTCGGTCACGGTGCCGGCGAACGGCACCGGCAGCTCGACCAGCGACTTCGCGGTCTCGACCTCGACGATGATGTCGTTGACCTTGACCGTGTCCCCCACCTTGACGTGCCAGGTGACGATCTCGGCCTCGGTCAGGCCCTCGCCGGGGTCCGGGAGCTTGAACTGTCTCGCACTCATGATGGCTGTTTCCCTTGTTGGCTGTACGGCGGCGTGGTGACGGCTGGCGTCAGAACGCGAGCGAGCGGTCGACGGCGTCGAGGACCCGGTCGAGGTCGGGGAGGAACTCCTCCTCGAGCCGGCTCGGCGGGTAGGGCAGGTTGTAGCCGCCGACCCGCATGACCGGAGCCTCGAGGTGGTAGAACGCGTTGGCGGTCACGGCAGCGGCGATCTCGGCGCCCAGCCCGAGGTAGGTCGACGCCTCGTGGACGACGATCATCCGTCCGGTCTTCTCGACGGACCTGGTCAGGGCGCCGAGGTCGAGGGGGCTCAGCGAGCGCAGGTCGATGACCTCGAGGTTCTTGCCCTCCTCCTCGGCAGCCTGGGCGGCCTGGAGGCAGGTCTTGACCATGGGGCCGTAGGCGACCAGCGTGCAGTCGGTGCCCTCCCGCAGGACGGAGGCCTCGAACAGGGTCCGGGCAGCCGCGGTCTCGTCGACCTCGCCCTTGTCCCAGTAGCGCCGCTTGGGCTCGTAGAAGATCACCGGGTCATCGGTCTCGATGGCCTGCTGGATGCCCCAGTAGGCGTCTTCGGGGTTGGACACGCAGACCACCCGCAGGCCGGCCGTGTGGGCGAAGTACGCCTCGTTGGACTCGCTGTGGTGCTCCACCGCGCCGATGCCGCCACCGACCGGGATCCGGATCACCATCGGCAGCCTGATCTTGCCGAGGCTGCGCGCCCGCATCTTGGCGACCTGGCTGACGATGTGGTCGAACGCCGGGTAGACGAAGCCGTCGAACTGGATCTCGATCACCGGTCGGTAGCCGCGCAGGGCCATCCCGATCGCGGTGCCGACGATTCCCGCCTCGGCCAGCGGGGTGTCCATCACCCGCTCCTCGCCGAAGTCCTTCTGCAGGCCTTCGGTCACCCGGAAGACGCCACCGAGCTTGCCGATGTCCTCACCCATGAGGATGACCTTGGGGTCCTTCTCCATGGCCTTGCGCAGGCCGTTGGTGATGCCCTTGGCGATGGTCATCTGTCCCATCTCAGTGCCCCCCTTCGAAGCTGGCCTGGTAGGCGACGAACTGCTCGCGCTCCGCCTCCACGAGGGGGTGCTCCTCGACGTAGATGTGGTCGAACATCGACTCCGGCGTGGGATCCGGCATCGACAGGCAGCCCTCGCGAACCGTGACCGCCAGCTCCTCGGCCTCGGCCTCGACCGCCTCGAAGAACGCCGTGTCCGCCTTGCGCTCGTGGACGAGGTACGCCTTCAGCCGTTCGATGGGGTCCCGCAGCTTCCACACCTCGACCTCGGCCGAGACGCGGTACTTGGTCGGGTCGTCGGAGGTCGTGTGCGCGCCCATCCGGTAGGTCCACGCCTCGACGAGGAACGGGCCCTGGCCGGACCGGGCCTCCTCGAGGGCGTGCTTCGTCACGGCATACACCGCGAGGACGTCGTTGCCGTCGACCCGGACCCCGGGGAACCCGAAGCCGCGGGCCCGCTGGTAGAGCGGGATCCGGGTCTGCCGGTCGTTCGGCTCGGAGATCGCCCACTGGTTGTTCTGGCAGAAGAAGACCACCGGGGCGTTGTTGACGGCCGCGAAGGTGAAGGCCTCGCTGACGTCGCCCTGGGCAGTGGCGCCGTCACCGAAGTAGGCGATCACCGCCGCGTCGCGCTCCGGGTCCCCGGTGCCGACGTCGCCGTCGTGCTGGATGCCCATGGCGTAGCCGGTGGCGTGCAGCGTCTGGGCGCCGATGACGATCGTGTAGAGGTGGAAGTTCTTCTCGTTGGGGTCCCAGCCGCCATGGTTGACGCCACGGAAGAGGCCGAGCAGGTTCAGCGGGTCGACCCCGCGGCACCAGGCGACGCCGTGCTCGCGGTAGGTCGGGAACGCGTAGTCCTGGGGCTTGAGCGCCCGACCGGAGCCGACCTGGGCGGCCTCCTGGCCGAGCAGGGAGGCCCAGATGCCGAGCTCGCCCTGGCGCTGCAGTGCGGTGGCCTCGGCGTCGACGCGACGGATCAGGATCAGGTCGCGGTAGAAGCCGCGCAGGTCCTCGTCGGTCAGGTCGTCGACGTACTTGGCGTAGTCGGTGGCCGCAGGGTTGTCGACGCGCTGACCTTCGGGGGTCAGCAGCTGGATCATGTCCGGTCCGCCATCCCCGACAGCGGGGACCGGGGCGGCGAGATCCGCGACTGCTTTGTCGCTCACTGGCACTCCTCTTCGCGTGGAACGGCGGTGTGCTTGCCGCGCCATTACTCGGGCCGTGGACCAGCACGGGGTCGCCGTGCGGAGCCGCGACGTCGTCGGTGTGGGACGCTACCGGGTGTGGTCGCGCTCACAGTCGAGCCGTTGACAGCCAATGTATCGGCCGGTCCCGGAAATCTCACAATGCGGACGGCACCTCACGCTCCCTGACCACCGGCCGCACCCGGCCCGGGCCGAGCCGGTCAGCGGGGTCCGAACGCCTGGGCGACCTCGAGCAGCCGGTCGTTCGCCTCCGTCTCCGCGATGGTCACCCGCACTCCGTCATCCCCGTACTGCCGGACCACCAGCCCAGCTGCCTGGCAGGCGACGTTGAAGTCACCGGAGGCCGCGCCCAGCGGGAACCAGACGAAGTTCGCCCCGCTCGGCGGCAGGGTCCAGCCCTGTCCGCGCAGCGCGTCCAGCACCCTAGACCGCTCGGTCACCAACGCGTCCACCCGAACCTGCAGCTCGTCGAAGGCATCCAGGGACGCGAGCGCCGCGGTCTGGGCGACCGAGCTGACGCCGAAGGGCGTTGCCGTCGCGCGCAGGGCCGCCGCGACCCGCTCATGGGCGACCGCGTAGCCGACCCGCAGACCGGCGAGGCCGTACGCCTTGGAGAACGTCCGCAGCACGAGGACGTTCGGTCGCTCACGCCACACCGCCAGCGCGTCCGGAGCGTCCGGGTCGGTGACGAACTCGAGGTACGCCTCGTCGAGCACGACGAGCACGGTCGGCGGGACCGCGTCGAGGAACAGCTCGAGCTCGCGGTGGTGCACCACCGTCCCGGTGGGGTTGTTCGGCGAGCAGACGATGACCACCTTGGTGCGGTCCGTGACCGCCGCCGCCATGGCGTGCAACCGGTGGCGCTGGTCGGCGTCGAGCCCGACCTGCACCGACTGGGCGCCGGCGAGCGCGACCACGATGGGGTAGGCCTCGAAGGACCGCCAGGCATAGACCACCTCGTCCCCGGCGTCGCAGGTCGCGGTGATGATCTGGGCCAGCACCGCCACGCTTCCGGTCCCGGTGGCGATGTTGGCCGGCTCCACGCCGACCTTCGCGGCGATGGCCGCGGTGAGCTCGGTGACGGCCATGTCCGGGTACCGGTTGACCTGTGCCGCAGCCCGCTCGATGGCCTGTCGGACGCTCTCGAGGGGCGGATAGGGATTCTCGTTGCTGGAGACCTTGTAGGTCGTCTGTCCGGGATTCACCGCGGCCGGCTTGCCGGGGACGTATGCCGGGAGCGCCTCGAGGGCGGCGCGCAGGCGGACCTGCTCTGGCTGGGACTGCGTCGTCATGGCCCAACTCTAGGTGGGCCGGCGACCCGCCATCCCGGCGTCCCGTCCGCCGCCATGACAGGATTCGTCCATGGTCATGGAATTCGTCATCAAGACCGTCGTCAACGGGCTGGCCCTGTGGGTCGCCGCACTGCTCGTCCCGGGGATCGCCTTCGGGAAGGGCACGGAGCTGACCGGGACGGTGCTGACCGTCCTGCTGGTGGCCATCGTGTTCGGCCTGGTCAACGCGATCATCAAGCCGCTGCTGAAGCTCCTCACGCTGCCGCTGATCGTGCTGAGCCTGGGGCTGTTCACCCTGGTCATCAACGCCCTGATGCTCCTGCTGACCTCCTGGTTGGCGGAGAAGCTCGGCCTCGCCTTCACGGTCCAGAACTTCTGGTGGGACGCCGTCCTCGGGGGCCTGATCATCACCATCGCGTCGCTGCTGATCAACGCCGTCATCCCCGACCGTCGCCACTGACGTGGCGCGGTTCTTCGACGTCCACCCGAAGGACCCCAACCCTCGGGCGATCGCCCAGGTCGTCGCGCTCCTGCGCGACGGGGGCCTGATCGCCTACCCCACCGACTCGGGCTACGCCCTCGGGTGCTGTTTGGGCAACGCCGAGGGGAAGGACCGGATCACCGCGATCCGCAGGCTGGACGACAAGCACCACTACACCCTGGTCTGCCGCGACTTCGCCCAGCTCGGTCAGCTGGTCCATGTCGACAACGCGGTGTTCCGGGCCATCAAGGCGGCGACACCCGGCCCGTACACCTTCATCCTCCCGGCGACGAAGGAGGTGCCGCGGCGCCTGCTGCACCCGAAGAAGAAGACCGTGGGCGTCCGGATCCCCGACCACGCCGTGGTGCAGGCGCTGCTGGAGGAGCTGGGCGAGCCGCTGCTGAGCAGCTCGCTCATCCTGCCCGACGAGGAGGCCCCGATGACCGACGGCTGGCAGGTCAAGGAGGAGCTCGACCACCAGGTCGACGCCGTCATCGACGGGGAGTGCCTCTCCGAGCCGACGACGGTCGTCGACTACTCGAACGGCTATCCCGAGGTGGCCCGGCACGGCGCGGGGGACCCCGGGCCGTTCCAGTGAGTGGAGCGGGGCCGGGTCTGGCTGCGAGGATGCCGCGGTGAGGAGCCAGCGCCGGGAACGGGTGACCATCGGTGACCTGGCGGACCGGCTGGGGATCTCGAAGGCCTCCGTCTCCTATGCCCTGAACGGCCGCCCCGGGGTGGGCGCCGAGACGCGACGGCGCGTCCTGGAGCTGGCCGAGGAGGTGGGCTTCCACGCGAGCTCGGCGGCCGTCGCCCTGTCGGCCTCACGGACCGGGACGATCGGCATCGTCGTGGCCCGCGATCCCCAGGTGATCACCGCCGAGGGCTTCTACATGCGCACCCTGTTCGGCGTCGAGCAGTACCTCAACGAGGCGGACGGGGCGCTGTTGCTGCGCCTGACCGGCGAGAACGGCGAGGACCTCGAGGTCTACCGACGGTGGAGCCGGCAGGGCCGCGTCGACGGCTTCCTCCTCTTCGACGAGCACGAGCACGACCCCCGGGTGGCGTTGCTGCGCTCGATGGGGATGCCGTGCGTCGTCGTCACGTCGATCGACCGGGAGATCGGCGTCGGGCGACTCGTCACCCCCGAGCTCGAGACCGTGACGCTGATGCTCGACCATCTCGGCTCGTTGGGCCACACCGGGATCGGGCATGTCAGCGGCCCGATGGGCTACCTGCACGAACGGCTGCGTGCCGAGCTGCTGACCCGGGAGGCGCAGGCCCGGGACATGCGGATGACGCACGTCGAGGGCAGCTACGGCTATGAGTCCGCCGTCGTCGCGTCCCGGTCCCTGCTCGGTCGCCGCGCCGAGGACCGACCCACGGCACTCATCCTCGGCAACGACATCATGGCCACCGCCGCGCTACGGACAGCCAACGACCTCGGCGTCCCGGTCCCGGACGAGCTGTCCATCGTCGCCTGGGACGACTCGGTGCTGTGCGACGTGGCCCGCCCCCGGTTGACCGCCATCGACCACGGCCTGATGGCCCGGGCCAGGATCGCCACGGAACTGCTGTTCGAGCTGATCCGGGGCAGCGGTCCACTCCGCCGGGTCGCCCCGGTGGGCACGCTGCTCGTGCGCGACTCGACCGGGCGGGTCCCTCGGCGCGTGAGGTAGGCCCGGGGCCCGGCAAGGTCAACGACGAGTCATCGGCAGGTATGGACTTCGTTGCCAGGTCATGAACTGGCAAGGAACACAAGGCATTCCGGACGTGGTGGCGTTTCCGCCGCCGCCACTCGGGCACAGTTGACCCCGAGAAAAGACGCCGCGGCGGATTCGCCGCGACCACCCGAACCCGGAAGGCTCTCATGTCGTTCGTCACGTCCACCTCGGTCCGCCGCGCCACCGGCGCCCTGACGGCTGTCAGCTGTCTGCTGCTCGCCAATGCCCTGTTCAGCGCCGGCCCGGCCGAGGCAAAGAAGTCGCCCAAGGGCCAGCCCGTGGCGGTCACCTGGGCGCCAGCGTCCACCGCGGCGATCCACCCCGGCACGATGATGTACACCGATGGTGCCCAGTGCACGGCCAACTTCGTGTACACCGACGCGGCCGCCAACGTCTACGTCGGCTATGCCGCGCACTGCGCCGGGCTCGGCTCGGCCACCGACACCAATGGCTGCGAGAACTCCTCGCTGCCGCTCGGCACCCCGGTGGAGTTCCGCGAAGGCGGCAGCCTGGTCAGCAGGGGCACCAAGGTCGGCTCGGGCACCCTGGCCTACTCCTCCTGGCTGACCGAGGGCCAGCTCGGCACCACCGACCCCAACACCTGCGCCTACAACGACCTCGCGCTGGTCAAGGTCGACCCGGCGGATGTCGCCAAGGTCAACCCCTCGGTCCCGTTCTGGGGCGGCCCCACCGCGATCGACACCGACGGCACCGCTGCCGGGGACGACGTCTACACCTACGGGAACTCCAGCCTGCGCGCCGGGGTGTCCGAGCTGTCTCCGCACCAGGGCGTCAGCGTCGGCGACGACCCGGCCGACGGCGGCTGGTCGCACCCGCTCTACACCGTCACCCCCGGCGTCCCAGGAGACTCCGGCTCCGCGTTCCTCAGTGCCGGCGGAAAGGCCATCGGCACCCTGTCCACCCTGGGTCTGCTGCCGCTGCCGGGGTCGAACAACATCGGCGACCTCAACCACGAGCTGAACTTCGCCAAGGCGAACTCCGGGATCGCCGGCCTGGCCCTGGCGCTCGGCACCGAGCCGTTCAGCCCGGTCCTGCCCTGACCCAGCGCGGCACCCAGCGCCACGGCCCCGCCCGGATCTTCGGGTGGGGCCGTGGCGCTGCCGGCTCGACTTTTGCCAATGACTTAACCGGTTAGGTGACTCGCCTTAACCGGTGCGGGCAAGACTCGGGCAGATGAGCCGGCCGTGCCAGCGGCCAGCCTCAACCCGACGAGGGAGTCCCACCGTGCGACTGCGTACGCCGATCATCGCCCTGACCCTGCTCGCGGTCGGCGCCGCCGGGTGCAGTGGCACCACCAGCGGTGGGAGCGCCAGCGATGGCTCGACGCTCACCTACTGGGCCAGCAACCAGGGCACCAGCGTCGACAACGACAAGGAGGTGCTCGGACCGCAGCTGGCGAAGTTCACCGAGCAGACCGGCGTGAAGGTCAACCTCGAGGTCATCGGCTGGAACGACCTGCAGACCCGGATCCAGACGGCGATCACCTCGGGGTCGGGTCCGGACGTCCTCAACATCGGGAACACCTGGGCGGCCTCGCTCCAGGCCACCGGAGCGTTCCTGCCGTTCGACGAGGCCGCGATGACGGCGATCGGCGGCAAGGACAAGTTCGTCAAGACGGCCCTGGACACCGGAGGGGCCCCGGGCAAGGACGTCACCTCGGTCCCGCTCTACGGCCTGGCCTACGGGCTGTACTACAACAAGGCGATGTTCACCGGGGCCGGTCTCAACCCGCCGACGACCTGGGAGGAGATGGTCGCCGCGGCGAAGAAGCTCACCGACCCGGCCAAGGGCACCCACGGGTTCGCCCTCGCCGCCGGAAGCTACACCGAGAACGTCCACTTCGCCTTCATCAACGCCGCGCAGAACGGGGCCTCCTGGTTCGACGCGGGCGGGAAGCCCACCTTCACCGGCGAGGGCAACGTCCAGGGCGTGCTGAGGTACCTGGACCTGATGCAGAAGGACAAGGTCGTCAACCCCTCGAACGCCCAGTACGACAACGCGACCAAGGTCGTGAACGACTTCGCGACGAAGAAGGTGGCGATGATGCTCACCCAGAACAACGCCGCCCGATCGATCTCGGCCAACGGGATGAAGAACGAGGAGTACGGCGTGGTGCCGTTCCCGGCGCCGGTGGGCGGCCAGAAGGTCGCCTCGCACGTGGCCGGGATCAACCTGTCGGTCTTCAAGAACACGAAGAACAGGGACGCCGCACTCAAGTTCGTCAAGTTCATGACGTCGGAGTCGACCCAGCAGAGCCTGGACAAGCCGTTCGCTGCGCTACCCGTCCTCAAGGGGGCCACGCCGGTCTTCACGCCCAACGAGCAGGAGGCCAAGACCTTCGAGCAGATCTACTCGACGATGTCCAAGCCGCTGCCGCTGGTGCCGGGCGAGGACCAGTTCGAGAGCACCGTGGGGAAGGCGATGAACGCGATGTTCGCCAAGATCGCCACCGGCGGGACGGTGACCGCCGACGAGGTCCGCACCGCCCTCAAGGACGCCCAGGACCAGGTCACCGCCGCGGTCGGCTGATCACCCCACCCGGCGGCCGGGCCGCCGTCTCGACGTTGAGGAGGGTTGCTGTGGCTGTGTCCACCGCGCCGAGCGCCGTCACCGAACCGGGTGGGCCGACCGGCCGCCCCCGGCTGCTGCGGAAGCGCACCTCGAACCGACGACACCGGCTGCTGCCCTACCTGCTGCTCGCACCGGCCGTGGTGATGGAGCTGTTGATCCACATCATCCCGATGCTCGTCGGCATCTGGATGAGCTTCGTCAAGCTGACGAAGTTCTACATCGCCAACTGGTCCGAAGCCCCGTACGCCGGCATCGGCAACTACCGGCTCGCGGTGGACTTCGACTCGAGCGTCGGCCAGGGGCTGCTGCGCTCGTTCCTGGTCACCCTGGGGTTCTCGTTGCTGGCCGTCGCAGGCTCGTGGATGCTCGGGATGGCTGCGGCGGTGGCCCTCCAGCAGCCGTTCCGCGGTCGGGGCGTGATCCGGACCGCCTTCCTCGTCCCCTACGCCCTTCCGGCGTATGCCGGGATCCTCACCTGGAACTTCATGCTCCAGCGCGACACCGGACTGGTGAACCACGTCCTGGTCGACAACCTCGCGGTGACGACGGACCGCCCCTTCTGGCTGATCGGCGGCAACGCCTTCGCGTCCATCGTCACGGTCGCGGTGTGGCGCCTGTGGCCGTTCGCGTTCCTCACCCTGATGGCCGGGCTGCAGAGCATCCCGACCGACCTCTACGAGGCCGCGTCGGTGGACGGTGCCGGGAACGTCCGGCAGTGGCGGAACATCACCCTGCCGTCGCTGCGGCCGGTCAACCTCGTCCTGGTCCTGGTGCTGTTCCTGTGGACCTTCAGCGACTTCAACACCCCGTACGTCCTCTTCGGCACTGCCCAGCCACGGGCCGGCGACCTCATCTCGTTCCACATCTACAACGCGTCGTTCCTCACCTGGAACTTCGGCAGCGGCGCCGCGATGTCGGTCCTGCTGCTGCTCTTCCTGCTCGTCGTCACCGCCAGCTACCTGCTCATCACGAACCGGAGGTCGCGTCGTGCGTGACACCACGGGCTTCAAGGTCTACCGCGTGGCCGTCCTGGCCCTGCTCGCCGTCTTCACCCTGGTGCCGATCTACGCGATGGTGACCTCGTCGCTCAAACCGCTGCGCGACGTCCAGGGCCTGTTCACCTGGTGGCCGTCGAACCTGACCCTGACCCCGTTCGTCGACATGTGGTCCACGGTGCCGCTGGCGCGCTACTTCGCCAACAGCATCATCGTCGCGACCGCGGCCACCGTGGCCAGCGTGCTGCTGGCCGTGCTGGCCGCCTTCGCGGTGTCCCGGTTCGTCTTCCGGGGTCGTTCGGTCTTCACCACGACGGTCCTGTCGACCCAGATGTTCCCCGGAGTCCTGTTCCTGCTCCCCCTCTTCCTCATCTTCGTCAACATCAACTCCTCCACCGGCATCCAGCTCGTCGGCTCGCGGACCGGGCTGATCATCACCTACCTCACCTTCTCGTTGCCCTTCTCGATCTGGATGCTGGTCGGCTACTTCGAGAGCATCCCGCGCGAGCTCGACGAGGCGGCCATGGTCGACGGGTGCGGACCGATGGGCGCCTTGTGGCGGGTCGTCCTGCCGGCGGCACGTCCGGGCGTCATCGCGGTGGCGATCTATGCCTTCATGACGTCCTGGGGAGAGGTGCTGTTCGCCTCGGTGATGACCACCGACGCCAACCGCACGCTGGCGGTCGGGCTGCGACAGTACTCGACCCAGACCAACGTCTACTGGAACGAGATCATGGCCGCATCGCTCGCGGTCAGCGTGCCGGTGGTGATCGGGTTCCTGCTCGCCCAACGGCACTTCGTTGCCGGGGTGACTGCTGGAGCGGTGAAGTGACCTCGCCCCGGGCGAGCGTCCTGTCGTCGGACTGGACCCTGCTGGCCACCGGCGGGCAGGTTCCCGACTGGCTCTCCGGTCTGGAGGTGGCGGCGACGGTGCCGGGGTGCGTGCACACCGACCTGCTCGATGCCGGGCTGATCCCCGACCCCTACCTCGACGAGCACGAGGCCGAGCTCAGCTGGATCGGACGGACCTCGTGGCGGTACGCCACGACGGTGCAGGCCGGGCTCCCCGCACCGGGGGAGCGCATCGACCTCCTCTTCGACGGGCTCGACACCGTGGGTGAGGTCTCGCTCAACGGTGCGGCGATCGGCTCATCGCGCAACATGCACCGCAGCCACCGGTTCGACCTCACCTCCCGGCTGCGACCGGGGGCCAACGAGCTCGTCGTCGACTTCGCCGCCCAGCTCGATGCCGCCGAGCAGGCGAGCACGGACCAGGGCCCGCGGGTGCACACCAACGCGCACCCGTTCAACGCCGTTCGCAAGATGGCCTGCAACTTCGGCTGGGACTGGGGGCCCGATCTGGTGACCGCCGGCATCTGGCGCCCGGTTCGGCTGCACCGGTGGCGGGTGGCCCGGCTCGGCCACGTCAGCACGCTGGTGACCGTCGAGGGTGGGGTCGGGACGGTGGAGGTCCGGGCCGACATCGTCCGCGACCCCGACGGCCCGCACGACGCGCCGCTGCGGCTGCGCGCCGAGATCGCCGGAACGCAGCACGAGGTCATGGTCGGCACCGACCACGCGGTGCTGCGCCTCGAGGTGCCCGCCCCGCCGCTCTGGTGGCCGCGCGGCCACGGCGAGCAGCCGCTGTTCGACCTGGTCGTGACCCTCCACCAGGAGGAGGAGCTGGACCGTCATCACCGTCGGGTGGGATTCCGCAGCGTCGAGCTCGACACGACCCCCGACGACCACGGAACCGCCTTCTGCCTGCGGGTCAACGACACGCCGATCCTGGTCAAGGGGGCCAACTGGATCCCCGACGACTGCTTCCCGTCCCGGGTCGACCGACCGCGGTATGAGCGCGGCATCGACCACGCCGTGGCCGCCGGGATGAACCTGCTCCGCGTCTGGGGGGGCGGGATCTACGAGTCCGACGACTTCTACGACGTGTGTGACGAGCAGGGCGTGCTCGTCTGGCAGGACTTCCTCTTCGCCTGCGCGGCCTACGCCGAGGAACCGCCGCTGCGTGACGAGGTCGTCGCCGAGGCGACCGAGGCCGTCGTCCGGCTCGGGTCGCATCCCAGCCTGGTGCTGTGGAACGGGAACAACGAGAACCTCTGGGGCCACGTCGACTGGCAGTGGGAGGAGCAGCTCGGCGCACTGAGCTGGGGGCGTGGGTACTACCTCGACGTGCTGCCCGAGCTCGTCGCCCGGCTCGACCCCACCCGGCCGTACTCCCCCGGCAGCCCCTGGTCGTTCGACGAGGGCCGGCACCCCAACGACCCCGCGCACGGGACGATGCACATCTGGGACGTGTGGAACACCGCCGACTACACCACCTACCGCCGCTACGTCCCCCGGTTCGTCAGCGAGTTCGGCTACCAGGGGCCGCCGACCTGGGCGACGCTCCAACGTGCCGTCCATGACGAGCCACTGACCCCCACCTCGCCGGCGATGCTCAGCCACCAGAAGGCCGCTGACGGCAGCCGCAAGCTGGCCGACGGCCTCGCGCCGCATCTCGACGTGCCCGAGGACATGGACGACTGGCACTGGGCGATGTCGCTGCACCAGGCCCGAGCGGTGGGATTCGGGATCGAGCACTTCCGCTCCTGGCAGCCGGTCTGCGCCGGAATGATCGTGTGGCAGCTCAACGACTGCTGGCCGGTGACGTCCTGGGCGGCGGTGGACGGCGACGGCCGGCGCAAGCCGCTCTGGTACGCCCTGCGCCGGGCGTATGCCGACCGGCTGCTGACCATCCAGCCCCGCGGTGACGGGCTGGCCCTCGCGGTCTGCAACGACACCGACCGGCCGTGGCAGGGGGTCGCCGCAGTGCGCCGGATGACGCTGTCCGGCCAGGAGCGTGCCGTCACCTCGGCGCCGGTCACGGTCGCAGCACGCAGCACACACCTCGTCCCGCTGGCGGAAGCCCTCGTCGACGGCGCTGAGTGCACCGACGAGCTGCTGGTGGCCCGACTCGACGACAACCGGACGCTCTGGTTCTTCGCCGAGGACCGCGACCTGGCCCTGGTCGACGGCTGGAAGACCCTCGACGCGGAACGCACCGCGGCCGGGTATGCCGTGCACGTCACGGCGGACACCCTGCAGCGGGACGTGAGCCTGTTGGTGGACCGGGTCGACCCGAAGGCTGAGGTCGACGACCTGGGGATCACGGTGCTGGCCGGGGAGAGCCACACCTTCCACGTCCGCAGCGACCTCGAGCTGGACCCCGCGGTATTCCTCGACCCCCGGGTCCTGCGCACGACCAACCAGCTCGTCCACCCCGACCCCGGAGCCCTCCATGACCGATCCTGACCTGACCTTTCCCCCGGGATTCCTCTTCGGCACGGCGACGGCCAGCTACCAGATCGAGGGAGCCGTCACCGAGGACGGCCGCGGCCCCTCCATCTGGGACACCTTCTCGCACACCGCCGGCCGGGTCCTGAACGGCGACACCGGTGACGTGGCCGCCGACCACTACCACCGGATGCCGCAGGACGTCGCGTTGATGAAGCAGCTCGGCATGCAGTCCTACCGCTTCTCGGTGGCCTGGCCGAGGGTCCAGCCCGGCGGCTCGGGCCCCTTCAACCAGCAGGGCATCGACTTCTACTCCCGGCTGGTGGACGAGCTGCTGGAGAACGGGATCAAGCCGATCGCCACCCTGTACCACTGGGACCTGCCGCAGGAGCTCGAGGACCGCGGCGGCTGGACCAGCCGGGCCACCGCCCAGGCGTTCGGTCCCTACGCGACCAGGCTCGCCCAGGCACTCGGGGACCGGGTCCACCTGTGGACCACGTTGAACGAGCCCTGGTGCTCGGCGTACCTCGGCTACGCCTCCGGGGTGCACGCCCCGGGGCGGACCGACGGGGCGGCCGCGCTGGGTGCCGTCCACCACCTCAACCTCGCGCACGGCCTGGCCGCACAGGCCATCCGCGCGGAGCTGCCCGGGGCCCAGCTCTCCGTCACGCACAACCTGCACGTCATCCGGCCCGCCGACCCGCAGTCACCCCTGGACCTGGACGTCGTGCGCCGGCTCGACGCGCTGGGCAACCGGGCCTTCCTCGGGCCCCAGCTCGACGGCGGCTACCCCGACGACCTGATCAGCGACACGGCTGCGGTCACCGACTGGGCGTTCGTGCGGGACGGCGACCTCGCGGCGATCCACCAGCCGCTGGACGTCCTGGGGGTCAACTACTACACGACGACCACCGCCCGGCACTGGGACGGCGCTCGCGAGCGCCTGGCGGACGACGGTCACAAGGAGTCGGCCCACTCGCCCTGGGTCGGTGTCGACGACGTCGACTTCGTCCGCCGCCCCGGCCAGCGGACGAAGATGGACTGGCTCGTCGAACCCTCCGGCCTCACCGAGCTGCTGGTCCGAACCGCGCGGACCTACCCGGGACTGCCGCTGATGGTCACTGAGAACGGCGCCGCGTTCGACGACACGGTGGCCCCCGACGGGCGGGTGCACGACCAGCAGCGGGTCGACTACGTCCGTCGCCATCTCGCGGCGGTGCGGGCGGCGCTGGACGCCGGGGTCGACGTGCGCGGCTACCAGCTCTGGTCGTTCCTGGACAACTTCGAGTGGGCCTGGGGCTACGACCGGCGCTTCGGGATCGTCCGGGTCGACTACGAGACCCAGGAGCGGATCGTCAAGGACTCGGCCCTCTTCTACGCCGAGGTCATCGCCCAGAGCCGCTGACCGGGGGTTCCCCCGTGGCAGCGGGCGTCCGGGCGCGCGGGCACCCGCGCGAACCGCACCGCGGCGCCCCCCCCCGGGCGTAGCGTGGAGGTCGTGATCGAGACGTCGTCGACCCGGCTGGCCACCCCGGCGTTCGTGGCGCTGACCCTCTCTGACCTGGCCTACTTCTGCGCGACCGGTGTGCTGATCGCGGTCACCCCGTTGTTCGTGATCGGTCCGCTGGGCTCGGACGAGGCCGGAGTGGGCATCGCGATGGGCTCGTTCAGCGCCACCACCCTGCTCCTGCGGCCGCTGGCCGGCCGGTGGGCCGACCGTCGGGGACGTCGGGCGTTGCTGGTGGGGGGAGCGAGTCTGTTCGCGGTCGGAGTGCTGGGCCACTATGTCGTCACCGGCGTGGTGACGCTCGTCGTCCTGCGGGCCCTCCTCGGGGCTGCCGAGGCGTTGTACTTCGTCGCGGGCTTCGCTGCACTTGCCGACCTGGCACCCCCCGGGCGCGCCGGCGAAGCGCTCAGTCTGAACTCCCTGGCCCTGTACGCCGGTGTCGCCGTCGGTCCGCTGATCGGACAAGGGCTGTTGCGTTGGGGAGGCTTCGAGCTCGCCTGGGCAGGGGCGGTGACGTTGGCGCTACTCGCAGCCGCCCTGGCCACCCGGGTCCCGGAGACGCGGCCCCCCAGCGACCCGGACACCGCGCCGGCCGGGCTCGTGTACGGCGCGGCGATCCGACCCGGGCTCGCGTTGTTCTGTGGCGTCGGCGCGATGTCGGGCTTCCTCGCCTTCGCCGTGCTGCAGGCACGAGCGGTGGGAATCGAGGCGTGGAGCGGGGTGCTGGTGGTCTTCGGCACCACCGTGGTGCTCCTGCGGTTGTTCTTCGCCAAGCTCGCCGACCGGGTCCCTGCGCTGCGCCTGGCGGCGGCTGCCCTCGGCGCCGCCGGCGTCGGCTACCTGACGATGGGAACCTGGCGAACGCCTGCCGGCCTGCTGACCGGTACCGTCGTCCTGGCCGTCGCCACGGCGTTCCTGACCCCGGCGATCTTCGCGGCCGTCTTCAGCGCGGCACCGGCGTCCGAACGGGGCCAGGCCGCCGCGACGACCAGCGTCTTCATCGACCTGGGCCTCGGCGCTGGCCCCATGGTGATGGGGCTGGCCGCTGCCGCCAGCAGTGTGCCGGCCGCGTTCCTGCTGACCTCCGCCCTGCCGTTCGCCGGCGGCGGCCTACTCCTGGCCACGGCCAGACGGCGACCGAGCTGACCACCGGCGCCCAGAATTGGTCGAACGTTTACCTCGGAAACCTCCGCTACTCTCCAGTAGATCGAAATAGTTTCCGTATGGAGACAACTCGCCGCACCCTGCTCACGGCCGCCCTTGCCGGCGGCACCGGACTCGCCCTCGCGACCGCCGGTCGAACCAGCGCCTCGCCGCTGCTCGCCTCCACCGGCCCACTGACCGGCAACCCGTTCACCCTCGGCGTCGCCTCGGGCGACCCGCTGCCGGACGGGGTCGTGCTGTGGACCCGGCTGGCGCTCGACCCGCTCGCCGAGGACGGCCTCGGCGGCATGCCGCCGCGCAGCTTCCAGGTGAACTGGCAGATCGCTCGTGACCCGCTCTTCGCGGACGTCGAGCGGGCCGGCTCCGAGACCGCGCGTCCCGAGGCCGCCCACTCGGTCCACGTCGAGGTCTCCGGTCTGGCCCCGGGACGGGAGTACTGGTACCGGTTCCGCACCGGCAACCACGTGTCCGAACCGGCCCGCACCATGACGGCGCCGTTCCCCGGCACGATGCCGGCTGCGCTGGCGATGTCGTTCGTGTCCTGCTCCAACTTCCAGAACGGCTGGTTCACGGCATACCGGCGGATGACCGAGGACCACCCGGACCTCGTCCTGCACCTCGGCGACTACCTCTACGAGGGCTGGAAGCCGGGCCTGACCCGGGAGCACGCCGGGCCCGAGCCGAAGACCCTGTCGGCCTACCGACTGCGCCATGCCCAGACCAAGACCGACACGGACCTGCAGGCGGCGCACGCGGTCGCCCCCTGGCTGGTGATCTGGGACGACCACGAGGTGGAGAACAACTATGCCGGCTTGAACCCGCAGGACATGAGCGAGGCCGAGGCCTTCCCGCAGCGGCGCGCCGACGCCTACCAGGCGTACTACGAGAACATGCCGCTGCGCCGGACCTCGGTGCCGAGCGGCCCGGACATGCAGCTCTACCGCCGGATCCAGTGGGGCGACCTGGCCACCTTCCACATGCTCGACACCCGGCAGTACCGCGACGACCAGGCGTGCGGCGACGGCAAGCGCTCGGGGTGCACCGACGCCGACCTGCCCGAGCGGTCCCTGCCGGGCTTCGCCCAGGAGGACTGGCTCGCGCAGGGCTTCCGCGACTCCCGGGCTCGGTGGGACCTCATCGGCCAGCAGGTGTTCTTCGCCCAGCGCGACTTCGACAGCGACCCCGCCGTCGAGGCCTACTCGATGGACGCGTGGGACGGGTACTCCGCCTCGCGGGACCGGGTCACCCGCAGCTGGGTCGATGCCGGGGTCCGCAACCCGGTGGTCCTGACCGGGGATGTGCACCAGGCCTGGGCGGCCGAGCTCAAGGTCGACTACCGCGACCCGGACTCCCCCACGGTGGGCGCCGAGCTGGTGTGCTCCTCGATCAGCTCGGGCGGCGACGGCTCGGACACCGCGCAGACGGAGGTGCTGGTGAGCAGTCCGCACATCAAGTTCAACAACCGGCTGCGCGGCTACGTCAACACCGTCATCCGTCCGCAGGACATGGACGTCGACTTCCGTGCGCTGCGTCAGGTCACCGTGAAGGACGACGTCGCGTTCACCAGGGCCTCGTTCCGGCTGACCGACCAGGAGCGGGGGCTGGAGCGCACCGCCTGAGCCGATGACTCGTGGGCTCCGACCCGGGGCATCGACGTGGGGGGCGGGAGGTCGGGCGGCTGGTTCAGCCGCCCGACCTCGCACGAGCGAGATGGCTGGCAGCGGCCTGCTCCAGGTGGACCAGGTCACAGGAGACGGTCGCGAAGGTGAATCCCTGCCTCAGGAGCCGGGCGGCCTCCTCGCCGCTGTTCGTGTGGATCCCCGCTGCGACTCCGGCGTGCGCCGCTGCGGCGGCGATGCGCACCAGCGCCGCATCGAACGCGGCATCGACGGACTGGTCGGTGGGGCTCACCCCGCCCACCGCGATCCGCAGGTCGGACGGACCGACATAGATGCCGGCCAGGCCCGGCACCGCGCAGATCTGCTCGACATTGGCCAGGCCACCGGCAGTCTCGATCATTGCCAGGGTCACCACGACGGCGTTGGCCTCGGCCGGCGCCGGCCCCAGGCGCAGGCCGGAGCGCATCGGGCCGTAGGAGCGCACCCCCAGCGGGGGGTAGGACGCGGCCGCCAGGGCCCGGGCGGCGTCCTCGGCCGTGTCGACCAGCGGCACGATGACGCCCACCGCCCCAGCGTCCAGCGCTTGGCCGATGTGGAACGGGTCGTTCGCGCCCACCCGGACCAGCCCGAGGCAGCCACCCCCGGCGTCCATCGCCATCAGCCCGGCCAGCAACCCCGGGTAGGCGAGCAGGCCGTGCTGCGCGTCGAAGCAGAGGTAGTCGTACCCGAGGCGGGCCAGCCGCTCGGTCGAGACCGGGCTGTCCAGCACCACCCAGTACCCCAGGGCCCGCTCGCGCGAGCGGATCCGCCGGGCGAACTCGGCTGCCGAGGAGGAGTCGGGGGCGGGCGTACTCACGCCACGTGCCGACGGCTGGTGACCACCCGGAACCGGTTCGCCACGAAGGCCGCGTCCACGTAGGCCGCGTTCGCGGCCGGGTTGGCGCCGGTGCCGTGATAGTCCGAGAACGCGGCGGTCTGATTGACGAAGACCTGGCCGGTGAGGTTCTCCGACAAGGCGACTCCCGCCGCCGCCGCCGCCTCCCGCGCGGCCGCCAGGACGTCCTCGGAGGTGGAGTACACCGCCGCGGTCATAGCTCCGTGCTCGCGTGCCGTGTCGGCGAACTGGGCCAGCGACTGCTGGGTCGACGCGGTCCGGATCAGGTAGGTGACCGGCCCGAAGCACTCCTGGCTGTAGACATCCTCCCGCGAGACGTCCAGGGCGAGCAGGCCGGGCGCACGCACCACCGCGTCCGGGAACGCCGGATGGGTGATGCTGCGTGACTCGAGCACGACGGTGCCGCCGGCCTGCTCGGCCGCCTCGGCAAGTCCGGCGGCGTTGGCGCGGACCTGGGGGTTGACCGTGGCCCCGAGCAGCTCGACCGCCTTGGCGTCGTCGCCGGTGAGCCTGCCGATGGCGCCGGCGAGCCGCTGCCCGAAGTCCTCGAACGACAGGTGGCCCTCGTCGGTGTCGATCCCGTCGGCGGGGACATAGACGTTCTGCGGCGTGGTGCACATCTGGCCGGAGTACAGGGTCAGCGAGAAGGCGAGGTTGCCCAGGACTCCACGCAGGTTGTCGGTCGAGTCGACGACGACCGTGTTGATTCCGGCCTTCTCGGTGTACACGAGGGCGCCATGGGCCGTGCCCTCGCGCTCCAGCCACTGGCCGAACTCGGGGCCGCCGGTGTAGTCGATGATGGCCACCTCGGGACGGGTGGCCAGCTCCTTGGCCAGGCCCTGCCCGTCTGTCTCGGCGGCGAGCTGGACCAGGGCCGGGTCGAACCCGTTGTCGGACAGGACCTGCTGTGCGACCTCGACGCTGATCGCCAGCGGCAGGACCGCGCGCGGATGCGGCTTGACGATGACCGGGTTGCCGGTCGCCAGCGAGGCGAACAGCCCGGGGTAGGAGTTCCAGGTCGGGAAGGTGTTGCAGCCGATCACCAGGGAGACCCCGCGCGGGACGATCCGGTAGTCCTTCTGCATCCGGATCGGCGAGCTGTTGCCGTCGCGGTCCCGGCCGGGCTTCTCCCAGAGCACCGAGGCCGGCACCCGCTCCTGCTCCACCAGGGCCGCCACGATGGCCTCGAGCGCGCGGTCCTGGGCGTGCGGGCCAGCGGCCTGGAAGGACATCACGAAGGGCTGGCCCGAGGTATGCATCACGGCGTTGGCCATCTCGAACGAGCGCCGGTTGATCTGCTCGACGATCTCGACGCAGACCGCGGCCCGCACCCGGGCTCCGGCATCGCGCCAGGCCGGGATCGCCGCGGTTGCGGCGGCGAGCGCCTGGTCGAGGTCGATCCGGGGGTAGTCGATCGCGAGCGTGGGACCGTAGGGGGAGACCTCGGAGCCGGTGACGGTGCCTGCCGACGGCTGACCATCCAGCCCGGCATACGGCTTGCCGAGATGCGCTTCGTACGCCGCCAGCCCATCGGCGGCGGCCTGCTCGCCGTACACCCGGGGTGACGGCGACTCCGGGTAGCGGGAGTAGTAGCTGCGCGACGCGAGCGCAGCGCGGGCCAGGTCCAGGACCTCGGCGTGCCTGGTCACGAGCGGATGGGTGGGCGTCGTTGCCTGGGTCGCAGTCACCCTCCGATCGTAACGAGGGGCCGGCGCCGGGACCTCATCGGCGCGATGGCGCCGCGTGCTGCGCCATCGGTCGTGGTTCCGAGCTGGTCGGCAGGGCAGACTGCTCCCGTGACGACCAACGGTGTGCGCACCCGGCTGTGGCGCGATGGCAGGCTCGAGAAGTCGGACTTCCCGCTCGAGGACCTCTCCGCGTTCCTCGAGCAGGACGGGGCGATGGTCTGGGCGGACCTGTGCGCGCCGGACCCTGAGGCGCTGAGTGCTCTGGCCGAGGAGCTGCGGCTGGACCGGCACGCGGTGGAGGATGCCGTGGAGCAGGGCGAGCGGCCCAAGGCGACCCGCCATGAGACGCACACGTTCGTCACGGCATACGCCACCCAGCTGCAGACCGGCGGCCCTGGAGGCTCCCTGGACTCGCGCCTGGTGACGACCCGGGTCTCGGCGTTCGTCCTGCCCCGCGGAATGGTGACGATCCGGGACACCTCCGACTTCGCCATCGATGAGGTCCTCGAGCGCTGGGACGAGAACCCGGAGCTGCTGGCCCTCGGCCCGGCGGCCCTGCTGCACGGCCTGCTGGACGTCCTCGTCGACGGCCACTTCGACACGATCCAGCAGATGGACGACGCCATCGAGTCGCTCGAGGACGGCCTGTTCGACGACCAGGCCAGCACCCGCGAGATCCAGCGGAACACCTACCGGGTGCGCAAGGAGCTCGTCGAGCTGCGTCGGGTGGTCCTGCCGATGCGTGAGGTCGTCAACGCCGTCCTGCGGCATCGGACCGAGCACCGGACGAATGGCAACGATCTCGACGGGTGGTACTCCGACCTCTACGACCACGTCCTGCGGGCCTCGGAGTGGACCGAGTCGCTGCGCGACATGGTCACCACGGTGTTCGAGACGAACCTCTCGCTCCAGGATGCCCGGCTCAACACGGTGATGAAGAAGCTCACCGGCTGGGCCGCGATCATCGCCGTGCCCACGGCAGTGACCGGGTGGTTCGGGCAGAACGTTCCCTACCCGGGGTTCGGCGCCCCGTCAGGGCTCATTGCGACCACCGCGATCATCGTGGTCATGGGGGCGGGCCTGTATGTCGTGTTCCGCCGCAAGGGCTGGCTCTGACGCCGGGAAGTTCGCCACCGACCCCGGCGTTCTCTGCAGAGAGCACCTCGGAAGGAGCCGGGAGATGAGTGACTGGAACGACCGGACCATCGCCGAGTTCCGCGCGAACGAGGGCCGCGTCGGTGGGCCGTTCGAGGGCGCGCCGATGACGCTGGTGCACCATCGAGGTCGTCGGACCGGACGGGAGCTCGTCTCTCCGATGATGTACCTAGCGGACGACGACGACCCGAACACGATCTACGTGATCGCCTCCAAGGGTGGCGCGCCGACCAACCCCGACTGGTACGACAACCTCACCGCCACCGGCGAAGCCACGGTCGAGGTCGGGACGAGCAGCTACCCCGTGACGGTGCGCGAGCTCGTCGGTGATGAGCGCGACCGGGTGTTCGCGCAGCAGGCGCAGCGCTACCCCGGTTTCGCGACGTATGCCGCGCGGACCGAGGGCGTGCGGATCATCCCGGTGCTGGCCCTGACCCGGGTGGACACCACCGCCTGACGCGGGACTCGCCGAATCAAAGGCTGGCGACCACGGAACGGACCGCCGCCAGGCTGCGGGTCACGTCCTCGTCGGTGGTCGCCCAGTTGCTGACCGAGATCCGCAGCACGCTCTGGCCCTGCCAGGTGGACCCGGTCATCCAGGTGGTGCCGTCGGCCAGCAGCCGCCGGACGACCTCCTGGGTGCGCGCGTCGCTGCCGAACGTGGCGCACACCTGGGTGAAGACCACGTCGTTGGCCACGGTCACGCCGGGGATCTGGTCCAGGCCCGCGGCGAGCGCGGTGGCCTGTCGACAGAGCCCGTCCACGAGCTCGGCGACGCCGGAGCGACCCAGCGAGCGCAGCACGGCCCAGATCGGGAAGGCACGACCCCGCCGGGACAGCTCGGGCACCTTGTCCGCCGGCTCGCCCTGCTCGTCATGGATGAGGTAGGCCGCTTGCATGCCCATCGACGAGCGCAGGGCCGCCCGGTCCCGGACGATCACCAGCCCGGCGTCGTAGGGCACGTTCAAGGTCTTGTGGGCGTCGGTGGCCCACGAGTCGGCCTCGGCGTGCCCGCTGAGCAGCGCCCGGTACGCCGGCGTCGCCGCCGCCCAGAGGCCGAAGGCGCCGTCGACATGCACCCAGGCACCGTGCTCATGGGCAGCGGCGATCGCCTCCGGGAACGGGTCGAAGGCGCCCGAGTGGATGTTCCCCGCCTGGAGCGCCACCATCGTCGGAGCCCCCGCGTCGGCAGCGAGGGCCGCTTCCAGGGCGTCCGCCCGAAGCCGCCCCTGGTCGTCCACCGCGACCTCCTCCGGAACCCCCAGCCCGAGATAACGCAGCGCCAGGTCCACGCTGTCGTGACGTTCGGCACCGACCAGCACCCGGACTCGTGGGCCGCCCGAGAGACCGTTGGTGGCGACGTCCCAGCCGGCCCGGCGCAGGACCGCGTCCCGCCCGGCGGCCAGACCGGTGAAGTTCGCCATCGTTGCCCCGGTGACGAAGCCGACCGCACAGTCCGCCGGCAGACCGAGCAGGTCCAGCAGCCACCGGCTCGCGATGTCCTCGACGGCCGAGTGCGCCGGGGTGACCCGACGCAGTCCGCAGTTCTGGTCCCAGGTGCTGACCAGCCAGTCCGCGCCGAGGGCAGCCGGGTGGACGCCGCCGATGACGAACCCGAAGAACCGACCGGACGACATCGCGGTCAGGCCGGGATCGCACGCCTCGGCCAGCAGGTCGATGACGTCCTCGGCGGCGGTCCCCTCGTCCGGCAGGGTGGCGCCCAGGGCCAGCACCACCTCGTCGATCGAGGCCAGGGCGGGGACAGTGCGGTCCTCCAGGGAGGACAGCCAGTTCAGGGCATGGGCGTGCGCGCGGTCGAGCGTCGGCGGGTAGCGGTCCATGTCGCGAGTCTGCACCCAGCGACCCACGCGGGAGACCCGAATCGGGAGTGTCCCACCCGGTCGCGGCGGGTCAACCCAGTCGGCGCCACCGGATAGCGCCGTACCCGGCGATGTTGGCAATGGCTCCGAGTGCATTGCCGAAGCTGCGCGCAGAGACCCCTCCAGAGACCCGGTAGACGGTCCGCTCGACCGGCCCCGGCTCCGCATTCTCCTCACCGCAGACGTACACATCCCGGCCGAGGAAGGCGTCATACTCGTTGCGACACTTCTGGATCCGGGTCGGCCCGCTCTGCGCGACGGTCTCGACGGCCTTCATCGCGACCGCCTCCCCACCCCCCGGCAGCCACCCGGCGACCGGGATGCCGGTGCCGAGCAATGCCAGCGCCTGGGCCTGGTCCAGCGGGTACGCCGCCTCGGCCGGGTCCGGGGACTGCGAGGTGGGCGTGGGGTCCGACGCGCCGGCCGCCCCGTCCTCGCGGGCATCCGGCGACGGCGTCGTGGCCGGGCTCGGCCCGGCCTCGGTGGGCAGCCCGTCCTCAGCCACCGGGGTCGGCTGGACCAACCGCGGGGGCTCGTCGCCACAGGCAGCCACCATCACCACCGCCAGGGCGACGCCCACCAGCAGCCTGCGACTGTTCGACATCCCGGACACGAACTCCCGCCCCCAGCATCGTGGTCTCTTGCCTGGTGGGTGGCTCGAGTGGCCCGACCCGCATCGAGTGCCCCGACCCCGTTCCCCGGGCAGGAGGCTACGCCCCGTAGCGCTGCGGCACCTGGGCATTGGGCAGAACCGGTGCCGCCCGGGCACGGCTTCTGCTGGCTCCCGGTCATGACGCATGCCCTCGACTGAGGCAGGATGTCGGATATGGAGGCCATTGGGCACATTGCCGTCGTCGGTGCGGGATCCATGGGGTCCGGCATCGCCCAGGTCGCGGCCACAGCGGGTCACGAGGTCCATCTCGTCGATGCCGCCGCCGGGACCGCGGCTGCCGCCGCCCGCCGGATCGAGGAGTCGCTGGCCCGGCTCGTCGAGAAGGGGCGCATCGCCGGCTCGGAGGTCGACACGATCGGCGCGCGCATCCACGTCGAGCAACAGCTGTCCGACCTGCCCGAGTGCGGGCTGGTCATCGAGGCGGTGAAGGAGGACCTGGAGATCAAGCGGCAGCTCTTCGCCGAGCTCGCCGGGCTCCAGCCGCCGACGACGATCCTGGCGAGCAACACCTCCAGTCTGGACATCGGCGCGATCGCCTCCGCGGTGCACGACCCGGAGCGGGTGGTCGGGCTGCACTTCTTCAACCCCCCGGCCGTGATGCGCCTCGTCGAGGTCATCCACGGCGACGTCAGCGCCGAGCCGATCCTCGAGCACGTCGCCCGGTTGATGCGCGCCTGGGGCAAGACGCCGGTGCACTGCGCCTCGACCCCCGGGTTCATCGTCAACCGGGTGGCCCGCCCGTTCTACGGGGAGGCCCAACGGATGCTGGAGGCCGGCGTGGCCGACGCGGCGACCATCGACGCCTGTCTGCGCGGGGTCGGCTTCCGGATGGGGCCGCTGGAGCTGACCGACCTCATCGGCCAGGACGTCAACCTCGCGGTCGGCAGCAGCGTCTGGGAGCAGACCGGACGGGACGCGCGGTACGCCCCGACGACTCTGCAGCAGCAGCTGGTGGCTGATGGCCACCTGGGTCGCAAGAGCGGACAGGGCATCTACCGGTATGCCCCCGACGGAAGCCCGATCGATGCGGCACCCGACGAGGCCCGGACCGCCGAGCTCGTCGGCGGCCCGGTGACCACCGACCCGGTCGCGCGGACCCTGGCCATGCTCGTCAACGAGGCGGTCGACCTCGTCCACCGAGGCGAGGCCAGCGCGCAGGACGTCGACCTGGCGATGACCCTCGGCACCAACTACCCGAAGGGCCCGATCGCGTGGGGCCAGGAGATCGGCCACGAGGTCATCGCCGCGCAGCTCGCCGAGCTCGACGCCGCCTTCCCGGGGGGCCGCTACCGCCCCAGCCCTGGCCTGGAGACGCCCCGATGAACGACGAGGCCGACCTGGCCCACGTCCACCGGATGTGGCGCGAGGACCGTGCCTCGGCGCACCTCGGGATGCAGGCCGTGGTCCTCGAGGTCGACCACGCCGTCGTCCGGATGCCGGTCGACGAGCAGATGGTCAACGGCCACGAGATCGCCCACGGCGGGTACATCTTCGCCCTGGCCGACTCGACCTTCGCGCTGGTCTGCAACTCCCGGGGCGAGCTCACCGTGGCCGCAGGCGCCGACATCGTCTTCGTCGCCCCGGCCCGCCTCGGGGACGTGCTGGTGGCCGAGGGCGTCGTGCGGACGGCATACGGGCGCAGCGGGGTGACCGACGTCCGGGTGACCCGCGAGGCCGACGGGCTGGTAATCGCGGAGTTCCGTGGTCGCTCCCGGTCCGTGCGAGCCACCTGACGCTCGCCCCTTTCGTCGGTCCTGGTCGGGGCGGTCGGCACCCTCCGGTACCCCGACGCACGGCGACGATTAGGTTCGGGGGCATGTCTGCCGACCAGTTGACCTCCGACCCGACGAGCTCCGACCCGACGAGCTCCGACCCGATGTCCGTCGTCCGCGCGCTGCTCGACCTGCGGGTGTGGACCGCCTTCGACGTCGACGCGCAGGGGCGGGTCCTGGCCGGGCACGACGACCTCGGCAGCCTCCAGCTCGTCGAGATCGTCCCGGACGGGACGCGAACCCCCCTGACCCGGCTGCCGTCGCGGTGCTCCGGACGCTACGTCCCGGGCCGGCGACAGGTCGTCGTGGAGCACGACACCGGAGGTGACGAGCGGATGCAGCTTTCCCTGCTCGACCTGACCGCCTCGCGGGACACCCTCGCCGGGCTCGATGACCTGACCCCCCTGGTCGCGGACCCCGCCTTCATGCACGTCCTGCTCGACGTCACCGCGACCTCCGTCACCTACTCCACGAACCGGCGAAACGGCGTCGACATGGATGTCGTGGTGCGCGAGCTCGACACCGGTGCGGAGCGGGTGGTGTACGACGGCGGCGGGATGGTCGCGGACAGCGCCGTCTCCCACGACGGCCAGTCGGTCGCCGTGACGCGGCTCAGCCACCGTCCGCACTCCACCGCCGTGTCGGTGCTGCGGCCCGGGGCGGCACCGATCGCGGTGAGCGACCCCGACGAGGCCGCCCAGCACGAAGGCGTCGGCTGGGCCGGCGGCGACACCGCGCTCGTCTTCGCCTCCAACCACGACCGGGACTTCGAGGCGGTCGTGCGGGTGACGCTGCCGGACGCGACCTGGACGACCCTCGTCGAGGACCCCGCCCACGACCTCTATCCCTGGACCTCCCCGGACGGGACGGCGATCGTCGTCGCCACGCTCGTCGACGGCGGCGGACGGCTGGCCATCCACGAGGCCGACGGCAGCAAGCGGTGCGACGTCGACCTGCCCGCGGACGGCCTGCCGTCGGTGGTCTGGGCCGGCGACGGCTCGCGGTTCGTCGTCTCGCGGACCAGCCCCACCGACCCGGGTTCGATCCACCTCGTCGATGCCACCACCGGGCAGGCCACCCAGGTCGTCGACGGGCGGGACGGCATCCCGAAGCAGCTTGCCGGGCAGCTGGTGGACCCGACCAGCCACCTGGTGCCGACCCCTGACGGCGAGCAGGTGCCCTGTTTCGTCTACCGTCCGACGGCGGGGGCCGACGCCGCCCTCACCGGTGCGTCGGTGCTGCACATCCACGGCGGCCCCGAAGGGCAGGCGAAGCGGATCTTCAACCCATCCGTCCAGGCTCTGTGCGCGCTCGGCTTCACCGTGCTGGCGCCGAACGTGCGTGGGTCGCTCGGCTACGGCAAGCGGTGGTACTCGCTCGACGACGTGGACCGCAGGCTGGACTCGGTGGCCGACCTGGCGGCGCTGCACGCGTGGCTGCCGTCGCTGGACCTCGACCCGACCCGCAGTGCCCTGTGGGGCGGCTCGTACGGCGGCTACATGGTCCTGGCCGGCGTCTCGATGCAGCCCGGGCTCTGGGCGGCCGGGGTGGACATCGTCGGCATGTCGTCCCTGGTGACGTTCCTGGAGAACACCTCGCCGTACCGTCGCGCGTACCGGGAGCGGGAGTACGGCAGCCTCGAGCACGACCGGGCCCTGCTCGAGAAGGCCTCTCCCATCACGTATCTCGCCGACGTCGTCGCGCCGCTCTTCGTCATCCATGGCGCGAACGACCCTCGCGTCCCGCTCTCCGAGGCGGAGCAGATCAAGGCCGCCCTGGACGGCAAGGGCGTCGAGTGCGAGCTGCGCGTCTACCGGGACGAGGGGCACGGGCTGGCCAAGCGCGCCAACCGGATGGACGCCTACCCGGCAGCGCTGGAGTTCCTGCGCCGCCGCCTGCGGTCGGGAGGCCCCGCTAGTCCTCGTCGGTGAGCTCGTCCGGCTCGATCACCAGCGGGTTGAGGACCCGGTGCAGGAACGACTTGGTGCGGGCCTCCTGCGGGTTGCCGATGACGTCCTCGGGCTTGCCCTGCTCGACGATATAGCCGCCATCCATGAAGACCACCCGATTGGCCACCTCGCGGGCGAAGCCCATCTCGTGCGTGACGATCATCATCGTCATCCCCTCTCCGGCAAGGGACTTCATCACCGCGAGCACCTCGCCGACCAGCTCCGGGTCGAGTGCGGAGGTGGGCTCGTCGAAGAGCATCAGCTCGGGGTCCATGGACAGCGAGCGGGCGATCGCCACCCGCTGCTGCTGACCACCGGACAGCTGGGCCGGGAAGGCGGAGTCCTTGTGGGTCATGCCGACCCGCTCGAGGTTGCGCCGGGCCACCTGCTCGGCCTCGGCCTTGCCCCGGCCCAGCACCTTGGTCTGCGCGATGGTGAGGTTCTGCATCACGGTCAGGTGCGGGAAGAGGTTGAAGTCCTGGAACACCATGCCGATCCGGCGGCGGACCCGGTCCAGGTCGACGTCCGGGTCGGTCATCTCGTCCGTGCCGACGAAGATCCGGCCGCTCGTCGGGATCTCCAGCATGTCCACGCAGCGCAGCAGGGTCGACTTGCCGGAGCCGGACGGGCCGATGATGCAGACGACCTCGGCAGGGGCGATCTCCAGGCTGATGTCCCTGAGGACCTCATTCTTGCCGAAGGACTTGGAGAGGTTCTGGATCGAGATCGCGTCCGTGTGGGCGGGTGCCTCGGGCGTGGGGCTGTCGACGGTCATCAGGTCACCTGGCCTTCGCGTACTTGCGCTCGAGCACCCGGACGAGGCTCGACAGCGGGAGGGTGATGACGAGGTAGGCGAGCGCCCCGACGATCAACGGAGTGGGGCTGACCTTGCTGTTGAGGAAGTTCTGGCTGAACTTGGTCAGCTCGTACTGCTGGAACGTCACCCCGAGCACGTAGACCAGGGACGAGTCCTTGATCAGCAGGATGATCTCGTTGGTCAGCGGCGGGATGATGATCCGGAACGCCTGCGGCAGGACGATGTTGAACATCGTCTTCGTCGGCCCCATGCCCAGGGTCCGGGCCGCCTCCACCTGTCCGCGGGGCACGGCTTGGATCCCGGCCCGGATCGTCTCGGCCATGTAGGCCGCGGCGGTCAGGCCGAGCCCGACCATGACCTGGCCGTAAATGTCGCCGGGGAAGGAGAACCCCGGGAAGGCGTTGGGGATGCCGTAGGCGACCATGAAGAGGACCACCAGGGCAGGCAGGCCACGGAAGAGCTCGACATACGCGTTGGCGAACCAGCGGTAGGGGCCGATGGTGGACAGCTTCATCATCGCGATGATCAGGCCGAAGACGAGCCCGAACACGAACGCCAGCAGGGTGAAGACGATGGTGTTCTTCATCCCAATGGTGACGACGTTGGGCCACATCACCTCGACGATGTCGAGCCGAAAGAACGCCTGGTTGAACTGGGCCCAGTCGGTCTTGACCGCGAGGAAGACCACGACGGCCAGGCCGATGCCGTACTGGCCACCGCGAGTCAGCCGCCCGCGCTGGCGTCGGGTCAGCCTGGGGCGGGGCGGCGCGGCAGTCTCGGTGCTCATCCGTTCACCCTCTCGTCGCGTCCGGATGGACGCAAGGCTGGCGCAGACCTGCGTCTGCGCCAGCCCCTGCGGTCGGTGCTTGCCTGGTTACTTCTTCGGCGGCTCGGTGCCGATCCACTTCTTGTAGACCGAGGCGTAGGTGCCGTCCTTCTGCGACGAGGTGATGACGTCGTCAACGACCTTCTTCAGGGCGTCGTTGCCGAGCTTCATCCCGAAGCCGTACTGCTCACCGGTGTCGAACTGGGCGGCAACCTTCGTTGCGCCCTTGTTCTCCTTGATGACCTCGGACCAGACCGGCAGGTCGTTGATCGCCGCGTCGATCTGGCCCGTGGTCAGCGCCTGCGTCTCGGTGGCGAGGTCCTGGAACTCGACGACCGAATAACCGTTCGCCGCCTTCTGCGCGTTGGCGTAGTCCAGCCCGGTGGTCGCCGACTGGGCGCCGAGCTTCTTGCCGTTGAGGTCGGACAGCTTGGCGATGGAGGAGTCCTTCTTGACCATCAGGGCCTGAGTCGCGTCGAAGTACGGCAACGAGAAGAGGATGGCCTTCTTGCGTTCGTCGGTGATCGTCATCCCGGCAGCGGCGATGTCGCACTTGCCGGTGGAGAGGTCCTGGCCGGACTTGATCCCCTCGAAGGGCGTGTCCACGACGGCCTGGGTGACGCCGAGCTTCTTCGCCACGAGGTCCATCATGTCGACGTCGAAGCCGATGGTCTTGCCCTGGTCGTTGTTCGACTGGAACGGCGCGTAGGGCAGGTGCGTGCACACGGTGAGCTTGCCGGCGCTGATCAGGGTGACCCCGCTGGCCGCCGCACCGCCAGCGGTGGCTGCGCCTCCGCCGGTGCTGGGGGAGTTGCCGGAGCTGCAGGCGGAGAGCGCGAGCGCACCGGCAGCAGCGAGCGAGACGAGGGTCATGGACCGGGAGAGGCGAGCAGCCAAGACAGTTCTCCTGAGCATTCCGGGGCCGGTGGGGTCACCGGCGGTAGACCCCGCATCATCGCATCACCAGGTCGAGAACGTCCCGTCCTGCGCCATACTGCGGACAAAGCGATATCTCACCGATACCTGGTCCGCGGATCGAGGATCGGTGCCCTGGGAGGTGCTCGGCGTGCTCAGCGATGGACCGGTCGCGCGATCTGCTGCCCTCGACGCCGGCTTCGAGGAGGTCCGGTCCTGGAGCGTGGACCGGGTGCGAACCGGGCAGCTCGCCGCGCTGCAGGACACCATTCGCCGCGTGCACGCCGCGGTGCCGCACTACCGGCAGGCCCTGGACGGCGCCGGGCTCGACCCGCAGGACATCCGCGGGCTCGAGGACCTCGCCCGGATCCCGTTCACCACCAAGGACGACCTGCGAAGGAACTACCCGTTCGGGATGTTCGCGGTCCCGCGCCAGCAGGTCGCCCGGCTGCATGCCAGCAGCGGCACCACCGGGCGTCCGACGGTGGTCGGTTACACCCGAGCCGACCTGGCGATGTGGGCTGACGTGATGGCTCGCTCGATCCACGCGGCCGGTGGGCGGCCAGGAGACCTGGTCCACATCGCCTACGGCTACGGGCTGTTCACCGGAGGCCTCGGCGCGCACTACGGAGCGGAACGGCTGGGGTGCACCGTCGTGCCCGTCTCCGGCGGCATGACCGAGCGTCAGGTCCAGCTGATGGCCGACTTCGAGCCGAAGATCATCATGGTCACCCCGAGCTACTTCCTCAGCCTGCTCGACGAGATGCAGCGCCAGGGCATCGACCCTGCCTCGACCTCGCTGCGGATCGGCATCTTCGGGGCGGAGCCGTGGACCGAGGCGATGCGCCGGGAGGTCGAGGAGCGCACCTCGATGGACGCGGTGGACATCTACGGGCTGTCCGAGGTCATCGGTCCCGGGGTCGCCCAGGAGTCCGCCGAGACGAAGGACGGGCTGCACCTGTGGGAGGACCACTTCTTCCCCGAGATCATCGACCCCGAGACCGGCGCCGTACTGCCGGACGGTGAGCGCGGTGAGCTCGTCCTGACCTCGTTGACCAAGCAGGCCATGCCGTTGCTGCGCTACCGCACCCGGGACCTGACCCGGCTGCTGCCGGGTACGGCATACCCGGGGTTCCGGCGGATGGAGAAGGTCACCGGTCGCACCGACGACATGATGATCATCCGCGGCGTCAACGTCTTCCCGACCCAGATCGAGGAGCTCGTCCTCGACGAGAGGATGCTGGCGCCGTACTTCCAGTGCGTCCTGCGCCAACCCGGCCGGGTGGTCGAGCTGACCGTGCTCACCGAGAGCCACGAACCGCTGGACACGGACGCGGCGGCGCAGGTCGCGCGACGGCTGGAGGGGCGGATCAAGGACCGGGTCGGGTCGAGCTGCCGGGTCGAGGTCCGCGGCCCGGGCGGAATCGAGCGCAGCGTCGGCAAGGCCCGACGGGTGGTCGACGAGCGGTAGGACGTGCCGGACTGGGCCCGGGTCGACGACCCGCTCGGGGTCGCGACGCAGCCGGAACCGGTTGGTCCGCCGCCGCCCTCACGGCATACGGTGTCGGACATGCGCGTACTCGTCAGCGGTGGGGCCGGCTACATCGGCTCGCACACGGTGGTCCAGCTGATCGCCGCCGGGCACGACGTCGTCGTCGTGGACAACTTCGGCAATGCCAAGCCGGCCGTCATGGGGCGGCTCGACGCCCTGACCGGGACCCACATCCCGGTCCACGCGTTCGACCTGACCGACAAGGACAAGACCGAGCATCTCTTCGCCCAGGAACGGATCGATGCGGTCATCCACTTCGCCGGGCTGAAGGCGGTCGGCGAGAGCGTCGAGCAGCCGCTGGACTACTACGAGAACAACCTCGAGGCCACCTTCTCGCTGCTGCGCGCGATGCGCCGGCACCGCTGCCGGACCCTGATCTTCTCCTCCTCGGCGACCGTCTACGGAGACCGCGCCCCGGTCCCCTACCAGGAGGACTACGAACCACTCGACGCGTCGAGCCCGTACGGCCGCACCAAGGTGATGATCGAGCACGTGCTGCGCGACGTCGCGCACATCGAGCAGGACTGGCGGATCGCGGTGCTGCGCTACTTCAACCCGGTCGGCGCGCACCCGTCCGGCGCGATCGGCGAGGACCCGCACGGCATTCCCAACAACCTCATGCCGTTCATCGCGCAGGTGGCGGTCGGCCGCCGTGACAAGCTCTCGGTCTTCGGTGGGGACTACCCGACGGCGGACGGCACGGCCGAGCGCGACTACATCCACGTCGAGGACCTCGCAGCGGGTCACGTCGCAGCCCTGAACAAGCTGGCTGACAGCGACCGGCCGATCTCCACCTGGAACCTCGGCACCGGGACCGGCACGTCGGTGCTGCAGATGGTCGCCGCCTTCGAGCGGGCCAGCGGCAGGCCCATCCCCTACGAGATCGTCGGCCGTCGCGCCGGGGACCTCCCGGTGAGCTTCGCGGACCCGTCCCGCGCCAACGCCGAGCTCGGTTGGCAGGCCACCCGGTCGATCGAGGACATGTGCGCCGACACGTGGCGGTGGCAACGCGAGAACCCCAACGGTTTCGAGGACAGCAGTGGCCCTGTTGACCTGCCGGACGGTACGGCCGACTAGTCCTGGACGGATGTCACCTGGTGGTCCTCGACCAGGGCTGCGGTCATCAGCTCGGTCACGAACCGCGCGAAGGCTGTCTGGGTCCACCCGCGTTGCAGCACCAGCAGGTCATAGAGCTCGACCGAGCTGCAGGTCCACAGCACGTCGGTCGCCTCCTCCACGCTCACCTGGGGGCGCAGGAACCCCCGGGCCTGGAGGAACTCGGCGTGATGCCTCATCCGCACCAGCCGCTCCGCGTCGGTGGTCAGGAGCAGCTCCTCCATCTCCGGGTCGGAGAGCGCCGCTGAGCGCATCAGCAGGCGGATCGGAGACACGACCGAGGCGACCTCGGTGGTCAGCTCGCCCCACTTCCGAAAGAGTTCACGCGGGTCCTGCTCGCGTTCGCGCATGGCGTCGGACCGCTCGTATGCCGCGTCGCCGCCCGCGCCGAGCAGGCCACGCTCGTAGATAGCGCGGACCAGCCCGGCCTTGCCCCGGAAGGTGCGGTAGACGGTTTGCACCGACACGCGGGCCTCATCGGCGATCGCCGCCACTGAGGTCGCGGCGTACCCCCCCTCTGCGAACAGCCGCTCGGCCGCGTCGATCATGGCCACGCGGTTCGCCTCCGCCTGCCGCTGGCGTCCGGTGGAGTCGTAGTTTCTCTTGACGTCCGTCATAATTGGTAGGAGACTACTCTATCGATTAGATATGACTCTAGTGGAAATGATGAAGATCATGGAAGCGATGCCTACCGGCCCGGTCGCCGTTCTCGACCGACTGCTCGCCGCGACCAACGCCCACGAGGTCGACTCCGTGGCAGCGTGCTTCGCCGAGGACTACCGCAACGAGACTCCGGCGCATCCGCCCAGAGGGTTCACCGGCCGCCAGCAGGTCCGGGCGAACTGGAGCCAGATCCTTGCTTCGGTGCCCGACCTCCGGGCCCGCGTGCTGCGCCGTGCCATCGACGGCGCCGAGCTGTGGACCGAGTGGGAGATGGACGGGACCAGGGTGGACGGGACCGCGTTTCTGATGCGCGGCGTCGTCATCTTCGAGGTCCGTGGTGAGGCCATCGCCGCGGCCAGGTTCTTCCTGGAACCGGTCGAGGACACCAGCGGCGACGTCAACGCGCACACCCGACGGGTGACGCACTTCGTCGAGGCAGGTGCGTCATGATCCTCGTCGTCGGCGCCACCGGACGCCTCGGGGGACTCATTGCCCGACGCCTGCTCGCCGACGGGCGACCAGTGCGCATCCTCGTCCGGCCTCACTCGGACCACGCGGGTCTCGTCGAGCTGGGTGCCCAGCCGGTGTTCGCCGACCTCAAGGACCCGGGCACCCTCGGCGCAGCCTGCATCGGCGTAGACGCAGTGGTCACCACCGCCAACGCGGTGGGCCGGGGGGGCGAGGACACCATCGACGCCGTGGACCGGCAGGGCAACCGCCACCTCGTCGACGCCGCCGAGGCGTCGGGGGTTCGCCACTTCGTGTTCGTCTCCGTACTCGGGGCGGACCCTGGCAGCCCTGTCCCGCTGGTCCGCGCCAAGGCCGAGACCGAGCAGCGCCTCGAGGACAGCACGATGGAGTGGACGATCCTTCAGCCCAACCTGTTCATGGACACGTGGCTGCCGATGGCGATCGGCGGTCCGGCTCTCGCCGGAGCTGCGGTCACCCTCGTCGGGGAAGGACGGCGGCAGCACTCCATGGTCGCCATGGCGGACGTCGCGTCCTATGCGATGGCCGTCCTCGACCGCGAGCAGGCACATGGGCAGCGCCTGGTCATCGGGGGACCAGAGCCCCTGTCCTGGCGAGACGCCATCGCCGCCTTCGAGCACGAGCTGGGTCACGAGATCCCGGTCCGGGTCGCCGCCCCCGGGGAGGGGGTGCCCGGCATGCCCGACGAGGTGGTCGGGCTCTTCCACTCGCTGGAGCAGTACGACTCGCCTATCGAGATGACCGCGACGTCCGCGGCCTACGGCGTCCCGCCGACCCCGGTCAGCGACTTCGTGCGGGGATTCCTCTCCTCGCTGCGCACCACCTAGCCAGGTTCCAGTAGCGTCGCGGGGTGACCCTGCCCCGACGCGTCGCCATCTACACCGGGTCCGCTCCCGGCCACGACCCCCGGTTTGCCGAGGCTGCCGCACAGCTCGGGCGGCAGCTCGCGCAGCAGGGCGTGGGCGTCGTCTACGGCGGCGCGCAGGTGGGGCTGATGGGCGTCGTCGCCGACGCTGCGCTGTCCGCCGGAGGTGAGGTGGTCGGGGTCATCCCGCAGGACATGGTGGAGCGGGAGGTCGCCCACACCGGCCTGAGCGAGCTCGTCGTCGTGGCGGACATGCACGAGCGCAAGGCGGCCATGGCCCAGCGGGCGGACGCCTTCGTGGCCCTGCCCGGCGGAGCCGGGACGCTGGAGGAGATCTTCGAGATGTGGACCTGGCAGCAGCTGGGGTACCACGCAAAGCCCTGCGCGTTCTACAACGTGGCGGGGTACTGGGACGCCCTGCTCGGCGCGCTCGACGGGATGACCGCTGCCGGGTTCATGCGCCGCTCGTTCGTCGACGCCCTCGTCGTCCAGGCCTCGCCTGCGGGGCTGCTGGCCGCACTGGCCGGATGGGCCGCGCCACCGGTGGACTGGACCCTGCCGGGTCGCAACGGCGGCGGCGAGTCCGCGTCGCACCCCCGCGGACAGGTCACCCGGTGACCGGGGCACCGCCCTACCGGGTGACCTTCGTCTGCACCGGGAACATCTGCCGCTCACCGATGGGCGAGGTGGTCCTCACCGCGCAGCTGCACGCTGCCGGCCTCGACGGCAGCGTGCTGGTCGACTCGGCCGGGACCGGTGACTGGCACGTCGGGGACGGGGCCGACCCGCGGACCGTGACCACGCTGGCCGGACACGGTTACGACGGGGGCCGGCACCGGGCACAGCAGTTCCGTCCCGACTGGTTCGCCGAACGGGATCTCGTCCTGGCCGCCGACCGGAGCCACCTCGCCCAGCTGCACGCCTGGGCGCACACCGCGGAGCACCGGGCGAAGGTCCGGTTGATGCGCGAGTTCGACCCCGAGGCCGTCGCCGCCGCAGACCTCGAGGTGGACGACCCCTGGTTCGGCGACGAGCGGGACTTCGAGCGCTGCTTCACCGAGGTCGACGCGGTATGCCGTGGGCTCGTCGAGCACCTGCGCGGCATCATCGCCACCCGGGCCTGAGCGCCCGAGCGAGCGGTCAGACCCAGCGCTGAGCGGCGGCGAGGTACTCCCGGAACCCGGACAACGCCGAGACCACGTCGGCCGCCGTCCGCGGTCCGTGCACCAACCCAGCCGACTGGCCGGCATACACCGGCGCGACCGAGACGTCGCCGGCTGCGTGAGCGCGACGCACCTGGTCCGGGATGTCACCCCCGGATGCCACCAGCTCCTGCAGCTGGTCGACCCGCGGCGCCCACTCGCGGGAGAACGCGTTCGCGATCAGTCGACCACCGTAGATCTCCGGCCAGCTCTGCCGCAGCGCGATGTCGAAGGTCCTCGTGTAGACGGTGTCGGCCGCGTCGGCGGTGATGACCGCCTCCTTGGCCTGGTCGGTGAAGTCGCTCTCGGCGCAGGCAGCGAACGGCGTGCCGACCCAGGCGGCGACCGCCCCCGCGGCGAGCACGGCAGCGACCCCCCGGGCAGTCCCGATGCCCCCGGCGGCGACCACCGGCCGGTCACTGATCTCGAGGACCTGCTGGAGCAGCGGCAGGGTGGACACCTCCGCACGGCCGTGCCCGCCGCCCTCACTGCCGCGGGCGACCAGCAGGTCGACCCCGGCGTCGAGCGCGCGGCGCGCCTCCTCCACCGTGCCGACCTGGGCGCAGACCGTGGCGCCGGCGTCCCGCGCCCGCGGGACGAGACGGGCGGGGTCCCCGAAGCTCAGGCTGATCAGGGTCGGTCGCTGCTCCAGGGTCACCTCGAGCAGCTCGGGTCGCTCCTCGAGGGCCCACAGCATGAGGCCGACGCCGAAGGCGGCTCCGCCCGGGCTGTCCACCGCAGCGCCGCGGGCGACGGTGCACTCGTCGATGACGAAGTCGGACGTGGCCGCCGCCCCGACGCCGATCATCCCCAACCCGCCGGCCGCGGTGACGGCGCCGGCCAGTCGGCCCCCGGAGGCGCCGGCCATCGGCGCCGAGATGATCGGTTCGCGCAGGTCCTGCAACCACGTGGCAGTCATGGCGGCCACGCTACTGCCGCCGGCCCGGCCCCGCAGGATGCCGGACGCGCGGGTGACCGGACCCCCTGCCGACGTCTGGGAGGATGTGCCCATGTCCTCGTTCGGTGACGCCAGTCCCCCGATCGCCCTGGGCGCGCTCGACGGCCGGTACCGCCCGGTCGTCGCCGCCCTCGTCGAGCACCTGTCCGAAGCGGCGCTCAACCGGACCAGGGTCCAGGTCGAGGTCGAGTGGCTCATCCACCTGTCCGACCACGCCGTGGTGCCCGGGGTGCGCGCCCTGACCGACGCGGAGAAGTCGCAGCTGCGTGACGTCGTCACCGGTTTCGGCACCGACGAGGTCGCCGAGCTCGCCGAGATCGAGCGGGAGACCGTTCACGACGTCAAGGCCGTCGAGTACTTCCTCAAGCGCCGCCTGGCCCGGATCGCTCCGGACGAGGCGGACCGCGGTCTCGCCGAGCTGATCCACTTCGCCTGCACCTCCGAGGACATCAACAACCTCTCCTACGCCCTGATGGTCAAGGGTGCGGTGACCCGGGTGTGGTCGCCCCGGGCCACCGAGCTCGTCGACCAGGTGGCCGACATGGCCCGGGGCCTGCGCGACGTCCCGCTCCTGGCACACACCCACGGTCAACCGGCCACCCCGACGACGATGGGCAAGGAGCTGGCGGTGCTGGCCCACCGGTTGCGGCGGCAGCTGGCGCGCGTCGCTCGAGCCGAGTACCTGGGCAAGCTCAACGGCGCCACCGGCACGTATGGCGCCCACCTCGCCGCGGTGCCGGAGGCGGACTGGCCGAGCGTGAGCCGAGCCTTCGTCGAGGGCCTCGGGCTGACCTGGAACCCGCTGACCACGCAGATCGAGAGCCACGACTGGCAGGCCGAGCTGTACGCCGATGTCGCCCGGTTCAACCGGATCCTGCACAACCTGTGCACCGATGTCTGGACCTACATCTCGCTGGGCTACTTCGCCCAGGTGCGTGGTCAGGGAACGGTTGGCTCGTCGACGATGCCGCACAAGGTCAACCCGATCCGGTTCGAGAACGCCGAGGCCAACCTCGAGGTCTCCAACGCGTTGCTCGACGTCCTCGGCGCGACCCTGGTCCAGTCCCGCCTGCAGCGAGACCTGACCGACTCCTCGATGCAGCGCAACATCGGAACGGCCTTCGGGCACAGCCTGCTCGCACTGGACAACGCCGGGCGCGGGCTGCGCGGCCTCGATGCCGCTCCGGACGCGATGGCCGCCGACCTCGACGCCAACTGGGAGGTCCTCGGCGAGCCGATTCAGTCGGCGATGCGGGCGCTGGGGGCTCAGGGCTACCCGGGGATGGAGGAGCCCTACGAGCGGCTCAAGGAGCTGACTCGGGGCCGTCGGATCACCCAGGGGGACCTCAAGGAGTTCATCGCCGGGCTGGGCCTGCCCGATGCGGTCGCGATGCGCCTGTCCCTGCTCACTCCGCAGTCCTACGTCGGCGCGGCCCCGAGCCTCGTCGACTTCCTCGACTGAGCCACGCATGACGCCACCCGGCAGCGAGCAGTCGCCTCCCGCCACGGTCGAGGACCTGCACGAGCTCGCCATGGCGCTGCCCGGCGTGACGCAGGGAATGTCCTGGGGCGAGATGCCCAGCTACCTCGTGGTCGGCAAGGCCTTCATCCTGCATCGCAGCCCGGCCAAGGACGCGCTGGACGACGAGACGGGCCTCCCGCTCGAGGACGTGATCCTGTTCCGGGTCACGAGCCCCGAGGACAAGGCCGCCCTGGTGCAGGGCGAGTCGCCGTGGTTCACGACCACGCACTTCGATGGCTACAACACGGTCCTGCTGAGGCAGGCGCACGTCCCGCAGCTGACCCGGGACGAGCTCGCCGAGGTCATCACCGATGCGTGGCTGGCCCGAGCCCCGCGGCGGCTGGCCCGGGAATGGCTGGACGAGCACTCCCCAAACTGACGTCACCGTCCACGGCAGGGTTGCGGGTCCGAGCGGTCAGATGACGACCTTGCCCTCGGGGGTGTCGAAGGTGACCGAGAGCAGGCCGGGCGTGCCGTGCGGTGCGACGAAGGTGAAGTCGATGACCGTCGAGGTCTGGTTCGGCGGCAGGCCGAGCCACTCGGTGACCCGGTCGGGGTCCCCGGCGATCTGGAGTCCCTCGATCGTGACGTTGGTTCTTGAGCCGACCGACGGGTGCAGGCTCGCGTCGTCCCACTGGATGTAGAACGGCAGCTGGGGGTCGCTCATCAGGCCCTTGACCCCGATCTGGCGCCAGCGCAGCTCGACGCCGTCGGGACGGTGCCGGTTCCCCTCGACCGACTCGCGGCCCAGTCGGGTCTCGAGCGGCGCGATGTCGTCGACCCGGACCACCCAGCCGAGCCATCCGCCGCCGGCCTCGGAGCGGGACCTGACGGCCTGGCCGAACGGCGCCTTGTCGGATGCCGGGTGGTCGAGGCACTCGACGACCTCGACGTAGCGTTCGTGCGCCAGCGGCAGGATGACGTTGCGCGTGCCGAAGCGCGGGTGGATCCCCCCGTCGACCGGCTCGACGCCGATCAGCTTGGCGAGGCGTTCTGCAGTCGCCTGAAGTCCATCGTGTTCGGCGGCGTAGGAGACGTGGTCAACTCGCATGCCGACCATCGTGGCACACGTCGAAGGGTGCTCTTGACCAACCCCCACCAAGGGCCGTCAAGGCTGTTACGGGTGTGACTTCTGTGACCGTCTCTGTCGAACCGCCTCGTAGAGGACGACCGCTGCGGACGCCGCGACATTGAGCGAGTTCGCCCGGCCCGCCATCGGGATCCGGACCCGATGGTCCGCTGCCGAGAGGAGGGCGTCGTCGGCGCCGTGCTTCTCGCCGCCCACGGCGATCGCCACTCGGCCGGTGTAGTCGACCTCGGTGTAGTCACGGTCGGTCTCCGGTGTGGTGACGACGAGGGCAACGTCGTTGTCCCGCAACCACTGCACGGTGTCCTCGGTGCTGGCACTGACGGCGGGCAGCGCGAAGACGGTGCCCTTGCTCGCCCGCACCACGTTGGGGTTGCCCCAGTCGGTGACCGGGTCTGCTGCGATGACGGCGTGCACTCCGGCCGCGTCGGCGGTGCGCAGCATCGCTCCGAGGTTGCCCGGCTTCTCGATGCCCTGGCAGACCAGGACGAGGTCGCTGGCACCCGGGGCCAGCTCGTCCAGTCCGCCGGCGACCTGCGGCACCAGGGCAATCAGGCCGTCGGGACCCTCGCGGTACGCGACCTTCTCGAACGCCGACCGGCTCAGCTGGAGGACCGCGACGCCCTCATGACGCAGTCGCTGCACCAGGTCCGACGGCATCCCGTTGTCCTGGGAGCCGGCCCGGCCGACCGGGTTGAACAGCTCCGGGCAGATGTATGCCGTGACCGGCACGACTCCCGAGTCCAACGCGAGCCGCAGCTCCTCATACCCCTCGACGAGGGTGGTGCCGGTCTCCATGCGCACCCGGCGACGCCGCAGGGCCAGCAACGACTTCAGCCGGGGGTTGGCCGCGGAGGTGATGACGAGGTCGCTCATGGTGGACCCCAGCATGTCAGGTCCGCTTCGCCCGCCCGGTCAGAGCAGCGAGCGCAGGACGGTGACGAGCCCGTCGTCCTCCACGTCGCCGGTCACCTCGTCGGCGACGGCCTTGACCTCGTCCGGCGCGTTGCCCATGGCGACCCCACGGGCGGCCCACTGGAGCATCTCCACATCGTTGCGCTGGTCCCCGATGGCGACGGTGTGCGCCGCCTCGACGCCCAGCCGTCGACGGAGGTTCTCCAACGCCGACGCCTTGCTCACACCCTCGGGGTTGATGTCCAGCCAGGCCGTCCAGCCGATCGCATAGGACACCCCGTGCAGCCCAACGCGCTCGACCTGCGCCATGAACTCCTCCAGGCTGGCATCCGGTCGGCGCAGGGTCACTCTGGTTGCGGGGTGACCGACGATCTCCTCCCAGTCCACCACCTTCTGGGTCGCGCCGAGCTCGCCGTCGGGGAAGGGGGAGCTGACCCGGAAGCCCACTCCGGGCTCCTCGACCGCGACCAGGGCGTCCGGGATGGCCTGGCGCAGCAGGGTCAGCGCCGGACGAGGGTCGAACGTCACCGTCTCGGTGATCTCGTACCCCCCGGCCGCCTCCGGGTCGAGCGCGATGGTGACCGCCCCGTTGGAGCAGACCGCGTACCCCGGGCCCAGACCGAGCTCGGTGACCAGCGGGATCGTGCCCACGATGGAGCGACCGGTGGCGATGATCAGATGGTGGCCGGCGGCGACCAGGTCGGAGACTGCTGCCGCCACGCCAGCAGAGAGCTCGCCGTTGTGGTTGACCGTCGTCCCGTCCAGGTCCAGGCCGACGAGGTATGCCGGGCGGGCCAGGCGCTCGGCCGGACGGGCGGCCGCCGAGGCCCGCTCAGACAACGGGAGTCAGCACGTCGAGGCCGAGGAACGGCCGGAGCGCCGACGGCACCACCACGGAGCCGTCGGCCTGCTGGTGGTTCTCCAGGATCGCCACGATCCATCGGGTCGTCGCCAGGGTGCCGTTGAGGGTCGCCACCGTCCGGGTGCCCGACCCGTGGGGGTCCCGTTCGCGGATGTTCAGCCGGCGCGCCTGGAAGGTCGTGCAGTTCGAGGTCGACGAGAGCTCGCGGTAGCGACCCTGCGTCGGCACCCAGGCCTCGCAGTCGAACTTGCGGGCGGCCGGGCCGCCGAGGTCACCGGCTGCCGTGTCGATGATGCGGTACGGCAGCTCCACCTTGGCCAGCATCTGCTTCTCCCAGGCGAGCATCCGCTCGTGCTCGGCCTCGGCATCCTCGGGCCGGCAGTAGGAGAACATCTCCACCTTGTGGAACTGGTGCACCCGGATGATTCCCTGGGTGTCCTTCCCGTGCGAGCCGGCCTCGCGGCGGTAGCAGGCGGACCAGCCGGCATACCGCTTGGGTCCGGCGCTGAGGTCGATGATCTCGTCAGCGTGGTAGCCCGCGAGGGCGACCTCCGAGGTCCCCGTGAGGTAGAGGTCTTCGGCGGGCAGGTGGTAGACGTCGTCGTGGGCGTCGAGGTAGCCGGTCCCGTCCATGATCTCCGGCCGGACGAGCGTGGGCGTGATCATCGGGGTGAAGCCGGTCTCGACCGCCTGGGCGACGGCCAGGTTGAGCAGGGCCAGCTCGAGCCGGGCCCCCACTCCGGTGAGGAAGTAGAACCGGGCTCCGCCGACCTTCGCCCCGCGCTCCATGTCGATCGCGCCGAGCCGCTGACCGAGCTCGAGGTGGTCGCGCGGTTCGAAGCCCTCGTTCGCGAAGTCCCGGGCGGTACCGACGCTCTCGCGCAGGACGAAGTCGTCCTCGCCTCCGGTCGGCACGCCGTCGATGATGACGTTGCCCACTCGGCGCAGCAGGGCATCGAGCTCCTGGCCCGCGTCGGCGGCAGCCGACTCCAGCGCCTTGACCCGGTCGGAGGTGGCCTTCGCCTGGGCCACGAGGGTGGCCTTCTCGTCGCCGCGCGCGGCCGCGACCTGCTTCCCGAACGCCTTCTGCGCAGCGCGCAGCTGCTCGAAGTCGCCGAGCGCGGCACGCCGGGCGTCGTCGGCGGCGAGGATCGCGTCGACGAGCGCCGGGTCCTCACCGCGAGCCTGCTGCGACGCGCGCACGACCTGGGGCGTCTCGCGGACGAGCTTGATGTCGATCACCGGGCCACACTATCGGCGCGCTCGGGCGCGACCGGAGGGGTGTCGATGCGGTGTCACTTTGTGACAACTGGCAGACAATCCGTGCAACTGCCTGAGGTCAGCTGGCCGGACGCCATACCCTGTTTGCTCGGTGGGCTGCGGACCCACGACCCGAGCGCGAGGGGGGACCTTGACCACGCCAGCCGGAGAGTTCCTCCCGTTTGCCGTGCCCGACATCGGCGAGGAGGAGGTCCAGGCCGTCACGGAGGCGATCCGGGTCGGCTGGCTGACCAGCGGCCCCCAGGTGCTGCAGTTCGAGGAGGAGTTCGCCCAGTACCTCGGCGGGGACGTGGAGGCGGTCGCGGTGAGCTCGGCGACGGCGGGGCTGCACCTGGCCCTGGAGGCGGTCGGGGTCGGCCCCGGCGATGAGGTCATCGTCCCCACCTGGACCTTCACGGCGACCGCCGAGGTGGTTCGCTACCTCGGAGCCGAGCCGGTGATCGTCGACGTGGACCCCTCGACCCTCAACCTCGACCTGGATGCCGCGCGGGAGGCCGTCACGCCACGCACCCGGGCGGTGATGCCGGTGCACTTCGCCGGCCTGGGGGTGGATCGCACCGGCGTGGAGAAGCTCGCCGCCGAAGGCGGCCTGGCGGTGGTCGAGGACGCCGCGCACTCGTTCCCCACCGTGTCTGACGGCGTCCTCGTCGGCGCCGGATCGAGCGAGGCCGTGGTCTTCAGCTTCTACTCGACCAAGACGATCACCACCGGCGAGGGCGGGATGCTCGTCACCTCGCAGCCCGCCATCGCGGAGCGGGCGCGCACGATGCGGTTGCACGGCATCAGCCGGGACGTCTCCGACCGGTACAGCAGCACCACACCGGCCTGGCGGTACGAGGTGATCGCCCCGGGGTTCAAGTACAACCTCACCGACCCCGCCGCTGCCCTGGGCCGGGTGCAGCTGCGCCGGGCCGCGGCGATGCGCGAGCGCCGGGCCGCGATCGCGCAGGCGTACACCACGGCCTTCGCCGACCTGCCCGTCGACCCGCCGGTCGACGCGTGCCGTGGCGACCAGCACGCGTGGCACCTCTACGTGCTGCGCCTGCGGGACGACGCCGGCGTGGGCCGGGACGCCTTCATCGAGCGGATGGCAGCGCGGGGGGTGGGCTGCAGCGTCCACTTCATCCCGTTACACCAGCACCCGTACTGGCGGCAGGAACATCGGCTGACCGACGGACGGTTTCCGGTGGCGGACGCCGAGTTCACCCGGGTGGTGAGCCTGCCCATCTTCTCCGGGATGACCGCGGCGCAGGTCGACCAGGTCATCGCGGCGGTACAGGACATCCTCGACTGAGGGTGCTGGGTGTGCCGTTCAGCCGCCGACGTCCCGGACGTGGTGGAACAGGTCGTGCAGCAGGTACCGACCCAACGTCTCGATGGTGAACTGCGACCCGTTGCTGCGCACCCCGGTCCGCTGCCACTGGTCCTCCCCGACCCGGCTGAAGGCCTGCGCAACCGCCTCCCCTGACTCGCGGACCTCGGCGGCGACGCGGGTCGGGTCCTGGGCCCAGTACCGGTCGGACACCGCGCTCGCGTCCTGGTCCCAGTTCGGGAAATGCGGCTCCTGCTCGCGCTGCATCAGGTCCAGTCGCTCGGCGAAGACCCGACACACGTCCCGCACGTGACAGCCGTACTCGAGGGCCGACCAGGTGCCCGGGTCGGGACGGGTCGTGGCGTCGGGGCGGCCCAGGACGTCCGGGAAGCGGGAGACCGCCTCGCGGACCATGGCGGCGATCGCACCGCGGTCGAACGCCGTCGCGTCGAACCCGCACTCGGGGCAGGCCCGCAGCAGGGTCCAGGTCCAGTCCTTGGTGTCGGGCACCGGCGGATCGGGGGCCGACCGTCCCGCCGGGTCGCGTGGATGCGTGCTCATCCGCTCAGGGTAACCACGGACGGCGGTCTGCGACGGTCGCTGGCTCCGATACCGTCACCCTGTGTCCGGTTCCCAGCTCCTGTGGCTTGCAGGCATCATCGTGCTGCTTGCCGCCGTCGCCGTCATCGTCGTCGTCCGACGGCGCCAGGAGGTCGAATCGGGACGACGGCCCGGCCGGGGCCGACGGCCGCACCGCAATGAGTTCCGTCCCGAGGGCGAGGCTGACGCCGCCCCGTTGAAGCGCGCCGCGATCATCGTCAACCCGACGAAGTTCAGCAACCTGCCGTCCCTGCGCCAACGGATCACCGATGCCTGCGCGGCTGAAGGCTGGGGAGAGCCGATCTGGCTGGAGACCACCGCCGCCGACCCGGGCACCGGGCAGGCGCGGCAGGCGGTGGCCGAGGGCGCCGTGCTGGTCTGTCCCCTCGGAGGTGACGGCACCGTCCGCGCGGTGGCCGCCGCAATCGTCGGGACCGAGACGCCGTTGGGTCTGCTGCCCGGCGGGACCGCGAACCTCCTGGCGCGCAACCTCGACCTGCCGGTCGACTCCCTCGACCGGGCGCTGCAGGTCGCCTTGACGGGCCAGAACAAGCGGGTCGACGTGGGTCGGCTCAGCGTCGACCGGTCCGGGCAGCACGAGCGCCTGGAGGAGCACATCTTCCTCGTCATGGCCGGCCTGGGGTTCGACGCCGCCATCATGGCCGGGGCGCCCGAGTCGCTGAAGTCCCGGGTCGGCAGCGCCGCCTACCTCGTGTCGGGCGTGCGGAACCTCGCCGGGCCGGGGTTCAAGGTCCGGGTGAAGTTCGACAACGAGCTCGAGTTCACCCGGCGGACCCGGACCGTGATCATCGGCAACTGCGGGAAGCTACTCGGCGGTCTGGTGCTGATGCCCGACGCCAAGGTCGATGACGGCCGCCTGGACACCATCCTGCTGTCTCCCCGGGGCGTCGTCGGGTGGACGGCGGTCGCTGGCCGGGTGGTCACCAGGCAGCGCAAGGGCCACGCGATGATCGACCACCACGCCGGGCAGGACGTCCGGATCCGCTCGGACCGTGCCGAGGAGGTGCAGATCGACGGCGACACGATCGGTCCGGCGCGCGCGATCTCCGCGACGGTGGACCACCTCGCGCTGGTGGTCCGGGTGGCACAGCCGGCCTGACCTGCACTCGCCACGCCTTCGGCGCGGCTCAGGCGAGGAGTGCCTCGCCCCAGTAGCCGCCGGGCTGCACCCCGGGCGGGCAGGCGAACACCGCGGACCCCGTGTGCTCGATGTACTCGTTGAGCAGATCCTTCTCGGCGAGGGCCCGCTGCATCGGCACGAACTGCCTGGCGGGATCACGCATGAAGGCGATGAAGAAGAGGCCGGCGTCGAGATGGCCCACACCGTCGGAGCCGTCGGTGAAGTTGTACCCCCGACGCAGGATCCGGATGCCGCCGAGGTGGTGCGGTGACGCCAGCGAGATGTGCGACGCCTGGTCGGTGAGCGGCTCCCCGTCGGACCCGGGCCGGGAGAAGTCCGGCTCGTCGAACTCGCCATCGCGGCCCAGCGGCGCACCGGCTGCCTTGGTCCTCCCGATGACGTTCTCCTGGTCCTGCAGGTTCGTGCGGTCCCACACCTCGATGTGCATCCGGATCCGGCGGGCCACCAGGTAGCTCCCGCCGGTGAGCCAGGATGCGTCACCGGGGACGTCCTCGGGTGGGACCCAGAGATGCTCGTCGATCGAGGCCGAGTCCTCGGCCTTGAGGTTGTTGGTCCCGTCCTTGAAGCCGAACAGGTTGCGCGGGGTGGCCTGGCTGGTGCTCGTCGACGACGTCCGGCCGAAGCCGAGCTGCGACCAACGAACGGCGACGACCCCGAAGCCGAGCCGGACCAGGTTGCGCACCGCGTGGACGGCGACCTGGGGATCGTTGGCGCAGGCCTGGATGCAGAGGTCCCCGCCGGAGCGAGCCGGGTCGAGCTGGTCGCCGCGGAACGCTGGAAGCTCCTCGAACCCGGGTGGACGCCGGTCGGCCAGGCCGAAGCGGGCGTCGAAGAGCGACGGCCCGAATCCGATGGTCACGGTCAGCCCCGAGGCTGGCAGCTCGTAGGCCTCGCCGGTGTCCTGCGGTACCCCGAAGGGTCCGCCTCCCGCCACGCCTCCGGGCACCGCCTCGGCGCCGGCCGTCATGCGGTCGGCGGCCAGGGTCCACCTCAGCAGCAGGTCCTTCAGCTGCTCGCAGTCCGTGGTGACCACGTCGAGTGCGACGAAGTGCATCCGGTCCTGGGCCGGGGTGGTGATCCCCGCCTGGTGCACTCCATGGAAGGGGATGGCGGCATCCAGCGACGTCGCAGCAGCCGGTACGGAGCCCGACTGGCTGCTTGCCGCGTGGCTGACGGCATACCCGCCGGTGGAACCGGCCACCGCGCCCGCGAGGGCGGAGGTGACCCCGACCCCCAGCAGCCGCCGACGGCTCACCCCGGCACGGTCACCAGGTGCCCGCCTCGGGTCGAGCTGCTCCGGGCCCGGCCCGGCGCTCACGCGCGGTCGAGGACCGCTGGCACCTTGGCCACCTGCTCGGACAAGGCATCCAGGGCCACGGTCAGGCCCTTGAGGTCGTCCTTGGACAGGGCCGTGTACAGCTTGAAGCCGGTACCTGTCTTGTGCGAGTCGAGCAGCTTCTCCATCGCCTCGAACTTCTCATCCAGGGTCTTGACCAGCGCCGCGTCCCGGGTTTCGAGGACCGGTCGCAGAGCTGCGAGCGCGGCCTTGGACCCTTCGAGGTTGCCATCGACGTCCCACAGGTCGGTGTGCGAGTACCGCTCCTCCTCGCCGGTGATCTTTCCGGTGGCCACCTCGTCGAGCAGCTCCTTCGCGCCGTTGGCGATCTGCATCGTGGTGAGCTTCACCGTCGCGCTCTCGGTGCGGATCTGCTTGACGTCGGCGAGAAGCTGGTCCGCGATCGTCGAGCTGTCGGCCTGAAGGCCGGTGACCCAGAGGTCCTTCTCCAGTCGGTGGAAGCCGGTGAAGGTCCCCCCCGGCGGTACGGCGTCCTCGCGGCCGTCGATCTTGCGGTCGAGCTCACCGAACGACTCGGCCACCGGCTCGATCTCCTCCCAGTGCTTGCGCGCCTTGGGGTAGAGAGCCTTGGCCTCGTCGACCTTCCCCGCCTTCACGGCCGCGACGAACTTCTCGGTCTCCTCGACCAGCTCCTCGGCCTCGTGCGCGACGTACGCCGTGTAGTCCGCGATCGACTTGGCCACCTTCTCGTCGGCGCTGACCGCCTTGGCGGTGCCGGTGACGACGAAGTCTGCCCGGATGCCGGCACCGACCATGCCCGGCTTGCAGGCCGTCTGGAACGTCCCCGGCTCGGTGAACTCCACCTTGAGCTCACGGCTCAGGCCGGGGGTGATGTTCTCCACCTCCGCCATGACCCGGTCGCCCGGGCCGTAGACGTAGAACTCGGTGACCTTGGTCCCGGAGTTCGTCACTGTGAACGTCGTCGTCCCGGTCGTGGCCGTGGTCCTCGCGAGCGTGCAGGCGTCGTCGGTGGCGGTGACCTGGATCGGGCCGGACGCCCCGGCGGTGCCCGACGGGCTGCTCGCACCCCCGGACTGACCGCACGCGGTGAGGGCGAGCAGGACGGTGGCCATGAGCGCGGGTGCCGCGACACGGTCAAGACGCATGACTGAATCTCCTGTACTGGATGGGTGAGGCGTTGCGCCTCGGTGGTGCCGGACGGACGCGGTCAGGCCGAGACGTGCTTGCTGTCAGCGGACTGGGCGCTCGCGGCGGGCTGGGCGGGGCGAGCCGGTCGCTGCGGGCGCAGGAACAGCACGAGGACGACGGCCACGTAGCTGACCCAGGCGACCGCCTGCAGCACGGTCGTCGCGGGGGTGAAGTTGAAGATCCCCCGCAGCAGGGTGGCGTACCAGCTGCCCGGAGCGATCACGTGGCTGATGTCGAAGGCGAGGGAGTTGAGGCCGGGCAGGAACGCGGCCTCCTGGAGGTCGTGCAGGCCGTAGCTGAGGATCCCGGCCGCGACGATGACCAGCAGGAGCCCGGTCCACCGGAAGAACGACCCGAGGTTGATCTTCACCGCGCCGAGGTAGATCAGGACGCCCAGACCCACCGCGATGCCGAGGCCGAGGATGAAGCCGATCAGCGGCTGGCTCGTCCCCTGCCCGGCGGCCTGGGTCGCGGCGTAGAAGAAGATCGCGGTCTCGAGGCCTTCGCGACCCACACCGAGGAAGCCGACCAGGGCCACGGCCAGCGGCCCGATGTCCAGGGCTCGGTCCAGCTTGCCCTTGAGCTCTCCCGAGATGGTCCGGGCGGCGCTGCGCATCCAGAAGATCATCCCGGTGACGAAGGCAACGGCGATGATCGACGCCGTCCCCCCGATGAGCTCCTGCTGCTCGAAGGAGAGCCGGCCGGTGCCGTAGGTGAGCAGGGCGCCGAGGCCGACCGAGATCGCCACCGCGAGACCGACTCCCGCCCAGACGTACTTCAGCGCCCAGCGTCGCCCGGTCTTGACCAGGAACGCGACGAGGATGACGACGACGAGCGCGGCCTCCAGTCCCTCCCGAAGACCGATGAGGGCATTGCTGACGATCACACTGAACTCCCCGAAGGCTCGGCTGGCTTGACTCGTTCATGAAAGCATAGGTAAGGCTCTCCTAACAAACCGGCGAGCCAGGGTTGGCCCCCGCGCACCCGTCCACCGCATAGGTTGGCCTGCGTGGACGCCTACGTGATCGGCGCCGGACCCGCTGGGCTGGCCACCGCCGCTGCGCTGCAACGACGTGGCCTGAGAGCGGTGGTGCTCGATAAGGCCGAGGCCGTGGGCGCCTCGTGGCGTCAGCACTACGACCGGCTGCACCTCCACACCCCCCGCGAGCTGTCCGGCCTGCCCGGGCTACCGATCCCCCGGCGGTTCGGTCGGTGGGTCGCCCGGGACGACGTCATCCGGTACCTCGAGCTGTATGCCGCGCACCACCGGCTCACCGTCCGGACCGGGACCGCCGTCACCCGGGTCGATCACGGCTCGCCCGGGTGCTGGGTCCTCGAGCTGGCCGACGGGGAGCGGCTAACCGCGCCGGCCGTGGTCATCGCCACCGGCTTCAACCACACGCCAGTCCTGCCGCGGTTCCCGGGGATCGAGAGCTTCGCCGGGAGCCTCGTCCACGCCCGTGACTTCCGCAGCGGCGGCGCGCACACCGGCCAGGACGTCCTGGTGGTGGGCACCGGCAACACCGGCACCGAGATCGCCGTCGACCTCGCCGAGCACGGGGCCAGCCGGGTGCGCCTCGCGGTGCGGACCCCACCGCACATCGTCCGCCGGGACATAGGGCCCTGGGCCGCCCAGTACACCGGTGTCCTGGTCCGCCGGCTGCCGGTCCCGGTGGTCGACGCCTGTGCCCGCGCGATGGCCCGGGTCACCATTCCCGAGCTGAGCGAGCACGGCCTCCCCCGGCCCCCGGAGGGGATGCTCACCCGGGTGGTTCGGGACAACGCGATCCCGGTCCAGGACGTCGGGCTGATCGCTGCCGTCCAGTCCGGCCAGGTCGAGCCGGTGAGCGCCCTCGTGGGGTTCGAGGGACGCGACGTCCTGCTCGCCGACGGGTCCCGGGTCCAGCCGGACGTCGTCATCGTGGCCACCGGGTGGCGGCCCGGACTCGAACCCCTGGTCGGCCACCTGGGCGTGCTCGACGCCCGGGGCCTGCCGGTGGTACACGGCGGGCGCACCGCCCCCGACGCGGACGGCCTCTGGTTCACCGGCTACACCAACCCGATCAGCGGGATGCTCCGGGAGATCGCGATCGACGCACGGCGCATCGCCAGGGCGGCGTCACGCAGGCACGCCGCTAGGGTCGCAGGCCCTCCAACCATCGGCGAGCGCTGACGAAGTCCTCGTCCGAGGTGCCCACCCGATGACCACTCGGGCTGATCCGGTCGGCGCGGTGGTACGACCCGAGGTAGCGCACCTGTGCGCAGACCCGCTTGAGTCCCATCAGGGTGTCGGCCACTCGCTCGTCCTCCAGGTGGCCCTCGAAGTCGATGGAGAAGCAGTAGGACCCCATCGCATCCCCGGTCGGGCGTGACTCGAGCCGGGTGAGGTTCACCCCGCGGGCCGCGAACTGCTCGAGCAGCTCGAGGAGCCCGCCCGGGTGGTCGTCGCGTTGGTAGAGCACCACGCTGGTCTTGTCGGCGCCGGTACGCGCGGGGATCTGACCCCGGCTCGAGACCAGCACGAAGCGGGTCACTGCGCGGGGGTTGTCCCCGATCCCCTCGGCGAGCACGGCCAGCCCGTGGTTGCTGGCGGCGACGGGCGCACAGACGCACGCCTCGAACGGGGCGGGGTCGGCCGACGGGGTCAGGGCCGCCGCAGCGGCCGCGGTGGACAGCGTCGGCACGTATGCCGCCTCCGGCAGGTTGCCCTCCATCCAGCTACGCACCTGGGCCCACGCGTGGGAGTGCGTCCCCACAGCCCCGATCCGGTCGACGGACATGCCCGGCCTGGCGGCCAGGACGAAGGTGACCGGCACCAGCACCTCACCGACGATGAAGAGCCCGTCCCCGACCGACAGCGCATCCAGGGTCGCACTGACCCCACCCTCGACGGAGTTCTCGATCGGCACCATCGCCGCGTCGATCTCGCCCGCGCTGAGGGCCGCGAGCGCCGCGCCGACGGAGCCGAACGGCACCTGCTCGGCGTCCGGCGCGTCGGTCCATCCCTGCAGCGCCATCTCACAGAACGTCCCGCGAGGGCCGAGGTATCCGTAGCGCCTGGTCATGCGCGCGACCCGCCTGCCGCGTCCCTGGCCGGGCTGCCGGTGACCACGGCGCGCCCGCGACCCGGGCGCCGGTCGGCACGCGCGGCCGACAGGGCCTGCTGCTCCTCCGGGGTGAGGGTGATCTCGCTCGCTCCGCCCACGATGCCCTTGGCATAGGTCCTCGACTCGCCCCGGCCGTGGATCGAGGAGATCACCAGGCCATCGCCCGCGTCATCGACGACCGCACACGAGAAGCTCAGCCGGCCACCCATGTCACCGAAGGCGTCGTAGCGGACCACCGCGACGTTGCGCAGCGACTGGGCGACGTCGCTGCGGATCGAGCCCAGCTCGGCGCGGAGGGTGGCGAGCTGACCACCCAGGCCCGCCAACCGTCGGTGCTGCTCCGCGGCGAGGCTGGCGACATCCGCCTCCCCGTCGTCCCACAGCACCCGGTAGGCGCGACGAACCTTCGCCAGGCGCAGGTGGGCCGCCACAGCCAGGAGCAGGCCGAGCAGGCCGACGAGTCCGCCCGTGACGGAGACCACGCTGAGCTGCGCCGAGGTCAGGTCCACCCGCGCAGGGTAGTACGAGCAGGGTCCACGCCGTCGGGTCGTCTCGCCACCTCGGCGGGTCGCCCTCCCGATCCGTGGGCACCCCTAGGCTTTGCGGCGTGACCCGACGACAGGCGCTTCAGGCGATGGTCGCCGCGACCCTGCTCGTCCTGGCCGCGTTCGTCGGTAGCGCCCTGCACACCAGGCAGCTGACGCCGGCGCCGCTGCCGTTGCAGCCCGGCAACATCGGCGCCACCGTGGTGATCGGCACGGGCGGCCTCCACCCGCAGGACCTGGACCCGCAACGCACTCCGGCGCTCTGGGCGCTGCTCCGGGACGGGTCGTCGGCCTCGCTGAACATCACCTCGGTCCATCCCACGACCTGTCCCATCGACGGCTGGCTGACCCTGTCCGCAGGCGGACGGGCGGGCCAACCCCCCGCTGCGGCCGGCGCGAACGGGACCGTCGCGTGCCCACCGATTCCCGCCGTCGAGAGCGGTTTCGTCGTCGGCTGGGATGCCTTGGCCAAGGCGGCGGCCGACCGGCCCTACGGCGCACTGCCTGGCCGACTGGCGCAGGAGCTGGCCAGCACCGGACAGTGTGTCTCGGCCATCGGCCCCGGCGCCGCGATCGGGGCGGCACTGCCGGGCAACGGCGCCGTGCCCCACTACCAGCCCTACGCCGTCCCCACCCTCACCGCCGCGCTCGCCGGCTGCCGCACCACCCTGGTCGATGTCGGCTGGGTCCAGGATGCCGACGCCCGGGCCGTCTCTCCGGCGGACCCGGTCTCGCACGCCGCGCAGGTGGCCGCGGTCGACAGCAGGGTCGCCCACGTCGTGGACGCGGCACCCACTGGGGCGGACATCGTCGTCCTGAGCCTGGCCGACGGTGGCCCCCAGCCTCGCCTGGGCATCGCGCTGACCGCCGGCCCCCGCTTCGGCCCCGGGTGGCTGTACTCCCCGTCGACCCGCCAGACGGGGATCGTCCAGCTCGAGGACGTGACGGCGACAGTGCTGGGCAATGCCGGCGTGCCCCCGCCGCGTGAGGTCAGCGGTTCGGTACTGCGGCGATCACCGGCGGCGACCAACTCGCAGGCACTGGCCGAGGCTCGTCGCGACGATCTCATCGACCTGGACCGGGCGTCCGCGTGGGTGCAACCGACCGTCTACCCCTTCTTCCTCGGCTGGGCCCTGCTCATCGTCGGCAGCCTCGGGGCGCTCGCGGTCACCTGGTCGCGAGGACTCGGCACCGCTCGCCAACGGCGCGCCGTGCGCAGCGTGGTCCGCCAGGGACTCGTGGTCGGCGCCGCCGTCCCGGCCGCGACCTTTCTCGCCAACCTCGTCCCGTGGTGGCGCTTCGGGTGGCCGCCGATCGCACTGGTGGTCGCCGTCGCGCTCTGGGCCGGCGTCCTGGGTGCCATCGCCCTGCGCGGACCGTGGAGATCATCGGTCCTCGGTCCCGCCGCGGCGGTCGGCGGGCTGACCTTCGCCGTGATCGCCGCCGACGTCACGAATGGATCGCACCTGCAGCTCGCCTCCCTGCTCGGTCTCAACCCCATCGTCGGGGGACGCTTCTTCGGCACCGGCAACGTCGCCTTCGCGGTGTTGACGGGCGCCACGTTCGTCCTCTGCATCGCCGTCTCCAGCCGGCTGGTGCGCAGCCGGCGGCCCCGGGTGGCTGCCGCCGCCGTGGTGCTGATCGGACTGGTGGCCGTCGTCATCGGCGCGGTACCGGTGTGGGGCAGCGACGTCGGTGGTCCCCCGGCACTCGTGCCCGGTCTGGCGGTCCTGGTCCTGTCAATTCTCAAGATCCGGGTGACCTGGCGACGTGGGCTGGTCATCGTCGGCGCAACGGTCGCGATGGCGCTCGTGCTGGCCGTCGGGGACTGGCTGCGTGCGGCCGAATCACGTTCCTATCTCGGGCGGTTCGTCCAGACGGTCATCGACGGGGACGCCTGGCCAATCATCGCGCGCAAGGCAGCCCAGAACCTGGACACCCTGCTGCACACCTCGGTGTTCACCTACCTCATGCCGGTCGCGCTCGTCGCCCTCATCTACGTCCTGGCCCGCCCTGCCTCGTGGCTGGGCCGGCCGCTGCGGCCGCTGCTCGAGCACGTCGAGACCCTGCACGCCGGTCTCGTCGGGCTCACCGTCTCGCTGGTGATCGGCCTGCTGATCAACGACACCGGAGTGGCCATTCCTCCCGTTGCCGCCGCAGTGGTCGCCCCGTTGCTCATCTCCGCCGGGATCCGGTTGTGGGAGCTGCGCTCTGTAGCCGCGACGGCCCAGACCCGAGCCGAACGCTGGCACGCCTGACCGCTCAGGCCCCGGCCGGATCCCCCAAGCCCGCGTCCACCATCAGCAGCAGTCGGTCGGTCGTCGCCTCGAGGGCCTCGCGAGACAGGGCCCGCAGCGGACCGTTGACCGCCAGCACGGCGAGACCGTGTACGGCCGACCAGGCCAGCAGCTCCGCCCCGGGACGTTGCTCGAGCGAGACGACGCGGGCCTCGACCAGCTCGTCCAGCGCATCCGAGAGCAGCTCGAACGGCGTCCGGCCGCCAGGCCCCCTCGCTTCCGGGCTCTGCGCCCGGCTCAGGTCCGAGGTGACCATGAACGTCGTCTGGAACAGCCCCGGTTCAGCGCGCGCGAACCGGACGTAGCCGGCGCCCACGGCTCGCAGCCGCTGGCGCGCGCGGCGCGGTGCCGCCCGAGCACGCACCCGGGTCAGCTCCTCCTCCATCGTCCCGGCCATCTCGGCCAGGCCCACGAGGACCACGGCGTCCAACAGCGCGTCCCGATCGGCGAAGTGCCGGTATGCGGCGTTGGCGGAGACCCCCACCCGCCGGGTGACCTCACGCAGCACCACTGCCTCGGGACCGCCCTCGCGGGCCAGCACGGTGGCCGCTTCGACGAGGGCGCGACGCAGGTCGCCGTGGTGGTACCGGTGGGTGCGCACGACCGGGCTGCTCGACATCGCGCTCCTATGTGTACGGTGTCAACCAGCATATAAGTTGACGCTGTGAACATGCATGGATGACACTACCGACATGACGTCTCGCACGAGCCCCGGCGACCACCCCCGCACGACCTCGCTCACCTCGACCCTGCCGGGGTCGAGCAGTGACCGCGCCCGGTGGACGGCCCTGTACGTCCTGTGCGCCGGGGTCCTGATGATCGTGCTGGACACGACCGTCGTCAACGTCGCCCTGCCCTCGATCCAGGACGACCTGCGCTTCTCGACGGCCGGCCTGGCCTGGGTCGTCAACGCCTACCTCATCGCGTTCGGTGGCCTCCTGCTGCTTGCCGGGCGACTGGGGGACCTCCTCGGGCGTCGCCGGGTGTTCCTCGGCGGCCTGGCCCTCTTCACGGCGGCCTCGATCGCCTGCGGCGCCGCCTCAGCGCCCGCGGTCCTGGTCATCGCCCGGTTCGCCCAGGGCATCGGTGGAGCGATGACCTCCGCCGTGGTCCTCGGGATGATCGTCACGATGTTCCCGGAACGGGGCGAGCAGGCTCGGGCCATCGGCGTCTACGCGTTCGTCGCCTCCGCCGGAGGCGCAGTCGGCCTGGTCGCCGGAGGAGCCCTGACCGCACTCAGCTGGCACTGGATCTTCATGATCAACGTGCCGATCGGGCTGGCCACCTGGCTGGGCGCGGCGCGACTGCTCCCCGCGGACCGGGGCCCGGGGATGCGCTCGGGGGCCGACTTCCCCGGCGCGCTGCTGGTCACCGGGTCGTTGATGCTCGCCGTCTACACGATCGTGGGCCCCGGGGCCGAGCAGGGCTGGACCGCCCCGACGAGCATCGGTCTCGGACTGCTCGCCCTGCTCCTGCTCGCCGCCTTCGTCGGCCGCCAGGCCACCGCGACCCGGCCGTTGATGCCGCTGCGGATCTTCCGGTCCCGCAACGTCTCAGGGGCCAACGCCATCCAGGTCGCCAGTGTCGCGGGCATCTTCGGGATGTTCTTCCTCGGCACCCTCTACCTCGAGCGGATCCTCGGTTACGGTCCGCTGCAGATCGGGCTCGCCTTCCTGCCCACCACCGTCCTCATGGGCCTGCTGTCGGTCCGCTACACCGAGCGGATCGTCACCCGGGTGGGTGCACGTCCGGCGGTGATCGCGGGCCTGGTGCTCATCGCGCTGGCCCTGGCGCTGTTCGCGCGAGCTCCGCTGGCCGGCTCCTACCTGGTCGACGTGCTGCCCGCCACCATCCTCTTCGGCATCGGCGGTGGGGTGTGCTTCCCCGCGTTGATGACCTTGGCGATGTCGGGGGCGACGCCCGAGGATGCCGGGCTGGCCTCGGGTCTGGTCAACACCACGGCACAGGTGGGGGGCGCGCTCGGGCTCGCGGTCCTCGCGACGCTGTCCGCCACCCGGGCCACCGGGCTGTCCGGGGTGACCTCCGTGGAGGCGGCGATGCTGTCCGGCTTCCACCTCGCCTTCGGGGTCGGCGCCGGGTTCGTCGTCGTCGCCGTCCTCATCGCCGTCACGGTGCTGCGCCCGGCGACGACTCCCGTCGAGGCAGTCCCGGCCGGCCCCGGGCCTACGCCCGGCGACGAGCCCGTCGCAGCCTGCGCCGAGTGAGGGCGAGCGCCACGTCGCGGTACTGCCGGGCCCGGTGCAGCTGTGCTCTCCAGTCCGACCCGGTCACCCGGTGGTGCAGCTCGCAGGGGACCTCGAGCACCGTCAGGCCCGCCGCGAGGACGTCGATGGTCAGGCCGACCTCGACCCCCCACCCGCGAGCCAGCGGCTGGGCCGCCTGGTAGGCGTCCCGACTGAGGCAGCGCATGCCGGACAGGGGCTGGGCGGGCGTCCAGCCGGTCAGGTCGGTGACTCCCCGGCGGGCGAGCCGGACGACGAAACCGTGCCCTCCACCCGCGGACCGCTGGGGCGGCAGGACGGCGATGCTCATGTCGGCCTGTCCGGACGCCACCGGGGGGACGAGGACGCCCAGAGCTGCGGCCGACTGCTCGAGGTCAGCGTCGACGAACAGCAGCAGGTGGTCCGCACCCAGCTCGGACTCAGCGATCGCCGCGCCGGTGGCCATGGCGGCGGCCTTTCCCCGGTTCCGTTGGTGCCGGACCACGCGCGCTCCGGTGGACCGGGCGATCTCGCCGGTGTCGTCCCTGCTGCCGTCGTCGACGACCACCACCAGGCCGACGCCGGTCAGCGCCAGCGCCGCTCGGACCGTGGCGCCGATCCGGCGGCCCTCGTCCTTGGCCGGGATCACCACCGCAACGGGGCGCTCGGGCGAGACGGGCATCGGAAGGCCGGGCCCGCTCAGCGCAGGGTCACCTGACGGTTGAGCAGGCCGGCCCGGGCCCGGCGCTCGTCGGGGGTGAGCGGGTCGGTGGCGGCGGCCGCCTCGTCGAGGCGCGGGGCCATGGCGGCGACGGCGTCGGCGAAGTCCGCCGCGGTCCGGTCCCCCGGCACCTCCCAGACCGGCACGAGGAGCCCGCTGGTGCGAAAGGCCCCCAGCAACCGGGTCCCGTCAGCCAGCGCCGCGGCGCCACCGGCCTGGAGTCGGGCCAGCCCTTCGGTGGCGCGGTCCTCGTCGAAGGGCAGCACCCACCGGACGTAGCTGCGGTCGTTGATGACGCACCAGTAGGCCGAGGTCGCCCCCTCGACGCGAATGGTCGGGATGATCGACTCGTTGGCCCGCTCGAGGGAGTCCTGCCCCTCGGCGTCGAGCTCGGTGTCACCCACCCAGAACGAGAAACCCTCGTGCACGGTCACGTCGAAGGGGGCGTCGAGGTCGAGCAGGTCCTGGAGCCGCGGGGTCTGCTCGGTGGGCGTGGGCACCATGGTCACCGGCGTCCCCTCGTCCGCCGCGCAGGCGAGCAGGAGGGCCTGGGCCAGGTCCCGGCTGGCGTCCCCGCTGGTGGCCCCCGACTGGGTGGCCACGAGGATGTCGCCGCCGGTTCGGTGCAGGGCGGGCCAGGCCAGCGGTAGGACGGTGGCGATCGTCGCCGACGACGGCGCGCCGTCGGGTGCCCGGCCTGCCGCGAAGCGCACCGTGGCGGTGGCTGCCGGCAGCAGCTCGCGCAGGGCGACCCACTCGGTCTCGCCGGGCAGTCCCTCGAAGGGGCGAGCGACGAAGGGTGCTGGTGCCACCCGCGGTGCGTCGTCTGCCGATCGTGCCGAACGTCGCTTGCGTGCCTTTCCCATGCGCTGAACCCTAGTGGGCCGTGCAGCGGTTCAGCGCGTCCGGCGCCTCGAGGGTCCACCGACCGAGGCCCAGACCGTCCGCCCGCTCCGTTCGGCGGCCACGCCCCACTCGTGGGCGAGGCTGCGGACGATCCGCAGCCCGCGCCCGGTGGCAGCCCAGACCGACCGGGGCATCGGGCTCGGAACGGTGGGAGCGCCCCCGTCGGAGACCTCGATCTCGACGATTCCCGCCTTGACCTTCCATACCACCCGGATCGTGCCGTCGGCCAGTGGCCGGGCATGGCGGATGGCGTTCGCCACGAGCTCGGCGACGACGCTCTCGCTCTCGGAGATCACCTCCGTGGGCAGCCCTGCCGACGCGAGGTCGGCGACGAGCGAGCGGCGGATCTGCGGCACGGCCGACGGCTTCGCCGGGATGCGGACCGTCTGGGTCAGCTCGGTGGACGCCTCGGCGTCCTTCCCGGTCGCCGTGCGCCTCGATGGCGCGGTGGAGGTGCCACGCACCACCTTGACGACTGCGGCCATCTGACGCCCGACCTCTCGGTGCTCACCTGCACTGGACAAACTGTCGACGCGCCGAGCACCGGCTGGACACCGTGTCCGGTACCCGACCGAAGCAGGCTAGCGCCTTCGGCGCGCCGCGTCGAGGACGTCAGCCGGGCGGTTGCTGATGATGCCGTCGACCCCGAGGTCGAGGCAGAGACCGATGTCGTCCTCCCGATCGACGGTCCAGACGAACACCTCGTGGCCGCGGGCCTGCTGGCCGGCGACCACCTCGGGGCGTTCCCGCAGGATGGCGATGTCCAGTCCCGCGGTCGCGACGCCGACCGGCAGGCTCCCCCCGCGGTAGGGGGGCCGGATCGGCTGGGACATGAGGTATACCGTGCCGAGCTCCGGACAGAGGCTGAGCATCCGGCGGACGGCCAGGTGCGAGAACGACATCATCCGCGCCCAGACCCCCTGCTCGCGGCCGGCACCGTCGAGGCCGTACTCACGCAGCACCGCCGCGACCTCGTGCTCGACCCGGCCGCCATACCGGGTGGGATGCTTCGTCTCGATCAGCAGGCCGATGGGCCGCTGTGCCCCGAGCGCCAGCTCGATCAGCTCACGCAGGGTCACCAGCCGTCCGGAGTCCGCGTCGCGCTCGAGGTCGTCCCCGTGCTTCCACGCACCCCAGTCGACGGCGCGCAGCTCCGCCAGCGTCTTCGTGGACACGATGCCGGTAGCGAGGCCGGTTCGCTCCAGGGTCCGGTCATGAAGGCAGACCAGCTCACCATCGGAGGTCAGCCGCACGTCGCACTCCAGACCGTCGACCCCCTCGGCCAGGGCACGCCGGTAGGCCCCGAGGGTGTGCTCGGCAACGGCGGCTGACGAGCCGCGGTGCGCGATGATCAGCGGGCCGACGTCGCGACGTCGTGATGCTGCGGTCCCTGCGGGGTCGGCCTGGCTCACCGGCCTATCGTGGCACGGTGCCCCCGTCTCTTCGAACCCCCGCCTCACACGGCGTGGCCCCCGGACGTTCCATGGGTGTGCAGCTGCCCCCGTTCCAGAGCCTGGTCGACGAATACTGGCGCGACGTCACCCGGCTGGCCCACGCCCTGGCCGGGCCGCTCGAGGGTGACGACGTGGCCCAGCAGGCCTGGACCCAGGCCTACGCGGCGTATCCGTCGCTGGGTTCGGCGGGCAACCTGCGTGGGTGGCTGCTCACCATCACCCACCGGTGCGCGATGGATGCCCATCGAGGCCGCGGGCGCAGGCCCGTCCCGACCGATTCCGAGATCCTCTGCCACGCGGGCGACCGTGGCGTCGCCGGCCCGGAGGCCTCGGCACCCGACGACGAGCTGTGGGGCCACGTGGCCCGGCTGCCCGAGCGACAGCGGGAGGCGATCGTGCTCAAGTACGTCGGCGACCTCGACCACCGCGCCGTGGCCGCCCTGCTCGACACCACCCCCACGATGAGCCGGCGCCTGGTCAGTGACGGGCTCAAGAGCCTGAGAGAGGCGACCCGATGACGCCCACGACGAACTCCACCGAAGCCAGCCTCGAGGCGCGGCTCGCGCGCTTTCCCTCGGCCGGTCGAGCGCCTGTCTTCGACGAGGCCGACGTCTCGTATGCCGTGACCGACACGGCGATCGGACGAATCCTACTGGCCCGCACCGACGTCGGGGCGCTCGTCGCCTCGACGTTCGTCCCGGACGACGCCTCCGAGGCAGCGGTGCTGGCGCGGCTGAGCCGGACCCTCTCCCCCCGGGTGCTTCGCCGACCGGCCCCCCTCGACGACGCACGACGGCAGCTGGACGACTACCTCGCCGGCCGGCGACGGAGCTTCGACCTCCAGACGGACCTCGCGCTGGCGACGCCGTTCCAGCGCTCGGTGCTCGAGGCGCTGGCTGCGTCGGTGCCGTACGGAACCCGTTCCACCTACCGCTCCGTCGCCGAGTCGATCCACCGGCCGTCGGCGGCGCGCGCGGTCGGCACCGCGCTCGGATCGAACCCGCTCTGCGTCGTCCTCCCCTGTCACCGGGTCGTGGGCTCGAGCGGGAGGCTCACCGGGTACGCCGGTGGGATCCCGGCCAAGGAGTTCCTGCTGGAGCTGGAGGCTCATCACTGAGGCCCGCTCGCGGCACCTGCCTCAGCCGGTGGCGCGCAGATAGCGCCCGAAGTGCGGGACGGTGAAGGCGATCCGGCCCCGCTGACCGGAGTAGATGAGGCCCTTCTTCAGCAGGGCGTCGCGGGCCGGCGAGAGCGACTGCGGTCGCCGGTCGAGCAGGGTCGCGACGGCGGAGGTGGGCACCGACTCGTCGTCCTCGCTCTCGAGGTCGGCCGCTTCGGCCATCGCCCGCAGGTACTCGCGCTCGGCAGGCGTCGCTCGCTCGTACCTCGACCCGAAGAAGCCGACGGCGAGCTCGGCCTCCGCCTCGGGCGCCGCGACCAGGACGTCGTCCAGGGTGATCGGGCTGCGCGGTGCCACGTCCCAGGCGACCTTGCCGTAGGCCTGGATGAAGTAGGGGTAGCCCGCCGTCACGGCATACATCTGCTCGAGGGCCTGCGCGGTGAAGCCCGCGTCCTCGTCGCCCGCCGGCGACACCAGGGCCCGATCGGCGGCGGTGCGGTCGAGGCGGTCGATCCTGCTGTACCGGAACAGGCGCTCGCTGTAGGACTTGCTCGCGCTCAGGACCGAGGGCAGGTGCGGCAAGCCCGCGCCGACCACGATGAGCGGCAGCCCCGACTGCGAGAGCTCGTGGCAGGCCGCGCACAGCGCAGACACGTCGTCCGGGCCGAGGTCCTGCATCTCGTCGATGAACACTGCCACCCCGCGGCCGAGGTCCGCCGCCAGCCCGCCGATGTCGCTGAGCAGCTCGACGAGGTCGATCTCGATGTCGCCGGAGTCCGCCCGGCCCTTCGTCGCCGGCGCGTCGATCCCGGGGGTCCACCGGTCTCGCAGCTTCGTCCCGGTGGACGCGTCCCTCAGGGCGAACGCCTTGATCGTGCCGAGCACCTGCTCGACCGCGTCGGCGCGGGGATGACCGAGCTCGCGCACCGCCACGTGCAACGCCGCCGACAGCGGGCGTCGCAGCCGCTGCTCCGGTCGGGCCTCGAGCTTGCCGGTGCCCCAGTCGGCGCGGACCGCAGCCGAACGCAGCGCGTTGAGCAGCACCGTCTTGCCCACCCCCCGCAGTCCGGTCAGGACGATCGAGCGCTCGGGGCGACCCCTGGCCACTCGCTCGAGGACGACGTCGAAGGACCGCAGCTCGTCGTCACGGCCGGCGAGCTCCGGTGGGCGCTGCCCGGCTCCGGGCGCATACGGGTTGCGGATCGGGTCCATGATCGCAGCGTATGGGGCTGTCTAGCGTCCATCCGAGATTGACCGATAGAACGGTAGGCCGTGTCGCGGCCGGAAACGGGTCGCGGTCGGCGCGGGTGCATGGCAGCCTCGGGTCATGGCCTCCCGAACCAGCAACTTCTGCATCGACGCCGCCGACCCGTACGCCCAGACGATGTGGTGGGCCCAGGTCCTCGACGACCACCGGCTGCCCGACGAGGAGCAGAGCCCCGGTGACGAGGAGTGCGGACTCCAGGGTCCGGACGGCCGATGGCTGCTCTTCCTCAAGGTGCCCGAGCCCAAGACGGTGAAGAACCGGATGCACGTGTGCCTGCGGCCCACCGACCGGACCCGGGACGAGGAGATCGAGCGGATCCTCGGCCTCGGCGCGACGCTGTTCAACGACCTGCGCACCGACGACGGCCTCGGGTGGGCGGTGCTCACCGACCCGGAGGGCAACGAGTTCTGCGTGCTGCGCGAGCCGTCCGACTGAGGCCCCGCTGATGACGGCCGTCGCCCGGACCCTGATGGATCTCATCGGCGACCCGTCGGCGACGCTCGCCGTGACCAGCGGGACGACCGGTCTCGACACCCGGTGCGCCAGCGAGGCGCTCGCCATCGGGGCCGTGACCTTCTGCGGCACCCAGGCTGCCCGGTGGACCCGCCAGCCGCTCGCCATCGACCCCGGTCGGGTCGGCGCGAACCTCCGCAGCTTCGGGCACCTGCGGCTCGGCGGCGAGGGCTTCACCGGGTTCGACGCCCTGTCGGGCTTCTTCGCGGCCAGCGACGGGTGGGTCCGCACCCACACCAACTACCCGTGGCACCGCGAGCGGCTTCGTCGGGTGCTGGGGCTGGACGACGCCGCCGACCGTGACGCAGTGAGCACGGCCATCGGCTCCTGGCCGGCTCAGGCCCTCGAGGATGCCGTGACCCGGGCCGGCGGCATCGCCGTCCGGGTGCGCACCGAGACCGAGTTCGCCGAGCAGCACCCGGTCGCGCCGCTGCTCGAGGTCCAACCCGGCGCACCGCGATCCGCCGTCGACCGACGGGTGCGGGTGCTCGACCTGACCCGGGTCATCGCCGGGCCGGTCGCGACCCGGACCCTGGCTGCGTTGGGGATGGACGTCCTGCGGGTCGACCCACCGGCACTGCCGGAGCCGATCGGCCAGTTCCTCGACTCAGCCGCCGGAAAGCGCTCTGCCGTCGTCGATCTCGGCGCTGAGCCGGCTCTGGTGGAGGAGCTCGTCCGGGAATGCGACGTCGTGGTGCTCGGCTACCGACCCGGCTCGATGACCCGGCTCGGACTCGACCCGGACGACCTCTTCCGCCGTCACCCGGACAAGGTCGTCGCCAGCCTCCAGGCCTGGTCCCCCCTCAGCCCCTGGCGGGACCGGCGTGGCTTCGACAGCATCGTCCAGGCCGCCTCGGGGATCGCGGTGCGCGAGGTTCGGGCCGACGGCACACCGGGCGCGTTGTCGACGCAGGCACTCGACCACTCCTGCGGCTATGTACTGGCCGGAGCGGTGCTGCATGCCCTCGGCACCGGCCGGGGAGCCCGGGTCGGCACCTCGCTGTCGGCCGCGGCGCAGACCCTGCTGTCCCTGGGGGCCGGCGAACCGGACGAGCACGGCCCCGACGACGCGGCACACCTGGAGACGGTCTCGACCCCGCTCGGGGAGCTCGTCCGCGCGCGATCGGTCTGGGAGCTGCCGGGAGTCAGCAGCTGCGTCGTCGCGATGGGCTCGAGCCCGCCGGCCTGGGGCCCAACCGGTCCGGGCGTGGGGTAGCGCGCAGCGACCCCCTGGCGGGTCAGCGGCCGAGCTCGACGACCTCGAACCGCTCATCCGGATGAGCGATCGCGTCCTGCGCCTCGACGATCCGCATCTCCTCGTGGCCGCCCTCGTGGGTGGCCAGCAGCACGGCATACATCGACGCGGCGGTGCGGGAGAGGGCTACCCGCGGTCCGTCGGTGAGCAGGTGCGCCAGGAAGATCGCCGCGGTGACGTCGCCGCCGCCGCGGACCGTCATCGGCAACAGCGGCGTCGTCACCAGCCAGCCGCCGGCGTCGCTGACGCAGGCCATCTGGATCGAGGCCGCCGGGGTCTGCTCGGTGAGCACACTGGTGACCAGGACGGTCGACGGTCCGCTCTCGCGCAGCTGCCCGATCGCGGCGAGCAGGTCGTCCTGGGTCGAGACGGTCCGCCCGGTGAGGAACTCCAGCTCGAACTGGTTGGGCGTGACGACGTCCGCGACGGGCACCACCGAGTCCCGCAGGTACTCGGGAATCCCCTCGCGGACGAAGAACCCCCGGCCCACGTCTCCCATCACCGGATCGCAGCAGTACGTCGCCTCCGGGGCCACCGCCCGGACCCGGGAGAGTGCGTCGAGGACGACCTCGCCCATCGACTCCGCCCCGAGGTACCCGGAGAGCACCGCGTCGATCTGCGGGAAGGCTCCCCGGTCCTCGATCCCGTTGATCACCTCGGCCACGTCGGCCGGCGCGATCAGCGGTCCGCGGGTCGCGCCGTAGCCGGTGTGGTTGGAGAAGGTCACCGTCAGCACCGGGTGGACCTCGTGCCCGAGCCGTTGGAGCGGGAACACCGCCGCCGAGTTGCCGGCATACCCGAAGGCGACGTGGGACTGGATCGACAGGATCTTCACGCAGCCGAGGCTAGCGACCCAGCCCGCGTCGCCTGGCCGCGGGCGCTAGCGGACCTGCGGCGGGGCGTCGCCCCGGCCGACGAGCAGCTTGCCCTGGGCCTGCCACGCCATCATGCCGCCGTCGAGGTTGGCGACCTCGAAGCCCTGCTGCTGGAGCCACGCCACAGCCCGCGAGGAGCGGCCGCCGCTGCGGCAGGTCACGGCGAGCGGCCCGTCGCCGGACGGGAGGTCGGCCAGCCGCGCCGGGATGTCGCCCAGCGGGATGTGCACCGCGCCCGGCGCGTGGCCGAGGTCCCACTCGTCCTGCTCCCGGACGTCGAGGATCAGCGCGTCATCGGTCAGCTGACCGGGCTGGATCTGGGGCAGCTCCGGCCTGGGCTGGTGCGAGGCGTGGTCGTGGGTCATCGCAGCATCCTCGCAGCTACTTCAACAGCCGGGACATCCGGCGGTCGGCCAGTGGCTTGCCCCCGGTCTGGCAGGTGGCGCAGTACTGCAGGGCGGAGTCGGCGAACGAGACCTCGCGCACCGTGTCCCCGCAGGCCGGGCAGACCTCCCCGGTGCGGCCGTGCACCCGCATGCCTTCGCGTTTGGCGTCCTTGAGCTCCTTGGCGGGCTTTCCGGAGGCGGCCAGCACCGCGCCCGACAGGGTGTCTCGCAGCGCGGCATACAGGCGGGCGACGTCGTCGGAGGTGAGCGTGCCGGCGATCGCGAACGGCGAGAGCCGGGCGACGTGCAGGATCTCGTCCGAGTAGGCGTTGCCCACCCCGGCGAGGAACTCCTGGTCGCGCAGCAGCCCCTTGATCTGGGTTCGACGACCGTGGAGCATCGCCGCGAACCGGTCCAGGGTGTAGTCCGGTGCCAGCGGGTCGGGACCGAGGCGGGCGATGCCCGGCACCGCCTGCGGGTCGCGGACGATGTATGCCGCCAGGGACTTCTTCGTGCCGGCCTCGGTCAGGTCGAAGCCGGCCCCGTCGGAGAGCCGCACCCGCAACGCGATCGGTGACTTCCCCGGTCGGAGCACGGTTTGCGGGAGCTCATCGGACCAACGCAGCCAGCCGGCTCGGGCGAGGTGGAAGATCAGATGGATGCCGTCGATGTCCAGGTCGAGGAACTTGCCGTGACGATGAACGCCATCGACCGGACCGCCGGCCAGGTCCGACGGGGCCGGGTCGAAGGTCTTCAGGACGGAGAAGGACGCCACCTCGATCTGGGCGACGGCCAGTCCGGAGGTGCGCTCGGCGAGGAAGTCGACGAGCGCCTGGACCTCGGGCAGCTCCGGCACGTCACCATGATGTCATCCGCGCCGCGGCCGGGTGAGCTTCGTTCGCTGCCTAGGGCTGACCCGGATCCGACGCGACCTTGCCGGCGGCGCGCATGATGCGCATCAGGCCGAACCCGTCCGGGGCGTAGAAGACCGGGACGTCACGCAGCGCCCGGTTCGGTCGTGGGGCGAGCTCCTCGTTGGAGACGGGCAGGCCGTGCGAAAGGACCTGTTCGGCGTGGGTGAGCTGTCGGATGAGGATGGCGTCGACCAGCTCGGGCCGGGCTTCGGCGAAGTCGAGATAGATCTTCGGGTCGTGCTGGCCGTCGTCCCCGACGAGCACCCAGCGGATCTCCGGGAAGTCCCGGGCCAGCCGGTCGAGGCAGGCTCGCTTGTGCTCCTGTCCGCTGCGGAACCACCCGGTGTTCGTCGGCCCCCAGTCGGTGAGCAGCAGGGGACCGCGCGGATATCCGTGGTTCTTGAGGAACCGGGTCAGGGTCGGAGCCGTGTTCCAGGCACCGGTCGAGACGTAGACGATGGGGGCGCCCGGGTGGTGCTCGAGCAGCTCGCGGTACATCGGCGCCATCCCCGGCACCACTCGACGTGCCGCCTCGTGCCGGACCATCGTGTTCCACGCGGCGATCATCATCCGGGGCAGCGAGGTGGAGATGACCGTGTCGTCGATGTCGCTGACCAGCCCGTAGCGGACCTCGGGCGCGACGATGAACACGCTCGCCTCGACGGGATCCGCGTACTGGGCACTGATCGTGACCTCGTGCCATCCCGGGCCGAGGCCGTGGCCGCGGAAGGTCAGGTCGACGTGCCCGGAGCGGTCGCTGCGACCGTGGGCGACGTGGTTGCCGACGGTGACCGTGACCGGCACGTCCATCGCCGGGGCCGTGATGAACGCCCGCCAGCCGCGGCGCCGACCGTCCGGAGAGCGCAGCCCGCCGAACGTGACGTCGTGGTCGGCCTCCTGCTCGCCGGGGTCACGGACCCGGCCGAGCAGCACCCGGCCGAAGACCCGGACGAACTCGGTCGAGCCGTATCCGGTGTGTCCGATGATCCGGTTGCCCCAGCCCCGGCGCCGCAGGCCGCGCTCGACCTGCCGGTGCCAGGCGTCCTCGACGATGGACGCAGCGTGGGGTCGGGACATGCGCCAAACCTATCCCCAGCCGCGTTCGCGATCTTCCGCTGCGTTCGCCCATCCCCCGTTGCGAGGCGGTCAGCGGGGGTGACCGACCTCCTCGCGCGAGCGGATGGCGTCGATCTCGGCGAGGGTCCGGGCGATGTCCCGGTCTCCCTCGGTGTCCAGGCCCCAGGGCAGACGGCTGAGGCGTTGGCTGCGGCGGTGGGTGCGCTGCATGGTGCGCCACAACCACCAGACGGCCGTCACGCTGACGGTGAGAATGAGCAAGGTGTCCATGGCTGAAAGTTTGCGCTCGTATAGTTTCCGACACGAGTGGCAGAACTGACGGCACTAGTCAATTTCCTGCCACCTCTGGCAGGATGCCCTCATGGCCCTTCGTACCGTCGCCGTCCTGCTCGTCGAACACAGTGCGGTCTTCGAGTTCGGCGTGCTCTGCGAGGTCTTCGGGATCGACCGGACCCCCGAGGGCGTGCCGGGTTTCGACTTCCGGGTCTGTGCCGAGGACCCCGACCGACCCATCCGGCTCGGCAACGGGCTGACCCTGACGGTCCCGTTCGGGCTGGACGGACTCCAGGGAGCGGACCTGGTCGCCGTGTCGGCCACGTCGCTGCGCGAGTTCTCCCCCGCACTCCTCGCGGCCCTGCGCCAGGCTCATGCCAACGGCGCCACGATCCTCTCGGTGTGCTCGGGTGTCTTCATCCTCGGCGCCGCCGGGCTGCTCGAGGACCGGGAGTGCGCCGCCCACTGGCGGCTGACCTCCGAGCTTCGCGCCCGGTATCCCCGCGCCCGGGTCAACCCGGACGTTCTCTTCGTCGACGACGGCGACCTGATCACCAGCGCCGGCACGGCCGCCGGGATCGACGCCTGCCTGCACCTGGTCCGCCGCGAGCTCGGTGCGTCGGTGGCGTCGACGATCGCCCGGCGGATGGTCGTCCCCCCGCAACGCGACGGCGGTCAACGGCAGTACGTCGACCTGCCGATCCCGCAGCTGTCCTCGGACAGTCTCGAGCCAGTGCTGACCTGGATGCTCGAGCACCTCGACGAGGCCCAGTCCGTTCGCACCCTGGCCCGCAGGGCAGCGATGTCCGAGCGGACGTTCGCGCGCCGGTTCCAGGCGGAGACCGGGACCACGCCCACCAAATGGCTTGGGCGACAACGGATCCACCATGCCCGCGAGTTGCTGGAGCGCACCGACCTCAGTGTCGAGTCGGTCGCCTCCCGCAGCGGTTTCGGGAGTGCCGCGCTCCTACGTCACCACTTCACCAAGCAGGTTGGCGTCCCCCCGGGGGACTACCGACGCACCTTCAGCCAGGCCGGGTGAACGAGCAGGATGTCCCGATGACGGTTGACCTCAACGGGCTGTCGGCGAGCGGGCTGCGGGCCCGCCGAAGCATGAAGTGGAACGTCTACCCGCAGGACGTGATCCCGCTCTGGGTGGCCGAGATGGACTACCCGACCGCGGAACCGATCATGACGGCCCTGCACGCGGCGGTGGAGGCCGAGGTGTTCGGCTATCCCTTGGGGACTCGGGCCAGCGGACTGGGCGACGCCGTCAGTGACTGGCTCGCGGCGCAGCACGGCTGGAGCGTCGCCCCGGCGGACGTGCATGCCGTCCCCGACATCATGCGCGGGGTGAGCCTGGCGCTCGAGGCCTTCAGCGGCCCCGGCGAGGCCGTCGTGCTGCCGACTCCGCTGTACCACCCCTTCTTCGACGTCGTCGAGCTGTCCGGCCGCCCTCAGGTGCACGTGCCGATGACCGACCAGGACGGACGCTGGTCGATGGACCTGGCCGGGATCGAGCGGGCCCTGGCAGCCGGGGCCCGGACCGTGGTCCTGTGCAACCCGCACAACCCGCTGGCCCGGGTGTACTCGCATGCCGAGCTATCGGCGCTTGCGGAGGTGGTGACCCGGCACCGGGCTCGGGTCATCTCCGACGAGGTCCACGCCCCGCTGGTGTTTGAGGGCAGCCACCTGCCGTATGCCACGCTCTCGACGGAGACCGCGGCGCACACCGTCACCCTGGTGTCGGCGTCCAAGGCCTGGAACCTCCCGGGCCTGCGGTGCGCCCAGGTCGTCACCAGCAACGCCGCCGACCGGGCCACCTGGAACCGGATTCCCCCCTGGTCGCGGGTGGGAGTGTCCACCCTCGGAGTCGAGGCGTCGATCGCGGCATACGGTCAGGGGCAGGGCTGGCTCGCGGAGGTGCTCGCGCTGCTCGACGAGCACCGCGTCATGGTCACCGACGCCGTCGCCGGTATGCCGGGGGTCCGGCACCGCACCAACGAGGCCACCTACCTGGCCTGGCTCGACCTCGGCGAGCTCGAGCTCGAGGTCGAGCCGGCCCAGTGGTTCCTCGAGCACGCGCGGGTGGCGCTCTACGCCGGACCGCCTTTTCGGGCCGCACCGAACCGCTTCGCCCGGCTCAACTTCGCGACGACCACCCCGATCCTGCGCGAGGCCCTGGACCGGATGGCGAGCGCCGTCGCGAGGCGATGACCGACGCAACGAGCAAGGGGTCGCACCGCCGGTGTCCGGCGCCTCTGTGAGGATGGTCGACATGGGGAAGACCGCGACCGCCCACCGCCCGCACCGCCTCGCCACCCGCGCGCTGGCCGCCGCCCTGGTCGTCGGCGCCACGCTGTCCGGGTGCAGCCTGTTCAACCGGCCACCCGAGCCGAACGGCGCCGCGCAGACCCTCGCGGACGGCCTGGCCCAGGCCGACCTGTCGAAGGTGACCTTCGACGGCGCCACCGCGGCCGACGCCACCGGGTTCGTCAAGGCCGCCGTGGGGGACCTCAAGGACGTCAAGCGGGCCGTGACCGTCGCGAACGTCGTGAAGAAGGCTGACGACGACACCAAGGCGACGGCGACCCTGTCGTACACCTGGGACGTCAGCGAGTCGGGCAAGGACTGGACCTATACCACGGATGCGGCGCTGAGCCTCGCCGAGGACAAGACGTGGCACGTGACCTGGTCGCCCGCCCTCCTCGCGCCCAAGCTCACCGCGACCGAGCGCCTCAGCGTCGGCTACTCCCAGCCCAAACGAGCCGACATCGTCGGCGCGAACAACACCCCGCTGGTCACCGAACGGGCGATCTACCAGATCGGCATCGACAAGGGCCGGATCACCCCCGAGCAGGCGGCTCCGGCCGCGGCGGCTCTCGCGGGGCTGCTCGGCATCGACGCCGGGGCCTACGCCAAGTCGGTGACCACGGCCGGCGCCAAGGCGTTCGTCATCGCGCTGACCCTGCGCGCCGAGGACCCGCTCGCCACCAGCAAGGCCGATGCCATCGCGGCCATCCCCGGCGCCGTGCGCATCCCCGGCAAGGCGTCGCTGGCTCCCTCGGCCACCTTCGCCAAAGCACTCCTGGGCACGGTCGGCGAAGCGACGGCCGAGGTCGTCCAGCAGTCGAAGGGCCAGATCCACGCGGGCGACGTCGTCGGCTTGTCCGGGCTCGAGCAGCGCTATGACGCCCAGCTGCGCGGGACTGCCGGACTGAGCATCAGGGCGGTCGGCACCGACGCGAGCGGCAAGTCCGCGAGTCGGGACCTCTTCAGCCAGGAACCGGTCCCCGGCAAGCCCTTGGCGATCACGCTGGACCCGAAGGCCCAAGGGGTGGCGGAGTCCGTCCTGGCCGGCGGGACGAGCACGCCGATGGCACTGGTGGCCATCCGGCCGTCGACCGGGGAGATCGTCGCCGCCGCCAACGGGCCCGCCACCAACGGTCAGGCCCTGGCCACCACCGGTCACGCCGCTCCCGGCTCGACCTTCAAGATCGTCACGGCCTTGGCGCTGCTGCGGGCCGGCATCGGCCCCGACTCCGTCGTCTCGTGCACGCCGACGGTGGTCGTCGACGGCCGGTCGTTCAAGAACTACGACGACTACCCCGCCGACAAGCTCGGGCAGATCCCGATGCGCACGGCGTTCGCCAACTCGTGCAACACGGCGTTCATCTCCAACCACACGAAGATCTCCCAGGCCGACCTCGCGTCCGCGGCGGCAACTCTCGGCGTCGGCGTGGACCTCGATCTCGGTTTTCCGGCCTTCCTCGGTTCGGTTCCCGACCAGGGCAGCGGGACCGAGCATGCCGCCTCGATGATCGGACAGGCCAAGGTCGAGGTGGCTCCGATGGACATGGCGACGGTGGTCGCCTCGGTGATGAAGGGGGCCGTGGTCCGGCCGAAGCTCATCACCGACAACCCCGCCGCGGCATCGTTTCCCACCCCGCCGAAGCCGTTGCAGCCGGCGGAGGCGCAAGCCCTGCAGGCGATGATGACCGCCGTCGTCTCCGAGGGCAGTGGTCGGGCGCTGGCCAGCGCCGGAGCCACCCTGGCCAAGACCGGCACCGCCGAGTACGGGACGCAGACGCCGCCCAAGACCCACGCGTGGATGGTGGCCGGGAAGGGCGACCTGGCGGTGGTGGCCTACGTCGAGGACGGCGTCTCGGGGTCCCAGTCCGCAGGACCCCTGCTGAAGGCGTTCCTCCAGGGCTGGTCGGGCTAACTTCCTGCTGCGGATCACTTGCGCGACCACCGGCGAAGCGGTCGACTGGGGAGCGAAGGACCCGTGCCCGCTCGGCAGCTCGGTCCGGCGGGTGAACCAGAGGAGGCTGCTATGTCTGAAACGGCACCCACCGAGGTGACCGACGACGCATCACATCGGCCGGAGGCCGTCGAGGTCGCCACGCTCCTGGCCCATCCGGTCGAACACGTGTGGAGGGTCCTGACGACGAACGACGGCGCCCAGGCGCTGCTCGGCACCGGAGCGAAGCTCGGCGGCAAGGGCGAGCCGTGGCGTGCCGAGGATGGCACCCACGGCGTCTGGCGCAGCTACCACCCGTTGGAGCAGGTCCGGGTGTCGTGGCATGCGGACGCGACCGCTCCGCGGTCGATGGTGGACCTGCACCTCAGTGCCGAGGGCGAGGGCACCCGGGTCTCGGTGCGCCACGAGCACCACGATGCCGACGCCGACGCCCTGCGACAGCGCTGGCGCGACGCGTTGAGCCGGCTGGACTCGCTCGCCACCTGACCGCCGGCTGCCGGACGAGGGGCAGCCCGCAGCCGCAGACCGGCCGGGCGGACTGGGCTCGACGGAGCCCGGGGTGGTGTGCGCCCGGGCTCCGTCGGGATCAGGGTGACAGGCGGAGTCAGCCCGCCTCGACGAGGTCCACGTCGGCCGCCCGGACGAACATCGTCCGGTGCCCGTAGGAGACCTGGTAGTACCGGTCCTGACCACGCACGTCCACGTGGTCCGCGGGGGGCGGGACGTCGAAGGTCTTGGCGCGGTAGTAGTCGGTCGACACGGTGGCATCCGCGACGGCCGCCCGCTGCCCCGCTGGGATCGAGTACTGCAGCGGGACCACCGACTGCGTCCAGGTGGTCGAGTAGGGCGCGTAGGCGGCAGCCTCGGGGTAGGCCCGGCCGTACAGCGGCGCCGCCGCACGACCCGCCTTCGGGACCACATAGGAACCGCCGACGTTCTTGGCCGTGGACGTCTGGTTCTCGTTGAGGAACCACGCCTTCTGCCCGAGGAACCAGATCGCCGTCCAGTCGCCCTGACGCTCGGCCACGGCATACTCCACCCCGGCGGTGGCCCGCGCCCCGATGTCGGACACATGGGTGGTGCTGTAGCTGTTGTCCGGGTGCAGCCCCACGTCCTTGACCAGGGGCGAGCTGGCACTCGGCTCGGTGTGCAGGTAGACGAAGTTCGTCCCCTGCGGGGTGCAGGTGCTCCCGGCTCCGGAGCACCCGGTCAGGGGCTGCTGGTTGTGCTCGAAGCCGGGCAGGATCCGGACGATGTCCTGGCTCGGCTTGCCGTGGCTCGCGCTCAGCGGGGCACCCATCAGCTGGAAGTAGTGCTCCCAGTCCCAGTACGGGCCGGGATCCCAGTGCATGCCCCGCACGTAGGCCGGGGTGACCCCCGGCACCTGGTCGTGGCCGATGATGTGCGCCCGGTCCAGCGGGACGTCGTACTTGTCGGCCAGGTAGCGGACCAGCTTCGCGGAGCTGCGGTAGAGCGCCTCGGTGTACCAGGTCGCTCCGGTCGCGGCGAAGCCCTCATGCTCCAGGCCGATGGCGTGCCCGTTGACGTACCAGTTGCCGGCGTGCCAGGCGACGTCCTTGGTGGGTACGTGCTGGGCGATGTGGCCGTCGGACGAGCGCAGCGAGTAGTGCCACGAGACGTACTTCGGGTCCTGGACGAGCTTGAGCGTGGTCTTCCAGCTGGCCTCGGTGTCGTGGATGACGATGTAGTCCACCGTAGGTCCGGCCGGGGTGGCCCGCTCGGCCAGGTCGTGGTTGCCGTAGTCGCCGGAGTTGGGGCCGTACTTCTGGTACGGCGCCGGGATCCACTCGCAGTCAACGGTGACGGGGCACTCGACGTTCGGGTCGACCTGCTTCTTGTGCAGCTGGAGCTTCTCGAGCTGATGCTTCTGCGGCTGGGCAGGGGTCGCCTTCAGCTCGACCGCGTTGCCGTCGCTGGTGGTCCGCGCCACGCCGCTCGCCATCACGGCATACGTGTCGTCGGCGAAGGTTCCGGCGTCCGCCTCCTGCGCTGACCCGCTGGCGTCGGCCACCGCCGCGTACCACTGGCCAGGGTCGGAGGTCGCGCCGGCCGGCAGGTCGAGTGACTGCTGCCGGGAGGCGATCAGCGCCGCGCCACCACGGATGTTGGCCGTCGCGTCCTTGCGCAGGACGTCCCGGTCGAGACCGAGCAGGGCGGCCGCAGCGCCCAACGTGTCGACGGTGCGGGGGACCACACCTTCGTCCACTCCGTCGGTTCCGTCCTTGGCCTCCGCCTGGTCGGCGGCGAAGAGCGTCCCGTCGATGAGGTTCATCGGACCGTAGCCGCCGTCGGTGTTGTGCTCGCCGGCGTGGACCTCCCAGCGGCTCTGCGAGTAGGAGACGGCTTCGAGGACCGACTGCGGGACCGCGAACTCCTCGCTCGCCTGGGCGAACGCCTGCTGGAGCGACCTGCCGGTTTCCGACGCGGCCGGAACCGCTGCCGCGCCCGCGGAGCCGAGTCCGATCACCCCGAGCAACGAGACGGTCGACGTGAGGACGACCGCAGAACGGCGGCGCGTCATTGCGTTTCTGGACATGATTCCCCTCAACCCGGTCTGAACTGCCGAACACGAGTCAACCACTTCCGGCAACAAATATCACTAGGTGACTTTTTGCCGGGCTAGGTTTGAGGGCAGCTACCCGTCGCAACGGAGGTCGCGCCGTGATCATGTTCTACCTCGTCATCCTCATCCTCGCGGGTGTCCTGCTGGCCATCCCCTCCACCCGTCGGGTCCTGGTCAACCCGATCGCGGCGTTCCGGGGCAGGATGGATGGAGCTCAGGCTCGACAGCGCGCAGCGGACGCTGCGCGGTCCGCCTCCGACGCTGCGCGAGGTGGCTCCGAGGCCGCCCGAAGTGTGGGCGAGGCGGCCCGAGGGGCGGGTGAGGCAGCCCGTGGCGCCGGCGAGGCCGCGATCGCCCGGCGCAGCGGCAGTCAGCTGGATCGGCTGGCCGAGACGGTGGTCATCGACGCGCCCGTTGACGCCGTCGCCTCGCTGCTGGTGACGGCGATGGAGGAAGCCGCCGTGGTCGACCCGGCCACGCCCCGGACCGGGGAGAGCCTGGCCTGGACCTACTCGAGCCTGACCGAGACTCGATTCGCGGCGACCGCTGCCGCGCCGGGCGAGACGGTGTTCGGCGTGGTGTCCTTCGAGTACCTGGACGGGTCGCCGCAGGGCGTCTCCGTGGCCGAGCGCGTCATGGACAAGGCCCGGACCCACCTGACCGAGGCCGCGGTGCCGTTCAGGAGCGCCGTGCGGACCTTCGAACCTGGCCGGGAGGCCACCGACGACGGTCCACGGGCCGCCCGGCCCCTGACGTAGGCCGTCGACCGTGAGCCAGCCCCGGTCACGCTCACCAGGTCGCCGCGGCGGTCGACCCCACCGTCGGCTGGTCCGCCCGGCGCTGCTGCTGCTGGTGCTCGCGGTCAGCGTGTGGGCGAGTCCGGTGACCGCACCGGACCCCGCCGGCCAGGCATCGTCCGGTCCGCTCCGGATCGACCAGCTCGCTGCCGGGCCGGCGGTGGCGTGGTCGCAGGTCGTCCTGCCGGGCTCCGTCGATCCGCTGACCATCACCCCGCTGGGTGACCACGTGCTGGCCGGGGTCTCGGTCTCCGTCCTCGGCGCCGGCGGCCTGCCTGCACCGGTCTCGCCGCAGATGATGTTGCTGGCCAATGACGGGACGATCACCCGGGTGCCGCTCGCTCCGCACAGCCCCTACGCCTTCCAGGCGGCGTGGACGTCCGTCGTCACCCAAGGGGAGCGAATCCTGGCCATCGGCGGGGCCCGCGGCGGCGCGCACGGAAACGTCAGATGGACCGTGTGGCGAGGCACCGGAGCCGGCGTGGAGGAGTATCCCCAGGAGTTCTCCGTCTTCGGTGGTTGGGGCGCCGGCGACCTGGTCAGTGCGGTGATCACCCCGGACGGCGAGGCCCTGCTGGGCACCTGGGGCGGCGCGCAGGCCGGGCTCGACGCCGCCGTCTGGCTGCCGACGGGTGACGACTGGGCCCGACAGGACCCCGCGGGCACCGCTCTCGAGAGCACCCGGCAGCTGTTGGTGGGGGCTCGGACAGCGGTGGGGGCGGGCCGAGGCATCCTCCTGGTCGGCTCGATGATCCGTCTCGGGCAGGCCTCGGTGAACCAGCTGGCCGCCGTCTGGCGCTCCACCGCGGGCAACGTCGGATGGCGTCGGGTCGAGCTGCCCGACGCCGGCCGGCGCAGCGAGGCGCTCGCAGCGGCCTGTGACGGCGCGCGGTGCACCGTGGTGGGACAGGTCGACGGACTGCTGGCCCGATGGCGCCTCGACGGGGACGCCGCCGTGCGGGACCTGAGCCTGCCTCGGGTGCTGAGCCCCGAGAGCGACCCGGTAGCCGCACCGTTGCGGATCGGCGGCCGCGACGTCCAGCTGGCCAGCGACCGCGGCCGCCTGGTCGCCCTGACCGACCGGGACGGCGTCTGGGTGCGGTCCTCCGGGCCGCCCGGTTGGCCGCTGGCCGGCGCGCTCGTGGGCGACAGCCTGTACGTCCTGATGAGGACCGGCCCGGATGGCGCTGCCACGGTGTGGCGCACGGATGCCCATGACTGGCGCTGACCGGTCGGGACTACGCTCGAAAGCACGCACGACGACCCTTCCGCAGGAGGAGACGAGATGTCCTCGCCGTACACGCCGAACCCGAACGACCCGCAGCACGGTGGCCAGTTCGGCGGCCCGCCCCGTCCCGCTGGCCCGCCGCCCGAAGGTCAGCCGGCACCGGGACAGCCGGGACCGGGACAGCCCGGCCACGCGCCTGCCGGATCCGGGCAGCAGTCGCCGCCACCTCAGCAGCATCCCGGGTACGGCCCGCCGCCCCAGTACGCTGCCCCGCCACCGACGCAGCAGTGGCCCACTCAGCAGTGGTCCGGTCCACCGCAGCCGCCGGACGCCCCAGGCGGCGGTTCTCCCTTCGCCGGAGGCGCAGCCGGCAAGAGCTTCTTCCTCAAGCTCTTCGACCTCAGCTTCCGGGAGTTCGTCACCCCTGCGGTGATCAAGGTGCTGTATGTCCTGGCCATCGTCGGGGTCGTCTTCGCGTGGCTGGTCCTGGCGATCTCCGGGTTCCGCCAGAGCGTCGGTCTCGGCCTCTTCCTCCTCTTCGTCATCGGACCCCTGTACGCGCTGTTCCTGCTGATCCTGGCGAGGGTGTCGATGGAGTTCTACATCGCGGTGATCCGGATCGCCGAAGACGTCCGCGACCTGAAGAAGGAGCGGCGGGAGTCCTAGCGCAGCCGCCACCCGCCACCCGCCGACCGAGCGGCCCGCCGGCTCGCGAGGCAGGTCACGTCACGACGAGAGTCCGTCGTCTCAGTACAGTGCTGTCATCCGCACGCATCCGCGACCACCGGCAGAGGACGACACCATGCAGCGCACCGTCATGAGCACCCGGAACGTCGTCCGCCGAACCGTCGGGCTGGCCGCGCTCGCGATGGTGGTGACCGCCACCGCCGCCTGCTCCGGCGCGCCCGCCCCGGCCGCGCCCAGCGGCAGCGCGACGGTCACCGTGACCGAGACCAAACCCGCCTCGGGGACCAAGAGCGGCAGCACGAGTCCGACCAGCAAGCCGGCCAGCACCGCGTGCAAGAGGAGCAGCGTCAAGCTCAGCGTCAAGCAGGCAGCAGGCGGTGCCTCGGCCGGGCACGTGCAGTACAACTTCGTGGCGACGAACTCCGGATCGGCCATGTGCACGCTGGAGGGATACCCCGGGGTCTCGCTGACCCAGGTGGACACCGGCAAGCAGCTGGGGGCGCCCGCCGACCGGACGCCCGGCACGGCGGCCCTGATCAAGCTCGAGCCGGGCAAGTCCGCGACCGCGGCGATCCAGGTCGCCCAGGCGGGGAACTTCGGCTCGGCGTGCCAGGTGCAGAAGGCCGCCGGGTTCCGGATCTACCTCCCCGGCGAGACGGCGGCGGACTTCCTGCCCATCGAGATCCAGGCCTGCACCCCGGAGAGCATCCACCAGCTCACCGTCAAGCCCTTCGCCAGCTGAGCGCGCGAAACGGACCTGGCGCGACCACGCCTGCCCAAGACCCTGGTGGACACCCCATCGCCGGGCTTGACACGATGGCGGGGCCACCGTGCCGACACCACGCCCGCCTCACCCGGACGCGAGCCTGAATCGGCGTCGAACGTCTGGACGTTGCGATGACCGAGACCGTGAACCGACTCCGCCGCTCCCGCCCCGAGGTCCAGGCATGAGGGTCCTGGTCGCCGGGGCGTCCGGCTTCGTCGGCGGTCGGCTCTGCCCTGCCCTCGTCGAGGCAGGGCACGAGGTCGTCGCGATGACCCGCAACCCGGACCACTACGCGGGGGTCGGCGTCGCGGTGCGCGGGGACGTCCACGACCCGGCCACCCTCGCCCCGGCCATGTCCGGCTGCGACGCCGCCTACTACCTGGTGCACTCGCTCGACACCGAGGACTTCGAGTCCAAGGACGCCGAGGCGGCTCGCTCGTTCGGGCGGGCCGCGGCGGAGGCGCAGCTGCAGCGGATCGTCTACCTCGGCGGACTGGGCGACGACTCCGACACCCTCTCGGCCCACCTGCGCAGCCGGCGCCAGGTCGAGCAGCTCCTCGGTGAGGCGGGGGTCCCGGTGACCACCCTGAGGGCCGGCATCATCGTCGGCAACGGCGGGATCTCCTGGGAGCTGACCCGCCAGCTCGTGGAACACCTTCCGGCGATGGTCACGCCGAAATGGGTCACCACCAGGACGCAGCCGATCGCCATCGACGACGTCGTGCGCTACCTCGTCGGCGTCCTCGAGCTGCCAGAGGCCGCGGACCGGGCACTGGAGATCGGCGGACCCGAGGTCCTGCAGTACGTCAGCATGCTGCGCCGGGTCGCCGCGATCGAGGGCCGGCCCCTGCTCATCGTCCCGGTCCCCCTGCTCACCCCCCAGCTGTCCTCTCTGTGGTTGTCCCTGGTGACGAGCGTCGACACCACCACCGGGCGAGCGCTCATCGACTCGATGTCCAACGAGGTGGTGGTTAGGGACGACGCGATCCGCTCACTGGTGCCGTTCGAGCCGATGTCGTATGACGAGGCGGTGCGACAGGCGCTGCGGGAGCGGGCCGAGGAGCAGGGCACCAGGGACCGAGGCGCCGGCACCGCGTCCCAGCCCTCCCGGGAGTCCGGGTGAGCGATGACGCCCAGCACGTCGTCGGCTGGGAGCGGGCCGCACGCTCCCTCGTCGGAGCGCTGCCACGACCCTTCCGCCAACAGGTCCCGCCGACCTATCCCGAGTCGGACGCGGTCACGGCGCGCCGCCGGAAGGTGGTCAGCGGCGTGGGGATCGTCGGCGCCGGCCTGCTCGCCGCCTCGCTGTCCACCGAGCCAGGCTCGAAGCGCTTCTACTGGCTGACCGGCGCCCTCGCGGCCACCTGGACCGGCGGGGCGCTGGCCTCCGGCCCGGTGCACCTCGGCAGGATCCAGGGACTGGACCGCACCGCCCGACGCCCGGTGATCACCCCGGTCGCCACCGGGGCGCTGGCCTTCGGGGCCTTCTACGGCGCAGCACTGGTGGCTCGGCGGATCCCCGTCCTGGACGAGTCGATCGGCACCGTGCTGCAGTTCGCCGACCGCGGCTCGACCCCCCTGGTCATCCTCACCACCTGCGCCAACGGCGTCGCCGAGGAGCTGTTCTTCAGGGGTGCCCTCTTCGACGTCTTCGCTCCGCACCAGCCGGTACTGAGGTCCACGGTCGTCTACACGGCAGCGACCGCGGCGACCCGCAACCCTGCGCTGACGCTCGCGGCGGTGGTGATGGGGGCGCTGTTCGGTCTGCAGCGCAAGGCATCCGGCGGGGTGCAGGCCTCCGCGCTGACCCACCTGACCTGGTCGGTCCTCATGGTGCGCTTCCTGCCACCACTGTTCCGCAGGGCGGCCCGCCCCTCCCGGCGTCATGGCTGAGCCGACCACGTCCATCCTCTGGTTCCGTCGGGACCTTCGACTGGACGACCACCCCTCACTGGCCGCCGCCGCTCAGGACGGTCCGGTGACCGCGTTGTTCGTCCTCGACGACGTGCTGCTGCGCTCGAGCGGGGCACCGCGCACGGCATACCTGCTTCGCGCGCTGCGGGCGCTGGACGCGGACCTGCGCGAGCACGGCGGCCGCCTCACCGTCCGGAGCGGGCGCCCGGAGCAGGTCGTCCCCAACCTGGCCCTCGAGCTCGGCGCCGGCGCCGTGCACATCAGTGCCGACTTCGCCCCCTACGGCCTGGCCCGCGACGCCCGGGTCCGACGCGCCCTCGGCGACGTGCCACTCGTCGCCACCGGATCCCCGTATGCCGTGGCACCCGACCGCGTGCAGAAGCGGGACGGCGCTGGCTACCAGGTCTTCACGCCGTTCTACCGGGCCTGGCGCGAGCACGGCTGGCGTTCGCCGGCCACCTCGAACGCCGCCACGACAACCTGGCACACCGCACCGGGCGACCCGATCCCCGCGGACCCAGCGCTGCAGGCGCAGCTGCCGCCGGCGGGCGAGCGCGCGGCCCGGGCCGACTGGGAACGCTTCCGCGAGACCGGTCTCGCGGAATACGACGAGAGCCGCAACCGTCCCGACCTGGACGGCACGTCCCGGATGTCCCCGCACCTCAAGCTCGGCGCCATCCACCCGCGGACCATGTTGGCGTCGTTGGGCGGCTCCGACGGACCGTACCTGCGCCAGCTCGCCTGGCGGGAGTTCTACGCCTCGGTGCTCTACCACTGGCCACGAAGCGGCCACGGGTACTTCCGACCCCGGATGGCTTCCATGTCGTACGACACCGGCCCGGGGGCCGACGGCGACTTCGCGGCGTGGGCCGCGGGCCGGACCGGCTACCCAATCGTCGACGCGGGGATGCGGCAGCTGCTCGCGACGGGCTGGATGCACAACCGGGTGCGGATGATCACCGCCTCCTTCCTCGTCAAGGACCTGCACCTGGAGTGGACCCGCGGAGCACGGCACTTCATGGACCACCTGATCGACGGCGACCTGGCCAGTAACCAGCACGGCTGGCAGTGGACGGCCGGGACCGGCACCGACGCCTCGCCGTACTTCCGGGTGTTCAACCCGGTGGGTCAGGGACGCAGGTTCGACCCGAACGGCGACTACGTCCGCCGCTGGATCCCGGAGCTGCGTTCCCTCGCCGGGCCGGACGTCCACGAACCGTGGTCGGCCGCCACCCCCGTCCGGGACTACCCGCCGCGGATCCTCGACCACGCCGAGGAGCGGCTGGAGGCCCTGGCCCGCTACCAGGCGCTGACTGGTCGTCCGTGACCACTCGGCCGAGGCTCAGATGAAGTCGGCCGGGTCGAACTCGTCGATCGGGATGATCCGGACCCGGGGCAGCCTGGTGTTGAACGCCCGCACGTCGTACTCCAGGTCGAAGAACTCCAGGCCCTGGTCCGCCAGCGCGAGAAAGCCCGAGTTCCGGAACTCCTTGAACGCCACCAGCCCGACCCGGCGACCGTCACAGATGTCCTGCAGCTGGGGCAGGAAGTCACCGTCGTGGCTGACCAGCATCACGTCGGCGGCACGCCGCTGCAGCTCGACGATGGTCCGCTGGATCGCGATGTCGACGACCTTCTCCTGCGGTCCCCCGGACAGCGGGATCGGTCGGTAGCCGATGGCGAGCAGCGCCTGGACGAACCCCATCGGCAGGTCACCGTTGGCGGCGAGGAAGAACAGGCCCTTGGCCGGCTGGTCCCACTCCTCCTCGGCGAACTGGAGCAGGCGCTCCCAACGCGGTCGCTCGTCGGGCTGCGGGCGGCGCGACAGGATCGAGGTGCCGAGCGTCGCGTCGATGTTCTCGCCGTCGACCAGCACGTAGGTGGTGCGTGCCTCGTCCTGGCTCATGAGCCTGACCCTATGCCCTGCAGCCGGTCAGCGGCGGTGGGTGGTTCGCCCCTTCCAGGCCACCGTGAGCCAGCCAACCGGGGTTGCCCGAGGTAGGACGGTCAGCACCCGCCCGGGCCCGGATGCGCTCCCGCGGCCGCCATGGGTATTCACCGAGGCGGTTACTCGGAATCTCAGCCGCTCAGCTCCCCCGCCTGCTCGCAGCCAGACGGACGCGACCTCGCGAGGCCGCTTGACCGGGATCGGCCCGCGCTAGGGTCAGGCCACGACGGAAGGAGCACCTCATGTCTCACCCCATCCGCTCACCGCGCTGGTTTGCCTGCGTCGCCGCGGCTGCGCTGGTGGCCGGGCTCGCCACGTCTGCGCAGGCATCCGGAGGTGAACAGGGACACGCCACGACCGGATCGACGGCGAGTACGGCCAAGGTCAACGGTGCGCTGGCGAAGGCGAAACCCTCGATGGCCGAGCTCGCGGCCAAGAACGCCGCGGTGCTCGCCTGGTACGCAGGGCACGGCATCGAGGTCCCTACCGTGGTCAAGGACGGGATCGCCTGGGCGGCACCGACGGCTGAACAGCAGCTGCGAGCCGCCGAGATCAAGGCAGGCAGGGCCCGACCGTAGCGCCTGCCACGTCGCGAGGCCGACGAGAGGGCCGGTCATCCCCGTGGGACGACCGGCCCTGTCGATTCGGGACGGGTCCGGTCACCCGGATCCCGCATTTCTGTGCGCGAGGGGGGATTTGAACCCCCACGCCCTTTCGGACACTGGCACCTGAAGCCAGCGCGTCTGCCATTCCGCCACTCGCGCGCGGGGTCCAGTGTGCTGCATCCACACCGCGATCACCAAACCACCCGGCAGACGAGGGGTCGGGTACCCACCGACCTGCGGGTATGCCGCGCGGACGCCACGCCCTCCATGACGCCCGCACCCCCGCTGGCCCGTTACGATGAAATGACTGTCACGGCGACGAGGAGTGCACGTGGGACTGTTCGACAAGGTCGAGCGCGGCCTGGAGCGGGCGGTCAATGGTGCGTTCGCGAAGGCCTTCAAGGCCGAGGTCCAGCCGGTTGAGCTGGCCTCGGCCATCCGTCGCGCGATGGATGACCGGGCTGCCGTGATGGGCCACGGTCGAACGATGGTCCCCAACCTCTACACCGTCGAGCTCAGCGCCAGCGACTTCGAGCGCCTGTCGACCTACGAGGAGGCCCTGTCCGAGGAGCTGGTCGCCGCGGCACAGGAACACGTCGAGTCCCAGCGCTACCAGCCCGGCGGCCCCCTCCAGGTGACCTTCAGCGAGGGCTCGGACCTGGAGACCGGCGTCTTTCGGGTCCGGCCGGCCACCTCGCGCCGCTCGATCGCCCCGAGTACCCAGGCTCCGCCACGCAGTGGCACGCCGCCGCAGGGCACCGGGTCCCTCCAGGCTCCGGCACCCCCACGTCCGGCGAGCACGCCCACCCAGCGCCCCTGGCTCAACGTCGATGGCGAGCGGTACCCGCTGATCGGTCCGCTGACCGTGATCGGCCGGGACGACGTCGCGGACATCATCCTCGACGACCCGGGGATCTCCCGCCGGCACTGCGAGCTGCGCGTCACCAACGACGGCCCCCACCTGGTGACGTCGATCCGGGACCTCGGGTCCACCAACGGCACCTACGTCAACGGCGAGCGGATCACCAGCCGGCGCCTCGACGACGGGGACCAGATCACGGTCGGGCGCACCCACGCCACCTTCCGCCCGGGGAAGCGGTGACGGCGCGTGAGTGAACTCACCCTCACGCTCATCCGGCTGGGCCTGCTCGCACTCCTGTGGATCTTCATCCTCGGCGTTGCCACGGTGCTGCGCAGCGACCTGTACGGAACGCAGGTGTCCCGCCGTGGCGCCTCCGGGTCACCACGACGGCAGGAGCGCGCCCGTAAGCCTGCCGCGGCACCCGCCACGCCGCCGGCCACTCCGGTGGGCAAGTCGAAGCAGAACCGGCGGGTCCCGACCACGGTCACCGTCACCGCGGGTCAGATGGCGGGCACCTCGCTGCCGCTGGGGCGTTCGGGGGTGTTGATCGGCCGGGGCCCGGAGTGCACGCTGGTTCTCGACGACGAGTTCGCCTCGACCCGGCACGCCCGGATCTTCTCGCGACCGGAGGGCTGGTTCGTCGAGGACCTCGGCTCGCGCAACGGCACCTTCCTGGGTGGCAGCAAGCTCACCGGCACCGCGCCCGTCGGCGTCGGCAGCGTCCTGCGGATCGGGCGGACGACCCTGGAACTGCGAGGCTGAGCCCCCATGGCCATCGCCCTGCGCTACGCGGCGCGGACTGACCTCGGGCTGGGCCCGAAGTCCAGGAACGAGGACTCCGGGTATGCCGGGCCGCACCTGCTCGTGCTGGCCGACGGCATGGGGGGGCACGCGGCAGGCGACGTGGCCAGCTCGATGATCGTCGGGCACCTGGCACCGCTCGACGGGGAGAGCATCGGAGCCGACAACGCGCTGCCGACCCTGGCGCGGTACCTGCGCGAGGCCAACGCCCGGCTGAGCCGGGCGATGAAGGAGACCCCGGACCTGGCCGGGATGGGCTCCACGACGATCGCGATGCTCCGGACCGGAAACAAGCTGGCCATGGCACACATCGGTGACTCGCGCGCCTACCTGCTGCGGGACGGGACGTTCAGCCAGATCACCAAGGACCACTCCTTCGTCCAGCAGCTCGTCGACGAGCAGCGGATCACCACCGAGGAGGCCGAGGAGCACCCGCAACGCTCGCTGGTGACCCGGGTGATGACCGGCCAGGACGACGACGAGCCTGACCTGTCGATGCGCGAGCTCAAGATCGGCGACCGCTACCTGCTCTGCTCGGACGGCCTGTCGGACTTCGTGCGGGGCGACATCATCCAGGAGATCCTCACCGAGGCGAGCACGCCCGAGGAAGCCGCTGAGCGCTGCATCGAGGTGGCACTCAAGGCCAGCACCAGGGACAACGTCACCGTGGTCATCGCCGACGTCGTGGATCTCTCGCGGGCGGCGGCCCCCTCGACGGCTCCGCAGGTCGTCGGGGCGGCGGCACTGCGCGACACCAACGAGCGACGCACCCGTGCCCTGCCGATCAGCCCCGCCGAGAAGGCCGCCCGGCTGAGCAGGCAGGCCAGTGGCCGACCGGACCCCGACGACGAGCCGCTGGCACTGGCCGAGGAGGAAGGCCACGGCGGGTCGTCGTGGACCCGGCGACTCCTGGTCAGCGCCGTCCTGCTGCTGGTGCTCGGTGGGCTCGGCACCGCCGCGTGGACGTGGTCGCAGGACCAGTACTTCATCGGCGCCGACTCGGGTTACGTCGCCGTCTACCGCGGGATCGCCCAGGATGCCGGCCCGGTCCGGCTCTCGCGCGTGGAGAGCGTCTCCGACATCCCGGTCAGCGACCTGCCGAACGCGCTGCAGTCCATGGTGGTCGCCCGGATCCCCCTGGACGACAAGGCCGCGGCCGACGGCCGGTTGACCATCCTGCGCCAGGCGGCCACCGAGTGCCGCTCCCAGGCGGCGCGGGGCATCCCGTGCGGTGCGGTCCCGGTCACGACCCCGACGAACACTGCTTCGACGACCGGGACGACGCCGACTGCCGGCGCGACGACCGGACCGGTGCCGGCCAGCCCGTTCCCCACGCCGAAGATCACCACGGGGAGCACCCCGTGACCACCATCGTCCAGTCCGTGGCGGCACGCACCCGCAGGAACGTCGAGCTGGTGCTGCTCCTGCTCGCCGTCGGCATCACCCTGCTGGCCTGGGTGAGCGTCGACCTCGGGGTCAAGGAGACGGTCCCGGCGCAGCTGGTCACCGTGGGCGGGGGGCTGCTGACGCTGGCCGTGGCCTTCCACCTCGTGCTCCGGTGGAAGGCCGCCTACGCCGACCCGTTGATGCTGCCGATCGCCACCCTCCTGAACGGTCTGGGACTGGTGATGATCCATCGCCTCGACCTCGCCCAGGGACGCACCGGGCTGGACAGTGACGCGGCCCGTCAGCTGTTGTGGACCGCCGTCTCGGTGATCATCGCGGGCGTCGTCATCTTCGTGCTCAAGGACCACCGGATGCTCCGGCGCAAGACGTTCACGGCGATGGCGGTGGGTCTCGTCCTGCTCCTGCTACCCCTGCTGCCGGGCCTCGGCCAGACGATCTACGGCTCCCGGATCTGGATCCGGATCGGCCCGATGTCCTTCCAGCCCGGTGAGATCGCCAAGATCGCGCTCGCCATGTTCTTCGCCGGGTACCTGGTCCAGGTCCGCGACGTCCTCTCGCTCGCCGGACGCAAGGTACTGGGGTTCACCCTGCCGCGCGGCCGCGACCTGGGCCCGATCCTCATCGCGTGGCTGATGAGCCTGGCGGTGCTGATCTTCGAGAAGGACCTCGGTTCCTCCCTGTTGTTCTTCGGACTGTTCGTCGCCATGCTCTACGTCGCCACCGAGCGGGTGGGCTGGATCGCGATCGGGCTGGCCCTGTTCGCCGGCGGCGCCTACCTGGCCTACCGGCTCTTCGGGCACGTGCAGGAACGGGTGGCTCTCTGGCTCGACCCCTTCGCGCCGGAGTCGATCGCGCAATCCGACCAGCTCGCCAAGGGGATCATGGGGATGGCCGCCGGCGGGCTCTTCGGAACCGGTCTGGGCCAGGGCCGACCGTGGATGGTCGCCTTCGCCAACAGTGACTTCATCTTCTCCAGCTTCGGCGAGGAGCTCGGCCTGTTCGGCGTCTGCGCCCTCCTGGTGCTCTACGCCCTGTTCGTCGAACGGGGTCTGCGGACTGCCCTCGGCGTTCGCGACGGCTTCGGCAAGCTGCTGGCCATGGGCCTGGCCTTCTCGGTGGCGCTCCAGGTGTTCGTGGTCATCGGCGGCGTGACCCGGGTGATCCCGCTGACCGGTCTGACGACGCCGTTCATGTCCTTGGGCGGGTCCGCGCTGCTGGCGAACTGGACCCTGATGGCCGTGCTGCTACGCATCTCGGACCAGGCCCGCCGGCCCGTCCCGGACCCGGTGGCTCCGGCCCCGGCGCGCCCGCAGGCCGACACCCAGGTGGTGGTGCTGTCATGAACGGGCCCGTCCGCCGGATCTCGGTCCTGGTGACCGCGCTGTTCGCCGCCCTGCTGATCTCGTCCACGATGATCCAGTTCGTCATGGCGCCGTCCCTGAACGCCCGGGCTGACAACCGTCGCACGCTGCTGGACAACTACTCGCGCGAGCGCGGCTCGATGATCGTCGGGGACCAGCCGATCGCCCGGTCGGTGCCGTCCGCCGACCAGGAGATCAAGTACCTCCGGTCCTACCCCCAGGGGCCGCTCTATGCGGCGGTGACCGGGTACTTCTCCTACACCTATGGGGCCGGCGGCGGGCTCGAGGGTTCCGCCGACGACCTGCTCTCCGGCTCCTCGGACCAGCTGTTCTACCGCCGGATCACCGACCTGCTGACAGGTCGGCAGCGAACCGGGGCCAGCCTCAAGCTGACGATCAACGCCAAGGCCCAGGAGGCCGCCGACAAGGCGCTCGGCGACCAGCGCGGTGCGGTCGTCGCCCTCGACCCGAAGACCGGGGCGATCCTGGCGCTGGTCTCCCACCCTCAGTACGACCCCAACCAGCTCTCCCAGCACGACCAGGCCGCCGTCACCAAGGCCTGGACGGCGCTGAACGCCGACCCCAACCGTCCGATGGTCAACCGCGCGATCTCCGGCAACCTCTACCCACCCGGGTCGGTCTTCAAGATCGTCACCGCCTCGGCCGCCCTCGAGAACAAGGTCGTCACCGAGCAGTCCCAGATCCCGGCACCCGCCGTGATGGACCTGCCCCAGACGAACGTGGGCCTGCCGAACTACGACAAGCGGGCCTGTGGTCCGAACAACGAGACCACCCTGCAGCGCGCACTCGAGATCTCCTGCAACACGGCCTTCGGCTACCTCGGCATCCAGCTCGGCGGTGACGCGCTGCGCAACCAGGCGGCCAAGTTCGGCTTCGGCCAGACCCTGCGCATCCCCACCCGGGTGGAGCCGAGCGCCGTTCCGAGCCAGCTCAACCCGCCGCAGACGGCGCAGGCGGCGATCGGCCAGTACGACGTGCGGGTGACCCCCCTGCAGGTCGCGATGGTCAGCGCCGCGATTGCCAACCACGGGGTCGTGATGCGTCCCTACCTGATCCAGCAGGTGCTCGGCGCCGACCTGCAGAGCATCGAGAACCACACGCCCGAGCAGCTCTCGGTCGCGGTCTCGAACGACACCGCCTCGATCCTCACCCGGATGCTCGTCTCCGTCGTCGAGAACGGCACCGGCGGCCCTGCCCGGATCAACGGCATCCAGGTCGCCGGCAAGACCGGCACCGCGCAACAGGGCAACGGCCGCCCGCCGCACGCCTGGTTCACCTCGTTCGCCCCGGCGAACGACCCCCAGATCGCGGTCGCCGTCGTCGTCGAGGACGGCGGCAACGCCGGCAACGAGGCCGCTGGAGGTCTCCTGGGGGGACCAATCGCCAAAGCAGTCATGGAAGCGGTGCTCAAGCAATGAACATTCACGAAGGCACGACCCTGGGCAGCCGTTATCTGTTGACCCAACGCATCGCCTCGGGCGGCATGGGTGACGTGTGGAAGGCGAGCGACTCGATCCTCGGGCGCGAGGTCGCCGTCAAGGTGATGCGCCCCAATGCCGCCGACGAGCCCACCTTCGCGGACCGTTTCCGGGACGAGGCGCGGCACACCGCCTCGCTGTCGCATCCCAACATCGCCACGGTCTACGACTACGGCGAGGACGACGGCGCCGCATACCTGGTCATGGAGCTGGTCGACGGCCAACCGCTGTCCCAGCTGATCGCCCGCGGTCCGTTCGCGCCGGAGCGCACCCGGGCCATCATCGGCCAGGCGGCTCTCGCACTGGCCGCGGCGCACGCCGCCGGGGTGGTCCACCGCGACGTCAAGCCCGCCAACATCCTGATCACCTCCGAGGGACGGGTGAAGCTGACCGACTTCGGCATCGCCCGTGCCACGGACAGCGCTGGACACACCCGAACCGGGGAGGTCCTCGGCACGCCGCACTACCTCTCCCCCGAGCAGGCCCTCGGGCGCGGCGCCACCGGCGCGAGCGACATCTACGCGCTGGGCGTGGTCGCCCACGAGATGCTCACCGGCGAGAAGCCGTTCGACTCGGGCACCGCCGTGGCGACGGCGCTGGCCCAGGTCAACGACAGCGCACCGCACCTGCCGGATGCGGTGCCGGCCGACCTGCGCCGGGTCATCGACAGCTGCCTCGCCAAGGATCCCGCAGCGCGGCCCGCCTCGGCGGCAGCCCTTGCCGCCGCACTCGGTATGCCGGTCAGCGGCCTGTCCGCGGCCGGACCGGCCACCGCGGTGATCCACACCGGGAACACCGACCCGGCGGCGACCCAGGTCGTGGCGCCCCACGAGGACCCGGTGCAGTCCACCGCGGTGCTGCCGAGCCAGCCGGCTGCCGAGGTCGAACCCGCGCCGGCGCTCGTCGGGCCGCCGCTTCCCCCACCGGACGAGCAACGGCGCTCCGGGATCGGGTGGTGGTGGGTGCCGGTGATCGTGGCCCTGGCCGCGCTCGGCTTCCTCGTGTGGCAGTACGCCAGCACCAGCTCGAGCACGCCGGTTCCGGGTGTGACGGTGACGGTGACCTCGACGACCCCGCCCTCGGTCACGCCGAGCTCGACGCCGCCCACGACGATCACCTCGACCCGGCCCACCACCACGACCCCACCAACCACCACCACGACGACCCCGCCGCCGAGTGCCGACATCAAGGCCAAGGACTACATCGGCAAGAAGGTGGATGACGCCATCGCCGCGCTCAAGGCACAGGGGTTCACCAACATCAAGCAGCAGTCGACGCCGAGCAAGGAGCCAGCCGGGACGGTCACCCAGATCAGCCCGACCGGCGAGGTCCCGCTGGACAAGCAGATCACCCTCACCGTGTCGGACGGTTCCGCCACGGCCGGACCGAAGGACGCCAAGCCCACGAAGAACAACGGATGACAGTCATGGAACAGGCCCAGCGTTGCGTCGACCCGGTGGCCGACCACGTCGTCCACCTCGGAGGTCGCGCGTGAGTGCGCCACGCCTGCTCGGAGGTCGCTACGAGGTCGGCGAGCTCATCGGCCACGGCGGAATGGCCGAGGTGCACCTCGGCCACGACACCCGGCTCGGCCGCCCCGTGGCGATCAAGATGCTGCGCTCCGACCTGGCCCGCGACTCCAACTTCCTGGCCCGGTTCCGTCGCGAGGCCCAGTCCGCGGCCGGGTTGAACCATCCCTCGATCGTGGCGATCTACGACTCCGGAGAGGACTCGACCCTCGACGCAGCCGGGCATGCGAGTCCACTGCCGTACATCGTGATGGAGGTCGTCGAGGGCGAGACGCTGCGGGACAAGCTCGCCCGGGAGCGGGTCATCGCGCCGGACGAGACGGCGCGCATCATGGAGGGCATCCTGTCGGCGCTCGCCTACAGCCACCGGATGGGCATCGTCCACCGTGACATCAAGCCCGCCAACGTCATGCTGACGCACAACGGCGACGTCAAGGTGATGGACTTCGGCATCGCCCGGGCGGTCGCCGACACCGCAGCCACCATGACCCAGACGCAGGCCGTCATCGGCACCGCCCAGTACCTCTCGCCCGAGCAGGCCCAGGGGCAGCCGGTCGACGCCCGATCCGACCTGTACTCCGCAGGCTGCCTGCTGTTCGAGCTGTTGACCGGGCGGCCGCCCTTCGTCGGCGACTCGCCCGTGTCGGTCGCCTACCAGCACGTGGGCGAGGCGCCGCAGCCGCCGTCGGCCTTCCAGGGCGACGTCCCCTCGGCGTACGACCAGATCACGCTGCATGCCCTGGTCAAGGACCGGGACGGCCGGTACCAGAGCGCCGCCGAGTTCCGCAACGACGTCGCGGCCGCGCGAGCCGGGCGGGCGCTCGGCGCCGCCGCGGCCGGCACCGCAGCTGCCGCAGCCGCCTCCGCCACCGTCCTGATGACCCGCCAGCGCGAGTCGACCGCGGATGCCGCCGCCGAGGGCGAGTCCCTGGTCGGACTGCCCCCGGCGGACGGACGACGTAGCTCGCCGCAGCGCAAGCGCCGAGGCCCCGCCTACCTGCTGCTGACGTTGGCCGTCATCGCGGCGCTCGCCCTGGCGCTGATCGCCGGGCGCAGCTTCCTGGAGCAGAACAAGCAGCCCGAGCAGGTCAAGGTGCCCGGGGTGGTCGGTCTCCAGGTCGCTCAGGCGACCTCCGCGCTCACCGCGCGCAACCTCAAGCCGCAGGTCACCAACGTGCCGAGCAACACGGCGCCCAAGGGCGAGGTCGTCGAGCAGAACCCCGGGCCGGACAGCCAGGTCGCGATCGGCTCGACGATCCGGCTGAACGTCTCCACCGGCCCCGGCGAGGCGCAGGTGCCGTCGGTGACCGGCTTCACCGAGGATGCGGCCAAGACCACCCTCAAGCAGGCCGGGTTCGAGGTGCAGGCGATCCAGCTCGTCGACGACCCCAGCCAGCAGAAGGGCAAGGCGGTCAACACCGACCCGCCGGCAGGAACGGTCGCTCCGGTGACGACGAAGATCACCCTGCAGATCTCCAGCGGGAAGGTCCCGGTGCCGGACGTCAAGGGCAAGCACTTCTCGGTGGCCGAGGCGATCCTGGCGCAGGCCAAGCTCTCCGCCGAGATCACCGAGGTGGAGAACGCCACCGCCGTCGAGGGCACCGTGCTCGAGCAGGATCCCGCCCCGGGTTCGGTCCTCGACGCCGGCAGCAAGGTCAAGCTCAAGATCGCCAAGCGCCCACCGCCCCCGCCGACCACGGCCACCGTGACGGTGACCGCTTCACCGACGTTGCCGACGACGACCACGAGCGCTTCGCCGACGAAGACCCCGTAGGGCCGGTCAACCGGGCCTCGGCCTCAGACCTTCGGGGTCAGGACGCGGCAACCTGACGAGCGACGGCCGTCGCATCGTGGACCAGGGGGCTGAGCCCCGCGGACCGCGCGACGGCGTCGGCGGCTCCGCAGATCCCCAGCCAGTTCGCCAGCAGTCGATGCCCACCCTCGGTGAGCACGCTCTCCGGATGGAACTGGACGCCGTGCAGCGGCAGTGACGCGTGTCGGACCGCCATGATGACCCCGGAGTCGGTGCGTCCGTTGACGATCAGGCTCTCCGGTGTGGTGTCCGGCTCGATCGTGAGCGAGTGGTATCGGGTCGCCGTGAACGGCGTGCGGAGGCCGTCGAGGACACCGGTGCCGTCGTGCAGCACCGAGGAGGTCTTGCCGTGCAGCAGCTCCGGGGCCCGACCGACGGTGGCGCCCAGGACGACGCCGAGGGCCTGGTGGCCCAGGCACACGCCGAGCATGGGCTGCGAGCGTTCGGCGCAGCCCTCGATCATGGCCATCGACACCCCCGCCTCCCCGGGAGTCCCCGGGCCCGGCGAGATGAGGACCCCGTCGAAGTCCGCACCGGCCGCCGCCGAGACGGCGTCGTTGCGCACGACCTCGCACTGCGCTCCGAGCTCCTGGAGATAGCCGACGATGGTGAAGACGAAGCTGTCGTAGTTGTCGACGACGAGAATCCGGCTCATCGGCTCGGGGCTCCCGCGGTGGCAGTCGCCGTGGGCGTCTCGATCGTGACGTCCTCGAAGGGCAGGTGCGGTGTCACGGCCGGGAACACCCAGACGAACAGCACCGCGACCACGACGGCGAACAGGATCAGGGACTGTCCGGCCTTGGCCCAGCGGTTGCCGGGCAGGGCTCGCCACAGCGCGCCATACACGTCAGGCCTTCTTCGCCGGGTGGGTGAGCAGCTCGGGCGGCAGCCCCTGGTCGTGCGGGATCTTCTGGTCGAACAGGGCGAAGACGATGTAGCGGTTGGTCGAGCCGTACCTCGGGTCGCACGAGGTCAGGGTGAACCAGCGCTGCGTCGGTGTCACCCCGGGCTGCTCCGGCACCGGGTCGAGCACGTCGATCTTGGTCGGTCTGACGATCTCGGAGCGCACGGCGTGGTAGACGAAGAACGCCTCGCGGGTCTCGATGATCATCGTGTCGCCGGGCTCGATCGCATCGATGTCGATGAGCGGGTTGCCGTGGCCAGCCCGGTGGCCGGCCAACGCGACGTTCCCCACCTCGCCGGGCAGCTGCGTGTTGGGGTAGTGCCCGATCCCGTCAGCCAGGACGTCGAGTCCCACTCCCTGGAAGACCGGCTTGGCCCAGTTCGGTCCACCCAGTCGCGGGATCCGCAGGATGCCGATCGTGTCCCCGTCCTTGAGCTGGCTGGCATCGAGCGGCGGACCCGCCGTGGACGGCCCGCCACCCCCGTGAGCCGCACCGAAGTCCTGCTCGAGCGCGGACACCACACCAGCCTGCTTGTTGCCTTCGACGATCGCGACGTAGCCGAGCTGCCATACGACGAAGAGCAGCAGGATCACGCCAGCGGTGACGAACAGCTCGCCGACACCCCCGACAACCGCCCGGACTGCTCTCACCGGGCCACCTCCGCCACGAGTTGGGTCACCGGGCCAGCGTATGCCGGGAGCACCTTGTCGGCCGCATCGGTCACCTCGTACCCCAGGCCCACCGCGTCGACCCATTCCCGGTAGACCCGCACCTGGGGGTCGGCGTCGAGGGAACGACGCATGGCATCCCTGTCGCCGATCGCGGTGATCACGTAGGGCGGCGAGTAGACCCGGCCCTGGAGGATCAGCGTGTTGCCGACGCAGCGAACCGCGGAGGTGGAGATGACCCGCTGGTCCTGGATCATCATCGCCTCGGCGCCGCCGGCCCACAGCGCGTTGACCACACCCTGCACGTCCTGCTGGTGCACGACGATGTCGTCCGGGCCATAGGGCTTCGGCAGCGAGGCGGCGGTGCGATGGGCATCGTCCAGCGCGACGGTCAGTGCGGGACCGTGCACCGCCTGGGTACCGGCCGATTCGGCCAGTGCCTTGACCTGCGCGCTGATGTCGCGCACCTGGGAGTCACCGGGCGCCTGCGCCTCCGAGAGCCGGTCCACCTCGGCGTCGAGCTGTTCGAGCTGTGCAGCGCGGCTGGCCACGACGCGGTTCTCCGAGCGGATCAGGCTGGGCAGGTCGCGTCCGACCGAACGGATCTCGGTCCCCTGGGCGGTCTGGAAGCTCATGGTGAACAGCAGCCCGGCCAGGGCGGCCACCACGGGGACGAGGACGGACCAGCCGGTCGGGCGGGCGCCGAACCACCGGTGGCCGCGACGCTCATGGCGACCGGCACTCACCCGCGCCATGTATGCCCCTTCACTTGCCTGGCGGACGTCCCCGGTGGAGCGCCCGTACGCACAGCCTGCGTGCAACAACTAGGCTAGGGCAAACCGATCATCCCAAGGAGCCCCCCGGTGCCTGAGTCCAAGGGCCGCTCGAAGCCCAAGTCCACCTACACCCCGCCCCGTGCCGCAAAGCCGGCCACGGCGAACCCGGAGTGGTGGGTGCCGGTCTTCGTCACCCTGCTCCTGCTCGGCCTGATCTGGATCGTCACGTTCTACGTGACCCAGGGCGCGTGGCCGGTGGCGAAGTTCGGCTACGGCAACCTCGTCGCCGGGTTCGGCCTGCTGCTGGCGGGGTTCGGGATGGCGATGCGCTGGCGGTGAGCCGCACCGCCGAGTTATCCCCAGGGTTGTCCCCAGCTGGGGACAAATGACACGCGTGTAACTCCGCCGGCTGAGGGGTTCAGCGGTACAGCACCGGGACGGTCGCGTACTTGACGGCCGCGAGCGCCACGACGAAGACCAGGATTGCCAGCATGGCGGGAACGACGAGGCGTCGTCGCTCCCCCTGCAGGAGGATGATCACCCCGGCGCAGGCCAGGCCGGTGACCAGGCCACCAAGGTGGGCCTGCCACGCGATGCCGGGGTAGATGAACCCGATAACCCCGTTGATGACGATCACCAGGGCGACACCGGCCACCGAACGCCCGAGGTGGCGGTTGAGCACGACGAGCGCCGCGAACAGGCCGAAGACCGCGCCCGAAGCCCCCACGACGGGAGTGAACCAGCCGGGGAAGACCTGCCCCGCAAGGCTCGGTGCCACCCCGGTCGGTGCCGCGGCGAGCAGGACCACGCCCACGGACCCGCCGACCGCACTGACCAGGTAGAGCAGCACGAAGCGCACCCGCCCCAGCAGGGCCTCGAGGTACGGGCCGACCTGCCAGAGGATGAACATGTTGAACACGATGTGCAGCGGCGTGCTCGGCGAGTGCAGGAAGGCCGCGGTCAGCGCGCGCCACGGCTCGCTCCACCCCACCACAGGCCCGAAGGCGAGGTCTCCGGTCAGCGACGGTCGCGCCAGCTGAGCCAGGTAGACCACCACGCAGATGGCGACGATGGCCTTGGTGACCACGCCCGGTGTCGCGGCCCGGCCACCGAAGACGGTCACCGTCGGCCGGGCCTGGCGAGCCTGCTCCTTGACGCAGTCCACGCACTGGATCCCCACGGCGGCCGGCCGCTGGCACTCCGGGCAAGTCGGTCGGGCGCAGCGCTGGCACCGGACGTACGACTCACGGTCCGGATGGCGCGGGCAGACGGGCACCTGTGCCGGTGCCGTGGGGTCGGTCATGGAGATCCCGAGACGCGCTCAGGCGTCCTTGTCGATGGTGATGCTGGTGATGACGACGTCCTCCAGCGGGCGGTCCTGCGCACCGGTCGCGACGGCGGCGATCTTGTCGACGACCTCGCGGCTCGGGGCGTCGGCTACCTCTCCGAAGATGGTGTGCTTGCCCTGGAGGTGAGTGGGCGTGCTCACGGTGATGAAGAACTGCGATCCGTTGGTGCCGCGCCCGCCCTGCTTGCCCGCGTTGGCCATGGCCAGGAGGTACGGCTTGGTGAACGTCTTGTCCGGGTGGGGCTCGTCGTCGAACGTGAACCCGGGACCACCGAAGCCCTTACCGAGCGGGTCGCCGCCCTGGATCATGAAGCCCTTGATGATCCGGTGGAAGATCAGTCCGTCGAAGAACGGGGTCGGGTTGGTTCGACCGGCGTCGTCCTTGTACTCCTTCTCACCGGTGGCCAGGCCGACGAACGTCTCGACCGTCTTGGGGGCCTCGTTGGGGAAGAGCTCGATCTCGATGTCACCGTGGTTGGTGTGCATGGTTGCCTTCATGTGGCCAATCCTCGCACGGCCCGGTGGACGCAACCGAAGGGCCATGACCCGACTGGGGGGGCCGGTGTTGCCGGTGCGTGAAACAGGGCAGGATGGGTATCAGACCGCAGAGGTCAACTCGAGGAGGACACGTGTTCCGTCGGAACAAGCACGAGCCGTTGGCAGTCGACCGCCTGACCGCGCTTCGCGAGCGGCTCAGTCCCGCGGCACAGCGCAGCGCCGAGGCAGCCCGCGCGTACGCACCCGTGGCCAGGGAGAAGGCCAGCCAAGCCGCAGCGGCAGCCACCGAGGCGGCCAAGACCTACGGCCCGGTGGCGCGCGAGAAGGCTCAGGCCGCTGCCGAGTGGAGCAAGCCGCACGTCGAGCAGGCTCTGGAGCGGGCCCAGCCCCAGCTGGAGGCGGCGCGGGACAAGGCCCAGCCCCACGTCGAGCACGCGATCGAGGTCGTCGGACCGCGGGTCCAGGACGCGGTGGACAACCTGGCGCCCAAGGTGGACGCGACCCGGGACCACATCGTCGACGAGTGGCTTCCGAAGATGTCGGCGGCGATCGCCGCGGTCGTCGCCGCCTCGAACGCGACCCGAGACCAGGCCACTGACCTCAAGGACCAGGCACTCGACGTCTCCGACCGGGCCCCGGGCGCCCTCGCCGTGCTCAAGGGCTCCTCGGTCGCCCGTCGCAAGGGCCGCAAGCGCAAGGTCTTCCTCGGGCTGGCCACCCTCGCGGCCGTCGGCGCAGCCGTGGCCGCGGTGCTGAACCGCAAGCCCAAGGACGACCCGTGGGCCGCTCCGCTGTCCGACCCGTACAGCGCGCCGGCAAGCGGCCGGGCCTCCACGGTGAACGGTTCCGGTGGGTCCGCGAGCGGCACCGGCTCGACGGCCAAGAGCACCGACGCCGCGAGCGCGGCGAAGGAGAAGGCCACCGACGCCAAGGACAGCGCGGCAGCAACCGCCAGCGCCGCCAAGGAGAAGGCCACCGACGCCAAGGACAGCGCGGCAGCAACCGCCAGCGCCGCCAAGGAGAAGGCTACCGACGCCAAGGACAGCGCGGCAGCAACCGCCAGCGCCGCCAAGGAGAAGGCTGCGTCCGCCGCGAGTACCGCGAAGACCAAGGCGGCAGCCGCCACCAAGAAGACCGAGGACACCGCGACGGACGCGCTGGACTCGGCTTCCGACGCCGCCGAGGACGTCGCGCAGGATGCCGCCGACACGGTGGATGAGGTCAAGCAGGCCGCCAAGGACAACGGCTGACAGACGGATCTGGCCGGCAGTCGCGACGCGCAGCACGTACGGGTCGCGACTGCCGGCCGATTCTTGACCCTCAGGATGGGTCGGGCCGCGGCCTACTGCGAGAGCAGGTCCTTCGCGGCGGCGTCGGCCTCGCGGGAGTAGTGCGGGTCGGTGGTCAGCCGGCTGCGCCTGGCTCCGTAGAGGAAGTACACCGCGAGACCGATGACCATCCACACCGCGAACCGGATCCAGGTCTCGGCGGGCAGGTTGAGCATGAGGTAGACGGACGTCAGGATCGCCAGGATCGGGATCACCGGCACGCCGGGCACCCGGAAGGCCCGCTTCAGGTCGGGACGGGTACGGCGCAGGACCAGGACCCCGATCGCGACGAGGACGAACGCGAACAGGGTGCCGATATTGACCAGCTCGGCGAGCTCGGAGAGTGGCACGAAGGTCGAGATGACCGCGACGGCCCCGCCCGTGGTGACCGTCGTGCGGATCGGAGTGCCAGTGCGCTGGTTGACCTTGGAGAAGGCGGGCGGCAGCAGCCGGTCACGGCTCATCGCGAAGAACACCCGGCTCTGGCCGAGCATGAGGATCATCATCACCGTGGTCAGCCCGACCAGGGCGCCCACCGAGATGGCCGTGGCGAAACCGGGCCGGCCGACCGAGCGGAACGCCTCTGCGAGCGGCGCGTCGATCTTGATGTCGGTGTACTTCACCATCCCGGTGATGACGAGGGAGACCGCGACGTAGAGCACCGTGCAGATCGCCAGCGACCCGAGGATCCCGATCGGCATGTCCCGCTGCGGCCGTTTCGTCTCCTCCGCCGCGGTGGCGACGATGTCGAACCCGATGAACGCGAAGAAGACCAGCGCCGCCCCGGTGAAGATCCCGCTGACCCCGAACGAGCCGGGGGCGAATCCGAGGTCCTGGAGCAGTGACGGCACCGCCTCCGCGCCGGCGGCCGGCTGCGAACCGGTGGGCGGGATGAACGGCGAGTAGTTGGCGGTCTTGATGTAGAAGAGCCCGGCGATGATGACGAACAGCACCACGGCGATCTTGATGGTCACCATGACGAGGTTGACCTGGGACGAGACCTTGATGCCCAGACAGATCACCCCGGTGAGGATCAGCACGATCGCCGCCGCCACAAGGTTGTGCCCCTCGCCGTACGCGAACGCGGGGATGGTCACGCCGATCTGGCCCATCACGTCAGCGAAGTACGTGGACCACCCGACGGCGACGGTGCTCGCGCCGAGGGCGAGCTCGAGGATGAGGTCCCAGCCGATCACCCAGGCGACCAGCTCGCCGAGGCTGGCGTAGGAGAAGGTGTACGCCGATCCGGCGACCGGGACGGTGCTGGCGAACTCGGCGTAGCACAGCGCCGCGAGCGCACAGGCGAGACCGGCGAAGACGAAGGACAGGGCGACGGCGGGCCCGGCCTGGACTCCAGCCGCCTTGCCGGTGAGCACGAAGATGCCGGTGCCGATCACGACGCCCACGCCGAACACCGTCAGGTCCAGGGCGCCCAGCCGCTTGCGCAGCTGGTGGGCCGGCTCCTCGGTGTCCCGGATCGACTGTTCGATCGTCTTGGTTCGCCACAGGTTCATCGGGCTCTCCTTGCCGTGCCGGGGTGCGCTGGCCGGTAGAGCGACCCGCCTCACCGAGGATCGGTGGACATCCTCCATCCCGGCCCTAAACCTGTCAAAAGATGCTGCCGACCTCAGCGCGGCGCGCCGCGACGCCAGGTGCTTCCGGCGGCCCGGCCCATGGGCCTGTGCTTGGCTAGGGGCATGACCAGTGATCAAGAGGCTCCCCGCGTCGTCAGCGCCCACCGAGAGATCGCGGCAGGCGCCGGACGGATCTTCGAGCTCATCGCGGACCCGGCTCAGCAACCCCGCTGGGACGGCAACGACAACCTGGGCGAAGCCGCCGACGGGCAGCGCGTTCACGCTGCCGGGGAGGTGTTCACCATGACCAACCGGCGTGGCAGCGTCCGGGAGAACCACGTGGTCGAGTTCGACGAGGGACGCCGGATCGCGTGGAAACCCGCCGAGCCGGGGCAGCAGCCGATCGGGCAGCTCTGGCGCTGGACGCTCGAGCCCCTCGACTCGTCACGAACACTCGTGACCCACACCTACGACTGGACCCAGCTCACGGACGAGACGCGCCTGGCGCGGGCCCGGGCCACCACCGCCGAGAGTCTGCTCCGGTCGATCGACCGGCTGGCCGCCCTGGTCGAGTCCGGATGAGCAGGACCACGTCCCCCCGACGAGCTGGGACGCGGTCGCAGTCCTGATGAACCACGGCACCCGGAGGGAACGGCTCAGAAGTTGGTGGCCATGTTCGTGAACCGGCTGTAGTGACCCTGGAAGGCCAGGACGATCGTGTCGGTGGGGCCGTTGCGGTGCTTTGCCACGATGACGTCGGCCTCGCCCGCGCGCTGGGTCTCCTTCTCGTACGCCTCCTCGCGGTGCAGCAGCAGCACCATGTCCGCGTCCTGCTCGATGGACCCGGACTCGCGCAGGTCAGCCATCTGGGGCTTCTTGTCCGTCCGCTGCTCGGCGCCACGGTTGAGCTGCGAGATGGCGATCACCGGCACCTCGAGCTCCTTGGCCAGCAGCTTCAGTGCCCGGGAGAACTCCGAGACCTCCTGCTGGCGCGACTCGACGCGCTTGCCCGAGCTCATCAGCTGCAGGTAGTCGATGACGACCAGCTTGAGGTTGTGGCGCTGCTTGAGCCGGCGACACTTGGCCCGGATCTCCATGAGCGACATGTTCGGGGAGTCGTCGATGAACAGCGGGGCGTCGGAGACCCGCCCCATCGTGGATGCCAGCCGGGTCCAGTCCTCCTCGCGCATGGTGCCCTTGCGCATGTGCTGGAGCTGGATGCTGGCCTCGGCCGAGAGCAGGCGCATGGTGATCTCGGTCCGGCTCATCTCGAGCGAGAAGATCACCGAGGCCATGTTGTGCTTGATCGCCGCCGACCGGATGATGTCCAGTCCGATGGTCGACTTGCCCATCGCCGGTCTGGCCGCGATGACGATCATCTGACCGGGGTGCAGGCCGTTCGTCAGCGAGTCCAGCTCGGTGAAACCGGTGGGCACGCCGGTCATCTCGCCGGACTTGCCCGAGGCCACCTCGATCTCGTCGACGGTCATCTCGAGGATGTCCCCGAGCACGTGGTAGTCCTCGCCGCCGCGCTTGTCGGCCACGGCATACACCTCGGCCTGCGCAGCGTTGACGATGTCCTCGACGTCACCGCCACCCTGGGCGTACCCGAGCTGGACGATCCGGGTGCCGGCCTCGACGAGGCGGCGAAGGACGGCACGCTCCGCCACGATCTGGGCGTAGTAGCCGGCGTTGGCCGCCGTGGGCACCGAGGAGATCAGCTGGTGCAGGTAGGCCTGGCCGCCGACCCGGGTCAGGTCACCGCGCTTGGTCAGCTCGTCCGAGACGGTGATCGCATCGGCCGGCTCGCCGCGTCCGTAGAGATCGAGCACGGCGTCGTAGATGGCCTCGTGCGCCGGCCGGTAGAAGTCGACTCCCTTGAGCGTCTCGACGCAGTCGGCGATGGCATCCTTCGACAACAGCATCCCGCCGAGGACGGACTGCTCGGCATGGACGTCCTGCGGCGGAAGCCGATCATCGCCCGGCGCCTGCTGAACGCCGGCAAAGAGCTCCTGGATCGACACGCGGTATCCCACATCCCTTTCCACCAGGCCGAACGAGTTGTTGTGACAGCACACCACCGAGCACCGACAGCGCCGTGGCTTCCGGGGGAGGCAGACACCCTGCCGCGAACACCGAGGCCACCGTATGACCGTCGAGCCGGGGGGCCAAACGGCGGCTGTGGAGCACGTGCGCACAACCTGGGCACAACCTGTGCACCACGCCGAACGACGGTGGGGACAAGGTGTGGACAAGCAAACCCGTGGCTACCTGATTACCGGACAAAATGGCACGGTTTACGCACAGCAGCGCTGTCCACCGGCTGTGGACAGAAAATACATTTTCGGTGCGGTCCTCCCGATGGCTGGGTCGAGGGGACGGTGCGGGCCGGGCGCGGCGAACCTACAGTGGAGGCATGTGCCGAAACATCCGCCAGCTCCACAACTTCGAGCCGCCGGCCACTTCCGACGAGGTCCGGGCCGCGGCGCTGCAGTACGTCCGCAAGGTGGCCGGGACCACCAAGCCATCCCAGGTCAACCAGCAGGCCTTCGACGAGGCCGTGGCCGAGATCGCGCAGGTCACCGCCCATCTGCTCGACCACCTGACGACCTCCGCCCAGCCGAAGAACCGCGAGGAGGAGGCCGCCAAGGCCCGGGCCCGGAGCGCGGCGCGCTACGCCACGGCCTGAGCACGGACGACTCGGCGAGCCGCGCGCCCTAGTCTCTGAGCGTGTCCGTTCACGCCGAGCTCCTCCGCGCGGCAGATGCGACGGCGGCCCGTCCGTCGTGAGGCGCGAGATCCTGCGACTGGCGATCCCGGCATTCCTGGCCCTGGTCGCCGAACCGCTCTTCCTGCTCGCCGACTCGGCCATCATCGGCCACCTCGGCACGGTTCCCCTGGCCGGCCTGGGCGTCGCGTCGTCAGTGCTGCTCACCGCCGCCGGCGTCTTCGTGTTCCTCGCCTACGGAACGACCAGCGTGGTGGCCCGGCAGTACGGCGCCGGCTCCGACCGTGCCGCGCTCAGCTCAGGCATCGACGGCCTCTGGCTCTCGCTGATCCTCGGCACGGTCACCGCCGTCGCCGTCGGCCTGAGCGCACCCCAGCTGTGTGCGGCGTTCGGCGCCAGCGCGTCCGTCCAGGAGCAGGCGGTCATCTACCTGCGGGTCTCCGCCGCCGGGATCCCGGGGATGCTCGTCGTGCTGGCCGTGACCGGGGTGCTGCGCGGGTTGCAGGACACCCGGACGCCGCTGGTCGCCGCGGTCGTCGGTTTCGGCTCCAACATCGTGCTCAACCTCCTCTTCGTCTACCAGTTCGGCTGGGGCATCGCCGGATCTGCCTGGGGAACCGTGATCGCTCAGACCGGGATGGCTGCCGGGCTGGTCATCGTGGTGGTCGGCAGGGCGCTCGGTGTCCGGGCCCGGCTGAGCATCCACCTCGGCGGCGTCCTGCGCGCGGCGCGCGGCGGGATACCCCTGCTGGTCCGGACGCTGGCCCTGCGCGCGGTCCTGCTCGTGACGACGGCGATCGCTGCGCGCTCTGGTGACGTCACCCTTGCCGGGCACCAGATCGTGCTGACGGTGTGGAGCTTCCTCGCGTTCGCCCTCGACGCGATCGCGATCGCAGCGCAGTCCCTGACCGGACGCGCGCTCGGGGCAGGTGACGTCGTCGGCGCGCGGGAGGCGGCCCGGACGATGGTCCGCTGGGGCGTGACCGGCGGCGTCGCCACCGGCATCGTCCTGCTCGCGCTGAGCCGGGTCATCCCCCTCGGGTTCACCAGCGATCCCCGGGTCATCGCAGCGTCCGCGACGGCCTTCGTCGTCGTCGCCCTCGCCCAGTGGCTGTCCGGCTACGTCTTCGTCATCGACGGAGTACTGATGGGTGCCGGCGACAACCTGTGGCTGGCCGGCGCCATGGTGGCGGCGGTGCTGGCGTGGGTCCCGGTGGTGCTGGCCGTGGCCGGCGACGGAGCCGCCCTGCCCGGCGCGGACGGTCAGCCGCTCGCGGGGCTGTGGGTCTGGTTCGGGGTCGGGTTCATGGCGTTGCGGGGGGTGGGCCTGTGGTGGCGCTTCCGCAGCGACGGGTGGCTGGTCACCGGGGCGACCCGCTGACCGCCCGAGGGTCGGCCGCGCCCCGGGAACCATCCCGACGGCGGACGGGACGCGAAGGGCTCGCGTTCCCCTCCGATCGGCGGCAGAGTGGGCGGACCCAGCCCCAACGCAAGGAGCCTGCTGATGGACGACAAGGACCTGCCGGACCTCGATGCCGTCGACAAGGCGATCAAGGAGGCACACGACGCCGAGGAGTCGCTCCTTCGCGTGTCGCCGAACGCGATCCACCCCGACGAGGAGCCGTCGGCGGCCGCCACCCCGGATGAGCCCACCGAGGCCGAACCCGCCAGCACCGACACCCCCGAGGGCCCGCGGACCGAGCCCAGCGAGCCCGGCTGACCCAGCCTGGACCGTCGACCCCGGAATCTGGGTCACAATGACCCGGTGAGTCACTTCCTCGACGGCGTTCTCAACCTGTCACCGATCTGGATCTACCTGATCGTCGGGTTGCTGGTCTTCGCCGAGGACGCCATCTTCGTGGGCTTCGTCATCCCGGGTGAGACCGCGGCGGTGCTGGCCGGGGTCTCTGCTGGCCTGGGGCACACCGAGCTGGCGATCGCGATCGTGGTCGTCGTGCTTGCCGCCGTCGTCGGGGACACGGTCGGCTACGAGGTCGGCAAGCACATCTTCGGCCCGAAGATCATCGACGGACGGCTGCTGCGCAAGCACCGGCACAAACTCAACTCGGCCGAGGACTTCCTCCAGCGCCGCGGCGGCCTGGCGGTCTTCCTCGGCCGCTTCACGGCGTTCTTCCGGGCCATGATGCCCGCCCTCGCCGGCGCGGCCGGGATGCCGTACCGCCGGTTCGTCGTCTGGAACATGGCCGGCGGGATCATCTGGGGCACCCTCTTCGTGGTGCTGGGCTTCTTCGCCGGGAACTCCTACCAGGCCATCGAGCAGAAGGTCGGCCGAGGCATGGCCATCGGCACCGTCGCGGTGGTGGTGGCCCTGGCGATCGGGTGGAAGATCCGCTCCGAACGCCGGGCCAAGGCTCAGGAGCGCGAGTACGCGGCCGAGCATCCCGACGAGCTGACCGCTCCCACGAGTATCAGCTGACTCGACGCCCCACTTTCCGCCGGTTCGCTTGGCCAGGACGCGCCGGGGTGCGACAGTGGAGGGAGCGAGCACGCGGAAGGAGGACCCCTTTGACAGCGGACGAGCTCCCCGACCTGGAGAAGGTCAAGGAAGCGATCGAGCAGGCCCGCCGTGCGGAAGAGCGTCTGCTCGAGCTCGATGGCGACGCCGTGGTGCACGACGTGGGGCACCCGATCATGGCGCCCAACGAGGACGACCGCCAAAGCCGCCAGCACGTGCGTACCCACGGCCGGCATCGCGGTCCGCGCTGACCTCGCTCAGCCCTGACCGTGCCGACCGTGACCGGCCTCAGCCCTCGCGGCGCTTGCGGGCCTGCTCCGCCTTGCGACGCAGCTGGTTGTAGGTTCCGGTGATCCCCATCGCCTTCTTGACCTCGGCGACGACCTCGCGGACCTCCTGCCGGGTCCGTTCGGTGCCGTCCACGATGATCTCGTCCACCAGCCCGCCCTGCTTCTCATAGGTCGCGCGTCGCTCCCGCATCGGCTCCAGGTAGCGGTTCAGGGCGGCGGCGAGCTTCTCCTTGACCTCGACGTCGCCGACCGCTCCGGCGCGGTACCGCTGGGTGAGATCGTCCACCTCGGCGGTGTCGTCGTTGAAGGCACGGTGGTAGGCGAAGACCGGGTTGCCCTCGACCGTGCCGGGGATGTCGGCCCGGACCCGGTTGGGGTCGGTGAACATCCCGGCCACCTTCTTGCGCACCGTCGCCGCGTCGTCGGAGAGCATGATGGCGTTCCCGAGCGACTTGCTCATCTTCGCCTGGCCGTCGGTCCCGATCAGGGTGGTGATCTCGCTCTCGATGAGCTCCGGGATCGGGAAGACCTCTCCGTAGAGGTGGTTGAACCGGCGAGCGATCTCCCGGGTCACCTCCACGTGGGCGTGGTTGTCCTTCCCGACCGGCACGATGTTGCCCTTGACGCAGAGGATGTCCGCGGCCTGGAGCACCGGGTACCCGAGCAGCCCGTACGGCATCTCGTCCTTGTTCGCCGCCCGGGCCATGTCCTTGAGGCTGGGGACCCGCTCGAGCCGCGGAACCGTCACGAGGTTCTGGAAGAGCGTGTTGAGCTCGGCCACCTCGGGGATCGCCGACTGTAGGTAGAAGGTCACCCGCTCCGGGTCGATCCCCGCCGAGAGCTGGTCGAGCACCATGTCCCGGGCGTTCGCCGAGACCTGGTCGATGTCGGCTCGGGTGTTCTTCGTGGTGAGCATGTGCAGGTCGGCGATGATGAGGAACGTCTCGTACTCGTGCTGCAGCCGCACCCGGTTCTCGATGCTCCCGACGAAGTGACCCAGGTGCAGCTTGCCCGTGGGCCGGTCTCCCGTGAGCATGCGCGGCCGGCGCGTGGACCCCGGCGGCGTGCCCGGTTCCGTGGTGGCCCTGCTGGTGATGCCGCTCATCTGTCCTGCTCCTGTTCGTCGTGCCCCGTCACGGTCTGCGCGCCGACACGCAGAAGCCGCCCTCGACGGGGCGGCTTCGTGTCTGGTGACCTCGGGCGCCCGTCAGGGCAGCCACCATCCCCGTGGCTGCCGGGTCCTGCCAGCTGGGGTGGTCACGTCCCACAGCGTAGCGCCTCTGGCGAGTTGGACCGATCCACGGCAGGGTGGGTCCGGACCGGGACGACGACAGGAGCGCACGGATGCACGTGGGGTGTTTTGCCCGACCCGAGAACCGACCCTCAGCCTCGTCGAGCGGAGGGCGCTGGTGAGTGAATTGCTCGAGAGCCTCCGGCACGTCCTCGAGGGCATCCTCACCTTGTCCCCGGTGTGGGTCTACCTCATCGTGGGCCTGCTCGTCTTCGCGGAGGACGCGTTCTTCCTCGGCTTCGTGATCCCCGGTGAGACGGCGGCCGTGCTCAGCGGCGTGTCCGCGAGCCTCGGCCAGACCCAGCTCAGCATCTGCCTGCTGGTCGTCACGGCCGCGGCGATCGTCGGGGACAGTGTCGGGTACGAGGTGGGCAAGCACTTCTTCGGACCGAAGGTCATCGAGGGCACCTGGTTGAGGAAGCATCGGCACAAGCTCGTCAAGGCGGAGGAGTTCCTGCAGCGCCGCGGGGGATGGGCCGTCTTCCTCGGCCGGTTCACCGCGTTCTTCCGGGCCATGATGCCGGCGCTGGCCGGGGCCGCGAAGATGCCCTACCGGCAGTTCGCCGCCTGGAACATCGCCGGCGGGATCGTCTGGAGCGCCATCTTCGTCGTGCTGGGCTACCTGGCGGGGACCTCGTACCACGTCATTGCGCAGAAGGCCACCCGCGGAATGGCGATCGGCGTCGTCGCGGTCGTCCTGACGGTGGGCATCGTCTGGAAGATCCGCTCCGAGCTCAGGGACCGCGCCGACGAGAAGGAGTGGGCCGCAGAGCACCCCATCGAGGAGTCGGTGCACTGACCTCGCGCTCTCGCGCGACGCGAACGGGCGCCCCGCCCGGTATGCCGGAGGGAGCGCCCGTTCGACGGTGGGCCGGGTGGCTCAGCCAGCCACGACCTCGAAGCTGATCGTGGCCTGCACCTCGGGGTGCAGGCGGACCAGCGCCTCGTAGGAGCCGGTCGTCTTGATGTGACCCTTGACCTCGATCTTGCGCTTGTCGAGCTCCGGGCCGCCAGCAGCCTTGACCGCGTCGGCGATGTCCGCGTTGCTGACCGCACCGAAGAGCCGCCCGGACGTGCCGGACTTCGCGGCGACCGTCACGGACTTCGACTCGAGCTGGCCCTTGATCTGGCGGGCCTCCTCGAGCGTCTTGACCTCGCGGCTGGCCCGCGCCTTGGTGATGGCGTCGACCTGCTTCTGGCCTCCCTTGGTCCACGCGGTGGCAAACCCGCGGGGCAGCAGGAAGTTGCGGCCGTAGCCGTCCTTGACCTCGATGATGTCGCCGGCAGCGCCGACGCCGGTCACCTCGTGAGTGAGAATGAGTTTCACTGAGCTTCTCCTCTTGTCCCGCGCCGGCTCAGCGAGCCGAGGACGAGTAGGGCAGCAGGGCCATCTCACGGGCGTTCTTGACGGCCGTGGCAATGAGTCGCTGCTCCTGGACGGACACTCCGGTCACCCGGCGAGCGCGGATCTTCCCGCGGTCGGAGATGAACTTGCGCAGCAGCGCGGTGTCTTTGTAGTCGATGTTCTCGACCTTGGCGATCTTGAGCGGATTCGCCTTCTTCTTGGGCTTACGCACAACGGGCTTGGCCATCGTGGTGCTCTCCTTCTCGTTGAGAGCCCGGAGCGGTGTCCGGGATAGCGGTGTCTTGCTGATGGAGGCCGTGCGGCCCGGTCCGCGTGCGCGGGCCGTGCCTCAGGCTGAGGTGCCGGGTCAGGTTGCGGAACGACTCAGAACGGAGGCTCGTCGTACGACGGCGCGCCGCCGCCCCACGAGCCACCCTGCTGGGCGCCCGACGGGGCGCCCTGAGCGGGCTGGTTGCCGCCGAAGCCACCGCCGGACGGGGCGCCGGCATTGCCGCCGCCGGTCGCCCACGGGTCCTCGGCGTTGCCGCCGCCCTGGCCGCCGAAGCCGCCGCCGGAGCCCTGCCCGCTGCCCCGCTGGGTCTTGGTGACCTTCGCGGAGGCGTACCGCAGGGACGGGCCGATCTCGTCGACATCCAGCTCGACGACGGTGCGCTTCTCGCCTTCCTTGGTCTCGTACGAACGAGACTTCAGTCGACCGGACACGATCACCCGGGTCCCGCGCTGGAGCGACTCGGCGACGTTCTCCGCCGCGTCACGCCAGACGGAGCAGCGCATGAACAGCGTCTCGCCGTCCTTCCACTCGTTGGACTGACGGTCGAACGCGCGCGGCGTCGACGCAACGGTGAAGTTCGCCACGGCCGCACCCGAAGGGGTGAAGCGCAGCTCCGGGTCGCCGGTGATGTTGCCGATGACGGTGATGACGGTGTCGCCAGCCATATCGAATCCCTTGTCGTCGAGGTCGGTTGTCGAGTCAGGCGCCGGGGCGCAGGAGCTTGGTCCGCAGCACCGACTCGTTGAGCCCGAGCTGGCGGTCCAGCTCCTGGGCCGTGGCCGGCTCGGCGGTCATCGTGACGACGGCGTAGATGCCCTCGGACTTCTTCTTGATCTCGTAGGCCAGGCGACGACGACCCCAGATGTCGACGGTGTCGACGGAGCCCCCGTCCTTGCTGACGACGGTGAGGAGCTTGTCCAGGGACGGAGCGACGGTGCGCTCTTCGATCTCGGGGTCCAGGATGACCATGAGTTCGTACTGACGCATGCGTTAACCCACCTCCTTTGGTCTTGGCGGTCACGGTCTCTCCGTGACAGGAGGGTTGCAGCGTCCCGCCGTGCCTCCAACCTGTCAGAGGACACCGACATGAGTCGAGGTCCGTCCACAGGGGAACTGCGACACGGCGAGCCGGACCAGACTACCGGCGCCACTCGTGGACGAGAAATCGTCTCAGCCGGTGCCGGTCAGTCGAACCGGACGAGCACCTGGTCGGCTGCTCCCCGGACCGGGCCACCCAGCTCGTCCGGGTCGTCGTCGTACGCCTGGTCCTGAGCCTCGTCGGGCGACAGCGCCGGCGTCAGCTCCTCGGCGGCTACGGGCTCACGGGACCGGGCCACCACCCAGGTCCGGTGCGCCAACCACCCCACCCCGGTCAGCCGCAGGACGAGGAAGACGGCATACCAGCCACCGGGCAGGCCCCGGTCCGGCACCGAGACGCTGGCCAGGTAGAGCCAGACCGCGACGAAGTGCAGGGTCTCGGTGCTCGCCCAGTACAGGTGGTCCTTCCAGCGCATCCCGACCAGCGCGACGAGCGGCACCAGCCACAGCGACGCCTGGACCGGCATCGACTTGCCGGTGGCCATGACGATCGCGAGCATCACCAGGGACACCTCGGCAACCCCGGGCCGCCGTGGGGAGGCCAAGGCGAACGTCGCTCCGACCAGCAGGGCGGCCACCCAGCCGAGGATCGCCAGCACGGTGACCGCTAAGGCCGGCAGCGGGTAGCCGGCGAGCTGTGGCAGGAGCCACGCGGACCCGAAGCCCGCCGCCGACTCGTACCAGGCCCGGTAGGCGCGGGTCGCCGAGTCCGGGTTGAGCGCGGCGAAGACGACCAGCACCGCCCCGAAGGTCACCAGACTCGCTCCGGCGGTCCTCACCCAGGCCTCGACGCGGCCGGCCCGGACGCAGACGAGCAGGAGGGCGACGAGGATGACCAGGGGGTAGGTCCGCGCCGAGATCGCGAGCCCGAGCAACAGGCCGCAGAGCAGCAGGCGTTCTCGGCTCCAGCAGTACAGCGCTGCCGCGACCAGCGCCACGCCGAGGATGTCCGGGGCCACCACGAGGGTCAGCAGGACCACGGGGGACAGGGCGACGTGGCCTGCCCGGAGCGGGAACCGACGCACTGTGCCCGCGGTCCACCAGGTGGTCAGCGCGATGAGCACCGCCCCGAGCACGGCCCAGAGAGCGAAGTAGAACCGCACCTGCTCGCTCATGGGTCCGGAGGGGACCCATGAGCCGAGCAGCGACATGACGAAGCCGGTCAGGGGAGGTTGCGCCGGTGACGGTGCTCCGGCGCCGCCGGACAGGAAGGCCCCGACCCCGGCGTCGAGGCCGGCGTCCCGGAAGGTCGCGGGAAGGTCCGAGAAGCAGGCGTGCCAGAACTGGTCGGGAGTGCTCCAGCCCCGCTCGATGCAGGGCGCCCGTTCGACGACGCCGAGCCCGACCGGTATCGCCGACAGCGCGGTGAGCACGGCCGCGTAGTAGCGCCACCCCCGGGCCCCGGCCACGGCATGGCGGCCCAACGGGCCCCCGATGACCTGGGACGCGGCCGCGACCACGGGATCCTCCCGGGAGGGAACCGTGACCCGGTCCGGGCTCGTCCACGACATGAGCGCAGCCTACGACGCCACGAACCCGGCGACGGTGCGGGTCGTCAGCCTCCCGGGGCGGTCGTGGTGGTGGTGCCGCCACCACCACCGCCACCACCGGGAAGGGTGAGGGTCGTCCGGGTCGGCGTCGGCGTCGGGATCGTCGCCGTCGTCGTCGGTGGCCGCGTCACCGTCGTGGTCACCGTGGGCGGCGGCGTCGTGGTCGACGTGGTCTCGGACGGGGTGGTGGTCGTCGTCGTCGGCGTCGGCGTCGGGATCTTGTCGTCCCCGACTCCGGCACGCGGCGGGAAGTCGGTCGCCGGAACCCCGGCCAGCGCCGCGGTCATGAAGTCCTTCCAGATCGACAGCGGGATCGAGTTCCCGCTCAGCTCGCTGATCCCGGCGATGTTCTCCAGCGGTTGTGGCACCCCTCCGACGTCCTTGTACATCCCGACCGAGACGGACAGCTGCGGGACGATGCCGGTGAACCACACCGACTTGTGCTCCTCGGAGGTGCCGGTCTTCGCGGCGACCGGGCGGCCGATGTCGGCGGCCCGGGACCCGGTGCCACCGGGGGCGGTGACCGCCTTCATCGCGTCGATGACGTCGGCGGCCACATCCTTGCCGAAGCCGTCCTTGACCTGCTTGGTCGCCTTGTAGTCGATGTTCACCTGCTCGGAGGTGACGGCCGCGATGAGGTACGGCTTGGCCTGCTGCCCCTGCGCGGCGATCGTCGCGAAGGCGCTGGCGACGTCCACGACGCGGGGCGACGCGGTCCCCAGCACGTTGGTCAGGTCGTTGCCCAGACCCGGCGTGTTGGCCGGGATGCCGGCAGCCACGGCGGCGTCCCGGGTGTTCTTCGGGCCGACCTGCTCGTTGAGCTGGACGAAGACCGTGTTGATCGACTTGGCGGTGGCGGTCACGAGGTCGACCATCCCGTAGCTGACGTTGCCCTCGTTGCTGATCCCGCCGGTCCGGCCGAGTCCGGGCACCTGGAGGGGGCTCTTGCCACTGAACTTCGTCTTGGTGCTGATGCCCTGGTTGAGCGCGGCGACCAACGCGAACGGCTTGAACGTCGACCCGGCCTGCATCACCGCGTCGGTGGCCGTGTTGAACTGGCGCTTCTGGTAGTCCGCGCCGCCGTACATCGCCGCGATCCCGCCGTCCCCGGGGCGGACCGCCACCAGCCCGGCATACACGTCCTTGGCGTCCTTGGGGAAGTTCTTGTCCATCGAGGCGAGCGCCGCGTCCTGCGCCTGCTTGGAGATGGTCGTGGTGATCCTCAGCCCGCCCCGGTCGATGTCGCTGTCCGAGAGCTTGAGGCTCGAGGCGAGCTCCTTGCGGACCTCGTTGACCACGTAGCCGTTCGGGCCGGCCAGCGCCTGGTTGGGCTGCGGCGGGATGGTCTGCGGGACGTCGGTGACCTTGGCCCGCTCGTCGGCACTGAGCCACCCCTCGGCAACCATGCCGTCCAGGACGTAGGTCATCCGTGACTTGAGGTTCGCCTGCTGCTTCGGCCCGAGGGCCGGGTCGTACAACGACGGCGCGTTGATCACCGAGGCGAGCAGGGCGCTCTCGGCGGGAGTGAGGTCCTTCTGGTCCTTGCCGAAGTAGGCCTTGGCGGCGGTCTTGACCCCGTAGGCGCCGCGACCGTAGTAGATCGTGTTGAGGTAGTCCTCGAGGATCTGGTCCTTGGACAGCTGCTGGTCGATCTTGACGGAGATGATGATCTCCTTGAACTTGCGGCTCAGCGACTTGTCCTGGGTCAGGTAGAAGTTCTTCACGTACTGCTGGGTGATCGTCGAGCCCCCACTCTGCGCGTCGCTGCCGCGCAGGCCCTGCCAGACCGCCCGGGCGATGCCGGTCGGCGAGACCCCCCGGTTGGAGTAGAAGCTGCGGTCCTCGGCGGCCAGGACCGCCTTCTGCAGCGAGTCCGGGATGTCCTTCAACGCCACCGACTCGCGGTTGCCGTTGACGTCACTGATCCGGGCGAGCTCGGTCTTGCCGTCGTCGTAGTAGATGATCGACACCTGGGCGCCGGCGAGCTGGTTGGGCTTGGGCGGATCGATCATCGCGTAGGCGATGGCGATCCCCACCAGCCCGAGGGCGAAGAGGCTGAGCAGGCCGAAGAGGATCCGCTTGACCCAGGTACGCCGGGTCGACGAAGGCTTCTTCCTGGTCCGGGGTTTGAGCTCCGCGCGCGTCTGCGCTCGACTGGGGTTGCTGCTCACAGGTCCACTTCCGTCGACTGGTCGGCCGGTCCCGGCCACGGCTGCGTGCGCGGGGCACCGGTTCAGTATGCGGTGAATCAGCCGCCTCGCCGAAATCGGCGGGCTGGGAGATTCCGGGGTGCCACCGGGCGCAGGATGGCAGCAGAGTGTATCGCGGCGATATATCTGGGCTACAGTGATGACTGACAAAGCGTCAGTATGTCAGGCGCGTGCCGCCTGTGACTGGGGAGGAGAACCCGATGGCCCGCCGTGCCGCGCTGCTGGAGTTCGCCATCCTCGGCCTGCTCCACGAGTCGCCGATGCATGGGTACGAGCTGCGCAAGCGCCTCAATGCCGCCCTCGGCGCCTTCCGTGCCCTGTCGTACGGCTCGCTCTACCCCTGCCTTCGGACCCTGCTCGCCACCGGGTGGATCTCCGAGGTCCCCCAGGTCGCTGGTGGGAGTGGCAGTCGGCGGGCCCGCATCGTCTACCAGCTCTCCGAGACCGGCTCGGCCCACTTCCAGGAGCTCGCCGGCGCCGCCGGTCCGAGCGCCTGGGAGGACGACGAGTTCGACGTGCACTTCGCCTTCTTCGCGCGCACCACGGCCGAGGTCCGGCTCCGGATCCTCGAAGGGCGTCGCTCGCGCCTGGAGGAGCGCCTGGCGAACATCCGGGAGGCCTCGGCCCGCAACCGCGAGCGGATGGACGACTACACCGCCGCCCTGCAGCGTCACGGTGAGGAGTCGGCCGAGCGCGAGGTCCGCTGGCTCGAGGAGCTCATCACCGCAGAACGCTCCATCGCTCCCTCCGCACACCCCCATTCGTCCCCCACCGCAGCACCGAGCACTCCGGCACCCCCGCTGGGTCGGCTCATCTCACAGAAGGAGTAATCCATGGGTTCCGTTCGCGTCGCCATCGTCGGCGTCGGCAACTGCGCCAGCTCGCTGGTCCAGGGAGTCGAGTACTACAAGGATGCCCCGGTCGACCGCAGCGTCCCGGGCCTGATGCACGTCGAGTTCGGCGAGTACCACGTCCGCGACGTCGAGTTCGTCGCCGCGTTCGACGTCGACGCCAAGAAGGTCGGCTTCGACCTCGCGGACGCGATCAACGCCTCGGAGAACAACACGATCAAGATCGCGGACGTGCCGCCCACGGGCGTCATGGTCCAGCGGGGCCACACCAACGACGGTCTCGGCAAGTACTACCGACTGACCATCGAGGAGTCGGACGCCGAGCCGGTCGACATCGTCGCCGCGCTCAAGGCAGCCGAGGTCGACGTGCTCGTCTCCTACCTGCCGGTCGGGTCGGAGACCGCGGACAAGTACTACGCCCAGTGCGCCATCGACGCGGGCGTGGCCTTCGTCAACGCACTGCCCGTGTTCATCGCCTCCGACCCCGAGTGGGCGGCGAAGTTCGAGGCTGCCGGCGTCCCGGTGATCGGTGACGACATCAAGTCGCAGGTCGGCGCCACGATCACCCACCGGGTCATGGCCAAGCTGTTCGAGGACCGCGGCGTGGTGCTCGACCGGACCTACCAGCTGAATGTCGGCGGCAACATGGACTTCAAGAACATGCTGGAGCGCGACCGGCTCGAGTCCAAGAAGATCTCGAAGACGCAGGCCGTCACCTCGAACCTGTCGCACGACCTCGGCGAGCGCAACGTCCACATCGGCCCGTCCGACTACGTGCAATGGCTCGACGACCGCAAGTGGGCCTACGTCCGCCTCGAGGGGCGCGCCTTCGGTGACGTGCCGCTCAACCTCGAGTACAAGCTCGAGGTCTGGGACTCGCCGAACTCGGCCGGCATCATCATCGACGCGATCCGCGCGGCCAAGATCGCCAAGGACCGCGGCATCGGCGGCGCCCTGCTGTCGGCGTCCTCCTACCTGATGAAGTCGCCGCCGGAGCAGCGCCCGGACGACCTCGGCCGGGAGAAGCTCGAGGCGTTCATCGCCGGTACCGAGGCCCGCTGAGCCGTACCGCCCTCCAGTCCGGATGCCGTCTGCTCCGTCGAGCGGGCGGCATCCGACGTCCCGGGGGCGGTGCGAAAACCCTCCCGACGGTGGAGACTGGGATCCCGACGAAGGAGCACCCGTGAAGATCGCCGTCCTGGGCACCGGCGCGGTCGGCCGGGCACTCGCCGCCGGGCTCGCCACCCTCGGCCACACCGTGACGGTCGGGACCAGGGACCCGCAGGCCACCGTGGCGCGCACCGAGCCCGACGGTATGGGCAACCCCCCCTTCGCGTCCTGGCACCGAGACCATCCCGAGGTGGCCCTGGCGAGGTTCGCCGAGGCGGCCAGCGGAGCGGACCTCGTGGTCAACGCCTCCAGCGGGACGGTGAGCCTGGAGGTTCTCGGCCTGGCCGGTGCGGAGAACCTCGCCGGCAAGCCCCTGCTCGACGTCTCCAACCCGCTGGACTTCTCCGCGGGGTTCCCGCCCACCCTCTTCGTCAAGGACACCGACTCCCTCGGCGAGCAGATCCAGCGGGCGTTTCCCGGAGCCCGGGTGGTCAAGTCGCTGAACACCCTGACCGCGGCGCTGATGGTCGAGCCGACGACGCTCGACGACACCGGCTCGGTCTTCGTCTCGGGCGACGACGCCGACGCCAAGGCGGTCGTCATCACCCTGCTCCAGGGCTTCGGTCACGAGGACGTCATCGACCTCGGCGGCATCGAGACCGCCCGGGGCCCCGAGATGATGCTGCCCCTGTGGCTGCGGCTGATGGGCATCCTCGGCACAGCGGGGTTCACCTTCAAGATCGTCCGCTGAGCAGCCCCGTACCCGGTCCTGGCCGGCGAGTCACGCGCTCCCGACGAGCACCACGACGACGGTGACGTTGTCCCGACCGCCGTGCGCGACGGCTCGGGAGACCAACGAGTCGGCGATGTCCTGCGGATCCGTCCCGGCACCCACGACGGACGCGATCTCGGCCGGTTCGAGCTCGTTGGTCAGGCCGTCGGTGCACAGGAGGAAGCGCTCGCCCTCCCGCACCGGAAGGAGCCAGTGGTCCACCGGGTCGAGGTGAGCACGCCCCAGGCTCCGGGTGACGATGTTGCGAGCCGGGTGCCAGCCGGCCTCCTGCTCGGTGATCACCCCCATCCGTACGAGCTCGGCCACCTCCGAGTGGTCCGCGGTCAGCTGGCGCAGCTCGCCGTCGACGTGGTGGTAGACCCGGGAGTCACCGACGTTGGCCACGAGCCAGCGTCCCGAGCCCGGCCCGTCGACGAGAACCAGCGCGGCCAGCGTGGTGCCCATCCCGCTCTGCTCCGGATGCTGCTCGGCCGAGTCGAGGATGGCCCGGTTCGCGGCCGCGACCTGGTCGAGAACCTCCTGCGGACTCGGTCGGCCGCGCCCCGCCAGCTCGGCGAGGGTCCTGACGGCGATCTCGCTGGCCACCTCACCGGCGAGATGACCGCCCATCCCGTCGGCGACGACGAACACGCCGGGTTCGACCAACGCGGCGTCCTCGTTGTGGTCCCGGACCGGCCCCACCTCGCTCGCGACGGCCGCCGCCAGCCGGGGCTGCGTGGCGCTCACGGCTGACGCTCCGCCCACCAGGCCAGGAGCCGCTCGCGAGCCGCCGCCTTGCCGATGATCCCCTCGTCCAGCCGCACCGAGAGCAGGAAGCGGTACGCCTCACCGACGACCCGGCCGGGCGGCACGTCGAGTGCCTCGCCGATCTCGAAGCCGTCGAGCTCGGGGCGGATCTTCGCCAGCTCCTCGTGCTCCTGCAGCCGGGAGATCCTGGCCTCGAGCTCGTCGTAGGACTGGGACAGTGCCGACGCCTTGCGGGCGTTCCGGGTGGTGCTGTCCGACCGGGTCAACAGGTGCAGCCGGCTGAGCAGCGGCCCGGCGTCGGTGACGTACCGTCGCACCGCCGAGTCGGTCCACGTCCCGGTGCCGTAGCCGTGGAAGCGCAGATGAAGCTCGACCAGGCGGGTGACCGCCTTGACCGTGTCCTTGTCGAAGCGCAGAGCCTTGAGCCGCTTGGCAACCAGCTTCGCCCCCACCACCTCGTGGTGGTGGAAGCTCACCCCGCCGCCCTCCTCGAACCGGCGCGTCGCCGGCTTGCCGATGTCGTGCAGCAGGGCCGCGAGGCGCAGGACCAGATCCGGACCGGTCACCTCCTCGGTCGACTCGACGCCGGGGACGCTGCGCGGACCCTCCAGGGCGATCGCCTGCTCGAGGACGATGAGCGAGTGCTCGTAGACGTCCTTGTGCCGGTGGTGTTCGTCGATCTCCAGGCGCAGCGCCGGCAGCTCCGGGATGAAGACGTCGGCAAGCCCGGTGTCCACCAGCAGGGTCAGGCCCTGCCGTGGACTCACCGACAGGAGCAGCTTGACCAGCTCGTCCCGGATCCGCTCGGCGGAGACCATGGCCAGGGTGCCGGCTCGTTCGATCATGGCCGTCCGCACCTGCGGCTCCACCTCGAAGCCGAGCTGCGAGGCGAACCGGGCCGCCCGCAACATCCGCAACGGGTCGTCGGCGAAGGACTCCTCCGGCGACGCGGGAGTGCGCAGCCGTCGCTGGACGCAGTCGGCCAGGCCGTCGTGCTCGTCGACGAACTCCAGCGACGGCAGCCGGATCGCCATCGCGTTGACCGTGAAGTCACGCCGGACCAGGTCGTGCGACAACGAGGTGCCGAACGCCACGTCCGGCTTGCGGCTGGTCCGGTCGTACACGTCGGTCCGGTACGTCGTGATCTCGAGGACGTGGGCGCCCTTGCGCAGGCCGATCGTGCCGAATGCGCGGCCCATGTCCCAGTAGGCGTCCCGCCAGCGCTTCGTCACCTCGAGGATCGCGTCCGGGTCGGCGTCGGTGGTGAAGTCGAGATCGATGGAGGTCCGGCCGAGGAACGCGTCGCGCACCGGACCGCCCACCAGGGCGAGGTCGTGTCCGGCGCCGGCGAAGAGCTCCCCCAGCTCCAGCAGCAACGGCAGCACCGGTGACAGCCGCGCCACCGCGCCCTCGAGCAGGCGCGTGGGCAGCGGATCGCTGGACGGGTGGGATGCGGACATGACCACCCAGCGTAGAGCCAGACCCGCCGCGGGCTGGCCACCCGGCGGCGGCGCCGGGGGCCGGCCCGGCCCGGCTCGCCAGCCTGCGACTACCGTTCGGGCCGCTGGTTGGCCGCTGGTTACAGTGTTCTGGTGAGCGCAACGACGTCGGGTCAGGTGAATCCCGCCAGACGGCTTCCCCATGTCGAGGAGCGCTCCGCCGGCGGGGTCATCATCGACATCCACCAGGGGGCGGCCAGGATCGCCGTCATCGCCCGACGCAACCGGGCCGGCCGGGTCGAGTGGTGCCTGCCCAAGGGGCACAGCGAGCCCGGAGAGACCCTGACCCAGACGGCCGAGCGCGAGGTCGCCGAGGAGACCGGTATCACCGGCCGGGTGCTCGCCGAGCTCGGCATCATCGACTACTGGTTCGCCACGTCCGAACAGCGCGTGCACAAGTTCGTCCACCACTTCCTCCTCGAGGCCACCGGTGGGGAGCTGACCATCGAGAACGACCCGGACCAGGAGGCCATCGACGTGGCGTGGTTCCCGCTCGACGAGGTCCACGAGCACCTCACCTTCCCCAACGAGCGACGCATCGCCCAGGTCGCCTGGGAGCGGCTGGCGGGCACGGCGTGACGTCGCCGCGGGCCGTTCCCCACCGGCGGGGCGTGGTCCGGTTCCTGCTGACCGGCCTGGCCGTCGTGGCGGTGCTCCTGCCCGCGACGTCGGCAGTGGTGGCCAGCCCTGCGGCGCCGGCGTCCGTGCCGGGCGCCGGTCCGCCCTCGGGGGCGGACTCCTCGATCCTCACGGTGCTGTCCGTCGTGCCGGTTGTGGCCGGACCGGGGGTCCCGGTCACCATCTCGGGGACGCTGACCGCCCGGGCGCGCGCGCTGACCCAGCCCACGGTGCGGGCGGTCCTCGGGCGACCCGCCATCGTCAGCCGCGAGGACGTCCGTGCCTGGGCGGCCGACACCGGGAGCGCCTCCGGCAAGGAGGTGGCCAGCGCCACAGCCGGCCCGCTCGCACCGGGCCAGTCCACCCCGTTCACGCTGACCATCCCGGACGGGTCGCTGACGTTGGCCCGGGCCTGGGGCGTCATCCCGCTGGCGCTCGAGGTCTCGGACGCCGACCCGTCCAACGCGGAGGTCCGCCGGACCTTCCTGGGCTGGCAGCGCACCAAGCAGTACCAGCCCATCGCGCTCGCGCTCGTGGCGCCAGTCACGCTCAGCCCCTCCCCCAGCCTGTTCGACCCGGACTCCGCGACGCGCACCGCCGCCTGGCGGGACGAGCTCGGCGCCGGGGGCCGGATCGACCGGATCATCAGCGGCACCGACTCCGCCGGAGTGCCGGTGACCTGGGCCATCGACCCCGCGATCCTGGGGCCGCCTGCCAGTGCGACGTCGGTGCCGGGCGCAGACCCCCTCTCGGCGCTTCGGGCTCCGGTCGCGGCGCGACTCGCCGCGGCGAGCACCCGGCATACGTTGTGGGCGTTGCCGTACGCCGACCTGGACCTCGCCGCCACGGTCGGAACGAGCTCCACCGACCCCATGGTGGTCGGGCTGGCACGGCGCAGCGGAGAGCTCGAGAGGTCGCTCGGGGTCCCGGTCCAGTCCGGGGTGGCGTGGCCGGCCGACGGCGGCCTCCAGCCACCCCGGGAGCAGGGCCTCGCAGCGGCGTTCGGGCGGGGGAACCTGTCGGCGGCGCTGGTCTCCTCCTCCGCCCTGCCCGCCCAGTCCGGGTTCACCGGCGCCGCTGATCGCAAGTCCCCGAACGGACTTCCGCTGCTCGCCTGGGATGACGAGCTCAGCGAGCTCACCCTGCAGACCGAGTCCGCCGCAACGGCGGCGATGATGACCCAGCAGTTCATTGCCGAGAGCGCCACGCTGCTCGCCCAGAGCCCGGGGATCAGCCGGACCTTCGTGGTGGCGATGCCCCGGGTCATCGACCCCGAGGCGGCGTCGATGACCCGTTTCCTCCAGGCCCTGGCGGCCACCCCGTGGATCCGCTTCGTCTCCACCGACGAGGTCCAGGCCCTGGCAGCCAGCAGGGACCCCGTCTCCGAGACGACCGGCGGTGGATGGAAGCTGGCCGGCCCGGCGCAGATCGACGCTGCCGCCCTCGACCAGGTCGCCGCCGAACGCGAGACCATCGACCGGGTGGCCGCCCTCTTCCCGGACGGCGCCGCATATCGGGCCGGGTGGAACGACACCCTCGACCAGCTCGGCTCGGTCCGGTGGCGCCAGGACCCGTCGGGGTTCGGCACCGTGTCGCGGTGGGTCGCCGCCGCGGGCGGCGAGGCGACCAGCGGAATCCGGGTCAACGCCCAGACGACGAACTTCCTCGCCGACGAGGGCATCCTCCAGGTGACGGTGGTCAACGACCTCGCCACACCGGTGGAAGGCCTGCGGCTCGTCCTCGTCCCGACGAACCCCCGGATGCGGATCGTCAGCCAGCCGGACCCGGTCCGGATCGAGAAGCAGAGCCGGGCGACGATCCAGGTCCGGGCCCAGGCCGTGGCCGCCGGGCTGGTGCCCGTGACCGCGACCCTGACGACCGCCGACGGCACCCCCATCGGGGTGGGAGCCACCCTCACCGTCCGCGCCAACCCTCCCGGCCGGATGTTCTACGTCATCTCCGGCGTCGTGGTGGGGCTCATCCTGGTCATCGGCATCGTGCGCAGCCTCCGGCGCCGGGCCAACGGCGGCTCCTGACCTCGGGCGCGGCGCGACTGCGGGAGGCTGAGGATCCCCCGTAGGATGACTTGTCAGGATTGCTGGCCACGAGCGCGCCCATCGAGGCGTCCCCGGCCATGACGCGAGGGAGATTCGGTGCACGGCGTCGGTCAAGGGTCACTGCTGGGTGGACGGTATGTCACCCAGCAACGCGTGTCCCAGAATGCCCGATTCGAGCGCTGGACGGCCGCTGACCAGACGCTGGATCGGGACGTCGTCCTGCTCTGCTTCGAGGCCGAGGGTGCCCAGGCATCCGCTGCCCTGGACGCTGCGAGGCGCGCCGCCGGCCTCGAGGAGCCCCGCCTGGTCCGGGTCCTCGACGTCGGCAGCAAGGACGGCGTCGCCTTCGTCGTCGAGGAGCCGCTCACCGGAGCGGTGTCCATGGCCGCCCTGCTCGGGACCGGAGGACTGCCGTCGGAGGAGGCCCGGCGGATCGTCGGCGAGGCGGCAGCAGCCCTGGAGTCGGCTCGGGTGCGCGGCCTGCACCACCAGGTCCTCACCCCCCGCTCCGTGCTGCGGCTCGAGGACGGGTCGGTGAAGGTCCGGGGCCTGGCCACCGAGGCCGCCTTGCTCGAGGCGGAGGAGAGCGGGTCCGAACGCGCCTCCCGCCAGGACGCCGTGGCGCTGGTGGCGCTGACCTACGCGGTGCTCACCGGTCGCTGGCCGCTGCCGGACTCTGACTCCGGGCTCGAGGATGCGCCCCGAGTCGTCGGCGGCGTCGCCGCTCCCTCTGAGATCGCCGCCGGCGTCCCGGCGGACCTCGACCTGATCGCCCGCCAGACGCTCAACGACGACCTGGGACCGCTCTCGCCCGGCGACCTCGCCGGCCAGATCGCCCCCTGGTCCCCGACGCCGCTCGGGTCGTCGCTGCCGCAGCAGCCGCGTTTCGGCAACCGGACGGAACCGCTCGAGCGTGACCCCGCCACCCGAGGGATCGCGGTGCCTCCCGCAGACCCCCGTCCACCACGCGCCGCTTCACCCGCCCCCAGGACCCCGCGCCCGAAGACGACGCCGACGCCCCGCTCGGACGGTCGCACGGTCCTCGGCCTGGGCATCGAGCGCGACCGGGAGGAGCAGCTCGACTCCGGGCAGTTCGCCCCGGGCCAGCTCGAGGAGGACCCCGAGGCAGGACGCCGGGACGGTGCGGGTCGCCACGAGTCCCCCAGGAGCGGGCGCCACGGCCCCGTCGGAGGTGCGGTGGCCGCCGGCGCGGCCGGTGGAGCCATCGTCGCCAAGGGTGTGGGCGCCGCCATCGCCGCTGCCGGGACCGCCGCCGGGTCGGTAGGCAGCTCCGTCGGCGGCCTGGCCCGCAGCGCCGCCGACCGAGCGGCAGAGCGGTCCGCCGCCCGTGCTGAGCGCCGGCACACGGAGGGCCTGACCGAAGGCACCTTCGACGGACAGGACGTGCGGCTCTCCGAGACCCTCGAGACGGCCGAGGGTGACCTCGAACCGCCGGTGCCGTTGTTGGCCGGCCGCTCGAGCGAGCCACTGGACAGGGACCAGTCCAAGGTCGCCCTGATGGTGGTGGCCGGGTTCGTGCTCCTCGCTGCGCTGGTCGGCTTCCTGGGGCTGCCGCGACTCGGTGGTGGCGGGGGCGACGCCGCCGGTCCCCTGGTCACCCGGACCGTCACGTCCAGCCCCACCACCACCGCCGCCGGCGGCGGAACGCCGTCTCCGTCCGCCGCCCCGGCGAGCGCCCCGCCGGTGGCCATCGTCAGTGGCCAGGCGTGGGACCCCGAGGGCGACAACCAGGAAGGCAACGCCTCCGTACCGCGTTCGTTCGACGGCAAGAAGGACACCCTGTGGCGCTCCCAGGCCTACGCGTCGGCGCCCTTCGGAGGCTTCCCGAAGAAGGGGATCGGCCTCATCCTCGACCTCGGCCAGCAGACCGACGTCCACCAGGTCGTCGTCGACCTGGTCGGTGGCCCTGACCTGACCGCGTACGTGGCCAGCAAGGTCACGCTCGACGGTGCGACATCGATCGGGACGTCCACCGGCCGCGACGGCACGGTCACCTTCACCGTGCCCAACGGTGGGGCCGTGAAGGGCCAGCTGATCATCCTGTGGTTCACCAAGCTCGCCCCCGACGGCGAGGGGACCTTCCGGGCCCAGGTGGCCGAGGTCCGGGTGAGCTGAGGCCGGCGGCGGCTGGGAACAAACGCCCCGGATCCGAGGTTGACGCATCGGCACCGGTATGTTGACTTGGGCGACGATCTGCCCCGTACCGGCGGCTGTTCGTCCTGACCGCCATCCCGACCTCAAGGGGCTGACCTCGTGACCACCGACGTGCGCAACGTCATCATCATCGGCTCCGGCCCGGCCGGCTACACCGCCGCCGTCTATGCGGCACGGGCCAACCTCATGCCGCTGGTCTTCGAGGGCAGCGTGACCGCCGGTGGGGCGCTGATGAACACCACCGAGGTCGAGAACTACCCCGGCTTCCGCGACGGCATCATGGGTCCCGAGCTGATGGAGCAGATGCGCGCGCAGTCCGAGCGGTTCGGCGCCGAGCTGGTCACCGACGACATCGTCGCCGTCGATCTGTCGGGTGACGTCAAGAGTGTCGTCGACGGCGAGGGGAACACCCACTACGCCAAGGCCGTCATCCTCGCGATGGGCTCCGCGTACCGCGAGCTCGGTCTGCCCGACGAGAAGCGACTCTCCGGGCACGGCGTCTCCTGGTGTGCCACCTGCGACGGCTTCTTCTTCCGGGACCAGGACATCGCTGTCGTCGGCGGCGGCGACTCGGCGATCGAGGAGGCGACCTTCCTGACGAAGTTCGCGAGGTCGGTGACGCTCATCCACCGACGCGACGAGCTGCGCGCCTCGAAGATCATGGCGGACCGGGCGATGGCCAACGACAAGATCAGCTTCGCCTGGAACTCCGAGGTGACGGCGATCCACGGCCAGGAGAAGCTCAGCGGCGTCACCCTGCGCGACACGGTGACCGGCGCCGAGCGCGAGCTCCCGGTGACCGGCCTCTTCGTGGCCATCGGTCACGACCCGCGCAACGAGCTGGTCAAGGACCTCATCGACGTCGACGCCGAGGGCTATGTGCTCACCGGCGCCGATGCCGGGCACCGGGCCACCACGACGACGATCCCGGGTGTCTTCGCCTGTGGCGACCTCGTCGACCACACCTACCGTCAGGCGATCACGGCCGCCGGGTCGGGCTGCGCCGCCGCGCTGGACGCGGAGCACTACCTCGCGGCGCTGGCCGACGCCGAGCCCCAGCTGTCCTCGACCGCGGCTAGCGTGTGACCGCCCCCCACATCTCGTCGGGCCCTGCGCCCGGCACCGGCCTGCCCGGTCGGGACCATCCTGCTCATCCCGTACCAGCCCTCTAGGAAGGACCTCCATGGGAATCAACACCAAGGACACCACCGACGCCACGTTCGAGGCCGACGTGCTGAAGAACGACAAGCCCGTCCTCGTCGACTTCTGGGCGGAGTGGTGTGGTCCGTGCAAGGCGATCGCCCCGGTCCTGGAGGAGATCGCGGGTACCCATGGCGACAAGCTGGAGATCTACAAGCTGGACACCGACGCCAACCCGGGGGTCACCTCGCGGTACGGCGTCACGAGCATCCCGACGATGAACGTCTACGTCGGCGGCGAGGTCGTCAAGACCCTGGTCGGCGCCCTGCCCAAGCCCAAGCTGCTGCGCGAGCTCGCGGACTTCATCGGCGCGTGACCGTTCGCCGACTCGGCGGTAACATCGTGGCGCCACCCCGGCTCCCGGGGTGGCGCCACGACCCGACCCGGGAGATCATCGACCCGGCTACGCGTTGACGTCCGAGGCGGAGGTCAATCCCGCGGTCCACACCCTGTCACCTGCTGCAGACGATCGGGAAGGCGTGATGACGAACTCGACCTCGACGCCGCTGACCCGCCTCGGTGACGTGGGTCCGGTCGTACGTGACCTGCGTGAACGGCTTCACGCGACCGGGGACCTGGCTCGCAGCGACGTGTCCGACGACCAGGCCATGTGCTTCGACCTGCCGACCGACCACGCCGTCCGGGCCTTCCAGCAACGGCGGGGGCTGATCGTCGACGGGATCGTCGGGCCGCAGACCTACACCGCACTGGCCGGCGCCGGCTGGCGGCTCGGCGACCGGATCCTGAACTTCACGGCAGGGCACCTGATGCGCGGCGACGACGTCTCGGAGCTGCAGGAACGGCTGCTGTCGCTGGGGTTCTCGCCGCGACGGGTGGATGGCCTGTTCGGGCCGGACACCGACCGGGCCGTGCGTGCCTTCCAGCGCGGCTGTGGGCTCGTCGCCGACGGCGCCGTGGGACCCGCCACGCTACGGGCGTTCACCGGCCTGCGCCGAAGCGTCTCCGGAGGCTCTCCGCACAACCTGCGCGAGCGCGAGCTGGTCCGGCGTTCCGGCCACAGCCTGGCCGGACGCACGGTGGTGCTCGACCCGGGACACGGTGGCGATGACCCCGGGGCCGTCGCGCACGGCGTCGTCGAGGCCGAGGTCGTGCTCGACCTCGCCCAACGCATCGAGGGCAGACTGCGCGCCCACGGGGTGAATGTCATCTACACCAGGACGGCGCACACCGTCGCCGGCGACGACGTCCAGCGGGCGGACTTCGCCAACAGCTGTGACGCCGACATCGTGCTGTCCCTGCACTGCGACAGCGCGGAGCACCCCCGGGCCAGTGGCTTCGCGACCTTCTTCTACGGCCAGGAGCGGTTCGGCGCGTGGTCAGCGATCGGCGAGCAGCTCGCCGACCTCATCCTGCGCGAGGGCGTGGCGCGGACCGGTCTCGCCGACTGTCGCACCCATGCCCGGTCGTGGGCGCTGCTTCAGCACACCCGGATGCCCGCCGTCCGGATCGAGGCGGGGTACGTCAGCCATCCTGCCGACGCTGCCCGGCTCGCGGACCCGTCGTTCCGCGACGACGTGGCCGAGGCCGTCGTCATCGCGCTGCAGCGGATGTATCTCGGCGAGGAGGACACCACCTCGACCGGCGCACTGAACGTGGGCGAGCTGCGCAAGTTCATGGAGGACCTGGTCGGCTGAGTCCCGGGACCAGCCGTGACTCGGGCACCCGGGCTCGCTCCCCCGGCGCTGCGTGCCGCTGGACGGTCCCGACCGGTTGGCGGCCGCCCAGGCCGCGGACCGGCGCGAACAGTCGCTCGACCGCCTGCTCGACCTCGCTCCGCCAGCGCAACGCGGTACGCAGGTCCATCCGCATCCGCGGGTGCGTGGGGTGGTCCCGAGCCGTGCGAAAGCCCACCGCGAGCAGGAAGTCGGTGGGAAGCAGGCAGTCCTCGGCGCCGCCGCGGGTCCCGTAGGCCTCCATGGCCCGGACCCCGCGACGCAGGACGTCCTTGGCGGCCGACTGGATGAGCACCCGGCCCAGACCCTGACCCGCGAAGCCCGGGTCCACCCGAGCCGTCATCAGGACGACGGCATCCGCTGCCACCGGAGAGGTCGGGAAGGCCAGCGAGCGGGGGACGAGGTTGGCCGGGGCGAAGGTGATGTACCCCGCCGGCCGGCCGTCGACGTAGGCGATCCGGCCGGGACTGCCCCATTCCAGGAGCGTCGTGGTAAGCCACCCCTCCTTGTCCCCCTGCGGACAGGGCCGAACCCGGCTGGTCAAGGCGGGCGACAGCTCCCAGAAGACGCAGTCGGAGCACTGCCCCGGCAGGTCGGCAAGCCGGTCGAGCGTCAGCGGGAGGACCTCTCGACCCATGCTCCGATCCTTCCGCCGGCGACCACCCCATTGTCGCCCGGATTCGGGATTCTGTCTGCCCGCGACACGGTAGGTCCCGTCAACCCCGGGTCGACCGACCATCGACGACGCTCGCCTACGACGAATATCGTTGTGCCACAGTCGAATTCGTCATGGCGGCTGAAGGGGCTGCTACTGCGTGATCGGCTCCGGCGGCACCCCGAGCAGCTCGACGATCCGGTTGAGGTCATCCACCGAGGCGAAGTCCACGGTCAGCTTGCCCTTGCGCGTCCCCAGGGCGATGTGAACCCTGGTGTCGAAGCGATCCGAGAGCCGGGCGGCAAGATCGTCCAGCTGGGGGTGTCTGCCCCCAGCTCGGGGCCGCCGGCTCTTCGGGGCCGCGTCGCCGCCGAGCTGGACGACCTCTTCGACGTTCCGGACCGAGAGGCCCTCGGCCACGATGCGCTGGGCCAGCCGCTCCATGGCCGCGCCGTCGTCGAGGGCGAGCAATGCCCGGGCATGACCGGCGCTGAGGACTCCCGCGGCCAGCCGCCTGGCCACCAGCGGGGGGAGCCGCAGCAACCGCAGGGTGTTGGAGATCTGCGGCCGGGACCGGCCGATCCGGCTCGCCAGCTCCTCGTGGGAACAGCCGAAATCGTCGAGCAGCTGTTGGTAGGCGGCTGCCTCCTCCAACGGGTTGAGCTGACTGCGGTGCAGGTTCTCCAGGAGGGCATCCCGGAGCATGTCGTCATCGTGGGTGTCCTTGATGATCGCCGGGACGGTCGCCAGGCCCGCCTGCTGGGAGGCGCGCCACCGCCGCTCCCCCATGATCAGCTCGTACAGCACCCCGTCGGGCGCCTCGGCCTCCTCGAGGACCCGGCGGACCACGATCGGCTGGAGGACACCGATCTCCGTGATCGACGCCACCAGCTCGGCCATGTCGTCCTCGTCGAAGACGGTTCGTGGCTGCTTGGGGTTGGGGCGCACCGCGGTGACCGGGATCTCCGCGAAGGTCGCGCCGGGGACCGGGGCGAGCGTCGTCTGACCGCCCCGCCCGTCCTGCGCGGGCTCTTGACCCGCGCTCACGGCATCCGCCCCGGACTCCGCATCCGTGCTGGTCCCACCGGATCCTGCGCCCGGGCGTGTCGGACTGTCAGGCCCGTCCACGGCCGCCCGGTCGAGGACGGTGGTGGCCGTGGCGCCGCTCGGACCCTCGGCCCGAGACTGGTCCCGGAAGAACACGTCGGTGGGCCGTGCCGCGTCGCTGGGTGCGCTGGGGATCAGCGCGCCGAGACCGCGTCCCAATGCCCGTCGCTTCTCACTCATTCGACGTTCCTCCTGGTCGTGTTCCTACGTGGTCCTGCTGCGGGGAAGGCCCCTCCGTCTGGACGAGCCCGGTCTGGCCGGAGGCAGGGGTGGCGCCGCGCTCGGCCATCTCACCGGCTGCTTCGAGGTAGGCCAGGGCTCCGCTGCTGCCCGGGTCGTACGTCATCACCGTCTCACCGAAGCTGGGCGCCTCGGACACGCGCACCGAACGCGGGACCGTGGTCCTCAGGACTTCCTTGGGGAAATGGGTCCGCACCTCGTCCGCCACCTGTGAGGACAGACGGGTCCGGCCGTCATACATGGTGAGCAGGATGGTGGAGACGTGCAGGTCGGGGTTGAGGTGGCTGCGGATCATCTCGATGTTCTTCAACAGCTGCGAGAGTCCCTCCAGCGCGTAGTACTCGCACTGGATCGGGATGAACACCTCGGACGCGGCCACGAATGCGTTGATGGTCAGCAGTCCGAGGCTCGGTGGACAGTCAATGAGGATGTAGTCGAACTCGTTCTGCTCGGCGTGGGCACTGATCGCGCGGGCCAGTCTCGTCTCTCGGGCGACCAGAGAGACCAGCTCGATCTCCGCTCCCGCGAGGTCGATCGTCGCCGGGGCGCAGAACAAGCCGGGAACGGTCTCACAGGGCACGATCACGTCAGCCAGGGCGGTCCCATCCACGAGGACGTCATAGATGCTCGTCACCTCGGCGTGATGGTCGATCCCCAGGGCGGTACTGGCGTTGCCCTGTGGGTCCAGGTCGATGACGAGGACCTTGAGACCGGACTGCGCCAGCGCGGCGCCGATGTTGACCGTGGTGGTGGTCTTGCCGACCCCACCCTTCTGGTTCGCCACGGTCAGCACCCGGGAGCGGGTCGGCTTGGGGAACTGACGGCCGGTCAGGCTGATCCGCTTGCGGGCGTCACTGGCGATGGACTGGGCCAGGGGAGTATCGGGGCCCATCAAGGGGATGCTGTCCGCGAGGGCCTGGCGTTGGCCCGGGTCCGGGTCCGGCGACGTTTCACGTGAAACGTCGACCACTTCCTCCTCAGTGCTCGGAGGTACGTCCTGGGCCACGTCGGGTGACTCCCTCGGGTTGTCGCTGTCGGTGCCGGTACCGGTCCGGACGGCCGGCGGGGCGCCGTCCTCGGCTGCTGTTTCACGTGAAACGGGCCATCCCAGGGAATGACCTGCTTGATCCGATGTCGCCGGCCAACCCAGCCCGGGGGACACCCGGGGGAGGGAAGCGGTGAGGGCCGTGTGGTGCGTCATCGTGGACCCTCACTGCGCATGTCGACCATCCAACCACACCACGTTCCACTGTCCGGGGAGCCGGCGGGCGCGTCGTCAGGACCATCGCGTCCGGCTGCACCGCACGTCGGAGACGGCTGTTTCACGTGAAACCAGCAGGCAGGGTTTCGGGGGCCAGGACGGGTACTGGCGCGGGGAGGCCTCACTGATCGCGGTCGTGTCGATCGGTCCGACCACGTTTCGGGGACGTGCGCCCGGCCCGACGACCTGGTGCCCGACGGCCCGGCACCGCGGCACTCACCGAGACGGACAGGACCACGGTCGGGGGATCGACGACGCCGGCGCCGTGCGTCGTGACGTCGAACGCCGTCGCCCCCAGGGCAACCATCGACTCGCGGTCCAGCTCCAGCTCTTCCCTGGCCCGCGACCCCTTGAGTGCGCGCAGTGAGCCGCCCTGCGTCAGCAGGGGCAGGGTCCACCGGGCGAGTTCACCGGTCCGGGCGACCGCCCGGGCGGTGACGTAGGGGAAGCGACGCACGCCCCAGAGACTCTCCGCGCGACCCTCGTGAACGGTGACGTTGGCCAGCTCGAGCTCCTCGACGGTCCGACGTAGCCAGACGGTGCGGCGTTTCAGCGGCTCGATGAGGTACAGGCGAAGGTCCGGCCGGATGATGGCCAGGACGATTCCGGGCAGGCCGGCGCCGGAACCCACATCGGCCACCTCGGCGCCCTCGTCGAACAGGGGATGGACCACGGCACAGTTCAGGACGTGTCGGTCCCACAGGCGCGGCGCCTCCCGGGGCCCGACCAGCCCGTGGGAGATGCCGGTGTCGGCCAGGATGGCGACATACCGCTCCGCACGCGTGATCCGGTCACCGAACAGCTCGAGAGCGGCGTCCGGGGTTGCCGGGGTGATCGCGGGTCGCTCGGTCTCTGGCTGCCCGGTCATCGACGGGAAGGTTTCACGTGAAACGGTGCCGCGGCCGGCGACTCAGACCGGCAGGATGACGATGTGCCGGTGCGGCTCGACGCCCTCGGACTCGGAGTCGAGGCCCGCGGCCGCCACCTCATCGTGGATGACCTTGCGCTCGAATGCCGTCATGTCCTCGAGCGCCTTCTTCGCGCCGGACTCCTTCACCTCGGCAATGGCCGCCTGAGCGACCTCCACCAGCGCGGTACGCCGGGCTGCCCGGTGACCGGCCACGTCGAGCATCAGCCGGCTGCGCTCTCCGGTCGCGGTCTGCACGGCAAGGCGGGTCAGCTCCTGGAGCGCCTCGAGGACCTTGCCCTGCGCCCCGACGAGGCGACGGGGAACCCGGCCCTCGTCGGAGTCGACGATGGCGACGGCCGCGCGGTCGCCGTCGATGTCGACCTCGATGTCACCGTCCAGGTCGGTGATGTCCAGCAAAGTCTCGAGGAAGTCCGCCGCCACCTCACCCTCGCGCTCGAGCAGCTGCGCCCGCGACCCCTTCTTGGGCTTGGGCTCGCTGACCTCGGCGGTCGTGGGCTCGGCGTCGTCCTCGGCGTCGTCCTCAGCGACGTCCTCAGCGACGTCCTCAGCGGCCTGCGGCTCAGCCTCGTCCTGGGTGTCCTCGGGGGACGCTGCCGCAGCAGGCTCGACGTCAAGGACGTCAAGGGCATCCGCGCTCGAGGTGTCTTCCTGGCTGTCCGGGTTGGTGGTGGGGCTCTTCGTCATCGTCAGGCTCCTGGGTGCATCGGGAGGGATCTCCCGGTCAATTCAGTGGTCTGTGGGTCGAGTCCAGCGCCGGTCCGCCGAGCTGGCGGAGCCGGCTCAGCTGGTGCTGGCGTTGTCCTGCGGGTCGGTCGGTGCGGTTCCCCCCGGGCGGGGGCCACCGGCAGGGCCGGTCTTCTTGCGCTTCTTGCCCTTGGGCTGCTGACGCTGCCCGCCCTTGGGGGCCTCTTCGACCGCGTCCTGGGGAGCGGGCGAGTCCAGACCGGGCAGGCTCAGCTTCTTGATCGTGATGCCCTTGCGCTGCTGGCGCTCGTGAAGGGCCCGTTCCGCGGCCGAACCCGGCGCGGGCATCCGGCGGATCACGTAGAACTGCTGCCCCATCGACCAGATGTTGGTGGTCAGCCAGTACAGCAGGACCCCGATCGGGAAGTTGATCCCGGAGAAGGCAAAGAAGATCGGCATCAGGTAGAGGATGATCTTCTGCTGCTTCATGAACGGGTTGTCCAACGCGGAGTCGGGCATGTTCTTGCGCATCAGCTGGCGCTGGGTGGTGAAGGTGGTGGCCGACATCAACACGATCAGGACAGCCGTGAGGATCTTGGTGTTGAGGTCCTGGGCACCGAGGAAGTGGCTGGACAACGGAGCCCCGAAGAGGTCCGAGCTCTCGATGACCGCCGCCGTGGCCTTGCTGATCGGACCGATCGGCTCGTGCGTGCCGGCGGCGACGTGCGGCAGGTTGTTGAGCAGCTGGAAGAGGGCGAAGAAGAAGGGCGACTGCAGCAGGATCGGCAGGCAGGAGGAGAAGGGGTTGGTGCCGGTCCGCTTGTAGAGATCCATTGTCTCTGCGGTCATCGCCTGACGGGACTCCGGATCGGACTTGCCCTTGTACTTGGCCTGGATCTTCTGCATCTCCGGCTGGATGAGCTGCATCCGGCGCGACGAGTGAATCTGCTTGACGAACAACGGAATCAGGATGATCCGCACGATCACCGTCAGCCCGACGATCGACAGCGCCCAACCCCAGCCGCTGGCTTCGGGGATGCCGAGGAAGGTGAAGACGGCATGCCAGGCGGACATGATCCACGCCTCGCCCCACATGATCGGGCTCAGCAGGCTGGTGAAGAAGTCGTACAAGGTGGTCCCTCGTCACGGGGTGAGGACCGCGGTCCCCACCTGATGGTCCGCGCCCGGGCGGATCTGCCCGGGCGCCGATGGTCTAGTGGTGGTGGGCCTCCGTCAGGGACGGGGCCACCGTCCTCTCGGGAACGTGGTCCACCCCCCCGGGGTTCCACGGGTGGCACCGTGCCAGACGCCGAACCGCGAGCCAGCTCCCCTTGATCGGGCCGTGCCGGGTCAGCGCGGTCACCGCATACGCCGAACAGCTGGGGTAGAACCGGCAGGACGGCGGGGTCATCGGGGAGATGAGCAGCTGGTACGCCTTCACCAGGGCGATCAACGGCAGCGCGAACAGTCGCCGGGCGGTCATGCCGGGACCCTGAGCACCTTGGCCAGCAGCCGGTCGAGCTCGGTCGCCAGCTGGGAACTGCTCGCCAGGGCGGCTGCGGGGTTCGCCCGGACCACCAGGTCGGCGCCGAGGGGCAGGTCGTTCACCCGCGCCGCCATGAGGTGACGCAGCCTGCGCTTGGTCCGGTTGCGCACCACGGCCCCACCCACCGACTTGGACACCACGAAGCCCACCCGAGGGGGGCCATCACCGCGCGTCGGCGCGTGGTGAGCGTGCAGCACCATCAGGCTTCCGCCCGAGCGGGAGACACCAGGGCCTCGAACCGCGGACGCGAAGTCGGCCGAGGTGCGAAGGCGGTGAGGTGCCGGCAGCACGCCGTGACCTCAGGCGGAGAGTTCGGTGCGGCCCTTGTGACGACGGGCAGCAAGGATGGCGCGTCCCGCACGGGTGCGCATGCGCAGGCGGAAGCCGTGGGTCTTGGCCCGACGACGGTTGTTCGGCTGGAAGGTGCGCTTGCTCACGAGTGTCTCCGTTGCTTTCAGACCACAGGTCTGATGGGGTACGTCCGGTCCGGTGGTGCCGAACCCGGCTGGTTCGGCTCTGTGGCGGTCAAAGGGTCTGTCGCTGGCGCAGTCAGGAGTCCGCGCTCAGACCGCCGCGGCCCCACCAGCTGGGCGGGCATGCGATCGGGCACGGGCATGCAGAAGGGCCAGACGAACAGACCTCCGACACGATACGGGAGCGGCGCAGAGAGCGTCAAACCAGCCGCTGTCGACCCGCCCCGGCCCGCTCCGGCGCCGCTCGGCGGTGCAGCTCGGCGAGCTGGCCACAAAAAGGTGGGCGACTTTCCGGAAAAGGCGGCGCGACGAGCCGGGCGGGTCCTACTCTGCGATGTCATCACCGTCGATCAGACGCGCGCAGGCTTGAAGAACCCTCAGGGACTTGTTAGCGTCGCGCGTCATGGTGCACTTGTTCACAGGCTGTGGAAAACCGTGTGGACACTCGTCCGACGCACCGTGGGCGGATCGGTTCGCCAGGGGACCATCGAGCGACGAAACAGGGCGATGACATGTCGGACGCTGAGCTGGACTACGCCCGGGTCTGGCAGGACACCCTGCGGACCCTGGACGACCAGGGACTGCCATCGCACCAGCGAGCCTTCCTCCAGCTGAGCCGACTCGTCGGCGTCATCGACCAGAGTGCCGTCCTCACCGTGCCCAACGACCTGACCAAGTCGATCATCGAGCAACGCGTGCGCGACGAGGTCGCCGCAGCACTGAGCGGCCACCTGGGCCTCGAGGTCGTCCGCCTCGCGGTCACCGTCGACGACCAGCTCACCGCCGACTACCCCCCGCCGCTCAGTGACACGGGCGGGCCGGACGAGCGGGAGTACGACCCGGCCCACCCCGGCCGCCCGGACGGGGCTTTCACCGAGGACGTCCACCCGGGTCCCGCGCACAGCGGGGACCATGTCGGGCGGCACGAGCGGCCCCCTGAGGCAGAGAAGACCCGGCTGAACCCGAAGTACACCTTCGACACGTTCGTCGCGGGCTCGAGCAACCGCTTCGCGCACGCCGCCGCGGTCGCCGTCGCCGAGGCCCCCGCCAAGGCCTACAACCCACTGTTCATCTACGGGGACTCCGGACTGGGCAAGACCCACCTGCTGCACGCGATCGGCCACTACGCCCGGACCCTGATCCCCGGGCTGCGGGTGCGGTACGTCAACTCGGAGGAGTTCACCAACGACTTCATCAACTCCATCCGGGACGACCGGACCAGCCGCTTCCAGAGCCTGTACCGGGACGTCGACGTGCTGCTCATCGACGACATCCAGTTCCTCCAGGGGAAGGTCCAGACCCAGGAGGAGTTCTTCCACACCTTCAACGCGCTGCACAACGCGACGAAGCAGGTCGTCATCACCTCGGACCTGCCGCCCAAGCAGCTCTCCGGCTTCGAGGCACGGCTGCGCTCCCGGTTCGAGTGGGGCCTGATCACCGACGTCCAGCCGCCCGACCTCGAGACCCGGATCGCGATCCTGCGCAAGAAGGCCATCCAGGAACGGATGTCGGCCTCCGATGACGTCCTCGAGTTCATCGCCAGCAAGATCTCGACCAACATCCGCGAGCTCGAGGGCGCCCTGATCCGGGTCACCGCCTTCGCCAGCCTGAACAAGCAGCCGGTCACCCTGGAGCTCGCCGAGATCGTGCTCAAGGACCTCATCCCCAGCGACCAGGCCAGCCAGATCACCGCCTCGACGATCATGGCCCAGACCGCGGCCTACTACGCGCTGACCATCGACGACCTGTGCAGCTCCTCGCGCTCGCGTCAGCTCGTGACCGCGCGCCAGATCGCCATGTACCTGTGTCGGGAGCTGACGGAGCTGTCGTTGCCGAAGATCGGCCAGCACTTCGGGAACCGGGACCACACCACGGTGATGCACGCCGACCGGAAGATCCGTGAGCTCATGTCGGAGCGACGGGCGATCTACAACCAGGTCACCGAGCTGACCAACCGGATCAAGCAACAGGCTCGCTGACCTGGCCAGCACCGACCCGGGTCGGTTGTCCCCAGACTGTCCCCAGGCCGAACTGGTCGGTGGGAGGGGGCTCGCACCGTCGTCACGCAGGGACCGTCCCGGTTATCCACTGCCTGGGGACAACTCTGTGGAGCACAGCTGGGGATGAACCATTTCGTGGGGGACCGACGTCATCCCCAAGCACCTGTGGATCACTGTGGACAGGGCACCCGGACCGGGGGAACGCGCCCTCTGCTCGGGGACTCCCCTGTGGACGGAGCCGACGCGTCCACAGGCCGGTCGAGTTGTCCACAGGGGAGCGTCGACGCGGTACACACCCACCCGGGCCACCCGACCTGCGACGATCCAGGTTGTCCCCATGGTCCACAGGCCCTATGACGATGACGAATCTCCCCCATTGATGAATCCGCCCCGAGTACTGAGCACAGGCCACACCGCACCGGACCCACCCGTCCGTCCGGCTGCTCATTCGCTCCCACCTGGTGGTGGAACGTCCGCGTGGGGCACTAGGGTTCGGACTCCGACCGGCGACATGCCGGATGTCGGTAGTGCGTGTGCGAAGGGCGGGACGTGAAGTGAAGTTCAGGGTTGAGCGCGATGTGCTGGCCGAAGCCGTGACGTGGGTCGCTCGTGGCCTTCCGGCACGTCCACCCGTGCCCGTCCTGGCCGGGGTGCTCATCGAGGCCGGCGACGACGGCACGATCACCCTTTCCGCCTTCGACTACGAGGTGTCCGCCAAGGTCACCGTGGCCGCCGACGTCACCACCCCCGGCACGGTCCTCGTCCTCGGCCGACTGCTCGCCGACATCTCCCGCAACCTGCCGAACCGGCCCATCGACGTCTCCACCGAGGGCAACAAGGTCCAGGTCACCTGCGGCTCGTCACGGTTCAGCCTGCTGCTCATGCCGGCGGACGACTACCCCACGCTGCCCTCCTCGCCCGAGCCCAGCGGCACCATCGAGGGCGACGTCTTCACCCAGGCCGTGGCGCAGGTGTCGATCGCCGCGGACAAGGGCGACACGCTCCCGATCCTGACCGGAGTGCGGATGGAGATCGACGGGGAGAAGGTCACCCTGCTCGCCACCGACCGGTACCGCCTCGCGATGCGGGAGCTGACCTGGAAGCCGGGGTCCCCGGACGCCAGCCATGTCGCCCTGATCCCTGCGCGGACCCTGGCCGACACCGCCAAGGCGCTCGGAGCCAGCGGGTCGGTCGAGCTGTCACTCGGCGGGTCCGGAACCGGCACCGGCGACGGCCTGATCGGCTTCGAGGCCGGACAGCGCCGCACCACCACCCGGCTGCTCGACGGCGAGTACCCCAAGGTCACCAGCATCTTCCCGAGCAGCGTCGACACCGAGTCGGTGATCGAGACCGCGGCCCTCGTCGAGGCGGTCAAGCGGGTCGCGCTCGTCGCCGAGCGGAACACCCCGGTTCGGCTGAAGTTCTCCGAGGGACAGGTGACGATCGAGGCCGGCACCGGCGACGACGCCCAGGCCTCCGAGGCGGTCGAGGCGGTGCTGACCGGTCCCGAGATCGAGATCGCGTTCAACCCGCACTTCCTGCTCGACGGGCTCGGCGCGGTCGGGGCGGCATACTCGCGGCTGTCGTTCACCCAGCCCAGCAGGCCCGCGGTCCTGTCCGGGCAGCCCGACGCCGACGGTGAGGCGGACGCGTCCTACCGGTACGTCCTCATGCCGGTGCGCTTCGCCAGCTGAGCTGGCCCACAGCGTAGCCTCAAGCGCATCCCGTCCCGCGACGACGAAAGGCATCCGCATGCAGCTCGGTCTCATCGGTCTCGGAAAGATGGGCGGCAACATGCGCGAGCGGTTGCGCCGCGCCGGGCACGAGGTGGTCGGTTTCGACCGCAACCCGGACGTCAGCGACGTGCGGACGATGGCGGCGATGGTCAAGAAGCTCGCTGCGCCCCGGGTGGTCTGGGTGATGGTCCCGTCCGGCACGGCGACCCGCGAGACCATCGCCAAGCTGGGTGACCTGCTGGACAAGGGCGACCTGGTCATCGACGGGGGCAACTCCCGGTTCACCGACGACTTCGTGAACGCGAAGGCCTTGAAGGCCAAGGGCATCGGCTACGTCGACTGCGGGGTGTCCGGCGGGATCTGGGGACTCGAGAACGGGTACGGCCTGATGGTCGGCGGCGACAAGAAGTGGGTCGGCCGCGCCATGCCGATCTTCGACGCGCTGCGCCCGGAAGGACCGCGTGACGAGGGGTTCGTCCACGCCGGTGAGGTCGGCGCCGGGCACTACACGAAGATGGTGCACAACGGCATCGAGTACGGCCTGATGCACGCGTACGCCGAGGGCTACGAGCTGCTCGAGAAGAAGGACATCGTCAAGGACGTCCCCGGAGCCTTCAAGGCGTGGAGCCGCGGCACGGTCGTCCGCTCCTGGCTGCTCGACCTCGCCGTGGCGGCGCTAGAGGAGAACGCCCGGCTCGAGGGGGTCTCGGACTACACCGTCGACTCCGGCGAGGGGAAGTGGACCGTCGAGGAGGCGATCGCCAACGACGTGCCGATGCCGGTCATCTCGGCTTCGCTGTTCGCCCGGTTCGCCTCCCGGCAGGAGGCGTCACCCTCGATGCAGATGGTCGCCGCCCTGCGCGGCCAGTTCGGCGGCCACGACGTGATGACGACCGCGGAGGGCGAGAAGCTGCGCAAGGCGGGGGTGGCCGGCGACGGGGACATCGCCCGCACGACCGAGAAGAAGACGGCCCCGAAGACCCCCCGCGAGGCAGCGCGCAAGGGCCGCAAGGCCGACCAGGCCGGCCCCACCTCGGGCACCGGCTCGACCACGTGACGTGTACGTCAGGCACCTGAGCGTCACCGACTTCCGCAGCTACCCGTCGGCGGAGCTCCCGCTCGGCCCCGGGGTCACGACGCTGGTCGGCCTGAACGGTCAGGGCAAGACGAACCTCGTCGAGGCCATCGGCTATCTCGCGAGCCTGTCCAGCCACCGGGTCGCGACTGACCAGCCGCTGGTCCGGTTCGGGGCGAGCCAGGCGGTGATCCGCGGCAGCGTGGATCGTGGTGGTCGCGAGACGCTGATCGAGCTGGAGCTGACGCCCGGGCGGGCGAACCGGGCGAACCTCAACCGCTCGCCGCTCTCCCGTCCCCGGGACGTGCTCGGCTCGCTGCGGACCGTCCTGTTCGCGCCCGAGGACCTGTCCCTGGTCAAGGGCGACCCGTCCGGGAGGCGCTCCTTCCTCGACGACCTGCTGGTCCAGCGCCAACCGCGCTGGGCCGGTGTCCGGGCCGACTACGACAAGGTCGTCAAGCAACGTAATGCCCTGCTGAAGTCGGCCGCTCCGGTGCTGCGACGCGGCGGCCGCCGTCCCCGGCCGGGTGACGAACCCGTCGAGGAGGCCCGGGCCGCGGCGTTGCACACCCTCGACGTCTGGAACACCCACCTGGCCCAGGTCGGGTCGCAGCTGCTCTACGCGCGGTTGCGCCTGCTGCGGGATCTCGGGCCCTATCTCAGTGCCGCCTACGACGCGGTGAGTGCCGGGCAGTCCGGGGCGCGGGCGCACTACCGGTCCAGCCTGCGCGAGGCGGCCGCCACCCGGATCGCCGGCGGTGAGGTTCCCGAGGCGGCCGAGCTGGAGGCCGAGCTGCTCGCGACGTTCGCGGAGGTGCGCGCTCAGGAGGTCGAACGCGGGGTCTCGCTCACCGGCCCGCATCGCGACGATGTCGTGCTGACCCTGGGCGAGCTGCCGGCCAAGGGGTATGCCAGCCACGGCGAGTCCTGGTCGTTCGCGCTCGGGCTCAAGCTGGCGGCCTACCAGCTGTTGCGCACCGACCTGGGCGAGGATCCGGTGCTGATCCTCGACGACGTGTTCGCCGAGCTCGACACCGGCCGGCGGCAGCGCCTCGCGGACCTCGTCGGTGACTGCGAGCAGGTCATCATCACGGCCGCGGTGGGTGCCGACGTGCCCCAGGTGCTGCGAGACTCGGGTGTGACGTATGCCGTGACCCTCGGGGAGGTGAGCAAGGGTGCCTGACGAGACTCCCGAGGCGGCCCCGACCGGGCCGGTGCCCGTCGAGGCGCCGATGGATCGCGTCCCGGGGCCGGATCCGGCGGCCGAGGCCTCGGCATCGGCTCTGGCCCGGGCCCGGAAGGCGGCCCGGGACAAGGGACTCCGGCCGGGACTGAAGCCGATGCGCCGCCGCCGTCCCGGCCAGCCGGCGACGACGATGTCGGGCTCGGGCCGGGACGGCCGGGACCCCGCGCTGATCGGCGACCAGGTCGACCGGCTGATGTCCGAGCGGGGTTGGCAGGTCGACGTCGCGGTCGGCTCGGTGATGGGCCGCTGGCCGCACATCGTCGGCGGCGAGGTGGCGGCGCACGTCGTGCCGGTCTCGTTCGAGGCCGGCGTGCTGACCGTCCGCGCCGACTCGACCGCCTGGGCGACCCAGATGCGGCTGCTCGGCTCGACCCTGCTGGGGCGGATCGACGAGGAGGTCGGCGTCGGCACCGTGGTCGAGCTCAAGGTCAACGGTCCGAGCGCGCCGAGCTGGAGCAAGGGGCTGCGGCGGGCTCCGGGACCCGGGCCGCGGGACACGTACGGCTGAGCCGGGATTATCGTCAAGGGTTGACCCGAGCCGAGCACCTCGTGACCCCTGCCGACCTGCGCCGGGAGCTCGACACCGTCATCGTGCTCGACGTCCGGTGGCGGCTGGGTGACCCGCCGGGTGCGGGGCGGGCGCGGTATGCCGTGGGCCACCTGCCGGGCGCACGCTTCCTCGAGCTCGAGCAGGTCCTGACCGGCCACACCGACGACCCGCGCGCCGGGCGTCACCCGCTGCCCGACGTGGCCGCGCTGGAGCAGGGCCTCGGCGCGCTGGGGGTCACCGCCGCCGACGACGTGGTGGTCTACGACGACCCGGGGTCGTTCGCCGCAGCCCGGGCCTGGTGGGTGCTGCGCTGGGCCGGGATCCGGGCCCGGGTCCTCGACGGCGGCCTGCCCGCCTGGGTAGCGAGCGGGGGGCACCTGCAGTACGGGGACGAGGTGTCCTGGCCGGTCACCTCATCGACCCTGACCACCGGACAGCTGTCGACCCTGACGATCGACGAGGCGGCGGCCTACCCGGAGCACGGCGTGCTGCTGGACGCCCGCTCACCGGAGCGGTTCCGTGGTGAGGTCGAGCCGCTCGACCCGCAGGCCGGTCACATCCCGGGAGCGGTCAACCTGCCCGTCGCGACGCTGTTCACCGCCGAGGGGCTGCTCCCGCCGGAGGCCGAGCTGGCCGCCCACCTCGGGGCGACGTCGGACGACCTGCTCAGCTCGGGCCCGGTCGCGACCTACTGCGGCTCGGGGGTCTCCGCGGCCTGGCACGTCCTGGCGCTGGCCGTTCTCGACGTCGACGCGGCGCTCTTCCCGGGGTCGTGGTCGGCCTGGTCGAACGACCCGGAGCGGCCGGTCGCCACCGGACCGTAGGCTCCGGGGCCCGTTGTCCCCAGGGTTGTGGATAACCATGAGCGCCGTGGGGTGGTCGGGGTGGATGGGATCGCCACGGAGACGGCCTGAGGGGTACGGTCACGACCCCCCGCATAGGTGACGGGCTGGTTTCTCGGGAAATCGGCCATCAGGGGCCTCCTGGATGCGATATCCCGGACCGGGACCGGTAAGATGAGGAGTCAACCAGCGGCCAGCCCACTCGGAAGCGATTCCGACTCGGCCGGCCGCCTGCCATGACCTCGGGTGTGGATGCAGACCCGCACGCGGGAGTGGTGGTTATCGACCCAGGGCACCCGCGAGGGTGCCACGAAGGAGAATCGTGCCCGAGGCCGGTCAGACACCGACGTCCCCCCAGCAGCCAGACCCCTCCCCGGAAGCACCGACCCCCACCCCACCCGCCGCCCCCGCGGCATCGAGCCAGGCGTCCGCGCCGGCGATGCCGCACCGAGCCAGCGACATCCCGGACGCCGGGGGCCCGGAGTACGACGCCAACGCCATCCAGGTGCTCGAGGGTCTGGAGGCCGTGCGCAAGCGCCCCGGGATGTACATCGGCTCGACCGGTGCCCGCGGTCTGCACCACCTGGTCACCGAGATCGTCGACAACTCGGTGGACGAGGCCCTGGCCGGGTACGCCGACACGATCGACGTCACGCTGCTCGCCGACGGCGGGGTGCGGGTCGTCGACAACGGCCGCGGGATCCCCACCGACATCACCCCCGGCTACGACATCTCGGCCGTCGAGCTCGTCCTGACCCAGCTGCACGCCGGCGGCAAGTTCGGCGGCGGCGGCTACAAGGTCTCCGGTGGGCTGCACGGCGTGGGGTCCTCCGTGGTCAACGCGCTGTCGACCCGGCTGGACGTCGAGGTGCGCCAGAAGGGCCACGTCTTCCGGATGTCGTTCGTCGAGGGCGTGCCGGTGATGCCGCTGGAGAAGGGCGAGAAGAGCGACCAGACCGGGACGACGATCACCTTCTGGGCCAACGCCGACATCTTCGAGACCGTCGAGTACGACTTCGAGACGATCCGGGCCCGGTTCCAGCAGATGGCCTTCCTCAACAAGGGCCTGACGATCAACCTCGTCGACGAGCGGCCGGACAAGTCCGCCTCGAGCGAGATCAGTGAGGACCCGGACCTCGACCACGCCGAGCGGGACGTCGAGACCGTCGAGGAGAGCAGCAACGGCGACGCGGTCAAGACCCGCAAGCGCAAGGTCAGCTACCGCTACGACAACGGGCTGGTCGACTATGTCACCCACCTCGTCTCCTCGAAGCGGGCCGACCCGATCCACCCCGAGATCATCTCGATCGAGTCGGAGGACACCGAGCGGCACCTGTCCCTGGAGCTGGCGATGCAGTGGACCAGCTCCTACTCGGAGTCGGTGCACACCTACGCGAACACGATCAACACCCACGAGGGCGGCAGCCACGAGGAGGGCTTCCGGGCGGCGATGACCAAGCTGGTCAACGACTTCGCCCGCAAGAACAACCTGCTCAAGGAGAAGGACGAGAACCTCACCGGCGACGACATCCGCGAGGGCCTGACCGCGGTCGTCTCGGTCAAGCTCACCGAGCCGCAGTTCGAGGGCCAGACCAAGACCAAGCTCGGCAACTCCGAGGTCAAGGGCTTCGTCCAGCGCGCGATGACGGACGAGTTCGGCCACTGGCTCGGCGCGCACCCGCGGGAGGGCAAGGACATCGTCAACAAGGGGATCCAGGCGGCGATGGCCCGGATCGCCGCCCGCAAGGCCCGCGAGTCCACCCGGCGCAAGGGCCTGCTGGAGTCCGGCGGCCTGCCCGGCAAGCTCAAGGACTGCCAGAGCAAGGACCCGTCGATCTCCGAGGTGTTCATCGTCGAGGGCGACTCGGCCGGTGGCTCCGCAGTGCAGGGGCGCAACCCGCACACCCAGGCGATCCTGCCGATCCGCGGCAAGATCCTCAACGTCGAGAAGGCCCGGATCGACAAGATCCTGGCCAACAACGAGGTGCAGGCGCTGATCACCGCGTTCGGCACCGGGATCGGCGAGGACTTCAACCTGGCCAAGGCGAGGTACCACAAGATCGTCCTGATGGCCGATGCCGACGTCGACGGGATGCACATCCGGACGCTGCTGCTGACCCTGCTCTTCCGGTTCATGCGGCCGCTGATCGAGGCCGGCTACGTCTACCTCGCGCAGCCGCCGCTGTACCGGCTCAAGTGGAGCAACGCGCCGCACGAGTTCGCCTACTCGGACCGGGAGCGGGACGGCCTCTACGCCGCCGGTGCCGCCGCCGGCCGTCGGCTGCCCAAGGACAACGGCGTCCAGCGCTACAAGGGTCTCGGTGAGATGAACTACCACGAGCTGTGGGACACCACGATGGACCCGGACACCCGGACCCTGCTCCAGGTCACCCTGGCCGACGCCGCCTCGGCCGACGAGATGTTCGCGATCCTCATGGGCGAGGACGTCGAGTCCCGCCGCAGCTTCATCCAGCGCAACGCCCGCGACGTCAGGTTCCTGGACATCTAGGTATGCCGTGCGCGCTGACCGCGCGCCGCCCGCCGAGGTGAGCACCCGGCATACCCGAACAGCCTTTCGAGACAAGGAAATCCATTGAGTGAGCAGCCGCCGACCAACGGCCCGCAGGACGACGAGAACCTCAACCCCGAGGGCGACCTCCCGGTGGCCGAGGGACTGGACGGCGAGGTCCTGACCGGGGAGGTGCTGACCGACCGGATCGAGGCGATCGACCTCAACACCGAGATGCAGCGCTCGTACATCGACTACGCGATGGCGGTCATCGTCTCCCGGGCGCTGCCCGACGTGCGGGACGGCCTCAAGCCGGTGCACCGCCGGGTGCTCTACGCGATGTACGACGGCGGTTACCGGCCGGACCGCAGCTACAACAAGTGCTCGCGCGTCGTCGGCGACGTCATGGGCCAGTACCACCCGCACGGCGACTCGGCGATCTACGACGCCCTGGTCCGGCTGGTCCAGGACTGGGCGCTGCGCTACCCGCTGGTCGACGGGCAGGGCAACTTCGGCTCCCGCGGCAACGACGGGGCGGCGGCGCCGCGGTACACCGAGTGCCGGATGGCGCAGCTGGCCATGGAGATGGTCCGCGACATCGAGCAGGACACCGTCGAGTTCAAGGACAACTACGACGGCAAGACCCGCGAGCCGGTCGTGCTGCCGTCCCGCTTCCCCAACCTGCTGGTCAACGGCTCGGCCGGGATCGCGGTCGGGATGGCCACCCAGATCCCGCCGCACAACCTGCGTGAGGTCGCCGAGGGCGCCGAGTGGTACCTGCGCCACCCGGAGGCCAAGCGCGAGGAGCTGCTCGAGGCGCTGCTCGGCATCATCAAGGGCCCGGACTTCCCGACCGGCGCCCTGATCATGGGGCACAAGGGGATCGAGGACGCCTACCGCACCGGTCGCGGCTCGATCATCATGCGTGCGGTGGTCCAGGTCGAGGAGCTCCAGGGCCGGCAGTGCCTGGTCGTCACCGAGCTGCCGTACCAGGTCAACCCGGACGTGCTGGCGCAGAAGATCGCCGAGCTGGTCAAGGACGGCAAGCTCGCCGGCATCGCCGACATCCGGGACGAGACCTCGGGCCGGACCGGCCAGCGGCTGGTCATCGTGCTCAAGCGCGACGCCGTCGCCAAGGTCGTGCTGAACAACCTCTACAAGCACACCCAGCTCCAGACCACCTTCGGCGCGAACATGCTCGCCCTCGTCGACGAGGTGCCGCGAACCCTGCCGCTGGACGCGTTCATCCGGCACTGGGTCGAGCACCAGGTCGACGTCATCGTCCGGCGGACGACGTTCCGGCTGCGCCAGGCCGAGGAGCGGATCCACATCCTGCGGGCGCTGCTCAAGGCGCTCGACGCGCTCGACGAGGTGATCGCGCTGATCCGGGCCTCGCAGACGGTGGAGATCGCCCGCGAGGGCCTGATCCAGCTGCTCGAGATCGACGAGATCCAGGCCCGGGCGATCCTCGACATGCAGCTGCGCCGGCTGGCCGCCCTGGAGCGCCAGAAGATCATCGAGGAGCACGACGAGCTCCAGGCCAAGATCGACGACTACACCGACATCCTCGCCAAGCCGCAGCGCCAGCGCGACATCATCTCCAGCGAGCTCGGCGAGATCGTCACGAAGTACGGGGACGAGCGGCGGACCCGGATCGAGTTCTTCGACGGCGACATGTCGATGGAGGACCTCATCCCGCAGGAGGACGTCGTCGTGACGATCACCCGGGGCGGCTACACCAAGCGGACCCGGGTCGACGCCTACCGGTCGGTGGGCCGCGGCGGTAAGGGCGTCAAGGGCGCCCAGCTGCGGGGCGAGGACGTGGTGGAGCACTTCTTCACCACGACCACGCACCACTGGCTGCTGTTCTTCACCAACCTCGGCCGGGTCTACCGGGCCAAGGCGTACGAGCTGCCGGAGGCCTCGCGTGATGCCAAGGGCCAGCACGTGGCCAACCTCATGGCGTTCCAGCCGGGCGAGCAGATCGCCCAGGTGCTGGCGATCGAGGACTACACCTCCTCGCCGTACCTCGTGCTCGCGACCCGGGCCGGGCTGGTCAAGAAGACCAAGCTCGCCGAGTACGACTCGCCCCGCTCCGGCGGCCTCATCGCGGTCAACCTGCGCGACGGCGACGAGCTGGTCGGCGCCGGGCTGGCGTCCCGCGAGGACGACCTGATCCTCGTCTCGCGCAAGGGCCAGTCGGTCCGCTTCCACGCGACGGACGAGGCGCTGCGCCCGATGGGGCGGGCGACCTCCGGGGTCACCGGGATGAAGTTCCGCGGCGAGGACCACCTGCTGGCCCTCTCGGTGGTGCCATCGGGGCAGGACCCGGACCTCTTCGTCGTCTTCGAGAACGGCGTCGCCAAGCGGACCCAGTCCTCGGACTACCCGACCAAGGGGCGGGCCATCTACGGCGTCAAGGTGGCGAACTTCTCCGAGCGCGGGGGTGACCTCGTCGGGGCGCTGACCGTGGCCGAGGACGACGAGGTGCTGGTCGTCATGGAGAAGGGCAAGATCGTGCGCTCGGCTGTCGCCGGGGTCCGGCGTACCGGCCGGAACACCCAGGGCGTCATCTTCGCCACCCCGGACAAGGGCGACGCCATCGTCGCGGTCGCGCGCAACGCGGAGCGGCTGGTCGAGGAGGAGGTCGAGGCCCTGGTCGAGGGTGACGACGCTGCGGCGGCGGCGGAGGGGTCCGTCTCACCGGCGTCCACGGATGCAGCGGTCACGGACGCGGATGGCGTAGCGTCTGACGAGACGTCCGTACCGGCGGATGAGAGCGATGGAGGCAGCGAGTGAGCACCCCAGCACAGGGCGACGGGCCCGCTGGCGGCACCCCCACGGAGCCGCCGACCCGTCCCACCCCCGCGGTGTCCCCGTCCGGATCGGCCCCGTCGTCCGCGGGGGCGGCTGCGTCCTCGTCGCCGGCGACCGGCTCGGGCGGCGCCGCGTCGTCGTCCAGGTCAGCCACCGGAGCCTCGGCTGCCCGGACCGCGCCGGTCTCGGGAGCGCGGGCCCCCCGCACGGACACCACCGCCACCCGTGCGGGCACCACGGGATCGAGGACCGGTGCGGCCGCCGCGGCGGGCGCCGCCGGGGGCGCGGCTGCTTCGGGTGCCGGAGCTGCTGGCCGAACCCCGCAGAAACGGACCGGACCCCGGCCCAGCGGCGCGACCGCGACCCAGCCGGCTGCGCGCCGGGTGGTGGCCCGACGGGTCAAGCTCGCCGTGGCCCGGGTCGACCCGTGGTCGATGATGAAAATCTCGTTCCTGCTCGCGGTGGCAGCCGGCATCGCCGGGGTCGTGCTCACCGCGGTGCTGTGGCTGATCCTGTCCGGGATGGGGGTCTTCGCGGACATCGACCGGGTGATCCGCGAGATCCAGCCCTCGACGACCGAGCCGTTCAACGTCATGGACTACATCGGCTTCGGCCGGGTCGTCTCCCTGTCGATCGTCGTCGGGGTCATCGACATCATCCTGATGACGGCGATCGCCACCCTCGGAGCCTTCCTCTACAACATCTGCTCGTCGCTGGTCGGCGGGCTCCAGCTGACCCTCACCGACGACTGACCCGGGGGTCGGCCGGGGCGGCGCCGTGGCCGCCCGGGGCCGTTTTGATCGGGCCCTGCCGTCTGGGGTAATCTGGCGCGTCGCGTCGGGGTGAACCTCCGACGCGATCGAGGGTGATGACGGGCCTATAGCTCAGACGGTTAGAGCGCTTCCCTGATAAGGAAGAGGCCACAGGTTCAAGTCCTGTTAGGCCCACCATCACCAACCCGCTCGGTCTGAGGAGCTCCTCGTGCTCAAGAAACTGCTCATCATCGCGGCCACCGCGGCCGGTGCCGTCGCGCTCCAGAAGAAGCTGCGCGACCAGCGGGCCGAACAGGAACTCTGGTCCGAGGCCACCGACGACGTGCGGGCGCCTGGGTCGAACTGATCCGCTCGTTGACTGCAGTGCCCGAAGTTCTTCGGGGCCATGGCGCAATTGGTAGCGCACCTGCTTTGCAAGCAGGGGGTTAGGGGTTCGAGTCCCCTTGGCTCCACCGCAGGTCAGAGGCCCTTTCCGCTTTTCGGGAGGGGCCTCTGTCGCGTCCGTACCCCAGAGAAGTACTGCAGTGGCGTCAGGCTCGTCATGCCTCGACCTTCGGCGCCAGTCGAAGGGCGCCTCACGGCAGGGCGTGCATCCACCGGGGTCCGTCGACGATGGTCCGTCAGGGTTCCCACCCGGACAGCTCCCCTCCAAGGCGCTGCAATGCATCGCGCATGGAAATCGATGAAACGTGGGAGTAGATCTCCATGGTGAGAGCGATACGGCTGTGACGGAGGACTGCCATTTGCGACTCGCGGTGAACGTCTATAGCGACGAGCAGGCTGGCGCACGTCCGCCGAGTCGCACCCACGGGTACACCTTGGGTTCGCGTCCGGGACGCTGACCCCAACATGTCCGGATTGGGAGGAGTCGACTAGGGCACCGGTGCTTCCCTCGCGGAGAGGTTTCGCCTTACTTGGAGGTACCGTAATTCAGTCCTCGCAGCGCAAGAAATCGCGGCGCGAGCTCACGTGACGACTTCACTGCTCGATGCTCCGCTTCGACGACAACTTCCTGGCAAACCACGACCTGTTGGGCGCACCTGCGAATCACTCGCCCGTCATTCATACTCTGCGCCCGGTGGGGGGCGCCTATTCGACCACCCCACGAGGTCCTTCGATCTGGTGTGGTTGTTGGCATCAGCGGCCTGTCGAGACGATCAGTGACAAGCTGAGACAGTGACCTCAACTCTGACTCTGAGCGAAGACATCGAGTTGCGTCAAGCGGCAATGACTTGGCTCGGCTTGCGGACCAACGACGGAGCCGACCCGTTGAGTACGGAGGACATCAAAGAGTTCCGATTCCGCGGCAAGGCGATGCCGCTGATGGACCTTCAGCGCGGGATCCGAAAACCGGCCGTGCTCGAGGCAGCCCTTTCCTTCCGAACGGTCTATCGCCCAGAGGGCTCAGACCGGCCCTACGAAGACGGGGTAGGTCCAGACGGGCTGATCAGGTACAAGTACCGGGGAAGCGATCCGGACCACGCTGAGAACCGGGCGCTTCGAACTGCGATGACGCGAAAGCTTCCTCTGATCTGGTTCTTCGGGGTCGGGCCCGGCCTGTATCTACCTACATTTCCGGTCTTCATCATTGGCGAAGAAGCCCACCAACTTCAGTTCGTAGTAGACGCGGTTACTCATGGTGAGCTGGGTTTGGGCAGTCCGCTTGAGGACACGATCAAGCGATACATCATGGTTGAGACCAGTCGGCGGTTACACCAGCCGATCTTCCGTGCCACCGTCATGCGGGCTTACGGCACACGATGTGCAGTGTGCTCCTTGGGCCACAGCCAGCTCCTTGATGCTGCCCACATTGTCCCCGACCGTGAGGAGGCCGGCGTCGCGGCAGTGCGCAACGGGTTGGCGATGTGCAAAATTCACCACGCTGCGTTCGACGCGCACATCCTCGGGATCCGCCCGGATCACGTGGTCGAGATCCGCGCGGACCTGCTTGAAGAGATAGACGGACCGATGCTGAGGCATGGACTCCAAGATGTTCACAGAAGGAAGCTCCGCGTACTTCCGATCGTGCGCAACGAGCGTCCGGACGCATCGCTCCTCCAGGTCGCCTACGAGCGATTTACCAACGCCACCTGACCGGCACGTCGGTCGTGAATCAAGAAAGATGTGGCTGTGGCCCAACGACCGGCCGGACTACGTCCTAGCTGTTCTTCTTGACCCGCGGTCCCCTGCTTCGCGAGCAATGATCAGAACCTGTGGATGGCTCTCGGCGGGGTGGCGTGAAGTAGGCGTACCTCCCGAGCAAGATCGAAGCCCATTGCAAGTCTGATCAGGGTCGGCGTTGACGCGCCGGCTCGGGAAGGTACGCCCATGCTCAAGGTAGTCCACGACGCCGAGGCGTCCAACGAGCCGGCCGGTGGGTCGCTGCTCGACGAGCTGGCTCGTGACGGCGCTCGGCAGATGCTGGCCACTGCGTTGCTCGCCGAGGTAGCCGCCTACGTCGATGCCCACCGCGAGGAGGTCGACGAGGCGGGGCACCGGCTGGTGGTCCGCAACGGCTTCCACGAGCCGCGGGAGGTCTCCACGGCGGCGGGCGCGATCGGCGGTGAAGCAGCCGCGGGTCAACGACAAGCGGCTCGATGAGGTAACCGGGAAGCGCGAGCGGTTCTCCTCGGCGATCCTGCCCGCCTGGGCGCGGAAGTCGCCGAAGGTGGCTGAGGTGTTGCCGCTGCTGTATCTGCACGGCCTGTCCTCAGGTGACTTCGGTCCCGCGCTGACCCAGTTCCTCGGCTCCGGGGCCGGCCTGTCCGCCTCGACGATCACGCGGCTCACCAGCCAGTGGCAAGACGAAGCGGTCGCGTTCAACAAGCGGTCCCTGGCCGGCACCGACTACGTCTACGTGTGGGTCGACGGGATCCACCTCAAGGTCCGACTCGAGCAGGACAAGGTGTGCCTGCTGGTGATGATCGGGGTTCGTGCCGACGGCACCAAGGAGCTGATCGCGCTCGACGACGGGCACCGCGAGTCGACCGAGTCGTGGGCCGACCTGCTCCGCAGCTGCAAGCGCCGCGGGATGGCCGCACCGGTCCTCGCGATCGGCGACGGCGCGCTCGGGTTCTGGGCCGCGGTCCGCACCGTGTTCCCCGAGACCAGGGAGCAGCGGTGCTGGTTCCACAAGATCGCCAACGTCCTCAACTGCCTGCCCAAGTCCGCCCAGCCCGGCGCGAAGGCCGCGCTCGCGGAGATCTGGAACGCCGAGGACAAGGACCACGCCAAGACCGCGGTGAAGGCGTTCGACCGCCGACTACGGCACCAAGTGGCCCAAGGCTGCGGCGAAGATCACCGATGACCTCGACGTGCTCTTGGCCTTCTACGACTACCCCGCCGAGCACTGGGTCCACCTGCGAACCACGAACCCGATCGAGTCGACCTTCGCCACCGTCCGACTGCGGCAGCGGGTCACCAAGGGGCCCGGCTCGAGGGCCGCCGGGGTCGCGATGGCGTTCAAGCTCATCGAGTCCGCACAAGCCAGGTGGCGCGCCGTGAACGCACCCCACCTCGTCGCCCTCGTCCGCGCCGGCGCGACCTTCAAGAACGGCATCCTCGTCGAACGAGACGACGAGCCGAGCCAGGAATCAGGAGGCGATCAGCAAGTCGCCTGACACGCCCATCCACAGGTCTTGACTATTGCTCATTCGGCGTGGCCGATCTGCTCAGCAGGCATGCGTCGCAACACTTGTCCATACATCGTGTCGACGTCGAGGCCGGCCGAGGAGGTGCGCCCTTTGACCTCGGCGAACATGACTTGGCCAGGCCTAGACGCCTTGACGTCACAGAGCGCGACTTCGCGCTCGACCACCCAACCTTCAGTCTCGAGCCAGGCACAAAAGGCATCCACGACCCGAGCCTCATCTCCGCGCATGCAGTCAGACTAGACCGCGCAACTCTCGTCGTAAGCCCTCATGATCATTCCGCGAAAACGCCGGTTGATGCAGTCGTCGTATCGTCTCGGCGCGGAGGTAGCGCCGCATAACCTCCCCGGCAGGTGAATCGGGTGGGAGGGCGAGTTGTAGCCGGAAGCGCTCGCCATCGAAGCTGAACTCGGCAATGGCTTCGGTCGTCAGCGAGTCCAACCCGTCTCGCGTCCGGGCCGCCAACCACTCCATCTCCTGAGTGCGGAGGCGCCCTTGTCGCTGCGAAGACCACACAGGAGTAGCTTGTCATGAGGCCCGTTGCGCGGCATTCGCCTTGCTGAAAAAGGCGCTCAGGGCTCTTCGCAAGCGGAGCTGGGGTCGATGCAGTTCTCTCGCCCCCTGGGCTTGACCATAAAGCGCGTAGCCAGCCAGCGGGTTCATTCGTCTGGTGTGGGGCCTCATCTCAGCGGACCCACGTAGCGTGATCCCATGAGCCTTCCGTGGACCCTCAGCCTCGTAGCGACAATCGCCATCGCCATGGTCCTGCGCATCACCTCGCGTCAGCTGCCATTGCCCAGTGCGCGCCCGGTGAGCGCGGCCCAGCTGGCCGCCCTGGGCTTCGGCGTGCTCGGGCTGGTCGGCCACTGCACGGCCATGTTCTTCACCCACCTGGCACAGGCGGTGCCCGGCTCGGGCGGCTACATCGACGGCGTCAACGGCATGGGCGTCACCAGCATGGTGCTGTATGCCGTGCCCGCCCTGCTCGTCATCGCGGGGCTGTGGCGAGTGGCGCGATGGGCGCTCGCCACGGTCGTCGCAACCCTGGTCCTCGTCGGCGTGACGATGTACAACGGCGGTCCGCTGACCGTGCACCTCGTCGCGATCGTGTTGTCCGTCATCGCCCTGGCCGGGACGATGGCCGCCCTGGTCCGAGGGCGTGACGAGCGCCAGTCCTTGCCCGGCGTCTGAGCGCATCCGGAGGCGGCCTACTTCACCGCGAGGATGTCGGTCGGGCGGATATCTGGGTCGCTGGCCAGCAGGTCGGCGCTGACCTGGCCGAGCGCCGCCGGGATCTGACCGTTGAGGTGCGCCTGCCGGCTCTCCTCGTCCCCGAAGGTGTCGAAGATCCCGTAGGTCGTGTCGCTGAGCCTGAAGGCATACCAGGTCGCGGTTCCGCCTTCGGCAGCAGCGAGCTCGCGGCCCTGCCGCAGAAAGTCGGCGAGCTCTTCACCCTTGCCCGGCTTGGCTTCCAGCAGGGCCAGCACTCCTCGGTCAACCGACATGACGCACGTCCTTTCGTAGGGGTCCCGAAACGCTAGCCGTGGCACGGTTTCGGGGATGCGGGAATCAGCCAACCTGCTGATCAGATCCGCTCGAACCCGACGAAACGCTGCGTCACTCGGAGCCGTAGGGCCGGGTGATGATCTCGAGGTTGTGGCCGTTGGGGTCCTGCCAGTACAGACCCCGGCCGCCGTCGTTGGTGTTGATCTGCCCCGGAGTGCGATGGTACGGATCGGCCCAGTAGTCCAGGCCCCGCTCCGTGATCCGACCGAAGATCTCGTCGAACTCGTCCTCACTGACGAGGAAGGCGTAGTGCTGTGGATGCACGGTGCCGGGCTCAGTCATGACGTCGAGGTTGACGCCGTTGCCCAGCTCGACGACCCGGAACGGCCCGTAGGTCGAGGCCGGCGCGAGGCCGAGGATCTCGCACAAGAACGTCGCCGTCGCGTCACGGTCGCTGGCGTGGACGATGGTGTGGTTCAGCTGGACGGTCATGGCGTCCTCTCGAGGTGGGTGGTGGTGGCTAAAAGCGGGCTCGCTGCGGCGCGTCGTTGTCCTGCTGACCGATCGAGACCACCCCGCTCTCGTAGGCGCAGATCACTGCCTGGACCCGGTCCCGCAGACCGAGTTTCATCAGGACCCGGGCGACGTGCGTCTTCACGGTCGTCTCGGAGATGACCAGCCGCTGCGCGATCTCCGCGTTCGACAGCCCGCGCCCGAGCAGCCCGAGGATCTCCGCTTCCCGCGGCGTCAGCAGGTCCAGGACCCGGGGTGCCGGCGCGGCCCGGGGAGCCCGGTCCAGGTAGACCTCGATGAGTCGTTTGGTGATCGGCGGGGACAGGAGCGCCTCGCCGGAGACCACGGCCCGGATGCCGTCGACGAGCTGTTCGGGCGGGACGTCCTTGAGCAGGAACCCGGACGCCCCACAGCGCAGCGCGTCGTGCACGTACGCGTCCATGTCGAAGGTGGTCAGCATGATCACCTGGAGCTCGGGGTGTCCCTGCGCGGCGAGGATGCGGCGGGTCGCCTCGATCCCGTCGATCCCGGGCATCCGCACGTCCATCAGGACCACGTCCGGGTCACACGCCTCGACCTGCGCGACTGCCTCCAGCCCGTCGCGTGCCTCGCCCGCGACGACGAGGTCCGGCTCGGCCTCGAGGATCATCCGGAACCCGGCCCGCACCAGGGTCTGGTCGTCGGCGACGAGCACCCGGATGGTCACAGCCCCGTCCCCGGAACCGGCAGGACGACCCGCAGCTCGTACCCGCCGCCACTCGCAGCCCCGGCGATGAGCGAGCCACCGTAGACCTGGACGCGCTCGCGCATCCCGAGCAGGCCGACCCCGGCGTCCACGCTCTCTCTCGGACCGCGCCCGTCGTCCGTGACGGACAGGGTCAGCACGTCGTCCTGGTACCCGAGCCGGACCACGGCCCGGGTGGCCTGGGCGTGCTTGAGGGTGTTGGTCAACCCCTCCTGGACCAGCCGGTATGCCGTGAGGTCCATGCCCGGTGGCAGCGGCGCCGGCACCCCCTCGGTCTCGCAGGCGATGTCCAGCCCCGCCTGCCGGAACGTGTCCACCAGGCCGTCGAGCTGGGCGAGCGACGGTGGCGGAGCCAGGTCAGGGGCCTCATCCCCGGACCGCAGGACCCCGACCATCCGGCGCATCTCGGTCAGCGCCTGACGCCCGGTGGCCTCGACGGTCTCCAAGGCGGCCCGCTCCCGGGCCTGGTCGGGCCGCATCAGCCGGCGCACCGCCGAGGCCTGGACCGTCATCACGCTGACGCTGTGCCCGATGACGTCGTGCAGCTCGCGGGCCAGCCGGTTGCGGTCCTCGGCGACCGCGGTCAGCGCCCGCTCCTCGCGCTCGCGGACGAGCCCCTGGATGTACAGCCGCCGGGTCCGCAGGTAGGCCCCGAGCAGCCAGGCGATCACCCAGGGGGAGAGCCACGCGAGGTGCTGGACGACGTCGAGTGCCGTGGTGGTCGTCGGGTCGAAGCCGGCCCAGACCAGGCCCAGGGCCAGGACGGCGGCCAGCCCCCACAGCGCCCGCCGCCGGTCCTCCCGGTTCGCGACGGTGTAGGCCGCGACGAGCGGAAGCGCCACCACCCCGAAGCCCTCCGGAGACCCGACGGCGACGAACTGGACGGCCAGCACGCTGCAAACCGCAGCCACGCAGACAAGCGGTCTCAGCCGTCGGATCGCGAGCAGTAGCGCGGCAATGCCGTACCCGGTGGCTTGCGCCCAGACCGGTCCCTGCAGCCGCGTGGCCAGGGCACCGGTCCACGTCTCCAGCTCGACGGCGACCAGGAGCGAACCCGCGAGCACGACGTCGAACACCAGGGAACGACTCCTCACCCGAGCACCGTACGACCAACCGCGTCGGTGCACGTCCGCCTTGGGGAGGATCCATCCCTCCTCCGCAGGGAGGACGAAGGATTCGTCCGCTCGGGCGACGACGGGGACGAGCACCCCGACCTACCGTCGGTGGGCCGGAAACCCGGCAACCCCAACCCCTGTGGAGGAACGTCATGGACACCACCCGACGAGCGGCAGGCCTCGGTCTCCTCGCCTACGGCATCGGAACACCGATCGCCCTGATCGCCAGCGCGCCGCCCGGAGGGGAGTACAGCGAGGCCGCGGTCGTGACGTTCCTGTCCTCGGGGCATGCGGCGCCGGCCATCGGCGCCGCCTACCTCGGAGCCGTCGCGGCGATCGGGCTGCTGGTCTTCGCCAGCCGGATGCGACGGGAGGTGAGCTCGGGCAGTCACCTGGTCTCCGGCCTGGCGACGGCCGCGACGGCCGCCGCCGTCATCGGCTGGTTCCTCGTCGGCGGGATGGCCGTCGCGTTCGCCGAGGGCGGTCAGGCGGCGGCGTCGACGCCGCACCAGGTGGTCTACCTCATCAGTGAGATGAGCATGCTGGTCGCCGTCTACGCGAGTGCGTTCTGCGTCGGGGCGCTCGCCCTCGTCCTCGCGCGGCACGCCGACCTGCCCCGGTGGCTGCGGACGGCCACCTACGTCGGCGGGGTCTGCGGTCTGCTCGGAGCCTTCTACTTCCCGATCCTCCTGTTCTGGCTCTGGGCGGTCATCGTCGGCCTCCGGGAGGTCCTCGCCCCGTCCCGCCTCGGCACCGGGCGCGCGACAACGGTGTCAGCGCAAGCCTGAGGACGATCACCCGCCCTGGACCTGCACCTAGACATATTTGGTCTTCTATACCGATTTATGACGACTTATTTACTTTGTTCCGAATCGCCCCCATACTCGGATCCGCGGTTCACCACCACACGGCGACCCTCGCGCCGGAGCTTTGTGGCCGTGCTCGCTGTGTCGCAGTTCCGGCTGGGTCTCCTTCGCTGCATAGGTGGTCGTCATGAGTATGAGTCCGATGCGTCCTGTTCGGATGAGGCCGCGGTCGCAGACCGCCCTGCGCGTGCTCCTGGCGAGCCTGCTGGCCGTCGTGCCGCTCGCGCTGGTCGCGTCGCCGGCGCACGCGGTCGTCGGTCTCACCATCACGGGCACCGTGCCGTCTGCGGTCACTGTCGGCCAGACGGGACTCGCCGCATCGCTGACCGTCACCAACACGTCAACCGCGGGGGAAGAGGTGTCGATCGGCCCCCAGACACTGAAACTGACGCCCGCGTGCGGTGTGCAGTTCCCGGTGGACTGCCTTCCGGGGCAGGTGGACCCTGGGGTCTTCACCATCCACTCCGCCGTCGGTCGAGTGGGCAGCGGCTGTGCCGGAGAGGCGTTCACCGTCGAGGTGGATGACGTCGCGTCAGGCCGGGTCCGCTTCGAACCCGGCACCGGGACGATCTCGCTGCCGGCGGGCTCGGCATGCATCATCGACTACCAGATGGACGTTCTCGCAGTTCCTGCCCATGATGCCCAGCCGATCACCCCGGGAATCCAGACCCTGGCGATCCGCCTCGCGGCGTACGACGCAGGGGTCCCGCTGGTCGCGAGCTCCACCTCGGTCATCACCGTCTCGCCTCTGCCGACGATCTCCACCCAGTCGTCGGGGACCGTGAAGTATGGCGATGACTCCTCGTCCGACACGGTGACCGTCTCGGGTCGGGTGAACCCGTCGGCGTCGGCTCGGGTCGGCTTCCGGCTGTACGGTCCCGATGACGCGACGTGCTCGTCGTCCACCCCGGCGTGGGCGGCCGAGATGTTCTACCCGGTGACGGGTGGCCCGGTCACCACGCCGAAGATGGACCTGATCGAGCCATTGGAGCCGGGGACCTACCGGTGGATCGCGCGGTACTTCGACGACCCGAACAACCCCGACCTCACCGGTGCGTGCAACGACCCGAACGAGTCGTTCGTGGTGACCAAGGCGACGCCGACGATCCCCACGACGGCGTCGGCCGGGTTCGTCCTCGGCCAGGGGTCGATGACGGACACGGCCACGGTGACCGGGCGAGTTGGCCCCAACGCCGGTGCGACGGTCCAGTTCCGGTTGTACGGCCCGGGCGACGGGACGTGCACGGGCACTCCGGTCTTCCAGGCGACGGTCGCCCAGCCGGTTGCCAACGGGCCGGTGACCTCACCGCCATACACGCCGACCACGGCGGGGACCTACCGGTGGGTGGCGACGTACAGCGGTGACGCGCACAACGCGGCCGTCAGTGGGTCCTGTGGTGACGTGACTGAGCACGTGGTGGTGAGCAAGCTGACCCCGACGCTGTCCACGACGGCGTCCCCCTCGGTCCTGGTCGGTGGCAGCCTCACCGACACGGCCACCGTCAGCGGTGGTCAGGCCCCCACCGGGACGATCACGTTCACCCTGTTCGGCCCGCAGGACGAGCACTGCCTCGGAACGCCGCTGCTGACCTCGGTCAAGGCCCTCGATGGCGCCACCACCTCCACGGCGTACACCGCCACCGAGGCCGGCACCTACCGGTGGCGGGCCGCCTACAGCGGCGATGCGAACAACCACCCGGTCGTTGCGGCGTGCAACGCTCCGGGTGAGCACACCCTCGTCACCGCGGTGACCGCCGGCGTGCTCTCGGCCTCGCAGACCGCGCTGTTGGCCGACACCGGCACGAATGCGGGCGGCATGACCGGGCTGGCCCTGGCACTGCTGCTGCTCGGCGCGTCCCTGGCGGCCACCGGCCGCCGGCTGGGCAGCCGCCACTGACCTCGTCGGTGCGCCACGGCCAACCCTGGCGCACCGACGAAGGCACTCCTACCAGCCGGTGCGATCCAAGGTCTGCTTGACCGAGTCGCGGAAGTTGCCCATGTTCCACGGCCACGGGTCGTGCTTGCGACCCGCCGGGATGGCGGTCTCCTTGTGCGCACGGACGTAGTTCCGGCCGTGGCCCAGCTTGGACACCAGCACCGCGGCGGCGACGATGGAGTTGGAGTACTGGATGTCGCTGCGGTACTGCGGGTTGTTCGGGTCCAGGTCGGCCGCGTACTCCACCTCGATCCCGACGTACATCTCGTTGCCGTCCCCGGCAGGCATCGGTCCACTGGCGGAGGCTGAGCCGGCGTGGTTGGCCCGACCGGCGGCGATGACCCAGCAGACGCCCTTCCAGTCGATCAGGACGTGGCACAGCGGGCCGGGCAGCGAGGAGGTCCCCTCCTTGACGAGCTGGAGGGACGGGTGCGGGTTGGTGTTGCTGGCCCGGGCGGCCGTGTGGTGCATGAGCACCCCCTCGGGCGCAAAGCCCCCGGTGGAGGCCGGGCGGCCGCGGTCCTCCCACCCGGTGGTCTCCTTGACGGTCAGGCCCGCGTACCGGAGCCGGTCGGCGAGCCACAGGATCTTCGCCATGGCTCAGGCTCCGTTCAGGTCGGCGAGGCAGTCCGGCTGCTCGTCCCGGACCGGAGCGGCCGCCATGGCCGACTTCGCGGCCATCCCGACCGCGACGACGGCGGTCCCGGCCGCTGCCGTCAGCCGGAGTGCGGTGCGGCGGGAGAGCGTGCCGGCTGCCCGCGCCGCCCTGGCATCTGGCGTGCTGCTGCCTGAACGCGGGCGGGGTGACTGGCATGTCGATGTCCCCCTGGTGGTGAAAACCCCCCATTTACTTCTGATAGAGCGTAACTCTCCCACCAACTGGGGCTTGGATCAAGGTCTGCCGAGTCAGGCGGCCCGGTAAGAGGGTCAGGCACCGCACGGGGGTGGACAGATCTCCACTCCGGTAATTTCTTTCGCCGTGACCAACCAAGAGGGAGGCCCCTGATGAAGAGACCGACACCTCGGAGACTGGCGCGTGGCGGCACCGTGCCGAGGGCCGGGTCCGTCCCGTTTCCTCCTCGGGCCGCGGACAGTCACTGGCGACACCGCTACGTCGAGGATCGTCCGCGCGTCTCGGGTGGCCGAAGGCTCCTGCGCTGACGGTCAAGATCAGGCCAGCAACGACCACGTCGATCGTCTGCTCGAAGGAGTACGGCGACAAGCATTACGTCGGACCGCGACGAAGGATAGCACGTCCGCCTACGGCGAGAATCGAGAGCACTCACCACCTTCAGACGGCGGGGCCACAAGCCTGCCGCCGTAGCGTCGGGACTGGGCGGTGTGCGTCTCGCCATCGGAGCCCACCCGGGTGAGGTTTTCGCGGTACATCCGGCGACAGGCCCGAGGGCGCCGGCACCATCGGGCGTCGACGAGTCCGGACGGCTTTCTCGTCGACGTCACACCAACTGAACCCACTGCAGGCCAAACGGATGTCGCTGATCTGCCCGCCGCTCACGCTGTGTCGGCGACCTGCTCCACGACGGTGGCCCGACTTCTGTCATCACGCTCTCCGATACGACACGATGGTCCACCGACCTCGAGGGCCATCCCGCGGTCGCGAGGAGGTGATCCGGTGACACTCGTCCCAGTCGAACCAGCTCCGAGCAGGACGTCGTCGACCGCTCCGACCCGCGGGAGTCGACGATCAAGCACCTCCGTGGGGACGACGCGACTGGAAGGTCACCGGAGTCGACGAACAGGACGCGTACTCCGGGCCGGGTACTCACGGACAGGGGCTCGTCGAGCTGCTGGCCGAGCGTGACCTCAGTAGGCTGAACGTGTTGGCGGCTCCATCGCCGACCAGACCCAGATGTCTGAACCGTGCCGCCGAGCGCGGCGTTGGCGACCAGGTCGATTTCGGCCAGGTGCTTGGCGTTGAAGCAGTCGGACAGACCGAGGAACGAGGTGTACCGGGGGCGGCTTACCGACGGCGGGTCGCCCCCACCGGTCAGCGGACCTCGACGACGCCCATCATCCCCAGGTCCTCGTGATCGAGGATGTGGCAGTGGTAGACCGTGCCGGCCGGCGAAGTCGTCGAATGCGACCCGGACGGTGACCTTGCCGAGGGCCGGGACGTTGACGACGTCGCGCCAGGTCGGCGCGCCACCGGCGGCCATCCTGCGCGACGACCTGCATCGGCCAGACGTGCAGGTGCATCGGGTGGTCCTCCCGCCAGGTGTTGGCTGATGACCCACTTCCTCGACCGTGCCCGCCCCGGGTCGCCTGGTCGACCCGTGCCGGGTCGAACTACTGTGCCGTCGTGGTGAACCGCTCGCCCCCGGCCCCATGCCGGGCGCCCCATCCCGGACGCCGAAGCCAGGCGCCATGGCTCGAGCGCCACGCAGGTCCCGCGACGCCGGTGTCGGGACACCGGCGGCTCGACGGCGAGACGCGCCCGAGACGGAGGTTGCGAGCGGTCCTGTACCGTCCCCGGCCGGTCGAGCCCACTCCCGCACTCATGCCCCCGCGATCCAACCGCGGCAGCGCCTCGCAGCGTCGCTGGTGCCCGGCGGTCGTGGTGACGCAGCAGGTCGCCCGGTTGCCGGTGGGCGGAGCGACGACCTCGCCAGCGGCCGGATCCGCCGTAGCGACCGGAGTCGAGCCGAGCGCTCGCAGCCGTGGCCTCGAGCCGCAACCGGACGTAGCGCGCGCTCGGCGTTGACGATTCGCCACCGCTGCGTTCGCCGGGCGGGCGGCGAGCATCGGGCCGAGCCTGGCCGTTGACGCAGCGACCAGGTCCCCCTCGCGGCCCATCATCCGTGCGGCCGCCGACGGACCGCGGACGTAGCCCGAGCCGTCGAGCGTCGATGTCTGAGACGATCACCACCTCCGCCTCCAGGCCTCGACCCGGCTGCGAATCGACGTCCTCGACGACGATGGCGCGGTAGAGGCCACCGAAGCCTGATCGGCACCTCCCGGGGGTGCGGGTGGTACCGGTCAGCCCGGGCGGCTGCTCCCAGGCAGGCGGTAGTCGTATTCGCGACCCCCGTCCGACGCGGACGTCGTGCAGGCCAGCCGGCCAGACGAAGGCCCGGACTGCACCTCGGCGGGCGACATCCCGATCCGGGCCGCCGCCGCCCCGGCCAGCTCGGCGACGGCCCGCGAGTGCCCGATCGTGAAGGAGCACTTCAGGTCGGCGAAGTCGCCGATGGCCTGGAGCAAGCCGTCGAGCTCGTCGCCGCTGATCAGCTCGTCGTGGTCCGGAGCCAGCTCGAGCGCTCGGGTCCACACGTCCTCATCGGGGAGGGCGTTCAGTCGGTCCCGACACCGTGCGAGGGCCTCGACCATCGCTGGGTCGAACTGGGTGCCGCTGCGGGAGCGGGCCATCGCCAGGGCTCCCGACGTGCCGTGGGTGCGTTGGTGCACCTCGGCGACCTCGGCCAGCTGGACGACCCGGGTGGCCGTGGGGATCACCTCACCCCGCAGTCCTGCGGGCAGTCCGCCGCCGTCCCACCGCTCGAAGCCGCAGCCCACGGCTCGGCGCACCGTTGGACCGAGCCCAACCCGCTCGGCCATCAGGCCTGCCGAGAGGCAGTGCGAATGGATGAGCGCGGACATCTGCGCTCGGGGGGTGGTGAGCATGTTCAGCCGCAGCCGGGCCCGGGCGGCCGGCGGCTGGTCCGAGCCGGTGCGCTGGATGAGGAAGCTCAGGTAGGGCAGGCCTGCCCAGTCGAGCTGGTAGCTGTCCCGCCGCATGGCCAGGTCGTCGCCGAACCACCTGCTGAACTCGTGGGAGTCAGCGTGGCACCCGATCCACAGCACCAGGTTGGTGTAGTAGATGGTCTCCCGCTGGTCCTCACCCAGCCCCAGCTCGTCGGCGAGCATCGCGGCCACCAGGGACGAGCGCAGGACGTGCTCCATCGGCAAACCGAGCCCGAGGTCGATCGAGATCGACAGCGCGGCGAGCACCTCGGCCCTGCGTGCGCCGCCAGACCGGCTGGGGTCTGCCGGGGCTGGCATGCCCCAAGTGTGGCACGCGCGGGCCGCCCCCGCGGGCAGGCGGTGCGCCGCACTGCGGGGTCGAGTTACCGGCGCGCCCGACCGGACAACCCTCCGGTCTTCACCTGATGGACCGGATGCAACTCCGTCGGCCGTCCCGGACGCCTGGCCCGCTGATGACCTGTCGAACCGGGACACCACGATGTCGATCAGCCTCAGCGGGGGCTGCTCGACGCGGCGAGCGGACGCGGTGCCCCGGATGAGGCAAGGTGTCCTCATGCGCGGAGTCCCGAAGTACTTCGTCGGGGTCGACCTGGCCTGGGGGGAGAAGAAGCCCACCGGCCTTGCCGTTCTCGACGCCGACGGTCGGCTGGTGCACCTCTCCGCGGCAACCACCGATGAGGCGATTGCGGCGGCGCTGGCCCGGTACGTCGATGCTGACTGCCTGGTCGGTATCGACTCCCCGCTCGTGGTGCTGAACGCCACCGGCAACCGCCCCGCCGAGGCGGCGCTCAACAAGGTCTTCGCCCGGTTCGACGCGGGAGCGCATCCGGTGAACAGCGGCAAGAAGGAGTTCAGCCAGGGGCCTCGCGGGGCGCGGCTGGCGTCGCAGCTCGGCCTCGACATCGACCCTTCGTCACGCGCTCGCCGTCGGGCCATCGAGGTCTACCCCCATCCGGCGTTGGTCTCGATCTTCCGGCTGGGCCGGACCGTCAAGTACAAGGACAAGCCCGGCCGGCCGCTGGCCCAGCTCAAGTCCGAGCTGCTGCGCCTGGTCGGGCTGCTCGAGGGGCTCCGCGGCGCCTCGGTCCCGCTGGACGTCTCGGGTCACGAGAGCTGGCGCGCCCTGGTCGACCGGATCACGTCGGCGGAACGCAAGAGCGACCTGCGCCCGGCCGAGGACGAGGTCGACGCCGTCGTGTGTGCCTACGTGGCCATGTTCGCCACCTTGCGCAGCGACCTGACGACGACCTTCGGCGACCCCGCCACGGGCTATATCGTCACGCCGACCCTGCCCGCCGGACACCTCCCCTCCGCCCGGGCCAGCCGCACCCTCGTCGACGAAGCGCTGCCACCCGGCCCGGATGCGGACCCGGTCCGCGTCGCGGTCCAGGAGTATGCCGTCCGCCAGCCTGAGCTGCGCACGGTCACCGAGCACTATGTGGCCCTGGTCACCACCCTGCTCGACGATGCCGGGATCAACTACCTCACCGTCACCGGCAGGGCCAAGAGCGTCGCGTCGTTCGCCGGGAAGGCGTCCCGGACCGTGTCCGGCGCGCCCCTCTACACCGAGCCGCTGGACCAGATCACCGACCAGATCGGGATCCGGGTCATCACCTACCTGCACAGCGAGGTGGCGGCGGTGGCCGACCTGCTGTCCGACCAGTTCCGGGTCCTCGACGACCGGGACATGGGACAGGAGACGGCCAGCGAGGGCCGGTTCGGCTACGCCAGCCGGCACCTGCTGATCGCACCCGACCCGTCCCGGGAGGCGCCGACGGCATACGAGCTCCTGCGTGGGCTCAGCGCACAGGTGCAGGTCCGGACGATCCTGCAGCACGCGTGGGCCGAGTTCGAGCACGACATCCGCTACAAGGGGACCGTGCCCGAGGAGCACGCGCCGGACCTGGATCGCCGGTTCACCCTCGCGGCCGGCCTGCTCGAGCTCGCCGATCGGGAGTTCTCGACGATCCGCGACCGGCTCCAGGCGACGATGACCGACCAGCGTCCCGAAGCCGACGCCAGCGACCCGCGGATCAGCGCCCAGGACCTGGCGACCTTCCTGTCCGGGCAGTTCACCGACGCCGGCTGGTCCCGGACCGACCACTACGAGTGGGTCTCCGGGCTGCTGCTCGAGCTCGGGATCACCTCGCTCGACGAGCTCGCCGCCCTGCTCACCTCGATCGACTCCGCCGCGATCGACGCTCGGATGGGCTACCGGTACCCGGCCGGTGCCGTGCGACGGCTCGACGACGCGCTGCTGGCGGTGTTCGGCGAGCGGTACCTGCAGCTGCACGGCAATGCCCACCGCGAGGCCCTGCTCCGCACCCGGCTCGAGAAGCTCCGGCCGACGAGCTAGCGACAGAACTCGCTTGCGCGCTGCTCCGGCTGGCGCCGACGATGAGCGTCATGACCACCATCGGCGCACTCCTGCCCGCCCTCGACCTGCGGATCGCCGCCGGCCCGATCGAGCTGCGCGGGCTCGGTGACGCCGACCTCGCCCAGCTCGCCGTCGTGGCCGAGGGCGGCGTCCACCCGCCGGAGGAGATGCCGTTCTTCTTTCCGTGGACGGACGCCCCGGTGGGAGAGCTCGGCAGGAACATGACCCAGTACCACTGGCGCAAGCGCGCGGAGTTCTCTCCGGCCGCCTGGACGCTCAATCTGGGCGTGTGGCACGAGGGGCAGCTCGTGGGCAGCCAGTCGTTCGAGACCACGGACTTCCTGGTGACCCGCAGTGGTGAGACGGGGTCGTGGCTCGGTCAGCGGCACCAGGGTCAGGGGATCGGCACGGCCATGCGCCAGGCCATCTGCGCGTTCCTCTTCGACCACGTCGGAGCCGCCGAGGTCACCTCGGGCGCGTTCCTCGACAACCCGGCCTCGCTGGCCGTCAGCCGGAAGGTCGGCTACCGGGCGAACGGAGTCACGCGCCTGAAACGCCGGGAGAGCGAGCTGGCGCGCAACCAGCGGCTGGTGCTGTCCCCGGAGGACTTCGTCCGTGGACCGCACCCCATCGCAGTCGAGGGCCTGGCCGAGTTCCGGCGCTCGATCGGGTTGGTCGGGTAGTCCTCGCGGCTGTCGCTACCGCTTGCGGGTCGTGCCGGGCAGGATCCCGGCGTTGATGACCGCCTTGGAGAACGGCCGGAAGTCGGCGATCACCGTCTCCGCATCCGGGATCCCCACCCAGACGCTCGCGGCGGCGTCGTCGGTGGCGTCCTCGACCCGCTGGCGCAACGCAGCGCCAGCGGAGGTGAGCGTGATCACGTCGCTGACGATGCTGACCAGTCCCCGGTCGTCCAGCGCCGCCGCGGCATCGAGCCACTGCTCGTCACTCCAGCGCCGGCTCGGCTGCAGGGTCGCCCGGTCCCGCCCCGCGGCGGTCCGGGCTGGGGCGTTGCGCAGGCCGGCGTCGTAGAGCACCAGCGCCTCGAGCGGCTCGACGCCCTCGGTGACCAGGACGGCGTTGTGCCCGTCACCGCGCCACTCGCGCCAGATCGCCGTTGCGTGCCAGAGGGCGAGGTGGGGGACCTCGGGCCACGGCAAGGCGGCGTAGGCGGCGGCCAGGGGGCGTCCGCCCAGGGGAGCGCGCGCGATGACCTGGCGCATCCGCGCCGCCTGCGCCGCCAGGCCGGGCGAGGTGACCAGATCGCCGAGCGCGGCACGCAGCCCGGCATCGACCGTCTCGGCGCGAATGGCATCGAGCTGGTCGGTGCGATGCGTCGCGAGGACCCGGGTCCACGCCCGGTCGATCGCCTCGGGGTTGAAGCCGAAGAACACCGAGGCCACCAGGGCGGACGGGACCGGACCTAGGGGCGCCGCCCGCATCCCGGCATACGCACTGAGCCAGCCGGCGCCGATCCGCTCCCGGGCGGCATCCACGTGCTCGCCGAAGTAGGCGAGGACATGGAGCGGTTCGAACGTCTGGTGGGCGAGCCGGGCCAGCTGCCGCTCCCGCGGGGCATGCCTGAAGTCGGTCATCTGGACGACTCTAGGCGCTGCCCAGAAACGCCGTCACCGGCACCCGCGAGGCGGGCAGCTGGTCAGGTGCGCCCCTCAGCCGCCAAGCTCTGCCCACGATCCCGGCGGATGCTCGGGCAGGGCGAGGTCGGCGACCACGCCGAAGTGGTCGCTGGCCCACACGCCGTCAACCGGCTGGTCCAGCACCAGGAAGCAGTCATGCACCCGCAGCGTCGGCCCGTGGGCGCCGGATCGCACGAACACGTAGTCGATCCGACGGGAGAGGGCAGTGGCCACCTGACCACGGCGGACCAGCGGGTTGGCCGAGCTGAACGTGTCCCCCGGCTCATCTGCGCGCACCGACTCCCAGGCGTCCAGGAAGCAGACGCTCCTGCCCTCGAGCGACCGGCGACCTCGCCAGGACTGGGTGCTGGCCGCGTCAGGTGTCGCGTCGAGGTCGCCGAGCACCACCACATGGGCGTCCGGGGTCCGGTGCTGCTCGATGGCGTCGCTGGCGGCGATGGCCTGCCGCTCGCGTTCAGCCTCGGCGGGGAACTCCCAGCTGGGCTTGTGGTGGGCGAGCAGGACCTCCCCCAGTGGGGTGGCCACCTGGGCCAGCAAGGTGGCTGCCCACGGGAGCGAGTCCTCGCGCAGCCGGTGGTCGACCTCCGCGATCGCTCGGTGCGGCCATCGGGTCGCCAGCAGTCCTCCCACGCCGTCGTCGGACGTCCGGCTGAAGGCCGTCGTGTGATAGCCCGGTCCCAGCAGCTCGTCAGCGGTCTGTTGCGGTGGCCTGCAGGCGACCTCCTGCAGGGCCACGACATCGGCGTCGAGGTCCCGCAGGGCCCGCGCCAGCAGGGTCCGACGGCGCTCCCAGTCGGGGGTTCTGCGCTGAGAGCACGTTCATCGTCACGACACGGAGCCGGGCAGGATCGAGCATGTCCGCAGGAGTACCCAACCGAGGCCCGGTGACACGTGCCCGTCGCGGTCCTACAGTCGCGACCATGTTCACCGTCACGGACGTGCAGGAGTTCCTCGACCTCGTGCAGGAGCTCGACGTCGAGGTGTGGATCGACGGCGGCTGGGCTGTCGACGCGCACCTGGGCCGGCAGACCCGCAACCACGAGGACCTGGACATCGTCCTGCGTACCCGGGACGAGCCGTTGCTGCGAACGGCGCTGGAGGAGAGGGGCTTCGGCGACGTCGACACCCCGGACCGCCGGGCCTGCAACTTCGTCCTCGCCCACCCCGACGGCCGACGGATCGACTTTCACCTCGTGACGTTCGACGACTCAGGCAACGGCCTGTACGACGTGACCGGGCCGCCGTTTCCTGCGGTCGCCTTCACGGGCAGGGGCACCATCGACGGGCGGTCTGTCCGCTGCATCGAACCGCGGACCCTCGTGGAGTTCCACACCGGGTACCAGCACGACGAGGACGACCTGGCCGATGTCACCGCCTTGTGTGACCACTTCGGCTTCGACCTGCCACCGCAGTACCGATCTCGGCATGAGGGCTGAGCGCTACCCCGCCACGTCGGTCGACGGCGCCGCGGCAGCCCTGCTCGGTATCGTCGAAGCGGACGGTCCGACAACGATGCCCGCTAGGCGGCCGGCCAGAGAGGCGGCGATGAACCCGTTCCATCCCCCGACGGCCCCCGTTGACGCGCCCGGCGGCGCCGGGCACGGCGACGGCCACGCCCATGGGGTGAGCGTGGATGCCGACCGTCGCCCGCTGGCCGGTGCCCTGGTCCTGCTCACGGCCTTCCTGGTTGCCGAGGTCGTCGTGGCGCTCAGGTCCGGGTCACTCGCCCTGCTGTCCGACGCCGGGCACATGCTCTCCGATGTGGCGGCCATCGCGGCCGCGTTGTGGGCCATGCAGCTGGCAGCCCGCCCGTTCACCGGGTCGTGGACCTTCGGCTGGAAACGTGCCGAGATCCTCTCGGCTGCGGGCAACGGCGTCACCCTGCTGGTGATGTCCGGCATCGTCGGGTACGAGGCCGTCCGACGGCTGATCGCACCGCCCGAGGTCGACGGCGGGCCGGTGGTCGTGGTCGCGGTGGTGGGCGTGGGCGTCAACATCGTCGCCGCCTGGATGATCGCGAAGGCGAACCGGACCAGCCTCAATGTCGAGGGTGCCTACCAGCACATCCTGACCGACCTCTATGGCTTCATCGGCACGGTGATCGCCGGAGTGGTGATCCTCGTCACCGGCTGGACCCGGGCGGATGCCATCGCCTCCCTCGTGGTCGTCGCCCTGATGCTCAGGGCCGGGTACGGCCTGCTGCGCGACAGCGGTCGGATCCTGCTCGAGGGTGCCCCGTCGGGGGTCGACCTCGACGCCATCCGCGAACACCTGATGACCAACGAGCACGTCCAGAGCGTGCACGACCTGCACGTGTGGACCGTGACCTCCAGCATGCCGACCCTCTCGGCACATGTGGTCATCGACGACTCGTGCTTCTCGGACGGCCACGCGCCGCAGCTGCTGGACGAGCTGCAGGCCTGCGTCGCGGAGCACTTCGACGTCGAGCACTGCACCTTCCAGCTGGAGCCGTACTCGCACCTGGCTCACGAGCTCGAGGGCCACTGACGTCGACCGCCCGGGGTCGGCCGCATCTACAGTGGAGCCATGAGCAACGTGGTGGTCGTCGGTGGTCACGGCAAGGTGGGCCTACGGCTGAGTGGTCTGCTCGCCGAGGCGGGACACTCTGTCACCAGCTGGGTCCGCAACCCGGATCACGCCGCCGAGGTCGAGGCGACCGGCGCGACGGCCGCGGTTCAGGACGTCGAGCACCTGTCGGTCGACGAGCTCGCCGCCGCCCTGAGCGGTCAGGACGTCATCGTCTGGTCCGCCGGGGCCGGTGGCGGCTCGCCGGAGCGGACGTATGCCGTGGATCGCGACGCGGCCATCCGGTCGATGGAGGCCGCCCGGTCGGCGGGGGTCCGACGGTACGTCATGGTGTCCTACTTCGGTGCCAGCCAGGACCAGCACCCACGAACTGACTCGTTCATGGTCTACGCCGAGGCGAAGTCCGCGGCCGATGCCCGACTGCGGGACAGCGATCTGGACTGGACGATCCTCGGGCCGAGCAGCCTGACCGACGAGCCGGGCACCGGACTGATCGAGGTCGGGCCCGGCGTGAGCGCCAGCGAGGTCAGCCGCGATGATGTCGCGGCCGTCGCGGCATACGTGATCGGCTCGCCGGGGACGGCGGGTCGAACCATCGAGTTCAACAACGGGTCGACGCCGATCGCCGACGCGCTCTCCTGACGACAGCCCCGACGGCGCCAGGCTGACGTGCCCTCCTACCGGTGCAGCATGCACATCCGCGGTCTACGACCGGGGCACGCCCCGGAGGAGGTCATCGCCGCTGCGGTCGCCGGGGCCGGGCGCACGCACCACGTCGAGGCGAGCCAGCTCGACCTGGTCCGGGGGATGCCGGTGATCCGGGTCCGGTATGTCGTCGACGCGGCGAGCCAGTCCGCCGAGGACGCCGAGGCGTTGCTGGTCGGCGCGGCGCTCGCCCGAGCCGTCGACGAGGTCGCGCTCGGGGGTGAGGCCCAGGTGACTCGACGTCTCGGCAGTGGGCGCTGGTACCGGGTGCTACCGGTGCACGACGACGAATCCGGCTGAGCCGCAGCCGGTCACGACGGGTCCTGGTGGGACTCCACCCACTCCTTCGGGTCCTTGTCCTCGGGCGTGATCCCGGTGGCGGCCCGGAGCGCCTCGTAGCGCAGGAACGCGACGGCGATCTGGTGGCGCAGCTCGCGGCTGGCGTGCATCCGGAAGTCCGGCAGGTCCTGACGCTCCTCCTCAGCCATGTGCTCACTGTTCGCCACGTTGGCGTCGACGACGGCCTCCCACCACTTCTCGCTGCCGGCCTTGCACCGGTGCACCTGACGGATGGCCTCACGGATCTCGTTGTGGTCCTTGACCGCGTCGATGACCTCCTCCTCGACGCTGTCGGCGTCACCTTCGCCGGACCCGAGACGCAGCAGTGCCGGGTAGAAGTGGAGCTCCTCCCCCTCCGCGTGCGTCTCCAGCAGGATCTCCAGCCGGGACCACAGGGCCGCCAGGCCCTCCTCGTCGTCCCGAGGCCACTCCTCGAGCATGGCGAACATCCGCCGCTGCTGCGCGTGCTGGTGCAGGATGACCTCGGTGATGTCCATCGGATGCTCCTCAGACGGTGATGATCGGGCTCGTGAGCATGTCGCTACCCCCAAGAGTCGCGGGTATGCGCCCGAGGCGGTCATCGCGTCGCAGCCGCGGCGGTCAGCGGCGCGGGTCGAACGGAGCCAGCTCCGGTACGTGCTTGCCGGTGACGATCGTGTCGGCCAGCAGTCGGCCGGTGACCGGACCGAGCGTGATCCCCCACATCCCGTGACCGCCGGCGACGAAGACCCGGGGCGAGCTGGTGCCGCCGATCAGCGGGAGACCGTCGGCGGTGCACGGCCGTGAGCCGACCCACTCGTCCTGCCGCTCATCCAGGTTGGCCCCGCGCAACAACGGTCGGGCGGCATCGGCGATGGCGGTGATCCGGCGCTGGTCGAGCGCTGCGCCGGGCCGGCGGAACTCCATCATCCCGGCGACCCGCAGGCGCCCGTCGATCGGCGTGCAGGCGACCCGCTGCGCCGGCAGGTACACCGGGCCGGAGGGCATCTGCTCGACCTCGACGCTGAAGCTGTAGCCCCGGCCGGCCTGGACGACGTTCCGGACTCCGAAGCGGCGGGCCAGCTGGCCGAGCCAGGCACCGGTGGCGAGCACGACGGCATCGAACTGCTCGGTGCTTCCCTGGGCGGTGGAGACCAGCATCCCGGGGCCCGCCTCGGTGACGGCCTGCACGCTGGCGCCGGTGTGGATCTTGCCGCCCCGGGCGGTGACGGCGTCGGCGAGGGCGTGGACGTACGCACCGGGGTCGATGAACCGCTGGTCCCGCAGCCGGATCGCCGCGCCGACCTCGTCGGACAGCGTCGGCTCGACCTGCCGAGCCTCGTCCCCGCTGAGGACGTCGTACTCGATGCCCTGGCCGGCGGCATGGATGTGCTCGATCTCCTCGAGCAGGGTGCTGCGTTCGGGTGCGGTGCGATAGGCGGCGAGGAACGACCTGGCCTCGACCGTTGAGGCAATCACCCCGCCGGCCTTGAGCAGGTCGAAGCTCTCCAGCGCCAGCCGGTTCATCGGGACCAGTGAGGTCATCGACCGCTTCCAGTGCTTCATCGTGCTGTGCCGGGTGAACCCGGCGACGAACTTGAGGAAGCTCGGGTCGGCGCTCGGGGGGACGTAGACCGGCGAGCTGGTGCTGAGCACCGCCCGCAGTCCGTACTTGAGCACCGCCGGCTCGGGCAGTGGGGTGGCGATGCCCGGGGTCAACCAGCCGGCGTTGCCCCACGACGAGCCTGCCGCCACGCCGTCCCGGTCGAAGACGGTGACCTCGACCCCGCGCTCCTGGAGGAACCAGGCGGTGGCCAGACCGACCATCCCGGCGCCGACGATGGCGACGCGTTCGGGGGCAGGAAGGCCGGAGGCGGTGACGGGGGCCATGGGTGGTCCTTTGTTCGGTGGGGTCAGCACCCAGTGTCTCGCTCGCGCCCCGCTACCGGTTAGGGCCATCGCCCTAGGAGATCATCATGACCTTGTGCTGGCAGCACAAAGGAGAGGAGGATGCCGCCATGATCGCCCTCGGGGACCTGGTCGACTCGCTCGGACACGGGCTGATCCGGCTGGTCGTGCCCGCCGAGGACGCGAACGTCACCGATGTGGCGCTCGCCGAGGCCGGTCAGCCGTTCGCCGCCGCCGGTGGAGACCTGGTGTTCGGCGTCGGGCACTCGGATGCCGACGCGGCGGTCGAGCTGGTCCGCCAGGTGTCCGCCGCGGGGGCCGCCGGGCTGGTCCTGCGCCGCGGTCTGGCCCGGAACAAGGCGGTACGCGAAGTATGCCGCTCCACGCCGGTGGCCCTCCTGGAGCTCGCCGACAACGCCTCCCTGGTGCACGTCGTCGGCCTGCTGCGCGGGGTGATCGAGCGGTCCTTCACGCCGGGGCTCCAGGCGCCCGACTCCGGGGTGCACAGCGACCTGTTCACCCTGGCCGACGCCGTCGCGGCACTGGTGCGTGCCCCGGTGACGTTCGAGGACGCCCAGTCCCGGGTGCTGGCGTACAGCTCGCAGCAGGACGTGACCGACCTGGCGCGGGTCTCGACGATCGTCGGACGACGCGTGCCGGAGGAGCTCGTTGCGCACCTGCGCTCCCGGGGGGTGTTTCGCCGGCTGTCGCGCTCCGACGACCCGTTCGTCGTCCAGCCGGGCCCCACCCAGACCCTCCCTCGGCTGGTCGTCCCGGTTCGGGCGGGCCGGGAATGGCTCGGGTCGATCTGGGTGGTCGTGCAGCAGGAACCTCCGCCGGAGACGGTCCGGGAGCTGCGCAAGGCGGCCAGCGTCCTGGCGCTGCACCTGCTGCGGCTTCGGGCGCAGGCCGACCTGACCCGGCGGGTGTCGTCCGACCGCCTGCGGTCGGTGCTGACCGGCACCAGCAGCGGGGCCCTGGACTGGTTGCCACCCGGGCCGTGGCGGGTGGTCGCCCTGTCGCGGCCGGAGGGCACGGATGACCTCGGGGGCGTGGACCTCTGGGATGCGATCCTGCGTCGCCACTCGTGGCACCAGCCCCTGGTCGCCGAGCTCGACGGGACGGCCTACGCCCTCGTGACCGACGCAGGGCCAACCCAGATCGCCACGGCCGGGTCGTGGGAATGGCTTCGCCGCCTCGTCGCGCTGATGGCCGCCGAGGAGGGGTGCTACGTCGCGGCTGCCGGAGCTCGCGCCGCCGGAACGGCCGAGCTCGGCCGGTCCCGACAGGAGGCGGCAGAGGTGATGGCGCTGCACGCCCGCGCCGACCAGGCCACCACGGCCGTCACCGTCGACGACGCGTGGGCCGGCGTCACCCTGGCCCGGGCAGCAGCGGCCGCGCACGGGGACCACGGCCTCCTCGGGGGTCCCCTGCCAGTTCTGAAGGAGCACGACGAGACTCGGGGCACGGCATACCTGGCAACCCTCACGTCGTGGCTGGACCACCTGGGCGAGCCGAGGCGCGCAGCCCGGGCGCTGCACATCCACCCCAACACGCTGCGCTACCGGATGCAGCGGATGTCGCAGGTGTCCTCACTCGACCTCGATGAGCCGTCGACCCGACTGGTGCTGCGGGTGCAGCTGGCGGCACTGGGGCACTGGGGCGTTCACGCCCAGTAGGTGTCGTGGGCCGTCATGAACGCGGTCCGCTCGGCCTCGGTCATCATCCCGGCCGCGCCCCCGGCCAGCGTCTCGAAGTAGGGCTCGCGCGGCGCTCCGGGGGCGAAGTGGATCAACATCGACGCCGGGGAACCCGAGTCGTTGCGGAACCCGTGCAGCCCGCCGGCCGGGACGTAAACGTAGTCCCCGGAGTGGGTCACGGCCCACTGCCTTCCGTCGAAGATGGTCACCTCGCCGTCGAGGATGTAGAACGACTCGGTGATGGTCCGGTGGAAGTGGGCAGCGGGGCCGCCGGGGGAGCCGCTCATCTCCCAGCGGTAGAGCCCGAAGAGGCCTCCGGTGCTGTCCCCGGTGGACAGGTAGTGACCTCGGGTGGCGTCCGCGAAGACGACGTTGGGCGCACGGTCGTGGGGTCTGATGGTGGCGCTGACCTCGCCGCCGACGCCGTCGTAGATCGGTGGTGGGTAGGACATGTGGGCATGCCTACACCCGAACCGGTGCCCGGGGAAGCCGTAGGCCGTACCGAGCTCCCGGCAGCCTGCCTAGGGTGGGCGGGTGACCGTCACCGTGCCGAGCCGTTCCGCCATCGCCGAGGCAGCGGCGCTGATCGCCGGGAGGGTGCGACGCACCCCGGTGATCGAGCTCGAGTACGCGCCCGGGCGGACCGCGACCCTCAAGCTCGAGCTGCTCCAGCACGCGGGCTCGTTCAAGCCCCGTGGCGCCTTCACGACGGTGCTCTCCCGGGACCCGGCGCCGGAGCGGATCGTCGCCGCGTCCGGTGGCAACCACGGGCTGGCGGTGGCGCACGTAGGCCGGGTCACCGGCATACCCACCGACGTCTTCGTCCCGCAGGCCGCTCCCGAGGTCAAGGTCGCCGGCATCCGGGCCCGCGGCGCCCGGGTGCACCTGGCCGGGGACAGCTACCGGGAGGCGCATCTTGCCAGTGTCGAGTTCGCCCTGGCCACAGGCGCATTCGAGGTCAGTGCCTACGACAGTCTGCCCACCGTCACCGGCCAGGGAACGCTCGGGCGCGAGCTCGAAGGGCAGATCCCGGACGCCGAGACGATTCTCGTCGCCGTCGGTGGCGGTGGTCTGATCGGTGGCGTGTCGGCCTGGTGGGCCGGCCGGGCCGCCATCGTCGGGGTGGAGCCGGTCGGCTGCCCCACGATGTATGCCGCCCTGGCGGCGGGGGAACCGGTAGAGGTCACGGTCGGCGGGCCGGCGTCCGACTCGCTCGGCGCGTCCCGGCTGGGTGACATCGGGTTCGCCGCACTGGCCCGGGCCGCGGCGACGTCGGTGCTGGTCCAGCCGGAGGCCATCCACGAGGCCCGCGAGCTGCTCTGGCGCGAGCTGCGCGTTGCCGCGGAGCCGGGCGGCGCCACCGCGCTGGCGGCCCTGACCTCCGGTGCCTACGTCCCCGCCGAGGCTGAGCGGGTGGTCGTCATCGTCTGCGGCGGCAACGGTGACCCGTCAGAGCTCCCGCTCGGCTGACAGCACCTCCTGCATCGCGTCAGCGACCTCATGAGCGCGCGGATCGCTCCCGGACCGCATCCCGACGATGGCACCCTCGCGGTCGGCATCCGACCTGTTCTGGCTGAGCTTGGCCTTGCCCTCGACCCGGGTCACGGTCAGCTCCACCCCGACGATCGCGCGCAGCTGCCCCGTGACGAAGCTCTCCGGGGCGTCATGCACCTGCCAGGGCTGTGCGAAGTCGGCCTCGTGCCGGGTGGTGAGCCGGGTGACGGCATCGCGCAGCCAGTCCGGGTCGTGGACCACCCGGACCTCGCCGCAGAGGTGGACCTGCGAGTAGTTCCAGGTCGGTACCACCCGGCCATGTTCACGTTTGGAGGCGTACCAGCTCGGCGAGACGTAGGCGTCGGGGCCGGTGACCGTGACCAGCCCGGGCGCCCGGTCGGTGATCCGGCTCCATTGCGGGTTGGCCCGTGCCAGGTGGGCGATCAACTGGTCCCCCTCCCACAGGATCGGCACCAGGCTCGCGTCCGGGACGCCGTCCGGGCCGACCGTGATGAGCTGACCCACCCGGTGCGCGCGGACGAAGGCCTCGAGCTGCGCGCGCTCCGGGATCTCCATGGCCCTGGGGATGTACACCAGCTCAGCGTAGACGCGAACCCTGGCGCTCGGTCGGCTCGACGGTGGTGTCCGGGCCGGGAACCGGGCTGGTGCCGCGGCGCAGCGTGGAGAGCCAGACCAGGATCAGCCCGCCGCCGAGCCACGCGGTCAGGACGAACAGGGCGGCTGCGCTGCCCCGACCGTCGAAGTACCCGACCGAGCGCAGCAGGGTCGCCCCCGCCCCCGGAGGCAGTGCCTGTCCCAGGCCGGCCCAGAAGGGCGGCAGGAGCTCGGGGGCGCTCTGGGCCCCGGACAGCGGCAGCCCGAGAAGCAGCATCGTCAGGGCGCCGATCCCGAGGCCGGGCCAGCGCAGCAGGGCATGCATGCCGAGCAAGGTCATCGAGATCGCCCCGAGCGTCACCGAGAGGGCCAGCGACTCCGCCAGGTAGCTGCCGGAGAGCACCCCCAGCCAGCCGTGCAGGACCGCGATCACGGCGAATCCGGTGACGAGGTTGGCGGCGAGCACCCCGAGGATCCGTCCGGCCGGTCGCCGGGTGGAGGTCACCATCAACACCACCGGGGCGATCGCCCCGAGGAGGATCGGCAGGAGTGCGGTGGGCAGCGCCACTCCCCTGCGGTCCGTGCCGGGCAGCGGCACGACGTCGTCGGTGACGACACCCGGCGCGAGCGCCTCGCCGAGGCCGGTCAGCGCGCTCGCGACGGCGGGGCTGGCTGCCGAGGCCACCAGCAGCTTCGGGCCGGCGGCCGAGAACGCCAGACCGCCGTAGACGTCCCGGTCGACTATCGCGGCGCGCAGGTCCGCCTCGTCAGCGAAGCTCGAGACCGCGAAGGCTCCGGGCTGACGGGCCTCCAGCTGCCGGGTCAGCTGGCCGGTGGCGGCTGGAGGCCCGGCGACCCCGATCGGAAGGTTCCGGGGCGCCGCATTCAGGGCCGGCAGCGCGAAGGCGGCGACCAGGAGGCCGAGTAGCAGGCTCAGGCCGATGACGGCGCCGATGAGATGACGCTGCTCGCGGCTCGGGTGCTGGGCCAGCGTGGCGGGGACGGGTACGTCGAGGTGGGTGGACATGGCTCCTCCAGTAGGAATTCAACAGTTGTTGAATTCCTACTGTGACACGCACCCGGGCAAATTTCAACACCTGTTGAGGAACTGGCTAGAGTGGGTCCGTGAGCAGACGTGACCAGATCCTCGCGGCGGCCCGGACGCTCTTCGGCGAGCGAGGCTTCGACGGCGCGACCATGCGGGGGATCGCCGCCGCAGCGGGCGTCGACGTGGCCCTGATCTCCTATCACTTCGGCAGCAAGGACCAGCTCTTCGCGGCGGCGATGAAGCTCCCGATCAATCCCGTGGACGCGGTCGGCGAAGTCTTCGAGGCCGGGATGGACGGCGCCGGCGAGCGGCTGGTGGCCACCTTCCTCCAGGCCTGGGAGAACCCCGAGCTCGGCTCGGCGATGCTCGCGATGTTCCGCTCGGCGGCATCGCACGAGCAGGCCGGTGCCGCCTTCGGCCAGTTCGTCAGCCATCGGATCCTCGGTCGGTACCGGACGGCCATCGGGGGCCCGGACGCGGAGCGGCGGGCGAACGTCGTCGCGACCCAGCTGGTCGGTCTGGCCATGCTGCGCTACGTCCTGCGCGTCGAACCCCTCGCCGGCTCACCCCGCGCGCAGGTCGTCGCAGACTTCGGACCCGTTGTCCAGGGCCTGCTCACCGGCCCCCTGGACCGGAAGTGACCACGGGGTGACCGAGACCGGAGGCCCGTTGTCCGTCACCCGGCACGCCGCGCAGAGCCCCGGAACGGCCGAGGGGGTGCCCATCGTCATCGTGCCGGGATGGTGCTGTGACGCCAGCTCGGTCGACTCCCTGGTCGACCGGCTGAGGCAGCACCACCGGGTCGTCGTCGTGGACCTGCCCGGCCACGGGTCCGCCCCGGCGCCGCCGCCGCAGCAGGCGGTGTCGATCGAGTCGCTGGCGGCGCACGTCACGGCCCTGCTCGGCCAGCTGGAGCTCGGACCGGTCTGCCTGGTGGGACACAGCATGGGAGCGGCGATCGCGTTGGTCTGTGGCGCGGACCCCCGGCTGGTGCCGGCCGTGGTCGCCCTCGACCCGTCACCGATCCTCGACCAGGCAGGCAAGGACTTCTTCGCCCGCTCGGTCGCCGCGGTCCGTGACGACGACGACGGTGCGTGGCGGAGGCGCTTCGTCGAGCGCCTGCTGGGGCCGACCGAGGCGCCTGGCCGTGCCGAGCTGGTTGCCGCCTTCACCGCCCTCCGTCCGGACGTCGCCGCAGCCGAGTGCCGGGCCATGGCGCAGTTCGAGGGCCGGACGGTCCTCGCCGCCGTCCGCGCTCGCACCCTCCTGGTCACGGCGAGGGCGCCGGACCCGGAGCTCGTCGCCGCGCTGCCGGGGGTCCGGGCGGCCCAGGTGGTGGGCTCCGGTCACTTCATCGCGCTGGAGGTACCGGACCAGGTCGCCGCCCTGGTGGAGGAGTTCCTCGGCGGTTAGTGCCGCCGACTCCAATCCACCGAGCGGGTCGGCTCCGAATGCCGTTGCATGACGCCCTCCTCACAGCCCCACGCTGGACGCCGGATCGCCTTCGCAGCGACCGGCGTCCTTGCCGCGGTCGGGGGGATGGCCCTCGGCCACCTCGTCGCCGCCTTCGTCGACCCCGCCACCTCGCCCGTCCTCGCGGTCGGCTCGACCCTGATCGACCTGACCCCGACTCCGCTCAAGGAGTTCGCGATCGCGCAGTTCGGCACCGCCGACAAGGCGGTCCTGCTCGGCTCGGTCGGGCTGGTGACGATCATCTTCGCCGCCGTCGCCGGGCTGCTCTCGCGACGGCGCCCCAAGGTCGGTCTCGGCCTCATCGTCCTCCTGGTGGTCCTCGCCGCGGCAGCCGCGCTGACCCGGCCCACCGCCAGCGTCCTCGACGCACTTCCGGCGGTGGCGACCGGCATCGTCGGGGTGGGTGTCCTGCTCGGGCTGCGCTGGGTCCTCTTGGGCCGGCCAGTCAAGCCGGGCTCATCGGCGCCGAGCCTGCTCGAGGACGCCCGTGAGCAGGGAGGCTCACGCCGCCAGTTCCTCGCCGGAGCCGCCGGCGTCACCGCTGGAGCGGTGGTCGTCGCCGGAGCCGGCCAACGGCTGGCGGCCGGGGCGGCCGACCCGTCCCAGGTGAAGCTGCCCACGGCGGCGAGCACCGCGCCGCCCCTGCCGACCGGAATCGAGGGCCAGGTCCCCGGGGTCTCCCCGTTCCGCACCTCGAACGCCGACTTCTACCGCGTGGACACCAACCTCGCGATCCCGCAGGTTGCCAAGAACTCCTGGCGCCTCGAGATCGACGGCGACGTCACGAGCCCTTTCAGCCTGACCTTCGACGAGCTCGCCGCCCTGCCGCTGATCGAGCGGGACATCACCATGACCTGCGTGTCGAACGAGGTCGGCGGCGGCTACATCGGCTCCGCCCGGTGGCTGGGGGTCCGGGTGACCGACCTCCTGGACCGGGCCGGCGTCGGCGGCTCGGCGGACCAGCTGTTCAGCACCGCGGTCGACGGCTACACGATCAGCACCCCGCTGGCCGTGATCCGGGACGGTCGGGACGCGATGGTCGCCATCGGGATGAACGGCGAGGCGCTGCCGGCCGCGCACGGGTTCCCGGCCCGACTGATCACCCCGGGCATCTACGGCTTCGTCGGGGCGACCAAGTGGCTGACCAAGCTGACCCTGACCACGTATGCCGCCCAACAGGCCTACTGGACCAAGCGCGACTGGGCGACCGACGCCCCGATCAAGATCTCCGCCCGGATCGACACGCCGGCGCCGCTGACGACGATCCAGCCCGGCCGGACCGCGCTCGGCGGGGTGGCCTGGGCCCAGCACCGGGGCGTGGGCAAGGTCGAGGTGAGAATCGACGGCGGAGCCTGGCAGCCGGTGATGCTCGGCCCGGACGCCGGCGTCGACTACTGGCGTCAGTGGTACCTGCCCTGGGACGCGACCAGCGGCCAGCACACCGTCGCGGTGCGCGCCTTCGACCGCGAGGGCAACGCACAGATCGAGAAGCGGGCGACCCCCTTCCCGAGCGGCTCGAGCGGCATCCAGGAAGTCCTCGTCCTGGTCGCCTGACCTGCAGCAACCCGTCAGCGACGGCCGGCCACCTCGGTGGCCGGCCGTCGCTGGTGTCTGCGGTGCCAGGCGCGGCCAGGTCCACCCGGGTGGCCGCGTGGACCCGAAACTCTTTGAGATTCCTTGCCATCCGCCCAATCCACCGCCCGGGTGGTGGCGAATCACCCATGACAGTTCACCACCCAACATCATCACTGATCCAAGGAGCTCTATCCCATGAACACCCGTCGCACCACCGCACTCGTCGGCCTGGTGGCCGCGCTCCCCCTCGTCCTGGCAGCCTGTGGCTCCACCACGAGCACGAGCACCGCCCCGGCGTCCTCCTCCTCGTCCTCCTCCTCGGCTCCGGCGCCCAGCACCACCAGCCCGGCCGCGGACGCGATGAGCAGCAAGCCGTTCGGTCCGGGCTGCGCCTCGGTCCCCGCCGACGGCAAGGGCTCGTTCAACGGCATGGCCACAGACCCGGTCGCCACCGCCGCGAGCAACAACCCGCTGCTCAAGACCCTCGTCGCCGCTGTCGGTGCCGCTGGTCTGGGCGACACCCTGAACACGGCTCCGGCCATCACCGTCTTCGCTCCCGTGGACTCCGCGTTCGCGAAGATCCCGAAGGCCGACCTGGACAAGATCCTCGCCGACAAGCCCACCCTGACCAAGATCCTCACCGGTCACGTCGTCGCCGGCAAGATCGCCCCGGACAAGATCGCGGGCGACCACAAGACCCTGGCCGGCAACACCATCACGGTCAAGGGCTCGGGCGAGGCGTTCACCGTCGGCAAGGACGGCGCCAAGGTCATCTGTGGCAACGTCCAGACCGCGAACGCCACCGTCTACATCATCGACACCGTCCTCACCCCCTGATCGACCCCCGGGCCGATGACCACAGAGAACTCATGAGAGAGCAGAATGCTCAGCATGGCTGATCTGCACGCAGTTCCCTCCGGCGATGTGTCGCCGGAGGGAACTGCACCATCGGAACACCTCGCCGCCCTGCTTCGACAAGCGTCCTGGGGCGACGAGGGAGCGTTCTCCCAGCTCTACGACGCCGTGTCCGCGCGGCTCTTCGGCCTGGTGATCCGGGTCGTTCGCGATCCGGCCCAGTCGGAGGAGGTCTCCCAGGAGGCCTTCCTGGAGATCTGGCGGACCGCATCCCGGTTCGATGAGAACCGGGGCAGCGCGATCAGCTGGATGATGACGATCGCCCACCGCAAGGCCGTCGACCGGGTCCGGTCCGCGGAGGCCGCCGGTCGCCGGGACAACCGGTATCACGAAGCGAACCAGGACGTGGACTACGACACCACCGCCGACGCCGCGCACTCCTCACTGGAGGCCGAGCGCGTGCGGAAGGCCCTACAGACACTCACTCCCGCTCAACGACGTGCGCTCGAGCTGGCGTACTTCGGCGGATACACCCATTCGGAGGTGGCGACCATGCTCGATCTTCCTCTCGGCACGGCCAAGACCAGGATCCGTGATGGTTTGATCAGACTGCGCGACACGTTGGGACTGCAGACATGAACGACGACATCCACACCCTCTCCGGGGCCTACGCGATCGACGCGGTGGACGACATCGAGCGTGCCCGGTTCGAACAGCACCTCGCCGTCTGCCCCGAGTGCCGGGACGAGGTGCAGAGCCTGCGTGAAGCAGCGAACGAGCTGTCCCACCTGGCTGGTTCGATGCCGCCGGCACGGCTACGTGAGCAGGTCCTGCGCGACATCGCCACGGTCCGCCCGTTGCCGCCACGAGTTTCCGAGCAGGCCGCCCCGAGCACGCCAGGGCGCAGCAGCGTCCGCGAGTCGCCGGCCGCGGCCACGGCGCGCAGCCGCTGGTCGACCCAGTGGGTCGCCGCCGCCGCCGCAGTCGTCCTGCTCGGTGGTGGCGCCGCCGCTGTCACCCGGCCCTGGGAGCGTCCGAGCCAGGGCCAGCTCACGGTCGCCGAGCGCGTGCTCACCGCGTCCGACAAGCAGACCACGGCGCAGACCTTCCCGGACGGGGCGTCAGCGACCCTGGTGAGGTCCAAGCAGGTGGGCCGCGCCATCCTGATCACCCACAACATGCCGGCCGCGCCCAGCGGCAAGGTCTACCAGCTGTGGCTCCAGAACGACCAGGGCGCCATGCTCCCGGCCGGACTGATGCCACCGGCCAGCGACCAGACCGTCGTGCTCGACGGCAACGCCGCCACCGCCAAGGGCGCGGGGATCACCGTCGAGCCCGACGGCGGGTCCTCGGCGCCGACATCCGATCCGATCGCGCTGTTCAGCTTCGCCTGACCGGGGGCAATCCGTTCGGGGGTGGGTGACGAACCACTGAGGTCACCACCCCCCACCGGACAGGATCGACCATGTCAATGGCCCTTGACGCCTCCCCGCGGCCCGCCCCTCGGCGGGTCGCAGTCATTGGCAGCGGCGTCGCCGGACTGACGGCCGCCCACGTCCTCTCCCGCGAGTGCCAGGTCACGCTCTACGAGGCCAGCGACCGGCTCGGCGGCCACGCCGACACCCACGAGGTGTCCGTCGAGGGCCGGACCGTGAACATCGACACCGGGTTCATCGTGCACAACGACCGCACCTACCCCACCCTGGTGCGGCTGTTCGAGGAGCTCGGCGTCGCCACCCAGGAGTCGGACATGAGCATGTCGGTGCGCTGCGACGACGCCGGCCTGGAGTATGCCGGGGCCAAGGGCCTGGTCGGCCTGTTCGCCCAGCCCCGCAACCTCGCCCGCCCGGAGTACCTGCGGATGCTCGGCGAGGTCCGACGATTCCACCGCCTCGCCCGCGGTGTCCTGGCCGTTCCCGAGGTCGTGGCGCGACACGACGAGACGCTTCGTCAGTTCAGCGCACGCGCGCGGTTCTCGAGCTACTTCACCACGTACTTCCTCGAGCCCCTGGTCGCTGCCGTCTGGTCCTGCGACCCGGCCGTCGCCCTGGACTACCCGGCCCGGTACCTCTTCACCTTCCTCGACCACCACGGCATGCTCACCGTCTTCGGATCGCCGACCTGGCGCACCGTGACCGGCGGGTCCGCCCGCTACGTGGAGAAGGTCGCGGCCGGGATCCACGAGATCCGCCGGTCGACCGCGGTGTCGGCGATCACCGAGATCGGTGACCAGGTGATCGTCCTTGACGCGCACGGCCAGAGCGATACCTTCGACAGCGTGGTCGTCGCCACTCATCCGCACCAGGCGTTGGCCGTGCTTGCCGATCCGACCCCGCTCCAGCGGGAGGTGCTCACCGCGATGCCCTACTCGACGAATGTCGCGCAGCTGCACACCGACGAGTCGGTCCTGCCACGCAGCGACGCCGCCCGTGCGTCCTGGAACTACTGGCGGCGGCCCACGCAGGAGTCCGCCGCCGCCGTGCTGGTCTCCTACGACATGACCCGGTTGCAGCGGCTCGATGTCACCGACCGACGGTTCATCGTCACCCTGGGCGGCGAGCACCTCGTCGACCCCGACCTCGTCATCGAGACGATGACCTACGAGCACCCCCTGTACACACCGGAGTCCATCGCGGCGCAACGCCGGCTTCCGCAGATCAACTCCGAGCGGATCGCCTTCGCCGGGGCCTACCACGGCTGGGGATTCCACGAGGACGGCGCCCGGTCGGGGCTGCGCGCGGCCGAGCACCTCGGCGTGCGCTGGGGCGCGACCTCCGGCGCCGACGAGCCCGAGCACGTCCTGGCGCCGGCGTCATGAGCCTCGCCGCCACGATCCCGAAGGCCCGGATCTACGCCACCTCGATCCGGCACGTGCGGACCGAGCCGGTGCGTAGCGACTTCCAGCACCGGAGCCACTCGTGGCTCGTCGATCTGGACGCACTGCCACAGCTCGGACCGCTGTCCCGGCTGGCTCGGTTCGAAGGGCGCGACCACCTCGGCTCGCCGGAGCGGAGCCTGCGCGAGAACCTCGACGGGTTCCTGGCCCGCCACGACATCGACCTGCAGGGCGGACGGATCCGGATGCTGGCCAACGCCCGCGTGCTCGGCTACGTCTTCAACCCGATCAGCGTCTTCTGGTGTGAGCGCGCCGACGGCCTGCTGGAGTGCGTCGTCGTCGAGGTGCACAACACGTATGGCGACCGGCACGCCTACCTGGTGCGCACCGACGCCCAGGGGCGGGCGAGCACCGAGAAGGCCCTCTACGTCAGCCCGTTCAACGACGTGGACGGGTCCTACGAGCTGGTCCTTCCCGAGCCGGACGACCAGGTTCGGGTGAGCGTCGCGCTCAAGCGCGCCGGCCGTCCCCCGTTCGTCGCAGTGCTGACCGGGGACGCGCACGACGTCAGCGCGGCCTACGTGCTCCGTCTGGCCCTGACCCAACCCCTCGAGCCCCTCGCCATCATGGCGAAGATCCGCTGGCACGGCATCCGCCTGTGGCTTCGCCGACTGCCGATCCGCCCTCGCCCCACCCACGCCCACCAGGAGAACGTCCAATGAGCACCATTGCGCCCCAGTCGTTTCCGGCCCCACCATCGCTTCCACACCTGCACATCGACACGAGCCGCTGGCCGGATCTGGTCCGGCACCCCGGCGGGGTCGGCCGACGGGTGCACACCCTCGTGGCCGAGCGGCTGTTCCGTCAGGTCGTCCAACGCCTCGCCGTGCGCGTCGAGTACCCGGACGGTTCGGCCAGCGGTGGTGCCGTCGACGTTCCCGGTGCGCCGGTCATGGTGCTGCACCGCCCCGAGGCGTTCATCGCGCGGCTGGGTGCGGGGGGACTGATCGGCTTCGGCGAGTCCTACATGGCCGGGGAGTGGAGTGCGCCGGACCTCGGTGGCCTGCTCGCGGTGTTCGCGGAACGCATGGGCACCCTGGTGCCCGAGCCGCTGCAGCGGCTGCGCTCGCTCTACGTCGCTCGCCACCCGCGACGGGAGCGGAACACGACGAAGAACACCCGATCCAACATCTCCCGGCACTACGACCTCTCGAACGACCTGTTCGAGCGGTTCCTCGACCCGACGATGAGCTACTCGTCGGCCCTGTTCGACGCGTCCCGCACTCCGGGATCACCGATCGGCGGGGAGCTCGCCGAGGTCGCGGCCGCACCGACCGACGAAGCGGACTGGACCGGGTTCGCCGCAGCCCAGCGCCGCAAGATCGACCGTCTCCTGGACCTGACCGGCGTCGGTGCCGGTACCCGCGTCCTGGAGATCGGTACCGGGTGGGGGGAGCTGGCTGTCCGGGCCGCAAAGCGTGGTGCGACGGTCCGGACGGTCACGCTCTCGAGCGAGCAGCAGTCGCTGGCCCGAGAGCGGATCGCTGCCGCGGGACTCTCCGACCTGGTGAGCGTGGACCTGCTCGACTACCGGGCCGTCAAGGGGCAGTACGACGCCATCGTGTCGGTGGAGATGATCGAGGCTGTCGGCCACGAGTACTGGCGGACCTACTTCGAGACCCTCGACCGGCTGCTGGCGCCCGGCGGGAAGGTGGCGATCCAGGCGATCACCATGCCGCACGACCGGATGCTGGCCACGAAGTACACCTACACGTGGGTGCACAAGTACATCTTCCCGGGCGGGTTCCTCCCGTCGACCGAGGCGATCCACGAGATCACCGAGCAGCACACCGCGCTGCGGGTCACCGAGCGGCTGTCCATGGGCCAGCACTACGCCCGGACCCTGAAGCTCTGGGACGAACGGTTCGCCGGGCAGACCAACGAGATCGACCGGCTCGGCTTCGACGCGGTGTTCCGGCGGATGTGGCACTTCTACCTCGAGTACTCCCGGGCCGGCTTCCTCTCCGGCTACCTCGATGTCCAGCAGATCCTCCTGCAGCGGGACGGGACAGCGTCATGACCGTCCTGGATCACCCGACCGCATCCACGGACACCTCCGGCTCCGCAGTCGCGTCCGCCCTGGCCCGGGCGCTGCGCGAGGTTGCCGGTGGCGACCTGCCGGTGCGGCTGACTGCCTGGGACGGGAGCGTGGCCGGCCCGCTGGACGCGCCGTCGGTCGTCCTGCGCTCGCCGGACGCGCTGCGCCGGCTGCTGTGGCATCCGGGGGAGCTGGGCGCCGCGCAGGCGTACGTCACCGGGGAGCTGGAGGTCGAGGGGGACCTCGATGCGGCCCTGACCCACGTCTGGATCGTGGCTCGCGACCGGGGGCTGGGCAGCGTCCGGCGCACGCCCGCAGCCCTCGCGGCGCTGCTTGGCGCCGCCCGCGAGGTCGGCGCGCTCGGAACCCGCCCCGCGGCACCGGCCAGTCAGGCTCGGCTCACCGGCCGGCTGCACAGCGCCCTGCGCGACCGGCAGGCGATCCACCACCACTACGACCTGTCCAACGAGTTCTACTCGCTCATCCTCGACCCGCACATGGCCTACTCCTGCGGCTACTGGAGGTCCGACGCCCCGGAGTACACCGTCGAGGACGCCCAGCGCGACAAGCTCGACCTCGTCTGCCGCAAGCTGGGGCTGGGTGAGCCCGGGATGCGGCTGCTCGACGTCGGCTGCGGCTGGGGCTCGCTCAGCCTGTATGCCGCCGAGCACTTCGGTGCCCAGGTCACCGGCGTGACGATCGCCGCCGAGCAGAAGCGCTTCATCGACGAGCGGATCCGGGAGCGGGGCCTGCAGGACCGGGTCGAGATCCGGCTGCAGGACTACCGCGAGGTGTCCGACGGGCACTACGACGCGGTGTCGTCGCTCGAGATGGGCGAGCACGTCGGCCAGAAGAACTACCCGACCTACGTCAGGGCGTTGCGGGACAACGTCAGACCGCACGGGCGGGTGCTCATCCAGCAGATGTCTCGTCGCGGACGGTTCCCCGGCGGCGGTCCGTTCATCGAGTCGTTCATCGCCCCCGACATGCACATGCGCCCGGTGGGGGAGACCGTCTCGCTGATCGAGGAGGGCGGCCTGGAGGTCCGGGACGTCCACGCCATGCGGGAGCACTACGTGCGCACCGTCGCGGCGTGGCACCAGACCTTCGAGCGGAACTGGGACACCGCGGTGTCGCTGGTGGGCGAGGAGGTCGCTCGGGTGTGGCGGCTCTACCTCGTCGGCGGCGCGATGGCCTTCCGGGACGGCCGGATGGGCGTCGACCAGATCCTCGCGGTCCGGCCCGACACCCTCGGCGGCTCGGCGCTCGAGCCCGTCCGCCCGGCCCAGTGGTCATGACCGGCTTCGCCGTCTCCAGTTTCCTCGCCGTCAGCGGGGCCTCGCTGCTGGCCGTCGCCGTCCTGATGGTCGTCACCGCCGTCGTCGGACACCGTCAGGGCCGGGTCACGGTCGTCGACACCGCCTGGGGACTCGGGTTCGTCCTCGTCGGCGTCGTCGCGGCGATCGCCGGCTCCGGCTCCGGTGCCCGACGACTGGTCCTGCTGGCCATGGTGGCGATCTGGGGTCTGCGCCTGGCCCACCACATGCACCGCCGCAACGCCGGCAAGGGGGAGGACCCGCGCTACCAGAAGATGCTCGCGGGTCAGCCGGGCAACCCGGTGTGGGTCGCGATCCGCAAGGTGTACCTGATCCAGGGACTGTCGGTCTGGTTCGTGTCGCTGCCGATCCAGGTGTCGGCCGCCAGCGGCGGCGGGGTGGTCCCCGTCGCCATCCTCGGGGTCGTGCTGTGGGCCGTGGGGCTGACCTTCGAGGCGGTCGGGGATGCCCAGCTCACCGCGTTCAAGGCGGACCCGGCGAACCGGGGCCAGGTCATGGACCGGGGGCTGTGGTCCTGGACCCGGCACCCGAACTACTTCGGTGACTCGTCCGTCTGGTGGGGCATCTTCCTGGTCTCGGCCAGCGCCTGGCCGGGCGTCCTCACCCTCCTCTCGCCGGTGGCGATGACCTACTTCCTGGTCTTCGCGACCGGAGCCCGGCTGCTGGAGCAGCACATGGCCGAGCGTCCCGGCTACCGCGAGTACCAGCAGCGGACCAGCTACTTCCTGCCCCGCCCGCCGCGTCGATAGCAGGAGGCAGGGTCAGGCCGAGGCCGTCCGGTGCGTGGCCACGTCGGTCGTGCGCCGACAGCCGACGCACTCCGGCACGGGCGCGCGATGGGATCGGGCGAGGTGCTCGTCGAGCAGGGCGACGCAGGAGGGGCAGTACCCGTCCCACCCCTCGTCGGCGGCATACTCCTGACCGCACCAGAGGTTCTCGCAGCAGGCGAGCCCGTCGTGCTCCATACCTTGCCTCCCACCGTGTCGCTCACCCCAGTGTCGCCCCGGTGGCGCTCGCCCGGAAGGTGCCACGCCGACGGGGCCGCGCACCCCGGATGGCAAAGATTCCGTCTGTATCCGCGCGAGCGCCGGCCGTTCCTGCTTCGATGAGGAGGGCCATCCAGGGGCAGGGCCCGCAAGGAGACACGGATGCTCGAGATGCCGAGGATCACGGCCCGGCTGGGGATGGTCGTCAGCGCGGTGCTGGTCCTCCTGGTGGCGATGGCCGAGCTGAGCCGGCTGACCGGGGAGGTACTCACCACGGCGGGCCGGTCCTGGCCGGTGGCCACCCTGATGGGCCCGGGACGGCTGGTCGCGCCCTTCACCGACGGCTGGTCCGCCGCCTACCCCGAGCCGGACGCCGGTCATCGGACGATGTGGCTCGTCGCCTATCTCGGGCTCGATGCGGTCTTCATCGTCGTCTACGGCATCATCATCGCCCGGTGGCTCGCGCCGAGCTGGCCGGCGATGGCCCGCCTGCTGCGGATCCTGGCGCTCGTGGACGTGGTCGAGGACGCGTTGGCGCTCGCCGCCGGAACATTCGCCGCGCCCGCCTCGATGGTCCTCGCGTGGGCGACCGGTCTGCTGTCCGCCGCCAAGTGGGTCCTGACCGCGGGGGTGGTCCTCTTCACGCTGTGGCGGGCGTTGACGCCGCCGGGCCGCGCCGCGGTCGGGGTCTGGAGGCTGGCCCTGTACAAGCAGCGGTTCTCGATCCTCGCCGTGCTGCCCATCGCCGTCCTCAGCATCCCGGGAGGCTCCGACCTGCTCGACCAGATGCCGGACGTGCAACGTCGGTGGCTCCGGGACGGGCAGGGGGCGCTGCATGCCCTCTTCGCGGTCATCGCCATCGCCCTGGTGACGGTCGGACTGATGCTGATGGGCCGGATGCGGTCGGGCGCGGTGTGGCGACGGACCCCGCAGACCGTGCTGGCCGCGCGACCGGCCCTGCTGCGGTTGGGCCTGGTGGCCCCCGGCATCGTCGTCGCCGGGATGCTCTGGCTCTGGATCCGCGGCTCGGGGACGCCCTGGGCGATGCCGGGTCTCAACCCGGGCCGGACGGCCGCCTTCCTGCTGATCCCGACGGCGATCATGCTGGCGTCGTGGGTGATTCGTCGTTCCCTGGCAGCCCGAGGCACGCCGCGCGGGGCGGGCTGGTTCCTGCCGGCGTGGCACTCCGTCCCCACCGATGGGGAGAAGCGGGCCATCGTCGTGGCCGGCGACCTCATCGCGGTGTCCGCCGTCGTCGTCGGCGGACTCAGCCTGGTCCGGTCGTTCACCTCGATCGTCGCGCTCGGCTCGGTCGGGCTGATCGGCTGGTCCTGGTGGGGGGCGGTCGCCTGGCTGGTCGGGGTCGTCGTCGCCATCCTCGCCTGGCCGTGGTGCCGGTGGGCCTTCGCGCTGGTCACTCACGAACAGCAGGGCCCGGTCTCGAGCGAGGAGGACGTCGTGCAGGCCTGGTACCAGGCACTGTCCTACCGGGAGCGCATCCGGGTCCTCTTCACCCCCTCGTCCCCGCTGCCGCAGAACGAGAGCCTTCGCCTGGGCGCCCTCGTCGCCGGGGTCGTCCTGTTCTTCGCCGTCGGCTCGTTCAGCTGGGTCGGTGACTTCTTCGGGGTGATCGGCACCGCGCTGCTCGCCCTGCTGGCAGCGAGCCTGGTCGTCGGTGGCAGCGTGGTGGCCGTCCAGGACCGGCTCGCCCCGGAGCTGTTCTGGTTCAGGTGGATTCGGATGTCCTCGCTGCCGATCACCACCCTGCTCGTGGTCACGATGGCCTGGACGACGGGGATGGGGAGCAACATCGACGTGCACGGGGTCCGGGGACTGGTCTCGACGGCGGAGCCCAGCTCCGACCCGTCCCTGCGTCCGAGCCTGAAGGAAGCGGTCGGCGACTGGGTGACGGCTGGGTTCGGCTGCGGACACGAGGTGACGGTAGCCGGACAGCAGTACCGGCTGCGGCCGATGCTCCTGCTCGCCGCCGAGGGCGGCGGGATCCGGGCCGCCTACTGGACCGCCGCCGGCCTGGACCTGCTGCGCGGCACCGCCACCGCTGGGGCCGACGGCCGGGTCGACTGGTCGACCAGAGGTCCCGAGAACCTCTGCGCCAGAGCCCTGTTCGGTGCCGGAGCCAGTGGCGGTGCCGTCGGGCTGACGGTCGCCCGCTTCTCCGGGAGCGACTCCGCCCGCAGCCGGGTGGTCGCCATGTCCGGGCCGAACGCGCTGGCGTCGGCGACGACCGGCCTGTTCGTGCGGGACACGGCCTACGCCGCAACCGGGGTGCCCTTCTTCGGCGGTCCGGCCACGCCCGCGAACACCACCAGCGGTCCTCGGTGGCTCGACCGGGGCGGCCTCATCGAGGTCTCCTGGGAGCGCAGCTCCGGCCTGGCCACGCCGTTCCTGCCCGCGGAGAGCGACCCGGCCTGGCGGTCGGCGACGGGTGCGCTGGTGCTCAACTCGACGCGGGTGGCCGACGGGTGTCGGATGTGGGTCAGCCAGCTACGGCTGGCGGACGGGCGGGCCGGGGACTGCGACTCGCCGGCGATGCCGTCGGGGCACACCACCGACCTGTTCGCCTCGCTGAGCAACGGGGCGTCGGGACGCACGATGACGTCCGGCGACCAGTGCCTGGGTCCGATCACCGCCGCCACCGGGGCCATGCTGGCGTCCCGGTTCCCCTTCGTCACCCCGTCCGGGGTGGTCGGACCGTGCGACGGTCAGCCGGAGCAACAGCTGGTCGACGGCGGCTACGTGGAGAACACCGGGCTCGCCACCATCCTCGACCTGGCCCCGACCTGGCTGGGCGACATCCAGCGGCGCAACACGGTGACGCTGGCCGGGTCGGCGCCGGTCAAGGAGATCCTGGTCCCCGTGGTCGTCTACCTCGACAACGGCACCGGGGGGGACCTGGTCAAGGACGCGCCGCCGCAGACGTCGGAGTTCCTCGTCCCGTCGACGACCACCGGGGTGGCCAAGGCCGCGTTGCTCGACGCGCCCGCGCTGCTGACCGATGCCGAGCGGATCATCGCCGCACCGGGTCTCTTCGGCTCCGGGGCGGCGTCACCGCCCGCGGACCTGCTCAGACAGATCGACGGCTGGCGCGGTTCGGCCGTCGTCGTCGTGCACCAGTCGACCTTCCCGGCCGTCACCGCCCCGCTGGGTTGGGTCCTGTCCAGCCAGAGCATGGAGACGATGGACCGGGCGCTGGCCGAGCAGGCCAGGTCCACCGACACCGCGGGAGCCGTGGAGTCGGTCAGCTCACGGGGGACCCTCGCCGACGCCCTGCGGCTGGTCAGGACCGACCCGAAATGAGTGGCAGCGGCACGGGCGGACGCGACGACGAGCCGGTCAGCCCCGGGCCGGGCGGGACCGGGTGAGACGGGCCAGCACCGCCCGGGCGTAGGCCCGCTCCGCGTCGATGTCGACGAACCGCCCCGGTGCGCCGTCGCCGATGGCGGTCGTGACGGCATACCCCCCGTCGAGCCGGTCCAACCGGACGAAGGCGGGGCCCAGCAGGTCACGCAGCTGATCCTCTCGTGGCAGCCAGACCACCCGGTCCCGCTCGATGCTGTCCAGGGCCCACTCGGTCGTTCCGTTGAACCCGATGACGTCGCCGCCACTGAACCGGTAGACGTCCGCGGTGACCTCGCTGAGGACGAACACCTCGTCCTCCATGTCGGCCACCGGCACGACGAAGCGGTCCCCGGACGCGGGAGTCCAGGTCAGTCCGCGGTCCTTCAGCTGCTGAGCCAGCTCCAGGGTGAGCATGAACCCATCCTCACATGACGTCCTGAGCGGCAATGGGTTTGCCCCGGCCGGCCCCGGTGGGGGACCATCGAGGGATCATGTGGAGCTGAGACATCGACCGCCCCGCGCCCGAGGCCTGGCCCGGCGGGGACACCCCGACGTCCAAGGACTCCTGATGACCTCACCCTCCGTCCCACCCGGAGCCGCGCTGGTGGCCACGGGCCTCGTCCGCAGGTTCGGCGAGCGGGTCGTGCTCGACGGCGTCGACCTGCTCGCCAACCCGGGTGAGCCCGTGGGGCTGGTCGGCGAGAACGGCGTGGGCAAGTCCACCCTGCTGCGTCTACTGGCCGGCGAGGACGAGCCTGATGCCGGCAGCATCACCCGCCCGGACGACGTGGCCTACCTGAGCCAGGACCCGCAGTTCGCGGTGGGGTCGACGATCGGGAGCGTCCTGACCTCGGTGCTGGCGCCGCTGCACGACGCCGTGGCCCGGCTGGAAGGGCTCGCCTCGGAGCTCGCCGCCGCTGACCCGCAGGCGGCGCACGAGTATGCCGTCCAGCTCGCCTGGGCCGAGGATCACGACGCCTGGGACGCCGACCGTCGGGCCGACCTGGCCGCCGACCGGCTCGGGCTGCGTCATCTGGACCGGAGTCGACCCGTGACCAGCCTCTCCGGCGGTGAGCGGACCCGGCTTGCGCTGGCGGCGATCATCACCCGCCGCCCTGAATGCGTCCTCTTGGACGAACCGACCAACCACCTGGACGACCAGGCGATGGGGTTCGTCGAGGAGTTCATCGCCGACGCGCCGGGGGTGGTCGTGGTGGCGAGCCACGACCGGGCCTTCCTGGACAACGCGGCGAGCGTGATCGTCGACCTGGATCCCTCCCACTTCGGCATCGACGGAGCGGGGGGCAGCCGGTTCGCCGGTGACTTCACGGCATACCTGGGTGAGCGTCGGCGGGCCCGACGGCGTTGGGAGACGGCGTTCCTCGTGCAGCGCGACGAGCTCAAGGCGTTGCGGCTGGCGGAGAAGACGACCGCCCGGACCGTCGCGCACGACCGGGCCCCGCGGGACAACGACAAGTTCGTCTACGCGTTCAAGGGCGGCAACGTCGCCCGCGCCGTCTCCCGCCGGGTGCAGAACGTCCAGCGTCGGATCGAGGCGGTCGAGCGCCGGGCGATCCCGAAACCACCACGGCCGTTGAGCTTCAGCCAGGCCCTGGCCGCGGGGTCGGCCACGGTCTCGGTGCGTGACCTCGTGGTGCCCGGACGGGTATCGGTGGCCCGCCTCGACGTCGGGGCCGGCGAGCAGGTGCTCGTCACCGGCCCGAACGGCAGTGGCAAGTCCTCGCTCCTGGCGGTACTCGCCGGCGAGCTGGGTGCTGCGCGCGGCGTCGTGGACGTGCGGGCGAGACGCATCGCCTACCTGCCGCAGGACGTCACCTTCGCTGATTCCGAGCTGTCCGCGCAGGAGGTGTATGCCGCGGCATCCGGCGAGGACGCCCCGCCGTTGGGCGAGCTCGGTCTGGTCCATCCCCGCGAGCTCGGGAAGCCGGTCGGGGTGCTCAGCGTCGGGCAGCAGCGCCGCCTCGGTCTGGCCCTGGTCGTCGTGAGCCGACCCGACCTGCTCCTGCTCGACGAGCCGACGAACCACATCTCGTTGTCCCTCGCGGCCGAGCTCGAGGAGGCGCTCGGGCGCTCGAGCGGAACCGTCGTCGTGACCAGCCACGACCGGTGGCTGCACGCGCGGTGGACCGGGCCGGTGCTGGAGCTGCCCTAAGCGCACAACCGGCGGCGACGTCGAGGACGGGCTCAGCCGATGAGTCGCAGGACCGCGTCGAGCCCGTGCACCGGGCCGGGGGTGCTCGGCAGGATGAGGGTCCGGATCCCGATGGCGGCCGCCGCGCCGTCGTCGCGCCAGCTGTCGCCGACCATCAGCGCCTCGTGCGGCGGCACGTCGAGCGCGTCGAGCGCCCGGCGGAAGATCGCCGGGTCCGGCTTGACCACCCCGACCTCGCAGGAGAGCACCAGGGCGTCAGCGAGCCGGTCAAGCTCCATCCGCGCGAGGGCCGGTCGCAGGTCGAAGCCGACGTTGGACAGGATCGCGACCTTGACTCCCTGCTCACGCAGGCCGGTCAGGACCGGGATGGCATCGTCATAGGCCTGCCACCGACCGGGCATCTGGGCGTACAGCGCTTCGCCCAGCTCGCGATCGATCCCGGGCGCCTGCCGCACCGTCGCCTCGAAGACCGTCCAGTGCCGCTCGGCGTCGGAGTCACGATCGTTGTCCGGGTCGATACGGCGGGCATGCTCCCAGATCTGGTCAAGGAACCCGGCCAGAGCGTCATGCGTCGCCGCGCCGAGGGTGTCGACCGGCCGTCCCGAACGGCCGAGCGAGTCCCACGCGGCGTCGATCCATCGGTCCGACCCGCCACCGTGGGCCAGGGTCGAGTGGAAGTCGAAGATGACCCCCCGGATCGGCGGCGCGCTCGGCTGACTGGTCATCCCCGGACCATAGCGAGGCGCTCACGACCGGCTGCGGTGAGCCCGGACGAACGCGTCGAGGGCGTCGCGCGCGCCGGCGGTGGGCGTCGTGCTGGTCGCCGTCCCACCGGAGGCGGTGACCGGGCGCCGCTGGGTCTCGGATCGCTCGACGGACAGTCCCGTCCCGTCGAGGTCCAGCACCACGTCCTCGGGGGTGAAGAGCAGCGCCGGGTCCTGCGGACCCCCGACCCCGTGCTCGATGTTGTCTCGGTGGTGCCCGAGCACCAGCAGGGTCCCGTCGGGTGCCAGCCCGCGCGCGGCGGCCCGGATCAGGGCCCGGCGTTGGGGCGCAGGCACGTGGAAGTAGACGATCAGGACGAGGTCGAAGCCACCCGGCTCCGGTTCCCAGGCCAGGACGTCCGCGGTGATCGCCTGCACGCTCTCGGCGTCGGCTCCCAGCCGTTCGTCGGCCAGTCGCCGGGCTCGCTCGGTGGCCACCGAGGAGAAGTCGACCGCGGTCACCTGCCAGCCCCGGGAGGCCAGCCAGATGGCGTTGCGCCCCTCGCCTGCGGCCAGGTCGAGAGCCCGGCCGGGGGTCAGCGATAACGTCTCCTGCTCGACCACCGCGTTCGGTTCGGCCGACCAGACGAGGTCTTTTCCGGCATACCGGTCATCCCACTGCATCGCATCCATGCCTGATTCTCACCCCGGGCGTGCCCAGCGTCACCCCCGGTTGGTCAACGCGGACGGGCTTCGTATGATGGGAACTGCCGCCGTGGTTGCCCCCCAGCCCGGCGCGCCGTGGTCGCGTCCACCCCCAAAGGACTCGACTGCCGAGCGCGGTGACGTCCCCCCTGGCGTCACCGCGCTCTCCCTTTCCCGGGTGGGTCCGACCGGCGATCAGGTCAGGTGGGAGGTGCCCGGCAACGTCGACTCGCCCCGCCGCAAGGCCGCCAGGGCCTCGGGATTGGTCCGCCCGAGATGACCGAGCGTCTTGTGCCGGTAGCGCCAGATCTGGATGCCGCCCACGGTCCAGAAGACGAACTGCACGGACATGGCGATCCGGAAGTCGTCCAGCGTGTAGTCCTGCGGGCCCCCCGGGGCCAGCCGGTCGAGAACCAGCCCGATCAGGGCCATGGTCACCAGCGAGGCGGCAAAGCCCCCCACGTTGACGACGCCGAGGGCGCTGCCGATCCGGTGCTGCGGGTTGAACGTCCGGGCGAGATCGAAGCCGACCATCGCCCCGGGTCCACCCAGGGCCGTGACGACCACCAGGACGAGCAGCACCGGCAGCGGCGCCGTGCCCGGCCACAGCAGCACCACGGCCCAGACCGTGGCGATCGACCCGACGATGCCCAGCACGAGGCGCGAGCGGTGGTACGGGTGCCGCGCCACGATGCTGCCCAGGACCGGGCCGCTGATCATCGCCGCGAGGGTCATCACGATGAGCAGGACGCTGGCCATGGACTCGCTCAGGCCCTGCCCCTTGACCAGGAACGGCCAGCCCCACAAGAGGGTGAACACCGTGGCCCCGAACTGGCTGGTGAAGTGCGACCACAGCCCGAGTCGCGTCCCCGGCGCTCCCCAGGTGGTCCGAAGCGTCGCCGCCACCGCCCTGACCCGGATCGGTTCCTGCGGCGTTCCGCGGAAGGGCGAGTCCTTGAGGATCACGACCAGCCCGAAGGCCAGGAGCACTCCCACGCCGGCCGAGATCAGGAACGAGGGCGTCCAGCCGAGGTGCTTCAGCCCGGCGGACAGCGGGAAGGATGCGGCGATGGCGCCGAGCTGGCCGAGCTGTCCGGTCAGCTGGGTCAGCAGCGGGGTCTGGCGGACCCGGAACCACAGGGCGACGATCCGGATCACGCTGACGAAGACCATGGCATCGCCGCCGCCGATGAGGATCCGTGCCCCGAGTCCGGCGGCGAAGGTGCCGGCGAAGGCGAACCAGAACTGACCCACCGTCATCAGCAGCAGGCCGCTGATCAGCAACCGGCGAGAGCCGAAACGGTCCAGCAGGACCCCGACCGGGATCTGCATGGCGGCGTAGACGAGGAGCTGGACCACGGTGAAGGTCGCCAGCTGTGCTGCCGTGATGCCGAACCGGTCGGCGGCGATCAGTCCGGCGACTCCGAGCGAGGTCCGGTGGAAGACCGCCAGGACGTAGACGGCCATGGCGGCGCCCCACACGGCATACGCCCGGCGGCCCCCGATGTTGTGCAGCTGCAGCGGGTCGGGTGCGGCAGCGGTGCTCACCGCGAGCTCTGGAGTCGGGCGATGGCGTCGCTCACGTGGGCCCGGGTCGCCGCGACGAAGGCTGCCTTGGTGCCGGTGCGGAGCAGGTCCACCAGCTCGGCGTGCCCGTGCAGGGCACTGTCGAGGCGCTCTCCGGACATCCGCATCTGGGTGGCGATGATGATGGTCAGCTGCCGGTCACGCAGCCCCTGGTAGGTGCGGGTGAGCACCGAGTTGCCGGCCGTGGCGACGATGGCCTCGTGGAAGCGCCGGTCGTGCTCGACGAAGGCGGCGAGGTCGTTCGCCTGGCGAGCGCCGCGCATCTCGTCCAGGTGCCTGGCCAGCTCTGGCAGGACGTCGGCTCGTCGCGACCACATGGCGGCGGCAGCCCAGTGCTCGATGACCAGACGCGCCTCGAGGACCTCCCGGGCCTCCGCGGCCGACACGGGCACGACGAGTGCGCCCTTCTTGGGATACAGCCGCAGCAGACCGTCGGCCTCGAGACGCAGCAGGGCCTCGCGCACCGGGGTTCGTGACACGCCGGTCGAGGCGGCGACCTCCCCCTCGGTGATGAACGACCCACCGACCTGACGGCCCTCGAGGATGTCCGCCTTGAGCCGGGCGTAGACCCGGGCCGAGGCCGACGGGCGTGCGGAGGGAGAGGACGCCATGATGTATCCAAGATAGATGCAACAGCGGCCGAGACCAAAACCACCGAACCGAGGCGGTGCCCGCTGCGCACCGCCTCGGCCCCTGTGGCCCCCTGCCGGGCTAGTGCACCAGCTCCGGTTCGCGGGCCTCCGCCGGAAGTTCGACCTCGGAGGCGGTCATCTGCTGCTCGTCGAAGGGGTCGGCTCCACCGAGGACCCGGTCGACCTGGTCGCGGTCGATGGTCCCGGTCCACGTCCCGACCAGGACGCAGGCGATCGAGTTGCCGGCGAAGTTGGTCAAGGCACGCGCCTCGGACATGAAGCGGTCGATGCCGACGATGAACCCCACGCCGTCGACCAGGTCGGGACGGTGCGACTGCAGGCCGCCGGCGAGGGTGGCCAGACCGGCGCCGGAGACCCCGGCAGCACCCTTGGAGGCGATGATCATGAACACCAGCAGCGAGATCTGCTCGCCGAGGCTGAACGGCTTCTGCAAGGCCTCGGCGATGAAGAGCGAGGCCATGGTGAGGTAGATCGCGGTGCCGTCGAGGTTGAAAGAGTACCCCGTGGGCACGGTGATGCCGACCGTCGAGCGCTCGATGCCCAGGTGCTCCATCTTGGCGATGAGCCGGGGCAGCGCGGACTCCGAGGAGGACGTCGACAGGATCAGCAGGAACTCCCGTGCCAGGTAGCGGAAGAGGGAGAAGACGCTGACCCCGGTGACCACCCGCAGGATCGTGCCGAGGACGAGGAAGACGAAGATCGCGCAGGTGAGGTAGAACGCGAGCATCAGCATCCCGAGGCTCTTCAGCGCGTCGAAGCCCTTGGCCCCGGTGATCGCCGCGATGGCGCCGAACGCCCCGACCGGCGCCAGCCACATCACCATGGCCATGACCCGGAACACGAGGCGTTCGAGGTGCCTGATCCCGACCAGGATCGGCTCGCCCTGACGACCCATCATCTGCAGGGCGAAACCGACCAGGAGTGCCACCAGCAGCGCCTGGAGAACGGAGCCGTCGGTCAGGGCCGAGACGAGGGTCTTCGGGATCAGACCGAGGATGAAGTCCACCGTGGTCGCCGGCTCGCCGCCGAGGGCCTTCTGGCCCGACTTGGCGATGGTGTCGGTCAGCCGCAGTCCGTCCCCGGGCTTGATGACGTTGCCGACGACCAGACCGATCGCCAGGGCGAACGTCGACATCGTCATGAAGTAGCCCAGGGCCAGGCCGCCGATCCGGCCGACGCTCGCCGCCTTCCGTACCGAGCCGATGCCCAGGACGATGGTGACGAAGATGATCGGCGCGATCATCATCTTGATCAGGTTGACGAACAGGGTGCCGACCCACTTGAGCTGAACGGCGAAGTCGGGGAAGACGAGTCCGACGGCCACGCCGAGCACGACGGCGCCGAGCACGGCCATGTAGAGGTAGTGCGTCCGGTCCTTGCGGGGGACCGTGTTGCGGGTCGTGGTGGGATCGGTGTGGGACACGCGTGCTCCTCGGCGGCTGGACCCGTGAGGTCAGGGCTGGGCGGTTACCCCGAATCGTGACTCGTTCCCGGCGTAGGGTCACCGTTGTGTTCATAGTGTTCACGCCAGTCACGGTGGTCCTGTTGCCGGCGCAGCAGCCGGTCCGGCGGGCGCTGGCATGAACGGCCGCCTCGACCCGCGCCGCTGGGCGCTCGCCTACCAGATCTTCGCGCTCCAGGTCGTGGTGGCCGTCGTGGTCGTGGCCGCTGGTCTCGTCGCGGCGTACGGCCAGGCGAGAGGAGCGACCGAGGAGCAGGCGCGCCAGCGCGTGCTGGCCGTGGCGCACACCCTGGCCACCGATCCGGTCGTCGTCACGGCGGTCACCGGTCCGCGACCCACCGAGGTCCTGCAGCCCTACGCAACCCGGGTCCAGCAGGCGACCGCCACGGACTTCGTCGTCCTGATGAGCCCGGAGGGGGTCCGGTTCACCCATCCGGACCCCGCCCAGATCGGGAAGCTGTTCATCGGGCACATCGCCGAGGCGAGCGCCGGGCAGGACGTCCTCGAGGACTACACCGGAACGCTCGGACCCTCGACCCGTGCGGTGGTCCCGGTCCACGCCGGCGGCGAGCCCGCCGGACCGGTCGTCGCCCTGGTCGCGGTCGGCATCACCCTCACCGCGGTCAGCAACTCGATGGCGACGCAGGTGCCGGGCCTGTTGCTGGCAGCGGCCCTGGCGGCACTCATGGCGGGCCTCGGGACGTGGCTGGTGGCGCGGCACGTGCACCGGCAGACCCGGGGGATGAACACGGCTGACCTGCATCGGATGTACGAGTACTACGACGCGGTCCTGCACGCCGTGCGCGAAGGGCTCCTCCTGGTCGACAGCCAGCACCGGGTGCAGCTGGTCAACGATGAGGCACGCCGGCTGCTCGACCTGCCCGAGGACGTCACGGGCACCCTCGTCACCGACCTCGGACTGTCCACCGAGCTGACTGCCGCGCTGGTCAGCGGGCAGCACCGCAGCGACGAGCTGCACGTCACGGCGGCTCGGGTCGTCGTGCTGAACCAGGCGCATGCCACCTGGCAGGGGCGCGACCTGGGCACGGTGGCGACCCTGCGTGACCGTACCGACCTGGAAGCCCTGACCGGCGAGCTCGACTCGGCCCGCGGGCTCGCCGACGCACTGCATGCCCAGGCCCACGAGTCCGCGAACCGGTTGCACACCGTCGTGTCACTGATCGAGCTGGGCCGGACGGATGACGCGCTGCGATTCGCCACCGACGAGCTGACCTCGTCGCAGAAGCTCACCGACTCATTCGTCTCCGCGGTACAGGAGCCGGCGCTCACCGCCCTACTCCTGGGCAAGGCGGCGCAGGCGAACGAGCGGGGGATCGACTTCCGGATCGACGAGTCGACGGACTTTCCCGACGCCGTGGCGCCCCCGCGGGATCTGGTCACCATCGTCGGCAACCTGGTCGACAACGCGCTCGACGCGGTCTCGGGGATGCCCTCCGCGAAGGTCGTCTTCTCGGCCCGGGTCGACGCCGGGCAGTGTGTCATCACGGTCTCCGACAACGGCCCGGGGCTGAGCCCGGAACAGGCCGAACGCGCCTTCACCCGAGGATGGACGTCCAAGGACCCAACCCGGACGTCGAGCCAGGATCCGCTGTCCCGCGGCGCGACGGTTGCCGGCCGGGGCCTCGGCCTCGCGTTGGTCCAGCAGTGCGTTGCGCGGCTCGGCGGGTCGGTTCGGGTGTCCGAGCCTCCCGGAGCCAGCCTCACGGTGCGGTTCCCGGTGCCGGCCGGTGGGGACGACCGGCGGCCGGTCGGCGTGGCGCCGTGAGCCTGCGGGTCCTCGTGGTCGAGGACGAAGCCATCGCGGCAGCCGCGCACACGGCATACGTGGAACGGGTACCGGGGTTCGAGGTGACCGCCACGGTGCACTCGGGACGCGAGGCGCTGCGGGTGCTCGCCGAGAGCCGGGTGGATCTCGTCCTGCTGGACATGAACCTGCCGGACGGTCACGGTCTCGACGTGGTCCGCGCGATGCGGTCCAACGGCGTGCCTGCGGACGTCATCGCCGTGACGTCAGCACGGGACCTCGACGTGGTCCGCTCCGCGGTCTCGTTGGGCGTCGTCCAGTACCTGCTCAAGCCGTTCGTCTTCGCCTCGCTGCGCGATCGGCTGCTCGGCTACGCCGACTACCGCGGTCGCACCCAGACCGAGGGCGCGATTGCCACGCAAGGCGACGTCGACCAGGTGTTCGCCGAGCTGCGGGTCCACTCGGCGAGCACGCTGCCCAAGGGGTTCTCCGAGGACCTGTGGGGGCGCGTCCTGGAGACGGTGCGTGGTGCTGACCGGGGACTCTCGGCAATCGAGGTGGCGACGACGCTCGGGGTGTCCCGGGTCACTGCCCGGCGCTACCTGGAGCACTTGGCGGACAGTCACCTGGCTGCCCGGCGCAGCCGCCACGTCGGCGCCGGCCGACCGGAGGTCGAGTACCGCTGGTCCGGGCGATGAGTCCGCCGGACGCCGGGCAACCGACGGTCAGCCCGGGCTCGGGAAACACGATCACCCCCACCCGCTTCGTGGTCGGCTTCGGGATCGTCTCCGGCCTGGCGGACATCGTCTACGAGGGCGCCCGCTCCATCATCGGGCCCTACCTCGGCACCCTGGGGGCGAGCGCCGCGGTCGTCGGCCTGGTCACCGGCCTGGGCGAGGGCACCGCCCTCGTGGTACGGCTGCTGACCGGACGGCTCGCCGACCGCTCGGGCCGGCCCTGGCCCCAGGTGATGGTCGGCTACGTGCTCACCGCCGTCTGCGTCCCGCTCATCGCGCTGACCGGCGGGGTGGCCGCGGCGGCAGCGCTCTACACCGGCGAACGGCTCGGCAAGGCGGTGCGCACCCCCGCGCGGGACGTCATGCTGGCGCACGCGTCGGCGGTCATCGGGCGGGGGCGTGCGTTCGGCCTGCACAAGCTGCTCGACCAAACCGGTGCCATGGTCGGCCCTCTCTTCATCGCCGCGGTGCTGGCCCTGGCGGCCGGCAGCTACCGGCTGGCGTTCGCGCTGATGGGGATCCCGGGGGTCATCGCGCTCGCGCAGCTGCTCCGGCTCCGGCGCCGGGCACCCGACCCGATGGCGTGGGAGCCGCAGGTGGAGGTCTCTGCGGCGAAGCGGTGGCGGCTCGGCGCCGGCCTGGGGCGCCCGTTCTGGCTGTTCGCCGCCTTCGGGGGTGCCACGATGCTCGGCTTCTCGACCTGGGGCGTGCTCGCCGTGCACATCACGCAGCGTCAGCTCCTCGCCCCGGCCTGGGTGCCGGTGCTGTATGCCGTGGCCATGGCGGCTGCCGGCGGCGCGGCGATGGTGCTCGGCCGCGTCTACGACCGGGCCGGTGCCCGTGGCCTGCTCCTGGTCCCGGTGCTGTCCGTGACCGTGCCGTGGCTCTCCTTCTCGTCCTCGGTCAGCGCCCTCGTCGTCGGGGCCCTGGTGTGGGGAGCGGTGATCGGGATCCAGGACTCGACCATGCGGGCGGCACTCGCCGACATCGTCCCCGCCGGTCGGCGGGGCACCGGCTACGGGACCTTCGCGGCGGTGCAGGGAGGAGCCTGGTTGCTGGGCTCGACGGCGGTGGGCTGGCTCTACGACCAGTCCGTCACGCTCGTCGGGGTGTACGTGGCGCTCGTGCAGGTCGTGGCGTTCGCCTGCCTGCTGCCGCTGCTGGCTCGCCGGTCACCGCTGCGGGGCTGATGAGCCGCCGAGCTCGAAGCTGCCGACGACCTGGTGGCGCGGCCGCCGGTGGGGTCCCTCCGCCAGGTGGCTGGCGATGAGCTCGACCTCGTGCACCGGCCAGGCGGGCCCGACATAGGTGTCCAGGATGCGCAGCCACCTGGTCGCCTCGACCGGTCGCTTGAGGTGAGCCAGGGACAGGTGCGGACGGAAGCTCTTGCCGTCGACGGCTGCGCCGGCCGTGGTGGCCGCGGCCCGGACGTTGACCGCGAGTCGCTCGAGCTCGTCGGTCTCCGGGTCCCCGACGCCGTTGCGCAGTCCGAGCCACAGGACCTTGGCCCGGGTCGGGTCCGGAAAGGCCCCCGCCCCGGCCAGCCGGAGGGTGAACGGGCGACGCTTGGCGGCGGCCGCCTCGAGGTGGTCGACGAGGGCGTCGACGGAACGGTCCGCCACCGCCTCCATGAAGGCCAGCGTGACGTGCCACTGCTCCGGGTGGATCCACGGCATACCGGCGTCCCGGCGTGGTTCGAGGAAGTCCGACAGGTCCTCCACGACCTCGGGAGGCGGCACGACCGCGACGAACATCCGCTGGGGCATGCGTCCGAGGATGCCACCCTCGGGCGGGTTCGAGGTGGACCGCATACCGTTGGCGCATGTTCATCGTCGAGCTCTCCTTCACCGACAACCCCGCGCGGCTGGAGCTTCGCCCGCACCATCGCGAGCTGTTGGCCCGGCTTCACGCGGACGGCGAGCTGCTCAACGCCGGTCCGCTGGTCGACGGCAGTGGGTCGGTCCTGCTGCTGACCACCACCCGGGAGCGGGTCGACGAGGTGCTGGCCGCCGACCCGTACTACTCCGCCGACGGGGTGACCGTGACGTCGGTGCGCGAGCTGAACCCGCTCTTCTAGCACGGGGTCTGACCGGCCAGGGAGTCGGTGCGGCTCAGCTGCCCCGAGCGGGTGCGACGACGGTGAACGTGCCGCTCGCCGCGACCGAGCTGCACGAACGGTCCGGGTCGGCCTTGGCAGGCTTCTCGATCGTGGACCCGTTGATCACCGTCACGTTGTCGTAGACCGGGTTGCCTTCGATGAGGTTGCGGTACGTGTAGCGGGTCAGCGAGCTGAGCCGGCAGTTCGGACCGAATGCGGCGATGTCGAACGCGTACGGCTGCCCGAGCAGCTCCCCCGAGTCCTCCTCCTGGAAGTAGTGCGAGAGCACGCCGCCGCCGGTGAAGGTCCCCACCCCGATCCGGTTGCCCTTGAGGATCGGCGAGTGCTGGTGGCCGTTGATCCGCAGGTCACCCTTGTCGGCACCCTCGACGGCGGCCGGCTCGTGGGAGGCGACGATGTCCGGGACCGGCTGGTCCTGCATCGCCTCGTTGAACGCCTCGATCGCCGGCTGCTGCTTCTGCGCGGTCCGTTGGGCGTCGTCGCCGAAGTAGCGCGGGTCGTTGAACCCGGTGATCCGCAGGCCGTTCACCAGGTAGGTCGTGTAGCGACCCGGGCCGGGCTGCAGCAGCACGGCATTCGGCACCTTGGCCATCCGGTTCAGCAGGGCGGTGTCGGTCGGTGAGGTGAAGTCGTGGTTGCCTCCGACGAACAGGTAGGGGATCCCCAGCGACTCGATGCCGGCGAAGAGTCCGGCAGCCTCCGCCTCGGTCACGCTGCCGAAGTTGACGAAGTCGCCGAGGTCGATGACCGCGTCGATCCGCTGCGACTCGATGATGGACTTCATCAGCCCGTACTGGTTCTGCCCGTGGATGTCCGAGACGAGCAGGATCCGGCTCGAGACGGTCTCGTCGACGGTCTTCGGGACGAGGTTCTCGCGCAGCGACTGGGACAGCGCCAGGAGGTTGAGGATGTACGGGGTCGCCTGGGCGCTGCGAGCCTGGACGTTCTGCAGGATCTCCTTGTTCCGCTCGAGCTCGAGCAGCAACCCGGTCGTTCGCAGGCTGTCGAAGTTGCTCGGACGGTAGGTCTGCCAGATACCGGTCCCGGTGAGCAGACACGCCACGACGAGCGCGCTGCCGATGGTCACCAGGTGGCGTCGGTCCGGCCAGCGGTGACCGCGGGCGTAGTGGAAGGTCAACGACAGGACGAAGGCGGCAACCGTCGCGCCCACGAGGAAGCGCCAGCCGACGCCGACGATCCCGCTGCGCAGGGCCTGGCTGATCTCCTCGTTGGTGGGCTGCAGCGAACGGACGCTGAGGTCCCGGCTGGAGAAGACCTGGGTGATGTTGTCCTTGACGGACGCGGCCACCTCGATCCCCGGGGCGAGCAGCGGCGAGGTGAACTCGAGATCGAGGTCCCCGAGGATCGTCGGGCTGTGCAGGACGGGACCGTGCAGTGGCAGCACGGACATCCGGACGGTTGCCGCATAGTTCGTGGTCTCGATGCTCGTCGGTGAGAGGTTGGTCGCCGCGACCCCGCCCACGTAGCAGACGGCGAGCATGCCGAGCCAACGCGCCGTTCGCGCCGCGGCCCTGAGAATCCGCCCCCGAGTCATGATCCGGTCACTGTATGCCGACCGACCGGATCACGCTCGCTCCGCCCGGCGCAGTCCCAGGACGACCACCAGCGGGCACAGCGCGTTCAGGCTGGCCAGGATGCGCTCGTTGACACCCAGCGACGCGGGGTGGAAGTGCAACACCAGGTCCAGGCCGGTGAGGACCAGGAAGACCAGCATCACGGTCCATGCCGTCCGGGCGAACCGCGGCCTGAGGACGAACGGGGCGTCCGGCTCCGGCCGGGCGATGAGCCTCGGCCAGAAGGTCAGCGCGCCGAAGGCGAGGACGGCCGCGACCAGGTGCCCCGGAGAGCTGGTGCCGACGGAGGCGATGGGAAGCCAGGCAACCAGGACCGTCGCCACCCCGCCGAGGCCGAGCAGAACCCGGCCCGCCCGGGGGACTGGCCTCAGCCCGAGGGCCGTGACGAGGTGGGCCAGGCCGGTGATCACCAGCGCGGTCGTCATCACCCCGCGGCCGGGCATGTCGACGGCCGCGAGGTCGCTGATCGTCGTGCTCGACACGGCGTACCCCGACAGCTGCCAGCCCGCGTAGAGGAAGCCGCCGATCAGGGCGACGGGAGCCAGCGCCGCCGACGCCAGGGCCCACCACGGCACCCGAGGCAGCGCCTGACGGGCCGGGACGGGTGCGGCGTCGGTCGACGGGTCCGGGGTCATCCGTAGATCTAACACCTCCGGCTCCGAGGACGACCTGATCGACCCGCAGCCCCACGGACGGGCCGTAGGCTCACGCCATGACCGAGGCGCGCACGACGCTCGCAGCTGACGCCATCGTCGTCGGCGCCGGGCTGGCCGGGCTGGTCGCCGCCACGGAGCTGACTGCGGCCGGGAGACGGGTCCTGGTCATCGAGCAGGAGTCGCGGCACAACCTCGGTGGTCAGGCGTTCTGGTCGTTCGGCGGCCTCTTTCTCGTGGACTCGCCGGAGCAACGCCGGATGCGGATCAGGGACAGCGTCGACCTGGCCTGGCAGGACTGGCAGGGCAGTGCCGGGTTCGACCGTCCGCAGGACGAGTGGCCACGACAATGGGCCCGCGCGTACGTCGACTTCGCGGCGGGGGAGAAGCGGTCATGGCTGCACCAGCTGGGGATGCGGTGGTTCCCGGTGGTGGGGTGGGCGGAGCGCGGCGACGGGTCCGCCGGTGGGCACGGCAACTCGGTGCCCCGCTTCCACGTCACCTGGGGCACCGGGCCCGGTGTCCTGGAGCCCTTCATCCGGCGGGCCATCGACGCGGAGCTGGCCGGGCTGCTGACCTTCGCGTTCCGGCGTCGGGTGGACGAGCTGGTCGTCACCGGGGGCGCCGTCACCGGAGTACGCGGGACGGTGCTGGCGCCGGCCACCGAGCCGCGCGGCGCACCGACCAACCGGGACCGGACCGGCGACTTCAGCGCGAGCGCCGAGGTGGTGATCGTCACGTCGGGCGGCATCGGCGCCAACCACGACCTGGTCCGGGAGCACTGGCCCACCCGGCTCGGCTCGGCCCCGAAGCGAATGATCACCGGGGTGCCCGCCTACGTGGACGGACGCATGCTGGGGATCGCCGAGCGGGCTGGCGCGAGCCTGGTCAACCGCGATCGGATGTGGCACTACGTGGAGGGCATCGAGAACTGGTCCCCGATCTGGCCGAACCACGGGATCCGAGTTCTTCCCGGTCCCTCGTCGATGTGGTTCGACGGCAACGGGGAACGGCTGCCGGCCCCGCTCTACCCCGGCTTCGACACCCTCGGCACCCTGGCGCACCTGCGCGGAACGGGGCACGACCACTCGTGGTTCGTCCTGACCCAGAAGATCATCGAGAAGGAGTTCGCCCTCTCCGGGTCCGAGCAGAACCCCGACCTCACCGGCCGGTCCATCCACCAGGTGCTGGGCCGGGTCCGACCGGGCGCACCCGCACCGGTGCAGGCCTTCATCGACCGGGGAGTGGACTTCGCCACCGCGTCCACGATCGGCGAGCTCGTGGCGCGGATGAACGCGATCACCCCGAATGCCCCTCTGGATCCCGCCCGCATCGAGCAGCAGATCCTCGAGCGGGACCGGCAGGTGGCCAACGACTACACCAAGGACTTCCAGATCACCGCCATCCACGGCGCCCGGAACTACCTGGGGGACAAGCTGATCCGGACCGTTGCGCCGCACCGCATCCTTGATCCGCAGCATGGTCCGCTGATCGCGGTGCGGCTGAACATCGTCACCCGCAAGACCCTCGGCGGGCTGCACACCGATCTGGACGCGCAGGTGCTCTCGGCAGCAGGCAGCCCGATCCCGGGGTTGTATGCCGCGGGTGAGGTCGCCGGTTTCGGGGGCGGTGGCGTGCACGGGTACCGATCGCTCGAGGGCACCTTCCTCGGGGGCTGCATCTTCTCCGGCCGGACGGCTGGCCGGGCCGCAGCCCGCGCCCTCTGAAGCGGGGTCGGTGAGGCGGCTTGCGCTAGAGGTACTGGCCGGTGGGGCCGGGCCCGGCATGGCCGGGTGCCCCGGGTGCGAGGTTGCCGTGCTCCGCAGCAGGGTGGCCGGGCGGCAGGGCACGGCGCATTCCCTGGAGCTGCTGCTGGGCGGCCATCTGTTGGGCGAAGAGCGCGGTCTGGATGCCGTGGAAGAGGCCCTCGAGCCACCCGACGAGCTGGGCCTGGGCAATCCGCAGCTCCGCGTCCGAGGGAGCGACCTCGCTGAACGGCAGCGCGATCCGGTCGAGCTCGTCGACGAGCTCGGGCGCGAGGCCCGCCTTGAGCTCGCGGATCGAGCGCTTGTGGATCTCGGCGAGGCGGGTTCGCCCGGCCTCATCCAGCGGAGCGTTGCGGACCTCCTCGAGGAGGTTCTTGATCATCGAGCCGATCCGCATGACCTTGGCCGGCTCCTCCACGAGGTCGGCCGGACTGGTCTGCTCCTCCTGGCTGGACCCCTTCTCCGAAGAGACCCCCATGCCGTCCTGGGTCACCACGACGACCCGCGGCCCCTCGTCGTCGGCCGTGGTCGTGCTCTGCTCAGCGCCCTGCTCCGTCATGAGACCCATCCTGCCCCATCGCTCCTCGGGGCTGAGCGCGGGGAACGACAGGGGCCCGACTCGCGCCCGACCCCTGCCGCCCTTCGGCCACCACAGGGGCAGGGAGGCGCCGACGGTGTCAGCGCCACCCGGGCAGCCACGTCCATCATCACGTGGTGGATCTGCCGGGGGGGATAGTCAGTTCGGGTGGTTGTGCCTGGTCAGAGGGTCAACAGGATCTTGCCGATGTGGGTCGAGGACTCCATCTCCCGGTGCGCGGCCGCGGCCTCGGCGAGCGGGTGCGTGGAGTGGACCACCGGTCGCACCCGACCCGACTCGAGCAGCGGCCACACGTGCTCGCGAACGGCCGCCACGATGGCGGCTTTCTCGGCCGCCGGCCGCGCCCTCAAGGTCGTGGCGATCACCGCGCAGCGCTTGGCCATCAGGGCGCCGAGATCGAGCTCGGCGGTGCGCCCGCCCTGCAGGCCGATGACGACGAGCCGCCCGTTCACGGCAAGCAGCTCCACGTTCCGACCGAGGTACTTCGCCCCGAGGTTGTCCAGGATGACGTCGGCGCCGTGCCCGTCGGAGGCCTCCCGCACCTTCGCGACGAAGTCCTCCTCGCGGTAGTTCACCAGGATCTCGGCGCCGAGCTCTCGGCAGGCCTCGAGCTTCGCGGTGGACCCTGCCGTCACCGCCACCCGGGCCCCGACCTCGCGGGCCAGCTGGATGGCCATGGTGCCGATCCCCGACGAGCCGCCGTGCACCAGCAGCAGCTGCCCCGGCTGGAGGTTGGCGGTCATGAAGACGTTCGACCAGACCGTGGCGGTCACCTCGGGCAGGGCCGCTGCCTCGACGAGCCCCACTCCGGCCGGCACCGCGAGTACCTGCGCCGCAGGCACGCTCACCTGTGCGGCGTACCCGCCGCCGGTCAGCAGGGCGCACACCTCGTCACCGACCCGCCACTCGTCGACGTCGTCGCCCAGCCCGGCGATTCGTCCGCTCACCTCGAGGCCCGGCAGTCGGGAGAATCCCGGGGGTGGGTCGTAGTGACCCATCCGCTGCATGACGTCGGCACGGTTGACCCCCGCAGCGACGACGTCAATGAGGACCTCACCCGCCGCGGGTGTCGGCGCGTCCACCTCGGCCGGGACCAGCGCGTCGGCGTCGCCGGATACGGGGATGGTGATCGCTCTCATGGGTCGAGCCTATGGCGGGCGACCTCCAGGGCCTGGGGGGTGTCGACGTCGAGCGCCTCGTCCCCGAGGGTCGGCACCGCCTGGTGGGAGATCGACCGCAGCACGAGGCGGGCGGGCGCCCCGGCCGGGTCGGGCGGCAGGGCCGTCCGCAGCACCCCGGCTCGGTAGGCCGCGAGCAGCGGGTTGATCCGACCGTCGTCGTCGCGTGCGACGACGGCGTCGACCCCGTCGTCCGTGGCCAGGGTGGCGAGGAGCCGCTGGGCGCACGGACCGGCGAACGGCAGGTCACCGGCGAGGACCAGCACCTCGGGGGTGCGCACCCGGACCAGCCCGGCGGCGATGCCGGCCAGTGGCCCGCCCCCGGGCGGCTGCTCGCGGGTCCAGGTGACGTCGCGGACGACGGCTCGTTCCACGCCGACCGCGACGACCGCCCAGGATGACGGCAGGGACGCGAGCAGGTGGTCCAGGACGGTGCCCTCGCCGAGGACCTGGCGAGTCTTGTCCGCGCCGAAGCGGACCGACGAACCTCCGCACAGGACGATCGCCGTGACACTCACCCGGCCCATAGTGCCCGACCCTCGAGCACGCCGTCACCGTGGTCAACGTCACGAGCCCCGGTCCCGGCATCCGGGTTGACTTCATGTGGACGTGAACTTGCACCCTGTCCAGCATGACCACACCTGCCCGGACAGCGCCGGCGTCCCCTCCGGCCCCGAGCCTGCTCAGCCGGGACACGCTCCCGCTCGTCGTGGGGGTCCTCGCCCTGGTGACCCTGGGGGCCCTGGAGAACCGCGCGGTGGTCACCGTCCTCCCCAGCATGCTGCAGGAGCTGGGGGCGGTGACCAGCTACGGCCTCGTCATGGCGGCCCCAATCGCCACGTACCTCCTCGCCCTCTCGGTCTCCGGCTGGTGGTCCGACCGGAGCGGCCCCGTTCCGACACTGCGCGCCGGGGCGGGGTTGTTCCTGCTCGGCCAGATCCTGGTCGGTACCGCTGCCGCGCTACCGCTGGTGGTGCTCGGCAGGCTGCTCAGCGGGTTGGCCGAGGGGATGCTCGACGTGGCCCTGATCGTGCTGGTCGCGCGGGCACTCGACGAGCGCCTTCGACCGAAGGTCATGGCCCTCTTCGCCGCCGCCTGGGTGCTGCCCTCGGTGCTCGGCCCGGCGGCTGCCGGGATGGTCACCGAAGCCGTCGGCTGGCGTTGGGTCTTCCTCGGTGCCGTCGGGCTGCTGGCGCCCACCTGGCTGCTGCTGCGCCCCGCCATGCGCCGCACTGCCCCAGCGTCGGCGGCCAGCACCGGCGCGCAGTCCTCGGAACGTCTGCGGTCCATCCTGCCGTGGGCCGCCACCGGAGCCGCCGGGCTGGTGGTGCTCAATGTCGTCGCCGAGGCGACCACCGCGATCTCACTCGGGTCGGCGGCGGCCCTGATCGCCGGGGTGGGGGGAACGGCGGTGAGCGCCCGACGCCTGCTGCCACCCGGCACGTTCCGGGCGGCCTGTGGCATCGGCGCCCTCGTGGCGCTCCGCGCTGCGCTCGGTGCGGCGTTCATGGGAGTCGGTGGGTTCCTGCCGCTGATCCTGACCACCGTGCACCGGCAGGGCCCGACGACGGCGGGGGTCAGCCTCAGTGTCACCGGCGTGATGTGGCTGGTGGGATCGAGCCTGCAGTCCAGGCTCGCAGCCCGACCGCGCCTGCTGCTGCACCTGGGGTTCGGCCTGCTGGTGGCGGGGCTCGCCGCCACCGGGGTGCTGGTGTTCACCGACCTGCCGATCTGGGTCGGGCTGGTCGGCTGGGCCGTGGCCGGCGTCGGCGTCGGCATGACCTCCTCGACCCTGGCCGTCCTGACGATGGCCGTCTCCACGGAGCAGACCCAGGGCCGGAACAACGCCGGCGCGCAGATGGCGGCCAGCATGGCGAGCGCCGTGTTCTTCGCCGGAGCGGGAGCCGTGCTGGCGCTGGCCGGGACGCCGACCAGGGCCGCGTTCCAGATCATCACGGTCGGTGCGGTGGCCATCGCCGCGCTGGGGCTGGCCGGTGCGCGTCGGGCGCTGTGTGCGGTCACCCCTGACTGAGCGGCGAGGCGCCCAGCCGAAGCTTGCTCTCACTCGGTGGGGTCGGTGCGGCCGAGGCGACGCGACAGCTGCCCAGCGCTGGCCCGCACCGCCTCGGCGAGGACCCGCTGCTCGGCGGCGTCCACCTGAGACCGCTCGAAGGTCAGCGCGAACGACCCCACCGGGTGACCCGAGTGGTCGAGCACCGCCGATGCGACCGAGGAGAACTCCGGGGTGACCGTGCCCTCCTCCACGGCATACCCACGCGCCCGCAGGGTGCTGAGCAGGGAGCGGAGCTCGGCCAGGGACCGCGGGCCGCGTCCGTGACGCTGCACGAACGCCTCCCGTGACGGGTAGAGGGCTCGCACCTGCGCCGCCGGCAGCGCGGCGAGCATCGCCAGTCCGCTGGCGGTCAGCTGCGCCGGCAGCCGCACCCCGACGTCGGTGACCAGCGACGGTCGCCGCGGTGCCCGCTCCTCGACGAGGTACAGGACGTCGTTGCCGTGCAGCACGGCGAAGTGCGCGTTGTGCCGGGTGTCGTCGACGAGTCGGGTCAGGATCGGGCGAGCAAGGCGCTGCAGGGGAGCCTGTCGCGAGTACGCCGAGCCGAGCTCGTAGGCAGCGACCCCCAGTCCGTAACGGCGCTCCTCGCGAAGGTGGACGACGAAGCCGTGCTGCTGGAGCGTGGCGAGGAGATGGTAGGTCGATGACCGGGCCAGGTCGAGGCTGCGGGCGATCGCGGCGGCCGGCAACGGCTCGGTATGCCGGGACAGCAGCCTCAGCACCTGGAGGGCCTGCGCCGCGGCCGGTGCGTTGGTCACCGGTTCAGTCTCGCAGCCGAGCGGGCCCGCGGCGACGACGCCGCGGGCCCGACCGGTCAGGCGTAGCGGTTGTAGGCGTCGTGGGCGTAGGCCTTGCGGGCGGCGGTGTTGCAGGTGCCGCAGCCCTCGAACTTGTCCTGGAAGACCACGACGGCGCCGTCGATGGTCGTCGTGGCCTTGAGCTCGGAGAGTCCGTAGTAGGAGAAGTGGGTGAGCTCGTACCAGATGAACTTCAGCTGGCCGTTGAGGTTCCACCGGGAGACGCCGAGCGTCCCGTTCGTGTAGTCGACCTCGTTGTCGCCGTTGTAGGTGTCCCACCGGCCGCCGACGCTCCACTGGGCGATACCCCGGCCGGCGCCGCCGGCCTGCGAGGCGCGGGGGTCCATCAGCGACTCCTGGTCGAGGTTCCCGATGATGCCGGCGGCCTCCTTCTTGGTCAGGCCCTTGGCGACGAAGAAGTCGAAGGCGATCTTCTCGTTGGTGCGGTTGACGCCGGCCACGAGCTCGGTCGAGTTGGGGCTCATCCCGACGGCGTTCATGCCGGGAACGGCGGCCACCACGGGAGCAGCGGCCGTCGGTCCCATCGTGGGTGGAGTGGTCGGTTCCGTCGTCGCGGAGGCGACGGGAGCCAGGGCCGCCACCGCGGCCAGAGCCACGACGGCTGCGCCGATGCTTCTCATTCGGTTCATGATCTTTCCCCTTGTGTGTCCTGCCGAGATGAGGGCCGATGACAGAAATGTCAACAACTTCCTCAATGACTGTCCCAAACGTTGGAAATATACGACCGTGCCAAGGGGTCGTCAACAGGTTGCCCAGACCCGGCGCGCCCCGGTGCCTCCGCGTCGGGGAGGGTGAGAACTCCGCGGAGCGCGGAGGTTGGAGGGGCGGCTGGCTCAGTCTCGGATCTGAGACAGATTTCCCCGGTCTGGGGGGCCGACTGGTCCCAGGACCGCTCCAATGGACCCATGTCCCAGACCCAGCTCCCCTCGACCCCGCTCGACCAGCCGCGCCCGGTGGTCGTGGGCGTCGGCGCCCTGTCCCTGGACGACGTCGTGGCCGTGGCCCGCGAGGACGCGATGGTGGAGCTGACTCCCGAAGCGATCGAGGCGGTCGCCGCCAGCCGGAGGATCATCGACGGGCTGGCGGGGGACGTCGAGCCGCACTACGGCGTCTCCACCGGCTTCGGAGCCCTGGCCACCAAGCACATCCCGGTGGCGCAGCGAGCCCAGCTGCAACGCAGCTTGGTCCGCTCGCACGCGGCCGGATCCGGTCCTGAGGTGGAGCGCGAGGTCGTCCGCGCCCTGATGGTGCTTCGGCTGTCCACCCTGGCCACCGGGAGGACCGGCGTTCGGGTCGAGACGGCGCGCAGCTACGCAGCGATGCTCAACGCGGGGATCACCCCGGTCGTCCACGAGTACGGCTCCCTCGGCTGCTCCGGGGACCTGGCCCCGCTCGCCCACTGCGCGCTTGCCGCGATGGGGGAGGGACCCGTCCGCACTGCCGACGGCAGCCTGACGGACGCGGCGAGTGCGTTGCGCGACCACGAGATCACGCCGATCGTGCTGGCCGAGAAGGAGGGGCTGGCGCTGATCAACGGCACCGACGGGATGCTCGGGATGCTGGTCCTCGCGATCCACGACCTGCGCACCCTGCTGACCACGGCGGACATCACGGCCGCGATGAGCGTCGAGGGTCTGCTGGGCACCGATGACGTCTTCGCCGCGGATCTGCAGGAGCTGCGCCCGCATCCGGGTCAGGCGGCCTCGGCAGCCAACCTCAGGGCCCTCATCGCCGGAAGCGAGATCCGCGCCTCGCACGACACCGACGACTGCCCGCGGGTGCAGGACGCGTACTCGTTGCGCTGCGCCCCCCAGGTCGCCGGCGCGGCCCGGGACACGGTGGACCATGCCGCCCGCGTCGCCGGCTGGGAGCTCGCGGCCGCCGTCGACAACCCGGTGATCACCAGGGACGGGCGGGTGGAGTCGAACGGCAACTTCCACGGTGCGCCGGTGGCCTACGTGCTGGACTTCCTGGCGATCGTGGCGGCCGACGTCGCGAGCATGGCCGAGCGCCGGACCGACCGGTTCCTCGACCGCACCCGCAGCAACGGCCTCGAGCCCTTCCTCGCCGACGACCCCGGGGTCGACTCCGGCCACATGATCGCCCAGTACACCCAGGCGGCGATCGTCTCCGAGATGAAGCGGATGGCCAACCCCGCGAGCGTCGACTCGATCCCCAGCAGCGCCATGCAGGAGGACCACGTCTCGATGGGGTGGTCCGCCGCCCGCAAGCTGCGGCGCAGCGTCGACGGACTGACCCGGGTCCTGGCCATCGAGCTGCTCACCGCAGCCCGGGGGATCGAGCTGCGCACACCACTGACGCCCGCGCCGGCGACCCGTGCGGTCATCGACGCCCTCCGCGCCAGCACGCCCGGCCCCGGCCCGGACCGCTTCCTGGCACCCGAGATCGAGGCCGCCGTCCAGTTCGTGACCACCGGTCGGGCCCGGTATGCCGCCGAGCAGGTCTGCGGGCAGCTCGCCTGAGTCCTCGCACCACCGTTCGAGAACACGAAGGAGACCCACCATGGAAGGTGCTCGCCCCGTCCGCGCCGCCCGCGGCACGAACCTGACCGCCACGTCGTGGACCACCGAGGCTCCGCTGCGGATGCTGCAGAACAACCTCGACCCGGAGGTGGCCGAGCGCCCCGACGACCTCGTGGTCTACGGCGGCACCGGTCGAGCAGCACGCGACTGGCGCTCGTTCGACGCGATGGTCCGCACCCTGACCACGATGCGCCCGGACGAGACGATGCTGGTGCAGTCGGGCCGGCCGGTCGGCGTGATGCAGACCCACGAGTGGGCGCCCAGGGTTCTCATCGCCAACTCCAACCTCGTCCCGGACTGGGCGAACTGGCCCGAGTTCCGTCGTCTGGAGCACCTCGGCCTGACGATGTACGGCCAGATGACGGCCGGCTCGTGGATCTACATCGGTACCCAGGGCATCGTCCAGGGCACCTACGAGACGTTCGCCGCGGTGGCCGAGAAGCGGTTCGGCGGCACGCTCGCCGGGACCCTGACCCTGACCGGCGGGTGCGGCGGCATGGGCGGCGCCCAACCGCTGGCGGTCACCCTCAACGAGGGTGTCTGCCTGGTCGTCGACGTCGACCGCGCCCGGCTGGAGCGTCGGGTCGAGCACCGGTACCTCGACACGGTGGCGACCTCGCTCGACGACGCGGTCGAGCAGGCGCTGGAGGCCAGGGCCGGTCGGGCGGCCCGCAGCATCGGCGTGGTCGGTAACGCCGCCGAGGTCTTCCCCGAGCTGCTGCGCCGCGGAGTCGAGATCGACATCGTCACCGACCAGACCTCCGCGCACGACCCGCTCTCCTACCTACCCGAGGGAATCAGCGTCGAGGACTGGCCCGACTACGCGCAGGCCAAGCCGGAGGAGTTCACCGACCGGGCCCGAGCGTCCATGGCGCGCCAGGTCGAGGCGATGGTCGGGTTCATGGACGCCGGGGCCGAGGTCTTCGACTACGGCAACTCGATCCGGGACGAGGCCCGGCAGGGTGGCTACGAGCGGGCCTTCGACTTCCCCGGATTCGTGCCGGCCTACATCCGGCCGCTGTTCTGCGAGGGCAAGGGCCCGTTCCGCTGGGTGGCCCTGTCCGGCGACCCGAAGGACATCCACGCGACCGACCGGGCCGTGATGGACCTCTTCCCGGACCACGACCGGCTGCAGAAGTGGATGCGTGGGGCGCGGGAGAAGATCGCCTTCCAGGGGCTGCCGGCGCGAATCTGCTGGCTCGGCTACGGCGAGCGCGACCTGGCCGGGTTGACGTTCAACGACATGGTGGCTCGGGGCGAGGTCTCGGCGCCCATCGTTATCGGTCGCGACCACCTCGACTGCGGATCGGTGGCCAGCCCCTACCGCGAGACCGAGTCGATGCTGGACGGCTCCGACGCCATCGCCGACTGGCCCCTGCTCAACGCCCTGGTGAATGCCAGCTCCGGCGCCAGCTGGGTCTCGATCCACCACGGCGGCGGCGTCGGGATCGGCCGCTCGATCCACGCCGGTCAGGTCTCGCTCGCCGACGGCACCGCCCTGGCAGCGGAGAAGCTCGCCCGGGTACTGAGCAACGATCCGGGTATGGGAGTCATCCGGCACGTCGATGCCGGCTACGACCGGGCGGCCGAGGTGGCCCATGAACAGGGAGTCCAGGTCCCGATGAAGGAGCAGCGATGAGCGCACAGCGCCCCTCCGGCCCGCCGCGGCCCGCGCTCGAGCGCCGCAGCATCGACGTGGTGCCCGCGGCCGAGAGACATGGCACCAGCGCGAGCCAGTTCACCCTGTGGTTCGGGGCCAACCTCCAGATCACGGCGATCGTCGACGGCGCCCTCGCCGTAGTCTTCGGCGCCGACGCCCTCTGGGCCATCATCGGGCTGCTCATCGGCAACCTCGCCGGTGGCGCCGTCATGGCGCTGCACTCCGCGCAGGGCCCGCGCCTCGGCCTGCCGCAGATGATCAGCAGCCGGGCGCAGTTCGGGATCCTCGGCGCGATCGTGCCGCTGGTGCTCGTCGTGGTGATGTACCTCGGCTTCGCGGCGACCGGCAGCGTGCTCGCCGGACAGGCGATCGGCAACGTCCTCGGGACGAGCGCGACGCCCGCCCTCGGCATCGTCATCTTCGGCGTGCTCACGGCGGTCGTCGCCACGGTGGGTTACCGGTGGATCCACCAGATGGGGCGGATCGCGACGGTGGTCGGCGCGCTCGGCTTCAGCTACCTCGCCGTCAGGCTCTTCACCACCTACGACATCGGGTCGCTGCTCGGCGCCAAGGGCTTCGACATCGTCACCTTCCTGCTCGCCATCTCGCTCAGCGCCGGCTGGCAGTTGACCTTCGGGCCCTACGTCGCCGACTACTCGCGCTACCTGCCGGCGGACACCCCGACCAGCCGGTCCTTCCGGTCCACCTTCCTCGGGACCGTGCTGGGGTCGCAGTGGTCGATGACGCTCGGCGCCCTCATCGCCGCAGTCCCGGCCGCGAAGGGAACCGGCTTCCTCACCGACCAGGTCGGGTTCGTCGGCAAGCTCGCCGGAGGCGGGGCCGTCGCCATCGTCATCTACCTCGTGATCGTCGTCGGCAAGCTCACGGTCAACTGCCTCAACGCCTACGGCGGGTCGATGACCCTGCTCACCACAGCGTCCGCGTTCCGGCGGGATGCGCGGGTGTCCACGGCCGCGCGCACCGCCTACGTCTGGGGATTCCTGTTCGTGTCGGTGCTCGTGGCGATCCTGGCGTCCGCGGACTTCCTGGCCAACTTCAAGAACTTCGTCCTGGTCCTGCTGATGGTCTTCACCCCCTGGAGCGCGGTCAACCTCGTCGACTACTACCTCATCTCCCGCGAGCGGGTGGACATCCCGGCGCTCTACGACCCCGCTGGCCGGTACGGCCGCTGGAACGCGGCGGCGCTCGGGGCCTACGCCCTGGGCATCGTGGCCCAGGTGCCGTTCCTCGCCCAGGCGCTCTACAGCGGACCGGTCACCGCGTGGCTCGGCGGCGCGGATGTGTCCTGGATCGTCGGGCTGGTGGGTACCGCTGCGATCTACTATCCGCTGGCCCGGCGCACCAGCCGTCCGCCCGAGTCGATGATCTACCCGGCCGGCTCCGGGCTCGAGGAACCGGTGCCGGTCGAGGCCAGCGGCTGATGTGTCGGCCTAGGTTGGTGCCATGAGCTTCGACGCGATGTGGTCGGCCATCGAGTCGATCGGGCGTGATCGCTCGAGCGGCGGCTACCGGCGGTACGCGTGGACCCGCGAGGACGCGGACCTGCGCGAGTGGTTCGCCGGCGAGTGCGCCGCGCGCGGACTCGACCTGGTCGAGGACCGCGTCGGGAACCAGTGGGCCTGGTGGGGCGACCCGGATGAGGTGCGCGCCGACGGGAGCAGTGGGGGGGTGGCGATCGGCTCGCACCTCGACTCGGTGCCCGACGGCGGCGCCTTCGACGGGCCGCTGGGCGTCGTCTCCGCCCTGGCGACCGTGGACGCGCTGCGCGAGGCCGGCCTCGCCCCGGCGATGCCGCTGGCGGTGGTCAACTTCGCCGACGAGGAAGGGGCTCGGTTCGGCATCGCCTGCGCCGGGTCGCGCCTGCTGACCGGAACCCTGAGTCCCGAGCGCGGGTTGGCGCTGCGCGATGCCGAGGGGCAGAGCATGGCCGACGCACTGCGTGCGTCCGGTCGCGACCCGGCGGCGGTCGGTGCGGACCCGCCGACGCTCGCCCGCGTTCGCACCTTCGTGGAGCTGCACGTCGAGCAGGGCAGGGCGCTGGCCGACCTGGAGCCCGCCCGGTCGGCGGTGGCCGTCGGCTCCGACATCTGGCCGCACGGACGCTGGCGGATCGACCTGCCCGGCACCGCCAACCACGCCGGGACGACCCGGCTGGAGGACCGCCGCGACGCAATGGTCGGCTACGCGGAGACGGTCCTGGCCGCTCGCGAGGTCGCCACCGCGCGCGGTTGCGTCGCCACCATGGGCAAGGTCCGGGTGGCACCCGGCGCGGTGAACGCCATCCCCAGCCACGTCACCGGGTGGCTCGACGCCCGGGGGGTCGACGAGTCCACCGTGCGTGCGCTGGTCGACGACCTCGAGGCCTTCGTCGGCGCCCACGGCGGGGCGATGGTCGAGGAGTCCTGGACCGGCACGACCCGGTTCCTGCCGCCGCTGGTCGATCGGCTGGCCGCGACGCTGGGCGCCGGGACGCCAGTGCTGGGCACCGGCGCCGGTCACGACGCCGGCATCCTCTCGGCCCACGGCATACCGTCGGCGATGCTCTTCGTCCGCAACCCGACCGGCGTCTCGCACTCGCCGGACGAGCACGCCGAGCGCGCCGACTGCCATGCCGGAGTCGCCGCCCTGACCCGGGTCGTTGCGGATCTGACGGCGGCGCGATGACGACCTACTGGGCCGAGCACGCATGGCTCCCCACGGGGCTGGCGACCTCGGTGCGCCTGCACGTCGAAGGCGGGCGGTTCACCGACGTCGAGACCAAGGCACACGCCGGGCCCGACGACGTCCGGCTTGCCGGGGTGGTCCTGCCTGGTCTGGCCAACACCCACAGTCACGCATTCCACCGGGCGCTGCGCGGACGGACCCACGCCGACTCGGGCACCTTCTGGAGCTGGCGGGACCAGATGTATGCCGTGACCGAACGGCTGACGCCCGACACCTACCTGGCCCTGGCCCGCGCCACCTACGCCGAGATGGCACTGGCCGGGACCACAGTGGTGGGCGAGTTCCACTACGTCCACCACGCCCCCGGGGGCAAGGCCTACGCCGACCCGAACGTCATGAGCGAGGCGCTCGCCGCCGCCGCCGCCGAGGCCGGGATCCGGATCACCCTGCTCGACACCTGCTACCTGGCCGGTGGGCTCAGCGGGGAGGGCCACCTGGCGCCCGATGAGGTGCAGCAGCGGTTCAGTGACGGCTCGGTCGGCGCCTGGCACGACAGGATGTCGGACCGGCACGCGGGGGACCACGTCCGGCTCGGCGCGGCGATCCACTCGGTGCGGGCCGTCCCGCGCGACGACCTCAAGGCCATCGCCGCGAGCATCGAGACACAGCCGCTGCACCTGCACCTGTCCGAGCAGCCGGCCGAGAACATGGCTTGCCAGGTCTACTACGGCTGCACGCCGACCCAGCTGCTGGAGAGCACGGGGCTGCTGCGGCCGGACCTGACCGCGGTCCACGCGACCCACCTCACCGAGGGGGACGTGGCGCTGCTCGGCGGCAGCGGCAGCCAGGTGGCCTTCTGTCCGACGACGGAGCGCGACCTCGCGGACGGGATCGGACCCGCGCGGGACCTGCTCGATGCCGGCGTCAGCCTCAGCCTCGGCTCCGACCAGCACGCCGTCATCGACCCCTTCGAGGAGCTGCGCGGACTGGAGATGCACGAGCGGCTCAGCGCGTTCGAGCGCGGCCGGTTCACCCCCAACCAGCTGATGCGCGCCGCCAGCGCCAACGGCTACCGCAGCCTGGGCTGGTTCGGTGGTGGTGCCCTGGCCCCGGCGGCCCTGGCGGACTTCGTCGTGGTGCGCGACGACTCGGTCCGCACGATCGGCTCGAGGGCCAGCCAGATCATCTACTCGGCGACCGCTGCGGATGTGGACACGGTCGTGGTGGCCGGTCAGGTCATCATCGAGCGTGGCGTGCACCTGCGGCTCGGGCCGATCGCACCGCTCTTCCGGGACGCCTTCGACCTGCTCCGGGAGGAGGCGTGACCCCGACCGACCGCGCCGCCAGCACCACCCTGGTCTGCGGGATCAGGGAGCTGGCCACCCTGGATGATCACCTCGACGGGGCCGAGCACGAGGACGGCCTTGGCCTGATGCACGACGCGGCTGTCGTCGTCGGACCCGGCGACGAGGTCATCTGGGTGGGCCCGGCCGCTGCGGCTCCCGCCGCCGACGATCGGGTCGACCTCGGCGGTCGGGCGGTCATCCCCGCGTTCGTCGACTCGCACACCCACCTGGTCTTCGCCGGGGACCGCGCCGGCGAGTTCGCCGCGCGGATGACCGGGACGCCCTACGACGGTGGCGGGATCGCCACCACGGTGGCGGCCACCCGACAGGCCAGCGACGACGCGCTTCGCTCCCTCATCGGGGCCCGGATGGCGGAGCTGCGCGCCCAGGGCAGCAAGGTCGTGGAGATCAAGTCCGGGTACGGGCTGAGCGTGCCGGCCGAGGAGCGGGCGATGCGGCTGGCCAAGGAGTTCACCGACGAGGTCACCTTCCTCGGCGGCCATGTCGTGCCCCCGGAGTTCGCCGACCGACGTGACGACTACGTGGACCTGGTCACCGGGCCGATGCTCGCCGCGGCTCACGGACTGGCCCGGTGGATCGACGTGTTCTGCGAACCGCACAGCCCGCACGCGTTCACCGCCGAGGAGTCCCGAACCATCCTCGAGGCGGGACGTTCGGCAGGCCTGGGCCTGCGGGTCCACGGCAACCAGCTCGGCCCGGGGCCGGGGGTGCAGCTCGCCGTCGAGCTCGCCGCCGCCAGCGTCGACCACTGCACCCACCTGAGCGCCGCCGACGTCGACGCCCTCGCGGGCGCGGCCGAGGTGACGGTCGCCACGCTGCTGCCGGGGGTGGAGTTCTCGACCCGGTCGCCCTATCCCGACGCCCGACGCCTGATCGACGCGGGCGTCAGCCTTGCCCTGGCGACCGACTGCAACCCCGGCACCTGCTACTCGACCTCGATGCCCTTCGTCATCGCGCTGGCCGTCCGGGAGATGGGCATGAGCCCCGCGCAGGCTCTGCGGGCCGCCACCGCGGGCGCCGCCCAGGCTTTGCGCCGTCCTGACCTCGGCCGCGTCGTGGTGGGTGCCCGACCGGGCCTGACCGTGCTCGATGCACCCTCGCACCTCCACCTGGCATATCGTCCTGGGGTGCCCATCGCCCGACTCCTGACCCTGACGCCGCGCTGACATGGCTCGTGAACCCCTCGGCCTGGTCCGATTCGACGAACGTCCCGCGACGCCCTGGCGCAACGGGCGGGGCTCCACCCGTGAGATCGCCTCCCGGCTGCTGGGCGTGGTCGGGCCGGACTTCGTCTGGCGGCTGAGCGTCGCCGAGATCACCGACGACTGCGAGTTCTCCACCTTCCCCGGCGTGGAGCGGATCGCCACCCTCGTCGAGGGCGACGGGCTGACGCTGACCGTCGACGGCGCGACCAGCACCCTCAGTCGCTATGAGTCGCTCGCGTTCGACGGTGAGGCGCAGACCTACGCCCGACCGATCGACGGCCCGGTCCGGATCGTCAACGTCATGACGAAGGTCAACCGGATGAGTGCGCAGGTCCGGGTCGAGGATCTCTCCGACGGCAGACCGATCACGGTGGCCGGGGCCAAGGTCTTCGTCCAGCTCACCGGCGAGTCACGGGTCACCGCCGCCGATGGGACCACGGCGGCCCTGCGGCCGTTCGACGCGCTGATCCCGCGGCCTCGGGTGCGCCTCATCTGCGGCACCGGCATGGGTGCCGTCGTCCGGATGGTGAACTACCGCACGTTCCGGGCGTTCACCTGAGCCGGCGCCGCCGCCTCAGCTCGACCGTTCGAGGGCCTTCGGCAGATGCCCTGCCGAGTCACGGTAGTACTGGGCTGCCTTGCGCTGGGCTGCGACCCGGGCGCCCTGCACGACGAATCCGGTGATGGCGGCGAAGAGCACCGCTTCCTTCCAGCTCGCCTCGTCGGGGTGGGAGGTGTCGTTCGGCGCCGGTTTTCCGGAGGCGACCTGCCACCCCTTGCTGACCAGCTTGTTCGCGACGACGCCCGCGAGGATCGCGCCCCCGGTGCCGAGGATCTTCCATGCCAACGAGCCCATGACAGCCCTCCACTCGATCGGGTCGACCTTCCCCGACTCTCGCACGGCGGTGGGGGTAAAGTCATCTTCACGAACGACAGGGGAGCGCCCCACAGCGCTGAGAGTGCGGTCCGCCGCAGACCCTCGAACCTGCTCCGGTTCATACCGGCGAAGGAAGTCGGGAAATCTCAGGTGTGCTCCCGGCATACCGCCATCGAGGTATGCCGGGAGCCCACCTCCCCGAGGTATCCATCGGATTCCACGGGAAGAAGGACACGATTCAGATGAGCAGCACCACACCCCGCACGTCCCTGCGCGAGGCCGCCGGCCGCGGCCGGACCATCCTCGCCACCGCACCACTCGGTCGCTGGCGCACCATCGACCTGCTGACCTGCGCCTTCATCGGCGTGGCGTTCGGTGTCGTCTACTGGGCCTGGGGGATCGCCTACGAGGTCCCCAACACGGCCATCTCCACCGGCTTCCCGCCTCTGGGCGCCCTGACCAACTGGCCCTGGCTGATGGCCGGGATCGTCGGGGGGCTGATGATCCGCCGGCCCGGGGCGGCGTTCTTCGCCGAGCTGCTCGCCGCGGTCGTGTCGATGCTCGTCGGCACCCAGTGGGGTGCGGCGACGTTCTGGTCCGGTGTCGTCGAGGGGCTCGGCGTCGAGCTCGCCTTCGCCCTGTTGGCCTACCGCTCCTTCGGGCCGGTGGCGGCTGCCCTGGCCGGCGCGTTGTCCGGCGCCGCGGAGGCCGTCTTCGAGTGGTACAGCTACTGGCAGGACTGGGGCTGGGACTACAAGGTCGCCTACCTCGGCCTGCTGGCGGCCTCTGGTGCGGTCTTCGCCGGGCTGCTCTCGTGGCTGCTGGTTCGAGCGCTCGCGGCGGCCGGAGCGCTGCAGGCCTTCCCGCCCGGCCAGGAGTCTCGCGAGGCTCGCAGGACGGCCTGAGCCTGGACACGGTCAGCCGCAAGGGCGCCAGCATCGAGGTGGACCACCTCAGCTGGCGCCCCTACGGCCGTGCCCGCCCGGTCCTCGACGACCTCTCGCTGCACGTCCCGCCGGGCCAACGGGTCCTCGTCGTCGGCCCCAGCGGCTCCGGCAAGTCCACCCTGCTGCGGGCGATCGCCGGACTGCTGCTGACCGCCGACGCCGGCGACCTGTCCGGGGCGATCGCCATCGACAATCAGGAACCGCAAGCCAGACCGGGAGCCGTCGGGCTCGTGCTCCAGGAACCAGCATCCGGCGTGGTCGCGTCGAGCCTGCGTCGGGACGTGGCGTTCGGCCTGGAGAACATCGGCGTGCCGCGGGCGGCGATGACCGCGCCCATCACCGAGGCGTTGGCGGCCGTGCGGCTGGAGATGGATCCGGACACCTCCACGTCGGCACTGTCCGGGGGGGAGCACCAGCGCCTGGCCCTGGCCGGGGCCCTGGCCATGTCGCCGAGTGTCCTGCTCCTCGACGAGCCGACCGCGATGCTCGATGCGCAGAATGCGGCCGTGGTCCGAGACGTCGTCGACGACGCGGTCCGCAGGTGGGGGCTGACGATGGTCGTCGTCGAGCACCGGCTCGGTCCCTGGCTGGACCTGGTCGACCGGATCGTCGTCCTCGACCTGGCCGGGCAGGTGATCGCCGACGGGTCGCCGCAGACCGTCATCGCCGAGCAGGGTCCGGCGCTCGCGGCGCAGGGGATCTGGGTGCCGGGTCTGCCGGATCCGGAACCGTTGGACCTCAGCGACCTGTTCGGACCCGTATCGGGCGTGGACGGCGTCACGGCTCCGCCTCCGGTGCCGGTCGGCCAGGCCGTGGTCACCGCCCACGCGGCGACGCTGCGGCATACCTCACGGCCGCTGAACCTCGCCCCCCGGCAGACGACCGCCTTCGCCGAGGTCGACCTCACCGCGGCGGCCGGACGGATGCTCGCCCTGGTCGGACCCAGCGGCGCCGGCAAGTCGTCCCTGCTACGGGTGCTCGGTGGACTCGTGCCACCGACCTCGGGTCAGGTGGTCGTCCACGCCTCACTCGGCGAGGGTGACCTCTCCCGCTGGCCGTCGGCGGACCTGGCCCGGGTCGTCGCCTGGGTTCCGCAGTCCGCGGCCAGCACCCTGGTCGCCAGGACGGTCCTCGACGAGATCCAGGCGACACCTCGGGCGCTGGGCGTCGAGGAGGCCGTGAGCCGGCCCCGCGCCGTCGCGCTGCTGGACCGGCTGGGCCTGGCCGGGCTGGAGGACACCGACCCACGACACCTCTCCGGCGGGGAGCAACGGCGCCTGGCCCTGGCCGCCGCGGTCGCCCACCAGCCCGCGCTGCTGCTGGCCGACGAGCCGACGGTGGGCCAGGACCGGTTGACCTGGGCTGCCGTGGTGGGAGTGCTCGAGGCGGTTCGGGCGGGCGTGACGGCCGTCGTCGTCACCACCCACGACAGCGCGGTGCGTGGGCGGGCGGACGCGGTCCTGTCGATGCGGGCGCCGGACCAGGGTGACGACACCGCCGCGCCGCGCCGCCTGCCCCTGGCGGCTCGCGCCGGTCCGCTCTCGCTGCTGCTCGCGAGCCTGGTCATTCTGCCCCTGCCGGCCCTCCTGGCGACGTGGCGTCACTCGGCGGTGCTTCTCGGCGTCGAGGCCGTCCTGGCTGGCGTGGCGCTGTGGGCGCCGCGGTGGGGACGGGGCGGCGTAGGAGCCCGCCCCAGCCTGCTCCCGCGGGGCACGTTCGCGCGGCTGGCTCCGGCACTGCTGGGCGCGCTCGGGGTCGGCTGGTCGGCCTGGCTGCTCGGCGGACGCGACGTCGCAGTCGCGGTCGGTGCCGGCCTGCGGCTGCTGTCCATCGTCGTGCCGTCGATCGTGCTGATGCCGTTCGTCAATCCCGACCTGCTCGGCGACCACCTCGCCCAGCGACTGCGCCTGCCGGCACGGCCGGTGGTCGCCGCTTCCGCTGCGCTGCAACGGTTCCAGGTGTTCGGCCAGCTGTGGTCGGAGCTGACCCTGGCCCGGCGGGTCCGTGGCCTCGGCCCGGGTCGCTCCTGGTGGTCGCGGCTGCGTGAGCTGGCCGCGGTGACCTTCGAGCTGTTCGTCGGCGTGCTGGGTCAGGCCGCACGACTCGCCCTCGCCATGGACGCCCGCGGGTTCACCGCGGTGCGCCGACGCACCTGGGCCGGCCAGGCACCGTGGACGGCCGCGGACGGGTTCGTCCTGCTCGGCGGAGTGCTGCTGGTCGTGGCGGCCGTGGCCGCACGACTGCTCCTGCCCGCATGAGGCACCACCGTCCGACGTCCACACTCCGTCCGAGGACGGTTAACCTGACCCGGTGCAACTCCTGCTGATCAGACACGGGCAGACGTCCGCCAATGTCGGGCGGCTGCTCGACACGGCCGTGCCCGGCGCCGACCTGACGCTCGAGGGACGGGCCCAGGCCGAACGGCTCGTGACCAGGCTCGAGTCGCACCTGCTGGACGGGCTGTACGTCTCCGACCTGGTCCGCACCCACCAGACCGCGGCGCCGCTGGCCGCCGCCCGCGGGCTCGAGCCGGTCATCCGGCCGGGCCTGCGTGAGATTCAGGCGGGGGACTACGAGATGGCGCCGGACGACGCCTCCTGGAATGCCTACCTCGCGGTGCTCTACCGCTGGGCCGAGGGCGACGTCCGGGCGCGGATCCCCGGCGGTGAGAGCGGAGTCGATGTCACCACCCGGTATGACGCGGTGGTCACCGAGATCGCGCAGAGACATGAGCACGCCGCGATCATCAGCCATGGAGCGGTGATCCGGGCCTGGACCGGCGCACGGGCGCGGAACGTGGACCATGCCTTCGTGGCCGATACGCGGCTGGAGAACACGGCGGTCGTGGCCCTGGAGGGCGACCCGGATGACGGCTGGGTGGTCCGGACCTGGGCCGACGCGGCGCTACCGGTCTGACCCGGTGTCCCTCACGCCCGGACGCGGCTCGTCCTCGGTGGTGCTCGAGACGAGTCGCCTGCTGCTGAGACCGTGGCAGGTGGCCGAGGCCGTCGTGCAGCGCGAGCTGTGGACCGAACGTGATCCGCGGGTGCCGCCGCACCGCCGAGTCGACGCCGACGGGCACCCCACGGTCGCTGACCTCGAGGAGGCGATCCGCACCGACCGGCCGTCGTCGATCGGGTTGCTGGCGGTCGAGCTGAAGGCAACCCAGGACGTGATCGGCTACTGCGGGCTGGCCGACAGCGGACCAGGGTCGGCCGGGGAACCGGAGCTGGCCTTCGAGCTGCTGCGCCGGGCCTGGGGTCAGGGCTATGCGACCGAGGCCTCGTTGGCCGTCCTCGACTGGGCGAGATCGTCCGGGTACGAGCGTCTGTGGGCCACGGTCTGGGACTGGAACACCGCCTCTCGCCGGGTGCTGGTCAAGGTCGGGTTCACCGAGACCGACCGCAAGGACGTGGACCCGGTCCACGGGACCACCCTGTTCACCACGAGACGGCTGTGACACCCGGCTTCGCCGCCCTGGGTCGGCCCAGGACAGCATGATCCGGAGGAACTCCTGGAGGGTGAACGCGACCGCCGGCCCCCGGCGCCGAGAGGTGACGAGCTCGCCGCCCCCGTCAGTCTGGGCCCGGCCGGAGCAGATCGCGGTGCCCAATCCCGCACGCCCGGTCGTTGCTGGATGGCGTGGCCCACCTGCCCGTGCTCGAGGCAGACCCGGACTGCCTGCCCGGATCACGCGCTTCCTGGGGTCCTTGGCCAACGCGTCCTAGACTCCGGGTGACCCGTCGAGAGGTGACGTCGTGATGCTGGCCGCGCTGCACCGGTGGCGCCCGACGCGGCAGCACCTGCCGGCGAGCTCCTGGCGGCTCACCGGCCTGCTGGCGGGGGTGGTCCTCGCGGTGGCCTCGTGGTTCTGCGGGGCCGTCCCCACCGAGTACCCGACGGTCTGGCCGGGGATCGTGCCCTGGCGGGACCAGCGTGGTTCACCGCTGGCTTGCACCATCGCCCTGCTCGCCGTGGCCGCGCTCAGCTACGCCTGGTGGGCGCTGCGCGACCTCGAGGTCACCCCGGGCTGGCTGATCCGCACGGCGGTGGCCTGGTACGCGCCGCTACTGCTCAGCGCGCCGCTGTTCAGTCGGGACCTCTACTCGTATGCCGCGCAGGGCCTGATGCTGCACCAGGGACTCGACCCCTACTCCCAGGGGGTCTCCGAGCTCAACTCCCCGTGGGTCTCCTCGGTGGGGCGCACCTGGCTGGACACCCCGGCGCCCTACGGACCGCTGTTCCTGGTCCTGGCCCGGGGCGCGGCGGCCGTCTCGGGTGGGCAGCTTCCGGTGGCTCTCGTCCTGCTGCGGATCCTCGCGGTCCTCGCCGTGGTCGTGGTGCTGTGGGCGGTCCCGGCGATCGCCCGGTCCCTGCGACTCGACCCGGCGCGTGCGGTGTGGCTCGCCATCCTCACCCCCATCGTCGGGGGGCACCTGGTGTCCGGGGCGCACAACGACGCACTGATGATCGCCGGGATGACCGCCTCGCTGGCCCTGGCGCTGCGCCGGCACTATCTGTTGGCGCTGCTGACGATCGCGGCCGCGATGACGGTCAAGGTCCCGGCCGTGGTGGTGCTGCCGTTCGTCGCGATCCTGTGGGCGGCCGACGCTGGCGAGCCGGGCTCGCGGGGGGCGGCCCTGACCTGGGCTCGGGTGATCCGCCGCAGCCTGCTCGCCGGCGCCGCGACCGTGGCCGCCTTCATCGCGATGAGCCTGGCCACCGGCCTCGGGTTCTCGTGGCTGTCCGCCCTGTCCACACCGGGCCTCAGCGTCCAGTGGACCTCGGCGTCCACCGCGCTGGGGGTCGCTGCCGGCGCCGTCGGTCACCTCGTCGGTCTCGACATCACCGACGCGGCGATCGCCGTCTCCCGAGCCGTGGGCCTGGGTGTGCTCGCACTGACCCTGGTCGGGTTCTGGCTGCATGCGGTCAAGCACAGCCGCGATCGCCGGGTCGTCTGCCAGTCGGCCGGACTCGCCCTGCTGGCCGTGGTCATCCTGGCGCCGGCCTTTCACGGGTGGTACTTCCTGTGGGCCCTGCCCGTACTGGCCGCGACGACGACCAGCCGTCGAGGCCTGACCGCGCTCGGTCTCGTCGCGACCCTGCTCGCCTTCGCGGTCCTGCCCAGCGGCTACGGACTGGCCCTCACCACGACCTGGGTCGGCGTGCCGCTGATGGTGCTGCTGGCGGTCTATGCGCTGCTGCGGGTGTCGCGCGCGGCCACGGCATACCCCTGGGGGTCACTGCTCAGCCTGGCCGATCCGTCAGCCGGGGCCGGGGCGGCTGGGGGCCACCGGGAGACGAAGGTCATCCCCGAAGGGTGAGACAGGTCCATCGGCTGGGGCAGATCGGGTGAGAGGCTGGGGGTATGCGCGAGATCACCCAGTCCACCAAGCTTGCCGACGTCTGCTACGACATCCGCGGGCCGGTTCTGGACGAGGCCAAGCGGCTGGAGGACGAGGGTCACCGGATCCTGAGGCTGAACATCGGCAACCCGGCGCCGTTCGGCTTCGAGGCCCCCGAGGAGATCCTCGTGGACGTCATCCACCAGCTGCCGACCGCGCAGGGGTACAGCGACTCCAAGGGGATCCTCAGCGCCCGCCGGGCGGTGGCGCAGTACTTCCAGCTGAAGAACGTCGAGGGCGTCGGGATCGAGGACGTGTACCTGGGCAACGGGGTCAGCGAGCTCATCGTCATGGCCATGCAGGCGCTGCTGGACAACGGCGACGAGGTGCTGATCCCGTCGCCGGACTACCCGCTGTGGACGGCGGCGACCTCCCTCGGAGGCGGCCGGCCGGTGCACTACATCTGCGACGAGGGCGCCGACTGGGCCCCGGACCTGGACGACATCGCGGCGAAGATCACCGACCGCACCCGGGCGATCGTGCTGATCAACCCCAACAACCCCACCGGTGCCGTGTACCCGACCGAGGTGCTCCAGGCGATCGTCGACCTGGCCCGCCGGCACGAGCTGATCATCATGGCCGATGAGATCTACGACAAGATCCTGTACGACGACACCAAGCACGTCTCGGTCGCCTCGCTGGCTCCCGACGTGCTCTGCCTGACCTTCAACGGGCTGTCCAAGGCGTACCGGGTGGCTGGGTTCCGCAGCGGGTGGATGGGCATCTCGGGGCCGAAGCATCACGCCGGCAGCTACATCGAGGGCCTGAACATCCTGGCCAACATGCGGTTGTGCGCCAACGTCCCGGCGCAGCACGCCATCCAGACCGCACTCGGAGGGCACCAGTCCATCAACGAGCTCCTGCTGCCCGGTGGGCGGCTGCTCGAGCAGCGGGACCGCGCCTGGGAGCTGATCAACGAGATCCCCGGTGTCTCCTGCACCAAGCCGAAGGGGTCGCTGTACCTCTTCCCGCGGCTGGACCCGAAGGTTCACCAGATCCATGACGACGAGCGGTTCGCCCTCGACCTGCTGCGTGAGGAGAAGATCCTCGTGGTCCAGGGCACCGGCTTCAACTGGGCCCGACCGGACCACTTCCGGATCGTGACCCTGCCGCGGGTGCAGGATCTCGAGGAGGCCATCGGCCGGATTGGCAGCTTCCTGGCCGGCTACAGCCAGTAGGGAGCTGCTGGGTTCAGTCGGCGTACTCGATCAGGTCCGCTCGGGGCCCGGTTCAGCTCTGGGCGGCAGCCATGACGAAGATGGCGACGAACGCGATGGACCCGAGGATCAACACCACGAGGAACACGGTGCCGACGATCCCGAGAACCATCCCGGCGACGCCGATTCCGCGGTTGCGGTAGGTGCCCGGGCTGGCGTCGATCTGCTTGACGGCCTTTCGCCCGAGGACCCACGCGACCGGGCCGAGGAGCGGCAGCATCACCACCGAGATGATGCCGAGGATGAACGCCAGGGTGGCCTGCCCGTGCTCGGTCGCCGTGCCGTACGCCGTGGGGGCCGCGTGGGCGTTGGCCGCACCCTGGCCGTAGGAGGGCATCGGCGTCCCCGGCATCCCCACGGGCGGGCGCGGCGGCGGCTGGGCGGGAGTCTGGGACCGGTCCTGGGGGAACTCGCTCATCCGACAACGGTATCGCGCTCGGCCGCTGCCGGGCGGGGTTCGTTCGGGTTCGCGGCGTTGGCTGTTGGCGTGTCGTCGCCAGCTCAGCCTGCCGACGACCCGGCCCCTCGGTTCCTGATCAGGTCCGGAGGTCCCCGAGGGAGGCCAGCAGCCGGTCGACGTCCTCGTCGCTGGTGTACGGCGCGACCCCGAGTCGCAGTGCGCCGGTGTCGCCGAGCCCCATTCGCCGGGAGGCCTCGAGGGCGTAGAACGACCCCGCTGGGGCGTTGATGCCGGCATCGGCCAGGTGCTGTCGGACCGCCCCGGAGTCATGGCCCGGAACGGCGGCAAGCAGGGTCGGGGTGCGCCGGGCGGCGCGGGAGTACACGGTCGCCCCCAGATCGAGGAGCCCGCGTTCGATGCGCTCGCGGAGCCGATCCTCGTGCGCGTGCACGGCCGTCCACGACGAGGCGAGGGCCGAGCGTCGACCGTCGGCCGGGCCAGGGGAGATCCCGGCGAGGAAGTCGACCGCCGCGGTGGCCCCGGCGAGCACCTCGTAGGGCAGCGTTCCCAGCTCGAACCGTTCCGGCACAGCGTCGCTCGAGGGGAGCAGCTTGTCCGGACGCAGGGTCGAGAGCAGCTCCGGGTCGCCAGCCAGCACCCCCCAGTGCGGGCCGAGGAACTTGTAGGGCGAACAGACGAGCAGGTCGGCGCCCAGCGCCGACCGGTCGGCGAGGGCGTGGGCGCAGTAGTGCACGGCGTCGACGTAGACCAGCGCGCCGACCTGGTGCGCCTGGTCCGCGACGGCCCGCACGTCCGGCATCGTCCCGATGAGGTTGGACGCGGCGGTGACGGCCACCAGCCGGGTGCGGTCGGTCAGCACGGACCCGACCGGGTCGAGCTCGCCGCTCTCGGGGTCGAAGTCGAGCCATCTGACGCTGGCCCCGACCCCCTCGGCTGCCTGCACCCAGGGACGGATGTTCGCGTCGTGGTCCAGCCGGGTGACGACCATCTCGTCGCCGGGACCCCACCTCTTCGCCAGGGCTCGGGCCAGGTCATAGGTCAGCGCGGTCATGCTCCGGCCGAAGACGACACCGGCCGGGTCGCTGCCGAGGAAGTCGCCGTACGCCGCCCGGGCCTGCCGGACGACGTCCTCGGCCCGGCGCTCGGACGCCGTCACCGTGCCGCGGTTGGAGATCGACGAGGTGAGGGTCTGGGCCATCGCCTCGGCGACCGGGGTCGGCACCTGCGCGCCGCCCGGTCCGTCGAAGAACGCCGTCCCGGACTCCAGCGAGGGGAACTGCGCCCGCAGGGCGCCCACGTCGAAGGTCATGGAGCCGATCCTCGCACTCCCGCGCTGCCCGGCGTCCCGCCGATCCCCCCTTCGGGCGCCGAACGTACGCTGGGCCCATGTCGACCGAAGAGCAGCGCCCAGCGGACCTGCCCCCCGAGAAGCCGGCCCATCGCAGCATCAGCATCGAGCGCCGGGCCAAGGGGGAGTACACGGCCACGAATCCGCGCGGAGGAACGATCACCGTCTCGAACGGCGGCGACGGCTTCAGCCCGGTCGAGCTGTTGCTGACCGCCATCGCCGGGTGCTCCGCGATCGACGTCGACTTCCTCACGGCTCGGCGGGCCGAGCCCGAGTCGTTCTCGATCGACGTCGAGGCCGAGAAGGTCGCCGACGCCGACGGCAACCACCTCAAGGACATCGTGGTGACCTTCCGGGTCGCCTTCCCCGAGGGCGAGCAGGGGGACGCGGCGCGAGCCGTACTGCCCGACATCGTCAAGAAGTCGCACGACCGCCTCTGCACGGTCAGCCGCACGGTGATGCTCGGCGCCGACATCTCCACCGTCATCGCCTGACCGTGCCCCGACCGCCCCTCGCCGTTCTCGACCTCGTCCCGGTCGTCGAGGGCGGGTCCCCCGGCGACGCCATCGCGGCCACGGTGGACCTGGCCCGCTGCGCCGAGGCCAGCGGCTACCGGCGGTACTGGATGGCGGAGCACCACAACATGACCGGGGTGGCCTCCTCGTCGACGGCGGTGCTCATCGCCCACGTGGCAGCGCACACCACCTCGATCCGGGTCGGGGCCGGCGGCATCATGCTGCCCAACCACGCACCGCTGGTCGTCGCCGAGCAGTTCGGCACCCTGGCCGCGATCCACGGCGACCGGATCGACCTCGGTCTGGGCCGCGCGCCGGGCACCGACCCACTGACCGCTCGAGCCCTGCGGCGGGACGAGCACGCCGCGCTGGACTTCGCCCACGAGGTGACCGAGGTCCTGCGCTTCCTGGGGCCGGCGGAGCCGGGCGCCCGGGTGCGCGCGCTCCCCGGGGAGGGCACCGAGGTTCCGGTGTGGATCCTGGGCTCCAGCCACGGTGGCGCGCAGGTCGCCGCGACGCTGGGGCTGCCGTACTCCTTCGCGTCACACTTCGCACCGCGGATGCTGCTCAGTGCGCTCGACGTCTACCGCCAGGGGTTCTGCCAGAGCAACCGGCCCGGCGGGCTCGTCGCACCGCACACGATGGCAGCGGTCAACGTCATGGTGGCGGACACCGAGACCGCGGCCCGCCACCTCTGGGGTTCGGTGCTCGAACGGTTTCGCGGCATCGTCACCGGCCAGCGCCGCGGCTTGCAGCCGCCGCCGGACGGCGACGTCCTCGCGACCTGGCCACCGGCCGAACGCCGCGCCGTCGAGGAGATGACCCGGTGCGCGTTCGTGGGCACGCCGCGACAGGTCCGGGACGGACTGTCCGACTTCGCCGGGCAGACCCGAGTCGACGAGATCATCGTCTCGAGCTCCCCCTACGACGACGCCGCCCGCCGGCGATCCCTCGAGCTGCTCGCCAGCGTGTGGCTGGAGTGACCAGAGTGGCTCCACGATTTCCGGGCGTGTCGGCACTATCGTCGGGCGGGTGAAGAGCGAGGTCTTCGACGACGTGCTGCCGGTCAACGTGTCCAACACGGTGGCCAGAGTCGTCGAGGACTACCTGACGGACCTTGACGGGAGCGTCGGAGGCCTGGTCGCGGGGGTCTACCTCACCGGATCGGTGGCGCTCGGCGACTTCCACGAGGCATGGAGTGACATCGACTTCGTCACCGTGCTTCATGACCGCCCGGGCACCCCGCAGCAGACCGCGCTGGCCGACGTGCACCAGCGGATGACGGCGAGGCACCGCAGACCTCGGCTCGACGGGTACTACCTGACCTGGGCCGACCTGGCGCTCGCGCCGGACCGGGAGACGACTCTCGGGCTGCAGGCCCACGACGGCCTGCTTCACGCGGGACGCAACTGGGTGCCCTCCGCGCTGGTCTGGCATGAGCTGCACGACCACGGGCTGCACGTCCACGGTCCCGACCTGGCGACCCAGGAGGTCGCGGTGGACCCCGAGGCGCTGCGCCAGTGGTGCCTGCAGCAGCTCGACGAGCTGTGGACGCCCTGGTGGTACCGCACCGCCAGGCTGCTGTCCGCGTCCGGGATCGGAAGCCTCGGCGCATGGGCACCCGCCTCCGGGGTCCTCGGCGTGGCTCGGGCGCACTACCTGCTCACCACGGGGCGGATCACCTCGAAGTGCGGCGCCGGCGAGTGGGCGCTGTCGATCTGCGAGCCGGAGTGGAAACGGCTGTTGCAGGAGTGCCTGCGGATCCGCAACCGGCCTGACAAGCCGTCGCTGTACGCGAACCCGCTGAGCCGGCGTCGCGATGCCCTGGACTTCATGGATCTGCTGATGACGGCGGACGAGAACGCGTTCCGGCAGGTCGCCACGGCGTCCTGACGTGCGGTGCGATGATGGGGCCCCGCTCCAGCCGCGACCCAGGGATGTCAGATGACCGTGCCAGATCCGCAGGACGCCCCCGCCCTTCGCTGGGGGATCATCGCGCCCGGCGGAATCGCCAACACGTTCGCCGACGCGGTGCACGGGCACACCGCCGGGTCCGTCGTCGCCGTCGGCTCCCGGGATGCGGGCCGGGCCGCCGAGTTCGCGCAGCGGCACGGCATACCGAGGTCGTATGGCGGGTACGAGCAGCTCGTCGCCGACGAGCAGGTGGAGGCGGTGTACGTCGCCTCACCGCACTCTGCTCACCGGGACCACGCCCTGCTCGCCATCGCCGCCGGTAAGCACGTGCTCATCGAGAAGGCCCTGGCTCGCAACAGCGGTGAGGTGGAGGAGATCTTCGCTGCCGCAGAGCGGGCCGGGGTCTTCGTCATGGAGGCGATGTGGACCCGCCACCTGCCGCACATCGACTGGGTCCGCGAACGGATCGCCGCCGGCGTCATCGGCGACATCGTGACGATCACCGCCGACCATGGCCAGGCCCTCGACCTGCCTGCCGAGCACCGGCTGAAGAACCCCGACCTGGCCGGCGGCGCGATCCTCGACCTGGCGGTCTACCCCATCTCGTTCGTCGTCGACCTGCTCGGCGCGCCGACCGAGGTGCTGGCCACCGGTCGGCTCACCGAGACCGGGGTCGACGGACACGTCTCCATGGTGCTGGGGTACCCCGGCAGGACGATCGCCCAGGTGGACACCACGCTCTGGACGAAGACCCCCACCATGGCGGTCGTCTCGGGCACCGCGGGCAGCCTGGAGATCGACGGCGACTTCTACCGCCCCAACGTCGTCCGGCTGCGACGGCCCGACCACGCCCGGACCGTCGTCGAGGAGTGGGACGGGAGTACGGAGAACGGGTTCCAGTTCGAAGTGGCTGAGGTCGCCCGGTGCGTTGCCGCCGGCCGGCGGGAGAGCGAACGGATGACCTGGGACTCCTCGCGTGCGGTGATGGCGGTCATGGACTCGGCCCGACGCCAGGTCGGGGTGACCTACCCCGGCGAGTGAGCCCGCTCAGTCCTGGGTCCGCCGGTTGAACGCGCGCAGCGCCACCGGCATGAGGACCAGGGTCAGCCCGACCGACCACACGATGGTCATCAGCACCGGGTGCTGGAGCGGCCACGCCGCGTCGGCCGGGGCCGGCGGGGTGTTGCCCCAGAGCTGGCGCATGGACTGGACCAGCGACGAGATGGGGTTCCACTCGGCGATGACCCGCAGCCAGGGCAGCATCCGTTCGGTCGGCGCGAAGGTGTTCGCGACGAAGGTGATCGGGAACATCACCGTGAACATGAAGCCGTTGACCGCCTCGGTCGAGCGCATGATGGAGCCGACCAGGATGCCGAACCAGATCATCGCGAAGCCGAAGAGCAGGACGAGGATGAAGGCGAGCACCGCGTCGGCCAGGCCACCGCGGATCCGCCAGCCGATGAGCAGACCGGTGAGCGCCATGACGACGACGCCGATGCTCGAGTGCATCAGGCTGGAGATGCTCCGTCCGATGAGCACCGAGGAGCGCGAGATCGGCAGCGAGCGGAACCGGTCGACGATGCCCTTGTCGATGTCGGTGTTGAGCCCGATCGCGACGATGAACGAGGCGAACGCGATGGTCTGGCCCATGATCCCGGGCAGCAGCCACTCCCGGTAGGACGAGCTCGCGGTCGTGATCGAGCCGCCGAACACGAACGCGAAGAGCGCCACGAACATCACCGGCTGGATCGTCACGTCGAGCAGCAGCTCGGGCATCCGGCGGATGTGCAGGAGGTTGCGCCGGACGATGACCAGCGACTGGGTCAGGACGCTGGTCCTCCCGATCCCCGGGCGGGCCAGGGGATGTCGCACGACGGTGGTCATGACACCTCCACCGTCTCCGGAGACTGCTGTGGCTCCTCGGCACGGTGTCCGGTCAGGTGCAGGAACACGTCGTCGAGGCTGGGGCGCTTCAGCCCCAGGTCGTCGAGCACGATGCCGCTGTCCTCGAACACCGCGGCGATCCGGGTCATGTCGCGCAGCCCGTCCGCCGGTGCGGTCAGCTGCCGGCCGGCGGGGTCGACGTGCACCTCGGCGACGTGCTCGCGCAGCAGCAGCTCGGCGGCGGGCAGGTCCTGGGCGTGCGAGACGGTCAGGACGATGCTGGCCTTGCCGGACTGGTCCTTGAGCTCCAACGGCGTGCCGGCCGCGATGACGCGGCCCCGGTCGATGACGACGATCTGGTCGGCCAGCTGGTCTGCCTCCTCGAGGTACTGGGTGGTCAGCAGCAAGGTGGTGCCATCCGCCACGAGCTCGCGAAGGACGTCCCACAGCTCGACCCGGCTCCTCGGGTCGAGCCCGGTCGTCGGCTCGTCCAGGAAGAGGACCGGGGGAGTGGCGACGAGACTCACCGCGAGGTCGAGGCGGCGGCGCATTCCACCGGAGTAGGTCTTGACGGTCCGGTCGCCGGCCTCGGTGAGCGAGAACCGCTCGAGCAGGTCCTCGACGGCGGTCCGGAGGTAGGACCGGGACAGCCCGTAGAGCGAGCCGATGAGCCGGATGTTCTCCCGCCCGGTCAACAGCTCGTCCACCGTCGCAGCCTGACCGGTCAGGCCCATGCTGCGTCGGACCAGGTGCGGCTCGTCGAGGACGTCATGTCCGGCCACCGTGGCCGTGCCGCTGGTCGGCGTGCTCAGGGTCGTCATCATCCGCACGGTGGTGGTCTTGCCCGCCCCGTTGGGGCCGAGCAGCCCGAGCACGGAGCCACGCGGGACGGAGAAGCTCACGTCGTCCACCGCCAGGGTCTTCCCGTAGCGCTTCACCAGGTTGACCGCCTCGATGGCGGGAGGGGAGTCCATCCGTCCACCGTACGGGGGCCGTCTGACAGGGCTCCACCGGGTTTTCCGGTGCGGGCGGTCACCCGGTGGGCAGCCGCCGTACGGTCAGCAGCTGCTCGCTACGCCCCACCGGGCCCTCGATGTCGAACAGCGTCGAGGTGGTCAGGCCGATCCCGTCGGGGCCGAAGAGCACGGTGGTGTCGAAGCCGATCCAGCCGGCCACGGGCTGCCGGTGGAGGTACACGCCCAGGTCGACGTTCGGGAACATCCACTCCTGCGGGCTCTGTCGCACCGCGATCCCGTTGGCGGTGTCGACCAGGCCGAGGAACGCCGCGGTCGGACTGACCTCGACCCCCTCGACCAGGGCGGTGTCGGTGCGCAGCCACACCTGGCCGCGGCCCGGCTCGTTGCTCTCGGCGAACCGGCCCTGCACGGAGGCGATGTAGCCGCCGCGCCAGGTCCGGCTGAGATCTCGTGCCACCATCGACTCCGGCGGCGGCAGGGCCGGCGGCAGGCCACCGGTCACCTCGGCGCTCTCGTGGCGGGCCAGTCGCCAGGCGGTGGCGCGCACCACCGTTCGGCCGCCGGCAACCAGGGTGGCCTCGATGAGCTCGATCGTCCGGCCCGGGCGGACCGTCCGGACGGACACCGCACTCGGCTCGGCCGGGATCATCCCGAGGATCTCGTAGGTGATTCGGCCCAGCCGCATCTCCTCCCGCGGCTCGTGCCGCTCGACGCAGTGCGCGATCAGCCCGGACACCGGTCCCATGTGCTGCTCGTGCGGCTGCCACGCGCCTTCGACGTTGGCGGTGGGCTGGAAGACGCCGTCACCGATCGGGAGGTAGTAGCTGTCCGATGCGACGAGCCGGCTGTCGGAGGGGCGGGTGCCGTCGCTCGCGCGATCACTGGTCACGCGATCACTGTAGGCACGTGCTCAGTGCCGTCGTGGCCGGTCCCTGCCGGTGACCTCGATGGTGGCGCTCGCCGTGCTCCCGTTGACCACGACCGTCAGCGTCGCCGTACCCGGCCGCAGAGCGGTCAGCGTGTGGGTGGCCGGGTCGAAGCGGACCACGCCGGAGCGTTCCTCGTCGAGCTGCACCTGGGCGCCCGACCACTGGGCGCTGACCGGCCAGGTCACCGGGACGACGGCCGAGCCCTGGGTGAACGTCGGAGTCAGCTGGACCGTGGACCCGACGGCCAGCGTCGCGGGGGCGCTCAGCTGGACCGCATCGACACTCGGGTGCGTCTCCGCCCGCAGCCAGTCCAGCCGGTCGGCCGGCGACCTCGGCGCGGAGCCGACGACGCCCGAAGCCGGGTCGATCCCCAGCATCGTCCACCCGCGGAACCCACCGTCCTCGGTGTTGCCGGCGGGCGTCTTGCCGGAGTTGCCGTTGATGAGCACCGAGATGCCCTGTGCCGCGGCCGCGTGGAAGACGCCCACGTGGCCGTTGACCACGGCCACGGACTTGCCGGTCTCGGTGCGGAAGCGCCCCAGCCGGTCCTCGAGCTGCCCGGCCTCGATCCGGTCGGTGAGCTGGCTCGCCTTGTCCGAGAGCGGGTCGTCGATTGGCACGTGGAACGCGACGAGGACGCCGGTCACGGCCTCGTCGTGCGCGGCCGCGTCGAGCTGCTGCTCGAGCTGGGACAGCTGGGCGATCCCGTCGTCGTTCCCATGCAGCGTCAAGGACGAGGTGTTGAGCGTGACCAGCAGGGTCGAGCCGATCATCCTGGAGGTGTGGGTGGGCCCGAAGGCGGCGATGAAGTTCTCGATCGGCCCGCCCATCACCTCGTGGTTTCCGGGCACGTAGGTCCACGGCAGCGCGGTGCCCACCTCCTCGTCGAGGATCCTGCGGGCCAGCGCGAAGTCCTCCGGGCTCGCCTCGTCGACCAGGTCGCCGTCGATGATCAGGTGGTCCGGATGCGCCGCGACGATCTCCCGCAGCGTCCGCCGCACGTTCTGCACCACCGCGCTGTCCGGGCTGCGGGCCACGAACTGGCCGTCCGAGATCACCGCGATCCGCTGGGGCCGCTCGTCCACCGACCCGTCGGTGACGATGACCGGGTCCCGGACCGTCGCGTTCTCGTTCGGCGCCGCGGTCGGGGCGACGTTGGCGACGAGGTCGGAGATGGTGAGGTCGCCGTGGTACTGGGCGGTCGGCCGGGTCTCCAGGAACCGGATCCGGTCGACCCGGATCGGCATCGCCGTGCCGGTCGGGACGGGAAAGGTGACCTGCTGCCAGCCATCCCAGGTGACGAGGTCGCCGTCGAGGTTGCTCACCGTGCCGTTGCCGCTGGTGATCTGGATCCGCGGCCACACCCCGGACGCGTCCCCCTTGACCCACAGGGTGAGGTTGAGTGGCTGGCCCGGGACGGCGATGCCCGCCGGCGGGACGGCATACATGCCACGGGTGGCGGTGCTCTGGGTGAAGTCGTGCTGGAGGCGCAGTCCCGGGTGGCCGTCCTGACCCGGTGCCGGGCTCACCGTCCCGGAGGCCCGGGCGGTCGCCGCGGTCCAGGACGAGGCGTCGCCGAAGCCGGCGACGAGGTGCGGCTCGAGACCCACCAGGACGGTGATCTCGTAGTGGTGTTCGCCGACCTGGAAGTGCACCGTCCCGGAGCCGCGGGGCATGCTCGGAGTGACCATGAACCCGTTGGCGCCGTCGGGACGCACGGTGATCCCCGGGTCGGCGGTGACCGTGACGTCCACCGGCTCGATCGGTGACGGCCGTCCGTCCGCGTCGTAGCCGGTCAGCATCACCGGCGCACTGGACGACCTGTCGAGGAACGGGATGACGGACCGGTCGGCCTCGAGGTGGTCGAGGGTGCCGAGGACGGTCAACGGCATCATCGCCGTGCGCCCGTGCTTGAGGTCGAACGTCACCTGCGCGTCGCCGGGCGTGCGGCCCACGACCGTGGTCCGGTCCCCGTGGTGCTCGCCGAGTCGAAGCAGCGACCCGTCGGCATGGAACTTCCCGCCCTGCTCCACCGCCGCGTAGGCCGCGTCGATCCCGGACCCGAAGAGCGTCCGGGTCTGCCCCGCGAGCACGGTGTAGGCGCCGGCCCGGTTCGTCACCGGCCGGACCTGGGCGTCGGTGGCCGTGCCCTGGGGTTGGGCGGAGGAGAAGAACTGCAGGCTGTTGGAGACCTGCCGCTCGTGTCCGTCCGACGGGGTGTTGACGATCAGCGGGGTGGTCGTCCCGGAGACCCGGGCGGCCATCATGCTCGAGCCGCCCCCGTCGAGGTTGAGCGCCTGGTAGGCCCCCAGGCTCTTCATGAAGGCCCCGAGCTCGGAGCGGCGCATGCCGACGCTGGCGGTGGTCTGGCCGTCGAGCGTCAGGGCGATGACCTTGCTCCCGTCGCGGCTGACGCCGATCGCGGTCCGGGAGTGCAGCCCGTCGTCGGACACTGCGGGGTTGACCTCGCCGTCGATGACCAGCTGCTCCGCCCCGCTCAGCGCGAGGTTGACCGGCTTGTCCAGGCCGACGCTGACGGTGACCGGGTCCCCCACCCGGAGGGCCGAGATGAGGTCCGCGCCCGCCTCGCGGCCGAGCAGGACCTGGCCGCCCGCCGGGATCTGCGGGTCACCGGCGCCCGGTCGCACCTCGGTGACCACGCCGTCGACGACCGTGGCCCGGGCGATCCTCGGCGACAGCGCACCCGGACCCCCCATCGGCCGGTCGAGGGTGGCGCTTCCCCAGAGCGCGGTGTAGACGCCGATCCCGTCCACGGGGATGGCCGGGGTGTTCAGACCCCGGATCGGGTGGGGCTGTCCGGCGATGGTGACCGACCCGCTCGTGGTGAGGGCGCCGATGGCGGCCCGGCCGTTCGCGATCGAGAAGGCGGGCCGGGTCCCGGTCGGCGCGTTGACCACACCGCTCGCCCCGGAGGCCAGACCGACCGGTGCTCCGCTGTAGTTCATGTCGAAGAAGTCCCCGTTGACCCCGGCGACCGCGCCGGTCCCGTTCAGCTGAGTCGTCAGCTCGGCCACCCCGGCGACCTGGCCCGAGTTCCGCACGTCCATCGACACGGTGGGCACGGTGAGGTCGGCGGTGAGGACGTTGCCCGTGTTCCACCCCCCGGACTCGCGGCGCTGGAAGTTCGTCAGGGCCAGGCCGGGAGCCACCTGCTGGGTCGCGACGGTGACCAGGGCATGCCCACCGGCGGTGAAGTCGTAGCCGTGGGACTCCTGGGCACTGGGCGCGATCCCGCCGGGGGCGAGGGTGACCGCGGTCGGCGGCGGAGGTGGCACCTCCGCCCGGGCGGCCCCGCCCGGGTTGGTCAGGCCGGCCAGGAGGACGGAGGCCGCGACCGCTGCCGGCAGCAGCGCGGCATACCGGCGGCGGGTGGGGTGGGGTGTGCTCACCCGGTCGTTTCTATCGTTAAGAAGTGACCCGTGTGAAGGGCTGGCCGCAAAGATCTCACGTCGTGTCGGTCAGCCGCCGGATCTCGCGGGCACAGGCCGCGGGCGCGAGCTCGGGCAGCCAGTGCCCCTCGGTGAGCTCGACGAACCGGTAGGGCGCGGCAACCAGCGCAGCGGTTCCCTCCGCGGCACGGCGGCTGAAGAACCGGTCCGACCTGCCCCACACGTACGTGGTCGGGACCCTGATCCGGTGCACCAGGCCGCGGGACATCCGGCTGGCCCGGTACCAGTTGAGGGCGGCAGTCAGGGCCCCTGGTCGGCTCATCCGCTCCAGGTAGCGGTCCGTCGCGGCGTCGGGCAGTCCGGAGCGACGTAGCGCCCGCGCGAAGATCCGGGAGAACGACGCCTCCGGCAGGAGCGGCAGCTGGAACCACAGCATGTACAGCGAGCGCCCGGCCTGCGCCGGGCGACGCAGGGCGCGAGCGAGCGCCGCCGGATGAGGGGTGGACAGCACGGTCAGGGTCTCGAACCGCGTGGGATGGGTGCCCGCGGCGGCCCAGGCCACCGCCCCTCCCCAGTCGTGACCGACGAGGTGGACCCGGTCCAGCCCGACGGCGTCCAGCAGGGCCAGCAGGTCCCCGACGAGCTCGGTCATCGCGTAGCGGGCGCGACCGGCCGGTCGCGCGCCGGGGCTGTACCCGCGCTGGTCCGGCGCGAGGACCCGCAGCCCGGCCGAGGTGAGGTCGTCGGCGATCTCGTCCCAGCAGTGCCGGTCCGCCGGGAAACCGTGCAGCAGGACCACCGGCGTCCCGTCCAGGGGTCCGGCATCGGTGACCTCGAAGGTCAGCTCGCCGTGCCGGAACGTGGTCAGCCGCATGGCGCGACGGTATGCCGTCACACGCTGGCTGCTGCCTGCAGCAGCTCCCACAGCTGTTCGACGTGACGCCGTTCGGTGCCGCTGGCGCCGATGCTGACCCGCAGGATCTGGTCTCCCTTGAGGACCGACGGGGTGAGGTAGGCCAGCCCGCCGTCGTTGACCCGACCGGCGATGTCGAGGTTGTGAGCGGTGAGGGCGGCGTCGTCGTCGTGCAGCTCCGGTGGGACGTGGCGCAGGCAGACCGTCTGCAGGTGCACCGGGGCCAGCAGCTCCCACGCGGTCGAGGACTCGACCTGCGCCGCCAGCCACTGCGCGTTCGCCAGGTCCCGGCGCAGCAGCGCCTGGAGGCCCTCGACGCCGAGGTCCATCAGGTGGAACCAGAGCTTGAGCGAGCGGAACCGTCGCCCCAGCTGGATGTGCCAGTCCCGGTAGTTCGTCACCTCGCCGTCCTGCCTGGTGCGCAGGTAGCTGGGGTTGGTGCTCATCACCCGGACGAGGTGCTGGGGGTCGCGCACGTAGTAGGCGCTGAAGTCGAAGCCGACACCCATCCACTTGTGCGGGTTGAGGACCACGGAGTCCGCGAGCTCGACCCCCGCCCACATCCAGCGGCACTCGGGCAGCACCATCGCGGTGCCGGCCATGGCGGCGTCGACGTGCAGCCACAGACCGTGTGCCCGCGCGAGGTCCGCGATGCCCTGCACCGGGTCGATCGCGGTGGTCCCGGTGGTGCCGACGCAGGCGACGACCGCGCACGGACGCAGACCCGACTCGAGGTCCTGCTCGATGGCGGCCTCGAGCAGGTCAAGCCGTAGGGCGTGGTCGTCGTCAGTGGGGATGAGGCGCAGGTGGGCGCGGCCGAAGCCGGCCAGCAGCGACGCCTTCTCGATGGAGCTGTGTCCCTGGTCCGACGCGTAGACCACCATCGGCGCGTGGTCGCCCTGCAGGCCGGGACCGTCCTGGGCGTAGCCCGAGGTGCGCTCGCGAGCACACAGCAGAGCGGTCAGGGTCGCCGTGCTCGCGGTGTCGTGCACGACCCCCGTCCAGGCCGGGCTCAGGTCGAGCATCTGGCGGAGCCAGTCCATGACGACCTGCTCGACCTCGGTGGCGGCGGGGCTGGTCTCCCAGCTCATCCCCTGGACTCCCAGGCCGGAAACGACGAGGTCAGCCAAGACCGAGGCGTAGCTGGTGTTCGAGGGGAAGTAGGCGAAGAACGACGGGTGGTTCCAGTGGGTGATCCCGGGCAGGACGTCCCGGTCCAGGCTGGTCAGCGCCTCCCGCATGCCCTGCCCCTGCGGGGGCGGGCTGGCCGGGAAGGCGGCCCGCACCTGCCCGGGAACGGCCTGGCTCTTCACCGGCAGCTGGTCGATCCCCTCGCGGTAGTCCGCGACCCAGTCGATGAGCTGGTGACCGAGGCGACGGAACTCGTGGGCGTCCATCCGTGCAGTCCACCACCCCGCAGCCCGGGAGACCAAAAGGTCAGCCGGCCACCGGCCGTCGCCTATCGTCGGGTATGCCGTCCATCCCGCTCTTCCCGCTGGGGACGACGCTGCTGCCCGGTGGACGACTTCCGCTCAAGGTCTTCGAGCCGCGCTATGTCGTCCTGCTCCGCGATCTGCTGGAGATGCCGCACGAGGACCGGGGGTTCGGGGTCGTGGCGATCCGTCGGGGTTTCGAGGTCGGCGGCGAGCTCGACAACGACCTGCACGAGGTGGGCTGCTTCGCCGGCCTCGACCAGATCGCGGAGGTGGGCGAGGCGGTGTTCCTGGTCCTGGCCACCGGCACCCGCCGGTTCCACCTGGAGGGGATCGACCGCACCGTCGGCACCCCGTACCTGACCGGGGAGGTGACCTGGCTCGAGGAGCCGACCGGGCATCGGGACTCGGTTCCCGCTCTGGTCGGCCGGCTGAAGGAGGCGGTGGCCGGGTACCGGACCCACCTCGGCCTGGCGGCGCTCGACCTGCCGACCGACCCCACCGAGCTGTCCTATGTCGCCGCCCCGGCGGTCGGACTCGACGGCGGTGACCGGCAGCGGATCCTCGCCTGCCCGACGACCAGCTCACGGCTGGCCCTGGTCCTGCGGATGGTGCAGCGGGAGGTCGCGCTGACGGCCGGTCTCGGCGTCGTGGGCCGACTGCCGGACGGCCCGACCAGCCTCAACTGACCCGCGCCGGCTGCCGTGCGGGCCGGGGCGTCAGCGAGAATGACCCGGTGCACCTGACTCCGCGTGACCTGCCCGACCAGGCGCTGACATTCCTCTCCGAGCGGCACCTTGCGACCCTGACCACGCTGCGCCCCGACGGGTCACCGCACGTGGTGGCGATCGCGTTCCTCTTCGACCCGGACACCGCCCTCGCGCGGGTGATCACCAGCAGGTCCAGCCGCAAGGCGCGCAACCTCGCCCAACCCGGGCCGGCGGTGCTCTGCCAGGTGGATGGGCGTCGCTGGCTCACCCTCGAGGGGACCGGCAGCGTGGTCACCGACCCGGCCGCGATCCGCGACGCCGAACAGCGGTATGCCGTGCGCTACCGCCAACCGCGGGTGAACCCGCAGCGGGTGGTCCTGCACATCGCCGTGGAGCGGATGATGGGCCACCTCTGAGCCGAGGCCCTCCGTCGCGTGGTCACCGGTGGCGGCGCGGCCTGCGCTTACGGTAGACAGCCGGTGCAACCGCACCGACCAATTCGCGGAAAGGGTACCGACTCGTGGCCTATGCCGACCTGCCGCTCGGACAGCTGAGGGTGCACACCGCCACCGCTCCCGAACCCGCTGACCTGGAGGCGTTCTGGGACCTGACGCTGACCGAGGCGCGCCGGCACGACCGGCCCGCCGAGCTCAGCCCGACCGCCAACAACCTGGCCACCATCGACTCGTACGAGGTGAGCTTCCCCGGCTTCGACGGCCATCCGGTGGGCGGGTGGCTGCACGTGCCGGCCAGCGTCGACGGCCCGCTGCCGTGCGTCGTGCAGTACGTCGGGTACGGCGGCGGCCGGGGGCTGGTCCACGAGAACACGGTGTGGGCCCAGGCCGGCTACGCGCACCTCGTGATGGACACCCGCGGACAGGGTTCCGCCTGGTCGGTAGGGGTCACCGATGACCCGGTGGGCAGCGGACCGGCCTTCCCCGGGGTGATGACCCGGGGCATCACCGACCCGGCCCGCTACTACTACCGACGGCTCATCGTCGACGCGGTCCGGGCCGTCGACGCGGCCAGGTCGGCGCCGATGGTCGACGGCGCACGGATCGCCGTGGTCGGTGCCAGCCAGGGCGGCGGTCTGGCGATCGCCGCGGCCGCCCTGGCCGACGGAGTCGTCGCGGCGATGGCGGACGTGCCCTTCCTGTGTGACTTCCCGAGGGCCCTCGAGCTGGCCACGACCGCGCCGTACGAGGAGATCGTCCGGTACCTGGCCACCCACCGGGACCAGACGGAGCTGGTGCTGAGCACGCTGGGGTACGTCGACTGCGCGCACCTCGCGCGGCGGGCCACGGTGCCGGCGCTCTTCTCGGTGGCCCTGATGGACCCGGTCTGTCCGCCGTCGACCGTCTACGCGGCCTACAACGCCTGGGCCGGCCCGAAGCAGATCGAGGAGTACCCGTACAACGGCCACGATGGCGGCGGCCCGTTCCAGGTGGCCGCCCAGCTGGCCTGGCTGCCGACCAGGGTGGCGCCCGCCCGGAACGTCCTGACCTGAAGGAGGAGAACCGATGGCTGACTTCGTCGGCGCGATCGACCAGGGCACGACCAGCACCCGCTTCATGGTGTTCGACCACGCTGGCACCGAGGTGGGCAGGCACCAGCTCGAGCACGAGCAGATCCTTCCCCGGGCCGGGTGGGTCGAGCACAACCCGGTCGAGATCTGGGAGCGGACCCGCGCGGTCGTCCAGTCGACGATGAACTCGCTCGGGCTGGCCGCGTCCGACCTGGCGGCGGTGGGCATCACCAACCAGCGCGAGACCACCGTGGTGTGGGACCGCCGCACCGGGCGGCCCTACGGCAACGCCATCGTCTGGCAGGACACCCGGACCGACCGGATCGCCAGCGCCCTCGAGCGCGAGGGCAAGGGTGACGTCATCCGGCGCAAGGCCGGTCTGCCACCGGCGACGTACTTCGCGGCCGGCAAGGTCCAGTGGATCCTCGAGAACGTCGACGGCGTGCGGGCCGCCGCTGACGCCGGGCACGCGCTGTTCGGCACGATGGACAGCTGGCTCACCTGGAACCTCACCGGCGGGGTCAACGGCGGCGTGCACCTGACCGACGTGACGAACGCCAGCCGCACCATGCTGATGGACCTCGAGACCCTCGACTGGGACGACGAGCTGCTCGGGTTCTTCGACATCCCCCGCTCCATGCTGCCGCGGATCAGGCCGTCGTCCTGCCCGGACGGCTACGGCGAGGTCGCCGCCACCGAGTACGCCGGCATTCCGTTGACCGGGATCCTCGGTGACCAGCAGGCCGCCATGGTCGGTCAGGTCTGCTTCGCTCCGGGTGAGGCGAAGAACACCTACGGCACCGGCAACTTCCTGTTGTTGAACACCGGGACCGAGCTGGTCCGCAGCAGCAACGGGCTGCTCAGCACCGTCTGCTACCAGTTCGGCGACGACGCACCGGTCTACGCCCTGGAGGGGTCCATCGCCGTGACGGGGTCAGCGGTGCAGTGGCTGCGCGACCAGCTCGGGATCATCTCCGGCGCCGCCGAGGTCGAGACCCTCGCGGCCAGCGTCGAGGACAACGGGGGTGTCTACTTCGTCCCCGCCTTCTCGGGGCTGTTCGCGCCGTACTGGCGCAGCGACGCCCGTGGCGCGATCGTCGGCCTGTCCCGGTTCAACACCAACGCGCACCTGGCGCGGGCCACCCTGGAGGCCATCTGCTACCAGAGCCGGGACGTCTCCGAGGCGATGGAGGCGGACTCGGGCGTGCACGTCGAGGTGCTCAAGGTCGACGGCGGCGTCACCCAGAACGACCTCTGCATGCAGCTGCAGGCGGACATCCTCGGGGTGCCGGTCTCGCGTCCCGTGGTTGCCGAGACGACGGCGCTGGGCGCGGCCTACGCCGCCGGGCTCGCGGTCGGCTTCTGGAAGGACACCGAGGAGCTGCGGGCCAACTGGCAGGAGTCGAAGAGTTGGAGCCCGACGTGGTCAGCCGAGCAGCGTGAGCTCGGGTATGCCGGCTGGCGCAAGGCTGTCGACCGAACGCTCGACTGGGTGGACGTGGACGAGTGACCCATCTGCGGTGAGGTTTCCCAATGCCGAGCGACGACCGGATCCCTTGGGTAGCGTGAGTGGTGGGCAGGGTAGTGGCACATCACTGCAGTCGGGAAGAGGAAGAACAGATGCCAGAGTTCATGGACGTACACACGGACATGGTGGGCGTGACCCCCGAACAGCTGACCGAGGCGCACAACGCCGACGTGGCGATCCAGGCCGAGGAGCAGGTCAACTTCAAGACCGCCTGGGCCGACCCGAAGTCGGGCCACGTGTTCTGCCTGTCCGAGGCGCCGAGCGCCGACGCCGTCAGGAAGATCCATGACCGGACCGGCCACCCGGCCGCCGAGGTGCATGAGCTCACCGTCAAGGTGTGAGCAGCGACCTGGAACCTGCTGGGAGGGTGGACCGCTGCGGGCGCACTCCGTCGAGTGCGCCCGCAGCGTTGTGGCGTGCCCCGGTCCGTCAGAATCTGCCGGCGAACCGTCCGCGACGTGCACCAGGCCCCTAGGATGAGGACCCCGACGACTCGCAAGCTCGTCGGCCGGTTGCCCCGGCCCCCGGCAACCTGACTGCGTTCACCAGGCAGCAGGGAGCCCCAAAATGTCCGAGTACCTTTCGCGACGCGGTTGCGCCGGCCCACATCGAGGACTGGCGAGACCCGGCGTAGCCGGTCGTCGAGCCGGCCCCCGGCCCACGGTTCGGTGGTCCCCGTGACGACCGAGTCGGAGCTCCGCCCGGGGCGACACCTGCAGCCGGGTCGGCAGGGCGCCCCGCCTGGCCGCCTGGTTCCCGACTGCCCCACCACCCGCCCCGCCACCGGGTCGCTGCCGACCACCAGTACCGCCCCCCACCTCGCGCGAGAGTTCGTCCGCGCCTCGGCCTGCCCGGCCCACCTCGCCGACCGGGAGGACGCGGTGCTGCTGGTCTCCGAGCTGGTCACCAACGCCGTCCACCACGGCATCCCCCCCATCCAGCTGTCCTGCCGCTGCGCGAGCGCGGGCGTCGTCTTCAGCATCTCCGACGCCGGCCCGCCCCAGGCGGGGATGAGTGCCACCATGGCCCAGCCGCTGGAGCAGTCCGGCCGGGGCCTGGCCCTGCTGGAGGCGCTGTCCAGCGACTGGGGGATCGACGTCACCGGCGAGGGCAAGAGCGTCTGGTTCGTCCTGGGCGGCCCGGTAGCCCCGAGCTGACGACGCTGCCGTTCCCTGGGCGCAGGGTGGGAACAATCACGAGCTGGTGCAAGTTGAGTCTGATGTACGCAACTTTGTCGAGTGCAGTTTTGACAAGAGAGGGTTCGGCGGTGCAGATTGAGTCGTGAAGCCTCAACCTGCGGGCGGAGCCCCTGCCTGACGCCCGGCATCCACACCAGCAACACAGGAGATCACCATGTCACGTGCGGTCGGAATTGACCTCGGCACCACCAACTCGGCTGTCGCCGTCCTCGAGGGCGGTGAGCCGACGATCATCGCGAATGCCGAGGGCGGGCGCACCACCCCCTCGGTCGTCGCGTTCTCCAAGAACGGCGAGGTGCTGGTCGGCGAGATCGCCAAGCGCCAGTCCGTGACCAACGTCGACCGGACGATCCGCTCCGTCAAGCGCCACATGGGCACCGACTGGAGCACCGAGATCGACGGCAAGACCTACACCGCGCAGGAGATCAGCGCGCGCATCCTGCAGAAGCTCAAGCGGGACGCCGAGTCCTACCTCGGCGAGGCCGTCACCGACGCCGTCATCACCGTTCCGGCGTACTTCGACGACCACGAGCGGCAGGCCACCAAGGAGGCCGGTGAGATCGCCGGGCTCAACGTCCTGCGGATCATCAACGAGCCCACCGCGGCAGCTCTGGCCTACGGCCTGGACAAGGGCAAGGAGGACGAGCTCATCCTCGTCTTCGACCTCGGTGGCGGGACCTTCGACGTCTCGCTGCTCGAGGTCGGCAAGGACCCGGACGACGGGTTCTCCACCATCCAGGTGCGGGCAACCAACGGGGACAACAAGCTCGGCGGAGACGACTGGGACGAGCGTGTCGTCAGCCACCTGCTCACCACGGTGAAGAACAGCAGCGGCGTCGACCTGTCCAAGGACAAGATCGCCATGCAGCGGCTGCGCGACGCGGCGGAGCAGGCCAAGAAGGAGCTCTCCTCCTCGACGAACACCAACATCAACCTGCAGTACCTCTCGATGTCCGAGAACGGCCCGATCCACCTCGACGAGCAGCTCTCGCGTGCCCAGTTCGAGCAGCTGACCGCGGACCTGCTCGAGCGCACCAAGGCGCCGTTCCAGAAGGTCATCGCGGACGCCGGCATCAAGGTCGGCGACATCGACCACGTGGTGCTCGTCGGTGGCTCGACCCGGATGCCCGCGGTGTCGAAGGTCGTCACCGAGCTGACCGGGGGCAAGGAGCCGAACAAGGGCGTCAACCCGGACGAGGTCGTCGCCGTCGGCGCCAGCCTCCAGTCCGGCGTCCTCAAGGGCGAGCGCAAGGACGTCCTGCTCATCGACGTCACGCCGCTGAGCCTCGGAATCGAGACCCAGCACGGTCGGATGACCAAGCTCATCGAGCGCAACACCGCCATCCCGACGAAGCGGTCCGAGATCTTCACGACCGCCGACGACAACCAGCCGTCGGTCCTCATCCAGGTCTTCCAGGGTGAGCGCGAGATCGCCCAGCACAACAAGGGTCTGGGGACCTTCGAGCTGACCGGGATTGCTCCGGCGCCGCGGGGGGTCCCGAAGATCGAGGTCACCTTCGACATCGACGCCAACGGGATCGTCCATGTCTCCGCCAAGGACCAGGGCACCGGCAAGGAGCAGTCGATGACGATCTCCGGTGGGTCGGCACTGCCCAAGGACGAGATCGAGCGCATGGTCAAGGAGGCCGAGGCGCACGCCGACGAGGACCGCCAGCGCGTCGAGGAGATCGAGGCCCGCAACGCCGCTGAGCAGCTGCTCTACTCGACCGACAAGTTCCTTGCCGAGAACGGCGAGAAGGTGCCGGAGGCCGAGAAGGGCGAGGTCGAGAAGGCGCTCGGCGAGCTGCGCACGGCCGTGGGGACCAAGGAGTCCCCGGGTACCGACGTCGACGACATCAAGGCCAAGACCGCGACGCTGAGCGAGGTCTCCCAGAAGATGGGCGCGGCGATGTATGCCGCGACGGCGGCCGACGAGGCGGGGGCCACCGAGGGTGCGCCCACGTCCGAGCCGACCGAGGAGGCCTCGGGTGACGACGACATCGTCGACGCCGAGGTCGTCGAGGACGACGACACGCCGAAGGACAGCAAGTGACCGACCGCGACGAGCCCGTCGCCGGGGCGGAGGCCGCCGACTCCAGCGAGGAGTCGGTGGCCACGCCCGGCCACGCCGGTCAGGGGCCACACGGCTCGCAGGCGTCCTCGGAGCCCGGCGGCACGGACGAGTTCGACTTCACCCGGCTGCTCGACGAGCCGGTCACCGGTGAGGTCCTCGATGAGGACGTCACCGGGGACGGCGACGGGGACGGCGAGCAGGTCCACCCGGACACGCGCCGGGCCGACGAGCACCTGGCCGACCTGCAACGCCTCCAGGCGGAGTACGTCAACTACAAGCGACGCGTCGACCGGGACCGGGCAGTCGCCCGCGACACGGGAGTCGCTCATGTCGTCGAGGCGCTTCTGCCGGTGCTCGACGACATCCATCTGGCCCGGGCCCACGGCGACCTCGCGGTTGGCAGTCCGTTCGCCGCCGTGGCCGAGAAGCTCGAGGGCGTCCTCGAGCGGTTCGGGGTCACCCGGCTCGGCGAGCAGGGCGAGGAGTTCGACCCCGCCGTGCACGAGGCGCTGATGCACGTCGACGCCGAGCTCGGCGAGGGCACCACGGTGACCACCGTCGTCCAGGTGCTCCAGCCGGGCTACCGGATGGGCGAGCGGGTCGTGCGCCCCGCGCGCGTCTCCGTTGCCGACCCGAAGTGACCGCCCCGTAGCCACCAGGAAGGAGGGACACCGAGATGGCCAGCCAGGACTGGTTTGACAAGGACTTCTACGCCATCCTCGGCGTCCCCGCCGACGCCGATGCGGCGACGATCAAGAAGACGTATCGCAAGAAGGCCCGGACGATGCACCCGGACCAGAACGCCGGGGACGCCGCGGCCGAGGCTCGCTTCAAGGAGATCGGCGAGGCCTACTCGGTGCTCTCCGACCCGGAACAGCGCAAGCAGTACGACCAGATCCGGACCATGTCCCGTGGCGGTGCCCGGTTCACCGCGGGAGGCAGCGGCGCGGACGGCGGCAACTTCGAGGACCTGTTCTCCGGCATGTTCGGCGGCGGCCAGGCCGGGACCCGCACCCGCTACTCCACCGGCGGAGCCGGCCAGCCGGACCTCGAGGACCTGCTGGGCGGCCTCTTCGGCCAGGGCGCCGGGGCGGCCTACCCCGGAGGGTCGTTCGGCGGGTACGACGGCCGCGGTGCCACTCGTGGGCCACGCCGGGGCACCGACATCCAGGCCCGGACGACCATCCCGTTCCGGGATGCGGTGACCGGGTCGACGGTCACCCTCACCACCCCCGACGGACAACGCATCACCACTCGCATCCCGGCCGGGGTGCGAGACGGCCAGAAGATCCGGCTGCGCGGCAAGGGATCGCCTGGCGACGCCGGTGCGACCGCAGGAGACCTCATGCTCACCGTCTCGGTGGAGAAGCACCCGGTCTTCGGGCGCGACGGCGACAACCTCACCATCGACCTGCCGGTCACCTTCGCCGAGGCAGCGCTCGGAGCAACGGTCTCGGTGCCGACCCTCGAGGGCGCGCCGGTCAAGGTCAAGGTCGCGGCGGGGACGCCGAGTGGCCGGGTGCTGCGGGTCAAGGGTCGGGGGGTGCGCCGGGACGGCAAGAGCGGTGACCTGCTCGTGAAGGTCCAGGTCGTCGTCCCGCAGCGACTCACCGAGGCCGCCAGGGAGGCGGTCGAGAAGCTCCAGGCAGACGAGTCCGGGATCGATCCGCGCGCTGAGCTGTTCGAGCGCGCCAGGAGCTGACGAAGGGACGCAGCGATGCGGACGGTAGCGGCAAGTTTTGGACCCGAGGACGACACCCCGGTGTTCGTCATCTCCGTTGCCGCGCAGCTGGCCGGAATGCACGCCCAGACGCTGCGGCAGTACGACCGGATCGGGCTCGTCTCCCCGAGCCGGACCCGAGGGGGCGGGCGCCGGTACTCCGGTCGCGACGTCGCCCTGCTGCGTGAGGTGCAACGGCTCTCCCAGGACGAAGGCGTCTCCCTGGCAGGGATCCAGCGCATCCTCGAGCTCGAGCACCAGGTCGCGGCGCTGAGATCGCGGGTCGCCGAGCTGACCGCCGAGGTGGACCGGATCCAGGCCCGGTCGGCATCCGGTTCGCGGATCTTCGCAGCCGGTGCCCGCGGCGACATCCTCACGATGCGTCCTGGTGAGCGGCCGCCGCGAGCGCTCTCCCCGTCCCAGGCGCTCGTCGTCTGGAGGCCGACCCGATGACGGCGCCGATCGAGCACCTGCTCGTCTTCGCGGACCGGGACGTCGCCGACGCGGTCGCGGACAGCATCGACCGGCACGACTACGCCCGGGTGCAGGTGATCCGCGAGGCCCTGGCCGGGGAGGACGACGCCGAGGCGCACGAGTGGGCCGTCTACATCGTCGATGAACGGCTCGACTCCGACGAGGAGACCGAGCGTCAGCGGATGGCCTCCCTGGCGACGCAGAACGATGGGTGGTACGACGCTGACCCGGGACCGGGGCGCTGACCGGGCTCCGTCCTGGGCCGTGCTGACTGGTGCTGACCCGTGCTGACCCGTGCGGACTGGTGCTGAACGCGTCAGGCGGAGTCCACCCTGGCGACGGCACGAGTGAAGGTCTCCCGCAACGGTTCGGTGAAGAGCACGAAGCGGACCAGCTCCAGCTGGCCCCCCGACCGGTGCTGGACGGCAGCGTCGACGGCCAGCTCGGCCACGACGGCTGGATCCCATCCGTAGATGCCGGCACTGACGGCGGGCAGGGCCACCGAGTGCGCCCCGGCTTCGACGGCAACGTCGAGCGACCGGGTGAAGCACGAGGTCAGCAGGCCCGGGTCCCGTTGTCCGGCATACCAGTTCGGGCCGACGGTGTGCACCACCCAGCGGCAGCCGAGGTTGCCCGCTTCGGTGGCCACCGCTTCGCCGACCGGCAGGCCGTCGGGGTAGGCCGTCCGTCGCAGCTCTCGGCAGGCGTGCAGCAGCACTGGTCCGGCTGCCCGGTGGATGGCCCCGTCGACCCCACCGCCGCCGAGCAACGAGGAGTTGGCCGCATTGACGATGACGTCCAGGCGCTCGAGCGTGATGTCGCCCAGCACCGCCTCGATCGCCATGTCCTCCACCCGGCGACGGTAGCGCGGGACGTCAGTCCGTGCTCGGCTTCAGCGGAGCGCCGCTGCCGAGGATGGCCGTCTTGAGTGCCGTCGCGGACTCGGCGGACGCGCGCGGTCCGGTGAGCAGGATGAGGTCGATGTGCGGCAGGGCGGGAAGGTCCGCTCCGGCGCCGAGCTCGACGAGGTCGCCGGGCATCAGGCTGCGCGCGAACACGGCCAGGCCGAGACCGGCCCGGACTGCGGCGATGACGCCGTTGACCCCGCGCACGGTGCAGGTGATCCGGCAGGCCCGGCCGGCGTCCTCCAGGGCTCGGACCCCGACCGACCGGCTGAGGCTGGGCGCCTGGTAGACGACGAGGGGGACCGGCAGGTCGGGGTCGAGCCGCTGACCCTCGGCGGCCGCCCAGACGAGCCGGTCGCGGCGAACGAGGGTGCTCTCGGAGCCCTCCGGCTCGTCGGCGGCACGTTTGACGAAGGCGACGTCGAGGTGACCCGACTCGACCCGACGGCGGAGCACGTCGTTCTGCGCCACGGTGAGCTCGAGGTCGATCCGGGGATAGAGCTGACGGAACTGGCGCAGGATCTTCGGCAGCGGAGTCAGCGCAAGGTCGTCGGTCACCCCGAACCGGAGCCTGCCGCGCAGACCTGAGCCGGTGAAGTAGCCCACGGCCTGCTCCTGCGCCGCGAGGATCTCGCGGGCGAAGCCCGCCATCGCCTCCCCGTCGGCGGTCAGGCTGACGCGTCGGGTGTCCCGGATCAGTAGCGCCCGACCGGCCGCCAGCTCCAGCTTGCGCACGTGCTGGCTCACCGTCGGCTGGCTCAGGCCGAGCCGTTCGGCTGCCTGCGTGAAGGACAGCGCCTGGGCGACGGCGACGAAGCTGCGCAGCTGCTCGGGGTCGAAGGAGGCTGATTCAGTTGCCATTACAGACCATGATGACAGTAAGTCGATCAATTGTCTTTCGGAATGACAGCTCCGCCACCCAGAATGAGCTCACCGATACGCACCTTCGCTAGGACGACCGTGACCTCCCCCGCACCATCCGCTGTCCCGACCCTCGACCGTCATCCGCTCCCCACGTCCGCGCCACCGCCGCCCGGTCTACGGACCGCGTTCGCGGCCCTGGCCCGGCCGCAGTTCCGCTACTACGCCATCGGCGTGCTGATCACCTCGACCGGAGGGTGGGTCCAGCGGATCGCTCAGGACTGGCTCGTCCTGACGCTCACCGACTCCCCGACGGCGGTGGGGATCACCACGATGTGCCAGTTCCTGCCCACCGTGGTGCTCGGCCTGGGCGGCGGCGTCATCGCCGACCGTTTTGCCAAACGCGTCGTGCTCCGGGTGACGATGACCAGCATGGGGATGCTCGCGGCAGTTCTCGGCGTGCTCACCGTGACGGGCCACATCCAGGTGTGGCACGTCAACGCCGTCGCGGTCCTGCTCGGTATCGCCATCGCCGTCGACAACCCCACCCGGCAGGCGTTCGTCGCCGAGCTCGCCCCGGCCGGTCAGCTGCGCAGTGCGGTCAGCATGGTCTCCTCGACCTTCCAGCTGGGGGCGATGCTCGGACCGGCCATCAGCGGGCTCCTGATCAGCGGCGTCGGCAGCGGTTATGCCTTCCTGCTCAACGCGGTCAGCTACCTGGGCGCTCTGGTCGCGCTCGCGCTGATCGGGAAGAGCTCCCCGGCTGGCCGGGAGGGGTCCACTCGAGACCTGCGCCCGGCGGTGCGCTTCGTCTGGGACACCCTGACCGTGCGATGGCCGGTGGCGCTGGTGGGGGTCATCGGGATGTTCACCCTGAGCCTCGGGGTGACCATGGCGTCCTTCGCCAAGTCGGTCTTCCACTCGGGCTCAGCCGGGTACGGCCTGCTCAGCTCGGCGTTGGCGCTGGGGTCGATGCTCGGGGCGGTCCTCAGCGCCCGGAGCAACAGGGCGCCCCGGCTGCGCGGGCTGGTGGGCAGCGCGGCCGCCCTGGCGATCGCCGAGCTGCTCTGCGCGCTGGCCCCCACCATGCTGACCTTCGTGCCGCTGCTGATCGTCCTCGGGGCTGCCGCCCTCTCCTTCATCACCACGGCGCAGTCGATGGTCCAGCTGTCCACCCCAGCAGGGCTGCGGGGCAGGGTGTTGGCCGTCTACCTCCTGGTCTTCCTCGGCAGCGGAGCAGCGGGGGGTCCGCTGGTCGGCTGGGTCATCGACTCCTTCGGGGCGCGGGTCGGCCTGGGCCTGGCCGGAGTCTGCTCGGCGCTGGCCGCGGTGGCCCTGGCAGGCCACCTGGCGCGGACCGGCCACCTGCGGCTGCGGGTCGAGTTCCCAGCCCGCCCGGCTCGGATGATCACGATCATCGCCTCGCGTTGAGGGTGTCCTCGGACTCTCGATCCTGCTCCCGCGGCAGGCCGGGATGCACGTCGTGCACGCCGTGGTCGGTGGCCCGCTCGAGGTAGCGCAGGAGCTCCACCGGGAAGGGCATGACCAGCGTGCTGTTCTTCTCCGCGGCGACCTCCGCGACGGTCTGCAGCAGCCTCAGCTGCAGGGCGGCAGGGTCCACCGACATCGCAGCGGCCGCCTGGGCGAGCTTCTTGGATGCCTGGAACTCCCCGTCGGCAGCGATGACCCGGGCCCGACGCTCGCGCTCCGCCTCGGCCTGACGGGACATCGAGCGCTTCATCGACTCCGGGAGGGTGACGTCCTTGACCTCGACCCGCTCCACCTTGACCCCCCACGGGAGCTCGGACGGGGCGTCGATGATCGCGGTCAGCTCAGCGCCGAGCTTCTCCCGGTTCGAGAGCAGGTCGTCGAGCTCGGCCTTGCCGATCACGGAGCGCAGTGAGGTCTGCGCCAGCTGGGAGATCGCGAACTGGTAGTTCTGGACGTTCACCGCGGCCTTGACCGAGTCCACGACCCGGAAGTACACGACGGCGTCGACGCGGACCGAGACGTTGTCCCGGGTGATGCAGTCCTGGGCCGGGATGCTCAACGTCATCACCTGTCGGTTGACCTTGACCATGCGGTCCACCACCGGGACCAGGAAGGTCAACCCCGGCGGGCGGGGCGGGTCCTGGACCCGGCCGAGCCGGAAGACCACCCCGTCCTCGTACTGCTGGACCACCCGGACGGCCAGGCCGGCGACGAAGAACGCGGCGACCAGGACGAGAAGAATGACGATGGAGATGGTGGCGATCATGATGGCCTGCCCTCGGGGACGCCCGCTCGGCGAACGTACGCGGCGGGCGCACGGGGGAGCGTGCACGGAGGCTGGCGGCGACGCGGTGTCGGGGCGAGAACAGTCCCCGTCTGCCCACTGTACGCCCGTTCCACGCTGCGAACCGGGGTGCGCTTCCCAACCTAAACCTGAGCGGAATAGACTCAACTTTGCCGGGGTTCTTCCCAGTGAGCCACCTTCCCTGACCCAGGAGCATCACACCCATGGATCTTCAGCTGACGACCAAGGCCCAGGAGGCCCTCTCCGCTGCAGTCCGCGACGCGGCGGCCAGCGGACATCCGAGCACCGAGCCGGCCCACCTGCTCCGGGCGCTGGCGCGACAGACCGACTCGACCACCGGCGCCCTGCTCGAGGCCGCCGGCTCGTCGGCCGCGTCGGCCGACGCTGCCGCCGGTCGGGTCCTCGAGGCGCTGCCCTCGGTGAGCGGGGAGTCGGTGTCCGCGCCCGGGCTGTCCCGCAACGGGCTCGCCGCCCTCGAGAGCGCCCGGTCCCTGATGGCGGCGATGGGCGACACCTTCGTCTCCACCGACCACCTGCTGCTGGCGTTGGCCCGTACCGGGGCCTTCGGCCTCGACGCCGCGGCGATCGAGGCCGCGATCCCGCAGCTGCGGGGTGGGCGGAAGGTCACCTCCGAACAGCCCGAGGGCACCTTCGACGCCCTGACCAAGTACGGCACCGACCTGACCGACCTCGCCCGCGAGGGGCGTCTCGACCCGGTGATCGGGCGCGACGCGGAGATCCGCCGGGTGGTGCAGGTGCTCAGCCGGCGGACGAAGAACAACCCGGTCCTGATCGGTGAGCCCGGGGTCGGCAAGACCGCCGTCGTCGAGGGACTGGCCCAGCGCATCGTCGCGGGCGACGTTCCGGAGAGCCTGCGTGGCAAACGCCTGATCAGCCTGGACCTCGGCGCGATGGTGGCCGGCGCGAAGTACCGCGGGGAGTTCGAGGAGCGCCTCAAGGCCGTCCTCGAGGAGATCACCGGCGCCGAGGGCGAGGTCATCACCTTCATCGACGAGCTGCACACGGTCGTCGGTGCGGGAGCCAGCGGGGAAGGGGCGATGGACGCCGGCAACATGCTCAAGCCGTTGCTCGCGCGCGGCGAGCTGAGACTCGTCGGGGCCACCACGCTCGACGAGTATCGCAAGCACGTGGAGAAGGACGCCGCCCTTGAGCGGCGCTTCCAGCAGGTCTTCGTCGGCGAGCCCTCGGTGGAGGACACCATCGGCATCCTGCGCGGCCTGAAGGAGCGGTACGAGGCGCACCACAAGGTGTCGATCGCGGACGCCGCGCTGGTCGCCGCGGCCGCACTCTCCGACCGGTACATCAGCGGTCGCCAGCTGCCCGACAAGGCGATCGACCTCATCGACGAGGCCGCCTCCCGGCTGCGGATGGAGATCGACTCCAGCCCGGTCGAGATCGACGAGCTGCGTCGCGCGGTCGACCGGCTGCGGATGGAGGAGCTGGCGCTCGCCAAGGAGACCGACGACGCCTCGCGGGAGCGGCTGGAGAAGCTGCGCCGCGACCTCGCCGACCGCACCGAACAGCTCGACGCCCTCACCGCGCGCTGGGAGTCGGAGAAGGCGGGACTCAACCGGGTCGGGGATCTCAAGGCCCAGATCGACGAGCTGCGCGGACAGGCCGAGCGGATGCAGCGCGAGGGCGACCTCGCCGGCGCCTCGGAGCTGCTCTACGGGCGGATCCCGGCACTCGAGCGGGACCTGGCCTCAGCCCAGGCCGCCGAGGAGTCCGGGGCGCCGGCGCCGGCCGACGGACCCGCCCCGGCGCCGATGGTCAAGGAGGAGGTCGGTGCCGACGACATCGCGGACGTCATCTCCGCCTGGACCGGGATCCCGTCCGGGCGCATCCTCGAGGGCGAGACCGAGAAGCTGCTGCACATGGAGGAGTACCTCGGTGCCCGGTTGATCGGTCAGCGTGACGCCGTGCGGGCCGTCTCGGACGCGGTGCGCCGGAGCCGCTCCGGGATCTCCGACCCGGACCGGCCGACCGGCTCGTTCCTGTTCCTCGGCCCGACCGGCGTGGGCAAGACCGAGCTCGCCAAGTCGTTGGCCGACTTCCTCTTCGACGACGAGCGGGCCATGGTCCGGATCGACATGTCCGAGTACTCCGAGCGGCACGCGGTGGCTCGGCTGATCGGCGCCCCCCCGGGCTACGTCGGCTACGAGGAAGGCGGTCAGCTGACCGAGGCGGTCCGCCGCCGCCCCTACAGCGTCATCCTGCTCGACGAGGTGGAGAAGGCCCACCCGGAGACCTTCGACATCCTGCTCCAGGTGTTCGACGACGGACGGCTCACCGACGGGCAGGGCCGGACCGTGGACTTCCGCAACGTCATCCTGGTGATGACGTCGAACCTCGGTTCGCAGTTCCTCATCGACCCGACCATCGAGTCCGAGGCGAAGAAGGACGCGGTCCTGGGCCTGGTGCGCACCACCTTCAAGCCCGAGTTCCTCAACCGGCTCGACGAGATCGTCATCTTCGACCCGCTCAGCACCGAGGACCTGGCCCGGATCGTCGACCTTCAGGTCGAGGCGCTCGAGCGTCGGCTCCAGGATCGCCGAGTCACCCTGGAGGTGACCGACGCCGCCAAGGAGTGGCTCGCGCTCACCGGGTACGACCCGGCCTACGGCGCTCGACCGCTACGGCGGCTCGTCCAGCGGGAGATCGGCGACCGGCTCGCCAAGGCGATCCTCGCGGGCGAGGTCCGCGATGGCGGGACGGCGGTCATCGACCGGGACGACGAGGCCGACACCCTGGTCCTGCGCTGAGTCGGGGGCTGTCTGGGGCTGCCCTACGGGCACGGATCCAGCTCACGCGTCGATCCGCTGGCGCTTGGCCAGGTCGGCCGGCATGTAGTCGTACCGCAGCTGCTGGCGAGTGAACGTCCCAGTGCCGTGTGAGACCGAGCGCAGGTCGATCGCGTACCTCGACAGCTCGGCCTGGGGGACCTCGGCATGGACGACGGTCCACCCGGACTCGTGGGCCGGCTCGGTCCCGAGCACGTGCCCGCGCCGGCCCCGCAGGTCGGACATCACTCCGCCGACGAAGGAGTCCGAGACCGTGATGTCCACCGCGTCGATGGGCTCGAGCAGGGCGACGGTCGCCTCGTTGGCCGCCTCCTTGAGCGCGTGTGCGGTGGCCGTCTGGAAGGCGATGTCCGAGGAGTCGACCGAGTGCGCCTTCCCGTCGGTCAGGGTCACCCGCACGTCGACGACGGGGTATCCGGAGAGGACTCCCTTCTCCAGCTGGGCGCGGGCGCCCTTCTCCACCGAGGGGATGAACTGCCTCGGCACCGACCCGCCGACGACCTTGTCGACGAACTCGAAACCCGCGCCGCGCTCCAGTGGTTCGATCTCGAGGTGGCACACCGCGTACTGCCCGTGGCCACCGGACTGCTTGACGTGCCGGCCCTGCACGACGCACTTGCGGACGAAGGTCTCCCGCAGCGCGGTGCGGTAGGGCTCCGCCTCCACCTTGACCCCGTACCGCTCCTCGAGCCGGCCGAGCAGCTCCTCGAGATGTGCCTCGCCCATCGTCCACAGGATCACCTGGTGGGTCTCGCTGTTGTGCTCCATCCGCATCGTGACGTCCTCGACGACCAGTCGCTGGAGGGCGCCCGCGAGCTTGTCCTCGTCGCTCTTGCTCATCGCGTGGATCGCCACCGGCAGCAGGGGCTCGGGCAGGACCCACGGAGCCACCAGGGCCGGACGGTCCTTGTCGGACAAGGTGTCCGAGGTCTCCGCGTGGCTGAGCTTGCTGACCAGGGCGAGGTCGCCCGCGATGGCCCTGCCCTTGGGTCGGCTGAGGTCCTCCAGCGGGGACCCGAGAGGACCGACACGCTCGTCGGCGTCATGGTCGCCGTGGCCCTCGATCGGGTGCCCGACGAACTCGCCGAGGTGGCCGGAGACGTGCACGGTGTCGTCGGCGTGCAGGGTCCCGGAGAAGACCCGGACCAGTGAGAGCCGACCCACGTAGGGGTCGCTGGAGGTCCGGACGACCTCGGCGACCAGGGGGCCGTCCGGGTCGCAGGTGACGTCGGTCAAGGTGGCGCCCGAGGGGCTGTAGATGACCGGCAGCGGGCGGGTCGCCGGCGACGGGAAGCATTGCTCGATGAGCTCGAAGACCTCCTCGAGACCGACTCCGCTTGCCGGGGAGATCGGCAGCAGCGGGAAGAACGTGGCTCGGGCGACGGCCGATCGCAGGTCCTCGACCAGGGTCGTGGCCTCGATCTGCTCTCCGTCGAAGTAGCGGTCGAGGAGCGTATCGTCCTCGGACTCCTCGATGATCGCCTCGATCAGGGTGCTGCGGTGGGTCTGGATGGACTCCGTCTCGGCGGCCGTCGGGGGGCGGGTCGTCCGCTGACCGTCCGAGCTGTCGAACACCTGCTCGCTGAGCAGGCCCATCGTCCCCACGACGGTCCTCGCGGAGTCGTAGACCGGCAGGTAGAGGGCCTGCGCGTCGCCGAAGACGCGTTGACAGGTGGCGATCGTCTCGGCGTAGTCCGAGCGAGGCAGGTCGAGCTTGCTGACGGCGATCGCCCGCGGGACCCCCACCGCGGACAGCTCGTGCCACAGCAGCGCGGTCGCCCCGTCGATGCCGTCGGCGGCGGAGATGACGAAGATCGCCGCGTCGGCTGCCCGCAGGCCGGCGCGCAGCTCGCCGACGAAGTCCGGGTAGCCGGGGGTGTCGATGAGGTTGACCGTCAGGCCGTCGCTCTCGAGCGCGGCGACGGACAGACCCACCGAGCGGGCCGGTGCCTCGTCCCGGTGACGTCTGCCGCTCACCCGGGCGCCGATGAGGTGCTCGAAGAGGGTGGACTTGCCCGCTCCTCCGGGACCGACCAGCACGACGTTGCGCACCTGGTCCGGTCCAGGAGGGTCAGGCGCGGTTGGATGGGCGCCCTTGGTGTCTCCCTTGCTCACTCCTCCACCATTCCGCGCTCCGCTGTCGGGCACAAGGGGAGGACCGTCCCTGGTGGCCGCCGCGTCGCGGCCCAGGGGGCACGCGACGCGGCGGCGGTCAGGGGGCGGGCTACTCGCCGGGGCCGAGGAACTTCGTCACCGCCGGGGTGGCGCCATCGGCGCCCCAGCCGACGACCCCCACGTACAACACCCGTTCGGCGGTCGCCGGGACCTGTCCGGTCGAGGTGCACGGCGTCGTGTTGGCGGCGTTGCAGACCCAGCCGTGGAAGAACACCCGGGTGCCCCCGTCCTGGGCCGGCGTGATGTCAGCCCCGCCGGGCCCGCAGACTCCGCCGGTGCTCGCCTGGGTCATCAGGTCATGCTCGGTCGCATTGGCGAACCCGCTCGTCGGGGACCCCGAGCGGTACCAGACGGTCGAGTACTTGCACTTGTCGTAGGCGTACTTCGACGCGAACAGGACGTACTCGGAGCCGCGCTGCACCATCTCCGGTGCCTCGATCGTGTAGGTGTTGTCCTGGCGCAGCTCGACGCTCGGCCCGGTGGCGTTGGTCCAGGTGCTGTCCACCGGGACGATCCGCAATGACGCCGGCAGCTTCTGGGTCTTGTAGAGCACGTAGCGCTTGCCGTTGTCGGCCTGGAACGGCGCCGGGTCGATCAGCCCGACCCTCGCGTTGTTCGGGGTCGAGGCCAGGTCGCTCGGGTTCAGCGCCGCGCCTCCCGGCGACTGGGCGCCGGCGGTGCAGCTCAGCGGCTGGGTGTCCGGTTGGAACGGCCCGAGCGGCCCGGAGGTGGAGGTGGCGGCACCGATGCACCGCTGTCCGTCGTCCACCAGCCCGGCGACCTTGGCCGAGTAGAAGAGCACCCAGGTCGAGCCGCTGACCTGGACGGCGTCGGGGGCCCAGATGGCACCCGAGGAGGCCCAGCTGCCCAGGCTGGCCAGGACGGAGCCCTTGGCCACCCACGGGCCGGAGGCGATGTCGCCCTGGAAGGCCGGGGCCTTGGTCCCGGTCGTGTAGGCGATGAAGTCCCCCCCGGTGAGGACCACCCCGGGGTCGGCCATGGGCAGCGTCGAGACGGGTGGCTTGGCCGCCGAGACGCTGGCCTGGGTGGCCGGACCGCTGGCGACCAGGGCGGTCAGCGACGTGACGAGGGCGAGACCCCCGACGAGCAACGCACGCACAGGTGTGGATCGTGAGTTCATGGTTCTTTCCCCTTCAGATCTTGGTGACGTTGCCGACGGGCTGCCCTGCGGTGACCTGCCACTTCTCGAACGACGAGACCGTGCCCTGGGGCTGGCTCACCTGGTCCCCGAGGAAGAACTCGCTGTTCCAGATCGTTGAGGTGACCCGGCAGGTCATGTAGCCGTTCCAGTTCTCCCAGCCGCCTGCCGAGCCCTTGTTGAACGCCTTCTTCAGCGCCCCGGAATCCATCGACGGAGCGAAGGCCGTGTTGCCGCCACTGGTCATCGGGGGGCCGACGAACTCGGTTGCCACGAGCTTCGACGTGGAGTTCTCGGCCTTGCGGACGTGGGTGACGATGCCGCAGTGCACGTCCCCGGACAGGACGATCGGGTTGAACGTCGTCGGGTTGGCGGTGATCCGGCTGTTCAAGGCTGCCGTGACGTCGGAGCGGTCCACGTCGAACCCGGTCCACTTGTCCCCCGCACCGCCGTAGCTGCTCCCGAACCAGGCCATCGGTACCCCGGTGGCGATGGCGGTCCAGGTGGCGCTCGAGCTGGCGATCCCGTCCAGCAGCCACTGCTTCTGGTCGGTCCGGGACGGGTTGCCGAGGATCGTCGACCCGGTCCGGTACTGCCGGTTGTCGATCATGTACATGTCGAGGTTCGTCCCCCACTGGATCCGGCGGTGGAAGACGAACGAGGCCTGGCTGCCGTCGCTCGGGATCGTCGGCACCCCGCCACGGAACGGCATGTTCTCGCACAGGGCCACCAGGGCGTGGTTGAACTGGTCGATGTCCGCGGCGGCGAGTGCGCCGCCCTTGAGGTTGTTGAAGAACTCGTGGTCGTCCGGGACCATGAACACCGGCCACTGCTGGTGCATCTTGGCGAGGCTGGAGCGCTGCTTGTACTGCCCGTGCCGGGTCCGGTAGTCGGCGAGGCTGGTGCAGGCCGACGGGGGTACGTGGGCCTTGCGACCGAAGTCGTAGATGTAGTCGCCGAGGTGGAGGACGAAGTCGATGTCGTCCCGGGTGTTGAGGTGTCCCAACCCGTTGAAGTACAAGGGGTTCGCGGCGCCACCGACGTCCGGCCCGGCGGCATTCTGACAGCTCACGACGGCGAACCGCAGCGAGGTCGTCGTCCCGGGGGCCGGGGCCGTCCTGGTCCGGCCCACGGGGCTCGTCCAGCCGGGGACGCTGAACTGGTAGTAGTACGTGGTGTCCGGGGTCAAGGCCACGCCGTCAGGCTCGACGTCGACGTGGACCGACCACGAGGTGCCCTGGCGGGCGGTCTTGTCGCCGATGACGAGGGAGGTGGCGTCGGATGCGGCGCCGGCCTCGGTCGTGGCCAGCCGCCAGTGCACGACCGTGTCGCCCTCCCCGCCCATCCCGAAGTAGGGAGGTGTGGTCGCGTCCGGCGCGAGCCTGGTCCACAGGACCACGCTGGTGCTCGTGGGGTCACCACTGGCGACCCCGAGCGTGAACGGTGTGCTCGGCAGGGCGGCCACGCCCTGGGGCAGCGGAGCGGCGGAGGCGCTCCCCTCGGCGGTGGCGACCACGGTCGCGGCTGCCACCCCCGCCCCGGTCGCGGCAAGGAACTGCCGCCGGTCCATTGACGTCATCTGAAATCCCCCTGGATTGATGGGTGTCGACGTCTGTGCGCAGACATCGTCCACTGGTGGTATACAACGATGTAGAACCGTTGTATACCCTTCCGGGCAAACTGTCTCGCCGAGCGGACGTCCGGCTCAGTCGGCGAGGTCCACGACGACGGGTGCGTGGTCGGAAGCGCCCTTGCCCTTGCGCTCCTCGCGGTCGATCGCGGCACCCGCGACCCGGGAGGCCAGCCGGGGCGAGGCGAGGACGAAGTCGATCCGCATCCCCTGCTTCTTGGGGAAGCGCAGCTGCTGGTAGTCCCAGTAGGTGTAGGTCCCCGGCCCCGGGGCATGGTCGCGGACGACGTCCACGAAGCCGGCGTCGAGGACCGCCTGGAACGCGCTGCGCTCACCGGGTGAGACATGGGACTTGTCGCGGTAGAACTCCATACTCCACACGTCCTCGTCCCGCGGCGCGATGTTCCAGTCGCCGACGAGGGCCACCTGCGCGCGCGGATCGTCGGTGACCCATCCGCGGGCAGCGTCGCGCAGCCTGGCCAGCCACGCCAGCTTGTACGCCATGTGGGGGTCGTCGAGGTGCCGGCCGTTGGGCACGTAGAGGGACCAGACCCGGACGCCACCAGCCAGCGCGCCCAGCGCCCGCGCCTCGGCGGCGGCGGCCGGGTCGCCCCAGGTGGGCATCCCATCGAAGCCCAGCCGGACGTCCTCGAGCCCCACCCGGGAGGCGATGGCCACCCCGTTCCACTGGTTGAACCCCACGTGGGCCACGTCGTACCCCAGTGCGGCGAACCGGTCGTACGGGAACTGGTCGTCGCGCGCCTTGGTCTCCTGGATCGCCAGGACGTCGACGTCGCTGCGCTGGAGCCAGGCCTCGACGCGGTCGATCCGCGAACGGATCGAGTTGACGTTCCAGGTGGCAAGTCGCACGAGTGTCAGGATATGTCCGGACTCCCGGGGAATCGCTCGCAGGATGCTCACCTAGTCTGAGGTGATGACCACCGCACTCGTGACCGGAGCCACCGCAGGAATCGGGCACGAGTTCGCCCGACAGCTCGCCGAGCGCGGTCATGACGTCGTCCTCGTCGCCCGTGACCGGGCCCGGCTGGAGAACGTCTCCGACGAGATCCAGCGCAGCTACGGGGTCCAGACCGAGATTCTCGTCGCGGACCTCGGTGACCGGGCGCAGATGGGCAAGGTCGCCGAGCGGCTGGCCGACGAGGCCCGCCCCGTCGACCTGTTGGTCAACAATGCCGGCTACGGGTTGCGTCGCTCGTTCCTGCAGAACGAGGTGGAGGTCGAGGAGGAGCTCTTCGAGGTCCTCTGCAAGGCCGTGCTGGTCCTGTCGCACGCTGCCGCGCGGTCGATGCGCCTTCGCGGTCACGGCGCCATCATCAACGTCTCGTCGGTCGCCTCCTTCGTCAGCATGGGCAGCTACTCCGCGGCGAAGTCGTGGGTCACCGTCTTCTCGGAGGGCCTGGCCGCCGAGCTCGCGGGGACCGGAGTCACGGCGACGGCTCTCTGCCCCGGCTTCACGCGCACGGAGCTTCATGATCGGGCTGGACTGAACATGTCGAGGATGCCGGGCTTGATGTGGCTCGACGCGGACCGGGTCGTGCGAGACGCCCTGGCCGATGCCGCGAGGGGCAAGCGCCTGTCGGTCCCGGGTGCCCAGTACAAGGCCGTCGTCGCCGGGCTCCGCGTGGTGCCACGGACCCTGCTCAGCCGGGGCTCCGGTTCACTGCGGCGCCGCCGCCGCTAGTCCCGGGCACCAGCACGGCTCACGGTTCACCCTGAGGAGTACGGGTTCTCCAGGGTCGGTTTCTCCAGGGTCGGTTCGAGGGCGGCGTTCATCGACCGCAGGCTACTCGTGGGGCCTTTCGTGACGGTGGCTAATCTGGTCCCGTGACTGCTACCGGGACCCCCGACGTCGCTGCGGCTCGCGCCCGGCTGCTCGAGATCATCAAGGCCAAGGCCATCGTTCACGGCGAGGTCACCCTCTCCTCGGGCAAGGTCGCCGACTACTACGTCGACCTGCGCCGGGTCTCGCTCGACGGCGAGGCAGCCCCGTTGGTGGGGATCGTCATGCGCGACCTGACCAGGGGCCTGGACTACGAGGCGGTGGGCGGTCTGACCCTCGGCGCGGATCCGGTGGCGGCCGCGATGCTCCACGCTGCAGCAGCCGTCGGTGATCGGCTTGACGCCTACGTGGTCCGCAAGGAGGGCAAGGCGCACGGTCTCCAGCGTCGCATCGAGGGTCCCTCGATCGACGGCCGGCGGGTGCTGGTCGTCGAGGACACGACGACCACGGGCTCCTCGCCGCTGGCCGCCGTCCAGGCGGCCCGCGAGGCCGGCGCGCAGGTCGTCGCCGTGGCCACCATCGCCGACCGGGCGACCGGGGCCGGCGAGAAGATCGAGGCGGAGGGCGTCGGCTACCACTTCGTCTACAGCCTGGAGGAGCTCGGTCTCGGCTGAGCTGCACGCGCAACCCCGCCTCCACCGGCCTACCGAGGACGTGCAGTCGCTAGGATCGGGACTGAACCCATCGAAGGGGATGTGCCATGGTCACCGGAATCATCGTCCTAGCTGTCATCGTCCTGCTCGCGCTGATCTTCGTCGGCATGTACAACGGCCTCGTCAAGCTGCGCAACCTCGTGCAGGAGGCGTGGGCCCAGATCGACGTCGAGCTCAAGCGCCGGCACGACCTCATCGGCAACCTCGTCGAGACGGTCAAGGGCTACGCATCCCACGAGAAGGGCACCCTCGAGGAGATCACCCGGGCGCGCGCCGGAGCCATGGCTCCCGGCCAGGGCCCGGCCGAGGCAGCCAAGTCGGAGGCGGCACTGACCCAGGCCCTGGTCAAGCTGAACGCCGTGGCCGAGGCCTACCCCGACCTCAAGGCCAACCAGAACTTCCTGGCACTGCAGAACGAGCTCGGCGCGACCGAGGACCGGATCGCCAGTGCTCGTCGCTACTACAACGCCAACGTCCGTGAGCTGAACACCAAGGTCGAGACCGTCCCGACCAACTTCATCGCGGGGCTTGCCAGCATCACCAAGGCCGAGTACTTCGAGACGGACGAGGCGGACCGGGCGGTCCCCCAGGTCAGCTTCGGGTCCGACGCCGGGTCGAGCGCCACGTCGGGGGGCACCCAGCTGCCGAGTACCCCGTCGGCCCCGGCGACCCCGCAGGACGCCCCGCTCCCGCCGACGACGTCGAGCAACAACCCGCCGTCGGCCTGAGCAGACCCGCCCTCAGTCTGAGCAGACCCGCCCTCAGTCCGAGAAGGCGGCTGCGCGTTCGCGGTGCGGGAACTCGGGTACGCGGCCCTGGAAGGCGAGGATGGCGGGGTTGATGACCTGCCCGTCCCGGATCTCGATGGCCCGGGTCAGCGTCTGGCTCCCAGCCCACGCTTCCGGGCCGTCCAGCATCGTCTCGATGAACGGCAGCAGCGCCTCGCTGATCTCCCAGGTCGCCGAGTTCCACAGGTATGAGGGGCTGTGGTCCACCGCGTAGTAGTGGACGGAGCGGCCGACGTCGAACATCGGCTCGCGGAACGTCGTCGGCCGGGCCCACGAGAACCCCATCCCCTCGTCGCAGGAGACGTCGACGATGAGGGTGCCCGGACGCAGCGGCGCGAGCTCGTCCTCGGTGAGGAACATCAGTGGTGCGTTCGGGTCCTGCAACGTGCAGTTGACGATGACGTCGCTGGCAGCCAGGAAGTCGGCCATCGGCACCGGCCCGTCCTCGGTGATGACGTGGCTCGGCTGGTCCTGCCCCTCGGCCTGGTCGAGGTGGACGATCTGGGCCGAGTGGATCGGGGCGCTGACCGCGGCGACGTCCCGCTGGGTCACCACGCTGACGTCGTGCACGCCGTGCGCGCTCAGAGCCGTCACCGCTCCGCGTGCCGTGGCACCGAAGCCGATGACGACGGCGCTCAGCCGCCGACCGTAGTCGCCGGTGGATCCGGTGAGCTGGAGCGCGTGCAGGACGGAGCAGTAGCCGGCCAGCTCGTTGTTCTTGTGGAAGACGTGCAGCGCGAACCCCTGGTCACTGGCCCAGTGGTTCATCGCCTCGAACGCGACGAGGGTCAGCCGCCGGTCGATGGCACTCTGGGTGAGGACCCGGTCCTGGACGCAGTGTGGCCAGCCCCAGAGCGTCTGCCCCTCGTGCATCTGCTCGAGGTCGCTGACCTGCGGCTTCGGTAGCAGGACGATGTCGCAGCTGTCGAAGAGCTCGTCGCGAGAGCGGAATCCGCCGACCAGCGGCGCCAGCTCGGCGTCGGGTATGCCGAACGCCTCCGCGTAGCCCCGTTCCAGCACGAGGTGCGTCCGGAGCCGCTTGTCGATCCGCTCCAGGTGCGACGGGTGCAGCGGCAGTCGGCGCTCGTCGGTCTTGCTCGACGTCGCGAACACTCCCAAGGTCAACGGCATGTCGCGTCCGATCCCGGGCCCGCCAGGACCTGTGTGATGGTGGTTCGTGGCATGTTTCCCAGCTGCGCGGGCCAGGGGCGCCCGCCCCGGAACCCCGCGATCGGGTCACTCTACGCTCACACGCCGGGTCGCCGGGGCGGGTGCGCCGGTGGGCGCACCCGGTCGTCAGGCCCCTTCGGTCTCCTCGACGATCTCGACCGTCTCGCGGGTGGCCTCCGTGGGTGTCAGCTCGTCGGCCTGGCCCGCGCGCCGGTGGCGCCACCACTCGAACACCGCGGGCAGCAGCGAGACGAGGACCACGAGGATGATCGCGATGTCGAGCTTGTCCTGCAGCACCGGGAACGCCTGGCCGAGGAAGTACCCCAGCAGCGTGACGATGCCGACCCAGAGGGCGGCGCCGATGGCGGACCAGAGGAAGAACTTGCGCCGATCCATCCGACCCACACCGGCCACCACGGTGATGAAGGTCCGCACGATCGGCACGAACCGGCCGATCACCAGCGCCTTGCTGCCGTGCTTGTCGAAGAAGTCGTGCGTCTGGTCGAAGTACTTCTGCTTGAGGAAGCGCCCCTCCCGGCGGTAGAGCGCGGGGCCGACGGCACGGCCGATCTCGTAGCCGGAGACGTTCCCGGCAAATGCGGCGACGAAGAGCACGACCAGCGCGACGCCCAGGTTGATCGGGAGCTTGCCGGCCGCGATGAACAGGCCCAGGGCGAACAGCAGCGAGTCGCCCGGCAGGAACGGGAACAGCAGGCCGCACTCGATGAAGAGGATGGCCAGGCTCACCCAGATCAGCTGGGTGCCGAAGCGCTCCAGCAGGTAGGTGGGGTCGAGCCAGTCGGGTCCGAGAGAGTGCATCACGCAGGCAAGGGTATGCCGTGTCCGCTGATTGCCGGTCATCAGCGGCCCGGGCAGCGGCTAGGTTGAGGCCGTGAGCGAGGACATGGACGTCGGGGTCGGTCCGTGGTCCGGGGAGGCGCCGGTCGGTGACGTCTGGGACCCGGTGCTGCTCGCCGAGGGGGATCGACGCAATGTCGACGACCGCTACCGGTACTGGCGGCACGAAGCCATCGTGGCCGACCTCGACGCACGCCGGCACGACTTCCACGTCGCCGTCGAGAACTGGGGCCACGACTTCAACATCGGCTCGGTGATCCGGACCGCGAACGCGATGGGCGCCCGGGCGTTCCACATCGTCGGACGCCGCCGCTGGAACCGGCGCGGCGCCATGGTGACCGACCGCTACCAGCACGAGTACCACCATCCGGACGTGGCGGACCTGGTGGCCTGGGCGGCGACCGCGAGCACGACCGGGACCGGGATCCCGCTCGTCGGGATCGACAACCTGCCGGGCTCACAGGCCCTCGAGACCTTCGACCTGCCGCGCGAGTGCGTCCTGGTCTTCGGCCAGGAGGGGCCTGGCCTCAGCGACGAGATGCAGGCCGCGTGCGACGTCGTCCTGCACATCACCCAGTTCGGCTCGACCCGCTCGATCAACGCCGGGGCAGCCGCCGCCATCGCGATGCACGCCTGGGTCCGTCGGCACGTCTTCGAGCCGGAGAGCGGGGACGTCCGGCGCTGAAGCGGGCGCCGTGGCTCAGGAGAGCTCGACGACCACCGGGGCATGGTCCGACGCACCGGCGCCGGCGCGCTCGTCCCGGTCGATGTGCGCTCCCGTCACCCGGGCGGCCAGCGAGGGGGAACCGAGGATGAAGTCGATCCGCAACCCCCGGTTGCGCTCGAACCGCTGCCGGAAGTAGTCCCAGTAGGTGTACACGTCCGGCCCCGGGGTGAACGGCCGGGTCACGTCGGCGTAGCCGTCCTCGAGGAAGCCGGCGAAGGCGGCCCGCTCGCGGGGGGTGACGTGGGTGCTCGTGGCGAACTGCGCCATGTCGAAGACGTCCTCGTCCTGCGGAGCGATGTTCCAGTCGCCGACCAGGGCCGTGTCCTCGCCCAGCCAGCCGCGGGCCGTCTCCCGGAGCCGGGCCAGCCACTCGAGCTTGTAGAGGTAGTGCGGGTCGTCGACCTTGCGTCCGTTCGGGACGTAGAGCGACCAGAGGCGCACGCCACCGCAGGTCGCGCCGATGGCGCGTGCCTCGGCCTGCGTCGGGTCACCGAAGCCGGGCATGCCCTCGAAGCCCACCTGGACGTCCTCGATGCCGACCCTGCTGACCAGTGCCACCCCGTTCCACTGGTTCGTACCCGCTGCGGCCACCTCGTAGCCCATCGACTGCAGTCCCATCAGCGGCAGCTGGTCCTCGCGCGCCTTGGTCTCCTGCAGGGCGAGCACGTCGATGTCGTGTCGCCGAAGGAAGGCCTCCACCCGGTCGACTCGGGAGCGGATGGAGTTGACGTTCCAGGTCGCAATGCGCACGGTGCGAGGGTAACGCCAGGGTGAGACGACCCTGCACCCTCACTGCTGGTCCGTGGAAGGATGGGCGCGACCCACGGCCCCGTCTCGAAGGACTGCACATGCCGATCGCCACCCCTGAGGTCTACGCCGACATGCTCGACCGGGCGAAGGCGGGATCGTTCGCCTACCCGGCGATCAACGTCGCGTCCTCGCAGAGCCTCAACGCCGCGCTCAAGGGATTCGCCGACGCCGGCAGTGACGGCATCGTCCAGGTGTCCACCGGTGGGGCCGAGTACCTGTCCGGTCCAAGCATCAAGGACATGGTCGCCGGCTCGCTCGCCTTCGCGGCATACGCCGAGCAGGTGGCCAAGAACTATCCGGTGCACGTGGCGCTGCACACGGACCACTGCCCCAAGGACAAGCTCGACGGATTCGTCCGGCCGTTGCTGGCCGCCTCCACGGAGCGGGTCAAGAGCGGCGGGCTGCCGTACTTCCAGTCGCACATGTGGGACGGGTCAGCCGTGCCGCTGGACGAGAACCTCGCCATCGCCCGCGAGCTGCTCGCCCTGGCCAAGGCTGCCGGGGTGATCCTCGAGATCGAGGTCGGCGTCGTCGGCGGCGAGGAGGACGGGGTCGAGGGCAAGATCGACGACAAGCTCTACACCACCCCGGAGGACGCCATTGCGACCGCCGACGCGCTCGGGCTCGGCGAGAACGGTCGCTACCTCACCGCGCTGACCTTCGGCAACGTGCACGGCGTGTACAAGCCGGGCAACGTCAAGCTGCGCCCGGAGATCCTCAAGGCCGCGCAGGAGGCCATCGCCACGGCGCACGACCTCGGCCCGGATGCGCGACCGCTCGACCTGGTCTTCCATGGCGGCTCCGGCTCGCTCCCGCAGGAGATCTCGGACGCCGTGGACTACGGCGTCGTCAAGATGAACATCGACACCGACACCCAGTACGCCTTCACCCGCCCGGTGGCCGGCTACATGCTCGCCAACTACGCGGGGGTGCTGAAGATCGACGGGGAGGTCGGCAACAAGAAGCAGTACGACCCGCGCGCCTGGGGCAAGGAGGCGGAGGCCGGGATGGCTGCCCGCGTCGTCGAGGCCTGCGAGAACCTGCGCTCCGCCGGGACCCACCAGTGAGCGAGAACCTGCTCGGCATCCCGGAGACCCGGCTGGCCCCCGATCCCGCCGCTGCCGAGCTGTCTGGCTCGGAGGACGGCCGGCTCGACGACGAGACGTTGGTCCAGGCGGCGGCCGGCCACCCGACGTCGTCGCTGGCCTGGGCGCTGCTGGCGGAGGCCGCCCTGGACGGCGACCGCCCGGTCGAGGCGTACGCCTACGCCCGGACCGGCTACCACCGCGGGCTCGACGCCCTGCGCAAGGCCGGTTGGCGCGGCCAGGGACCGGTGCCGTGGTCCCATCAGCCGAACCGCGGGTTCCTCAGGGCCCTGGCGGCCTTGTCCCGGGCCGCCCGCGCCATCGGCGAGCACGACGAGGAGGCGCGCTGCGCGACCTTCCTGCGGGACTCCTCCGGGGAGGCAGCGCAGGCCCTCGGGATCTGACCGAGGTCCGCCGTGCCACGCCAACGGCGTGATGCCGGGGAATGGACCCCCGATCGTCCATTCCCCGGGCGCCACCCCCCTTTGATGGCTGCGGGCCGACCGAGAACGGTCCGGCCCGCCCCGCGCTTCACGACGGCCGGCCCCCCGGCGAGTCGTGAGCAGGCACCCATGTAAGCATCCTCGGCGCCGCAATGTGACCCGTTTGGCGTCATTGGTCCCGGCAAGTCCCGCGTGACGCGCGGTTGGGGGGAGGGAGCGCCTCCGATAACCTTGCGAAGCACCGGCGGCCTTCGGTGTGAGAGCCGAACGCCCACTGGAGGTGGCACAGATGCCCGCGATCGTTCTGGTCGGAGCCCAATGGGGCGACGAGGGCAAGGGCAAGGCCACCGACCTGCTCGGCAGCAGCGTCGACTACGTGGTGAAGTTCAACGGCGGGAACAACGCCGGCCACACCATCGTCATCGGCGAGGGCGAGCAGGCCGAGAAGTACGCCTTGCATCTGCTGCCCTCGGGAATCCTCACGCCGACGTGCACCCCGGTCATCGGCAACGGTGTCGTCATCGACCTCGCGGTCCTGTTCCGGGAGATCGACGACCTCAACGCCCGCGGCGTCGACACCTCGAAGCTGGTGGTCAGCGCGAGCGCCCACATCATCACTCCGTACAACCGCACGCTCGACAAGGTCACCGAGCGCTTCCTCGGCTCCCGCAAGATCGGCACCACCGGTCGAGGGATCGGCCCGACGTACGCCGACAAGATGTCCCGGATCGGCATCCGGATCCAGGACCTGTTCGACGAGAACATCCTGCGGCAGAAGGTCGAGGCGGCGCTCTCCTTCAAGAACCAGGTGCTGGCCAAGATCTACAACCGGCGGGCGGTCGAGGTCGACGAGGTGGTCGGCGAGCTGCTCTCGTACGTCGAGCGGCTCCGTCCGATGGTCTGTGACACCTCGCTGCTGCTCAAGGAGGCGCTCGACCGGTCCGACACGGTGCTGTTGGAGGCCGGCCAGGCGACCCTGCTGGACGTCGACTTCGGCACCTACCCGTTCGTCACCTCGTCCAACGCCACCTCGGGCGGCGCGTGCACCGGCTCGGGGATCCCGCCCACCCGGGTGGACCGGGTGATCGCCATCCTCAAGGCGTACTCGACCCGGGTCGGTGAGGGTCCGTTCCCGACCGAGCTGCATGACGACCTGGGAGAGTTCCTGCGCAAGACGGGGGCGGAGTACGGCACCACCACCGGCCGCCCGCGACGCTGCGGCTGGGTCGACACGGTCGTCGGCCGGTACGCCACCCGGATCAACGGCGTGACCGACTACGTGGTCACCAAGCTCGACATCCTCACCGGGCTGGACACGGTCCCGGTCTGCGTCGCCTACGACGTCGACGGCGTCCGGCACGACGAGATGCCGATCGGGCAGAGCGACTTCCACCACGCCAGGCCGATCTACGAGGAGTTCCCCGGCTGGTGGGAGGACATCTCCGGCTGTCGGACCTTCGAGGAGCTGCCGGTCAACGCCCAGCGGTACGTGCTGCGCCTCGAGGAGCTGATCGGCGCCCGGATCTCCGCCATCGGGGTGGGGCCCGGGCGCGAGGCCATCATCGAGCGCCACGATATGCGGTTCGCCCGTACCTGAGCCCCGATGAGCACCCTGCCGGCGTTCCACATCCGTCCCACCCGGGGCTGGCTGAACGACCCGAACGCGGTGGTGCGGTGGGGCGGTCGGTGGCAGGTGTTCTTCCAGCACACCTCCTCGCCCGGCCGCCACGGCGGCATCCACTGGGGGCATGTGAGCAGCCCCGACCTGGTCACCTGGCGGGAGCACCCGGTGGCGTTCGGACCGACCCCCGGCGGGCCGGACCGCGGGGGATGCTGGAGCGGCGTCTTCATGGCCGGCGCCCGCGCGCCGGCGGTCGCGTACACCGGGGTCGGCGCCGGGGCCGGGGACACCACCGTCTGCGTGCGGTATGCCGTGGACGAGAGCCTCGACGCCTGGACCGACCCGGTGGTGGTGGCGGGCCAACCCGAGGGGGTCGGGCTCGTCGAGATGCGCGACCCCTACCTGTTCGAGTGGTCCGGCCGACGGTTCGCCCTGCTCGGCGCCGGGCTGAGCGACGGCGTCCCGGCCGTCCTGCTCTACTCGTGCGACGACCTCGAGGCGTGGCGGTTCGAACGCGTCTGGCTCACCCCGGAGCAGGACCCGCTCGCCGCGGCGGTGGCTGCAGCGGACATCTGGGAGTGCCCGCAGCTGCTCGAGGTCGACGGGTCCTGGGTCCTGATCCTGTCCCTGCAGCGGGCCGGCGAGCTCGTCGGCGCGGTGCACCTGGTCGGCGAGCTGTTCCCGGGGCCGGACGGGCTGCCCGCGTTCCGGGCCCGCACCGCCGGCGTGCTCGACGCCGGACCGAGCTTCTACGCCCCCCAGGCGATCCCCGACGTCGACGGTCCGCTGCTGTTCGGCTGGGTCCGTCAGCCCGAGGCGCCCGACGGAGCACCGGCCGACGACGTCCGCGGCCGGCTCTCGCTGCCACGACGGCTACTGCTGGTGCGCGGCAGGCTGGCGTCCGTCCTCGATCCGGCGCTTCGGGACCTGGTGGGGCCGACCGTCGTCGAGGGTGTCGGTGGCCTGCTGCCGAGCCAGGCGATGCTCACGCTCGCCCCCACGGCGGCACCGGCGACGGCGACGTTCACCGGCGCCGAGGGACCGCTCGAGGTGGCCATCGCCGGCCCCACCGAGGTGTGGCTCGACGGCGACGTCCTCGAGGTGTTCCCCGCGGACGGGACCCCGGCGACCCATACCCAGCTGGCGACGACGTCCTGGTCCGTGACGACGTCGAACGCGGCGATGGCCGTGTCTGCGCTGAGGACCCCGGCGCCCGGCTGACCGGGGAGCGGTCAGCGCAGGACGGTCATCCGGTGGGCCGCACGGGTCATCGCCACGTAGAGGACGCGGACCCCGCCGGGAGACTCCGCGATGATCGCGTCGGGGTCGATGATCACGGTGGCGTCGTACTCCAGGCCCTTGGTGGACATCGGGTCGATGACCTGGACCCGTCCACCCGGGTCGCGGGGCAGGCTGGCCAGGCCGCCAGCGTGCCGGGCCGGGGTGATCACGGCGATCGGTCCCTCCACGTCCTCGAGCAGCGCCTCGACCGCCGCGGCGACCGCGGCGAGCGGGTCGTCGCCCAGCTCCCCCTCGACCGGTTCCACCCCGGTCTCGCGGACGGCCCGCGGGATGTCGGCGTCCGGCACGCTGACCCGGATCCGCTCGGCCGCGTAGTCGAAGATCTCCCGGGCGTTGCGGTAGTTCGTGTCCATGTGGAACAACCGCCGGGGCTGCGTCCCGAAGGCCTCCTCGCGTGCCGTTCGGGACTCGTCGGCGTCGGACCACGAGCTCTGGGCGGCGTCGCCGACCACCGTCCACGAGGCATAGCGACCGCGCCGCCCGAGCATCCGCCACTGCATCGGTGACAGGTCCTGGGCCTCGTCGACGAGCACGTGCGCGTACTCCTCGGGCCGGCCGACCCGGCCCACCAGGAGGCGCTCGCGGTTGCTGCCGGGGGTCAGCGTGTAGCCGCGCTCGACCCGCTCCGGGCCGGACACCGGCTGCACCTCGGTGACGCCGTACTGGCTGAGGTTCTCGAGCTCCTCGACCTGGTAGAAGCCGCGCTCCTCGCGAGGCTGGTCTTGGATCGGCCCGATCCGCGCTGCCAGGTCGTCGACCAGCGCGGCGTCGGCGACCGACCAGGTGCCCGTGTCGAGGGCGAGCTGCATCGACTCGCGCAGCACCTCCACCTCCCGGTCGTCGAGGACGCCGACGGCATACCGGCGCAGGCGGTCACCGTCGGCCAGCCAGAGCAGCACCTCCCGGGGGTCGACCTGCGGCCACCACCCCTCCATGAACGTCGCGACGTCGAGATGGTCCTCGAACCGGTCGACGAACTCCGCGCGGTCGGGGTGCCCGCTCTGACGGAAGGCGGCGTCAGCGAGCAGCTGGACCAGCGCGTCGTGCGCCAGGTTCCGTTGGTGCTGGCGCAGGGCCCGGGTGCGGACCTGCTCCAGGGCGGGCCGGGTCAGCCGGATCGCGTGACCGGCGATGAAGGCCCGCAGCTCGGTCGGTCCGTCCGGCACGTCGTCGCGGGCCGCGCGCGCGAGGACCTGCCGGATCCGGTGGGACCCCTTGATCGCCGCCGCCTGCGGCTCGTCGAGTCGTTCGGTGCTCACCGCGTCGACCACGTCGCCCAGCGACCGGAGGGTGACCGTGTCCTCGCCCAGGGACGGCAGCACCCGCTCGATGTACGACGTGTAGGCCGCCGACGGTCCGACGACGAGGATGCCACCCGACTCGTACCGTCGGCGGTCGGCGTAGAGCAGGTAAGCCGCCCGGTGCAGGGCGACCACGGTCTTGCCGGTCCCGGGCCCCCCGGTGATCTCGGTGACCCCGCGGGCCGAGGCCCGGATGGCCTCGTCCTGGTGGCGCTGGATCGTCGCCACGATGTCCCGCATCTGGGCCCCCCGGCTGCGGGTCAGCGCCGCGAGCAACGCGCCGTCCCCGACGATCACCAGGTCGTCCGGCGCGGTGGGCGCCATCAGGTCGTCCTCGATGCCGACGACGTCGGATCCCTTGCAGCGCAGCACCCGCCGCCGCAGGACCCCCATCGGCTCCACCGGGGTGGCCCGGTAGAACGGCGAGGCGGCCGGGGCCCGCCAGTCGATGACGAGGGGATCATAGTCGTCGTTGCGCACGCCCAGCCGGCCGACGTAGCGCACCTCGCGCTCGGGTGGGCCGTCCACCACGTCGTGGTCGATGTCCAGCCTGCCGAAGACGAGCCCCTCGTACTGGCTCTCCAGGGCGTTCCGCCGCCGTGCCGCGTGGAAGACCAGCGCGTCGCGCTCGAAGAGACCGGTCATCTCCTCGTCACGGGCCTCGCCGGTGCGGTCGGTGCGCCCGCGCGCCAGACCGTCGGCCTCGATGAGGTTGGCCCTGACCCCGGCCTTGGCCAGCTCCGCGTAGACCGTGTCGACGTGAGCCTGCTCGACGGCGATCTCGTCGGCCACCTCGGTGGCCGTCGCTTTGGTGCTGTTCGAACCGGTCACGGGCTCCGCCTGGTCATCGCGGGTGGGTCAAGGCAAGGAACGGGAAAGTCTAGTCTGACCGGATGCTGCCGCTCGCCACGTGCCCGCCAACTGGCGCGCCGCTGGTGGGTCGGGTCGTCCGCCTCGACCCGGTCGCCGCTCAGGACGCGTCCGGTCTGCTCGGGGTGTTCGCCGATCCGCAGGTCTTCGCGCACGGCTACCGGATGTCGGAGCGGCTGACCGGCCCGGCACAGGCAGAGGCCCTCGTGGCGGCCCAGATCGCCGCCCGTCCGGGCCGCACGACATACACCGTTCGCCTGGTGGGGGACAGCGCTCTCGGGGCCGCCGGCACCGTGGTCGGCACCTCGTCCCTGGGGGATGTCGATGTCCCGGGCGAGCAGGTCCATCTGGGCTGGACGGCCTACGGGTCGCGGTGGTGGGGGACCTCGGTGAATCCCGAGACGAAGCTGCTGCTCTTGGCCCACGCGTTCGAGGACTGTCACTTCGGCAGGGTCCGAATCCAGACGGATGTCGTCAACGGGCGCTCTCGAGCCGCCATCCTGCGGCTGGGTGCGGTGCAGGAGGGAGTGCTGCGCCGGACCGCTCGTCGGGCCGACGGAACCTGGCGCGACACGGTCGTGTTCAGCATCCTCGTGGACGAGTGGCCGGCCGTGCGGGCGCGACTCGAGGCTCGGCTGCGGCCCTGACGGGCGGTCAGAGCCATCCGCGACGGGCGGCCTGGACGCCGGCCTGGAACCTGGTCTGCGCGCTGAGGCGGTCCATCAGCGCGCGGATCCGCCGCTCCACGGTTCGTTGCGAGACGCCCGCCTGCCGGGCGATCGACGCATCGGGTACGCCCGCCGCCATCAGTCGCAGGATCGTCGCGTCGCGGCTGTCGACCTCCTCGGGCGTGATACCGCGGTTCAGCGGGATGGCGATGTCCCAGAGCCGCTCGACCAGGGCGCGCACCGCCAGGACCATGCCGTGGGTGCGGATGAGCATGCCCTGTGGGCCGTCCTCATTCTCCGACGACCACTCGATCAGGCAGGCGGCGGTGTCGACCACCACCACGGAGATCGGCACCCGACCGAGGACGCGCTGACCCTCGCCGCCGTCGGCACGGGCGGCCAGCGCGCCGACCGCGCCGGGCAGCTCGAGCACCTGGCTGTCCCACACGGTCCTGATCCCGATGGGTTGCCCGTCGGCGCCGATGCTCGGCTCGCGATGTGATGCCAGGGGTGCGGCCAGCACCTCCCGGGTCCGGGAGGACAGCGACCGCGCCGAGAGCATCCCGGTCCTGGCCGCAGCGACGATGAGGTTGGTCTGGGCGGCCAGCTCCTCGAAGTCGTGCAGCACTTGCACCCCGGTGTCCGGGTGCCGGTCGCGGGACCCGGTCCGGGTGTTGTAGTACACCTGCGTCAGCTCGTGCGCCACCGCACGCACCTGCTTCGCCTGCCGCTCGAGGTCCAGCGCGTGGTGCGGGATGGAGACCAACGGCGGGGGCACGTCGAGGGAGCCGGTGGGACCGACGGTGATCAGACCGCGGTCGTCGAGCACGGTCAGCGCCGGGTCGAGGGTCGCCGCGGGGATGCCCTGGGCCAGCAGGAGCTCGCGACTGGGCCGCTCCATCCGTAGCAGGGCCAGGTAGACCCGGGTTGCAGCGCCGTCGATCTGGCTGTCCCGCAACGAGCCGGTCAGGGCTCCGATGAGGTCCTCGGCAGAGGTGGTCATGCGCTCGTTCCGGTCCGGGATCACCCGAGGGTGTGTGGCGGGTTGCCGACACTGACTGTACTCCGACAAGTCTGATCTTTACTCCGGCCCAAGTTTTTGTCATGGTGTCGTTGTCGGTTAAACCGACTCTGTGTCTGGAGTCGCAGGTCCCCCTCCTAGCGGCCAGATGCGAGACGCGCGGTGTTCCCGGGTGATTGTCCCCCCTGCCTCTCGGGAACACCGCGTTTCGCTGTCCGCGACCTGCCCATAGGGTGGGCGCCGTGAAGGTCCTCGTCCTCGGCTCCGGCGCTCGGGAGCACGCCATCGTCCGAGCACTGCACGCGGACGACGGCGTCACCGCCGTGATCGCCGCCCCGGGAAACCCCGGGATCGAGGCGATCGCCCGGTGTGAGCCCTTCCCCGAGGGGTCGGATCCCACCGACCGGACCGCGGTCGTCGATCTGGCCCGGCGCCATGCCGTCGACCTCGTGGTGGTCGGCCCCGAGGCGCCCTTGGTCGCCGGCGTCGCGGACGCGCTGCGCGAGGCCGGGTATGCCGTGTTCGGGCCCTCAGCAGCGGCGGCCCGCCTCGAGGGGAGCAAGGCCTTCGCCAAGACCGTGATGGCCACCGCCGGCGTCCCGACGGCCCTGGCCCACGTGTGCTCGACGCTGGAGGAGGTCACCGCCGCCCTCAGCGCGCTGGGCGCCCCGCACGTGGTCAAGGAGGACGGCCTGGCCGCCGGCAAGGGGGTCGTCGTCACCGATGACTGGCAGGCTGCCGTCGAGCATGCGCAGGCCTGCCTCGCCCGGCCGGACGGCAGGGTGGTCATCGAGGCGTTCCTCGACGGGCCGGAGGTGTCCGTCTTCTGCATCACGGACGGCAACACCGTCGTCGCACTACCGGCGGCCCAGGACTTCAAGCGCGCCGGTGACGGGGACCGGGGGCCGAACACCGGGGGGATGGGCGCCTACTCGCCGCTGGACTGGGCGCCCGCCGGACTGGTGGACGACGTGGTCGCCCGGGTGGCGCAGCCGACGGTCGACGAGATGCGCCGCCGCGGCACCCCCTTCGTCGGGGTGCTCTACGTCGGGCTGGCGCTGACCGCCCGCGGCCCCCGGGTGATCGAGTTCAACTGTCGCCTGGGCGATCCCGACGGACAGGTGTCGCTCGCCAGGCTGGAGACCCCGTTCGGTGGCCTGCTGTATGCGGCGGCGACCGGCGCCCTCGAGACGGTCGGACCGCTGCGGGTCAGGCGCGAGTGCGCGGTCACCGTCGTGGTCGCCTCGCAGGGCTATCCCGGGACACCGCGCACCGGGGACCCGGTTACCGGGCTGGACGAGGCCGACGCCGTTCCGGGGGCGTATGTCCTGCACGCGGGAACCGCTCGGGACCGGGACGGGCTGCTGGTCTCGGCCGGCGGCCGGGTGGTCGGCGTCGTGGCGCTGGCCGAGACCCTGACGCAGGCCCGCGACACGGCATACCGGGCCGTCGCGGTGATCGGCCTGGTGGGCTCGCAGCACCGGACGGACATCGCCCTGGCCGCCGCTCGCGGCGAGATCCACCTCGAAGGAGCCCCTCATGACTGACCTGCCCGGCTACCGGCACCGCTACTCGGGCAAGGTGCGCGACCTCTACGTCCCGCTCGATGCGGCCGGCGAGCCCCGCGACACGGAGCTGCTGCTCGTCGCGTCGGACCGGATCTCGGCCTACGACTTCATCCTGGACACTCCCATCCCGGACAAGGGGACCGTGCTGACCCAGCTGTCGCTGTGGTGGTTCGAGCAGCTCGAGGACCTCGTCCCGCACCATGTGCTCTCCACCGACGTCCCCGCACCCGTCGCCGGCCGGGCCGTGCTCGTGCGGCGGTTGGAGATGGTGCCGGTCGAGTGCGTCGCGCGGGCCTACCTCACCGGCGGCGGTCTCGAGGAGTACCAGCGCAGCGGTTCGGTGTGTGGGGTCCCGCTGCCGGCCGGGCTGGTCGACGGCTCCCGGCTGGATGAGCCGATCTTCACCCCGACCAGCAAGGCACCAGTCGGCGAGCACGACCAGTCGATGACCGCGGCCGAGGTCGATGCGCTGATCGGTGCCCCGCTGCGCGCGCGGGTGGATGAGCTGACCCGCCGGATCCTGGCCCGGGGCAACGAGATCGCCGCCGAGCGCGGCATCCTCATCGCGGACACCAAGGTCGAGTTCGGGCTCGACCGGGACGCTGGGGCCGACCGGGAACCCGGCCTGGTCCTGGCCGACGAGGTCCTGACCCCCGACTCGTCCCGGTTCTGGCCGGCCGAGCTGTGGGAGCCCGGCCATCCCCAGGCGTCCTACGACAAGCAGTTCGTCCGCGACTGGCTGACCTCCCCGGCCAGCGGATGGGACCGGCGCTCCGGCGAGCCACCACCGCCGTTGCCCGACCAGGTCGTCGAGCGCACCCGGGCGAAGTACATCGAGGCCTACGAGCGGCTGACCGGGCGCCGGTTCGGCTGATCGCCGCTGCGGCAGGTCCCGGGCCGCGGGATGGACGCGGCGTCGGGCCGCCGCACCGAGCCGATATCCTTGGCCCACCCCGCCACACTTTCTCGAGGAGCCCCCGTAATGGGAAGCATCGTCGTCGACGTCATGCTCAAGCCGGAGATTCTCGACCCGCAGGGGCAGGCCGTTGCCGGCGCTCTCCCGCGGCTCGGGTTCGAGGCCTTCACCGATGTCCGCCAGGGCAAGCGATTCGTCCTCACCGTCGACGGTGAGGTCACCGACCTGCACCTGGCGCAGGCGCGCGACGCCGCCGAGCGACTGCTGAGCAACCCGGTGATCGAGGACGTCGTCGCGGTGCACGCCGTGGAGTCCGGCGCCGGGACGCTGGCGACGGAGGCCTCGTGAGGATCGGGGTCGTCACCTTCCCGGGGTCCCTCGACGACCGCGACGCAGCCCGGGCGGTCCGCGCCGTAAGCGCCGACGCGGTCCCCCTCTGGCACGGCGATGCCGACCTGCATGGCGTCGACGCGGTGATCCTGCCCGGTGGCTTCTCCTACGGCGACTACCTGCGCTGCGGCGCGATCGCCCGGTTCGCCCCGGTCATGGAGGCGCTCGTGCCCGCGGCCCGAGGTGGCCTGCCGGTGCTCGGCATCTGCAACGGCTTCCAGGTCCTGTGCGAGTCGCACCTGCTGCCCGGTGCGCTGATCCGCAACGACCACCGCAAGTTCCGGTGCGTCGACCAGGTGCTGTCGGTGGAGCGCACCTCGACCGCCTGGACGTCGGACTACGCCGACGGCGCCCGGATCACCATCCCGCTGAAGAACGGTGAGGGCGGGTTCGTCGCCGACGACGCCACCCTGGACGAGCTGGAGGCCGAGGGTCGGGTGGTCTTCCGATACGTGGGGGAGAACCCGAACGGCTCGTACCGCTCGATCGCCGGGATCTCCAACGCGCGCGGCAACGTCGTCGGTCTGATGCCGCACCCGGAGCACGCGATCGAGCCCGGCTACGGTCCGTCCAGCGACGGGCTGGGGTTCTTCACCTCGGTGCTGCGGCAGGTGGTGTCCGCATGACCGGCTCCTCCTCCAGCGCGCCCCAGGGCGCCCTGACCCACCCGGTCGTGGACACCGTGGAGCACGCCAGCGACACCCCGGACACCGGGCAGCCGTGGAGCGAGCTCGGGCTCAAGGCCGACGAGTACGCCAGCATCCGCGAGATCCTCGAGCGCCGACCCACCTCGGCCGAGCTGGCGATGTACTCGGTCATGTGGTCCGAGCACTGCTCGTACAAGTCCTCCAAGGTCCACTTCAGCCTCTGGGGCGAGAACACCACCGACGAGATGCGCGAGAAGCTCCTCGTCGGGATCGGCGAGAACGCCGGAGTCGTCGACATCGGTGACGGCTGGGCGGTGACCTTCAAGGTCGAGAGCCACAACCACCCGTCGTACGTCGAGCCCTACCAGGGTGCCGCGACCGGCGTCGGGGGCATCGTTCGCGACATCATGTCGATGGGCGCCCGCCCGATCGCGATCATGGACCCGCTGCGGTTCGGCAACATTCACCACCCCGACACCCAGCGCGTGCTGCCTGGGATCGTCGCCGGAGTCGGCGGCTACGGCAACTGCCTGGGCCTGCCCAACATCGGCGGTGAGGTCGTGTTCGACGACTGCTACCAGGGCAACCCGCTCGTCAACGCCCTCTGCGTCGGCGCGATGCGGATCGAGGACATCCACCTGGCCAAGGCCACCGGGGTGGGCAACAAGGTCGTCCTGTTCGGCGCGAAGACCGGCGGCGACGGCATCGGCGGCGTGTCGGTGCTGGCCAGCGAGACGTTCGAGGACGGCGGCCCAGCCAAGCGGCCGGCGGTCCAGGTCGGCGACCCGTTCGCCGAGAAGGTGCTCATCGAGTGCTGCCTGGACCTGTATGCCGCCAGGGTCGTCTCCGGGATCCAGGACCTCGGCGGGGCCGGGCTGTCCTGCGCGACCAGCGAGCTCGCCTCGAACGGCGACGGCGGGATGCGGGTGGAGCTGAGCTCGGTCCCGCTGCGGGACGCCTCGCTGCGCGCCGAGGAGATCCTCATGTCCGAGTCGCAGGAGCGGATGATGGCCGTGGTCGAGCCGCAGCACCTGGCCGAGTTCATGGCGATCACCGACCGCTGGGACGTCGAGGCCACGGTGATCGGCGAGGTGACCGACGGCGACCGGCTGGTGATCACCTGGCACGGCGAGGTCATCGTCGACGTTCCGCCACGGTCGGTGGCCCACGACGGACCCGTCTACCACCGCCCGCTGGAGCGGCCGGCATATCTTGACGTGCTGGTGGCGGACGACTCCACCGGCCTGACCCGGCCGGAGACCGCCGACGAGCTGCGCCGCACCTTCCTGACCCTGCTGGGCAGCCCCAACCTCTGTGACAAGTCCTGGGTGACCCAGCAGTACGACCGGTACGTGCTCGGCAACACGGCGCTGGCCATGCCGGATGACGCCGGCGTGGTCCGGGTCGACGAGCAGACCGGTCGCGGCGTTGCCGTCTCGACCGACTGCAACGGACGGTTCGCCAAGCTCGACCCCTACCTCGGCGCCCAGCTGGCGCTCGCCGAGGCGTACCGGAACGTGTCGACCGCCGGGGCCGTGCCGCTGGCGGTCACCGACTGCCTGAACTTCGGCTCGCCGGAGGACCCCGGGGTGATGTGGCAGTTCCGAGAGGCCGTCCGCGGGATCGCCGAGGGGTGCCGGACGTTGGGGATGCCGGTGACCGGCGGCAACGTGTCCTTCTACAACCAGACCGGCGACATCGCGATCCACCCGACGCCGGTGATCGGCGTGCTCGGCGTGATGGAGAACGTGGCCAACCGGACTCCGAGCGGCTTCCGGACGGACGCCTCGCCGATCTTCCTGCTCGGCGCCACCCGCGACGAGCTCGACGGGTCGGAGTGGGCCGGCGTGGTGCACGGACACCTCGGCGGACGTCCTCCTGCAGTGGACCTCGCCCACGAGCAGCGTCTCGGGAACATCCTCGTCCGAGCGGCCGGTGCGGGGGTGCTCGACGCCGCCCATGACCTGTCCGAGGGTGGACTCGCCCAGGGGCTCGCCGAAGCGGTCCTGCGCAACGGGGTCGGCGCCCGGGTCCGCCTCCACGACCTCGAGGTCGACGCGTTCACGGCGCTCTTCTCGGAGTCCGCTGGACGGGTCCTCGTGTCGGTGACACCGGGGTCGGAAGCGGCGTTCCTCGAGCTGGTCGGCGACGAGGTGCCGGTGCTGCGGCTGGGCGAGGTCGACGAGAGCGTCGACGGGCTGCGGATCGAGGACGTCTTCGAGGTCGACCTCGCGACGCTGCGCCAGACCCACGAGGCGCTGATGCCGTCCGTCTTTGGCGCCTGAGGCTCAGCGCACCCGCCAGCCGGTCGAGTCCGGGGGCGACGGCGAGGCCGCCGAGTCCGCATCGGTGAACGGCCGGGCACCGGCCACCAGCCGATCCAGCTCGGGACCGGTGCGCACCCCGGTGGGGAACGCCGCCCGGGCGACCTGGCGACGGACCTCGCCGAGGTCGAACGCCCCGCGCGGCGCCACGAGCACCGTGTTGCCGAACCGTCTGCCCTTGAGCACCTCGTGGGTGGCCACGAGCGCGACGTCGGCGTAGCGGCCGGTGCTGCGCACTGACGCGACGACCCGGGCGACATACCGCAACCCCGGCTCGTCAGCGAGGTTGAGCAGCGCCACCCCGTCCGGTCGCAGCACCCGGGCCACGTCGGCGAGGTAGGCGGTGGTGGTCAGCTCCGCGGGCACCCGACCGGCGGCATAGGCGTCCAGGACGACGACGGCTGCACTCGCGTCGGACAGGTGCCCGAGCCCGGACAGTCCGTCGACCGGCCGGACCCGGATCCGGTGCCGACGAGGCAGCGGCAGCTCCCGACGGACCAGCTCGGTCAGAGCCGCGTCCGGCTCGAGCACGATCTGCGGCGAGCCGGGCCGGGTGTGGTTGACGTAGCGGGCCAGCGTCAGCCCGGCCCCGCCGACGTGGGTCACCGAGAGCGGTCCCGCGGGAAGCGTGTCGATGACCAGCCCGAGGTGGGCGACGTACTCGAAGGCCAGCAGGCCGGGGTCGTCGAGCTGGACGTGCGACTGGGGCGAGCGGTCCATGACCACCGTGACACCGCCCCGGTCATCGGCGACCAGCTCGATCCGGCGCCCGCCGTCCGGAGCTGGGTCCCTCCGTCCGCCGGCCACGCCTCCACCCTAGGCTCGCGACGACGAGATTCGGCATGGCTCGTGCCCGACCACGCCCCGACGCGGCATCGCGCCAGCCGTGAGACGGCTATCCGGTGGTGTCTGCGGCTCGCACGCCGTGGCCGGCGAGCTCGGCGACCAAGCCAGTTCGACGGCTCGTTGCCTCGGCGGGGTCCGGGAAGTCGACGGTCGCCATGCCGAGCCGGTCCACGAGCTTCTCGACTGCTGCGTTCTCGGTGACCGAGCGGTCTGGCATCAGCGGGAGTTCGTAGTCACGCTGCCAGGTGCGTTGGATGGCGCGGTCGTTCTTCCAACGCACGTCGCGCAGGGTCTCCAACTGGAGCCGGTGGGCGGTGTCGCTGTCCATGCCGTTGTGGGACCAGTGCGTTGCGTCGCCGTCAGCGTCATACACCTTCAGGCCGAACCGCTCGGCGTCCTGCCACACAGGCATCGTCTCGTCGTTGAGCATGAAGACATACAGCGCGAAGGGCCCTTCGTACTCGTCGACGAGGAACGTCCTCGTGTCCTCGTAGAGTTCGGGGGTCTCGCCAGGGTAGCCAACGATGAACGAGACGAAGTGGTGAATCGGGCTGTCGGTCAGTAGCTCGAACGCGGTGTGGTTCGCTCGGGCCGTCACCTTCTTGTTCATGTGGGTCAGGGTGGTGTCGTTCATCGACTCGAAGCCGATGGCCAGCGCTCGGCAGTGGGCCTGCTCGAGTGCGTCGACGACCGCCCGGTCTCGCAGGGAGTTGGCGCGCGTGTACGCCTCCCAGTCGACCCCGGTGTCCTTCAGCAGTGGCAGTAGCTCGCGAAGGCGGGTGGGGGGAACGGTGAAGGTGGAGTCCAGCGCTTTGACGTACTGCGCGCCGTGCTCGTCGCGGTAGCGGGCGAAGTCGGTGGCGACCTTCTTGGCGGACTTGTACCGCCACTGCGGCGAGGCGGCGGGGAAGGAGCAGTACTTGCAGGTGAAGGGGCAGCCGCGCATCGACTCGTAGGGAATGACAGGGAAGCGACCAGAGGGCGCGGGCGAGGGCAGCGCCTCCAGGTCTGCGTATTGGCTCCTGGTCAGGCGGACCCGGTTGGTGTCATGGTCGCGGAAGACGAGGTTGGGGATCTCGGCCACCGGTTCCTTGCGACGAATGGCGTTCAAGAGCGGCACCAACCCCGGTTCGGCGTCGCCGCGCACGATGTGTTGGACGAACGGGTGGGCGTCCAGGATCTGCCGAAACTTCAGATTTGAGTATTGGCCACCGAGCACGAGCACGGCCATGGGGAAGCGCTCCTCGATCCAGGCGACCGCCTTGGCAACGGTGGCTCGGTCCCACATGAACGTGGTGGACAGCAGCACGATGTCGTAAGGGCCGGTGGGTTCGGCGACGGCGCCGTTCCAGATGCCCTCCGTGGAGATGTGATCGTGGTCGATGCCCGCCGCTTCCAGGACGGCCCGAATGGTGAAGGTCGTGAGGTGAGGGGCGGCCGCGGTCTCGTCGTCGTCGGCGTCCGTGTGCTGAAGTCGTACCGTCGAGACCGCCCGGATCCCGCTCCCGGCCTTCCGCGACCGCAGTAAAGGTCGCGGTGTGCCGCGCACATCGGTGTGAAGGGAAGCGAGTATGGCGGTCTCGGCGGCACGCTCGCGGAACAGGTCGGGGTCCGCTAGCGCCTCGAAGGCCGAGCCGGACAGGAGGGAGTGTTGGGGGTACTCAGGACCCAATCCCGAGATCAGGAGAACGTTCACGCGGCTTCCTCACTGTGGCTTCTGCGAGAAGTTGGTTTTCGCGGCTCGGTGGCTGGCGGGAGCTGCGAGAGCGTCCGGGTCACGAGGCAGGCCTTGCAGAGACGTACACGTGGTGATCAGGGAAAAGGTCTGCGAACGCTCTCACCTGAACCGCTGCATACTCGGCGTGCTGCACGGCGATCAAGGATGCAAGTTCCTCCATCAGCTTCTCCGGCACGGTGGCGAGGGTGGCGTCTTGCGGGTCCAGCGAGTGCCTGGCACACCACTCGATCGCGGCGTCCAGACCACACACCGAGGCCGCGAACGGACGCTTCGCGGGGTCCCCCCACAGGTCCGCGAGCTCGTCCAGGAGACTGCGCAGCGGCGGTTCCGGGCGCACCATCGCGCGCGCACGGGACATGAGTGCTCGCCGGTACAGGGAGTGGTCCACTGGGCGGGCCAGCACGTCGACGGTCACCTCCCAGGGAAGCCGGGGCAGGCGGCCAACCAGCAGCGACAGGAGCGAGATCGATCCCCCTTCGACGACCACCACCGGATCCGTACGGCCCAGCTCATCGACCGTCTCCACCAGCACCTCCACGGCGTCCTGGGCGCGGTAGTCGCCATCGGCCACGGTGCGATCGCCCAGCCATACCCGTCGGACGCCGGACGTCTCGGCGCCGACCCTGGCACTGGTCGTGGCCAGGTCGGTGAAGCACTGGATGCGATCCGCGACGACCACCGGCGCTCCGGTACGTAGGGCCAGGTCTGAGGCAGCCTTGCTCTTCCCGACCCCGGTGGGGCCCGCGATGAGCTGCACGGTCGTCAAGGTCGGACTGCCGAGCATGATCAGTGGTTCTCCTTGTCGCCAGGCACGACGAAAAGTTACCGGCGGAAACCCAGGATGCCGCCAAGTGAAGCCAAGGAAGCAGCAATGAAAACGCCATGACGCGTGCTTGGGGACGCGCCTGGTTCGGTCAATTGACCACGTCTTGGCAAGCCGTCAGAAGCCAGCTCAACTAGTCGAGCTGTCGGGGCGCGTCGACGGCGATGCGCTCGAAGGCCGCCTGGTCCACGGCGAAGTCGGAGTCGGGAGTCGGCCAGTGGATGACGATCTCGGAGAAGCCGAGGTCCCGATGCCGGCCGGCGAACTCGACGAAGGCGTCGACCGACTCCAGCGGGCGGTTCCGGTCGGGGGTGAATCCCGTCAGAAGGATCCGGTCGACCTCGGCCGCGTCCCGGCCGAGCTCCACGCACGCCCTGTCGAGCCGGTCGACCTGACCGCGCAGCGCCAGCAGCGACTGCTCGGGGGTCCCTGCCTCGAACAGCGTCGGGTCCCCGGTGGTCACCCACGCCTGGCCGTGCCGGGCGGCAAGCCGCAGTCCACGCGGGCCGGTCGCCGCCACCGCGAACGGCACCCGTGGTTGCTGCACACAGCCGGGGAGGTTCCGGGCCTCGTGGGCGGCATAGAGGCGGCCCTGGCCGGTCACGGCACCTTCGGTGAGGAGCCGGTCCAGCAGCGGCACGAACTCGTCGAACCGGTCCGCCCGCTCCCGGGCCGACCACGCCTCCTGACCGAGCACGGTGGCGTCGAAGCCGGTTCCGCCAGCACCAATGCCGAGGGTGATCCGTCCTGCGGAGATGTCGTCGAGCGAAATCAGCTCCTTGGCGAGCGTCACGGGATGCCGGAAGTTCGGCGAGGTGACGAGGGTGCCCAGGCGAAGCCGCCGGGTGACGGCCGCCGCGGCAGTCAGCGTCGGGATCGCACCGAACCACGACCGGTCGCGGAAGGAACGCCACGAGAGGTGGTCGTAGGTGTATCCGGTGTGAAACCCGAGCTCCTCAGCGCGCAGCCATGCGGACCGGCCTCCCTCGTGCCAGCGGCGGTACGGAAGGATCACAGTGCTCAGGCGCACGCTCATCTGCCCGAGCGTACGGGCCGTCCTCGACGACTCCGGGACGCCCAGGTCGGCATGGACCCGGTTCCGCCGCTGCGCTGAGAAACTGCCGGCTCGTCCGGGAGCGAGCTCAGGGCAGCAGCATCGTCTTGATCGCGCGGCGCTCATGCATCGCGGCGTACCCCTCGGCGACCTCGGCGAGCGGCAGGGTGAGGTCGAAGACCTGACCGGGGTGGATCTCGCCGGCCAGCACCCGATCGCGCAGCTCGGGCAGGTACTGGCGCACCGAGGCGACCCCGCCGGCGATCTGGAGGTTCTTCGCGAACAAGGTGCCCATCGGCAGCTCGATCCCGTGCGGGACCCCGACGTAGCCGATCCGGCCCGCCGGCCGGGTCACCGTGATCGCGGTCTGCATGGCGGCGTCGGTGCCGACGCACTCCAGGGCCGCGTCGACGCCCAACCCGTCGGTGAGCGCAAGCACCCGGGCCTGGCCGGCCTCGCCCCGCTCCTCGACGATGTCGGTGGCGCCCCACTGCACGGCCAGCCGCTGCCGCGGCTCGTGTCGGGACATGACGATGATCCGGTCCGCGCCCATGAGCTTGGCTGCCAGGACTGCCGACAACCCGACGGCTCCGTCGCCGACCACCGCCACCGTGTCGCCCTGCCGGACCCCGGCGCCGCGCGCGCAGTGCCAGCCGGTGCCCATGACGTCGCTGAGCGCGAGCAGGTCCGGCACCTGCTCGTCGGTCGGGACCGTCGGGGTCGAGACCAGGGTGCCGTCGGCCAGTGGCACCCGGACGAGCTCGCCCTGCCCGCCGTCGACCAGCAGGCCGTCGCGGTCCTCGGCGCCGAACCAGCCGCCGTTCTCGCAGGACGTGTTGATCCCGTTGCGGCAGTTGCGGCAGGTGTTGTCGCCCCAGCTGAACGGCGAGATGACGAAGTCACCCACCGCGAGCGTGGACACCTCGTCCCCGAGTGCCTCGACGATGCCGACGAACTCGTGCCCGATCCGGGTGCCGGGCGGGAAGTCACTCTCGCCGCGGTACCGCCACAGGTCGCTGCCGCAGACGCAGGACGCGGTGACCCGGACGACGGCGTCGGTCGGACGCTGGAGGGCGGGCTCGGCGACGTCGCCGAAACGGATGTCGAAGGGGGCGTGAAGAGTGGTGGCGCGCATCCGTGCAGTCTGCCGCCTTCCGACGGATGGCACGATGAGGGGGTGCCTCCCCGTCGCCGGATCGACCCCGCCGATGGTCTCGCGGCCCTGACGGTATGCCGGGCAGCCGGCTTCACGGCCGCAGCCACCCCTCGGGCCGTGCTCGCCACCGCGGTGCGGTACACGCTCGAAGAGCTCGCGCTGCGCTACCCGGGGCGGTCGGTGGAGGTCAGGGTGCCGCCGTTCGGCGCGGTCCAGTGCATCCCGGGGCCGTTGCACAAGCGGGGGACCCCGCCGAACGTCCTCGAGACCGATGCGGCCACCTGGCTGGCGCTGGCCAGCGGGGACCTCGGCTGGACGGACGCGATGGCGACCGGTGCGGTCCGGGCCTCGGGCCAACGCGCCGACCTGTCCGGCCAGCTTCCCCTGGTTCCCGGCTGACGCCCTGCGCGAGCTCGCGGCGCGGCCTCGCCTACGCTGGCCCCGTGATGTCCGCACCTCGCCGCCGCACCCCGAACTTCAAGCGGTTCCTGATCACCGGCGTGCTCGTCGGCGCCCTGCTCGGCGCCGTGGTCGCGGTCGTCGGGACCCCCGCGTCGGGTTACGACGCGAGCACCCAGCTGGGGTACTTCGCGGTCATGGGCGCCGGTCTGGGCGCCCTGGTCGCCGGTCTCGTCGCGGTCCTGCTGGACCGGCGCTCCTGACCGTCGCCGGGCAGCCCCGGCCCCACCGCACCCGGCTGTGCCCCACGACACGGTCGCTGCTGCCTGACCCTGTGAAACACTGAGCCCGTGGCACGCGGCGATGGACGACTCTCGCACGACCTCAGTCCGGACGAGAAGGGCCCGCAGGACGCCTGCGGGGTATTCGGCGTCTGGGCACCCGGCGAGGATGTCGCGAAGCTGACCTACTTCGGCCTCTACGCGCTGCAGCACCGCGGCCAGGAGTCGGCGGGCATCGCCACCGGGGACGGCGAGAAGATCCTCGTCTACAAGGACATGGGGCTGGTCAGCCAGGTCTTCGACGAGGCGGCGCTCAACTCGCTGCGCGGTCACCTGGCGATCGGTCACACGCGCTACTCCACCACCGGCGGCTCGACCTGGGAGAACGCCCAGCCGACGCTCGGCGGACTGGGCGAGTCCAGCGTCGCGCTGGCCCACAACGGCAACCTGATCAACACCGTGGAGCTGCGCGAGCTGGTCACCCAGCGACTCGGACTCGGCGCCGGCAAGCTCGGTGAGCTCGGCCGGGGAAACACCTCGGACACCGCCCTGGTGACCACCCTGCTGGCTGCGGACCAGGACCGGACCCTGGAGGCGAGCGCGCTGGAGATCCTCCCGCTGCTCAAGGGCGCGTTCTGCTTCGTCTTCATGGACGAGCACGCCCTGTATGCCGCCCGCGACCCGCACGGCGTGCGCCCCTTGGCGCTCGGCCGGCTGGAGCGCGGCTGGGTCGTCGCCTCCGAGACCGCCGCGCTGCAGACGATCGGTGCCAGCGTCGTGCGGGAGGTCGAGCCGGGCGAGCTCATCGTCATCGACGAGAACGGCCTGCGCACCCACCAGTTCGCCGAGCCGACACCGAAGGGCTGTGTCTTCGAGTACGTGTACCTGGCCCGGCCCGACGCCGTCATCCGGGGCCGGGTGGTGCACGAGGCGCGGGTCGAGATGGGACGTCAGCTGGCACGGGAGCACCAGGTCGACGCCGACCTGGTCATCGGGGTGCCGGAGTCGGGAGTCCCGGCCGCAGTCGGCTACTCGCAGGAGTCGGGCATCCCGTTCGGCCAGGGCTTCGTCAAGAACGCCTACGTCGGCCGCACCTTCATCCAGCCCTCGCAGACCCTGCGACAGCTCGGCATCCGGTTGAAGCTCAACCCGCTCGAGCACACCATCCGGGGCAAGAAGCTCGTCGTCGTCGATGACTCGATCGTCCGCGGCAACACCCAGCGCGCCCAGATCCGGATGCTTCGCGAGGCCGGGGCCCTGGAGATCCACGTCCGGATCTCCAGCCCTCCCGTGCAGTGGCCGTGCTTCTACGGGATCGACTTCGCCACGCGGGCCGAGCTGATCGCGACCGGCCTCGGAGTCGAGGAGATCCGCGCCTCGATCGGAGCGGACTCGCTCGGGTACATCTCCGAGGCGGGCATGGTGTCGGCGACCGACCAGCCGAGAGCCGAGCTGTGCACCGCCTGCTTCACCGGCAGCTACCCCATCGAGCTTCCCGAAGACGGACGGATCGGCAAGCACGTGCTCGAGATGCTGCCGATCACGGTGCGCACCGGTCACGACTCGAGCATCGATACCTCCGCCTCGTCGAGCGACGCCGATGGGGTGCCCCTCGGAGTGGGAGGCGGCGGCGAGAACGCGCTCCAGCACCCCTGACGGCGCCGCGCGGCACCGGCGCGGAGAGCCCACGGCCCGCCGATAGGCTGTGCCGGTGACGAATGACCGCCCCATCACGTACGCCGACTCCGGAGTCGACGTCGAGGCCGGTGACCGGGCGGTCGAGCTGATGAAGGCGGCCGTCCGCCGTGCTCAGCGGCCCGAGGTCCTCGGCGGCCTCGGCGGCTTCGCGGGGATGTTCGACGCGAGCGCGCTGGGCCGGATGACCCGACCGGTGCTTGCCACCTCGACCGACGGCATCGGCACCAAGGTCGCGATCGCCCAGGCGCTCGACATCCACGACACGGTGGGGTTCGACCTGGTCGGCATGGTGGTCGACGACATCGTCGTGTGCGGCGCCGAGCCCCTGTTCATGACCGACTACATCGCCACCGGCAAGGTCGTCCCCGAACGGATCGCCGCCATCGTCTCCGGCATCGCGGCCGGGTGTGCCCAGGCCGGGGTGGCCCTCGTCGGCGGCGAGACCGCCGAGCACCCGGGGCTGCTCGAGCCGGACGAGTACGACGTGGCAGGCGCCGCCACGGGCGTGGTCGAGCATGCCGAGATCCTCGGGCCGGAGCGGGTGGCCGACGGCGACGTGCTGATCGGGCTCGCCTCGAGCGGACTGCACTCGAACGGCTACTCGCTGGTGCGCCGGGTCATCGCCTCGGCCGGGTGGAAGCTCGACCGCCACGTCCCCGAGCTCGGCTGCACCCTCGGCGAGGAGCTCCTTCGCCCGACCCGGGTGTATGCCGCGGACCTGCTGGCCCTGATCCGCACCGACGGGGTCGACGTGCACGCGCTCAGCCATGTCACCGGCGGCGGGCTCGCGGCCAACCTCGCTCGCGTCCTGCCGCCTGGCATGTTCGCCCGGGTGGACCGCTCGACGTGGACGCCGGCTCCGATCTTCTCGATGGTCGGCGAGCTCGGCCACGTCCCGCGGACCGACCTCGAGCGGACCCTCAACATGGGGGTCGGGTTCGTCGTGGTCCTGCCTGCGGAGCAGGCCGAGCTGGTGATCGCCACGGCAGGTGCCCACGGCATCCCGGCCTGGTCGATGGGCGAGGTCCGTGCGTTGGCGGACGTCTCACCCCAGCACGGGGTCGAAACCGTCAGCGGGGCCAAGGGCGTCGACGGAGGCACGGTTCAGCTGGTCGGGGAGCACCCGCAGCGCTGAACGGCCGCTCCGAGGCAGCAGCAGATGGACCTCCCGGTCATCCGGAAAGCCGCGCGCCCACGAGGGACGTATGAGGTGACTCAGGGCTGAGGGCGAGCGTCACCGCTCGCCGGAGGCCCACTTTCCGTACTCGTCGTAGTCCACACTCTCGTCGAGATCAGAGGCGCGCTCCGGCTCTCGCCGGGTCGTGGTGGACCCGTGTAGTTCTCGCTCAAGCGCGCTCAAGTCCGTGTCGGGAGAGAAGTACTTCAGCTCCCGAGCGACCTTGGTCTGCTTGGCCTTCGCCCGGCCGCGCCCCATGGCGTGACCCCCTCATGCGTCTGCCGGGGCGGCATCATTCAGGTCGCAGAACACTCGGTTCGACGACATTCGCGGAGCGGCCCCGGGAATCGTGTGTATTCGTGGTGCTAACGCTACCTCAGCGCTGCCCATTCCGCGTAGCCCGACCCTCCGCGAGCGGCGGCGGAGCGCACTCAGGACCTCGGCAGCCAGATACCGCCCGGGGTTGCTGCCCCGATCCGTTCCTCGGCGAGGTGGTCGGCCGCGTCGGCGGGCGTGATCCCGCGCTGGTCGGCGGTCTCCAGGACGCGTCGGGTGGCCTCGAAGATCCCCGCAGTCCGTTGTCTGGCCCGCTCGAAGTCGAAACCGTGCAGCTCGTCGGAGACCTGGATCACCCCACCCGCGTTCACCAGGTAGTCGGGGGCGTACGCGATGCCGCGCTCCCGGAGCCGGTCCGCGGTGCCGCCCACCCCCTCGGTCACCAGCTGGTTGTTGGCGGCGCCGCAGACGATTCGGGCGGTCAACCGCTCGACGGTCGCCTCGTCGAGCGCTCCGCCGAGGGCACACGGGGCGTACACGTCGAGGCGGGAGCCGGTCAACGCGGTGACGCTCTCGGCGACCTCGATCTCGGGATGCCGGGCCACGAGGGCCTCCACCGCGTCCCGGTTGACGTCGCACACGACGACGCGGGCCCCGTCCTCGAGCAGCTGCGCCGCCAGCAGGCGGCCCACCTTGCCGACCCCGGCGATCCCCACCGTCCGTGCGCGGAGGCTGGGCTCACCCCAGGCGTGCTCGGCACACGCGCGCATGCCCTGGAACACCCCGTAGGCAGTCAGCACGCTCGAGTCGCCGGCTCCACCCCTCGCCTCGGACCGACCGGTGGCGAACCGGGTCGTCTCGGACACCACGTCCATGTCGGCGACGTAGGTGCCGACGTCACAGGCGGTCACGTAGCGGCCGCCGAGGCTCTCGACGAACCGTCCATAGGCCCGGAGCAGCTCCGGTGTCTTGTCGGTCAACGGGTTTCCGATGATCACGGCCTTGCCCCCGCCGTGGTCCAGACCCGCCAGGGAGTTCTTGTAGGCCATGCCCTTGGAGAGCCGCAGCACGTCCGCCAGAGCCTCGTCCTCGGTGGCATACGGGTAGAAACGGGTTCCTCCGAGGCCTGGGCCGAGGGCGGTGTTGTACAGGCCGATGATCGCCCGGAGGCCGGTCGGCTCGTCGTGGCAGAAGGCGACCTGCTCGTGGGTGAACGGCGTGGGGTGGCCGTCGGTCGACCCGGTCATGCGGAGGCTCCGATCGTGGCGGGGGTGGGGTCGCGCTGGTGGCGCTCGGGACCAACCCTAGTGACGGCTGTGCTGCTCGCTCCGATTGCCTCAAAAGACCTCTTCGCCCCGGAATGTGGGTGCAGAATGTCCGATAAATCCCGTTACGAGGGATCGAAGTTCACAAAATCCCCCGTTTCGCTGATTGGTCAAGTAGTTTGGTGTTTGGGGAAACGAGCACTCGGTGGGGGCACCGATGCGAGTTAAGAGAATGCGGGGTTGGGTAATGGCCATGTCCATGCACGGACACGATCATGAGAAGTTGTTGACACCTGCGGAGGTTGCGGAGATGTTCCGGGTGGACCCGAAGACGGTCACCCGGTGGGCCAAGGCAGGGAAGCTGACGGCGATCCGGACGCTAGGCGGTCACCGTCGGTACTTCGAGAGCGAGGTCAGCCGACTGCTCGGCATGCACTGAGTCCGGGGTTGTCTGGTGGCGGTGTTTCAGCCACCTGCGCGGGCCCGAGACCTCGGTCCGCCGCAGGTGCCCTGACCTGGGGGTGACAGACACGTCGCCCCTTGCGCCGGTCCGGCTACCGTGGGCTCTACGCTGAGCCGGTGAACCAGAGAGCGGACCACCGGAGCGCCACGTCGTCGAGCGCTCCGCGGACGACCAGCGAGGGGCGACCCCTGTGGATCGCCATCACCTCGGGCAGCGCCAAGCGCACCGCGGTGACCGTGCTGCTGCTCGTGGTCGCGCTGTGGGTCGGCTCCTGGATGTTCGGCGCGCTCAGCTCGTTCCTGTTCCTGCTGCTGATCTCCTGGCTGATCTCGATCGCCATGGAGCCACCGGTGATCTGGCTGACCCAGCACGGGGTGCGCAAGCGTGGGCTGGCGACCGCCATCGTCATGGTCGTCATGCTGCTCCTGGTGAGCGCGACGATGGGCCTGTTCGGTCAGCTCTTCGTCTCCCAGGCCTCCGAGCTGAGCCAGCAGTTCCCGCAGGCGGTCAAATCCGCGCTCGACTGGGCCAACTCGACCTTCCAGACCGAGTTCGACGTCAGCAAGATCCAGGCGGCCCTCAACCTCTCGCCGGACAAGATCGGGGATCTCGCGGGCCGTTACGGCGGCGGCATCCTCGGCGTGTTCGGTTCGCTGCTGACGTTCATCTTCGACGCGGTGACGATCCTCGTCTTCACCTACTACCTCTCGGCGGACAGCCCGAAGCTGCGCCAGGCCATCGGGTCGTGGTTGCACCCGCGTTACCAGAAGATCCTCACCACCGTCTGGACGATCGCCGTCGAGAAGACCGGTGGTTACGTCATCTCGAAGGTCCTCCTGGCCGGGCTCTCGGCGGCCTTCCACTCGCTGTTCTTCTGGTTCATCGACGTGCCGTTCTGGTTGCCGCTGGGCATCCTCGCCGGCATCGTCGGTCAGTTCATCCCCACCATCGGCACCTACATCGGGGTGCTGTTGCCGGCGTTCTTCGCCCTGCTCGACGACCCGATCGACGCGGTCTGGATCGCGCTGTTCGCCACGGTGTACCAGCAGCTGGAGAACTACGTCTTCACCCCGAAGGTCAGCAAGCGGACGATGGACATCCATCCCGCCATCGCGCTCGGCTCGGTCTTCGTCGGGGTGGCACTGTTCGGGCCGATCGGGGCACTGATCGGGATCCCGGTGGCTGCCGCAGCCCTGACCATCACCGACACCTTCCGTCGCCGTTTCGAGCTGCTGCCGGAGCTGGCCGAGCTCGAGGACGAGCCACACCCCGACCCGGTCATCGCGACGTCGGACGGCGCGAGAGGCGCATCGGAGGACGACACCAAGGCCGCGGCCGCCGGGTCGCGAGCCGACGAGAAGCAGGCGGATCCGCCGAAGGCCGACGGGCCCACGCCGGGCTAGTGCCGGTGCAGGTTGTCCGGCTGGCTGGAGTCGCCGGGGTGCTCGAGGCCGGGGACCAGCTCGACGCGTTCGTGCAGGGCTCCGGCGAGCCAGCGGGAGAACTCGTCCAGCCGGCTGGACACCAGCAGCTCCTCCATGCTCCAGGCCGGGTCGCCGGTGTCGGTGGCCCCGAGCCGTGTCGCGCGCTCGATGGTCGCCGACGGCAGACGGACGTCTCGAGTGACCTCAAGGGCGGCCGTTCGCACGGCAGCGTGTCCGGACCACGCGGCCGCGACGATCGAGCCGAGGGCCACGGCGTCGGTGCGCGACGGCATACCCGGCGGCGGCTCTCCTCGCCAGTCGATGCCCCGCTCGGCGAGCTCGTCGACGCAGAGGCGCTCGACGATCATCACCTGGGTCACCCACCGACGCAGCTGGCGCGCCTCGCGGGTGTTCTCGGCCGGCAGGACGCAGGCCCGGTCATCGGCGCGTAGCCGGGCCAGTCGCAGGTCGAGCTCCTCGACGGGGACCGGCCGCCCGTTCACCCAGGCGGCGACGCGGTCGAGCGGCGGGTGCCCGAGGGTTCGTACGCCGGCTGGGCTCACCCCGTCACCTCGAGCCGGACGGTCTCGGCGTACTGGGAGCGGCCGAACCACATGATCTTGGGCATCAGCCAGGAGTGCCCGGCGGCGGTGTCCGCCGGAGGACGAACGATAATCGCCAGCTCGGTGGACGTCGCCGCGGGTACGGTGATGGTGCGGATCGCCTCGTCGATCCAGTCCCAGGTACCCCAGGGCGAAGCCACCTGGAGCTCACCGCGGATCTCGCTGAGCGTGTGGTTGGTGACCGTGGCGGTGAGCGTGCTCGCCTGACCGGGGGACAGGGTCAGGGCCGTGCTGGACAGCCGCACCTCCAGCCCGGTGGGTCGGGCCGAGTCCGACTCCAGCGCACCCAGCTGGACGTTGCGATCGAGGTCCCCGACCGTGGGCAGGCCGAAGCCGACGGTCTCGGTGAGGGCCGTGGAGTCCCCGACGAACACCGTGGTGACGTCCTCGACGACGGTCACCGCGTCGCCGCCGGCCAGCTCCATGGTTGCCGGGGTGACCTGCGCGGCGACGGCGTACTGGCCAACCGGCGCGGTGTCCGGGACCTCGACCCAGGACCGGTACCGGGCATACCCCTGAGGACCCAGCCGGGCCGAGAAGCGGGACGTGGACGCGGACCACTGCGGGGGCAGCACCAGCTCAGCGGTGACGTCCACCTCCGCGTCCGAGTATTGGCTCGCGACCACCAGGGTGACCTCGAAACGACCGCCGGTGCTGCACCGTGCCAGGGCAGGCTCGACCGAGACGGTCACCGGCAGGTAGCCCATCGGCGCCGGCCCGCGGTTGTGCAGCCAATACCGGCTGAAGGTCGGCTGGGCCGCCTCGCGATCGACCCCCAGCACAGCGGTGGCCGAGCCGTGCTGCGGCGCCTCGTCGACGTCGAGGACCAGGGTCTCGATGGCGCTGCCGTCGAGGTCGACCTCGACGGCGCCGTCGGTCACCGGCACTGCCGCGCCACGGACCTCGAGCAGGTCGCCGCGTGCCGCGGCGGTGACTGTCGTCGTGGGCAGGGCCACGCGGGCGGTGCGCTCCCGACCGGTGGACTCGATCAGCCGCAGGGTCACCCCGCGACGCGGATCAGCCGCGACCGAGGAACCCTCGGCGACCGGGTTACCGGACGCCTTGAGGGTCGACACCAGCACGTCCCGGGACGGCTCCACGGTGAGCAAGGAGTGCGTCCGGGGGAGGTCCCCGGCAGACCCGGCATCCTCGACTCCGAGCAGCGGGGTGGAGAACTCCTGACCGCGCGCGGGCAGGGTCGCCTCGCGCCAGTCACCCCCCGTGCTGACCAGCGCGTACCGGAACTCATGGGTCCAGTGCTGGAGCTGGAAGGCGGATCCGTCCGGGGCGGTGCGTCGGGGTGGGTCGATCCAGATGCCGGAGGGCCACCCGGTGCAGGAACGCATCAGGGACAGGTTGAGTCCGCCCTGGGGGTCGACGGCGAATCCGGGCAGCCCATAGGTGAGCAGGGCGACGGTGCCGTCCTGGTACGGCTCCAGGGCCCGCTGCCCGGCGACGACCGCCGTGACCCGGAAGTCCCGAAGCTGGCTGACCGCGGAGGCGACGTCCCGGATGACGAGGGTCGGCAGGTCGTCCAGGTCGCGCACGTCGGCGTTCGGCACCCATACCTGGGTCAGCGGCTTCACGGCCGGCACCATCACGGCTGGCCCATCAGGGAGCTGGCCCACCCGGCGGACGAGCTCGTCCACCAGGGCATGAGGTCGGTCGGCGACGAGGATCCGGACGTCGGGGAGGTTCGAGTCGGTGTCCAGACGGCCGTAGCGGGCCCCGGACGCCGTGGAGGTGGTGGCCGTGACCCCGATCCGGGCCAGGGCGACAACGAGGGCCCGGGCGCTCGCGGGGTCGGCGTCGTCGGACATGACGATCTCCGCCACGGCCATCGCCCGGGTCCCGAGCGCGGCGCCGGAGCCGTCCACGAGGTCCACTCGTGCGGTCGTCCCCACGCCGAACCAGGTGTTCGCGGGATTGTCCAGGGTCCACGGTGCCGTGGCGGTGTCCGCGTCGATCAGGCCGAAGCCACGTCCGATGACCGCGCCGGCGACCTCGCTCACCGGGAGGGAGCCGGGGAGGTCAACGGGGAACCGCACCCGGACGAGACGGTCGGACTGCTCGTGGTCGAGGATCCTGGTGGTGAAGTCGACCCGGTCGAGGCCGTCGACGAGGGTGACCACCTGCTCGTAGTCGATGCCGTCGACTCGGCCGCGGGAGACCAGGCGTCGGCCGATGGCACTCTGCTGGACGGTGACCTCGGCGGCGGAGTCGGCGGCGGAGGCCATCGTCCCGGTGGGCAGCAGGTGCCAGGGGCCCTCGCCGAAGGTGGGGTGGTCGGCGTACTCCTCGTGGACCCGCAGGTCGTTCCCCGGGCCGGTCAGCAGCTCGGTGTCACGTCGCTTGTCGTGGACGCTGCTCAGGGTGCCGCCGCGGGCCGGGTCCGCGGTCACCCGGAAGTCCTCGTTCTCGATGGTCGGTTCCCCGGCGAGGTCGTGCCATCCGTCGGGACCGGCGCCGGGGACGAGGCGGTAGCTGCGCCAGCCCATCGAGGGGACGTCGCGGGCGACGAACCGGATGACCCCGGGCGCCTCCTGGACCGACGCCACCGGGACGCCGCCGTCATCGATGACCTGCACCGGCTCGCGCGTCTCCAGCTCGACCCGCACCACGTCGGTCCGGGTGAAGGCCAGCGTGTTGAGGACCACCAGTGCCGATCCCTCTCCGGTGGTGTCCACCCGGGAGACCAGGGCTGCGGCGGCGGCGTCGCGGGCCGAGGCGGACAGGTCGAAGGCCTCGCGCCACCCGGTGAGCAGGTCGATGTAGACCTGGTCCGACTCCGAACCGGTGATGGCGTCGTGGTGCGCCCCATAGGCCAGCTGCCGCCAGACCTTGTCCAGGGCGGCCTCGGGGTAGCGACCCTCGCCGAGCAGGCAGGCAAAGGTCGACAGGCGCTCGGCGTCCACTGCCGCCATCTCCGCGGCACGCTGGCCCTGCTTGGTGTCGATGTAGGAGACGTCCTTGCCCGTGTAGACCGGGTTCATGTCGCGCGACTGCGGGGACGGCGTGCGGCCGTCCTGCTGCATCTCGTCGCGAACCCGGTCCATGAACATCTTCGTGGTGCCGCAGATGAACTTCGGCCAGACGTAGGCCGCCTCCCACCACCGGTGCACCTCGGTCACCCAGTTGTTCGGTGGGCAGTAGTCCCCACCCACCGGCAACAGGGTGTTCCGGGTCGACGCGGCCGGCTTGAGCACCTCGAAGAGCTGGCAGGCGATGTCGGCTGCGGCCTCCACGCTCGGCGCGTGCTGCATCTCCCAACCGGGGCCGTAGTGGTCCGGCATGTAGTGCGTCAGCACACCGTCCCCACTCGGTGAGATCCACTCGAACTCGCTGTCGAACTGCATGACCCCGATGTCGCCCTCGCGCTGCTGGTTCCAGTGCTGACGCAACGGTCCCCACTGGTGGTGTGGCCCCCGGGCCCAGGCGCTGCCGGTCATCCCCGCCTTGGCCACGAGACCGGGGAACTGCGGGTCGTGACCGAAGACGTCGAGCTGCCACGCCGTGCGCGGGTCCCCGCCGAGGATGTCCCGCTGGTAGCCCATGCCGTAGACGATGTTGCGGATCGTCGTCTCACTACCGGTGAGGTTGGTGTTCGGTTCGTTGTAGGTGCCACCGATCAACTCGACCCTGCCTTCGGCAAGCAGCCGTCGCAGCACGGCACGCTGCTCCGGAAAGGTGTCGAAGTACGGCTTGAGGTAGTCGAGCTCGGCCAGCACGAAGTGGTAGTCGGGGTCGCGGACGGCGAGCTTGAGGTGAGCCTCCACCAGGGCGAACGCGTTGTGCAGGAAGGCCGGGCGGGTCGACCAGTCCGCGCCGAGCAGCTCCCAGTTCGTCGTGTAGGACGCCTGGGTGTTCCACCACACCGGGTCGTAGTGGAAGTGCGACACCATCACCATGGTCCAGCCGGGTTCCGCCACGGTCACCTCAGCAGTCGTGCTCGCCGGGTGTCCGGCCGCGTCGGTCACGGTCACCTCGACCGGCAGGGTCGTCCCCGGCCGGGCGCCGGCGGGCAGCAGGAGCGGGACCTCCGCCCGGACCAGGCCGTCTCCGGACTCGAGCGCCGTCGACCCGGTGACGCCGTCGCCGGACACGACGATCTCCACCCGCCCGTCCGGCATACCGCGTTCCAGGGTGACGTGCAGGACCTGCCGCGGCTCGTCCTCGGTCCCGACGAAACGTTCGGTGGACGTCACGGAAGCAATGCGGACGGACACGAGGGCACTCCTGGAGGCAGATGGGTTGTCGCGGTCGGCGGCGCGACAACTCTTCCCGAGTTCGGCCGGCCCCGCTAGGGCTGTGTCAGGACATTCTCACATCTGGTCCAGGCCCTGGTCTGTGGGAGGGGCATACTTCCGGGATGGACCCCGCACCTCGCCCTGGCATGTGACCGTGGAACCCGCTGTCGTGATGGTCCCCGGGCTCGGGCTCGACGCGCGCGCCTGGGAACGGGTCACCCGGGCCCTGTCGCCGGTTCGGTCCCACGTGGTCCTGCTGCCCTCGCTGGGTCGGCGCCCGGCCCGCGGTCGGCGCCTCGACGTACCGGCCCAGGCCACGAGGCTTCTGAACGAGCTGGACCGGCTCGCCTGTGGACCGACCCTGCTGGTCGGACACTCGGCCAGCTCTCCGGTCGTCGTCGAGGCGGCGACCCGGACCGCCGCGGTCCTGGGGCTGGTGCTCCTCGGGCCGGTCACCGACCCGCGGGCTGCGACGTGGCCACGAATGCTGGGTCAGTGGGCGCGGACCGCCGTGCACGAACGGCTCTGGGAGGGGCCAGAACTCGTGCCTCAGTACGCGCGGACCGGGGTCGTGGGCATGATCCGCGGGATGAACGACGTCCGCCCCTTCCGCACGGACCAGGCCCTGCGGACCCTGGCGACGCCGACGGTCGTGATCCGTGGGGAGTACGACCGGATCGCCGCGTCGGCCTGGATGGACGACCTCGCCGGGGCCGGAGCCCGCGTGGTCACGGTCCCGGGGGCAGCGCACATGCTTCCGCTCACGCACCCTCAATCGGTGGTGAGCGCCGTCCGTGAGCTCATCTGCGACCTGGATCCCGATCTGAGACCGGGCTGACCCCTTCCGAGGTGGCGTGGGTCACCCGGGTGGCTTCGGAGCCAGCCAGGACCAGGGCGCCTGCCAGAGCGAGCGCGAACCCGGCGACGCCGGCCAGCTCCCAGCCGGCCCGGGGGCTGTCGCCCAGCAGGATCACCCCGATGGCCGCGCCGGACAACGTCTCCAGACCCACCAACGCCGCCGTCGCACTCGTCACGGAACTGCGTTGCAGGGCTGCGGCGTAGACGATCAGCCCGAGCAGGGCTGCCCCGGCCAGGGCCCACATCGCCGGGTCGGCGAGCAGGCCGAGCAGGACGCCGCGCGGTCGGGTGCGTGCGGCCACGCCGACCAGCCCGAAGCTGAGCCCGGCGACGCAGGCCAGCGCCACCCCCGCGCGCGGCCCGTGGCCCCGCTCGATGACGCGGGCGAGCAGCGCCAGGACGACGAGCGCCAGCAGCAGGCCCCACTTCCCGGGAGCGGACAGGGAGGTGGCCGGACCGCCCTCGCCCGCCGACACGACGAGGAGAAGCCCCACCGCCATCGCCCCCAGGGCCAGGACGTCCCACCTGCCGATCCGTACCCCCAGCAAGGGCCAGGCGAGCAGCGCCGTGACCGCGAGGCTGCAGGCCCGGGCCACCGCCACGACGAACACCGGCAGCTCCTGAAGGGCCATCACCGAGAGCAGGAAACCCGCTGCCACCAGGGCCAGCCCGGCCAGGTACGTGCCCGAACGGGCCAGCCGCACGGCCATTCGCGGCCCGAGCCGGTCAGCGGTCTCCGGCGAGCCGACCGCGCGGGCCTGGAGGATGGCGGCGACGCCAGAGCAGATCGCGGCACCGAGCGCGGCGAGGAGGGCGTACGTCACAACAGTCGGCTCCTGACGGTCCCGTCGGTGCGGCGGCGTGGCCTACAGTACATCTGGTGACTCCGCCGCTCGATCGACTCGCGCCGCGAGCGCGCGTCTCCTCCCACGGCAGCGGTCTGACCACGCCCGCGCTCGAGGCGCCGGCGACGGCTCGGGTCGCCCTGCGTCCGGTGGTCCTGATCTTCCTGGCGATGACCGTCGCGGCGACGGTGCTGGTCAATGTCGGCGCCCGCTTGGTCGACTATCCACCGTCCCTTCCGCTGTGGGACTGGCTCGAGCCGTGGGTGCGGTATGACTCCGGCTGGTACCAGGCGATCGCCGTCGACGGCTACTACTACCGGGAGGGTGTCCAGTCCCCGGTTGCCTTCTTCCCGACCTATCCGCTGCTGATGCGCGCAGGCGGGGCGGTGATCGGCGTCTACCTGAGCGGCGTGATCCTGACGATCCTGGCCGGGTTGACATCCGTTCTGCTGTTCACCCGCTGGGCCTCGGCAAGGATGTCGCGTCGGGCGACGGTCACGGCCCTGGCGCTGCTGCTCGTCTATCCCTACTCGTTGTACCTGTACGGCGCGGTCTACGCCGACGCACTCTTCCTGGCCTGCGCGCTCGGAGCCTTCGTCCTGCTCGAGCGCGGCCATCCGTGGCTCGCCGGTCTCGTCGGCGCGCTGGCCAGCGCCGGTCGGCCGGTCGGGGTCGCGCTGGTCATCGCGTTGGCCGTGCGCGCCGTCGAGCTGGCGTGGCGTCGGAACCAACCGGACCAGACGACGCCGACCTCGGCCCAGGCACCGGCGACGTGGCTCGCGCGAGTGCGGCGGGGACTGACGACGGCCGTGCAGTCACTGCGGTACGTCCGTCTTTCCGACGCGGGCGTGCTGCTGGCCGGGACGGGCCTGGCCGCCTACATGGCCTACCAGTGGCTCAGCTTCGGCAACCCGATCGCCTTCGTGGCCACCGAGTCGTCGCCCGGCTGGGACCAGGGCAGCGGCCCCAGGGTCCTGTTCAAGGTCGCGTTCTTCGGGACGATGCTGCACGGCAGCGCGCCGGAGATCGCCCGCCTGCTGGTGCCGGCCGTCCTGCTGCTCGGCACCGTGCTGCTCCTGCCGCGGATCGTGCGCCGATTCGGGTGGGGCTACGCGGTGTACACCGCAGTCGTCATCGCCATCCCGATCGTCGGCACGAAGGACTTCATGGGGTGTGGGCGATATCTTCTGGTGGCGTTCCCCGCGTTCGCCGCCGCCGGTCAGCTGCTGGGCGAAAAGTGCTCGCCCTGGGTCCGCACCGTCATCCTGTCCCTGTCCGCAACACTCCTGGCCGTCGCCGCGCTCGGCTACGGCCTGGGTTACGAGGTGTCATGAGCAGCACCACCGGGGCCGCGCCCCTCGATCCACCGCCGCCGTTCAAACGGCTGAGCATCATCATCCCGATGTGGAACGAGGAGGAGTACATCCACCGATCCGTCCGCGTGTGCACCGAGGCGAGCGAACGGATCAAGGCGGCTGGTCTGGTCCTCGACCACGAGATCGTCATCGTCAACGACGCCTCGACGGACAGCACTCCGCAGCTGGCCGACGCCCTCAGCGCCGCGGACCCGCGCATCGTGGTGGTCCACCATCCGGTCAACCGCAAGCTCGGCGGCAGCGTGCGCACCGGCCTGGCGACGGCCACCGGTGACCTCGTGCTCTACACGGACGCCGACCTGCCGTTCGACATGCTCGAGCTGGACCGCGCGGTGCGGATCATGCGGGCCTACGAGGCGGACATCGTCAGCGCGTACCGCCACGACAGGACGGGGGAGGGGCCACGGCGCGCGGTGTACTCCTGGGCCTACAACTGGTTGATCCAGCTGATGTTCGGGACCCGGCTGCGGGACATCAACTTCGCGTTCAAGCTGATGCGGCGCGAGGTCCTCGACGCCGCCGACCTGCGCAGCGAGGGCTCGTTCGTCGACGCCGAGCTGCTGGTGCGGGCCCAGCGACTGGGCTTCTCCGTCGTCCAGATCGGGGTCGACTACTTCCCGCGCTCCCGGGGGGTCTCCACGCTGTCGTCACCGGCGGTCATCGGCGGGATCGTCCGGGAGATGCGCCAGCTGCGGGCCGAGCTGCACTCCCTCAAACCCCTGGACCGATGACCCGGCTGCTGGTGGTCAACGCCGACGACTTCGGTCTCACGGAGGGCGTGAACCGTGCCGTGCTCACCGCGCATCGCGAGGGCATCGTCACCTCCACCTCCGTGCTGGCGGTCGCACGGGCCTACCCGCACGCGGTCGAGCTCGCTCGTCGCTCACCGACCCTCGGAGTGGGCGTCCACCTGGCCGCCGTCGGAGAGGACCCGCCGCTGCTGTCGGCGGACGAGGTGCCCTCCCTGGTCGACCGGTCCGGCCACTTTCCGCTGTCGTACCGCACCGTGCTGCGTCGTGCGGCGGCGGGGCGGCTGGACGTCGAGGATGTCCGGAGGGAGTTCCGGGCGCAGATCGAACGCGTGCTGGGTGACGGACTGCCCGTCACGCACCTGGATACCCACCAGCACCTGCACCTGTGGCCGGGGGTTGCCCGGGTGGTGGTCGAGCTGGCCCAACACTTCGGCATCCCGGCCGTTCGACTGCCGCGCAGCCACAGCCGGGGACCGGTCGGCGTCGGGGTCAACCTGCTCTCGACCCGCCTGGCCGGACGACTCGACGTCGCCGGCCTGCACCGGACGATGGACTTCGCCGGCCTCGACGAGGCGGGCGCCATGGACCAGGCCCTGCCCCGGGTGCTGAACCGGCTGGCGCTGCGCGGCGGGACCACGGTCGAGGTCAACGCGCATCCCGGGGAGGCGGACGACCCCGACCTGGGCCGGTTCTCCTGGGGCTACCGTTGGGGGCACGAGCTGACGGCCCTGACCGACCCAGCCCTGCCGACCCTCGTCTCCGACGCCGGGTTCCGACTGGCCTCCTGGGCCGACCTCACCAGCCCGAAGGGGACACAGGCATGACCAGCGCCAGCCGCCAGGCCATCTCGCTCTACGACGACCTCTCGCTGACCACCCGCGCGCACGTCCGGGTGCGCTGGGTCAGCTGCCCCTTCCCGGAGGTTGCCGAGGCGATCCCGGCAGCGGGCAGGGTGCTCGAGGTCGGCTGCGGCCACGGGTTGTTCTCGAACTACCTCGCGCTGCAGTCCGCTCAACGCGAGGTCCACGGGGTGGATCTCGATGCGGCCAAGATCGCCGAAGCCCAGGCGACGGTGGCCGCGGCGGAGCGGCTCGGCGCCTCGGTGTCGTTCAGCACGGCGGCCTCGGGTGCGGTCCCCGCCGGCCCGTGGGACGCGATCACCATCGTGGACGTGCTGTATCTCCTCCCGCCGCAGGAGCAGCGGGCACTGATCGCCGAATGCATCGGCCAGCTCGCTCCGGGCGGGGTCCTCGCGCTCAAGGAGGTCGGCCCCGAGCCGCGCTGGAAGTACCGCTGGAACCTCACCCAGGAGACGCTCGCGGTCAAGGTCCTCAACATCACCGAGGGGCACCGGCTGTCGTTCCTCTCGCCCGACCAGCTGGCCGAGGTGATGCGCGAGGGCGGCCTCGAGGTCACCGCCAACCACCGGGTCGACCGGCACCGGCCGCACCCCCACCACCTGGTCGCGGGTCGGGCGCCTGGCGTCGCGGGTTCAGCCGACCCGCGGTAGTCCGCCACGAGCGGCCGGTCCCCGCCCGCGGCCCGCCCCGCGGGGACCGGGCTGCTCTCACCGGGCGATGTCCCGCCGCGCGTGTCAGCATGTCGACACGCGTCGGTCGTCACCACCGTGACTCCGACCGCCAGACCAGGGGGTATGCGGTGCGCGCAGGGACACGTGCTGGTCGGCGGGGGCGGCTGGTCGGGGCAGTCCTGACCTGCCTCCTGTCGACGGCGATCGCCGTTGGCATCGGAACCGCCCCACCCGCGGCCTCGTCCCCACCAGGGACCAAGGAGGTGACCGCCACCCTGTTCGAGTGGTCGTTCAGCTCGGTGGCGACGGCGTGCACCAACACCCTGGGACCGAAGGGCTACGGCTTCGTCGAGGTGTCTCCGCCGCAGGAACACATCCAGGGTGCTCAGTGGTGGACCTCCTACCAGCCGGTCAGCTACCAGATCGCGGGGCGGCTCGGGACCGAGGCGCAGTTCTCGTCGATGGTCAGCACCTGTCACGCAGCAGGGGTCAAGGTGGTCGCCGACGCGGTCATCAACCACATGACCGCCGGTTCCGGGACGGGGACGGCGGGCACGGTCTACACGAAGTACACCTACCCGGGGACCTACCAGAACCAGGACTTCCACTCGTGCCGGACCGAGGTCAGCAACTACGCGGACCGCTCGAACGTGCAGAACTGCGAGCTGGTCGGACTCGCCGACCTGGACACCGGCAGCGAGTACGTGCGCGCGACGATTGCGTCCTACCTCAACCGCCTCACCGCCTTGGGCGTCGACGGGTTCCGCATCGACGGTGCCAAGCACATCGCGGCCTCCGACCTTTCGGCGATCAAGGCGAAGCTCACCAACCCGAGCGTCTACTGGGCCCAGGAGGTCATCTATGGCGCCGGGGAGGCGGTGCAGCCGAGTGAGTACACCGCGACCGGCGACGTCGACGAGTTTCGCGCGGCATACGACCTCAAGCGGATGTTCACCAGCGACAAGCTCACCTACCTCAGCACCTGGGGTGAGTCCTGGGGCTACCTGCCCAGTGCCAACGCCCGAGTGTTCGTGGACAACTGGGACACCGAACGCAACGGCTCGACCCTGAACGCCACCTACGGCAGCACCTATACCCTCGCGAACGTCTTCGTCCTGGCGTGGCCGTACGGATCGCCGAACGTCTTCTCCGGGTACTCGTACACGAACGGCGACGCGGGTCCGCCGAACGGCGGCACCGTCAACGCCTGCTTCACCGACGGGTGGACCTGTCAGCACGCCTGGCGGCCGGTCGCCAACATGGTGGCCTTCCGCAACGCCACGAGAGGGAACGCGGTGACCAACTGGTGGTCCAACGGGAACAACGCCATCGCCTTCGGCCGGGGAAGCGCAGGTCACGTCGTCATCAACAAGGAGGGCAGCTCGATCACCCGGCAGTTCCAGAGCTCGCTCCCGGCCGGGCGGTACTGCGACGTCATCCATGGCGACCGTGCGACGAACGGCTCCTGCACCGGGCCCACCTATGTCGTGGCGTCCAACGGGACCTTCTGGGCCAGCGCCGGTGCGGGTGACTCAATCGCGCTCTACGGTCCGCCGATCCCCAACGTCAGCGGCGCGGCCTTCGCGGTGAACGCGACGACCTCACCGGGCCAGGACATCTACGTCGTCGGTGACATCCCGGCCCTCGGCGGCTGGAACACCGGCCAGGCGTTGAAGCTCGCGCCGACGGCCTACCCGACCTGGAACCTCGACGTCGCACTGCCGGCCGGCTCGTCGATCCAGTACAAGTACCTCCGCAAGGACCCCTCCGGTGCCGTGACCTGGGAGTCCGGCGCCAACCGCACGGCGACCGTGCCGTCCAGTGGGCTGCTGTCCCTCAATGACACCTGGCGGTCCTGACCCGGTCCAGCGCGGCGGCTGACCGCGGAGCCGCGACCCTTGCCGTCCGCGCGGCTGATGAGGATCATGGGCGCCCAGAGGTCCTCGGGCAGGGAGGAAAGATGGACGTACTCGAGCTGGATGCCGTCGGGCAGGCGGAGGCCGTCCGGGCCGGGCAGGTGTCGGCCGGCGAGCTGCGCGACGCGGCCCTGACCCGGCTGCGGGAGAGCGACGAGCTGCTGAACTCGGTGGTGTGGTTCGGTGACGAGGAGACGCTGCCCGACGAGCCGACCGCGCGGCGTGATGCTCCCTTCGACGGGGTGCCGATCGTCCTCAAGGACCTCCCGGCCTGGCAGCGCGGGGTCCCGGTGGGCCTGGGAGTGCGGGCGCTCGAGCAGGCTAGGATTCGCGCCAGCCAGGACAGTCCCGGCGGCGCCCGCCTGCGGGCTGCCGGCTTCGTCACGGTGGCGACGACAAGCACCGCGCCCTTCGGTTGGGGCCCGTGGGCGGGGACCGCCCAGGGACACACCCGGACCCCATACGACCTCACCCGCGCCTCCAACGGCTCGAGCGGCGGCAGTGCGGCCTCGGTCGCCGTCGGGGCCGTCGCGGTCGGGACAGGCGCCGACGCCGGCGGGTCCATCCGACTACCCGCCGCCTGGTGTGGCGTCGTCGGTCACAAGCCCACCCGAGGCCTGGTTCCGTCGGCCTGGGCCTACCCCCAGGTCACCGAGGGGGTGCTCACCCGCAGCGTCAGGGATGCGGCAGCCCTCTTGGACGTGCTGGCCGCGCCGGAGCCCGGGTCGCTCTTCATGGCACCGCGACCCGCTGGCGGCTATGCGGCGGCACTGACGCGTCCCCTTCCCCCGTTGCGGGTGGCCGTGCTCGGGGAGTTCTCGGACGCGACGACGGCCACCACTCGTGACGTCGTGTCGCGGGTAGGGGAGCGGTTGGCCGCCCTCGGTCACCACGTCGAGGTGGCCACCCCGGTCGGGTTCTACGACGAGGTCTCGGACCAGCAGTCCGGGATGGCATTGCATGCCATGCTCGCCCACTCCATCGCCGACGCCGGTCTCCTGTTGGGACGGCCACTGCGCGAGGACGAGCTCGAGCCCTATGTCGGGATGCTGCGCCAGGCCGGCGAGGCCGCCACCGCCCGCGACGAGGTGCGGCGGGTCGCGGCGACCCAGACGTGGTCCCGGACCCTGTGCCGGTTCTGGGCCGAGTACGACGTCCTCGTGTGCCCCACCTCGCCGTTCCCACCGCTGCCCGTGGAGCAGTGGGAGCCCAACCCCGACGATCCGATGGAGCCCTGGATGCGATGGGGTCCGGGGCTGAGCTACACCGACCCCTTCAACCAGACGGGACAGCCGGCGCTGTCGATGCCGGCAGGCACCATCGACGGGCTGCCGTACGCCGTGCAGCTGGTCGCCAGGCACGATGAGGACGTCGTGCTGCTTCAGCTGGCGGCCGCTCTCGAGGAGGAGCAGCCGATCCTGCCGCGCTGGCCGGTGCCGAGCGGGTCGTGATGCGGATGCCGAGGTGCCCGGCCAGAGCGCCCTAGGGAGCGACCAGCGGGGCACCGCGTAGCGGGAGTCCGTCGACGGCGCGGCGCTCGTTGTCCCGCAGCCGTGGCTCGTAGTGGGCGAAGAACACCTTGCCCACCAGGTCGCGCCTGCTGCGCACGCCGGTCTTCTCGAAGACGCTCTTGAGGTGCTGCTGGACGGTGTGCGCCGAGACGACGAGCCCGCTCGCGATCTCGAGCGTGGACTCGCCCTTGAGCACCGCAAGGGTCACCTCCTGCTCCCGGTCGGTCAGCCCGTACGCCGACATCAGCAGGGGGGTGACCCGGGCTGGGTCGGCGGGCTGGACGATCACGGCCACCCGCGGCTGGCCGTCGCTGACGAGCCCCGCACCGTGCAGGACCACCCAGGAGCCGGATCGGCACCTGACGCGCGAGAGGGCCGTACCGGCGTCCGGCTGCCCCGGTGCCTGGCGCAGGGCTTGGCCGGCCACCGCAAGCACCGACGAGGGCAGGGTGCCACCGTCCCAGTCTCCGTCGGGCAGGTCGGCCAGCCAGCGGGCGACGCCGGGGGTGGCGGACTCCACCTCGAAGTCGGCGGTGAGGATGAGCAGGCCCGGGACATTGGGTCCCTCGGGCTCGCGCGCATCCGCGAGGAGCAGCGTCCGCCGGGCTCCCATGGCCCAGTGCCGCGCCGCCTCCGCGACGAATGCCTTCTCCTCACTGGTGAACGTCGGCGCCCCCGGCTCGCGGTACAGGCTGAGAGCGCCCCATACCTCCCCGCCCTTGGTCCGCAGCCGCGCGATCAGCTCCTGGTCGGCGCCGTACTGCATGTTCTCGCGCCACCGGCGGCTGCTCGAGGGATCGCCTCCGGTGGCCTCGTGCAGCGTGGCGACCCCGCTGTCGGAGCGAGCCACGTCGACCAGGGTGTTGACGTCGTCGCCGTAGTACTCGTGGGTGAGCCACTCCTGGGGGAACTGCGGCACGTCGGGGTTGTAGTGGCTGGTGATCAGCAGCGACGCCGGATCGAGGGTGTACCAGCACGGGGCCTGGTAGTGCGGTACCGCCGTGGCCAGCACCTCGGACGACTCGCGCCACATGGTGACGAGGTCGTCCGCCCGCGCGGCGATGAGCTCGATCCTGTCGAGTGCTCGCCGGCTGGCTTCCACGCTCACGAGTTCAATGTAGGCGCGGCAGGTCCAGAGAGGTACCACCTTTGTGGGATGGGAACGGTGACGCCGGTTCACTAGCGTGAGTCCAACCAGCGTCGAGCGACGGCGCGGCGTGACCGAGGGGTGCATCATGACGGAGCAGACCACGACGGCGGACGTGCGGGCGGTGCGTGCCGACGAGGGAGACCTCTCACGGCTCGGAGGGATCCGCGACCGGTTCATCATCGACGGGCACCTGACCGGCCAGCGGTTCGCGCTCGTGGAGCACCGGTTCGACGCGATGGCCCTCGCGGCCCCGATGCACCGGCACCGGGACGAGGACGAGTACTCCATCATCATCGAGGGCCGGATGGGTGCCGTGCTCGGCGGCACGGAGGTGTTCGGCACCGCCGGTGACGTCATCTTCAAGCCCCGCGACCAGTGGCACACCTTCTGGAACGCCGGCGACGAGCCACTCGTGGTCCTGGAGCTCATCTCTCCGGCTGGTCTCGAGCGGCTCTTCCGCGCCTTCGCCGAGGAACCGGATCCCGACCCCGAGCGCCTCGCGGCGATGGCGGCCGAGTACGGCTGTGACCTCGACTTCGAGCAGACGATGCCGGTGCTGGAACGGCACGGTCTGACCTTCTGACCAGGTCGCCGCGCATAGAGTCAGCCCTGTGCGGAACTCGTCGAGCCAAGGGTGCGATCCCCGGATCTGCGGGTCCGGATGAGAGCAGCCGGCTCCGCGCAGCTCGACGAGCTTCGGCGACACAACACCGGCCTGATTCTCAAGGAGCTCGTCCGGGGCGGCCAGATGGCCCGGGTCGAGCTCTCCGAGCGACTCGGCCTCAGCGCCGGGAGCGTGACCAAGATCGTGGCGGTGCTCATCCGCGAGGGACTCGTGGTCGCCCCGGTGGAGATGCGCAGCGTCGGCGAAACCGGTCGCCCGCGTTCTCCCCTGGACCTCAACCCGGACGGTCCGGTGCTCGTCGGTGCTCAGATCGGGCTGAGCCGGTCGATGGTGGTGGTGACCGACCTTCGTGCCCGCGTTCTGTACCAGGGCAGGGTGAGGCATGAGGACACCGACCCGGCGAAGGTCATCGAGCGCACGGGCCGCCTGATCCGCACGCTCCTGCGGAAGGTCCCTCAGCGCCGGGCACTCGCGGTCGGGGCCAGTATGCCGGGCTGGGTGGACCACGATCGGGGTCTGCTGGTCGAGAACGTCGCCCTCGGCTGGGCGAACGTCCCGGTCCGGGACATGCTGGCTGCCGCGGTGGGCCTTCCGGTGCTCTTCGACTCGACGGCGAACGCGGTGGCGATGGGAGAGCTGTGGCTCGGCGCCGGTCGCGAGGTCTCCGACATCCTCAGCGTCTTCGTGGGGACGACGGTCAGCGCCAGCCTGGTCGTCGACCGGAAGCACGTACGCGGTCGGGACTCGGGCGTCGGTACGCTGACTCACTTTCCCGTCCCCGGCGCACGGGGAGAGCGGTGCGGCTGCGGCAGGCGGGACTGCATCCAGGTCACCGCGTCCAACGTCGCCGTGGTGAGTGAGGCCAAAGCCAAGGGCCTTATCCCGAAGTCGGCGCCCGACAGCGAGCTGTTCCACCGCGACGCACTGGGAGAACCGGCGATCCAGCGCCTGCTAGATCGGCGGGCTCGACTGCTGGCGTCGGCCCTGTCGGTATTGGTCGACTTCGTCAACCCGGAGCTGGTCATCCTGTCCGCCCTCAGTGACCAGGATGTGGAACGCGTCCGCACGGCGCTGGCGTCGCTGCGCAGGGGCCGTCCAGGTCCGCGGGTCCCGCTCACCGCACCCACCTTAGGGTCGGACCAGGTGGCCGTCCCTTCCGCGGTGCTTGCGCTGGACGCCCTGATCCAGGATCCGCTGCGGTTCGAGCCGGCGTTGTCCACCTACCGCACCCGAGCGCCCGCTCCCCCTGCGAAGTCCGGGCGTCGCTGAGGTCGGTCGTGACCCAGCGGGATGACCACCTCCCTTCGGCCGGGGCCTCGACCGGCGGTCCTTACCGATGGCTTACCGGCACCGGAAGCCATTGCCGTCATCGGCACCGAAGGCTAGGTTCGAAGACGGGGCAGGTACCCGTCAGGTCAATCGAGGAGCCAGGATGACCGTGGACGAGCAAGCGGCTGGGTCGGGAGCCCGCGAGCTGACCGAGGGTCCGGCGCATGACCGGGCGACGTCGGTCTCGGCGTTCCTCCTGCGCATCATCGTGGCGCTGCTGTGGATCGACAACCTCTCTTGGAAGGTTCCCCCGGACTTCGGTTCCCAGGACCGGTCCGGCCTCTACTACTTCACCTCGCTGGCTGTCGAGCACCCGGTGCTGGTTCCGTACTCCGCGCTGGTCGAGAACGTCATCCTGCCCAACTTCGCCCTTTTCGGCTGGGGAGTGTTCCTGGCCGAGATCGGGCTGGCCGTGGGCCTGCTGCTGGGCATCGCGACCCGCCTGTGGGCGGTGGTCGCCATTGCCCAGTCGATCGCGATCTTCCTCTCGGTGGGGGCCTCCCCCGAGGAGTGGAAGTGGAGCTACTTCCTCATGATGGCCGCTCACCTGGCCGTCCTCGGTTTCGCGGCGGGTCGGGTGTGGGGACTCGACGCGGTACTTCGCCGGCGCGTCTCCCGATCCTCCCCCAGCCTGCTTGGCCGCCTGTACCTCAAAGCCTCCTGACCGCCCTGGACCCCGGCGCACGACTCCCGCTCGACTGCCGCTCGACGACAGCGGCCTGAAACGTTCGCCCCACCGACAGACAAGGACGGTCGACCCATGGACCTGCAATCCCGACTCGAACCCGTGCTGCAGGCAGCCCGGGCCAGCGCCGATGTCGTCGACAGCGAGGGGGTCTTCCCCGAGGCCGCGGTCTCCGCGCTGCGCGGCTCGGGGCTGATGGGACTCACCCTTCCCGAGTCCGTCGGTGGCCTGGGGCAGGGTCCGGAGCAGTTCCGCGACGTCATCTCGCAGCTCGCCGGTGCCTGCGGGTCGACGGCGATGATCTACCTGATGCACGTCTCGGCCGCGATGCCGCTCGCTGCCGCACCCCCGCAGGCACACCCCGGCATGCTCGAGGGTCTGGCCGACGGGAGCATGCTCGGCAGCCTGGCGTTCAGCGAGCGGGGCTCGCGCAGCCACTTCTGGGCCCCGGTCTCCCGGTGCACCGAGGACGCCGGCGGAGTGCACCTGCAGCTGGAGAAGAGCTGGGTCACCTCGGCCGGGTACGCGGACGTCTACGTCATCAGCACCCAGTCGGCGCAGGCCGAGTCCCCCTCCGACTCGGACCTGTATGCCGTGTTGGGATCGGATCCGGGCGTCAAGGTCGCCGCCCCCTGGGTGGCCTTGGGGCTGCGCGGCAACGCCTCCTCACCGATCAAGCTCGACACCACGGTCTCTGCGCAAGCCCGGCTCGGCGAGGTCGGGTCGGGGTTCGCGACGATGATGGGCGTCGTCCTGCCGTGGTTCAACCTCGGGAACGCCAGCGTGACGATGGGCCTCGCGCGAGCCTCCCTCGACGCGGCGGTCCACCACGTGTCGGGCGCCCGGCTGGAGCACCTCGGATCCAGCCTGGCCGACCTGCCGACGATCAGGCACCGCATCGGTCGGGCGGGGACGGTGCTCGCGGCGCACGAGGCCTACCTGCGGGAGACGGCCGCGAAGGTCACGACTCCGGACGACTCGACACTGCTGCACGTCATCGGCTCGAGGGCGGCCGCCAACGACGCCGCCCTGGAGATCATCGACGAGGCGATGCGGGTCTGCGGCGGGGCCGCGTTCTCGAAGCACCTGCCGATCGAGCGGTACTTCCGCGACGCCCGGGCCGGCCACGTCATGGCCCCGACCTCGGACGTGCTCTACGACCTCTACGCCCGAGTCCTGTGCGGCATGGAGCTGTTCTCGTGACCACCCTGCTGGTCGGTGCGGTGGCGTACACCCCCAATGTCGTGCCCATCTGGGAGGGGATCCGGGACTACTTCCGCGGCGCGGCGGTGGAGATGGACTTCGTCCTGTTCTCCAACTACGAGCGCCAGGTGGACGCCCTGCTGGCCGGGCACGTGGACGTCGCCTGGAACACCAACCTGGCGTACGTGCGGACCGTGGGCCTGACCGACGGGGCCTGCCGGGCGCTGGCGATGCGGGACACCGACGTGACGTTCCAGACGGTGTTCGTGTCGCGCAGCGGCGCGGGCTTCGGCTCACTCGACACGTTGTCCGGGCAGCGGATCGCGCTGGGTTCGAAGGACTCGGGTCAGGCGCGGATCCTGCCGGTGAAGTACCTCACCGAGCACGGCGTCGTCGACGACAACAAGCTCGTCATCTTCGACTCCGACGTCGGCAAGCACGGTGACACCGGCCGGAGCGAGCTCGACGCGCTGCGGGCGGTGGTCGAGGACGAGGCGGACGTCGCCGCGCTGGGCATCTCGACGTGGAACCAGCTGCAGCAGGCAGGAGACCTCGGGGTCGAGGCCTTCTGGACCAGCCCGCACTACTGCCACTGCAACTTCACCGCCCTCCCGACCCTCGACGAGTCGGTCAGCGGACCGTGGGTCGAGCACCTCCTGGCGATGGACTGGGAGAACCCGGAGCACCGGAGAATCCTCGAGCTCGAGGGTCTGACCCGGTGGGTCCGGCCGCAGCTCGAGGGGTACGCCTCGCTCTTCGAGGCCGTGCGCGAGCAGGAGATCTCGTTCCGGTGGTGAGCTGAGGTGGACCGGGCGCTGCTGGCGATCGACCTGCTCGAACGGGTCGGGGCGACCGCTACGGGCTCGACGGTGCAGGTCGCCGCCCGGACGTCGGGGGACGTCGACTTCATCGACGCGTGGTGCCGGGCCAGCGGCAACTCGGTGCTGGCCGTCCTGCCGGACCGGGTCGAGGTCTATCGCGGCTCGCTGGCCGACCCGACGGCGTCCCTTCCTGCCGAACGCCTGCCCGGCTACCGGCTGTGGATGTACACGAACTTCCACTGCAACCTGGCCTGCGACTACTGCTGCGTCTCGTCGTCGCCGAAGGCGGCCCCGCGCGAGCTCAGCGCCGAGACGGTCGCCGAGGTGGTGCGCCAGTCTCGGGAGACCGGGATGCGGGAGATCTACCTCACCGGTGGGGAGCCGTTCATGAGCAAGGAGATCGGCGCCATCGTCGAGACCTGCGTCGCAGCCGCCCCCACGGTGATGCTGACCAACGGGATGCTGTTCCACGGCGCCCGCAGGCGACTGCTGGAGGCGATGCCGCGGGCGGGACTGGTGCTCCAGATCAGTGTCGACAGCGCCACCTTCGAGGTCCACGACCGGCACCGCGGCACCGGCTCGTGGGCCAAGGCGACTGCCGGCATCCGGCTCGCCCGGGAGCTGGGGTTCCGGGTGCGCCTCGCGTCGACCGTGTCCGCGGGGTCGACCGCGCAGGAGGAGGTGCTCGTCGACCTGTGCGCCGAGCTCGACGTCCCTGCCGAGGACCTGATCGTGCGCCGGATCGCGGCCGAAGGGTGCGCGACCGACGGGATCGTGATCACCCGGGAGTCGGTGGTGCCCGAGGTCTGCGTCACCGCCGACGGGGTCTACTGGCACCCGGTCGCCGCGACCAACCCCCGGATGAGGGTGTCGGGGTCGATCTTCCCGCTCGCCGAGTCGGTCGCCGCCATGACAGCCGAGTTCGTGGCCTACCGGCGCCGGGGCGCGGTCCTCGCGGCGAGCTTCCCGTGCGCGTAGGTCCTCGCTTCCGCCGCGGCGGCCGGCGCTGCCGGTGACGACGCCTCGGATCGTCACGCGGGACGAGGAGGCGGCCGCGGCCCGGGATCGGGCCCGGCCTCGGCTGGCTCTCTGGGCGGTGGTGGGTGCCGCGCTGGTGCCGGTGGCGGCATTCGTCGTGCTGGCGGCCCAGCGGGTGGGGTACCCGTACGAGCTGCAGTGGTTCGAGGGAGGGACCGTGGAGGTGTCCGCCCGGGTTGCCGAAGGACTGCCTCTGTACGGGCCGCCCACGACCGAGTTCACGCCCTGGCCCTACCCGCCGCTCTACTTCTGGGTCACCGGGGAGCTCGCCAAGCTCTCCGGAGTCAACCTGTCCACCCTGCGCGCGGTGTCGCTGGCGGCCACGTTGGTGTCGCTGGTGCTGCTGGTGCTGATCGTCCGCTCAGTGACCCGCAGTCTGGTGGCGGGAGTCGTGGCGGCCGGGGTCTTCGCGGCGACCTACCGGGTCTCGGGCACCTGGTTCGACTCGGCTCGGATCGACTCGCTGTTCCTGGCGCTGGCCCTCGCCGCCCTTCTGGTCGGCCTGCGCGCACGAACCTGGCGCGGGGGACTCGCGGTCGGCGGACTCTTCCTGCTCGCCTTCCTCACCAAGCAGAACGCGCTGATCGTGGCTGCTCCCATCCTGGGATGGCTGCTGTGGCGCCGGCGCCCGGTCGGCCTGGCGGCGGCCGGGGGCCTGTCGGTCGGAGCCGTCGCCTCGCTCGTCCTCGGCGACGTGATGACCGGTGGGTGGTACTCCCGGTACGTGGCGACCCAGCTGCTGGGCCAGGGCGCGGCCCTGCAGTGGGTCATCGGCTTCTGGGTGGTGGACCTGCTGATCCCGTTCGCGCTCCTGCTCGGCGCGTGGGCGTGGTGGCAGCTGCGGCAGCGCAGACGGGGGCAACCACTCGGCCCTCTGGCTGCGGCCGAGCGCGGCTACCTGTTCGCAGGGATGTCGGGCCTGGCGTTGGCCAGCTGGGCCGGACGGCTGCACGACGGCGGGTACGCCAACAACGCCATTCCGGCACACGCCGGCATGGCATTGCTCCTCGGACTGGCTGCCGCGCGGGTGCTCGACTCCGCTCCGACCACCCGCCTGCTGTGCGGCGGGGCGGCAGTACTCCTCGTCCAGGCCGTGGGACTGTCGGTGGGGCACGGCTCGGCCCTGCCGACCCCGACCGACCGGCTCGCCGGCGACCGGTTCATCGCGCAGGTCGAGAACCTGCCCGGGCGGACGGTCATCGCCAGCCATCCCTACTACCTACGCCTGGCCGGCCGGGCGACCCACGCGTCCGCGATCGCCGTGGACGACCTGCTGGACACCCGGCCGGGGCCGGCCCGGGACGCGATGACCGAACAGCTGCCGTGGTCGCTGACCGGCGTGGACTCGGTCATCCTCGACCACGTCAACGAGGCGGCCCTGTTCGGCGACGTACTGGCCCGCGACTTCACCCTGGTCTCGGACCGGGTCGTTCCCGGCTCCGACTTCGTCCCGGTCAGCGACGTGGCCACCAAGCCGGCGCTGCTCTACGTCCGCACCTCGGTGCTGCCCCGATGAACGACGAGCCGGCCCTGGTCGAGGTCGTCCTCCCGGTGCTCGACGAGGCGGGGGCGCTGCCCTGGGTGTTGAGCCGTTTCCCGGAGGGCTACCGGGCGGTCGTCGTCGACAACGGGTCCACGGACGGATCAGCGGACGTGGCCCGCCGCCATGGCGCCCGGGTCGTCGACGAACCCCGCCGAGGCTTCGGCTGGGCCTGCTACACCGGGCTGCTGGCGTGCACGTCCTCCGTCGTGGCCTTCATGGACGCCGATGCCAGCCTCGATCCCGGGGAGCTGGGCCGGGTCTGCGATCCTCTCCTGGCCGGTGACGCCGACCTCGTCCTGGGCGCGCGTTCGGCCCAGGCCGGCTCCTGGCCGTGGCACTCCCGGCTGGCCAACCGCTACCTGGCCGGTCAGGTCGCTCGACGGACGGGCGTCTCGGTCACCGACCTCGGGCCGATGCGCGCCGTGAACCGGGTGGCGTTGCTCGAGCTCGGGATGACGGACCGGGCCTTCGGGTGGCCGCTCGAGATGGTCCTGCTCGCCGCACAGGCCGGATGGAGGGTCGCCGAGGCGCCGGTCAGCTACCGGAGCCGGATCGGCCGGTCGAAGGTCACCGGCACGGTCCGCGGCACGGTCCGGGCCGGTCGCGACATGTCCCGGCTGCTGTCGGAGCACCGGTGAAGATCCTCCTCGTCGCCAAGGCGCCGATCGCCGGCCGGGTCAAGACCCGGCTCTGCCCGCCGCTCACCCCGGAGCAGGCAGCCATCGTCGCCGCCGCCGCGCTGCGGGACACCCTGGGCGCGGTGCTGGCCAGCCGGGCGACGGAGGTGGTGCTCGCGTTCGACGGTGACCCGGAGCCGTGGATCCCGGCCGGTCTGCGGGTGCACGCCCAGCGCGGGGCGTCGTTCGCGCAGCGCCTGACCAACGCCTGGGACGACTGCGGAGGACCGACGCTCCAGATCGGCATGGACACCCCGCAGGTGAGCACGGAGCTGCTCGATGACGCGATGCGGACGCTGGCGGCCGCGCCGGGGCGGGCGGTCCTGGGCCTGGCGGAGGACGGAGGATGGTGGGGACTCGGCATGCACGCCCCGCATCCGGAGGCGTTCCAGGGGATCGTGATGAGCACTCCGGACACCGGTCAGGCGCAGCGCTGCCGGCTCCAGGAGCTCGGCGGCCCGCCGGTGCTGCTGCCGACCCTGCGCGACGTGGACACCTGGCAGGATGCGCTCGCGGTGAGCGAGCTCTCGCCCGGCAGCGCGTTCGCCGCGGCGGTCGCGGACTGCCGGAGCGGACCGCTCGCGGAGCCGCTCACTGAGCGCCGCTGACGCCCTGCTCGAGCTCGGCGCGATGGGTCCTCAGCTCACGGGCCCCGTTCACCCCGACCGCCGCGCACAGCCGTCCGGCCCGGTAGTACCGAACGACGAACTTCTCCTCGGCGTAGGACCCCCACACCAGCTCGCACGCGTCGTGGCCCGCGAGGTGGCCGAACGACTGCAGGCGCAGGTCGAACTGGTCGGACCAGAAGTAGGGCGCCGCCGAGAGGGGAGCCTCGTCGGGCCGGCCCAGGATCAGCTTCGCCACCGCGCTGCCCTGCTCCCGGGCGAGGGTCCAGTGCTGGCCCCGCATTCCGGCTCGCCCGTGCGGGCCGGCCCAGCAGGCGACGTCGCCGGCGGCATACACCCCGCTGACCGAGCTGCGCCCGCTCCGGTCGCACTGGACGCCGTCCCCCAGAGCCAGCCCGGACCCGGCGAGCCACTCGATGTTGGGAGCCGTGCCCAGGCCGACGAGGACGACGTCGGCTGCCATCCGCCGGTCGTCCGCCAGCTCGACACAGACGCCGGCGTCCTCCTCATGGACCGCCCGGACCGCGACCCCGGCCTCGATCCGCACCCCGCGGCGGCGGTGGGCCTCGCCCAGGGCGTGCCCGACCTGCTCGCCGAGCACTCCGAAGAACGGCGACGGCGCCGCCTCGACGATCGTGACCTCGACGCCGTGCTGGCTGGCCATCGCGGCGACCTCCGCGCCGACGAAGCCGCCGCCGACGACGAGCAGTCGCGCTCCGGGGACCAGCAGCCGGCGCATCGCGGACGCATCATCGACCCCGCGAAGGGTGAGCACCCGCTCGGAATGGACGCCCGGGAGGCTCCGGGCGCGTGCCCCGGTGGCGATGACCACGTGCTGCGCGGTGATGGTCCGACCGGACTCCAGGGACACCGTCCTCGCGGCTGGGTCGAGCGCTCTGGCTCCGTCGCCCAGGGCGAGCTCGACGTCCAGCACCTCATAGTGCGAGGCGGGACGCAGCTGCGCCTGGGTCGGCTCCCACCCGTCGGCGAGTGACTTCTTCGACAGCGGTGGCTTGTCGTACGGCAGGTGCCGCTGCGCGTCGACGAGCAGGATCGACCCGGTGAAACCACCCCGGCGCAGCTCCTCTGCCGCGGAGAGCCCGGCAATAGATGCCCCGACCACGGTCACGCCGTAGCTGTCCATCGACGCTCCTGGTGGTGTCCGGCGTAGGGTCAGGCGCGAGCTGGGGTCTCGGCGTCGGAGACCGCCGTCGTGATGGCCCAGGTCGGGCACAACCCGGCTGCCGTCTGCGCGTCGATGGCGAGCTGTCCGGTGAGGTCGTCCTGCCGCAGGAGCACGACGATGCCGTCGTCGTCCTGGTCGAAGACCCCGGGGGCGCTGCGAACGCAGTTGCCGGACCCGCAGCACTTGTCGTAGTCGACGGTGATCTGGATCATCAGGCTCCTCCTCGAGGGCTCACCAGGTGAGCGGTAGGGCATGCAGCCCGTAGTTGGTGGTGTCCTTGCGGAAGGGCAGGTCGACGACGTCGGCGGTCAGGGCCAGGCTGGGGAACCTCCGGAAGATCTCCGACAGCCCGATCTGCATCTCCATCCGGGCCAGCGACTGTCCCATGCACTGGTGCGGGCCGAAGCCGAAGGCCAGGTGGCTGTTGACGTTCTCCCGGCCGACGTCGATCGAGCCCGCGTCGGCGAACTGCGAGTCGTCGTGGTTCGCGGCCCAGATCGAGACCATCACGCCTTCGCCCTGGTGGATCAGCTGCCCGCCGACCTCGACGTCCTCCAGGGCCAGCCGTCGCGGTCCTCCCCGGACGATGGAGTGATAGCGCAGCAGCTCCTCGGCGGCCGGTTCCCACAGTGCCGGGTCCGCGCTCAGCCGGTCCAGCTGGTCCGGGCTCTGCAGCAGCATGAGGATGCTCAGGGCGAGTGCACCGGCGGTGGTGTCATGTCCGGCGGAGACGAGCAGCGTTGCGTACGAAGCGACTTCGTCCCGGGTGAGCTCTCCCTCGACCTGTTTCTGGACGAGGCGGGAGAGGATGTCGTCCTGCGGCTCCTTCTCCTTGCGCGCGGCCAGGGCAAGCATGTAGGAGCCCAGGTCGTCCAGCGCCGCGGTGACCTCGGCGGTGCTCGCGTGCCGGCTGGTCAGCCGCTGGGTGGCGTCCTGGAAGACCTCATGGTCGCTCTGCGGTATCCCCAGGAGCAGGCTGATCACGGTGGACGGGACCGACATGGCGAAGTCCCGGACGAAGTCCGCGGGCGGTCCCTGTCGCTCAATGGCGTCGAGGTGCTCGGTGATGATCCGTCGGACGTCGGGCTCGTGCAGCTGGACGTTCCTCGGCATGAAGTCCCGGGTGGTCAGCCTGCGCAGGCGCATGTGCTCCGGTTCGTCCATCCGGATGATCGAACGGGCGAAGGCCGCGGTGTCCCGGCCGGGCAGGCCGTAGACCGGGAAGCCGGGCTTGGTGGTGACCGAGCTGAACCTCGGGTCGCCGAGTACCGCCTTGACGTCGTCGTACCGGGTCAGCAGCCAGATCGGAGTCCCGTCGCCGAGAGCGACTCGGCTCACCGGGGTCAGGTCACGCAGCGCCGAGAACTCGGCCGGAGGCGCCATGGGGCAGGCCGCGGGAGGCTCGCTGGGCATCGGCGGGTGCGGCACCGGGCAGCCGGCCACTGTGGCGGCCGGGCCCACCGCGACGCGCTCTGGAGGAGTCATACTGATGTATTAGATCAGCGTGGATGGTGCAGATCCATGCGTGGGTCCGTAGGCTACTTGTCATGAACCGGTGTTCGCAGTCGTCGGTAGCCCGGCCATGAGGCCGGCGCCGGATCCGCTCGCCGAGTCGACGTGGCTGGCGGCGCTGTCCCAGCCGGACAGCCGGCTGGACTTCGCCCTGTTCGGGTACGACACCGTGGTCCCGGACTGGGGGTTTCGCCAGCGGGTGCTGCCGGACCACCTGATCTACCTGGTGGTCGACGGGTCCTGCACCGGGGACATCGACGGCGCACCCTTCGCGCTGTCGGCCGGCTCCCTCCTGTGGATGCAGCCCGGCGTGCGGCATACCTTCGAGGTGGGTCCGGGGCCCCGTCCGCCGACCCTGTACTTCGCCCGGTTCCGGCTCAGCGTGGCGGGGCGCGAGCTCGCCCTGGCGGACCGCCCCTTCCAGCACTGGGAGGCGGCCTGGGAGCTGCGCGAGCTGATGGACCAGCTCGTCGACGAGCTCGGCACCCAGCTGGCGCACCGGGAGCCACGGTTGCGGGGGCTGCTGCTTGCCATCTGCGCCGCAACCCTGCGGCACCGGGAGCCGCAGGCGGCCAAGACCGGGGCCGGCACGCTGAGCCGGGCCCAGCGGCAGGCCATCGAGAGCTACGTGCGACAGCACCTGTCCGCCCGGCTCACGCCGCGCGACCTCGCCGAGCACGTCCAGCTGTCCCATGACTACTTCTCCCGCCGCTTCGCCGTGACGTTCGGGATGCCGCCGCGGACGTGGCTGGTGCACACCCGCCTGCGGGGTGCGGCACGACGGCTGACCGACAGCATGCAGTCGATCTCCCAGATCGCCGCGGCGCTGGGCTATGAGGACGTCAGCGCCTTCAGCCACCAGTTCAGGCAGCGCTACGGACTCAGTCCGCGGGCCTATCGGCAGCAGCAGCGCTGAGCCCGATCGAGGCGGTCCAGCCGCCGTCCGCGGTGACGCACGAGCCGGTGACGAAGCTCGCCGCGGGCGAGAGCAGGAAGAGCACCGGACCGACCATCTCCTGTGGTTCGGCTCGGCGGCCCATCGGGGTGCGGGCCTCGATCTCGGCCACCTCGAGGGCGCCGACGCCGATGGCCCGGTCCGTCATCGGGGTGCGAACGAACCCGGGGCAGACCGCGTTGACCCGCACGCCGCGCGAAGCCCACTCGATGGCGAGCGTCCGGACCAGGCCGATCAGCCCGTGCTTGGAGGCCGAGTAGGCCACCCGGTGGGCGAAGCCTGCGGTGCTGGTCAGGGAGCCCAGGTGCACGATGCTCCCGCTCCCGGCATCGAGCATGGCGCCGCCGACCTCCCGGGAGAGCCGGAAGGCACCGATGAGGTTGACGTCGAGCACCCGGGCGAACTCGTCGTCGCCGACCAGCTCGGCCGGGCCGATCCCGCTGACGCCGGACGCGTTGACCAGCCCGTCGAGCTTGCCGTGCCGGTCCAGGACGGAGCCGACCGCCCGCTGGAGCGAGACGGCGTCGGTGACGTCGAGGACCTGGGTGGCGATCTCGACCTCGGCCAGGTCGCTTCGGGCCAGCTCGCAGGTGCGGGCGAGCTCCTCCTGCCGGCGACCCGCGACGGTCACCCGGGCGCCCTCACCGGCCAGGGCCAGGGCAACGGCTCGACCGATGCCCGAGCCGCCGCCGACGACCAGGACGTCCCGGTCGACGGACCCACTCATGAGCCTCTCCTCATTGTCGTGGGTCCGTCGACCGGGGGCCTGGTGCGCCGTGGTCCGGCTGCTACTTCTTGCCGTCCCGGTACTTCTTGGCGCTCTGCAGGACACTCAGGCCCTTGTCGACCAGCGTGCCCACGTCGGGCTTGGTCTTGTAGACGCCCACCTCGACGAAGAAGTCGGACAGGTCGGTCAGGGTCTTCTTCGTGGTGCCGTCGGACATGTCACTGATGGCTTTGTCGAGGGTGACCCAGGTGCGGGACTTCAGGGTGTACTCCGCGCGGGCCTCGTTGGTGTCCAGACCGACGGACTTGTCGAACTCGACCATGTACTTGATCGCCTCGGCCGGGTGGTCGTTGACGTACTCGTTGGCCTTGTAGACCGCGCTGACGAAGCGGGCCGCAGCCTCGGGGTTGTCCTTGACGAACTTCGGCGTGACCATGTAGCTGCTGATGAAGGAGGCCTTGGCCATCGTCCCGTCACAGACCTTGGTGTACTGCGCGGTGTCCTGCACGAGGTCGTAGTCCGCAGCTGCGGCTGAGGTTCCGGCCGCGATCTGCTTGGCAGCGAGGGCCTGCCGGACCTGGGGCGGGTCGAGCGGGACGATCTGCAGCTCCTGCGGCTTGACGCCGAAGTGCTTGGCGCAGGCGAAGAGGAGGTTCTGGAAGGTGCTGTTGGCTCCGGTTCCCACCTTCTGCGTCCGCAGGACCTCCGCCGGCGTCGAGCCCTTGAGGGCGTCGTTGCGCATGAGCAGCTTGAGGTTGTTCTCCTCCTTGATGTGCGGGAAGGAGATCAGGCCCCACTTGTCGAACCCGCTCAGTGCCGGTGGCGCGCCGATCCAGCCGGCCTGCCAGTCCCCGGCGATACCGGCCGGGAGGGCGGCTGCCCCGCTGGCGGCATACTGGATGGTCACCTCGAGGTTGTTCTCCTTGAAGTAGCCGAGCTTGTTCGCCAGCCACAGCGGCATGGCGGTGTCGTCGGTCAGGCTGGACGCGGTGATCTTCGTGACCTCGGCCGGAGCTGCGGCGCCCCCGGTGGAGGTGCCGGCGCTGGTGGTGCCGCCACATGCGGTCAACGCGACGAGTCCTGCGACGCCAACGGTGGCGATACCCATACGGCGGCGCCAGCGGTCCTGGTTCATCCTCATAGCAAGTCCCTTGTCTCTTGGTGGGGTGCTGCAGTGGTGGTGCGGTGGTGGTGCGGCGGTGCGGGTACTGCGTGAGGGCGACCGGTCAGGCCGGCGTGATCTCCTCTCGGACGAGCTGCCAGATCTGCTGGCGGGCGTCGTTGAAGTCGGTGAAGCCCATGGCGTCCTCGATGTTGTGGGCGCGCCACTCGGCATCGCGGGGGATGGAGATCTCGGTCTTGATCCGGCCGGGCCGCTTCGTCATCACGACGACCCGGTCGGCCAGGTAGACCGCCTCCTCCACGCTGTGGGTGATGAACAGGACGGTGTAGTTGTTGACCCGGCGCAGCCGGGAGACCTCTTCCTGGAGCAGGGCTCGGGTCTGCGCGTCGAGGGCGCCGAACGGTTCGTCCATCAGCAGAATCTCGGGCCGGACCACCAGGGCGCGAGCGATGGCCACCCGCTGCTTCATCCCGCCGGACAGCTCGTGCGGGTAGGCCGAGCGGAACTGCTGCAGCCCCATCAGCTCGAGCTGCTCGTCCAGCCGCTCCTCACGTTCCTCACGGCCGACCTTCGCCACCCGCAGGCCGAACTCGATGTTCTGGGCGACGGTCTGGGAGGGGAAGAGCGCGAACGCCTGGAACACGACGCTGCGCCGCGGGCCAGGCGGACCCGCCGGCTTGCCGTCGACCAGGACGTCGCCGGTGCTCGGCTCGTCCAGGCCCGCGGCGATGGTCATCAGGGTGGACTTGCCGCAGCCCGACGGCCCGACGATGGTGACGAACTCCCCGGTGGCCACGCTGAGGTCGCAGGCGTCGAGGGCCTGGATGTCACCGCCGCGGGTCCGGAACGTCTTCGAGACCCCGCGGACCTCCATCTTCGGGGTGGCGCTCGGCACGAGGGACTCCTTGATCGTCGAGGTGGACGGCGTCGGCTGGCTCATCACATGCGCCCCTCACTGATCGGGCGCCACGGCATCAGGAAGGCCTGAGTGCGTTGCATCCCGAAGTCGAACAGCATCCCGACGATGCCGATGGAGATCATCCCGACGATGATGGTCGCGGGAGAGTTGTTGACCTGGCCCTGTGCGATGAGGAAGCCGAGGCCCTGCTTGCCGACCACGAGCTCCGCGCCCACCAGGGCCATCCAGCCGTTGCTCGTCGCGGTGCGGATGCCGGTGAAGATCATCGGCATCGCGTCCGGGATCACCACGGTGACCAGGGTGCGGATCTGGCCGGCTCCGAGGGTGCGCGCCGCCCGCTCGAGGATCGGCTCGGCCAGCGCGATGCCGAGCTGGGCGTTGATCACGCAGACCGGGAACGCGGCGACGAACACGATCGTCGCCTGGGCCTGGAGCGAGGCGCCCATCCACAGCACGGCGATGGGGATCCAGGCGAACGGCGGGATGTAGCGCAGCAGCTCGAACAGCGGGGTGACGGCGGCGCGCAGTACCGGTACCCAGGCGAGCAGGATCCCGAGCGGTACGCCGATGAGCACGGCGAACAGGACTCCGAGGCCCCAGCGTTGCAGCGACATGAGGGTGTGGCCGGCCAGTGTCGTGCCGCTGTAGGGCTCGGACAGCAGGCTGCCGAACCGGGCCACCACCTCGAAGGGTGACGGGAGGAAGGTCGGCCCGACCAGGTGGGCCACGTCGGTGATGAGGATCCACGCCCCGAGCAGCAGGCCGATGCCGGCTGCGCCGTAGAGCAACGGCGCCCGGCGACGCGTCGGCGCCCCGGCCGGAGTGACGTCCGACGGCGTCGTCGTCGGACGCGGCAGCTGGGCGGTGGACACGTCAGGCCTCCTTGGCCCAGGGGGCGACGAGCCGCACGAGCAGCTGCATGCCGTAGGAGAAGAAGGCGCCGAGCAGGCCGATGACGAGCATCGCGGTGACCATGATGTCGGTGTCCAGCGTCTTGGACGAGTTCAAGGTGACGTAGCCCAGGCCGGCCGCGGCAGCCAGCAGCTCGGCTGCGATCAGGGTCATCCATGCGTTGCCGAGGGCGATCCGGGCGCCGGCCACGATGGTGGGCAGCGCGGTGCGGATGACGACCCGACGCAGGATCAGCAGGTCGCTGGCGCCGAGGGTGCGGGCCGCGCGGATCAGGATCGAGTCTACCGAGCTGACCGCGGCGATCGAGTTCATCACCCACGGGATGAGCGCGGCCAGGAAGACCACGAAGATCCGGGCCACGTCGGAGATCCCGAGCCAGACGATGGCCAGCGGGATCCAGGCCAGCGGCGGGATCGGGCGCAGCATCTGGAAGAGCGGGAAGATGAACCAGCGCACCGGCTGCCACCAGCCGATGGCGATCCCGAGCGGTACCCCGACCAGTCCGGCGAGGGCCCAACCGCCCAGGACGATCCGCAGGCTGACCAGGGTGTGGCCCCCGAGTGTCTCGCCGAGGTACGGCTGGGCGAGCATGCCGGTGAAGGCGCGCCAGACGTCCTGTGGCGGCGGTAGCAGCAGCGGCTCGACAAGCTCCGCCGGTCCGGACGCGAGGTACCAGAGGCCGATGAACCCCACGGTGGCCAGGACCGCGACGAGCAGACCCTGGGCCCGTCCGAGCGGGCGCCGCAACCGGATGGTCGCGCGCCGGATGGCGCTGGGAGGTCGAGTGACGGCGGTGACCACCGGGGGACCTCCTCCAACTTGGGACGGACGCGTGGGAGTCACCCTAGTGCGTGCTGACCGTTTGTCCAGCACTTTTGTGCAAGTCGTTATTTGAGCGGGAACGAAGTTTCTGCGAGTAGTCTCTGAGCACCAGACGGGAAGGGATTGCACGTGTCGGATGACCACTCTGCGCCGCCGGCCGGGGCCGGCTCGCCCGGGCCGGAGCATCGCTTCGCACCCGAGCTGCTCTACTCCGCAGCCCAGCTGTACTACCTCGAGGACGCCAGCCAGGCCGACATCGCCGTGCGACTGGGGACCAGCCGGGCCACGGTGAGCCGGGTGCTCGCCGAGGCCCGGCGCCAGGGCATCGTCAAGATCGACGTCGTGTCCCCGGGCGTGGTCGACCACCAGTCCCTGGGTGAGCAGGTGGCCCAGGCGCTGGGTCTGATCGACGTGTTCGTGGTCCCCCGCGCCCCCAGTGGGCTGCTCGGGTCATCCCTCGCGGTCGGCGTCTGTGCTGCGTTGGAGGCGGCCGACCTGCACGCCGGCGACGTGCTCCTGGTCTCCAGCGGACGCACCGTCTACGAGGTGGCCCAGGCCGAGCTGCCGCACCTGCCCGGCGTCGTCGTGGCCCCGATGATCGGCGGTCACGACGAGCCGGAGGCGTGGTACCAGCCGAACGAGATCGCCCGGCAGTTCGCCAAGAAGATCGACGGGTACCCCACCTTCTTGTATGCACCGGCGCTGCCCGGCCCGGACCTGCACGAGAGCCTGCTCAACGAGCCGTCGATCCAGCGCGTCGTCGGGCTGTGGACCTCGGCGCGGTGCGCGGTCGTCGGCATCGGTGCGCCGCCGATCACCCGCCAGTCGATCCCGCGGTTCATCCCGACGGACGCGATGTCGCTGCGCGAGGCGGTCGGCGACGTCTGCTCCCGGTTCTATGACCGGGAGGGGGCGATGGTGCCGTTCCCCGGCAGCGAGCACCTGCTGTCCACCGGGCTGGATGTCCTCAGCGAGATCCCGGTGACGATCGGGGTCGCCGTCGGGGCCGACAAGCTGGTGAGCATCGCGGTCGGTGCCCGGGCCGGCTACTTCAACCGGCTCGTGACCGACGCGGACACGGCGCTCGCGCTCGTCGCCCAGGCGGGAAGCTCACCGAACCGGTCACCGCAGGCGGACTGAGCCCGGCCTACCCGTGACCGCCGCACGCCGGGCTCGCCTCAGCGCAGCGCGGGCACGCGGAGCTCGAGGACCTGCCGGGTGTGCACCGGGACGTGGTCGTCCGCGAGGCCGTCCACCAGGGCGGACAACGGGATGGGCTGATCCACCACGAGCGCGTCGTTGGACACCAGGAGGCACGGCACCTGGACCGACGCGTCGTCGTGGCTGAGGTGGTCGGCGATGTCGCACAGCAGCGCGGACTGCCGGGCCACCTGGTCGAGGAGTGCCGCCCTGCCGGAGTGCGCGGCGATGATCCGCTCGAGGTTCCACGGGTCGAGGCAGATCCGGTTGTCGAAGGTCGGTCGCGCGCCCGAGATCACCCCGAGGGCGACGGCTGCGATCGAGGAGTCGACGCTGACCAGGTGGGCCAGGATCTGGTCGACGTTCCAGCCACCGTCGGCGGCGTCACCGAGGTCGGGGTGGGCGGCGGCCTCGAGCAGCCCGCTGTAGGCGGCGCGGAGCTTCGTGGTGTCCATCTGGTGTCCTTCCGGTGGGTGACAACGTCGTCGGTAGTGCAACCACACAGTTGCACGCGGATCTCTAATGTGCAACTCTGAGATTGCACTCACGACACGACGAAGGAGCCACCGATGGACACCGACCGAATCGAACGAGACACGCTGATCGAGGCTTCCGTCGAGCGGGTCTGGTCGTTCGTCTCCCGCGCCGGCTTCTGGGTTGCCGACGACGCCTCCCTGCCCGACCGAGAGGCCGTGCCGGGCGAGGTGATGATCGCCAAGGGTGGCCACGGGGACTTCCCCGTGCGGGTGGAGACGGTCGAGCCGTCGAGCTACCTGGCGTACCGCTGGACCAGCGCGTTCCCGGGCGAGGAGCTGCGCGAGGACAACAGCACCCTGGTGGAGTTCACCCTGACCGCGGAGGGTGACTCGACCCGGTTGCGGGTCGTCGAGAGCGGATTCGCGGCGCTGGCCGGCTCCGACGAGCTGCGCCGACGGACCATGCAGGACAACACCGGCGGCTGGCCCCAGGTGTTGCAGGCGGTGAAGGCGCGCCTGGAGGACTCGGCGGCGTGACCGACGCACCCGGCAGGGCGGCCGGCGCCGTCGACGACGTGTTGACGGCGTTGGCCGACCCGACCCGGCGTCAGCTGCTGGACCTGCTGGCAGCGAGCGCCGGGGCGACGGCGACCACCCTCGCCGAGGAAGTTCCGGTCTCGCGCCAAGCGGTGGTCAAGCACCTCGCCGTCCTCGACGCGGCCGGGCTCGTCTCGAGCAGGCGAGTCGGCCGCGAGGTGCGGTATGCCGTGCGGGCCGAGCCGCTCGACGCGACGGCGCGGTGGATGGCCGCGCTCGCGACCCAGTGGGACCGGCGGCTGGCGGCGATCAAGCAAGCGGCCGAGGCGGCCGAGCGGGAGGCGAGCCTGGGGCGGGCGCCTCGGGAGTGAGTCGGGCTTCCGTGGTGGCCAGGGGCGGGGTCGAACCGCCGACCTTCCGATTTTCAGTCGGACGCTCGTACCAACTGAGCTACCTGGCCGAGTCTGCGGGTCATCGTGCGGGACCGGCGCAGACAGCAGGCCGGATCGCTCCGGCCGGGCCCGACTATACCCGAGTCGGGGCTGGCCCTCACGCCGCCCGGGCGAGTGCACGGATGACCTACGATCGATCGGTCCGAAGCGCCGGCGGGCCCTCCGCCGCCACGACAGGGAGCGGGATCGTCAGCATGGGCATGACCAGGATCGGTGTCGTCGGGTGCGGCCTCATGGGCGCCGGGATCGCGGAGGTGTGCGCTCGAGCTGGGCTGGACGTCCTGGTCGTCGAGTCGAGCGAGACCGCCGCTGCGGCCGGCCGAAAACGCCTGGAGACCTCGCTGCACCGGGCCCAGGAGCGAGGCAAGGTCGCCAACGCCGAGGAGGTCCTGGCCAGGATCACCCTCGGCACCGACCTGGCCGCGCTCGCCGACCGCGAGCTGGTCATCGAGGCGATCATCGAGGACGAAGCCGCCAAGGTGGCGCTGTTCCGCCAGCTCGACGCGATCGTCACCTCCCCGGTTGCGATCCTCGCTTCGAACACCTCCTCGATCCCGATCATGAAGCTCGCCGTGGTCACCGAGCGGCCGAGCCACGTCGTCGGCATCCACTTCTTCAACCCGGTGCCGGTGCTCTCGCTGGTCGAGCTCGTCCCCAGCCTGCTCACCGCCAAGGACACCACCGACCAGGCCCGGGTCTTCGTCGAGGAGACCCTCGGCAAGCACGCCATCGACTGCCAGGACCGGGCCGGCTTCGTCGTCAACGCCCTGCTCATCCCCTTCATCCTCAGCGCCATCCGGATGCTCGAGTCCGGCTTCGCCACCGCCGAGGACATCGACCAGGGCCTGGTCCGCGGCGCCGCCCACCCGCAGGGACCCCTGGCCCTGGCCGACCTGATCGGGCTGGACACGACCAAGGCGGTCGCCGAGTCGCTGTACGAGGAGTTCAAGGAGCCGCTGTATGCCGCCCCGCCGCTGCTCAACCGGATGGTCGACGCCGGACTGCTCGGGCGCAAGACCGGCCGCGGGTTCTATACCTACTGACCGACCCTGGTGCCTGGCGGCAGCGACCGCCGCCGCCCGCCGTTCGCTACTTGAGGAACAATCCCGGTCGCCCGTAGGTTGGATCCTATATACCCCGTGGGGGTAGGAAGGCGGCGAGATGAGCGAGACGTACGGGTACCACGACACCAAGGACAGTCACCTCAAGCGGCTGCGCCGCGTCGAGGGACAGGTGCGCGGACTGCAGCGGATGGTCGAGGGCGACGAGTACTGCATCGACATCCTCACCCAGGTCTCCGCAGCGACCAAGGCACTCCAGTCGTTCTCGCTCCTGCTGCTCGAGGAACACCTCGAGCACTGCGTCGTCGACGCCGCCCGACGCGGCGGCCCTGAGGCCCAGGAGAAGGTGCGCGAGGCCTCCGAGGCCATCGCCCGGCTCGTGCGGTCCTGACCCAGTTCCCCTCCGCATCACCGACAGCACCAGAGGAGCAACGATGAGCAACCAGACCTACCAGGTGACCGGGATGACCTGTGAGCACTGCGTGAGCGCGGTGACCGACGAGCTCCAGGCCGTCGCGGGAGTCCGTGACGTCGCGGTCACCCTCGTCGCCGGCGGGGCGTCCACCGTCACCGTCGAGAGCGAACGCGAGCTGAGCTCCGACGAGGTCGCGACCGCTCTCGACGAGGCGGGCGACTACTCCCTCGCCTGAGCCGCGTCGACGGCGGGCGGCACGGGTACGGCATACTCGCGTCCGTGGAGAGACGCTGGCCCGGCTGGGTCTACGCCAAGGGCGACGAACCCGACCCCCGCTTCTCGTTCGCCAACGAACGCACGTTCCTGGCCTGGATCCGCACCGCACTGGCCCTGTTGGCGGCCGGGGTCGCCCTGCACGCGATCCCGCTGCAGATCTCCGCGCGGGCCCGCGACGCGCTGTCCCTGGTCTTCATCGTCCTCGGCATCGTCGCCTCGACCGCCGGCTGGCTTCGCTGGGCCCGATCGGAACGGGCGATGCGGCTGAACCTCCCGCTGCCCGGCCTGGCCCTCGGGGCGGTTCTCGGGATCGCGCTCGTGGCCGCCGGGGTGGCGTTGCTCGCGATCCTCGTGCTCGGCTGACCCGATGGGCAGCCACCCCTGGGACCCGTCGCTCAGTGACCGCGACCCCGGGCTGCAACCGGAGCGGACCGCCCTGGCCTGGCAACGGACGGCGCTGTCGATGGCGGCGGCTGCGGCCATCGTCGCCCGGCTGACCGTCGGCCGGCTCGGGGTGATCACCCTGATCGTCCTGGCGTTCTGCCTCGCCCACGCGGCCGTGCTCTTCCGCAACTCCCGGCGCCGGTATGACGCGCGCACCGGTGCCGCGTCGCACCAGCCCCGTGCCGTCGGGGTGCACGGGGCGCTGCTGGGCCTGCAGGTCATCCTGCTGGCGATGCTCGAGCTGCTCTCGATCGCGAGCGGCTGAGGGCAGCACGGCCAGCCCGTGCGTGGCAGGCCCGCCCGACGAGGACCTGCCGGACGAGGACCGCACGCGGAAGGCCCGCACCCCACGGGGCACGGGCCTTCCTTCTCGAGCGACCCCGACCGGGCTCGAACCGGCGACCTCCGCCGTGACAGGGCGGCGCGCTAACCAACTGCGCTACGGGGCCTGGGTTGGTGCAGGCCTTGCGTTACTGCGTATCCCCAACGGGATTCGAACCCGTGCTGCCGCCGTGAAAGGGCGGAGTCCTAGGCCGCTAGACGATGGGGACCCGTTGCCTCCAGGGACCCCCCGTCATACTGAGCCGACCTAGTCACAGTGCTTCGGATCCGTCGAGGACTCCGAAAGCATAGGGGATGGGCCAGCGGGGTCAAAATCGCCTGGCAACCCTCCGTGGCCGGCCCGGACCTCAGCCCGCCGCCCACTCCAGGACCCGCTCCAGCGGCCAGGTCGTGACGATCCGGTCGGCCGGGATGTCGAGCCGCTGGGCCCGCTCGCAGCCGTACGCCTTCATGTCCAGCTGGCCGGGTGCGTGCGCGTCCGAGTCGATCGCGAAGAGGCAGCCGAGGTCGCGGGCGAGCACGATGAGCTCGTCGGGCGGGTCGCAGCGCTCGGGGCGGGAGTTGATCTCGACGGCGATGTTGCTCTCCAGGCAGGCCCGGAAGACCGCCTCGGCGTCGAACTCGGACTGGGCGCGCTTGCCGCGGGAGCCGGTCACCAGCCGGCCGGTGCAGTGTCCCAGGACGTTGACCCGGGGGTTGCGGACCGCGGCCACCATCCGGCGGGTCATCGGCGCGGAGCTCATCGCCAGCTTGGAGTGCACCGAGGCCGTGACGACGTCCAGGCGGTCGAGCATCTCCTCGCTCTGGTCGAGCTCCCCGTCGTCGAGGATGTCAACCTCGATGCCCTTGAGCAGCCGGAACCGGTCGCCGAGCGAGGCGTTGATCGCCTCGACGACGCCGAGCTGCTCGGTGAGCCGCGCTGCCGTCAGGCCGTTGGCGATCCGCAGCCGCGGCGAGTGGTCGGTCAAGGCCAGCCATTCGTGCCCGAGCTCGACCGCGGCCAGCACCATCTCCTGGATCGGTGACCCGCCGTCACTCCAGTCCGAGTGGCTGTGCAGGTCGCCGACGACCGCGGCATACAGCTCCTCGCCGCCACGCACGAGCGGCTCGGACTCCTTCTCCTGCAACGACTCCAGGTATGCCGGCAGCTCGCCGCGGACCGCTTGGCTGACTACGGCGCCGGTCGAGCCGCCGACGCCGGACAGCTCGGTCAGCGTGTCCTGCTCGACGCGGTCGGCCAGCTCCTGCTCGGACAGCGCCGCGATGGTCTTCTCCGCCTTGCGGAAGGCCTCGACCCGGTACGTCCCGGCGCGGGAGCGCTCCAGCAGGAAGGCGATCCGGCGCAGCGCCTCGGAGGGCGTCACCGGTGCGGACAGTGGCTGGACGGGAATCACGCGGTCAGTCTGGCATCACCGGCGGACGATCCACCGACCTGTCAGCCCACGCTGGCGATGTCGCCGTACCGCTGGCGCAGGGACGTCCGCTGCCCGTCGGTGGCATCCGCCCCCAGGGTGATCCGCACCCGACCGAGGTCGTCACAGGCCACGTCCGCAACCGGGAACCCGCCTTGACGCAGCGCCGGCACGTCGGTCCTGACCCGGTCAAGGTTCGCGGAACAGGCCGTCGCGGAGTAAGCCGACTGGACGAACGCGATCGGCGCCGCGCGCGGCACCCCCTCGGTCACCACCGCCATCGCCGCCGGGTCGAGCCGGGTCAGGTAGTAGGTCGCCTGGGCCTCGGGGGCGGGACGCACCACGACGCCGGTGAAGATCTCGTCGTACGGCCGGCTGGTCAAGGTCGTCCGGACCCGGGCCAGGGCGTCGGCGGCCGAGTCCCAGGCGAAGCCGGGGTCGCCCGCGCGGGCGACCACGGTGGTCGGGCTGGCCGGGGCCTTCGCGTCCGCGGTCGGACCGGCCAGACCCTGACCGGGTGCAACGTCGCCCGATCCCGGTGCTGCCGGCTGGGCGGACTGCCGCTCTGGAGCCGCGCCGGCCACCGAGGAGGTGACACCGCTGTGCTGCGGGACGTTGACGACGATGAGGGTGCCGATCACGACTGCCGCGGCCGCGCCGAGCAGTCCCGTCGACCAGGTCCGCCGCTGGGCCAGCCGGCGCTGGCCGGCCGCCAGCGCCCGCTCGTCGAAGCCGCCGGCGTCGGGCGGCGTCAGCTCGTCGACCCGATGGAGCTGTTCGCGCAACCGTTCCTCGGTCATGACGTCACCTCCTTGTCCTGTGCGTCGTCGTCGGATTCATCGATCTCGTCTGTCGGGTCGCCGAGCTGGGTCCGCATCACGGCGAGCGCCCGGGAGAGCTGGCTCTTCACCGTGCCCTCCGGGATGCCGAGCTCCTGGGCGATCTGCGGGACGCTGAGGTCCTGGTAGAACCGCAGCACCACCACCGCCCGTTGGTTGGCCGGCAGGTCCCTGAGCAGTCGGGTGAGCGTGACCGTCAGGGCTGCGTCCGGGTCCTCGGTCCCCCGCTCGGGCAGGACGGCCAGGGTGACCTCGCGGCCCCACTTGCGTCTGTTGTTGAGGTAGGTGCGCAGCATCGTCGTGCGGGTGTACGACTCCACCGCCTTGCTGGAGGAGATCCGGGGCCAGGCGACGTACACCTTGGCCAGGGACTCCTGGACGAGGTCGTCGCCGTCTGCCCAGCCACCGCACAACAGGTATGCCGTGCGGCGCAGCGCCAGCGATCGCTCGCGCACGAACTGCATGAACTCCTCGTCCCGCACCCGCGACACACCTCACCTGCCCTCCTGTGGGGTTCAGAGACCACTCTTCACCAGAAGGGACACCCGACGGGCCCGATTCGTTCCCCGTGTCGGGCGCAGACTCGTTCCCCGCGGCGGGCGAAGATCGGGCCCTGCGACTCAGGAGGCGTTGACGGGGCCGACCGGGTGACCGTCGACCACCGCGGAGCAGACGGGGTTTCCCTTGCCCGAGTTGGACATGGTGACCCGACCCGGTCCCGCCTGGGTCTTGTCGACCGCGTCGCCGGACTGCAGGGTCACCTCCACACGCTCGGTCGTCGTGAAGCTCAGCTTGGCGACCGTCTTCTTGTCGTCCTTCTGGCAGGTCAGGGAGACGTCCGAGACCTTGGGCGCGTTCGGCGGCGGGGGTGGCGCAGGCGCAGGCGCGTTGGGGTCGGGGTCGGCCGTCTGACCGGGCACCGGGTCGCGCAGCGTGGGCTGCTCGGCGGGAGCGAGGCTGGGCGTGATGGAGGGAGGAGTCCAGCCGGGCTTCGGCGGCACGACGGTGGTGGTCGCGGCGGGCGCGATCGGCTGAGCGGTCGAGGCCGAGGTGGTGACGGCAACCTTGGCCACTGCGCCCTTGAGCGGGAGGGAGGAGGCGCTGTTCAACAACCAGAACATCGCCAACAGGGCGGCGACGACCACGGCACCGACGATGGCGAGGACGACGGCCGTGCTTCGCCCATCGCGTTCGAGCTCAGTGTTCATCGGTTGGTCGGTCCTCCGTCGCGTGGCCCCCCACGGTTGGTCCATCGGACACCCTAGACGACTGAAGGGCCAGAACCCACCCTCGACGCTCCGAAACGAGGTCAGCCGCTGCGGCTGGATCCCGATGCCGCGTGCACGGCAGGCTGTGCCCATGCCCGACCCTGGACCCCATCGTCAGACTCCGGACGTCGTCGTGTGGCTGTATCGGCATCACGAGGGTGCCGAGGTCGACACGAGCGAGCTGGCGGGGGACGAGCTGGAGCACGCTGGACGATTCCGGCGGCAACGCGACGCGAGCGGGTTTCTTGCTCGGCGCGCACTGCGGCGTCGGGTACTGGGCCGACATCTTGGCCTTCCCGGCGGGGACCTCGACTTCGCCACCCGATGCGGGCGGTGCGGTTCCGCCGAGCACGGCCGACCGGCTGTTCACGGTGTCCCGAGCCTCACCTTTTCGACGTCCAGCGTCTGGGTTGAGCCTCGTCGCGCTCACGTCATGGCCCTGAGCATCGCCGGGGACGGGGTGGATGTGGGCGTCGACCTGGCGGTCACGGAGGACGCCGACGAGCTAGAGCCCTCAGTGGTCCTCGCGCCGGACGAGGTCCTGAGCCCCCGCGGCATGGTGGAGACGTGGACCGCCAAGGAGGCGATGCTCAAGCTGGCCGGGGTAGGGCTGAGCGTTGATCCACACGAACTTGTGGCGTTTCCCTCCGTGCACAGCGTGAACGGCATAACGCCGTCGACCTCGCCGCGGTTGGCCTGGCTCGACTGGGGCGGCGCGGTGCTGTGTATCGCGCATTCGGGCGCGCCGGAGCGGAGCTGGTCGTGGCGACCGTCAGGCGCGCCGTCCGGGTACGCCCTGCTGGTCCTGGGTCGCTAGGCGGCGCTGAGCCGCATCGGCAACCGCTCGATGCCACGGACGAAGGTCGACCGGGTAGGAACCACCTCGCCGGTCACCTCCATGGTCCGCACGCGACTAAGCAACGCCTCGGTGAACACGGCGATCTCGCGCCGAGCCAGCTCGGCACCGAGGCAGAAGTGCGCGCCCACGCCGAACGCGACGTGCCGCCGACCGTGTGGGGCGATGTCGAAGCTGTCGGGGTCGGTGAAGGCGCGCTCGTCGCGGTTCGCTGAAGAGTTCCACAGGGCCACTCGATCGCCTCGACGGATGCGCACGTCGTGCAGGTGGAGATCTTCGCGCGCCGTGCGCATCATGTGCACCGCCGGGGAGGTCCACCGGATGATCTCCTCGGTCGCGCTGCGCAGCAGGCTCGGGTCGGCGCGTAACCGACGGAGCTGATCGGGGTGCTCCAGCAGGGCGAGGATGCCGCCCACCATGGCGTGCCGGGTGGTCTCGTTGCCGCCGGTGAGCAGCCCATCACAGTTGAGCAGGAACGAGTCCAGCGCCTCCGGCGTCCCGTCCAAGCCTGCGGCCAGCATCGAGACCAGGTCGTCGCGGGGCTCACGGCGACGTTCCGCGGCGAGCTCCTCGTAGTAGCTGAGGATCTCGGCGTGCGCCAGCGTCTGCTCATGGACCGACCCGGTCTGCTCGTCCGGAGCGCGGAAGACCACCTTCGTCAGCGAGAGCAGTCGCGGGTGATCCGCCTCCGGGATCCCCATCAGCCAGCAGATCATCCGCACGGGCAGGTCGCCGGCGACGCTGACGAGGTCGCAATCCCCGGCCTCGAGGGCAAGGTCAAGAGACCTGGCCACCTCCGACCTCATCCGACCGGTCAGGACGTCCAGGGAGCGCGGCGTGAATACCGAGCTCATGGTGCTGCGCATCTGGGTGTGGCGAGGTGGGTCGGTGACGACGAGCATCTTTCCTGCCGCAGCCGCGTTCGCCGCACGCGGAGCATCGATGCGCACCCCTCGCTCCGAGGTCCATCGCCGCGGGTCCCGATAGACAGCGGAGACGTCAGCGTGCCGGGTCAGCGACCAGAATCTCGTGGCCGGGTCCCCGGCGGGACGGTATACCGGAGCTCGACTGCGCAGTTCTCGCCAAATCTCGTGCGGTTCGCCAAGTCGATGGAGCGCCGGGTCCGTCAGGTCGAGGTATGGGTCCACCGGTCAGTCCTGGGATCGCACGGTGATCAGTCGAGCGGCGTCCCGCAGGACCGGGTGCTCCAGGAGGGCGGCCACAGGTAGGTCCAGTCCGTGGCGGGTTCGCAGTTCTCCGACCACCCGGGCCGCTGCGAGGGAGTGCCCCCCGAGCTCATCGAACCTGTCCTCGGCGCGGACGCCGTTGACCCCCAGCACGCGTTGCCAGGCCAGGGCCATGTCCCTCTCCGCGACCGTCAGGTCGTCAGCACCAGCCATTGGCGCAGGCGCCGGTGAGGTCGCGACGCGTCCCCGCAGCGCGTCCCGGTCGACCTTGCCATGGGCGGTCAGCGGCAAGTCGGACGTGATGTGGACCCGGGATGGCACGAAGCTCTCAGGCAGGCGCTTGCGAGCAAAGATCCTCAACCCCCGCGGATCAAGGACCGCGTGGTCGCGGGGGATGACGTGGGCCGTCAGGTGCTGCCCCCCATCGTGCTCCGGGCCGATCACCACGGCGGCGTGCGCGAGGTCCGGATGCTCGGCCAGGACTGCCTCCACCTCCTCCAGCTCGACGCGGTGGCCGCGCACCTTGACCTGCAGGTCACGTCTGCCGACGTACTCGAGCAGGCGGTCCGCCCGCTCACGCACGAGATCACCGGTGCGGTACAGCCGCTGTGGTTCCGCGCTCCGTGCCGGTCCTTCGACGAACCGCTCGCTCGTCAGCTCCGGTTGCCCGAGGTAGCCCTGGGCCAGGCCCACGCCTCCGACGTACAGCTCACCGACGACCCCGCGCCGCACTCGCCGTCCGTCGTCGTCCAGCACATGGACGGTCACGCCGGGTATGGGGCCGCCGATGGGGACGCGGTCGCGGACAGCAGCGCCGTGGGGGACGTGAAAGGCGGTGGCCCAGATGGTCGTCTCCGTGGGGCCGTAGAGGTTGAAGAACGCCACCCGACTGGCAAAACGGCGGGCCAGCTCGGGTGGGCACGACTCACCAGCACTGGCAACAAGCCGCAGGTCCTCGCCCAGGTGCTCATCGCCGAGAACGGCGAGCGTGGTCGGCGGAAGCACCATGGCGGTGATCCCCCGGCTCCGGATCAGGGCAGCCAGCTCCGGTCCGGGCAGGAGCGCTCTTCGGTCGGCGAACTGGATACTCGCTCCGCTGCCGAGGGCAAGGACGACCTCGAAGATGGAGGCGTCGTATCCCGGTGAGGAGAACTGCAGCACTCGGTCGCCGTGGCCGAGTGCGAACATGGATCGCTGGACCTCCATCACGTTGGTCAGCCCAGCGTGGGTGAGGACGACCCCTTTGGGTCGCCCGGTCGACCCCGAGGTGTAGATGAGGTACGCCGGGTCGATGCCGGTGACGTCGGCCGGTGAGGGGGTGAGGTCTCGACCGTTCGGGTCGGCAGGTTCATCGCTGGGGTGAATAACAGGTGGGCAGAGAGAGGCGGTTGCGGTCAGTGATCGAGCCAGGCCGGCAAGTTCGGGTGCTGCCAGCAGGACTCGCGGTTGCGCGTCATCGAGCATGAAGCGCAGCCGGTCAGCGGGATAGGCGGGATCGAGGGGGAGGTAAACCGCCCCGAGTCGGCCAATGCCCAGGAGTGCCGCGGCGAGATCGACGCTCGGCGGAAACAATGACGCGACGACGTCCCCGGGGCGTACCCGCGCCTCAGCGAGCAGGGCGCTGATCTCAGCGGCCCGGTGTTCCAGCTGGGCATAGGTCAGCGCTCGGTGGTCATCCTGCGCCGCGAGCCCTCGGGGGGTGATTGCTCCCTGGCGCGTGACCGCGGTGGTCCACGGCCGGGAGGCACTGGCTTGAGAGGGTGGGGTGGATGGCGCATACGTCGAAGTCATGAGCGTCCTTGGATTGGCCTCAGTGCAGGCGAAGGTCACCTGATCGTTCATCTGTCAATCACTAGCCAACGCACGTATGCCAAGAAAGTCACGGTATATGGACCGTAAAGCGAGTCAAACATTCGTAAAATCAGTATGGAAGTGGACAAGAACGACTGTGTAAGACGATGTTTCCCGGTATTTACGGTGAAAACTGCCGGTTTCGTGGCAATACCTCGCATTTCCATGCTGCTCTGGTCGCGCAGAGTCGGCAGGCCGTCTGTCGGCGGGCGGTCAGCGGCGGACACAGACCAGGCACCGCTCGAGTCGAACTGGACAGCGACTCGGGCGGTGCCTGCTGTGCGTCTCGGACTGATTGACACCGCACCGGGCCTTCGGAATGCTCCAGTGGTGAACCGCTCGGGCAGGCCAGCGCCGGGCCTGCCGCTGTTGCTGCCGTTCGTCCTCGTCTCGTTCGCGGCCAACTCGCTCATCACGCGACACGTGGTCCAGCAGGACCTGCTCGACGCCGGTCTGCTGACCGGAGTGCGGTTCCTCGCCGGAGCCGTCGCGCTGGTGGCCCTGGCCGTGGCGATGCGTGAGCGACCGCGCCTCGGACGAGCCAACGTCGTGCCCGCCCTGTGGCTCGGGATCTATGCCGTCTGCATCTCCTACGGCTACCGGTATATCGGGGCGGCGGCCGGGACCTTCGTCTTCTACGCGTCGGTGCTGTTGACGCTGCTCGGTACCGACCTCGCCCGTCGGGTCGCCGTTCCCCGTCTCCGGCTCGTCGGCGCGGCGGTGGCGTTGGCCGGCCTGGGCGTCCTGGCCAGCCAGTCCGTGGGCGCGGTGACGCCGTTGGGGGTGACGCTGCTCGTGGCGACCGGAGTGGCCTGGGGGCTGTACACCGCCGCTGGGCGCACCGGGACCGATCCACGGGTCTCCACCACGGGACACTTCGTCCTGTTGGCGGCGGTCCTTCTCGTCCCGTCCGTGCTGCTGCTCAGCCCCGCCGTGGACGTCCGGGTCAGCGGCAGCGGCCTGGCCTGGGGCATCGTCATGGGCGCCGGGACGACGGCGTTCGCGTATGTCGCGTGGTACGCCTGCCAGCGCAGTCTGTCGGCGACGTCCGCCGGGACGGTCCAGCTCGTCATCCCGGTGCTCACGGCCGTCGGGGCTGTCGTCCTGTTGGGGGAGCGCATCACGCCCGGACTGGCCGTCGCGGCGGTCCTGGTCGGAACCGGGATGTGGCTGGCCCGCGCCCGCGCAGTCCGACCTGCGTTGGACGACACCACCACGCCGCACGAAGGGGACCGGCCGGTGGCGAGCCCCTGACCGGGCGGTTCAACGGACCGCCGCCTCGTAGGGTTTGGCGTCCGCGTCTGTGGGCCCCGTGGGACTCGAACCCACAACCTACGGATTAAAAGTCCGCAGCTCTGCCAATTGAGCTAGAGGCCCGGCGTCTGGGAACAACCATGGGAACAAGGGTAGGAACAACCCCAGGAACAACGCCGTCGAGGATGCTATCGCTCCCTCGTCGAGGTCTTGGGCGGCGGGGATCAGGCGACGGTGGCGTCTGGGGCTGCGGTGGAGCGGATGCTGTCGAGGATGAGGATCATGTCGAACCGCTTGGCGTCTTCGTCACCATCGCGTTCGGTTGACGGCAGCGCCGCGAGCTGGCGGGCGCCCTCCCTGGCCTTCTCCGGCGACAGCCGCCGCTGGGCGTCCCAGCCGGAGCAGGTGTCGACCTAGTTACGCCACCATTGTGGGTCGCTCGGGCGCCGCCTCGGTCACGATGTGGGGCCCGAGCCGGTGCTCGTCGCGCTGATGACGGCCTCCCGGATCATCCGCGCCAGCCACCGCTCGTAGCGTTGTGGGGACCAGCCGTAGTCGCCCATGAGCATGTCGGCGACCTGTGGGCTGTAGAGGACGTAGAGGGTCGCGGCGGCCTCCTCTCTGCTCACGCGCAGGCCGTCGGGACCGGCGACGATCCTCGCCGATGCGACCATTTCCTGGCGGCGAGCTGCTTTGATCGCCTCCATCACGGCGGCCAGCTCGGGATCGGAGGCCGCAGCCTCTTCGGCGACCCGCACGATGGGCGCCACGCGTTCCGTGATGGAGAGGCTCAAAGCGGCGTCGAGCGCGGCGCGCCGACGGGCATCTGGCTCGGCGGCGACCGCCTGAGCCTCGGGCCGCTCCGTGATCGGCAGCGGTTCGGCGTCGCCGGTGATGGCACTCTCGATCAGCTGTCGGAGCAGCTCTCTCTTGGTGCCGAAGACGGCGTACACCGTCTGGACCGCAACGCCACCTCGCTCGGCGATCGCCTGGATCGTGGTGGCGGTGTATCCGGCGGCGACGAAAAGCTCGCGGGCCGCATCGAGGATCGAGCGGCGGGTCTCCTGGGCCTGGGCATCGCGCTTGGCGGACGAGTACGACCTCTTGACAGACACGTCGTTAGTGTAGCAGTCTAATGAATAGAGCATCACTCTAAGAAAAGGAGAAGGTCATGGCGTACGCAGTGCTGATGGAGTTCGACGTCGATTTCGACACCCACCTCAGGATCGGTGAGGCTGTCGGCGACGCGCCCGCGAAGGGCCTCATCCTCCATGCCGGCGGCCCGAGCGAACGCGGCGTGCAGAGCCTCGATGTGTGGGAGACCAAAGCGGACTCCGAGCGGTTCTTCACCGAGCGGATGCTGCCGGCCCTGCAGCAGCTGGGCATCAAGGGCGGGCCGCTGCTGAGCCATCAGGAGTTCGAACTGCCGTACGTGTTGCGCGGATAGTTCCGCCCCGCAGGCAAGTGAGCGGGGACGGCGTGCTGCTGGTCGGTCCCGGCGTAGGGGTATGCCGGGCTCCTGCTGGCGGGAGTGCGCCACGGTGTGGTCCTCTTTCGTCGCAGCGAACCAGGGACGGAGGCTCGCCGGGAACGACTCCCACGAGCAGCAGGATCCGCGTCGGGCGGCTCGCCGTCGCCAGGTCGAAGGACGTCGTCGCAGGGCAGGATTCCCGTGGCTCAGGTGCCCGTGCGGTGCACCACCCACACGTTCGGCTCGACGTACGTCGCGACCCCGTGCTCCACGTCGCAGTGCACCGGCGCGAGCGCCTGGGGTACCCGGACCGGGCCGGTCTCGCCGAACGGCAAGCCCGTCCACTCCCGCCACTCCTCGAGCGTGCCGGGGATGACCATGGAACGAGGCGCGACCTTCGCGATGCGGCCACCGGACCGGACGTGAACCCGCAGCCAGGGATCGACTGGCATGCCGTCGTCCCGGACTCGGAACGCATACGTCGACATCGGCTCGTGGATGTCGGCCTTCGCGTTGGGACGGACCGGCGCGACGAGCTCGGCGAAGCCTCGACGCGCGGCGTGGGCGCGCAGCGCACCGAGCATCTGGTGGGAGAGGCCCGTGCCCTGGCGGTCGGTGCGGACGGCGATCTCCACCGCCGAGATCGCATTGGCCGGCTCAGCGCTGAGGCTGGCCAGGAGCCCGCTGCGGATGACGAAGTCCCAGCCGTTGTCGGGCAGCGGGCCGTCCTCGCGTACGAAGGGCACGGAGTATGCGCACGCCACCACCTCGCCCGTATCGTCCTGGGCGACGAGGACGTACTCGGAGAACCGGGTCTCGACGTGGCCGTAGTACAGCCCGCCGATCGGGTCGTGGCGCATGAACTCCGGCCACGAGTTAGTCATGGTCCACATCGCCTCGACGAGGTCGGGCCGGTCGGCGAGGACGGAGATCGTGAGCGACACACCCAGCATCTTGCCCGGTGTACCCGCGCGATCACCCCCCAATATCGGCGGGCACCACCGAGCGGATGACGTCCACCAACTCGTCGCGCGTCGGACCAGGCGCGTAGGGCGGTCGCCATCCGCTCTCGTAGACCGCCCGGGCCAGCGGCTCGGCCGGCCTCAGCGTCTGGGGCAGCGCGGTCATCGCGAAGTATCCGCCGGCGTACGGACCGATCCGAGGGTCGGCCTCGACCGCGGCGGCGATGAGGTCTGAGGTGAGCGGACTGCTGAGGTCGAGGTCCTCACCCTGCCAGCGCCTGACCATCCCGCCGTCGATCGCGATGTGGTCGGCCACCCAGGGTTCGACGGCCCGGTCGCACCAGGCGCCGAACGGTTCGGCCACCGTGGTGGGGTCGGCGCCCTCGTCGAGCAGCCCGAGCAGCGCGCTGACCTGCAGGCAGGCCATGGCGATCCCGCGCCCTCGGGTCGGAGTCGTGGTCGCCACCGAGTCCCCCACGGCGACCAGTCCCGGCAGGCCCTCCTGGCGCCGGTAGACGTTGCGCAGCGCCCCACCCACAAGAACCGACGAGGTGGGCCGCGCGCGGTCCCGGTGGGTCCACTCGGCGAGAGCCGGGATGGCTCGACAGGCCGAGTCGAAGGCGGGCTCGAACCGCAGGTCCTTCAGTGCGGCGTCCGCGGTCGGGCGCACGAGCACCACCGAGAAGTGGCCCGCTTCGTGCAGGAAGACCAGGCACTGGTAGCCGTCGAAGTCGGCCAGGTAGGCGATCGGGTTCGCCATCGGCCCGGGCTCTGCTCCCGTCAGCAGCCGGTAGGTGCGGTCGACGTAGGCCAGGCCGCAGTCACCGTCGAGCTCCGGGTCGTCGCCCCGGGCGCGCGATCTCGCCAGGCGCCCGGCCCGGCCCGACGCGTCCACGACGAGGTCAGCCTCGACCGGGGATCCGTCGACCCGCGCCCCGATGACGCGCCCGCGGTCGCTGACGAGCTCGTCGACGTGCCCGGTGCGCAGGGTGAGACCCGGCTGGTGCTCCGCCGAGGTGCGCAGCGCTCGCTCGAAGGTCGATCGGCGTGAGAGCACCCCCAGCAGCTGGCTGCCTCCGGTCGAGTCGGGGGCCTGCACGGGGCGGGCGCCCAGGCTCTGCCAGTTGCGGAAGGCCTCTGGCCACTCCGACTGGAGGGTGGCCGCCACGTGGGGGCGGAACCCGTGGGCGTGCTCGAACTGCATGACGCCACGACGGACCCACCCGTCTGCGGTGGGGCCGGGGTCCCGGTCGACCGACGTGACCTGATGCCCACGCCGGGCCAGGGCGGCGCCGAGCAGGAGGCCCGTTGGGCCCGATCCGACGATGAGTGTCCGCATGACCCACTCCAGTACACTCGCAATGATATGATGACACTCATGGTCACTCGAAAAGGCGAGGCTGTCAAGATGCCCGTGCCGCGGCGTCCCTACCGGTCGACGCTCCGCGAGACCCAGGCGCGAGCCACTCGGCACGCCGTGGTGAGCGCCGCCCGCGAGCTCTTCATCGAGCTCGGCTGGTCACGCACGACCATCGACGCCGTGGCCGCCCGTGCCGGGGTGAGCCGCAAGACGGTGTTCACCTCGGTCGGGGGCAAGGCGGCACTGCTCAAGCTCGCCCTGGACTGGGCCCTGGTGGGCGACGACGAACCGGTCCCGCTGGCCCGGCGGCAGGTCATCACCGACCTCGAACAGCTGACGGACCCCCGCGAACTGCTCGGCCGGTGGGCGCGGTTCGTGGCGGAGCTGGAGGAACGCGCAGCCCCTCTGGCCGCCGTGCTTGCGGTCGCCTCGGACGCCGACCCGGACGCCGCCCACGTGCACGCGGCGTCTGAACGTAGCCGGCTCGGGGGCGCGGAGTTCATCGTGGCTCGCCTCACGGCTACCGATGGCTTGCGCCCGGGGCTGACCACCGAGCGCGCCGTGGCCGCAGCGCTGGTGCTGATGGACCCCGCCGTGCACCGGACGCTCGTCCGCGAGCGCGGCTGGACGCCCACCGAGTACGCCGAGTGGATCGAGCGGGCGGCCGTGGCCGAGCTCCTCGGGCGAGCCCACCTGGAGGACGCGACGGGAGCGGGCGGAAGACGCTGAGTGGCACTCCCGCCCAGGTGACCGGGTTGCGACTGGTGGGACGAGTACCGTCACTGTCGGGTCGCTCACGGCGGCGCAGCAGAGGGCCCTCGAAAAGATCTCTCGGGAACGGTGTCGGATCGAGGTGGAGCTGTTCGTAGCAGGGGTGAGCGGCCGCCCACGAGGGGCGCCTGAACGACAGGAGATGACCGAGATGCAGTACCTGGTTTCCGTGATCGACGACACGACCGGCTCCGCCACCTCGAGCGAGATGACGGCCATCGACGCGTACAACGACTGGCTCCGGGCCGAGGGCAGCTGGGTCTTCGCCGCCGGTCTCGCGTCGCCCAGCGCCTCCACCGTCGTCGACAACCGGGGTGGGGAGGGGATCGTCACCGACGGGCCCTTCCTGGAGTCGAAGGAGTACCTCGCCGGCTTCTGGGTCATCGAGGCTCCCGACCTCGACGTGGCGCTCAAGCTCGCGGCCGAGGGGTCGAAGGCCTGCAACCGGAAGGTCGAGGTGCGTCCGTTCCTGTGACCGGCAGCGACGTCCAGGAGGCGATCACGCGGGCGCACCACCAGGAGTGGGCCCGGGTGGTCGCCGCCCTGACCAGGCGTTTCGGTGACCTCGACATCGCCGAGGAGGCCGCGGCCGAGGCGTTCGCGACCGCCGTCGAACGGTGGCCGGCCGACGGCGTCCCGCCCAACCCCGGCGCCTGGCTGACCACCACCGCCAAGCGCAAGGCCATCGACCGGATCCGGCGCGAGAACAAGCGCGACGACAAGCAGAAGGAGGCTCAGATGTCGTCCGACGGCGCTCCGTCCGAGCCGGTCGGTGCCGACGTCGACGACCGCCTCCGGTTGATCTTCACCTGCTGTCACCCGGCGCTCGCGATGGAGGCCCGCGTGGCGCTGACGCTGCGGCTGGTTGCCGGTCTGACCATGCCCGAGATCGCCCGCGCGTTCCTGGTGCAGGAGAGCACCATGGGGCGGCGGATCACCCGCGCGAAGGCCAAGATCGCGGCAGCGCGCATCCCGTACCGGGTGCCGTCCACGGAGGAGCTCCCGGCCCGCGTCTCCGGGGTCCTTGCCGTCCTCTTCCTGGTCTTCAACGAGGGCTACCTGGCGACCGGCCCGGACACCGACCCCGTCCGTCACGAGCTGACCGCCGAGGCGATCCGGCTCACTCGCCTGATCTGGGCCCTCCTGCCGCAGGACGGCGAGGTGGCCGGGCTGCTGGCGCTGATGCTGCTCACCGAGGCCCGGGGCGCCACCCGGGTGTCGCCGGGCGGTGAGCTGGTCACCCTCGCCGAGCAGGACCGCGGAAGCTGGGACGCGGAGCTGATCGCCGAGGGCCACGCGCTGGTGCGCGAGTGCCTGGCCGCTGGGGTGGCCCCGGGTCGCTACCAGATCCTCGCCGCGATCAACGCCGTGCACACCAGCGCCCCCGACGTCCGCGACACCGACTGGTCGCAGGTGGTCGCCCTCTACGACCAGCTCGTCCGGCTGGACCCGTCGCCGATCGTCGCCCTCAACCGGGCCATCGCCGTCGCTGAGGTGGACGGCCCGCAGGTGGCACTGGCGGTCGTCGACCGTCTCGAGGGCCCGTTGGCCGGCTATCACGCCTACCACGCGACGCGGGCCGAGCTGCTGCGCCGGCTCGGGTGCAGCCAGGCCTCGCGCGCCGCGTACGACACCGCCATCGAGCTCGCCGGCAACACCGCCGAGACCGCCTACCTGACTCGCCGCCGCGGCCAGCTCGGCTAGCTGTGCGGCGAGATCGTGACCATGATGGCGACAGGGCAGGAGGCGAGGTGAAGATCGACCTCAAGAAGCAGCTCGAGTCCTATCGCGCGACCCGCGGCAGATTCGACGTCGTGACGGTGCCGGCCATGCAGTTCCTCATGATCGACGGCCGGGGTGACCCCAACACCTCTCCGGCCTACGCGCAGGCCCTGATGACGCTCTATCCGGTCGCCTACGCGCTGAAGTTCCTCAGCAAGCGCGAACTCGGACGCGACTACTCGGTCATGCCGCTGGAGGCCCTGTGGTGGTCGGACGACATGGAGTCCTTCACCAGCGCGCGGGACGCGTCGCGCTGGGAGTGGACGGTGTTGAACCTGATCCCCGACTGGCTCACCCAGGAACACCTTCAGATGGCGCAGCACACCGTCGCCGGCAGGGGCCGAGCCCCGGCACTGGACCTCCTGCGCCTCGAACAGTTCGACGAGGGGTTGAGTGTGCAGACCCTGCACGTCGGCTCGTACGACGAGGAAGGTCCGGTGCTCGAGGCGATGCACCACGAGTTCATCCCCGACGCAGGGTTGACCATGACGGGCAAGCACCACGAGATCTACCTCAGCGACCCGCGCCGCACGGCGGCGGACCAGCTCAAGACGATCCTGCGCCAGCCCGTCGCCCCGGCGAGCGGGTGACCTGGCCGGGCATCGAGCCCGGACACGACGCCGCTCGCCGCCTGCGCCAGTAGGCGGGAGACTCCGCCAGGAGTCTCCCGCCCGACTGGTGGAGGCCTCAGCTCGCCGGTGACGGAGGTGAGCGTTCCCGTGCGCCGTGTCGGCGTATCGACGGCCCACCGGCAACGCGGCGGCGTGGTCGGTCAGCCCGAGGGACTCCGCCCTCGGGCTGCCGTCCCGGGTCCGCTGCGGGTACCTCGGGTGGTTCCTGCTCCCCCCAGTGCTCCGCGGCGATGATCGCCTCGAACTCCGACCTGACCAGCTCCTCGTCCTCAAGCACGAGGTCAACGAACGCGGTGCGAAGGTCGACGGTGTCGGGCATGGGTTGAGCGGTCACGCGACCCACCATGACCGGGTCCCGCTCAGGCGTGGATGGCCTCGCGGTCGAGGCTGCCGTTCTTCGCGCTGGTGTTGTGCGCGATGGCGATCTTGCGGGGCTTGGCCTGCTCCGCGACCGGGATGCGCAGGCTGAGTACGCCGTCCTCGTAGCTCGCCGAGACGCGGTCGGTGTCGAGCGAGTCGCCGAGGATCAGCTGGCGGCTGAAGACCCCGCGGGGCCGTTCGGCGGCGAGGAACTCGAGGTCCCCCTCGCGTCCCGACCGCTCAGCCTTGACGGTGAGGACGTTGCGCTCCACGTCGAGGTCGATCGAGTCCCGGTCCACGCCGGGCAGGTCGAGCTCCACGACGAAGGTGTCACCCTCCCGCCAGGCATCCATCGGCATCACGGCCGGTCGGGCGAGGGTCCCCTGGCTACCGAAGACCTGCTGGCTGAGCCGGTCCAACTCGCGGAACGGGTCGGTGCGCATCAGCATCTCTACCACCTCCATTGGTCGATCCTTGGATGTCCCTGATGGGAGCCACAGATCCGGTGATCTGTGGCATGCGCTATAGATTTCTTGTAGCACATGAGCCAGAATGTCGTCAAGACGAAACTGTCGACCAGGTGAGGAGGGAGCCATGAACGCGAGGTCCATCGGCGCCGAACACGGCGTCTACGGCATCTCGGTCGCCTCCGAGCTGGTGGGGCTGGGCCCGCAGACCTTGCGCCTGTATGAGGCACGCGGGCTTGTGACGCCCGAGCGGACCGAGGGCGGGACCCGTCGGTACAGCGCGGCAGACCTCGACCGCGTCCAACGGATTGCCGAGCTGCTCGGCGACGGACTCAACCTGGCCGGGATTGCCATGGTCCTCGACCTGGAGACCGAGAACGCGCAGCTGCGTACCGAGCGGGACAGCCAGGGCTGAGCCGGCCGCCGCACGGGCCCGGGTTCAGAGCTCGACCGAAACGTCCTCGCCGTCCACGGTCACGGGGTAGCGCGTCAGGGGCTGGGGTCGTCTGCCCAGGGCGATCAGCCGTCTGGACCACCTCGGGACCTCGCGCCCGGCGAAGCCGGTCGCCCAGTCGAGGTTGTCCCCGGAACACAGGTCGAATTGCGAGTTGTGCCAGGGGCACTGGACCACGCCGTCGCTGAACCGCAGGCCCCCGGGGCCCATCGTCAGGGAGAACCCCAGGTGCGGGCACCGGTTGCTGGCGGCGCAGAAGGAGTTGCCGTCCCGGACCAGGATCACAGCCGTTCCGGCGGCGTCGACCGTGACCAGCTCGCCCGTCGGGAAGTCCGAGATCGTTCCCACCTTGACGCGTGGCACCGCGAGACCTCCTCTGGCCGCCCGGCGGCACGCCCTGCCCGCCGCGGCGCCGGTTTCAGCCTAGTCACCCGAGGCGGGCCCCGCAGCGACATCCGCGGATCCCCCGACGGGGTGACGAGTCCGGCGAGTGGGTCCCCTCGGCGTGCGCTGCGGGTCCATGCCAAGGTGGTCGGATGAGTGAGACGACCCTGCACACGCCCCCGATCGTCGTCGTGACCGGAGCGAACGGCCTCGTGGGCTCGCGCAGCTGCTCGGCCCTGGTGGCGCGCGGGGCCCGGGTCCGCGCGGTCGTCCGTCGGCCCGGAACGGCCCCGGCGCTCGAGGGGGTCGAGGAGCACGTCGGGGACTTCCACGACCCCTACCTGGCCGCTGGGGTGGTCGACGGTGCCAGCGCCGTCGTGACGACGGTGCACCCGATGGGGTCGGACCGCGAGGTCCAGCACCGGATCGCGGTCGAGGGCACGCCCGTCCTGGCCCGGGCGGCTCGCGACGCCGGAGTCGCACGACTGGTCCACCTCTCCACGGCTGGCGTCTACCGCCGCACGCCCGAGGTGGGCGACGTCGACGAGTCGGCCGCCCTCGTCGGGGACGACGACAACGACTATGCGGTGACCAAACGGGACACCGACGCGGCACTTGCTCAGGTCGACGGGATCACCCGGGTCCTGCTCCGGCCGCCGGCCATCCTCGGTGCGGGGGAGAGCTCGATCTGGAACACCGTCCGTCCGGCCGAGATGCGCGAGGACGCGACCCAGCGCCGGGCCGTGCCCGGGCAGACCTTCGCCTGGGTTCACGTCGACGACCTCGCCGCTCTGGTGGCGGACGTGGCGGCGGGCCGCATCGAGATCTCGACGGACCCCGCGCAGGGACCGGTCGCCGGCGCCTGCACCGTGGTCAATGTCGCCGCCGGCGCGGCCACTCTCCGGGAGTACGTCGAGACGGTCACCCGGGCGCTGGAGCTCGAACCGGAGTGGGTCGAGGGCCCGGTGTGGACCGGTCGAGTCCTGGCCGGCCGGGCCCGGGGCTGGGGCTGGGCACCGACCGTGGATCTGTCGCACGCCCTGGCGGAGGTCGAGCAGGGGTTGCGGACGAGCCGTTGCTGAGGAGCCGATGGTGCCGCCCCTGCCGTCGTCGCCTGACCACGTGAGCGACCCTGCGCGGAACCGGGTGACGCCTGGTGGCGCCATCGTCGCGACCCCGCTGCGCGGGGCGTGGACCGGTAACCGCGGCATCCTGCACGACGGCGACCGGATCGTCCGGTCACACGCCGGCAGTCTCTGGATCACCTGTGACCTGGTCTACCGGGACCAGCGGCTGCCGCAGTGGCAGCCGAGGCACAACACGGTGCTGTTCTTCCACGACGAAGCCGTCTCGCTCGCTGCCGGCCACCGTCCCTGCGCCCTCTGCCGTCGCAGCGACTACAACTCCTACCGGACCGCCGTGTCCATCGCGACCGGCGAGCCGCCACCACTGGCCCGCGAGCTGGACCGTCGCCTGCACCGCGAACGGCTGGTCCCCGGCACCAGCCGTCGACGGCTGCACCGACATCGCTGGCGTGACCTTCCGGTGGGCACCTTCGCCGTAGCCGCCGACACCGCACTGCTCGTCCTCGCGGACCGGGTCGTCCCCTGGACCCCCGACGGCTATGGGCCGGCGGGCGCGCGGCCCGGGTCCGGCGAGGTCGACGTCCTGACTCCGCCCCTCAGCGTGGCGGCCCTGCGCGGCGGCTACCAGCCGCAGCTCGACCACTCGACAACCCGCGACTGAGACCGAGCCCGCTGACAGGTATGCCGGGTGCTCTGGTGAGCACCCGGCATACCCGATGGTGTTGCGGTCAGGCGAGGGTCAGCGGTTGTCGACCGCGGTGACCGTCACGCCGACGTTCGCACCCAGCCACAGCTGGCTCAGCACGTACACCGTTCCCGGCGGGATGATTGCCGACTCGTCGGCGTTGGCCGTGGCCGCGTCGCCGGTGAGCTTGCACTTGCTGTCCAGGAAGTACAGGTCCAGGTCGTGTCCGACGACCGGGTCCGACTCGCCCTTCACCGTGACCGAGTGCAGGCCGTCCGCGAAACCACTGGGCAGCTTCGAGACCCAGGCATCCGCACCCTGGGAGACGGGCGGGAAGAGGCAGGCGGTGTTCATCTCGGTGCCGGTGACACCGAACACGTTCTGCAGACCCGTCGGGTCGCCGGCACCGGGGTTGTTGGCCACGATCGACCCACTGTCGGTGAACGGCTGGTCCGGGATGATGGTCCCGTTGACGACCTCGGCCTTCTTGCCGAAGACCTCGACCTCGGCGACCTGCGCGTACCGCGTGGTGTCGCCCTGGACGTTGTCGATGAAGAACCGCACGTAGCCCGCCTTGACCGGCGCGGCCAGGGTGAACGTGGTGAAGTTCAGGTCCGGAGCGGTCGGCCGCGGAAGCTCGTACCCGAACGAGCCCTTGGTGGCGTTCGTCCAGGTGATCCCGTCGAGCGACGTTTGGAAGGTGAAGTCCTTCACCGCCGAGAAGCGCGAGCCGTTGGTGGCCTTGAACGCGCTGACCCGCACCGAGCTGATGGTGTCCTCGGCGGCCAGCTTGACCGTCGCGTAGCGGTCCGGCCCGGCGTTGTAGGCCGTCCCGCCGGTGTCCTTCGTCGACCACACCGACGCCGCGGTGTCGTCGAACGCGAACTTCGCCGGGGAGGCCTCGTCCTGGCTGTTCGTCTCCACCGTCGCCCCCGACGCCGTCGAGGCGAGGTTGGGGGAGAGCTTGATCACCCGGGAGGTGTTCTTGCCCGCTGTGATGGTGAAGTCGTCGATCGTCTGGACCCCGAAGCCGGGAGCCTGGATCGTCAACGGGTACGAGCCGGCCATCGCCTTGACGCTGGCACCACCGGTGGACCCGGTGCGGGTCAGCGCCGACACCCGGGCCTCGAAGACACCGAGGATGATCCGGGCGTCCTGGATCGGCTGGTTGGTCTTGGCGTTGACCAGGGTCAGTGCCGCGGTGCCGTTCTTGGCCGGCGCCGGGTGGTCGAAGCCGGGCTGCGGCTCGGTGTCGTCCCCGGTGTTGCTCGTCGCCGAGGCACCCGCGCCACGCTTGGCGAAGACCGACCAGATGAGGTCGGTGTTGTCGCCGTGATAGCGGTCGAGGTCGGCGGTGAGGATGCCGTTGCGGGCGTCGAGGAACGACGGGTCGGGCGCGGTCAGCGGCATACCGTCGGTGACCAGCTGGGCCGCCACCTTGCCGCCCTCGGCCTCGCCGTACTTCGCGACCAGGGCCTTGCGCAGGTCCCAGAGGGTCGCCGTCCAGATCTCGCCGTCGGCGTGGACCTCCGGACCGGTCAGGTCGTAGCCCATGTCCCCGAACGTCGTCGGGTTCTGGTCGTAGTTCCAGTTCCGGATTCCGCGGCTGGCGTTGCCGGTGACATAGTCACCGACGATCGGCTTGCTGAGCAGCCCCGTGGCGAACCCGTGGTTCAGCGCATACCAGTCGGACCAGCCCTCGCCCATCGACCCGGCCTGGTGCGAACCGAGGGCGGAGCCGCCGGCGACGTACCGGTTCGACAGACCGTGGGTGTACTCGTGCTGGATGACCGACATGTCGAACGAGCCGTCGCGGTAGACGCCCTCGAAGGCGTCGTTGATGGGCTCCCACAGGAACATGCCGCTCCACGGTGGGATGCCGTCGTCGAGCGTGAGCATGTACGCGTTGTCCCGGCCGGTGTAGGTCGGGGATCCGCCTGAGGCGGCGCCGGCCTGGACCAGACCATGGATCGGGTCACCGCCGAGCCCGCCCTTGGTGCCGTTGTCGAGCTGGAAGTTTCCCGCCGTCTCGGTGAAGCCCAGCGCGTAGTACTCGTCGTGGATCCGGTTGTGCTGGAAGAAGAGGTTCGTCGCCGCGGGGTTGAGGTCCTGTGCGTACGAAGGAGGCAGGGTGCCGCCCTTGGTCGCCTCCCACTGGTTCGAGTAGGCGTAGGAGAAGTTGCCGGTCGGGGCGATCGGCCGCGGCGCGTTGTCCACCGGGGCGATGAAGTTCGACCAGTTCGCGTAGGTGTCCGCGTTGTTGCCCATCGTGGTGAGGCCGGTGCCGACGACGCCGGTCTGGTCGACCCAGCCCTTGGGCGACTGCGCGGTCGGGCCGAACGACTGCTGCCGAGGCTGCCCACCCTTGGCGGCGCCCGGGTAGTTGTCGTACACGGTGCCCTGCGGGTCGCTCTCGTGGTCCATCAGCGAGCTGCGGTAGAGCACGTTCCCGCTGGTGCCGTCGACGATGACCTCGAAGGCCTCGTCCTGGCTCTTGAGGAAGTACACCTTGTATGCCGCGACCGGTCCGGACTTCGTGCCGAAGACGACCTTCTTGGCGTAGGACGGTCCGAAGAAGGCGCCACGGTCGAACGTCGTGTAGCCCGCCTGGGTCCCCGTTGCCTTGGGGGTGAAGCTGACGCCGGCGGCCAGCCCGGTGACGACCTTGGTCACCGCGGCTGCCTCGCCCAGGCCCCATCCGGAGGTGAGGTTTCCACTGGGGGTCGGGTCACCCGCGTAGGAGAGGATCTTCCCGTCCTTCGCCACGGCGACGTTGAGCCGGCCGCCCCGGGCGCTGGGGACGCCCTGGACGGTCTGGACGAAGTCGACGACGTGGGTCTCGGTCCCGGGCAGGGCGTGGTCACGGACCACGGCCAGGCTCGACACGTCGTCGGCGCTCAGGCCGAAGGCGGCGGCCTGTGACCCGATCCAGGCGCGAGCCAGGTCGACCGGCGCTCCGGACGCCGCAGCAGTCAGGTAGCCGCTGCCGGACAGGCTGCGCAGGGTCCCGAGGCGCGGGTCCCACGTGGCGCGAGCGCCTTGGCCGGCCCGGGCCAGGAGTTGCGACACGGCATCCTTGGCGGCCGTGACCGGGGCAACCGTCGTCGTGACGGCGCGGGTGTCGAGGGTGGCGCTCAGCGCGGAGACGGTGTCACCGAGGACCGAGGTGGTCTTCGGGGCGACCGTCGCCTGGGCGGTGAGCAGGGGGGCGCCGAGCAGGGCTCCGGAGAGCAGGCACACCCCCAATGTGGTCAGGCGGGTGCCTGATCGGGTGATTCGGGGCATGGGTAATCCTCCGTAAGGGGCGGCGTGTGGCCTGAGAACTCGCCAAGAGTTGTCTGGGTTATCCCTGCCTTGGCAAAGGTCATCTCAAGATTCCGTATGAAAGTTTTTGACAGCCTCATCCGCGCCTCGTGAGGCGGTAGATCGGCCCGAACTGCGGAACGGCCGATCCTGCGGGTCGGTCTCCGGTTCGCCACGCCCAGGGTCCATGCTGGAGAACATGGCCAGCAGCGAGGAGGGACGTCCGCAACCCCGACGTCCGGCGATGTTCAGCCCGGCGGCGATGGAGGCCCACGGCGCCGGCTTCGACCCGCTGCACGAGGTTGAGGCGGCCCACGAGAGTGCCGCGATCCTGGTCAGCACCGGACGCAGCGCGCGCGACCCGGAGCTGACCGCTCGGCTGGTAGCCCTGGTCGAGGAGCTGGGCCTGTCCACCCTGGCGGACCTGTGGGCCAGCCGGCCGGCCCGCAGCCTGCCCGGCGCCCTCTGGCGGCTGTACGCCTTGCGCGAGTGGGTCCGTCGAGATCCCGGGGGGGCCAGCGCGGACTACACCGCCGGGATCCGCTTCACCGACGTGAACCACGCGGTTGCCGGGGTGGCCGAGCCTCCTGGCCCGGACGAGCTCGCGGCGGTGACCGACGCGGTACTCGCCGGCGTCTTCGAGGGAGACCTTGCGGTGGCACTCGACCGGGCCGCGGCCTTCTGCCGGGTCGTGTCCGCAGGACGCGCCGACCTGTCCGAGGGGGAGGCTGCAGCCCACCGGGCCGCCCAGCTGTTGCTGACCGCCGACGACCTCGCCGCAGCCGCCACGCTCTGGCGGCGCAGCCAGCTGGTCTGAAGACGGTCTGCCCGTCGCGACCGGAAGCCGGGAAGCCGGTTTGGGGGCCGTTCGAGGGTTGCCGGGATATCCTGTCCGTGCGTCGGGCCGCGGTAGCCCCGGGTCCCAAATTGAGCCGCTTCGAGCGGCCTCGCGCCGTGAGGCGCTCCCGGCCCGACGTGAACCCCTCGCTTGGGCCCGGGTTGTCCCAGTCCGGGGGTCTTGGCAGGTCAACGGAAGCCATTTCGGCTCTCACTTCCCGCTTCACCCGCATACCCTGTGGTGGTGACCGACCAGGAGCCAGCGGACGGCGAGCTGACAGACGCCGTACTCCACCAGGAGATCGAGCTCGTCGGCGACCTCGTGATCGCGGCGACCTCCGCGGACGGCCCGCTCAGCCGCGCGGAGATCGACCTCATTCTGGGGGTTGACCCGTCGGAGCCAGAGGACGCCGCAGGGCTCTGAGACTCGCGGTCGACCAGGGAAACTCCCGGTTGCACATCGGCGACATACTGCCCGTAGCATTTCCCTCGGCCTGGCCATCGATGACCGGAGAATCCTGTGGGCATTCGCCTCACCCCCAAAGAGGACGGCTTCTACGACCTCTTCACCGCGTCCGCGGCACACCTGGTGTCCGGAGCGCGAGAGCTCACCAATCTCCTCGCCGCCGACAGCCCGGAGGCCCGCGGCGCCGTGGTCGCCCGGATGCGTGACCTGGAGCACCAGGCCGACGAGGCGACGCACCAGATCATCAGCCGGGTGAACAGCTCGTTCATCACGCCGTTCGACCGGGAGGACATCCACCGGCTCGCCTCCCGTCTCGACGACTGCATGGACCACATGGAGGAGGCTGCCGACCTGGTCGAGCTGTACAAGGTCGACGAGCTCCCCAAAGGAGTCGCGAAGCAGATCGAGGTCCTCGGCCGGATGGCGGAGCTCACTGCGGCGGCGATGCCCCGGCTCCGGTCGATGCGCGACCTGTCCGAGTACTGGATCGAGATCAACCGCCTCGAGAACCAGGCGGACAAGCACTACCGGCGACTCGTCGCCCAGCTCTTCGAGGACTCCGACGCCATCCGGGTGCTGAAGATGAAGGACATCGTCTCGGCGTTCGAGGCGGCCGCCGACGCCTTCGAGAACGTGGCGCACACCGTCGAGGGCATTGCCGTCAAGGAGTCCTGACCGCGTGGACTGGGTACCGGTAGCCATCGTCGTTGCCCTGGCGATGGGGTTCAACTACACCAACGGTTTCCACGATGCCGCGAACGCCATCGCGACCTCCGTGTCCACCCGGGCGCTCACCCCGCGCATCGCGCTGGCCATGGCCGCCGTCGCCAACCTCATCGGTGCCTTCTTCGGCACCAAGGTCGCCGCGACGATCGGCAGCGGGATCATCGACGCGCCCCAGGGCGCCGAGGGCCTGTGGCTGGTCGGGGCCGCGCTGATCGGGGCGACCGGCTGGAACCTGCTGACCTGGTGGCTGGGACTGCCTTCGTCGTCCTCGCACGCCCTGATCGGCGGGCTCGGCGGGGCCGCGCTCGCCGCCGGGGCCCTGGTCAAGTGGCAGGGGATCTTCGAGAAGATCATCGTCCCGATGCTCGTCTCCCCGATCGTCGGGGTCGTGCTCGGATACCTGGTGATGGCCGCCATCATGTGGCTCTTCCGCAACGCTCACCCGGGCCGGGTCTCCCGGGGCTTCCGGTACGCCCAGACGGTCTCGGCGGCCGCCATGGCCTTCGGCCACGGCCTGCAGGACGCCGCGAAGACGGCCGGCGTGGTGGTGCTCGCCCTCACCGTCGCGGGCTACCACGACTCCACGGCGATTCCGCTCTGGGTGCTGGTCATGTCCGCGGTGGTGATCAGCCTCGGTACGTATGCCGGTGGCTGGCGGATCATGCGGACCCTCGGCCGGCGGATCATCCACCTCGACCCCCCGCAGGGGTTCGCCGCCGAGGCGACGGCCGCCTCCATCCTCTACGTGGCCGGCTTCGCGTTCGGGGCTCCGCTGTCGACCACGCACACGATCACCTCGGCGATCATGGGTGTCGGTGCGACCAAGCGCTTCTCGGCGGTGCGGTGGGGCGTGGCCGGCAACATCGTCGGCGCCTGGGTGTTGACGTTCCCGGGAGCCGGGCTCGTGGCCGCGCTGACCTTCTGGGCGAGCCTGCTCGTCCACTGAGCTGCCAGCCGTGCGTCAGGCTCAGCCGAACCGGCCGGAGATGTAGTCCTCGGTCGCGCGCCGGCCCGGGTTGTTGAAGATCTTCGTCGTGTCGCCGATCTCGACCAGCTGGCCCGGCTCTCCGGTGGCGGCGATGTTGAAGAACGCCGTCCGGTCGGACACCCGGGCCGCCTGCTGCATGTTGTGGGTGACGATGACGATCGTGTAGTCGGACTTCAGGGTGTTGATCAGGTCCTCGATCGCCAGGGTCGAGATCGGGTCCAGCGCCGAGCAGGGCTCGTCCATGAGCAGGACCTGCGGGCGGACGGCGATGGCCCGGGCGATGCACAGCCGCTGCTGCTGGCCACCGGAGAGCCCGGCGCCGGGCTTCTTGAGCCGGTCCTTGACCTCGGTCCAGAGGTTCGCGCCCTTGAGGGACTGCTCGGCCGCCTCGTCGAGGGCGGCCCGGCCGCGCACGCCGTTGAGCCGCAGCCCGGCGACGACGTTCTCGTAGATCGACATCGTCGGGAAGGGGTTGGGCCGCTGGAAGACCATGCCGACGGTGCGGCGGACCGCGACCGGGTCGACCCCCGGGGCGTACAGGTCCTGGTCGTCGAGCATGACCTTGCCCTCGACCCGACCCCCGGGGATCACCTCGTGCATCCGGTTGAGGGTCCGCAACAGGGTCGACTTGCCGCAGCCGGACGGGCCGATGAACGCGGTGACCGACCGGGGTTCGACGGTCATGGACACGCCCTCGACGGCCTTGAAGTCGCCGTAGAAGACCGTGAGGTCCTTGACGTCGATGCGTTTTGCCATGGTTGGTGGATCCCTTTCTGGGGTCAGTGCGTCGTACGGGTCAGCGCTTGACCGAGCCGAGTCGGGCGATGAGCCGACCCGCCACGTTGAGCAGCAGGACCAGGAAGATGAGGGTGAGCGCCGCAGCCCACATCCGCTCGACGGCGGGGGCGATCCCGAGCTCGGTGCGGTCCTGGTTGATCATCGTGGGCAGCGTGGGCATCGGACCGCTGAAGAGGTTGGTGGCGATGCTCTTGGTGTACGGGCCGAGGATGAGCAGCGGCGCGGTCTCGCCCATCACCCGGGCCAGCCCGAGCAGGACCCCGGTGATGATCCCGGAGAAGGCGGTGGGCAGGACCACCTTGGAGATCGTCACCCATTTCGCCACCCCCAGCGCGTATGAGGCCTCGCGCAGCTCGTTCGGCACCAGCTTGAGCATCTCCTCCGTCGATCGCACGACCACCGGGATCATCAGCAGCACCAGGGAGAGGCTCACCGCGAACCCGACCCGCTGCAGCCCGAACGTCGTCACCCAGACCGCGTAGATGAACAACGCCGCCACGATGGACGGCACCCCGGTGAGGATGTCGACCATGAAGGAGACGGCTCGAGCCAGCCGACCGCGTCCGTACTCGACCAGGTAGATCGCGGTGAACACGCCGATGGGGACGGCGATCAGGGCGGTGACGCTGGCCTGGATCAGGGTGCCCTGGATGGCGTGGACGGCGCCGCCGCCGATGTCCGTCGCGTTGACGTTGCGCTGCGAGTTGGTCCACCACCGCGACTGGACGACCAGGCCGATGCCCTGGCTGATGACGGTGTAGAGGATCCAGACCAGGGGGATCATCGCCACGCCGAAGGAGGACCACATGACCACCCGCGCGACGAGGTCCTTGACCCTGCGGGCCCGGGACCGGCCGCCGAGCGACGCGACTGTGCTGGAGGTGCTCATTCGCTGAAGGCCTTCCTGCGCTCGATGACGACCCGGGCGATGGCGTTGACGACGAAGGTCAGGACGAACAGCACCAGTCCGGCGGCGATGTAGGCCCCCGTCTTGGAGGGGCTGTCGAACTCCCCGGCGTTGTTGGCGATCCGCGAGGCGAAGGTCTCGCCGCCGTTGAAGAGCGACCAGGTCCAGTTCGTGTTGTCGGCGAGCTTCGAGACGAGGAAGGTCACCGCGATCGTCTCCCCGAGGGCGCGGCCGAGGGCCAGCATCGACGCGGAGATGACGCCCGGCCGGCCGAACGGCAGGACCGCGACCCGGATCATCTCCCAGCGGGTGGCGCCGAGGGCCAGGGCGCCCTCCTTGTGGGTGCTCGGGGTCTGGTCGAACACCTCCCGGGAGAGGGCGGTGACGATGGGCAGCACCATGATCGACAGGACGATCCCGATGAAGAAGATCGTGCCGCCGCTGATCCCGGTCGGGGAGAACAACGGAAACCAGCCGAGCCGCTCCTGGATCCCGTCCTCGAGGGGGCGGATCACGTCACGGAAGGTCAGGGCTCCCCACAGGCCGTAGACGATCGACGGGACGGCGGCCAGCAGGTCGACGAGGCTCGCCGCCGGCCGGCGCAGCCACTGCGGTGCGTACTGGGTGATGAAGAGGGCGACCGCCACCCCCACCGGAACCGCGATGACCAGGGCGATCGTCGAGGCGGTCACCGTGGTCCACAGCATCTCGACGATCCCGAACCGGGGGGTGGTCCCGCCTGGCGCCCACTCCCGGGAGGTGAGGAAGCTGGCCTGGTCCTTGAGGATCGCCGGAATGGCCTGGGCGAGCAGGAAGACCCCGATCGCGGTGACCATCAGGATCACCAGCAGGCCGGCGCCCCTGGCCGCGCCGCCGAAGAGGCGGTCGCCGAGCCGGCCGGTGGAGGCGCTGTCCCCCAGCAGGGGGGCCCGTCCATTCGTGGGCAGCTCGTCGACGGCGGAGACGCCGGTCACGGAGGGCACGTCATACCGATCCTGTTCGGGTGGGGCTGGTGGCGCGGATCCGTCAGCCGATGGCGTCGGCGGCGGCGAGCACCTTGGACTGGACGTCCTTGGGCAGCGGCGCGTAGCCGAGCTGCTCGAGGCCGGACTGCGTGGCATCCGAGGCGAAGGACTTCAGGAAGGCCTTGACCGAGGCGGCCTTCTTGACGTCCGAGTACGTCGAGCAGACCACCTCGTAGGTCACCAGGACGATCGGGTAGGTGCCGGCCAGCTTGGTGCCGTAGTCGATCTTCAGCGCAAGGTCGTTGCCGGTGCCGGTCTGCTTGGCCGCGGCGATCGCCTTGCCGGCAGTGTCGCCGGTCAGGGCCACCGGCCCGGCGCCGCTGTCGATCTGCGCCATGGCGAGCTTGTTCTGGGTGGCATAGGACCACTCGGTGTAGGTGATCCCGCCATCGATCTGGCCCACGGCGCTGGCGACCCCCGCCGACTTCTCCTTGCCCTCGCCCTTCCCGGTCCACTTCTTGCCCGCGTCTGCGGTCCACGACGACGGGGCGGCTGCCTTGAGGTACCTGGTGAAGTTCTCCGTGGTGCCGGACTCGTCGGAGCGGAAGAAGACCTTGATGGAGGTCGCCGGCAGGGGGGCGCCGGCGTTCAGGGCGGCGATGGCCGGGTCGTTCCACGTGGTGATGACGCCGGTGAAGATCTTCGCGGTGACGTCGGCGTTGAGGACCAGCTTGTCGACCCCCGGCACGTTGTAGGCGACCGCGATCGGACCGGCGACCATCGGCAGGTTCCAGGCGTCCGAACCGCAGGAGGCCCTGGCCGAGGTGGCTTCCTCGGGCTTCAGCGCCGAGTCCGAGCCGGCGAAGGTGACCTGGCCGGCGATGAACTGCTTGATCCCCGCTCCGGAACCGGTCGCGTTGTAGTTGATCGTGGCGTCGGGGCAGGCCCGCTGGAACGTCTTGATCGCGGCCTCGATGGCGTTCTTCTGGGCGGTGGACCCCTCGGCGTTGAGGGTTCCGGAGAAGCAGTCGGCCGAGGCGGTGCCGCCGGCCGGCTTGCCGGCGCCGCCGGCGGCGCCGGCGGAGTTGTTGTCGCTGCCACAGGCTGACAGAGCCAGGGCGCTGGTGAGTGCGAGGGCGCCGAGGGCGCTGGTTCGGGTGAGAAGCACGGGGGTTATCCCTCTCGAGAGGCTCAGGTGGCTGTGGGGGGCGCGGGCCAGCGACGGTGCTGACACGCCCACGACTGCGAAGATAGGCGCCCCCGGTGAAGGAAGATCCTCGCTGGGTGAACGCCCGGTGAACGGCGGTCGACGGTCTGGGGTGACCGGACTTGCTCACGGGGGGACGGCGGCCCAGCAGCTGGTCAGGACGGGTTCAGGAGCCGTGCCGCTCCACGCTGACGATCCGGGCCTCCGCTCCCGCGCCGACGACGTGGCACACCAGGGCCTCACCCTTGGCCATGGCGTCCTTGCCGGCGTCGCGGAGTTGCTCGTCCGCCGCAGCGCCGTCCTCGTCGGCGGGGTCGACCAGGTCGCGCAGCGCGAGGATCATCGACGGCAGCACCGGCCCATGGCTGCACAGGGCCACCGCCGCGCCTCGCTCGATCGCCCGGCGCACGTGATGCGCGGCGCGCCCGGGGTCGGCGGCGTAGCCCTCCTCGGACAGGCCCTCCCTCAGGCGCAGTGGCAGGTTCCGGGCGGCGGCATACGGCCGCAGCGTGTCGGCACAGCGCACCGACGGGGAGGAGACCAGCCGTTCGACGCCGAACGCGGCCAGCAGCGGGAGCAGCCCCTCAGCCTGGGCTTCGCCGCGATCGTCGAGCGGACGAAGCCCGTCATCACCGGACCACGACGAGCGCGGCCGGGCCTTGGCGTGCCGAACCAGGACCAGCGGCCAGGTCGCCAGCGCCCCAGCCGCATCCGCGCGCACCAGCGCCCGGAGCTGGTCGCGGTCCCGGGCGTAGTCGAGCCGGTCATGGGCAGTCACCACGTCGAGCCAGGCCATGGCGTCGATCTCGTTCTCCAGCGCGCCGGTGCCCCCGGTCACCACGGCGGACCAGTAGCGGACCTCCTTGGTGGCCGGAAGCCCGTCCTTGTCCAGCACGGTGTACGTCGTGGGCGGCAGCGACCGGCCCAGCCTGACCGCGAGCCCGGTCTCCTCGACGGTCTCCCGCGCCGCGGCGACGGGCCAGTCCTCGCCGGGGTCGAGCTTGCCCTTGGACCAGGACCAGTCGTCGTACTTGGGTCGATGCACCAGGGCCACCTCGAGGGTGCCGCGGCGCCGACGCCATGGCAGGGTCCCGGCGGCGGGGATGACGCACATGGCAGCGAATCTAGCGGCGCCGGGCCTTGCGGCGGCGCTTGATGTGCATCTCGATCAGGGCCGCCTGGATGTCGGTGAGCCTCTCGCCGTCCGGGCCACGGTGGTGGCGGGTCCACCGGCCGTCGCCACTGAGCTCCCATCGCGAGTACGAGTCGGACGCGCCGCGCTCGAGCAGCGCCTGGATGTCGGCGAGGTGGGCCGGGTCGGTGATCCGGACGAGGGCCTCGACGCGGCGGTCGAGGTTGCGGTGCATCATGTCCGCGCTGCCGATGAAGACCTGCGGGTCCTCGTCGCCGCCGAACCAGAACACGCGGGAGTGCTCGAGGAAGCGACCGAGGGTCGAACGCACGCTGATGGTCTCGCTGAGGCCCTCGACCCCCGGCCGCAGAGCGCAGATGCCGCGCACCCAGATGTCGATCCGCACGCCCGCCTGCGAAGCGAGGTAGAGCGCGTCGATGATCTGTTCGTCGACGATCGAGTTGACCTTGAACATGATCCGGCCCTTGCCGGACTTCTGGTGCCGCGCGATCTCGTTGTCGATCTGCTCGAGCAGCCCCGAGCGCACCGTTCTCGGCGCCACCAGGAGGCGCTTGAACCTGCTCCGCGGCGCGATCCCGGACAGCTGGTTGAACAGCCGGGTCATGTCCTCGGCCACCTGCGGGTCCCGGGTGAGGACACCGAGGTCCTCGTAGCTGCGCGCCGTCTTGGGGTTGTAGTTGCCGGTTCCTATGTGGCAGTAGCGGACCAGGCCTTCGGCCTCCTGGCGCACGACGAGGCAGAGCTTCGCGTGGGTCTTGAGCCCGACGATGCCGTAGACCACGTGCACCCCGGCCTGCTCGAGCTTGCGGGCCCAGCTGATGTTGTTGACCTCGTCGAACCGGGCCTTGATCTCGACCACGGCGAGGACCTGCTTGCCGGCCTCAGCGGCGTCGATCAGGGCGTCGACGATCGGGGAGTCGCCGGAGGTGCGGTAGAGGGTCTGCTTGATCGCCAGGACTCGCGGGTCGGTGGCGGCCTGCTCGATGAACGCCTGGACCGAGGTGGAGAACGAGTCGTAGGGGTGGTGCAGCAGGATGTCCTTGGCCCGCACGGCGGCGAAGATGTCGCTGGCCTTGGAGCTCTCCATCGGCGACAGGTCGGGTTGGGTGAGCGGCACGAACGAGTCGTACTTGAGGTCCGAGCGCTCCAGGTCGCCGATGAGGAACAGCCCCCGCATGTCGAGCGGAGCCGGAAGCCGGTAGATCTCGCTCGAGGTGATCTGGAGCTCGCGGCTGAGCAGGTCGAGGACATGCTCGTCGATGTCCTCCTCCACCTCGAGCCGCACCGGTGGGCCGAACCGGCGGCGGGTCAGTTCCTTCTCCAGGGCGGTCAGCAGGTTCTCGGCGTCGTCCTCCTCGACCTCGAGGTCCTCGTTCCGGGTGACCCGGAAGGTGGTGTGCTCGTGCACCTCCATACCGGTGAACAGCTGGTCGAGGTGCACCGCGATCACGTCCTCGAGGGGCACGAAGCGCGCTGAGTACTCCCCGTCCGGCCGCTCGCCGCCGACCCGGAGCAGGCGGGGCAGGGACGGCGGCACCTTGACCCGGGCGAAGTGCTCGTGCCCGGTCTTGGGGTTGACCAGGGTGACCGCCAGGTTGAGGGACAGTCCCGAGATGTACGGGAAGGGATGGGCGGGGTCGACCGACAACGGCGTCAGCACCGGGAAGATCTGCTCGGTGAACAGCTCGTGCAGTGGCTCACGCTCCTGGTCGCTCAGCTCATCCCAGTGCGCGATCGTGATGCCCTCGTGCTCCAGTGCTGGGCGCAGCTGGTCCAGGAACACCGACGCCTGCAGGCCCATCAGCTGCTGCGCCACCTCACCGATCTCCTCCAGCACCTCGCGCGGCTCGAGGCCGGAGGCGGACCGGATGGCCAGGCCGGTGGCGATCCGGCGCTTCAGCCCGGCGACCCGGACCATGAAGAACTCGTCGAGGTTGTCGGAGAAGATCGCCAGGAACTTCACCCGCTCCAGCAGTGGGACGTCCTCGTCCATGGCCAGCTGAAGGACGCGCTCGTTGAACTGCAGCCAGGAGATCTCGCGCTCGAGGAAGCGGTCCATCGGCAGGCCCTCGGGCAGCTGGTCGTTGCTGACGAACCGCCCGTTGGTCGCCCGGGGCTGGTAGCTGCGGCGGCTGGGGATCGCGCTGGCCAGGGAGCGCACCGAAGGGTCGAGCTCCGGCTCCTTGGCTTCCGCGGTCATGGGCCCCATCGTTTCACTCTCGGGGATCCGCGCGCGAATACATCCGGTCCACACCCCGGGCCTCGAACCCCAGACGGCGGTAGACCGTGATCGCCGGTGCGTTGTCCCCATCGACGTACAGGAAGACCTCGCGCACCCCCTGCTCACGCAGGTACTCCAGGCCGAGCAGGGTGACCGGCACACCCAGCCCCTGCCCCTGGTATGCCGGATGCACCCCCACGACGTAGACCTCGCCGGTCCGGCCCCGGGGGGTTCCGGCGGCGGGGGTGCCGGGGGAGTGGATCTTGGTCCAGTGGAAGGCGGCGACGGTGTCGGGGTCGTCGCGGGGGACGACGAGCAGCAGGCCCCGGCTGTCGAACCACGCCTGGGTCATCCGTTCGTCGAGGTCGGCCCGGGTCAGGGCGCCCTGCTCCGGGTGGTCCGCGAACGCGGCGGCGTTGACCCGCAGGAGCTCGTCCTCGTCCCGGCCGGGCTCGAACGAGCGCACCGCCAGGCCCTGCGGCAGGACCACGGCAGGGAGCGGGGGGCCGTCGCCGAGGGTGCGGCCGAGCACGAAGAGCTCGCGGCTGACGCTGAGGTGGTGCGCCGCAGCGAAGGCCTCTGCGGCCGGCACCGAGCCATGGGTCCAGACCTCGGTCCCCTTCGGGAGCGCGGTGAGCAACGCCGTGCCCACGCCTCGTCGACGCAGGGTGGGGGCCACCACGAGCTCGGCAGCACCGGCGTGGACCTGGGCGTACCCGGCCAGCGCCGGCCCGGCATACGCCAGCAGATGGCTCGCCCCGGACGGCCGTCTCAGGTCGTAGGTGAACTGCTCGGACAGCGGTGCCGACCCGTCCGTGGCCGTGGCCTCGGCGACGACGCGCTCGACCTCCGCCCGATGTTCGGGGGACAAATCGGGCAAGGCGGTCACCGTGATCTGGTCCATTCGTCGATTGGACCACGACGTTTCGGGCAAGGTCCTGCCACGGCCGGATATTGCGGCTAGCCTGCCGGGGTTGGCCGGACGGGGGAATCACAGGAGATCCGGCCGGAACTCTCAGGCAATCGGGTTAAGGAGCACCATGTCAGGAGCACGAATTAGGCGACGCGCCCTCGGCGCCCTCGCGGTAGGAGCCTGCGCAGTCGCCGGGCTCGGCGTCACCGGCGGAACGTCGCAGGCCTCGAAGAGCGGTCCGACGCTGGACATCCAGATCCTGTCGTTCAACGACTTCCACGGCAACCTCGAGCCTCCGTCCGGCTCCTCCGGCAGAGTGGTCACCGGCCATCAGCTGGACAGCTCCACTCCGCCCAAGGCGATCGACGTCACGAAGGACGCTGGCGGCGTGGAGTACCTCGCGACCCACCTCCAGCAGGCCCGTGAGGGACACCCGAACACGCTGACCGTGGCGGCCGGGGACATCATCGGCGCCTCGCCGCTGCTCTCCGCCGCGTTCCACGACGAGCCGACGATCGAGGCGATGAACGCGCTCGGTCTCGACGCCACCGCAGTGGGGAACCACGAGTTCGACGAGGGCTACCAGGAGCTCCTGCGGATGCAGCAGGGCGGGTGCATCGACGACGGCGCCGGCGCCAACAACCAGGACTCCTGCGCCGCGCATACCTTCCAGGGGGCGAAGTTCGACTTCCTCGCGGCCAACGTCAAGTACGCCACCACGCCCGCCACCAGCGGCAAGGCCAAGAAGGGACCGCAGGCCGGCGACACGATCCTGCCCGCCTACACGATCAAGAACGTCAACGGCGCGAAGATCGCGTTCATCGGGATGACCCTCAAGGACACCCCCAGCATCGTCACCGCCTCCGGCGTTGCCGGCCTGGAGTTCACCGACGAGGTCGCGACGGCCAACGCCCTGGTGCCGGAGCTGCGCAAGAAGAACGTCAACGCCATCGTCGTGCTCATCCACCAGGGTGGCGTGCCGGACAAGGAGCTGTGGACCGGGCCTGACGGCAAGCAGTACAGCGTCAACCCGACCTACGACTACACCTGCGACGGGGGCGGCAGCCTGATCCCGGCCAGCTCCCCGATCCTGGACATCTCGGCGAACCTCGACCCGGCGATCGACATGGTCATCTCCGGTCACACCCACCAGCCGTACACCTGCAACGTCACCGACCCGGCCGGGCAGCAGCGCCTGGTGACGTCGGCGTCGTCGTTCGGACGGCTGTTCACCGAGACGAACCTGACCTATGACCGCCGGACCCAGGACATCGTCCGCAGCTCGGTCCAGGGCACCAACCTGGTGGTCACCCGGGACGTCCCCAAGGACGCCGCGCAGACGGCACTGATCGCCCAGTACAAGACGCTGATCAAGCCGATCGCCAGCAAGGTCATCGGTCACATCAACGCCGACGTGACCCGGACCGGGAACGCCGCGGGCGAGTCCGCTCTCGGTGACCTGATCGCCGACGCGCAGCTGGCCGACCCGAGCACGGTGACCGGCAGTCTGGCGCCGGTCGTCGCGTTCATGAACCCGGGCGGAATCCGCGCGGATCTCACCGCAGCGGCATCCGGTCAGGGTGAGCCGTTCGGTGACATCACCTTCGACGAGGCGTTCACCGTGCAGCCGTTCAACAACTACCTCGTCTCGATGACCATGACGGGGCAGAACATCTACGACCTGCTCGCGCAGCAGGTCACCGGCGCCAACGCGGGGTCGAAGAAGACGCTCCAGGTCTCGAACGGGTTCACCTACACGATGAGCCCCACGGGTGCGGTCGACGGCAGCGTCAAGATCGGCGGGGTCGCCATCAGCAAGGCGGCGACCTACCGGATCGTCACGAACAACTTCCTCGCGGATGGTGGTGACGGCTTCGCGGCGTTCAAGAGCGGCACCGCACGCTACTTCGGTGGGCTCGACATCGACGCCTTCGCGAACTACCTGCCGACGGTGTCGCCGTACACGCCGACGGCACCGACCCGGATCTCCGGCTCGACCTCGTAGGCGCTCTGCGCGAGGGGGGGCGTTTATCGGGTCACCCGATAAACGCCCCCTTCGCGCGAGGAACTTCCTAGCGGAAAGGGCCCGTTTCTCGGGTCACCCGATAAACGGCGCGCGGGGATCACCCGACAAACGGACCCGTCGGAAACGGCCCCCGGAGGGCAACAAGCCCACGTTCAGTGCCGCCACCCGGTCAGGCCTCGGTCACGACCTCGAGCTCGCGGGGTCGCTCGGCCACGAACCGGTAGCCGACGTTGCGGATCGTGCCGATCAGTGCCTCGTGCTCGTGGCCCAGCTTGGCCCGGAGCCGACGGACGTGGACGTCGACGGTGCGGGTCCCCCCGAAGTAGTCGTAGCCCCACACCTCCTGGAGCAGCTGCGCCCGGCTGAAGACCCGTCCCGGGTGCTGGGCGAGGAACTTCAACAGCTCGAACTCCTTGTAGGTGAGATCGAGCAGCCGGCCGCGGACCTTGGCCGAGTAGGTGTGCTCGTCGATGGTCAGCTCGCCGGCGCGGATCGGGCCCGCCTCCTCGACGTCGGTATCGTCCGACCGAGTCAGGGCCAGCCGGATCCGGGCGTCCACCTCGGCCGGACCAGCGGTGTCGAGCAACACGTCGTCGATCCCCCACTCGCTGGTCAGGCCGGCCAGGCCCCCCTCGGTCAGGACCGCCATCAGGGCGCTGGAGAGCCCGGTCGCCCGCAGGACCCGGCACAGCGACTTCGCCTGGGCGAGGTCGGTCCGGGCGTCCACGATGACGATGTCCCCCGCTGGGGCGTCGACCAGGGCCGTCGGCTCGGCTGGCAGGATGCGAACCTGGTGGCTGAGCAGGCCGAGCGCTGGCAGGACCTGCGCGCTGGGAGCCAGCGCGTTGGTCAGCAGCAACAGGTGTGCCATCCATCGAGGATAATCGAGGCGTACGCCCCGTCAGATGATCGTCTGCACGGTGAGACTTCCCGACCGAACGAAGGGACCGCCAGGAGATGGCAGCGCAGGCCGATTCCGCGATGGTCACCGTCCGTTACTGGGCGGGCGCCCGGGAGGCCGCCGGCGTCGACTCCGACCGGGTGAGCCCAAGCTCCCTCCACGTGATCACCGCCGCGCTCACGACGTTGCACCCCGGTCTCGGCCGGGTGCTCGATGCCTGCACGATCCTCGTCGACGGAGCCGCGTCGCAGCCCCAGGACGAGGTGCCGCCGGGGGCGACGGTCGAGGTGCTTCCGCCGTTCGCCGGCGGGTGATGCGAGGATGCCAGACATGCCGCTCGCCGAGGACTCGCCGCGCGCCGACGTCCCGTCGGCCGTTCCGTCGGCCGAGCCGTCGGGTGAGCGGCCACTGACTCGACGCGAGCTCCGGTTGGCCGGCGAAGCCGCCGCACGCCGGACCGGACAGCCGAGCGACGCGGCCGCGACGCGCCCCTCCGTCGTCCTGGCCACCCTGGGCATGGCGCTGCTCCTGGTCCTCTCGGCGGCCACCGGCCCCACCCCGACAGGTATGGCGGTCGCGTTCATCGCCGTCGTGCTGGCCTGGGGCTGGCCGTCCCTGCTGGACGCCCCGAGCCCGAGGATGACCTCGCTCATCCTTGGTGCGGGTGGCCTGCTCATCGCCGCCGCCGCCGTGGTCGCCAGCAGCGAGCCGTTCCTGCGCTGGGTGCCCGTCGCCGTGGCCGGCGGCGTGATCGCCGGCTTCTTCCACCAGCTGGTCCGTCGCGAGGGCCGGGTCCGGCTGGCGTTCGGCGCCGCGACGACGGTCTCGGGCCTGGCGCTCGCCAGCGCCGGGGTGCCGTTCGCCGTCCTGCCGCACTACCCCGTCGGTGCCCGGTACGTCTACGTCGGTGGGGCGGCACTGGCCCTCACCGCGCTGGTCGAGCTGCTGGGTCGCTGGGCGACCTGGCAGCGGTGGATGGTCTCGATCACCGTCCTCGTGGCCGCGCTCGGCGCGATCGGTGCGGCCGCCGCGCTGCACGGCATACCGCTGCTGGCCGCCGGATTCCTCGGCGCGCTCGTCGCCGCCACGTCACATGCGATGCGCCGGGTGCTCGGTTCCCTCCCGGGCGCCGGCGGAGTCCAGGCGAGGATGGCCTCCGCTGCCGCCTCGGTGCTCGTCGTCGGCGTGGTCGTCTACCTCATCGCCCGGATCTTCAGCGGTTAGACCGCCGGAGCGGCCAGCGCATCAGTAGACGAGGGCCTGGACGCCTTCCTCGAGGACCTCCTCCACGAACGAGGCGGCGCCGGCGATCAGCACCCCGGGCAGCAGGTCGGCCGCGGTGAGGTCGCGCCGAGCCGCGCACTGGCTGCAGACGGTCACCCGGGCGCCGGCGAGCAGCGCGTCCCGCAGCTCGGCCAGCGGCGCGGCCTGGGGCAGCTCGAACCCCTCGGCGTGCCCCGGCGTCGCCAACCAGGTGGCCTCACCGGTGAGCCAGAGGCTGACCTGCGCCCCGGTGGTCAGGGCGACGGCGGCCACCGTGACCGCCTGGGAGAACCGTTCCGGCGCCTCGGCACCGCTGGTCGCCTTGACCACCAGTCGTCGTGGGGTGGCGGCGGGGTCGGTGGAGGCGGTCTCGGACAGGTTCGCGCTCATTGCCTCAGGCTACGATCCTCGGGTGCTGACCAAGTCCAGGGACGTGTCCTGATGTTCGAGCTCGATGTCACCCTCCCGGAGCGGCTCCGCCCCCTCGCCTGGCTGATCGGCAGGTGGGAGGGCGCCGGCGTCGTCGGGTATCCGACGATCGAGTCGGTCAACTTCGGTCAGGAGATCGTCTGCTCCCACGACGGGCGCGGGTTCCTCGAATGGCAGAGCCACACCTGGCTGCTCGACGAGAAGACCGGGGAGCGGGTCCGTCCGCTGGCGACGGAGCTCGGGTTCTGGCGCCCGGACGAGCACGGCAAGGAGGTCGAGCTGCTCCTGACCCATCCCACCGGAATCGTCGAGATGTACTACGGGAGCATGGAGCCGGCCAAGGTCCAGGTGCAGACGGACAGCGTCGTGCGCAGCCCGAATGCCAAGGAGTACAACGCCGCCTCGCGCCTCTACGGCCTGGTCGACTCGCAGCTGATGTGGGTGATGGACATGGCCGCCGTCGGGCAGGAGCTGCAGAGCCACGTCTCGGCCCAGCTCAAGCGGGTCAGCTGACCGGTTCCGGTCGCGGCGTGGCGGGTTACCCTTGCAGGGATGAGTGATCTCGGTTCGGCCCTGCGAGCTCGCGGAATGCGGTTGACGCCCCAGCGCCGCCGGATCATCGACGCCCTGTCCCAGCTCGAGCACGGGACGCCAGACGCGATCGCCGCCGAGGTGGCCGAGGACGGCGCCGGCCCGGAGCTGCCCCTGTCGACGATCTACCGCGGCCTGGAGGCCCTGGAGGAGCTCGGGTTCGTCTCGCACACCCACCTGGACCACCGCGCGCCGACCTACCATCTGGCCGACCACGCGACCCACATCCACCTCGTCTGCCTGGGCTGTGGGTCGATCGGCGAGGCCCCGATCGCGCTCGCCGACGGCTTCGCCGGGAATCTTCGGGACGTCGCGGGCTTTGAAGCAGACGTGACCCACATGGCAACCCACGGATGGTGCAGACAGTGCTCAGCGAACCGCACGTGACCACGAGCGTCTCACCGCTGCTCTCTCGAGCCGGCGCGGTCGCTGGCGAGGGCATCGACGCCCCCGTGGCGGCCCACTACGGCGACCCGATGCGCGAGCAGCGGTTGCTGGTCGAGCGCCTGGCGGCGGTGGACCTTTCGCACCGGGCGGTGATCACCGTCACCGGCCCGGACCGGATCTCCTGGTTGAACTCGCTGACCACCCAACAGCTGAGCGGGCTGGGCCCCCGCACCTCGCGGGAGTCGCTCATCCTCACCCCGAAGGGGCACATCGAGCACAACCTGCACCTCGTCGACGACGGGGAGACGACCTGGGTGACGACCGAACCCGGAGCCGGGACCGCGCTGATCGCGTGGCTCGACTCGATGCGGTTCATGCTCCGGGTCGAGGTCACCGACGTCACCGACGCGTATGCCGTGCTGGGCGAGCCGCACGCCGCCGAGTCCGTGGCGGACGAACCCCCCGCCTGGCGCGACCCGTGGCCCGACCTGGTCGGCGACACCGCGGCATACGGTCCGGAGAGCGACCATCCCGGCGCCACCAGGCAGTGGCGCGAGCTCATCGTCCCGCGGACGGATCTTGCTGCGGCGGTGGGCGATCGGCCGTTGGCCGGGACCTGGGCGGCGGAGGCGTTGCGGATCGCCGCGTGGCGCCCGCGACTCGGGTTCGAGACCGACCACCGGACGATCGTGCACGAGGTGGACTGGCTGCGCACCGCGGTGCACCTGCACAAGGGTTGCTACCGCGGACAGGAGACGGTCGCCCGGGTGCACAACCTCGGGCGCCCGCCGCGCCGGCTGACGTTCCTGCACCTCGACGGGTCCGGGCACATCCTGCCCGCACGCGGCAGCGAGGTCACCTACGAGGACCGGCCGGTGGGGTTCCTCACCTCGGTCGGACGCCACTACGAGGACGGGCCGATCGGGCTGGCACTGCTCAAGCGCAACCTCGACGTCGACGCCGTGCTCACCGTCGACGGGCTGCAGGCGGCCCAGGACGTCATCGTCGCGCCCTGACGCACCCGAGACGCACCTACACGCCCCGGACGCCCGGCTGCGCCGCCCGCTGACATCATGGGCCCATGAGCCGCAGCGCAGCCAGCACCACCCTCATCACCGTGGCCCCGACCGGGGCCGAGAGCGCCAAGTCCGAGGTGCCCCAGCTGCCGACCACGCTCGAGGAGCTGGTCGAGACCGCGGTCCGCTGCGAGCAGGCCGGCGCCGCACTGATCCACCTGCACATCCGGGACGGCGGGCACCAGCCGACGCTCGACCCCGGGCTGCTGCGCGAGAGCGTCCAGGCGATCCGGGCGTCGACCGACCTGATCGTCCAGCTCTCGACCGGGGGCAGCATCCACGACCCGCTCGAGCAGCGGCTCACCGTGCTCGACGCCGAGCCCGACTCGTGTTCGCTGACCTGCGGGACGACGAACTTCGGGGACGGGGTCTTCCTCAACCCGTGGCCGTTCATCGTCGAGCTCTACCGCCAGAGCATCGCCCGCGAGGTCGTCCCCGAGTTCGAGCTGTTCGACCTCGGCCACGTCCACGCGCTGCGCCGACTGCTCGCCGAGGAGGGCCTGCCCTTCGGGGGACGCGTGCACGTGGACTTCGTCACCGGCGTTCCGGGAGGTATGCCGGGGACCGCGGCCGCGCTGATGGCGGGGGTCGCGGCGCTGCCCGAGGAGGTCACCAGCTGGTCGGCGACCGGGATCGGGCGGACCCACCTACCGATCCTGGCGGTCGCCCTGGGAGCCGGCGGACACCTGAGGGTGGGGATGGAGGACAACCTCATCTTCACCAAGGGCCGGCCGGTCCAGCACAACGACGAGCTGGTGAGCCGGGCCGCCGAGATCGCGAGCACGATGCAGCGACCGCCGATGTCGACCGCCGAGGCTCGTGAGCTGCTCAACGTCAAGCGTCGCCCGCCTGGCTGACCCGAACGACCGTTGTTCACCGTGTGACCACCCTCACGCTGCCCTCAGTTTGCATTTTGCTAACTAGAGCAAGCACAATGGACCCATGAGCAAGCTGAGCGGACACGAGCTGGGGGCCTTCCTGCGCGAGCAGCGACAGAGCGCCCGGTTGTCCCTGCGTCAGCTCTCCGACCTGGCCGGGATCTCCAACCCCTACCTCTCGCAGATCGAGCGTGGCCTGAAGAAGCCCAGCGCCGAGATCCTCCAAGGCCTGGCGAAGGGACTGAAGGTCTCCGCCGAGACGCTCTACGTCCATGCCGGCATCCTCGACGCGGCGCCGCCGCGCGCCCAGACGCCCGGGGTGCTCGACGCCATCTCGGCCGACCCGCAGCTGACCGACCGGCAGCGCGCCGTCCTCGTCGACGTCTACCAGTCCTTCGTCGCCAGCACCGAGCCGAAGCCCACCCGCAGCGGTGCGGTGACCACCTCTGCCCGCCAGCCAGCCCGCAAGCCCGTGCGCAACGCCGCGTCACGAACCCCCGCCGACCGGCAGCAGTAGTCCACACCGCCACGGCGCGTCAGGAAGTACCTCAAGCAGCAGTCCAGCAGACCCACTCGAAGGAGAAACCCATGGCATTCGTTGCCGAGCTCAAGAAGACCGTTTCCGACGCCACCCCCGTGTTCGCCGTTGTCGGCGTCACCGACCTCGCGGTCGAGAAGGTGCGCGATGCCCGCGCCCAGGCGCTGGCTGCCCGCAAGGCCGTCGCGACGGTCGACCCCAAGGGTCTTGGCCAGGAGCTGACCGTCCGCGCCGAGAAGGCCGCCAAGCAGGTCCAGGACGTTCCGGCGCACCTGCTCAACCGCAGCCTCGAGCTCGCCGGCACCGCCCAGGTGCAGTACGACGCCTTCGCCACCCGCGGTGAGGTGCTCCTGAAGAAGATCCGCACCCAGAAGGCCACCCAGGACCTCATGGTCCAGGTCGACCAGACCGTCGCCGCCAGCAAGGGCGCCGTCACCACCGTCCGCAAGGCCGTCGCCTCGACCCAGCAGTCCGCGCGGGCCACCCTGACGACCGGTCGCAAGGAAGCCGCCAAGACGGCTGACACGATCGCCGCCACCCTGGAGAAGGACGTCACCACGACGACCGCTCAGGTCAAGGACTCCGCCAAGAAGACCCGCACCGCCGCGCGGCGCACCACGACCACCGCCCGCAAGGGCGCGGCCGCCACCACCTCGCGGACCAAGGCCACCACGACCACGGCCCGCAAGACCGCGAAGACCGCCAGCAAGGCCACCACGGCCGGCGCCGGCAAGGTCGGCAGCTGACCGCACGCCCCGCGGCACCTGGTGCCGCCCGCAGGACCCGCAGCACCGTATGACGTCGGGCCGGCCGCAGCACGCGGACCGGCCCGTCGTCATGCCGGGTGGAGTCGCCCCCGGGACCGCTCTGGCACACTGACGCCGTGCCCGCCGATCCCACCTCCGACCCGTCCCCGGCCGTCTCTTCGGCACTGACCGAGGCCCCGATCGTTGCCCGGGTGGTCCGGTCCGGCTTCGTCGAGAGCGTGCACCGGGGAACCGTCGTCGTGCTCGGCCCGGACGGCGCGACCGAGGTGGCCCTCGGCGTCCCCGCGGGCGCGATCTTCGCGCGCTCGGCGAACAAGCCGATCCAGGCGCTGGCCATGGTCCGGCTCGGGCTGGACCTGCCCGACGACGAGCTCGCCCTCGCCTGCGCCAGCCACTCCGGTGAGCCGTTCCACCTCGAGGCGGCGGGTCGGATCCTCGCCGGGGCCGGGCTGAGCGAGGCCGACCTGCAGAACACCGCGGACCACCCCGTCGACGAGTCGGAGCGTCACGCGTGGATCCGCGCCGGCCGGGAGAAGTCGTCGCTGGCCCAGAACTGCTCCGGCAAGCACGCCGCCATGCTGGCCACCTGCGTCGTCAACGGCTGGCAGACCGCGAGCTACCGGGACCCGCAACACCCGCTCCAGCAGGCGATCAGCGCCACGATCCACGAGCTCACCGGGGAGCGCCCGGTCGCGGTCGGCACCGACGGCTGCGGAGCGCCGCTGCACGGGTTCTCCATCGCCGGGCTGGCCCGGGCCTTCGGACGGATCGCCGCGGCGGAGGCAGGCACCGACGAGGCACGCGTCGCCGCTGCCATCCGCGGATACCCGGAGTACCTCGGCGGGACCCACCGTGAGGTGACGGCGCTGATCCGTGACGTGCCCGGACTGATCGCCAAGGACGGCGCCGAGGCGGTGTATGCGGTGGGGCTGGCCGACGGACGCGGCGTGGCGGTGAAGATCGCCGACGGATTCCCGCGAGCCAAGGGCGTCGTGCTCGCTGCGGTCCTGCGACACATCGGGATCGAGGCTCCGACGGCCTACGCCGTGATGGACTCGGTACCGGTCCTGGGTCACGGCGAAGCGGTCGGGGCGATCGTGCCCACCGGATTCTGACCCGTGCGCAGCGTCCTCCAGCGGGTCACCTCGGCCAGCGTCGAGGTGGACGGAGTGGTGGTGGGGCAGCTGGACCGACCGGGGCTGCTCGCCCTGGTGGGCGTGGCCCACGACGACGGTCCGGAGCAGGTGGAACGCACCGCCCGCAAGATCGCCGAGCTGCGGATCCTGCGCGACGAGCAGTCCGTGCTCGACGTCGGCGCGCCGGTTCTGGTGGTGAGCCAGTTCACCCTCTACGCCGACGTCCGCAAGGGCCGCCGGCCGTCGTACACCGCAGCGGCATCCGGCCCTCAGGCGGAGCCGGTGATCGCAGCCGTCGTCGAGGCCCTGCGCCGGCGCGGGGTCGAGGTCGCCACGGGAACTTTCGGCGCCCACATGACGCTCTCCATGGTGAACGACGGTCCCGTGACCATCATCGTCGACGTCTGACCCACGGGGGCCGTCGAGGGTCGGACGCCACGAACTAGGCTGGTCCCCATGGCGATCTTCGGTACCGTGCAGAACTCCCTCGTGCTCGTGCTGGGCATCCTCGCCCTCGGCTGCGAGGTCTTCGCCATGGTCGACGTCCTGCGCCACCGCCCGGATGCGTTCGTGGCGGCGGGAAAGCGGACCAAGAACTTCTGGGTGATCGTCCTGGCGGTGGCTCTGGCCGTCGGGGTGATCTTCGTCCTCAACGTCTTCAACTTCGTCGGGATCATCGCGTTCATCGCGGCGGCGGTCTACCTCACCGACGTCCGTCCGGCAGTGCGCCAGGTGTCCGGTCGAGGTCGCCCGAACCAGGGGCCGTACGGACCCTGGTGACCTACCGCGGTGCCGGAACCTCGTCGGCCGGAGCCACCGCGCTCCAGTCGACGGTCACCTCACCCAGGCGCCACCGGCTCGGACCGTCGAGCAGCGGCCAACCGGTCTCGCGCAGCATGGCGACTGCGGCCAGGTAGCGCTGCCGCACGCCGTACGAGGCCTGAGGGGCGGCGTGCAGCCACGCCTGGTCGAACGCGGCCAGGAACGCGTGCACCGGCTCACCGGGCACGTTGCGGTGGATCAGCGACTTCGGCAGCCGTTCGGCGACGTCCGAGGGGCGCTCCAGGTCGGCCAGCCGCAGCGACACCGTCAGGCTGATCGGCCCCGACGCGTCCACGGCGATCCAGGCGCTGCGTCGGCCCAGCTCGTCACAGGTCCCGTCGACCAGCAGGCCGTTCGGCCCGAGTCTGGACACCACCCGCGACCACGCCTGCGGCACCTCGTCGGCCGGGTACTGCCGCAGCACGTTGAACGCCCGCACCATGACCGGGGCGTCCGCCAGCGGGACCTCGAACCCGCCGAGCACGAACCGCAGGCCGGTGCGCTCGAGGCTGCGGGCGGCAGTGACGCGTCCGGGGTCGATCTCGATGCCGACCACCTCGACGTCGGATCGAACCCGTTGGAGGCGTTCGAGCAGCTCGACCGCGGTGACCGGCGATGCGCCGTAGCCCAGGTCGACCACGACCGGAGGATCGGGGGAGCGGCGCAGCCGCCAGGCCTGCGGTCCGGCGAGCCATCGGTCCACCCGGCGCAGCCGGTTGGGGTTGGTGGTGCCGCGGGTGATGACCCCCACGGGCTTGGCGCGCGTCACCCGCCGAGGGTATGCCGTGCGCGGACGCGGCATACCGGGGAATGGGCGATGCCGGGGGCGTGTTGCCAGAGATGGGCAGCCGGCCCGCCGCAGACTGCTGTGCCGATGTCGGAACCGACGAAGGAGCTTCGCCCGTGACCAACGCCGACAGCATCCGGCGGATCGCGATGTTCACCGTCCACACCTCGCCGCTGGAGCAACCCGGGACCGGGGATGCCGGGGGGCTGAACGTCTACGTGGCCGAGGTGGCCCGTCAGCTGGCCGCGCGCGGTCGCGAGGTCGAGATCTTCACCCGGGCCACGAGCGGGGCGCAGCCCCCTGCGGCCGAGCTGGCTCCGGGGGTGACGGTCCGTCACGTCACGGCCGGGCCGTTCGAGGGCTTGCGCAAGAACGACCTGCCTGGGCAGCTGTGCGCCTTCGCGGCCGGCGTGATGCGGGCGGGCGCCGCTCGCGACGAGGGCCACTACGACATCATCCACTCGCACTACTGGCTCTCCGGCCAGGTCGGTTGGCTGGCGGCCGACCGGTGGCGGGTGCCGCTGGTGCACTCCATGCACACGATGGCCCGGGTCAAGAACCTGCACGTCGCCGCCGATGACGCCCTCGAGCCGTCCGGGCGGGAGATCGGTGAGGCCCAGGTGGTCGAGGCGGCCGACCGGTTGGTCGCCAACACCGCGGACGAGGCCCGTGAGCTGGTCGAGCTGTATGCCGCGGATCCGGCGCGGGTCCGCGTCGTCCCACCGGGAGTCGACCTCGAGGTCTTCCGCCCGGGGGACCAGCGCGCTGCCAGGGCGACGCTCGGGTTGCCGCTGGACGCCAAGGTGCTGCTCTTCGTCGGGCGGATCCAGCCGCTCAAGGCGCCGGATGTCCTGCTGCGGGCGGCCCGCGAGCTGATCGCGCGGCACCCGGACTGGTGTGGCGAGCTGGTCGTCGGGGTGCTGGGCGGGCCCAGTGGCACCGGTCTGGACCGGCCGCGCCGCCTCGAGGAGCTCGCTGACGAGCTGGGGATCACCTCGACGGTGCGCTTCGTGCCGCCGGTCGACCGGCCGACCCTGGCGCAGTGGTACCAGGCCGCCGACGTGGTCACCGTCCCGTCCTACAGCGAGTCCTTCGGGCTGGTGGCGGTCGAGGCGCAGGCCTGCGGCACCCCGGTCGTCGCGGCCGACGTGGGTGGCCTGCCGTTCGCCGTGGGAGACGCCGGCCTGCTCGTACCCACCCACGAGACGGGCGACTGGGCGGACGCTCTCGAGAGCCTGCTGCTCGACGGCGAGCGCCGCGCCGAGCTGTCCCGAAGGGCGGTGCGACATGCCGCCGGGTTCGGTTGGGACGCCACCACCGACCGGTTGCTGGAGGTCTACGCTGAGGCTCGTCATGCCCAGCACTCGACCACTGGCGACCCTGCCCTCGCAGCCGGCACCGCGCTGCTACCCGCAGGGGCCGGCGGCATACCCGGCGGTGCCAGCCCGCCCACGGCAGTGAGCTCGTGAGCCCGAGTCCCGAGGATGTCGTCAGCGACTACCTCGACGACGCCGGCATCGAGTGGGAGCTCGGTGGCCGCCCCGGGGAGTACGTCCTGACGCTGCCCGGTGAGAAGAAGCTCAAGACGGTCGTCTCGCTCGTGGTGCGGCCGCAGACGACCTCGGTGTCGGCCTTCGTCATCCGCAACCCGGACGAGAACCACGAGGAGTTCTACCGCTACCTGCTGCGGCACAACCTGCGCATGCCCGGCCTGGCCTACGCGATCGACCAGTCGGGGGACGTGTACGTCCGGGGTCAGCTCCCCACCGCGGCCGTGGACGCGGGCCACCTCGACCAACTGCTCGGCGTCATCCTCGAGGCCGCCGACTCGCCGTTCAACGAGCTGCTGCGGCTGGGTTTCCTCTCGTCGATGAAGAAGGAGTGGGCCTGGCGGGTCTCGCGGGGCGAGTCCACCCGCAACCTTGACGCCTTCGCTCACCTGCTGAGCGGCGACGAGCCGACCCCACCCGCTGGCTAGGCTGGGCGGCATGACCTACACGCTCGTCCTGCTCCGCCACGGTGAGAGCGACTGGAACGCCAAGAACCTCTTCACCGGCTGGGTTGACGTGGATCTCACCGCGAAGGGCAGAGCCGAGGCCGTGGCCGGGGGTGAGCTGCTGGTGACCGAGGGGCTGTTGCCCGACGTCGTCCACACCTCGCTGCTGCGGCGCGCGATCACCACGGCCAACCTGGCGCTGGATGCCGCCGACCGGCACTGGATCCCGGTGCGCCGGGACTGGCGGCTCAACGAGCGGCACTACGGCGCGCTTCAGGGCAAGGACAAGAAGCAGACCCTGGCCGAGTTCGGTGAGGAGCAGTTCATGCTGTGGCGCCGGTCCTACGACACTCCACCGCCAGCGATCGAGCCGTCCGACGAGTTCAGCCAGGAGGGGGACCCACGTTACGCCGACCTCGGTGACGCCATGCCGGCGACCGAGTGCCTCAAGGACGTCGTGACCCGGCTGATTCCATACTGGGAGAACGAGATCCAGGATGACCTGCGCGCCGGAAAGGTCGTCCTCGTGGCCGCCCACGGCAACTCCCTGCGCGCCCTGGTCAAGCATCTCGACGGGATCAGCGACGAGGACATCGCGGGGCTGAACATCCCCACCGGTATGCCGCTCGTCTACGAGCTCGACGAGTCGTTCCGGCCGGTGACCCGCGGCGGCCGGTACCTCGACCCGGATGCGGCTGCGGAGGCGGCCGCGGCCGTCGCCAGCCAGGGTCGGTGACGCCCTGGCCTGCCCGTTTTCGGGTGGTTTTCAGTCTGGGCGTTTATCGGGTGACCCGATAAACGGTCCCTTTCCTCGAGGAAGTTCCTCAAGGGAAGCGGGACGTTATCGGGTCACCCGATAAAGTCCCCACCCCCGTCACCCTGTTCCTCCTGCTCCTCATGGTCAGTCTCGGCCTCGCTCTGGAACTCGCCGGTGACGAGGTAGACGACCCGGCGGGCGACCGAGACCGCGTGGTCGGCGAAGCGCTCGTAGTACCGGCCGAGCAGGGTCAGATCCACCACCGTCTCGGCCGGGAAGTCGGCCTTCTCGGACAGCAGCGCCGCGAACAGCTCGCGGTGCAGCTCGTCCATGGCGTCGTCGTCCTTCTCCAGGCTGATGGCGGAGTCGGCGTCCTTCGAGGCGATCACCGACCCGGCCTTGGCGACGATGCGCTCGGCCACCTGACCCATCTGCAGGATGTGGGCGTTCAGCGCCGCGGGCACGGCCTTGTCGGGGTAGCGCAACCGGGCCACCTTGGCCACGTGACGAGCCAGGTCGCCCATCCGCTCGAGGTCGGAGCTCATCCGCATCGAGGTGACGACGATGCGCAGGTCCGTGGCCACCGGCTGCTGACGCGCCAGTACGTCGATCGACAGCGCGTCGAGCGCAGACCGGATCGCATCGAGCTGGTGGTCGGCCTGGATCACGCTCTCCGCCAGGTGGACATCGGCGTCGAGCAGGGCCGTCGTGGCTCTGGCCATCGCCGACCCGGCGAAGTGCGTCATCTCGACCAGCTGGTCGGTGATCGTGTCGAGGTCCTCGTGGAAAGCGTCGCGCATCAGATGTCCTTCGTCGGTGGCCCGTGCAGCGTGAGGCTTGCACGGCCGGGTGAACGCCCGGCGCAGATTGGGTGAACATTCCCCCGGCGCCGGCCTGGAGCGGGCGGTGACGGTCCCCAGTGTGGCGCACCCGCCCGTACGCTGGACGCGTGGATGCAACGACCGCGGCAGTTCTCGGGGCGATCGCCGGTGTGGCGATCACCCTGCTTGCGGTCGTCGCGGTGCGGGCGTCCGAGCGTCAGCAACACGAGATCCCGACGAGCCCGACCCCCAGCCGGTCGCTGCCGGAGGGCGTCGCAGCGGTTCTGGCCGTCCTCAGGTCGAGCGCGATCGTCCTGGACTCGGCCGACGCCGTGGTCAACAACTCGCCGGCAGCGGTGTCCCACGGTCTGGTCCGTGGCGGTGAGCTGGTCCACGCCGAGCTATTGGAGATCGCGCGAAAGGTCCGCCGCGACGGCATCATCCGCGAGGCGGAGCTGGAGCTTCCCCGCGGTCCGCTGGGACGACCGAGCCTCGTCGTGGGGGCGCGGGTGGCACCCCTGGGCGGGTCGCACGTGCTGCTGCTCGTCGAGGACCTCAGCCAGGCCAAGCGCGTCGAGGAGATCCGCCGGGACTTCGTCGCGAACGTCTCGCACGAGCTGAAGACGCCCGTCGGCGGGTTGGCCCTGCTGGCCGAGGCGGTGCTCGACGCCCGTGACGACCCGGAGGCGGTCTCCCGCTTCGCCCGGCGTATGCAGCTGGAGTCCACCCGGCTGACGCGGCTCGTCCAGGAGATCGTGGACCTGTCCCGACTCCAGATCGCGGACACCCTCAACGAGCCGGAGCGCGTCGACCTGGCCGTCGCGGCGCGCGAGGCGGTCGACCGCTCGCGGCTGGCCGCCGAGGACCGCGACGTGGAACTCACCCTCGCGACCTCACCCGGATGCATGGTCTGGGGCGAGCCGGAGCTGCTCACCACCGCAATCCGCAACCTTGTCGGGAACGCGGTGAACTACTCCGAGCCGGCCAGCAGGGTCACGATCAAGGTCAGCGCGGCCGACGACCTCGTGCTGGTCGCGGTCACCGACCAGGGCCAGGGCATCCCGGCAGCGGACCAGCAGCGGATCTTCGAGCGGTTCTACCGGGTCGACGACGCGCGGTCCCGGTCGACGGGTGGCACCGGTCTGGGACTGGCCATCGTCAAGCACGTCTGCTCCAACCACGGCGGCGAGGTCACCGTCTGGAGCGAGCCCGGTCGCGGCTCGACCTTCACCATGCGGCTGCCGTCCGCGGCGATCGGTCAGCGGCGCGCGGCCGAGGATCGCAGCGACCTCGACGCCGAGTTCGTCCCGCCCAGCCTGCCGGTCCCCACCAACCCGTCCGCTCGAGCAGAGGTCCCATGAGTCGCATCCTGGTCGTCGAGGACGAGGAGTCGTACTCGGACCCGTTGTCCTACCTGCTGCGCCGGGAGGGGTATGAGGTGGCGGTCGCCGCCACCGGACCGGACGCACTGACCGAGTTCGACAAGAACGGAGCCGACCTCGTCCTGCTCGACCTCATGCTCCCCGGCCTGCCGGGGATCGACGTATGCCGTGCCCTTCGGCAGCGCTCGAGCGTTCCGGTGATCATGCTCACCGCCAAGGACAGCGAGATCGACAAGGTCGTCGGGCTGGAGATCGGCGCCGACGACTACGTGACCAAGCCGTACTCCTCACGCGAGCTGCTGGCTCGGATCAAGGCGGTCCTGCGCCGGCTGGCCGAGCCCGAGGAGCTGCTGCCGGCGACCCTGATGGCGGGCCCGGTGCGGATGGATGTCGAGCGGCATACCGTCACCGTTGGCGGGGAGCCGACCTCGTTGCCGCTCAAGGAGTTCGAGCTGCTGGAGATGTTGCTGCGCAACGCCGGCCGCGTCCTGACCCGGATGCAGCTCATCGACCGGGTGTGGGGCAGCGACTACGTCGGTGACACCAAGACCCTGGACGTCCACGTCAAGCGGCTGCGCGCCAAGATCGAGCCGGATCCGGCCAACCCCCGGCTGATCGTCACTGTCCGCGGGCTGGGCTACAAGTTCGACGCTGCCTGACCGGGTCCTCAGCCGGTGGCGGTCGGCCGCGGGGTCAGCGAGGCGTAGGGCCCCACCGGCGGCAGGACCGGAACGTTGACCAGGGTCTGCCCGGCGGAGGTCTGCATGACGATCCCGGTCAGCGCGCCCGGCGCGGCGGGCACCGACGCCAGCTGGACCGTCTCGAGTCGCTTCTGCTCGCGAGCCTTGAGCTGGACCGTCGTGGCCGGCCCGGCGGTGCCGCCCGCCTCGGAATCGGCGCGGGTCAAGAAGGTCACGGTCACCGGTTCGGTGCTCGTGTTGATCAGCGACCCCGAGAGGAGCCCGGCAGCGTCCTTCTTGGACGAGATGAGCAACAGGTCCCGCGCCTCGACGACGCCACTTCTGGCGGCCACCCCATCTGCCGACTGGTACTGGACCGTCGTCTCCAGGGGGGACTGGGTGGAGCAACCTGCGAGCAGGACCCCGGTCAGGATCCCGAGGGTGGACAGCGTCGCTCGGACATGGCGGGGTGAGATCGCGGGCCGGTTCACGCGGTCAGCCTACCGGCCAGCCGGGCCGCTCCGACCCACCCCCGGATCACCGCACACCGCTCATCAGCTTGCGGATCGGTGGGGTGAAGACCAGCAGGAGGAGCCCCACAGCGATGGCGATTCCACCGAGCACACCGAAGTACGGCACCTGCTTGTCGTCGGAGTAGAACTCGGCGAGGACTCCCGCCATCGCGGTCCCGAGCGCGATCGACAGGAACAGCAGGGCCACCATCTGCGTTCGGAACACGGCCGGTGCGAGCTTGGTCGCCAGGGACAGGCTCACCGGTGAGATGAGCAGCTCGGCGACGGTGAAGGTGAAGAGCACCCCGACCAGCCCCAGCAGTGGCGCGCTGTTGGGCACGGTGCTGGCCATCGGGATGAACAGCAGGAAGGCCACCCCCATCACGATCACGCCCATCGCGAACTTGATCGGCGTCGGCGGTTGGCGTTTGCCCAGCTTGGTCCAGATGAACGCGAAGACCCCGGACAGGAGCATCACGAAGATCGGGTTGATGCTCTGCACCCAGCTGACCGGCATCTCCCACCCGAACAGGTCGCGGTTGAGCTGCTTGTCCGAGTACACGGTGACGACGGTGAACTGCTGCTGGTAGAGCGACCAGAACACTGCGCTCACGACGAACATCGGGATGAACGAGAAGACCCGACGGCGTTCATCAGCGGAGATCTTCTTGCTGGCGAGGATGACGGCGAAGAACGCGACTGAGGACACGACGGTGATCAGCACGACGATCCCGGCGAGCCGGTCCGCTGTCAGCACACCCGTCAGCGCGAGGACGACGACCAGGGCGACGACGGCGACGCCGGCGGAGATGAAGTGACGACGCTGCTCCGGTGGCAGCGGGGAGGGGACCTCGCGCGACTCCTCGGGCAGGTTCTTGCGGCCCACGGTGTAGATGCCCAGCCCGAGTGCCATCCCCACCGCGGCGAGACCGAACCCGTAGTGGAACCCGGCCGTCGTCTGCAGCAGTCCGGTCAGCAGCGGGCCGATGAAGGCGCCCAGGTTGATGCCGAAGTAGTAGATCGAGAAGCCGGCGTCCCGTCGGACGTCGTCCCGCTCGTACAGCGTGCCCACCAACGACGTGGCATTGGCCTTGACCCCGCCGCTGCCGAAGGCGACGAGGACCAGACCGACGCCGACCCCGGCGACCCCGGGGATCAGGGAGAGGGCGACGTGTCCAGCCATCACCATCACGGCCGAGTAGAAGAGCGTCCGCTCGGCGCCCATCACCCGGTCGGCGAGCCAGGCGCCGAGGATGGTGGAGAGGTAGACCAGGCCCCCGTAGGCGCCGACGATGCTCGTCGCCGCGGTCCGGTCCATGCCGAGCCCACCCTGGGTGACCGAGTAGTACAGGTAGATCAGCAGGATCCCCTGCATGCCGTAGAAGGAGAACCGCTCCCACATCTCGACCGAGAACAGGGTGGCGAGCTGGCGCGGCTGACCCAGGAACGTCTTCTGGTACGGCTTGGGGGGTTTGGGTGTGGTTGTCGTCACGGGGTCACCCTCCCATCCACGGCGGTGCCGTGCCTAGCGTTGACGCCCGGATGCCTCGAGATTCGCGTCGAGGGCGACGGATGGGCGTCGCCGGGGGACTCCGGTCCCCCCGCGCGATGCACGCCGACGACGGTTCTGTCAAGGGTCAGTTCGGGCCGCGGTCGGCGGCCATTGAGGCTCTGACCTGCGAAAACGGCCCACCGTCGAGTCGTCGGGCAGGTGGGGGGCGTGGTATTCTTGAACTCGCGAAAGGGGAAAACAGCACATGGTTTTCAAGGTCGGCGAGACGGTCGTGTACCCCCACCACGGGGCTGCATTGATCGAAGAAATGAATACCCGAACGATCCGCGGCGAGGAGAAGCTATATCTCAAGCTCAAGGTCGCCCAGGGTGACCTGACGATCGAAGTCCCCGCAGAGAACTGCGACCTCGTGGGTGTCCGCGACGTCGTGGGCCAGGAAGGCCTCGACAAGGTGTTCGAGGTTCTTCGGGCGCCGCACACGGAGGAGCCGACCAACTGGTCCCGCCGCTACAAGGCCAACCTCGAGAAGCTCGCCTCCGGCGATGTCATCAAGGTGGCCGAGGTCGTCCGCGACCTGTGGCGTCGCGACAAGGACCGTGGCCTCTCCGCCGGCGAGAAGCGGATGCTGGCCAAGGCGCGCCAGATCCTCGTCTCCGAGCTGGCGCTCGCCGAGAAGACCAACGAGGACAAGGCCGAGGCCATCCTCGACGAGGTCCTCGCGTCCTGAACGCGTCCACCCGGTCCGAGTGAGTCGGCTCGCGTGAGCAGTTGCGCGTGAGCCCGGTCGGGGTCGTCCTCGTGGCGGCCGGATCGGGAAGCCGGCTCGGGGCCGGCGTTCCCAAGGCCTTCGTCACGCTCGGGGGGCAGGAGCTGCTCACCCGAGCCCTGGGCTCGGCAGCAGCCTGTCTCGGAGTCTCCGTCGTCGTCGTGGTGGCACCGGCCACGCACCTCGCCGAGGCGAAGCGCTGCGTATCCGGTGCCGGGATCGCCCCTGGTGTCGAGGTGGTCGTCGTCGCCGGCGGCCCCGACCGCACCGCCTCGGTCGCTGCCGGGCTGGCCGCGCTGCCGGCGGAGGCCTCGATCGTCCTGGTGCATGACGCGGCCCGGGCGCTGACGCCCACCTCGATGTTCACCGCGGTGGTCGACGCCGTGGAGTCCGGCCACCCCGCAGTCGTGCCCGGACTGCCGGTGGTGGACACGATCAAGCAGGTCGACGCCTCGGGTCTGGTCATCACCTCGCCGGACCGCACGATGCTGCGCGCGGTGCAGACCCCGCAGGGGTTCACCCGCGAGGTGCTCACCAACGCCCACCTGAACGCGGTCACGCTGGAGGCCGGCGGCCCGGCCAGCGACGACGCGGCCCTGGTCGAACGGATGGGCGTCGCGGTGCAGGTCATCACCGGCCACCCTCGAGCACACAAGATCACCACCGCCGAGGACCTCATCCTCGCCGAGAGACTGCTGGGAGACCTGGGATGAACCGTGTTGCCGTGGTCACCGGAGGCGGGTCCGGCATCGGAGCTGCCACCGCCGCCCGCCTCGTCGCCGACGGGTACGACGTGGTCGTCACGGGCCGCCGCCGCGACCGACTGGATGCGGTGGCCGCGCAGCTCGGCCCGGCGTGCCGCGCGGTCGTCATGGACGTGACCGACCCGGCCTCGGTCGCAGCAGCGGCCGAGCAGATCGGCGCCTGCGACGTCCTGGTGAACAATGCCGGTGGCGCGGTCGGCGCGGACCGCGTCGACGACGGCCGGGTGGAGGACTGGCGGTCGATGTACGAGTCCAACGTGCTCGGCACGCTCAGCGTCACGCAGGCCCTGCTCCCTGCCCTGCGCCGTTCCGGCGGTGCCACGGTCGTCAACGTGACCTCGGTCGCGGCACTGGTGACCTACGAGGGCGGCGGTGGGTATGTCGCGGCGAAGCACGCCGAACGCGCGCTGACCGAGACCCTGCGGCTGGAGCTCAACGGCGAACAGGTCCGCGTCGTCGAGGTCGCGCCGGGGATGGTGCACACCGAAGGCTTCTCGCTGACCCGGTTCCACGGCGACCAGGCCCGGGCCGACGCGGTGTACGAGGGCGTCGACCACCCGCTGCTCGCCCAGGACGTGGCCGAGTGCGTCGCCTTCTGCGTCGGGCTGCCGCAGCACGTCAACGTGGACCGGCTCGTCGTCAAGCCGCTCGCCCAGGCGGCCCCGCACAAGGTGCACCGCGGGCCGATCGACTGGACCGGCGCGACCCGCCCCGGGGCTGCGTCATGAGCACCGTCGGTGGCGGGATGATCCCCCGGGTCGGGATCGGGGTGGACGTTCACGCCTTCGCTGCCGAGGGCTCGGACCGCGCCCTGTGGGTGGCGGGTCTGCACTGGCCGGACCAGGTCGGACTCGACGGGCACTCGGACGCTGACGTGGCGGCTCACGCGGCCTGCGACGCCCTCTTCTCCGCCGCCGGCATCGGTGACCTCGGCGCGCACTTCGGTATCGACCGGCCCGAGCTCGCGGCCGCGTCCGGCGCCGGCCTGCTCGCCGAGGCAGCCCGGCTCGTGCGCGCCGAGGGGTTCGAGATCGGCAACGTCGGGGTCCAGGTGGTCGGGAACCGGCCGAAGATCGGCAGCCGGCGGCAGGAGGCCGAGGCCGCCCTGTCGCAGGCGGCCGGCGCGCCGGTGTCGGTCAGCGGCACCACGACCGATGGGCTCGGTCTCACCGGTCGTGGCCAGGGTGTCGCGGCGATCGCCACCGCCCTGGTGTACCGGATCAGCTGAGCGACGACCCGGCCAGGCCGACGAACCTCGCGGCCAACGGTCGCCAGCTGCGTCGGAGCAGCTCGGTGGCAGCCGCGATGTCGGCCAGTGCCGGGTCGACGTCGACCCCTCGAGCCGCGGCCTCGGCCCGGTCGCCCTCGGCCCACGGCCGGACGACCTCGGCGCCGGCCTCGGGGTGCCATTGGACGCCCCAGACGGTGCCGGCGAAGCGGGCGGCCTGAAGCTCGCCGGTCGCCGCTCGGGCGAGGACGACCGAGCCCTCCGGGAGCACGGTGACGACGTCGTGGTTCCACTGGACGGCGCGCGGGGCGTCCCGTGGCATCAACGGGTCCGCTGCGGCCGCCGGCAGCCAGCCGATGTCCAGCAGCCCCAGCTGCTGGCCTGCCGGGTTGACCGCGATCGAGCCACCGAGTGCCACCGCCGCGAGCTGGTGTCCGAGACAGATGCCCAGCGCGGGTATGCCGTGCCCGGCCGCCTCACGGATCAGCGCCCTGGTCGGGGCGAGCCAGCCGAACTGCGCGTCGTCCGTCGCTCCCATCCGGCCGCCGAGGACCACCAGGCCCGCGTGGTCGGCGAGGTCGTCCGGCAGCGGCTGCCCGGCATACGGATGGCGGATGTCGAGCGCTGCTCCGGCCTCGGTGAGCCACTCACCGACCCAGGCCGGCGGGCAGTCCGGCTCGTGCTGAACCACGAGGATGGCGGCGGTGGGCATGCCGCGAGAGTAGCTCGCGGGGCGCCGCGACCCCGCTCGGTCGATGTGATCTGCTGGGGCGACCCACCACCGCAGCAGGGAGTCGACATGGCACAGACCGTCAAGGGCGTCATCGCACGAGCCAAGGGAGCCGAGGTCGAGGTCGTCGACATCGTCGTTCCCGATCCGGGCCCGGGAGAGGCCGTGGTGGCGATCGAGGCCTGCGGGGTCTGCCACACCGATCTGCACTACCGCGAGGGCGGGATCAATGACGACTTCCCGTTCCTGCTCGGCCACGAGGCGGCCGGGGTCGTCGAGGCGGTCGGCGAGGGTGTCACCGCGGTGGAGCCCGGTGACTTCGTCATCCTCAACTGGCGTGCGGTCTGCGGCCAGTGCCGGGCCTGCGCCAAGGGCCGTCCGTGGCACTGCTTCAACACCCACAACGCCAGCCAGCGGATGACGCTGACCGACGGCACCGAGCTGAGTCCGGCGCTGGGGATCGGAGCGTTCATCGAGAAGACGCTCGTCGCCGCCGGCCAGTGCACCAAGGTGGACAAGGCGGCCGACGCCGCGGCGGTGGGACTGCTCGGCTGCGGGGTGATGGCCGGCTTCGGCGCGGCGGTCAACACCGGCAACGTCGGCCGTGGCGACACCGTCGCGGTGATCGGCTGCGGCGGCGTGGGTTCCGCAGCAGTCGCCGGGGCCCGGGTGGCCGGGGCCACGACGATCATCGGCGTCGACATCGACGACCGGAAGCTGGAGTGGGCCCGGCAGTTCGGCGCCACGCACACCGTGAACTCGACCAGCGAGGACGTCGTCGAGCGGATCCGCGCGTTGACCGGCGGCTTCGGGGCGGACGTGGTCATCGAGGCAGTCGGCCGGCCCGAGACCTACGAGCAGGCGTTCTACGCCCGGGACCTCGCCGGGACCGTCGTCCTGGTCGGCGTGCCGACCCCGGAGCAGCAGGTCACCCTGCCGATGATCGAGATCTTCGGTCGCGGCGGAGCGCTGAAGTCGAGCTGGTACGGGGACTGCCTGCCCTCACGCGACTTCCCGATGCTCGTGGACCTCTACCGCCAGGGCCGCTTCGACCTCGACGCCTTCGTGACCGAGACGATCGGGCTCGGCGACATCGAGCGCGCCTTCGACCGGATGCATGCTGGTGAGGTCCTGCGCTCGGTGGTGCAGCTGTGACCGGCCGGGTACGGGTCGACCACGCGACGACCTCGGGGACGTTCTCCCTCGACGGCGGGACCTGGGAGGTGGACAACAACGTCTGGGTCGTCGGTGACGACGAGGAGTGCCTCGTCGTCGACGCACCGCACGAGGCTGGACCGATCGTCGACCTCGTGGCCGGGCGCCGGGTGGTCGCGGTGCTCTGCACGCACGCCCACGACGACCACGTCACCGTGGTGGATGAGGTCTGTCGGAGAACGGGGGCCACGGCGTTCCTGCACCCGGCGGACCGGATGCTCTGGGACCAGACCCAGCACGGACCTCCCGGCGGCGAGCTGTGGGACGGGCAGACCTTCACCGTCGGCGGCGTCGCCGTGCACGTCGTGCACACCCCGGGACACTCGCCGGGTTCCTGCTGCTTCGCCGTGCCCGACCTCGGGGTGGTGTTCACCGGCGACACCCTCTTCGCAGGCGGACCGGGTGCCACCGGCCGGTCGTACAGCGACTTCGACGTCATCATCGACTCGATCCGGGAGCGGCTGCTCAGCCTGCCGGCAGAGACGGTCGTGCACACCGGTCACGGCGACTCGACGTCCGTCGCCGCGGAGGCGCCGCAGCTGCCGGAGTGGATCAGCCGGGGGCACTGAGCCGGAACCGGCTGGCGGCGGCCGACCGCAGCCGGTCGGGCCGGAACCACCCCGCGGGTCGTCCTCAGGGCTTCGGGGTCGAGCCGGCTGCCCTGCGCCGGGCCACGGCGGCGACGAGGCGACGCGACGCCACGGTCCCGAGCGCCGCGCACAGCAGGCCGAGCAGGACTCCGCCGATGATGTCCGGCACGTGATGGACGTGGGCAGCGACCCGGGAGGCCCCGAGCCCGACCGCGACGACGAGCAGCACGAGGCCGAGCCGACGACGGACCGCCAGGACGGCTCCGGCCACCGTGGTCGCCAGGATGGTGTGGTCGGACGGGAACCCGTTGTCGGCGATGTGCTCGATCAGCGGTGGCCGTCCGTCGACGACGAACGGCCGCGGGTCGAACCAGAGGGCGCTCGTCACGAGCACCGCCACCAGGGCCGCGGTCAGGCCGACGACGACCGCGACCGCGAGCTCCGCCTTGACCCGTCGGGGCGCGACCAGCCACCCGATGGCGGCACCGACCGCCACGGCATACAGGGCGTAGTCGGCGACGGCGATGACCAGGGCGTCCACCCGAGACATCATGCCGGGTGCCCGCAGGAGCGTGCGGGCGGGGTTGCGCTGGCTCGGAGCCACGGCGCGCGCCGGTAAACTCCCGCAGGTGACCCTTCGCCTCTACGACACCGCCGCGCGCGAGCTGCGTGACTTCACCCCGTTGAACGAGGGTCGGGTCGGCATGTACATCTGTGGGCTCACCACGCAGGGCGCGCCGCACATCGGCCACGTGCGGTTCGCGGTGGCCTTCGACGTCGTACGACGCTGGCTCGAGGTGGGCCACGGCTACGACGTGACCCTGGTGCGCAACGTCACCGACATCGACGACAAGATCCTGCGCAAGTCCGCGGAGGCCGGCCTCGACTGGTTCGCGCTGTCCTACCGCAACGAGCGGCGCACCTCCGAGGCACTCGACCTGCTCGGCGTCAAGCCGGCCAGCTACGAGCCGCGGGCGACCGGGCACATCCCGGAGATGGTCGAGCTGATGGACACCCTGGTCGAGCGGGGCCATGCGTATGCCGCCCCCGACGACAGCGGGGACGTCTACTTCGACGTCCTGTCCTGGAAGGACTACGGCTCGCTCAGCCACCAGTCGCCGGACGACATGACCGCGGCCGAGGACGCCGACCCGCGAGGCAAGAAGGACGCGCGCGACTTCGCCCTCTGGAAGGGCCACAAACCCGACGAGCCGCTCAGCGCCTCCTGGGCGACGCCCTTCGGCCGCGGCCGCCCCGGGTGGCACCTCGAGTGCAGCGCGATGGCCCGCAAGTACCTCGGTGAGACGTTCGACATCCACGGCGGCGGCATCGACCTGCGCTTCCCGCACCACGAGAACGAGCAGGCGCAGTCCCACGCGGCCGGTCTCGGCTTCGCCCGCTACTGGCTGCACAACGCGTGGGTGACGGTCCGCGGCGAGAAGATGGGCAAGTCGCTGGGCAACGCGCTGGAGATCCAGAAGATCGTCCAGGTCGCGAGCCCGCTGGCCGTGCGCTACTACCTGACCTCGGCGCACTACCGGTCGATGATCGAGTACCACGAGGGATCCCTGGCCGAGGCTGAGGCGACCGTCGAGCGGATCAGCGGCTTCCTTGACCGGGTTCACCGGGTCCGCCCGCTCGACGGCGTCGAGGCGTCGCTGCCCACGTCGTTCCGCGAGGCGATGGACGATGACATCAACGTCTCGGGGGCGCTCGCGGTGGTGCACGACACGGTGCGAGTCGGCAACACCGCACTCGACGAGGGCGACGACGACGCCGCGTACGCGGCCGCTGCGAGCGTGGTCGCGATGACCGACGTCCTCGGGGTCAACCCCCTCGCGCCGACGTGGAGCGCAGACACCGCCGGCCAGTCGACCGAGGCGATGGACGCACTCGAGGCGCTCGTCGCCAGCCAGCTCAAGGACCGGGACAGTGCCCGCGCGGCGCGCGACTTCGCTGCCGCGGACGCGATCCGGGACCGACTCGCCGCTGCCGGCATCACCATCGACGACACCCCGGCCGGCTCCCGCTGGTCGCTCGCCCGACGTTCAGACGCCTGAGAGGCACTTCCATGGCAGGCAACTCCCAGCGCCGAGGCGCCGTCCGCAAGAGCGGCAAGGGGCCCTCGGTCGGCTCCGGCGGTCAGCGCCGTCGCGGGCTCGAGGGCAAGGGCCCGACTCCGAAGGCGACGGAGCGCGACTACCACCCCGCTGCCAAGCGGTCGGCATCGTCCTCCAAGCGGTCCGGCCCCGCGCCGGCCCGAGCGGGGTCCGCCCCGTCGCGGGGGGGCTCCTCGCACGGTGGCCGCAAGGCCAAGGCGTCCTCCGAGATCGTGGCTGGGCGCAACTCCGTCGTCGAGGCGCTGCGCGCCGACGTCCCGGTGACGACGATGTACGTGGCGGGGCGGATCGACTCCGACGACCGGGTGCGCGAGGCGTTGAAGACAGCCACGGCGCGGGGGATCCCGATCCTGGAGACCCCGCGTGGCGAGCTCGACCGGCTGACCGACGGCGCCGTCCACCAGGGCCTCGCACTCCAGGTGCCGCCGTACGAGTACACCCATCACGCGGAGCTGATCAACCCGGAGGCGCCCGGCATCCCGCTGCTCGTCGCGCTCGACGGAATCACCGACCCGCGCAACCTCGGCGCCGTGATCCGGTCGGTGGCGGCCTTCGGCGGGCACGGGGTCGTCCTGCCTGAGCGCCGCTCGGCCGGGATGACCGCCAGCGCGTGGAAGACGTCGGCCGGTGCGGCAGCCCGGGTGCCGGTCGCCAAGGTCGCCAACCTCACCCGCGCGCTCGAGGAGTACAAGCGGGCCGGCTTCTTCATCCTGGGCCTCGACATGGACGGCGACGTGGAGCTGCCGGGCCTGGAGCTGGCCACCGAACCGATCGTCATCGTCGTCGGCTCCGAGGGCAAGGGTCTGTCCCGGCTGGTCAGCGAGACCTGCGACCAGATCGTCTCGATCCCGATGTCCAGCACCGTCGAGTCGCTCAACGCCGGCATCGCGGCCGGGGTCACCCTCTACGAGGTCGCCCGACAGCGCTCCGGCACGAGCTAGGCCGCGCGCGCCAGGCCGAGATCGGGGCCGGTCCGTGCGGACCGGCCCCGATCTGCTCTGACCTCGAGCCAGCTGCGGACTAGAACTGCTTCCGGCAGACGTTGAGGTCGGGCTTGACCTGCTGCCCGCGGTCCACCACGACCGGGACGGTCTGCAGGACCGTGCCGTCGGGGCGCTCACAGGTCAACGTCCAGTTCTCGACCAGGCCGTCACCGACCGTCGTGTCCTTCGTGTCGTACAGCCCCGCGGTCATCGTCCAGGTCGGCGAGACCGAGGCGAAGTTGATCACCCGCAGGACGTAGGTGCCGGCCTTCGGGGTGTCCAGCGTGGCGAGCTCCTTCTCGCCGACGAAGTTCCCCGAGCTGGCGACCTGGGTCAGCGTGCCGTCGGACTCCTTGTAGTAGACCTCGAGGTCCATGTCGTCCGGGGTGGGCCAGTCGAGCTTGACCTGGAGCAGGTCCTGGTCGGCTTCGGTGACCACGAACTCCTTGTCCTCGTGCTGGCTCGGCAGGGCGGCCGTGCTCGCGGTGAACGTCTGCTCCCGGGTCGGGGTCTCGGACAGCACCTGCAACCGGTGCTTCATCACCAGCGGCCGGGTGGACGGGTTGACGTTCCAGGCGAACTTGCCGGTCGGGCCGACGACCATCGAGGACTCGAGCCGGTCGGTGAACGAGGACCCGTCGTAGGTCGGGGTGGCGAACTGCTTGCGCAGCCGGAGCACCGACCCGGCAGGAGCCTTTCCGGAGACCATGGCGTGCATCGCCGGGTCGGCAGTGCTGGCCAGCGCGGTGAGGTACGCCTCGCGGTTCCCCTTGCCCTGGTACTGGCCGGTGCCCAGGTACTCGTCGACGACGACGGGGTACGGGGGGTGGAACTCGTCCCCGACCTCGAAGGTGAAGCCGAGCCCCCCGGTGGCGTAGTACGACCAGTCCTCGGTCGTGCCCGTCGTGTCGTACAGCTGGTACGACTTCTGGTTGGTGTACCCGTTGTTGGCCGCCATCCGCCCCCCGAGGGCGGAGTAGATGGCCTCATCCGCGGTGTCGCCCTGGGATCGCAGGCCCGGGGGACGCAGGACGAGGTTGCTGTAGGTGTGGTTGGTGATCAGGGTCGTCACCTGGTTGGTCGAGACCAGCTCGCGGATGTTCTGGGTCTCCGGCTCGGAGAACGGTCCGGCGCCGCGGTAGGTCGGGTCGGCCGCGAGGGACTCTGCCCCCGGGCCACCCCAGAAGCCGCCGTAGTTGCGGTTGGGGTCGACCCCGAGGCCGAAGCCGCCGGGGCTGGACGCCGCGCACGCCCCCGGGGGCGTCGGGCCCACGTTGTCGGCGAGCCGGCAGTTCTTCCGCTTGTAGGCGTTGCCCGGGGTCCCGAGGACCGCAACCGTCCCGCCGTTGTCGACCTCGCGCAGGTCGAGCAGCATGCCCTGGGTGACCGACTGGTTGAAGCCATCGGCGTTGACCACCGGGACGATGATCACCCGGGTCTTCGTGAGCAGGTCGGTGATCCGGGCATCCTGGCCGAAGTTCCTGACCAGGTCGTAGGCGAACTCCATCGACATCTCACCGGAGGGCCACTCACGGGCGTGGTGCAGACCCATCATCAGCATCACCGGCTTCTGGGCCGTGGCCGGGGTGCTGACGCCGTCCGAGATCTCGATGCCGGACACCGTCCGACCCTCGAGGGTCTGATGCGGCAGGTCGAACCGCTTGACCAGGTCGGGGCGGATGGCCGCGAGCTGCCCCAGGTCGGTGTTGTAGTCGGCCAGGGTGCGGTAGCCGGTCCGGCCGCTGGGCAGCGGCGAGGTCGCGACCGTGGCGGCATACGCCTGGCTGGCCTGGTTGTTCTGGGCAGTGCGCAGTGCCAGGTCGGGGACCTGGACCGTGTAGGTCAGCCCAGCCGTCGAGAGACGGGCGGCGTCCTGGGCCGTGTGCAGCACGACGTCGACTGACGTGGCGTCGGCGTGCTCGGTCAGGTCGAGGCCCAGGGCGTTGAGCCGGTCCTTGTCGGCGGCGGTGGGGGTGGCAACCTTCACGATCTGGATCGTGAAGCCGGTGGCTGAGCCGGAGTTGTCGGCGAGGGCCGGGACGACGGAGAGCGTCGCCAGGGACAGCGCGGTGGCCGCGATGGCGGCGCCCAGCACTCGGGTGCGACGGCGGGTGGTCGGGGGTGGCACGGTGGTGTCCTCCTCAGGTGGTGACGGGTGTCACATGCTGTGCTCAACGACGGCCCCGGAGCTGGGTTACGGGCCGACGCCGAGGGGTCGCCGACCCCACAGCAAGGTGGGTGGGCGCACTCGGTAGCGTGCAGAGGCATACCCGTTCAGAGCTAAGGGGAAACACCGCATGGCTAAGAGCGCCCGGACCGGCAACACCCGACTGAGCGAGCTGAGGGCGAAGCAACAGGCGGCCGAGCGCCGTCGCCGGCTGCTCGTCGCGGGCGGGGTGTTCGTCGTGGTCGTGGTCATCATCGTGGCGGTGGTCGTCGCAGCCCTCACGGCGCCGAAGACGCTCGACCCGAACGCGAAGACGACCGGTGCGGTGAGCAGCGAGGTCAGCACCGCGCTGGCCGGTGTCCCGCTGGCGACCTACGACCGCGTCGGCGTGGGCACGGCCGACCCCCGGTCGCTCAAGGCGGTTCAGGCCGACCCGTTGACCGCGAACGGCCAACCCCGGGTGGTCTACGTCGGGGCTGAGTACTGCCCGTTCTGCGCGAGCCAGCGCTGGGCGCTGATCGCGGCCCTGGAGCGCTTCGGCGACTTCACCGGGCTGGAGTATGCCGTGTCGTCGCCGAAGGACCAGCCGGCCAGTGTGCCGACGCTGAGCCTCAAGAACGCGAAGTACACCAGCGCCCACCTGACGTTCGACGGCTACGAGCTGCAGGACCGCGACGGAGCCCCGCTGCAGACCGAACCCGACGACGTCAAGGCACTTCAGGCCAGGTACGGCGGGACGTCGATCCCGTGGATCTACTTCGGGGGCGCAGCGGTGCAGTCCGGGTCATCGGTGGACAGCAGCCTCCTGCTCGGCAAGGGTCAGGACCAGATCGCCGCCAGCCTCGCGGACCCGACGTCGCCGGTCGCCCAGAACGTCGACGGAGCTGCGAACCTCATCTCGGCCCAGCTGTGTCGCCTGACCAACAACCAACCAGCGCAGGTGTGCTCGTCCCCAGGTGTCACGACCGCAGCGGCCCGGCTGCCGTGATCGCCGGGCTGGCTGGCGGGCCGACCCCAGCGCCGCAACGGGTCGTCCCCCGGTGGCTGCCGCCGTCAGCGCTCACCCTGTCGGGTCTGGGGCTCGCGCTGGGGGTCTACCTCAGCTACGAGCACTTCACCCGGAACGCGACGCTGGCCTGCGCGGCGAACGAGACGATCAACTGCCAGAAGGTGACCGAGAGCGCCTGGTCGACCTTCATGGGCGTTCCGGTCGCGGTCCTGGGGGTGGTCTTCTTCCTCGTGATGCTGGTGCTCTGCCGCCCAGGCCTGTTCCGGGTCGACACCAAAGTCTGGGACCTGGTGCGCCTGGGCTGGTGCGCTACCGGGCTGGCGTTCGCCCTGTACCTGGTCTGGGCCGAGCTGTTCCACATCGGCGCGATCTGCCTGTGGTGCACGGGCGTCCACGTCGTGACGTTCCTGCTCTTCGTGGTCCTGCTGTTCGGGCAGACGCTCATCGGGCCGGCGATGGAACCGGCCGAGGGCTGACCACTCGGCGCTGCGGTCAGTCCGGCGGAGGGGGCATGCTCGCCACGACCGGCATCTCGACCGTGTCCACCCCGAGGACTGCCTGCTCGTCGGGCTTGGCGGGCAGCACGTTGTCGACGTAGTCGTGGATCGCCGCGTCGAGCGGCACGTCCGTACCGGCCCGCTCGGACATGTACCACCGGTGCTCGAGGATCTCGTGGAAGACCTCGGCCGGCTCGAGCTTGACGGTCAGCTGGCGCGGCACCGCTCGTACTGCAGGCTCGTAGACGGACGTGAGCCAGTCATGGGCGCCGAGCTCCTCGTCCTCGTTCTGCCGGTCGGTGGCGGCCCGGTACGAGTCGAGGTCGTTGAGCAGCCGGCGCGCCTGGTTCTCCTCGACGTCCAACCCGGTCAGCCGTAGCAGCCGGCGGGAGTGGTGCCCGGCATCGACCACCTTGGGCTGGATCTGGATCGTCGTCCCATCGATGTCGGTCGACATGGACAGCTCGTCGATGTCGAACCCGAGGTCGTTGAGCTTGCGGATCCGCTCCTCGACCCGCCACCGGTCGCCGGTCTCGAACCGCTCCTCCTCGGTCAGCTCGGACCACAGGGTGCGGTAGCGCTCGACGATGCGGTTGGACACCTCGACCGGATCCGAGCTCTCCTCCAGCAGGCCGCCGGCGGCCAGGTCCATCAGCTCGCCGGCGATGTTGACCCGGGCGATGTCGAGGTCGTGCTCCCGCTGCCCGTCGGTCAGGCTCGCGTGCAGCTCCCCGGTCTCGGCGTCGACGAGGTACGCCGCGAACGCCCCGGCATCGCGACGGAAGAGGGTGTTCGACAGCGACACGTCTCCCCACCAGAAACCCGCCAGGTGCAGCCGGACCAGGAGCACCGCGAGGGCGTCGATCAACCGCTGGGCCGTGTCCGGGCGCAGGTTCTGGCTGTACAGGGCGCGGTAGGGCAGCGAGAACTGCAGGTGCCTGGTCAGCAGGCACGCGTCCAGCGTGGTCCCGTCAGGGGCGACCCGGCCGCTGACGATGCCGAACGGCTCGACACAGGGCAGGTCGAGCCGGCTCAGCATCCGGAGCATGTCGTACTCGCGGCGCGCCAGGTCGGCCTTGATCTCCTTGACCGCCAGGACCCGCCCGGACAGCCGGACGAAGCGCACGATGTGCCGGGAGATGCCCCGGGGCAGGGCCGCCAGCGTCTCCTCCGGCCACTGCTCGAGCGGCACCGCCCACGGCAGGTCGAGCAGGGCGGGGTCGGGACGTGCGGTGGTGAGCTGGAGTGCCACCCGGCCATCGTTCCACGGACCGGGCGTTCCGCCGACGCCGGGCGGCGAAGGGCGGCGGCAAACACTGGTGGATGCCGCCGCCCTCCTGCGCTGACGTCAGTCGGTGATCCGCAGACCGCTCTCGGTGTTGAACACGTGCAGGTGACCCGGCTTGGGGGCGAGGTTGATGACGGACCCCTTCTCCGGGGGCTGACGACCGTCGACCCGGGCGATGAACGGCCGGACCTCCTCGGCGTCACCCTCGGTGTTGACCAGGTGGGCCTGGGTCGAGCCGTAGATGTAGGCGTCCGCGCCGAGCTCCTCGACCACGTCGACGGTGACCGGCAGGCCCTGGCCGCTGCCGGCGACCTCGAGGTCCTCGGGGCGGACCCCGACGGTGACCGTCTGGCCCGCCTTGGCGAGCTGCTCGCGCGAGATGGGCAACGAGGCGTCACCGAACTTGACGACGCCGTCCTCGACCGGGAGCTCGAGCAGGTTCATCGCCGGGGAGCCGATGAAGCCGGCGACGAACACGTTGGTCGGGTGGTCGTACATGGCGCGGGGGGTGTCGCACTGCTGCAGGACGCCGTCCTTGAGCACGGCGACCCGGTCGCCCATGGTCATGGCCTCGACCTGGTCGTGCGTGACGTAGACCGTGGTGACGCCGAGACGGCGCTGCAACGAGGCGATCTGGGTGCGGGTCTGGACCCGGAGCTTGGCGTCGAGGTTCGACAGCGGCTCGTCCATGAGGAACACCTGCGGGCTGCGGACGATCGCCCGGCCCATCGCGACCCGCTGGCGCTGACCACCGGAGAGCGCCTTCGGCTTGCGGTCCAGGTACGGCTCGAGGTCGAGGATCTTGGCCGCCTCCAGGACCCGCTTGCGGATCTCGTCCTTGGAGACCCCAGCGATCTTCAGCGCGAAGCCCATGTTGTCGGCCACAGACATGTGCGGGTACAGCGCGTAGTTCTGGAAGACCATGGCCACGTCCCGGTCCTTGGGGGACAGGTTGGTGACGTCGCGGTCACCGATGAGGATGCGCCCGCCGTTGACCTCTTCGAGGCCGGCGAGCATGCGCAGGGAGGTGGACTTGCCACATCCGGAGGGCCCGACCAGGACGAGGAACTCACCATCGGCGATCTCGATGTTGAGGTTGTCGACTGCGGGAAGGGGCGTGCCCGGATAGGTGCGGGTCGCGCCGTCGAACGTCACGGTAGCCATGTTGAGTTACTCCTTCACCGGCAGGAACGTGCCGGACGATCCGTTGTAAAGGTCTGCCGGAGCAGTTCTCCGACGAGTTAGATCATGTCGGAAAGGGCGACGGCGCGCCAGAGCAGGCTCGGTGGCTGGACGCGGTGACGATTCCGTGCGGCGCGCTCAGCTCGTGGGGTTGAGGCGCAGGGCCCGGTCTTCGTCACGACGCACCTGGACCCGACCGTCGACCACCCGGACCTCGTACCGCGGTGCGGGACGCGTGGCCGGACCGCGGACCACGGACCCGTCCCCGAGGTCGAAGCGGCTGCCGTGCCAGGGGCACTCGACGCAGCCATCGACCAGCGTCCCCTCGTGCAGCGGGGCTCCGCGATGGGAGCACCGGTCACCGATGGCCCGCAGGCGCCCACCGTCGCGCAGGACGAGGACCCGCACGTCGGCGACGGTGACCGCGTACGGCACGCCGTCCGCCAGGTCGGTCTCGGCGCAGGCATCCGTCCACTCGGTGGGAGGCCGCTGGAACGCCGTCGTGTCGACGCCGACCCCCAGTGCATACGCCAGGTGGCCCCCGAGCCAGCCGGAGAGACCCATGACGCCCAGGCCCCCGAGTGCCAGCACCCGGCCTCGCCCGGACCGTCGACGGGCCACCCAGGACAGGCCCAGCAGTCCGAGGCCGACTCCGTTGGCCAGGGCGTGGGCGAGGCCCACCCGGCGCTCGGCGCCCTGGGTGTCCTGCCAGTCGGACAGGCCGGTGGCTGCCGCCGGTGCCGAGGACGCCAGCCCCAGGGCGATCAACCGTCGCGCCGACCGCTCGTCGTCGCCCAGCACGTCGAGCACGATCGCCGCCGAGAACGCCCCGAGGGGAACGGCGACGAGTGCCGGATGCGCCGGGTGTCCGAGCGGGGTGCCCGAGAGCAGGTCCTTGACGGCCCCGGGTGCGAGCCGGGAGGTCACGGACTGGAGGAGGTCCGCGGGTCGGTCGAGCACACGTGCTCGTTCGACGGCGACGGCCAACCGGTCGAGTTGGGTGGTCAGCAGGTGCACGGGTGCGCCCTACCCGAGCCGGCCGCGGACGAAACCCAGACGCCCGCGGGAGTAGCGGGGCGAGGACCGATGTTGATCCCGTCATGACCGATCCCTTCGCGGCGACGACGCCAGCCCGCCGTCTCGAGGCCGAGCGGCAGCTGTTGCTGGAGCGCCTGCAGTCGATGCGACGCGACCACCTCGGCATGATGGAGGCCTCGGCCGGGTCCAACGCCGACGACGAGCACGACCCGGAGGGCGCGACGATCGCCTTCGAACGATCCCAGCTCTCCGCGCTGATCGACCAGGTCAGCCGTCATCTTGGCGAGGTCGAGGCCGCGAGGGTGAGGGTGGACAGGGGCACGTACGGCGTGTGCGAGCAGTGCGCGCAGTCCATCGCGCCAGTTCGGCTCGAGGCTCGCCCGAGCGGCCGGCTCTGTGTGGAGTGCGCCCAGCGTCAGGGTCGCTGACTCGGCCGACCGTCGGCGTGGTCAGGTGCAGGTCAAGACTCGCCCGCAATTTCTTGCATCGGGTAGCGCAAGTCTGCAAGTTCTTGCTACGTTCGCCCCCGCAAGGGCGGCCGCCGGCTGCCTGATTCAAAGGAGAATCCATGCACAACCGTGCGTTTGCCGCGGTCGCCGTCACCGGCGCCGCTGCGCTGCTGATGAGCGCATGCGGGGGGTCGTCGACCACTGCCGGCCCGACCACCGCCGCTGCCACCACCACGACGACCGCGACCCCCACCGGGGACGCGACGACCGCCGCCCCGGTCCGCGACGCGAGCGTCGACCTGGTGATCTGGTGCGACAACGACCGTAAGCCGATCCTGGACAAGTACGCCGCCCAGTTCGGTGCTGCGCAGGGCATCAAGGTCGCCGTCCAGGTGTCCACCGACGTCCGCAAGGACTTCAAGGCGGCCAGCGACGCAGGGAAGGGCCCGGACGTCATCGTCGGCGCCCACGACTGGCTCGGTGAGCTGGTTCAGAACGGTGCCGTCAAGCCGGTCAACCTGTCCGCCGACGCCCAGGGCAAGTTCGCCCCCCAGGCGATCGCCGCGGCGAAGTTCAACGGGCAGCTCTACGGCGTGCCGTACGCGATCGAGAACATCGCGCTGGTCCGCAACACCGCGCTCGCTCCGGACGCCCCGGCGAGCTACGAGGACATGGTGGCCAAGGGCAAGGCGCTCGTCGCTGCGGGGAAGGCCACGAACGTCGTCCTGCAGGAGGTCGGCAAGACCGGCAACGCCTACTACACCTACCCGTACATGAAGGCCTTCGGCGGCGGCATCTTCGCCCAGAAGGCCAACGGCGACTACGACCCGACCAAGGTCATCGTCAACAGCGAGGGCTCGATCAAGGGCGCTCAGGAGCTGGCGAAGCTGGGCAAGGAGGGCATCCTCTCGACCAACATGGACCTGGCCACCGCCGACTCGATCTTCGACTCGGGGAAGGCCCCGTACTACATCACCGGTCCGTGGGCGATCGACAACGCGAAGAAGGGCGGCATCAAGTACGCCATCTCGCCGTTGCCGACCATCGGTGGTTCGCAGATGGAGCCGTTCCTCGGCGTGCAGATGTTCTACGTCTCGGCCAAGGCCAAGAACGACGCCTTCGCGCAGGAGTTCGTCACCAACTACGTGACGAAGAAGGAGCTGCAGGTCGAGCTCTTCAAGGCCGGGAACCGGCCGCCGGCCCTGACCGCTGCCTATGACGAGGTCGCCGCCAGCAACCCCGACGTCAAGGCGTGGTTCGACGCCGGCAAGAAGGCGCTGCCGATGCCCAACATCCCCGCGATGAACTCCGTCTGGGGCCCGCTGGGCCAGGCCTCGGCCGACGTCATCGCTCAGAAGGAAGCGGCCAAGGCGCGGTTCGACGCAGCCCAGGCCGAGATCGTCGCGAACATCGCCAAGGGCTGACCAACCGGCCCCACGCGCATGACGCACCTGGTGGCCGCGGACCCTCGCGGTCCGCGGCCACCCTTCTCGGCGGGTAACTCGAGCACGGAGATTCGACGATGAACCGCATGCTTCCCCTGGTCGTCAGGTGGGTCCTCCTGGCGGCCGTCATGGCCGGGCTGCTCTGGCTGGCAACGGTCCTGGCCAGTCAGGGCCTGATGCTGGCCGTGATCATCGCCGGACTGGTCGGCCTGGCGATCCTTGCCGTCTACGGCACCCGACGGGCCATCCCGATGAAGTACCTGCTGCCCGGGATCCTCTTCATGGTCGCCCTGCAGATCTGGCCGATCGTCTTCACCGTTGCCACCTCGTTCACGAACTACGGTCCGGGGCACCAGAAGACCAAGCAGGAGTCGGTCACCTACCTGATCGCCCAGTCGGTCCAGGAGGTCCCCGGCTCGCCGCGGTACGCCCTGTCCGTGGGGGTGAAGCAGGGCGCGCCGGTGGCCACCGCAGAGGCCTTCTACCTGCTGACCGACCCGCAGACCGGCAAGAGCTTCGTCGGCGGCGCCAAGGGCCTGAGCGACCTGCCCACCCAGGACGTCGAGAAGACCGAGACCGGGAAGATCACCAAGGCCAAGGGGTACACGATCCTCAACGCCCGGGAGGTCAACGACCGCAAGGACCTGATCGACTTCGCGGTCCCCACCCCCGCCGGCGGGATCAAGAAGGTCGGCCTGTCCGAGGCCTTCGTCGGCAAACCCACCCTGACCTACGACGCGGCCAGCGACACCGTCACCGACACCGCCACCGGCAAACGGTATGTCGCGCAGAACGCGTCCTGGGTGCCCCAGGACGGCAAGGGGCAGGTGCTCACGGTGGGCTGGAAGGAGAACATCGGGTTCAAGAACTTCACCGATGCGCTGACCGACCCCACCCTGCGGGCCGGTTTCCTGAAGATCTTCTCCTGGAACATCGTCTTCGCCGTGGTGTCGGTGCTGACGACCTTCATCCTCGGCTTCATGCTCGCGTTGCTCTTCAACGACGACCGGATCAAGCTCAAGGGCCTGTGGCGCTCGATCCTCATCCTTCCCTACGCCCTGCCGAGCTTCGTCACGGCGCTGGTCTGGAAGTCGATGTTCAACCAGGAGTACGGGCTGATCAACTCCTTCCTGCCGGGCAACCTCGACTGGCTGGGCGACCCCACCGCGGCCAAGGCGGCCATCCTGATGACCAACCTCTGGCTCGGGTTCCCGTACATGTTCCTGATCTGCACCGGTGCCCTGCAGGCGGTCCCGGCGGATGTCAAGGAGGCGGCCCAGATCGACGGGGCGACCGGGTGGCGCACCATCCGCTCGATCACTATGCCGCTGATCCTGGTCGCCGTCGGGCCGCTACTGCTGGCCTCGTTCGCCTTCAACTTCAACAACTTCACGGTGATCTTCCTGATGACCGAGGGCGGTCCGTTCGAGAACTCCCAGACCCAGGTGGGCTCGACCGACCTGCTCATCACCTACGCGTACCGCCTGGCCATCGGCGGCACCACCCCGAACTTCGGCTATGCGTCCGCGATCTCGATCTTCATCTTCATCATCGTCGGACTGCTCTCGTTCCAGGGCTTCCGTAAGTCCGCCAAGCTGGAGGAGGTCAACTGATGGCCACCCTGACCACCTCGCAGGACGCCGAGCCGGAGGCCTTCGCTCGATCCACCCGGCAGCGGGAGCGTCGACGGTGGGGCGCGTGGCTGCGTTATCTCGGGGTCGCAGCAGCCCTGGTCTTCGCCCTCTTCCCGTTGGTCTTCATCGTCTCCGCCGCATTCAACCCGTCCGGCTCGCTCAGCACCACGTCGCTCATCCCGTCCGGGGCCAGCGTCGTCAACTTCACCCAGCTGTTCGAGATCCGCCCGTTCTGGCACTGGTACCGCAACTCGCTGGTGATCGCCGGGGTGGGGGCCTTCGGGTCGGTCTTCATCGGAGCCTGCGCGGCGTACGCCTTCTCCCGGATGCGGTTCATCGGCAGACGGCCCGGGCTGCTCTTCCTGCTGCTCATCCAGATGTTCCCCGCGCCGTTGGCCTTCGTGGCCCTGTTCATCACGTTCCTCGCCGTCGGGGACGTCGTCCCGTGGCTCGGGCTGAACACCAGTGCCGGGCTGATCCTCGCCTACCTCGGGGGGGCCATGGGCGCGAACGTGTGGCTGCTCAAGGGGTACTTCGACACGGTGCCCCGTGAGCTCGACGAGGCGGCCAAGGTGGACGGCGCCGGGCACGCCCGGATCTTCTTCACCATGCAGCTGCGGCTCGTCATCCCGATCCTCGTGACCGTCGGGATGCTCTCCTTCGTCGGGCTGTTCAACGAGTTCCTGCTGGCCAGCGTGTTCCTCAAGGACGTCGACCAGCAGACCCTCGGTGTCGGTCTGTGGGCCCTGCTCACCGTCGACCGCAACGTCTACTTCGGCGCGTTCTGCGCAGGTGCCCTGCTGGCTTCGGCCCCGATCGTGCTGCTCTACCTGTCGCTGCAGAAGCAGATCGTCGGCGGACTGACCACCGGCTCGGTCAAGTGACCTCCCCTGCGGTGGACCTGGACCTGGAGCCGGCCGGATCGGACCTGGGGTGGCTGCACCTGCCGCACCACGACGGCTCGGCGCTCTACGTCTCCGACCTGACGCCGCGACCGGGCGAGCGGGTGACGGTGTGGATCCGGGTGCCGGTCCAGACCCCGCTCGACCAGGTCCATGTGCGCACCGCCCCCGACGGCGAGCAGGCGTTCGTCAAGGCGGTCATCGACCGGGAGCGCAGTACCGACGTCGACACCTGGTGGCGAGCCGAGCTGGTCTGCCACAACGCGGTGACCCACTACCGGTTCGTCCTGGCTGGCGGTCCGACCCGGTACGCGTGGCTCAACGGGACCGGCCTGCACCTGCGGGACGTGCCCGATGCCAGCGACTTCCGGCTCGTCGCCCACGACGCACCGCCACCGGCCTGGGCAGCCGACGCGGTGGTCTACCAGATCTTCCCGGACCGGTTCGCCAAGTCCAGCCGCTCCGTGATGGCGGGCAAGAAGCGCAACGCCGTCCCGGACTGGGCGATCCCGGCGAAGTGGACCGACCCCATCACCGGACGCGACCTGCCCGGTGAGCCGCTCGCCCGGCAGCTGTACGGCGGAGACCTCGACGGCATCACCGAGCACCTCGATCACCTCGAGCGGCTGGGCGCGACCGTCGTCTACCTGACGCCGTTCTTCCCGGCCCGCTCCAACCACCGCTATGACGCCTCGAGCTTCGACTCGGTCGACCCCGTCCTGGGCGGGGACCAGGCTCTGGTCCGGCTGAGCGAGCAGGTGCATCGGCGTGGCCTGCGGATCATCGGCGACTTCACCACCAACCACACCGGGTCCAGCCACGAGTGGTTCGTCGCAGCGCAGGCCAGCACCGTCGCTCCCGAGCGCGACTTCTACTTCTGGACCACCCGGAGGCGGTACGTCTCGTGGCTGGGGGTCGCGTCCCTGCCCAAGCTCAACTACGCCAGTACCGAGCTGCGCCGCCGCGTCTTCGACGACCACGACGGCGTGGTCCGCAAGTGGCTCGGTGCGGCGTTCGCCCTCGACGGGTGGCGGGTCGATGTCGCGAACATGACCGGCCGGCAGGGCCTGCAGGACCTCAACCACGAGGTGGCCGCCCTGATGCGCGAGGCGGTGGTCGACGCCCGGCCGGACGCCCTGCTCATCGGCGAGCACGTGCACGACTACAGCAACGACGTGCCCGGCGACGGGTGGCACGGGGTGATGAACTACGCCGGGTTCACCAAGCCGCTCTGGACCTGGCTGTGCAACCCGGACGACGCCCCCGAGTTCCTCGGCGCCCCGGTGCTGGTGCCGCGGCTTGGCGGCGAGGCGGTGGTCGAGACCATCCGCGAGTTCACCTCGCACCTGTCCTGGCAGGCCCTGACCCACTCGTTCAACCTCGTCGGCTCGCACGACACGACCCGCCTGCGCACGCTCGTCGCGCACGACCCCCGTCTGGTCCCGGTCGCCGCCGGGCTGCTGATGACCATGCCGAGCGTCCCGATGCTCACCTACGGCGACGAGATCGGCATGGAGGGGACGTTCGGCGAGGACGGCCGGCGCCCGATGCCGTGGGACCGGCGCCGGTGGGACGCCACGATCCTGGCGGCCTACACGGACCTGATCGCGCTGCGCCGGGGCTCCGAGGCGCTGCGCCGCGGCGGCCTGCGCTGGGTGTACGCCGCGGACGACGTCATCGTCTACCTGCGGGAGTCCGCCACCGAGGTCGCGCTCGTGCACGTCGCCCGGGCCGCTCACCGGCCGGTCACCATCGACGCCGGGGGCCTGCCCGGCATCGGCGGCGGCCGGACGGGGTACGGGGAGGGGATCGCGGTGCGCCGTGGCGCGGTGACCCTGACGGCTGACGGTCCCGGGGTCAGTGTCCGGCTATGGTCACCGAAGACACCCGGCGGGCCGGCGCGGCGCGGTCCGGCACGAGCAGGACGGAGACCCTGATGCGCGCTCGTCTGGCCGATATCGCCGAGCACGCCGGGGTGAGCGAGGCCACCGTCAGTCGGGTGCTGAACGCCAAGCCCGGGGTGGCCGATGCCACCCGGCAGGCGGTGCTGACGTCGCTGGACGTGCTCGGCTATGACCGACCGAGCCGGCTGCGGCGCAAGAGCGCCGGCCTGGTGGGGCTGGTCATGCCGGAGCTGACCAACCCGATCTTCCCGGCCTTCGCCCAGGTGATCGAGACGGCCCTGTCGCGGCACGGCTTCACCCCGGTCCTGTGCACCCAGACCCCCGGCGGGGTGCACGAGGACGAGTACGTGCAGATGCTGCTCGACCGCGGGGTCGCCGGGATCATCTACGTTTCCGGGCAGCATGCCGACTCGACCTCGGACCCGCGCCGGTACGTCCAGCTGCGCGACCGGGGGCTGCCGATCGTGCTCGTCAACGGGTTCCTCGACGGTGTCGACGCCCCGTTCATCTCCAACGACGACGAGGCCTCGATGGAGCTCTCGGTCGGCCATCTGGTGCACCTGGGCCACACCGCAATCGGGCTGGCCATCGGCCCGGACCGGTACGTCCCGGTGATCCGCAAGATCGCCGGGTTCCGCAGCTCGATGTCGGCCCTGCTCGGCCGGGACGACGTGGACGACCTGATCGAGCAGTCGGTGTTCTCGGTCGAAGGAGGCGCCTCGGCGGCCGGCCGACTGCTGGAACGCGGGGCGACGGCGATCATCTGCGGCTCCGACCTGATGGCCCTCGGCGCGATCCGTGCAGTCCGGTCCGTCGGGATGCAGGTGCCGGGTGACATCTCCGTCGTCGGCTACGACGACTCCACGTTGATCCCGTTCACCGACCCGCCGCTGACCACGATCCGGCAGAGCGTCGCGGCGATGGGGGATGCGGCTGTGCAGGCGCTGCTCGGCGAGATCGCGGGCAACCCGTCTCCGCGCACGGAGTACGTGTTCCGCCCCGAGCTGGTCGTGCGCGGGTCCACCGGTGGCTGTCGCTCCCGTTGAGCAGCCGTCCGTCCTGCCCGCTCAGTCCGGCGAACCGCCGGCCGCCGAGACGGCGGCGGCGCGCAGCCGGGACAGCTGCGCCAGGGTGTCGACGAGGTCGGTGACCTGACCGACCCGGTGCGCGGCCGCGGTCTGGCCCGCGCCGACCTTCAGTGTGACGTCCCCGGAGCTGGGGTCGAGGGCGCGGAACGCGTCCTCGTCGGTCACGTCGTCCCCGGCGTAGAACGTTGCCGTGGCGCCGAGCAGGCCGCCGAGCGCCAGGATGGCGGTTCCCTTGTCGGCGTGCGAGACCGAGAGCTCGACGACGGACTTGCCCCGCAGGAGCCGCACCCCAGGGCGGTCCGTGGCGAGCTGCTCCGCCTCGGCGAGGGCCGCCTCCGCGTCGGCGTCGGCCAGGCCGCGGGTGTGCACGGCGACGGCCGCACGCTTGCGCTCGAGCCGGGCGCCCTGGTGCCGGCCGAGCAGCGCTTCGACCTCGGTCAGCAGCTCGTGCAGGGTGCATAGCTGGGTGTCGTCGAGCGCGTCGTCGGAGGTGACCTCCGGCTTGCTCGACTGCGCCCCGTGGCTGCCGATGAGCACGATCGGATCGGAGCCGTTGTCCACCTCGACCCCGGTGAGCCGGCTGAGCGTGTCCACGTCGCGCCCGGACACCACCGCGACGTGAGTATCGGGAAGGGCAGCGAGCGCTCTCAGCGCGTCCATCCCTCCGGGGGCGGGCACCGTGTCGGCGGGGTCGAGGGTGAACTCGGCCAGGGCGCCGTCCAGATCCGTGGCCACGAGCAGGACGTCCGCCCTTGCTGCGAGGGCCAGGGCGTCGTCCAGCAGCGAACCGGGCCGGGTCATGCGTCGAGCCCCTGAGGCTCGGGCGCGTCCTTCGGTTGCCGCTCGAGGCGCTTGTGCCGGGCAACGCGAGCCGGGACGTGTCGCCCGTCCTGGCCCTGCCGGCGCTCCACCTGCTCCAAGTGCTCCTTGCGATCCTCGCCGGCGTGCCGCGCGGACAGGTCCTCGCGGTCCTCGACGTCCTGGCGGTCCTGTCGTTCGGGCCGGTCGGGGGCTGCGGCCAGGGCTTCGAGGAAGCGGGCCGCCCACCGGTTCACGTCGTGGTCCGCGACCCGGCGACGCAGTGCCCGCATGATCCGGGCCTTCTCCTTGGGCTGGGTATGGATCGCCCGGAGCATGGTCAGCTTCAGCCCCTCGATGTCGTGCGGGTTGCAGACGAAGGCCTGGTGCAGCTCGTGGTAGGCGCCGGCGAACTCCGACAGCACCAGGGCGCCCCCGAGGTCGTGCCGACAGGTGACGTACTCCTTGGCGACGAGGTTCATCCCGTCACGCAACGGCGTCACGAGCATGACGTCAGCCGCGAGGAAGAGCGCGGCCATCTCCTCGCGGGGGTAGGAGTGGTGCTGGTAGTAGACGGCCGGGAAGCCGAGCGGGGCGAACTCGCCGTTGATCCGGCCCACCGTGAGCTCCACCTGATGCCGCAGGTCGCGGTAGGAGTCGACCCGCTCCCGGCTGGGCGTGGCGACCTGGACGAACGTCACGTCCGGCGGTGCGATGGCCTCGTCGCGCAGCAGCTCCTCATACGCCTTGAGCCGGTGCCGGATCCCCTTGGTGTAGTCGAGCCGGTCCACCCCGAGCATGAGGACCTTCGGGTCACCGAGCTGGTGACGCAGCTCCGCGGCGCGGGCCTGGACCTCGGGGGTCTTGGCGAGGTTCTCGAGGCCGGTGAAGTCGATCGAGATGGGGATCGCGCTGGCCCGGGTCCGGTGCACGGACCCATCAGGGCCGGTGGTGGTGACGGTGTCCTTCCGGGTCGGCGCCCGAAGCAGCTGTCGGCAGGCGCGGACGAAGTTCTGCGCGTCGGCCACCCGCTGGAAGCCGAGGAAGTCGGCGCCGAGCAGTCCCTGGAGCACCGCGCGCCGCCACGGCAGCTGGGCGAAGAGCTCGACCGGGGGGAACGGGATGTGGTCAAACCAGCCGATCCGCACGTCCGGGCGCAGCTCGCGCACCATCGCCGGGACGAGCTGTAGCTGGTAGTCGTGGACCCACACCGTGGCGTTCGGGGCGGCAACCTCCGCGATGGCGTCGGCGAAGCGCTGGTTCACCCGCTCGTAGGAACGCCACCACTCCCGGTGGAACGAGGCCTGGACGATGACGTCGTGGTAGATCGGCCAGAGGGTGTCGTTGCTGAACCCCTCGTAGTAGTCGCGCACCTCCTCGGCCGAGAGCGGCACCGGGCGCAGGTACATCCGGCCCTCGGTGAACGGCTCCGGGGCCTCGCCGACCTCGCCGGCCCAGCCGACCCAGGCGCCGTCCCGCTCGCGCATCACCGAGTCCATCGCGGTCACCAGGCCACCGGGGCTGCGGCCCCAGGAGGAGCTGCCGTCGGCAGCGACCACGTGGTCCACGGGGAGGCGGTTGGCGGCGATGACGAGGTCGAATTGTCTGCGCGTGGCGGGCACTGGGGTTCAACTCCTGGACTGAGGGCTGGGTGAGCACTCGGTACCCACCATAGGTGCTTCGTATCCCACGATCTCTGGCGCGTCCCTGCCGCCGCGGGTTACCGTCCAGTCATGAAGATCTCCGACGTGGTGCGTCACAAGGGTGCGGGTGTCGTCACGATCCGGCCTGATGACACGGTCGCGCACCTGCTCGATCTGCTCGATGAGCACAAGATCGGGGCCATCGTGGTCAGCGAGGACGGTGCGGGGGTCGCCGGGATCGTCAGCGAGCGTGACGTGGTACGCCACCTGCACCGCGAGGGCGCGTCGGTGGTTGACGGTCCAGTGAGCGGGATCATGACCAGCGACGTCACCACGGCCAGCCTGGACGACGACCTCGAGGTCCTGGCGCGGACGATGACGGACCAGCGCATCCGGCACCTGCCCGTCGTGGTCGAGGGGCGGCTGCACGCGATCGTCAGCATCGGGGACGTCGTCAAGTCCCGGATCGACACCCTCCAGTCCGAACGTGACCAACTCGTTGGCTACATCCAGCAGTGAGCATGCGCGGGCCCGGGACGTCGCTCGCCTAACGTAGAGCGCATGAGTGCGCAGACCCGTCCGGGCGACGAGGTGTCCGCCGGTGGGTACGAACGGCTGGGCTCGTACCGGCTGGTCCACCGGATCGGCGAAGGCGGCATGGGCGTGGTCCACCTGGCGCTGGACCCGCAGGGTCGCGCGGTGGCGATCAAGGTGCTCCGGCCGCACATCGCCTACGACCCCGACGCCCGGTCCCGGCTCGAGCGCGAGGTGGACACCCTCTCGAGGATCACGCACGACCGGGTCGCGGCGGTCATCGACGCGGACATCTTCGGCGAGCGGCCCTTCATCGTCACCCGCTACGTGCCCGGCCCGTCGCTGGACGAGGTCGTCGCCGAGAGCGGCCCGCTGCGCGGGGACGAGCTGCTGCGGCTCGGTCGCGGTCTGGTCGGCGCGCTCGACGCCATCCACCGGGTCGGCGTCATCCACCGCGACCTGAAACCGGGGAACGTGCTGATCGAGGATGGCGACCCGGTCGTCATCGACTTCGGGATCGCGCACGTCGCCGACGACATCCGGCTGACCAGCGTCGGCCTGGTCATGGGCACTCCCGGGTACCTGTCCCCGGAGCTCGTCGAGGGCGCCGGCGTCACCGAGGCCACCGACTGGTGGGGATGGGCGGCCACCCTGGCGTTCGCCGCCTCCGGCCGGCCCCCGTTCGGGCGCGGGCCGATGGACGTCGTCCTCGACCGGGTGCGCCGGGGGGAGAGCGACCTCACCGGAGTCGACCCCCGCCTGACGCCGTTGCTCAGGGCAGCGCTGTCCCCGGACCCGGCCGGCCGTCCGCCGGCGGGCGAGGTGGTCGCTGCCCTGGAACGGTATGCCGTGGGCGGTCCGGCGACGGTGGCGATCCCCGGTGCGGCGGCGGGGGTTGACCCGTCGGGTGGTGCGCCGAGCGGGGCCACGGCGACCCGGCATACCTCGGCGCTACCGCTGGGGGGTCCGGCGCCGCAGCACTGGTTCGACGAGCACGAGAGCGACGGTGGCTGGGCGGACGCCGGGCCGGCTGGGCCTGAGGGGTGGGCGCAGGACGCCGAGCCGTGGGAGGACTCGGCGGACGACTCGGACTGGCAGGCCGCCTGGGAGGCCGGCCCGGGGCAGCCCGATCCCCGGATCGGCCGGCCGATGCGGGTCGGGACCCTCCTGGCGGTCAGTTCCGCGCTCGCCGCGACGGCCCTGAACTGGCCCGGCGTCACGCTGCTCCTGGTCGTGCTCTGGTGCTGGGTCGCCCGGTTCTCCGACCGCTCGGTCACGACGCTCGTGATGCGCCGCTACGACCGCGGGCGCCGTCGCAGCGACGTGCCGATGGCACTGATCCTCAGCCCTTGGCACATCCTCGCCGCGGCGGTCGGCACCGTGGTCGGGTTGCTGCTGCCCCTGGTGGTCGCGGTGTCGACGACGTTCAGCGCGGTCCTGGGGATCTCCAGCCTGACCCCGCTGGACTCGCGCGCGGCGACACCGCCGGGGCTGGCACTGGGCTTCCTGGCCGGGCTGGCGGTGGCCTGGTGGGGGCCCGGTGGCGCGCCGCTGCGGCGCGGGTCGCGCTCGGTGGTCCGCGGCGTGGTCAGACCGGGCGCTGTCACGGACGTCGTGGTCACCGCACTCGTGGTCCTGACGGTGGGCCTGGTCGTGCTGGCGCTGGTCCGCCAGGGGCAGGTGGCGTGGTGGCCGTTGGCCGGGGAGCCGAGCCAGCTGCTGAGGATCGGTCAGAACTAGGGCCTCGACGGGCCGCCCTTCGGCTGGCGGCTTCTGCAGATGACGGTGGCCAGGCGGGTACGCTTTCGCCGTCCTCGCCGTACCGTTCGGCGAGATGCCGGCGTGGCGCAATTGGCAGCGCACTTGTCTTGTAAACAAGGGGTTGCGGGTTCGAGTCCCGCCGCCGGCTCCGACCGAGGCGGTTTACGCGCAGCCTCCCAGCAGTTATCTGCCGTTGGAAGCCTTTATCCTTGCGCCCGTCGGAATGCGGCCCTAGGGTGACACCCGGCCCGTCCACGGGGTCCGGCATCGCTGAGGAGAAGCCGACTCGTGGGGCCGGTGGGCGAACGAAGAACAGCGGAAGGACACCGTGGACCAACCACGCCGGTACAACCTCGTCTACGTCATCGCCGACGAGTGGCGAGCCCAGAGCATCGGGCTGCTCGGTCAGGACCCGGTGCTCACCCCGAACATCGACGCCATCGCGCGCGAGGGGGCCCTGCTGACCCGAGCGGTCAGCACGGACCCGGTCTGCTCTCCGCACCGGGCCATGCTGATGACCGGGCAGTACCCGCCGGCGAACGGCGTGACGGCGAACTGCAACTCGAGCTCCGGGCCGATGGGCCTGGATCCGCAGGCCCGGTGCTGGAGCGACGTGCTCGCCGACAACGGCTACCGCTGCGGCTACATCGGCAAGTGGCACCTCGACCCGCCGACCGAGCTCGACGAGAAGTGGGGAGAGGGTCCGCGCCGGACCGGCGTCGTCTGGGACACCTGGACCCCGCCGCACCGCCGGCACTCCTTCGAGTTCTGGCACTCGTACGGGTGCTGCGACCGACACCTGACCCCGCACTACTGGACCACCGATGCCGAGCCGCAGGACCGGATCGACGTCGCGAGGTGGTCGCCGGAGCACGAGACCGACGTGGCGATCGACTTCCTCCGCGAGCGCGACCCGTCCCAGCCGTTCGCCCTGGTCGTCTCGTACAACCCGCCGCACATGCCCTTCGACGAGATCCCGGAGCACCTGCTGGACCCGTACCGGGACGCCGCGCCGGCGGAGCTCCTGGTCCGCCCGAACGTCGAGTGGGACTCCCCGGGGGGCCGGACGGCCGCCGCACAGGTCGGCAACTACTTCGCCGCCATCACCGGCGTCGACGCGCAGATCGGCCGGCTGGTCGCCGCCCTGAGGGCCGAGAACCTCTACGACGAGACGCTGCTGGTCCTCACCTCGGACCACGGCGAGGCCATGGGCAGCCAGGGGCTGATGGGCAAGTGCACCTGGTACGAGGAGTCCGTCCGGGTGCCGAGCGTCTGGCGGCTGCCGGGGACCATCCCGCCGCACCGCAACCCGCTGCTGCTGTCCACGCCGGACCTCTATCCCACGCTACTGGGACTGCTGGGCCTGGCGGACCAGACTCCACCCTCGGTGGAAGGGCGGGACCTGTCGGCGGCCCTGACCCGGGCGGCACCTGCCGGCGGTCCGGACACCGCCCTGTTCGCCCACCTCGAGGAGTCACGCCCGGTGGGCGCCGCGCATGGGCTGATCACCCACGACTGGACCTATGCGAGGCTGGGGCTCCCGGGTGAGGACTCGGAGCCCAGCCGGTCCTACCTCTTCGACAACGCCAGCGACCCCTACCAGCAGGAGAACCTCGCCGGTCGCGGCCACGCGATGGAGGACGACCTGCGGCACGCGATGGCGGAGGAGCTGCTGGCCCGCGGATACCTCTCTGGGCGGTAGCTCACCGGGGGTCCTGGTTGCCGGACCACCGACTGGCCTCGATGCGAGCTGCCCGCTACTGCCAGGCCATCTCGCCGAGCCAGTCGGTGTCGAGGGTCTCGGCCCCGCGCGGTCCCAGCTCGACATCCACCTGCTCGATCGTCCCGGTGAAGGGGAACGGCGCCTCGTACTCGTCGCTCACCGCCGATGGTGAGTTGTGGCCGCACTGGACCGACAGGCAGCCGATGCCGGCCGGGATCAGGCTGGGCAGCGTCCCTCGGGCGACGGTCGTCCCGTCGACGAGCAACCGCGCCACCACGAGCTCCGGCGAGGACTGGACGGCCACCCTCAGGCGGGCAGGACCGGCGGGCACGGTGTGCTCCGACGCCACGAGGGTATGCCGTCCCGCCAGGTTGTAGTCCAGGTGCAGCCGGCCTTGACGCATGAAGAAGCTGAACCCGAACGCCCGGCGCCCGTAGGCGAGCAGCACCCCGTCGTCGTCGCCCGCGCACACCACCGATGCCGCCACCTCGAAGTCCCGTTCGGAGAACTTCGGGCCGACGACGTGGTTGAGCAGTCGGGTGCCCGGCAACATCGTGTAGTGCTCCCGGTCGCGGGTGGGGTCGAGCCCCTGCACTCGCGCGCCCATCCGGTCGTCCAGCGGGAACACGGCATACCGCGCCGCCTCCTCGTCCCAGATCCGGCGCAGCTCCGCGGCCCGCTCCGGCTCGCTGGCGGAGCGGTCCCGGGACTCGGAGAAGTCACTGGAGAGCTCGTACAGCTCCCAGTGGTCCTCGTCGAAGTCGGTGCCGGGCCGATGCTCGGCCACCGCCTTCCACCCGTCGGCGTAGATGCCCCGGTAGCCCGCGGTCTCGAAGTACTGACGGTGATGGCGCCCCGGGGCGTTCGGGTCGGACAAGGTGTACGCCATCGAGGTGCCGTGGATCGGTAGCTGCTCGACGCCGTGGAAGGTCTCCGGAGCAGCCACCCCGGCCAGCTCCAGCAGGGTGGGCGCGATGTCGATCGCGTGGTGGAACTGGGTGCGGATCGGGTCGGTGCGGTCCACCATGGCCGGCCAGCGAGCCACCAGGGGCGCCCGGACACCGCCGCCGTGGGCATAGCGCTTGTAGTACTTCAGCGGGGTGTTGCCGGCCTGCGCCCAGCCGGCCGGGTAGTGGCTGTGCGTGCGCGGCCCGCCGAGCTCGTCGATGCTCTCCATGGCGTCGTCGATCGAGTCCTCCATGCCCAGGAAGGTGCGGTACTCGTTCACCGTGCCGAACTCGCCGCCCTCCCCGCTGGCGCCGTTGTCCGTCATCACCAGCACCAGGGTGTCGTCGAGCAGGCCCCGGGACTCGAGGTAGGACACCAGGCGGCCGATCTGCGCGTCGGTGTGGGTCATGAAGCCGGCGAAGACCTCCTGCATGCGCGCGTAGAGCCGGCGACGGTCGGCGGGCAGGTCGTCCCAGGCCGGGACCCCGGGGTTGCGGGGAACGAGCTCGGTCCCGTCCGGGACCACGCCGAGCTTGATCTGCCGCTCGAGGATCAGCTGCCGCTCCACGTCCCAGCCGTGGTCGAACGCGCCGCGATAGGCGTCGATGTACTCCTGCGGCGCCTGGTGCGGGGCATGGCAGGCTCCGAACGCCACGTACCCGAAGAAGGGGTCGTCCGGTCGGGAGGTCACGTGGTCGGCGATGAACTCGCAGGCCTTGTCGACGAGGTCCTCGCTGAGGTGGTAGCCCTCGTGGGTCGGGGTCGGGACATGGTGCTGGTCGTGGAAGAGCTCGGGGCTGAACTGGTCGTCCTCGCCCCAGAGGTAGCCGTAGTAGCGGTCGAACCCCCGCTGGGTGGGCCACTGGTCGAACGGGCCGGCGGTGCTCATCTGGTCCGGTGGGGTCAGGTGCCACTTGCCGACGGCGTAGCTGCCGTAGCCGTGCTCGCGCAGCATCTCGGCGATGGTGGCGGCCGCGGGGGAGACGTGGCCGCGGTAGGACGGGAAGCCGGTGTCGAACGCGGCCAGGAAGCCCATGCCGACCGAGTGGTGGTTCCGCCCGGTGAGCAGGCTGGCCCGGGTGGGCGAGCACAGCGCCGGCACATGGAAGTTCGTGTAGCGCACTCCCTCGTCGGCCAGCGCGTCGATGGCCGGGGTCCTGCTGGCGCTGCCGTAGCACCCGAACTGGCCGTAGCCGACGTCGTCGAGCAGGACGAGCAGGACGTTCGGCCCGCTGCGTGCTGCCTTGGCCGGCCAGGACGGGACGGAGTCCGCGACCGTTCTACCGATCCGTTGCGATGAGCCCGGTGCCGCCGTCACGACGCGGACCTGCTGCCCGGCGCGGCTGCCAGCAGCGCTGCCGTGTACGGGTGGTCGGGGTGGGTCAGCACGGTGTCCACCGGACCGTGCTCGACGATTCGTCCCGCGTTCATCACAGCCACATCCTCACAGAGATAGCGCACCACGCTCAGGTCGTGGGCGATGACGAGCAGCCCGAGGCCGAGCCCGTCGCGCAGGTCCGCGAGCAGGTTGATGATCTGGGCCTGGACGGAGACATCGAGCGAGGACACCGGCTCGTCCGCGACCAGCAGCTTCGGCTCCATCGCCAGGGCCCGGGCGATGCCGACGCGCTGGCGTTGGCCCCCGGAGAGCTGGTAGGGGTACCGGGTCAGCAGGCTCTTCGGCAGGCCCACCAGGTCGAAGAGCTCGGCAACGCGGTGCTCGCGTTGGGACGCCGGCACCAGCCGGTGGACCGCCAGGGGTTCGGTGACGACCTCGCCGATGGACTGGCGCGGGTTCAGCGACTGGTACGGGTCCTGGAAGATCATCTGCACCGTCCGGCGCAGCACCGAGCGCTCGGGCCCGGTCGCGTCGACCCACTGGCGACCGTCGATGGTGATCGACCCGGACATCACCGGCACCATGCCCATGATGGCGCGGGCCAGGGTCGACTTCCCCGACCCGGACTCGCCGACCAGGCCCAGGCTGCGGCCGGCCCTGGCCTCGAGGCTGACGTCGACCACCACGGGGTCGACCGCGCGGGTGCCCCACCACGAGCGACGGCGGTAGCCGATCCGGACGTCCTCGACGGTGAGCAGGACGGGAGTGGCCTCGGCGGTCGGCGCGCTCCTCTTCCCGCCCGGGTCGGTGCGAGCGGGCAGCGGCTTCTCCGAGACCCAGCAGGCCACCTCGTGCACCGTGCCCGACCCGCGGTCGACCAGTTCGGGGTCCCGGCTGGTGCAGATGTCCAGCGCGAGGGCGCAGCGCGGGTGGAAGGCGCAGCCGGACGGCCGGTTCATCACGTCCGGCGGCTGGCCGACGATCGAGGCGAGCCGGCCGCCATGAGCGTTCTCGAGCCGGGGGGTCGCCGCGATGAGCTCGCGGGTGTACGGGTGCCGTGGCCGGCCGAGCACCTCGCCGACCGGTCCGCGCTCGGCGACCTCACCGGCATACAGCACCAGCGCCTCGTCGCAGGTCTCCTCGACCACCCCGATGTCGTGGGTGATGAGGATCAGCGACATGTCGAGCTCGTCGCGCAAGGAGGTCAGCAGGCGCAGGATCTCCGCCTGGACGGTCACATCCAGCGCCGTGGTGGGCTCGTCCGCGATGAGCAGCGACGGGTTGTTGGCGATGGCGATCGCGATGATCACCCGCTGGCGCATCCCGCCGGAGAACTCGTGCGGGTAGTCGTCCAGCCGCTTGGCCGCATCCCGGACCCCGACCAGCCGGAGCAGCTCGGCCGCTCGTGACGCAGCTGCCGACCGGGAGGCTCCATGGATCGTCAGCACCTCACGAATCTGCTGGCCCACGGTCATCAGGGGGTTGAGGAAGGCGAGCGGGTCCTGGAAGACCATCCCGATCTGCTGACCGCGCACCGCGGTCAGCTCGGCCGCGGGCATCCCCAGCAGGTCCCGGCCGTGGAACATCACCGTGCCGGAGCGGACCGACACCGCGCTCGGGAGCATCCTCATCAGGGACAGCGCGGTCAGCGACTTGCCGGACCCGGACTCTCCCACGATGCCGAGGATGCGTCCCGGCATGAGCGTCAGCGAGACGTCCCGGACCACCGGGACGGTCCGCCCGGCCGTCTCCAGGTCCAGGCTGAGGTGGCTGACCTCGAGCACGGCGCCGGGCTCCGATCCGGTCGTCGCCCGGCCGGGTGCGGCCGTCATGAGCGCAGCACCGTTCGGTTCATCGCGCTCGCCATCAACGTGTAGCCCATCACCAGGAGCACCACGACCAGGACCGGGGCCAGCGCGTAGGCCGGGAGGGTGAGCAGGAACCCGGAGCCACTCTTGATCATCGCCCCCAGCGAGGCCTGCGGAGGCTGGATGCCCAGGCCGACCACGCTCAGGCTCCCCTCGAGGCTGATCGCATGTGCCATCTCGATGGCGAAGCGCACGAAGAGGACGTCGACGATGTTGGGCAGGATGTGCCGCAGCATGATCCGGCGCTTCGGGTAGTCCAGCACCTGCGCCGCGGCGACGTAGTCGAGCGGCAGCTGACCGAGCAGGGAGCTGCGCGCCTGGCGGCCGAAGAGGGGCATCGTCACGAGCACGATCGCGACGACGACCGAGACCATGCCGGGAGCCAGGGCGATGGTGATCCCGATGCCGAGGATGACCCCGGGAACGCCGAGGAAGACGTCGAAGATGCGCTGGACGACGGCTCCGGCACCAGCGCTGAGCACCCCGACCAGGCCGAGCAGGGTGCCCGCGACCGCGGCGACCGGTACGGCGATGAGGGTCATCAGCAGGTCGACCCGGGTGCCGGCGAGGACCCGCGCCAGGAGGTCCCGGCCGATCTCGTCGGTGCCAAGCGGGTGACCCGGGCTGAGCGGCGGCAGGAGCCCGTCCGGCCCCTGCTCGTTCGGGCCGTATGGGATGAAGAGCGGACCGATCAGGCTGACCAGCACGACCGCCAGGACCAGCCCGACGCCGAAGGCGCCGCGCCCGCTGCCCAGGGCCCGCAGGTAGCGGTTCCCGGCGGACTGGCCGGGGGCCACCGGCGTCACCGCGTCCCCGGGCGGCGGTGAGGCCTCGGCGGGCCGGTCGGAGTCGAGGCTCATCCGCTGGCCCCCAGCCGGATCCGCGGGTCGATCCGGGCGATGATGAGCTCCGCCACCAGCTGGCACAGCAGCGCCGCCGCCACCGCGATCAGCAGCAGGATCTGAGCCAGCCGGTAGTCCCGGTTGTTCACGGCCTGGATCAACAGGCTGCCCAGGCCGGCCCGGGCGAAGATCACCTCGGCGATCACGGCCCCGCCGACGAGGTGACCGATCCGGATACCGATCTCGACGACGGCCGCGCTGAGGCTGTTCGGCACGACGTGCCGCCAGATGATCCGTCGCGGGCTGGCACCCTTGGCGGTCGCGGTGAGGACGTACTCCTGCTGGGCCGAGCTGCGGATCTCGGTCGCCAGCAGTCGGGCGATCACGGGGATCGCCGGCAGGGCCAGGGCGATGCTGGGCAGGATCAGCCGGCGGACGGCGCTCGCCGTCTGGGTGATCGGGGCGTCTCCGCCGCTGGGCAGCGTCTGGAGGACGACGGCGAACACGAAGATGAGGATGACGCCACTGACGAAGACCGGCAGCGACAGCGCGAGGTTCGCGAAGTAGTCGATCACCTGCTCCAGCGTCTTCGACCGGGTCGTCCCGAGCACCACACCGATGAGGGTGCCGAACACGATCATCAGCAGGGTGGCGCAGACGGTCAGCTGCAGGGTGCTGCCGATCCGCTGGCCGAGCAGGTCGCTGATCGGCTGCCGCAGCGTGTAGGACTCTCCGAGGTTGCCGGTGACGAGCTGGCCGAGCCAGGTGACGTACTGGGTCACGACGGGTTGGTCCAGCCCGAGCTCGCGCCGGATCGCGGCCACGGTGGCGGCGTCGGCGTCGGCCCCGGCCAGCACGGTCGCCGGGTCACCGGGGGCCAGGTGCAGCAGGGTGAAGATGACCATGGAGACGATGAACAGGACAACGACCGAGCCGAGCAGCCGTCTGGCGACGTACTGCATCACCCGAACCGGGCGTCGGCGTATCTGACGGAGAACAGCGGGTCGACGTCGATGCCCGTCAGACCCTTGACGGCGACCATCGGCGGCTTCTCCTGGACCACGGTCAGGTGGAAGGCCTGGTCGAGCAGGTACTGGGTCAGCTTGTTGCTGGCCTCGGCTCGCTGCGCGTCGTCGACCGCGTTGACCACCGCGTTGACCAACCCGGCCCACGCCGGGTCGGTGAACTTCGAGGTGTTCTTGTCGATGACGAACGGGTTGGCGGTCAGCAGGGCGGTGACCTGACCCATCGCCGTGAGGCCGACGTTGCCGATCCACAGGCCGGGGAAGAGCCCACCCTGCATCGCCTCGGCGTACTGCGGGGCGTCGGTCTTGACGATCTTCGGCTTGAGGCCGATCTGCTCGAGGCCGTAGTGGACGATGTCCGCGACGGCAACGAAGGCCGGGTTGTTCGACCGGGCCGAGATGGTGACTTCGGCGCCGGTGGCGCCGGCCTGGCTGATCAGTGTCTTGGCAGTGGTCACGTCGTAGTTGAAGTGGGCGATCTGCGCGGCGGTGACACCCGGCGTGGCCTTGTCCCACGGCACGCAGCTGGCCTGGGCGAAGCCGCTGAAGACCTGTTCCGCGATCCGCGCCCGGTCGAGGGCCATGCCGATGGCCCGACGGACCCGCACGTCGTCCAGCGGCTTGGTCGTGACGTTGACACCGACGTACAGGTCCTGCCCCGGGGTGTCGACGACCGCGAACCGCGAGTCCTTGGCCAGCGTCGCCGCATCTCGCGGCAGGATCTTGGTCGCGAGCTCGACGTTGCCGGACTGGACGGCCGACAGGACTGCCTGGCCGTCTCCGATGATCGACATGTTGAGGCCGTCGAGGTAGGGCCGGCCCTGCTGCCAGTAGGAACCGTTGCGGTTGAGGACCACGTCCTTGCCCGGCGTCCACGACCCCCAGGTGAACGGGCCGGTACCGACCACCTGCTTCGCGGTGGCGAGGTCGTCCAGCGTCGAGCCGTCGACGATCGGGATGGCGGAGAAGGCGTCGAGGATGCCCACGAACGGCTTGTCCAGGGTGACCGTGACCTCGCGCTCACCGGTGGCCGTCACGCCCGAGGTGCGGGCGAGCAGGCGCGCCATCTGGGCTCCGGAGCTGGCCTCGCGGGCCAACTTCATCGTGGCCACCACATCGGATGCCGCCAGAGCCCGACCGGAGTGGAAGGTGACGCCCGGACGGAGCTTGATGACCAGCTTCTTCTTGTCCTGGCTCCATTCCCAGGCGCTCGCCAGGGCCGGCTTGTAGCTGCCGTCGGGCAGCCGGTCGAGCAGCGGGTCGAAGAGCGACCGGGTGATCGAGGTGTTGCCCGGGGTGATGCCGAGGATGCGCGCGAAGTTCGGGTCCCCCTCGACGGTCATCTTCAGCCGCCGTCGGCCGGTGGCGACCGCGCTCGGGGCGGAGTCGCTGCAGCCCGCCAGCAGGACGGCGGCCCCCACAGCCAACGAGCCACCCATCACGGCCCGGCGGGAGAGGGTCAGTTCGGTAATGCGGTCCATGGGGCTCTCCGTCGTCTCAACCGTCGGCGCGAACCGGGAGTCCGCGCTGCGGTGGTGGCTAGTAGACCGATCTAATGGATCGAACCAGCCGAGACGGACGGTGTCAAGGAGTTCCCCGAAATACCGCCCGTGGGCCCGGCTACCGCCCCGGCGTGCCCGGCAGCTGGGCGCCGATGGCGTCGAGCTCGTCCGCGAGCGTAACGAAGAACCGGGCGATCTCCTCCGGCGAGGTCTCCGGCTGCCTCGCCAGGGCCGCACCCAGGGCGCTGGCATAGCGCTCGAAGGCCCACTCCATCGCGTGCCGGCCCGCCGGGGTGAGGCTCAGCTGCACGCTGCGCCGATCCTGCGGGTGCGGTTCCCGGACGAGGAAGCCCATCTTGTGCAGGTGCTCCGTCGTGCCGGTCGTCGAGCCGGTGGTGATCCCGAGGAACTGGGCCAGCTCCTTGGGGGTGCTACCCGGAGCCTGCGCCAGCTGTCCGAGAGCGGACAGCTCGGTCTGGTTCACCCCCAGCTCGGCGGCCAGGGCCGCGCGCAGCCGGTTGCTGGCCAAGGTCGACTGACGCAGCCCGTCCAGGACCGGGCCGGTGTTGATAGCTGTGCCTTCCACGATTACTCCGCATCCAAGAGGTTTGACTCTCAACTATACGCACATCCGTAGCGATACGGATGCGCCAGCGGGCTAGCAGCCAGTCGGTGAGCACGAAAACGGCCCAACAAGACCGTCGGTAAAAAGACTGGGTAGTCAAGTAGTCATGTGGCCATATAACTTGACAATCAAATGATTGACTGTTTAACTTCTCAAATCGAGGTAGCGCCAGCAGGGTGACGCCTCCCGTGATCAGTCAGGGGTTCCCATGTCCGTCCAGACCGTCCGTGCCGCCCGCGTAGCCAAGTGGGTCGCCATCCCGGCAGCACTGCTGCTCAGCGGGGCCGTCGTCGCCCAGTCCTCCTACTCGGCGTTCAGCGCGACGACCAGTAACCCCACGAACAACTGGGCGGCCGGCACCGTCGCCATCGGGGACGACGACAGCAACACGGCTGCCTTCACGGCGAGCAACCTCAAGCCCGGTTCGACCGGCACCCGGGTGATCGCGGTGACCTCCACCGGGTCGCTCGCCTCCACGGTGAAGCTGTACGGGACCAACGCGGCCACGACGAACGGGCTGAGCTCGTACATCAACCTCGTCATCACCCAGGGCACCGGCGGCTCCTTCGCCTCGGGCGTCGGGTTCACCCCGCTGCTGACCGGGTCGAACGTCTACACCGGGACGCTGGCCGGATTCGGCTCCGCGAACACCAACTTCGCCACCGGCCTGGGCAGCTGGGCTCCGACGGGCACGGCGTCCGAGACGCGCACCTTCCAGATCCAGTACACCGTGGATGCTGCCGCCCCCAACACCACCCAGGCCGGAACCGCGGCCATCGGCTTCACCTGGGAAGCGCAGAACAGCTGACCGCGGACCCCGGCCCAAGGCCGGGGGCCAGCACGGGGTAGCCGCACCGGAACATCGCAACTCGGGGGGTAGGCATGGGCCGCCACAGCGCATCACGGCGCCGGCGCCGCGGTCCTGCGACGGCGGCCCCAGCGGATGCCTCGGCCGGCTCGGCGCAGGGGTGGCCCGCGGTCTACGCCCGGATCGTCGGCGCCGCGCTGGCTCGGGTCACCCTGGCCGCGCTCGCCACGTTGCTGCTCTTCGGTGCCGCCCCCGCAGTGCTCGGGTGGACGCCGACCACGGTGATGACCGGCTCGATGGAGCCGCGGATCCACCCCGGCGACATCGTGGTCGCCCGACCGCTCCCGCAGGAGGCCCTGGCGGCTGGGCAGGTGCTCCTCGTCGACGACCCGGACCACGGCGGTCGCCTGCGGCTACATCGCCTGGTCAGCGTCACTGACCAGGGCCTCATCCTGCGCGGGGACGCCAACTCGAGCGACGACTCCACCCCCGTGGCCACGACGGGGGTGCGCGGGGTGGGTTTCCTGCGCATCCCGTTGGTCGGGGCACCGCTGGTCTGGTTCTCCGAGCGCGCGCTGCCGCAGCTGGCGGTCCTGGTCGTCGTCCTGCTGCTGCTGGTCGCCGCCACCAGGCTCGACCGAGCACTGGGGCGAACAGCTCCCGGGGCCGAGCCGGCGGAGCCCGACCCCGCTACCACCGGACCGCCACCGCACCAGCCGAGTCGACGGCAGCCCCGCGCGCCTCGCCGGGCTCGCGGCCGGCTGGTCGGCAGCGGCTTCCTCGTGGCCGCGGCCGTCGTCGTCCTGGTGGTGGCCACGAGCCGGCCGGCTTCGGCGCTCTACCTCGGGACGACGGTCAACCCGGCCAGCTTGCTCGCCGCCGGGTCGTACCCGTGCCTCGACCCTCCTGTCAACGACCAGCCATTCCTCGCGTACGGCTTCGCCGAGGGCTCAGGCACCGCCGCACTGGACGGCTCCGGTAACGGTCGGACCGGAACCTTGACCGGGGGAGTGACCCGGGTCCCCGGTTCGTGCCGGCAGGACGACGGTCCCGCAGTCTCCCTCGCGAGCGGGTTCGTGGCCACGCCGACCCAGGTGTCGTCGGCACCCACCACCATGAGCATGGAGACGTGGTTCAGCACGCGCACCACCAGCGGGGGTCGTCTGCTCGGCTTCGGCAGTTCGCAGGCCGGCACCTCGACGTCACCGGACCGTCAGCTCTACCTGGGCGACAGCGGCAAGGTCGTCGGTGGGGTCTACAGCAACGGGATCCTCGGCCTCCTGCTGGCCGGACCGCAGACGGTCAGCAGCCCCGCCGCGTACAACGACGGGAAGTGGCACCACGTCGTGCTCAGCTTGTCCGGCGGCGCGACCCTGACCCTGTACGTCGACGGTGTGAGCGTCGCCACCCGATCGGTCAGCGCGGTGCGCTCCACCGCCGGCTACTGGCGGGTCGGGGCCGACGCCATCCCGAGCGGCTGGAGCGACGCCCCGACGTCCGTGAACCTCAACGGTCTGGTCGACAACGCGGCGGTGTACTCCACAGCGCTGTCGGCGGCACAGGTCCAGGCGCACCGGACGGCCGGCCGGTGACGCAGGACGCACCGGGCGCGGGCAGTTCCCCGTGACCTGACCCGTCTCCGGCGTGGGGCGTCGGCGAGCCCAGCCGCGGCACGTACCCTGTCTCGGGATTCGGGCCGTCCGGGAGCGGTCCAGCGGTGGCGGTGGAGCGAGCAGGAGGGGTGGGATGGCTGGAGCGGACCGCCATCGTCGCCTTCCCGGACTCGACGGTCTGCGGGCCATCGCCGTCGCCGCGGTCGTGCTCTTCCACGTGGCCCCCGACCTCCTGCCCGGGGGGTTCCTCGGCGTCGACGTCTTCTTCGTCATCTCCGGTTTCCTGATCACCCGGCTGCTGCTCATCGAGCTCGGCAGGACTGGTGGGCTGCGGTTGGGCCGCTTCTACGCCCGTCGGGCCCGACGGTTGCTCCCGGCGGTCGCCCTCGTGATGCTCGCGGTCGTCGCCGCCGGGACCACCTTCTGGCGCGACCAGCTGCCGACGCTGTGGGGCAGTGTGCTCTCCAGCCTCGGCTACGTGACCAACTGGTGGCTGATCGCCGACGACCAGTCGTACTTCGTCGCCACGGGCCGTCCACCCATGCTGCAACACCTCTGGTCACTGGCGATCGAGGAGCAGTACTACCTGCTCTGGTCGGTCGCCGTGCTCGTGATCATGCGCAGTGCGCGTCGGCGGCGCCGGCCGCGCTGGCTCAGCCCGTCGGGCCCCTGGCGCGTCGCCCAGGTCGCGACCGTCCTCGCGCTGCTGTCGACGGCTGTGATGGCGCTCTTTGCGCTGCGCCAGGACCTGCCCTACGGCGCGGACGTCGGGCGGGTCTACTTCGGCACGGACACCCACGCGATGGGACTTCTCCTGGGATCTGCCGCCGGCGCGCTGAGCGTCGGTGGGCGACCGGGCGGGTGGCCACTGCCGGCATACCGGGGGGTCTGGCCCACCGACCTGCTCGCGGTCATCGGGTTGGCGGGGCTCGGCTGGAGCTTCGTCGTCGTGGACGAGTTCCAGCCGTGGCTCTACCGTGGCGGGTTCCTTCTCGTCGACACTGTGGCCCTCCTGCTCGTCGTCGCCGTGGTGCGCCGGGGCAGTGGGGTGGGCCGGCTGCTGGAGCACCGACTGCCGCGCTGGCTCGGGCAGCGCTCGTACTCCATCTACCTGTGGCACTGGCCGATCGTCGTGATCACCAGACCGGGCCTGGACCTGGTCGGGCCGGTCGCGCTCATCGACGCCCTCCGGGTCGCGCTCATCCTCGCCCTGGCCGCGATCACCTACCGGTACGTGGAGGAGCCGATCCGGGCCGGACGGCGCCCGATGCGCCCGGCCCCGGTCTGGCCGTTCCGGAACCGGATGACCGTTCCCGCACTCCAGGGGCTGGCGGCGGCAGCGTGCGCCGCCATGCTGGTGGTGGCAGGCCAGGCCGGGCCGAAGCGCCCGTACCCGCTGACGGCGCCAGTCGGCAGCATCGCCCCCGCCGACCCGAACCCCGCCGCGAGCGGCGAGGACTCCTCCGGACCTGTCGCCGACAAGGAGGGGGCTCGGTTGCGCCTGATCCACCCGCCCGCCTCCCTGGCTCCGGCGCTACCGCCCGCCCCTGCCCCGGCGCCGAGTCCGGTCTCGGCGCCCCCGGCGCTGAGCGCCTTCGGCGACTCGGTGCTCCTCGGCGCTCGGCCGGCCATCGAGGCCAGCCTGCCGGTGCAGGGGTTCGACGCGAAGGAGGGCCGGCAGGCCAACCTCATCCTCGACGACGTGGACGGGGCAGCAGCGGCAGGAGCCCTCGCGCCGGTGGTGCTGATCCATGTCGGGAACAACGGGGTCATCTCGCCGGGCCGGCTGGCCGAGACGTTGAGCCGGCTCGCCGATCGCCAGCAGGTGCTGTTGGTCAACGACCGGGTCCCGCGGGCGTGGGAGGAGCCCAACAACCGGACCCTCGCCCAGGTCGGCGCCGACTTCGGCAACACCACGCTGGTCGACTGGCATGCGGCATCCGAGGGGCACCCGGACTGGTTCGTCGCGGACGGTCTGCACCTTCAGGTGGGGGCTCGACCGCTGTATGCGGACCTGGTCTCACGCGCCCTCCGGCGGTAGGCGACGGCTGCAGCGCAGGCCGGCGGCTCACGCCAACGCCGACCAGCCGCCCTTGGGGAGCTGGCCGACGTTGAGACCCTGCAGTGACTTCAGCACCGCCGGGTCCTGAGCCTCCATCCAGTCCACGAGCTGGCGGAACGAGACGAGCCGCACCTGAGGGTGCGCCGCCATCTCGCGCAGGGCCGACTCGACCGCCTCCATGTAGATGCCACCGTTCCACTGCTCGAAGTGGTTCCCGATGACCAGCGGTGCGCGGTTGCCCTGGTAGGCACGGGTGAACCCGCCGAGGAAGGCGTCCCGCGCCTGGGCCCGCCAGGTGGGTCGCTGCGCCTGAGCGCCGCTCGGCGTCTTGGACTGGTTGTACATCATGTTGTAGTCCATCGAGATTACCTCGAACGAGTGCCCGGGGAACGGGATCGACTGAAGCGGCATGTTCCACAGTCCGTTCGGGAACCGAGTGGGCCAGACCTGGCGCCCGGTGCCGGAGGAGTCGTATCGCCAGGTCTTCAGCCTGCTGGCCTGCAGCAGGCCCGCCTGCCCCTCCAGGCACGGGGTGCGGCTGCCGACGAGCTCCTTGACGTAGTCGAACGGCAGCGGCGGCAGGTCGGTGAAACCCGTGTTGGTGCGCCACGTCTGGACGAAGGAGATGGCCTGGGCGATCTCGCTGTCCCAGTCCTGGGGGCTCCACGCGCTGACCCCGCGAGGCCCGCAGAAGTGGCCGTTGAAGTGGGTGCCGATCTCGTGCCCGTCGAGCCAGGCCTTGCCGACCTGCTCGATGGTGGCGTGCACCGCGCCGTCGGACAGGAAGCCGATGTCCGAGGCGCCGACCGCGTGCTGGGGCGGTCGGTAGAGCTCTCGCTTGGCTGCCGGCAGGGTGTACAGGCCGGTGAGGAAGAAGGTCATCGACCCGGCGAGCTCGTTCGCCACGGCGCGGAAGTGCGAGAACAGCTTGGCGTCGGTCTCCCCGGCGCCATCCCAGGAGCACACGACGAACTGCGGGGGAGCCTGGCCGGGGACGAGCCGCTCGATGACCGGCTGATGTGGTTGCGGCCCGGTGTCCGAGGTGCTGCCATCCCCGATCACCGGCACGGTCGGGGTGGAGCTCGTCGTCGGGGTGGGGGTCTGCACCGGTGTGGACGCGGATCCCGTGGCGTCGGTGCGGGTGGGGTCCGACCCGGTTGTCCCCGGCGGAGTGGCGGGACCGGCGACACAGCCGGACAGCGCGGTGAGCGACAGTCCTCCGCCGGCGCCGAGGACCGCCCGTCGGCTGATCTCGTTCACCCAGGTTCCCTGCCGGTCGACGCTCAGAATGCGGACATTTGTACCCTAGCGGTCGGGCTTCGGAGTCGGCAGACGGCGCGCCGCCGGGCCCCGCCGAGGCCGGCGGGCCTGGTGGCCGCGTGGGTCGGTGTCGCTTCGCTCAGCGGGTGCGGGAGCCGGCCCGGGTCCCGGACGAGAAGGCGGCTGCGCCGCCCCGGCCCGAGGACGAGGTCGAGTACACCGACGCCGACCCGGATCCGCGGCCACCGGAGCGTCGAGCGCCGCCGGAGGCGTTGGCGCCGCCCTTCGTGCCGACCGAGGCCGCGGCGGTGCCGCGACCAGAGCTGCGTCGAGGTGCGCCGCCACGTCCACCGGCGCCGCCACGTCCGCCTGCGCCGCGGGCCGGCTGGCGGCCCTGCCCGCCGGTGCGCGGGCTGTTGGTGCGTGCCCGACGGTCGCCGGAGTCGGCGATGCTGGCGACGAGTCCGCCGCTGAAGGTCCGCTCACCGGGGGCGAGCTCCTGGAGCAAGGGGTGCGTGGCGTGGATCCGCGTGGTCGTCGCGTTGATCCCGGCCTTGCGGGTGAGATCTCGGACATCGCGGACCTGGTCGTCGGTCATCAGCGTGACCACCGTGCCCTCGGCGCCAGCGCGTGCGGTGCGCCCAGAGCGGTGCAGGTACGCCTTGTGCTCGACCGGCGGGTCGGCGTGGATGACGATCTCGATGTCGTCCACGTGGATGCCGCGCGCGGCGATGTCGGTGGCCACGAGGGTCTTCGCGACGCCGCTGTGGAACTGTTCCATGTTGCGCGTCCGGGCGTTCTGGCTGAGGTTGCCGTGCAGCTCCACCGTCGGTACCCCGGAGGCGTTGAGCTGCTTGGCCAGCTTCTTGGCGCCGTGCTTGGTCCGGGTGAAGACGAGCTTGCGTCCCGGCGCGGCCGTCAGGTCGAGCAGCACGTCGAGGCGGGCCTCGTGGCTGACGTGCAGGACGTGGTGCGACATGGTCGAGACCGGCGACTGGGCGGAGTCGGCCGAGTGGGTCACCGGGTTGCTGAGGAATCGCTTGACGATGACGTTGATCCCGGCATCGAGCGTCGCCGAGAAGAGCAGCCGCTGGCCCTGGCGAGGAGTCGTGTCCATGATCCGGCGAACGCCGGGCAGGAAGCCGAGGTCGGCCATGTGGTCGGCCTCGTCGAGGATGGTGACCTCGACGGAACCGAGGTCGACGTGACCCTGGCCCATGAGGTCCTCGAGGCGGCCCGGGCAGGCGACGACGACGTCGACACCGGAGCGCAGCGCCGACACCTGCGGGTTCTGGCCGACGCCACCGAAGATGGTGATGGTCCGCAGCCCGAGGGCCTTGGCCAGCGGCGCCATCGCGGCGTCGATCTGGGTGACCAGCTCGCGGGTCGGCGCGAGGATCAGGGCGCGCGGCCGGCGAGCCGCCCGCGGCGCCCCGCTCTGTGCCAGGCGGGTCATCAGCGGGATGAGGAAGGCGTAGGTCTTGCCTGAGCCGGTGCGGCCACGGCCGAGGACGTCACGCCCGGACAGCGAGTCCGGAAGCGTTGCGGCCTGGATCGGCGTCGGGACGACGATGCCGAGGTCAGCAAGAATGGTGGACAGCTCGACGGGCACGCCGAGGGCAGGGAAAGTCGTGTCAACGGACACAGGTGGGTACTCCATAAGATTGGCTGGGCGTTCTGCCCGGCGCGAACCGTCTCTGGGTCGCGGCGCAAGAGCATCGCATCGTGAAGCAGGCCCGAGGCAGAACAGTGCGGGCCGCTGATCACCATCCTAGCGGCCCGCGAGCAGGTCGCTCACCACCGAGGCCCCGCACGCGCGCGCGAAGGGCAACCGGATTAATTTTGAGCCACCGGCAAGGCGATTCGCGTGCTCAGATCACCAGCGTCGTGGCGCCGATCGGGGCTGTTGCGGACCCGGCGAGTGTTCAAGATCTCCAAACGGGTGGACACTGGAGGTATGCCCTCTCGCTCCACAGCCCGCAGATCGCGCTTGTCGACCAGTCCGTTCCGTGACCAACCAGCACCGGTCTACGACACGTTCGAGGTGGACAGTCGGGTCACCCACGACCGTCACGGCCTCGGCCGGGTCGTCCGGCTCAAGGGTGACCGGATGGACGTCAAGTTCGGCGACATGATGGTCGACGTCGACATCCGCAGCTCCAAGATCCACCTGCTCTGACGCAGCACCGCCAACTCCGACGCCGCGTGCTCGTGCGCGCGTAGCAGGTCAGCCCAGGGCGGCGGTCGCCACCAGCAGCGCACCGGCCAGGGAGATCTCGACGCAGGCCCCCAGGACGTCCCCGGACATGCCGCCGACCCGTCGGATGGCCACGCGCAGAACGGATCCCGTCGCCACCAGGCCAGCAGCCACGGTGAGAGGGCCGGCATACCAGGGTGCACCGCAGGCGTGCGCGAGCAGGGCCGAGAGGGCCAATGCCGCGCACGTCGCCATGATCAGCATCCGGGTCGGGACCGAGCCGGCGACCGTGGCGCCGAGGCCCGTGGAGCGGGCCGCGGGCACCCGGGACCAGCACGCCACGGCAAGGACGTGCCGGCTGGTCACCAGCGCGACCAGCGCCAGCGCGGCACCGGCCGGCGTGCGCAGCAGGGCGCCCAGCGCCAGGGTCTGGACCAGCAGCGTGAGGACGATGGCGACGGCCCCGCTGGGGCCCACGTCCCCGGTCTTCATCACCGCCAGCGCCCGCTCCCGGTCGTACCCGCTCGAGAGCCCGTCGGCGGTGTCGGCGAGTCCGTCGAGGTGCAGACCGCGGGAGTACAGCGCCGTGACGGCAACCAGGACGGCCGCCAGCAGCGCCGGTGGCATCGACGTGACGGCGACGAGCGCCGCCCCGATCGACCAGATCGCCGCCACCGGCAGGGCCGTGACCGGCGCGAGGAGCATGGCCCGGCGCGCGCAGTCCCGGTCGATCGCCGGTGGCGGCGCAGTACGGATCGCCGTCAGCGTGCCGAAGGCCAGCCTCAGCCCGGCCCTCACGGCACGAGGGGCGCGTGGGTCAGGTCGAGGGCCCGGCCGGCCACCACCAGGTGGACCCGGTCCGCGATGGCGGAGACGGCCGCGTTGAGGATCCCGAGCTGGTCCTGGAAGAAGCGACCGGCCGACGTCTCGGGCACCAGGGCCATCCCCACCTCGTTCGTGACGATGACGACATCGACCGACGACAGGGCCAGGGCGCGAGTGAGCGACTCGGTGGCCTCCTGCACGACGAGCGCGGCCCGGCCGAGGTCCTCCCAGGCATCGGCCCGGTCGACCAGGCCGGTCAGCCAGGTGCCGAGGCAGTCGATGACCACCGGCTCGGTGGCCGCGCGGACCGCGTCCGCGACCTCGAGGGTCTCGACGGTCCCCCAGGACAGCGGGCGGCGCGCGCGATGCCTCAGGACCCGGTCGGACCACTCCGGGTCGGTGCCATCGGGGGACGAGCCGGTCGCGACGTAGACCGCCGGGCCGGCGTGCAGCAGCTGCTCGGCATGCCGGCTCTTGCCGCTGCGGGCGCCCCCCGTGACCAGGGTGACTGTCATCGGACCTCCACGGTGCCGCCGAGGTGGGGGCGGCCCGATCAGGATAGGGCGTGGTGGGTGAGCGCCCGAGCCGTAGGGTGGCCGCCGTGACCGCACCCGACCTCGACTCCGTCATCAGCGCCATCCGACCCCTCGACACCGCCGCCGTGGCCGACGCCCGGGCGCGCCAGGAGGTGCTCACCAAACCGCGCGGGTCGATGGGCGCGCTCGAGGAGTTGGGCAACCGCCTCTGCGGGATGTATGCCGCGTGCCCGCCGCCGATGCCCGCCCCGGTGGCCGTCGCGGTGTTCGCCGCCGACCACGGGGTCCACGCCCAGGGCGTCTCGCCGTGGCCGCAGGACGTCACCGCGCAGATGGTCGCCAACATCACCGGCGGTGGGGCAGTGATCAACGCCCTGGCCCGTCAGGTGGGGGCGTCCGTCACCGTGGTCGACGTCGGTGTCGCATCGGACCTGGACCCGCAACCGGGACTGCTGGGGCGCAGGGTGGCGGCGGGAACGCAGGACCTGACCCTCGGTCCGGCCATGACGCCCGAGCAGGCCCGGGAAGCCATCGCGGCCGGGGTCGCGACGGCGCTGGACCTGGTCGACGCCGGGGTCCGGCTGCTCGTCACCGGGGACCTCGGCATTGCGAACACCACCGCGTCGGCGGCCCTCGTGGCCGCCCTCACCGGACGTGACCCGGCCGAGGTCACCGGCCGCGGTGCCGGATCCGACGACGCGATGCTCGCGCACAAGGTCGACGTCGTCCGCTCCGGCCTGGCCCGCAGCGGCGCCAGCGCGGAGCGCCCGCTGGACGCCCTGGCCGAGGTCGGCGGACTCGAGCACGCCGCGCTCACCGGCTTCCTGCTGGCGGCTGCAAGTCGGCGCACCCCGGTCATCCTCGACGGGGTCATCGCCGGCGCTGCCGCGTTGGTGGCCCAGGCCCTGTGTCCCGGCGTCACGGCATACCTCATCGCCGGGCACCGGTCCCAGGAACCCGGCGCCAGCATCGCCCTGGACGCGCTGGGGCTCTCGCCGTTGGTCGACTTCGACCTGCGACTGGGGGAGGGCTCCGGGGCGGCGCTGGCCGTCCCGGCCGTGCAGTCCGCCGCCCGGTTGCTGCGCGAGGTTGCGACCTTCGAGAGCGCCGGGGTGTCCGACGGGTCGCCGGTGGCCGCGCGCTGATGCTAGCCGGGTCGCTGGCCCACGTCCGGTGTGACCTCGCCCGTCATGCCCGTGGCGCTCCCCCGGTTGTCCTCGACCCACAAGCCGGTCAGGCCCCGGAAGTGGGCCATGAACCGGTCCTGTTCGCGAGGTGGGTAGGTCTGTCGGACCGTCTCGCCGAGCAGCCGGTCGAAGTCCGGGCTGGACACCCAGTCGTGCACCCGTCCCGGCAGGTCGCCGAGGTTCTCGTCGCACCACTGCCAGTAGCGGTCGGTCTCGAAGTGCTCGTTGGCGATCGCCAGGTAGGCGGTGATCTTGGCGTCGTAGGACAGCGAGGCGTCGTCGGCGATCTCGAAGTAGCGGTCGGTGCGCAGGTCGACGCTCGTCCGGCGACCGGTGACCAGGCAGTACACGGACCAGCGGACCAGCGCGGTGATCGCCCACGGGAAGTAGTAGTGCAGCGACGTCACGGCGACGTCGGGGCAGGCGTTCGCATAGTCGATCGGGTAGACCTCGTCGCCGGTCACGAGCATCTCGGCTGAGTTGAACTCCCACCCGAAGAAGGCGTTGATGATCCGGCTGATCGCGGCGCACTCCTCGCCTGCCTTCGCCGAGAGGAACCCGTGCGAGACCGCGTACCGGTTGTGCATGGGCTCGTCCGGACGGAAGTCCATGACCATCGTCTCCGGCCCGATGGACAGGGCGCGGGCGAACTTCTCGTAGTCGACGGTCGCCTGCAGGTGCATCAGCATCTCGCCGGACTCGTCGTACGCGCGCTGGAGGTCCTTCTCGTCCTCGATCCGGGAGACCCCGCGCCAGCCGCCCCCGTCGAACGGCTTCATGTAGAGCGGGTAGCCGAGGTCGCGGGCTATCGCCAGCAGGTCGAACTCCTTGTTGTACTTCTGCGCGGTGTAGGCCCATCGGACGTTGTCCAGCGGGTTCTTGTACGGCACCAGGACGGTTCGCGGGATCTTCAGGCCCAGCCGGACCATCGCGCAGTAGGCGCTGTGCTTCTCCATGGACTGGAAGGTGAACGGGCTGTTCAGCAGGTACGTCCCGTTCATCAGCGCGGCCTTCTTCAGCCATTCGCGGGGGTGGTAGTACCAGTAGGCGAGCCGGTCGATGACCAGCCCCGGTCGGACCGGGTCGGTCAGCTCGAAGGGCTCGATCGTGAGCCGTTCCGAGGTGACCTCGTGACGGGTGCCCTGGGCATCGGTGACCGGTCCGACCCGGCGCAGGATCTCCTCGAACGCCTGGGGCCAGTCCTCCTCGGCGCCCAGGAGCAGCCCGATCAGGTGCTGGGTCCGGTCAGCCATCCGTGGCCTCCTGCTCGAGGGGTGAGCCTCGACCGTAGCGGGGCCGGAGCGCACCCGCGATGCTTTCCCCGGTCGAGGAGTTCACCCTGGCGTCGCGTGTCGGTCGCCTCCGGGTGCGGGTCGCTGGGGTACAACGAACATGCACGTCAAAACGCGAGACCCGGCCAAGTATGAGTTGGCCGGGTCTCAGTTTGTCCGGGCGACGCGTTCCTCGGGTCTCTGGCGTCAGCCGCCTGGCGTCCGCACCTCTCGGGCCTCATCACTCGCGAACCCGCTGCTTCCTTCGCCACGACCGGTCTCGATCCGATGGCCCGTCCATCGGGCGTAGCTGCCGTCCCGTCGCCGGGCCAGGACCGGCACGGCTTTGACCGTGACACCTTCGCGGGGGAGCTCCTCGGGCGGGAAGGTCAGCGGGGTCGGCTCGAGGAGGAGGCTCGCGGCGCCAAGGGGCTGGCCGTCTCGCAGCATGGCGCCCTTGCGCAGCCCGACGGTGGCGTAGCCGGTGCTCACCGGCACGAGGGGGATCCAATGGGCCGGAACCGGCACCTCGAGCTCGTAGAGCACGTCGTCGGGCGCCAGGTCGGGTGGTGAATCGGGCCGCTGCACAGTCGGTTCGGCCGAACGCCGCCGCGGGTCACCGCTGCGTCCGGGAACCACCCGCTCGACGCCCCACGCCATGTTCGCCGCCTCGTCACGGATGAAAGCCACCTCCTCGACCGGCTCACCCACCAGCGGCGTGTTCGCGATGGGAGGGAGCACGACACCGGGCAGCGAGTCACCGCGTGACGAGGTCACCTCGAACATCCGAAAACCTCGACCGCGACGCTCGGAGTCCGCCTCCGGGATGGACACCACCTCCCCGAAGGTCGTCGTCACGGTGACCTCGCGGACCTGGTTGACTGCGCCCACCCGTCCGTCCAGCGGAACGACGAGCCAGTCGTCGCCGCTGACCAGGGCGAACTCCGCGAGGCACAGGCGCGCGAGGTCCTCGGGCTGTGCCTCGATCGCAGAGACGTCGACGGAGCCCTCCTCGAGCTGCCAGTAGCGGTCGGACGGCATCCCCGGATACCGCAGTGGGGTCGCCAGCAGGATGTCCGTCACCTCGTCAGGTGTCGGAAGTTGGGCGTCCCCGGGCAGGTCGACTGTTGATCCGGCGAGCCACCGGAAGTGGTGCCACCGGGCGGAACCGCCGCTGAACGACGTGGCCTCGAGAATGGCCGAGTCGGGCTCGGCACCGTGCCCGAAGCGCAGCAGGAAGCGATGCTCGAGCCGGGTGGTGGTCCACGCTCCGCCAGCCCCAGGAGCGCCGTCCACCCAGCCGAGCCACTGGGCGCAGACCTGGGCGGCTCCGGTGGCGTCAGCGGCGCCGGACACCCAGGGTGGGGTGCCGGCTCCGAGGGCCGTCCGTGCCGCAAGGCCGTCCGGCACGGCCCCGTCGAGGACCACGAACAAGCGGCTTGCGGCGGGGTCGAGCGAGCCGTCGGGGTCGGCGGCGTCGGGCGCGAGGGTCAGCGGATGGGCCGTGAGCAGGGCGTCGGCAGCGTCGGGGTGCCCCCCCTCGCGCAGGCTGTCGGCCAGCTGAGCGCCGGTCTCAGCGCGCCACCGCAGTCCGGTGACCGCGCCGGCCCGGGGTACATGCTCCACGAGCTCGTCCAGCACCGCTCCGTCCGGCCACGGCTGCCACGGAGGTTTGCGGACCGCGGTGTCCGTTCCGTCCATCCGACCGACGGGAGCCCAGGCGGTCACCGGTAGGGCCCGGCTGGTGACGTGCACCGAGACAGGGCTGCCGGTGTCCTCGCCGAGCAGCTCGCCCAGCTGCCATTGGCGGCCGATCATCCACAACGGATCCGCCACCGTCGCGGTGGCCCCCGGCGCGGGATCGCCGGAGACGGACTGGGGCTCGAGACGGGTCAACGCCGGCGTCTGGGTGCTCACGTCGGCCAGGGCGCCCAGCATCGGTGCGGTGAACACCATCTCGACCGGGCTGATGTGGGAGCTGGTCACGGTTGGCGCTCCTTGACGAACGGCACAGCGACAAAGTCGGTATGCAGGTTGGCGAGATCCTGGTAGGCGAGGTACTTCTCGCCCTGCAGCGAGGCGCTGCGGGTGTACAGCGCCGGCAGCATGAGCCCCTCGCCGGCCAGCCGTTCGAGGGTGACCATCCGGACCCGGGCGAGGTCGAGTGTGTGCTCGATGACCTTGCGGAGCGAGTCGGTCGTCCACCGCTTGCCGTCCGGCGAGACGGCACTGAGGATCGACTGCGGAGGACGCGCTGAAGCCGAGTTGGCCCGTACCGCGAGCCCGGTCCGGACCCGACCGGGGCGGGGGTCCGCGGGATCGGCCTTGGGGCCGGGCTGGGCCGGCAGGTCCTCTGTCCACGCGTCGACGACGAAGGCGGCCACCGCGGCGCCGGCATCGATGTCACCGACGAGGTCGAGGATGAAATGGGTGACCGGGCCTGTCGGCCAAGGACCTTCGGAGGGCAGGGGTCCGGCCAGCCACCGGTCCGTCCCCACGGCCGGACCGGTCGAGGTCCGTTCGGACGCCTGGGCAACGGTGGGCACCCGAGGGCGGCCGAGGGCGCCCTCGAGCAGCAGTGCCTCCGAGAGCCTGCTGACCGCCACGCGCACCGTGCCGAAGTCGCGGACCAGCGCCCGGACCGCGCTGGTGGCCGGCTGCGAGAAGGCCGGGTCGGTCATTGCCTCGACGAACGGGTCGGGACCGGCGCCCGGGCCGAGGAGCGGCAGGACGAGAAAGCCGTCTCCGAAGACTCCCGTCGCGACGTCCTGAGCGACCTCGAGCGCCACCGCCTCTGGCGTGCCGGGCGGGAGACCGATCAGTCGGTCGACTGACGCCCGGGCGTTGCGGCTGCGGGCGTCGGCGGCCAGCCACGCGGACTGCACCCACGCCACATCCAGAGGTCGAGTGGGGTTGGGCTGCAACGGGATACCGAACGGATCCAGCTGGAAGGCGGCCTGGCCCAGCTGATCTGCAAGGGTCAGGTCGTCGACGATCCCGTCGTCCGGGATGACGGAGACGGTCGAGGCCAGCGCAGTGACGGCCGCCTCGAGCGACCCGGCGAGCGTCGAGACGCGGGAGGTCAGCTCGCCCAGCGCCGCGGCGAGGTCGCGCACGGGCGGCTGGCCGGAGCGCGCCAGGTCACCGGGAACTGCCGCGTGCGAGCCCGAGATCAGAGCGCGGAGCGTCCCGGCCAGCGCCATGACCTGCCCCAGGCCCCTCAGGGTCTTGGGCCAGGCCGGGTCGCGGCCCACGGCGAGCTGGACGCCCTGAAGCGCCGGCACCGCGACCCGCAGCGCCCGCTCGAAGGCTGCCGGGTCCACGGCATACACGAGATCGAGCGCAGCGAAGCCCGCTTGGTCCAGGGTGACCCGCTGACCGCCGACGACAGCGAGGACGACCTTGGCAGGGTCCCCCAGGTGCTCGGCCGCCCAGGCCTCCAGCCGGGGCTCGGCGACAGCACGGGGTCTGCCCGTCGACCAGCCGCTCGCCGGGAGGCCGGAGCCGATGACCGCCATGACCCGGTGGGTGAGGCGTTCGGCGCTGTCCTGGGCCTCGAGCACGTCCAGGGTGTCGCTCGGGGTCGCTCCGGTGGACATCGCGTCCATCGCCGCTGCAGCCCGGTGTGGATTGCCGCCGGCAAACTGCAGCACCGACTCGCTGAGCATGACGTCGGCCACGGCGTCGATGGTGTCGGCGGCGGCTCGCAGCAGTGCCGTCACCGTGTTCCACTCGGAGTCCTTCAGCACCGGCCACGGCACCGTCGGGTCGAGGAAGAGGTTCTCCGGGCGGACATCGAGCCGAGCGCGCAGCCCGGCGTCGCCCGGGGGGTACTGCCGCAGCAGCAGCACACCGTCGACGACGTTCGTCGCCGCGACAGCCTCCTGGGCGGCCTGCGAGTCGACGCCGTCGGTGTCGTTGAGGCGGCGGGCCACGAGCGGGGCGATCGTTCGCAGGCTCAGCTGGAGCCGGCCAAGCCTCGCGTCCGTCAGGCCTCGCTCGATCTGGTACCCCACGAGGGCGCCGAGCTGCTGGCCCTGACGGACGCCCTCGAGGACGTGGGCGGCGCTCTGCAGCCGGACGCTGGACAGGTCGATCGCGAACGGCCCACCGGCACTGGCCGGACCACTCGTTGGGATGTGGCTGAGGTGGGCACTGCGCAGCATCCCAGCGGCAGTGGCGTGCTGCGGGCTCGGCGCGTGGATCCACCCGTCGGGGTTCGGTCCGGCCTGAAGGGTGAGCTCCTCGACGACGCCGTACGCGCCGATGGTCACCCCCCGGGGCCCGCGGGTCCCGCGGGCCGCCGTGCGAGCGGCCTGGTTGGCGCGTCGTTCCCCGACGACGGCCGTCGCCCAGGCGTCGAGCCGGTGGGAGCTGCAGTCGAGTGCCTCACCGACGGCCAGCCGGCGCGCTTCGAGCTCGGTGTTCGACAGGGCCAGCAAAGCACCCCGCACCTCTCGTCGGTAGCCCATCGCCCGGATCCACCCGGCGACGGCAGAGATGCCCACGCGCTTCGCCTCGGGTGTGACCGGCGCTGCCAGGGCGACCTCGGCGAGTGAGGTCCGCAATCCCTCTACGGGCTGGTAGTGGCGCAGCATGAGCGGTCCGCCCAACGCCTCTCGCCCTTGCACTCGGGTCGCAAGCTGGTGCAGCTCGTCGGCGCTCGCCGTGTCGGCCCGCGCGACGAGGGCGGAGACCTGCGCCTTGAGCTGTGGCTCCAGGTCGATGTACTCCACCAGGGCGGGAAGCACACTCGCCGGCGCGGACTTGGCGACGTCGAGCTCCTCGGAGTCCCAGGCGAGGGCGGCCAGCGCTTGCAGCACACTGTCGATGGCGAGGTGGCGGGACGGGGTCCCGACCAGCGCAGTGAGGAACTCTCCGTCGCGGTGGGACACCAGGGGAAGGGGCAGGGGTCGGTCCTGCTGGCTCAACGAGCCGATCGCCACGCGCATCGCGCTGAGGCCCAGCAGGTTGGCGGCGACGGCCGCCGTCGAGCGGCGCTCCGAGGCGTACACGTCCGGATCGAACCCGATCGCGGGCATCACCGAGCTCGACGCCCACTCGCTCACGACGGGACGCACTCGCAGGCCCTGCATGACCGGGGACGAGCCCAGGACGTCAAGGAAGGTGTCATCGATGCCCGCCGCGCCCGAGCGCAGCACCGGCACCTTGCGCCTCGCGGCGTACAGCCAGCTCTGCATGACGGTGCGGACCACGTGCGCGACCCCGGCTGAGGTCTCCCCGCTCTGCGGCACCCACGAGCGCAGGTCCGACACCGGAAGCACGCCGTAGGGCTGGGCACCGACTCGGAGGGCGGGTGCGGGACCTCGACCGCGGACATGGTCGCGGAACAGGGCGCGAGCCGACTCCCGCTGCGCGTCCGTGATCCCGGGCACCTGGTTCTGGGAGAGCCGGTTCAGGTAGTCGCCCCAACCCGGCGCCCACAGGGCGGTGTTCACCAGTTTGGCGAGAGCCTGCTCGCCGGACCCCGCGCCGAGCAGCAGAGTGAGCACCGCAGGGTCGAGTCCGAGCACCCGGGCTACGGCGCTCGCATCGGAGGCGGGGTCGACCACTGGCGGGGTGAGCGGGGGAGACATCGGTGTCGGTCGGGCGCGGTAGGGCGAGCGATCGGCGTCCGCATTGTTGGTCGCCGTGCCCTGGGGGAGCAGACCCAGTCCCGGCCCGAAACGATGACCGGTGAGCAGCTCCTCCAGCTCGTCCGCACCGCTGGCGGGGGCAGCGCTTGCCCGGGTTCCCATCGCGATGACGCGGTCCACCGCGGCAGTCCCGCCGGCCAAGGTCAACGTGACGGCCATCCCGACCCGCTCGGCGGCGGCGTAGTCGACCAGCCATTCCGATCCGGGGGGCACCGTCATACCCCGCTCGCTGAGCACTGGTTGCTCGTCGTCGAGGGGGATGGGCGAGATCTGCAGGTCCCGCGGGATCGCCGCACCCACCGCCTGGGTGACCTGGCGTCCCTGGACCGCGACGACCACGAACCGGTCGGGTAGTGCCCGGGCAACGGCGTTACGGATGCCGACCGGATCCGGTTGCGAGAATGTGGGCGGGGTGGCTGACCCTCGCTCGGCCAGGTTGGTGGGGGTGCACACGTGTGCCACCCACTCGGCGCGTTCCGGGGTGACCTCAGCGACCAGGGTTTCCCAGGCGCCCTCGGGTGCCGGGTCGACCCAGACGACTGTCCAGTAGGACCGGCCGGCGGCCGTCTCGGGATCGCTGAGTCCTCGGACCAGGGCGTCGACGTGGATCTCGTCCGGGTAGATCCGGACCCGTAGCGTGGTCTTGTTGCCCGACGTGCCGAACCGGGTCTCGAGCCGGACCGGTAGCAGGACGAGAGGCTCCGTCTCGCTGGCGTCACACGGGTCCATGTGCCCGAGGACCCCGTCGAGGAGGCCACCGATCCGGGCGTCGATGTCGGCGAGTCGTCGGCGGTCCAGCCGGCCGGCTCGGGCACCGGTCAGCAGCAGCCGGTCCCGCTCGCTGACCATCCTCGCGACCTCGGCGCGGGCCACCCGTACTGCAGGGTTGATGGGCTCGGGCATCTGCGCTCCTCAGCTGGCTGGGGGTAGGAAGTCGCGCGCCTCGAACGCGATCCGGGTCGGGCTCTCCAGTCGCTCAGCGGCCACGGTGGCTCCGCTGTGGCCACCGGTGGCGGTGGGCGTTGAGGAGAAGGCCACCTCGTGGTCGATGAGCTCCTCCGTCGACGGACGACGGAACCGGGTCGACTGCGGGTGCTCGCTCACGACGATCCACCAACCGGCCTGGCGCAGCTGGTCGACGGCGATGTCCAGCCCGACGAGCATGATGTCCGGAGACAGATGCGCGGTGAACAGGATCTTGGCGGCGTCGGGCGGGCCGGTGGGGGCCTCCGGCAGCTTCGGTCGCCCCTGGTCACGGTCATTCACGTTGGCTTCGTGCAGGGCCATCACGGTGAGGTCGGGGTAGCGCCGGACGATCTCGCCGCGGATGACGACCACCGCGCGTCCGGAGGCTGCGGCTGGCCCCATGGACACGTGACTCCCGAGCGCGGTGGCGCTGAACCGGTGGATCTCCTGGCGCAGCTCGTCGGCTGCCGCGTTCCAGAAACGGTGGAAGTACGTTCCCCGGGAGTCGGTCGGGAACTCGCGCCAGAGCAGCTCGCGACCCATCTCGTCGCTGAGCCCGACGAGGAACGCCTCGGTGAACTCATCATTGGTCGCGAGCACGGTGACCAGCTCGTCCGCATCGAGGTTGCCCAGACCCGGCACCAACCAGTCGCGGTTGTACGCGTCGAGCGCCTGGTACATCGGCCGGTCGAAGCGGGGCGCGGCCATGATCGGCCGGATCAGGGTGTCGTCGAACCAGCCCGTCGGGAGGAAGCCACCTCCCCTCAGCCGTCCCTGGACCGAGTCGATGACGGTCCGGGCGGGGTCAAGGCGGGCCAGCAGCTGAGCCTTACCGACCGCCAGGACGTCGCGCGGGGGAGTGGTTGCGAGACCGAGGACGCCGGTCGAGTCGACCAACCGCGCGGCGTCAGCCCGGATGGCCTCGACGCTCACCCGGTCCGCCCGCTCCAGCCAGGTGGCCAGCTGGCGGCCCTGGGCGGTGATCATCCGCTCGGCGCGGACGGCGTCGGTGACCGGAGCCACGGGGCCGCCGGCGCCGGTGGAGCCCCGCGCGACGCGACCCCTCCGGCCGTGCCCCGGGGCCGCGGTCGTCCCGAGCCCGGATGAGCTGGCGACCGGCCGGACGATCGAGCCGACCAGCCGACCCGCGGCGGCTTCGCTCAGGCCGGAGGGCGCGCCTGGCCGCCACGCGGCGCCGTCCCGCAACATCTCGTGACCCATCGACCTTCCCACCACCCCTCCGGCGACTCCGCCCGCGCCAGCCCCGGGGCTACTCTCGAGGACCACCGGAGCCGGGTCGACCGAACCCACCCGCTCGGTGACGGTCATCACCGCGTCGTCCAGCTCTCTGGTGAGCCGCACCATCGGCTCGGTGCCGATGACCTGGCTCGCCGCCAGCCCGGCAGCGAGGCCACCGAGGAACCTCGAGGCCACCACGTCACCCGCCCGGTCGGTTGAGACGCGGTCGCGAACCAGCTGGGTCAGCCGCTCCGCGAGCGCCACCCCGGGTCGGAACGTCGGGTCGGCGGGGCGCCAGACGCTCGGCGTGGCTACGGCGGTGGCCAACGTCATCCCGGCGCGCAGGCGGCCCGACGACTCGGTGAGCACGGAGGTCACCTTGGCCTGGGCAACGCCGAGGGCCGGCGCGACGGCCTTCGCGTCGAGCCCCTTGATGGCCACCTCGGACAGCCCGAAGATCCCGTCTGGAGGCGAGTAGGGCCTGGTGAAGTCACGGGCCGTCCCGGCCTCGACGAGCATCGTGGCGACGGCGAGCTGCTGGCCGCCGGACAGTCGCCTCGTTACCGGCCCCGTCATCCGGGCGGTGCGCCGGAAGGCTCCGGACAGGGCGCTGACCGGGGTGGCGCTGCGGGTGGTCTGGCCGGCCACGGTGAGCGCCGCGCCGTCGATCTTGATCCGGGTTGACAGCGGTCGGGTGAGCTGCAGGATCCGGCCCGGGTCGACGAGGGCGAGGCGGTTGTGGACTGAGGCCGCGGTGTGTCGGGCGAGCGAGGCGAGCAGGAGCTCGCGGTTCGCCTTGTCGATCTCCCCCACCTGGGCCCAGGCGGCCTGCATCAGGGGCTCCTGGTCCTTGACGACCACCCGGGTGCCCAGGCCGGCGACCACGCGGTTCGTTACGGTCAGGTTGAGGTCGGCGAACCAGTCGCCGGGCGCGATCGTGCCGGTGCCGCGATGTGCCTTCGCGTAGACCCGGGGTCCCACGATCGGCAGGTTGGGGATGCCGCCCGGGTCGGTGCCCGCTGTGCCCTCGATGAGGGCGGCGCGCTCGAGGGCGTCCTTGAGGTCCGTGGTCCGGGCGTTGCTCCATCGCGCTGTCTCCGACGGCGCGCCCGGTGGAGGTGGGTTGGGCGAGAAGAGAGCACAGCGGATCACCTGACGTCGTCCGGCCTCACCAGCTCCCAGGTCGGACAGCGGCGCGCCGGGGCGGGAGGCGTCCAGGGTGCGGCGCCCGACGGCCCAGGGGGCGGGCACGCCCACGAGCCGCCGAGCGAGCCGGGCGAAGTCGCCGTCCGGAGCGGTGCGGAACTCCCAGCGGTCGTAGACGGGCAGCCGGACCTGTCCGTCCTGGGCGGTCCAGGCGGGGCCGAGGGTGCCACCCGGAAGACCCAGTCCGGATCGGCGACCGGCGTCGGTCGTCGGCACGACGCAGGCGACGTAGTTGGTCAGCTGGGTGAGGACCCGCGACGCGATCAGCCGTGACACGTTCACGGGGGCGTATGCGGTGGAGAGCCGGGCGCTGAGCGTGGCGGACCCCGCGGTGGCCTGGGCGTGGGCCCAGGCCCAGGCAGAGTCGACCGGGGGCAGCAGCCTGGCGGGAACGGAGAGGATCGGCTGCAGCCCGGCAGCGGCAGGCTCCCATTCGACCTCGTCCCGCTCGAGGACGACGAGCATGATCCACGGCCGCATCCGCACCCCGGGAGTTGCCGCGCTGAACGCCCAGGGCAGCTCGGGTCGATCGAACTCGATGTGGGCGTGGAAGGTCTCCTCCGCGTTCGTACTCCCGGGGGACGGGTATCGCCGGACGACCTGTCCGGGGTCGATGCCCAGCACATCGCCGGGTCCGTAGAGGGTGACGTCGCGCTGGGCGGTGGCGGTGCCCCCCTGGTCGTCGGCGATGGGGATGGTGACGTGGGTGGTCGCCCGGACGCCTGTCGCAGGCGTGGTCATCGCGGCGGAGAGGCCGGTGAGAGCGTAGGGAACGAAGTCGTACGCCTCGAGAGTGAGCCGACCGACCTGGTAGGCGTCCTGCTCGGGCAGGGCGATCGCCAGGACGTCGTGGACGTGCTCGCTGAGGTCGGAGAGGCGCGCTCCCCGGATGGATGCGAGGCTCTCGAACTCGGGCATCAGCTCGCCCCCACGGCGACGGCGGTCAGGTCGGCGGCACCGCTGAGGGTGACGGCCCTGGCGACTCGGGAGGCCTCGGTCGCGGTGAGCAGGCCGAGGTCGGCGAGGACCAACCCGTTGTCGTCGACGGTGCGAACCGTCGACGTCCCCGCCGGGAGCATCGACACCTTGAGGTCCGACTGGGGGCTGACCTGCTCGGTCCGCGAGAGGTAGGGGTTCTCCCGCTCCGAGAGGGCGCGGCCGACGAGTGAGTGACCGACGAAGACGTCGGCGAACATCGATGGCCGGAACGTCTGGTTCGTCAGCGGCGGGTCGTCGCCGCGGAAGTAGGTGTGCCAACGGACCTCGTCACGGACCTCCTGCCCCGAGACTGGGGTGGTGGCGGCGGCGACCCGACAGCCACTGGGCAGGGCGTCGAATCCCGCTCGTGCGAGCAGCGACTCGCCGGAGAGCTGGAGGAACTGACCCGGAGCGAACGGCGCGGTGACCGTGGACACGGCACCCGCCGGCCCGCTGCTCGTCGTCGCCAGCCCGAGGTTGACCCGGTGGGCGGTGACTCCGGACGAGCCGATTCTGTCGATGTGGGTCTCCAGCGGGATCTGGGACTGCGTGACCTCGAGGGCCGCGAGGGGGTGCGCGACGAGCCCGTCGACGTCGGCCGTCCCCAGGGTGACCAGCAGGTCGCCATCAAGGGGCATCACCGCCTTCCAGGCCTCCTTCTGCGCGAGGGCGGCCTCGACCAGTGCCAGGGGGCTCTTCGACGACGCCACCGCCGGCGGCGGGTCACCCCAGGTGACGGGGTCGAGGGTGAAGTGGAACGTGGGAAGCCACCAGACATCGATGGTGGCTCTGCCCTCGACCTTCCACGGGGTGGTGCCCTCGAGTGAGCCCTTGAAGCTGATCTCGGCGAAGCTGTGTCCGAAGACCTCGATCGATATGCCGAGGTCGAGGTCGACCGCGAAGCCGAAGCGGGGCACCCAGAAGAAGATCATGTCGAGCTGCAGCCAGGCATGGGCGCTGGCGACTCCGATGTCCGCGGTGAGGTCGCCGCGGACGCCGGCCATCACCGCGCCGGCGGTGACCGCGAAGTAGGCCTTGATGATGATCTTGACGATCACCGGCGGTGACAGGTCGATGGTGAGCCGCTGGAGCGAGGCCAGGGCAGGTGGGATCGCCGTGTAGCGCGGGTTGAAACCCCCGACGGACAGGGCGAAGTCGCCACCGCCGCCCCACTGGATGAGTAGCCCAAGGTCACCGGAGACGGTGATGCCGGCGATCTTCGAGTCGCGCAGCGTGGCGATCAGCAACAGTCGGTCGGCGGAGACCTCGCCGTACACCTCGCAGCGGAAGTCGGTCAGCGGGGTGACCTTGGAGGGGGCGCGCACCCGGATGGCGCCCAGGATGATGATCATCGGGTCGGGTAGGGCGAGCACCACACCGAGCTTTGCCTCGACGATCTTCGCCTGTGAGCCCCAACCGAGCTCGACGATGGGGCCGACCACGAACCCGCCCTGTCTCGGCGGGAACACGTGCGCGAGCTGGTCGAGAAGCTTCGGCGCCTCGGCGACCGGGTCATCGGGGAAGAGCAGCCGGTCCAGGATGTGGTTGGTCATCCCCTTGATCAGCTCAGCCGTGTTGATGGTCCGGTTGATGGCGAGGATGCCCCCGACGCCGTTGAAGGTGAAGCCGAAACTCAGCTCGATCGCGGTGGGGAAGCGCACCCCCATCACGAGGACCAGGGAGAACGGGTCGGGGCTGAGGATGCCGATCGCGTACACGCCGACCTTGAGGATCTCGAGCTGGATGACGCCACCGAACTCGACGAGCTCCTTCTTGTCGGCGCCGGTGCCGTAGGTCCGCACCTTGCGTTCGAGGTAGCCGCCGCCCTTGATCGGTCCCGCCTTGACCCTCAGCCCGATGGCGTCGGGCCACCGCGGTGAGACGGCCATGGGGAACATCGCGGCGTTCGTCGGTGCGCCGTCGAGCGCGATGGCTGCTCCGGCGCCTCCGATCTGCAGCCCCACGGCATCGCCGAGCCTGGCCGCGATGACGGTAGTCACCTCGAGACCGGTGACCTCCTTGTCCTTGTTGCGGACGATCCCGAGCGCCACCTCGCGGATCTCCACCGCGGGGAAGTTGAACTGGATGGGCAGGACCAGCCGCTCGTTGCCGGCGCCCTCGCCGTCGCCGAGGTAGAGACCGTCGACCGAGTCCACCGTGATCGCGGTCGGTTTGATCGCGGTCGGATCGGCGGAGCCGGGCATGACCTTCTTCAGCAGCGGATCGCTCTGCAGCCCCGGTCTGATCGTGGTGAAGATCCGCATCCCGAACACAGCTTCATCGGCCCGCCACCACTTCCCGTCCCGTTCCACGAGCTCGAGCTTCTGCGCCTCGGACGGGTTGACGAACTCTCGGCGGGCGAAGCCGAGGAACGCCTCGAGCGAGGTTTCGTTGAGTCGCAACACGCCGAAGTTGCGTTCCCCGGTGCCCGCGAGCTTCGCGGCCAGCCGGAACTTCTCACGGTCGAAGCTGATGACGTCGGCCAGCCCCTGTGCACTGCCATCGATGCCGAGGACCTGTTTGCCCACCGAGTCCACGAGCTTGCCTGCTCCGTCGCCGAGGTCCTTGAACGGCTGTGCCCACGGGTTCCAGATCCCCATCAGGGCGTCCCGGGTTGCCGCGTTGACGACCCCGTTGCTGTCCTTGGCAAGCTCGGTGGCGATGATCGAGACAGCCGCGTCGATTGCCAGCACGGCCGTTCCGACTCGAACCGCGATGCGTCCGGCCTCGGCCGCCGTGAAGTCGGCGGTCTGGGCGTCCGTGATCGACTCGCTGGCCATCTTGGCGATGAGGGCGGTCTGCTTCTCGATCGCCTTGACGATCGGCTTGACCAGGTCGACATCCGCCTCGATGTCTGCCTTGAGCTGGTCGAACGCCGGCTTGGTGTTGTTGGGGACGCCGTCGGCGAGCGAGCCCATGAGCGAGCCCGCGTCCTTGAACGTCGTCGACGATGCCCGGCCCAGGCGCGTCGCGCCGAACGCACTCACGGCCTGCAAGAACCCGGTGGCGACATCCGTCATGACTCATCCTCTGAAGAGGTGCCGACCCGCTGCCCTGGTCCGGCAACGTGGCGCGTCCCGACGCTATGGAGGAGAGGTCCTGCGTGTCCGGACATTTGCCAACTCTTTACGCCGATCGGCTGTCCGACGTCCTGATCAGGGCAGCACCTCGTTCCCGAGCTGCAGCACGCCGTCGCCGAGCGGCACCAGCCGGATGCCGAACCACGTCTTGCCGTCCCAGCGACGGTGTCGCGCCAGGGTCCGGATCGGCTCCTTCCCGCCGGCCTGGGTCACCGGGTCGAGGGTGGTCATGACGCAGCGGTCGCAGAGCATCGTGGTGCGGAACTGGACCTCGCCGATCCTCAAGTTCGCCCAGCTGTCCTCGGCAAACGGCGCCGCACCGTCGATGACGACGTTCGGCCGGAACCGCAGCATGCTCAGCGGTTGCGGGCTGGCGACCGGGGCCGTCCCGCTGAGGTCGGCCGGGTCGAGGTCTGGCAGGTCCGGCTGGTCGACCTCCTGGGCGATCCACGCGTTCAGCTGGGCCAAGGAGGCCTCGGTGGTCAGCAGCAGCGGCCCGGCGTCGGCGAGCGACAGCGTCTCACCCGGCATACCTCCGCGGGCGCCGGAGATCGGACGGACCCGTGGATCCTCCTGCCAGACGAGGCGGACCCGCACGCCGATCCGGTCGCTGATCCAACGGTTGACGTCCTCGTCGGCGGGAGCCGCGAACCCCTGCCGGGAGTGACCGACCGGGACCGGGCCGAGCCCCAAGGGGGTGTCGACGAGGATGCCCGCGCCGTCGGTGCCGATGATCCGGATCGTGTCCTCGTCGACCTGCTCGGCCCGCAGTGCGAGCAGGGCGTGCACCTCCCGGGCGGTGACCGGCATCCCGGCGTCGTCGACGAGCGCCCACCGCCGGTCGCCGGCCAGGCCCCACGGCTGCACGGCTGCGCGCTCCACCGCGTACCCGCCGAGCGACTTGACCGGGTAGAGCCGCAGCTCGGTGACGTGCATGATCCGATCGTGTCATGCCCACCCCGGTGGCCGGTGCCGGTGTGCTGGGTGAGAATGCTGCGGTCAGCTCGTCGCCGGATGCTGGAGAGAACACCCGTTGGAACCGCTGCCTCTCGTGCCCCTGCCACGGTCCGTGGTGCAGTCCGACGGCTTCTGGCGACCCGTCGACCCCCTGGCGGAGGCGACCTTCGGCGTCGCGTCCGGGATCGACGAGGACGAGTACCGGATCAGCGTCACGGTGGACGGCGCCGTGGTGCGGGCCGGGTCCGCCCGGGCCCTCGGCTGGGCCCGCTCGACGTTCGCTCAGCTGCTGACGTGTGCCGGGGACGGAGTGCCGTGCGTCGAGATCACCGACCGCCCGGCCTTCGTCTGGCGAGGCCTGATGGTCGACGTCGCTCGACACTTCATGCCGATCGCCTCCCTGCACCAGCTGGTCGACGCCATGCACCTGCACCGGCTCAACGTGCTACATCTTCACCTGACCGATGACCAGGGGTGGCGGATCCAGATCGACGCCTACCCGCGGCTGACCGACGTGGGCGCCTGGCGGGCCAGGACGATGCGGGGACGGAAGGCGCCGGGGCCGCGGAACGAGCCCGATATCGAGTACGACGAGCAGCGGCATGGCGGCTTCTACACCAAGGACGAGCTGCGCGCGCTGGTCGCGTACGCCGCCGCGCGGGGCATCACCGTGGTCCCCGAGATCGACCTGCCCGGGCACATGCAGGCGGCCGTCGCGGCGTACCCGGAGCTCGGCAACCACCCCGACCGGCCGGTGCCGGTTCGCGAGACCTGGGGGATCAGCGACGACGTCCTCAACGTGGAGGACGCCACGCTCGAGTTCGTCCGCACCGTCCTCACCGAGGTGGTCGAGCTCTTCCCGGGCGGCTACCTGCACCTCGGTGGTGACGAGTGCCCGACGACCCAATGGTGCAGTTCCGCGGCGGCGCAGGAGCGGATGCGGCGGCTGGGACTGACCGAGGTGGCCCAGCTGCAGGGGTGGTTCACCGCGCAGGTGGCGCCGGTGCTGGCGCGGGCCGGTCGGCGGCTGGTGGCGTGGGACGAGGCCGCCGACACGGGGTGCCCGCCGGACACGGTGATCATGGCGTGGCGTTCTGCCGAGCACGGCCTGGCCGCGGCGCGCCGGGGCTTCGACGTCGTGATGGCACCGCGGCAGGCGTTCTACTTCGACTACTACCAGGGTCCGCGGGAGAGCGAGCCGCTGGCGTTCGACGACCAGACGACCCTGCGCGACGTCTTCGACGCGAAGGTCATCCCGGACGGGATGACCGACGCAGAGTGCCAGCGGGTGATCGGGGCCCAGTGCCAGGTCTGGACGGAGTACATCCCCGACGCCGGGCACCTGTCCTACATGCTGTTTCCCCGGATCTGCGCGTTCGCCGAGCGAGCCTGGGGGTCCCCGCGGACCTCCTTCGGCGACTTCCTGGAGCGGCTGCGGCCCCACCTGGCCCGGGTCCGCGCGCTCGGCCTGGCGCATCGTCCGCTCGAGGACGAACCCGCCCGGGTCGGCTGAGCCGTCGGGAAGGCTCGCCGAGGCAGAATGGCGGTGTGCTCCTGTCCGAGGTGGTCGACACGGCGTCCGCCGTCACGGCGACGCGGTCGCGGCTGGCCAAGGTGCAGCTCCTGGCCGACCTGCTGGCCCGGTTCGAGCAGGACGAGATCGCCCCGGCGGTGGGCTTCCTCCTCGGACGGGCCCGTCAGGGCCGGGTGGGTGTCGGCTGGCGCGGAGTCACGGCGGCGATGGGCGAACCCGCCGCCGAGCCCAGCTTGACGGTGGCTGACCTGGACGCCCTGTTCAGCCGTCTGCTCACGGTCTCCGGCTCCGGGTCTGGCGCGGCCCGCACGGCCGAGCTCCGTGCGGTGACCGCCCGGGCGACCGCGACGGAGCAGGACTTCATCGGCCGGGTGCTGATGGGGGAGATGCGAACCGGCGCCCTCGAGGGCGTGCTCGTGGACGCCGTCGCCGCGGCCTCGTCCGCGCCGGCAGCCCTGGTCAGGCGCGCCGTGATGTTGTCCGGTGACCTCGGGCAGACCGCCCGGCTCGCGCTGACCGGATCGGCCGCCGACCTCTCGGCGGTGGGGCTCCTCGTCGGGACGCCGGTCCAGCCCATGCTCGCGTCGACGGCGGGCGACCCGGCCGCGGCGCTGGCGATGACCGGACGCGCCTCCGTGGAGTACAAGCTGGACGGCGCCCGGATCCAGGTCCACCGCCGGGGCGACCAGGTGCAGGTCTTCACCCGTAACCTCGCCGACATCACCCACCGGGTCCCCGAGGTGGTGGAGGTGGTGCGCGCCCTGGCAGTGGGCGAGATCATCCTGGACGGCGAGACACTGTCGCTGGACGAGGATGGCGCCCCGCGCCCCTTCCAGGACACGATGTCGCGGTTCGGCGCCGAGGCGCCCAGGGCCGCGCTGCTGCGACCGTGGTTCTTCGATGTCCTCCACCTCGACGGCGAGGACCTCATCGACCGCCCCCTGATCGAGCGGCTCGAGCTGTTGCGACGGGTTGCCGGTGACCACCTCGTGCCCGGTGAGGTCACGGCCGATCCCGGTGTGGCGCAACGGGTGTCGCAGGAGTCGCTGGCCGCCGGGCACGAGGGCATCGTGGTCAAGGCGGTCGACTCCCCGTATGCCGCGGGCCGCCGCGGCAAGAGCTGGGTCAAGGTCAAGCCGGTGCACACGTTCGACCTCGTCGTCCTGGCCAGCGAGTGGGGCTCGGGTCGGCGCGAGGGGTGGCTGTCGAACCTGCATCTCGGCGCCCACGACCCGACGGGCGAGTTCGGTGAGCCCGGCGGGTTCGTCATGGTCGGCAAGACCTTCAAGGGACTGACCGACGAGCTGCTCCGCTGGCAGACGGCGCGCTTCCCCGAGATCGAGGTGCGGCGGACGGCGCGCACCGTGGTCGTCGAGCCGGTCACCGTGGTCGAGATCGCCATCGACGGCGTCCAGCGCTCGAGCCGCTACCCGGGCGGGCTGGCCCTGCGCTTCGCCCGGGTCAAGCGGTACCGGGAGGACAAGTCACCGTCAGAGGCGGACACGATCCAGACCCTGCGGTCAATGCTGCCGGGCGGTTGACGGCCCGCTCAGCGCGGGGGCATCCGCAGTGCACCGTCGAGCCGGATGACCTCGCCGTTGAGCATGCCGTTGTCGATCACATGGCGTACCAGCGCGGCGTACTCGGCCGGCGTGCCGAGCCGGGACGGGTGCGGCACCTGGGCCTCGAGGGCCGCCGTCGCCTCCGGCGGCAGCCCGGCGAGCATCGGCGTCTCGAACGTGCCGGGGGCGATCGTCATCACCCGGATCCCCTTGTCCGCGAGGTCCCGGGCGGCCGAGAGGGTCAGCCCGACGATCCCGCCCTTGCTGGCGGCGTACGCCGCCTGGCCGACCTGTCCGTCGTAGGCCGCGATGCTCGCCGTCATCACGATCACGCCCCGGTCGGCGTCGACCGGCTCATGGGCCAGCATGGCGGCGGCAGCCAGGCGCAGGACGTTGAAGGAGCCGACCAGGTTGATGTCGATGACGTTCTGGAAGGCGGCCAGCGAGTGGGGCCCGGAGCGCCCGACGACCCGTCCGGGCGTGCCGACGCCTGCGCAGGTGACGACGATCCGCAGCTCGCCGAGCTCCCGGGCCGCATCGACGGCTGCCTGGACCTGGCCCTCGTCACGCACGTCCGCAGCCACGAACCGCACGTCCGCACCGAGCTGGTCGGCCAGGTCCGCGCCCGGCGACGACGGCAGGTCGAGGATGACGACCTTGGCCCCGTCTGCGACGAGCCGCCGGGTGGTCGCGCCTCCCAGGCCGGAGGCCCCCCCGGTGACGAGGGCGACGGTGTTCTCGGTGATCTGCACGGGGGGTGGGCCTCTCTGCGGGTCGTTCAGCTGGACTTCAGGAGCTGGCGGGAGATGACCAACCGCTGGATCTGGTTGGTTCCCTCGAAGATCTGGGTCACCTTGGCCTCGCGCAGGTAGCGCTCAAGGGGGAAGTCCTCGGTGTAGCCGGCGCCGCCGAGCACCTGGACGGCGTCGGTGGTGACCTTCATGGCGGCGTCGGTGCAGACCAGCTTGGCCACGGCGGCCTGCTTCGTGAACGGTCGGCCGGCGTCGTGCAACCGGGCGGCGTGCAGGTAGGTGGCTCGCGAGCTGGTGACCGCAGCCTCCATGTCGGCGAGCAGGAACGCCAGGCCCTGGAACTGCGAGATGGGCCGGCCGAACTGCTGGCGCTCCGTGGCGTATGCCGTGGCGGCATCCAGGGCCGCCTGGGCCAACCCCGTTGCGGCGGCGGCGATGCCGAGCCGGCCGGAGTCCAGTGCCGACAGGGCGATCGCCATGCCCTGTCCCTCCTCGCCGATCCGACGGTCCGCCCCGACCCGGGTGCCCTCGAAGATGACCTGACGGACGGTGTCGCTGTTCAGCCCCATCTTGCGCTCGGGCGGGGCGAACTCGATGCCGCCGCTGTCACCGGGCACGACGAAGCAGGACAGCCCTCGGCTGCCGTCGTCCGACGTGCGCGCGAAGGTCGTGTAGAAGTCGGCGTGGCCGGCGTGCGAGATCCAGGCCTTCGTGCCCTTGAGGGCGTAGCCGTCCGACGCCTCAGCGCCGACCCGGACGGCCCTGGTCGTCATCGACCCGACGTCGGACCCGGAGGTCGGCTCGGACAGGCAGTAGGCGCCGAGCTGCTCCCCGCTGAGCATCGCGGGCAGCAGGGCGCTCTTCTGGGCGTCGGTGCCGAAGGTCGTGACCGGGTAGCAGGTCAGCGAGTGGACGCTCACGCCCACCGCGACGCTCATCCAGGCGGTGGCGATCTCCTCGACCACCTGGAGGTACACCTCGTAGGGCTGACCGCCGCCGCCGTACTCCTCGGGATGGGCGAGGGTGAGCAGCCCGGCGCGACCGAGCACCCGGAACACCTGCCGCGGGAACTCACTGGCCCGTTCCATGTCGTCGACCCGGGGCGCCAGCTCCTTGGTGCAGATCTCGCGGGTGAGGTCGATGAGGTCCTGGGCGTCGTCGGAGGGCATCAGGCGCTCGGCGGGCATAGCCGAACTGTACGGGCCGCGTCCATATGGTGGACGGATGGGTTCGGTGCCAGGTGGGTGGGTCAGCCCCCGGCCGGTGGAGGTGGAGCGTCCTGCGGAGGCTCCTCGTCGCCTGGACGGGTGTGCTGCTCGGCCAGCTTGTCGACGCCCTTGGTCACCTGTTGCTTGGCCTTGGCGACCTTGTCGGCGTACTTGCCGTCGGTCCGCTCGTCGATCGCCGCGCCGGCCTTGTCGAGGGCGGAGCCGACCTTGTCCCGGTTCTCGTCGGCCAGCTTGGCGGCCTTCTCCTTGGCCTGCCGGGCCGCCTTGGCTGCCGCCTCGCTGAGCTGCTCAGCCTTCTCCTCGAGGTCGAGCTCCTCGGCCTTCTGCCTCATCTTGTCCATGAAGGACATGGCGCCTCCTTCGTCGGGTTTCCTTGCTCGGGGTGCCTGACTGGTGAACGGCTCGGGTCCGGCGGCCGTTCCCGGGTCTCCTCCTCCCGTCCGCCGCGCTACCGTCAAGACATGGGCGAGCTCACGCCGTACCTCTGCGTGTCCGATGCCCGCGCGGCCGTCGACTGGTACACGCGGGTCCTCGGCGCCGAGGTGAGTGTCGACCCGATCGTCATGCCCGACGACCGCGTGGGCCATGTGGAGCTGTCGGTCGCCGGTGGCTCGTTCATGATGTCGGACCCGCACCCCGAGATCGGCGTGGAGAGCCCCGACCCGCACCGCGGCAACGCGGTCACGCTGCACCTGCAGGTCGAGGACGTCGATGCCCTGGTGGCACGGGTGACCGAGGCCGGCATCACGCTCGACCGAGGACCCGAGTCGACCGAGGTGGGCCGCGTCGCGGTCTTTCGGGACCCGTTCCACCACCGGTGGTTCCTCAACCAGCGAGACTGACGACCGGACTGGTGCCCAGCCTCAGGACCAGGGTGTGACCGGTCTCTTCTGCTCGACGCCGTCGACGCTCAGGTCGACCCGCTCGGTGAAGAAGGCGACCAGGTCGCGGACCGGTACGGCGTCATGGAGCGGGTCGACGTAGGTCCATGCGAGGTCCGTCAAAGTCCGGTCGCCGACGGAGACCGACCAGTACGACGCCCGTCCCTTGTAGGCGCACAGCGTCGTCGTCGCGGTGGGGGTCAGCAGCTCCGTCCGGACGTCCTCGGCCGGGATGTAGTAGCGCGTGGGCAGCGGCGTCTCGAACAGCAGCGTCGCCCGGGTCGTGTCGGCCAGCACCTGGCCGTCGAGGGAGACGACCACGTGCCGGGTGCTGCGCAGGCAGTCGATCCGGTCGAACGGGTCGTGGGGATGGGCCACGACGGGCTCCTCCTCCTCGAACCACTGCGAGAAGGCCTCCCAGTCGAGCAGGACGTATCCCGCGAGGTCCCTGTCCTCCGGCTCGAACGCGGCGCCCTCGAGGTCGCCGTGCGCCGTGCGGATCGTCCAGGGCGTCCCCGGGCAGGTGTGGACAGTGAACGGTGTGGTGGGGGTGAGGATCGGTGGCCCGTCCCCGAGGGGCTCGGGGTGCTCCTCCCCGTGCTCTCCCGCCCAGGGGACCAGCTCGCCGACGAGGTCGGCGACCGGCACGGCATACGCGGGGACCACGCGGCGCGGCTCCCACACCACCATCGCGCGAGTCGTGCTCGCGACGGTCTCGCCGTCGAGGGTGGCACGGACCCACTTGTGGATGGGGTGGATCCGCAGGTCACCGAACGAGCGGCTCAGGAGGGTTCGCATCCGGGTTGCCATGCGGAGATTGTCCTCCGCCCCGCGGTCGCCCGTGCCTGAACCGGCGGATCAGCTGAAGGCGCTCAACCCCGTCAGCGCCTTGCCCACGACGAGGGTGTGCACCTCGGTCGTGCCCTCGTAGGTGAGCACCGACTCGAGGTTCGCGGCATGCCGGATCGGGCTGTACTCCAGCGAGATCCCGTTGGCGCCGAGGATGGTCCGGCACTCCCGGGCGATCTCGAGGCTCTTGCGGACGTTGTTGAGCTTGCCGACGCTGACTCGCTCCGAGGTGATCGAGCCGGCCTCCTTCAGCCGGCCGAGGTGCACGGCCAGCAGCATGCCATTGCCGAGCTCGACGGCCATGTCCGCAAGCTTCCTCTGGGTGAGCTGGTACCCGGCGAGCGGCTTGTCGAACACGTCGCGGTCCCGGCTGTACCGGACGGCGACGTCCAGGCTGTCCATCGCCGCCCCGAGCGACCCGAAGATGATGCCGAACCGCGCCTCGTCGAGGCATTTCAGCGGCCCCGCCAGGCCCGCAGCCCCGGGCAGCACCGCGCTCGCTGGGAGCCGCACGTCGGTCAGGGTCAGCTCGCTGGTGACGCTGGCCCGCAGGGACAGCTTCTGGTGGATCTCGGTCGCCGCGAACCCGGGGCTGTCCGTCGGCACGACGAAACCTCGAATCCGCTCGTCGGTGCGGGCCCAGATCACCGCGACGTCGGCGATCGACCCGTTGGTGATCCACATCTTGCTGCCGTTGAGGACCCAGTCCTCGCCGTCTCGCCGGGCGACGGTGCGCATCCCCGCGGGGTTGGAGCCGAAGTCCGGCTCGGTCAGCCCGAAGCAGCCGATCTTCTCTCCGGCCGCCATGCCCGGAAGCCACTCCTGCCGCTGCTCGTCGCTGCCGAACTCGTGGATGGCGTACATCGCCAGCGAGCCCTGGACCGAGACCAGCGACCGCAGACCGGAGTCGACGGCCTCCATCTCCAGACAGGCCATCCCGTAGGCGACGGCGCCGGTTCCCGCGCAGCCGTAGCCCTCGAGATGCATCCCGAGCAGGCCCAGGCGGCCGAGCTGGACGGCGATCTCTCGCGCGGGGACCCGGCCCTGGTCGAACCAGGTCGCGACGTGCGGCCGCAGCTCCTTCGCGCCGAACGCCCGGACCGTGTCCGCGATCGCACGCTCCTCGTCGGTCAGCAGCGAGTCGATCGCATAGAGCTCGAACGTGTCCATCAGCCGTCCTTTCGTTCCAGCGGAGTGATCAGGGGCCGTTTCGCCTGGACGAGGTCGCCGGAGGACTGGCCCCGTAACCGCCGCTGGACCCACGGGGCGAGATACTCGCGGGCCCATCTCGCGTTGGCGGTGGCCGCGTCCCGTCGACCCGTCACCGGACCGGGCGGCAGTGGCGTGCGCCAGTCGGACTCGTCGGTCGGGTGGCCGAGGGCGTACATCGCGGCCAGGGCCACCCGCCGGTGACCCTCGCTGGTCATGTGGATCCGGTCGTCCGACCACATCCGCCAGTCACGCAGGGCGGTCAGGCTCCACTGGTCGAGGACCATGCAGCCGTGCCGCTGCGCGATTCCCCAGATGAAGGCGGCGTATGCCGCGACGCGGCCGCGGGTCGCCTTGACCACCGGAGCTGCGGCCGGGTCGACAGCGGTCACCATGAGCACGTCGGCGCCGGTGGCGCGGAGCCGGGCGACCGCCGCCTCCAGCAGGGCTGCCAGTGCGTCGATGTCGGCCCGGGGGCGCAGGATGTCGTTGCCGCCACCAGCGATGCTCACCAGGTCCGGGGCCAGCTCCAGCGCCGAGTCCAGCTGCGGCCCGACGATGTCCCGCAGCAGCCGGCCACGCACCGCGAGGTTGGCGTAACCGAACTCCTGCCCCTCCACGACGGCCTTCTCGGCGAGGTGAGCGGCCAGTCGGTCGGCCCAGCCGACGTACCGGCCGGGTTGGACCGGGTCCGGATCGGACATCCCCTCGGTGAACGAGTCACCGAGGGCGACGTACCGGGTCCAGATCCGCGGTGGCGTTCCCGGCGTCATCCGGTCCTCCTCATGTCAGGCCCCAGTCGATCGGGGCGCTGCCCTGCTCCACGAGCAGGGCGCTGGCCCGACTGAACGGCCGCGAGCCGAAGAACCCGGCGCGCGCGGACAGCGGGGACGGGTGGGCGCTCTCGATCCGGGGCACCGGCCCGAGCAGCGGCGCCAGGGTCTGCGCCTGACGTCCCCAGAGGATCGCGACCAGAGGCCCGCCCCGCCGGGCGAGAGCCATGATCGCCTGGTCGGTGACGACCTCCCAGCCCTTGCCCTGATGACTGCCGGACACTCCAGGTCGCACCGTGAGGACCCGGTTGAGCAGCATCACGCCGCGCTCTGCCCAACGGCTGAGGTCGCCGTTCGAAGGAGCCGCGAGGTCGAGGTCGGTGGCGAGCTCGAGGTAGATGTTCTGCAGGCTGCGCGGGATCGGACGAACGTCCGCAGCGACGGAGAAGCTGAGGCCCACCGGGTGTCCGGGGGTGGGGTAGGGGTCCTGCCCGACGATGAGCACCCGGACCTGCTCGAAGGGCTGGGAGAATGCCCGCAGGACATGCTCACCACTCGGCAGGTAGCCCCGGCCGGACCGGACCTCGTCGCGCAGGAAGGCGCCCATGGCGGTGATCACCTCGGACACCGGCCGAAGTGCCGGCAGCCAGGAGGGATGGACCAGCTCATCCAGAGGCCGGGTGGTCATGGTCGGCAACCTACCGGGCGCTGGGACACACCCATCCCCGGGTGACGACTCCCCCTCGCGGAGCCGCCACCGACGTCGCATCTCATCGACGTCCCCCCCGGGGATCGGTGCGTTCGACCGGTCGAAACTGCTGTTGAAGCGTCCCCCGAGCCCCAACGTTCCGAAGATCGTGGTACGACCGTAGCGCAGGTAAAGGAATCGTCAAGAGATTTCCATCACTTGGCCAAGAAATAGTCATCCTGGGCCATATGGGACAGGGCGAAATGTGGCCCTCCGCGTGGTCCGAACGGCCGAGGGACCGCCCTCGGATCCGCCCCGATACCCTCGCCACGTGCCCGCCCCCTCGCCCCGATGGCCGGTGGTCGTGTTCGATCTGGACGGCACCCTCGTCGACACGATCGGACTCATCGTCGCCTCGTACCAGCACGCCTTCCGCACGGTCCTCGGGGTGGAGCAGGACGAGTCCCGGATCAGGGGCTGGATCGGCCAGCCCCTGATCCGGGCCTTCCGGGAGGTGGCGCCCGACCAGGCGGACGACCTGTACGGCAGCTACCTGGAGTGGAACCACGCCAACACCGAACGGCTCATCCGGCGGTACGCGGACATCGACACCCTGCTGGCCGCGCTGGGCCACGCCGGAGTCCGGACCGCCGTGGCGACCTCCAAGCTCAAGGGGCCCGCTGAGACGGCCCTGCGGCTGACCGGGCTCGGTGACCACGTCACCACCCTGGTGACCATGGAGGACACCGACCGGCACAAGCCCGATCCGGACCCGTTGCACGTCGCCCTGGGCCGCCTGCGCGCCCGCCCCGAGCAGGCCGTCTACGTGGGCGACGCCGTCGTGGACGTCACGGCCGCGCGCCGCGCCGGGATGGCCTCGGTCGGAGTCACCTGGGGGGCCGGGGCGCGCGCCGAGGTGGCGGCGGCCGGCCCCGACGTCGTCGCGGACACCGTCGAACAGCTTCGCGCGGTCCTGCTCGGAGGCTGAGCCCGAGGGTCGGTCCGGCCGGGCGCGGGGGTCCTAGACTCCGCCCGTGCACCGCTTCGACCCACAGACCGGCCCGGCCACCATCGACTCCGTGCTGGCGTACGCCGCGGAACGGCTCCGGCTGGACCCCGTCCCGCTCGACGGCCCGCTGTCCCCGGTGGAGCTGGACGAGGCCGCCGGGACGACGATCACCGCCGCGGGTCTGGGGGCCCAGCGGGCCCTGGACGTCTTCGCCGACGTCTTCGCGCCGGCCTGCCTGTCCACCGACCACCCGCGCTACCTCTCCTTCATCCCGTGCGCGCCGACGAAGGAGGCCGCCGCGTTCGACGTCGTCGTCGGCGCCTCGTCGATCTACGCCGGGTCGTGGTTGGAGGGTGCCGGTGCGGTCCACGCGGAGAACGAGACGCTGCGCTGGATCGCTGACCTGGCAGGTCTGCCAGCCGAGGCCGGTGGGGTCTTCGTCTCCGGCGGGACCATCGGCAACCTCTCGGCCCTGGTCGCGGCCCGCTACGCGGCGCGCCGTGAGCGCGCCACTGCCGGCTCGCAGGTGCGTCCGTGGCGGGTCGCCGCCACGCGCGGCGCCCACTCCTCCATCCAGTCCGCCTGCGACGTCATGGACGCCGAGCTGGTCCAGGTCGACCCCGACTCGCGATGGCGGCTCAGTGCCGAGCACCTCCGGACGACGGTGCTCGAGCACGGCCCCGAGACGTTCTTCGCGGTGGTCGCCACCAGCGGGACGACGAACTTCGGGATCATCGACGACCTCGAGTCGGTGGCGGCCGTATGCCGCGAGTTCGGCATCTGGTTCCACGTGGACGGCGCCTACGGGGGTGCCGCCCTGGCCGCGCCCTCGGTCCGCGATCGGTTCGCCGGGGTCGAGCACGCCGACTCCTTCATCGTGGACCCGCACAAGTGGCTGTTCGCGCCGTTCGACTGCTGTGCCCTGCTCTACCGGAACCCCGCCCTCGCCCGGGCGGCCCACACCCAGCACGCGTCCTACCTCGACGTGCTCAACGACGCCACGGACTGGAACCCCACCGACTACTCGGTCGGGCTGACCCGCCGGGCCCGAGGGCTGCCGCTCTGGTTCTCCCTGGCCGTGCACGGCACCCAGGCGTACACCGAGGCGATCGAACGCACCCTGGAGGTGGCTCGCTACGCCGAGGCCGAGATCGCCCGCCGCCCCTACGTCGAGGCCCTGCGCGAGCGCGACCTGTCCGTGATCGTCTTCCGACGGATCGGCTGGCAGCCGCAGGACTACCGCGAGTGGTCCGACCGGATGCTCGCCGAGGAGTTCGCCTTCGTCGTCCCGACGTCGCACGAGGGGGAGACGGTGACCCGGTTCGCGATCGTCAACCCGCTCACCTCCGAGGCCGACATCGCGGCGATCCTGGACACGATGGCCTGAGCGCGGGCTCACCCGCGGGTGGCGTGCCGGGCGATGATCTGCGAGTTGCGAGGCTGGTGTGACTGTCGTGACCAACGGGGCCCAAGGGGCTCGTATTACCAGCAAGTCGCGTTGGTGCGTCGAATGACACGCTTGTCATTTGCACCTATAGTGGCGACCGGAGAGCAGCACCAACGCCGGGTGAAGCGCCAGCGCCGAGCACGACACGTCGAGACGATTGCAGGGTCGAACATGAACGCGGAGCACCAGGACGGATCACAGCGCTCGACGGGGGCTGAGCTCAGCTCCCGGGACCGCGAGATCCTCGCGTTCGAGCGGCAGTGGTGGAAGTACGCCGGCGCCAAGGAGCAGGCCATCAAGGAGCTCTTCGACATGAGCGCCACCCGGTACTACCAGGTGCTCAACGCGCTCATCGACACCGACCAGGCGCTCGAGGCCGACCCGATGCTGGTCAAGCGCCTGCGTCGCCTCCGGGCCTCCCGACAGCGGGCGCGCAGCGCTCGCCGCCTCGGCATCAACGTCTGACCGCAGCGGTGCGACCCGGCCCGACCAACAGCCTGACCGACGTCGCCGGCCTGCGGGTGGGGCAGGTGACCCGCCGCGAGCGAGGTTGGCTCAGCGGGACGACGGTGGTCCTGGCGCCCCCGACCGGCGCGGTCGGTGGGGTCGACGTCCGGGGTGGTGGTCCGGGGACCCGGGAGACCGACCTGCTCGACCCCCGCAACCTCGTCGACCGGGTGCACGCGATCCTGCTCGGCGGCGGTAGTGCCTTCGGTCTGTCGGCGGCCGACGGGATCGTCCGCTGCCTCTATGCGGACGGGGTCGGCTGGCCGATCGGCGAACCCGGTCAGGTCGTGCCGATCGTGCCGGGGGCGGTGCTCTTCGACCTGGGCCGGGGCGGCGACTTCGCGAACCACCCCGGCGCGGACGATGGCGCGGCGGCATACCGGGCAGCCAGCGCGGGGCCGGTCGAGACGGGGGCCGTGGGCGCCGGAACCGGGGCCAGCTCGGGAGGGCTGAAGGGCGGGATCGGCTCGGCCAGCGCGGTCCTGGACTCCGGGACGACGGTGGCGGCACTCGTTGCGGTCAACTCCGTCGGCTCGCCGGTGGACCCCGACACGGGTGAGCTGTATGCGGTGCGATGGGGCCTGGCCGACGAGTTCGCCGGGATCGGCCGACCCAGTGAAGAAGAGCTGGCCTCGGCACGGGCCCGCGCGGCAGCCGTCGACGCCCCGGCTTCGCGGCGGCCCGGGCTCGCGACGACGATCGGCGTCATCGCGACGGACGCCACCTTGACCAAGTCCCAGTGCCAGAAGGTCGCCGGCATCGGGCACGACGGGATGGCTCGGGCGATCAGCCCGGTGCACACGCTCCTCGACGGTGACACCCTGTTCGCGCTGGCGACCGGGGCGCGGCCGGCGCCCGAGCTGGAGGAGCTCTACACCCTCATGGACGCTGCCGCCGGCTGCGTCACGCGGGCCATCGGGCACGCCCTGCTGGCCGCCGAGTCGGTGGACCGCACCATGGACGGGGGAGTGGCGCTGCGCTCGTGGCGGGACGCCTTCCCCTCGGCAGTCCGGGGCTGACGCGCCGCAGCAGCGCCCGATCCGACGTGCGAGGGTGGGTGGATGAACGCGCAGTGGAGTACTCCGCAAGAGCTGGCGGCCGCACGGGAGACCATTGCTGCGTCGATCGACGGCTGGCAGCCGCCGGCGGCCTACGCAGTCGGCCTCAGCTCGGCCACCTCGTCCTCCGAGACCGAGTTCCCGGTGGTCAACGTCGGGTCCGCGCACCTGCTGCCGGCCGTCGTGATGGCCAAGACCATCGGGTACGCCAGCGGCACGCTGACCCATGAGCTGACCACGCACGAGCTGGAGCACGCCATCGCCGGGCTCAGCCCGGCCGAGGCGTGCACCGCCGTCGAGCACCCGAACCTCGCCGCGTGGCGCCAGGTCCTGTCCGAGCTGCGGTCCAACCCGGCGCGGACCGCCGTCGTCGTCTTCATCGGCGACCTCGACGACCCGGTCTCCTCCGAGGCGGACGGCTCGCTGCGCTCCCAGCTCACGACATGAGCTGCACCTTCTGCGCCATCGCGGCCGGCGACCAGGCGGCGCACCTGGTGCTCGACGAACCGGAGCTGGTCGCCTTCCTCGACGTCCGGCCGGTCTTCAAGGGCCACGTCCTGCTCGTGCCCCGGGCGCACGTCCCGACCCTGCTCGACCTGCCCGCTGCCCTGCGCGACCCGTTCCTCGAGGCCGCTCAGCGGCTCGCGTCGGCGCTCGTCGACGGGCTGGGCGCCCAGGGCAGCTTCGTGGCGACCAACAACGTCGTCAGCCAGTCGGTGCCACACCTGCACCTGCACATCGTGCCGCGCACGAAGGGCGACGGACTGCGCGGCTTCTTCTGGCCGCGCACGACCTACGCCGACGAGCAGGATGCGGTCGGGTATGCCGCCCGGCTGGCTGCAGCCCTCAGGCCGCCGCCGAGCCGGTAGCATCCGGACCGCTCAGGACGGCCGTGCCGTCTCGTGCTCACCAGCGATGGCCTGGGAGATCCGGTCCGCGGAGGCGATGACGAGCGGGGCCAGCTGGCGCAGCTGTACGGCACTGAGGTCGTACACCAGCGAGGAGACACTCACCCCCCCGATCGGCTCGCCGTGCTGGTCCACGACCACGGCGCCGACACAGCGAATCTGTTCCTGGGTCTCCTCGTCGTCGACGGCGTACCGGCGGGCCCGGACCTCGCGCAGGTGACGGACGAGGTCGGCGGCGTCGCTGAGGGTCTGCGGCGTCTGTCGGGGCAGACCGGTGCGCTCGGCAACCCCACGCACCTCCTCATCGTCCATCACCGAGAGCACCGCCTTGCCAATCGCGGTGCAGTGCAAGGGGATCGAGCCCCCGATGCGGGACTTCATCGTGTAGGCGCGCCGGCCCTCGATCTTGTCCAGGTAGACCAGCTGGTCGCCGTCGACCATCCCGAAGTGGATCGTGCGGCCGGTCTTCGCCGCGAGCTCGCGCAGCACCGGACGGGCCAGGCGAACGAGGTCGTCGGAGCCGCTCGACCGGGCAGGCAGGGACAGCAACCGCGCGCCGAGGGAGTACGTTCGGTTCGAGGCCTCCCGAGCCCAGCCGACAGCCACGAGCTCCTGGAGGATCCGGTGAACGGTCGAGACGGGCAGGGCAGTCTGCCGCGCGATGTCGCTGAGACGGCCACCTTGGGCGAGAGCCTCGACCACCGCGACCGTCTTCTCGAGCGCGGAGCGGTGCAGGGCCGGCATGGTCACCACCTCATCCTCCTCGCTGCCCGGTCATCGTCCCATCCAGCCCCCGTCGACGGGCAGAACCTGTCCGTGCACGTAGGCGGCCGCCGGTGAGGCCAGGAAGACCACCGCGCCCGCGATGTCGGCGGGCACCGCCCATCGGCCGGCAGGGATCCGCGCGGTGACCTCGTCGCGCCGCTCGGGGTCACCGCGCAGCGCCGCCGTGTTGTCCGTCTCGACGTAGCCCGGCGCGACGGCGTTGACGTTGACCCCGCGGGGCGCCCACTCGTTGGCGAGCGCCCGGGTCAGCCCGGCGAGTGCGTGCTTCGACGCGGCATAGGCGGCGACGTTGACCCCGCCCTGGAAGGACAGCAGGGAGGCGACGTTCACGATCGAGCCGCGTCCGCGGGCGAGCATCGAGCGGCCGATGACCTGGCTGAGCACGAAGGCCGCGTCGAGGTTGACCCGGAGCACGGCGTCCCAGTCCTCGATGCTCGTCTGCGCGGCCGGCGCTCGACGGATGGTGCCGCCGTTGTTGACCAGGACGTCCACCTCGTGCGCGTCGATGACCGAGCCGGCCACCCTCTGCACCGCTACGCGGTCCGCGAGGTCTCCGGTCACCGCCCACGCCGATCGGCCCAGGCTCTCCACCTGCGCAGCGAGCTCGTCGCAGTCGCCGTCGCGTCGGCCCCACAGGATGACGTCGGCGCCAGCGGCGGCCAGGGCCAGGGCGCTCGCCCTGCCGATCCCGCTCCGCGCTCCGGTGACGAGAGCGATCCTGCCGCTGAGACCGAACTGCTGTCGCAGCCACAGGCTTTCGTCGGGTCTCGCGTCGGCAGTCATCGCAGCTGACTGGTCGCCACGGGGTCCATGTCGTCGTAGGCGAGGTTCTCCCCGGCCGTTGACCACACGAACTTGTATGCCGTCGTGCCGGCGCCGAAGTGAACGGACCATGGCGGGCTGATTACCGCCTGCTGGTTGGCCACGATGATGCTTCGGGTGTGTCCTGGCTCGCCAGCGAGGTGGACGACGCGCTCGGGCTCGGGCAGTCCGAAGTAGAGGTAGCACTCGGTGCGTCGGTCGTGGGTGTGACAGGGCATGGTGTTCCAGACGCTGCCCGGCTCGATGGTCGTGATGCCGAGTGCGAGCTCGCACGAGCGGACGCCCTGGTCGTGGACGTACTTGCGCAGGGTGCGCTGACTGGCCGATGCCGGGTCGCCGATGACTGCGCTCTGCGCCTCGGCACGGCGGACCAGACGGGTCGGGTGCGGCTGGTGGGCCGGGGCGCTGACCAGGTAGTAGACGGCATCACCGGCGACGCTGACACCGGTGCTACCGCTGCCGACGTAGACGATGTCCTCGGCGTCGACGGCGTACTCCTCGCCGTTGGCCCGCACCGTGCCGGAGCCGGAGAGGCACACCACCCCCAGCTCGCGCCGGTCACAGAGCTGTGCGGCGCGGATCTCGGCGGGCGGTGAGAGCTCGAGGTCGCGCCCGTCCGGGACCGCTCCGCCCAGCAGGATCCGGTCGCTCTGGGAGAGCATCCAGCGCAGCGCTCCTGGCTCGAAGAGACCGTCGACAAGGAAGCGCTCACGCAGCTGCTCGGGGGTCAGGTGGACGAACTCGTCGGGATGGGTGCCGATCCGGACGTCCGCGTCCGTGGTCTCCATGGTGCTCCTTTTCCATCTGGCGGGAAGAGGCTTCCCTTAGAGCAGAAAGCCTGGAAACACTATGCAGCAACGGCACCGACGCCGCCAGAGCCGGACCACGACGTGGCCCCGGTTCCCTCGAGACCCAGGAGTGGCGCATGCGCAGGATGTTCACGGCCGGAGCGGCCATCGCACTGATCACCGCCGTTGCTGCCTGTTCGCCTGGCCAGGTCGAGGGCACAGGCGCCTCCGCCCCGGCACCGGCCGGCACGATCGACTACTCGACCTTCAAGGGCAAGACGATCACCTACCTGTACTTCACCGACGGCCCGGACGAGGCTGCCACCCGCGGTCTGCTCCAGGAGTTCGAGGCCAAGTCTGGCGGCAAGGTCGACCTGCAGATCGTCCCTTACGCCGATCTCCAGCAGTCGCTCCAGGCGCGGCTCTCCGGCGGTAACGCGCCAGATGTGGCACGGCTGGCCGACATCAGCCCCTTCGTCGGTGACCTGATGGACCTGCACGGCTACCTTGGCAAGGGCTACGAGCAGGAGTTCCTGCCCGGCCCGGTCAAGGCGGTGCTGCGCGACGGCAAACTCCTCGGCGTGCCCAACGACCTGACCATGAACGGGCCGTTCATCAACGTCGACCAGTTCGCGAAGGCTGGCGTGCCGATCCCCACGAAGTGGACCTGGGACGAGCTCGTCGCCACCGCCAAGAAGGTCCAGGCGGCCAACGGCACCGAGGCGGGGATCGCCATCGACAAGTCGGCGCACCGCCTGTCGACAGTTCTCAGCCAGTACGGCACCACCTTCGTCGGCGCCGACCTGAAGGACACCCTCGACGTGGCCAAGGGGACCTCCGCGATCGGCAGGCTCCTCGACCTGGTGGCGGACAAGACGATGACGAAGGACTTCTGGATCGAGTCCGGCAGCAAGTACAAGGGCGCCAACGACATGTTCCTCGCTGGGCAGACCCCGGTCTACATCTCTGGCAACTGGCAGGTGGCGCAGTTCGACAAGGCGGCGAAGTTCTCGTGGGCTGCCGTGCCCAACCCCTGTGCCGAGCGCTGTGGCGGCTTCCCGGGCGGTAAGTTCACCGTCGCCTTCAACAAGAGCAAGGAGCCGGCGATGGCTGCCGCGCTCGTGCAGTTCCTCAACTCCAAGGAGTCGCAGGAGAAGATGGACCAGCAGTCGATGTGGCTGCCGACGCGCACCGACCTCGTCAAGGCCGGCATCCAGTACCCCTCTCGCAGTGCCGACATGAAGGTGTTCATCGCGGACATCGAGAAGACGCCCGCCGACACCTATGACGCCGTTGCCTCGGCGGGGTTCAGCGGCTACGGCACGGCGTTGCTCAAGGAGTTCTCCAAGGGCGTGGCCGGGCAGGAGGACGCCGCAGCTGTAGTGCGGAACTCCAAGGCCGAGGGCGAGAAGATCCTCAGCGGGATCCGCAAGTGAGCGTGGCCGCCCGTGGGCGGCGACGGCTGATCCCCTACCTCTTCGTCGCTCCCAACATGGTCGTGTTCCTCGTGTTCACGATCTGGCCGGCCATCAACGGCTTCAACATCTCGTTCTTCGACAGCAGCAACGGTCGGACCTTCCGGCCGGTCGGAACGGGGAACTACCGGGAGATCTTCAGTGACGACGAGTTCTGGACCGTGGTGCGGCATACCGGCGTCTTCGTGGTCGGCTTCGTCCTCGCCACCCTCGTCCTGTCCACCGCCCTGGCGCTGCTGCTCAACGCGCAGCACCGAGGCCGCGGGGCCCTGCGCGCGGCGTACTTCCTTCCCGTCCTGCTGTCGCCCGTCGTCGTCGGCCTGATCTGGGGTTGGGCGCTCGAACGCCGGGTGGGTCTGGTCAACACGGTGACCGACGCACTCGGGCTCGGTCAGCCCGGATGGCTGATCGAGCCCAACCTCGCGATGTTGTGCACCATCCTCGTCGGAGTCTGGACCCACCTCGGCTTCTACGCCCTCATCGTCCTGTCAGGGCTACAGGGCATCGACGGGAATGTCTACGAGGCCGGACGGCTCGACGGCGCCAGCACCCGACAGCAGGTCCAGCTGCTCACCCTGCCCCTGCTGCGCCCGACCCTGCTCGTCGTCCTCATCCTGGCCACGATCACCGGCTTCCAGGCGTTCGACTTCATCTACACCCTCACGGGTGGCGGTCCGACGGGCACCACCACCCTCATCGTCCAGTTCATCTACGAGAAGGCGTTCATGTCCCCGATCCGCTACGGCCTCGCGAGCGCCGCCGGAGTCGTCCTCTTCCTCACCGTCTTCTCGATCACCGTGCTGAACTACCTCGTCGGACGACGACAGGAGGCGGTGTGAGCACCGTCAGCGCACCCGCCGCCCGCCTGCGGTCGGGACGCGTCCCGACCGGGGTCCGCACGCCCCCGACGACAGCCGCGATCATCCGGGCGACCCTGCTGACCGCCGGCGCCATCCTCATGCTGGTCCCGGTGGTCTGGGCCGTGCTCTCGTCGTTCAAGGACCAGACCGAGCTGGCGCTACGCCCGCCGACCATCATCCCGGTCGACCCGACGATCTCGAACTACACGGAGTCGCTGACCAGCTTCAATGTCCTCAGCTACTTCAAGAACAGCATCATCGTCACGGTCGCAGCCACGGCACTCACGCTGACGATCAACTCGATGGCCGCGTTTGCCTTGGCGAAGTACAACTTCCGCGGCCGGGACGCGCTCTTCCTGGTGACCCTCGCGACCATCATGATTCCGCTCCAGGTGATCCTGCTGCCGGTCTACCAGGTCGTCGCGAGCCTGGGCCTGGTCAACTCGCTGTGGGGTCTGATCATCCCGCCTGCCGCGACCCCGACCGGGGTGTTCCTGCTCCGGCAGTACATGCTGACCATCCCCGACGACCTGCTCGAGGCGGCCCGCATCGACGGCGCCTCGGAGTGGAGGATCTTCTGGCGGATCGTCCTACCCCTGTGTCGCCCGGCCCTCGCGGTCGTGACGATCTTCTCCGTGATCTGGCGATGGAACGACTTCCTCTGGCCGCTCATCGTCGCTCAGGACGAGCGGATCTACACCCTGCCCGTGGCCCTCGCCCGGTTCAGCGGACAGCAGGTCGTGCCCTTCAACCTCGTCCTCGCCATGTCCGTGCTCTCGATCCTGCCGGTGGTCATCATCTTCATTCTCGTCCAACGCCACATCCTCACCGGCATCGCCTCGACCGGGCTGAAATGACCGGCCTCCCGTCGTCGTCCGGCCCCCGCACCGTCCATGCGCTGGGACCAGCCGGCACCATCGAGGACTGGCTCGTCTCGCCGGTCTGGGAGCACCCCTGTGCGGAGCTCGGTGAGGTGGTCGCTGCCGACGGCAGTCCCTGGGACGCGGAGGGGCGACCGGGGCGGTGGAGGCTGACCCAGGGCCCGGACGCGGCGGTGGTGAAGGCAGCGCTCTACCAGCTCCACCCCTTGGTGGAGGGGGCCGAGCGACCGGTCCTCGTCGAGGGCGGACCGCTCGCCTGGCCCTCGCCCTTCCCGGACGGTGGTCAGCTCGTCGGGCACTGGACGCGACACCACACGGCAGGCGACGGGGTGATCGAGCGGAGTACGTTCTGCTATACCCCCACCTACCGCACGTTCGTCGCCGGCACCCGCCTCGAGCTGGACCAGCCCGAGGTGCGTCGGCTGGAGGTCAGCAGCACCGGCCCGGCGCAGGTCTGGCTGGACGGACGACTCATCCTCGAGCACGCGGAGTTCGGCTACATGCAGCCATGGACGCGCGGCGTCGACGTTCTGATGCCTTCCGGCACGAGCGACCTGGTCGTCGCCTCGTGGAACGTCGCGCTGCGTGAGGTGCGCCAGACCGTCACCGTGCGGGTGGTCGGCCTGCCGGTCCGCGTCACCCTTCCCGCGCCGGGCGCCGACGAGCAGCGCGACGCCGAGGCACAGCGGCTCCTCTCGGGCGTGTCTGTGCGGCAGTGGGAGGCCGCGGACGGCTCTGGCGTCCTGCACGGACCGCCTGGGCTGCGCATCCGGGTGACGGCGGGGGAGGTGCCGGTCGGGTCGGTCACCTTCGATGACGCGGGTCGGGCCGTCGTCCCGCTGGTCCCGTCGCAGGCCGACCACGAGCAGGCCTCGATGCTGGCCACCGGAGAGATCGCCCTGCGGGTCCAGGTCGACGACGACGCCTGCCCATCGACCCGGACCCTGCTCGTCGGGCACCTACCGTGGCGGACCCGTCAGGCGCCGCGTGGCGCGCCCGCGGACTGGCGCCGCGAGCTGCTTGAGCACGTCGCTGGGCGCAGCGGGTCGGCCCGCTGCCTCAGCGTCCACGCACTCGATCCGGAGGGTGACGACATCGTCGTCACCCGTGCCGCCCTCGAGGTGCCGTTGCGGTTCATCGCGACCCGGTGCGACTGCGCCGACTTCGAGGCGGTCGGGCTGATGCTGCTCTGGCACCGCGTTCCCGAGCCGCGGTGGGAGCCGCAGGCGCGAGCCGCGGTGCGATCCGCCCTGCTCGGCTTCAAGTACTGGATCGACCAGCCCGGCTGCGACGCCATGTGCTACTTCACCGAGAACCACCAGATGGTGTGGCACACCGCGGAGACGCTGGTGGGCGAGGCCTTCGCCGACGAGGTGTTCACCAACACCGGCTGGACCGGGGCTCAGCATGCGGCACACGGTCGGGAGATGGCGCGGGCCTGGGTGCGCCGCAAGCTCACCTCGGGGTTCAGCGAGTTCGACTCCAACGCGTACCTGGCCATCGACGCCCTCGCGCTCGTGGCGCTGATGGACCACGCCGACGACGACTCCCTGCGCCGTTCGGCGGAAGCGCTGCTGGACAAGATCCTGCTGACGCTGGCCGCCAACTCCTGGCGGGGCGTGCACGCGTCCGCGCATGGGCGCTCGTACGCGCCCACGCTGCGGGCCTCCTGCCTCGAGGAGACCGCACCGATCATGTGGCTCGCCTGGGGGGTGGGTGCCCTCAACGAGGCAACGCTGCCCGCGACCGCACTGGCGACCTCACCGGCATACCGGGTGCCGGACGTCGTGAGCGCGATCGGGGCCACGGCCGATGAGGACTGGGCGGGCAGCCAGTACTACGAGGGGGAGTATGCCTTCGAGCGCGATCTGCTCGTGCGGCCCTATGCGTCACACGTGGTCGTGCACCGCGGACCCGGCGGGATGGTCGCGTCCGTCCAGGACTACCGCGCTGGGCTGCCCGGGCTGCAGGAGCACGTCTGGGGGATCACCCTGCCCGACCAGGTCCAGGTGTGGGCCACCAACCCGGCCGCGACGACCCACGGCTCGCACACCCGACCGAGCGCCTGGGTCGGCCACCGGGTCCTGCCGCGGGTGCGCCAGCACCACCGGACGGTCATCGCCCTGCATCGGTTCGCCCCCGGGCCTCCCGTCCTGCACCTGTGGTTCCCCTGCGACCGGTTCGACGAGTGGGAGCGGCACGGCGACTGGCTCCTCGGTCGCAAGGGCTCCGGGCTGGTGGCCGTGGCCGCGCCCGGTGGCTGGGAGCCGGACCGCTCCGGCGACGAGGCCTGGCAGCGGTGGCGGCCGGGCGTCGCCGGTCCCCTCGTCGCCCGCCACGAGGACACCCGGACGGCGCCCGATGTCGCGGCCTTGCGCGAGCGACTTCCGCAGGTGTCATGGGACACGGCAGCGCCGGGCGTGGAGGTGCGCCAGCCGGGGGAAGCGTGCCTCGCGCTGGACTGGGACGGGCCCTTCCTCGTGGACGGGAAACCGCAGGGGCTCCGGGACGGCGTGCCCGCACGGCCCCTCCACCTGCAGAACCCCGCGTGCACGGTCTCGGAGCCCGCGGGCCTCGTCGAGGTCGTCTGGGGCGGTCACGCGATGCGGCTCGACCCGCTCGCCGGACGGCGCCTCGAACCGCCGAGCGGGGTCGACCGCCCTGCGGTCGCAGACCGTCCCTCGGTGCCCGGACGGGTGTGACGTGGCCGCCGAGGACACCGACAACGCCCGGCTCACCCCGCCTCCGCTGCCCTCGGTCCCGACCAGTCAGCTGACGGCATCCCGGCTCTGCGAGCTCGCTGACAATGTGGCGGCGGCCACCTGGCGGCTCGGTCTGCGTCGGTGGTTCTGGGGCGAGGGAGTCTGCCTGGACGGCCTCCTCCGGTCGGGACTGGCCGCGCACGGGGTCGTGCCCGAGGCGGTGCTCGAGTGGTATGACGACCGCCTGCTCGGCGGATCGTCACCCAGCGAGGGACTGGACCACGTCAACGAGGTGTCCCCGGGAGCCGCAGCGGTGGACCTCGTCGTCCGCGCCGGCCGCACGGCATACCTGCCCGAGCTGCAGCGGCTCGCCCACTGGACGACCAGTGCCGGCGTGAGCACCGCCGCGAACGGCGCCCTCGAGCACTGGCCGGGTGGGGTCTGGGCCGACACGATGACCATGGTGGGGACCTTCCTCGTCCGCCTGGGCAGCCTCACCGCAGACACCGACCTGGCGCGGCGCGGGGCCGCCCAGGTGCTCGCCCATGCCGAGATCCTCCAGGCTGGGAACGGGTTGTTCGTCCATGGGTCGCACCGCGGCGAGGTGATCCCCTGCTACTGGGGACGGGCCAACGCCTGGGCGGCACTGGCCATGGTCGAGGTCCTCGAGGCCGGGCCGACGGTGGGGGCCGCCGACGACCTGGTCAGGGAGCGGCTCCGTCGGCAGCTGTCGGCCCTGGTCGGCCTCCAACCCGAGCACGGGGTCTGGGACGTGCTCGTCGACTCGCAGGTGGAGAACGCCGGCCTGCTCGAGTGCTCGGCCGCGGCTGGACTCGCCGCCGCGCTGCTGCGCTCTGGCCCGCTACTCGGCGCCCCCGAGCTCACCCAGGCCGGCTGGCGCGCGCTCAGCGGCGTCCTGGCGTACGTCACCCCGGAAGGGGTGCTGACCCGGGTGAGCGCTGGCACGGTCCTCCAGCTCGTCCCCTTCGGCTACTCCGTGATCCGGGACGACCGGCCCCAGCCGTGGGGGCAGGGACTCCTGCTCACCGCGCTCGCCGCGGGGCTGGACGCTCTCGAGCGTGGGGACCTCCCCCTGTGAGGCGCCATGCTGATTCCGGGTCCGTTTGCACTCTCCCCCCGAGAGTGCCAATAATGGCGTTGGCACTCTCGACCCGAGAGTGACAATTCGACCACTGGGCGAGGTCCGGGAAACGCGCACGTCGTGAGTGTGCTGGAACCGGATCGTCCGTCGCGGGCGCCTCGTGGTTATTCCACATACGTTTCGCGTGGGAGGAACCACCCGCATGGCCAAGATCATCGCATTCGATGAAGAGGCTCGCCGCGGTCTCGAGCGAGGGATGAACATCCTCGCCGATGCCGTCAAGGTGACGCTCGGCCCCAAGGGCCGCAACGTCGTTCTCGAGAAGAAGTGGGGTGCACCCACGATCACCAACGATGGTGTGTCCATCGCCAAGGAGATCGAGCTCGAGGACCCGTACGAGAAGATCGGCGCAGAGCTGGTCAAGGAAGTTGCCAAGAAGACCGACGACGTCGCCGGTGACGGCACGACGACGGCCACGGTCATCGCTCAGGCGATGGTCCGCGAGGGCCTGCGCAACGTCGCGGCCGGCGCCAACCCGATGGCCCTCAAGCGGGGCATCGAGAAGGCAGTCCAGGCTGTCTCCGACGAGCTCCTCGCGAGCGCCACGGAGATCGAGACCAAGGCACAGATCGCTGCCACGGCGTCCATCTCCGCTGCTGACGACCAGATCGGCGAGCTCATCGCCGAGGCCATGGACAAGGTCGGCAAGGAAGGCGTCATCACCGTCGAGGACTCCAACACCATGGGTCTGGAGCTCGAGCTCACCGAGGGTATGCGCTTCGACAAGGGCTACATCTCGCACTACTTCGTGACCGACACCGAGCGCATGGAGACCGTCCTCGACGACGCCTACGTGCTCGTCGTCAACGGCAAGATCAGCAACGTCAAGGACATGCTGCCCGTGCTGGAGAAGGTCATGCAGTCGGGCAAGCCGCTGCTCATCATCGCCGAGGACGTCGACGGCGAGGCGCTGGCGACCCTGGTCGTCAACAAGATCCGGGGCACCTTCAAGTCCGTCGCCGTCAAGGCTCCGGGCTTCGGTGACCGTCGCAAGGCCATGCTGGCCGACATCGCCATCCTCACCGGTGGTCAGGTCATCTCGGAGGAGGTCGGGCTCAAGCTCGACAACGCCGACCTCGACCTGCTCGGCCGGGCCCGCAAGGTCGTCGTCACCAAGGACGACACGACCATCGTCGAGGACCAGGACGACCGCAGCGCCATCGAGGGCCGGATCGCCCAGATCAAGGCCGAGATCGAGAAGTCGGACTCGGACTACGACCGCGAGAAGCTGCAGGAGCGGCTGGCCAAGCTGGCTGGTGGCGTCGCCGTCATCAAGGCTGGCGCGGCCACGGAGGTTGAGCTCAAGGAGCGCAAGCACCGGATCGAGGACGCCGTCCGCAACGCGAAGGCAGCCGTGGAGGAGGGCATCGTCGCCGGTGGTGGCGTCGCACTCATCCAGGCCGTCAAGACCGTCTTCGAGAAGCTCGACCTCGAGGGTGACGAGGCCACCGGTGCGAACATCGTCCGCGTCGCGGCCGAGGCTCCGCTGAAGCAGATCGCGATCAACGCCGGGCTCGAGGGTGGGGTAGTGGCCGAGAAGGTCCGCAACCTGGAGAAGGGTCACGGCCTCAACGCCGCGACCGGCGAGTACGTCGACATGCTCAAGGCCGGCATCAACGACCCGGTGAAGGTCACCCGGTCCGCGCTGCAGAACGCCGCGAGCATCGCCGCGCTCTTCCTCACGACCGAGGCAGTCATCGCCGACAAGCCGGAGAAGGCCCCCGCGGCCATGGCCGGTGGCGGCGGCGACGACATGGGCGGCATGGGCTTCTGAGCCACCCCCCGCAACGCCCGAGGGCGGTTCCCCCTGTTGGGGGGAGCCGCCCTCGGTCGTCCACGGGTCAGCGGGCGAACAGGCCGCGGACGTCGTTCTCGGTGCTCTGGTAGGTCCCACCGGCTCGCGCCGTCAACGCGGCGATGTGGGCCAGGTCCCCACGGACCCGCTGCTGCAAGGCATTCCACTCGGCGATGACGGACTGGAACTCGGCCGCGGCCGAACCGGTCCAGGCCCCTTGCAGGGCGCTGAGTCGGGCGTGCATCGCGCCGACCGACGACTCGATCTCGCCGGCGATGGCGCTCATGTCGCTCGAGGCTGACTGGATCCGTTCGGTGTCGACGGTGAATGACATGGGGACTCCTTCGGGTCGGTGCTGAGCATCCTGTTCGGCGGGTTCGCCGACACCTCGACGGTAGGAAGGTCGGCGACACCGGGGCTCGCGTTGTCCACAGGGCTAGCGTGGGGCGCGATGACGATCTGGATCGACCGCCCGATGTGGCCACGCCACGGCACCGTGTTCGCGCACCTGATCAGCGACGAGTCGCTCGCCGAGCTGCACGACTTCGCCGTACGGGTGGCCCTGCACCCGCGCTCCTTCGAGGGGGACCACTACGACGTCCCGCTCGAACGGTATGCCGCGGTGGTGGCTGCCGGTGCGACCGCGATCAGCGGCCAGGAGCTGGTTCGACGCCTGGTCGACAGCGGACTCCGGCTGCGCAAACGCCGTGGTGACCGACCGGTCGCCCGGGTGCGCGGGGTGGCGTTCCCGGACGGTGGCCGGGCCGACGTGGACCTGATCGCCGCGGATCGTGCCATCGAGCGCGAGCCGGTCTTCGCAGCCATGGTCTTCCTGCTCGACGGCGCGGGTCGGTTCGCGGCCGTCCACAGTCCGCGCCGGAGGGCCTGGGGTTCGCCGGGAGGCTGGGTCGAGCCCGGCGAACGACCGGTGGCAGCTGCCGTCCGCGAGGTGGCTGAGGAGACGGGTATCCGGCTGCACGAGGACCAGCTGGAACCGTGCGCCTACGAGCGCTTCGACGTCACCTCGCAGGGCCCTTCCCGACTGCCACCCGGCCGGAGCTGCCTCCAGGTGTTTCGGGCCCGGCTGCCCGGACCCGGCCCCGCCCTGCGGTCCGGCTACGTCGACGTCGACGAGGCGCGTTGGGTGGATCGCGACGAGCTGGCGGTGCTCTGCTCCGCGGAGTTCTGGTGGCCGCTGGTCCCGCATCTGTTCGACGGGTAGCGCCGCCTCCCATCGGCGGACCCGATGGGACGTTGACGTCGGCGCGGGCCTACGTTAGTTTCCAACGACGGTAAACCGCATCAAATGGCGCAGGTAGGGGGCTCGGCACGTGATGACCGCGCCGTTCCGGGCCGCCATCGAGCGCTGTGCCCTGGTCACCGGAGCAGCCGGGGGGATCGGCTCGGCGATCGTGCAGCGCCTCCTGGTCGAGGGATGGTGCGTGGTCGGGGTCGACCGGATGCCGGCCCCGGTCGAGGAGTCGGCACGGGTGCGCTGGGTTCACGGCAGTGCCGACGACCCGCAGGTGCTCGACGAGGCCATGGCCGCGGCGGAGCGGATGGGCGGCGCCCAGGGGCTGGTCACCGCCACCTTCGCCGACGACCGCGCGCTGCTCTCGGACCTGTCAGCGCAGCGGCTGACGGCAGTGACCGAGTCCCAGATCCGGGCGGCCTGGTCGTGGAGCGCGAGGCTGGCCCAGGACACGCCGGCGCCCGAGGCCGCGGCGATCGTCCACGTCTCGAGCGTCCACGCCGGCCTGGCGGCGGCAGGGGCGGCGCCCTACGCCATGGCGAAGGCCGCTCTGGGCGCGTTGACCCGGGCGACCGCGATCGAGTGGGGACCGCGGGGGATCCGGTGCAACGCCGTGGCGCCGGGCTTCGTCCCGGTCCCGCGGAATGCGGCCCGCTGGGTCGACGACCCGAAGGCGTCCGACATCGCCGCTGAGCTGCCGCTGCGCCGAACCGTCTCACCCGACGAGGTGGCGCACTGCGTGTCCTTCCTGCTCGGTCCCGGGTCGAGCGGTGTCACCGGCACCTGCCTGACGGTGGACGCCGGGATGACCGCAGCGATGCCAGCCTGGGCCTGAGCGGGCTCAGGGCGCCTTGCTCAGCGCCATGGTGACCGAGAAGGTCCCGAGGACCGCGCCGGACCCGACCCGTTGGGCCCGCAGGACGCGCGGTCGTCCGGCGAGGTAGCCGGCGAGCCGGGCCGCGAGGAGCACGATGAGGGCGTTGACGGTGACCGCGACGACGATCTGGATGAGCCCGAGCTGGAGGAACTGGGTCCAGGTGGGCCCGCGGCTGGGAGTGACGAACTGGGGGATCAGGGCGGCATACATCAGGGCGATCTTCGGGTTGAGCAGGTTGGTCACGAGCCCCATGGCGAAGAGTCGGGCCGGGCGGTGGGGAGCGAGGCGGCGCGCCTCGAAGGGAGAGGCCCCGCCGGGACGCAGCATTCCCCAGGCGAGCCAGGCCAGGTAGGCGGCTCCGAGCAGCTTGACCGCGTCGTAGGCCAGCGGGACGGCGGCGAACAGTGCCGACAGCCCGGCGGCCGTGGCCACGAGGTAGGCGACGAAACCGGCGGCGACGCCGGCCAGCGAGGTCAGACCGGCCCGCCGGCCCTGGGAGATCGACCGCGAGGTCAGGTAGATCATGTTCGGTCCCGGCGTGAGCACCATGCCGAGCGCGACGAGGGCCACGCCTGCGATCGCCTCGGGCGGTACGGCGTTCATGCGGTGGGTCCCTTCCGGATCGACCGGAGCGGGCCGGCTGGATCGTGGGCGTCGGGTCGCGGGCCTGTTGGTGTCACGACGCAGGGCTCTCCAAGGTGTGGTGGGTGCGCCGGTAGTGGCGCTGGGCCTTCTGGCGGGCTCCACACATGCGCATGCTGCACCAGGTTCGGCTGTGGTTCTTGCTCGTGTCGAGGAACAGCCATCCGCAGCCCGGGCACTCGCCGATCCGCTCGAGCGGTCCGTGGCGGAGCACCGTGAAGGCGTCCACGGCGAACGGAGCCGCGAGGTGCTCGGTCACCTCGGGCCAGGCCAGGTCGTAGCCGCCCTCGGTGGGCTTCAGCGTCGCCTCGGGCAGGGCTAGCCGGTACTCGGTCAGCAGCGAAGCGAGGGCGGCTGCCGAGGGCGTTCTCTGCGCCGCAACGTCGCCGAAGACGACGCGGATCCGGCCCCGCAGCCGCACCAGGGCCTGCTGCCCGGCTGGCTCGACCCGCGGAACCGGGTGTCCCAGCACGGCGCTCGCCCACCGGGCCGTCTCGGCGTCGTCAGCCAGGACGTCGTGGTCCGGGCGGTGCCAGTTGTTGACGGTGTTCGCCAGCTCGAGGCACGCCGGGCCAGCCACCATCCAGGTCGGAGTCACCCCGTCATTCTAACCACTGAAACCAACTTGACAAGTGAGAATCGCGGCACGGACACTCTCACCATCAAAAGTGGATTGAGGGGTGAGTCAATGCGACCGGGGTTCGGGTGGTTGTGGGTGGCGGCCGGCTCCGCCAACCTCGGCGACGGGGTGACCATGGTCGCCATTCCGGTCGTCGCGGTCGGGATCGGCGCCACGCCGGCGCAGGTCGCGGTGGTGGTGGCCTCGAGCACCCTCGCCTGGCCGCTGCTCGGGCTGGTCGCCGGGTGGGTGGCCGACCGGGTCGATCGACGCCGGGTCCTGCTGCTGGCCAACCTCGCCCGGGCGGCCGTCCTGGCGACGGGAGTGATCGCGGCGTGGCACGGCGCCCTGTCGGTGCCCATCCTCGTGGCGATCGCGCTGGGCTACGGCATCGCCGAGACCCTGGTCGACACCGCGGTGATGGGACTCGTCCCTGCCTATGCCTCGACGGTGGCCCGAGCCGGCGCGAACGCGCGCCTCGAGGGGACCGTCAACCTGGCCAACCAGCTGGTCGGCCCGCCGGTGGCGGGAGTGCTCATCGCGGTGGGCACCGCGGCCACGTTCGGTACCGGTGCCGTCCTCTACCTCGGCGCCGCAGTGGCCGCCGCGGCCATGCTCCGACGAGCGGTCGGGGCTCGGCCACCGGCGCCATGGGGAGCGTCTCCGTTCTCCGGCTCGATCCTCAGCGGGCTTCGGTTCATCTGGCGCTCCCGCACCCTCCGGGCGCTGACCCTGCTCACGGCGGCGATGAACCTCGTCTGGGGGTGCTTCACCGCGTTGTTCGTGGTCCATGCCCTCGCGCCGGAGGGACTCGACCTCTCTCCGACCGGGTACGGGTTCGTCCTGGTGGGGATGGCCGTCGGCGGGATTGCCGCCTCGGCTGCTGCCGAGCCGCTACGGCGCAGGGTCGGAGCCAGACACCTGCTGATGGCGGACTCTGTCGGGACCGTGCTGCTCGTTGCTCCCGTGGCGCTCGGGCTCGGTGCTCCGCTGACGATCGCCGGAGCCGTGGTGGCGGGTGCCGGGTCGTCCATCTGGCGGATCCTCGTGGCGACGATCCGGCACGCGGCCACCCCCGGGCACCTGTTCGGTCGGGTGTATGCCGCCTCCCGGGTGGTCAGCTGGGGAGCCCTTCCCGTAGGCTCGCTCCTCTGCGGCGTCCTCGCGTCGGTCACCGACGTTCGTACGGCCTTCGCTGCCGCCTCCCTCGTGGCGCTCGTGGTCGGTGCCTGGTTCCTCGCCGTTGCCGGACGGCTGGACCTGGAGACGGCCTTCACCCCGCACCAGCCACCCATCCCGGCCCGCGGTCGCTGACGACGACCGCTGAGGATGACCGCCGACCGCTGCCGGCGCCGGCGTGCAAAACCGGCTACCGGATGCTCGCCCCGGCGTCGAGTGCGGCCATCGACCGGCCCTCGGCGCCGCGCAGGCCGGCCGCGATGTCGGGGAAGGTGTCCTCGAGCTCGTCCGCGAGCAGGCCGCGCAGCCGCATCCGGTCGGCGTGGTGCTCGTTCGAGGCCGCGAGGTTCCGCTGCTCCCCGGGGTCGTCGGCCAGGGCGAAGAACTCGTCCTCGTCGTGCGACCGAAAGGTGTAGCGGAAGGACGCGGTCCGCACCGAGGCGTTGAGGCTGTCCCGGGGGAAGGACCAGTCGCCCGCATGGAACGGTGACCCGTCGCCCCCCGGCTGTCCGTCCCGCAGGAACGTCTCGCTGGTGACGTGGTCCCGGCTGGCCTGGGGCGCGATCGCGCCGACCTGTGCCGCCAGGGACCGTCCGTCCCCCGCCAGGTCCCAGGGCACGCCCGCCAGCTCGGCCAGCGTCGGCGCGACGTCGCAGACCGAGACGAGGTTGTCCGTCCGACCGCCAGCCGCGTCCGGATGCCGGATGAACAGGGGGACCCGCAGGGCTTCCTCGTAGTGCAGGAAGTGCCCCTTCTCCATCAGCCGATGGGCACCCATCATGTCGCCGTGGTCGGAGGTGAAGACGACGATCGTGTCCTCCCACGCACCGGCGGCCTGGAGATGGCTGACGATGCGGCCCACCTGGGTGTCCACCAGCGCGCACAGCCCGAGGTAGTGCGCGGTCACCTCGACCCATTCCTGCTCGCTCAGCTCACTGAAGTCGGTCGCGAAGTGGGACTCGCGGACCTCGCGCGGCCGGGTCCGCGACCCGCTCGCCCAGCTGGCCGGCAACCGCACGGCGGCGCGGTCGATCAGCCGGTCGTACGGGGCCGGCACCACCATCGGGAAGTGCGGGGCGTTGAACGAGCAGGCGGCCAGCCAGGGCCGGTCCCGGGGCCGGCGCTCGAAGGTCTCGAGGAACGACTCGGTCTGCCAGGTCTCGAGGAAGTCGGGCAGGGCCACCTCCGCGGTCGCGTAGGGGTGGCTGCCGGGGCCGCGGATGGCGGCGAGGTCCGCGGCGGTGAGGTTCTCGATGTGGGACTCGTCGAAGACGTAGCCCTTGGCCGCGGCATACTCCCGGTAGTCGGGGATGTAGCGCCCGCGGTCCTGCCCCCGGATCACCGCGGGGATCGCGCTCGTGTCCGCCCACCCCATCCGGGCCGGGGTGGTGCCCGGGACGTGCCACTTCCCGGTGTACATGGTGTGGTAGCCGGCCGCCGAGAACTGGTGTGCCAGACCCGATTCGGCCAGCTCCGGCACGATCGGCCGCCAGTTCCCCAGGACTCCGTGGTGCCGAGGCATCTGACCGGTCCACAGGCTGGCCCGGGACGGGCAGCACAGCGGGAACGGCGTGTAGGCCCGGTCGAAGCTGGTCGAGTCCTCACACAGGGCGTCGAGGTGCGGGGTGGCCGCCGCCTCGTTCCCGGTGCAGCCCATGGTGTCCCAGCTCTGCTCGTCGCTCATCACGACCAGGACGTTCGGCGGTCTGCTCATCGTCATCCCTTCAGTCCGGTGGTCGCCAGGCCGTCGACGATCCGGCGCTGGAACGTCACGAAGAGCACCAGCGGCGGCAGCAGCGCGACCGTGCTCATCGCGAGCATCGGACCCCACGAGGACTCGCCGGTCGAGTCCAGGAACAGGCGCAGCCCGAGCGGCACCGTGAACAGCTCGGTGTCGTTGAGGTAGATCAGCTGCTTGAAGAAGTCGTTGTAGGACCAGATGAAGGTGAAGATCACCGTCGTGGCCAGTGCTGGTCGTAGCAACGGCAGCACGATGTGCCAGTAGATCCGCCAGGGTCCGCACCCGTCGATGGTCGCCGCCTCGTCCAGCTCGCGCGGCAGCGACCGGATGAACTGCACCATCAGGAAGATGAAGAAGGCGTCCACGGCGAAGAAGTGCGGGACGAACAGCGGGAAGAACGTGTTCACCCAGCCCATGTTGTTGAAGAGGATGTACTGCGGGATCAGGGTGACGTGCCCCGGCAGCATCAGGGTGACCAGCATGGTGGCGAACGCGGTTCTCTTGAAACGGAACTCGAGCCGGGCGAACGCGTATGCCGCGAGGCTGCACGACATCACGTTGCCGATGATGGACAGGACCGAGATGAAGAGCGAGTTCTCGAAGAAGATGTCGAACGAGGTGTTGATCCCCTGCCAGCCCTCGAGGTAGTTGCCCGGCTCGAACCGCCCGGGGATCAGCCCCGGCTCGGAGAAGATGTCGGCGGTCGGCTTGAACGAGCTGGCCAGCATCCACAGCAGCGGGTACAGCATCACCAGGGTCAGGGCCACCAGGAGCAGGTGGGCGACGACGGGTCGGCGCCAGGTCCGGGTCCTGCGTCGGGGGGATTCCGACGCACTCCTGGGCGGCGCATCGGCGCGAGGGCGCAGGTCAATCGCCATAGTGCACCCAGTACCGGCCGAACAGGAAGTTCGCCGCGGTGATCGCTCCGGCGATGACAAGCAGGAACCAGGCCATCGCCGAGGCGTAGCCCATGTTGAAGTTCACGAACCCCTCCTGGTACAGGTAGAGCGAGTAGAACAAGGTCGAGTCCGCCGGCCCGCCACTGCCGTTGCTGATGATGAAGGCGGGCGCAAAGGCCTGGAACGCCTTGATGATCTGCAGGGCGAGGTTGAAGAAGATCACCGGGCTCAGCAGGGGAAGGGTCACCCGCCAGAACTGCTGCCACCGGCCGGCGCCGTCGACCGAGGCGGCGTCGTAGTACTCCTGCGGAATCTGACGCAGACCGGCCAGGAAGATCACCATCGGCGCCCCGAACTGCCAGACCTCCAGCACGATCAGGGTGCCCAATGCGTAGCTGGGGTTGGAGATCCACGCGGGCCCGTCGATCCCGACGAGGGCCAGCACCTGGTTCAGCAGCCCGTCCCCGCTGAACACCCGTCGCCACAGCACCGCGATGGCGACGCTGCCGCCGAAGAGCGACGGCAGGTAGAGGATCGAGCGGTAGAAGTCCAGACCGCGCAGCCCGCGGTTGAGCACCACCGCGACGGCCAGGGCGAAGATCAGCTCGAGCGGGGTGCCGACGACGACGTAGGTCAGGGTCACCTTGAGGGACTGGAGGAACACCGGGTCGCTGGTGAACATCCGACGGAAGTTGTCCAGGCCGGACCAGTCGGGCGCGGTGAGCAGGTCGTAGTCGGTGAACGCGAGGTACAGGGACGCCAGCATCGGACCGGCGGTGAAGACCAGCAGACCGATCAGCCAGGGGCCGAGGAACACCAGCGCCCAGCCGTTCTGCTGACCGGTCCGTCGGCGTCGGCGGGTACGGCGGGCCGTCCCGTCGCCGGTGCCGAGTGTGCGCGTGGTCACGAGCCTGCCCCCCGTTCGGGAACCAGGGCGACGTCGGCCGGCGGCTGCTCCAGGCCCACGGCGCCGACCCGGCCGGCGTCCCAGGTGCGCCCCGAATCCGGTGCGGCACCGAGCGTCGCGGCGTCCAGTCGCTTGCGGCCGGTGGTGACGATCAGCCGGTCCCGCTCCGGGCCGGCGAAGCAGCAGCTGGTCGGGACCGGTGCCGGCACGTCCACCGCGTGGAGCTGACGGCCGGTGGGATCGAAGCAGACCACCCGGCCGCCGCCGGCGAACGCACTCCAGAGGTTGCCGTCGGTGTCGACCGCGAGTCCGTCGGGTCTGCCGCCCTCGCCCGAGGCCCGGACGATGACCCGGGGGTTCGACGGGGTGCCGGTGCTGAGGTCGTAGCGCCACGCGGTGATCTCACCCGGACCCGTGTCGGTGGTGTACATCGTGGCGCTGTCGGGACTCCACGCGACGCCGTTGGCGATGGTCAGTCCGGTCACGACCCGGGCCACCTTCCCATCCGGGTCCACCCGGTAGAGGCTCCCTGCTCCCGGCGACCAGTCGTAGGCCATGCTCCCGACCCACACCCGGCCGGCTGGATCCACCACCATCTCGTTCATTCTCATGGGTGTCTGCGGGTCAGGCGACTCGAGCTCGACGAAGCCCCGCAGACCAGCCGCCGGGTCCCATCGGGCCAGGCCGGTACCGACCGCGCAGAGCATCGGGCCGGCCCCGGTGTCGCCGTCGTCCGCCCCGGCGATGGCGACGGCCCCGGCGAGGGGGGCCGAGACGGGGTACGACGACGTGGTCCAGCCGGCGCCGTCCGGTCGCGCCGTGTGCAGCACGCCGCCGTCGATGTCGACCCAGCTCAGCACCGAGTGTGCTCGACTCCACCGGGGGCACTCCCCGAGGGTCGAGAGGTCTCCGAACCAGCTCATGGCGCCTCGCTCGGAAGGTAGGTGCCGGCCGCCAGCGGGAGCTGGCGATCCGCGGGCCCGCGTGGCCTCGCCGACCGTGGAACCGCCATCGCGCCGATGCCCGGGCCAGGTGCCGGGTGCAGGATGCCGTCGCGGACGTCCTCGGGCGGGTCGAGCATCCCGGTACGGTCGCTCTCCCCGTACGCGAGCTCCAGCCACCGCACTCCGGTGCCCAGTGCCGTCAGCTGGGCTGCGTGGGCGGTGCCGACCGGACCGCTGGGGTTGTGGAAGGTCACCTTCGTGTCGCCGGTGAGGTCCAGCAGCGCCCGGGTCCCGTGCGGACCGCCGGCATGCTTGGGGTCCACCAGCCAGTAGCCCAGTGCCCCGGTGGCGCAGGCTGCCTCCACGGTCTCCGGGTCCCAGACGTGCTCACCACCAGCCAGGGGGATCGAGGTCGTGGAGGCGATGTGGCGCAGGCCGGCGAGGTCGCGAACGTCGACCGCGTCCTCGACCCAGTGGATCCGACGCGGTTCGAGCAGGCGCAGGGCCTGCTCCAGCCGGGCCATCGGGACCAGGTGATGGAGGTCGACCATGAGCAGCGTGCTCGCCGGCAGGACGTCGCGCACGGCGTCGACCACCGCGATGCCGGAGTCGATCTGGTCCCTCGCCGCCGGCTGGCCCGGCGCGGGGAAGGGGGCGATCTTCACGGCCGTGAACCCGTCCCGTCCGGCAGCCGCAGCCGCAGCCACCACGGCCGCCGGGCCGTGGCCCCCCCAGCGCCGGTTGAGGTTGGCGTACACCGCGACCGGGCGAGGGTCCCCCAGGCCCAGGTACGTCGACAGGGGCAGGCCCAGCTGTCGCGCGGTCAGGTCGTCCAGTGCCGACTCCAGCCCGCCCCAGGCCGTGGACCACAGCAGGGCCTCGGCGCCCCCGACGGCTCGTCGGCGTCGGTCGACCTCGGCGCGCAGGGCGCTGCGGTCCGCGTCCGCCGGGCGGCCCACGACATACTGCTCCAGCACTCGGATGACGTCGGCGGTCGCGCCAGGGGTGCCCCCGTCGGAGCACTCGGCAATGCCCACCGTCGCGTCAGCGGCGTGCGCTTCGAGGCTCAGCCAGACGCTTCGAGCCGAGGAGCGGTGCGAGCTCAGCGTCAGGTGTCGCACCGGCGGCAGCTCTGCAGCCATCGACCCACCCGTCCCTCGCTCGGCTTAGTTTGCTCCTGACGGAAACTAACTCAGACGGCACGGTGCGTCAACTGTCGGGCCGTCCGCCGGCGATCCCCGGGTGCGCTAGCCGTACCGCAGGTGCCGCAGCGCAGGGACGAAGGCCGCAGGGTCCTGGTAGAGCCGGTCCAGGACCACGCTGCCCGACGAGACCGCGGTGGCATGCACCCCGAAGGAACTGGGCTGGACCATGGCGTCCACGTCGACCTGACGCTTGTCCACCAGGTACCCATGGGCGCCGCGTCGGACGGCGGCCAGGTACTCCGGAGCGTCCACCACGCCGCCGCCCACGATGACCATCTGGGGGTCGAACAGCTCGATGAGCGTGCCCGCGGCAGTGCCGACGTGGGCCGCCCGGGTGACCAGGAGCTCGTCCGCGGCCTTCTCGCCGCGCCGCGCCTGGGCGATCAGCTGGTCGAGGGTTCCGCGGGCGGAGATCAGCCCCAGCTCCCGGGCGCGCCCCACCACCGCGATGTCGCTGGCGACCACGTGCAGGCAGTCCCTGCGGCCACACCGGCAGGGCTCGTCGGCCAGTCCGTCGACGGCAAGGTGGTCCAGCGACCCGGCAGCGGATGTGGTCCCGCGGTAGATGTTGCCGTCGAGGACGAAGCCGGCCCCCACGACGTTGCCGACGAAGAGGTTCACCAGGTTCGAGACTCCCCGCGCGGCCCCGAACCAGCGCTCGGCGAGCGCCAAGGCGCGGAAGCTGGAGTCGACGCGGGTGGGCAGCGCCAGCTCGTGCTCCAGGGCGTCGCGCAACGGGGCGTCGCGCCAGCCGAGCACGTGATGTTCGCGGACCCGTCCACCCTCGGCGTCCACCCAGCCGCCGGTGCTCGCGCCCACGCCCAGCACCGTCCCCTCGTGCTGTGCGATCAGGGCCCCGATGCCGTCGACCGCCTGGGCCACCAGCCGGCCGAAGGCATGACTGCGGTGGTTGAGCTGGCTCTCGGCGACGAGCCGGCCGTTCAGGTCGAGCAGTCCGAGACTGGTCCGCAGGTACCCGAAGTGCACGCCAACCACCCGGTAGCGACGGTCGTCGATGGCGACCGGGATGCGGGGGCGTCCGGGGTTACGTCCCTCGGGGGAGGCGCTGAGGTCTCGCACGAGGCCGGCCTCGCCGAGCAGGGAGGTCAGCTTGGTGACGGTGCCGGTGGCCATCCCGGTGAGCCGGGCCAGGTCCGCACGGGCGATCGGGCCCTCCTGCATCACCGAGCGGAGGATCGCCGAGATGTTCTGCCGACGCAGGTCAGCCGGCTGGGCCGGGCGGACGCGGGGAAGCCCGTCGGTGGGGGTCGGGGCCACCGCAGCCCGAACGGTGGCGCGCTCGTCGGTCATGGGGGGTTTGTAGCAGCAAGCCATGGGAGAAGCCATAGCGGGCGGGGTGAACGCCGCTGGCGCCGCCGACGACCCGCCTCGTGGAACCTTGACAGCGGGCCCTGGGCTAGTTAACTTCGTCTGGAAGTTAACCGGCCACTCGACCACGCGGAGCACCCATGAACGCACCTGTCGGATCGTCACCCCAGATCAGCCGCCGGACCGTGCTGCGCGCCGGGGCGCTCGGCGTGGGTGCCGCCGCCCTGGCGGGATGCAACCGGGGACTGGGTTCCTCCCAGGCCAGCTCGGACCTGCAGTTCATGTTCTGGGGGGAGGGCAACCAGAACGAGAAGCTGCTCGCAGCGATCGACATCTTCAAGCAGCGCAACCCCAAGGTGAAGGTCAACCCGCAGTACTCCGGCTTCAGCGGCTACTACGACAAGCTCGCCACGAGGGTCGCCGGCGGGAACCCCCCGGACATCTTCCAGGTCCACCTGCCGTACCTGCTCGAGTACGTCAGGCGCGACGCGGTGCACAGTCTCGACGCCCACGCCGACAAGCTCGGCCTGGCGTCCATCCCCAAGGACATCGTCACCACCTGCAAGCTGGATGGTCACTACTACTTCGCGCTGCTCGGGGCCGCGACCCAACCGGCGGTGGTCTACGACAAGACCGCCCTCGAACAGCTCGGCCTGGGCGGACCGGATCCCGGCTGGAACCTCGACCAGTACCAGGCCGTCATGAAGGAGGTGTATGCCGCGAGCAAGCAACAGCTTCACGGCACCGCCGACGTGGGTGGCTCCCCGGTCCAGCTCGAGCCCTTCCTGCGCGGGTTCGGCAAGCAGCTGTTCACCGATGAGGGGAAGCTCGGGTTCACCAAGGAGGAGTTCGGGGCGTGGCTCCAGCTCTGGCAGGCGATGCGCGAGAACGGCTCGGCCGTTCCGATGGATGTCACTGCTGGCGCCCAGGGCTTCCAGAACGACCCGGTGGTCCTGCGCAAGGCGGCCTACACCGGGACGGCCACCTCGCGCGGGCTGCCGTCGATGAAGAGCCTGACCAAGGACGAGCTCGGGATCGCCCCCTTCCCGTCCAGCGGTCGCGAGACCCGTCCGGGCACCAACATCATCCCGGCCGGATGGTTCGCCATCTCCAAGAAGTCCAAGAACGTGGACGACGCGGTGGCGCTGCTGTCCTTCCTGACCGGCGACCCCGATGCGGCCAAGACCATGGGAATGGCGCGGGGGGTGCCGATCAACCCGGCCATGCGTGACGTCATCAAGCCCACGCTCGCCGGTCTGGACAAGGTCGTCTTCGACAACTACGTCCTGATCGCCGCCAAGGACCTGGCGCCACTGCAGGCGTACCCGCCGGGAGCAGGCCAGCTGCTCCAGTCGTCCCTGGCGACCGCGAACCAGACCGTGGGCTTCGGCAAGGCCAGTGTCGCGCAGGCCGCCGAGCAGTTCTTCGCCGACGCGGCACGGGTGCTCAAGTGAGCTCGGCCACGGCATCCGTCTCGATCGACCTGGACCGGGTGATCGGGACCATCAGCCCGCAGATCTACGGCCAGTTCCTCTCCCGGCGCCGCTGGGTCGTCGAGGAGGCCCTCTTCCAGCCCGGGCACGAGGACGCCGACGAGCACGGGATCCGGACGACGGTGGCCGATGCCGTGCGCGAGCTGGCTCCGCCGGTGATCCGCTGGCCGGGTGGCTGCACCGGCACCAGCTACGAGTGGGAGCGCGGCGTCGGCGACCCGAGCCAGCGCAGCCGGACCATCGACTGGCACTTCGGCTACGACGTCGGAAACGGCTTCGGAACGGCGGAGTTCGTCGCGTTCTGCCGCTCGGTGGGCGCCGAGCCGCAGATCAACCTCACCACCGGCACCGGGACCCTGCGCGAGGCACTCGGCTGGCTGGAGTACGCCAACGGCACCGGCGACTCGCACTACGCCAACCTGCGTCGTCAGCACGGATACGACGAGCCCTTCGACGTGCGGTACTGGCAGATCGGCAACGAGGACTGGGGCGAGTGGGAGATCGGCCGGGTCTCGGCGGCCGAGCACGCCCGTCGCTGTCGCGAGTGGGCCCGGGCGCTGCACAAGCTCGAACCCCGGGTGAACGTGCTGGCCACCGGGGCGTGGCGCTCGGACCTCGCCCTGGACTGGAACATCCCGCTCCTGCGCGAGGCCTGGGACGAGCTCGACTACCTCACCGTGCACACCTACTGGCGGTTCGACCCCACCCTGCCCGATGGGGACTACGACCGGCTGATCGGCGCTCCCGATGCGGAAGAGGACGCCATTGTCGCGATGCGCGGCCTGATCGACCTGGTCGGCCGGGAACGCGGCTCCGACCACCGGCCCCTGCTCGCCTTCACCGAGTGGAACTGCGCAGACCTGACCCATCAGGAGATGACTCCGCAGTGGCGCCCCGGCCACACCCAGTACCGGCTGCTCGACGCCCTCGTCTGCGCGGCGTTCCTCAACGTGATGCAGCGGCAGAGCGACACGGTCGGCCTGGCGAACTTCGCCCAGACCATCAACGTCGTCGGCGCGCTGGTCGTCTCGCAGGACGAGGTGATCCGCGAGTCGGTCTTCTGGCCGTTGTGGATGCAGCGTCACCACAGCGGGCCGGTCGCGGTGCAGAGTCACCTGGTCGGCGAGCAGCTGGAGTGCGCGGACCGGCACGGCGGCCGCCGGACGATCCCCGCCCTGGACATCAGCACCACCCGGGCCGAGGACCGCAGCAGGTTGTGGATCTCCGTGGTCAACCGGGACCCGGACCGGGCCCACGACCTGGACGTCGCCGTGGTCGGGGCTCAGGTCAGCGGGCAGGCCCAGTGCTGCGAGCTCACGGCGGCGACCGTGCTGACCCGCAATTCCGCGCAGGAGCCGGAGGCGGTCTCGCCCCGGTGGCGCAAGGTTGACCTGGCTGAGCAGGGGACGGTGCGACTGGCCCCGGCCTCCTACACGGTCATCGAGGTCGACCTGGTGCCGTCGGCCTGACGGGTGGCCGACGTCGACTCCGATCGGTCAGTCTCCTGCCTCGAGCTCGAGACCGTTGAGGTCGACGATCGTCAGGTGTCCCCGACCCAGCCGAAGCAGGCCTCGCTCGGCGTACTCGCCGAGGACCTTCGTCGCGGTCTCTCGCGAGGTGCCGGACAGGGCCGCCACCTGCTCGTGGGTCAGCGGCACCAGGATGCCGCGCGCCAGCAGTCGGGGCGGCTGCTCGGATGCCAGCAGGCACAGCGTTGACGCGATCCGCTGCGGCACGCTCTTGAAGACGGTGTCGCTCAGCTGTCGTTCGAGCTGGGCGACGCGGTGTCCCAGGATCTCCGAGATCCGAGCGGCGATCCGGGCGTCGGAGAGCAGGAGGCGGCGCACGTCGGCGTGGCTCATGACGCAGACCGCGACGTCATCGAGGGCCTCGGCGTAGTTGTCGTGCATCTGCTGGCCCAGGACCAGCATCTCGCCGAAGATCATCCCGGGCGTCAGGATCGCGGTGGTCAGCGCACGCCCGCCCGAGGAGACCCGGAAGATCCGCACCCGCCCCCGTTTGAGGATGAAGAGTCGCTCGACGGGCTGGGGTGGCGAGTAGAGCATCTCCCCGACGGCGAACTCCACCATCGGAGCGGCAGCCGCGATCCGGCCCATCTCCTCGGGACTGAGGTCCGCGAAGAGCTCCACCTCGGACATGCAGAAGAGGTCATCGGCGGCCTGCCCGCGGCGCTCCACGTCAGCCATCTCCTCGCGGCGGCCCGGCGCCCAGGGCGCCATCTCCGGCTGGGCGACGTCGTCCAGCCCCTTCAGCACACAGTACGTCGAGCGCGGGCGCGTCGTGATCGATCCCGGCGACCCGGCGCTCATCGGCGGTCTGCGGTCTCGGGGCTGCGGTCCCGTCGCCGTCTGACGGCGGACAGGCTCAGGCCGACGACGACCAGGCCGGCGAGCAGCGCGAGGAAGCCGGTCACGCCCAGGGAGTCGACGCCGTTGGCCAGCCGCCGTTGCAGGTCCAGAGCCCGGCCGATGACCGGGTCGTCGGCCGCCCCGCCGCGCAGGACCCGGACCTCCCACCAGCCGTAGTAGGTGACGTAGGCGCCCACCAGGACCAGCAGGACCCCGCTCGCGGTGGGGACGAACTGGCCCGCCCGACGCATCCCGCCGACGAGCGTCGTCCGTGCCAGGGCAACGGCGACGGCGGCGGTACCGACGACCAGCCCCATCCCGCCGGCATACAGGAGGAAGAGTGCCGCCCCCGCCGTCATCGACTCGGACCGGAACGCGGACACCACGACCGCCAGGAACGGCGCGATCGTGCAGCTCAGCGACGCCAGGGCGTAGGAGAGCCCGAAACCGAACATCGACCGGACCGACCCGGTGATGGCCGGCCCCCCCCCACGGGCCCGCGGGCCGGGCAGGGAACGCCCGGCAAGCAGCCACCCGCCCACGCCCACCAGCAGGACTCCCAGCGTGATCGTGAGCCAGGGCAGGTACGCCTGCACCGACGACGCCACCGGGGCGATAAGCAGACCGAAGAGGGCGAAGACGATCGCGAAGCCGGCGGTCATCGCGGCCGTCATCTTCAGCGCCCGCAGAACCGCGCGCGCTCGCGTGGGGTCCTGCTCGTGCAGCAGCATCGTGAGGTAGGCGGGCAGGAGGGCGAAGCCGCAGGGGTTGAGCGCGGCCAGCATCCCGGCGCCGAGCGCGATCGCCGCGGAGCCGTCGGGCACGTCAGGCCACGAGACCGCGGACCACGGCGGCCAGCACCGGGTCGTCGAGGTAGCCCTGCTCCTTGATGTGGCCGGTCCCGTCCAGGACGAGGTAGCTGCTCTGGGCTCGGATCCCGAAGTGGCGCCAGAGCTTGCCCTCCGGGTCGATCAGCTGGATGGGCCCGGTCACCTCGCGGGCGTAGTCGACGATCGCGTCGGAGCTGTCCAGACCGCCCACGCCGACGACGTTGACCCGTCCGGCGTACTTCTCGGCGAGAGCCTGCACACCGCCGCTCTGGGCCCGGCAGGTCGCGCACCACGGAGCCCAGAACCACAGCACGGTCGGCTTGCCGGCCAGCTGTCGACCATCGAAGGCGGTGCCGTCGACGGTCTGTGCGGTGAAGCCCAGGTCGGCGAGCGGGCCGTCGGCGACCGCGGCAGGGCTGGCCGTGCGGGATCCGGCGCTCGCCCCGTCGGAGCCCGACGTCGAGCAGGCGGCGAGCAGCAGGGTGGCGCTGAGCGCGACGCCGGCGAGCGCGCTGGTACGGCCGCGGGTTCCGCAGATCATGCCTCCAGTGTGGTCCTCGGGAACCCGGTCCACCGTGATGGCGCTCACCGACGGCGCACCCGGAAACCGGCACAGTCGGGGGATGAGACGTCACCTCGGGCTGTGGGCTGCCGCACTCCTCGTCGTGGTCGCGGGGTGCGGGTCCGCAGTCCCCGACGAGACGGACACCGGTGCGCCGCTCACCCAGGCCGCTCCCGGCCCGCCGGAGGGAACCCCTTCGGCCCTGGACAACATGCGGGACCCGGCTTTCCCCGCACCGCTGATCGACGTCGATGCGGTCTTGTCGGGGGGGCCGCCCCCGGACGGGATCCCGCCGATCGACAACCCCCGGTTCGACCGGGTCGTCAAGGTCGACTGGCTGGCCGACAACGAGCCGGTCCTGGCCCTGACCGTCGGGAAGGAGACGCGGGCCTACCCCCTTCAGGTGATGACCTGGCACGAGATCGTCAACGACACGGTGGGTGGCACGGCGGTGGCCGTCACCTACTGCCCCCTGTGCAACTCCGGCGTCGCCTTCGAGCGCAAGGTTGCCGGGCGGGTTCTCACCTTCGGCACCTCGGGACGGCTCTACGCCGACAACCTGGTGATGTACGACCGCCAGACCGAGTCGCTGTGGCCGCAGCTGACCGGCCAGGCCTCGATCGGCATGCTGACCGGCGAGAAGCTCAAGGCCATCCCGATGGGGGTCGTGGCGTGGCAGGAGTTCCGCGGCGCGTTCCCCGACTCGCTGGTGCTGAACCGCGACACCGGCTCGGACCGGCCCTACGGGGAGAACCCCTACGTCGGGTACGACGACCTCGACAGCAGGGTGCCGTTCCGCCTGCCCGAGGCCGCTGACGACCGTCTCGTGCTGAAGCAGCGCGTGATCGGGCTCTCCTCTGGGGCCACTGCGACCGCGGTTCTGCGCAGTGCCCTCGTCGGCAGCGAGCCGCGGGCGCTCCGGCTCGACGGCACCGACCTCGTGCTCTGGCACCGCCCCGGACAGTCCTCGGCACTCGACACGGGCACGATCAGCAAGGGGGCGGACATCGGCACCGTAGGAGTCTTCGAGTCCCGGATCGGGGAGCGTTCACTGAGCTTCGTCGTGGACGGCGACGGGTTCCGCGACGCCGAGACCGGTAGCCGGTGGAACGTCCTGGGACAGGCGACCTCCGGACCGCTGGCCGGCAGCCGGCTGACCCCCCGGCTCCATCTGGACACGTTCTGGTTCGCCTGGGCGGCCTTCCAGCCGGACACGGAGCTCGTCCGCTGAGCCTCGGCCGGCGGTCTGGTCCGCCGGTGGCTGCTCAGGCGAGGCGGTCGAGCTCGCGACGCAGGTTCGCGCGGGCCGGCTCGTCCCACTCCTGCTGCCCGTATGCCGTGAGGTAGAGCCGGTCGCGGCGGATGAAGTCCGCGAGGATCGCGCTCCTGGCCTGGCGGTAGACGGCGTCGGGCACGTGGCCGTACTCCTCGCGCACCTGAGCGCAGTACTCGTCGAACCGGTCGGGTCTGGCCGACAGGATCCACAGGTCGGCGTCGTGGAAGCCGTGGGTCATCGCGGACCCGTCGTCCCGGTCATGTCCATCGGTCATCCGGATGAGGTCCTTGACCGTCGCGGTGATCTGGTCCGGCAGACCGAGCTCCGGCAGCAGCGCCCCGGCCAGCTCGGCGCTGGCGGACTCGTTCGCCCCATGCCGCGCCTGCGGGTCGTACACCGCGTCGTGCAGCCAGGCGGTGATCCGGCCGATGCCGGCTTCCTGCGAGGTGAGCTCGCCGACTTCCTCGAGCTCCTCGATCGACCAGAACAGCTCGACCAGGTGCCGGGTCGAGTGATACCGCCGGTGTGGCTCGCTCCAGCGCCGCAGCAGGTCCGCTCCCGCCGCGGCGACGGCATCGGGGTCGGCATCGGGGCTCAGGTCGCTCAGGTCCTCGGTCCACCAGCTGATCAGCGCGGGCATGGCCGGAGTCTTCCAGATGACCGTCAGGCGGCGTCCAGGGCGTGCGGCAGGTCGAGCGAGTGGACGACCGTCAACTCGGACACGGCCCGGGTCAGCACCACGTACAGCCGCCGCAGCCCGGTCCGCTCGTCCGGTTCGTCGGCCGCGATCGCGGCGGGTTCGACCACGATGACGCGGTCGAACTCCAGTCCCTTGGCCACCTGGGCGGGGACGAGATCCACCTGGTGCTCGACGTCCCCGTGGTCCGAACCGAGGGTCCCGTGCTCGATCCCCGCGGCGGTCAAGGCCTGCTCCAGAGCGGGCAGCACCGAGTCGGGGGCGATGATGCCGATCGAGCCGACGTCCCGGATCAGCCCGAGGGTGGCCTCGGCGACGGTCTGGGCCAGCCGGGCCGGATCGACCCGCAGGAAGTCGAGCCGGCCAGGGTTGTCGCGGACCGACACCGGCGCACCCAGTCCCGGTGCCATGGCCGGGAGCAGGCGGGCGGCGTAGTCGATCACCAGGGCGGGGACCCGGAATCCCCGATCGAGCACCTCGACGTGGCTGCCGGGCTTGCCGAGGTGCTCGAGTGAGCGCTCCCAGGAGTCCGTGGCCCACGGCGTCGTTCCCTGGGCGATGTCCCCGAGCACCGTGGCCGAGCCGGTCGAGCAGCGACGGCCGACGGCGCGTAGCTGCATCGGGGACAGGTCCTGGGCCTCGTCGAGGACGACGTGACCCAGACTCGGCGTGCGTTGGCACAGGTCGCTCAGCTCGTCGAGCAGGACCGCGTCCGCGGCCGTCCATCGGACTGCGCCCTTGGTGCGAGGTGGCTTGTCCCAGCTCAGGATCCGTTGTTCGTCGGCGGTCAGCACCCCGTCGGAATGGATGGCCAGGAACGCGGGGTTGCGCCACAGCTCGAACAGCACCGCCTGCGGATCGACGACCGGCCAGACCGCCTTGGCGTAGGCCTTGACCGCGGCGCTGCGGGCGACGGAGTCCTGGACCCGGTCGTCCGGCGAGTCGCCGCTCCGTTCCATGTCGAGCAGGATGTGGTGCGCCAGCCGCTGCGGGAGGATCTGGCGCGCCGCGTCGTACCGCACGCTGCGGGCGCGCAGCTCGTCGATGATCTCGGTTACTGCATACGCCGGCACCCGCCACCGATGCGCCCCGCGGGGGACGGCCAGCGCGTCGGCCGGCGGACGGATGTGCGACCAGACGGCCGCCCGCAGGACCTGCGCCATCCGCGGGTCGCCCTTGAGGATGGCCGCCGCGGTGGAGTCCCGGCCGCGGACGGGCACCGTGGCGACGAGCTCCTCGGCCGTGGTGTGCCGCACCTCGACCTCGCCGAGGGCGGGCAGGACCGCGCCGATGTGGTCGAGGAAGGCTCGGTTGGGGCCGACGACGAGCACCCCGGTCCGGGACAGCTTGTCCCGGTACGCGTACAGCAGCCACGCGGCTCGGTGCAGCCCGACGGCGGTCTTGCCGGTCCCCGGGGCACCCTGCACGCACACGGTCGTCGCGGCGTCGGCGCGCACGATCAGGTCCTGCTCGGGCTGGATGGTCGCGACGATGTCGCGCATCGGGCCCACCCTGGGGCGTTCGATCTCGTCCATGAGGATCCGGCTGCGCGCAGCCGGCTGCTCGGCGCGGTCCTGCAGGTGCTCGTCCTCGTATGCCGTGAGCCGGCCACGGTCGATCCCGAACCGGCGCCGCAGGCGCACGCCCAGCGGCTCGGTCCGGGAGGCCCGGTAGAACGCACCGGCGAGGTCGGCCCGCCAGTCGATGACCAGGGGGTCGCCGCGCTCGTCGTTGACGTGCCGCCGGCCGATGTACCACCGCTCGTGCCCGTGCGCCCGGGTGTCGAGGTCGATCCGGCCGAAGAAGAGCGCCGAGGTCGGGTCGTCGACCAGCGACTCGGCCCGTCGGTGCAGCGTCATCGCCAGGAACTCGTCGGAGACCCGGTCGCCACCGGCGGCGCGCATGCCCAGGGTCTTGGTCCGCATCGCCGCCAGGGCGTCACGAGCCGCGCTCAGGTACCGCTGCTCCCTCCGGAGCTCGGGCGCGACGGGCATGACGACGGGGCCTTTCACTCGGGGGGCGGGGGAAGCGCTGCACCCTACCGAGCAAAAGGCCCCGGTGGTAGTCGATTTCGCCGGAAGGCACACCAGCGGGCCGACCACCTCGCCGGTCAGCTGCTGGGTCGGGCCACCAGGGTGACCTTGACGTCACTGCGGGTGCCGTCGCGAACGACGGTGACCGTCACGGTGTCCCCGACGAGGTGCTCGTGGATCGCGGCGACGAGCGCCTCCGGGCTGTCGATGGCCTGACCGTCCAGGGCCACCACGGCGTCGTTGGGCTTGAGCCCGGCCGAGGCGGCAGGCGTGCCGCTGGTGACGTCGCGGATCATCGCGGCGCCCCGCTTCGAGCCGTTGTCGGTGACCGTCGTCGGGCTCAGCGACACCCCGAGGAAGGCGTGGTCGGCCTTCCCGGTGGCGATGAGCTGGTCGGCAATGCCCTTGGCCTCGTTGCTCGGGATGGCGAACCCGATCCCGATGTTGCCGCCCTGTCCTCCCTGGCTTCCGCCGAGCGTGGCGATCGAGGAGTTGATTCCGATCAGCTGGCCGTTGGCGGTGACCAGGGCCCCGCCGGAGTTGCCGGGGTTGATCGCGGCGGACGTCTGGATCGCGTTGGTGACCACCTGGTTGGAGCCGGCGCCGCCCGGGGTCTGGGGCTGCGCGGCACTGGTCGTGACCGGGCGGTCGAGGGCACTGACGATGCCGGTGGTGACCGTTCCGGCCAGGCCCAGCGGGTTGCCGACCGCCATCACCGGCTGGCCGACGCTGAGCTTGGAGGAGTCGCCGACCGAGATCGGGACGAGGTCGGCCGGCGGGTTGGCCACGGCGAGGACTGCCAGGTCGGTACTCGGGTCGGTGCCGACGATCTTGGCGTCATACGTGCGTCCGTCGTTGAGCGTGACGCTGATCGTCGCGCCGGCCCCCGCGCCGGTGGCGACGTGGTTGTTGGTCAGGATGTGGCCGGTCTTGTCGATGACCACACCCGAACCCTGGCCCTGCCCCTGGCGGCTCGTGACGTTGATCGAGACCACGCTGGGCGAGACGGCCTTGGCGGTGGCCGTCCAGTCGGGGTTGCTCGGGTCGGCCTGGACCACCGGCGCGCCCGGCGACTGGGCGGCCGAGGAGGAGGACGAGCCGGTTCCGGTCAGGCCCGGACCGTACGTGGTCGCAGCGAAGGTGCCGCCGCTGGCCAGTGCCGCGGCAAGCACGGCCACCGCGGACAGCTCGGCGATCCGCTTGCCCTGACGGGGGCGCGGAGCCGGAGCCGGGGCGACCGCGGGCGGCGGATAGCCCGGGCCGCCGGGAACGCCGGCTCCGCCCCAGCCACCCTCGGTCCCCCAGGGGGTGCTGCCCCGCGCCTGGACGGACTGGCCGTACCACTGAGGAGCCGTCGGCTCGGGCATCCCGGGGTGCTCGGTGGTCGAGGGGTGGGTCTCCTGCTGGGTCATCGCTGTCTCGCTTCCAGGTTCTCTGGGTGGTGTCGTCTGGGCACCACTAGACAGGCGAAGCGTCAAACCTTCCTAGGCCGTTGCTGTGTGCTTGCTGTGGGAGTTCGAGAACGAACGTCGCGCCGCCGCCGGTGGTCTGGGTCACTGCCACCCGCCCATGGTGCGCCGCGACGATCGCGGCCACGATGGCCAGCCCGAGTCCACTGCCGCCGCCCCTGCCGCCGCCCGCGCCAGCGCCGCGGCTGCGTGACGGGTCCGCCCGGTAGAAGCGCTCGAACACCTGGCGGGCCCGGGCCGGGTCGATGCCCGGGCCGTGGTCGCGCACCTCGATCGCAGCGTGGCCGTCGCGGTGACCGACGGCGATCTCCACCGGGGTGCCCGGGGGCGTGTGGTTGAGGGCGTTGGTCACGAGGTTGGTGACCACCTGGCGAAGTCGCTGCTCGTCGCCGGTGACGTGCACCGGACGGAGGGGACCGCCGAGGCCGAGCAGGCGCACATGCCGCTCCGGCGAGAGCACCCGGGCATCCTGGGTGGCGTCCCCGGCCAGGACGGCGAGGTCGACGTCCTCGGCAGCCAGCGGCCGCTGACCGTCCAGCCGGGCGAGGATCAGCAGGTCCTCGACCAGCCCGCTCATCCGCGAGGCCTCGCTCTCGATCCGGGCGAACGCCCCGGCGATGTGCTCCTGCTCGCTGACCGCACCCTGCCGGTAGAGCTCGGCGTACCCGCGCACGGTGGCCAACGGGGTCCGCAGCTCGTGCGACGCGTCGGCCACGAACTGGCGCATCCGCTCCTCGGAGGCCTCGCGAACCGTGAAGGACTGCTCGATCTGGCTGAGCATCGCGTTGAGCGAGCGGGACAGCGAGGCGACCTCGTCGCCCGTCTGGCGTTCCGGCACGCGTTGCGCGAGGTCGCCTCCGGCGATGGCCGCCGCCGTGTCCTCGATCTGGGTCAGCGGCCGGAAGGCGCGCCGCACCGCGTACCAGCCGATGGCGGCGCTGGCGCCGAGGACGCCCAGTCCGATCAGCGAGGAGTACGTCTGGGCGTTGCGCAGGGTGTCCTGCATCCGGCGCAGCGGCACGGCCACGGCATACACCGCGTCCTGGCGCTGGTTCAGTCCCGCGATGACCCGCCACTCCAGGTGCTCGTCGCCGGCCGAGGGCACCGTGAACGGCGTGGAGAAGATGACGTTGCGGCTCTCGGTGCTCAGCGGAGGGAGGACCGGCTCGGCGTCGGGCTCGGTGGCGGCGTCCGCCACGGTCACCGCGCTGCTGCCGTCGGGCAGGTAGAGGCGCACGGTGAAGTTCGGCTGGATGGTCTGGGTCCCGTGGGTGCCGTAGGCCACCTCGGCGGCGATGCCGCCGTAGGTGCGCAGCTCGTCGTCGGTCCGCTCGAGCAGGTACTTGCTCAGCAGCACGTTGACGATCAGCCCGGAGGCGGTCAGGCCGGCCGCCAGCAGCAGGACGACCACGGCCACGAGCCGCAGCCGCAGCGGCAGCGTCTCGAGCCGGTCGCGGGCCCGGGCCCCCAGGCCGCCGGAGGAGCTCACGCCGCGGGGTTGCCCGGGGGCAGTCGCAGCACGTAGCCGACGCCGCGCTTGGTGTGGATCAGGGAGGGCTCGGCGGTGTCGACCTTGCGCCGCAGGTAGGAGATGTAGGACTCGACGATGCCGGACTCCCCGCGGAAGTCGTAGTCCCACACGTGGTCGAGGATCTGCGCCTTCGACAGCACCCGGTTGGGGTTGAGCATCAGGTACCGCAGCAGCTTGAACTCGGTGGGCGAGACCTCGATGACCCGACCGCCGCGTCGCACCTCGTGGCTGTCGTCGTCGAGCTCCAGGTCGTGGAAGGTCAGCGTGGCGCCGTTCTCCTCGTCGCCCCGGGTCCGGCGCAGCACGGCCCGGATCCGGGCGACGACCTCCTCGAGGCTGAACGGCTTGGTGACGTAGTCGTCGCCGCCGACGGTCAGGCCCTTGATCTTGTCGTCGACGGAGTCCCGCGCGGTGACGAAGACGATCGGCAGCTGGCGCCCGGACTCCCGCAGCCGGCGAGTCACCTCGAACCCGTCCATGTCCGGCAGCATGACGTCGAGCACGACGAGGTCCGGATTGTGCGCGGAGGCGCTGGCGATGGCGCTCTCCCCGTCGCTGGCGACGGAGACCTCGAACCCCGCGAACCGCAGGGAGGTCGCCAGCAGCTCGCGGATGTTCGGCTCGTCCTCGACGACGAGCAGCATGGCCTCGGGCACGGTCGCGGTGTCAGTCATCAGGGCAGTCTGCGTTCGCAGTCTGGGAGTCCGCTGGGAGTTTGCCGCACTCCCTCAGTATGCCGTCCGCGCCCGCCGGCGTCCTCAGCTTGCGGCGCTGCCCTCGGCCACCCAGCGCATCGGGTCGCCCCACCCGAGGTCGCCGACCCCGTGATGGTCCAGGGCCAGCGCGACGAGGGAACGGCGGTGGGCCGCGAAGGTGAGCACATGGGCGATCATCCCGCCGTAGGTGAAGACCTCGGCCGGGTCGCAGACGGCGTCGACGAAGACGTCATCGAGCCGCCCCGTGGTGGCGACCTCGCGCACCTGGTCGAGGTAGACCGGCCCGACCCGCTGAAGTCTCGAGCGGAGGGCGTCGATCGGCTCGTGGTTCTCCACGCTCCAGTCGTAGTCCCGCGCGGCCATGGCGCAGTTCCACATGTCCAGCTGCCCGACGAGGCGGGACAGGATGGAGCGCATCGTCTGCTGGTCCTCGTCGACCGACAGCGCGATCGGCTCGTCGAGCCGGGAGTCGCTGAGCCGGCTGGCCCGCTCGATCATCTCGCCGGTCAGCCAGATGTGGTGCTCGACCATCTTGAGGATCAGGTCCATCGTGGTCACCTTTCTGCTGGCGGGCAGCCGCAGGCCGCCCGGGGGGTGGAAGTGGACGTCGTTCGGGCAGGGCAGCCGGATCTGACCGGGACGGGCCCGGAACTCGCGTGGTGGCACGGCATACGCCTTGGTGAACGCCCTGGTGAACGCCTCGTTCGAGCCGTACCCCGCCTCGACGGCGATGTCGAGGACCGTCGCCGTCGTGGTGACGAGCCGGTACGCCGAGCGCTCGAGCAGCACCCGCCGGCGCATCGTCGCGGGCGGCTCGCCGGCGCCCGCGCTGACCAGCCGGTCGGCGTGGAAGCGCGAGAGGTGCAGCCGTCCGGCGAGGTCGGCGCCGGTCGCGTCGTGGTCGTCGAGGCTCTCCGCCAGCACCTCGACGAAGGCGGCGAAGGTGTCGGTGCTCGCGGTCATGGACCCATCGTGCCCGGCTGCGCGCCGACCGGCTTGATCGCGCTTGCCGACGCCCGGGCCGGGACGGCGCCCCCGCGCAGGAGCTCAGACCGGCAGGTCCTCGGCGTCCACGATCCGGTAGGCGTAGCCCTGCTCGGCCAGGAAGCGCTGGCGGTGCATCGCGAAGTCGGCGTCGACCGTGTCCCGGGCGACCACGGTGTAGAAGTGCGCGGTGCGGCCGTCCCCCTTGGGGCGCAGCACCCGACCGAGGCGCTGGGCCTCCTCCTGACGGGAGCCGAACGTGCCGGAAACCTGGATCGCGACGCTGGCCTCGGGAAGGTCGATCGAGAAGTTGGCCACCTTGCTGACCACCAGCAGCTTGATCTCGCCGACCCGGAAGGCCTGGTAGAGCTTCTGCCGCTCGGTCACCGAGGTCTCGCCAGTGATCAGGTCCGCACCCAGCCGCTCGGCGAGCCCCTCGAGCTGGTCGAGGTACTGGCCGATGACGAGGGTCGGCTCGCCGCGGTGCTTCTCGACGAGGCGTTCGACCACCGGGTCCTTGATGCCGCTGCACGACGCCAGCCGGTAGCGCTCCTCGGGTTCGGCCATGGCGTAGGTCATCCGCTGTCCCTCGGGCAGCGAGACGCGCACCTCGACGCAGTCCGCGGGGGCGATGTATCCCTGCGCCTCGATGTCCTTCCACGGGGCGTCGTAGCGCTTGGGACCGATCAGGGAGAAGACGTCGCCCTCCTTGCCGTCCTCGCGGACCAGGGTCGCGGTCAGGCCGAGACGGCGTCGCGCCTGCAGGTCGGCGGTCATCCGGAAGATCGGCGCCGGCAGCAGGTGGACCTCGTCGTAGAGCACCAGTCCCCAGTCGCGGGCATCGAGCAGGTCCAGGTGGATGTAGACGCCCTTCCGCTTGGTGGTCAGCACCTGGTAGGTCGCGATGGTCACCGGCCGGATCTCCTTGCGGGAGCCGGAGTACTCGCCGATCTCGTCCTCGGTCAGCGAGGTCCGGTGCAGCAGCTCGTCCTTCCACTGCCGGGCCGAGACGGTGTTGGTCACGAGGATGAGGGTGGTGGCCTTGGCTGCGGCCATGGCTCCGGCCCCGACCAGCGTCTTGCCGGCGCCGCAGGGCAGCACGATCACCCCGGACCCGCCGAACCAGAACCCGTCGATCGCCTGCTGCTGGTAGGGGCGCAGAGACCAGTCGCTCAGGTCGAGCTCGATCGGGTGCGCCTCGCCGTCGACGTAGCCGGCGAGGTCCTCCGCCGGCCAACCGACCTTGAGCAGCTCCTGCTTGAGGTGGCCGCGCTCCGACGGGTGGACCGCCACGGTGAGGTCATCGACCCGGACGCCCAGCAGCGGCTGGATCCTGCGGTGCCGCAGCACCTCCTCCAGCACGGGCCGGTCCGTGGTGTGCAGGGTCAGCCCGTGCGACGGGTGCTTCTCCAGGGAGAGCCGGCCGTAGCGGTCCATCGTCTCGGCGATGTCGATCAGCAGGGCCTGGGGGACGGCATACCGAGAGTGGGTCAGCAGGGCGTTGACGACCTGCTCGGCGTCGTGGCCTGCGGCTCGGGCGTTCCACAGCCCCAGCGGAGTGATCCGGTAGGTGTGGACGTGCTCCGGGGCGCGCTCCAGCTCGGCAAACGGCGCGATCTCCCGTCGGGCGGCCTCGGCTCCGGGGTGGTCCACCTCGAGCAGGAGGGTCTTGTCGCTCTGGACGATGAGGGGGCCGTCAGTCATGATGTCGGGTCAACGGCGGTGATGGGGCGCTTTGTTCCGCCCGGCGGGTGTGCGGCTGCGCTCACGAGCGGCTGGCCGCCCAGATGTAGAAGGCGATGAGCAGTGGAGTCCCGATCGCGAAGTTGATCGCCAGGACGATCCACCCGGCGGTGGTCCGTCGCGACGCCTTCGTGGGGTCCACGGTGTTGATCCGCCAGGCCAACCCGGCCATCACCGCGCTGGGAATCCCGATCACGGCCGTCGCCAGCGCCAGGAGCAGGGAGACGACGAGCAGGACCAGAGCGCTGGTGGGGAACCCCGGCGTGGCTGGGGCCGGCGCCTGCGCCGCTGCCCAGCCGTCGGGCACGCCGGGCCCGGGCTCGCCGTACGGCGAGGGGTACGACGGCGGCGCGGGGTAGCTGCCGTACGGCTGGGGGTTGAACACCTGCCCCGGGGGCGGGCCGAAGGAGTCCTCGGCCCCGCCCTCGTGCCGCTGTCCCGCGTCGTTCTCGGGTCCCGGCGGCTGGGAGTCGCTCATCGGGTCAGTAGGTGATGCCGGTGGTGGTGCTGTTGCCGGAGAGCACGCCGAGGGTGATCAGGGCGATGAACCCGACCAGCGAGAGGGCGGCGAGCACCGCGAAGACGATCCAGCCGATCCGGGTCAGTCGCTTGGTCGCGGTGAGGTCCTGGCTGCGCTTGGTCATGGCGATGATCGCCAGGATGAGGCTCGGGATGCCGACGCCGCAGGCGGCCAGGGTGAACAGGATCGACACGACGAGCAGCACGATGGTGGACGTCGGGGTGGGCGTCGCCGGCGCGGCGTACTGCGGCGGCGGCGGGGTCCCGTAGCCCGCGGGCGGGGGCGGGGTCCCGTAACCGGCGTTCGGTGCTCCCGGGGCCGGCGGGCCGCCGTACGTCGGGTAGGCCTGGCCGGGCTGCGGGACGGGAGTCGTGGTCGGCGGGGCCGGCGGCGCGGCTGCGGGAGGCGGGACGTCGCCCGCAGCGTCCGGCGCGGGGCCGTCGGCGGGGGTGTCCTGCGGTGCCTGGTCGGAGCGCTCGTCGCCGGTGTAACGCCGGTAGTCGTCCCCGGTCGGGTCGGTCCAGTTGCTCATGATGATCCCTTTCGACGGTCCCGTCACGGCGCATGGTCCGGCACGGTGCCGTCCAGCCTGGGACAGAACCTATCGAACGCACGCGCCCCGACGATGCAGGCACGGCCGCCCGGCGCCGCCGTGTCCCGTCGGGCTGACAGGATGAGCGCAGGAGGCGTGATGAGGACACCACAGGTCGAGCCCGCCGTCGGGCTGCCCGAACGCGTGACGATCTACGAGGTCGGACCGCGGGACGGGCTGCAGAACGAGCAGACCGCCGTGCCCGCCGAGGTCAAGGTCGAGTTCATCCGGCGACTGGCCGCGGCCGGGCTGCCGATGATCGAGACGACGTCCTTCGTGCCGGCCGCCTGGGTCCCCCAGCTCGGCGACGCGGCGGAGGTCCTCACGGCCCTCGGCGCGTCCGGGGTCGGGCCGTCCCGGCCGGTGCTGGTGCCCAACGAGCGCGGGCTGGATCGCGCCCTCGCCGCCGGGGTCGGGGCGGTGGCGGTCTTCGGCAGCGCCACCGAGACGTTCGCCCGGCGCAACCTCAACCGCAGCATCGACGAGTCGATGGCGATGTTCGCGCCGGTGGTCACCCGGGCTCGGGAGGCCGGCCTGTGGGTGCGGGGGTACGTCTCGATGTGCTTCGGGGATCCCTGGGAGGGCGACGTGCCGGTGGGCCAGGTCGTGCAGGTCGCGTCCCGGTTGATGGACCTCGGCTGTGACCAGCTCAGCCTCGGCGACACGATCGGGACCGGCACCACGGGTCACGTGCACCGGCTGCTCGCGGCGCTGGCGGACGCGGGCATCGGCCCGGAGCGGCTCGGCGTGCACTTCCACGACACCTACGGTCAGGCGCTGGCCAACACCATGGCTGCGCTGGCCGACGGTGTCACCGTGGTCGACGCGTCGACCGGCGGGCTGGGAGGGTGTCCGTACGCGAAGAGCGCGACCGGCAACCTCGCCACCGAGGATCTCGTCTGGGCGATGCGCGGGGCAGGGGTGCAGACCGGGGTCGACCTCGACGCGCTGGTGGAGACCAGCACCTGGATGTCCGGACTGCTCGGACGCCCGTCGCCGTCCCGGGTGGTTCGGGCCCTGGCCGGCCCCTGACCCGTCCGGTCAGGTGGGCGCGACGCCGGTCACCCGGTGGATCGAGAAGGCCTGCTCCTCGGTGCCGTCGGCCAGCGACCCGAAGGCGCGGCCGCCCTCGACGCGCACCGGGTAGAACAGGTGCTTGCTCGTCCGGCCGGTGGGGTCGGCGTAGCCGATCCACACGCCGCGCCGGTCGGCGGCGGCCTCGCGCAGCGCCGCCAGCGTCACGGTGGGGTCGGTGGCGAGCAGCCGAGGTTGAGCGGCGTCAGTCTGCGCGCGCAGGTAGTCGGCCGACTCCTCGGCAGCGCGGAGGCCACCCACCAGCGAGGCCGTGAACGACGGGTCGACCGCGGTGATGGTCGGCACCTGGGTGGACCGTCGCCCGGCCGCGCGCCGTTGGGAGGCGAGCGAGATGACGACGGAGCCGTCCGGCGCCTCCTGCACCGGGGCGTACCCGCTCTCCCGGAGCAGCTCGACCAGCACCCGGGGGTCCGCCGGAGAGATCAGCACAGTCGGCGCAACGCGACGCAGCTGGATGGTGGACAGCGAGCGGTCGGCCATCATCGCCTCGAGGACCGCCTCGTCGTCGCTGCGGATGTAGGCCGCCGCGCCGCCGACGCGGGTCTGGCCGTGCCGTCGGGCCACGTCCCGCACGAGGTACTCGACCGGCTGGGGGACCCCGGTCCGGCTCGATCGACGAAGGGACTCGACGAGCTCGTCGGCGGTCCACCCGGTGTCCAGGGCCCGGCGGACCGACCCCGGCGTCAACCGGTAGACGGTGGCCCCGCCACGGGACTCGACCTCGGCACTGAGCCGCATCAGCTGGGCGAGGCTGCCCTCGAGGGGACCGGGCGCGATCGCCGTCAGGTCGGCCTGGAGGAGGACATGGTCCACCGGAGGCGGCAGGGCGGCCGCCATGACTCGGGCGAGGTCGCCGGCGACGGCACCGTCGAGGAGCGCCCGTCCGGGGGTGGACAAGGCGCCGCGGCCGGTGACCCCGAGCCACTCGGCCTCGCGGAGCACCCCGGCGGCCGCCTCGGCCAGCAGCCGCTCGTTGCGCAGCGGCCGGCGCCAGCGCAGTCGTTCGACCAGCGACTCGCTCGTCGGCGCGTCGCCCGGCTTCAGCCGTCCGAGCTCGGCGAGGACCTCGCTGCGGATGGCCCGGATCGGCGGCCAGTGGACGTCGGGGCCGAGGGCGTTGGCCGCAGAGGTGCCGCCGTGCGGCTTCGTCCCGACGAGGTGCGCGGCCCGGGTCGACCTCAGCCAGGCGGCGGACAGCTGGGCCCACCGGGATCCGGCATCGTGACCCAACCACTCGTCGAAGGCGGCGGTCGGGGCCCAGACCGGCACCAGCTCCCCGTCGTCGGCCACCAGGCCCGCTTCGTGGATCAGCTCCACGAGGTATGCCGCGCGGTCGGGGGCGATGTCCAGCCCCTCGCCGACCAGGCGCAGGTCGCGGACCGACAGGCCACCGGTGCGCAGCACCCGTGGCGGCTCGGGTCCCCACCGTCCGGCGATCTCCTCGACGAGCACGAGCAGATCGCTGGCCTGCCCGCCGGCCGTCGCGTCCACGGTGTCCACCCCGATGACGGCGAGGGTCGGTTCGGGCGCGATGAGCCGGGTCTCGCGATGGATCCGACCGGCCCGCAGCACCAGGGCGACCTCGCGGGGCAGGACCACCCGGTCGGCTGACACCCGAGCGATGAGATGTCGCTCCAGCAGCCACCGGGTTGCGGCCGAGCCGGGACCGTCCGGGCTCAGCACCCCGACCGGAGGTCCCCAGGTGAGGCTGTCGAGGATGGCGCGGGCACCGGCCGGAGCGGCGTCGAGGGAATCTCTCACTGCGGCGGCGTCGCCGAGCGCCTCGGCCACTGCTCCGCCGAGCTCGGCGGCGGACGGCCCGAGACCAGCCGGGTTGGCGCCGAGCACCTCGGGCACCGTGCGGACGACATGGAGCCCGTCGGCGGCGCGCCACAAGAGGGCGAGCTGCCACAGCCGGTGCAGGAAAGGGTTGACGTCGAGGTCGGTCCCGAGCAGCCGGGCGATGTCGCCGGGGTGGACGCCGTCGCCGGCGACGACGACGGCCTCGAGCACCTGCAGCTGGGCCCGGTCCAGGGTCTCGATGCACCGCTGGACGCTGGCTCGGGTGCTGGCCCGGGCCGCGAGCGAGGTGAGGTCCGCCGGAGCCGGGCGGGCCAGGTCCGGCCGGCCCAGGATGAGCTCGGTCAGCTCCTCGTCGGTCCGCGCCCGGATCTCGTCGGCCAGGCTCCGCGCGGCCGGCGCGGTTGCGGTCTGTCGGGAGCGGGGGGGCATGGGTCAACCGTAATCGTCCGAACGGGGGTGCCGGTCGCCGCGCTCCAGGGGGGAGAATGGGCTCGCGTCCCAGCAGGGGCGGACCACCGTCAACCAGGTCTCGACCCGAAGCGAGGAGGGCACGTGCCGACAACCACTCCGCCCAGTCTGTGGCAGCAGGCGACGGCCTCCCGTGGCGGCAGGTGGGCCACCGGGATCGCCATCGGCCTGATCGCGGTGCTCCTGCTCGTGACCGCGGTCGTGCTCGTCCGCGTCGCCCGGGGCGACCTGAGGCACGACGTCCGCGACCGCGGGAAGGCGTCGTTCCAGCAGCATGCTCCGAAGGGTCAGCAGAAGCAGGCTCCCCGCGGGCAGGCTCCCCGGGATCCGGGGCCCGGTCGGGCTCCCCAGGGGCAGGCACCGGCACCCCAGGGACCACGCGCCGGACAGCCGGCCACCCCCGGCGGCCTACCGAGCGAGCTGAGCCGCGGGCTGTTGCACGCCGAGGTGACCCGGACCGGGCCGAACGGCACCCCGACGGTCGTCCTGGTCCAGTCGGGTGCGGTGACGGCAGCCACCGCCCAGAGCGTCACCGTCAAGAGCTCCGACGACTACACCGAGACGTATGCCGTCTCCGGGGCGACGAGGATGCCCGGCGGCGGCACGGCCGCGGAGCTCGCCGTCGGCAGCCAGGTCACCGTGATGGCACAGAAGGACGGCAGGACGGCGCTCCTGATCGCGCGGACCGGCTCCTCGTCCTAGGTTGGGCGCCGTGACCTACGGCAACTCTTCCCCGGCCCGGCCCAGCGGGGCCCAGTGGAGCATCGAGCGCGGCGACGAGCAGGTGGTCCTCGTCGAGGTCGGCGGCGGCCTGCGCAGCTACACCAAGGCGGGCCTGGACGTCGTCGCCGGCTATGACGCGTCGCAGCCTGCGACCGCCGGCCGCGGCCAGCAGCTGATGCCCTGGCCGAACCGGATCCGGGACGGCCGCTACACCTTCGACGGCACCGCCCTGCAGCTGGCCCTGACCGAGCCGGAGACCCACAACGCCATCCACGGGCTGGTCCGATGGGTGGCCTGGAGCCTGACCGAGCGGACCGACGACAGTGTGACGCTCACCCACCGGCTCCATCCGCAGCCGGGGTGGTCCTGGGTGCTCGACCTGACGACCCGGTACGCGCTGGGGGAGCAGGGGCTGACGGTCACGACGACGGCCCGCAACGTGGGCGAGGGCCATGCCCCGTACGGCTACGCAGCCCACCCCTACCTGTCCGTCGGTGAGGTGGGCGCCGGCGTCGAGCTGCGGCTGCCGGCCAGCCGCTACCTCGAGGTGGACCCGGAGCGGCTGCTGCCGGTGGTCGCCCGCGACGTGGATGGCACGGCCTACGACTTCCGGCAGGGGCGCAGCGTGGCCGGCATCGACCTGGACACCGCGTTCACCGACCTGCACCGCGGCCCGGACGGCCGCTGGGAGGTCGAGGTGGGGTACCGCGGCGAGGGGCAGCGCGCGTGGGGGGCGACCCTGTGGGGCGACCAGGCCTACCCGTGGCTGCAGGTCTACACCGGCCGGATGGACCCGGCGACCGAGGGGAGCAACGGCATCGCCGTCGAGCCGATGACCTGCCCACCCGACGCCTTCAACTCCGGTGAGGACCTGCTCGTCATCGAGCCGGGGCAGGCGCACATCGGCACCTGGGGCATCCGTCCCGGCGGCTCGCGGTAGCCCGGACCCGGTCGATCTGCCGACGGGCCCGATACCGGTTTGCGCCGGACGTTAGGCTGGGGGAAAGCGCAACGAGCGCCATACGGTCGTGTCTGCGACCGGATTCGAGATCCTGAGGTGGGCTGTGCCGACAGGCAAGGTCAAGTGGTACGACGCGGAGAAGGGGTTCGGCTTCCTCTCTGACGACGAGGGCGCCGACGTCTTCCTGCACGCCAACGCGATGCCGGAGGGGGTCACCTCGCTCAAGGGGGGCACCCGGGTCGAGTTCGGTGTCGTGGAGGGTCGCCGTGGCGCCCAGGCCCTGTCGATCCGGGTCCTGGACCCGGCGCCGTCGGTGGCCGCGTCCCAACGGGCCGCGCACCGCAAGCCTGCCGAGGACATGGTGGTCATCGTCGAGGACGTCATCAAGCTGCTGGACAACGTCTCCAACGGCCTGCGCCGGGGCCGCTACCCGGACAAGGCCGCCGCGGCCAAGGTCGCCCAGGTGCTCCACGCCGTCGCCGCAGACCTGGAGGGCTGAGATGCCTGCCGAGGTCAAGTCCGACCCGACGCTGCGCGCTGCGGTCGACCTCGCCCGCGCCGCCCTGGAGGAGATCGCCGAGCCGGGCGCCGTCGGTGAGCACCTCGAGATGGTCATGGATGGCGAGCGGCTCGCCACGCACTTCTTCGAGTGCCGGTCGTTGGGGTACCGGGGCTGGCGCTGGGCCGTCGCCGTCGCGCGGGCGCCGCGTCAGATGGTGGCCACGGTCAGTGAGACCAACCTCGTGCCGGGTCCCGGCGCGGTCCTGTCCCCGCAGTGGCTGCCCTATGCCGAGCGCCTCGCCCCGGGTGACCTGAGCCCCGGTGACGTCCTGCCGTACAAGGACGACGACGAGCTCCTGGAGCCGGGCTTCGAGGCGACCGGGGACGAGGACGTCGACCAGCTCGCGATCTTCGAGCTCGGACTCGGCCGCAAGCGGGTGCTGTCCGCCGAAGGCCGCGAGGCCGCCGCCCAGCGGTGGTACGACGGCTCGCACGGGCCGACCGCGGAGGTCGCCGAGAAGGCATCGGACCCGTGCTCGACCTGCGGGTACTTCGTGCCGATGGCCGGCGCGCTGCGCGCGGTCTTCGGGGTGTGTGCCAACGAGTGGTCTCCCTCCGACGGCTCGGTGGTCAGCCTGGACCACGGCTGTGGGGCGCACAGCGAGACCCACCTGGAGCCGCTGCCCCCCGAGGACATCGGGACTCCGCTGGTCGACGAGTTCGCGGTCGACATCCTGGCCTGAGCCGGATCGCCGCGGCCGCGGGCTCGACGCCCGTGGCTCAGGCGTCGGCGGCGTTGCCCCGTCCTCGGCGCAGGTAGGCCCAGCCGATTCCGCCGAGGACGATGCCCGCGACGCAGCACCAGGGCCACCAGGTGCGTGGACCCTCCCGCAGGCCGGGGACGGTGAGCGTGAGGACCAGGGCGAGCGCCCAGACGCCGACACCCCACTCGACGATGCGCAGCATCGGCAACGACAGCGGTGCGATCTCCTGCTCCGATGGCTTAGGCCCGCGCTCGCTCACGATGCCCAGCCTATGCGGTCGCACGCACTCGTGAGTGTCGCGAGCGAATTTGGGCCAACTGGCAGCGGCCGAACGCTAGCCTCGGCGCCATGTCCAAGACCTCCACCGCCCCGGCGTCCCGGAACGTGCCGCCCACGCGGCTCGACCGCTTCTTCCAGATCACCCAGCGTGGCTCCTCGACCGGTCGTGAGGTCCGCGGTGGCGTCGTCACCTTCTTCACGATGGCCTACATCGTCGTGCTCAACCCGCTGATCATCGGCACCCAGGCGGACAGCACCGGCGGCTTCCTCGGTGGTGGCGACATCGGCCGGGCGAAGCTGCTCGTGGCCGCGGGCACCGCCCTGATCGCCGGGGTGATGACCATCCTGATGGGGCTGGTGGCCAACTACCCGCTGGCCCTGGCCACCGGTCTCGGGCTGAACGCCTTCGTGGCCTTCGGTATCGCCAAGCTGCCCGGCATGACCTGGGCCGACGCGATGGGTCTGGTCGTCCTGGAAGGCATCGTCATCACCGTCCTGGTCCTGACCGGCTTCCGGACCGCGGTACTGCGCGCGGTGCCTCCCCAGCTCAAGACCGCCATCTCGGTGGGGATCGGGCTGTTCATCACGATCATCGGGCTGGTCGACGCGGGCATCGTGCGCAAGCCGGCCGGTCCCGTCCCGGTCGAGTTGGGCATCGGCGGGTTCCTCAGTGGCTGGCCGACGCTGGTCTTCCTCCTCGGCCTGCTGGCCATCATCGGGATGCTCGTGCTCAAGGTGAAGGGCGCCATCCTCTACGGGATCATCGGCGGGACGGTCCTGGCGATCCTGCTCGAGACGGTCATCAAGATCGGCAGCCAGTTCGACGCCACCGGCAAGCTGGTCAACCCCGCCGGCTGGGGCCTGAACGTCCCGAAGCTGCCCTCGCAGATCGTCGACGTCCCGAACTTCGGCCTGCTCGGTCAGTTCAGCCTGCTCGGCTCGTTCAGCAAGATCGGCATCGTCGCCGCGCTGCTGCTGGTCTTCACCCTGATGCTGGCCGACTTCTTCGACACGATGGGGACGATGGTCGCGATCGGCGCCGAGGCGGGCCTGCTGGACGAGAACGGCAACCCGCCCAACTCCGAGCGGATCCTGCTGGTCGACTCGCTCGGCGCGATCGCCGGTGGAGCCGGGAGCGTGAGCAGCAACACGGCATACATCGAGTCGGCGGCGGGGGTCGGTGAGGGCGCTCGCACCGGGCTGGCCTCGGTGGTCACCGGAGTGCTCTTCCTCTGCGCGACGTTCCTTGCCCCCCTGGTCGCGATCGTCCCGTACGAAGCGGCCACGCCGGCGCTGGTGGTGGTGGGCTTCCTGATGATGCAGCAGGTCAAGGGGATCGCCTGGGACGACCTCGAGATCGCGATCCCGGCGTTCCTGACCATCGTGCTGATGCCGTTCACCTACTCCATCACCGTCGGGATCGGCGCGGGGTTCGTCACCTACGTCTTCATCAAGCTGATCCGCGGCAAATCCTCGGTGATCCACCCGCTGATGTGGCTGGTCGCAGCGCTGTTCGTCATCTACTTCGCGATCGACCCGATCAAGAGCGTGCTGCACATCGGATAGGCCTGACCCGCCTCGTGTGCCGGGTGCCGCAGTGGGGTGCCCGGCACACGCATGTCCACGGTGCGCGATTGGTAGTTAGCACAGGTAATGAGTTATGCTAACTATCGATGACACCGCCCCAGACCCCGACGCCAGCCGCGCAGCTCGCTCCGCAGCAGCTCGCCCGGCTGGCCAGTGACCTGCGTCTGGCCTGCATGCGGATCAGCCGCCGGGTGCGCTTCGAGTCCAGCCACGACGTGGCACCCCACCAGTTCTCGGTGCTGTGCCGCCTGGAGAACGCCCCGCTGACGCCGGGCGAGCTTGCCGAGATCGAGCGGGTCGCGAAGCCGAGCATGTCTCGCACCGTCGCCGCGCTGGTCGAGCGGGAGCTGGTCTCCCGGCATGACGACCCGTCGGACGGGCGACAGGTGATCCTCGCCCTGACCGACGACGGGCGCAAGACGATCAACGCCATCCGGCGTCGTCGCGATGCCTGGATGTCCAGCCGGATCTCGGGGCTGTCCGAGCAGGAGCAGGCGGTGCTGGCCCGAGCGACCGAGATCCTCACCCGGGTGGCCGGGGAATGAGTCCGACCTTCTCCTCGCTGAGTTTTCGCAACTACCGCATCTACGCCGCCGGCTCCCTCGTCTCGAACGCCGGGACCTGGATGGGGCGGGTCGCCCAGGACTGGCTCGTCCTGACCGTGTTGACGAACCACTCCTCCAGCGCGCTGGGCATCGTGACCGGGCTGCAGTTCCTGCCCTTCCTCTTCCTCGCCCCGGTGACCGGGATGATCGCCGACCGGTTCAGCAAGCGCCGGGTCCTGCTGCTCACCCAGAGCTACCTCGCCCTGTCGGGCATCCTGCTGGCGGTCCTGACCCTGACCGGGGCCGTGCAGCTCTGGCACGTCTACCTGCTGGCCTTGCTGAGCGGGGTGGCGACCGCGGTGGACAACCCGGCTCGGCAGACCTTCGTCTCCGAGATGGTCCCGCTCGACTCCCTCGGCAACGCCGTCGCCCTCAACAGCGCCTCGTTCAACGCCGGCCGGCTGATCGGCCCGGGTATCGCCGGACTGGTCATCGCGGGGGTCGGCACGGGTTACGCGCTGCTGGTCAACGGGCTGTCGTTCTTCTTCGTCATCGTCTCCCTGCTGCTGGTGCGGGGGCGCGAGCTGAGTCCGGCACCGAGGGTGCGCGGTCGTGGTCAGGTCCGCGAGGGCCTGGCATACGTCCGTGGTCGTCCCGACCTCATGCTGATCATGGCGCTCGTCTTCGTGCTGGGGACCTTCGGGATGAACTTCCAGATGACGACCGCTCTGATGGCGACGACGGAGTTCCACAAGGGCGCCAGTGAGTACGGCCTGCTCGGCTCGATCATGGCCATCGGCTCGCTCGCGGCGGCGCTTCTGGCGGCCCGGCGCAAGCGGCTGCGCCTGCGGGTGCTGCTCGTGGCCCTCAGTGGGTTCACCCTGTTCAGCGGGCTGGCAGCACTGGCGCCGACCTACCTCGTCTTCGCGCTGGTCCTGGTCCCCGTCGGTCTGTGCACGCTGACCGCACTGACCGCGGCGAACACCATGGTCCAGGTCTCGGTCGAGCCGCGGATGCGAGGCCGGGTGATGTCGCTGTACATGGCGATCTTCCTCGGCGGCACTCCGCTCGGTTCGCCGCTGATCGGGTGGCTCGGTGACGTCGCCGGGGCCCGATGGACGATCGGGGTCGGGACGATCGCCGTCGGCCTCTCACTGGTCGCCGTCGCCGTGTTCTTCCACGAGCACGAGCACCTGCGGCTGAGCTTCCGGCGACGCCGTCGGCCGCGCCTGCAGGTCACCGCCGAGCAGCGGGACGTCGCCGCCGAGCTGACTCCCGAGCTCGCCCGGTGAACGTCCGCTTCCGTCAGCGGTTGACCATCATCGTCCTGGTGGTGCTCGTCCTCATCGCCGTCATCGCAGCCATCGTTCGCTGACGCTGACGCTGACGGCTGCCCCGGCGACAGGGCTCCGGCGCTCGGGGCTCAGCACCACCACGCGACAGCGACCGTATGCCGTGGGGCCGGCATACGGTCGCTCATCGGGGTCTGCCAGGGGCACTCGCCCCGGGGGCACTACTGGGTGTTGGCCGGGCAGGCGACCTGCGAGTACTGCTGGATGTTCAGCAGGAGCGCGCCCTTGACGAAGCAGAGGTTGGCGGTCTGGGCGTGGTCCGACTTGAAGACCTTGCTCAGGTCGGCCGGCGCGGCCGGCGGTGTGCCGAGGATCCCACCGACCACCTGGGCCAGGGAGACCGAGGCCTTGGACAGGGTGACCACGGCCATCGTCGGCACAGCGGCCTTCGCCGCCTCGGTCACCGAGCTCAGCGGCGCGGGAACGAGGGGGGCCGGCTGCGGGGCCTGCATCGTCGGCGGCGCGTTCTTCGGCGGGGCGGCCTCGGTGGTGGGTGACGGCTTGGACATCGTCGGAGCAGCCTGCGGAGCGGGCTGGCTGGAGTCCGGCTGCGCGGCCGCCTGGTCCTGGCCGCCGAACGGGGCGAAGCCGGAGTCGTTGTCGCCACCGGCAGAGGACGTCGTGGCCGCCGGGAGGGCCGAGACCGGCAGCTCGGTGACCCCGTTGCGGTACGCGGCGGCGATGTTCATCACCGTGTTGACGTAGCTGTCGGAGTGGTTGTACCGGAAGATCGCGTTGTAGAGGGCGTCCCGGTTGCGCAGGTCGCCCGGGCCGGAGCAGAGGTACACGCCGGTGGAGGTCGCGGCGTCGTTCATGTCCTGCGGGTTGGCCACGCCGTCGCCGTCCGCGTCCTGCCCGACGGCACGCCAGGTGCCGGGGATGAACTGCATCGGGCCGACGGCCCGGTCCCAGGAGGTGTCCCGGTCCCAGACCCCGCGGTCGGTGTCGCTGATCCGCGCCGTGCCGTTCGTGCCGTCGAGCGGGATGCCGATGATGCCGGGCCGGGCGATGCCCTGGGAGTCGAGCGCGTTGCCGCCGAAGCGGGCGTGGTTGCTCTCGACCCGACCGATGGCGGCGACGAGGGCCCAGTCCAGGCCACACCCGGGGTCGGCCTGGCGAAGCAGGTTCTGTGCCGTCACGTAGGCGGCCAGGGCCGGGGAGGGGATGCCGCTGCGGTCGAGGGTGACCTTGCGGGCGCCGAGACCCTCGACCGAGCCGTAGGCCGGCAGGGCGTTCATGCCGACCGGCAGGGCGAGCGCCGGCAGGGGGGCGCCGATGGCGGACTGGAGGAAGGTGGCCTGTTCGTGAACCGGAAGCGCGGGGACCTGGATCCGGGAGCCGGAGCCCGCGTTGGCGGCGGACGGCGAGCTGGAGGTGGGCGAACCCTGCGTTGCGGCGAGGGCCGTGCCGGACGCGATGAGGGCGAGTGCCGGCAGTGCCGCACCCAACTTGCGCCAATGCATCCGCATGGTGCGGATGGGACGGACGACAACCATGTGTTCGGCTCCTCGACTCGGGCCCGGTTCTGCCGCTGCCGGGTACTGAGATCAACGAGTCGGTGCTCCCCGGGTTACGGGACGACCGGCTCCAGCCTCACTGCAGCGGGGAAGCGGGGGACAACGACGGCGCCCGCGAGCGGGCGCACCCTATCAACGCTAACAGAGGTGCGCCACGTCAAACGGGGTCCACGCCATCGAGACCCACGGCTGGGGACGCGTGCGCCCCTGCCCTCAGCCAGTGGCCGTGACCACGTGCTCAACGCAGGCGATGAGGGCGGACACGTCCTCAGGGTCGACGGCCGGGAACATCGCCACCCGGAGCTGGTTGCGGCCGAGCTTGCGGTACGGCTCCACGTCGACCACCCCGTTCGCCCGCAGGACCTTGGCCACGGCGGCCGCATCCACCGCCTCGTCGAAGTCGATCGTGCCGACGACCTGGCTCCGCGCGGCAGGGTCAGCCACGAAGGGCGTCGTGTAGTCGGTGCGCTGCGCCCAGTCATACAGCCGGCTGCTCGAGTCGGCGGTCCGCTGGACGGCCCAGTCGAGCCCGCCCTGCTCGTTGATCCAGCCGATCTGGGAGTTCAGCAGGGCCAGGGTGCTCAGCGCCGGGGTGTTGTACGTCTGGTTGAGCCGGCTGTTGCTGATCGCCGTGGGCAGGCTGAAGAAGTCCGGCACCCAGCGCCCACTTGCGGCAATCTCGTCGACGCGGCCCAGGGCCGCGGGGGAGAAGGCCGCCAGCCACAGGCCGCCGTCGGCGGCGAAGCACTTCTGCGGCCCGAAGTAGTAGACGTCCGTCTCGGCGATGTCGACCGGGAGCCCCCCGGCGCCGGAGGTGGCGTCGATCAGCACGAGTGCGTCCTCGTCGGCGCCGACCACGCGCCGGATCGGAGCCATGACGCCGGTGGAGGTCTCGTTGTGCGGCCAGGCGTAGACGTCGACCCCGGCCTCCGCCGTGGGCTGGGCCAGGGTGCCGGGATCGGCCGAGATGATCGTCGGCTCGCCGAGGAAGGGGGCGTTCCGGGTCACCGATCCGAACTTTGCCGAGAACTCCCCGAAGCTGAGGTGCTGGGCCCGGTCGCGGACCAGTCCGAAGGCGGCGATGTCCCAGAACGCCGTCGAACCGCCGTTGCCGAGGATGATCTCGTAGCCCTCGGGGAGGCTGAACAGCTCGGCCAGCCCCGCGCGGACCTCACCGACCAGGGCGCGCACCGGCGCCTGCCGGTGCGAGGTGCCGAGGACGGTTCGACTCAGCGAGCTGAGGTAGTCGACCTGCTCCGGGCGCACCTTGCTCGGGCCGGAGCCGAAGCGACCGTCACGCGGGAGCAGGTCGGCGGGGATCGTCAGCGGGGCGTCGGTCACGGTCGGTCACCTCGGGAACAGGCCGCACGGAGCGGCGGGGGAGTCAGCCGCACGGCGGCGGCACGGGATGGAGCGTGTGACACCGGTGTCCCCGGCATGTAACCAAATCGTGCCGAGCACCCGGCCTGCGGGTCCAGCAGGTGGACGGTCGCCGTGCGCGGTGTGGGCCGGATCACCTGTCGGGAATCAACGATGACGCCCATACGTTGAGTGGTTGTAACAGTGTAAGCGTGTAAGGAGAGCAGCATGCGGCATCACTTCGAACGAGGCCGAGGACGGCGCGGTGCAGGTTTCGGCCGCCCGGGTGGCTGGCAACAGGCCGACCTCCCCCCAGCAGACGACGCGCCGGCCTGGTTCGCCGGCCGGCTACCCGACGGGTGGTTCACCGGCCCTCCCTCGGTGAGCGTGGACCGGGAGGAGATCGTCGTCATCGGCGAGCTCCCCCCGGTGGACCGCGCCGAAGGAGAGTCCTCCAGTGCGGCAGCCCAGGGCCGGATGAGCCGGTTCCGCGAGGAGACCCGGGAGGAACGCATCGCGATCGCGCTCGAGGCCGAGGCCCGGTTCGGCCGCAAGGTCAGCTGGGGAGTGACCATCGGTGAGGACTCGGGGTTGTTCACCCATCTCGCCGTGCCGGTGATGACCCGGCTGCGCCAGCCGCAGCGACAGGTCCTCGACACCCTCGTCGACGCCGGTATCGCCCGGTCTCGATCCGAGGCCCTGGCCTGGGCCGTGAAGCTCGTCGGCGAGCACACCGACGAGTGGCTACAGGGGCTGCGCGACGCGATGGCCGAGGTCGACAAGATTCGGACCGAGGGTCCGAACCTCTGAGCAGGGGGCGCCGGACACCCGGCCAGGTCTGTCCCCGATGACAGACTTGGCCGTATGCCGCACCTCCCGACTGCGTTCACCGGCGTCCTGGCGCCCGACGAGGACTACGACGAGCTCGAGTTCGTCGGCCTCGACCTGACCGGGGCTCGTGCTGGCAACGCCCGCTTCCTCGACTGCGTCGTGGACGGGTGTGACCTGAGCGATGCCGATCTGGCCGGGTCCCGCTGGGCCGACTCCACCTTGAGCCGGGTCCGCGGCGTGGCGACCGACCTGTCCGACGCCCACCTGCTCGACGTCACCCTGACCGAGCCCCGCTTCGGGGCGCTCACGGCCTACGGCTCGACCTGGCGCCGGGTGACCCTGCGCGGCGGAAAGCTCGAGTTCCTCAACCTGCGCGGCGCGAACCTGCGGGAGGTGACCTTCGCGGACTGCCTGCTGGTCGAGCCCGACTTCGGGGACGCGACCTTGCGGGACGTGACGTTCTCCGGTTGCACCCTGGTCGCTGCCCAGTTCCACGGGGCGTCGTTGACGAGCGTGGACCTGTCCGAGGCCCGGCTCACCGAGCCGAAGGGACTGACCAGCCTGCGCGGAGCGACGATCAGCCGGGTCCAGCTGCTCGAGCTGGCCGACGCCTTCGCCGACCAGCTGGGGGTCGCCGTCCGGGGTTGAGCCTGCTGGGGGCGACTCAGTCCTTGGTGCGGCGGATGGCCCCGATCGCCTTGTCCCGCACCGCGACCGCGCGGTCCCTGGCGGTCGGCAGCTCATCCGGGCTACGGCGCTGGGTCAGGTCGGCCCGGCCGATCAGCTCGGCCAGCGGCACGGCCGTGGCCGGGTGCGCAGAGACCGGCTCGTCCCCGCTGAAGACCACCCACACGGTCTGCTCACCGTGGATGACCCGAAGGACGGTGCCGGCCGTGAGCGTGCGTGCCTTGGCGACCGCGATCCGCCGCCCGCGCTGGGACTCCAGGCGGGCCCGCGCGTAGTCGCCGGCCGGCTCCTTGACCTGGTCGAACACGACCTTGACGTGCGGACCGTACTTGACGCCGTAGCGCACCCCGTTGACGAACAGCCTGCCGAACGCCATGCCCACCTCCGGCTCGGTGCGGTCGCCTCGGCGCGGCCCACGTGAGGCGCCAGCCTAACCTTGGACGACCACCGCATCGAGAGGACTGACCCGTGAGCAGTGTCGACCGTCGCGACTACACCGGCGAGGGGCTGAGCGAGGACGACCTGGCTGCGACCCCGTGGGAACAGGCGCGCCAGTGGGTCGACGAGGCGGACCGGCGAGGAGCCGAACGGGATGACGTGCCCGAGCCGAGGGCGCTGTCCGTGGCCACCGTCGACGCTGCCGGTGCGCCGAACGTCCGGACCGTGCTGATGCGCTTCTTCGACGAGCGGGGTCCGGGTTTCGTCACCCATCTCGAGTCGGCCAAGGGGCTCGAGCTGGGTCGGGACGCGCGGGTCGCCGCGGCGCTGACCTGGCCGGCGATGTTCCGCGCGATCCGGTTCCGTGGGGTGGCCGAGGCGCTCGACGTCGCCGAGGTCGCCAGCTACTGGGCGTCGCGGCCGTGGGCGTCGCGGATCAGCGCCTGGGCGTCCCAGCAGTCCCGGCCCGCCGCCGGTCGGGGCCAGCTGGAGGCGGACTTCGACCGGTATGCCGCGCGCTTCCCGGACCACGGCGAGGCCGCCGACGTCCCGGTCCCCCCGACCTGGGGCGGCTTCCGGGTCCGCGCGAGCGAGGTGGAGTTCTGGGCCGGCCGGCGCAACCGGCTGCACGACCGGCTGCTGTTCACGGCCAGGGCGCAGGCCGACCCGTCAAGCCGGGGCGCTGGGGCGCGGCCGCGTCTGGACGATGCCGCGGCCTGGTCGGTGACGCGCCTTCAGCCCTGAGCCGGCTCGGGACGCGGACAACCCGTGGGCTACCGGATTCCCCAAGGAAGAGCCGGCTGCACGTTGGACGAAACGTGCCTACCCACGGGCTGCAGCGACTGCTGTGGATTGCCAATCGCGCGTCCTGAGCTGACCAGTTGAGGCGGTCAGCGGAACGGCTGCGCTTACGGCGCAGTCACCTCACATGTCCGATAGGAACTCACTATCTGACCACCTCCCTTCTTGTGTACTTCAGACGGTAATTCGGGTGCTGGGAGGCCGCAAGAGGTTTGTCCGGCCCTCGTTTTACAGTTGGCCCATGCCCGAGGCCGTCCGGCACCTGCGCGCGATCGCGGTCCCCGCCTTCGGTCCCACGGCGCTCAGCGCGGTCGGTGCCGGCGCGGTCCTGCCGGTTCTGGTCCTGTCGGCCCGCGAGCTGGGCGCCTCCGTGCACATCGCAGCACTGATGATTGCGCTGATCGGGATCGGGCAGCTCGCCGGTGACCTCCCCGCCGGGGCGCTCACGGCCCGGATCGGAGAGCGATCCGCTCTGGTCCTCGCCTGCGGGCTCGAGGCCGTGGGGATGGCCGCCTGCGCCCTCGCGTCGTCGGTGGGACTGCTCGCCGTCGGCGTCCTGCTGATCGGCCTCTCCGGATCGGTCTTCGTGCTGGCCCGGCAGGCCTACCTGACCGACGCCGTCCCGATCACGCTGAGGGCGCGCGCCTTGTCCACGCTGGGGGGCGTGAACCGGATCGGGTTGTTCTTCGGCCCCTTCCTCGGCGCCGCGGTGGTCTCCTGGTGGGGGATCGGCGCCGCCTACGGGGTCGGGATCGTGGCCGCGAGCGCGGCCATGGTGGTCGTCCTGGTCACCCCGGACATCACGGCCGGTCAGCGGCTCGAACGGCGCACGCTGCCCCGCCGCGGGGTGGCGGGCGTGCTGGTGGAGTACCGCCGCGCACTGGCCACCCTCGGGGTGGGCGCCTTGCTCATCTCCTCCGCCCGCGCCAGCCGCACCGCACTGGTGCCGCTGTGGGCGGAGGGGATCGGGCTCGACGCGGCTCAGACCAGCGTGATCTTCGGGCTGGCCGGAGCGGTCGACATGCTCCTGTTCTATCCAGCGGGCGGGGTGATGGACCGGTTCGGCCGGGTCTGGGTGGCGGTCCCGTGCATGGTCGTGCTGGGAGTCGGCATGGCGCTGCTGCCGCTGACCCACTCGTTCGCCGCGCTCACCGCGGTCGCGGTGGTCCTCGGCATCGGCAACGGCATCGGGTCGGGGCTGGTGATGACGCTCGGCGCCGACGCCTCCCCGATCGATGCGCGGGCGCAGTTCCTCGGCGGCTGGCGACTGGTGTCCGACACGGGCTATGCGGCCGGTCCGGTGGTCGTCAGCGCCCTCACGGGGGCGATCCCGCTGGCCGGCGCCGCGGTGGTCATGGGCGCGGGTGCCTTGGTCGGGGCGGGCTGGCTGCGGGTGTGGGTGCCCCGGTACTGCCCCGTCGCGAGCAGCCGGCGCCATCGCCAAGGGGTGAGAGACTCCTGACGTGACCGATCTGATTGACACCACGGAGATGTACCTCAAGACCATCTTCGAGCTGGACGAGGAGGGCATCGTCCCGCTGCGCGCCCGGATCGCCGAGCGCCTGGGCCACTCGGGTCCCACCGTGTCGCAGACGGTCGCGCGGATGGAACGGGACGGGCTGATCCACCTCGCCGACGACCGGCAGCTGCAGTTCACCGAGACCGGTCGCCAGCTGGCGACCCGGGTGATGCGCAAGCACCGGCTCGCCGAACGGCTGCTGGTCGACGTCATCGGCCTGGAGTGGGAGTTCGTCCACGACGAGGCCTGCCGGTGGGAGCACGTGATGAGCGAGCGCGTCGAGCGCAAGATCCTCGCCATGCTCAAGGGACGGCACGACTCGCCGTACGGAAACCCGATCCCCGGCCTGGACGAGCTCGGCGAGCAGCCGGGTGAGACCTTCCGGGCCGGTGTGACGAGCCTCACGGAGCTCGCCGGCGACGAACCCACCCTGGTCACCGTCCGCCGGATCGGGGAGCCGGTCCAGGTGGATCACGAGGCACTCACCCTGCTCACCCTGGCCGGGCTGCTTCCGGGCGCAAACGTCGAGGTCAGACGGGTGGACAACCGGATCATCGCGGTGCGCGAAGGCGCGCCCGAGGCGAGCGGGGTCTCGCTGCCCGACGACGTTGCGGTGCACGTGTTCGCAGCCTCGGTCTGAGAGTCAGATGGGAGTCCTCTGGGACTTCCGTGACCTCAGCGTGACATTTGCCCGGAGCGTGTGTAGCGTATGGCCCACTTGCTCCCTCCGGAGCGGGGTCCTCCCCAGGATCGCCTAGTCCTGTCATCTGGGGTCGGGAACGAACACAACACGCTTGACAGGAGCGGGGGAACCAATTCCGGGCGTCGAGAGACGTCCTTGGGGTCAAGTTCTCGCGTCAGGACTCGTCCTGGCAACAGCACCGGGTGAACAGACAAACCTCCCACCCGAACCCGACAGCTCACCTCGTAGGCGCTTGAGAGGTATTTTTGTGGCTCGCAATGCAACTGGGCGTCACCGCGCCCCTGGTTACAACCCCCTGAACGAACTCACCGATATCGCCGCACGCAGCGCTCAGCCCGCGATGAAGGCCTCGGCCGTCGCCGTCGCCTCCGGTGGCCTCGTTGCAGCGTTCGCCATCCCCGCCTCCGCCGCCCCGTCCGGTGACGCCAACCGCAACGTCGCCGCCGGAACCGCGTCGAACGCCGCGTCGGCTGCAGCCACGTCCGCGCTCGCGGTCGCCGCGCCGGCCGTGGACCCCGCTGCGACCCCCACCTTCGGCGTCGTCGGGTTCTCCGCCAAGGCCGCCGAGAAGCCGGCCGAGCCGGTTCTCGAGATCAAGCGGGTCCGTCCCGTCGCGACCACGGTGTCCCGGTCCACCACCCGGACCTCGACGACCGCGGTCGCCGACGCTCCGGCGATGGAGGATGCGCCGCCGGCCCAGGGCGGCATCATCGGGATCGCCCAGAAGTACTCCGGCATCCCCTACCGCTACGGCGGCACCACCCCGTCCGGCTTCGACTGCTCCGGCTACACCGGCTACGTGTTCAACGAGGCGGGGATCTCCCTGCCCCGCACGGCGGAGCAGCAGCGCAACGCCAGCACGCCGGTCAGCAACCCGCAGCCCGGAGACCTGGTCTTCTTCGGCTACCCGGCCTACCACGTGGGCATCTACGCGGGCCCGGGCAAGCTGTACGACTCGCCCCGCACCGGCAGCTACAGCGGACTGCACTCCATCTGGACCTCGAAGGACGTCAGCTACGGCCGCGTGTAGGTCATGCCCGTCCGAGCAGCGGCCCCTCACCTTCGGGTGGGGGGCCGCTGCCGCGTCCGCGGCCGGCGCCCGGTCGCGGGGCCGCGATGCCCGGCGTCCTCGACAGTGGCAGGATGCAGGGGATGATGGCGAACCAGGCACCTGCCGGTGCCGCCCCGGAGCCCTCGATCGTCCTGGACATGTGGGCGGACGTGGTCTGCCCGTGGTGCTACATCGCGAAGACCCGGCTGCGACACGCCATCGATGCCTGGGTACGGCCGCATGAGGTGCTGCTGCGTCACCGTGCCTTCGAGCTCGACCCCGGCCTGCCGCGGGGGGAGCGGATCCCGGTGGCCACCTACCTCGGTCGCAAGTACGGCGGCGGGGAGGCCGCCGGGCTGGCGATGACGAACCGGGTCGCGACCGTGGCCGCCGAGGCTGGCCTACGGGTCGACCTCACCCGGGCCGTCAAGGCGAACACCTTCGATGCGCACCGGCTCATCGCGCTGGGGCTGGCGGCCGGGGGCCCCGCCCAGGCCGAGGCGATGCTCGAACGGCTCTACTCCGCCCACTTCGCCGAGGGCCTCGCCCTCGACGACCACGCGGTGCTGCTGCGCTGCTCGGCCGAGGCCGGCATGGACGAGCGTCGGGTCGCCGCCGTCCTGGCCGAGGACACGTATGCCGATGAGGTGCGCGCCGACGAGCTGGAGGCCCGGGATCTCGGGGTGACGTCGGTCCCGTTCGTCGTCGCGAACCAGCGGGTCGCGCTCAGCGGCGCCCAGTCGATCGACGTGTTCGGTGAGCTGCTGCAGGCGGCTGTGGTCCCGGCCTGACCGTCGCGCCCCTCGCTGACGGTGGTGGGCCCGGTTACGGGGTGGGTGCGAACATCTGGGCCATTGCCGTGAGCACGCCCGGAGCGACCCGGTAGTAGACCCACGTCCCGCGGCGCTCGCTGGTCAGCAGGCCCGCCTCGCGCAGCTTCTTCAGGTGATGCGACACGGTCGGCTGGGAGACCCCCACGTCCTGGATGTCGCACACGCAGGTCTCTCCACCGTCGGACGAGGCGATGTTCGAGAAGAGCCGCACCCGCACCGGGTCGCCGAGCGCCTTGAAGATCGTGGCCATCTGCTGGGCGTCGTGCTCGCTCATGCCCGGAGCGCACAGCGGCGGGCAACAGGGCGTGTCCGTGTCGAACTTCAGCGGGGTGACCAGCAGATCCGTCATCCCCCTATGTTGACATTCATCGAATCAGTGCGCAAGAATCAGGATATCGACAAACATCGAATCAAGTGGGAGTCACCGTGAGTCACTCATCTGCGCAACACCTGCCCACCGTCCTGATCGGCGCCGGACCGGTGGGCCTCGCTGCCGCCGCCCACCTGCTGGAGCGCGGCCTCGAGCCGCTGGTCCTCGAGGCCGGCCCACGCGCCGCCGACGCCGTCCGGTCCTGGGGGCACGTCCGCCTGTTCTCCGGCTGGGCCGAGCTCGTCGACCCGGCTGCGGCTCGACTCCTCGAGCCGACCGGTTGGGTCGCGCCGCCCGCCGGGAGCTACCCCACTGGCGCCGAGTGGGTCGAGCGATACCTCCAGCCGCTGGCCGATGCCCTCGGCGACCGGGTGGTCTACTCAACCCTGGTCACCGGCCTGGCCCGGCGCGGCCGCGACCGGGTCGTCGACTCCGGCCGGCAGGAGCAGCCCTTCACGGTCCACCTGCGCACGGCGGACGGCATCCGGACCCGGCTGCAGGCACAGGCCGTGGTTGACGCGTCGGGCACCTTCGGCACGCCGAACCCGCTGGGGGCAGACGGGTATCCGGTGGACGGCGAGCGGGAATCCGCCGAGCGGATCTCCTACCGGATCCCCGACCTCAGCACCGCATCGGGACGGCAGCGGTATGCCGGACGGCGCACCGCCGTCGTCGGCTCGGGTCACTCAGCGATGACGGCACTGCTGGGGCTGGTCGCTCTGGCCCGGACCGCTGCGGACACCTCGGTCGTCTGGGTGCTCCGGCGTGGCACGGTCGACTCGGTGTTCGGCGGTGGAGCCGCCGACGAGCTGCCCGCTCGCGGCGCCCTCGGACTCGCGGTCCGGGAGGCGGTCGCCGAGGGCCAGGTCAGGGTCGTCCCGGGGTTCCGCACCGAGGCTCTGCGCCGCGACGGCGCAAAGCTGGTCCTGCTCAGCGATGACGGCAGGCGTGTCGACGGTGTCGACGAGGTCGTCGCGCTCACCGGGCTGCGCCCGGACCACTCCGTGGCTGCGGAGCTGCGGTTGACCCTCGACGAGCGGCTCGAGGCGCCACGCGGGCTGGCACCGTTGATCGACCCGAACGTGCACTCGTGCGGCTCCGTCCCGGCACACGGGGCGCGGGAGCTGGCCCAGGGCGAGGAGGGGTTCGTCATCGTGGGGATGAAGAGCTACGGCCGGGCCCCGACCTTCCTGGCGATGACCGGCTACGAGCAGGTCCGGTCCGTGGCTGCTGCCCTGGCCGGCGACCACGAGGCTGCCGCCCGGGTCGAGCTCTCGCTGCCGGAGACCGGCGTGTGCGGTGGGTCGGGGCTGTTCGACGAGGGCCCGGCCCCGTCGCCGGACGGGGGCTGCTGCGTCCCGGTGCCCGCGGTGATCCAGCTAGGCGCCGGGCAGCCGGCGCACGCCTAGCTCATCGAGCAGGTTGAGCACCCGCGCCCTGATCTCGTCGCGGATCGGGCGGACGGCCTCGACGCCCTGACCGGCCGGGTCGTCCAGCACCCAGTCCTCATACCGCTTCCCCGGGAAGATCGGACAGGTGTCGCCGCAGCCCATGGTGATGACGACATCCGAGACGCGGACGGCGTCGGTGGTGAGGATCTTCGGCCGCTCGCCGGCGAGGTCGATGCCCTCCTCGAGCATCGCGGCGACGGCAGCCGGGTTGACCTGGTCCGCTGGGGCGGACCCGGCGGAACGGACCTCGACGGCACCGGCCGACAGGTGGCTGAGGTAGGCGGCTGCCATCTGGGAGCGACCGGCGTTGTGCACACAGACGAACAGCACGCTCGGACGGTGCTCGGCTGCGGTGCTCATCCGGCCGGGTTCCGTGCACTGGTCGGGCGGGGACCGAACCGCCGGCGCAGGGCCAGGCTGACGTAGACCAGCGCGACGAGGACCGGCACCTCGATGAGCGGACCGACCACCCCCGCGAGCGCCTGCCCGGAGGTGGCCCCGAAGGTCGCGACGGCGACGGCGATCGCGAGCTCGAAGTTGTTGCCGGCCGCGGTGAACGCCAGGGTCGTGGTCCGCTCGTAGCCCAGCCCGATCGCGGCGCCGAGGCCGTAGCCGCCACCCCACATCAGCGCGAAGTAGGCCAGCAGCGGCAGCGCGATCCGGGCGACGTCCCAGGGACGGGAGAGAATCGCGTCGCCCTGCAACGCGAACAGCACGACGATGGTGAACAGCAGGCCGTAGAGCGCCCACGGCCCGACCCGGGGGAGGAACCGCTCCTCGTACCACTGCCGGCCGCGGGCCCGCTCGCCGAGCCGGCGGGAGAGGAACCCGGCGAGCAACGGGATGCCGAGGAAGATCAGCACCGACCGGGCGATGTCCCACGTCGAGGCGTCGATGCCCGTCTGGGCCAGACCGAGCCAGCCCGGCAGCACCGACAGGTAGAACCAGCCGAGCAGGGCGAAGGCCAGCACCTGGAAGAGCGAGTTGATCGCGACGAGGACCGCGGCGGCCTCACGGTCTCCGCAGGCCAGGTCGTTCCAGATGATCACCATCGCGATGCACCGGGCGAGGCCGACGATGATCAGGCCGGTCCGGTATGCCGGCAGGTCGGGCAGGAACGTCCAGGCCAGCGCGAACATCAGTGCCGGGCCGAGAACCCAGTTGAGCAGCAGCGAGCTGACCAGGAGGCGTCGGTCGCCGGTGACCGAGTCGAGCCGGTCGTAGCGGACCTTCGCCAGGACCGGGTACATCATCACCAGCAGGCCCAGCGCGATCGGCAGGGAGATCCCGTCCACCTCCACCGCCTGGATCGCCGAGCCCGTGCCGGGGACCAGCCGACCGAGCAGCAGCCCGGCGACCATGGCCAGCGCGATCCACGCCGGCAGGAACCGGTCCAGGGTGGAGAGGCGCGCGACCACCGGGACGTGCTCGGTGTGCTGGTCCTGGGCTGTGCTCACCAGTGCGTTCCTGTCGGGAGGGGAAGGTCGCGTCTCGACGCGACACGGACTCGGGCCGTGACCGGCCGGGAGAACCCGCAGTCTATATCGTCGTTCGTCGATATTGATGCCCGGTCGGGCCCGCCTCATCGCGTGAGGAGGTCGGCGATCATCCGGTGGCCCTGAGCCTCGAAGTCGTCGTCGCCGACCTGGTGCGACCAGCAGGCCGTGCCGATCGCCTCGCGCAGCAGGGTCCGTCGCCACGCCCGCGCCTCGCGCGGGTCCTGCCCGTACCCGCCGAGGAAGGCGCGCTCAAGGTGTGGCCGCCCGGCAAACTGCTGGGTCGCGAGCCGCGCGAGGTCGCTCTCCGGGGGGCGCAGCTCCGCCCGACCGAAGTCGATCACTGCGACGCGGCCGTCGTGATGCAGCCAGTTGCGTGGGTGGTAGTCGCCGTGGGTGGGGACGACGGTCCTCGGCGGGCAGGCGAAGGCGGCGATCTCGGCGCGCAGCCGGTCCTCGGTCTCGGGGGCGATGGTGTGCGGGCCGTCCAGCCAGCGGATCGCCCGCGCGTTGAGCCGCGCTTCGTAGTCCCGGTCCAGCCGCGAGTGTTGCCGGTGTAGGCGGGCCAGCAGCCGGCCCGCCTGGGCATAGACGTCCTCGTGCCACTCGACCTCGCTGCCCTGGACCAGCTCTCCCTCCAGGTACCTGGTGACCAGGAGGTTGGCCTGCTCCTGAGCGTGGACGAGCCGAGGCGCGCGCCCGTCCTCGGCGAGCGGCCCCACCCAGGTGCGGTGGGCGATGATCTCGCGCCCGATGTGATGGTTCCCGGGTCCCGCCGCCTTGACCACGAAGTCCTCGCCGTCGTGCCGGACGTGCAGGACCGTGGTGTCGACCAGGCCCCAGCTGTGGTCCCGCACCACCTGCATCCGGGGCAGCCACTCCCCCAGCAGGGCTCGCTGTCCGGTCGACAGGTGACGTGGCTCGGGCACCCCGGGAACCTACCGAACCGGCGACTCCGGGTCGACGTCGCCGGTCGACGGCGCGGCTCGACGACCCACCCTGCCGAACGAGCGCAGCCGCTGGACCACCGGCGACGGCAGCATGTCTCGCAGCAGCGGTGCCGTGGTGCTGAACAGGCGGGACCCCTGCCGCTGGGTGCGGGCCTCGCGGAGCCGAGCGCGGTCCTCGAGGTTCAACGGCACGAGGATCTGCTCGACCGCGGCAAGGATCGAACCGCGCAGCAGCCACAGCGAGGTCTCGGCCCGGGCGTCCACGAAGAGCAGCTCGGTGAGGATGGCCCGGGTCTCGCGGGCGACCTCCAGGCTGTCGGCGAGGTTGCGCTCCACGTCGGGCTCGATGTCGTCGGCCTCGGCCTGGACCAGCGCGCCGAACGCCTCGACGCAGCCGGCCACGTTCTCCAGGACCACGGCGTAGGCCGCACGGACCTCCTCGCCGTAGCCGTCATCCGGGGTCTCGTGCTCGGGAGCTTCCTTGACCATCAGCAGGAACAAGGCCCGGACCGCGAGCAACGAGTGGTCCAGGGCGTCCAGCCCCTCGCGCAGGGCCGGTTCGGCGTCGGTGGTGCCGATGGCACGGGTGTTCAGCCGGCGCACGTCCTTGAGCGCGTTGACGGTGTGTGATGCGCGCTCGGCCACCCCAGCCACCGCTCGGGCCTCGTGCAGCCAGCCGCCGACCTCCGCGCGGGTGACCGGACGCTCGGACATCGACGTGCTGGCCATCAGCAGGCACTCGGCCTCCCGGCTGGCCACCGAGCGGACGGCGGCGCTCGCCGCCCGGGTGGGGACCGGCGGCGGCAGGAGCAGGTTGAGGGCGACGCCGACGGCGGCGCCGATCAGGGTGGTGAGGATCCGCGTCTCGACGGCGATGTCCTGTCCGCCGACGGCCAGGATCAGCATCGCGCTGATCGGGGTCTCGAGGGCCTGCTCGCGCAGCCGCAGGATGGTGGCCAGCAGCAGCGAGGTCGCGATCGCGGCGCCGAGGCTCCACCAGGTCAACCCCACCCAGGACGTCAGTGCGACGGCGACGAGCACCCCGGTCAGGACGGCTCCGACCCGTACGATGCTCATCCGGACGGTCGAGTACGCGGACGCCTGGACGACGAGCAGGGCGGTCAGCGAGCAGGTGAGGTCGATCGGGCCGGTGGTCACCAGCAGGGTGACCAGGTAGGCCAGGACGCCCGCGGTGGTCAGCCGCCCGATGTTGATCAGGGTGGGGCGGGTCAGCTCGTGCAGCCCGAGCCACCGCAGCCACCGCAGCAGTCCGGGGGAACGCAGGCGCACGGCATACCCGCCCTGGCGACGAGCCGTCACGTGCGTCCTCCTCCGGCGAGGTGAGACCGGTGCTGACCAGGATCAGCCTCCCACGACGGCGCGCCCCAGATGGCACCCGCGGGACCTTGGGCCCTGAAGGGTCGGGCGGGCGCGCGGTGCAATGAGACGACACAGCGCCGGAGTAGCAGCCGCGCCGTGACACCACACTGTGCGGACAGCGCCGTGGGCCGGGAAACCAGGATCGGGACGGGTGGTCGAGATGGATGTTGACATGTCACGCGACGCGGGAGCGGTCGGTGCGGTGGACGTCGATCCGATGTCGGTTCAGGACCTGAGGCAGCTGGCGGCAGTCGAGGGGCCCTGCGCCACCGTGTTCATGCCCACCTCCCGGTTCGGCCCGGAGACCCGCAGTGGACCGGATCGGCTGCGGGCGCTGGTCGCCCAGCTCGCCCACGACCTCGCTGACACCGGCGCCACCGAGCCGGTCATCACCCAGATCCTCGCCCCGCTGAACGACACCGTGGTCAACTCGCAGTTCTGGCAGCACCAGAGCGACGGCCTGGCGCTGTATGCCGCCCCGGGGTTCTTCGCCAGCTTCCGGGTGCCGATCGCGCTGCCACCGTCGGCCGCTGTCGCAGAGACGTTCCGGATCCGTCCGCTGCTGCCGGTGCTGACCGGGGACGGTGAGTTCCTCGTGCTGTCGCTGGCCCGCAACTCGGTGCGGTTGTACGAGGCGACGGCCCAGACGATCGGCGAGCTCACCCTCGGCGACATCCCGGGCTCGATGGAGGACGCCATCCCGCAGGACGAGACGGAGCGCCGTGGCCAGTCCCACTCCACCGGTCCGGCCTCCCAACGGTTCCACGGCAAGGACGACGGCAACGAGCAGGAGAAGGCGGCGCTGGCCCGGTTCTTCCGCGCGATCGACGCACCGTTGACGGCACGCTTCGGCGCGAGCGGGCAGCCACTGGTGCTGGCCTGTGTCGGCTACTACCTGCCGATCTTCCTGGAGGCCAGCAGCTACCCGCAGGTCTGGCCGTCAGCCGTGGAGGGCAACCCCGAGCACTGGCCGATGGCCGAGCTGCACGAGGCGGCGTGGAACCTCGTGGTGGGTCACTTCACCGAGCGCCAGGAGCGCTACCTGGACCACTACCGGGCAGCCGCGGGAACCGGGCGAACGATGAGCGACCCCGAGAAGGTGCTCAAGGTGGCCCGGGAGGGCCGGGTCGACACCCTGCTGGTCACCCCCGCTGCCGTCGACGACGACCTCGACGACGTGCTGGAGAGCACGCTCGCGGAGACGTTGCTGCACAACGGCCGGGTCGTGCCCGTGCCGGAGATCGCGGGTCAGCACGACCCGTTGGCTGCCCTGCTGCGGTACTGAACCCGTCGAGGCTCAGGCCATCTCGGGGACGTGAAGGTGCGCGAAGGCGACCTCCATCTCCGCCACCGCGTCGACGTTCGCGCCGATGTTGGAGCTGGCCGCGGCACGGAGCGTGTCCGCGGCATCCCGGGTGGCCTCCATCTGCGTGCGAGTCGCGAACGTGAACGTCGACACCGCGCGTCCGCTGTCCCGGCTGAGCAGCAGGCTGGCACTGCAGAACCCGTCCCACTGCTCGACCTTCGGCAGGACGACCATCCGGAAGACGTCCGTGGCCTTGTTGATGACCTCCGGACCACCGCTGAGCCAGGTCACCCGGGCGAACGCCCCGTCCGGCGTGATGTGCTCACGATGGACGACGGCGACCTCCCACATGTCGACCTCGGTGGTGGTGCCCCCCAGGGTCTCGCCGGCCTTGTCGCGCAGCGGCCTGACCTGCTCGGCGCTGTCCTGGAGTGCGGCCTGGGACTCCCAGGCGGTCGTGGCGATGCACCGGCCGGACTCGCGGTCCGCGAGCATCGACATCCCGATGCAGCCGTCGATCGAGGTGATCGCGGGAACGACCTGGTCCCGGACGTAGGCGATGCCGGCGTCGATCTTGTCCAAGTCTGCCTGAATGGTACTGGTACGTGCGTACACGGAGGGGTCCTCTGTTCGGGGCAGCGCCCCCGACGGCGCCACCGTCGCATCCAGCCTGCTCCGATGCCGAAGGAGCGGCAATAGCCCACTCGGGTCAGGGAACTCGCGCTCCAACGCGCGGGCACATGGCGCGCCGAGCAGATGCTCGCGAGGGCGTTGGCGTGCTCGCGCAGCGGTCGTCCTGAGGATGGTGACGGCCGGGCTCGTGGAGGAGGATGGGTTGGCTGACATCATGATGCGGTGACTGACGTCGAGCAGCCCGACTCCACTGGTGCCCTCCCGCGCGGCTGGGAGGTCAGGCTTCCGCTCGCCGAAGACGTCCCGGGGCTCGCCGGGATCGTGGAACGGCATCAGGTTGCGGCCAAGGGCTCGGCCTCGGTGGACCCGGGTGCGATCGCCCTGGAGGTGGCCGGCCCGGCGTCGTGGACCCGACGACAGGTGGTGCTCGAGGACGCGGACGGGCGACTTCAGGCCTGGGGTCGGGTGCACGACCGGGCCGCGGGGCGGAGCGTCGTCCAGGTCACGGTCGAGCCGCAGAGCGCGGCGGCGGACGCCGCCGCGGCATACCTCTTCGGCTGGGCGCAGGAGACCGCGCTGGAGATCGCGGCGCAGCGCCACCTCGAGGGGACCCAGCTCGACTCGGGCTGCTACGCCGACGAGGTCCGGCAGGAGCGATGGCTCGAGGCGGCGGGCTACACCAAGGTGCGGACCTGGCTGCAGATGAGCCGTCCGGTCACCGCCGCTGACGGCGCCCACGGCGCGTTCCCGGAGCCGAGGGCTGGCGTCGTCGTGCGCCGGGTGGGGACCCACGACAACGGTGTGCCGCTCGCCGGCGACCTGCAGACGGTGCACCAGATGCTCGAGGAGTCGTTCGCCGACCACTTCAACTCGTACCGGGAGAGCTTCCCGGAGTTCGTCCAGCGGCTGCGCGAGGACCCCGGGCACCGGTGGGACCACTGGTGGATCGCCGAGCTGGACGACGACGGCAAGGTAATGCCCGGCGGTGCGATCGTCGGCTCGGTGCTCAGTGCCGACGACGCGGGCGTCGAGGGGAGCTACGTGGACTACATCGGGGTGCATCGCCGGGCCCGCGGCCGGGGCGTGGCCAAGGCACTGCTGCGCACGGTGATCGCCGACGCCGCCGGGCGGGGCCGCAACCGGGTCAACCTCGAGGTCGATGCCGACTCACCAACCGGAGCGGACGGGCTCTACCGGTCGATGGGCTGGGAGACGGCATACCGGACCGAGAGCTGGCACCAGGACGTTCGCGTCGACGGGTAGCGGCCACCATCGGTGTATCGGGGGTCAAGGCGGGGTGACGTTGCGGGCCAGCTGCTCCAGCAGAGTCCGCAGGGTGGTCAGCTGGCTCTCGTTGAGCTGGCCGCGCAGTCGACGGTCGTGGGCCCGTGCGGCGTCGGCGAGCGAGAGGAACAGTTCGTGCCCCGCATCGGTCAGGCTCACCTGGTGCACCCGCCGATCCTGCGGGCTGCGCTCACGGGTGACCAGGGCATCGCGGACCATGCCGTTGAGGTGGTGGCTCAGGGTCGCCTCACGGATGCCGACGGTGGCAGCCAGGTCGGTCTGGGTCCGCGGTTGGGCCGACTTCAGGGCCATGAGGATCAGCCAGGTCGGGCGTGAACTGCCGGCCGCGGCAAGCGCGTCGTCGAAGGCGCGCTCGACCACTTTGGCCGTGCGAGTCAGGGCCAGTCCGATGGGGATCTTCGCGGGCGGGGGCACGAGGTGAGCATAGGCCAGAGCGCTGCGATCTCTAATGATTTGATCTCTATGGGTTAGACGTCTAACCTTTATCTCTCAACCGATGACGATTTGGGGAGACTCCATGAGCAACACGACCACCCACACGAGCCCCCGTGGCGGGGCGGTGCATCCCGGACCACCACTGGGTGCGCCGGCGATCGTCTTCGTGGCCACTTTTGTGGCTAGCATCCTCGCTGCGCCTCTGGCCGGCGGGGGCACCATGCCCTCGCCCTTCGGGCCCTCCGCCCTCGTCCAGATCTTCTTCGCGGCCAATTCCACGACCACGGCCGTTGGCGCGTTGCTGATGCTCCTGTCGGCGACGGCCCTCCTGGTGTTCTCGGCCGTGGGAGCAAGCCGGCTGCAGTACCTTGCGCCCAACGCCCCGGGCCCGTTGATCGCCGGATTCGGTGGAGTCGCCGCCGCAGTGGCCCTCGCGGCGAGCGCCTGCGCGTCGTGGGTTCTCTCGATGTCGCCAGTGAGCCAGGATCTGGAACTCGTCCACGCGATCCACGGGCTGGCCTTCGTCCTGGGCGGTCCGGCGCATGTCGTGAGCCTGGGCGTGCTGGTCCTCGGGCTGGCCGTCACCACGATCTTCGTGAACCGCACTCCGCGCGTCCTGTCGAAGGTCGGGATCGTCATCGCCGCCGTGGACTTCCTCTCGGTGCTGGCCCTGCTCTCCCCGTCCGCCGCACACCTGGTCCCGCTCGGCCGGTTCGCCTCGTTGTTCTGGCTGGTCGTCATGGCCGTGCAGATCCCGCGCGCGCGTGGCGCCCGGCGCCAGTCTTGAGAGGACCGCATGCGATACAGCATCACCCTCACGAGCTACCAGCCATCGGGACTGCGCCGCCAGCTCACCCAGGTCGCCGCCGCGGCCGACCGGGGCGGGTTCGACACGGTGTGGGTGGCGGACCACCTGCTACAGATGGACCCCACCCTCGACGTCGCCGACCCCATGCTTGAGGCGTTCACCGCTCTCGGGTTCCTCGCCGCCGCCAGCGAGCGGGTCCGGCTCGGGATGATGGTCTCGGCCGTCACGGTCCGGACCCCGGCACTCCTGGTCAAGGCTGCCTCCACCGTGGACGCGCTCAGCGGTGGTCGGGCCTGGTTGGGGGTCGGGGCGGGCTACCAGGAGGACGAGGCTCGCGCGATGGGGCTGGACCTGCCGCCGGTCGGTGAGCGCTTCGAGCGCCTCGAGGAGGCGCTGCAGCTCGCCGCCCAGATGGCCCGGGACGACGACTCCCCGTTCGACGGCCGGCACCACCGGCTGACGCGGCCGGTCAACCACCCGCTCCCCTCCCCGAGGGTGCCGGTGCTGGTGGGGGGCATGGGGGAGCGGCGAACCCTGCGCCTCGTCGCTGAGTATGCCGATGCCTGCAACCTCTTCGACCTTCCCGACGGGGGCGTGACGTTGCTCCGCAAGATCGACGTACTGCGCTGTCACTGTGTCGACGTCGGGCGTCACATCAGTGAGATCGACGTGACCGTCAGCACCCGATGGGCTGCCGAGCAGAGCGCGGAGGATGTGGTGCAGCACTGTGAGGACCTGGCCGGTCTCGGCGTGACGCACGTGGTGCTGCTACGCCCCCACCCCTGGTCGGCGGAGGACCTCGACCGGCTGGCCGCGGCGATTCCCGACGCTGGGGTCGACGGAACGCCAGCTTCGCGGTCGTGACGCCGTCGTTGGCCGGGCACCTGTGCGCCGGGCTCAGCGCGTTCGGCCCCGTGCAGGTCGAGACAGGCAGCCGGACGGCACCGTCGCCTCGTAGGTCAGGATCTCGGTGGACCGGCCGTCGCCGCCGTCGTCGGGGGCGACCCGGACGGTCAGCCGGTCGCCGTCGGCGCTGATCGCGAACGGGTTGCGGGTGGCCACGTGCCCGGCGCTGGACCACTGCTGGAACGGGATCTCGTGCAGGGTGGTGCGGGAGGCCAGGTCGACCAGGGCGATCCCGCCGAGCTCGTAGGCCGGGTCGCCGCCGCCCCCGTCCGGGTGCTGGCGCAGCAGCGAGACGCCGGAGAAGAAGGCCGTCGAGCCGCCGGCATACTGGCCGTCCTGGTAGTCGATCAGGTGGCTGGGGTTCGGCCAGCTGTCGAGCTCTGCCCCGGCGAGGTCCCACTCGACGAACCGTCGTGAGCCCCAGGTGTGCCCGACCACCCGCCCCTCCTCGTGGTCCACGACGACCCCACCGACGTGGTCGGCCACCTCGAACACCGGCGCCGCGTCCAGCGTCGCCAGGTCGACCCGGTGGATGGTGCTGCTGGAGTCCGGGCGGTACTCGGCCACCGGCACCCAGAGGTGGCTGCCGTCCGAGTCGATCCCGCCCGGGTGGTACCGGTCGCCGTCGCCGAGGGTGAGGTCGTGCTGCAGGGTGCCGGCGTGGTCGAGGACGAACAGGTGCCCGATGCCTGAGCCGGGGGTGCGGTCGTACCCGGACCCGGGGGGCAGGGGCCGGCGCGGCTGCCGGACCTCGACCGAGGACAGCAAGATCCGGTCCTCGGTGACGCAGAGGCCCTGCGGGTGGAACGTGGGGAAGTCCAGCCGCAGGACGTCGGTCAGCTCCCACGGGGTGTTTGGGTCGACGGCCAGGAAGGAGTCGCGCAGCGCCATGGCCCCGACGATATGGGCTGGGCCGGGGGTTACGCCTTGCGCAGGGTGCGGCGTGCCTTCGCCGCGACCGGCCTCGGCAGCGTCAGGCCCGAGTCCAGCAGGGCCCGGGCACTGTCCGCGGACATCCCCGTGACGAAGGCGCCGATCGTCGTCTCGTGGTCGGGGACCAGGTCGATGCTCAGCTCGTCACCGGCGCTGACCTCGCCCGGGGTGACGACCTTGCACATGGCCCCCACCCGGCCGGTCCGGTTGAACTCCACGTGGAAGCGATCGACCCCGACCCGCTGCGACAGGTTCGGGCACGGCGTTCGAGGTTTCCGCACCTCCAGCACCAGCTCCCCGATCCGCCACCGTTCCCCGAGGCGGGCACCGGTCACGTCCAGACCCGTGGTGCGCAGGTTCTCGCCGAACGTCCCGGCCGGGAGCTCCCGCCCCAGCGCCGTGGCGAAGTGCTCGGCATCCTCGCTCGCATAGACGTAGACCGCGGCGTCGGCGCCCCCGTGGCCGGAGTCGAGCTGGCGGTCCCCGGTCAGACCGCTCGCGGTGACCAGGACCGGACCCTCGACGGGCCGCTTGTCGATCGCCGTGTCGTGGTACCACCCGGGCCGGATCTCGTGCAGGACGCAGACGTCGCTGACGACCGCCCGGGTCGGCCGCTGGTGCTCGCTCATGAACCCATCGTGGGGGGCGCCCGATGTTTTCGCTTGATCGGCTTTGCCGTCTAGGGTCGATGGCACGGGCGGCGGGAACGGAAGGGGCGCACCGTGCGGGTCACGACGTACGACCAGCTGATGGACCTGCTCGACGGCCTGTATGTCGACGGGCAGGACAAGTCGCGTGCCGATTCGGCCCAGTTCTGGGATGAGCTGTTCCGTCAGCCGGACCATCCGCTGAACGTCGACCTGCCGGACTCCGGACTGGTGGCCTGGGCCGGCGAGGGGCTGTTGCGGGACCCCCGTGGACGGCGGGCTCTCGATGTCGGCTGCGGCCTGGGGCGCAACAGCCGCTGGCTGGCGGCATACGGGTTCGCGGTCACCGGCGTCGACCTCTCGCCGTACGCGGTGGACGAGGCAACTCGGCGCTCGGCCGGCCAGGACATCGGGTATGCGGTGCGCGACGTCCTGCGCGACGACGTGGGCACCGGCTTCGACCTGGTCTACGACTCGGGGTGCCTGCACCATCTCGCGCCGCACCGGCGGATCTCGTACCTGGCGATGTTGCGGAGGGCGCTGACGCCGGGTGGCCTCTTCGGCATCTGCACGTTCGCGGCGGGCCGGATGGGGACGACCGCCTCTGATGCCGAGCTGCTGCGGCAGGGCAGCCTCGAGGGCGGCGTGGCCTACACGCTGGACGAGCTGCGCGAGATGTTCGGCTGGCTGGAACCGCTGGACGCCCGGTTGATGCCGGGAGCAGAGGAGGTCGCCGAGCCGGCGTTCGCGCACGACTTCCTCCAGGTGGCGCTGTTCCGCCGAGCCGCCTGAGCCCGCCAGCGGCACAGCCGGTGGGTCGGCAGGGCCGGGGTGGTGACCGGGACGCTCGACCGGCACGAACGCCGAGATCCGCCGAATTTTCGGCTCTGGACGCCGTCGTGCCTGTTGAGTGACCCCTCGAATCGGTGACCAGTGCCCCGGCGACCTTTCCCCTATAGTCAAAATGTGCTGAATGTCGTGAAGGGTCAAGGCTGGTGCTCTCGCGGGGCCCGGCCGGTGGCCGCCTTCTCGCTTGCCGCGCTCGCGCTCGTCGCAGCGTGCTCGTCCGGTCCGTCGCAGAGCGCGGTGACGTCCACGACGACACCTGCGGCCTCGGATGCGGCCAAGCAGCTCGGGGACACCTTCCGCCCCGGCGTGAAGGCCGCGATGGAGGCCATGCTCGTGCCCGGCGCGGTGGTCCTGGTCGAGACCCCCCAGGGGCGGTGGCTGGAGGCGTTCGGGACCCGACGGTTGGGCGCCAACGACCCGGTGACGGTGGACGACCACTTCCGGGTCGGGTCGAACACCAAGACGATGACCGGGACGGTGATCCTGCAGCTGGTGCAGGAGGGAAAGATGAAGCTCGAGGACCCGGTCGCGAAGTACCGACCCGAGGTGCCGAACGGGCAGAACATCACCATCGCCCAGCTGCTCAGCATGACCAGCGGGCTGGACAGCTACACGTTCCTCGACTCCTTCGAGCAGGTCCTCGACTCCGACCCGACCAAGGCGTGGCAGCCGGAGGAGCTGGCGAAGATGGGCGAGCAGCTCCCGCCGAAGTTCGCTCCCGGGCAGGGCTTCCTCTACTCCAACACCAATACCGTCCTGCTCGGCCTGATCATCGAGAAGATCACCGGGCAGAAGCTGGCCAACGTCTTCTCCGACCGGATCTTCACCAAGCTCAAGATGAACGAGACCCTGTTCCCGGCGATCACCGACGGAGCCCTGCCCAAGCCGTACCCGCAGGGCTACCTCTTCGGGACGAACGTCTCGACGACGACGTCGGCGGTGATGTCCGACGCGGACCAAGCGGCGGCGAAGGCGGGCACGCTGAAGCCGAACGACGTCACGAACCTCAACCCCTCGTGGGGCTGGGCTGCCGGCGCGGCGATCTCGACGGCGCGGGACCTGGCCACCTACGTCAAGGTGCTCGTCGGCGGCGGACTGCTCGACCAGGCGATGCAGAAGACCCGGCTGGACAGCCTCAAGCCCCCGCAGCCGGGCGCTCCCACGAAGTACGGCCTGGCGCTCGCGCAGTTCGGTCCCTTCATCGGGCACGACGGGTCGCTCCCGGGGTACCAGTCGTTCATGGGCTTCGACCCGGCGACGTCCTCGACGATCATCGTGCTGACCAACCTGCAGACCTCCCCGGACGGGAAGTCGACCGCCAACGAGATCGGCAAGGGCATCATCGCCGGGCTGGCCAAGGGGTGATCTCCGGCAGGTCCCAGGGTTGCACCGCGGAGTCGTGGGTAGGAGTGGGCACCAACTCGAGGGAGCATTCATGCGACGACAGGCCGAGCGATGGCGCTGACCATCCTTGTCATCCTCGTGGTCTCCGGCGCGCTGGTCGCCGGAGCGGCCTGGGGCATCTACGGGAGCCTCCCGCCGGCCGTCGAGGGGTTCATGGTCGCCCTGGCCGGCGGCGCGCTGATGATCTCGGCGGTCCTCGAGCTCATCGAACCGTCCTCGCGGAAGGTGCCGATCTGGGCGGCGTCGGCGCTGGTGCTGGCCGGAGCGGTCGTCTTCGCCGTCCTCGACCGGCTGGTCTCGCGCCGGTGGGGTGAGGACAGCGGGGGCGGGCTGCTGGCGGCGATCACCCTCGACGGCATCCCGGAGAACCTCGCGCTGGGGGTGGCGCTGATCGGCACCGGCCCCCTGGGAGCCGCGGCCCTGTCCGGATCGATCCTGCTGTCCAACCTGCCCGAGGCAGCCGGCGGCGCGCGGGCGATGACCGAGAAGGGCCGCTCCAAGGGGGCGGTGTTCGGGCTGTGGGCGGGCACGGCGGCGCTGCTGTCGCTGGCGGCGCTCGCCGGGAACCTGCTGATGCGGGACGTCCCGGAGGAGGTGCTCGCGCTGGTCCGCTGCTTCGCCGGGGGAGCGGTGGTCGGGTCGCTGGCGATCGCGGTGTTCCCCAAGGCGTTCAAGGAGAGCGGGTATGCCACGGGGCTGGCGGTCGCGCTGGGCCTGGTGCTGGCGCTGTTGCTGACCCGGGTGGGCTGAGCGAGGCGGCTACTCGGCCAGCCAGTCGAGCCTTGTCGAAGTCGTCGCCGAGCCGACCCCGCCGTCCTGGCCTCGATGAGTCAGGGTGTGCATCGCGCTCCACCCGGCTGAGTTGAGCGGGACAGTCAACCGGCACGACAGGCCAGAATCGGCTCTTTGGTGGCGCTGGCGCGCGTGGTGCCGGTCGAGCGACCCCGGACGAGGGAGGACCACCCCGAGCGGACCGAGGCGTACCAGGGTGCTGTGGCTCATCCGGCGGGCGTCCCACAGCCGACTAGCGTCCGTCGCGAGTCAGGATCATGGCGCCGAAGTCCTCTCTGGCAGCGTGAAGAAGGCCGGCCGACGACCAGTGAGCGACGACCGGGGTGTTAGGGGGCACCGCGAACCAGGCGGCGAGGTCCGTGGAGCTGACCAGGGAGCGGCCCTCGGTAAGGGGGCGGACCACCCAGCGGCTGAGATCGTGAGCCTTCTCCAGATGTGCGTCGGTCAGGACCTGGATCGGGCTCGCATCCGGGACGCGGTCCGACCACGAGTCCCTGAAGCGCGGGAGGGACCAGTAGTCCTGCACGAACATCCCCTCCCCACAGAAGAGGGGATAGGCAGGCCGGATGGCGGCGTAGTCGAGCCGCGCGGCATACCTGGTCGCCAGTCCCACGAGGCGGTCCAGTCGGGTGTCCAGGGAGCTGGGGTCGTATGACGACCAGGTGGCCTGCCCGAGGTTGGTGAAGTAGGCGCCCCGTACTGCGGCATCGGCCGTGGTCTTCGCCCGTCGGGGGTCCACCGTGCTGCTGCGCAGGAAGAGCCGCTGAACCGACGGCAGCCGCTCGAGCGCGTCGCCCAGCAACGCCGCGCCGCACTCGGCGTCCACAGCCACCTGGAGCAGATCCTCGCAGAGCGCACTGTGCCCCGGATCGGCCTGTGACGTCACGTTTTTCGGGAAGACGAAGTCCACCGCATCGGAGGCGACCGAGCTCGTGATCGCCTCCGGCACCCCCCAGCGAGCCTCAGGCAACCCCCGTGGGTTCTTGGGGCCGGCAGCGGCCGAGGGGTCGATGGAGAAGGCGGTGAACAGGGTCGGGGTGGTGCCCAGCCCGCGCAGGGCGTCAATGTCGAAGTCGGCCGACGGGGGCCCGATCTGAGCCGTGACGCCGGTCTCGGTGAGGGCGTCGGCCAGGGCCGAGACGTTAACCTCCCACGGTTCTGACACCCACAGGCACAGCCCTGCGGCCCTCGGGTGAACTGACGTGAAGCACCTCCCACGCGCCTCTGGGTGCTCAACTGTCGCGGCCTCAGCCAGCCGGCGAATGACGTCCGCCGCCATCCCAGCCTGACGCTCATCGAATGGTGAGACGACGACATCGACGCCGGGCTGCAGGCACCGCGAGAGCTGCTCCCGACGGGAACGAAGCCCCTGCCAGTCGATGGCCGTGAGTCGCGCGTCGTTGGTCACGGGCCAGATCCTCACCTGTTGACAGGCTGGGTGCAACCTGTCAGGTTATGGGCGAACTTGGGCATTTTATACCGTTTGCAGGGGGAATCCGTGGGTATTCGTCGACTTGCTTTGAGGTCCGTCGCGGCACGCGCCGGGGTCGTGACGCTCGCATCCGCACTCCTGGTGGGCGCCGTCGCCCCGCAGGCGCTCGCGGCTGGCGCGAACACCCCGTGCGGTCCGAACTCGAACTACACCGGCTATGCCGCGTCCTCGCAGGAGTGCGTTGCAGGGCTGCTGGTGAAGACCCGTGGCTATGTGCAGGAGCGCTGCCTGATCGAGAAGTGGAACGACCCGGATGCGGTGTACGAGCCGGGAGAGTGCTATGGAAACTCGGCGGGCAAGATGTATGCCGAGGCGATCGCGCAGGCGCGCTTCATCGCCCAGATGAACGCACGCGGAGTGCACGGTGACGCCGAGGTGGGCGGGATCACGGCCAACCTGCAGTGGGAGACGGTGCTCCAGAACTCATCGGGTGCCACGTACACGGGCCGGAAGACGCCCGGAGCCACCCTTCGTCCCGACGCGCTCTTCTACCACCGCGAGCTGGGGAACTCTGCTCAGGTCGAGGTCGTGGAGGTGAAGCTCGCCGCGCCGATGGGCGAAGGCCTGACGGTAGCCCAGAGCCAGGTGGCTGCGTACGTCGAGCAGCTGCGGCATGACGATGTCGATGCGGTGCCGATGGACTTCTCCACGTCGTCGGCCGTGCCGGGACTGTCGGGCTACCGCGACTCGTTCCGGGTGGCGGTCGACCGGTGCTCCGACGGGGCTCCCGTGGAACGGACCATCAGGTTCGTCAGCCAACCGGTCGTCGAGGCACCCGGGGTCCTGCTGGTCGAGTCCGAGACTCAGCAGCGTGACTGCCAGGACCATCAACCTCAAGGTCCGTGGACCACGAAGGAGTCCGGTAGCGAAGGGCCTCCCGTGCAGGAGCCGGTGGTGATGGACTTCGGCGACTGCATGGCCGGCGTCGGAGAGGGCCTCCTCACCGCAGCCGAGTGGCTGCACGAGGTGTTGAGCGGCGCCCACATGATCCACAAGGCCTTCCGGTACGCGACGCGGCTTCCGCCCGGCGTCACCGTGAACGGCCTCGCCGCGGGGGCTCAAGCGCTGACTGCGGACGCGGTCGTCGCCGCGGAGGGTGCGACGGTGGTTGAAGGAACCGTGGCCTTGGCAGTCCCTATTGCCGTGGTGACCGCTGGCGTTGCCCTGGGGCTCACCGCCTCCTGCGCCATCCAGCCGAACGTCTTCGGTGACCCGCACCTGGTCACCCTCGACAGCCTCCCCTACGACCTCCAGGCGGTGGGGGAGTTCCATCTCCTGCAGTCCCCCGATGGTCGGTTGGATGTCCAGGCGCGGTATGCGCCCATGGGGGCGAGCACGTCGATCTCGGTGCTGGCGGGAGTTGCCATGCGGATCGGCGACGAGACCGTGGAGGTCGCGTCGGACGGGTCGGTGCTGATCAACGGTGACCCCAGCATCATCGGCGTGGACGGGACGGAGTCGCTCAGCGACGGGTCCGTGGTGGTCAAGTCCAAGGGAACCACGCTGGTCGCGACGTCGGAGCCGAGCGTCCTCATCAAGGTCCAGGACGGCGTCATCGGGATCATGCCCGCGGACGGCGTCGCCACTCGTGGCCTGCTGGGTGACCACGACGGCGACCCGTCGAATGACCTCAAGGCTGCCGACGGGGAGCAGTTCGACAAGCAGACACCCGCTCACACCCTGTATGGCGCGTTCGCTGAGTCCTGGCGCGTCACCGACGCCACCAGCGCCTTCACCTACGCGAATGGGCAGTCGACGGAGTCGTTCACCGACCGGTCGTTCCCGACGGACGTGAAGAAGCTGTCGGACTTCAGCCAGAGTGCTCTCGACGCCGCGACCTCGCAGTGCCGAGAGCAGGGGGTCAAGTCCCCCTCCGGCCTGGAATCGTGCGTCTACGACCTGGTGACGACCGGTGACATCCGCTACGCCACCGCCGCCGCTGCGGTCAGCGACCAGGTCGTCGATCCGTCCGCACCCGTCTTCGCCTCGGACGGCTCGCTGGTGGAGGACTTCTCGTCGCCGGTCAGCTCGGCATTCGCGGCACCGAGCTACCTTCAAGGCGCCACCGACCCGCGAATCGCCGGACCCTACTTCGACGACTCGCCGTACTCCTTCGCGCTCATCGACGTCCCACGGCATGACACCGTCACGATGACGTTGGACGTGCACGCCTTTGGTGCTGCGTCGCAGGGATCACCGCAGAGACTGGATGTCCAGGTGGACGGAACCACCGTCGGCACGGTGACGTTCGGCGCTGACGAGGCCTCCTACTCAGGGACAGGCGGATCGGCTCGACTCGTCTCCTCCGGCCAGACGCAGGCGGGGGAGCCGGATCGGGAGTACCAGGTCACCACGGCGATCGACCATGCCACCTCCTCGGTGAAGGTGACCCTCGTCCCGCATGAGTTCTACGGCTTGCTCGACACGGCGTTCGGCATCGGGAAGATCCGGCTCGACCTCGCAGCGCCGCCGGCCGACTCGTTCTCCGTGACCCTTCCGGTGGAGATCTCGCCAGATGCGCCGTTCGCCGGAGCCGGCCGCCTGGAGACTCCTGGCAGCCAGGACGACTACGCGTTCGTCCTCAACGCGGATCAGGCGGCCGCCGGATTGGTCCTCAACAGCGACTGCCACTCGATGCCCTTCTTCAGCCTGACGAGGGTTGACACGGGGCAGCGGGTCCCCGGCGTCCCCGTGACGTGCTCGACGACGTCCTATCAGGCCCTGTCGGCGGGCCAGTATGTCCTGTCGGCCCAGAGCAAGGGTGAGGCCACGGGGTACTCAGCCAGCCTGTTCGAGCGCCCGGCAGCCCAGGTGATGGGGTACCAGGTCGGGGACACGGTCAGTGACGGTGTCCCTGAGTCGGGTGCGGGGAACCTGGAGACGACGGCGTCGAAGGACTCGTACGAGTTCTCGGTCCCGGCCGGTGGTCAGACGGTGGTGTTCGACTCGGAGCAGTACAACTGGATCCTGTACTACGGCTCGCATCTGGTGCGGGTCGCCGACGGGGCGGACCTCGGTCCGATCAACGGACATCGGGTGTTCGACCTGGATGTGGGTGACTACCGGATCGACGTGGAGCACCCCGGGAACACGGGGACGTATGCGTTCAGCAGCTTCGTCCCGCCGGAGGCGCAGACCTTCTCCTATCAGGTGGGGCAGTCGGTCAGTGACGGTGTCCCTGAGTCGGGTGCGGGGAACCTGGAGACGACGGCGTCGAGGGACTCCTACGAGTTCTCGGTCCCGGCCGGTGGTCAGACGGTGGTGTTCGACTCGGAGCAGTACAGCTGGCCGTTATACTACGGCTCGCACGTGGTGCGGCTGTCGGACGGGGCGGATCTCGGTCCGATCAACGGGCACCGGGTGTACGACCTGCGTGAGGGCGCGTACCGGATCGACGTGGAGCACCCCGGGAACACGGGGACGTATGCGTTCAGCAGCTATGTCCCGCCGGAGGCGCAGACCTTCTCCTATCAGGTGGGGGAGTCGGTCAGTGAGGGCGTCCCGGGACCGGGTGCGGGGAACCTGGAGACGACGGCGTCGAAGGACTCGTACGAGTTCTCGGTCCCGGCCGGTGGCCAGCGGGTGGTGTTCGACTCGGAGCAGTACAACTGGCCGTTGTACTACGGCTCGCACGTGGTGCGCGTCGCCGACGGGGCGGATCTCGGTCCGGTGAACGGGCACCGGGTGTACGACCTGAGTGAGGGCGCGTACCGGATCGATGTGGAGTTCCCGGGCAACACCGGGACGTACGCGTTCAGCAGCTATGTCCCGCCGGAGGCGCAGACCTTCTCCTATCAGGTGGGGGAGTCGGTCAGTGAGGGCGTCCCGGGACCGGGTGCGGGGAACCTGGAGACGACGGCGTCGAAGGACTCGTACGAGTTCTCCGTTGCCGCTGGGGGACAGCGGGTGGTGTTTGACTCGGACCAGTACAACTGGATCCTGTATTACGGCTCGCATCTGGTGCGGGTGTCCGACGGGGCCGATCTGGGTCCGGTCAACGGGCACCGGGTGTACGACCTGAGCGAAGGCGACTACCGGATCGACGTGGAGTATCCCGGCAGCACCGGCACGTACTCCTTCACCTCAGCCGGCGAGATCCTTCCGCAGACGTTCGCGTACGAAGTGGGCCAGACGGTGGCGCCGGGCGAGGTCGGCGGGGTTGCCGCTGAGGGTGCGGGGAATCTGGAGACGACCCAGTCGAAGGACTCGTACGAGTTCTCCGTTGCCGCTGGGGGACAGCGGGTGGTGTTCGACTCCGACTACTACAACTGGGTGCTGTATTACGGCTCGCATCTGGTGCGGGTGTCCGACGGGGCCGATCTGGGTCCGGTCAACGGGCACCGGGTGTACGACCTGAGCGAGGGCGACTACCGGATCGACGTGGAGTACCCCGGCAATACCGGCACCTATGCGTTCAGCAGCTATGTCCCGCCGGCGGCACAGGCGTTCACCTACGAGGTGGGTCAGGTGGTCGAGCCGGGTCAGATCGGCGGGGTCGCCGCCGAGGGCGCGGGCAACCTGGAGACGACCGCGTCGAAGGACTCGTACGCCTTCTCGGTCCCGGTCGGTGGTCAGAAGGTGGTCTTTGACTCGGACTATTACAGCTGGCCCTTGTACTACGGCTCGCATCTGGTGCGGGTCGCCGACGGGGCGGATCTCGGTCCGGTCAACGGGCATCGGGTGTACGACCTGAGCGAGGGCGACTACCGGATCGACGTGGAGCACCCCGGCAACACGGGGACCTACGCGTTCAGCAGCTTCGTGGCCCCGGCGGCGCAGGAGTTCACCTACCAGGTGGGGGACTCGGTCAGTGACGGTGTTCCGGGACCGGGCGCGGGCAACCTGGAGACGACGGCGTCGAAGGACTCGTACGCCTTCTCGGTCCCGGTCGGTGGTCAGAAGGTGGTCTTCGACTCGGACCAGTACAACTGGATCCTGTACTACGGCTCGCACGTGGTGCGGCTGTCGGACGGGGCCGATCTCGGTCCGGTCAACGGGCACCGGGTGTATGACCTCGAAGCGGGCGAGTACCGGATCGACGTGGAGCACCCGGGTGGAGCGGGGACCTACGCGTTCAGCAGCTTCGTGGCGCCGGCGGCGCAGCAGTTCACCTACGAGGTGGGTCAGGTGGTCGAGCCGGGTCTGATCGGTGGGGTCGCCGCCGAGGGCGCGGGCAACCTGGAGACGACGGCGTCGAAGGACTCGTACGCCTTCTCGGTCCCGGTCGAGGGCCAGCGGGTGGTGTTCGACTCGGACCAGTACAACTGGATCCTCTACTACGGCTCGCATCTGGTGCGGGTCGCCGACGGGGCGGATCTCGGGCCGGTCAACGGGCACCGGGTGTATGACCTGAGCGAGGGCGACTACCGGATCGACGTGGAGTACCCGGGTGGAGCGGGGACCTACGCGTTCAGCAGCTTCGTGGCGCCGGCGGCGCAGGCGTTCACCTACGAGGTGGGTCAGGTGGTCGAGCCGGGTCAGATCGGCGGGGTCGCCGCCGAGGGCGCGGGCAACCTGGAGACGACGGCGTCGAAGGACTCGTACGCCTTCTCGGTCCCGGTCGGGGGCCAGCGGGTGGTCTTCGACTCGGACTACTACAACTGGATCCTCTACTACGGCTCGCATCTGGTGCGGGTCGCCGACGGGGCGGATCTCGGTCCGGTCAACGGGCACCGGGTGTACGACCTGAGTGAGGGCGACTACCGGATCGACGTGGAGTACCCGGGTGGAGCTGGGACCTACGCGTTCACCTCATCCACGGAGCCTCCGAGCTAGTCTGAGCTCGGGCGACTCGCGCGCTGGGAGCGGCGACCACGTCGTCTGAGTGGGAGTGCGCGGACGGCGCCGAGGTCTGGGGGAGATGTGGCAGTTGTCGTTGCGGATGACGTGTTCGGTCCCACGTCGCAGTGGGGTGACTACTGGGAGACGGACCCGGCGTTCCGGGTGACCTCGTCGGACACAGCCGGGGCGGCCGCGGCGCTGCGGGCCGCATCGGCTCGGTTCTCGTCCATCGACGAGTCGGGGAACGAGCTCGAGCCGTGGGAGGTCGTCCAGAGCGAGGCCTACACGCCGAACTACGTCTCGACCGTGTACGTCGTCCCGGGCGGTCTGATGCTCTGGGCTGATACCAAGGGCGAGCTGGGCCGGGCCATGGGTCGCGCCATGGTGGACGTGCTCGTGCAGGAGCTGCAGGCCGGGGGCGTCGAAGCGCGGGTCTCTCGTCCGGAGCCGAGCCTTGGCGCCCTGCTCGATCGGGCGCACGAGTACGAGTTCCCCGCTGAGCAGGCCACCGAGCCGAGCGCTGCTCCGACGGCGCGGGACGCGCCGAAGACGTGGTGGATCTCCCGGCCCGTGCGGCGGCAGACCGTCGATGGTCGACGCTTCACCGACTGTGAGTTCTGGTCAGCCGATGGTGGCTGGTCGCGGGATCGCACCGCTGCGGACACCTTCGCGGAGCCCCCGATCGAGACCGTCTACGCGCTGCGCGCCCAGGAGAATGCCGACGACAATCCCGCCCGGATGGGGGAGGCCACGGCGCTCCTGCTGACCGCGGACCAGGACCCGTGGCCGATGCCACCGGCAGAGCTGCGCGGGTAGCGACGGCTCGGCCCCTGCCCGGTTGTCCCGCTCGTGGAGGGCAGGGTCAAGCCGGTATCGGCGGTGGTGGTGGATCCGCGGGGGTCTCTGCCCGCCAGGGCGCCCGCCACTCGGCAGCCTCCCACCCATCCATGATGTAGATCCGCTCGTGGGCGACCTTGTCGCCCCGGAACTCCATCAGGTTCACGGTGAACATCCAGGGCTTGCCGTCGTAGCTGATGAGGTTTTCCGCGACCACCAAGTCCTCGCGATGGGTGACGCGTCGAGTGTGGAACTTCAGGACGGCCGGGTACTGCCTCCGCCAGGCCTTGACGTTCTCCACGCCCTCGAACCGTTCACCGGACTGGGGAAACTCCGTGATCAGGTCGTCGTGGTAGATCTCGTGGGAGATGTCGACGTCGTTGCCCTCGTACTCCCAGTGACGACGCAGGGCCGCCAGCAGGTCCTTCTCGTCCATACCGCACACCTCCTTGGCCGGGACCTTCCAATCTACGCTCAGCGACCCCGTGAGGGAGGGCAATCGGCACGCCAGGCCCCGCCGAAGCAGGTCGACACGAAGCACCGGCTCGGTACGGCAGCGAGGCAAGGAGCAAAGGCTCCGCGAGGGGGCAGCCGAATGGCCGCTGACCTGCGAAAACGTTGTGGTGCCCTCGGGCAGATTCGAACTGCCGACACCCGCTTTAGGAGAGCGGTGCTCTATCCCCTGAGCTACGAGGGCGGGGCATGGTTGGAAACCATTGCGAGTCTCGCTGGAGGGACAACGCGAGCCGCCCAAGGAAGGTTAGCCCACACGTCATGTATGCCGGGTGCACCCCCCGGGTGGGTGGTGGAGGTCAGCTCGGGTGCGAGACGCTGAGCGGCGGCCCGACGAAGTCGATCCCGTTGGCGCGGCCAATGGTTGCGAGGGCATCGGGATCAACCGGGCCCGGCAGCAGCGCGGCATACTCCTCGAACAGCCGCTCAGCTCCCGCAGGTGCCGTGACGACCAGCAACCGCCCCGGGCTCGCGCCAATGTTCTGGAAGGCGTGGGGCGTGCCGCGCGGGCCGAACGCCATGCCCCCCTGGGAGACCGAGAACATCGCCCCACCCGCGTGGAAGCGGAAGTCGCCGTCGAGGACGTACCAGACTTCGTCCTCTCGATGATGAGTGTGCAGCGCCGGCCCGCTCTGCGGCGAGATCACGAACTCGAGCACCGTCAACGCGCCGTGGGTCTTCGTCGTGCTGGCCTTGATGTACACCGAGTCACCGGTGGGTGTCTCCAGCAGGTCTCCCTCGCCGGACTGCGCGGCGAAGGGCTCCATCGAGGTTGACATTCTCCCTCCCTTGTCCAGGACAAATGCTAGGCCGGGCTAGGGCATTCTCACCTCAGAATGCGACAGTTCCGCCGGAGGTGCCGCAGCCCCCGAACCAGGTGCGCAGCGCATCTTCCAGCCCCGGAGCTGGCCAGGTCGAGGTCCCGCATCCGGCGGCCGAGCAGGGGATGCCCCGGGCCGGGGGTCGTCGCGCACGTCGAGGCCGCAGATCGGTCCCGCGACGTATCGGAGCCAGCCCAGGGATTCGACCGATCGTTCTCGATCACGAGGGAAAGAGCCTCCATTGCCCCTCGGAGACGACGTCGACCCGCCCGTCACTCACGCTGATGGCGGTCTCGTCGTCGATCGCGTACGCCGGACCGGCGATTTCGGCCGCCCAGCGTTCGGCCTGAGCCATGGTGTTCTCCGGCATGAGCTCGTGACCCAGGTGCGGGAAGATCGAGAAGTCGACGATCCCCAGCGTGGTGTCGCCCGCGGAGTCGCCTCCGTCAGGCGGCAGCCACTCGACGAAGTCCTGCCCGATGCGCGGGGTCATCACCATGCTTCCTGCGCTCATCCCCACCCAGACCAGGTCGGCCAGGGACGGCAGGAGGTCTGCCAGCCCGGACTGTCGCATCCAGTGGCACAGGTACGTAGCATCGCCGCCGTCCACCAGTAGCACGTCCGCCTCTCGGACCCACGGGACCCAGCGGTCCGCACCGATACTCGGTAGTGCGCTGAGCTCCAGGACGCCCACCGATTTCCAGCCCAGGTCGCACATGGGCGCGGGGTTCCGGCCGGCGACGAAACGCCAGGCCGACGCAGGAGTGCACAGTGGGTGCCCGTACTCCGCGGTGGGGATGCACAGGGCGTCGGCGTCGGCGACCGGCTTGCCCACCAGGTCGGCCAGCGCGGCGTGGATGCTCGGGTTCGTGACGCCACCGGACGTGAGCAGGAGCTTCACCGGGCCTCCGATTCGGGTGCGAGGGACTGCTGTGGCGTACCGACTTGGAAGTCCGTGAGACTCATGCGGTCATCGCAAAACTAGCGGGGATCGACCGCCCGCGGCAGGTCGGGAGCGAATGCCGCTTGCGGTGGTGCAGGCGGACCGAACCAGGTGCCCAGCGCCTCCTCCAGCCCCGACGGCGTTCCGTCTCCCACCCACGCCACGTGGCCGTCGGGTCGGACCAGCACCGCGCCGGGAGCCTCGACTGCGCCGACCACCGGCAGCTCCCAGGCGTCGGTGTACGAGGCGTCCAGCACCTGGACCCGATCCAGCCAGGGCCCCACGGTGAGGCGCCCCGACGGTCCGAAGTTGATCAGCAACGGCCGGGCTGCATGGAGCAGCGAGTAGACCCGCACCACACCGCCACTGACCCCGGAGCTGGCCAGGTCGAGGTCCGGCATCCGGCGACCGAGCAGGGGATGCCCCGGGCCGAGGTCGTAGCACACGTCGAGGCCCGAGATCAGTCCCGCGACGTAGCGGCGCGGCTCGTCCATCACCACCAGCTGGTCCATCAGGTCGCGCACTGCCCCGATCCGCGGGTCCTCGCGCTGGAGCGCACTGACCGCCTTGGAGTGCTCCAGCGCTCGGGCGGCGGCCGGGTGGCGTTCGGCGTGGTACGTGTCCAGCAGCCCCTCCGCGCAGCTGCCCCGGACCACCAGAGCGAGCTTCCAGCCCAGGTTCACGGCGTCCTGGATGCCGAGCCCGATCCCCTGGCCCCCGGCCGGGGAGTGGATGTGTGCGGCATCGCCGGCCAGCAGGACCCGCCCGCTGCGGTAGGCCGCGGCCTGGCGAGTGGCATCGGTGAACCGCGAGATCCAGGTGGGGTGGTGCACCCCGAAGTCAGTGCCGTAGACCCCGGTCAGGTTGGCGCTGAGGTCGGACAGCGTGGGTTCCGTCGTGGTCCCGACCGGCTCGCTGGTCACCACCCGGACCGTCCTGCCGTCCTCCATGAAGCCCAGGGCGTGCAGGCCGTCGGCGTCGTACCTGATGCCGGCCGGCAGGTCCTCGGTCACCTCGACCTCGGCGATCAGGGCGCTCGTGGTCGCCGCCCAGCCGGGGAAGTCGATCCCCGCCGTCTTGCGGACGACGCTCCGTCCGCCATCGGCGCCGACGACGTACTGGGCGCGCATCGTCTCGCCGCTCGCCAGCCGCACCTCGACCCCATCGTCGTCCTGGCTGATGCCGGTCACCTCGAGCCCGCGCTGGACCGGCGCGCCCAGCTCGGCCACCCAGCCGGCCAGGGTCCGCTCGATGTGGTTCTGCCACAGGCCGAGGGTGTACGGGTGTCGGGTCGGGAAGTCGCTGATGTCCAGCATCGTGCCGGCCGCGTACGGCACCGGATGGGTCTGCCCCTGCGCGAGAAACCGCTCGGCGATGCCCCGCTGGTCGAGGATCTCGATCGTGCGCGAGTGGAACCCGCCCGCACGGGAGCCCACCAGCTCCGCGGTGGGGCGACGCTCCACGACCGCGACGTCGACCCCACCGAGGGTCAGCTCGCCGGCCAGCATCAGGCCGGTCGGCCCCGCTCCCACCACCACCACGTCCACCATGACAACCCCCACTCGTGCGCCGCCGAACCTCGGGACCCCAGGGAGTCTGCGGCACCACCGGGGCCTTGCCGCAAGCCCCCCGGTGCGCTATATCTTGGAAGTGGCAGGGAGCAGGCGCTTCCTGCCACTGCTGTCCCTGCTCCTTCAGGCAGCTCGTGCCGGTGCGTTCGGTTCCGGTGCCGCACAAGCCGATTCGCGGCCACACCCCGGGACGCGCCCCGGAACGACGACGGATAGCATCGGGCCCCATGACCGGACCGACGCCCTACCTGTACCTGCCCGGCACCGCTCGTGAGGCCCTGACCTTCTACGCAGAGGTCTTCGGCTGCGCCGTGCAGCTGCACACCTTCGAGGACTTCAACCGGACGGACGGCCCGGCGGACGCCATCGCGCACGGGGTGCTCCTGGAGGGGCCGGTCGCGCTCTTCGCCGCCGACGCGGCCGGAGGTGCGGTGCCGTTCCGCTGTGAGGGCATGATGCTCTCGCTGCTCGGGACCTCCACCCCCGCCGTCCTGCGCAGCTGGTTCGCCAGGCTCTGCGACGGGGGCCGGATCGTGGACGACCTGCAGCAGCGGCCGTGGGGAGCCACCGACGGGCAGGTCGTCGACCGTTATGGGCTGCACTGGCTGATCGGCTTCGACGTCGACGAATCCGAGTGATGCCCCTCGCCGTGGCCGGGCGGGTGCAGCCGCGGCGGCTGGATTGACCGGGGTGGACGGACCCGACGCCTACCCGACCACGAGGTGCTGGTGCCCGTCGATGCCCTCCCGGGCGAGGTCGAGATGTCCAGCGTGCGTGGCCGTCTCCAGCAGCACCCGGAGTACGCAGTCGCGGGCGTCCGCGAAGGGCGGGAAGGGGAAGACCTCCTTCGGCGGCCACCAGCGGGGAGCCGCGTCGAGATCCACCTCGGCGAGCACCGCGTCGCTGCGCCGCCGCCAGTGACGGTACTGCGCGATCGCCTCGGCTCCGGAGGTCACCGGCACCGCCCACCCGTCCTGGATCAGGCTGATGCACTCCTCGTCGCCGCCGAGGATCGCGCCGACCCAGAAGATCTCGTCGTCATAGCTGAGGTGGTTGAGCAGCTGCGCGATGGACCAGCCGGAGGGTGCAACCGGGGCGGTCAGGTCCTGCTCGCTCAGGCCCGCGACCGCGGCCAGCACGTGCTCGCGCTCGGCGTCGAGGTGGGCCAGCAGGACGTCCCGTTCGCGACTCATCCCGGCACCCTAGACCCCGGCACGGCGTCGGCCGCGGGGCTGGATCCTCAGCACGATGCGCTCGCAGGCAAACAACCTCGAACCTTCCGGGACAGGGCATGAATCGTTAAAGACTTCGCCAAGTGCTTGGTGAATTCGTTGGTGTGGGTGACGATTTCGCAGGCGGCGCGCCCCGGAGACGGGTGAATTTCACCTCACTTTCGGGTAGGGCCCTTGCCGTAACGGATGCCCCCCCGCGCCCGTTAGCAGCACAACCCACGTCCAGGAGGACCCATGCTGTCCCTGTCCCACAAGGCTCCCCGAGCCGTCAAGGCTGCGCTCACCAGCGTGACCGCGGCGGCTCTGCTGCTGTCCGGAACGGCCGCGGCCACCACCGCCACCGCCGCACCGCACAACCCCGCCCAGCCGTCCACCCTCGGCACCGCCCTCGGCGCCGACACCCCCGGCCTGAGCCGGCTGCTCGCCGGCGGCACCCCGAGCGGCCGCGCCATCGCGACGTTCGACGCCGTCCCGTCACTCGCTCAGGTCGCCGCGCTCAAGGCTCTCGGCCTGACCGTCCAGCCGATGAAGCGCCTGCCGCTGGCACTGATCTCCGGCAGCGTGGTCCAGATGCAGTCGGCCGTCACCTCCGGGACGGTGAAGGACGTCTACCCGGACGAGAAGCTCGAGCTGCTCGACACGACGTCCTCCGACTCGATGGGCTCGGCCCAGCTGCGCGCGGCCGGCCTGACCGGCAAGGGCGTCACCGTCGGCGTCGTCGACTCCGGCTGCGACGCGACCCACCCCGACCTGGCCAACCGGGTCAAGCACAACGTCTCGCTGGTCAGCGGCGAGTACGTCAACCTCCCCGCCGACTCCTCGACCACCCTCGTCGTGCCGATGGACCAGGGCCCCTACTCCAACACCGACCTCGGCTCCGGCCACGGCACCCACGTCGCCGGCATCATCGCCGCCGACTCGCACTCAGTCACCGACGGCTCCCGCTTCGGCGTGGCGCCCGACGCCGAGCTGGCCTGCTTCGCCATCGGCGCGGTCCTGTTCACCACCGCCGTCGTCACGGCATACGACTACATGCTCGACCAGCCGGACCTGCTGGGCGTCGACGTCGTCAACAACTCGTGGGGCAACTCCTATCGCCAGTTCGACCCGCGCGACCCGGTGGCCGTGGTCACCAAGGCCGTCGTCGACCAGGGCGTCACGGTCGTCTTCGCGGCCGGCAACTCCGGCGGCAAGCTCGCCGAGATGAGCCTCAACCCGTTCAGCCAGTCCCCGTGGGTCATCTCGGTTGCGGCCGGTGACGTCAACAAGGTCCGCGGGAGCTTCTCCTCCAACGGGCTGACCCACGACAACTCCGAGCCGACCGGCATCACCGCCGGGGGACACACCACCTACCTCGGCGACCGGATCGGCGTGGTCCACCCGGACGTCACCGCTCCCGGCGTGAACATCTCCTCGTCCTGCGACACGACCGGCACCGTCGTCGGCCCGTGCCCGCCCGGGGAGAACACCGAGGCCTCCGGCACGTCGATGGCCTCGCCGCACGTCGCCGGCGCCGCCGCGGTCCTCAAGCAGGCCAACCCCGCCCTGACCCCGGACCAGGTCCGGCTCGCGCTGCAGGCCACCGCCAGCCCGGTCACCACCACGGACGGCAAGAGCACAGCGCCGTTCTGGCAGGCCGGCTACGGCTGGGTGAACCTCGATGCCGCCGTCGCCCTGGTGCAGAACAAGAAGTGGGCCAAGGAGCTGCCCAAGGCCGCCAACGCTGCCGACGCTCGCGTCCTCGCGGCCGACGGCGTCAAGGTCGCCCGAGGTGACTTCTGGACCTACGACAGCCCCCGGGCCACCGTCGCCGGCACCGACACCAAGCACTACGAGGCGCCGGTCGGCGTCGGCGTGACGTCGCTCAAGGTCTCGCTGTCGCACCCGTCGCTGGCTGCCGTCGGCATCAACGGCACCAGCTACACCGTCACCATCAAGGACCCGACCGGCAAGGTCATCGGCACCACCACCGAGTCCCTGACCGCGGGCGCGGGCACCGCGACCGCGCTGGTCGACCTCGCCGCCCTCGGCCTGGGCGCCGGCACCTACACGTTCGACGTCGTCGGCAACTACGCCGCCTCCGACCCGGACACGCTGGACTCCGACTCGATCGACGGTCGGATGGTCACCCTGCACGTCGCCCAGCTGATGGCTGGCTGACCGCAGGAAGCACCTCCGCACCACCACGAAGGGCGGGTATGCCGGTCAGCACCGGCATACCCGCCCGCTCGGCCGTCCGGGCCGGCCGGTTGAGGCGGTCGTCTCAGCCGGCCGCGTCGAGCCGGGCCAGCTCGTCGGCGTCGAGCTCGAGGTCGACCGCCTGCACCGAGTCGCGGATCGTCTCGGGTCGGGACGAGCCGGGGATCGGGATCACGACCGGCGCGGTGGCGAGCATCCAGGCGAGGGTCACCTGCTGCGGGCTGACTCCGTGCGCGTCGGCGACCTCCTGGAAGGCCCCATGGGTGGAGCCGAGCTCCGCCGCGCTGGAGATGCCCCCGAGCGGCGACCAGGGCAGGAACGCGAGGCCCAGCTCGGCGCAGAGGTCCAGCTCCGGCTTCGAGCTGCGGAACCTCGGGGAGTACTCGTTCTGCACGCTGACCAACCGGCCGCCGAGGATCTCGCGTGCCTGCCGGATCTGCTCCGGGTCGGCGTTGGAGATGCCGGCCATCCGGATCTTGCCCTCGTCGAGCAGGTCGCGGATCGCTCCGACCGACTCCGCATACGGGACGGCCGGGTCCGGGCGGTGGAACTGGTAGAGCCCGATGGCGTCCACCCCGAGTCGTTTCAGCGAGGCGTCGCAGGCCCGGCGCAGGTGCTCGGGCGAGCCGTCCTGAGCCCACGGCCCCGGCGCGGGCCGCAGGTGCCCACCCTTGGTGGCGACGAGCACGTCGCTGGTGTCACCGCCGTAGCTGCCCAGCGCCTCGGCGATCAGCGACTCGTTGTGGCCGACCTCGTCCCCGGCCAGGTGGTAGGAGTCGGCGGTGTCGATGAGGGTGACCCCGGCGTCGAGGGCGGCGTGGATCGTCGCCACCGACCGGCTGCGGTCCGGACGGCCCTCGATGGACATGGGCATCGCGCCCAGGCCGATGGCGGACACGGTCAGGGTTCCCAGGGTGCGAGTCTTCATGGTTGGCCCCTGCCCACAAATCCGCTCCCAAACCCCGCCGACGGCGGGCGACTTCCGGGTCACCCGTGACCGGCCCGGAGCACCAGCTCCAGCTCGAACCGCGCCTGGGGGTCGTCCAGGTCGTCCCCGAACAACTCGCGCAGCTGCCCGACCCGGTAGCCGACCGTCTGCGAGTGGATGCTCAGCTCCTGGGCGATCGGCGCCCGCTGGCCCCAGTGCCGCAACCAGGCCAGCAGCGTCTCGGTCAACCGTTCCCGCTGTCCGTCGCGCAGCCCCTCGAGCGGCGCCAGCCGTCGCTCGGCCAGGTCGGCGAGCGCCTGCGGCTCGGCGCCCAGGACGAGGTCGGCCAGGTGCTCCTCGACGAAGATCGGCGGCCCGTCGGTGACCAGGTGCGCCGACAGGGCAGCCGCCGCGAGCGTGGCCAGTCGCAGCGACTCCGGCACCTGCCGCCAGTCCCGGGCAGGGCCGACGACGGCGCCGCGCCCGTGCAGGGCTCGCTCCAGCTCGCGTCGTTCGCGCCCGCTCTGCGGGGCCGGCACGAGGGCCACGGCGTCGGTGGCCCTCGGCATCGCCAGGGCCCGCTGGCCCAGCTGGAAGCGCACGCCGGGGGCCTCGTCCAGCGGCATCGTCACGGCGACGAGCATGGCCGGCTGGGCCCATCCGGCCAGCGCCGCGGCCTGCTGGACGGCGGCCTCGTCGCCGCGTCCGTGCAGCAGCAACTCGAGCAGCTCGACCCGGCGCCGGCCCAGCTCGCCGGCCCGCTCGGACTGCTCGAACGCGTAGCCCTCGGCGCTCGCCGCGGACAGCTCCTCGATGTACGCGAGCACCGACTCGCCGATCGCGACGAGGACGTCGGTGTCCATGCCCTCCTCGAGCGCGCCCCGGGAGAGCCGGCGCAGGGTCACCCGAGCGCCGGCCCGGTATGCCGCCAGCAGCCCCTCGAGGGTGCGGCCCTGCCGGACCTCTCCCCGGCCCAGCCCGGCATACACCCGGCGGCTCTCGGGGGAGAGCGCCGGCTGGGTGGTCCCGGGCAGGTCGAAGAACCGGTCCAGTGCCACCTCGACCCCGCGGCGGACGTTGTCGCCGAAGTGCCCCTCCAGCGGCCGGGCGTAGGCCGGCACGGCGAGCGGGATCGCCGCGATGATCTCCTCCACCACCTCGGGAACCAGGGGCCGAAGGAGATCGTTGATTTCAGCGGGCAAAGCCAACCAAGGCGGGTCATTCGTGACCTGGGTCATGTTCACGCCTCACTTATTGTCTCGACACAACAGTTTCCTGCCCCACATCGTATGCCGTCGCACGAGAGACCGACCCCGTCCCGGTGACAGTCTCGAAGCATGCCGAAGTTCCGTCCCCTCTCCCGCGTCGCCTCCGTCTTCACGACGCCGCGCGCCCCCGAGGAGTTTCTCTGGCTGGTCAACCCGCTCAGCTCCTCGCGCCAACTGCGCGGCATCGTCACCAAGGTCGTCCCCGAGACCCACGACTCCGCCACGATCCACTTCCGGCCCGGCCGCGGCTGGCAGGCCCACCAGGCCGGCCAGTACGCCCGGATCGGCGTCGAGATCGACGGCGTGCGCCAGTGGCGCTCGTACTCGCTGACCACCCCCGGTGGCGAGGACCCGGCGATCACCGTCACCGCCCTCGGCTTCGTGTCCGAGGCGCTGGTCCGCGACACCAAGCCCGGCGACGTCCTGTTCCTCGCTCCGCCCCAGGGTGACTTCGTCCTGCCCGAGCACCCGCGCCCGCTGCTGATGCTCACCGCCGGCAGCGGACTGACCCCGGTGATGTCGATGATCCGGACCCTGGTCCGGCGCCGCGCCGACGCCGACGTCGTCCTGGTCCACTCCTCGCGCACCGAGGCGGACGCCCTGTTCCGCGACGAGCTGCGCGAGCTCAGCACCGAGCACCCCGGGCTCAGCGTCGTCCACTGGTTCACCGGCGAGCGCGGGCGGGTCGACCTGACCTCCACCGCCGACCTGGACACCGTCTGCCCCGACTGGCGCGGCCGTGCGGCCTACGTCTGCGGGCCGACCGAGATGCTCGACGCCGCGACGGCGCTGTGGCACTCGGCCGACGTCCCCGAGCAGCTCACCGTCGAGCGGTTCGCCCCGGCCCTGCTTCCCGGCGCCGGTGGCGCGGGCGGCCTGGTCACCTTCGAGAAGTCCGACAAGGAGCTGGACGTCGATGGCGACACCACGCTCCTCGAGGCCGGCGAGGCAGCCGGCGTCGTCATGCCCAGCGGATGCCGCATCGGCATCTGCCACAGCTGTGTCACCCCGTTGCTGGCCGGTCAGGTGCGCGACCTGCGCACCGGCGAGGTCCACGGCGACGAGGGCCAGCTCATCCAGACCTGTGTCTCTGCAGCTGCAGGACCCGTCCACCTCGAGATCTGAGGAGTACCCATGACCATCACCGCAAACCGCCCCACGACCGACGAGACCGTGGTCCCGATGGACCGCAACGCGGCCACCCTCGCGGCCGCGCCGACGAAGCCGCCGGCCACCCGCCGGCGCTCGATGTTCGCCGAGTCCGGCGCCCCGCTGGTCCGCCCGACCGCCGCCGCCCACCTCAGCGACGAGCAGGTGGCCGAGCTCGGCCGCGAGCTCGACGCCATCCGGGACGCGGTCATCGCCGACCGCGGGGCCAAGGACGCGGCCTACATCCGGCGGGTGATCAAGGCCCAGCGCGCCCTCGAGGTCGGCGGTCGCGCCGCCCTCGTCTTCTCGATCAACCCCATCGCCTGGATCGCCGGCACGAGCATGCTCTCGGTCGCGAAGATCCTGGAGAACATGGAGATCGGCCACAACATCCTGCACGGCCAGTGGGACTGGATGCGTGACCCGGACATCCACTCGACCACCTGGGAGTGGGACTTCGTCACCCCGGCCGCGTCGTGGAAGCACACCCACAACGACATCCACCACACCTGGACGAACGTCCTGGGCAAGGACCGGGACGTGGGCTACACGATGCTGCGGGTCAGCAAGGACCAGCCCTGGAAGCCGTTCAACCTCGGCAACCCGGTCTACAACATGCTGCTCGCGCCGGTCTTCGAGTGGGGCATCGCGGTCTACGACCTCGAGGTCGACGAGTTCATCAACGGCAACAAGTCCAAGGCCGACTTCACGCGCGACCTCAAGGCGATGGGCAAGAAGGTGCTGCGCCAGTTCGGCAAGGACTACGCCGCCACGCCGGCCGTCGCGGCCCTGACCGGCTCGGCGCTGCCCGCGCTGGCCGGGACGCTGACCGCCAACGCCGTGCGCAACATCTGGGCGCACGCGGTGATCTTCTGCGGCCACTTCCCGGACGGGGCGGACACCTTCACCGAGGACATGATCGACGGTGAGACCCGCGGCGACTGGTACGTCCGCCAGATGATCGGCTCGGCCAACTTCTCCGGCTCCCGGGCGATGCACCTGATGAGCGGCAACCTCTCGCACCAGATCGAGCACCACCTCTTCCCGGACCTGCCGTCCAACCGGTATGCCGAGGTGGCCCCGAAGGTGCGCGACCTCTGCGCGCGCTACGGCCTGCCCTACAACACCGGCCCGATGTGGAAGCAGGTCGGCTCGTCCTGGGCCAAGATCTTCCGGCTCGCGCTGCCCTGATCCGACCTACCCGGCGCCCCACGGCGGCCGAATTCGCGGATCCGACAAACCGGGATGGCCCGGGCGCGCGCGCCCGGGCCACTTCTGCGCCCGGATTGGTTAGCCTGCCGGAGTGAGTCCCCCCCGCGCAGACCGACCCCGTCGCAGCGCGCCCGCTGAGCCGATCGGCACCGACCGCCGCGAGCGCGTGTTCGCCGCCGTCGCCCAGTGGCAACGGCACCTGTCGGACGTCGGTGGACGCAACACGCTGCTCTGGTACCAGGACCTGCCCACCGGGACCCTCGACCTGACCAGCGCCCACCCCGGCGGGGTCTCGATGCTCCTGGCCGGGCGCCGCTGCCGGCTGTCGGACCTCGTCCGCGAGCAGGCCGCCTTGTCCGAGGCGCGGATCCGGGCCCGGGCGATCCGGGCCAAGGCGGTCTCGCTGACCCAGCAGCGCGGTCTGGTGACGAGCTTCCTCGCCATCGGGATGGCCGGCTGGGAGCTGCCCGGGGTGTCCCGTTCCCCGCAGGCCCCGGTGCTGCTGCGCTCCTGCACGCTGCGCCCGATCGGCACCGCCGCCGACGACTTCGAGCTCGACCTCGGCGACGAGGTCGAGCTCAACCCGGTCCTGGAGAACTACCTCAGCTCCGAGCTGGGCATCACCATCGACGCGGTCGCGCTCGCCGAGATGTCCCGGGTCTCCACCGGGTTCGACCCCTACCCCGTGTATGCCGGGCTGGAGCGACTGTGCCGGTCGGTCCCCGGCTTCGCGATCAGCCCCCGGCTGGTCGTCGCCACCTTCCCGCACGCCAAGCTCGACATGGTCGCCGACCTGGCCGAGCAGCGGGAGCAGCTTGCCGCCCACGACGGCGTCGCGGCGATCGCCGGAGACCCGCAGGCCGAGCGGACGGTCCGCGACACCACCCCCGACCCGCAGACCGAGGTCGACCCCGATCCGCACCGCGAACGGCTGGTACTCGACGCCGACTCCGGTCAGGCCGGCGTCGTCGACGCGGTCCGCCGGGGAGCCAGCCTGGTCGTGCATGCGGCACCCGGCACCGGGGCCACCCAGACCATCGCCAACCTCGTGGCCGCCCTGGCCAGCGACGGCCGCTCGGTGCTGCTCGTGGCCGAGGCCCGCTCGGCCATCACCGGGACCATCGAGCGGCTCGACCAGGTCGGACTCGGTGAGCTCGTCCTCGACGCGGCCCGAGCCGCGGTGGACCGGCGCGAGCTCCTCCAGCGGATCGTCGCCGACCTCGATGTGGTCGCCGAGCGGGACAGCCAACGGCCGGGGGACAAGGACTACCAGGCTCGCCAGGCCGCGCAGCTCGAGGCGCCCGACCTGGAACGCCTCATCGAGCTGCGCGACCGGCTGCGCGACCACGTCGAGGCGCTGCACGAGGTGCGCCAGCCCTGGGGGGTCAGCGCCTACGAGGCTCAGTGGGCGATCGCCGAGCTGGGCTCGCGCGACCCGGCCCCGGCCTCGCGGGTCCGGCTGGACGGCAGCGCGCTGACCCAGCTCTCCCGCGCCCGGCTGGCCGAGCTGGCCCAGCAGCTGAGCGACGCCGCGCAGATCGGCGCCTGGTCGGCCGACCCGGGAGCCGACCCCTGGTACGGGGCGCACATCACGACCGAGGCCGACGCCGAACGCGCCGCGGATCTGGTCACCGGGCTCAGCGTCGGCGGCTTCGACAAGTTCGCCGAGATCCTCAACGGGATCCTCGAGGAGTCCTCGCTCCCCCCGGCCCGGGCCGTGGCCGACTGGGCGGCCACGCTGCGCACCATGAGCGGGGTCCGCAACACCCTCGAGGTGTTCCGCCCGGAGATCTTCGACGTCCCGCTGGACGAGCACGTCGCGGCGACCGGGACCCGGGAGTTTCGCGCCGAGCACGGCGTCACCCTCGGCGCCTGGGCCCGGTCGCGGGTCCGGCGCCAGGCCCGGGCGATGCTGCGACCCGGTCGCCCGCCGGCCGACCTGCACGCCGAGCTGATGGAGGCCCGCCGGCAGCGCCAGGCGTGGAACGACCTGGTCGGCGCGGGCGGCCGCCCGGAGATCTCGCCGCGGCTGGACGAGGCCCAGGCCGCGTTCGACCTGCTCAACTCCGACCTGATCTGGCTCGGTACCGTGCTCGCCAGCACGGCGGACGGCGGCGCCCTGCAGAGCCTGGCGATCCCCCAGCTGAAGCAACGGCTGCGTGACCTGGCCGCGCGGCTGGACCGGCTCGCGGTGCTGCCCAAAGTGGTGCCGGTCATCGACGAGCTGCGCGAGTCCGGGATGGGCGCGGTCGTCGACGACTTCGCGCACCGCGCCGTTCCCGGCGAGCAGGTCACCCCCGAGCTCGAGCACATCTGGTGGGTCTCGCTGGCCCGGCACATCACCGATGCCGATGCGCGGTACGGCCAGCACGACGGCACCGACCTGCGCGCCACCCTGGCCGAGTACGCCGCCATCGACCGGCACCACATCGACGCCACCGCGGAGCAGGTCCAGGTCGCCACCGACCGCATCGCCCTGCGGGCCCTGGCCGCTCACCGCCAGGAGGCGGCGATGCTGCGTGCCGAGTCGACCCGGTCGGGACGGCCACGGGCGATCCGGTCCCTGCTCGCCGAGTCCGCGGAGCTGCTGCTGGCGGTCAAGCCGTGCTGGGCGATGAGCCCGCTGGCGGTGGCCGAGGTGGTCCCCGGCGGCCCGCTCTTCGACGTCGTCATCATCGACGGCGCCTCCCAGCTCGCGCCGGCCGAGGCGATTACCGCGATCTCGCGCGGCCGACAGGTGGTCGCCTTCGGCGACCGCAACCAGCCGCCGCCGACGAGCTTCAGCACGGCGGTCACCCCGATCCCGTCCCTGCTCGACGACGAGCCCCAGGAGGTTCCGCCCGCCCCGTCGGTGTTCGACGCGCTGGCCGGGATCCTGCCCGCTCGGACGCTCGGCTGGAGCTACGGCCCGCTCGACGAGCGGCTCATCGGGTTCGCCAACCGCGAGGCGTATGGCGGGTCGCTGCTCACCTTCCCCGGCACCGGGGCACACTCACCGGTCGTGCTCGACCTCGTCGAGGGCTCGGCCCGGGTCGAGCCGGGTCAGAAGTCCGCGGTGCCGTCCACCGAGACCGAGGTCGCCCGGGTGGTCGAGCTCGTCCTCGAGCATGCCCGGACCCACCCCGAGCAGTCCCTCGGGGTGGTCACGATCACGCCGCGGCACGCCCAGCTGATCAGCACCGCGCTCGGGGTGGCGCGAGGCCGCTCAGCGCGCCGGGGCGAGGAGAGCACCGACGACTTCTTCGAGGAGGACCAGCCGGAGCCGTTCTTCATCCTGCCGATGGACGAGCTGGCCGGAGAGGTCCGCGACGCGGTGATCCTCAGCATCGGTTACGCCAAGACGCCACACGGCAGGGTGATCCACAGCTTCCCGTCGCTGGCCGCGCCGGGCGCCGAGCGGATGCTCACCACGGCGACGACCCGGGCCCGCTTCTCCTTCACCGTCGTCTCGGCCCTCACCGCGGACGACCTCGACCCGGACCGGCTGCGCAGCCACGGCGCCCAGCTGTTGCGAGAGCTGCTGGACTACGCCGCCCGCGGCGGGAGTGACGCCCAGGGCGCGCAGCGTCGGGCCCGCGACCCGCTGATGGCCGACCTGGCCGAACGACTGCGGCGCGAAGGGCTGAGCGTGGTCGAGGACGCCGGCTCGAGCGTGACCAAGGTGGACCTCGTCATCGCCGACCCGGACGACCCGGACCGGTACCTGGTCGCGGTCGAGGGCGACGGACCGGGGTATGCCGGGCTGGCCGGCACCCGCGAGCGGGACCGGCTCTGGGTGGAGCAGCTCGAACGGCTCGGCTGGAAGCACGTGCGGATCTTCTCGACCGACCTCTACCGTGACCCGGCCCGTGAGGTGGCCCGGGTCGTCGCTGCGACCAAGGAGCACGCCGACGTGTCCGATGAGAACGTCGACGAGGGTGTCGAGGGCTCCGACGAGAGCGTCGGAACTGGCCCGGGGGAGCAGGGCGAGCCGGTGGAGACCCGCGCGAGCCGCAAGGCGAAGAAGAAGCGCCGGATCGGGTTCCGCAAGTCCACCGCCGAGCAGTCGCTCGACGACACCGACGTCGGCTGGGGCGAACGGGTCGACGACAGCGCGCACGACCGATGGCTGCGGGAGCAGCGCCCGCCGCACTGGGACTGACGCCACCGCGAGCCCGCGCCGCGTCACGTCGATACGGTGCAGCCGCCGGTTCAGCTCCGCGTGCGCAGGGCGTCCCGGATCTCGGTGAGCAGCAGGATCTCCTCCGATGGGGACTGCGGCTCGGGCTCGACCCCCTGCTTGCGCAACGCCATGAGCTTGTTCATCGGCAGGACGATGACGAAGTAGATCGCGGCGGCGACGATGAGGAAGTTGAGCACGGCGTCGAGCAGCAGGCCCAGGGAGAAGTCGGCGCCGTTGAGGGTGAAGTTGCCGACTCCGCTGAGGTCGGGCTTGCCGAAGACCGCGGCGATGAGCGGGTTGATCACGCCCTTGACGGTGGCGGTGACGACTGCCCCGAAGGCGGCCCCGATGACCACCGCGACGGCGAGGTCGACGACGTTCCCGCGCAGCAGGAACTCCTTGAATCCCTTGAACATGGGTATCCCTCTCGGTTCGGACCCTGCGCGCGGCAGGACGGACCCCCGAGGCTAGCCAAGGGGAGCCGGTCCCCGATCGCGGAACCGGCAAAGCGAGCCGCTGCGGGGCACCCGGACCGCGCCGCGGCGCTGACGGGTCAGAGGCCGCGCAGGGCCAGCATGAACCCGCCGGGCCCGCTCGCGGTGGCCATCGCCGTCGCGACCGCGGCGGCCTCGTCCTCGGTCAGTGCCAGCACCACGTGACCGGACCCGCTCGCGCTGCCGCCGAGGATCCCGTCCTGCGACGCGACCGACAGGACGACGGCGTGCGGCGCCACCGTCCGACCCGTCCCGGCGGCGAGGACCTCGACGACGTCGGCGCTGCGCAGGCTGGCCAGCAGACCGGCCTCGACCAGGGGGACACTGACCGCGAGCCGGTCGGAGGGCATACCGGAGAGCTGGGACGACCCCTGGAACCGCGCTTCGGTGAGGACCTCCCCCTCGGACAACGGCCCGGCGGCCACCCGGCCCACGGCGAGGTCGACGGCCGGGATCGCCGCGGCCGGGCGGTGTGCCGCGGGGCGCCGTTCCACCCGAAGGTCGTCCACCGAGACCGCCGTACCGAGCGGGACCGTCCGCGCGGCGACGACGACGAGGTCGCCGTCGTCGACCGGCTGCGGCAGCAGGGCGGACCCCAGGACCCAGACGCCCAGTGCGGTGAGGATCGCGCACAGCCACCGACGCAGGGTCGCCCGGTGCCAGCCAGCCCGCCTGGACGTCCCGGTCAGCGGACGCCAGAACGGCAGTCGCCGCCCGCTCATGTCGGCAGCGTGATCGGCAACGGCATCCCGTCAAGGGTGCGCCGGCACGGGCAGGCGGCGCTCTCGTCCGGCTCGTCTTCAGGCATCTTGCCGATGGCGTCGGAGATCACGGTCTTCATCGCGGCGACGTTGCGGGCGAACACCTCGAGCACCTCGAGGTGGGTCACCCCCTCCTCGCCCTCGACGCCGGCGTCGTGGTCGGTCACCAGCGCCATCGTGGTGAAGCACATCGCCAGCTCGCGGGCGATCGACGCCTCGGGCATGCCGGTCATCCCGACGACCGACCAGCCCGCCGCCTGGTGCCACTGGCTCTCGGCCCGGCTGGAGAACCGCGGCCCGTTGACCACGACGAGGGTGCCGGACTCCGCCATCGGCAGGTCCGCACTGCGCACGGTGTCGATGACGACCGCGCGCCCGCGCGGGCAGTAGGGGTCGGCAAAGGCGACGTGAACGACGGGTCCGACGTCGCCGTACACGGTGTGCTCCCGGCCCCAGGTGCGGTCGACGACCTGGTCCGGCACGACGACGGTCCCGGGGCCGAGCTCGCGGCGCAGCGAGCCCACGGCGCAGGGCGCCAGCACCTGGCGCACCCCGACCGAGCGCAACGCCCACAGGTTGGCCCGGTAGTTCACCCGGTGTGGCGGGAAGCGGTGGCCCTGCCCGTGCCGGGCGATGAAGGCCACCGACCGTCCGTGCAGGTCGCCGATGACGAGGTCGTCGCTGGGCTCCCCGAACGGGGTCTGGACGGTGAGCCGCTGCGCGTCGGTGAGGAACTCGTAGAAGCCGGAGCCGCCGATGACACCGATGCTGGCGCGCGGAGAGGTGAGGTCAGAGGTCATGCGTCGAGCCTAGGCGCGGGCGCGGTGGCCGCCACGCGGCGGTGCCGCCGTGTGCAGGACGAGGCCGGCGTCCATGGGGATGGGGACAACTGGATGGTCAGGAGGCGGCCGCGGCCGACGAGGTGCTGGAGCCGCTGGGCTTGGCCGGGCCGGAGCCGTTCGAGGAGGAGCCGGACGAGGAGGAGCCGGACGAGGAGGAGCCGGACGTGTCCGAGCCGACCTTCGCCGGGACCTTGTCGGAGCTCGACTTCCCCGTGCCGGAGTCCGAGCCCGACTTCTCGGAGCCACCCGATGCCGAGTCCGTCGAGGACTTGCCCGAGCCGGTGCCGGAGGCGCTCTTCTCGGCGGCGCGCGAGTCGGTGCGGTAGAACCCCGAACCCTTGAAGGTCACGCCGATCGAGTTGTAGACCTTCCGGAGCCGCCCGGCACACTGCGGGCACTCGGTGAGGGCGTCGTCGGTGAACTTCTGGGCCAGGTCGAACGCGTGCCCGCACGCGGTGCAGGCGTAGGCGTAGGTCGGCACAGCTGCCCTCCCGGTCGGTAATTGACGGATCCGGGCGAAGTCTACGTCCCCGACGAGGCCACCTCCGAATCCCGAGCGGGAGTGGTCAGGCCCAGCCGGCCAGCCGGCCGTGCTGGTCGACCGCGCGGACCCGGGCCTCGGCCGCCTGGTGGGCCTCGGCCGTCGTCACGATGAGCAGCTGGTCGCCGTGTCGCAGCGGAGTCTGCGGTTGCGGCACCGTGCCCTTGCCGTCCCGCACCAGCAGCGTGACGTTGGCGCCCACCGGCAGCCGCAGCTCGAAGATCTCCACCCCGTGCAACCGCGACTCCTGCCCGATGGTCACCTGGATGACGTCGGCGCCCATCTGCTCCAACGGGGTGGACTCCACGCTCAGCTCGACCTGCTTGACCGACTCGGTCAGCCCCAACCGCCGGGCCACCCAGGGCAGGGTCGGGGCCTGGACGACGGTGAAGATCACCACCAGCACGAAGACGAGGTCGAAGATCCACTCCGTGCCGGCCGAGCCGACCGTTGCCGGGACGGTGGCCAGCACGACCGGCACGGCGCCGCGCAGGCCGGCCCAGGACAGGAAGACCTGGTCGCGCCAGGGGATCCGGAACGGCGTCAAGGACAACGCCACCGACAACGGGCGGGCCACGAGCAGCAGCACCAGTCCGACCAGCAGCGCCGGGACGATCTGCCCGACCAGCCGGGACGGGGTGGCGAGCAGCCCGAGCAGGATGAACAGGCCGATCTGGGCCAGCGAGCCGAGCGCTGACGAGAACGCATGCACGGCCGGCCGGTGCGGTAGGCCCATGTTGCCGAGGACCAGCGCGGCGAGGTAGCAGGCGATGAAGCCGGAGGTGTGCACGAAGGAGGCCACGGCGTACGCGAGCACGGTCAGCGAGATGACGCCGATGGAGAACAGGCCGCTGGAGGCCGAGGCCAGCCGTTGCAGCCCCATCCCCCCGAGCCGGCCGATCGCCAGGCCGATCAGGGAGCCGCCGACCAGCTCGATCACTGCCTTGACCAGCAGGGCCCACCACGGTTGCGCCTCGGCCCCGGGGACGGACTGGGCGGCGAGGGCCACGACGAGGATGACGACGGGGGCGTCGTTGAAGCCGGCCTCCGCCTCCAGCATCCCGCTGAGCCGGCGCGGCAGGGGCACGGTGCGCAGCACCGAGAACACCGCGGCGGCGTCGGTGGAGGTGAGCACCGCACCGATGAGCAGGCAGACGGTCCAGGACAGGCCGAGCACGTACCGGGCCGCGACCGCGACGACGAGGACCGAGACCGCCACCCCGACCGTCGACAGGACCGCGGCCGGCGCCACCGAGCGCTTGATCCCGGCCCACTTCGTCGTCAGTCCGCCCTCGGCGAGGATGAGGATGAGCGCGGCATAGCCGAGGACCTGGGTCAGCGACGAGGAGCTGAACCGCACCCCGAGGCCCGCCTCACCGATCCCGAGACCGATCGCGAGGAAGAGCAGCAGCGCGGGCAGCCCGGAACGGACCGAGATCCGGACGGCGGCCACCGCGATGAGCAGGGCCACGGAACCGACGAGCAGCGAGGTGGTCAGGTCGCTGAGGGAGTACTGCGTCACGAGCGTCTGGGCAGCGGCCGCCACGTCTGGGGTCACGTGGGGCCTCCTCAACTCGGTCACCGTGCTCGTCCGCGGGCGGGTTGCAATCCCATCACCGATCGTCGGCCGCAGGGTGGTCCCGTGCCGGGGGGTGGTGACGGTGTCCTAGTCTCGCAGGGTGCAGCGCGTGCGGGTCGCCAGACGGATCGGGTTGGGTGTCGTCATCCTGCTCGTGTTCATCCTCGGTGCGCTCGCGGTGACCGCCACCGGGCTGGTCCGCCAGTCCTGGCCCCAGCTCTCCGGGGAGATCGGGCTCAACGGTCTGGGCGCGAAGGTCACCGTGCTGCGGGACGCCCAGGGTGTCCCGCAGATCTATGCCGACTCCACCGACGACCTGTTCCGGGCCCAGGGTTTCGTCGCCGCGCAGGACCGGTTCTTCGAGATGGACTTCCGTCGGCACGTCACCGCGGGGCGGCTGGCCGAGCTGATCGGGTCGGCCGGGGTGGAGACCGACAAGGTGATCCGCACCCTCGGCTGGCGGCGGGTCGCCGAGCAGGAGCTGCCCAAGCTCGCGCCGACGACGCGGCAGTACCTCGACGCCTACGCCGATGGGGTGAACGACTACATCTCCCGGTCCGGCGAACCGCAGAACATGGCGCTGGAGTACCTCGTCCTCGGCGAGCGGGTGGAGGGCTACAAGGTCGAGAAGTGGACCGCCGCCGACTCGCTCGCCTGGCTCAAGGCGATGGCCTGGGACCTCAAGGGCAACTACAGCGACGAGCTGGCCCGAGCCCGGCTCGGCACGACCTACTCGGCCGAGCAGCTCCAGCTGATCTTCCCCGCCTACGGCACCGCCGGTCACCCGCCGATCCTCTCCGCCAAGGACTGGGTCCCGGGCTCGCAGCCGGCCGGCTCCGCGCTCCCGCCGGCGCTCCGAGGCGGGTCCGAGCCCGGTCCGGGTCTCCCGTCGGCAGCGACGACCACCTCGGTCCCTCCGTCCGCGCCCGGAGCGAGCACCGCGGAGCTGTACCGGGGCGTCCAGGCGGCCATCGAGGCGATCCCGGTGGCGATCGGGCGCGGCTCCGGGGTCGGCTCGAACTCCTGGGTCGTCGACGGCGCCCACTCGACGACCGGCAAGCCGCTGCTGGCGAACGACCCGCACCTGAGCACGTCCATCCCGGGGGTCTGGTACCAGACCGGGCTGCACTGCCGGACCGTCGGACCGAGCTGCCCGTTCGACGTGTCCGGCTTCTCCTTCGCCGGCCTGCCGGGCATCGTCATCGGCCACAACAACGCCATCGCCTGGGGCTTCACCAACCTCGGTCCCGACGTCACCGACTTCTACCTGGAGAAGATCACCGACTCCACCTACCTGCGTGACGGCCGGCAGATCCCGCTGGACGTCCGGACCGAGACGATCAAGGTCGCCGGGGGCAACGAGGTCTCGATCCAGGTCCGCAGCACCGTCCACGGCCCGATCCTGTCCGACGTGATCAGCTCGATCGGCGCCGTCGGACGCAACGCGCTGGTCCGGCTGACCCCCCAGCAGGAGACGTATGCCGTCTCGCTGGCCTGGACCGGGCTGACGCCGAGCACCACCGCCGACGCGATCTTCGCCCTCGACCGGGCCCAGGACTTCACCGAGTTCCGTGCGGCGGCGTCGAAGTTCGCCGTCCCGGCACAGAACCTGGTCTACGCCGACACCCAGGGCCACATCGGCTACCAGGCCCCGGGACTGGTCCCGGTCCGGGCCACCTCGGTCCCGAACACGCCGCCGGGCTACTGGCCCGCGCCGGGCTGGGACAGCACCTTCGACTGGAAGGGCTTCGTCCCGTTCGAGGACCTGCCCTGGACCAAGGACCCCGCGGAGGGGTTCGTCGTCACCGCGAACCAGGAGGTCACCGCCGCCCCGGGCGCGCCGTTCCTGACCACCGACTGGGACTACGGCTACCGCAGCTCCCGGATCCGTCAGCTGCTCGAGCAGACCCCGAAGGTCTCCCCGGCGCAGATGGCCGCGATCCAGCTCGACACCCGCAACGAGTTCGCGCCGACGCTGGTCCAGGCATTGCTGCAGATCGACCTGTCCCGCACGGTGGTGGCGGACGACAACCCCGCCGCGGGTGACCTGGTCGCCGTGCCGGACCGGAGCACCGTGGACGAGTTCACCCAGCAGGCGCAGATCCTGCTCGGCGACTGGGACTTCACCGAGCCGGCCGACCGGAGCAAGGCGTCGGTGCGGGCGGCCTACTTCAACGCCGTGTGGATGCGGCTGCTGCAGTACACGTTCAACGACGAGCTGCCCACCGACCTGCAGGCCGACGGCAGCGACCGGTGGATGGCCGCGGTGACCCAGCTGCTCAAGGACCCGAAGAACCCGTGGTGGGACGACCGCAAGACCCCCGGCGTGGTCGAGACCCGCGACGAGGTCCTGCGCCAGGCGCTGGTCCGGGCCCGGCTCGACCTGGCCCAGCACCTGGGCAAGGACCCGGTGACCTGGAACTGGGGCAAGCTGCACCAGGTGACGTTCAAGCACCCGGTCCTCGGCGGCCCCACCGTGCCCGGCATCGTTCGCTCGATCTTCAACCGCGGCCCGATCGGGCTGCCGGGCGGCTCGGCCATCGTCAACGCGGCCGCGTACGACGCCTCGAGCCGCACCTTCGACGTGACCGCTGCGCCGTCGATGCGGATGGTCGTCGACCTCGCCGACCTCAACGCCTCCCGCTGGGTGAACCAGACCGGCAACAGCGGGCATCCGTACAGCCCGTACTACATCGACCAGGCCGATGCCTGGGCGACCGGGGAGACCTACCCGTGGCCGTCGTCGGTCGAGGCCGTGCAGAAGGCGACGGTCAACCAGCTCGACCTCATCCCCGAGGCGCGCAGCTGACCAACCCGGCGTCGACGCTCAGGACGGCGTCCACCGCGACGTCGTGCTCCTCGACCGGCAGTGGCTCGTCGCGCAGCTCGCCGTCGTGCAGCAGCGTGACGACCGGGACGCCCGGCCGGCGCAGGGCCAGCGCCCGGTCGTAGGAGCCGCCGCCCTGGCCGACCCGAACGCCGGAACGGTCCACGGCCAGTCCCGGAGCGAGGACGAGGTCGGCCGTGGCGATGGCTCCCGGTCCAAGCAACGCCGAGTCCGGGTGCCGGGTCCAGTCCAGGGACCTGTCCGCCAGCAGCACCGGCAGGATCACCTCGTGGCCGGCGTCCAGCAGGGCGTCGATGATCCGGTCGGTGGGAGGTTCGGTGGGCAGGGCGACGTAGGCCGCCACCCGGCATACCCCGCTCGCCGGGGCGTGTTCGGCGACCAGGCCCAGGACTTGCTCGGCGAGCCGCAGCGCGTCGGCCGCACGGTCCCGCGCGGCGTTGAGGTCCCGGCGGCGGGCGCGCAGCGCCGGGCGCAGGACGGCCTTCGACTCCGCGGTCATGGCGCTCATCGTAGGGTGGGCGCCATGAGTGCTGAGGGGTTGCGACGGGCACGGCGCAGGATGCATGAGCACGGCGAGCACGAGGAGTCGGTGACGGCGTTCGAGCACGCCTACCGCGAGCTGGAGGAGCTGCTCGCCCGGGGCAGCGGCGGGACCATCCCCGAGGACAGCATCGAGCCGCTGCGCGACGTGCCGGCGCTGGACGACTACCAGCCGTCCGCCGAGGCGATGGGCGCCGCGCTGGCTCGGGTCGCGATGGTCAAGCTCAACGGCGGTCTGGGCACCTCGATGGGCATCACCGGTCCGAAGTCCGCCCTCCAGGTCAAGGACGAGCTGTCGTTCCTCGACATCATCGCCCGGCAGGTGCTGGCGCTGCGGGCCCGGCACGGCGTCGACCTGCCGCTGATCCTGATGAACTCGTTCCGCACCCGCGACGTGTCGCTCAAGATCCTCGAGTCCTACCCCGAGCTCGCCGTCGACGGGCTGCCGGCCGACTTCCTGCAGAGCGCCGAGCCGAAGCTGCGCGCCGACGACCTCGAGCCGGTGGACTGGCCGGCCGACCCCGAGCTCGAGTGGTGCCCGCCCGGTCACGGCGACGTCTACCTCGCGATGCAGGCCAGCGGACTGCTCGACCGCTTGCTGGAGCAGGGATTTCGCTACGTCTTCCTGTCCAACGCGGACAACCTCGGCGCGACCTGCGACCCGCGGATCGCGGCGTGGCTGGTCGAGCACGACGTGCCGTACCTGGCCGAGGTCTGCGACCGGACCAGCAACGACCGCAAGGGCGGTCACCTCGCGGTCCGCACGAGCGACGACCGGCTGATCCTGCGGGACAGCGCGATGGTGGCCGACGGCGAGGACGAGTACTTCCAGGACACCACCCGGCACACGACCTTCCACGCGAACAACCTCTGGGTCGACCTGCGGGTGGTCGCGGACCTGCTCGCCCAGGCCCGCACCGAGGGTCGCGTCGGGCTGGGCCTGCCGATCATCGTCAACCGCAAAAGCGTCGACCCGTCCGACCCGGGCTCGACCCCGGTGATCCAGATCGAGACCGCGATGGGCACCGCGATCGAGCGGATCGAGGGAGCCCGCGCGATCCACGTCCCGCGGACCCGGTTCCGTCCGGTCAAGACGACCAACGAGCTGCTGCTGGTCCGCTCGGACATCTTCGAGCTCGACGAGGAGTCCAACGTCGTGTCGGTGATCGAGCACCCGGAGCCGTTCGTCGACCTCGACGGCGGCTACTACAAGCTCGTCCCGGACTTCGACCGACGGTTCCCGCGCGGCGTGCCGTCGATGCGGCAGGCGACCTCGCTGCGGGTCACCGGGGACGTCACCTTCGGCGCCGATGTCGTCTGCGTCGGGGATGTCGTCATCACCGCCGAGGACCGGCGGACGATCGACGACGGGACCCGGCTGGACGGGAACGCCTGAGGTGCGCACGGTCGAGGAGCACCTCCAGGCCGTCCTGGCTGCCGTCACTCCTGCCGAGCCGATCCGGCTCCCGCTGCACGAGTGCCTCGGCCTGGTGCTGTGCGAGGACGTCGTCTCGCGGGTCGACCTGCCCGGCTTCGACAACTCCGCGATGGACGGGTATGCCGTTCGCTCGGCCGACGTCGCGGCCGCCGACCCGTCGGTGCCCGGCTCGGCGGTGACCCTGCCGGTGGTGGGCGAGGTGCGCGCCGGGGGGGTCTGCGGGGTCCCGGTCAGCCCGGGGCAGGCCGTCCGGATCATGACCGGCGCGATGATGCCGGACGGCGCCGACGCGGTCGTCAAGGTCGAGGACACCAATGGCGACACCGTGTGGGTCGAGATCCGGGCCGGGGTGCCGGTCGGGACCTCGGTCCGGCGCGCCGGCGAGGACGTCCGGGCCGCGTCCGTGGTCCTGACCGCAGGCTCGGTCATCGACGCCCGCCGGGTCGCCCTCCTCGCCGCCACCGGGCACGGTGACGCCCTGGTCCGACCGCGGCCGAGGGTGGCGGTCATCTCGACCGGCGCCGAGCTGGTCACGCCGGGCCAGCCGCTCGCCCCGGGACAGATCTACGACTCGAACTCGCACATGATCGAGGCTGCGGTGGCCGAGACCGGCGCGGTCACCACGCACCGGCTGAGCATCGACGACGTCGGGTCCGAGGTACTGCGGGTCGTCGGCGAGCTGGCCGGTGAGGTCGACGCCATCATCACCACCGGCGGGGTCAGCATGGGCGCCTACGACGTCGTCAAGGAGGCGCTGATCGACAGCGGCACCGTCGACTTCGTCCAGGTGACGATGCAACCGGGCAAGCCGCAGGGGTTCGGCACGGTGGGGGAGCGGGGCATTCCGCTGTTCGCGCTGCCGGGCAACCCGGTCTCGTCCTACGTCTCCTTCGAGGTGTTCGTCCGGCCGGCACTGCGCACCCTGATGGGGCTGCCGCCGAGGCGCCTCGCCATCGCCGCCCGGCTGACCGGCGCGTTGCGCTCCCCGGCCGGCCGGACCCAGATCGCCCGCGCCGTGGCGAGCTGCGACGAGTCCGGTTGGCAGGCCGATCCGGTGCTCGGCCAGGGCTCGCACTTCATCGGCGACCTCTCCCGGGCCAACGCACTGGTCATCGTGCCCCCCGACGTCACCGGGCTCGCCGCGGGCGACGAGGTGCAGATGTGGCTGCTCGGGCCGGCAGAGGGCACGATGTCGCCATGGTGAGTGAGCACGGCGGCGCCGAGGCCGGTCCGGAAGCAGCGGACCGGGGCGCGCCCGCCCTGACCCACGTGCGCGCGGACGGCTCGGCGCACATGGTGGACATCAGCGCGAAGGCGATCACCGCCCGAGAGGCGTCGGCCGCCGGTCGGGTGCTGCTCAGTGCGGCCGCGGTCGCGGCGCTGCGCTCCGGTGAGGTGCCGAAGGGCGACGCGCTGGCGGTGGCCCGGATCGCCGGGATCCAGGCCGTCAAGCGCACCCCCGAGCTCATCCCGCTGGCCCACCCGGTCGCGGTGCACGCCGTGTCGCTCGACCTGGAGGTGGCCGACGACGGGGTGGACCTCCGGGCCACCGTGCGCACCGCCGACCGGACCGGCATCGAGATGGAGGCGCTCACTGCGGTGGCCGTCGCCGCGCTGGCGCTGATCGACATGGTCAAGGCCGTCGACAAGCACGCCCGGATCACGGACGTGCGGGTCGTCGCGAAGTCCGGCGGACGTTCCGGCGACTGGACCGAGTCATGACCGAGCAGCAGGACGATCCCGATGCCGGCCGTCCGGCATACCGTGCGGTGGTGGTGGTGGCCTCGACCCGGGCGGCGAGCGGGGCGTACCAGGACCGGACCGGCCCGGTCATCGTCGCGACCCTGCGGGAGTGGGGGTATGCCGTGCCGGACGCCGTCGTCGTCCCGGACGGCCCCGCGGTCGGCGCGGCGCTCGAGTCCGCGCTCGCCGACCGGCCCGCCGTCATCCTGACCACAGGTGGGACCGGCATCTCACCGACCGATACGACGCCGGAGGTGACCCGCGGGCTCCTCGAGCGGGACGTTCCCGGGATCGCCGAGGCCATCCGGGCCGCGGGCGTCGCCCAGGGCGTGCCGACGGCGATGCTGTCGCGGGGCCTGTCCGGGGTCGTTGGGCAGACCCTCGTGGTCAACCTGCCCGGCTCCAGCGGCGGGGTCAAGGACGCTCTGGAGGTCCTGGCCGCGGTACTGCCCCACGCCGTGGACCAGATCCGTGGCGGAGACCATCGATGACGCAGTGGCCGGTGACGCTGCATGCGCAGGACGGCCGGCAGCCCGAGCTCGTCCTGCGCCCGCTCAAGGTCCGGGACCGGGCGCAGTGGGAACTGGTGCGCCGCGAGAACGCCGACTACGTCGGGCAGTGGGAGCCGACCGCCCCGGACGGGGTCGGCCGGCGGGTCACCTTCCGCCAGTACGTGCACGGACTCGATGACGAGGCCCGGGCCGGGCGGATCATCCCGTTCGCCATCGAGGTCGACGGCGTCATCGCCGGGCAGATGCACCTCTTCGGCATCGTCATGGGCTCGTTGCTGTCCGGGGCGGCCGGCTACTGGGTGGCCCGGCAGTACTCCGGCAAGGGCGTGGCGACCCGCGCCCTCGGGCTGCTCTGCGACCACGCGTTCCACGCGGCCGGGCTGCACCGGGTCGAGGTGAACATCCGGCCGGAGAACGGCGCGTCGCTGCGGGTGGTCCAGCATCTCGGCTTCCGTGACGAGGGGATCCGGGAGCGCTACCTGCACATCAACAACGGGTGGCGGGACCACCGCAGCTTCGCCTTGACCCGGGAGGAGCTGCGCAGCGAGTCGGTCCTGGACCGGTGGAAACAGCAGTAACACCAGCCACATCAGCGACACACCGCGGCAGGTACCTGCCCGGGGGCGCGTCACGGCATACCGTCGGAATCGTGCAGCTCAGCAGCCTCATTTTCCTGGTCATCGTCGCCATCTGGGCTGCCTATCTGATCCAGCACTGGGTCCGCCGTCGCGAGCACGTCGCCACCGTCCGGTCCGTCGACCGGTTCAGCGAGGCGATGCGGGTGCTCGAGCGCCGCACCCCGCTGCCCGAGCTGTCCACCCCGCACCCGCACTCGTATGCCGTGAAGCCGGCCGCCTCCCGCCCCGCCGTCGTCGTCAAGCGGGCCTCGTCCGTCTCCGCCGCCGCGGCGCGTGACCTCCAGGTGACGGCGACGGTGGATCAGCCCGGCCCGCGACGCTCGCCACTGGCGGCTCGCTCGTCAGCCGATGCGGCGGCAGTGCGCCGGACGACGATGTCGGTCGGCACGGTGACCAGCACGACGACCACGACCGCATCACCTCGGACCTTCGAGGCGCGACGCCCTGAACCGTCTCGGCGCGCGATGCTGCTGGGCAAGGTCCGCGGCGTCGCCGTCCTGGTGACCCTCGGCGCCATCCCGGTCACCGTCGGGTTGTCCGCGACCGGATTCCTGCTCTGGGTCAGCGTCCCGATCGCCGTCGCCGGTTGCGTTGCCGTCGTCGGTTGGCTACGGATCTCGGTGATCCGGGCCCAGTCCGCTCGGCGGGTCTCGACCCCCCGCCGGGCGGCCGGCCGGCCGCCGGCCAGCCGGGTGGAGTCGGTTCGTTCCGGCGCGACGACCGTGGAGTTCGAGGACGGTGCGCTCGAGGACGGCGTGTTCGAGGACGCCGATCAGGGGCTCGCGACCCAGCCGTCGGCGCGTGAGCGGGCCGCTGCGGCCGTCTTCGACGTCAACGCTCCGCTGACACCGGCGAGGTCGGCGCCCCCGGTCGCCGGCCCGACCCTCGCAGCCGTGCAGCGGCAGGTCAGCGCGCAGCAGCAGATCATCGCGGCGACCGGACGGGGCGGCGACTGGAGCCCGGTCCCGGTCCCGCCGCCGACGTACACGCTCAAGGACGCCGCACCGCGGGCGATGCCGGAGCCGGCCGAGGTCAGCCAGCGGCCGGTCCCGATCGAGGTCGAGGATGACGAGATCGAGCGGATGCTCGCTGCGCACCACCGCAGGGTTGTCGGCGGCTAGTCGGCTACTCGACCGGGTCGCTGCCCGGCGTGGTGCCGGGCGCATCCGTGGCCGTTACTGGCTCGCCAGCTGGGGGATCGGCGCCGGCCTCCTCCTGCTCGTCGCGCGAGAGCAGGTGCCGGCCGACGGCGTTGACGACGGCCAGGGTCGGGACGGCCACCAGGGTGCCGACGATGCCGGCGAGGATCGCCCCGGTCGCGATCGCGAGGATCACGGCAAGTGGGTGGATCCGCACCGACCGTCCGAGGATGAACGGCTGGAGCACGTGCGACTCGACCTGCTGCACGACGAGGACGACCGACAGCATGAGCACGGCGTTCACCGGGCCGTTGGCGACCAGGGCGAGGATGACCGCCACCGCTCCGCTGAGCAGGGCCCCGACGATCGGGATGAACGACAGCAGGAAGACGAGCACGCCGATGGCGGGGGCGAAGGGGACCCGCAGGATCATCGCGCCCAGCGTGATCCCCACGGCGTCGACGGCGGCGACGAGGATGGTCGCGCGCACGTAGGAGGTCAGCTGGCTCCAGGCGACCGCGCCGGAGGAGTCCACCCGGTCGCGGGCGGAGCGGGGGAAGAGCCGGACGATCCAGGACCAGATCCGCGGGCCGTCATACAGGAAGAAGAACAGCGCGAACAGGCTGATGAAGAGCCCGGCCACGGCGTGGGTGGCGTTGATCCCGGCCCGGGCAGCGGTCTGGCGCAGGTCGGCATTGGACTCCAGGGCCTGCTTGAGCTGGTCCACGTAGCCATCGAACTGCCGGTCGGTGATGTTGAAGGTCGTCCGGAGCCAGTCCCGGATCTGGGTGACCCCGTCACCGACCTGTCGGGCCATGTCACCGAACCCGCCGGAGATCTGTGACCCGACCAGGGTCAACAGCCCGCCGATGACCAGGATCGTGCCGAGGACGGTCAGCCCAGCCGCGAGGCCGCGCGGCATGACCACGCTCAACCGTCGGTGCACCGTGGCCAGCAGCGCGGTGAGCAGCGTGGCCACGGCCAGCGGGATGACCACCTCGGAGAGGAACCCCAGGACGTGCAGCAGCGCGTAGACCCCCACCCCGATCAGGAGCAGGCGCCAGGTCCATTCACTGGCGGCGCGGATGGCGGGCGGGACGACGGAGGTCTCGGACGGCATGCAAGGGAGCGTAGGGGGTGCGGTCAGGTCGTGGTTTCGGTCGGGGGTCGTGCTGGTGTTAAAGTTTCGGTCGCACCATGGGGCTGTGGCGCAGGTGGTAGCGCGTCTCGTTCGCAATGAGAAGGTCCGGGGTTCGAATCCCCGCAGCTCCACCCCAAGGAACCCCGTCTGACCTGCACCCGCACCGTGCAGCAGGCGGGGTTTCTGTGCCGCTGGCTCGAGGCCGCGAGGCCGGGCCATGGTGGTCAGCGTGATTGCGCCGGCTCGGCTGAGCGACGGTCCGCCTGGTCCGTTCAGACGCGGGCGAGCGCCCGCCCGTCAGGTAGGGTCCGACCGCTCAGCAGGGCCACCAGACGCCCGCTGTCGGCGCGAACGACCTGGCCGTGTCCCCAGGCCCAGCCGGCGTCGATGGCCTCGAGCCGGACGTCACTGAGGTCGACCCCGAAGATGGCGCCGTTGGCGGCGCTGAGCTGGTCCAGCACCGCAGTCACGGCCTCCGCAGGGGCGACCGGCGGGTGGTCGAGCGCGATGGTCACATCCAGGGAGTGGATGACGGCATGGCTCAGCGCGCCCGCCGCTCCGCCGCCCGGCGGCTGCCACGCGTGCAGCGTCGGCGAGCGGAGCTCCGCAAGCAGGTCCTCGACGGGCATCGAGGCGTCCCGCGCGGCAACGGTGTCGGACAGCACGGTGAAGTCGCCGCCTGCCGCCGCCATCTCGGCTCCGTACTGCTCGGGAGTCAGCCGTGCCGGCATCGTCAGGTGCGCGACCACATGGCGCACCTGCCACTTCTCGCACAGCGACGGGGAGTCCCACGAGGTTTCCGCGGCTGCGCTGAGCAGCTGCGCGAGCCCGGTGCAGGTCGGGGCTACCCAGGACTGAAGGTCGGTCACGATCGGTCTCCTTGGATGAGGTGAGTGAGGTGCTGCTCGAGCTTGTCGAGAGAGGTGAGGAAACCGGCTCGGGCCGCGGGCGCGCGCATCGGCTCGGGCACGTTCCGCTGATGGATGATGACCTCGGTGCTGTCGTCACCGTGGTCGGTGAGGCTGCTGGTGGTGTGCATCCCGGTCACCGTCTCGACCCAGGCGAGCCGTTCGGGCGGGACGACCTCGGTGAAGGTGGCGACCATCCGGTGGCTGCCCTGCTCGCCGACCATGAGGGTCTCGAACCGTCCGCCGGGGTGCAGCTCGACGACGATGCCGTCGAGGGGGGTGGTCATCCCGCTGGGCCCCCAGAACTGCGCGAGCTCGGCCGGCTCGGTGAGGCACCGCCAGACCAGCTCCCGCGGCGCGCGCAGGACCCGTCGGTAGACCAGCTCGTCGTCCTTCACTGCTCCTCCTTCTGTAGCTGGGCCAGGCGGGTCTCCAGTCGGTCCATCCGGTCCGACCAGGCGCGTCGGCTCTCCTCGATCCAGGACAGGGCGGCCTCGAGCCCCGCGGGTTCGAGGCGGCACGGTCGGGTCTGCCGGTCCCGGCCCTGGCTGATCAGCCCGCACTGCTTGAGAATGCGGATGTGCTGCGACACGGCTTGCAGGCTCATGGCATACGGCTGCGCCAGCTCGGTGACGGTCGCCTCGCCCGCGCTCAGCCGGGCCACGATGTCTCGCCTGGTGGGGTCGCTGAGCGCGGTGAACAGCGAGTCGAGCTGCCGGTTCTCGGCGGAGACGGTCATGCCGTTACTCAAGCATCTGCTTTATCAAGTGTCAACTAGAGCAGGGGCGAGCCACTGGTCAGGAGATCGCGGCCTTGACCAGCGCGGTGACCTTCTTCTCCACCACCGGACTCCACTTCAGCAGGGCAAACGAGACCGGCCACAAGTCGCCGTCGTCGAGGTTCGCCGAGTCCTGGAAGCCCAGCGTCGAGTACCGGTAGCTGAACTTCCCCGAGTCCTGGAAGAACACGACGACCTTGCCGTCGGCGTTCGCATAGGCGGGCATCCCGTACCACGTTTTCGGCTCCAGCTCTGGCGCGTTCGCGGTCACCGTCACGTGGACGCGCTCGGCGAGCGACCGATCCGTGGGCGCCATCTCGGCGATCTTGTCCAGGAGCGCCTGGAGGCCGTCGGCCTTCTTGGCGCCCTTCTTGCCCTCGGCGCGCAGCTCGGCGGCGCGTTCCTTCATCGCGGCGCGTTCCTGCGCGGTGAACCCGTCCTGCGTCTTCTTCTCGCGATTCGCTGGCATGGACCTCACCTTCCGTCAGTACTCCGTCTCGTGGTGATGGCGTGGTTCCGCCCCAGGCCAGGTCTCGGGTGCACGCCGGCCTCATCTTCCTGACGCGAGGAGGTTCGTCAGTGTGACCGGCCCGCTGGCGGCAGCGCAGCCAGGTGGTGTCAGCCCGTGCTGCCACGGCGGGTTCGGCTCGCCTCCAGGAAGACCGCGGCGGCGTCCGCCACCGGGCCGAGGTGCCCGAGCTTGTCGGGGTTGAGCACGGCCCGGATCGTCTGGACTCGTCCGTCGAGGATGTCGAGCGTCCACGTGCAGAGCACCTTCCTGTCCCGGTCGCGCAGGATGGCGCCCGGGTGGCCGTTCACCTCGCGGGCCTCCACCGTGCCCCCGATCCGGGCGAACAACGGGAGCGTGGAAGCCAACGTGCGCAACACCTTGTCGGCCCCGAAGATGCCCCGGCCCCACTGCGGCGTCCGTCCGCCGCCGTCCCCAACCAGCTTGACATCGGCCGCGAGCACCTCCTGAAGGGCCGCGACATCCCCCTCACGCAGGGCGTCGAAGAAGCGGGCGGCCAGCTCGTCCCGCTCCCGGCGGTCCGCCTCGAATCGCGGACGGCCCTCGTCCATGTGCCGCCGAGCCCGCACCGCCAGCTGTCGGCACGCGGCCTCCGACCGGCCGACCGCGGCAGCGACCTCGGGGAAGTCGAACCCGAACACCTCGCGCAGGACGAAGACGGCCCGTTCCAGCGGGCTGAGCCGTTCCAGCAGCAGCAGGGCCGCCATCGACACCGAGTCGGCCAGCTCGGCCGACCGCGCTGGATCCTCGTACGGGTCGGTGAGCAGCGGCTCGGGGAACCACTGCCCGACGTACGCCTCGCGACGAACCCGGGCGGAGCGCAGCACGTCGATCGAGATGCGGGTGACCACCGCCGAGAGATACGCCTTGGGCGAGGTGGGGGTCGTGGTGGACGTCTGGTAGCGCAGCCAGGTCTCCTGGACCGCGTCCTCGGCCTCACTCACGCTGCCGAGGATCCGGTAGGCGATGGAGAACAACAGCGGCCGCAGCTCCTCGAAATCCTCGGTCGGGCTCATGCCAGGCCTTCCTTGAACCCCTGGCGCCAGGAGGGGTAGCGCAGCGTCCAGCCGAGCTCCTGCTTGGCCTTGGCGTTGGAGAAGCCCCGCCCCTGCGTCATCATCGCGACCGCCAGCTCGCCGGCCAGCAGCCGGGCCAGCCAGGTGGGGACCCGCATCGGTGGCTTCGCCCCGACGCACTCGGCGAGATAGGGCAGCCACTGGTTCGCCGGGGCGGGTTCGTCGTCCACGATGTTGAAGACACCCTTGACCCCCTGTTCGAGCGCCAGCACCGTGGCGCTCACCGCGTCGTCCAGGTGGACCCACGAGGAGTAGCCGGAGCCGGCACCGACGAGCGGAAACCTGCGCTTGCGCACGAGCTCGACCTGGTCGTCGGTGGCGCCCGGCCCGTACAACCCGCCGTACCGCAGCACCGCGCCCCCGGCCGTGACGACCGCGTCCTCGAGGTGGCGGATTGCCATCCCGGCCTCCTCGAACCTCGTCCCGGTCCCCGGGTCGAGCGGGTCCTGCTCGGTCTTCACCCATCCACCCTGCCGGATTCCGTTCCACTGCGCATAGCTCTGGGCGACGACGGTGCTCACCCCGGCCGCGTCCGCGGCGGCCAGCAGGTGGTCCGTGCCCTCGGTGCGCAGCCGGACGGTGGTGGCCAACCACCGGTCCATCCGGCGCGGGTCAGGCTTGCCGGCATGCGTCACGGACAGGGCCGTCATCTGGTTGATGACGGCGTCCGGTCGCGCCGCGGCGACCGCCTCACCGACCGAGCTCGCGTCCAGCCCGTCCATCACGACCGCCTCGGCGCCCAGCTGGGTGAGCAGGCCCAACTTGCCGGGGTCCGTCGTCGTCGCCGTCACCTGGTGCTGGCGCGCCACGAGCTGAGGCACCAGCCTGCGGCCCAGGACTCCGGTACCACCCGCCACGAACACCCTCATGGTCATCACTCCCTGTTCTCGAACCTGATCTTGATGCTTGGGACGAGAGAGCGGGCGAGTTTGTGACATGGGGGCGGAGGTCGCGCCGTCACCGTCCCGCGGCCCCGACTTCCAGGGCGAGGGCAAGGCCTTCGGGCCGCGGGTCGACGTTGCGGACGATGCGCCGCCCCTCGACCAGCTCCTGGCTCTCTCTGGTCGCGACCCCCGCTGGCGCCCGGACACCGCTGCGGCGTAGCCGGGCCGGGTCACCTGGGGTGCTGGGTCGGCGGACCAGGGCTGCCCGTTGTCCGGACACCGGGCCTCGCCACCGCTAGCGTGAGAGCTACCAGGCCAGGGGGCGACAAGGAGCAGAACCATGTCCCAGAATCTCCTCACCGAGGTCACCGCAACGGTTCCCGAGGGGCACGAGCACGCGGTGCTCACGGCATTCGTCGACCTCGTCCACGGCCGGCTGCCGGACGGCCTGCTGCGGACCGAGCTGCTCTCCGGTCCCGACGGCCAATGGCGGATTCAGTCGCTGTGGCGAGACCAGGCCGCCCTCGATGCCATGCGCGCCAGCCCCGAACCACCCGCTGCGCCGGCGCTGTTCCGCAGTGTCGGCGCGGAGCCGTCGCTGCGGATTCTCACGGTGCGCGGAACCCATGCCGTCTCGTGAGTCGGGCCGGCTCACCCGGTCGGCGAAGCGCCTGCCGCATCCCTGGCCGCCACCACCTGTCCGGCGAGCGCGGCCCGGGAGCTGACCCCCAGCTTGCCGAACGCCTTGGACAGGTGCGACTCGACAGTCTTCTCGCTGAGGTACAGCCGTCCGGCGATCTCCCGGTTCGTGCGACCTTCGGCGACCAGCTCGGCGATCTCGAGCTCGCGGGGGCTGAGCGACGCCACCCCTGAGTCCCCAGGTGCGCGCGGGCCGCCGCGACCGATCCGGTGGCCGCGTCGGCGCAGCTCGCGGACCACCTCATCCTCGGTGGCGCGCGCGCCGCAGCCGGCGGCGAGGTGCCTGGCTTCGATGAGCGCCTGAACGGCGTCAGCCGGTTCGTCGGTGGCCCGGCCGACCAGCAGCAGCGCCCGCGCCTGGTCGTGCGCGGCCCCGATCGACCGTGCCGCAACCGCCGCGGCCCAGGCCTGACGGAGCCCCTGTTCACGGTCGCCGTCGGCCAGAGCCACCAGAGCGGTCGCCCGGGCTGCCGCAGCACGGGACCCGGCCAGCCCGGACTCTGCCGCCAGCCGGCTTGCGCTGACCGCCGCGGCCCGCGCCCCGTCGCGGTCCCCCTCGCCGAGCCGCGCTTCCACGAGCAGTGGTGCCCACCGGCAGACCCACGTGGGCTCGAGGTCGTATCCAGCGAGCAGCGATGCAGCCCGCTCGTGCTGGCCGTCAGCGAGGAGCACCGCCCCCAGCACCGTCTGAGCGACGACCCGCAGCGCGGAGTCGTCCAGTCCCTCGGCCAGGCCGACGCTCTCGGTGGCCGCGGTCACCGCCTCGTCCCGCCGCCCCAGCTCGAGCAGCACCCAGGCGCGCATCCACAGCACCCACTGGATGGTCTGCGGGTTGTGGCTGACCCGTGCCGCAACCTCGACCTCCTGGGCGGCATCCGCCGCCTCGAGCAGCCGACCCTGTAACGCCAACGCGAGGATCTCGGGCAGGGCCAGGGCGACCGCCGCAACGTGACTCCCGCTGCGGCGTGCGGCGCTGGACGCCCGTCGGCTCACCTCGATCGCCAGGTCCCACCGCTCGATCGCGACCAGAGCCCAGGGCACCACGGTCAGCAGGTCGGCCTGGGCTGCGAGCTCGGCGTCCGTGCACCCGTCGATGTCAGCGACCGCGGCGGTCGTCGCGTCGGTCGACTCACCGACGTCTCCGGCCAGCCGTCGCACCAGGGCGAGCAGCACGGCGACGACACCTCGAACGAGACGGTCGGACGGGTCGGCGGCATGGGCGCGGGCCGCCCAGTCGGCCACGGCGTCGTAGTCGCCCCGGACGTAGGCGCACAGAGCCAGGGCGGCCATCAGCGCAGTCCGGTCGGCGTCGACGGCGCTGTCCTCGAAGCTGCGGCTCAACCTGCGGCGCGCCGCATCGTGCCGGCCCAGCTGGCGCTCGACCGACGCGGCAGCGATCGTCAGTCGCAGCCGTGAGGCGGCGTCTCCGCGCCCGAAGCTCAGGCCCTCGTCCGCGACCGCAAGGGCCTGCGCGAACCGGCCGGACTGGACCAGCACCTCGGCCAGGTCGGAGAACTCGCCCAGCTGCGAGGGGGGATGGGCGACCTTGGCCGCGAGCAGCCAGTCGGCCGCGACCGTGGGCGCCTCGGCGCGCACCCGCGAGGCAGCAGTACGCAGGATCGCTGCGCTCGCCAGGTCGCCCGGAGCCGCGGCCTGCATCAGGTGGCGGGCCTGCCGTTCGGCCGGTGCGCCGATTCGAGCCAGGGCCGCCGCGGCCCTGGCGTGACCTGCGAGGCGGGCGGCGGGCCGCATCCCGTCGTGCACGGCGGTGCGGATGACGGGATGGCGGAACCGATAGGCCCGCGCGGTGGAGGTCGCCGTGATCAGGCCGCACTCCGCGAGCTCGTCCAGCCCGAGGAGCCAGTCCGGCCTGTCCAACCCGGCGGCTGTCCCCGCCAGTCCCGCGTCGAACGGGTCGCCGAGCAGGGCGCCGAGCTCGACCAGCGCCTTCGCCGCCGGGCTCAGTCGGCTCAGCTCCCGGGCCACGGCCTCCACCACGCCGGTGCCGCTACGAGCCAGCTCGGTCAGCAGCAGCGGGTTGCCGCCGGAGGCCTCGAGCAACCGGTCGACGTCGCGGTCATCGCCGGGAACCGCGGCCAACAGCTCGGTGGCGGCCGCACGGTCCAGCGGGGAGACATCGAGCAGCTCGAAGGAGCGCCCGGCCGCACGCAGCGCCGCCAGCAGCTGGTCCGCGACGGGTCCGGGACGCAGTGCCAGGACGAGCAGGAGGCCGCTGACCGGAGCTCGTCGCAGCACCGTGTCCAGGAGCTCCAGGGAGGCCGGATCGGCCCAGTGCACGTCGTCGAGCGCAACCAGCTGCGGTCGCAGGGCACACCGCTGCTCGAACTCGTCGACGAGGCCGCGGAAGAACCGCCATCGCGGCGCCGAGCCAGCCGGCAGGCCACCGCTGGCGGCCCCCCCGGCGAGGACCTCGGCGAAGAGCGACAGGGGGAGGTCGCCTTCGTGCTCACTGGCGCGACCGATGACGACGTCCACCGGGGCGGCGTGGGCGTCGTCCACCACGGCGTTGACCAGGCAGGTCTTCCCGATCCCCGCCTCGCCGCGCAGCAGGACCACCCCGCCCCGCCCAGCAGCGAGCTCCTGGAGCGCTTCGTCCAGCACCGCTCGCTCGCCGCGACCCACCAGCCCCATGGACCGAGCATGACAGCCCCGCAGATGTGCACGGTAGGGGTTTCCCCGATGTTCCGGCTCGTGGGTGCGGGCACGCTCGGAGGCGACGAATCCCTCAAGGAGAAACCATGACCACCACCACATCCACCAGCCGACAGCACGACCTGGCCGCCGCCCGGGCTCGCAACGAGTCCACCTGGCGCACTGCCGCGACGGCACTCCTCGCCGGCGACGTCGACGAGTTCCTCACCCACTGGACGGACGATGCCCGCTACGCCCTCGCCTACCCTGTCGACGGCCTTCCCTCGGTCGTCGAAGGCCCGGAGAACCTCCGCGGCCTGTTCACCGCGATGACCTCGGCCGCCGAGCACATCGGCGTGGACGACGTCACCTTCCACCAGACCGACGACCCCGACGTCGCGATCATCGAGGAGCGGATGACGGCGGAACTCGTCGGCGGTGGGCACTATGTCAACCGGCTCATCATGCGGGTCGTGTTCCGGGAGAACAAGATCCACGACATGCTCGAGTACTTCGGCCAGTCCGCCCAGGCGGCGCTGCTCGAGCAGATCGGCGGTGCGCGATGACTGCCACCAACGCTCCCACGCTGCACGGACCCGGCCTGGTCGACGTCCGGATGATGGTGGTGGCCCACTCCAGCTTCCGACGGGAGCTGCGGCTCTCGCCGGCGGCGATCCGCGGCGTCGCCGAGGGGGACCGCATCCGTGTCGAGCTCGTGGCCGACCACGTCGACCTGTTCATCGGCCTGCTGCACCACCATCACACCATCGAGGACGACCTGCTCTGGGACGCCCTGGCGGCGCGCGTCCCGGAGGCGGTCGCGCCGCTGGTGGACCTGATGCAGGACCAGCACGCCGGGGTCGCGGCATACCTGTCGGGTGTGGAGCCGCTGCTGCACGCGTGGCGGGCCAGCCTCCGCCGCAGCGACGGGGAGGCCCTCGCGGCACATCTGGCTCAGCTGGTCGAGGCCCTCTACGAGCACCTCGACACCGAGGAGGCCCAGGTCCTGCCGCTGATGGCCCAGCACCTGACCCAGGCCGAGTGGGACGAGTTCTCCCTACAGGGGATGGCGGCCATCCCGAAGAAGCTGATGTTCCTCGGCTTCGGGATGATGCTCTACGAAGGTGACCCGGAAGCCATCGCTCCGGAGATGGCCAAGGTCCCGTTCCTTCTGCGTCCGCTGCTGCCACCATTGGGGCGCCGCTCGTTCCGGGCGTACGCGCGGCGGATCCACGGCACGCCGACACCGATACCGGGACGGCCATGACGCAGCAGGCGTGTTTCACCACCACCTGGAGCGAGCCGGGTGCGCCGCTCGACGAGCTGCGCACCCTGGTCTCGGCCTGCCTCGACCGTGATGGCGGCCTGCCGTCGTTCGTCGGCGACGAGCTGTTGTCCGCTCGGCTCCTGTCCGGTGACAGCGTGGCGGTCCGGGACGGCACCGGGCGGCTGGTCGCCGCCGGCTGCGTCAGCCGGGCGACCGACACGGCGGCCACCAGCGGTGTGGTGCATCCCGACGTTCGGGGGAGCGGGCTGGGTCGGCAGCTGATGGCGTGGGCGATCGGGCGTGCCGGCGGCCTGCCACTGACGGTGCTGACCGAGAGCTGCTCGCCGGATGCGCGCCGGCTCTACGCCCGGTTCGGTCTCGCGCAGACCTTCGCCGAGATCATCATGCGGCACGACCTGCAGCTGCTTCCCGATGCGGTCGAGCCGGCCGGCGTCCGGCTCACGCCGGTGGCTCGGGCCGACCTCGGTGACCTCTTCACGGCATACACCCAGTCCTTCGCCGACCGGCCGGGATTCATCGCGCCAAGGGCGCGCGACTGGCTGGCCGAGCTCGCCGAGCCCGAGTTCCGCCCCGACCTGTCGCTCGTGGCTCATGACGGCGCCGGGGCGCCGGTCGGGTTCATCACCGTGCTCGGGCGCTGGATCGACCAGGTCGGCGTCGTCCCGTGCTGGCGCGGATGCGGCGTGGGGGCGCACCTGGTGTCCCGGGCCCTGCGGGCCCTGGCCGCAGAGGAGAACGGACCGGTCTGGCTCTGCGTCAACACGAACAATGCCGCCGCCGACCTCTACCGGTCGCTGGGCTTTCGGGCAGCCGGCCAGCGGGCCCGGTTCAGCTGACCGGCCGAGGACACGTCGAGCGCCCCAGTAGGGAGAGAGACGACCGAGCCTGAACACGCCAACCCCGGGGTCTGCCGGTCAGGGCCCGGAGGTCTCCTCGGCGGCCTGTCGCATCCGGGCGAGCAGCCGCTCCTGCTCGGTCGTGGTGGTCCACGCGGTGACTGGTGCGACCTCGCCGACCTTGGCGATCAGCGGGATGTCGGCGTCGCCCTCGGGGCCGACCCGGGCCATGGACCAGTGCTCGAAGACCCGGCCGTCCACCGTCCCGCTCTCCACGAGCTCCACCTCCTCGTGCCGCGGGTCCTCCTGGATCACCCGGTAGAGGGTCTGAACCCGACCCGGGTCGCCCTCGAGCACCTGGACGAAGCGCTCATCGGAGACGAGCAGCGCCCCGGTGATGTCGGTCTTCTTGTTGTTGGACCGGGCGCCCGTGAAGAGGCTGGCCAGCTCGGGCGCTCGCTCCTCGGCCGGGATCCGGCTGCGGCTGCGATAGATCAGGCGAAAGGTCTCCGCCGCCCCACTGTCCATCTGCTCGCCCATGGCTGACTTCCTCCCCGGATCGCGGCCGTCGTCGACTCGACCATATCGGGGGCCGTCGTGACGGAGATCCCATTGCACCTCGTTGCATAGCCTGTCAGGGTGGCTCACATGGCCCTGGAACATGCGCTGCTCGTCGCGCTGCGCGAGCACCCCGCGTCGGGCCTCGACCTGGCCCGGCGGTTCGACCGGTCCATCGGCTACTTCTGGCACGCGACCCACCAGCAGATCTACCGGGTGCTGGGCCGGATGGAGACCGACCGGTGGGTGTCCGTCACCGAGGTGGCCCAGAGCGGCCGACCCGACAAGAAGGTGTATGCCGTCACGCGCGTCGGCGAGCGGGTCCTGGCCGACTGGCTGGCCACCCCCACGCCGATGGAGCCGCTGCGCAGCGAGCTCGCGGTGAGGTTGCGCGGGGCGTCCTACGGCGACCGCGCCGCCGTCCTCGACCTGGTCCGGGCCCATATCGCCGACCACCAGGTGCGGCTAGGCCACTTCGAGCAGCTCGCCAAGCGGGACTATCCGAACCCGGACGCGCTCGACGGGCACGAGCTGGACCAGTACCTCGTCCTGCGCGGCGGAGTCCGTACCGAGCTCTTCTGGGTCGACTGGCTCACCGAGTACCTGACCGCCCACGAGTCCCGTCAGATCCCAGCGAAGGACGACCCACGTGACTGAGTACCCGCACCTGTTGGCGCCGATCACCCTGGGCAACCTCGCGTTGCGCAACCGGGTCGTCATGGGCTCGATGCACACCGGCCTCGAGGACAGGGCCAGGGACATCCCCGCGCTGGCGGCCTACTTCGCCGAGCGGGCTCGCGGTGGGGTGGGCCTGATCATCACCGGCGGCTACGCGCCCAACAAGCGCGGCTGGCTCAAGCCGTTCGCGTCCGAGCTCACGACCGGTGGTCAGGCCAGGCGCCACCGACGGGTCACCGGCGCGGTGCACGACGCCGGTGGGGCGATCGCCCTGCAGGTGCTGCACGCCGGCCGGTACGGCTACCACCCGTTCAGCGTCAGCGCGTCCGCCACCAAGTCCCCGATCACTCCGTTCCGTCCCAGCGCCCTGTCCAGCCGCGCAGTCGAGCGCACCGCGTCCGACTTCGCCCGGGCCGTCGTGCTGGCGCAGCGGGCCGGCTATGACGCCGTCGAGATCATGGGCTCCGAGGGCTACCTGCTCAACCAATTCCTCGCTGCCCGCACCAACGACCGGACCGACGCCTGGGGCGGCAGCGCGGACAAGCGGATGCGGCTGCCGCTCGAGATCATCCGACGTGCCCGCGAGCGGGTCGGCGCCGACTTCCCGATCATCTACCGGATCTCGCTGCTCGACCTCGTCGAGGGCGGCCAGACCTGGGACGAGGTGCTGACCCTCGCCCACGGGCTGACCGAGGCGGGCGTCACCGTGCTCAACACCGGGATCGGCTGGCACGAGGCCCGGGTCCCGACGATCATCACCCAGGTGCCGCCGGGCGCCTGGCGGTCGGCCACGGCCCGGCTCAAGGCTGCCGTGTCGATCCCGGTCTGCGCCTCGAACCGGATCAACACGCCGGAGATCGCCGAGTCCATCCTGGCCGGCGGCGAGGCCGACCTGGTCTCCATGGCGCGCCCCCTGCTGGCCGACCCGGACTTCGTCACCAAGGCCGCCGCCGGACGCGCCGATGAGATCAACACCTGCATCGCCTGCAACCAGGCCTGCCTCGACCACGTCTTCCAGAACCAGAAGGCGTCCTGCCTGGTCAACCCGCGCGCCTGCCGGGAGACGACGCTCGTGCTCGGCCCGACCCAACGAGCGGCAACGGTCGCTGTCGTCGGGGCCGGCCCGGCAGGTCTGGCTGCGGCGGTGTCCGCCGCCGAGCGCGGGCTGGCCGTCACCCTGATCGAGAGGTCGGACCAGCTCGGTGGGCAGTTCCGGCTGGCGATGCAGGTTCCCGGCAAGGAGGACTTCCGCGAGACGCTGCGCTACTACACCCGCAGGCTTGAGGTGCTCGGCGTCGACGTGCGACTCGGCACCGTCGCGACCGCAGACATCCTGACGGGCTACGACGAGGTGGTCGTCGCCACCGGCGTCGTCCCCCGGATCCCGGAGCTGGACGGCGTCGAGCACGAGAAGGTCGTCACCTACGCCGACGTGCTCAGCGGTGCTGTCGTGCCCGGGCGACGGGTGGCCGTGATGGGGGCCGGCGGGATCGGCGTCGACGTGAGCCACTTCCTCAGCCACGACCCGGCCGACACCGTGGAGGACTGGATGTCCTACTGGGGCGTCGGTGACCCGGCCCTGCACCCGGGCGGACTGACCGAGCGCAAACCGCGTTCGGTGGTCCGGGAGGTCACCCTGCTGCAGCGCAAGACGACGCCGATCGGGGTCGACCTCGGCAAGACCTCCGGCTGGGCGCACCGCGCCGTCCTCAAGCAGTCCGGTGTCGTGCAGCTCAACGGCGTGACGTATGGCCGGGTCGACGACGATGGCCTGCACATCACCGTCGACGGACAGGAACGCCTGCTCGAGGTCGACCATGTGGTGCTCTGCACGGGGCAGGAGTCGGTGCGCGACTTGTATGACGAGGTCCTCGCGGCGCGGTCGGGATCCGAGGGCCAGGGGACCCACCTGGTCGGCGGCGCCGATGTCGCGGCCGAGCTGGACGCCAAGCGGGCGATCGAGCAGGGCACCCGGGTGGCCGCGGCGCTCTGAGGGCCCTGGCGGGTCACCGGCGTCGGCGCCGGCGACTCCGGAGTCGCCGGCGCCCCCTTCTCGGTGTCCCGGTCTAGCGGTAGTAGCCGACGATATCGGCGATCACATGGGTGGTGCCGGCGCTGTTGTAGAAGCTGACCTGGCCGGTGGTGCTGATGCCGGTGACGACGAGGTTGGGGATGGTCTGTCCGGGGGTGAAGTTGAGGTTGGAGGCGACGGGTCGGGTGGCTCCGGTGGGGTAGATGGTCAGGTAGCCGGGTGCGGTGGGGGAGGTGGCGGTGACGTTGAGCACGACGGCGGTGGCGTTGGCCGGGACGCCGTTGGCGCCGGTGACGCTGAGCGGTCGGGCGGTGTTGGCCGGCCAGGCGGTGGGGTACCCGCCGGTGCCGTCGCGGGAGTCGAGCACGCGGGCGGGGGTGATCGCGGTGTAGGTGCTGCCGCCGGTGGGGGCGTAGTAGCCGACGATGTCGGCGATCACGTGGGTGGTGCCGGCGCTGTTGTAGAAGCTGACCTGGCCGGTGGTGCTGATGCCGGTGACGACGAGGTTGGGGATGGTCTGTCCGGGGGTGAAGTTGAGGTTGGAGGCGACGGGTCGGGTGGCTCCGGTGGGGTAGATGGTCAGGTAGCCGGGTGCGGTGGGGGAGGTGGCGGTGACGTTGAGCACGACGGCGGTGGCGTTGGCCGGGACGCCGTTGGCGCCGGTGACGCTGAGCGGTCGGGCGGTGTTGGCCGGCCAGGCGGTGGGGTACCCGCCGGTGCCGTCGCGGGAGTCGAGCACGCGGGCGGGGGTGATCGCGGTGTAGGTGCTGCCGCCGGTGGGGGCGTAGTAGCCGACGATGTCGGCGATCACGTGGGTGGTGCCGGCGCTGTTGTAGAAGCTGACCTGGCCGGTGGTGCTGATGCCGGTGACGACGAGGTTGGGGATGGTCTGTCCGGGGGTGAAGTTGAGGTTGGAGGCGACGGGTCGGGTGGCTCCGGTGGGGTAGATGGTCAGGTAGCCGGGTGCGGTGGGGGAGGTGGCGGTGACGTTGAGTACGACGGCGGTGGCGTTGGCCGGGACGCCGTTGGCGCCGGTGACGCTGAGCGGTCGGGCGGTGTTGGCCGGCCAGGCGGTGGGGTACCCGCCGGTGCCGTCGCGGGAGTCGAGCACGCGGGCGGGGGTGATCGCGGTGTAGGTGCTGCCCGCCGCGGCTGGGCCGCCACCGACGATGCGAACCCGGCTGTTCTCGCTGTCGGCGATGTACAGGGATCCGCCGGCGTCGAGGGTCAGCCCGCTCGGGGAGTTGAGCCTGGCGCTGGCGGCGGCGCCGCCGTCTCCGGAGAACCCGCCGGTACCGTTGCCGGCCACCGTGTTGATGGTCCCGGCGGTGACCTTGCGGACCCGGTCGTTGAAGACGTCCGCGACGTAGAGGTCTCCGCCGGAGTCGACGGCCAGTCCGGTGGGATAGCTCAGCTGGGCGGCGACGGCCGGGCCACCGTCCCCGGCGAACCCTGAGATCCCGTTGCCGGCGATCGTGCTGATCGTCCCGGCCGTGGTGACCTTGCGGATCCGGGCGTTGCCGGCATCGGCGATGTAGACGGTGCCCACGCCGTCGACGGCGACGTCGTAGGCGCCGTCGAGCTGAGCAGTGATGGCCGGGCCGCCGTCGCCGGAGAATCCGGCCGTTCCGGTTCCGGCGATCGTGCTGATCGTCCCGGCCGTGCTGATCTTGCGGATCCGGCCGTTGCCACCGTCGGCCACGTACAGGGTGCCAATGCTGTCGACGGCCAGACCGGCAGGGTGGTTCAACCGTGCGGCGGTGGCCGGCCCACCATCGCCGGAGGCTCCCGGAGTGCCGGTGCCGGCGATCGTCGTGATGGTTCCGGCAGTGCTGACCTTGCGGACCCGGAAGTTGTAGGTGTCGGCGATGTAGAGGTTGCCCGCGTTGTCCACGGCCAGGCCCGTCGGCGTCTCCAACCTGGCGCTGGTGGCCGGACCGCCGTCCCCGGAGTATCCCGGTGTGCCGGTGCCGGCGACGGTGCTGATGGTCCCGGCGGGAGTCACCTTGCGCACCCGGGAGTTGTACGCGTCGGCGAGGTAGACGTTGCCGGTGCCGTCGACCGCCATCCCGCGCAGCGGGGTGACGTCACCGGACAGCCCGGCGATGGCGAGCTGGGCGCTGGTCGCCGGGCCGTTGTCTCCGGAGAAGTGGTTGGTTCCATTGCCGGCGACCGTGCTGATCGTCCCGCCAATGACCTTGCGGACCCGCCCGTTGAAGACGTCCGCGATCAGGAGGGTCCCGGCGCCGTCGACGCCCAGACTGCCGGGGTAGCCCAGCTCGGCGCTGGTGGCGGGGCCGCCGTCTCCGGAGAACCCACCGTTGCCGTTGCCGGCGACGGTGCTGATCGTCCCGGTCGCCGCGGTGACCTTGCGCACCCGGTTGTTGTCCGGATCGGCGAGGTAGAGGTTCCCCGAGCCGTCGACGCCCAGGTCACCGGGGAAGCTCAAGGTGGCACTGGTGGCGGGACCGCCGTCTCCGGAGAAGCCGGAGGTGCCGTTGCCCGCGACCGTGCTGATCGTCCCGGTGGCCGCGGCGACCTTCCGGATCCGGCTGTTGCTGCTGTCGCCGATGTACACATTGCCGCTCACGTCAACGGCAACCCCGTCCGGATAGCTCAGCGCGGCAGCGGTGGCCGGGCCGCCGTCGCCGGAGAAGCCGGAGGTGCCGGTGCCCGCGACGGTGCTGATCGTCCCGCCGGGGGTGACCTGACGGATCCGGTTGTTGTCCGAGTCGGCGATGTAGAGGTTCCCGGCGGCGTCGACCGCGAGCCCTCCCGGGAAGCTCAGCTGGGCGGTGGTGGCCGGACCGCCGTCTCCGGCGGACCCGGGCGACCCGTTGCCGGCGACCGTGCTGATCGTCCCACCGGGGGTCAGCTTGCGCACCCGGTAGTTGTTGATGTCGGCGATGTAGAGGTTCCCGGCGGCGTCGACCGCCAGCCGTCCGGGGTAGCTCAGCAGGGCGCTGGTCGCCGGTCCCCCATCACCTGCGAAGCCGTGCACGTCGGTGGTCCCGGCGACCCGGGTCAGGCTCCCGGCAGTGCTGACCTTGTAGACAACGCTGCCGCTGGAGAGGAAGAAGCCTCCGCCGCTGGCTGGCACCACCCCGGTGGGCACGAGCCCGGTCTGGGTGGCCGTCGCTCCGTCCGGAGGCCCGCCGCCGGCCCAGGTCTCGATCGATCCCGGGCCCGGTGCTGCCGTGCTCATCGCGGCCGGAATGGCGGCATTCGGCACCAGCGCCGAGGCTCGCGCCGCGGGGCCGTTCGTCATCACCAGTGCGGTGACGACAGCCAGCAGGGAGACGAGTTTCAGCAGGAGCGCCGGGCCGCCGGCGGGTCCGGCGTCGCCACCACGAGGCCCCGAACGGCTGTCCACGACGCGCGGCCCGGGGCACCTGGTTTGCATGCGGGGGAACGTAACACCGGGGGGGCGACTCGTCGGTTCTGACACGGAAGATCCCACTCTGCGGCCATTTCTGGTGTCACAAAGGGGTGGAAATATATCGAAAGCGCTCCCGACTGCTTCGCTGTCAGGCCAGATGCTGCTGCTGGCCTCAGCGGAAGTACCCGACCACGTCGGCGACGACGTGGGTCGCGTCCAGGGCGTCGTTGTAGATCTGCAGTTGTCCGCCCGCGCCGACTCGGGCCACGACGAGGTTGGCGACGGTCTGTCCGCGACGGAAGTTGAGGCTGGAGGTCTGCGACCTCGCGGCACCCGCGGGATAGACGGACAGATAGCCCTCACCGCGGGGTTCGGTGGCGGTGACGTTGAGGACCACCGCGGTGGCGTCGAGCGGCACGCTGGTGCCCACTCCGGTGACCGTCAGGGCATGGTCGGACCTGGCGGCGAAGCCCGTGCTGCGTCCGTCGGGCCCATAGCGGGTCTCCAAAACCCGCTTCGGCGTCACGGGCGTGTAGGTGCTCCCGCCGGTCGGGGCGTAGTAACCAACGATGTCGGCGATGATGTGGGTGGTCCCGGCATTGTGGTTGTGGATGCTGACCCGCCCGTCAGTGCCGACGCCGGAGACGACGAGGTTGGCGACGGTCTGCCCGGCAGTGAAGTTGAGGTTGGAGGTGAGCGGCCGGGTCACGCCGGCGGGGTAGACGGTCGCGTAGCCCTCGGTGGTTGGCTGCGTCGCCGTGACGTTGAGCACGACCGCGGTGGCGTTGGCCGGGACGCCGCCGGTGCCGGTGACGGTCACGTCCCGGGTGGTCCCGGCCGGCCAGGGCGTGGTGTAGCCCCCGGTGCCGTCCCGTGAGTCCAGCACCCGGGCCGGGTCGACGGGCGCGTAGGTGCTGCCGTCGGTGGGGGCGTAGTAGCCGACGATGTCGGCGATGATGTGGGTGGTGCCGGCGTTGTTGTAGATGCTGACTTGGCCGTTGCTGCCGACGCCGGTGATGACGAGGTTGGGGATGGTCTGGCCGGCGGTGAAGTTCAGGTTGGAGGCGAGCGGTCGGGTCACGCCGGTGGGGTAGACGATGAGGTGGCCCTCGGTGGTTGGCTGCGTCGCCGTGACGTTGAGCACGACCGCGGTGGCGTTGGCCGGGACGCCGCCGGTGCCGGTGACGGTCACGTTCCGGGTGGTCCCGGCCGGCCAGGGCGTGGTGTACCCGCCGGTGCCGTCCCGTGAGTCGAGCACGCGCTGCGGCGTCACCGGGTGGAAGGTGCTGCCTGGTCCTGCGGAGGGGCTGGCGGCACCAACGACGCGGATCCGGTTCGTGGCCTGGTCGGAGATGTAGAGGTTTCCTGCAGAGTCGAGAGTGACCCCGCTGGGATCCACCAGCCTCGCAGCCCCGGCCGGGCCGCCGTCGCCGCTAAACGTCGATTCCCCGCGCGCGCCAGCAAAGTTCGTGACGGTGCCGGACAGGTCGACCTTCTGAATCCTGCTTTCGAACGAGTTGGCGATGTAGACGTTTCCAGCATCGTCGACCGCCACGTCGGCCGGGTAGAACGACCCACCCTGGAAGGTCTTGAGGGCGCCGGTCGTCGACACCCGGCGAACCATGAGGCGATCAGCGATGTACAGATTTCCCAGCTTGTCGACGGATATGGCCGTGGGCCGGAGACGCGCCTCAGTAGCGACGCGCTCGTCTCCATACTCGTCCGCGGTGAGTTTTCCTGCGGCGATGCTGATGGACCCGTCCGGAAGCACCTTGAGGATGAGCCCCTGGGCATCGGCGATGAAGAGCCTGCCCTCGCGGTCGACGTCGACGTCCACGGGATCACCGAGTCGCTCCGCCATCGCCGGGCCACCCGTGCAGCAGACGCCGTCCTCTCCGGTGCCGACGACGGTGCTGATGGTCCCGGACGGGGTGAGCTTGCGGATCCGGTGGTTCTGCCGGTCAGCGATGTAGAGGTCGCCCGCAGCATCAAGCGCCACCCCGCTCGGGGTGTTGAGCTGGGCGCTTGTCCCCGGGCCACCATCTCCCGAGTAGCCAGGCACCGTCGTTCCCGCCACGGTGGTGATGACGCCATCTGCCGCGATCCGCCGAACGACATGGTTGCCCATGTCGGCCACGTAGACGTTCCCGTGGGCGTCCACGGCGGAACGGCCCGGCTGGTACAGCTGGGCAGAGGTGGCCGCGACATTGTCCCCAGAGAAGCCGAAGGAGCCGTTGCCGGCGATGGTGCCGATCGTCCCGTCGGTCAGTGACACGGCGCGCACTCGGTGGGAGAAGTAGTCCGCGACCAGCAGACGGCCCTGTCCGTCGATGACGATGCCCTTGGGCCTGTTGATCTGGGCGCTCGTCGCCGGGCCGCCGTCACCGGTGTCCGTCCCACCACCCGCGACGGTGCTGATGGATCCGTCCGGGGTCACGCGACGGACGCGCCCAGGGCTCGTCTCGGTGAAGTAGACGGCCCCCTTGTCGTCGGTGGTCATCCCCCCGGGGTTGGTCAGAAGGGCATCCGTCGCCTTCCCTCCGTCGCCGGTGTCCGTTCCACCGCCGGCGATGGTGGTCAGCGTTCCATCGGGGGCACGTCGACGGACCCGGCTGTCCTGAGTGGTGAAGTAGAGGTCACCGGTCGGACCGACCGCCAAACCAACCGGGCTGTCACCCCATTGACTGTCGACGACCACGACGACGGAGGAGATGATCCCGCTGTGGTCCACCTTTCGGATCCGACCAGCGCCCGCGATGTAGAGGTTGCCGGCTCCATCGAAAGCCAGGCCGTCCGGGTTCTCCAGCTGGGCCTCAGTCGCCGGGCCGCCGTCCCCGCCTACTCCAACTGACCCGTTCCCCACGACGGTCGTGATGGTTCCTGCCGGTGTCACCTTGCGGACCCGGGAGTTGGCGCCGTCGGCGATGTACAGATTGCCGCCACCATCGACGGCTAACCCCATGCACCGCTCGAGAAAGGAGTATGAGCACGTCGAGGAGCCGCTTATCCGCGTATCGCGGTTGAGCCTCGCTTCCACAGCCGGCCCGCCGTCGCCGGAGAACCCCGGCCCATCGGGAACTCCCGCGACTCGGATGAGCGTACCGGCGCCCTCGACCCGGAAGACCGCGGTCCTCGTCGAGACGTAGACGCCGGCCGCCGCGGCCGTCACGCTCCAGGGGAGGAAGGCAGCCGCGGTGGCGGGAGTGCCGTCCGCCGGGCCGCCCCCGGCTAGGGTGTCGATCACTCCGGGCTCGGGGGTGGTGGTCGTGCCCGCGCTCGGGGCCTGCGCGATGCCGTGGGGTGAGCCCGTCGCCGGCCCGGCGCCCACCACGACTCCCGACCCGACCAGCGCCAGCATTCCACCCGTGACGACGCAACGCAGCCAGGCGCCCCCTAAACCCACCATGGTCCGGGACCTTAGCAGCGCGCGAACTGCCGAGGTAACGATTGACCAACTTGTTACCCACCGCGGGAGCGAGTGACACACGGACCTGTGCGAGCCGCGACTCAGACCCAGCTGGGGAACCACATGTGCATCCGCCAGAAGTCCTGCGGCACGACCTGCGCGGTGTAGATCGGGTAGAAGAAGGCGAAGAGCAGCACGGTGAGCACGACGAACGAGCCGGTGACGAGCATGCCGACCTGCCGCCGGGCCGGGCTCGCGGTCCGCCCGCCGATCGCCAGACCGAGGACGTAGGTGCAGGCGAGGACGACGTACGGCACGAAGGCCACCGCATAGAAGGAGTAGATGGTCCGGTCGCCGAGCAGGAACCAGGGCAGGTACCCGCCGACGAAGCCGGCGAGGATCGCGCCTGCGCGCCAGTCCCGCCGCAGTCCCCACATGAAGAGCAGGACGACCAGCGCCAACGTGCCGCCCCACCAGATCGTCGGGGTACCGATCGACGAGATCGCCTTGGAGCAGACCTCGACCGCGCAGCCCATCTCGCCGTTCTTGGGGCCCTCGTAGAAGAACGACGTCGGGCGGCCCTGGATCATCCACGACCACGGGTTCGTCTTGTACGGGTGGTCCGAGTTGAGATGGGTGTGGAACTCGAGGATCTGGGCGTGGTAGTTCCACCAGGACCGGACCGGCCCCGGGATCCACCCCCAGCGCTCGGAGCCGTGGGTGTCCGCCCAGTGCCGGTTGTAGCCCGTCGAGGTGGCGAACCAGCCCCACCAACTCAGGCAGTAGGTGACGACGACGGTACCGACGACCTGGACGAACGCGACCGGCGCGTCCCGGACGAGCCAGGCCAACCGCCAGCCGGTGATCCCCGCCGCGCGGCGCGCGCCCATGTCCCACAACACCGTCATCAGCCCGAAGGCGACGACGAAGTAGAGGCCGGACCACTTCGTCCCGGTGGCCAGCCCGAGGCACAGCCCGGCCGCCCACCGGTACGGCCGCCAGCCCATCGACGGCCCGAACCGGGTCAGCCGGTCCGGGCCGAGCGCGGCCACCCGCCGGGCCAGGACGGCCCGTGAGGCATCCCGGTCGATGAGCAGGAAGCAGAACCCGGCGAACGCCCAGAACATGAGGATGAGGTCGAGCAGCCCGGTCCGGGAGTGGACGAAGTGGTGGCCCTCGAAGGCGAGCAGCAGCGCGGCCACCGTAGCCAGGAACGACGAGCCGAACAGCCGTCGCGCGGCCCGGCCGACCATGAGGATGGACAGGGTGCCCATCACCGCGATCGCGAACCGCCAGCCGAAGGAGTTGGTGATCCCGAAGAGCTGCTCGCCCCAGCCGATCAGCCACTTGCCGACCGGGGGGTGGACGACGAGGTCCCCCTCGGTGCCGAACACGTCCGGGGTGCCGTTGGTGAACATCGGGTCGATCTGCTCGCCGAACAGCGGGTTGTTGCGCATCTCCACGCCGAACTGGATCATCGACCAGCCCTGCTTGACGTAGTACGTCTCGTCGAAGACCAGCTGGTGCGGGTCGCCGAGGTTCCAGAACCGCAGGAACCCGCCGATCGCGGCAGCGACGAGCGGGCCGATCCAGCCGAGCAGCCGCGCACCCGGTGGCGCCGGGAGCAGCCGTCGGCGCAGCTGCCGCTCCGTCGTCATGCGGGACATCGTATGCAGGTCGTTCTCCGGCCCTGCCCAGGCCCCGGCGCGGATACCCGAGCTCAGCGAAGCCAGCCGATCTGGTCCTTGAGCAGCGTGTAGCCGATGAAGGCGACCACGTCGAGGACGGTGTGCGCCACCACCAGGGGGCCCACCCGTCTCCAGCGCAGGTACACCAGCCCGAACACCAGGCCCATCACCAGGTTGCCCACGAAACCACCGAACCCCTGGTAGAGGTGGTAGCTGCCGCGCAGCAGCGCCGAGGTCCCGATGACCACCGGTATCCGCCAGGCCAGCTGGCGCAGCCGGGTGAACAGGTAGCCGACGACGATCACCTCCTCGAGCACGGCGTTCTGGGCCGCGGCGAGGATCAGGACCGGAACCGTCCACCACGCCCCGGCGAGGTTGGCCGCGGCCACCTGGGTGTTGAAGCCCAGCGCCTTGGCGGCCAGGTAGAGGCCGAGCCCGGGAACGCCGATCACCGCAGCGAGCAGCAGACCGGCGCTCAGGTCGAATCCCGGCCGGCGCCAGTCGAACCCGAGGAACCGGCTGGGGGCGAACGGCGTCGGAGGCAGGACGTGGCGCAGCAGGTACAGCGCGGCGGCAACCGGCACCAGGGCCAGGACGATCCCGGTGAGCTGGTAGGCCAGGTCCAGCCAGGGCCGGTCCGGGGTGACCGAGTTGTTCAGCGACGACGACTGCTGGTTCAGCGCCACCTGGACCGTGAGCCGGTCGATGATGCGCAGCACGGCATACACGCCGGAGGCGCCGAGCGAGAGACCGAGCAGGATCAGGACCTCGCGTCCGAGCGTGCCTCGCGACTGCGCAGGAACCGGCTCGGGCTCGGTGACGGCGACCGGTTCGGGCGCGGACGTCACGGACATGGGGGCACTCTATGCGCCGCCCGGTCAACGGACCCGGACGCACGCGTGCCCGCCGGGTCCCCGAGGGCGGGGGCCGGCGGGCACGCGGTGACCGATCAGCCCCAGCAGGACTGGCTGGAGTACCAGGGCCCGAAGCCGCCGGAGGAGACGTACAGCGCGTACGCCTTGTCCACGTTGGTCTTGTAGTAGAGCATGTCGTGCGCGAAGGCGGTGCGGTTGCCGCCGTCGTGGATGGTGTTCATCTGGAACACGCCGATGTCGATGCTGCCGTTGGTGTTCGTGTTGATCGCGGTCTCGCGGTAGCCGCTCTCGCAGCTGGCGATCTTGCGGGCGGTCGGCGCGGCCGAGCCGAACTTGGAGTCGATGTAGGCGCCGATGGTGCTGGCCGCCGCGCGAGTCAACCGGACCGTGCCCGGGTTGGCCAGGTAGCTGCGGGTGGTCGGTCCGACGATGCCGTCGAAGCCGATCCGGGAGCGACCCTGGAAGGCGTACACCTCGTCCTCGGTCTTGCCCCCGAACGCGCCGTCGACGACGAGGTCGGAGCCGAGCTCGTTGAGCCGGGTCTGCAGCTTCGTCACGCAGGAGCCGCTGTCGCCCTTGCGCAGCGTGGTGTTGCACAACGTCGTGGCGGCAGAGGCGGACGGCGCCAGGCTCAGGCCGAGCCCCGAGAGCAGGACGCCCATGGCAGTCAGCACGATCATCAGTCGTCTCGTTCGCGAGAAGAGTCTCATCACGGTCCTTTCAGTGCAGCCCCCTGGCTGCGGTGGTGAGCGGGCAGGTGGTGAGATTTCTCCCCCCGGGGATGTCTAGCAGGGAATTTCTCGGCACACCGGTACTGCCGGGTAAAGAGTTGTCGGGGAGGGTCGGCCGTTTCCGGCACGTCCCGCCGCAGGAGTGGCTAGCGTGATGGCTTCCGCGACGGCATCACGGGCAGGGGTCTGCCGTCTGCACCATCGGGAAAGAGGACCCCATGACCCAGCAGGCCGGCACCGTCGTCGACGCCCTACGGACCCGGATGGCGGGCACGGTGGTCGGGCCGGACGACGAGGGATACGACGCCGCACGGACCGTCTGGAACGCGAACATCGACCGGCGACCCGCCGTGGTCGCCCAGTGCAGCACTCCGGCAGACGTCGTCGCGGCAGTGCAGTTCGCCACCGAGCACGACCTGGAGATCGCCGTGCGGGCGGGAGCGCACAGCATGTCGGGGGCATCGGTGGTCGATGCGGGACTGATGATCGACCTCAGCCGGATCAACCAGGTCACCGTGGACCCCACCGCCAAGCGGGCCCGGGTCGGCGGCGGAGCGCTGCTGAGCGATCTCGACGCAGCCACGCTGGCCCACGGCCTGGCGGTCCCGGCCGGCCTGGTCAGCCACACCGGGGTGGCCGGCCTCACCCTCGGCGGGGGGATGGGCTGGCTGAGCCGCCGGGCCGGGCTGACCATCGACAACCTGGTCTCCGCTGAGGTGGTCACCGCGGACGGCCGCATCCTGCGGGCCTCCGCCGACGAGCACCCGGACCTCTTCTGGGCGCTGCGCGGTGGCGGTGGCAACTTCGGCGTCGTCACGCAGTTCGAGTTCGCCCTGCACGAGCTCGACCCGATCGTGCAGTTCGCGATGGTGTTCTGGGACCTGGCCCAGCTCGGGCCGGTCCTTCGGCGCGCCAGGGAGGTTGTCGCCACCCTGTCTCCGGACCTCAACATCCTCGTCGCCGGTCTGAATGCGCCGCCCGCCCCGTTCGTGCCACCGGAGCACCAGCTGAAGCCCGGCATCGCCCTGCTGGTCACCGGGTTCGGATCCGCTGAGGAGCACGCGGCCGTCCTCGACACGATCCGCGCCGAGCTGCCGCCGCTCTTCGAGTCCGTCGGGCCGATGCCCTACGTGGCGCTGCAGCAGATGCTCGACGAGGGAAACGCCTGGGGGCTGCACTGCTATGACAAGGGGTGCTATGTCGAGGACTTCACCGATGACGTGATCGAGGTCCTCGAGGCCCAGCTGCCCGGCAAGACCTCGCCGCTGTCGGTGGTGCTGTTCTACCGCCTCGACCACGCCTACAGCGCGGTCCCGGACGGGGAGACCGCGTTCAGTGGCGGCAGGAGCCCCCGGTACGGGGTGTTCATGATCGGGGTGTGCCCCACCGCCGACCAGCTGACTGCGGAGCGGGACTGGGTCCGGTCCCTGGCGGACGCCTTGCAGCCCGTCGCGATCGGGAACGAGGCGTATGTCAACGGCCTGACGGAGATGCCGGGGGAGCGGGTTCGAGCGTCATACGGGCCCGAGACCTACGCACGCCTGGCCCGGATCAAGGGGGTCTACGACCCCCAGAACGTGTTCCGCCGCAACGCGAACATCGAGCCGGCGACCGTCTGAGCCCGGCTCGGCCCGTTGCCTCAGCTCGGCCTGAGCTCAGCCTGACGCCTTCCACGGTGTGAGCCAGTCGGTCTCGGGCCAGCCCTCGGCGGCAGCCATCAGCTCGTACATCGTGGCCCCGTCGAGGGACTCGCGGACGATGTCGGCGTGCCCGGCGTGCCGGGCGACCTCCTCGATGAGGTGGAGCAGCACCCATCGCACGGACCACGCCTCGATGTCCTGCGGGAACCACGGTGCGCCGCGCGGCACCGGCACCGGGGTGGAGAGGTCGAGGCCCGCGATCGCCTCCTCGGTCGCGGTGGCGACCTCGTCGAACCGGCCGAGCAGCTCCGACAGCGTCCGGCCCGTCGCGTCCCAGTCCTTGCCGTACTCGGCCGCGCGCTCCTCGATGGGGCGGGGGTCCGGCGGGAGCGGGTCGGGGGCGGCATGCACGCGCTCCATCCAGGACTGCTCCGTCACCGCCAGGTGGCTGAGCAGGCGGGCGATCGAGATCGCGCTGGCCGACGGGGTGGCGTGCGCCTGCTCGTCGGTGAGGCCGAACGCGGCATTGCGGATGCCGTCGTGCTGCTGGGCGAGGAAGGCGCGCAGGCCCTCCTGCTCGGTCGCGACGGGAGGTGGCTGACCTGGCATGGACGGTGCTCCTTGTCGTGGTGGTGCTGAGGTGACGTCAGCGTTCCACCCACCGGTGACAGCCCGGGCCAGCCGCGCTAGCTGAGGATGTCCTTGCGTCGGAAGGTGCGATAGGCGAGGCCGAGGAAGAGGATCGTGTAGAGGGTCGACCACGCCGCGCCGCGGGTCATCGAGGTCCAGTCCACCTGGGGGGACAGCAGGTCCAGCCAGGCCCGGTCGTAGAACATCGGCAGCCCGTGGCGCAGGTCGCCCAGGGTCTCGATCTGGCCGAGGATCGACGCGACGATGTTGACCATCACCGCACCGCCGACCGCCGCCAGCGGAGCGTCCGTGCGCACCCCGAGCCAGAAGGCGATGGCCCCGACCTGCGCCAGCAGCAGGATGAGGTAGGCCACCGCGACGACCAGCCGAGGCAGCAGGGTCGTCCAGGGCAGCACGCCGCCCGCCGGGTTGCTGAACGGGGCCCACCCGTAGGCGAGCCCACCGACCAGGAGGGACCAGAGCACCAGGAGCGCGACGGCCAGGGCGGTGGTCGCCATGGCGACGACGAGCTTGCTGGTGAGCAGCCGGGCGCGCGGGACGGGGGCCAGCAGCAGGTACCGCAGCGTCGACCACGAGGCCTCCGAGGGCACACTGTCGCCGACGAAGAGTGCCGTGAGGACCACGAGCAGGAAGGAGGCGGCGGCCGAGGTCGCGAAGACGGCGAAGTTCCCGGCGCCTGCCTGGGCGAGGTCGACCAGCCGGGATCCGGTCGAGGACGGCGGGCCGGAGCGACCGACGGCGAACGCGCCGACCAGGACCAGCGGCAGCGCCATCAGCAGGACGAACGCCCAGATGGTGCGGCGGCGGCCCAGCTGGCGGGCGACCTCCGCCCGCCAGGCCAACGGGCGCAGCGCGGGGGCGGATGTCTCGCTCACCGTGACCTCACCTGTCTCAGCCGGTCGGTCAACGACCGGGTCTCGGTCCCGCCGGTGCGGTCCCCTCCGGACGCCTGGGCGATCACCCCGAGGAAGACGTCTTCGAGGTGCCGGCGACTGGTCACCCCGACGATGTCGGCCCCCCACTCGACCACGGCCCGCACGACGTCCCCCCGGGGGATCTGCGCGGTGACGGTGATCCGCGGCTCCACCGGGTCCTCGTCGACATCGATGCCGTCGATGCCGGTGACGGCCAGCAGCTGCCGGGACAGGGCCTCGACGTCGGTGCCCGGACCGAGCAGCAGCACGGTGGTGTCGGCGCTGTCGACCAGCTCGGCGACGGTGCCGGTGGTGACCACCCGGCCGGCGTGCATCACGACCACGTGCGAGCAGGTCATCTCGACCTCACCGAGCAGGTGACTGGAGATGACGACGGTCCGCCCGCTCGCGGCGTACCGATGCAGGATCGGTCGCATGGCAGCGATCTGCGGCGGGTCCAGCCCGTTCGTCGGTTCGTCGAGGACGAGCACCTCAGGCATCCCGAGCATCGCCTGGGCGATGCCGAGGCGCTGGCGCATCCCATGGCTGTAGGACCGGACCGGGCGGTCGATGGCGTCCCCGAGCGCCGCCACCTCCAGCACCTGCGCGTACCGGGCCTCGTCGTCGGCTCGACCGGTCGCGGCCCAGTACGCCTGGAGGTTCTGCCGACCGGTCAGGTGCGGCAGGAACCCGGGGCCCTCGATCAGCGCACCGACCCGTTCCAGCACGGGTGCCCCGGCCCGGATCGGCTGGCCGAGGACGTGCACGCTGCCCGAGTCGGGCCGGATCAGCCCCATCACCATCCGCAGCGTGGTCGTCTTGCCGGCGCCGTTCGGCCCGAGCAGCCCGACGACCTGGCCGCGCTCGGCCCGCCAGGACACGTCGTCGACGGCGCGGTGCCCGTCGGCGTAGGTCTTCAGGAGGTTCTCGATGACCAACGGCACCTCGGCGAGATCGGTTCGTGGCGCCTGGTGCTGCCGGCGCCGGCGCTGCCACCAGGCCGACCCGGCCAGGATCAGCAACGCCGCCGCGATGGCCCCGAGCACTCCGGTCACCTCGGCGTCGCGCGGGCCTGCGGCGGCCACCGCCGCCCCGGTCACCGTGGGCACGCTGAGTCCCTCCAACACCTCGACGTTGTCCACCCGGGCGGTGCGCGGTCCGGCGAAGGCCGAGTCGGTGCTGGTCACCAGGAGCCGGATCGCGCTGCCGGCCTCGAGGGTCCAGGTCGCTGCCGGCAAGGTCACGTCGATCGTCGTCGGCACGCCGGGGGTCACCGCCACGGTCAGCGGGGCGACGAGCCGGCGAGGCAGTCGGGCCGCGCCGGCGTCCAGCTGCCACAGGCTGAGGAAGAAGGTGGCGGAGCTGGCGCTCGAGGTGACCCGGAGCTTCGTCCTCGGCGCGCCGACGACAACCGTCCGGTCGGGGACGGGGGTGGAGTCGACCGCGGTGAACTGACCCGGTAGTGCCGCGAGCTGGTATGCCGCGGAGCCGGCGAGTCCGGCCAGGCCGCCCAGGCCGGGCACGACAGTGACCGAGGCCGGCTGCCCGCCGGGCGGCGTGACCACGGTCCGGGCCGCCGAGGGACTGGGTGTCAACGACAGGGTCGACCAGGTCGCGGAGCCGACGTAGCTCGGCGCCTCGAGGACCGGGGCCGCCTGCCGTCCTCGCGGAATCGGCACGGCATACGCAAAGGCCGGCACGGGGAGGGTGGTCGGGGTGGGGCCGGGGGCTGCGGGCATCAGGTAGTGGGCCAGCCAGGTCCGCAACGACTCCTCGTCGGCGGCGGCCGTACTGCTCACGCCGTCGTGGCCGCCGTCCATCCAGCGCACCGCCACCGCGGTGCCCTGTCCGGTGAGAGCCCGAGCGGTGGCGTCGGACTGCTCGAGACCGAACAACGAGTCGGCCATGCCCTGGACGAGGTAGGTCGGCGCCTTGAGCCCGGCCAGACTCGGCCGTGGACTGTGGGAGCGGAGCAGGGCCAACAGCTCCGGGCTCGGTTGACCTGATTCGGCCGCGCTGAGGAAGAGCGTGCAGACGGTCGGGTCGAACCGGCCGCACACCCCGCCGGCGACCGAACCCCCCGGGCCCGGGGCGCTCGCGGCCCCCGCCACCGATAATCCGAAGAACCGGGACGCCCAGATCTGCTTGAACGGCCCCGGCTGGGCGATCCGGTCCAGCTGGGCCGGGGACGTCGCCGCCGCCCCGGTGGACGCGTGCTGCGGGAAGAAGGCCTCCGCCAGGTCGTTCCAGGTGATCAGCGCCGCGACCGTGTCGACCCGAGGGTCGGCGGCGGCGGTCATCAGGGCCAGCGCTCCACCGTACGACGCCCCCACCACCGCCAGCCGGGGATCGTCCGGACCATCCAGGCGCACGTCCTGACGTCCGGCCAGGACGTCGATCAGCCGGCGGGCGTCCGCGACCTCGTAGTCCGGGGCGTCGAGGTGGATCCGGCCGCCGGAGGCTCCGAACCCGCGAGCGGTGTAGGTGAGCACGACGTAGCCGCGTCCGGCGAGGTCCGTCGCCTGGGTCACGAGGTCGGCCTTGCTGCCGCCGAAGCCGTGGGCCAGCAGGACTGCCGGGTGCGGGCCGGGATCCGTCGGCGAGAAGACGGTGGCGTCGAGCCCGACCGGCGTCCCGTCGGGCTCGGCGCCGACGGTGACCGTCAGGTTCTGCTCCACCGCGGCCGCGCTCGCCGCGGACACCCCCACCGTTGGCAGGCCGACCGAGGGCGCCGCCGCGACGAGGGTCGAGATGGTGGACAGCAGCACCGCGGTGGCCAGCGACGCGCGGCGGACCCTGCGGGGGGCCGTCGGGCGCGGGGCTGACATCACCGGAGCCTAACCCGCGCGGACGGGCCGGCTCGGGTGGTCCGACAGAATGAGGAGATGACCTCTGCGCCGGCTCTCGGAACGCTGGTCCTCGCGGCGACCCCGATCGGCGACCCGAGCGATGCGTCGCCGCGCCTGGCCGAGGAGCTCCAGGACGCGGATGTCGTTGCGGCAGAGGACACCCGGAGGCTGCGCCGCCTCCTCGGCGAGCTCGGTGTGCAGCCGCGCGGGCGGGTGATCAGCTACCACGAGCACAACGAGGCGGCTCGCACGCCTGACCTCGTGTCCCTGCTGCTGGCGGGGCAGCGGGTCGTCCTGGTCACCGATGCGGGGATGCCGTCGGTCTCCGACCCGGGCTACCGGCTGGTGACGGCGGCGGTCGACGCCGCGATCCGGGTGACCTGCGTCCCCGGGCCGAGCGCGGTCCTGATGGCCCTTGCCGTCTCGGGCCTGCCCGTGGACCGGTTCTGCTTCGAGGGGTTCCTGCCCCGCAAGCCTGGGGAGCGCGCGCGTACCCTGCGCGCCCTCGCGACCGAGCGGCGCACCATGGTCTTCTTCGAGGCCCCGCACCGGCTCGCTCAGTCCCTGGCGGCGATGGCCTCGGCCTTCGGTGACGACCGCCCGGCAGCCGTATGCCGTGAGCTCACCAAGACCTGGGAGGAGGTCCGGCGCGGGGGGCTCGCCGAGCTGGCCGCCTGGGCGCAGGAAGGGGTCAAGGGAGAGGTCACCCTCGTCCTGGGCGGGGCCGCGGAGGTGGTCTCCTCCGTGCAGGACGCCGTCCCGGTCATCCTGGACCGGGTGGCGGCCGGACAGCGACTCAAGGACGTCTGCGCCGAGGTCGCGACCTCAACCGGGCTGTCGAAGAAGGTTCTCTACGACGCCGTACTGGCGGCCCGGCAGGGCTGAGCCACCGCTGAGGCTCGGTGACCCGGGTCAGAGCACCCGCTGCGCCTCGGCGGCCCGCTTGAGGGCGTCCAGGGTGCGGGTGATCCCGACGGCGTTCCGCTTGGCTCGCGAGCCCAGCCACCGGTCGGCCGGAACGGAGTACCAGGCCGGTCGGCGGTCGGTCCACTCCTCGACGACGGTGCAACCGGTGCCGTCCTCGTCCCGGATGAAGAAGTACTCCCACCGGGCCACGGTGACCGGTCCGACGGTGATCTCGAAGGCGAGGTTCCGCCCCCGATCGGCCCCGACGATCTCACCGAAGGTCATCCACCGGAAGGCGCCGGCCCGGTTGTGGCCGATGAACCGGGCGCCGCGGACGGCGCGGGTGGCGCCGTCGCGCCAGGTGACTCGTTCGCACTCCGGCGACCACTCGCCCATCCGGGGGAGGTCCGCAACAAGGTCGTAGACCTCGTCCGGGGTTGCCTCGATGTGCCTGGTCTCCCGGATGTCAGCCATCCGGTCATCCTCGCATCCATACCGTGACGTCCCAAATGTGACCAGGTCACGGATCGCCTACGGTTGGCGCAGGTCGCCGTCCGGCGGGCTCCCAAGCAGCGGAAGAGGCAGCATGAGCGAGCGGTCGAACACCCCGGAAGGACCTGGCGCCGGGCCGACCCGGTTGCGCGAGCCGGAGCACCTGGTCAGCCCCCGGGCCCGGCAGATGTGGCTGTCGGTCGCCGTCGTCCAGATGCTGGCCCTGGCCGCGTTGCAGGCGCTCTGGTGGAGCATGGACCGACGCGGATCGATGGACCCGCACTATGTCGTGGGCGCGATCTTCCTCGTGCTCGCCGTGGGCTACCTCATCGTCATGCCGATCTGGCGGTACCGCGTCCATCGATGGGAGACCACCGCGACCGCGGTCTACACGCAGACGGGCTGGGTCACCCAGGAACGACGGATCGCCCCGGTGAGCCGGATCCAGACCGTCGACATGACCAGGGGCCCGGTGGCCCAGCTGTTCCGGTTGGCGACCGTCACGGTGACGACGGCGTCGGCGGCAGGCCCGCTGCGCATCGAGGGACTGGATGTCGAGGACGCCCGGCGGCTCGTCGCGGCGCTCACCGACGCGACGGCCTCCGAGCTCGGCGATGCGACGTGAGTGACGACCAGCCGCAGGTACCGCCGGACCAGCCGTCGGCTCAGCCTCCCGTCGTGCCGCTCAGCGCGCTGGAGACCGACTGGCGCCGCCTCGACCCGCTGATGCTGCTGATCCATCCCGCGCACGCGCTGGTCCGAGTGATCCCGGTGTTAGTCATCGCCCTGGTCCTGCGCCAGAGCCAGGGGCGGGCGGACTACCGCCTGGAGCTGGTGGTCGTCCTGGCCGTGGTCGCACTGGGCATGGTCAAGTACCTCACCACCCGGTTCCGGATCCACAACGGTCAGATCGAGCTCCAGACCGGCCTGCTCAACAAGAACGTCATCGCCACCCCGGCGGACCGGGTGCGCACCGTGGATGTCACCGCGCCGCTCCTGCACCGGGTCTTCGGGCTGGCCAAGGTGGACATCGCCACCGCCGGGGCGGGGAAGCGGTCGCTCGTGCTCGACGCACTGCCCATCGACGAGGCCGGCCGGCTGCGTGAGGAGCTGATCCATCGCCGCACCGAGGTGAGCCCGGCGGACGGAACGGACCGGGCTCCCGCTGCCGCCGACCAGTCGCTGGCGCAGGCGCCAGCTCCGGTGGAGACGACGCTGCTCGTCCTCGACCCGCTCTGGGTCCGGTTCGCGCCGCTCACCAGTGCCGGCTGGGTGCTGTTCGGCGCCGCCCTCATCGCCGGGTCGCAGTACCTGCAGTACGCCGGCACGGGGAACCTGCGGTCCCAGCTGAGCTCGCTGGAAGGCGCGCTGTCGGTCGTGGTGGTCGCGGTCGCCCTGGTCGGGATCGCGGTGACCGTCTGCGTGCTGGCCGTCGTCGCCTACTTCCTGCAGAACTGGGGGTTCCGGCTGACCCGGCACGCCGGCGGGACGATCCATGCCGCCCGGGGGCTGCTGACCACCCGGGCGACGAGCATCGAGGAGAAGCGGATCCGGGGGGTGGAGCTGGGTGAACCGCTGGGACTGCGACTGGCCCGCGGGGGCCGACTCGTCGCCATCACCACCGGCCTGACCCACACCGACAACGACCGCGGCCGCGCGTTCCTCGTCCCGCCGGCGCCGATGCCGGTGGTCACCGAGGTCGCCCGACTCGTCGTGCAGGACGAACCTGCCGTCACGGCGATGCTGACCCCCCACGGGCCTGCGGCGCGGCGCCGGCGCTACACCCGCGCCGTGCTGCCCCTGCTGGTCCTGGCCGCCGTCCTGGTCTGGGTCGTCGTCCGGCAGGGCTGGCCGACCACGGTGGCGCTCGTTGCCGTGCTCCCGCTGCTCGCGGCGCCGTTCCTGGCCCGGGACCGATATGCCGGGCTGGGACACCACCTGAGCCCCAGCCACCTCGTCGTCCGGTCGGGTTCGCTCACCCGGCGACGTGATGTCCTTCAACGCGACGGGATCATCGGCTTCAACCAGCGGCGCACCTTCTTCCAGCGACGCTCGGGGGTGTCGAACCTGTCCGCCACGACGGCGGCCGGCAAGCAGTCGTACACGGCATACGACATCCCGCTGGACCAGGGTGTCGCCCTGGCCCTGGAGATCGACCCGGCGCTGGTGGGGCAGTTCGTGCAGCGCTGAGGCCACGGCGGGCGAGCGCGGCTGCGCTCGATCCCGGCCGACGAATGCGGTGGTCGCGGCGCCATAGGATCACCCGTATGAGCCACATCCTGTCCGCCGTCGCCTGGCCGTACGCCAACGGCCCGCGCCACATCGGCCACGTGGCCGGGTTCGGCGTGCCGTCCGACGTGTTCAGCCGGTACATGCGGATGGCCGGCCACGACGTGCTCATGGTCAGCGGGTCGGACGAGCACGGCACCCCGATCCTCGTCCTCGCGGACCAGCAGGGCGTGACCGCGCGCGAGCTGGTCGACCGCAACCATGCCATCATCGCGGGGGAGCTGGCCGACCTCGGCTGCTCCTACGACCTCTACACGCGCACCACCACGGCCAACCACTACGCGGTCGCCCAGGAGCTGTTCACCCAGGTCTGGAAGAACGGCTACATGGTCGAGCAGACCACCCGCGGAGCGATCAGCCCCTCGACCGGGCGGACGCTGCCCGACCGCTACATCGAGGGCACCTGCCCGATCTGCTCGTACCCCGAGGCGCGCGGCGACCAGTGCGACAACTGCGGCAACCAGCTCGAGCCCACCGACCTGATCAACCCGAAGTCCAGGATCAACGGCGAGGTGCCGCAGTTCATCGAGACCCAGCACTTCTTCCTCGACCTGCCCGCCCTCGCCGACGCGTTGCGCGAGTGGCTCGAGGGTCGTGAGGCGAGCGGCACGTGGCGGCCGAACGTCATCAAGTTCAGCCTCAACATCCTGGACGACATCCGCCCGCGAGCGATGACCCGCGACATCGACTGGGGCATCCCGGTGCCTCTCGACGGGTGGCGGGACAACTCGGCCAAGAAGCTGTACGTCTGGTTCGACGCCGTCGTCGGCTACCTTTCGGGGTCCATCGAGTGGGCGCGCCGCCAAGGCGATCCCGAGCGCTGGCGCGAGTGGTGGAACGACCCGCAGGCCTTGTCCTACTACTTCATGGGCAAGGACAACATCACCTTCCACTCTCAGATCTGGCCGGCCGAGCTCCTCGGGTATGCCGGTCGCGGGACTCGTGAGGGTGAGCCCGGTGCGTTCGGGCTGCTCAACCTGCCGACCGAGGTCGTGTCCAGCGAGTACCTCACCATGGAGGGCAGGCAGTTCTCGACCTCGCGCGGCTACGTCATCTACATCCGTGACGTGCTGGACCGCTACGGGCCGGACGCGATCCGTTACTACATCTGCGCGGCCGGGCCGGAGAACCAGGACAGCGACTTCACCTGGGCCGAGTTCATCCAGCGCAACAACAGCGAGCTGGTCGCCGGGTGGGGCAACCTGGTCAACCGGACCGCCTCGATGATCCACAAGAGCTTCGGGCAGATCCCCGCAGCCGGCACGCTGGAGGCCGTGGACGAGAGCCTGCTGGCCACCGTGCGTGGCGGGTTCGACACGGTGGGCGGGTTGATCCGACGGCACCGCCAGAAGGCCGCCATCGCCGAGGTGATGCGGATCGTCGGCGAGGCCAACCGCTACGTCTCCGAGACCGAGCCGTTCAAGCTCAAGGGTGAGGACCAGCGAGAGCGGCTCGGCACCGTCCTGCACGTCCTGGCCCAGGCGGTCAGCGATCTCAACACGATGATCTCGCCCTTCCTGCCGCACAGCTCCAACACGGTGCACACCGTGCTCGGCGGTGCGGGCGAGTTCGTGCCGATGCCCCGGCTCGAGCAGGTCGAGGACCTCGACGGCGGTCCGGGCTATCCGGTGATCACCGGCGACTACACGAGCACTCCGCGCTGGGAGCCGCGAAGCGTCGTGGTCGGCGCCACCATCGACAAGCCGGTGCCAGCCTTCGTCAAGTTCGACCCCTCGGTCGTCGAGGAGGAGATCGCCCGAATGCTTCAGGAGCGAGCCCAGGCATGAGCGGCTCGTCGTCATCGCGGGAGAAGCCGGCGCCCCCGGCGCCGCTGCCCCTGCCCGTCGTCGACAACCACGTCCACCTGGACATCGCGCGCGATGGCGAAGCGCCGGTCGTCGTCGAGACCGCCATCGCCGAGGCCACCGCCGTCGGGGTGTCCCGGATGGTGCAGATCGGTTGCGACCTGCCCGGCGCCCGGTTCACGGTCAAGATGATCGACCGTCACGCGGCCCTCCTCGGTGGTGTGGCGTTGCATCCCAACGAGGTCTTCCGGATGGCCGCTGCCGGCTCACTCGAGGACGGGCTCGCGCAGATCGAGGCGCTGGCGGCCCACCCCCGGGTCAGGGTCATCGGTGAGACCGGGCTGGACTACTTCCGGACCGGCCCGGACGGAGCCCCCGCGCAGCAGGAGGCGTTTCGCTGGCACATCGACCTCGCCAAGCGGCTCGGGAAGGCGTTGCAGATCCACGACCGGGACGCGCACGAGGACGTCCTGCGGATCCTCAAGGAGGAGGGCGCACCCGACCGGACGGTGCTGCACTGCTTCTCCGGGGACCTGCCGATGGCCAGACGTGCGGTGGAGCAGGGCCTGATGCTGTCCTTCTCCGGCACCGTGACCTTCAAGAACGCGGCCGACCTACGCGACGCCCTGGCCGTGACGCCGTTGGAGCACCTCCTGGTCGAGACCGACGCGCCGTACCTCACCCCCTCCCCCTTTCGCGGGGCCACCAACGCGTCGTACCTGGTCCCGCTGACGGTGCGGGCCATGGCGGATGTCCTCAACGTCGACGTGCCGTCCCTGTGCCGCGCGCTCGCCGCGAACTCGGAACGGATCTACGGGAGCTGGGACTGATCCCGGATGCCGGCCTGCTCGGGCACCGTCTGAGGGCGTGGCCCACGCCACACCGCCATGGCCTCGACCCGCCGCCTCATACACCCCTTGTGTCACATACGTCACACTGACACGCTGGCGGCCGTTACCTAAACTTGACCTTTGCCCTCCTCGTCAGGAACAGTGGTGCGCTGTTGGCCGGAGAGTGACCCACGGTCGGCTATGCAGTGGGGGGCGCTGGAGGCGTACCGCGGTCGGACCGCGGCACGATCACCACGCTCCTGCTCAGGCCGAAGCCGTACTCGCTCCCGGGAAGACCCACCTCTGGAGCACTGTGATTTCACGTTCGGTTCGGTACGTCGCGCAAGCTGCCATTCTCACCGTTGTGGCTGGGGCGACCGTCGCCATGGCCCAGTTCGACAAGGCGGTCACCCTCTCGCTCGACGGGCAGGCGACCTCGGTCCATGTCCTGGGCAGCACCGTCGGTGACCTCCTGGACAAGCGGAACATCCAGGTCGGCGAACACGACCTCGTCGTCCCCGGTGCGGACCAGCCGCTGGCCGACGGCCAGACAGTCGTGGTCCGCTATGGACGCAAGCTGATCGTGACGCTGGACGGCAAGACGACCGAGTACTACACGACGGCGACCACCGTGGACGACGCGCTGGCGCAGCTCGGCATCCGCGCCGACGCCGCCAAGCTGTCCGTCTCCCGCTCGCAGCCGCTCGGCCGGGCCGGTCTGGCGCTGACGATCACCAACCCCAAGAACGTCACCGTGCTGGTCGACGGGCAGACCCTGCCCAAGGTGACCACCGGTGCCAAGGTCTCCGAGGTCCTGCAGCAGTTCGAGGTCAGCCTCGGCGGGCTGGACCGGGTGAGCCCGGCGCTGGACACCGAGGTGACCGAGGGCATGACCGTCACCGTCAATCGGGTCGAGCAGAAGTCCGGCACCGAGACCCAGAAGCTCGACTTCGAGACGGTCAAGCAGGACGACGACACGATGACCAAGGGCACGACGAAGACGACGACCCCGGGCGTTGCGGGCGAGCGGGTCGTGACCTTCCAGGAGACCTGGGTCGACGGGCAGCTGGCCGAGCGGGTCGAGACCGCCTCGCAGGTCACGAAGGAGCCGGTCAAGCGGGTCATGCTCGTCGGCACCAAGCCCGCTCCTGCTGCCGCGCCACGCAACGCGGGGAACACCTCGGGTGCCGGGATCAACACGGCCAACTCCGACATGTGGGACCGGATCGCGCAGTGCGAGTCCGGCGGCCGCTGGAACATCAACACCGGCAACGGCTACTACGGCGGGCTGCAGTTCAACTACAGCACCTGGCTGAGCAACGGCGGAGGTGACTTCGCCGAGCGCGCCGACCTGGCCTCGCGTGAAGAGCAGATCACCATCGCCAACCGGCTCTACGAGTCGCGTGGCCTGCAGCCGTGGGGCTGCCGCCACGCCGCCTGACAGCTCGACTCACCCAGCGGGCGTCGTCTTGAACGGACGGCGCCCGCTGCGCTGTGCGACCTGTGAGTTGCCTGAATGAGTTGCGGTTTCCCGAATCCCCGTGCCGGCGGTCTGCAACCATGGCGTACGCGGGGGGCTGACCTTACGGGGGCCACATCATGACCGAACGGGTGCGCCTGGTCATCGCCGGGGCGACGGGGTGGATCGGGGGTGCCGTGCGGGCCGCGGCCTCGAGCCGTGGCATTCCCACCGTGGCCCTGTCCGCTCGCCTTGCCGCCTCCGGTGCGCCGGACACCGCCACCTTCGCCGACCTGCCGGGTTTGATCGAGGACGGCAACACCGTCGTGATCAATGCCGTGGGCCGCACGGTCGGGACGAGCAGTGACCTCGCGTTCGCCAACGTCGAGGTCTGTCGGCTCCTGGCCCAGGCCTGCCTCCGCGCGGGCGCCGGGCTGCTGTCCGTCGGGTCCGCGGCGGAGTACGGCCAGACGACGTCGCAGCGGCTCAGCGAGACCGACGTGGAGCAGCCCACCGACGAGTACGGCAGGTCCAAGCTCGCGGCCACCGAACTGGTTCGACAGATGCGTGGTGACGGTCTGCGCGCCTCCGTGGCGCGGGTCTTCAACGTCGTCGGCAGCGGGCGACCGGGGGTGAGTCCCATCACCGACTTCGCCGCGGGGGTCCAGGCCCTGTCCGGAGCGGGGGGCACCGTCACGGCCCGGGACTCGTCGTTGGTCCGGGACCTGTCCAGCATCGAGTGGGTTGCCGACCGCCTGGTCGACCTCGTGGGCACCGTCGGGGTGTTCGACACGGTGAACGTCTGCTCCGGGCGAGCGACCTCGTATCGGCAGGTCATCCAGGCCATGGCGCAGGTCCGTGGCCTGCAGGTGCGGGTCGTCGACTCCAGTCCGGGCGGCATCAAGCGGGTGGTGGGCGACCCGACCCGGCTGCACTCGCTCCTGCCCGATCTACCCACGGAGACGCTGACCGACCTCGCCGCGGCGGCCCTGAGCAGTTCCGGATCAACCGTGGCCGCCTCCTGACGTGGGCTGACTCGGTCACATCCGGTCGTCGAGGGACCGGCCCGCAGCGCGGTGGTTCAGCTCGGGGACGAGCCGGCGGACCAGCTCGGTCACAGCCTCCTCATCGACGAAGGTGTCGGCGTCGTCGAGGACCGCATCCAGGTCGGCAAGTACCTGACGGACCTGCCCGGGCGACGACGTCGGGGTCTGAACGGCGCGCAGCGCCTCGAAGCCGCACTCGCTGACCACGTCGTCCTCACCGACGAACTCCTCGTAGTCCTTCTCGCCGACGGTGTCCAGCGGCGTGAGCAGCACCGGCCACTCGTCATCGGCGTGGTGCTCGGCGCCGTAGCGGGCATCGGCCTCGTTCTCGTAGTACACCGGCCTCAGGTCCAGCGCTCGCAGCACGTCCTCAGCGACATCGACGAGGTCGCGCAGCTCGGAATGCGGGTCCAGGTGCGGGATGACCACCTGTCCGGCTGGCCCGAGCACGGCCGCGATGAGGCACAGCTGGCCCGACTCCTGGGGCGTGACGAAGTATCGCCTGGTGTCGCGCGGGACCGCCCACGCCTGCCCCTTGGAGAGGCGGCGCAACCACCCGTCGAGCAGCGAGCCCTGCGAGAAGGCCACGTTGGCAAAGCGGGCGCTGGTCACCTGCGGGCCGAAGTCCTCGTCGAGGATCACATGCTCCATGGCCCGCTTGGACGCGCCCATGAGATTGACCGGCGACGCAGCCTTGTCGGTCGAGACCGCAAAGTACCGCTGGCAGTCGCCACTGACCCACTCCAGCAGTTGGCGCGGGGTCCGCACGTTCACCTCGAGCATGCGCAACAAGGAGAAGACGTCCTTCTCCGACCGCACGTGTTTGACCGCAGCGAAGTTGAGGACGAGGTCGTAGCCGTCGTTGGCTCGCAGGATCCGGAGCATCGTCGGGCTCCCCGCATCAACCGGGGTGGTTCGCAGGTCGGTCCCCGGGCCGACGAGGTTGCGGTTACGCAGGTCGCGGACGAGCTCGGTGAGCCCGTTCTCGTCGGTGTCGACGACGTGCAGCTGGCCGGGACTCAGCCCCGCGAGCTGCACCACCGTGGCCGAGCCGATGGTGCCCGCTCCGCCGACCACGAGCACCCGTCGGCCGGTGACCCGCTCGGCGATCGCATCATGGTGAGTGGCCAGGTCGGGGGCGAGCAGGGACTCGGCCCGACGGACGACGGCACGAGCGAGGTCCGGGACGTGGGTCTGCTGCCTCCGGCTCAACGGCGCGCCTGCTCGGTATGCGGCAGGAAGCGCTCCGGCTCGGCGACGAAGTCTGCGCTGGCGTGCTGGTAGTCGTCGAACCGACCGATGTCCTGCCAGTAGGCGTCCGACTTGACGCAGTGCACGTCGTGACCGGCATCGACCAGCGAGCTCATCAGTGTCGGCATGTCGAACCGGCCCGGCGGGATGTAGGAGACCGCCTCGCGGGTGAGCCCGTAGATGCCGGTGCTGACGTAGTAGTCCAGGGTGGGCTTCTCCTCGTACCGGGAAAGGGAGCCTCCCTCGCCGGTGTGGACGACGCCGTAGTCGATGTTGACCTCACGCCGTGCCAGCAGGATGCTCGCGGCGCTCGGGCGTTGCGCGAGGTCGGTCACCACCGACGCATAGTCCACCGTGGTGAGCAGGTCACCGTTCATGACGAGAAAGGTCTCGTCGAGGTCCTCGACGAAGCGCAGCGGGCCGGCGGTGCCGAGCGGCTCCGGTTCGTTCTGGTAGTCGATCTGGATGCCGTACTTGCTGCCGTCCCCGAGGATCGCGGTGATCAGCTCGGGCAGGTGGCCCAGCGTCAGCACGGCCCGGGTGAAACCCTGCGCTGCGAGCTGGCGCAGCACGATGTCCATGGTGGGGGTGTCGCCCAGCGGGAGCAGGGGCTTGGGGATGTTCATCGTGTACGGGCGCAGGCGAAGCCCCAGTCCCCCAGCCAGAACGACCGCCATCATGTCCCGCAACCTCCCCCGGTCAGACCCCCATCTACGGTCGCACCATACTCCGGGCAATCGCCGCTTGTTCGTGGAATCCGGGGCATTGCGTTCGGGCCGTTCTCCCGGTCTGGCACCGCCGGATCCGGCGCCGGCGGCCCGCGACCTGCGGGGGCGTGACCGTGAACAGCTCGTCCGGACAACTAGGGTTGCCGCCATGACCGAGGGCGCTGACTCACCGGCTCGGGACGGCGCGACGCGTCGTTCCGAGCTGCTAGCCGGCTCCGAGGTCCGCGAGCTGGCGACCCGGCTGGGCCTGCGACCGACCAAGCAGCGAGGTCAGAACTTCGTCGTCGACGCGAACACCGTCCGCCGGATCGTCCGGCTCTCCGGCGTCGGCCCGCAGGACTCGGTGGTGGAGGTCGGACCGGGGCTGGGGTCGCTCACCCTCGCGCTCCTGCCACAGGTGGCTCACGTCTGCGCCATCGAGATCGACCCACTGTTGGCGCAGGCCCTGCCGGGCACGGTCGCCGCGCACCAGCCGGCGCACGTGGACCGTCTCGACCTGGTGCTGGCGGACGCGCTGGCGGTCACCCAGCTGCCCGATCCGCAGCCGACGGCGCTGGTGGCGAACCTGCCGTACAACGTCTCGGTCCCGGTGGTCCTGTCCTTCCTCGAGCGGTTCCCGAGCATCGAACGGGCGCTGGTCATGGTCCAGCTCGAGGTGGCGGAGCGGCTCGCGGCGCCGCCGGGGAGCAAGACCTTCGGCGTGCCGAGCCTCAAGGCCGCCTGGTATGCCGACGTCCGGCTGGCGGGCACGGTCTCGCGGAGTGTCTTCTGGCCGGTGCCGAACGTCGACTCGGGGCTCGTCTCGCTGATCCGCCGGCCGCCGCCGACGACGAGCGCGTCGCGAGCCGAGGTCTTCCGCTGCGTTGACGCGGCGTTCGCGCAGCGGCGCAAGACCTTGCGGGCTGCCCTGGCCGGCTGGGCGGGCTCGCCGGTGCTGGCCGAGGCGATCCTGCGTCAGGCGGGTGTCGATCCCAGCACCCGCGGGGAGCAGCTCCACATCGCCGCGTTCTCGGCCATTGCGGCGGCCGGTCCCGCGCTCGAGCGCCCCGGCTCAGGTCCTAGGGTGAGCAGGTGACCTCCGCCGTGACGCCGCCCCGCTCGGTGACGGTGCGTGCCCCGGCCAAGGTGAACCTCGAGCTGAACGTCGGCGGCCAGCGCCCCGACGGCTATCACGCCCTGTCCACGATCTACATGGCTGTCGGCCTGTACGACGAGGTGACCGTCTGCTCGGCCCCGGAGTGGGACGTCCGGGTCAGCGGTCCCTACGCCGACCGGGTACCGACCGACGACAGCAACCTGGCGCTCGTCGCCGCGAGGACGTTGGCCGAGGAGGTGGGCCTGGGGGATCCGGTCTCGGTCCGGATCCACAAGGACATCCCGGTGGCCGGGGGGATGGCCGGCGGGTCGGCCGATGCCGCGGCAGCCCTGCTGGCCTGCGACCACCTGTGGTCCGCGGGGATGTCGCGGGAGGAGCTGGCCGAGATCGCGGCGTCGTTGGGCAGCGATGTCCCGTTCGCCCTGTCCGGCGGCATCGCGATGGGCTCGGGACGCGGGGAGCAGCTGGCGCCGGTCCTGGCCAGGGGTAGCTTCCACTGGGTCTTCGCGGTCAGTGCGGACGGGCTCTCGACCCCCGACGTGTACGCAGAGTGCGACCGGATCCGGGGCGACCAGCCGGTCGCCGTTCCCGAGCCCTCGCCACAGATCATGACGGCCCTGCGCTCGGGCGATGCCGAGGCGCTCGGTGTCGCCTTGTCGAACGATCTCCAGGACGCGGCCATCTCGCTCCAACCGCTACTGCGCGAGGTGCTGGACGCCGGCCGTGAGTTCGGTGCCCTCGGCGGCATCGTCTCCGGGTCGGGCCCGACGGTCGCCTTCCTCACCGCGAGCTCCGAGGCGGCGCTCGACCTGTGTGTCTCGCTGACCGCCTCGGGTGTCGCCGGTGAGGTCAAGCGCGCCAAGGCTCCGGTGCACGGTGCCCAGGTCGTCGCCGGTCCGCCGTCCGTATGATGGCCAATCTCGTTGCGCTGGAACGGGCCTCGGTCGTCTTCGGCACCGTCCACGTTCTCGATGAGCTGTCGACCGGGGTCAACACCGGTCAACGGGTCGGTGTCGTCGGCCGCAACGGTGGGGGCAAGTCCACGCTGCTGCGGGTGATTGCCGGCCAGCAGGTGCTCGACTCGGGCCGGGTCACCCAGGCCGGGGGAGTCAGTGTCGGGATGCTGAGCCAGGTCGACGACCTCGACCCCACCGACACGGTCCGCCAGGCCGTGCTCGGCGACCTGCCAGAACATGTCTGGGCGGGCGATGCCCGGGTGCGCGACGTCCTGACCGGGCTGCTCGGCGGTATCGCCGCCGAGGCGGTCGGCGGCCTGGACGCGGTGATCGGCCCGATGTCGGGAGGGGAGCGTCGGCGGCTGGCACTGGCCAGGCTGCTGGTCGCTGACCCCGACGTGCTGCTGCTCGACGAGCCGACCAACCACCTGGATGTCGAGGGGGTGGCCTGGCTGGCCGACCACATCGTCACCAAGCGGACCAGGTCGGACTGCGCCACGGTGGCGATCACCCACGACCGCTGGTTCCTCGACGCGATGGCCACAGTGACCTGGGAGGTCGCTGCCGGCACCGTGAACACCTTCGACGGAGGCTACGCGGCCTACGTGCTGGCCAAGGCGGAGCGCGAGCGGATGGCAGCCGTCACGGCGGAGCGCCGGGACAACCTGCTGCGCAAGGAGCTCGCCTGGTTGCGCCGCGGACCACCCGCGCGCACCACGAAGCCGAAGTTCCGGATCGACGCGGCGAACGAGCTGATCGCGGACGAGCCGCCGCCGCGCGATGACGTGTCCCTGGTGCGCTTCGCGACGACTCGGCTCGGCAAGGACGTCATCGACCTCGTCGACGCGAGCGTGGAGCTCGGCGGGCGGCTGCTGCTGGACCGGGTGACCTGGCGGCTCGCTCCGGGCGAGCGGGTGGGCGTGGTGGGCGTCAACGGAGCCGGCAAGTCCACCCTGCTGCGCGCCTTCACCGGGGACGTGCCGCTCAGCTCCGGCACGCGCAAGGTCGGCTCCACCGTCGCCGTGGCATTTCTGACCCAGGAGGTGCGCGAGCTCGAGAAGTTCGAGTCCTGGCGGGTCATCGAGGCCATCGAGGACGTCAAGAAGTTCACCGTGCTCGGCGACAAGGAGGTCAGCGCCAGCCAGCTCGCCAAGCGACTGGGCTTCACCGGTGGCCGCCAGCAGACCCGGGTCGGCGATCTGTCCGGCGGCGAGCGCCGACGGCTGCAGCTGCTCCGGCTGCTCATGGCCGAGCCCAACGTCCTGATCCTCGACGAACCCACGAACGACCTCGACATCGAGACCCTGACCTCGCTCGAGGATGTCCTCGACGGGTGGGCGGGCACCCTGATCGTCGTGTCCCACGACCGCTACCTCCTCGAACGGGTGGCCGACCGTCAGGTGGCGCTCCTCGGCGATGGAGCGGTCCGGGACCTGCCCGGAGGCGTCGACCAGTACCTCCAGCTGCTGGCTGCGGCGCAGCGGGCGGGAGGCTCGGGTCGACCGGGCGGGCCGGCCGAGCCGGGCGCCGGCTCGGGTGCACCGACCCCCGGACCAGCGGGCGCGCCGGTGGCGTCCGGCGCCAGCGCGGCGCAGCTGCGCGAGGCGCGCAAGGAGATGAGCCGGATCGAGCGTCAGCTTGCCAAGATCGCGACCCAGGAGGATCGGCTGCACTCCGAGATGGCGGCCAAGGCCCACGACCACGCCGCCGTCCTGCGGCTCAACGACACGTTGCGATCGCTGGTGGACGAGCGCGAGGAGCTCGAGCTGGCCTGGCTGGCAGCGGCCGAGGCCGCCGGCTGACCGGCGGCGGTGTCACCGGTCGAACGGCTGGAGCAGCCCTCGCAGGGTCGAGGCCAGCTGGCTGGCCTGCGCATCGGGAAGCTGGCTGAGCAAGGCGCGTTCGCGGTCGAGCAGGTCGGCCAGGGCGGCGTCGACCACCCGACGCCCGGACGGCGTCAACGCGACGATGACGCCCCGTCGGTCGGTCGGGTCCGGGGAACGTTCCACGAAGCCGCGTTGGGCGAGTCGGTCGACCCGGTTGGTCATCGTGCCCGAGGTCACCAGCGTCTGGGTCACGAGCTGTCCGGGGGAGAGCTGGTACGGCTCGCCGGATCGCCGCAGCGCCGACAACACGTCGAACTCCCAGGTCTCCAGCTGGTGCTTGGCGAACGCGGAGCCGCGGGCCAGGTCGAGGTGACGGGCCAGGCGCGAGATGCGGGAGAGGATGTGCAACGGAGACACGTCGAGGTCTGGGCGCTCACGGCGCCACGCCGCGACGATGCGGTCGACCTCGTCCCCCGGGGTTGCGCTCACGGGGCCGAGTGTACCTACGGTCAAGTATCTTTATGTCAAGCTAAATCGCACGGCTGAGTCAGCGAGCCGGGCGCAGCGTGGGCTGGGCCTCGAGGCCGCTCAGCCCGTTCCAGGCGAGGTTGACCAGATGGGCCGCGACGTCGGCCTTCTTGAACTTTCGGGAGTCGAGCCACCACTGGCCGGTCAGGGCGACCATGCCGACCAGCATCTGGGCGTACAGCGGCGCGGTCCGGGGGTCGAGCTTGCGGGCCTTGAACTCGTCGGCGAGCAGGTGCTCCACCTGGCTGGCGACGTCGCTGATCAGACTCGCGAAGGATCCGGTGGACTGTCCGGCCGGGGAGTCCCGAACGAGGATCCGGAACCCGTCGGTCGACCCCTCGACATAGTCGAGCAGCGACAGGGCAGCGGCTTCGAGGAGTCCCCGCGAGGTCGTCTCGGCGCTGAGCGCGCCGGTGATCCCGTCGAGCAGGCTGCGGATCTCGCGGTCCACGACCACCGCGTACATGCCCTCCTTGCCGCCGAAGTGCTCGTAGACCACCGGCTTGGAGACGGCAGCCTTCGCCGCGATCTCCTCGACCGTGGTGCCTTCGAACCCCTTCTCGGCAAACAGCTTGCGCCCGACCTCGATGAGCTGCTCGCGCCGCTGCTTGCCGGTCATCCGGGACCGGCGCGTACTCGCACCGTCAGCCTTCGCCCGTGAGGTCACCCGGCCCATTGTGCCCCGCCGCACCCGCGGACCCGGGAGGCCACCCACCCCGGGCGGTCGTGTCCGGAGTGCCTCCGGCGAACGGTCGGCGGTGGCGGTCGCGGTCACGGTCAGCGACCAAGCCTCGGTCGACTACCCTTTTGGGCGTCCGGCCCCGGCGGGACGTTCCCCGGTTGGTCTGCTGGCAGGGCCCGCCTGACTTTGAATCAGGACTAGCGACGTAGGTTCGATTCCTACCCGGGGAGCCACCCGCAGCGCGGCCGTCACCTGCGTGGCCCTTGGCGTTCCTCGCCGCCGGCTGGTCCGAAGGACTTGGGCACCTGAGCGAGCACGCTCAGTGAACCGTCGGTCTCGAGCACCACCGCCGCCACCTCGTCCAGACCAGCCTTCCCCGCCGCACGCGCGGCTTGACCGATCTCGTCCTCGGTCACCCGCATGCGCCGCATCGGCGTGTGCAGGAAGCCATGGCGGAAGACGAGCGTCGGCTCAGACTTCACCAGTCGCTCCACGGTCCGGCTGCGAACCGACAGCCAGGCCACGAGGAACTGCATGGCGACCAGCACGGCCATGGCCACCACCCCGTTGACGAGAGGCACGTCGGAGGAGAGCAGCACCGTCGCGAGCGTGGATCCCAGGGCGACGGTGACGACGAAGTCGAACGCGTTGAGCTTGGCCAGGGTGCGTTTCCCGGCCCCGCGCAGCAGGACGAGGAGCGAGAGGTAGGCACAGACGCCGACCACGAGCACCCGCACCACACCGTTCCAGTCTTCGAAGAACACGGGTGACTCCTTCCTGGTGGGCCTTGCGGTCTCGGACGATATCGCGAGGTCGGCCCGGGAGGCTGCGAACGGTGTTTCGAGTGGCGAGAAACCCGTTTCCTGCCCGGGACGTCGTCGCTAGCCTCCGAGGTGCCTCCACCGAGCGAAGAGGAACCGCGATGGCCGCCTGGATCTGCGCCACCTGTGCGATGCAGTACCCCGACACCGAGAGACCGCCGGACGGCTGCCCGATCTGTCAGGACGAACGACAGTACGTCGGCTGGCAGGGGCAACGCTGGACCACGATGGCGGAACTCTCGACACGGCATGCCGTGCAGGTCCGTGAGGAGGAGCCCGGGCTCGTCGGGATCGGCATGGAGCCGGGCTTCGCCATCGGACAGCGAGCCCTGCTCGTGCGTACGCCCCAGGGGAACGTGCTGTGGGACTGCATCCCGCTGCTCGATGAGAGCACCCGACGTCAGGTCGACGAGCTCGGAGGCATCGACGCGATCTGCATCTCCCACCCGCACTTCTATGCCGCGCACCTCGACTGGGCGGACGCGTTCGACGCCCGGGTCTTCCTCCCCCGCGCCGACCAGCAGTGGATCCAACGGCCCTCCACCCGGATCGAGCTCTTCGATGATGACGTCGAGCCGGTCCCCGGGGTCACGGTGGCTCGCATCGGCGGTCACTTCGACGGGGCCGCGGTGCTGCACTGGCCGGCCGGGTCCGAAGGACGGGGTGCACTGCTCACCGGTGACACGATCACGGTGGTGCAGGATCGGGAGTGGGTGAGCTTCATGTGGAGCTACCCCAACCTCGTCCCGCTCGACGAGGCGACCGTGGCCACCATCGCCGACCGGGTCGAGCGGTTCACGTTCGACCGGGTCTACGGCGGGTGGTGGGGCATGGTCGTCGTCCACGACGGCGCCGCGGCGGTCCGTCGCTCGGCCGACCGGTACATCGCCCGGCTTCAGGGCGAGCGACCGCCTCCACGCAACGCGTCACCCGGCCGGGTGAACTCCCGGCGAGCTGGCGGGTAGAGTTGCGCACGATCGCGAGGCGGATTCCGCTGGCGGTCTAACCCGTCAGAAACGTGGGAGTTTCAGAGCGTGAGCGCACCTCGCCCGGCCGCCGTCATCGTCCTTGCCGCAGGTGAAGGCACGCGGATGAAGTCCCGTCGGCCCAAGGTCCTGCATGCGATCGGTGGTCGGTCCCTGCTCGGCCACGCCATTGCAGCTGCCCGGGGCACCGATCCGCTGCACCTGTCGGTCGTCGTGCGGCATGAGCGGGACCTCGTCGCGGAGCACGTGGGCGGGCTCGACCCCGACGTGGTCATCGCGGACCAGGACGCGGTCAAGGGCACCGGACGCGCCGTCGAGTGCGGGCTGGCCGCCCTGCCGGCTGACCTGTCCGGCACCGTCCTGGTGACCTACGGTGACGTCCCCCTCCTCCAGCCCGAGACCCTGCTGAGCCTGGTCGCCGACCACCACGGGTCGGGCCGATCCGTCACGGTCATCACCGCCACCCTCGAGGACCCCACCGGATACGGTCGGATCGTCCGGGACAACGAGGGCCTGCTCGAGGCGATCGTCGAGCACCAGGACGCCACCGCCTTCCAGCGAGAGCTCAACGAGATCAACTCGGGTCTCTACGCCTTCGACGCGTCGGTGCTGCGTGAGGCGCTCGCGGAGGCGGGCACGGACAACGCCCAGGGCGAGAAGTACCTGACCGACGTGCTGTCGATCGCTCGCCGCCGCGGACTGTCCGTGGGCTCGCTGCACATCGACGACATCTGGCAGACCGAGGGGGTCAACGACAAGGTCCAGCTGGCCCGGCTCGGAGCCGAGCTGAATCGCCGAACCGTCGAGCGAGCCATGCGCGCGGGCGCCATCGTGGTGGACCCGGCGACCACCTGGATCGACGCCGACGTGACGATCGGGCAGGACACGACGATCCATCCACACACCCAGATCCACGGAGCCACGACGATCGGTGCCGACTGCACGATCGGGCCGGAGACCACCTTGACCGATGTCGAGGTCGGCGACGGAGCGTCCGTGGTTCGCACCCAGGCGCTGCTCGCCGTGATCGGTCCGGGAGCCAGTGTCGGACCGTTCTCCTACCTGCGTCCCGGGACCGAGCTCGGAGCCGACGCCAAGATCGGGGCATTCGTCGAGACCAAGAATGCGCAGATCCGGGCCGGCGCGAAGGTCCCGCACCTCACGTATGCCGGAGACGTCACCATTGGCGAGGGAGCAAACATCGGGGCCGGCACGATCTTCGCGAACTATGACGGCGTCACGAAGTCGCACACCTCGGTGGGCGCGCACAGCTTCACCGGTAGCAACGCCGTCTTCGTCGCGCCGGTGACGGTGGCCGACGGCGCGTACGTGGCGGCCGGTTCGACGGTCTCCCGGGACATCGGCCCGGGGGAGCTCGGCGTCACCCGTGCCCAGCAGCGGAACATCGAGGGCTGGGTGGCCCGGCACCGACCCGGCACCAAGACCGCGGGCGCCGCCGAGGCTGCCGCTGCCAGCTTCACCGACGTCGCCGACGCCGCTCCCCACGTCCACGAGGATGCTCCGGAAGGCGGGCGGTCGTGACCGGCATCCTGAAGACGACCCAGAAGAACCTCCTGATCTTCTCTGGCCGGGCGCATCCCGAGCTGGCCAGGGAGGTGGCCGACGGCCTGGGCACCCAGGTCGTGCCGACGTCGGCCTACGACTTCGCAAACGGTGAGATCTACGTGCGCTACGAGGAGTCGGTGCGCGGTTCGGACGCCTTCGTGATCCAGAGCCACACGGCCCCGATCAACGAATGGATCATGGAGCAGCTGCTCATGGTCGACGCGCTCAAACGGGCGTCAGCCAAGCGGATCACCGTGGTCCTGCCGTTCTACGGCTACGCCCGTCAGGACAAGAAGCACCGCGGCCGCGAGCCGATCTCGGCCCGGCTCATGGCGGACCTCTTCCGGACCGCCGGGGCGAACCGGCTGATGGCGGTGGACCTGCACACCTCGCAGATCCAGGGCTTCTTCGACGGCCCGGTCGACCACCTCATGGCGCTGCCGATCCTCAGCGGCTACGTCGCCACGAAGTACGGCGACCAGCCGCTCGCCGTCGTCTCCCCGGATGCCGGCCGGATCAAGGTGGCCGAGGAGTGGTCCCACCGGCTCGGCGGTGCGCCGCTGGCGTTCATCCACAAGACCCGCGACATCAACCGGCCCAACGAGACGGTCGCCAACCGTGTCGTCGGCGACGTCAGCGACCGGATCTGCGTCCTGGTCGACGACATGATCGACACCGGCGGCACGATCACCAAGGCGGCCGACGCGCTGATGGCCGCCGGGGCGGCAGGGGTGCTGATCGCGGCAACCCACGCCATCCTCTCCGGGCCGGCAGTCGACCGACTGAAGAACTGCAGTGCTGTCGAGGTCATCGTCACGAACACCCTGCCCATTCCGCCCGACCGGGAGTTCGACAAGCTGACCGTGCTGTCGATCGCGCCACTGCTGAGCATGGCGATCCGCGAGGTGTTCGAGGACGGCTCGGTGACCAGCCTGTTCGACGGGCGGGCCTGAGCCTCAGCCCCCGTGAGCCTTGCGAGCGCGGTATGCCGCCACGTTGGCCCGGTTGCCGCAGCCGCCGTCGCAGAACCGCTTGGAGCGGTTCTTCGACAGGTCGATGACGACGTCATCGCAGTCGTCCGCGTCGCAGACCTTCAGCCGGTCCATCTCGCCGGCTCGGATGACGTCCACGAACGCCATCGCGGCCTCGACGGCCATCCGCGTCGCCAGCGGAGCCTCGGGGGTGGTGGCATGGAGGTGATAGTCCCAGTGGTCATGGCGGACCAGCTGCGGAAGCGCCTTCGCCTCGGCGAGCAGGGCGTTGACCTGGGCGACGGCCTCGTCCGGTCCCATCGACCAGAGGGAGCGCAGCCGAGGCCGGAGCCGGCGGACCTGATCCAGCTCGGCCGCACTCCGGGTTCGGCTCCCGGTCCACTGCCACTCGCGGACGAAGTCGTCCAGGTCCTCCGGGGTCCGCAGCGCGTCCTGCTCGGAGTCGGCCTCCGCCGGGCCCGGCAGGGTGTTGACCAGGGCCGCCGTGCCCTGGAGCGCCACCTCCGTGTCATGAGCAAAAATCACCTTGACTCCTGACGTGGGCGTCCTCTAGTGTCACGAGCATAAACGACTTCACCCCTGACGCGAAAGCTGAGCGGCTGCCGTGAGCGCACCATCGACCCCACCGGGAGTCGCCCTCCTGGCCTCCGGCCGGCCCGTGCCGGCCGCCGGCCCAGCGCTGCGCCGCCGGGGGGCCGACCTCGGGCTGCTCGCGGCGCTGCTGTCCGCCGCGGCATTCGGGACCTCCGGCCCGTTCGCGAAGTCGCTGCTGGTCACCGGCTGGTCGTCCGGGGCCATCGTCCTGCTCAGGGTGGGCCTCGCGACCGCGATCCTGCTGGTGCCGGCCCTGCTCGCGTGTCGGGGGAGGTGGCCCGTGGTGCGCTCGGAGCTGCGGCTCATCCTCATCTACGGGTTGGTTGCCGTCGCCGGATGTCAGGTGGCCTACTTCAACGCCGTGCAGTACCTGTCAGTCGGAGTCGCCCTCCTGCTCGAGTACTGCGGGATCCTGCTCGTCGTCCTGTGGATGTGGCTGCGCTCGCGCAGGTCGCCCAGCCGGCTCACCTGGCTGGGCGTCGTCATCGCGATGGTCGGGCTGGCCCTGATCCTCGATGTCACCGGTCAGGTCCGGCTCGATCCGGCCGGGGTGCTCTGGGGGCTCCTGGCCGCGGTCGGGCTGGCCGCGTTCTTCGTCGTCGCGGCCGACAGCGACAGCCGGCTGCCGCCCGTGGTGCTGGCGGCGCTGGGCATGGGTGCCGGCACGGTGGCGCTGGCCCTGCTCGGCGTCACCGGGCTGCTTCCGCTGCGCTTCGCCAGTGCGGACGTCGTCGTCGCCGGGCAGTCGCTGCCCTGGTGGGTGCCGATCGGCGAGGTCGCTGTCATCGCTGCTGCCGCCGCGTACCTGCTGGGCACCTTCGCCGCCCGGCGGCTGGGGTCCACGGTGGCGTCCTTCGTCGGCCTCAGCGAGGTGCTGTTCGCCGTCCTGTTCGCCTGGCTGCTCCTGGGGGAGCTTCCCCGTCCGGTCCAGCTGGCCGGCGGGGCACTCATTGTCGCCGGCGTCGTCGCGGTGCGCGCCGGCGAGCTGCGTCCACGCCGGTTGTGACCGGGATCGCTCGTCCCCGGCCGGGCACGGATTTCCGGTATGCCGTGACCTCGCCTAGGATTGGCGGGTTGCCTCGGCGAGGGACGTTGTGCGGCCAGCAGTGGCCGTCGTCCGTGATCGACGCGGTGGTTCGACCCCCGGGTCTGCCGCACGTGTTGTTCCGTCCGTGCCGCGTCCCGCGTCGAGGCCCATCGCCCCCAGGCCATCGCCACCGTTCCGCCGAGGAGAAGACGTCCCATGTCTGAGATCAAGCTTGTTGCCGAGACCCGAACCGCGTTCGGCAAGGGCGCGGCCCGAAAGATCCGTCGCGACCACAAGATCCCCGCTGTGCTCTACGGGCACGGCACCGAGCCGGTGCACATCACGCTGCCCGGACACGACACCATGATGGCGCTCAAGAACACGAACGCCCTACTGGACATCGAGATCGACGGCACCAGCCAGCTGGCACTGGCCAAGGACGTCCAGCGCGACCCCATTCGTCCGGTGATCGAGCACGTGGACCTCGTCGTGGTCAACCGGGGCGAGAAGGTCACCGTGGACGTCCAGGTCCACACCGAAGGCGTGGCGGCCCCCGAGACCGTCGTCACGGTCGACTCCCAGACCGTCCAGCTCGAGGTGCTCGCGACGAACATCCCGCAGCACGTGGTGGTCTCCGTGGAGGGACTGGCGCCGGGCACCCAGCTGCACGCCTCGGACCTGGAGCTTCCCGACGGCGCCGTGCTGGTCACCGACCCCGAGGTGCTCGTGGTCAACATCACCCAGCAGATCTCCGTCGAGGCGCTCGAGGCCGAGCTGGCCGAGGCCGAGGCCGAGGCGGGCATCGAGGCGCCCGAGGGCGAGGCTGTCGAGGGCGAGGACGCCGAGGGCGAGGACGCCGAGGGCGACACCGCACCTGCGGACGAGGGCTGACCCGGCGCTGCGTCACGGCACGTCGTCGAAGGGCCCGGTCGTTGACCGGGCCCTTTGGCCGTCCTGGGTGACGGCCCGGCATACTTGCCCCTCGTGGACACGTGGCTCGTCGTCGGACTCGGGAACCCGGGACCTGGCTATGCCGGGAACCGGCACAACGTCGGGGCGATGGTGGCCGTCGAGCTCGCGAACCGGCACGCCTCGACAGCGCAGCCAGCCGGGCGTTCCGCGAAGCGGTCGGGCGATGCCGGCTTCCGCGCGCACAAGTCCCGCGCCATGGTCTGCGAGGTGCGGTTGGGCACTGCGCCCGGCGGGGCGCACGGGCCGCGGGCCGTGCTTGCCATCCCGACGGTCTACATGAACGAGTCCGGCGGCGCGGTCTCGTCGCTGATGGCGTTCTTCTCCATCGACGTGGACCACCTCATCGTCGTTCATGACGAGCTCGACATCCCCGCGGGAGCGGTACGGCTGAAGCGCGACGGTGGGGAGGGAGGACACAACGGGCTGCGGTCCATCTCGAAGTCCTTGTCGACGAGGGACTACACCCGGGTCCGGGTGGGCATCGGCCGCCCTCCGGGCCGGATGGACCCCGCAGACTTCGTCCTGAGGGACTTCTCCTCCGCCGAACGGATCGAGCTGCCGTTCACCCTCGACACCGCAGCGGATGCCGTCGAGGCTCTGGTCGACGGTGGTCTGCTCGCGAGCCAACAGCGGTTCCACGCCCCCTGACAACGCCCCCGATACCCGGCGAGACCGGTCAAGGCGGACCTATCGGGACGTGTCGGGAACGGACCAGCCGCGTATGTCTGCTTTGCTCATGGTTTCGTCAAATTGTTTGCGCCTCAACGCGTTCCGAGGATCATCCCTTCGGACTATTGGCCCCTCAGCCGATCGTTCCATACCCTTTCCGCATGGGGGTTGGGACGTTTCCGTTTTAACCGTCGGGGTCATTCGGCTCAACGGAGTTTGTGGGGAACTCCGGTCAGTTCGATTCAGGGTTCACGCGCCTGGGCAGTTTGTCGTGCCCGGGTAACGGGGAAGTTCGGGGATAGTCGTGACTGAGTACGTGGGTACGTTCGATGGGGGTCGGCGCGGGGGCGCCGAGGCGATGGCCAACCGATTCTCGGTGGCGGTGGGCAGGAGTCAGACGAGGGCCAGGACGGATCGGGCCTGGCTGGCCACCTACCGCACCCGGGCTGTCGTGGGGGACCTGATCGTCGGGGTCCTGGCCGGTGCGTTGTGCTACGTCATGCGGTTCGGCACCGGTGTGCTGCGGACCGCGTGGCCGGTCCTCATCGTGCCGGTCATCTGGGGTGCGGCGCTCGTGGTGATGAACACCTATCGCCCGCAGCATTTGGGCTCCGGCTCCGAGGAGTACCGATCCGTGGGGAAGGCGGCCGTGCTGGTCGCCTGCGCCGTGGCGATGATCAGCTACCTGGGCGCCCTGGAGCTGCCTCGCGGACTCGTGCTGCCGCTGGCTCCGACCGTCCTGGTCGGCAGCCTCCTGGTGCACTGGTTGCTCCGCAGGGGCCTGGTCCGGGAACGGCGGCTGGGAGACAGCCTGCTCAACACCATCGTCGTCGGCAGGGCCGACTCCGTCGCGTCGATGATCCGGGAGATCCAGACGTCCCCCCAGTCCGGCATGCGCGTCGTCGGCGCCTGTGTGTCCGGGCTGGACTCCGCGTGGCGGACCCAGCACCACATCGAGAACGTCCCGATCTACGGCCCGCCGGACTCGGCACTTGCGGCCGTGGACGAGCTGGGGGCGCAGATGGTGGCGGTCTCGAGCCACCCCGACCTGGTGGGCAAGCCGCTGCGCCGGCTCGGCTGGGCACTCGCGGAGCGCAAGGTGGACCTGTGCGTGTCGCCGGGCATCGTGGAGGTCGCCGGCCCCCGGCTGTCCCTGCGCCCGGCCGCGGGACTGTCCCTGCTGCACGTGGAGCGCCCGATCAGCTCTGGCAGCCGGGTCGTCGCCAAGCGGCTCGTCGACTCGGTGATCGGTGTCGCCCTGCTGATCCTCGCGATCCCGGTGTTCCTGTTCATCGCTGCGTTGATCAAGCTCAGCTCCAGTGGCCCGGTCTTCTTCACCCAGGAGCGCGTGGGGATCCGGGGTGAGGCGTTCCGGTTGTTCAAGTTCCGCACGATGGTGGTGGACGCGGAGAAGCTCCGGACCACCATCAACCGCGACGACCAGGTCAACGCGGTGCTTTTCAAGGAGCGCAACGACCCTCGGGTCACCACCATCGGCCGGTACCTGCGCAAGTACTCGCTGGACGAGCTGCCGCAGCTCTTCAACGTCCTGCGCGGTGAGATGTCGCTCGTCGGGCCCCGCCCGCCGCTGCGCTGCGAGGTCGACGAGTACGAGCCCGATGCCGTCCAGCGCCTGCGGGTGCGACCGGGAATGACCGGTCTCTGGCAGATCAGTGGCCGCAGCGACCTCAACTGGGACCAGTCGCTTCGGCTCGACCTCTGGTACGTGGACAACTGGTCGCCGGTGCTGGACCTGCAGATCCTCGTGCGCACCTTCCGCGCCGTCGTGGCGGGTTCTGGCGCCTACTGATCCACCCGAGACGGTGAACCGGTCGCCCGGCTGACGAGCTGGACGGCCGGTTCGCCGCGTCTGCCCCCGGTGACGCCATCGGGCTGGGAGGAGCGTGTGTTCGCCCCCGCTCAGCCGCCTGAGCCGTGAGTCGATGGCCCTGGCGCGCCCCGAGGCCACTCGACGCGTTCCCGGTCCCGAGAGGCAGTCTGATGCCCTTTCCCTGCGACCGCTCACGGCTCCCCGGCCCGCGGACGCATATTGGACACCTCCTGCCCACATGGTGACACCGTTTTCGCGTGAAGTTGATCTTTTCGTGACCTTCCCGCATGGTGGTGAACGGTTCGCCGTGAGTCAGAATGTGGCTCGGCGAGCGCTATGGGGGGCTGTATCCCGATTCTTGGGGATATCGGCCCCCTCGGGCGTTTGGTCGCGGTTTTTGTCCGGTTCCTCCGCCAGCTCACCGCCGCATGTGCCCGAAAAAAACTTCATAACCCCTCACACAGAAGCATCGGCTTCTGTGCCCAACACCCGGCGGACCTGCAGTCCCGCCCTGGCACGACATCCCGGCTCCCCTCCCGGGATACCAGGTTCAACCCCCCGATCCGGAGCGTCAGCATGACCCGCTCTCCGGAGAATCTGCCGTGCCACAACCCCGAAGGAGCACGATATGAAGACCCACCGAATCCGTTTAGGAGGAAGTGCGTCACGGTCGAAGCTGGCCTGGGTCGCCGTTGCGGCCGCCCTGGCCACGACCGGCGGCTCGCTGGCAGCAGCCAGCTCCGCACAGAGTGCGACCGACCCGAGCCTGGCTCTGGCAGCCTCGTGCGGGGCCATGCCCGGGTCCGCGAACACCGGAGCCTCCGGCACGCTGGCGGCCTCGTCCAAGAACACGATGTCCGCGGCCGGGTCGACGCTGGCGAACGCCAGGATCACCGGTGACCTGACCGTGAGCGGCGACAACGTCGTCGTCCGCAACGTCTCGGTCACCGGGAACATCACGGTTCTCGGCAACGGCGTCAAGCTCGACCGCGTGACGACTAAGGGCGTCGTGATCTCCGGTGCCGCCAACGTCACCGTGCAGTACGCGAACATCTCCAAGGGTGGTGAAGGCATCCACGTCACTGCCGACCGGGGTTCGTCCCGTCCGGTCTCCAACATCTCCTTGCACCACAACTACATCCACGACCCGGCGGCGTCGCAGTCCGGCAGCTACAGCGGGACCCACCTGCGTGGCGGAACCGGCATCGACATCTCCTGCTCGCGCTATGACGGCGGTGCCGTCGGCAACGGGGCCCTCTTCCTGGAGAACGCGAATGGCGGGACCTCCGGGGTCCGGGCGAGCAACAACTGGCTCAACGGTGGCGGTTTCACCGTCTTCACCGGCGCGAACGACGTCCGGCTGACGTCGAACGTCTTCGGGCGGGACGCCAAGTGGGGCTCGTGCGACAACCGGTCGGCCCAGCCGCTGACGGTCTCGGGCAACCGATACACCGACGGCGCGGCGTTCGCGCCGTGTGGCGGGCCGGAGTCGACACCGCCCCCCACGACGACGACGACCGCGACGCCGAAGGCGACGACGACGACCACGCCGCCGCCGACGACGACGACCACGCCGCCGCCGACGACGACGACGACCGCGCCGCCGCCCACGACGACGACGACCACGCCGCCGCCCACGACGACGACGACCACGGCGCCCCCCGCGACGACGCCTCCTCCGGCGCCGAACAACGCCTGCGCGATCAAGCCGGCCGCGTCCAACACCGGAGCCTCGGGCACCCGCACGAACAGCTCGCAGACCACCTTGAACAACGGCGCCGTGCTCGAGAACGCCAACGTCTCCAGCCTCACGATCTACGGCTCCAACGTCACGGTCCGCAATGTCTCGGTCGCCGGGAGCATCCTCGTCGCCGGTGACAACGTGATGATCGACCGCGTCACCACCCAGGGCATCGGCATCTCCAGTGCCTCGAACGTCACCGTGCAGTACGCCAACATCGGCTTCGGCCCGGACGACGCGATCCACGTGACGTCCGACGGCGGGCGGTACATCAACAACGTGACGCTGAAGTACAACTACATGCACGACCCGCGGGTCGCGCCGTCGGCACACTACGACGGCATCCAGGTCCGGGGTGCGGCGAACTCCACGATTGCCTGCAACACCATCGATCCCGGCCCGTTCCAGGAGACGTTCAACGCGGCCGTGTACCTCGAGGACGCCAACGGCGGTGAGAACAACATCGTCGTGCAGAACAACTGGCTGTACGGGTTCGCCTTCTCCGTCATGATGGACGCCCGCAACACCCAGCTGCTCGGCAACCAGCTCGGCGGTGACATCCACTGGGGCGAGTGCTACCTCGGAACGCGGGTCGGCAACGCCGGTCTGATCAGCACCGGGAACACGAGGAACGGTCAGCCGACCAACCTCTGCAAGTAGTCGCTCGGCTGGGTCTCCCAGCGAAACCGCAGCAACGCACGGTCGGCCGCGGGTCGCTCCTCACGGAGCGGCCCGCGGTCCGCATTTGCCCAAACCCCCTCAGTGACAGCGCTTTCGCACCTAACATGACGAGCAGGACGTCATGGGGGGCGGAGGGTTGTGGGGAATGGTCAGGCGTGGGGACAAGCGGGGGGAGAACCCTGCTGCTCCGATGGCGGACACCAACATCGTGGCTCGTGGCACCAAGGTGACCGCGGCCTCGCAGGTGGTCGCCCAGGCGGTTCGCTTCCTGACGAACATCGTGCTGGCGCGCCTGCTGGCTCCCGACGACTTCGGGATCGTCGCGATCGCGGTGATCGTGACCATGCTGTTGGACCAGCTCCAGGACCTGGGCACCGGGGCGGCGATCATCCAGCGCCGGGAGGTGGATGATCCCTTGCTGAACTCGGTCTTCTATCTCAACCTCGCCCTGGGCTCGCTCCTGGCCGCGTCCCTGTTCTTCGCCGCCCCGGCGATCTCGGAGATGCTCGGCAGTCCCAGCTCGGCTCCGGCGATGCGGGCGATGGCGGTCGTCACCATCTTCACCTCGCTCGGGCAGATCCACCATTCGCTGCTGCGCCGGAACCTGCGGTTCTTCGAGATCGCCGTCGCCAGTGCCTCCGGCGCCGTGGTCACGGCGGCGGTGGCCATCGTCTTCGCCGTCATGGGTCACGGGTACTGGGCCCTGGTCTACGGGATGATCGTGGGCTCTCTCGTCGGAACCGTGATGGTCTGGGTCTACGACAGCTGGCGGCCGAGCTGGGGGCTGGACCTGGGGAGCCTGAGGTCCATCTGGTCGTACAGCCTCAACCTCTTCGGATCGAACCTGTTGTTCTTCTTCTTCACCCAGGTCGACAAGGTGATCGTCAGCCACGCCTTCGGCGGGGCCGGGGTCGGGCTCTACTCGATGGCCCAGCGCACCGTCTCCGCTCCGGTCGGGACGATGAGTGCCATCGTCGGGGAGGTGACCTTCCCGGCGTTCTCCCGGCGTCAGGACGACAACGCCGCGCTGCGCTCCGGTTTCATCCGCTCCTCCCAGGTGATCGCCTTCGTGACCTGGCCGTTGATGTTCGGACTGGCCTCGGTCGCCTCAGCCCTGGTGCCGGTGGTCTTCGGCGCGAGCTGGTCCGGCCTCGTCCCGCTGATGTGGATCCTGGCCCCCATCGGCGCGATCCAGTCCGTCACGAGTGCCTCGAACCAGCTGCTCCTGGCGAAGGGCCGCAGCGACCTGTCCTTCCGATGGGCCATCGTCTACAGCGTGGTGCTGGTCGGCCTCGAGCTCGTCGGGGTGCGGTTCGGCGTGGTCGGCGTGGCGGCGGGCTACGCGGTCGGCATCGCGATGCTGACCCCCTTCGGGCTCATGCTCGCCTTCCACCAGATCGGGCTCCCGCTGCGCACGTACGCGATCTCACTCGTGCCGCAGATGTGGATCAGTGCCGTCATGGTGGTAGTGACCTGCGCGACCACCTACGGCGTCCGCCAGCTGCACGGCCCGGTGTGGGCCGAGCTGGTTGCCGGCATCGTCGCCGGAGGACTGACGTACGCGGGATTGGCGGTCTGGATCAAGCTTCCGGCGCTGACCGAGGCGCTGGGAGCGGTCCGGGAGAGACGCCGATGACCACCTGGGGGGTGAATGACGAGGCGCGGGTCCCACTGGATGTCAGCGTGGTCATCCCGGTGTACAACCCTGGGCCGCTGCTCGCCCAGCAGCTGGACGCCCTGCGAAGCCAGGACTTCGGCGGGTCGTGGGAGGTGGTCATCGCCGACAACGGGACCACCGACGGTTCGCTGGACGCCCTGGGTGGGATCAGGGACGTCCCGGTCCGGGTGGTCGACGCGCGCAGCCGACGAGGCCCGTCGCACGCCCGGAACGTGGGCGCGCAGGCAGCTCGAGGACGTTGGCTGGCGTTCTGTGACGCCGACGACGTGGCCGCCCCGGAGTGGTTGTCCCGGCTGTTCGACGCCCGGGCGACCGGAGACGTCATCGCCGGGGTGTATGACATCGCGCGGCTCAACGCACCCGAGCTGTCATCGCTGCGCGGCACCTCCGACTACTGGAAGGGGCTGCCCAAGGGGCCGTGCGGGTTCCTCCCGTTCGCCAACACCGGCAACATGATGATCCGTCGAGACGCCTTCGTGTCGATGTGTGGCTTCGACGAGTCCCTGTCCCACTGCGAGGACGTGGAGTTCTCCTGGCGCGCCCAGCTGGCCGGGCTGAGCCTGGCCCTGGCGCCGGAGGCGGTGATCGGCTACCGGTTCCGCGCGACCGCGTTGGACACGTTCCGGCAGATGAAGCAGTACACCCTGGCCGAGACCCAGCTGTACCTGCGGTACCGGGACGCGGGGGCCCGCCGGCAGTCGCCGTCGCAGGTGCTGGCCCGGGCCTTCTGGGTCGTCTCGCGCAGCCCGTATGCCGTGCTGGACACCAAGCGGCGCTTCTTGTGGTTCTCGGTGGCCGGAACCCTCGTCGGTCGGGTCCGGGGGAGCCTGCGGTACCGGGTGGTCTACCTGTGATGGACCCTGCCTGCTCGAGGATGAAGGAGCCGCAATGACGAGGGTCTCGGTCGGACTCCCGGTGTTCAATGCCGACCGGTACCTCGAGGAGGCGCTGTCGACCCTCCTGGCGCAGAGCCATGCCGACCTGGAGATCGTGGTCAGCGACAACGCGTCCACTGACCGCACCCGGGAGATCTGCGAGCGCTTCGCCGCGCAGGACCCCCGGGTGCGCTACCTGAGGCAGGACGTCAACCGCGGCGCCAGCTTCAACCACAACGTCGTCGTCACCGAGGCCCGCGGCGAGTACTTCCGCTGGTACGCCTACGACGACCGGCTCGACCCGCACTGCATCGAGCGGTGCGCGGCCGTCCTCGATGCGGACCCGACCCTGGTGCTGGCCTGGCCCTGGACCGTGGTGATCGACGCGTCGGGTCACGAGTCCGGGCGCTACCGGACCGATCTCCCGTGGGACAACAGCTCCGCGGTGACCCGGGTCCGCAGCCTGCTCGGCCACCGGACCGATGAGTCGCTGCTGCACATGTGCTATCCGGTCTACGGGCTGGTCCGGCGCGAGGCGCTGCTGGACACCCACCTGCTCGGGACCAACAACGGGGCCGACACCGTGCTCCTCGTGGAGCTGGCCCTGCGCGGAGGGTGGGCCCAGGTTCCGGAGTGGCTCTTCTACAACCGTCGGCACGCGGACTCCTCGGCGGTCGACAAGTCGCCCGAGGAGATCGCCGCCTGGTTCGACCCCAGCCGCGAGCAGGGCACGTTCCCCATGCCCGAGGCCAGGCTCTTCGTCGGGTATCTGCGAGCGGTGCTGACCGCGGACCTCTCGCCCGGCCCGCGGCTGCGGTGTCTGGCGATCGTCGGTCGCTGGTTCCTCCGGGACCGCCGCTGGCGCGTGATCCTCGGCGAGCTGAGGATCAGGGGGCGACAGCTGGTGCGACCTGCTCGCCGAGGGCCAGCACGTCGGCGACGACTCCCATCGACCTCAGCTGAGCGGTGATCTCGGGCACGTAGACCGGATTCATCACGATGACCAGGTGGCACGGATGCTCGCGCAGTGCCTCCGGCGCCACGATGGGCAGCCCCGAGCCGAGGACGAACCGGCCCTGCTTGTGGGGGTTGACGTCGACGACGCGGCTGATGGGTGAGGGGTCACGGCGGGTCAGCGTGAGGAACGCCGTCGCCTTCGACCCTGATCCCCACAGGACGACGTCCTCCGCCCGGAGCTGTCGCTCCTGGAGGACCTCACCCCAGCGAGCGAGCTCTCCGGCGACCCGCTGTCCGAAGTGACCGGCTCGACGCGTCAGCGCGTCGACCTCGTCGGGCGGGGGGAGGGCGAGGCCGGGCCGTCCTGACGCCGTCGCCGCCACGAGGAGGTACTGCCCGGCATACGTGCTGGTGACCGAGCGAACCTCGAAGCCGGCGCAGGTGAACGTGGCGCGCAGGGTCGGCGGCACGAAGTAGGCACAGTGCTCGTAGTAGACGTCCCAGAACGCCCCCTCGTCCAGGATCCGCCCGGCATCCGGGACCTCAACGAGGACGGGGACCTGCGGGCGCGCCTGCAGTGCGTGGAACAGGGCGCTGAGCAGCTGGGCTGGGTCGCTCACGTGCTCGAGCACGTGGCGGAAGACGACCGCGTCGCAGTCGGGCAGGCCACTGCTCGCGTCGAACCGCCGGGCCAACCAGTGGACTCGTCCGGAGCCGTCGTCGCCGACCCGGTCGAGGTCGAGGGTCGGGTCCATGGCGATCACACGGCCCACGCCGGCTTCGGCCAGCAGCCGGGCGAAGTCACCCCGACCGGCCCCGATCTCGACGACGGTCCCTCCGACGAGGTCCCACCGGGTCACCCAGTCGGCCGCCAAACCCTTGGCGTAGCCGAGGAAGGTCGGTGAGAACGCCTGGGAGTCCTCATACCGGTCGGTGTACTGGGTGAGCTCCTCACGGAAGGCTCGGTTCCTCAGGTGCCCACACCGCTCACAGGCGACGAGGTCGAGCTCCCCCCGAGGCAGCGAGCGCGCCTCGTCGGCCGAGTCCGCCAGCAGGCAGCTGTTCACCGGCAGTGACGCCACCCGGTGGATGCTGGGTCCACCGAGCGCGCCGCAGAGGGGGCACGCGCGCAGACCGCCGGCACCGGGCTCGGGCCGGTCAGCCACCGGATCGGTCCACCGTGGCCGCGGGCAGGGACAGCACGGCCTTCGAGGTGACGAACGCTTCGGCGTACTCGGACCGGCACTCCATGCCGCGCAGCCTCATCAGGCTGAGGAAGGTCTCGTGGCTCCACCAGTCTCGCCCCTGCTGGCTCGGGAAGGCCTGGTCCAGCAGGTCGCACTTGTGCCGGGCGTCCTGCGCCGAGACCGGGACGTAGTGGGTCACCGGACCGAGGTCCCCGTCCCACTTGGGGATCTCGTAGTGCAGCACCAGCGCGTCGCGCCACGCGGTGCCGACCAGCTCGCCCAGCAGCCGGTGGTCCTGGTGGGCGTCATCCCGGCGCGGCGCCAGGATCAGGTCCGGCGAGCAGGTCTGCGCGAGTCTCTCGAGGAGGTCCTTGGTCGCCCCCCAGTGCGCCGGCAGGCGCCCGTCGGGCAGGCCCTCGGTGGTGACGGCTCGGGAACGGTCTCCCAGGAAGAGCTTGGCTGCGTGTCGGGCCTCGTCCTGACGGCCGCTCGTGCCGGTCAGGACCATGGTGGTCACCGAGACCTCGGCAGCCGCGGTGAGGGTCAGCAGCGTTCCACCACAGCCGATCTCGATGTCGTCGGGATGGGCGCCGAGGCACAGGACGTGCAGCGGGCCGGCGGGAAGCGCGAGCGGGATCACGGTGGTCACCGTGCTCAGGTCGCGACAGCGGAACGCTGCGCGGCATCGACCGCCCCGTTCCGGGGCGCGGGTGGGGCGTCGTCCACGACGAGCTCGGGCAGGGGCGCCCGGGGACCGCGGGGCGGGTTACGCCACAGGGTCCACGGGCTGTGTCCGCGCAGGTAGAGGTTCTCGAGGTGCGCTCGTTCCTTGAGCGTGTCCATGGGGGCCCAGAAGCCCTCGTAGGGGATGGCGAGCATCTTCCCCGCCTGCGCGGCCTTCTGGCACCCGTCGGCGACGAGGTCGTCTCCCTCGGCGAGGTAGTCGAAGATGCCCTGACGCAGGATGAAGAAGCCCCCGTTGATCCACAGTGGCAGGTCGACGGCGGACTGGAACCCCTGGATCCGGTTGGACGACTCCTCCAGGTGCACGACGTGAAACGACCCGGGCGGCCTGATCGCGAGCAGGGACCCGACGGCGTCCGACTGCTCGAGCTTGGCCACCAGCTGGTCCATCGGCGCGTCGGTCAGGACATCGCCGTAGTGGGCCAGGAACGTGTCGTCGCCGTCGAGGTGGTGACGAACCCGGCGCAGGCGCTCTCCGATCTGGGTGTCGATCCCGGTGTCGACGAAGGTGATCCGCCAGTCGCTGATGTCGGTGTCCAGGAGCTCCACGGCGGCACCACCCTGGCTGAGGACGAAGTCGTTCGACGCGGTCTCCTGGTAGTTGAGGAAGTAGTCCTTGACGACCTGCGCGCCATACCCCAGACACAGGACGAAGTCCTTGTGTCCGAAGTGGGCGTAGTAGCGCATGATGTGCCACAGCACCGGACGGTCACCGATCGTCATCATCGGCTTGGGCCGCGGGTCCTCGCCGGAACGCATCCGAAGACCCAGCCCACCGCAGAACAGCGCCACCTTCATCAGAACACCTCCAGGGTGGGAAGTGGTACGACGAGCTGGGCGCCCCACTCCCGGGTGTAGGCCAGCTGGGCGGCGATCTCGGTGCGCAGGTTCCACGGCAGGATGAGGATGTAGTCCGGCCTCGCCTCGTCCAACCGCTGCGGCTCCAGCACGGGGATGTGCGTGCCCGGCAGGAACTTCCCGTGCTTGAAGGGGTTCCGGTCGACCGTGAACGACAAGAGGTCCGAGCGGATGCCGGCATGGTTGAGCAGGGTGTTCCCCTTGCCAGGTGCCCCGTAGCCGACGACGGTCGCTCCCTTGCGCTGGCACCCCACCAGGAACTCGACCAGGTCGTTGCGGGCGGTCGCCACGGCGTCGGCGAACCCGCCGTGTCCCTCGAGGGTGTGCAGCCCCGCGGAGGCCTCCGCAGTGAGCACCTGGCGCACCGCCTCGGACGGGGACCCGGCGTGCTCGGTCGGAACGGACCAGGTGCGCAGCGACCCTCCGTGGGACGCGAGCTCCTCGACGTCGACCACGGTGAGCCCCGCTTTCGCAAGGACCCGTTGCGTGGTCAGCAGGGAGAGGTAGGAGAAGTGCTCGTGATAGATCGTGTCGTACAGGCGACCCTCGATCAGGCGCAGGAGGTGCGGGATCTCGATCGACACCGTCCCGGTTTCGGCGACGAGCGCCCGCAGTCCGAGGGAGAAGTCCACGATGTCCGGCACGTGGGCGAAGACGTTGTTCGCGACGACGAGGTCGGCTCCGCCGTGACGCTCGCGGAGGTCCGTGCCGGTGCGGGCGCCGAGGAACTGCACCGTGGTGTCGATCCCCTTGGCGACCGCTTCCTTGGCCACGTTGGCTGCCGGCTCGACTCCGAGGGAACGGATCCCTCTCGCCACGGCGTGCTGCAGCAGGTACCCGTCGTTGCTGGCCACCTCGACGACGAACGAGGTGGAGTCCAGCCCGAGCCGGGTGACGGCGTGGTCGACGAAGCGTCGGGCGTGCTCGACCCACGAGTCGGAGTAGCTGGAGAAGTAGGCGTAGTCGGTGAAGATGTCCTCGGCGGCCAGGTAGGCGGGCAGCTGGACGAGGAGGCATTCGGCGCACACGCGCACGTGAAGTGGGTAGAAGGTCTCGCCGCGGTCGAGCAGCTCGGCTGGCAGGAAGCTCTCGCAGGGCGGCGACATCCCCAGGTCCACGAAGGTGTGGGTCAGCGGGGCGGCACAGAGCCGACACAGGGGGGCCGTCATGTCGCTGACCGCTGCAGGTCGAGGATCCGAAGGTGGTCATCCATCCGGCCCGCGGTGATCAGGTCCCGGATCCGCAGCAGTCGGACGAAGCGCGGCCCCTCGAAGTCCTCGGCGCTCACGTGGTGGCGGGACATCATCGTCGCGAGGTGGTCGATGCCCAGCAGCACGGTCCAGGCTGGCTGGAACGACGGCAGCCGTGTCGTGATCTTGGCGAAGTCGACGCGGTAGTCGCGCTTGTCCGGCCCGGCGCCGTCGGCGAAGGTGACCGGCGCCGACATCCGGCGGGAGACCAGCAGCGCGATGTCCCTGACCTGGAGCACGTCCTCGTCCCGGCCGACGTTGAACGCCTGGTCGTGCACCACCTCGCGCGGAGCCTCCAGTGCTGCGAGGAACGCTCGCGCGATGTCCTCGACGTGCACCAGCGGTCGCCACGGGCTGCCGTCACTCTGCAGGGCCACCTCGCCACGGGTGAACGCGGTCCCGGTGAGGTTGTTGACGACGATGTCGGCCCGCAACCGCGGGGAGGACCCGTACGCGGTGGCGTTGCGCAGGTAGGTGGGGCTGAAGTCGTCGTCGGCCAGACGGGCGATCCCCGCCTCGGCCCGTACCTTGCTCTCGCCGTAGGGCGTCACCGGGTGGAACTCGGCATCCTCACCCACCGCGGTGTCGCCGGCAGCGCCGTACAGCGAGCAGGAGGAGGAGAAGAGGAAGCGGGAAACGCCGGCTGCCTTGGCCGCCGCAGCCAGGTGGATGGCCCCGTCGGCATTGACGGAGTAGGTCGCCTCCGGATTGAGGTGGCCGATCGGGTCGTTGGAGATCGCCGCCAGGTGGACCACGGCGTCGAACCCGGCCAGGTCGGCGGCGGTCGCATCCCGCACGTCACCGGTGCGCGACTCGTACCCCGACGGCTGCGGGCCGAAGTCGCACCCGTCGTACCAGCCGGCATCCAGGCCGACCACCTCATGCCCGGCCCCCTGCAGGAAGGGGACCATGACGGCCCCCACGTACCCGCGGTCGCCCGTCACGAGAACTCGCATGCGGTCACACTCCCGTCGTCCGACGTAGCCAGATCTCGCGGAAGAACGCGTAGTCCTGGCGGGGGCAGAGCTTGTGGTAGTCGCCGACGCAGATCGCTCCGTCGAGGATGATGCTCGGCGTCTTGGTCTCGATCATCCGGCCGGTCTTCTCGTCGAGGAGTCGATCCACCCGGCGAACCACCCGAAAGCGCTTGCCGCAGTAGCGCATCATCTCGCGGTCGAACCACAGGTTGCGGTTCCGCTGGTTCACGCTGAGGGTGGCGACGATCTCGGGCAGGCTCTTCACCTCGACGACCTCCCCCGGCTGCAGGTCGAGGGTCTGCGTCGGCGTCTTCGTCAGTGTTCCGCGAAGGCGGGGAACCTCTTCACCGTCCTGGTAACGCAGGGCGCGGGGCAGCCGTCGCCGCGAGAACCGCTGGTACCGGTCGGCGAACGAGATGAGCAGCCCGCGAACCATCAGCCGGAGCGGGACATTGCGAGTCTGGACGTCCCGCAGGTAGTGGCGCAGCCCGGCCATCGGGCGGGTCGCCTCAGGCAGCTGGGTGGCCTGGCAGCGGTAGGTACCGGGAGCGACCTCGGTATGCCGGTCAAGACGCTCGACCAGGTCGTCCGGCGGCGCGGCCTCGGGGGCGGCCGCACGGGTGCTGGGGCCGCCCGTCGACTCGGCGGGCTCGAGCCATGCCTCCTTGAAGAAGAAGAGGCACCCCGCCTGGCAACCGCCGTGCGCCGACCCGTCGCATCGAGCCTCGAGCAGGTGGACGGTGTCCTCCATCTCGCGACTGCAGCCGGTGATGTTGACCGTGTCGCACGTCTTGTCGGCCCGTGCATGGACCTGGAAGGTCTGTCCGCACAGCGGAAGCATCTCGGGCATGAAGGGGAGCTGGTCCAGGTCCCCGTTCTCGTCCAGCGTCGCCATGATCTCGTCCGCCGGACGGACCCTGACCCGGTCTCCGCGACGCAGGTCCCGAGCGTGCCCCTCCCGGCCCCCCAGCCGGCCGCGCTCACCCAAGGTTGCCCTCTTCATGCCTGCCCCCGAACTCCTTGTCGACGCCCCACTTCCCGTCGCGCAGCCCAACGGTGCCAACGTACCTCGGGTGCCGAATCCTTCGTGGTGAGTTGGGAAAACTCGCTCAGGTCACGCGGTGTCGAGGTCGTGACCAGGCAGATCCGCCCAAACCGCCACCTGGCAAGTTTGCAGGGGTTACCGTGGCTCTGCCGGGTGGTGGGACTGCGATGGGAGGGCGCAGCGTGGACGCGCTGGATGTGGCACGTGTATGTGCGAGGCGATGGTGGGTGATCGTCCCGGTGATGATCCTTGCCTGGGGGGCGGGACTCGGTCTCTCCAAGGAGGTCAAGCCCGAGTACACCGCGTTCGGCAGCTATGCGCTGGTGTACCGACAGTCGGCACCGGTCACCGTGGACACTCCGAACCCGCTCAACAACAACCCGCTCGCCGTCGACGGGGGAGAGCTTCTCGGCGAGGCAGTTGCGGCGAGCCTGATGTCGGCGGCCACCCAGTCCGCCCTCGGCGGCGGCAACCGGGGGTCGGCGCCCGGGCAGACCGACACGGGCACCACGTTCTCGGTGGGGATCCCCCAAGGCGCGAAGGCCTACCTGGTGCAGACCTGGGGGACGACGCCGCAGTCGGTGCAGACTACGGTCGATGCCGTGCTCGCGGCGGTCCCGGAACGGGTCCGGCAGATCCAGTCACGCGCCGGTGCCCCCGAGGGGTCCCAGCTCACCGCGTTCGTGACCACGCCCACCCAGGTCGTCGAGCTCCCGCCCCAGTCCAAGGTCAAGATCCTGCTCAGCGTCTTCGGGGTCGGCTTGCTTGCCGGATCGGCGCTGTCGCTTCTGGTCGACCGCCTGCTGGCGCGTCGGGCGACCCGACCGCCTGCTCAGCGGACGAGCAGGTCCGACCGGGCGCAGCGCGAGCCGGCGTCCACGCCGGGCGAGGTCGAGCCCCTCGGCGCCCCCGACGACGACCCGGGCCGGGACGACACGCCGGCCGCGTCCGGGGACCAGCATGAGTCCGAACACGCGACGCATGCAGCGGACGTCGGCGCTCGGTAACCGTGGCTGACGTGCTGGTGTCGGGCGCGGCGTCCGGCAGGGGCCTACGACTCGCCACCGGTCTCGCCCTCGTCTGCGGAACCGCGCTGGTCACGTTCGGGCTCAGTAGCGGGGCCGGCGTCCCGGTGCTGCTCGGACTGCTGGCACTGGCGTTCCTCGTCGGCGCGATCGGCGTCTCCCGGCGGGACGCAGCCTCACTGCTCGGGTTGATGATCGGACTGCTGTTCCTGGTGCCCGAGAACTATGTCCTGGTCGGGCCGTTGAAGTCTGTCGGCAACCCCGCTCAGCTGCTGGGCATGGTCTGCCTGGTGGTCTGGGTGGCCAGTCGGTTGCTCGGCCTGATCCGACCGGTGCCGTCCCATCCGGTGCGGTGGGTCCTGTTGGCCTACGTGATCGCCACGTTGACGTCCTTCGGGGCCGCGTCGATGCGGATCCTCAGCGAGGACGAGGCTGCCGGGTCGGTCCGCAGCCTCTTCCCGGCCATGGCGATGCTCGGCATCGCGTTGCTCGCCGTCGACGGGCTGGTGACCAAGGAGCGGCTGGACGCCGTGCTCTTCCTGCTCGTGGCGATCGCCGGGGTCGCGGCGGGGATCGGGCTGTTGGAGTACGCGATCGGCAACTTCCGCTATGCCGACTTCGCGCACCTGCCGGGCCTGACGACGAACACCGAGGTCATCAACGACACCCGTTCCGGCTTCCATCGGATCGATGGCGCCGCCGCCCATCCGATCGAGTATGCCGTCGCCCTTGCCGCCCTCGCGCCCCTGTCGCTGCACCACGCCCTGCACGCTGCCACGGCCTTCCGCCGCCGGGTGGGGACGATCTCGCTGGTGGCCATCCTCGTGGTCAACCCGATGACGGTCTCACGCTCCGGGCTGCTCGCCCTCGCCGTCGGTCTGGGCATCTACGCCGTCCAGCTGAGCCTGCGGGCCAAGCTCAACGCCCTGGTGCTCTCGATCATCGGCCTGGTCCTGTTCCGCACGGCGATCCCCGGACTGCTCGGCACCCTGAAGAGCCTGGTGCTGATCGGCGACGAGGATCCCAGCATCGCCGGACGCACCCAGGACTACGAGAAGATCCCCGGCCTCATGGAAGGACACTGGGTCTTCGGCCGAGGGCTGGGAACCTTCCAGCCCTTGACCTACTTCTACCTGGACAACCAGTACCTCGGCTCGCTCCTGGAGGGGGGTCTGCTGGCCGCAGCGGTCTTCATGTCCATCTTCGTCGTGGGGGTCGGCGTCGCGAGGGGGTACCGCAAGCGTGTCACCGCGCCCGCCGACCGGGGCCTGGGCCAAGCCCTCGCGGCGAGCATCGCCGCACTGGGTGCATCCGCCGTGACCTTCGACGAGCTGAGCTTCCACCAGACCGGGTTCATGGTGTTCTTCCTGCTGGGCTGCGCCGGTGCGGCCTGGTCGATGGCGCGGGCCGCACGGGCGCCCTCCGACCTCGCCGGGACTCGGTCCGGCAGCTCCCGCGATCCGTCGGACGGGGAGGGTGGCGCGCCGCGAGCGCACGAGCTCCGACCCGGCGATGAGCAGCGGATCCGCCGATGAACGCCGTGACCGCGACCGACGCGCCCCGACTACCCGGCGTGGTGTTCGGATTCGCCTACGAGACCTGGGCCGACGCCTTCTCCCGCGACATGTCCTGGTCAGCGGACCGGATGGTCGAACGCCTGCTCACGGACGACGAGGTGCCGACCCTGCTGGTCAGTGACCCCCTGCGCAGCTACCTCAGTCGGCTCCGGCGCAGTAGACGGAGCATGCGAGCTGGCTTTCCGCAGAGCGAGACCCGCGCCCTCGTCCACCCGCGGCGGTGGCGTCGTCACGACGTCTTCGACCACCGGACGATCACCTCGGAGTACCGACGCCTCGACCGGTGGCTCGGTCGGCAGGCGGCGCGCCGGGGGATGGGCGGCGTCCTGGTCACGGCGCACCCCGTGCACGCGGCTGTCGCCGACCGGTCGCAGTGGACCGATGTCGTGTACTACGGGTGGGACGACTGGCTGGCCTACCCCCCCTACGCCCATGCCACGGAGCTCTTCGCCTGGACCTATCGGCAGATGGCCGAGCGTGACGTCAACGTGATTGGCGTGTCCCAGGCACTCGTGGAGCGGATCGGCGCGCCGCGCGGCACCGTCGTGCCGAACGCGATGAGCACCAGCGACTACGTCGACCTGCCGGCGCCCCCGCAGTGGTTCAGTGCGCTCCGGAGACCCATTGCCATGTATGCCGGATCGCTCGAACAACGGATCGACGTCGCGGCACTGGCGCAGTGCGCGGATGCCCTGCCCGACTGGACCTTCGTGCTCGTCGGGTACCTCAGTGAACCGCGCCTCTTCGACGACCTGGTCAGCCGGCCCAACGTCGTCCTGCGCCTGCTCGAACCCCGGCCACGGGTGCTGGCGATGATGCGCGACGCCGACGTCTGCCTGATCCCCCACCGGCGCACGCCGATGTCCGTGGCGATGAGCCCGCTCAAGCTGTACGAGTACCTGGCCGCCGGTACCCCGGTCGTGGGCATCGACCTGCCACCGATGCGTGGCATCAGTGACCGCTGCCTGCTCGTGCCCGAGGGCGAGTCCCTGGTGCCCGCCCTGCTCCGGGCGCTGACGCTTCCCCCCGTTCAGCCGGAGGCGCTGGCCGCGTGGCGTCGGGAGCACGACTGGGAGCGGCGTTACGTGTCATGGCGGGCGGCAAGCCTCTCGGCGGGCTCGACGGCGAGGTCCTCGTAGATCGACCACAGCCGCCGACCCACGGCCGCCCAGGTCAGCTCGTCCCGCGCAGCCAGCCCGTTCGCGCGCAGCCTGGCACGTTCTTCCCCGTCGTTGAGCACCCGCTCGAGGTGGGCGCCCAGCTGGTCCTGGCGGCCCGTCTCGTGGACCAGCCCGTCGACGTCGTGGACGACCGGCGGCCCGGATGCGGTGGAGACCAGCGGGACGACTCCGGCGCCGATCGACTCGTAGGTGACCAGGGCACTTCCCTCCGAGAAGCTGGGCAGGACCATGACATCCGCCTCAGCGAGGAAGTCGCCCATGTCCGGGACCCGCCCACACTCCACGACGGAGCTGTCGCGCAGCTCGTGGGAGAACAGCTCGCGGACCTCGGCGGGGATCGTCCCGCACAGCAGGAGGCGCGCGCCTGGGGGTCGGTCGACCTCGGCCCAGGAGCGCAACAGGACGTGAATGCCCTTCGTCGGCTCGCACCGGCCGATGAAGACGACGGTCGGGGGACCGGAGTGGACCGGTGCCGGATGGAAGACCTCTGGATCGAACCCGTACCGGTTGAGGACCACCTTGTCCGCGAACGGCAGGCCGTCGAAGGTCTCGACTGCCTCCGGTGATCCGACGAGCAGCCGGTCCACCGCGCCGAACTCGGTGTCCTCGGCGGCGAGAGAGCTCTCCGGGATGTAGTGGAAGTGACCGGCCGGCACGTCCAGTCCGACGTCCGCCCACGCGCGGGCGGCCTGGGCGACGGCGGTCCGGGTGTACGGGCTCGGCGCCTCCCGAACCGCGGGTATCCCCAGCCGAGCGGCCCTCGCCGCGGTGCGCAGGACCGCACCCGGCCAGACGTGGACGACGTCGGGCCGACGGAGTCGCAGCTGGTGGGCCGTGACCCGGTCGACGAGGCCGTCGGCACGCGCCCGACCGATCATCCGCGGGCGGACCGGCCCCAGGACCGAGATGGCGCGGATCCCCAGCGAGGGGTCCAGCGGCCGGTGGACCTTCGTGGTCACCACCGTCACCTCCGCCCCGGCGCGGGCCAGGGCGACGACGTGGTGCCAGGCGACGGTGCCGATCCCGTTGCCCCCGAGCGGATGCGGAAAGCTGTAGAGGACGCGCATCAGCCCCCCTGACACGGCGAGAGCGGTTGCCCGGAACCCGCCTCGACGTTGCCGGAGACGCTGACCGGGCCGGAGCTCGCAGCGAGATAGCAGGTGCCCCAGTGGATGTCGCCGCCAATCACGTTTCCGGTGAGCACGGTCCCGGTGGCGGACACCATGAAGGTCCAGGCGAACCCGAGCAGCCAGTTGTTCGCCACCGTCACTCCGCTGACTCCTCCGTTGGCGTTCTCCAGGTAGATCGCGGCGTTGAAGGTGTCCTGGTAGGGGCCGGCGTCATAGGTGTTGCAGGTGATCGAGACGTTTGCCGCGCCGCGGATCTGGGTTCCGTCGTAGTGGGCGCTGGACGGCGCCCGGGGGTCGTGGATGTAGTTGTGCTCGACCCGGATGTCGCGCACGAAGCTGCCCGAGTCCGAGGTGATGTGCAGCGCGTCGTCGCCGCTGAAACCGATGTTGGCGTACCTGATCGTCACGTCCGAGGCACTGGAGACGGCGATTCCCTTGGCCGTCACGTGATCGAGCGTGACGTGGCTTCCCGACACGAGGACGTTGCCGTCCACCCGGACGTTGCTGACCGTGACGTTGTTCCCGACGACCTCGAGGCTGGCAACGTCCGCATTGGTGAGCACGGCGTTGTCGTTCAGCACCGTGTCCGAGGTGCGGGTCCTGGCCCCGGAGGCGCCGGTGTTCCCGTTGTTCGGCTGGATCCGGCAGGCTCCGGCAGCGGCTGGGCCCGGGGCGGGGGCAGGCGCCGGCCTGGCCGCGGTGCCAGGGCGTGAGGTTGCCGGCGCCGGCGTCTTCGTCGCCGACGGGCTCGGCGTCGGCGGTGGTTCGGTCGTCGTGCTGGTCGTCGGTGGCTCGGTGGTCGTGGTCGGCAGGGCGGTGGCGACTGTCGGTGGGTCCGTACTGCCGGTGAGCTCGGGGGGCGGGCTGGCGCACGCCCCGAGCGCGAGCAGCAGGATCGCGACGCACAGCGGGTACCCTGCGTGCCGTCTGTGGATTGCCCGAAGCCCGGCCCGTGTCCGCAACGACGATGCCATACTCGGCCCCGAGGCGCTGGAGGCGACGACGAGGTCCGGGGACGTGGCCCCGCGCGGGGGTGCCAGGCGGGAGGCTGAATGTTCCAGGACGAGACCGTTGCCGTTGTCGTGGTCATGTTCAACAGCGCCGAGCTGATGCCCGAGCTGTTGGCCTCGCTGGAGGGGGGCCTCGCCGGTGTCCAGTGGCACCTGACGGTGGTGGACAACGCCTCCACGGACGGGTCGGTCGACATCGTGCGACGACTCGCCCCATCGGCCCGAATGGTCGAGACCGGACGAAACGGTGGTTATGCGGCCGGGATCAATGCCGGTGTGCGGGAGGCCGATCCACACACGGCAATCCTCATCCTCAATCCCGACGTCCGACTGTCCCCGGACTGTGTCGCGGGTCTGCTGGCCGAGCTGCGCCAGGGCGGGACCGGGATCGCCGTCCCCAGACTGATCGATGGTGAGGGCGCCCTGATCCACTCGATGCGCCGCGAGCCCACGGTGTTGCGACTGCTCGCCGACACGCTCGTCGGGGGGCAGCGAGTGGGTCGGGTGGCCACGCTGGGGGAGGTCATCTCCGACGAGCGGGCGTACGACCGGGGACGGGTCGTCGACTGGGCTGAAGGGTCGACCCTGCTCGTCAGCGCCGAATGCTGGCGGACGTGCGGCCCGTGGGACGAGTCCTTCTTCCTGTTCTCCGAGGAGACGGACTTCGCCCTCCGCGCCCGCGACCAGGGGTTGGTGACCCGCTTCGTTCCGACGGCGCATGCCGTTCACCTCCAGGGGGGTTCGTCCTCCAACCCGGCGTTGTGGGCACTGTTGGCCACCAACCGGGTACGTCTCTTCGCCCGGCGCAACGGCCGCGTCCGGAGTGCTGTCTTCTACCTGGTGCTGCTCGCTCGAGAGGCCAGTCGCGCCCTGATCGGCCGGCCGACCGGGCGGGCCGCGGTGGGCGCTCTGCTGCGCCAGGCCAAGGTCCGCGACCAACCGGGCCCAGCCAGCCTGGCCCGCCACCGGGCGTGAGTCGCCACGTCGTCGCACCAGCTCACCGCATCCGCTTGATCATGCCCACAGCGGTCGCCCGGACGCGATGGCGAGGTCGGCCGGCCCGGCTGATCGACGCCGTCAACGTCTGCGGGGTGTCGTCGTGGTCCAGGCTGAAGCGATGCTCCAGCCAGGCTTCGTGCCCGACCAGCCGACGGTCGCTGGTGCAGACCTGGGCGTAGCCGAGTTGGCGCAGGCGGCGGAGCACCCGTCGGTCATACCGGCCAAGGGGCAGGGCCACCCGATCGACGGGCTGGCCGACAACGCCTTCGAGCACGTCTCGTGCGTCGACGAGCTCACGGTCGAGCCGCATCGGGTCGAGCTTCGGCCAGGGTTCGTGAGTCAACCCGTGGGAGCCCACGGACATCCCGGACGCCACCAGGGTGCGGACGTCGTCGTGGTCGAGGCTGCCCGGCTGACCCAGCCGGCCGGCGACGATGAAGAAGGTGGCCGTCAGCCCGCGTTGCAGCAGGGCAGGCAAACCGATCTGCACGTCCGACGCGTTGCCGTCGTCGAAGCTCAGCCGCATCTGTGGCCGTCCGGCGACCCAGTCGAGGATGTCCAGGAACCTCGTTTCGCTGACCCAGTATCTGGACTCCCCGGGCTCCAGCTCACGACGCGGCGGGCCGATGCCGTGGACGCAGATGTGGGCCACCTCACCGTCGGCCATCGGCGCTCCGAGTCGACTCGTCCCGGCCCCAGGTCACCTCGTCGGCGCTGCGGCTGGCGAGGATCTCCGCCGTGAGCGTGATCCCCGCGTAGACCGCGGCAGCGGGGGCCAGCCACGGGTGCGGCACCACGACGTGGCGCAGCCAGGCGAGGCGGTCCGAGGACCGGATCGACGGTGCGGCAGAAGAGGGATCCCACAGTCGGAGTTGGCGGTTGGCCCGGCGGACCCGGACCAGCCGGCGCAGGAGGTCCCTGGTGCGCCACGGAGTGGCCAGGACGGACCTGGCCTCGAAGACCTCGACCTTCTCGTCCGCGGAGAAGAGGCAGTCGAGGAAGAGGTCATCGGCGTGCTGTCTCGGAAACCGGTCGAAGCGGGACCGTCCCTCGCGCGAGAGGGCGATCGCGCCTCGGCCGATGAGGCTGCTCCGGTAGGCCGGATGCCGACGGTTGACCGCGTAGTAGGCCCGGACCGCCAGGGGCCGACCGCCGAGCTGCAGCTCGCGCCGTGCGGCCGCGGCGAGCGCCTGGCGTCCCGCGGGCTGGACCGAGACGGCATCTCGAAGAGCACGGACCGCAGCGGTCGTCAGCTGGACGTCCGCGTCGAGGTAGATCCGCGGGCAGCTGGTCGCCACCGCATCGGCCGCGTTGAGAGCGCCGGCCTTTCCGGCCTCCGGCAGGTCGAGCACGGTGACCCCCCGCTCGCGAGCCACCTCCGTCGTGGCGTCGGTGCATCCGTTGGCGGCGACGATGACGTCGAACTCGCCTGGTTCGGCGTCCCGGAGTACGGAGTCCAGGCACGCTCCGATGACCGACGCCTCGTTGTGCGCTGCGATGACGACGGTGCACACGGTGACCCCTCATGACTCTGCGCGTGTGGTGACCGAGAGCATTGCCAGGCAGGCTCTCGAGGCGGAAGGAAGGTCCTTCCGGACCACGGTAGGTCAAAGCCCGGGTCATTTCGAGGGATCAGGAAGAATCCATCGGTTGTGCTGGCAATTCGTCCATTTCCCAACGCGTTTGGACGGCCGACGTTAGGCTTCATCGGGGGATCGGGGGGTCCGATTTTGCCGCTGTCGGACGGGGAGGTGTGGGGTTATGCAGGGGGTAGGCACCGCAGTTCGGGTGGAGGAAATCGGCAAAGCGGACATAGCGGCGGTGGGCGAGTTCCTGCACGCCCATCTGAATGGGCGACTGTCCCCCGCGGACTGGGCGGCGTCGATCACCGGGCCCTGGTCGAGCTCCGCGCCGAACCACGGCTTCCTGTTGCGGGCCGACGCGGGAGAGGACGCCACGGTGATCGTCGGAGTGCTCCTGGCGTTCTACTCCGAACGCCAGACCGGCGACGCGACGCAGCGCTTCTGCAACGTCGGAGCCTGGTGCGTCCTGCCGGAGCACCGGTCTCGGGGACTGCGCTTGATCCGGGCCGTCCTGGCCCAGAGCAGCCATCACTTCACCGACTTCTCTCCCAGTGGCAACGTCATCGCCCTGAACGAACGCCTCGGCTTCCGTCACCTCGACACGACCACCGCGTTGGCGGTCAACCTGCCGGTCCGGGCCCGAAGGGGCACCCGGATCCTGAGCGACGAGGGCCGGGTCGTGGCGACGCTGACCGCGACCGAGCGACAGATCCACGCCGACCACCGGCGTGCCGCCGCGACGCACCACGTGGTGATCCACCGCGACGACCAGTCCTGCTACGTCCTCTTCCGCCGGGACCGCAGACGGGGGCTGCCCTGGTTCGCGACGGTGCTGTACGCCAGCCGACCCGACCTGCTGCGCAGTGAGTTCCCGGCGTTGTCGCGACACCTGCTGGTGCACCATGGGCTTCCGTTCACCCTGGTCGAGCTGCGTGTCGCCGGCGGGCGCCCCCGCGGCACCCGGGTGCTGGCGGGGCGTCCGAAGATGGTCCGCAGCTCCCTGGACGATGCCGACATCGACTACCTCTACAGCGAGCTCACATGCGTGCCCTGGTGACCGCGATGAGCGACCTGCTCGAGGGCGGCCTGGACGATGCGCCGGCCGTCACGGCCAACGGCGTCACCGTGACCTATCGCGAGCTGCGGCGGCTGGTGGCGGACGCTGCCGAAGGTCTTGGACGACTTGACCTGGGCGCCGGCGCCAGGGTGGCGGTCTACCTCGACAAACGTCTGGAGACCGTGGTCGCCGTGTTCGCCGCCGCGCGTGCCGGCCTGGTCTTCGTCCCGGTCAACCCGGTCCTTCGGGCCCGGCAGGTACAGCACATCCTCAGCGACTGCACGGTGTCCGCCCTGGTGACCACGGCGGATCGGGTCGCCCGGCTGGGCGACGTGGCAGCCATGAGCCACCTCACGCATCTGATCGTCGTCGGGGAGGGTCCGCTGGACGCCGGCACGGACGGCTTGCTCGTCAGCCCGTGGCGGGAGCTGACCGGGCCGACCCCGAGTGCGGATCAACCCGCAGCGCGGCTCACCCGGCCCGCGACGACCGACGCGGACGTCGCGGCCATCTTCTACACGTCCGGGAGCACCGGTCTGGCCAAGGGGGTGGTGCTCAGCCACCGCAACCTCGTCGTCGGGGCGCAGAGCGTCAGCAGCTATCTCGGGAACGACGCCGACGACGTCATCCTGGCGGCCCTGCCGTTGAGCTTCGACGCCGGGTTCAGCCAGCTCACCACGGCGTTCGCGGTAGGCGCCCACGTGGTGCTGGTCAACTACCTGCTCCCCGCCGACGTGGTCCGGTTGTGCGCCCGGTACCGGGTCACCGGGCTGACCTGTGTGCCCCCGCTGTGGCAACAGCTGGTCGACCAGGCCTGGCCGCCCGAGTCGAGCGCCAGCATGCGCTACTTCGCGAACACCGGAGGTCGGATGCCACGAGCCACCCTGACCCGGCTCAGGGACCTGTTCCCGCAAGCTCAGCCGTTCCTGATGTACGGCCTGACCGAGGCGTTCCGATCGACCTACCTCGACCCCGGGCAGGTGGATGCGAGACCGGACTCGATCGGTCGCGCCATCCCCAACGCCGAGGTGATGGTGGTCCGACCCGACGGCAGCCGGTGCCGCCCGGGCGAAGCCGGTGAGCTGGTGCACCGCGGACCGCTGGTCGCGCTGGGCTACTGGAACAACCCGGAACGAACTGCGGAGAGGTTCCGACCGTCCCCGGGTCGACCCCCGCAGCTGCAGGTCCCCGAGCTGGCGGTGTGGTCCGGTGACCAGGTCATCAGCGACGAGGAGGGATTCCTGTACTTCGTGGGTCGCGAGGACGAGATGATCAAGACCTCCGGCTACCGGGTGAGTCCGACCGAGGTCGAGGAGGCCGCCTACGAGACCGGCCTGCTGCGCGACGCGGTGGCGCTCGGCGTGCCCGATGAGCGGCTCGGTCAGCGGATCGTCCTGCTGGTCACTGCGGCCGCGTCGGGTGCCTCGAGCGACGAGCGGCTGTCCGGCGAGACGGTCCGCAGTGCGCTGCGTTCCACGTTGCCGCTGTACATGGTGCCGGCAGAGGTCAAGGTGGTGGACGAGATGCCCCGCAACGGCAACGGCAAGTTCGACCGGGTCCGCCTGCGCGAGGAGCTGACATGATGACGGACCGCCATCCTCCGCACCACTTCCCGGTGCGGGACGGGGAGCTGCTCGTAGGCGGCATCCCGCTGACCCGGTTGGCCGACCGGGTCGGGTCGACCCCGTTCTTCGCGTACGACCGCCGGCTGCTGACCGAACGGGTGGCCCGGCTGCGTGAGGCGCTGCCCGCCGAGATCGCGCTGAGCTATGCCGTCAAGGCGAATCCGATGCCTGCGGTGGTGCAGCACCTCAGTGGGCTGGTCGACGGGTTCGACGTGGCCTCGGGACGTGAGCTGCGGGTGGCTCTGGACACGCCCATGCCGGCGGAGCGGGTGAGCTTCGCCGGACCGGGAAAGTCGCTGACCGAGCTGACCCAGGCGGTCGCCGCCGGGATCACCGTCGAGGTCGAGTCCTTCATCGAGGCCGAGCGACTGGTCACCACCGGGGACCGCCTGGGTGTGACACCACGAGCCGCGGTTCGGGTCAACCCGGACTTCTCGGTCAAGGGCTCGGGGATGCGCATGGGTGGCGGACCGCAGCAGTTCGGCGTCGACTCCGAGCTCGTCCCCCAGCTGGTGAAGGAGCTGGCCGGGTCGGGGGTCGAGGTGCTGGGCTTCCACGTCTTCGCCGGATCCCAGAACCTGGATGCGGCGCTGATCGCCGAGGGCCAGCGGCGGACGGTGGAACTCGTGGCGCGCCTCCAGGACGAGACAGGCTCACCCGTGCGATACCTGAACCTCGGTGGGGGTTTCGGCATCCCGTACACGGCCAGGGACTCTGCGCTGGACCTCTCGGAGGTCGGCAACCGGCTCGCCGACCTGGTCGCCGGCCCGATCCACGAACGGCTGGGCTCGGCGCGGGTGTCGATCGAGCTCGGACGGTACCTCGTGGGCGAATGCGGGGTGTACGTCACCACGGTCGTCGACCGCAAGGAGTCGCGCGGGCACACCTATCTCGTCGTCGACGGGGGGCTGCACCATCAGCTGGCCGCCTCGGGGAACTTCGGCCAGGCGATCCGGCGCAACTACCCCCTGGCGGTCGGGAACCGGATGGACCAGAGCGCCCACGAGGTGGTCAGCGTGGTCGGCTGCCTCTGTACCCCGCTGGACCTGCTCGGTGACCGGGTCGAGCTACCGGTCGGTCGAGTCGGCGACCTGGTCGTCGTCTTCCAGGCAGGTGCCTACGGCCTCACCGCCAGCCCCACCGCCTTTCTCAGCCATCCGGAACCGCCGGAAGTCCTGGTCTAGAAAGCGTTCACGAAGGAGCGATATGGAAGCAGACCCGACAACGGTGCAGGCCGTCAAGACCGTCCTGGTCAGCACGCTGGGCCTCGAGGACCAGGCTGGGCGGATCGACGCGAACACCGCGCTGCTCGACAGTCTCCCCGAGCTCGACTCGTTGGCGATCGTCAGCCTGGCAGCGGCCCTGGAGGACCGGTTCCAGATCACGATCGCGGACGAGGAGATGACCGGGGAGGTGTTCGAGACGCTGGGCACCTTGTCGGGCATGGTGCATGGGCATCTTGCCGGGCAGGAGTCGTCGGCATGAGGGGTTCGCGCCCGCGTCGGGTGCTGGTGATCGTCCAGAACCTCCCGGTCCCCCTCGACCGGCGGGTCTGGCTGGAGTGCCAGGCGCTCATGGCCCGCGGCTACCGGGTCAGCGTGATCTGCCCGAAAGGCCCCGGGGACCCCGCGCGGCAGACGCTGGACGGCGTCGAGATCTACAAGTACGCGCCGGCTCCGGAGGCGTCCGGGCTGGTCGGGTACGTCCGCGAGTTCGGGTACTCCTGGGTGCGGACGGCGCTGCTGTCCGTCGCCGTGTGGCGACGCACCGGCTTCGACGTCATCCAGGCCTGCAACCCGCCGGACACCTACTGGTTGCTGGCCCTGCTCTGGCGGGTGCGCGGCGTGCGCTTCGTCTACGACCAGCACGACCTCAATCCGGAACTGTACCTGTCGCGCTTCGGCGAGCCGACCTCGCTGTCGGCACGGCTGCAGTACCGCGGGTTGCTGTGGCTGGAGCGGATGACGTACCGCGTCGCCAACCGGGTCATCTCCACCAACAGCTCGTACCGGGACGTCGCGCTGCGTCGCGGTGGCCTGCCCGGGTCCGAGGTCACCGTGGTGCGCAGTGGACCGGACACGACCCAGATGCGGCCGGTCTACCCGGACCCGGCACTACGTCACGGCAGCGACGGCCTGCTTGCGTACCTGGGCATCATGGGACCCCAGGATGACGTCGACCAGCTGCTGCTGGTGATGCAGGAGCTGGTGCACCGCCGGGGACGCAAGCGAATCCGCCTGGTGCTGATGGGATTCGGTGACTGCCTGAGCGACCTGAAAGCCCAGGCCACCGAGCTCGGGCTGGACGAGAACGTCGTGTTCACCGGACGGGTCGGCCCTGCCGAGATCGCTGCGTACCTCAGTTCGGCGGACCTGGGCCTGGGACCCGACCTGCGAACCCCGCTGAACGACCTGTCCACGATGAACAAGACGATGGAGTACATGGCGTACTGCCTCCCTTCCGTGTCCTTCGACCTGACCGAGGCCCGACTCAGTGCCGGCGACGCCGGGGTCTTCGTGCCATCGGGCGACATCGGGTCCTTCGCCGACGCCGTCGAGAGCCTCCTGGCCGACGGGGAGCGGCGAGTCCGGATGGGGCTGGCAGCCCGCGACCGCGTGGTGCGGCACCTCGACTGGAAGGCTCAGGCGGCGGCCTACGTCGCGGTCTACGACGAGCTGTTCGCCACGATGACCGGGCCTCCGACGGCGCTGCCCGACCACGCCTCGGGCTCGGTCGACGCGGACCCACGGCACGTCCGGTCCCTGTCGGCCTGGACGGGTGGCGCGGTCCCGGTCGACCTCGAGGACGAGGCGGAGCTGGCCCGCTTTATCCGAACTCGGCAGGGTCGGCCCCTCGCACCGAGCCGCGAACCAGACGGGGTCGGCGCGTCCGGTCGGGGCGAGCCGGGGTGAGTGCGTCGACCTCCGCCCGGACCGTCAAGGCGACGCGTCCGGGGCGGCGCGGGAGGGTAGCCGCGGTCGCGGGACTGCTCCTGGCCGCCCACGCGTTCGTCGCGGTGTTGGCGGTCGGCCTGCAGTCCTCCTCGACGGTGACCCACTGGGTGGACCTGACGACGGAGACGATCGACGGCCGTTCGGGCGGCGTGCTCGCCCTGCGCGCGGTGCTGGCGACCGCACCCGTGCCGATCTTTCTCCTCCTGCTCCTCGTGGCGCTCGCCGTCACGCTGCGTCGGTCGATGCGGCTGGCTGTGGCGCTCGCCCTGGCGGTCACCGCGGCCAACGTGACGGTCCAGCTGCTGAAGAGCCCACCGATCTCGTACCACCCGGTCCTGTCTCAGATCGGTCCCCTGAGCGGTCAGGTCGCCCTGGTCGCCGCGGTGTGCCTCGGCTGGCTGGTGGTCTCCCCGGGTCGGACCCGCAGGTGGGCCGCGTGGGGGGCTTTCGCCGTCGTGGGGGCCTTCTGCGCGGCCACCGTCCTGACCAGGTGGCACACGATGACGCAGGTGCTGCTTCCGTTGGTCATCTGCTGGGGCTGGGCCACCTGCCTCGTCCTGGCGATGCGCTCGAGGGACGGGGGCCGGGCCGAGGTCCGGCGCAGCCACCCGGAGCAGGCCGCGCTCACCAGCCGGGTGCTCCTGGGAACCGGGGGCGCCGGACTCGTGGTCGTCTCGGCGCTCGCGATGCGGTTGCGCCCGGACGAGTCCGGGAACAGTGACGCGGCGGTGGTGCTCGCCGTCGCGGCCGTGGTCCTGGTCGCGGCGCTCGTCGTTGGCGTGACCGCCGTCGTCGCGGCTGCCGCCGGGTGGGAGATCCCGGAGCCGGAGCGTCGATGGCGGTCGGCTGTCGGGGCTCTGGTGAACGTCCTGCGAGCGACCGAACCCGACGGGAGCCGGGTGGGGGCGGTGGATGTGGGTCCCGACCTGTCGGCAGTGGTCCGGGCCGCCGAGCTGCACGGGGTGGAGGGGTGGCTACGTCGCGCGACGACGGTCCCGGCGCCGGGCGTGGACTCGGCAGTTCACCGCCTTCAGGCCCGGCGGCTTCGGGTGTTGAGTGATCTCGAGGTCACCGCCGGCGCGTTGGGCGACCTGCCCTACCTCGTCGTCAAGGGCCCGGCCCTGGCCGCCACGTGCTACGCGGACCAGTCGCTACGATCCTTCGTCGACCTGGACCTGCTGGTCCGGCCTGCGGACCTCGACAGCGCGGTGAGCCGGATGGTCGCAGCCGGATGCACGGTGCTGGACGCGAACTGGCCGCTGCTGCTCGAGCAGGACGGTCATGAGATTCACCTGACCGGCCCCACCGGGGGTCCGATCGACCTGCACTGGTCGCTCGGGAACGAGCCGATGGCTCTGGACACCTCACCGTCGGCGGAGACCTTGCTCGCTCGCTCCGTGCCGATCCGGATCGAGGGTCGAGTCGTGCGGACGCTGGCGCCCGCGGACATGGTGCTTCACGTGGCCCTGCATGCCGCCTTGTCGGGAGGGCATCGGCTGCTCGCCCTGGCGGACCTTCGAGCGGCCCTGACGGCGACGTCATCCAGCGACTCGACCGCCCAGGTCCTCGCCGCGGCGGACGAATGGGGTGCCCGACCCGCGCTCTCGCTGATGCTCGGCCGGCTCCGACGGACCCTGGGGTTCCCGGTCGATCCTGCGTTGCGTCGACTGGTCCGCCCTGGCCTGTGGCGGCTCGTCGTGGCTGCAGCCGACTGGGTGTCGCCCCCGCAGCTGGTGGGGCTCGACGCGAGCGTCTCGAGGCTGGTCGCCCGCTCCTGCCGGGAGGATCCCCGCTCCAGCCTGCGGGCCGTCGTGGCCAAGACGCGTGCCTGGTGGGCTGGGGACCGACGTCCTCCACCGCTGGCCCGGGACATGTTGGGTCCGGAGGACCCAGCCTCGACCCTGCACCCGGCCGGGGGTCCCGGCGGACGCCAGTCGTTCTTCCAGCACGTGGCGACGGCGGCGACGCGTAACCGCCGTATTCCCTGACAAACCGGGCGGATTCCCGGTTTTCGCTGACTGGGTCCGACCCCGGCTGGGACCATGTCCGGGGGGAATGTCCAGCGTTCAGCAGGTACGGGGGTCGGAACATGGGACTGAGAGTCGCTGTCGTCGGCGCGGGGTACCTCGGGGCGGTGCATGCGGTGTGCATGGCACACCTGGGGCATGACGTCGTCGCGGTGGACCAGGACGCCGAGAAGGTGCGCGCGCTCGGGCGGGCCGAGGCGCCCTTCTTCGAGCCGGGACTGGACGAGCTGCTCGGTGAGGTCCTGGCCACCGGCCGGCTGCGGTTCACCGAGGACTACGCGGACGCCGCGGGGTCCCAGGTGTGGTTCATCTGTGTGGGAACACCGCAACGAGCCGGGGAGAATGCGGCCGACACCTCCTACGTGCTGGCTGCCTCGCGCAGCCTGGCGGCCCAGCTGAGTCCGGGTGCGCTGGTGGTCGGGAAGTCGACCGTGCCGGTCGGTACCGCCGCCCAGCTGCAACGGATCCTCAGCACCGAGTCCGGGCGCGAGGTCCGACTGGCGTGGAACCCCGAGTTCCTGCGTGAGGGTCTGGCCATCCAGGACACCCTGCACCCCGACCGGTTGGTCTACGGCGTCGCGCGCGGCGGAGGCGACACCGACGCCGACGTGCGACGCCTGGACCAGGTGTATGCCGCCCAGCTGGCCGAGGGGGTCCCCCGCCTGGTCGTCGACTACGCGACGGCGGAGCTGGTCAAGGTCTCGGCCAACGCCTTCCTGGCGACGAAGATCTCGTTCATCAACGCGATGGCCGAGGTCTGCGAGGCTGCCGGCGCAGACGTCGTCGCGCTCGCGGACGCCCTGGGCATGGACCCGCGGATCGGCCGCAGGTTCCTCAACGCCGGCCTCGGGTTCGGGGGTGGCTGCCTACCGAAGGACATCAGGGGGTTCATGGCTCGAGCGGGGGAGCTCGGGGCGGACCAGGCCCTCAGCTTCCTGCGTGAGGTCGATGCGATCAACATGCGCCGACGGGCCCGGATGCTGGATCTGGCGCGTGAGGAGTGCGGCGGGACGCTGATCGGCAAGCGGGTGGCCGTCCTGGGAGCCGCGTTCAAGCCGGACAGCGACGACATCCGGGACTCGCCGGCTCTCGACGTCGCGGTGGCCGCGCAGCGGACCGGAGCCGTCGTCACCGTCCACGATCCCAAGGCGATTCCGCACGCCAAGGCGAGGGCGCCCGAGCTGAGCTACTCCGAGTCGATCGAGGTCACCTGTCTCGAGGCCGACGTCGTGCTCCACCTCACCGAGTGGCGGGAGTATCGGCAGATCGATCCCGAGGCGCTGCGGATGACCGTCAAGGTGCCCCGGATCGTGGACGGCCGCAACGCGCTCGACCCGGTGCTCTGGCGCGCATCGGGCTGGAAGTACCGGGCACTGGGCCGGCCGGCGAGCTGACCCGCCCGGCCGGCCACGCTGACGGCGGCGACGGATGGTCAGGGAGCGGGGGTGCTCGCAGGTCGGGTCAGCCGGTCGAGCAGCAGGTCGGCGCCGTCCTGGGGCCGGTCGTAACGGAGTCGGGCGACAGGAAGCCGCCCCATCATCCGGGCGACCAACCGCCACGCGTCCTCCGCACGCCAGGCACCGGTGGCCCCGGTGTTGAGGCAGGCGCCGAGCAGGGCCGCGACGCCGTCCGCGCTGGTGGCTGGCACCAGTCGGGGCAGAGCTCCGGGCCGGCGTTCGGCCACCACGACCAGCGCGATCCCGACCCGGGCATGACCGGGCACGCACCCGCCGAGTAGCGCCGGCGCCACCGCCACCTCGTCCGGCCCGGCCGCGCCCGACGCGAGACCGAGCAGGGACCGGCTGTCAGCGGACAGGCCCAGCGGGCGAGCATGGGGGCGCAGGCGCAGGTCCTCCGGGTCGATGCAGGCGGCCTCGTCGGAGACCAGGCGCAGGCCGGCCTGCATGCTGGCCCCGGCCAGGGTGCTCTTGCCCGATCCGGAGACCCCGGGGATCACTGCCGCCCCCGTGGGGCCGGCCACCGCCGCCGCATGGATCGTCAGGCAGTGGGTGGCCGCCAACGCGACGCGGTCCACCGCCGACAGCAGGCTCGCCGCCGCCACACGGGGCTCGTCGTCGAGGACCGCTCCGTGCAGCCGGCGTCGGCCGCCGGCATCGATGGTGACAGCCAGCCGCAGCGGCGCAGGCCCGTCGGAGTCCTCGCCGTCCGAGAGCATCCCGGAGCCGGCATCGCCCAGGAGGGCCAGCAGCTCCCCGTCGAGCCCGGTCAGCTCGACCCGGACGCCGGCGGTCCGGAACCTCAGCGTGGTCGAGGTGGTCGGCGCCGTTCGCGGCGACGGCGTCACGACGTGCTGGAGACCAGGACGCCGGCAGTCGTCATGGCGGCCAGTGCCTGGCGCACCTCGGGCGCGATCGCCTGGGAGGTGGTGCGATACGCACGCGCCAGGATGGCGATGACGTCGTCGACGTCGGCCTCCCCGTCAGCCAGGGCCCACACGTCACTGGCGGTGCGGTTCAGCGAGAGGGCCTGCCCGGTGGCGACGTCGAAGAGGGAGAGCTCGTCGCCCAGCTCGATCGCCCGGACGCTGTCCGCCGGGCGTCCCACCGTGGTTCCCATCTGGCCACGGTAGCAACGGGCGGACGCATACCGGGCGAACTTCCCGAATCTCCAATGCCCGGCGTCAGGCACGGAATACGATGTGTTCAGCGCCGAATCAGGATGTTGCGTCTGCGGGTGCCAAGGGGAGATGCCCCTGCGGCCTGCGACGGGGGATGCAGCGTTCACTCACTGGGTCGGTGCACATCACAGTGGGGGGATCAGCATGACATCGCACGATGCAGCACGGCCGGTGAAACCGTCGGAGTCAGCGACAGGTCAACCGGCGACGCCGCTCAGTCGGCGCAATGCCCTCAAGGGCGCGGCAGTGGCGACCGGGATGGTCTGGGTCTCCCCGGCCATGCAGTTCATCTCGATGGAGAGTGCGGCCGCAGCCTCGGCTCCGCCGCCACGGGTGGAGACCGGACCACCTCCCCAGCCGGGTCCGGACCCGGACCCGTCCGACGTCGGCGGAACCTCTGGGACCGGACCGGACTTCGACCCCGGGACACCCCCGCGGGACGACCCGCCGGCCGAGTCCCTCGAGGTGTCCAGCGCCGGCCAGGCAGCTGGGTCCGGCCAGGGTCCGGCGCCGGCCGCCGCCGCGCGGTCCGCCTCGGCATTGCCCCAGACCGGAGCGGATGAGCAGACCGCGGCGATGGCGGCCACCGGCCTCGGAGCGGTGCTGCTCGGGGGTGCGGCGATCGCTGCTGCCCGCCGGCTGATGGACGAGCCTGCGGACGATCCGTCGTCGGACGGTACGAGCGGGTCGAGCTGAGCAGCCACTGAGCTGGTTGTCGGCCGGATCCCCGCTCTGCGAACCACCGCGTAGGCTGGGCCTAACCCGCGGCACGTCCCGACGCGGGGCTTTTGTGCTGTCCGGACAGGTTGGAAGTCGTCGTCATGAGCCCATCGGCCGCCCCACCGCGCCTCGCCGCGCTCCTGTCCACCTGGCGCTCGGCGCCCGGAGTGGACCGGGCGCTCGCTGCCGCAGCGTCCGGCTCGCCGCGGGTGGAGATCGCCGTCAACGCCGGCGCCCGTGCTGCGCTGACCGCCCTGCTGGCCCTGCGGACCCGACCGATGGGCGAGCCGCTGCTCCTGGTCACGGCCACGACTCGCGAGGCGGAGGACCTCGAGCTGGCGCTCGCCTCGTTCCTTCCTGCCGACTCGGTGGCGACCTTCCCCAGCTGGGAGACGCTGCCCCACGAACGCCTGAGCCCGCGCTCCGACACGGTCGGACGCCGGCTCGCGGTGCTGCGGCGGTTGGCCCACCCCGAGCGGGACGAGTCGGCCCACGGGCCGTTGGCCGTCCTCGTGACACCGGTCCGGGCACTGCTGCAGCCGATCGCCAAGGGCCTGGGCGACCTCGTGCCGGTGCGCCTGCTCGCTGGTCAGGACCGCCCCCTCGAGGAGGTGGTCGACGCGCTGGCGGCGGCGGCATACACCCGGACGGACCTGGTCGAACGGCGTGGAGAGTTCGCCGTCCGCGGCGGCATCCTCGATGTCTTCCCGCCCACCGAGCACCATCCGGTCCGGGTCGAGTTCTGGGGTGACACGGTCGAGGAGATCCGCTGGTTCAAGGTGGCGGACCAGCGCAGCCTGGAGATCGCGGAGCACGGGCTCTGGGCACCGCCGTGTCGCGAGCTCCTGCTGACCGACGCAGTCCGGGAGCGGGCCGGCGCTCTCGCAGCTGAGCTGCCTGGGGTGGCCGACCTGCTGCACAAGGTCGCCGAGGGCATCGCCGTGGAGGGGATGGAGTCGCTCACCCCCGCCCTGCTCGAGGACTCCGGTGGGATGGAGTCACTGCTCGACGTGCTCCCGCAGGGGTGCTTGGTGCTCGTGTCCGACCCCGAGCGCGTGCGCACCAGGGCGCACGACCTCGTGGCCACCAGCGCCGAGTTCCTCGACGCCAGCTGGGCCAACGCCGCCGCCGGGAACGCGGTCCCGGTCGACCTCCAGGGCCTCCTCGGGACGGCCTCCTACTGGTCGTTCGCACAGGTTCGAGAGCACGCCCTGGCGCAGTCCCGGCCCTGGTGGACCCTCTCCTCGTTCGCCGCGGACGAGGAGCTGGGCGAGTTCCTGGACGGCGACGACGAGAGCGAGCGGATCAGCCTCGGCACGACGGACGTGGATCCGTTCCGGGGCGACACCGAGGCGGCCGTCGCCCAGCTGCGCGCCTGGGCGGCCGAGCAGTGGCGGGTCCTGGTCGTGACCGACGGCCCAGGCCTGGCCAAGCGCGTGCACGAGGTTCTCGGCGAGCACGAGGTGGCCTCGAGCCTCGAGCCGATGGGCGAGACGGTCACTGCGGGCATCATCCATGTCGGCACCGGCTCCCTGGGCAGCGGCTTCGTCGACCCGGGGATGCAGCTGGCCGTCGTCACCGAGAGCGACCTCACCGGCCAGGCAGGGCAGGGCTCGACGAAGGACATGCGGCGCATGCCGTCGCGCCGCCGCAACCAGGTGGACCCGCTCCAGCTGCGTCCCGGCGACCACGTGGTGCACGAACAGCATGGAGTGGGCCGGTTCATCGAGATGATGCAGCGCACCGTGGGTGGAGCGACCCGCGAGTACCTCGTGATCGAGTACTCGCCGTCGAAGCGCGGCCAGCCCGGTGACCGTCTGTTCGTCCCGACCGACCAGCTCGACCAGGTGACGAAGTACGTGGGTGGTGAGGCTCCGTCGCTGAACAAGATGGGCGGATCCGACTGGCACAAGACGAAGGCCCGGGCCAAGCGCTACGTCAAGCAGATCGCCGCCGATCTCATCCGGTTGTACAGCGCCCGGATGGCGACCACGGGGCACGCCTTCGGGCCGGACACCCCCTGGCAGCGTGAGCTCGAGGATGCCTTCGCCTACGTGGAGACTCCCGACCAGCTCTCCAGCATCGACGAGGTCAAGGCCGACATGGAGCGCGAGGTGCCGATGGACCGGCTCATCTGCGGCGATGTCGGCTACGGGAAGACGGAGATCGCCGTCCGGGCAGCGTTCAAGGCGATCCAGGACGGCAAGCAGGTCGCGGTGCTCGTGCCGACGACGTTGCTGGTCACCCAGCACTTCAACACCTTCTCGGAGCGGTACGCCCAGTTCCCCGTCGTGGTGAAGTCGCTCAGCCGGTTCCAGAGCGACAAGGAGGCGGCCAACGTCCTCGAGGGGCTCGCCACCGGAGCCGTCGACCTGGTGATCGGGACGCATCGGCTGCTCGGCAAGGAGGTCCGCTTCAAGGATCTCGGACTCGTCGTCGTCGACGAGGAGCAGCGGTTCGGCGTCGAGCACAAGGAACAGCTCAAGCAGATGCGCACGGCGGTCGACGTGCTGGCGATGTCCGCGACCCCGATCCCGAGGACGCTGGAGATGGCGGTCACCGGGATCCGCGAGATGTCCACCCTCGCAACACCTCCCGAGGAACGTCACCCCGTGCTGACCTTCGTGGGTGGTTACGAGGAGAAGCAGATCACCGCAGCGATCCGGCGTGAGCTCCTGCGCGAGGGGCAGGTCTTCTTCGTGCACAACAAGGTCAGCTCGATCGAGCGGGCAGCCGCGAGGCTGCGCGAGCTCGTCCCGGAGGCCAGGATCGCCACGGCGCACGGCCAGATGGGCGAGCACAAGCTCGAGCAGGTGGTGCTGGACTTCTGGGAGAAGCGGTTCGACGTCATCGTCTGCACCACCATCGTCGAGACCGGACTCGACATCTCCAACGCGAACACGCTGATCGTCGAGCGAGCCGACGTCCTGGGGCTGAGCCAGCTGCATCAGCTGCGCGGGCGTGTCGGCCGGGGTCGGGAGCGGGCCTACGCCTACTTCCTGTACCCGCCGGAGAAGCCGCTGACCGAGACGGCTCATGACCGACTGGCGACGATCGCGAGCCATACCGACCTCGGGGCCGGGATCCAGGTGGCCATGAAGGACCTCGAGATCCGCGGGGCCGGGAACCTGCTCGGGGGTGAGCAGTCCGGACACATCGCCGGGGTGGGCTTCGACCTCTACATCCGCCTCGTCGGCGAGGCGGTCGCGGACTTCCGCGGAGCCGGGGGCGAGACCGCCCCGGCGGAGATCAAGATCGAGCTGCCCGTGGACGCCCACCTGCCGCACGACTACGTTCCGGGTGAACGGCTGCGGCTCGAGGCGTACAAGAAGCTCGCCGCAGTGGTGGACGAGTCGGCGGTGGTGGAGATCGAGGCGGAGCTGCGCGACCGCTACGGGGCGCCCCCCGAGCCGGTGCAGAACCTGCTGGAGGTCGCCCGGCTGCGGACCGTCGCCCGGTCCGCCGGGATCGGCGACATCGCGCTGCAGGGCAACACGGTGCGGTTCGGGCCGGTCGAGCTGCGCGACAGCCAGCAGCTGCGCCTGAACCGGCTGTACCCGGGGGCTCGGGTCAAAGACGCGCTGAACGTCATCCTCGTGCCCCGGCCGATGACGGCCCGGGTCGGCGGCCAGCCACTACGCGATCAGGCCGTGCTGCGGTGGGCGACGGAGCTGGTCAGGTCCGTGCTCCTGGACGATGTGGCCCAGGCGGCCCGGGTCGCGGCGGGCGTCGGCGGCTGAGGCCGTGGGGACCGCTCGGGACCCCGACATTGGGTCCGGCCCGGTCTGCCGTGCACAATGGGCGCGGTAGCGACACGACCGGCCTGCGGCTCGCAGCGGCCGTCAGGCAGCACGAAAGGACCCCGTCGATGCATCCGCGACGCCCCTCGATGACCCGACGAGGTGCCGCCCTGCCTGCTGCGGCGCTCATCGCCGCCTCGCTCGTCCTCGGCGGATGCACCGTGGCCCAGCGTGCCGGGTCGGTCGCCTTCATCGACGGCAAGCCGATCTCGGTGCAGGACGTCGCGACGACGACGCGGCAGTACAACATGGCGTTGGTCAAGGATCCTGCCGGCCAGCTGACCGAGGCCAAGGCCGCCGGCACCCTGGTCATCGCGAGCTTCGTCGTCGACTACGCGAACGCCACCGGCGTCTGGAAGCCCGACGCCCGGTACAACAGCGACCTGGCCAAGATCCCGGACGCGACCGAGTCGACGAAGAACCTGCTCAAGTTCGTCGCGATCAGCTCCGCGAACGTGCTGGCCCAGAAGGACGTCGACGCGATCCTGGCCTCGATGCAGAAGGCGGACATCGAGATGGACCCGCGGTACGGCGTGTTCGACGCCGAGGCCGGGGGATTCGTCAACCCGGAGCACAACTGGCTGGTCCCGCAGTCGGGTCCGGCTGCGCCCCAGGGCCAGTGAGCAGATGCCCGGCCGGCTGACCCTCCTGCTGACCAGCCCGAGGGTGGCCCCCGGGATCCTCAGCCGGGACGGATGGCGCGCCCTGGAGGACGCCGACCTCGTCCTCGGCCGAGCCGACGAGCCCCAGGTCCAGGCGATCACCGAAGCCGGCCTCCGGGTGACCGTGCCGGGCCAGGAGACGCCGGCCGCCCTCGGCCGGGAGCTCGTGGCGCTGGCCGGTCGCGAGACGGAGCACCTGGTGGTCTGGATCGGGTCCTCCGACGGGGACCCCGGACTGACCGACGTTCTGGCTGCCGAGGTCTCCCGCCTTCCGGAGCCGCCCGAGGTCGAGGTGGTCCTCGGGTCGCACGACGTGCAGGGCGCCAGGGTGCTCGACCTCGTCGCGGTGATGGACCGGCTGCGTTCGCCCGGGGGCTGCCCCTGGGATGCCGAGCAGACCCATGAGTCCCTCGTCCCGTTTCTCATCGAGGAGGCCCACGAGGCCGCCGAGGCGCTCGAGTCGGGGGACCGGACACACATGGTCGAGGAGCTCGGCGACGTCCTGCTGCAGGTGGCGTTCCACGCCAGGGTCGCCGAGGACGACCGGGCCGAGCCCTTCGACATCGACGACGTGGCCGCAGCGATCGTCGCCAAGCTGGTTCGGCGCCACCCGCACGTCTTCGCAGAGGGCCACGACGTGGCCGACGCCGCACAGGTCGAGACGAACTGGGAGTCGATCAAGGCGGACGAGCGGGCTCACCAGCATCGCCTCGCCGGGACCGACGGTGCGCTCGCCGGCGGCGGCCTGCTGCACGGCATACCCGTCGCCATGCCGACGCTCGCTCGGGCCGCGAAGGTCGTCGCCCGGCTCCACCGCGCGGGACGGGCCGACCTGCTCGACGATGCTTCAGGCGACGGGCACGCGCCCACCGAGCCGGGGGAGCGTCTGCTGGCGCTCGTGGTCGAGCTGCACCGCGGCGGCGCCGACCCGGACGCCGCGCTGCGCCGAGCACTGCGCGACCTGACCGCCCGGGTGGGCGGCGAACCGGCCGATCCCCAGACGTTAGGCTGACGTGGCGCGGTCCCGGGTCGACCCGGTCGTCTGACTCCCGCCGGCCCGGCGCGCTCCGTACTCGTCCACGACAACTCAGCAGGAGAAGACTGTGGCCAGCATCGAGGCAGTAGGCGCCCGCGAGATCCTCGACTCCCGGGGCAACCCCACCGTCGAGGTCGAGGTCGCCCTCGACGACGGCACGATCGCCCGCGCGGCAGTGCCATCGGGTGCCTCGACGGGGGCGTTCGAGGCGTCCGAGCGTCGCGACGGCGACAGCGCGCGGTACGGCGGCAAGGGCGTCGAGAGCGCGGTGGACGCGGTGCTCGACGAGATCCACCCCCGGCTGGTGGGATTCGACGCCAGCGAGCAGCGGCTGATCGACGCCGAGATGATCGCCCTCGACGGGTCGAAGAACAAGGAGACCCTGGGAGCGAACGCGATCCTCGGTGTGTCGCTCGCAGTCGCCCGCGCCGCCGCGGACTCCGCCGGGCTGCCGTTGTTCCGCTACATCGGGGGTCCCAACGCGCACATCCTGCCGGTTCCGATGATGAACATCCTCAACGGCGGGTCGCACGCCGACTCCAACGTCGACATCCAGGAGTTCATGATCGCGCCGATCGGCGCGCCGTCGTTCCGCGAGGCGCTGCGCTGGGGCACCGAGGTCTACCACGCGCTCAAGGGCGTGCTGAAGGAACGCGGGTTGGCCACCGGGCTGGGAGACGAGGGTGGCTTCGCCCCGAACCTCGAGTCCAACCGGGCGGCTCTGGACCTGATCCTGGAGGCCATCGAGCGGGCCGGCTACACGCCGGGAACCGATGTCGCGCTGGCCCTCGACGTCGCGGCCTCTGAGTTCTTCGTCGAGGGGGCCTACGCCTTCGAAGGAGCCACCAGGACCGCCGCAGAGATGACCGACTACTACGAGCAGCTGGTCGACCACTACCCGCTGGTGTCCATCGAGGACCCGCTGAACGAGGAGGACTGGGACGGGTGGCAGACGCTGACCGAGCGCCTCGGAGCCCGGGTCCAGATCGTCGGCGACGACCTCTTCGTCACCAACCCCGAGCGGCTGCAGCGCGGCATCGCCAGCCGGACCGCCAACTCCCTGCTGGTCAAGGTCAACCAGATCGGGTCGCTCACCGAGACGCTGGACGCGGTGGAGCTGGCCCACCGTCACGGCTACACCTGCATGATGAGCCACCGATCCGGCGAGACCGAGGACACCACGATCGCCGACCTGGCGGTGGCCACGAACTGTGGCCAGATCAAGACCGGCGCCCCGGCCAGGTCCGAGCGGGTCGCGAAGTACAACCAGCTCCTGCGCATCGAGGAGGAGCTCGACGAGGCCGCCGTGTATGCCGGGGTCGGTGCCTTCCCGCGCTTCCCGACCAAGGACGAGGGACGCACGACCCCCGCAGCCGAGGCCGGTGCGGACGGGTCCGACGACGCGCCGAGCGACGCCGAGGTCGAGGCCGGGAGCGGTGGCACGCCCCAGACTGGAGCAGAGGCTGACGTGCCGGCTGCCCCCGTGGAGGGGGCCGTGGCAGCCGACGCCGACGACCCGAAGCAGGACTGACGGCGACCAGACGAGGACCGGACATGAGTGGGCAGCGCAAGGGTGCGGGCGAGCCGGGTACGCCCGGACGCGGGTCCCGCGCCAGCGCCGGGCCACGCACCGCGAAGGCCACGTCGAGGTCCACACCCGCTCGGTCCACCGCCCGGGGCGCCCCCCGGGCCAGCCGAACCGGCGGGTCGCGACCGTCCACACCGCGAGCCGGCTCGTCCCGGCCGGGGCTCTCGGCGCGGGCGCGGACCGCCACCGCCGATGAGCGCTCGTCCGGCTCCTGGGTCCGCGGGGCGGTCCTCGCCTCGATCGTCGTCATGCTCGCCGTCGCGCTCTTCCCCACGGCGCGCTCCCTGATCCGGCAGCGCGGCGAGATCGCCGCCCTGCAGGACAAGGTGGTCCAGCAGGACAAGAGCGTCAGCGACCTCCAGCGTGAGCAGGAGCGCTGGAACGACCCGGCGTACGTCGAGCAGCAGGCGCGTGAGCGACTCAAGTTCGTCAAGGTCGGGGACCGGTCGTACAGCGTCATCGACGGGTCCAAGCAGACGCCCAAGGCACCGGCCGGCGCCGTCGTCGCCGCTCCCTCGGCGAACAGCGACGCCCCCTGGTACGGCCAGCTCTGGCAGTCGGTCCGGCTCGCCGACCAGCCGACTGCGGGAATGGCCCCGGTCCCGGACAAGTGAGCATGGACGAGCAGGAACCGACCGACCGAGACGTGGGTAGCGTCGCGCAGGCGGATCTGGACGCCGCGTCGCGCCAACGTGGCCGCGAGGTCCGCGGCGCCGTCGAGGTGGCGCACCGCTGCCCGTGCGGTGAGCCGGACGTGTTGCGGACCGCCCCGAGGTTGCCCGACGGCACCCCGTTCCCCACCACGTACTACGCCACCTGCCCCCGCCTCACCGGGCTGGTCAGCACGTTGGAGACCCAGGGCGTGATGAAGCAGATGCAGGCACGGCTGAGCCAGGACGTCGATCTGGCTGGCCGGTACCGGGAGGCCCACGAGGACTACCTGCGCCGGCGGGCGGAGCTGGGGGAGGTGGCGGAGATCGACGGGATCTCGGCGGGCGGGATGCCCGAGCGGGTCAAGTGCCTGCACGTCCTCGTCGCCCACTCACTGGCCGTCGGCACCGGGATCAACCCGCTGGGGGACGAGGCGCTCGGTCTGCTCGACGACTGGTGGGAACCGACGAGCTGTGCCGAGCAGCACGCCGTCCGGGCCACCGATGCCTGAACCGCGCAGGCAGGCGGGCGCGCTGCGCGTCGGCGCGATCGACTGCGGCACCAACTCGATCCGGCTGCTGGTCGCCGACGTCACCCCCACCGGGACCCTGACCGACGTGGTGCGCCGGATGGAGGTGGTGCGGCTCGGGTACGGCGTCGACCGCACCGGCCGGATCGACCCGGTCGCCATGGAGCGCACCCTGGCGATGACCCGCGAGTACGCCGGGCAGTGCCGCGAGCTCGACGTCGAGGGGGTCCGCTTCGTCGCGACCTCGGCATCACGCGACGCGGCGAACGCCGCGGAGTTCGTCGCCGGAGTGACCACGGCGTTCGCCGCGTTTGGCGTCTCCCCGGAGGTCGTCACCGGCGACGAGGAGGCCACGCTGTCCTTCCGCGGGGCGACCGGAGACGTGGCAGCCGCTGGTCTCGAGGGGCCCTACCTGGTCGTCGACCTCGGCGGCGGGTCCACCGAGTTCGTTCGGGGCGGCGCTCAGGTCGAGGCCGCCCTGTCGGTCGACATCGGCTGTGTCCGGATGACCGAGCGGCACCTGGCCTCGGACCCCCCCAGCCGCACCGAGGTCGCCGCCGCGACGAGGGACATCGACGCGGCCATCGACCGGGCGTCGGCTGAGGTGGGCTTCGGCGAGGTGAGGACCCTGATCGGGCTTGCCGGAAGCGTCACGACCGTGACTGCCCACGCGCTGGGACTCGAGTCCTACGAGCCCGACCGGATCCATCTGAGCGTCATCCCGGCGGCACGGCTGCGATCGGCTGCTCGGGACCTGCTGGGGATGAGCCGGGGCCGTCGGGCCGCGCTCGGCTTCATGCATCCGGGCCGGGTCGACGTGATCGGCGCGGGGGCCTTGGTCTGGGACCGGGTGATCGAGCGGGTTCAGCGCGAGAGCGGCCTGCAGGACGAGCTCGTCGTGGCCAGCAGCGAGCACGACATCCTGGACGGGATCGCCCTCAGCGCTGCCGGCTGGTGAGCACGTAGTCGTCGATCTCGGCGAGCAGGACCGCCTGGCCCGACGAGTCGAGGAACGACGCCCGTACCGCGGCTCGGGCCAGGTCGGCGATGCCGTCGTCGTCGAGCCCGAGCAGGTCGGCGGCGACCGCGTACTCGTCGTTCAGGGTGGTGGCGAACATCGGTGGGTCGTCCGAGTTGATGGTGATCGGCACGCCCGCGGCGACCAGCGCCGGGAGCGGGTGCTCCGCCAACGAGGGCACCGATCGGGTGCAGACGTTGGACGTCGGGCACACCTCGAGGGTGATCCCGGTGCTCGCGAGGTGCTCCATCAGCCGGGGGTCGTGGACGGCGGCGATGCCGTGTCCGATCCGCTCCGCGCCGAGGTGGTTGATCGCGTCCCAGATCGTCTCGGGTCCGGTCGACTCACCCGCGTGCGGGACGCTGTGCAGCCCTGCCGACATGGCTTGCTGGAAGTACGGCGCGAACTGCGGGCGGGGGACCCCGATCTCGGGTCCGCCGAGCCCGAAGCTGACCAGCCCGTCGGGGCGCAGCCGCAGCGCGGTGTCGAGGGTGACCTCGGCTGCCTCCACGCCGGACTCGCCGGGGATGTCGAAGCACCAGCGCAGGTCGATGCCCAGCTCCGCCTGCGCGTGACGTCTGGCGTCCTCCACCGTCTCCACGTAGGCCTCGGCCGCGATCCCGCGCACGATCGACGTGTAGGGCGTCAGGGTCAGCTCGGCGTAGCGGACGTTCTGGCCGGCGAGCTCGCGGGCGACCTCGTAGGTCAGGGTCCAGAGGTCCTCCGGGGTGCGGACCAGGTCGACGACGGAGAGATAGACGTCGATGAAGTGGGCGAAGTCGGTGAAGCTGAAGAAGTCGGCCAGCAGCGCCTGGTCGGCCGGCACCGGGGAGGTGCCTTCGTGCCTGGCGGCGAGCTCGGCGACGATGCGTGGCGATGCCGAGCCGACGTGGTGGACGTGGAGCTCGGCCTTGGGCAGCCCGGAGACGAACGACATGCCGGAAAGCCTATCCGGCGGGGTCGGCGGCTCGGCGGGGCTCAGGTGGGCCCGGCACTCAGCCGTCGACCGCGAGCCCGCGCTCGATGGCGTCGATGATCCTGGGACGCAGCTCCTCGGGGCGGATCACGGCATCGACCGACCCGACCTCGACCGCCCGGTGGATGCTGTGCACGGCATCGAACTGCGCTGCCACCTGTCCGAGCTTCTCGGTCCGCACCGCTGCCCGGGTCTCGGCCAGCTCGGCGGCCAGGGCCGCGCGGTCGGCGCCGTTGGCCCGGGCGATCTGCGCCTCGATCGCCAGCACCCGTGGGTCGGCGTTCGTCCGGGCGTCGACGTCGCCGGCGAAGACCACGGCGGCTGCCGGGGCGCCGCCGATGACCGAGGCGAACGACCCCTCGACCGCCAGGACGGTCATCTGCTCGTTGAGCGCCTTGGAGAAGACGACGAACGCACCACCGTGGTATCGGGAGATGACACAGAAGACGATCGGCCCGTCGAAGTTGACGATGGCCCGGCCGATCTCGGCGCCGTACTCCAGCTGCAGCCCGCGCATGGAGTCCGGGGACCCGTCGAACCCCGAGAGGTTGGCCAGGACCACGAGCGGGCGGTTTCCGCTGGCGGCGTTGATCGCCCGGGCCGCCTTCTTCGACGAACGGGGGAAGAGCGTGCCCGCGGTATACGTGTCGGGGCCGTCGGTGGGCGGGAAACCGCGGCGCGGAACGGACTTCGACTCGATGCCGAGCAGGCACACGGGGTAGCCGCCGAGGTGGGCGTCCTGTACCACGGCCGTCTCGGCGTCCGCCATACCCGCCCAGCGCTCCAGCGTGGGGTGGTCCTGGTCCGCGACCGCCCGCATCACCGTCCTGATGTCGAAGGCCTTCTTGCGGTCGGGGTTCGCCGTCGCCGAGAAGATGTCGCCAACGGTGGTGAAGTCGCTGCCCTCCAACGAGTGCGGGTATGTCGTGACGTCCCGGAAGGCCGGGTCGCTGGACTCGGCGCGCCGGGGGCCTGGCTCGCCGGGCGCGACGTACGTGTGGTCGTAGTGCGCCAGCAGGACCGCCAGGGCGCCCCCGAGGTCTGGGGCCCAGTACTGAGCCTGGCCGTTCGGTCCCATCACCCGGTCGTAGCCGCCGATGCCGAAGTTGTCCTCCGCGGACACGCCGCCGGAGAAGTCGAGCGACTGCTTGCCGGTGAGCACCATCGCACTGTCCGGGGTCATCACGAGGATTCCCTTGGTGTGCATCAGCATCGTCGCCTCGGCGTTCCAGTAGGGCTGGGCGCCGACGTTGATCCCGGCGACGACGATGTTGATCTCGTGACCGTCCTGGGTGAACTCGATGATCCGCTTGAGCCCGCGGGCGACCCAGTCCATGTTCTCCGTGCCGGAGTCCATCGAGATCCGGGCGCCGGCCGACAGCGCGTACCACTCCACTGGAACGCCCAGCTCCTCGGCGAGGTCGAGGGCAGCGATCACCCGCGTGCACTCGGCCTCCGCGACCGCGCCGAGCGCCCGCGTCGGGTCGCCGCTGAGGACGACCCGGGTGATCCCCTGCGGGTGCACCGCAGTCCGCGTCGTCACGACTCCGACGATCATCCCCGAGCTGTTGTTCCCGTACGGCCGGTCGACCGGCGCGAGCCGTCCCGACTCGTCGAGGTCGTACTCCACCGAGGAGCCGCCGGGACCGGCCACCATGCCCTGGAGCTCGTAGGGGTAGACCGTGCCGCGCCGACGAGCCCGCAGAGCCTTCTGCTGGTAGTCGTCGACCGGCTTGAGCAGCTCGGTCGACGGCAGACCCACGGTCGAGACGACGCCGGAGCCCGGCTGGTAGAAGAACCGGGCCGAGACCGGGGTGGTCGTGCCATCCGGCGACCCGATCCGGCCCTCGGCGAGGATCTCCTCGATCCCCGCGCCGACGGTGAGCGGGGCGATCTTGTCGCGCAGCGCGGTCAGCTGGCCGACCTCGGCCTGGATCACCGGCCAGACGTGCAGCCAGATGTGGTTCATGTCCAGCTTGGCCCCGCTGGCCCCGCGGGCTGCCCGCGCGCCGCGGATCGCCTCGAGGCAGTTGGCCAGCGCCCGCTCGGCGTTCGGGACGTCCTTGATCCTGCCCTCCTCGTCCCGCACCACGCTGAACTGGCGGACCTGGGCCAGCGCGACCAGTCGCTGGTCGGCGGGGTTCTCCTTGGCCACGGCATACAGCAGGACGACGTCCTCGGGGCCCTCGAGCCGGGTCAGGTTGAACTCCCGGAGGCGCCAGAGGTTGAGCCGCCGGCCGACCATGGGGTGCAGGCCACGGACGAGGTCGTCCTCGGTGACGCCACCGTCCCCGTCCGGCCGGAAGGTGTAGTACTCGACCGGGCGGTCGCCGCCCGGCGCCACCGCCAGGGCGACCCGGCGCACCTGTTGGGCCACCGGCAGGTCGGCCAGCCTCGCGGCGAGGGCCGCCGAGGCCTCCTCGGGTGTTGCGGGCGCCTCGGGCCAGGACAGGTAGAGGTCGACCACCGCCTCATGGTCGCTACCGCCGCGGGCGACCTCGTCGGTCACCGCGGTGGCCAGGGCGCTGCCAGTCGTCAGCTCCGACACCGCACCGACCGTCGAGACGACATGGGTGGGCCGACCGTCGAGGGTGTAGTCGGCGACGGCGAACGGTCTGCCCGCTACCGAGGTGGACGCGACGTCGACCAGGTCGTGACCGCGGTAGTGGCGCTTGATGAGCACCTCGAGCATCGGTTCCTCGGTGGGGATCCCGTTCTCGAGTCGCTCCGCCAGGAACCGGACGATCTGTTCCGGGATGGCGGCGAGGGCATCGACCCGCTCCGCCCGGTCGGGGGCGTCCGGGTTGGCGGCGAGCTCGGCCACCTGGGCGCGCACCCCGGCCAGCACCGCCGCCCGCTCGGAGTCCACCAGGGGCTTGTCGAACCACCTGAACCGGACGCTGCGGGCCAGGTCGCCGACGATGGGAAAGCGCAGCTGGGTGGCGAGCACGAGGCGGTCCAGCACGTCACGCACCGACTCGCGCAGCTCGGCCGGGCACGGCTGCCTGAGCCAACGCTGCAGGAGGGACATCGCGAGCTGGATGTCCGAGGTCGAGTGCTGCTGGGCGAGGAAGACGCGGAAGACCGCGTGGTCCAGCTCGGGTGAGCGGTCGAGCGACTCGAGGCCGTAGTGACCCAGTACCCGGGTCAGCTTGAGCCGGAACTCCTCGGGTAGCCCGCCGCGCTCCACGTCGAGGCTCTGCAGGTAGGTGTGGAAATGCTCCCGGGGGCTGTGCACCCGGTGCTCGACGTGGCGCTCCTCGTCGGCGGGCCGGTTCCGGCTGAGCTCGGCGAAGTCGGCGAACACCCGCAGCAGGTCGATCTCCTGACGCATCGGCGCATCGCCGACGGCGCTCAGCTCGTCCCGGGCCTCGAGGTAGGAGGCCAGCACGTGGCCGTCGTCGCGCGGGTCGACGTCGTAGCCGAGCAGCATGCCGGTCAGGTCGGTGAGGCCGTGGGCCACCACCTCGGCCGGGCTCGGCGGCTGGGAGTGGTGCGGCAGCTCGAGGTCGACGGCGCCGGTGTCGGCGGCGACCGCCTCGACGTCGCCATCGGTGGTCGGCTCCAGCCGGATCAACGGGGCGCCGGTCTCCACCTGGCTCCCGGTCGAGACCAGGAGCTCCTTGACCGTGGCCGCGAACGGGGCCGGCAGCACCGTCTCCATCTTCATGCTCTCGAGGACCAGTACCGGGGCGCCGGCGGCGACGACGTCGCCGACCTTCACCTGGACGGCGACCACCAGCGCCGGAGCGGGCGAGCGCAGCACCCCGCCCTCGTCGCGGCTGACCCGATGGGTGGTGCCGTCGACCTCGACCGCGTGCACCGGGCCGTGGGTTGCGGTGACCAGCCGGTAGCGGGTGCCACCGACGAGCAGGCGGCTTGTGTACTCGTCGATCCGCTCGAGGTCGGCGTCGATCGGGGTGGACTCGCCGATCACCACCCGGAAGCGCTGCGGACCGGTCCGGGTCACCACCACCTTGTAGGCCGTCCCGCGCAGCTTCAGCTCGACCGGGCGGCCGACCCGGTGCTGCACCTGCGGGCGTCCACCGCGCGCGGTCTCCAGCAGCCGGGTGACCTCGAGCTGCTCCTCGTCCTCGTAGGCCTCGATCCCGGCCGCGATCAGCGCGATCCCGGAGTGCTGGTGACTGACCAGTCGTCCCTGGCCACGCACCCGGTCGATCCAGCCGGTGTCCGCGGACCCGTCGATCACCTCCGGCTGGGCGAGCAGGTCCAGCAGGAAGCTCTTGTTCGTCGCGCCGCCCTCGATCACCACCGTCGTCTCGGCGACGGCACGGCGCAACCGGCCGAGGGCCTCGTTCCGGTCCCGGCCGTAGGCGATGATCTTGGCGATCATCGAGTCGAAGTCGGCGGGGATCGTGTCGCCCTCGCCGACGCCGGTGTCGACCCGGATCCCGGGTCCGGCCGGCAGGTTGAGCAGGGCGATCCGCCCCGGCGCGGGGGCGAAGTCCCGATCGGGGTCCTCGGCGTTGAGCCGGGCCTCCACGGCATGTCCCTTCTCGGGCGGTGCCAGCCCCTCGAGCCGTCCACCGCCGGCGATGTGGATCTGAGCCTTGACCAGGTCCATGTCCGTCGTCGCCTCGGTGATCGGATGCTCGACCTGCAGGCGGGTGTTGACCTCGAGAAACGCGAAGACCTGTTCGCCGGGGTGGTACAGGAACTCGACCGTGCCCGCGCCGGCATACCCGACGGCCAGGGCAAGCCGTTCGGCGCTCGCCTTGAGCTCGGCAGCCTGCGCCGGCGAGAGCACGGGGGAGGCGGACTCCTCGATGACCTTCTGGTTGCGCCGCTGGACGGAGCAGTCCCGAACCCCGAGGGCCCAGGCGGCGCCCTGGCCGTCGGCGATCACCTGGACCTCGACATGGCGGGCGCCGGTGATCAGCCGTTCGAGGAAGACGACTCCACTGCCGAAGGACCGTTCGGCCTCTTCCCGGGTCCGGGCATAGGCCTCGGTCAGCTCCTCGTCGGAGGTGATCACCCGGATGCCGCGGCCGCCGCCACCGGCGGTCGCCTTGAGCATCAGCGGATAGCCGATCTGGTGGCCCATCGCCACCGCGTCCTCCAGCGTGTCGACCGAGCCGCGGCTCCACGGCGCGACCGGCACCCCGACCTCCTCGGCGATCAGCTTGGAGCCGATCTTGTCCCCGAGCTTGCGCATCGCCTCGGCGCTCGGGCCGATGAAGGTCACTCCGATCCGGCTGCAGAGCTCGGCGAAGACCGGGTCCTCGGCGACGAACCCCCAGCCGACCCAGGCGGCGTCGGCGCCGGTCTCGACCAGGGCACGCTCCAGGACGGCGTAGTCGAGGTAGGGACGCGCCGAGGCCGGCCCGAGGTTGTAGGACAGGTCGGCCTCGCGGACGAACATCGCCCCGCGCTCACCCTCGGTGCAGAGCGCCACCACCTCGATGCCGGTGCCGTGCTCGGCGTTGATGTCCCGGACCGCGTGGATGAGGCGCATCGCCGCCTCGCCACGGTTGACGACTGCGATCCGGGAGAAAGTCACCGATGCCTCCTTGCGCGGGGGACCAACGTGTCCACCATCTGCGTAGGAGGCTTTCACACCGCCTGCCTACTATCGAGTCAACATGCGTCACCACGACGGCGGTGCGAGCGCGCAGTGTCAGGATGGGTCCTGATGACCGACTCCTGGCTTCCGCACCCGGTCACCGGACAGCCGTTCCCCTCGCCGGTGCGCCCCGGAACGGGGTGGCCCGGTGACCCGGCCGACGGGTCGACCCCGGTCGCCCGGACTGCCGCGCAGGCGGCGCGCCTCGCCGCCGGCGCGGAGTCGGTCGGTGAGCTCGATGCGCGGATCTCGGTATGCCGGGCCTGCCCGCGACTGCTGGCCTGGCGGGAGGCGGTCGCGACCGTCGGGAAGCGCGCGTCGTTCGCCGACCAGCCGTACTGGGGCCGGCCCGGCCCCGGTTTCGGGGACGCCAGGCCGCAGGTCCTCGTCGTCGGGCTCGCGCCCGCGGCGAACGGCACGAACCGGACCGGACGGATGTTCACCGGAGACCGCAGCGGCGACTGGATCTACGCCGCGTTGCACCGAGCCGGGTACGCCAGCCAACCGGACAGCGTTGCGAGCGGCGACGGGCTCGAGCTGCGCGGGGTGCGGATCGTCGCGGCAGTCCGCTGCGCCCCTCCGGCCAACAAGCCGACTCCGGCCGAACGCGAGGTCTGTGGCCACTGGCTCGATCGCGACCTGCAGCTCGCGTCGGGGACGGTGCGCTCGATGTTGGCGCTGGGCAGCATCGGCTGGGACGCCGCCCTGGCAAGCGCCCGCCGACTGGGCTGGGCGGTGCCGCGGCCCAAACCACGGTTCGGTCACGGCGCCGAGGTCGGGCTGGTCACTGCTGACGGCCGTCCGGTGCGGCTGCTCGCGAGCTACCACGTGAGCCAGCAGAACACCTTCACCGGCCGGCTCACCGAGGCGATGCTCGACGGGGTCATCGCCCGGCTCTGACGGCGCCAGCCGGGCGGACCGGGTGGCCGCAGGGGCTCGACCCGGCTGTCGCGATGACAAGCGCGGGGCTTGTCATGCCGCTGCGGTGACGATCCGACATTCCGGGGTGTTACTTCTTGCCAAACCGGCCCCTGACCCCACAGGGTGTGCACCATGCGCCGAACCACACCACGCCCGGTCGCCGGAACCAAGGTTGCCGCGATCATCTGCCTCGCGCCGCTCGCCGGCCTGCTCGTCTCCTGTTCATCCGGCTCCTCCGGCTCGGCCGGTGGCGGGTCGACCGCGGCCAGTGGCGGGACCATCACCGTCGCCGCGAGCGGCGACACCAACGTCCAGGAGCTCTGGCAGCAGATCCTCATCCCGGACTTCGAGAAGGCCAACCCCGGGGTGAAGGTCAACTTCAGCTTCGACCTGCACGGCACCAACAACCAGCAGAACTTCGCGAAGCTGGCCGCCGCGACGCAGCAGGACAAGGACCCCGGCATCGACCTGGTGGCCAGCTTCACCGACAAGGCGTCCAGCGCCGGGCTGCTCGCCGACGTCGGGAACAAGGTGCCGAACCTGTCCAACGTCGACCCGAAGGTCGTCGCCGCGGGTGGCAAGGGCGCCATTCCGTACCGCGCCTCCTCGGTGCTGCTCGCGTACAACCCGGAGAAGGTGGCCAACCCACCGGCCACGCTCGCGGAGCTGCTCGCGTGGATCAAGGCGAACCCCGGCCGGTTCACCTACAACTCGCCCAAGTCCGGCGGCTCGGGCGGAGCGTTCGTGGCGACGGTCCTCGACAGCAAGGTCCCCACCGCGGACCGCGATGCGATGACCGCCGGCTACAAGAAGGAGCTCGAGAAGGACTGGGATCCCGGCTGGGAGATCCTGCGCGGGCTCAACCCCTTCGTCTACCAGAAGGGGGTGTACCCGAACGGCAACAACCAGGTCCTCCAGCTGCTCTCCTCGGGTCAGATCGACATGGCTCCGGTGTGGTCGGACCAGTTCATCTCGGGCCAGGCGTCCGGCACGATCCCGAAGACCTACAAGGCCCAGCAGATCAAGAACCCCTCGTTCACCGGCGGCGCGGCCTACGTGGGCGTGACCAAGGCCTCGAAGAACCAGGACCTCGCGTTCAAGCTGGCCGACTTCATGCTCACCCCGCAGATCCAGGCGAAGATCGCGGACAAGATCGCCGGATACCCGGCCATCTCGATGAGCAAGATGAGCCCGGAGATCCAGGCGAAGTTCCAGTCCGCCGACGCGAACAACCTGCGCCCCGGCTACTTCCCCGACCACAACAGCGACATCAACAACCTGTGGGACCAGAACGTCCCCGGCAAGTAAAGGCTGACCCCCACAGATGAGTACTTCGTGGTGAAGTCGGCACTCGGTCGGCGGCTCGGCGGGCTCGCGTTGGCGAGCCCGCCGCTGCTGCTCGTCGTCCTCTTCGTCGGCTTCCCGATCGTGGTCGCGATCTCCTACAGCCTGGGCCACGTCGGCGGCCTCAACTCGACCGTCGCCCTGATCGCCAAGGACCAGCACACCGTCGACGCCTGGTGGAAGGTGACCTTCGGCGCCTACACGCAGGTGTTCGCCGAGCCGCGTTTCCAACGCGACCTCGTCGTGACCGTGGCGGTCTCGCTGGCGACGACCGTCATCGTCCTCGCCCTGGCCTGGGCCGTCGCGCTCTACGTGCGGCTGGCCCAGACGCCGGTCTCCCGGATGCTGTCGGCCCTGGCCGTGGTCCCGATGTTCATCCCGGTCGTCATCGCCTCCTGGGCGATCCTCACGTTCTACGCGGCCGACGGCCTGATGCGATCCGTCGCGGCCCAGCTGGGCTTCGACGCACCGGTATGGGGGTACAGCACCACGGCCGTGCTGATCGGCCTGGTCTGGACCCACCTGCCCTTCGCCACCCTGATGGTCGTGTCCGGCGTACAGGGAGTGCCCGACGCGCTCATCGAGGCGGCCCGGGACGCGGGCGCCTCGATCCCGAGGACCGTGCTCAAGGTGGTCGCACCGATGGCGCTGGTCCCCACGGTGATCGCCGGGACGTTCACGGCGATCGGCACCCTCGGCTCGTTCACCGTGCCGTACTTCACCGGACCGAACGCCCCGAAGATGCTCGGGGTGGACATGACCGACTACTTCACGTCGTACAACCTGCCCCAGTCGTCGGTCGTCATGGCAGTGGTCGTGTTCATCGTCGCGGCGGGCTTCGGTGGCGTCTACGTGTGGGCCAACTACCGAACCGCAGCCGACACGGGGAGGGTCTGATGACGAGCGTGCCGACCATTCCGGCCGCCACCGGCGCGGGTGACCCGACGACGCAGCAGGCGCCCCACCCGGTTCCCGCCGCGGCGGGCCGGCGCAAGGGCAGCCCGGTCAGCCGGGTGCTCACCGCCCTGTTCGCCGTGGTGCTCGGCGTGTTCATCCTCGGCCCGCTGCTCTGGCTCGGGATCCGCGCCTTCGCCACGAGCTGGACCTATCCGAACCTCCTGCCGGACGGCTGGACCCTGCAGTGGTGGAGCGCCGTCTTCGACGACCCCAACCTCAAGGGCTCGGTGGCCCTGTCGTTCGAGTTCGCCTTCGTCACGATGCTCGTCTCGGCACTGATCTGCCTGCCCGCGGCCTACGCCTTCGCCCGGTTCGACTTCCCCGGCCGGCGGGTCTTCCTCATCGGCCTCTTCGCGACGAACGCGTTCCCCAAGATGGGCCTGTTCGTCGCGCTCGCCTCGTTGTTCTACGCGCTCAACCTCATGACGACGTTCGTCGGCGTGGTCATCGTCCACGTGCTGGGGACGGTGGTCTTCATGACCTGGATCCCGGCCGCGGCGTTCGCGGCGGTGCCGCGCTCGCTCGAGGAGGCGGCCCGTGACGCGGGCGCCGGGAAGTTCACCGTGCTGCGCAAGGTCACCCTGCCGCTGGCCGCGCCGGGGATCTTCATCGCCCTCATCCTCGCCTTCCTCGCCTCGTTCGACGAGGCGCAGGGCACCTACCTCGTCGGCATGCCGGAGTTCGTGACGATGCCGACGCAGATGTACTCGCTCGTGCTGAACTACCCGCCACAGGTGGCGGCCGTCTTCTCCATTCTGCTGGCCATCCCCTCGGGGGTCCTCCTGCTCCTGGTGCGCAAGCACATCATGGGTGGCCAGCTCGCGGAAGGATTCCAGATCAGATGACGCTTCCCGCCGATGCCACCGGAGGGCTCACCCTTCGCGGCATCCACAAGGTGCTCGGTGGCCGTCCCATCGTGGACAACCTCGACCTCGAGGTCCGCAAGGGTGAGCTGGTCTGTCTCCTCGGCCCCTCCGGCTGCGGCAAGACGACGACCCTGCGGATGGTCGCCGGCTTCCTCGAGCCCGACCAGGGCAGCGTCCTGATCGACGGCACCGACGTCACCGCGCTGCCCCCCGAGCGACGCCCGACGGCGATGGTCTTCCAGAACTACGCCCTCTGGCCACACATGTCGGTGTTCGACAACATCGCCTTCGGCCTCAAGCTGCGCAAGCTGCCGAAGGCGGAGATCGCCGAGCGCGTCGGTGCGGTCCTCGAACTCGTCGGGCTGACCCATCACATCCGGTCCCGGCCGGCGCGGATCTCCGGTGGCGAGCAGCAGCGGGTGGCGCTGGCCCGGGCGCTGGTCCAGGAGCCGAAGGTGCTCCTGCTCGACGAACCGCTCTCCAACCTCGACGCCAAGCTCCGGGTCCGGGTCCGCGAGGACATCCGCGAGATCCAGCAGCGGCTGGGCATCACGACCGTCGTCGTCACGCACGACCAGGACGAGGCCCTCTCGATCTCCGACCGGGTGGCCGTGATGAACGGCGGCCGGATCGAGCAGTACGCCGCGCCGTTCGACCTCTACCGGACCCCCTCGACGACCTTCGTCGGCGGGTTCGTCGGTGCGACCAACACCATCACCGGGCTGCTCACGCGCAACGGCTCCGGGCCGACCATCACCGTCGGGGGTGAGTCGGTGCCGGTGGAGTCGACCAACCTCGAGGAGTCCGAGTCGTCTCGCGAGAGCGACACGATCTCGGTGCGTCCCGAGGACGTCATCGTCGGCGGGCAGGGCGCTTCGGCGACGGTGAACCGGGTCATCCCGCGGGGCCACTTCACCGAGATGGTGCTCGACCTGGGCGGCACGTCGGTGCGGGCCTATGTCGATGGTGACTCGGTGGCGACGAACGGCACGGTGCCGGTCCGGTTCCGGCGAGCGCTCGTGTACCGCGACGGCGTCCTGCTGTGAGCGACGAGGCGTCGGGGGGACGCGCGGCCGCGTGGGAGGGGGTGCTGGCCATCGCCCACCGGGGAGACCCGGTCGCCTTCCGGGAGAACACCACGGCGGCGATCCGCTCGGCCATCGACTCGGGGGCGGACGTCGTCGAGATCGACGTCAAGACCACCAGCGACGGAGTCAGCGTCGTCCTGCACGACGACTCGCTCGAACGGCTGTGGCAGGTGGATCGCGACATCCGCACGATGACCGCGGCCGAGGTGGCCGAGGTCGGTGGCGGAGATCAGGTGGAGGTTCGGATCCCCACCCTTGCCGAGGTGCTCGAGCTCTTCGGGGGGAGCGGGACCTCGGTGCTCGTCGACATGGACAGCGGCGAGTGGGCGGACGCAGCGCTGATGACCGTGCGGCGGGCCGTCGACTCCGGCCGGCTGGAGGCCAGCCAGGTGATCTGGTGCGGCGACCACGACGGGATGCGGCAGATCCGGGCAGGGGACCCGGCCGCCCGGATCTTCCTCACCTGGGGTGAGCAGGCGCGCGGCGGCCCTCCGGAGGACGCGCTCGTCCGGGAGCTGGAACCCGAGGCGTTCAACCCGCACTGGGGGGCGGTCGAGCCGTTCGCCCGGGCCTGGGCCCGAGAGCAGGGTCTGCGCCTGTCGTGCTGGACGGTCGACGAGCCGCAGGAGATGCGACGGCTCATCCTCGGCGGGGTCGATGCGATCATCAGCAACCGGATCCGGGAGCTGCTCGCGGCGGTCGCGGATGCGTGAGCGTACCCTCGCTGTCGCGATCGAGGCGGCCGAGCTCGCCATCGAGGTGATGCACACGGTTCCCCGCGGGCAGGTGCGGCGCAAGGCCCACGCGGCCGACCCGGTGACCGACATCGACCTGGCCACCGAGCGGGCGGTCCGAGGTCATCTGATGGCCGCCTTCCCCGACCACGTGGTCGTGGGGGAGGAGCTCGGCGGCACCGCTGCGGACGGCCCCACCTGGTACTGCGACCCGGTGGACGGGACGACGAACCTGGCTGCCGGTCTGCCGTGGACGTCCTTCTCGCTGTCGCTCGCGGTCGACGGGGCTCCGATGGTCGGGGTCGTCGCCGACCCGTGGCGCGGTGAGATCTTCCACGCCACGAGGGGCGGCGGCGCGTTCCGTCGCCGCGAGGGCGTGGACGAACGGCTGCACCTCGAAGCTGGTCCCGGCGGCCTCGACTCGACGAGCTCCCCGGGTGCGCTCGCCGGCAAGGTGGTGCTGACCGAGTGGGCTGCGCACACGCCCTGGCCGGGGATGCTCGACATGCTGGCGGAGCTGGCCGGGCAGCACTGCACCACCCGGGTGATGGGATCCGGCACCCTCAGCGTGACGAGCGTCGGCGCCGGCCGCGCCGCGGGCGCGGTCATCGGCGAGTTCCATCCCGAGGACCACCTCGCCGGGCTGCTCATCGGGCACGAGGCCGGGGCGGTCGTCCTCGACGCGGACGGCGTCGAGACGCTGTGGCCGCTGGCCGGACCGTTCGTCGTGTCCGAGCCGCACGTCGCGCGGCAGCTGTGCGAGCTGGCCACCCGGGGTTGAGCACAGCCCCGCGGCACCACCTCGTCCGTGCGGCGTGCGCGTCCAGCGCCGCCCTGGCTGGTCGTGGCCCGGGCGCAACGCCGGGCTCTGGGTAGGTTGGACGGATGGACGAGCAGATCATCGCGGTGACGGTCCTCGGCGACGACCGGCCCGGAATCGTCTCCGACGTGACCTCCGCCCTCGCCGGACTCGGTGGAAACCTCGAGGACTCGACGATGACCCTGCTGCGCGGACACTTCGCCATGGTCGTGCTGGTCCGGACTGCTGGTTCGGTGCCCGAGATCGAGTCGGCCCTGGCCGGGTTGACCCGGAGCGGGAACCTCGCGATCGACGCCCGGGTCCTGCCGGAGCACCAGCTCGAGGAGCGGGCGGGGACGGCATACACGCTCCGGGTGCACGGCGCGGACCGTCCCGGCATCGTCGCCGAGATCACCGGCGTGGTGGCCCGGCACGGCGGCAACATCGTCGACCTGGGCACGCGACTCGGCCGCGGACTGTACGTCCTGACTGCTGAGCTGGTCCTGCCGACCACGGCGTCTCCGGCCGACCTGGAGCGGGACCTGGCGGAAGTGGCCGGGCAGCTCGGGGTCGACGTGCATCTGGGGCAGGTGGACGACGACCTGTGGTGAACGCCACCGGCTGGGTGATGCCGGGGCTGCCGCGGGGGCGGGTGCGCCCGGTGCTGGTCGCTCCCGAGCCGGTGCTCTCCCGCCCCGGCGTGGAGGTGGACCCGAGCTCGCCGGACGTGGTTCGGCTGGCCGCGGACCTCGTCGCGACCCAGCTCGTGTCCCCGGGGTGCGTCGGTCTGGCCGCCCACCAGGTCGGGATCGCCCAGCGGGTCTTCAGCGTGGATGTCAGCGGTCACCCCCGGACCCGGACCGGGCACGGGCTCTTCGTGCTGTGCAACGCGGTGGTGCTCAGCGCCACTCGCCGGGAACGCGGACGGGAGGGCTGTATGTCGGTGCCTGACTTCACCGGGGATGTCGCCCGGGCCCGGCGGCTGACGGTGCGGGGCCAGCTGCCGGTCACCGGCGAGTGGGTACAGATCGACACCGACGCCTTCGAGGCGGTGGCGGTCCAGCACGAGGTCGACCACACCGATGGCCTGGTCTTCCTCGACCGGGTCCGAGGACCCCGGGACGTGCATCCGCGGCGCACGTACCAGTGAGGTGATGATGCGGTCACGCCCTAGAGTGGAGCCGCCCCCGTGGCCCAACCGGCAGAGGCAGGCGACTTAAAATCGCCCAAGTGCGAGTTCAAATCTCGTCGGGGGCACCTCGCTCGCCCGGGTGCCGTCCGTCCCGAAACCGTCACGAATCCTGCCGGCGGGAACCAAACGGCAGCTTCATACGCATAAAGTAAGCGAGGACGTAACTCTGCGCCCCCCGTGGGCGCGCGACAGGGCGGAGATGTGATGGCCGGCAACAACCCGGTGTTCAAGAGGATCGACAAGGAGATCAAGCAGGGCACGTATGCCGGCTTCGATCAACGGCCGACCCAGGCCGGGACGATGACCGGCGGTCCGCAGGACGCGATGTCCCAGCGGCACCTGGAGGACATGTACCAGCAGCCGTCGGCCGGCCCGGTGCAGACCGGTCGGGTGACCTACGACGACGTCATCATGAAGACGCTCGGGCTCTTCGTCCCGCTTCTCGCGGTGGCGGCGCTCTCCTGGGTGATCACCCTGAGGAACCCGTCTCTGGCCATGCCGATCCTGCTCGTCGGAGCCCTGGGCGGCCTGGGGATCGTCCTGCTGATCGCCTTCCGGAAGACGATCAGCGTCCCGCTCATCATGACCTACGCGGTGCTCGAGGGTGGGTTCATCGGCTCGATCAGCCAGCTCTTCGAGCGGATGTACCCGGGCCTCGTCGCGACTGCCGTGCTGGCCACCCTGGCGACCTTCGCGGGCATGCTCGCCGGGTACAAGTTCGGCCTGATCAAGGTCACCAGCAAGTCGCGCCGCATCTTCCGGATGATGCTGCTCGGCTATCTCCTGTTCGGCGTCATCAACCTGGTCGCCTTGCTCTTCGGCTGGACCAGCGGCTGGGGCTTCGGCGGAAGTGGTCTGCTCGGAATCGGGATCTCGCTGCTCGGTGTCGGACTGGCCTCCTACTCGCTGGCGATGGACTTCGACTCGATCGACACGGCCGTCCGCGCCGGCGCACCGGAGAAGTACTCCTGGCTGCTCGCGTTCGGTCTCATCGTCAGCCTCGTCTGGCTGTACCTCGAGATCCTGCGCCTCCTGGCGCGTATGCGCGACTGAGATGACGCCTCCGAGATCCCCTGTCCCGCAGGAGGTTTCGGCAGAGTTGCGGCGCGTGGTCGAGCGGTGGCAGCAGCTGCCGCTGGACCACGCGCTGTCGTCTGTCCCCCTGGTACGGGACGTCGTCGAGTGGCTGGCCGGGCAGGTCCCCGTCCCCGACCTCGGGCCGGCGGTGGTGATGGACCAGCTGACGGTGCTGGTCTACGACTCCTTCGCCGATCCCGACCCGTCCGACACGATGCGTACCGAGGAGCTGACCCGACGGCTGGCGTCGTTGCGTCAGGCGCTCTGAGCGTCCGCGCCGGCGAGGTCGCGGATCACTGCGGCCATCGCCGGGTTGACCGGCTGGCCCTGCGGAGCATGCGCCTCGAGCCAGTCCAGGATGGCCAACGCTGCGTGCCGGTTGCCCCCGTACCCGGGGAGCAGGTCATCCAGCGGCAGGGTGGTGGCGCCGTAGCGGTCCTCGATCGCCCGGTCGAGGACGAACACGTCCTGGCGTGGGCTGCGCCCCGGGTCCGTCGCGTCCAGGATGGTGAGCACCTGGTCGAGGGCGTAGCCCTGGATGAACCGGGTCGCGCTGAGCCGTTCGCCGCGCAGCTCACGGTGCATGCCGACGTAGAGGTTGGCCAGTGCCTCGTTGACGTGGAAGGACAGCGCGTCGGCGGACGGGACGGCCACCGGGGGCACGGGGCGCGTCGGGACCGCAAGCCCCGCGGGGGCGTCCTCGCGCTGCCAGACGACCCGGCCGGGGGAGTAGGCCGCCGCCCGGAGCTCGGCGAGGGTGAACACGGCATACTCCGCGAAGAGGCCGTCGGCATAGAGGACCTTGCGTCCGTCGGCCGTGTTGGCGAAGCTGAAGACCACTGGTCCGAGCTCCTCCAGCCAGTCGGTCGAGGCCAGGTACGCCGGCTTCGCCTCGTCCTGCACCACGACGAAGAAGTCGAGGTCGGAGTGGTCGTCCAGACGGGCCACGTCCCGACCCACCGAGCCGACGCCGATCAACGCGAGCGCGTCACCGCGGCGTTCCAGCACCTGGCCCAGGTCGTCCAGCCGCCCGAGCAGGCGCGCCGGGATGCTCACGACCGGCCGGGGCCGGACGAGAGCGGCCCGGCGCCGATCAACTCAGCCGCTCGTAGATGATCGCCATGCCCTGGCCGCCACCGACGCACATCGTCTCCAGCCCGAACGTGCCGTCGCGCTCCTGGAGCCCGTTCAGCAAGGTGGTGGTGATCCGCGCCCCGGTCGAGCCGAAGGGGTGACCGAGGGCGATCGCGCCGCCGTTGACGTTGAGCTTCTCGAAGTCCATCCCGAGGTCGTCGGCGCTCGGCAGGACCTGGGCTGCGAACGCCTCGTTGATCTCGTACAGGTCCATGTCGCCGATGCTCATGCCGGCGCGGGCCAGGGCCTGCCGGGAGGCCTCGACCGGCCCCAGGCCCATGATCTCGGGGGACAGGGCGCTCACTCCGGTGGAGACGACCCGGGCCAGCGGGGTCAGGCCGAGCTGCTTGGCGCGGGCGTCGCTCATCACGAGGACCGCGGCGGCGCCGTCGTTGAGCGGGCAGCAGTTCCCGGCGGTGATCGTGCCGTCCTCCCGGAAAACCGGGTTGAGACCCTGGACCGCCTCGAGGGTGACGCCGGCCCGGGGGCCGTCGTCCTTGCTGACGACGGTGCCGTCGGCGAGGGTGACCGGGCTGATCTCGCGCTCGAAGAACCCGTTGGCGATGGCCTTCTCGGCCCGGTTCTGGCTGCTGACGCCCCACTCGTCCTGACGCTCCCGGCTGATCCCGCGCGACGTCGCGACGTTCTCGGCCGTCTGGCCCATGGTCAGGTAGACGTCCGGCAGCAGGTCCTGCTCACGCGGGTCGGTCCAGGTCGCGTTGGTCTTCGCGGTCTCGACACTCCGGGCGATGGCGTCGGCGAACAGCGGGTTCTGGTCCTCGCCCTCGGAGCCTCCCGCGCCGGCGAAGTTCCGGTAGGACGAGACCGACTCGACGCCGCCGGAGATGAAGATCTCTCCCTCGCCGGCCTTGATCGCGTGGTACGCCATCCGCGTCGTCTGGACGCTCGAAGAGCAGAACCGGTTGATCGTCGCCCCGGGCAGGTGGTCGTAGCCGAGCAGCACCGAGATGACCCGGGCGAGGTTGGAACCCTGCTTGCCGGACGGCTCGGCGCAGCCCCAGTAGAGGTCCTCGATCAGCGTGGGGTCGAGTTGAGGCACCTTCGCCAGCAGGGCCCGCACGACGCCGACCGAGAGGTCGTCCGGGCGGACCTCCTTCAGCGAGCCCTTGAAGGCGCGGCCGATGGGAGTGCGGGCGGTCGAGACGATGACGGCGTCGGTCACGGGGGTCCTCCTGGACTGCGGGGTGAGCGGTCGCTCAGTGAACCACTCGATCGTATGCCGAGCGGCCGCCCGCCGACTATGTGCGCTTGGTCTCCCCGGCTAGGCCGGGGTGTCCACCGCGGTGTCCGAGCCGGCCTCGTCGATCCCGCCGAGGGCGGGCGAGGCGTCGGGTGTTCCCGACGAGTCGGCCGTGGGGCCGGAGGACGGGGGTCGCTCGGGGAGCGGACGGCGCACGCGGTGCAGCACGACCGCCCACAGGCCGAACGGGCCACGGGCCTGGCCGTGGAGCTTCGTGGGGCTGACCTCGGTGCCGGGTTCGAGGACCGCCCGGGTGGCCGCCATCGACACGGACGCCACGGCGTCGCCCCGGCCTCGGTCGGGTACCAGGCTGGAGTGTTCCCCCCACAGCCCGAGCGCCGAGCACACCGACGGCAACATCGCCGAGGCGGCGCGGGCGTAGCCGGCGGCGGAGGGGTGGAACCGGTCCTTGCTGAACATCTCCGAGGGCCGCTCGGCGAACTCGTGCCCGATCAGGTCGCCGAGGGAGACCGTGCGCCCACCCGCCTCGACCACCCCGACGGTCTGGGCGGCGGCGAGGTCCCGGCTCCACCGGCGGGCCAGGGAGCGCAGCGGCTGGGCGACCGGTTGCAGGGTGCCCAGGTCCGGACAGGTCCCGACGATGACCTCGGCGCCGGCCTCGCGCAGGTGGCGCACGGCGCCCTCGAGGTGCCGCACGGCAATCGACTTGTCGATCCGGTGGGTGACGTCGTTGGCCCCGATCAGGATGACCGCCACGTCCGGGTGGGGCACCGCGTCGAGCGCGTTGACGACCTGGACGTCGAGTCCACTGGACTCCGCTCCGATGACCGCCACGTTGGTCAGCTGGACGGGTCGGCCACTGAACGCGGAGACCCCGTTGGCCAGGATGGCGCCGACGGTCTCGCGCGGGCTGTCTGCGCCCATGCCGGCGGCCGAGCTGTCCCCGAGGACGACCATCTGCACCGGTCGGCCGGCTCCGGAGCCGTAGCGGCCGTCGTCATCCGGGGCCCCCTCGAAGTGCTGTCCCACGACCCGGCGCGCCATCAGCGCCTCGACCTTGATCAGCCCGTACCCGAAGGCCCCCAGGGCGCCGATCCCGGCAACGCCGAAGCCGCCGCCGTACGCAGCTGCCTGCGCGATGCGTCGAGCCCTGCGAGCCCGTCCCATGTCCTCTCCCCACGGTCCTTGGCATGTGTCCAATGACGGTAACGTGCGCCGGCCCCGGTTTGTGCCCTTTCGGCGGCAGTCCGGCCCGGGTCCGGGATCTGAGAGGATGACCGGGTGAAGTACGCCGAACACATCGCCGACCTCGTCGGGAACACGCCCCTGGTCAAGCTCTCCTCCGTGGTGCAGGACACGGGGGTGACGTGCACCGTGCTCGCGAAGATCGAGTACATGAACCCGGGTGGGTCCGTGAAGGACCGGATCGCCCGCCGGATGATCGACGCCGCCGAGGAATCGGGTGAGCTGAAGCCCGGTGGCACCATTGTCGAGCCCACCTCCGGCAACACCGGCGTCGGCCTGGCGTTGATCGCCCAGAAACGCGGCTACCACTGCGTGTTCGTCTGCCCGGACAAGGTCGCCGAGGACAAGCGCAACGTCCTCAAGGCGTATGGCGCCGAGGTCGTCGTCTGCCCGACGTCCGTCTCCCCGGAGCACCCCGACTCGTACTACTCCGTCTCCGACCGGCTGGTGCGCGAGATCGACGGCGCCTGGAAGCCCAACCAGTACGCCAACCCCGAGGGACCGAACAGCCACTACGCCTCGACCGGCCCGGAGATCTGGACCGACACCGACGGCAAGGTCACCCACTTCATCGCCGGAGTCGGCACCGGCGGCACGATCAGCGGGACCGGGCGCTACCTCAAGGAGGTCTCCTCAGGCGCAGTCCAGGTCATCGGAGCCGACCCGGAAGGCTCGGTGTACTCCGGCGGCACCGGCCGCCCGTACCTCGTCGAGGGGGTCGGCGAGGACTTCTGGCCCTCGGCCTACGACCCGACGGTCGTCGACCAGGTCGTGGCGGTCACCGACGCCGAGTCCTTCGCGATGACCCGGCGGCTGGCTCGCGAGGAGGGCCTGCTCGTCGGCGGCTCGTGCGGGATGGCGGTCGTCGCGGCACTGCAGGTGGCCAGGGATCTGCCCGCGGACGCCGTCGTGGTGGTGCTGCTGCCCGACTCCGGGCGCGGCTACATGTCGAAGATCTTCTCCGACGACTGGATGAGCTCCTACGGTTTCCTGCACAACACCCACGAGACGACCGTCGGCGACGTCCTGCGTTCGAAGTCCGGGGAGCTTCCGGTCCTCGTGCACACGCACCCCAACGAGACGATCCGCGACGCCATCGACATCCTGCGCGAGTACGGCGTCTCGCAGATGCCGGTGGTCAAGGCCGAGCCGCCGGTGACCTCCGGCGAGGTGGCGGGAGCCGTGAGCGAACGGGCGTTGCTCGAGCTGCTGTTCACCAACCAGGCCCACCTGGCGGATGCCGTCGAGAAGCACATGGGTCCGGGCCTGCCCCTGGTGGGCTCGGGGGAGAAGGTCGCCGTCGCCCGGCATGAGCTGGAGCACGCGGACGCCATCCTCGTCGTCGACGGTGGCAAGCCCGCCGGCGTGCTCACCCGCGCGGACCTGCTCGGCTTCCTCTCCGACTGAGCTAGCTGACCCGTTGGGCCATGGTCGGCTGCGGTGGGCCGTCCACGTCCGGGTGCAGGATCGCCGCGAGCGCCTCGACCCCGTCGACCAGCCGCGGGCCGGGCCGCGCGAACGAGGCGTTGGCGTCAACCGCCCACACGGGGATGCCGTCCGGCAGCACCCCCTGGCTGACGAGGCGTCGCGTCAGCTCGACGGCACCGTCCAGGTGATAGCCGCACGGCGCCGCGACGATGACGTCGGGAGGCGCGGCGAGTGCGGACTGCCAGGTCACCCGCGTCGACGGCTGCCCGGCCTGACCGATCACGTTGGCTCCGCCGGCGCGGGTGACCATCTCGGGCACCCAGTGGCCCGGGGCGAACGGGGGGTCGGTCCACTCGAGGACCAGTGCCCGCGGGGTGGGGCGACCGGCCACCGCGTCCTCGACGGCGGTCAGCCGCCGGCGCGCGTCCTCGACGATGCCGCTCGCCGCAGCCTCACGACCCGTGGCGCGGCCTAGCGTCCGGACTGACCCGAGGACCTCCTCGAGGCTGTGCGGGTCGATCGTCAACACCTCCGCGCGGCAGCCGAGATGCCGCAGCGCGTCGTCGACCACGCTGACATCCACGGCGCAGACCGCACACAGGTCCTGGGTGACGAGGAGGTCGGCGTCGAGGTCGGCCAACGCCCCGGCGTCGAGCCGGTAGAGATCCTCGCCGGCGCGCATCCGGGCGGCAACCACCCGGTCGATCTCCGCGGGGGACAGTCCCTGCGGCAGTGCCGAGGTCGACACGATCCGGCGGGTGCGGGCCTCGGCCGGATGGTCGCACTCGAAGGTCACCCCCACCACCTCGTCTCCGGCGCCGAGGGCGAACAGGATCTCCGTCGTGGAGGGAAGCAGGGAGACGATGCGCATGGCCGCCAGGTCAGCGCTGGCCGGTGCGGCGCAGCACGTCCCGGAACCAGGCGACGTCGGTGTCGAAGGCCTTGCCGCCGGCGATCCGGTCGAACTCGATCGCCCGCAGCTCGTCGGCGCGGTCCTCGTCGTGCCCGACGACGCCCGAGGTCCCTGCGACAGCTGCGTCGACCGCAACCTCGACCATGGCCCGGATCAGCTCGAGGTCCGCCTCGTTGGCCGGTGCCGAACGGGAGAAGTAGCCGCTCTTCTGGACGAGCGTCTTGTCGGCGCCGATCCGCCCGGCGAACTGCTTCGCGAACCACTGCCCGGGGTTGATGGCGTCGAGCTTCACGTGGCCGAACGGGTCCCGCGGGACCGCTTCGCCGGCGGTCTCGAGCTGCTGCACGATCTCGCTGACGCCGGCGCCCTCCGAGAGGAAGATGTTGACGCATCCGGTGTCGTCCATGATCGAGCGCAACCGGGCCGTCTCGCCGTCCATGTCGATGGGCAGCTCCGGGACGAACACGGCGTGGATGGCCCAGCGCTGCGGGGTGAGCCCGATCGACGGGACCCACTCCTGGCGCGCGTGCCAGGTCTGGTACTCGCGGGCCGCGGCACCGGTCAGCCAGCCACAGCCGCGACCCATCACCTCGTGGATGATCAGCATCCGCGGGTTGGCGCCGTGCTCGGCCAGCACGTGCTGGGCAAAGAGTGACGCCTCCTCGGCGGCGGTCGCGGCACCGAGGGACTGGCGGATCGGGATGATGTCGTTGTCGATCGTCTTCGGCAGGCCGACCACGGTGAGGTCGTAGTCGCGCTCGAGCAGGAACGCCGCCAGGTCGGCTGCGGTGGTGTTCGTGTCGTCGCCACCGATGGTGTGCAGCACGTCGACGCCGTCGGCGCGCAGCCGCTCGGCGGCGACCTCGAGGGGGTCCTGACCCTCCTCGATCAGCCCGCGCTCGACCAGGTCGGCTGCGTTGGTGAGCTTGACCCGGCTGTTGCCGATCGGGCTGCCGCCGAAGCCGTGCAGCAGGTGCGCACTCGACCTGGCCTGCGCGTCGACCACGACCGAGCTGCCGGCCAGCACCCCGTGGTAGCCGTGCCGGTAGGCGATGATCTCCACGTCGGGCATGAGGGTGGTGTACCGCTCGATCAGGCCGCCCACCGCCGAGGAGAGGCAGGGGGCGTAACCGCCCGCAGTCAGCAGGGCCACGCGGCGAAGAGTCCGAGCCATGCGCAGAGCCTAGGGCCGGATGCCGGGTGCCGCCTCGGACCCGTCCAGCAGCTGGGCACCGGCCGCCTGGCCAGGGGTTGGCGTGCCGGTCAGCGGGAGTTGTGGTGCTCCACGATCTGGCGGGCGACCTCGGTCAGCTTGAGGTTCATGTCCTGGGAGGCCTTGCGCAGGATCTCGAAGGCTTCCTCGTCCGAGATCTTGTGGAAGGCCATCATCAGACCGACGGCCTTGCCGATCTCACGGTTGCTGGTCAGGCCCTTGGACAGGCTCTCCGCCTTGTGCTGACTCTGCACGGCCGCCAGGGCGACCGAGGCGAAGGAGGCCAGGATGATGCCCTGGTTGGCCGAGGTGTCGGTGAGCGCCCCGGGCTCGTCGGCGAAGAGGTTCAGCGCGCCGACCTTCCGGTTCCCGACGACGATCCGAAACCCGGCCGCCCCCCGCACCGGCGTCGTCGCGACGATCTCGCGGGCGAGCTCGGGCCACTGGCTTGCCTGGGTCAGGTCGGGGTCGACCTGAGGGACCTCGACCGACAGGGCGTCGATGCACGGGCCATCTCCGTGCTTGCGCTCGAGCTCGTCCACCTGCTCCGCTACGGCGTCCGTCGCGGCGAGGGTGCGGTACTCCTGCTCCCGGCGCAGCATCAGGCTGGCGTGGTCGCATCCGTCGACCAGGCTGGTCGCCGCGAAGCACAGTGCGGTGTAGACCTCGTCGTAGTCGGCCCCGCCGTAGATGATGCCGGCGAGCTCGTCGAAGATCGCGGCGGGCCGGGTGGCGCCGTCCTGGGGCTGCGTGTGGAGCGTGTTCATGAGGTCACCCGGTGGGTGCACCTTCCGGTCTGGCGGATGGTCGGGACCTGCTGGTCGGACCAGTGGTGGGGCCTAGTGTGACATCCCGACCCGACAGGACGCAGAGATGGATAAAAACCGGGGTCCCAGCGCGTTTGTCGGGCCCGCGAATGGGTAGATCCTCCGTGAGCCGGGTCGGCGCCGCCTGCCCGGCAGCTGGAACCACCGTTTCAGTGAATCCTCAAAGGCTGGAGTGCACATGATTGTCCTTGGCATCATCCTGCTCGTCATCGGGCTGCTGGTGAAGTCCCTCAGCATCCTCGTGACGATCGGCATCATCCTGCTCGTCGTCGGAGTGATCCTGTACCTGCTGGGAGCAACCGGCCGTGCCGTCGGAGGACGCAAGCACTGGTACTGATCGAGCCGTCAGTCGACGAAGGGACCGCCGCTTGTCGGCGGTCCCTTCGCTGTGCCACCGGCGGGTCCGGCGCGAGCCGGGGCCCGCCGGCCGAGGTTTGCCTGCCGGCCGGCGTGGGTAGAGGACTGCCGTGACGGAGCGAGACGAACGCGGCGGGAGACGACCGTCGTCGTGGGCACGTCGGGCGGGGCGTCCGTGAGGAAGCCGGTCGCGGCGATGTCCGTCCGCGAGCTCATCGCGACCCTCGCGCTGATCGAGGACGAGCTCCGGACCGGGTCCTCGTCGCTGGAGAAGGATCCGGGCTCGCCGGGCGCTCATGCCCGCGGCATCGAGATCGTCGAGGAGCTGCGTCGACGCAGCGGCCCCTCCGGCGACGCCGGGCAGAGGCTGGTCAGGACCCTGGTCGAGCAGTCCTGGTCAGCCGAGGATCCGGTGGCCATCGACCCAGACGCCGGCCGTGTCGGCCACGGACCCGAGGGCGAAGACCTTGGCGAGGGCGTCGTCCGGGTCGTGCGCGTGCCGCAGGACCGTGTCGAGGGTCGTCCCCGCCGGGGGGCGGATCCAGACGGCGTCGAACCGGTGCCCCACGGATAGGACGCCGACCTCCTCGGCAACGCCGAGGGCCTCGGCTCCCGCCCGGGTGGCCAGGTGGAGCAGGTGGGCCGCGGACAGGGGCACGCCGGCGCTGCCGAGCAGCTGCTGGATGAAGTACGCCTGAAGGCCCTCCTTGAGCAGGGAGAACCCGGTTCCGGCGCCGACATCGCAGCCCAGCGCCACCGTGACCCCGAGGTCGAGATGGCGCCGCAGCGGAAAGTGCCCACTGCCCAGGGCGGCGTTGCTGGTCGGGCAGTGAGCCACTGACGCCCCGGCGGCGGCCAGCACGGCCAGCTCACGGTCGGTGGGGTGCACGTTGTGCGCGAAGATGCTGCGGCCGGTGACCAGCCCGTGTCGGTCGTAGGTGTCCAGGTAGTCCATCGAGGCATCGAACTGGGTGGCGACCTGGGCCACCTCGGCGGTGTTCTCGTTGAGGTGGGACGTCACCCAACCGCCCTCGATGTCCTTGCAGAGCGCAGCGCACGACTCCAGCAGCTCGTCGCTGGAGGATAGGGAGAAGCGGGGGGTGACCGCATACCGGGACCGACCGACGCCGTGCCATCGCCCGGCCAGCGCGAGGCCCTGCTCGTAGGCCGAGGAGGGGGTGGTCAGCAGCTCTGGGCGCAGGATCCGGTCGGCCACGACGAGGCCGGCCGTGATCCGCAGCCCGACCCTGGCCGCCTCGCTGAAGAGTGCGTCCACCGCCGGCTCGAAGTGGCTGCCGAAGACCAGCGCGGTCGTCGTGCCCGCCGCGACCAGCCCGCTGACGAACTCGTCCGCCACCTCGCGCGCGTACGTCGGGTCGGCCAGCCGGGCCTCCTCGGGAAGGGCGCTGCGCTCGAGCCACTCCAGCAGCGGCATCCCGAGCGCGCCAATGCTCCGTACCTGCGGGTAGTGCACGTGGGTGTCGACGAACCCGGGCAGCAGCACACCGGCGCGCAGGTCGACGGCCGGCTCGTCAGGGTGAGCACGCCGGAGGTCGGAGAAGCTCCCGCGCTCCTGGATGAGGCCGTCCTGGACGAGCAGCCCGGCGTCCTGCTCCGAGCGGAGGGTTCCGCCGGTGAACGGGTTCTGCGGCGTGTCCAGCACGCAGGCCCGGTAGATCGTCATCGGCGGGCCCGCTGTCCGGCGCGCTCCCGCTCGAGGGTCCGGACGAGGTCGGCGGCGATGCCGAGGGCGATGGTGGCCGGGTCCTTGCCGGCGAGCTCGGGCAGGCCCACCGGGGTCCGGATCCGGTCCAGGGCGGCCGGGGGATGCCCCTCGACGGTGAGTCGCTGCCGGAAGCGAGCCCATTTCGCCGCGGACCCGATCAACCCGATCGACCCGAGGTGCGAGCAGCGCAGGGCGACGTCGCACAGCGCCGCGTCCTCGGCATGATCGTGCGTCATCACCAGCACGTGGGTCCCGCGAGGGACCTGGCCGAGCACGAGCTCGGGCACCGGCGCCTGGTGAACGTGGATCCGGGCGCTGCCGTCGCGGACTGCGGCCAGTCGCTCCGGGGAGAGCTGCGCGGCCCGGGAGTCGACCAGGTGCAGCTCCAGGTCGTGCCGGGCGAGGATCCGGGCCACCTCGATGCCGACATGGCCCATGCCGAAGATCGCGACTGCCGCGACGACGGGCAGGGGCTCGAGCAGGATGCTGACCTCACCACCGCAGCACTGCACGCCGTGCTCGGCCGGTGCCTTCTCGCTGAGCGGGATCGTCATCAGCTCCGGCTCGGTTCGGCCGGAGGCCAGCAGCTCCCGGGCCCGCGCCACGGCGGTGGCCTCGAGGTTGCCGCCGCCGATGCTCTCCCAGAGCTGGTCGGCCGCCACGACCATCTTGGCGCCGGCGTCGCGGGGTGCGTGGCCGCGCACGGTGGCGACGGTCACGACCACTGCTGCCCGCCGTTCCCGGCGCAGCTGTTCGACGACGGCGATCCAGCTCATCTCAGGCCTTCGCCGGCTCGGGATGCTGTTCCTGCTCGGAGCGGGGGTGCATCGGGGAGGCGCCCGGGCCCGGCTGGTCCGGCTCGATCCCGGGGCGGCCCTCGAGGACGTGGCCGTGCGCGGCGCTGCGGCGGGCCTGCTCGACAGCCCAGTAGACGGCCTCGGGAGTGGCCGGTGACGCGAGGTCCACGCTGGTGCCGTCCGGCCCGAAGGCAGCAGCGGCCTGCCGCAACGCCTCCCGGACCGAGAAGGCCAGCATCAGCGGCGGCTCACCGACCGCCTTCGAGCCGTAGACGGCCCCGTCCTCGGTGGCGTGCTCGAGCAGCGCGACGTTGAACACCTCGGGCATCTCGGAGAAGCTCGGCAGCTTGTAGGTGCTGGCCGACTGCGTGGCCAGACGACCTCGGTCCGGCCCCTCGCTCTGGTCCCAGCGCAGGTCCTCGAGGGTGAGCCACCCGGCGCCCTGGACGAAGCCTCCCTCGATCTGGCCGAGGTCCACCAGCGGGGACAGGCTGTCGCCGACGTCGTGCACGATGTCGACCCGTCGAGTGCGGTACGCGCCGGTGAAGCCGTCCACCTCGACCTCCGCCGCGGCGACGCCGTACGCGAAGTACTTGAACGGTTCGCCGTGCATCCGGGCTGAGTCCCAGTGCAGGCCCTCGGTCCGGTAGAAGCCGGCCGCCCAGAGCTGGACGCGCTGGAAGTAGGCGGCCTTGACCAGCTCGTCCCAGTCGATCGGGTGGTCGGGGGCCTCGGGGTCGTCGTGCCCGAGGTGCCGCGCCTGTCCGTCGACGAGCCGGACGTCTGCCGCGTTCACCCCCATCCGGGTGGCGGCAACCTGCAGCAGCCGGGTGCGGATCTGCTCGCAGGCGTCCTTGACCGCGCCACCGTTGAGGTCCGCTCCGGAGCTCGCTGCCGTCGCCGAGGTGTTCGGCACCTTGTCGGTGCGGGTCGGGGCGAGCCGGACCGTGGCCAGCGGGACCCCCAGCGTCGTGGCCGCGACCTGGAGCATCTTGGTGTGCAGGCCCTGCCCCATCTCGGTGCCGCCGTGGTTGATCAGCACCGACCCGTCCTTGTAGACGTGTACCAGCGCGCCGGCCTGGTTGAACGCGGTGAGGTTGAACGAGATCCCGAACTTCACCGGGGTCACGGCCAACGCGCGCTTGACGTCGGGGTGGGCAGCGTTGAACCGGTGGATCTCCTGGGTCCTGGCGGCGACGTCCGCCGTCTCGAAGACCTGCTGCCACGCGACGTTCGCCCGGTCGGCATGCCGGACCGGCTGGCCGTAGGGGGTGGTCTGTCCCTCGGTGTAGAAGTTGAGCCGCCGCAGCGCGGCCGCGTCGATGCCGAGCAGGGGCGCGCAGCGGCCGAGGATGTCCTCGATGACGAGCATGCCCTGGGGGCCGCCGAAACCGCGGAAGGCGGTCTGGGACGTCTTGTTCGTCCTGGCGATCCGGCCGTTCACCCGCACGTCCGGAATCCAGTAGGCGTTGTCGATGTGGCACAGCGCGCGGGCCAGCACCGGCTCGGACAGGTCGAGGCTCCAGCCGCCGTCCGAGGTGAGCGTCGCGTCGAGCGCCTCGAGGTGACCGTCATCGTCGAAGCCGACCCGCCACCGGGCGTGGAACCCGTGTCGCTTGCCGGTCATCGTCATGTCGAGAGCGCGGGTCAGTCGCAGCCGGACCGGTCGACCGGTGAGCGTGGCACCGAGGGCCGCGATGGCGGCGAACCCGTGAGGCTGCATCTCCTTGCCGCCGAACCCGCCTCCCATCCGCAGGCACTGCACGGTGACGTCGTGGCTGCGCAGCCCCAACACGTGGGCGACGATCTCCTGGGTCTCCGAGGGGTGCTGGGTGCTGCTCTGGACGAAGATCTGACCGGCCTCGTCGACGTGGGCCAGCGCGCAGTGCGTCTCGAGGTAGAAGTGCTCCTGCCCGGCGAGCTCGATCTCCCCGCTGAAGACGTGCGCGGACCGGGCCAGGCCGGCCTCGACGTCCCCGCGCTCCAGGCGCGGTTGGCCGCCCTGGAAGCTCTCCGCCTCGATCGCCTCCCGGATGCCGATCAGGGACGGCAGCGGCTCGTAGTCGACCTCGACGGCCAGCGCCCCGAGCCGGGCCGCCTCCAGGCTCTCGCCGAGGACCCAGCACACGGCGTGGCCGTGGAACATCACCTCATCGGGGAACAGCGGCTCGTCCTGCTTGACCCCGGCGTCGTTGACGCCCGGGACGTCCGCCGCGGTGAGCACCCGGACCACGCCGGGTACGGCGAGGGCGGGATCGGTGTCGAGCCGGGTCACCCGGGCGTGGGCGTGCGGGGCCTGCACCGGATGCGCATGCAGGACGTCCCGGGTCCGGATCACCAGGTCATCGGTGTAGAGGGCCTGGCCGCTGGCGTGCTCGAACGCACTCTCGTGCGGCACGGTCTGGCCGACCACGGGGTTGCTCGGACGTTCCGACAGGGAGCTCATCCGCGGACCCCCTCCGCGGGGTGCCCGGCATACAGCTTGAGCAGGGACTGGCCGAGCATCGCCGAGCGGTAGGCCGCGCTGGCGCGGTGGTCGTCCAACGGGGTGCCCTCGGCCTGGAGCACGGCGGACGCTGCCTCGACGGTGGCGTGGCTCCACGACTGCTGCTCGAGTGCCTGCTCGGTGGCTGTGGCCCGCAGCGGTGTCGCCGCGACTCCACCGAGCCCGATCCGGGCCCGGGTGACCACCCCTTCCATGACGTCCACCGCGAACCCGACGGCCACGCTGGAGATGTCGTCGAAGCGACGCTTGGCGATCTTGTGGAACGCGGTGACCTGCGCCAGTGGCAACGGGATCCGCACGGCGCGGATGAGCTCGTGCGGGTCCTTCACCGTCTGCCGGTACCCGGTGAAGTAGTCGGCCAGCGGCACGTCTCGCTCACCGGTTGTCGAGGCCAGGACGACGTGCGCCTCCAGGGCGAGCAGGGCGGGCGGCAGGTCCCCGATGGGAGAGCCGGTGCCGAGGTTGCCGCCGATGGTGGCCCCGTTCCGGATCAGCCGGGAGGCGAACTGGGGGAAGACCTGGCTCAGCAGCGGCACCCGACCCTCCAGCCGTCCCTCGACCTCCGACAGGGTCAGGCCGGCACCGATCTCAAGCCACGGACCGTCCTCGTGAAGGGTTCGCAGCTCGGGCAGCCGGTCGATCGCGATGCTGTATGCCGCCCGCGACCCACGCAGGTTGACCTCGACCCCCCAGTCGGTGGACCCGGCGACGAGGATCGCGTCGGGGTGCTCGGCCAGCGCAGCGGTGGCCTCCTCGAGGGTGCTCGGTCGGACGAACTGACCGTCGGGCGCGACATACCTGGTTGGGCGAGGCTGCGGCGGGACGGCCTCGCGACGGGCGGCCAGCTCGTCGCCGGTGTCCGGCGGGCCCAGCGCGTAGGCGGCATCACGGATCGGTCGGTAGCCGGTGCAGCGGCACAGGTTGCCGCTCAGGGCGTGCAGGTCGAAGCCGTTGGGACCGCACTCCTGCTCGTGGTCCGGCGCGAGGTCGGACCCGGCGGCGGGCTGCGACCCGCGACCTCGACGGTAGAACTCGGCCGCCATGCTGCAGACGAACCCCGGGGTGCAGTAGCCGCACTGCGAGCCACCCCGGACGGCCATCTCACGCTGGACCGGGTGCGGGCTCTCGGCGGTGCCGAGTCCCTCGGCGGTGACGACCTCCTGCCCGTCCAGGGCCAGAACCGGGATGAGGCAGGAGTTGACGGCCGTCCACTGCGTGCCGCCGGCGTCGTCCGGTCGAGCGACCAACACCGAGCACGCGCCGCACTCACCCTCGGCGCACCCCTCCTTGGCGCCGGTCAGGCCACACTCTCGCAGGAAGCTCAGGGCCGTCATGTTCGCGGCCACCCCGGCGAGCGAGCGCGGTCGGCCGTTGACGGACACCTCGAGGGACCCGGCGGCGACGTTCCGTGCCGGCTCGATGGTCGCGGCCTGCTCGACACTCATCGACTGCTCCATTCTCCGTTGACTCCCATCATCCGCCTGCCACGGCGGGCTGAGCCAGGATCAGGTGGTCGTGCGCCGTCCGGCGGCCCCGAGTGACCGCGCCCGCCAGGACGCCCTCAGCTCCCACGGTAGGTGGTGTAGCCGAACGGGCTCAGCAGAACGGGCACGTGGTAGTGCTGCTGCGGGTCGGCGATGGTGAAGGCGATCACGACCTCAGGGAAGAAGCCGTCCCGCCCACCGGCGGCGAAGTAGTCCGACGTGGCGAAGGTGAGCCGGTAGTCGCCGGCGTCGAGACGGTCCGGCCCGATCGACGCGACGCGGCCGTCGTCGTCGGTGGTCCCCTCGCCGAGTGGTCCCGGCTCCCGAGCACCCGTCGTCGCCCGGTCGAGGCGGACCCGGATGCCGCGGGCCGGGATGCCGAGGCCGGTGTCGAGGACGTGGGTGCTCAACGTGCTCCGGTCGGGGTTGTCGGCCATCGGCTCACACCAGGCTTTCGAGTCGGAGCAGCGCGATCTCGCGCAGCTGGGTGACGGTCTCGGCCCGCTCGGCCGCGTCGTCGTTCCCCAGCCTACGGTCGAGCTCGGCCAGGATCTCGGACGCCGACCGTCCGGAGGCGCGGATGAGGAACACGCGCTCGAAGCGGGCCTCGTAGGCGCGGTTTCCGGCCGCCAGCCGTGCCGCGATCTCGGCGTCGGCGGGGTCGACCCCCGCCTGCTCGCGCCGGGAGTGCTCGACGTCGTGCTCCGAGGAGGCCCGCTCGCCGATCCGGGGGTGCCGTTCGAGGGCCGCGCCGAGCTCGGCATCGTCGAGCTCCGCGGCCGCGTGCATCGCGTGCTCGCGCAGTGCTGCCCGGTCGGCGTACGGGCGGCCGTCGGTGACCGACTCGACCCACCGGGGGACGGCCAGGCACGAGGTGAGCAGGGCGCCCGCCTCGGGCCGGCTCAGCGTGTTGAACGCCGCCAGGCCCAGCCGGCCGGGTGTGCTCGCCGTGGTCATCGTCCGTCGATGTCGACGTGCCGGGTGCGTGCCGAGTGGATCGGGTTCGCCCCCGCGACGAGGTCGTCGAACCGGTGTCCGGCGATCTTGGCGATCTCGATCAACGCGGCGGCATGCTCCTGGGTCGGGGAGTTGTTCAGCCGGTCCCACCCGTGCCGCAGCACCTGCTCGAACGAGTCCTCGTCCCGGATGCAGGCGACCAGCGGGAAGCCGAACTGCTCCCGGTAGGCGGAGGTCAGCGAACCGAGCTCGCCGTGCTCCAGCTCGCCGAGGTGGGTCAGGCCCAGCGAGGCCTGGTCCCTGATCGAGTCCGGCCCGGCGGCCCCTTCGGCCACGCTGTCGGCCCCGAGGTCCGGGTAGGAGGTGATCAGCTGGGTCTGCTCCTCGTCGGAGGCGGAGAAGAGGGCCTCCTGGAAGGCACGGCGCAGGTCGAGGGTGTCGGTGAACGGCCGCTGTCCGTAGGCTCGTTCGACGACCCAGTCGGGGCCCTGGAAGAGGCTCGAGAAGGTGGCGACGAACTCGTCGGAGCTCATCGCGTTGACCTGGTCGAGGCGGACCAGGCTGCCCGGTTGTCCGGCCACGGCCGGCCCGTAGTCCTTGCCGACGTGGTGGAAGAGGTAGTTCAGCCCGATCGCGGTGATGCTGCCCAGGGTGATCCCGCTGCCGAGGATGATCTGGGCCCAGCTCGGGACTGCCTTGGCGACGTCCGGCTGCGCGGTGACGTACATCGCCAGTCCGATGCTCGTGGCGACGATGACGACGTTGCGGTGGTCGTGGAAGTCCACCCGGGACAGGGTCTGGAAGCCGACGACGGCGACGGTGGCGAACATCGCCAGAGCGGCGCCGCCGAGGACCGGGTGCGGGATCCCGGCCACGATCGCGCCGGCCTTGGGGATGAGCCCGATGATGATCATGATCAGGCCGGCCGTCGCCACCACCCACCGGCTCTTGACCCGGGTCAGTCGCACCAGGCCGACGTTCTCGGCGAAGCAGGTGTACGGGAAGGAGTTGAAGACCCCGCCGATGGTGGTGGCCAGCCCGTCCGCGCGCAGCGCCCGGCCGATGTCGTCGCGGGTGATCCGCTTGTCCACGATCTCGCCGGTGGCGAACACGTCCCCGGTCGTCTCGACGGCGGTGATCAGCATGACGACGATCATCGAGACGATGGCCGCCGCGGAGAACTTCGGCCAGCCGAAGTAGAACGGCGTGGTGACGCCGACCCAGCCGGACTGGCTCACCGAGTCGAAGTGGGCGTCGCCGAGGGTCCACGCCACGAGGGTGCCGATCACCAGCCCGGCCAGGACCGCCACGGTCGCCATGAACCCCTTGAAGACGCGCTGGATGATGACGATCAACGCGAGGGTGCCCAGCGCGTACGCGAGGTTGCGTCCGCTGGTGGGGTCGAGGCTGGGACCCGCTCCGCCGGCGGCGTCTGCCGCCGCGACCGGCAGCAGCGCGATGCCGATGATGGTGATGACCGACCCGGTGACGACCGGCGGGAAGTACCGGATCAGCCTGCTGAAGTACGGAGCGATGAGGAAGGTGAAGAGCCCCGCGACGATGACGGCGCCGTAGATGACCAGCAGGCCGTCGGTGCCGCCACCGGCGGCGGCCCCGATGGCGATCATCGGTGAGACGGCGGTGAAGGTGACGCCCTGCAGCAGGGGGAGCTTGACCCCGACCTTCCAGAACCCGACCGACTGGATGATGGACGCGATTCCACAGGTGAACAGGTCGGCGTTGATCAGGTGGATCAGCTGCTGGGTGTTCAGGCCGATGGCGTTGGCGAGCAGGATCGGCACGATGACCGCGCCCGCGTAGAAGGCCAGGACGTGCTGGAACCCGTAGATCGCCAGCTGGGGGACCGGGAGGACCTCGTCGACAGGGTGCTTCGTGGCCCTGGTGGGTGGGGGACCGTCGGTGACGGCTGGAGAAGCGGTCATCTCGCATCTGCTCCTGTCGGGTGCTGCGCGGCGGTGGGGCGGGTCAGCAGAAGCCCGGCACGGTCAGCCAGGCGTCTCCGGCGTCGGGGGCGTCGTCACGGGTCACGGCGGCCTCGATGAGTCCGTACGGCCGGTCGGCCGCATGGAAGACCTCGCCGTTGTTCTCCACGCCGAACGGGGAGAGGTCGACGAGGAAGTGGTGCTTGTTCGGCGCGGAGAACTTGATCTCGGCGATCTCCGGGTGAGCCTCCAGGACGGCCGCGCCCATGGCGTACAGCGACTCCTGGAGGGCTCGGCTGTGGGTCGTGGCGAAGGTCGCGAGCAGGATCCGGCGGACGTCGTCGAAGGTGTCGTTCCAGTCCGCGCCGACCGGCAGGCTGGCGGCGACATAGCGCCAGCGTGCGGTGAGTGCGGTGGCCAGGACCCGGTCGTCGGTCTCCGGGAGGGTCGTGTAGGCGTCGCGCAGGTACCCCTTGAACTCGGAGCCGGTCGACTTGAGGATCACCAGGTCCTTCAGTCCCGAGACGACCCAGGCGCGCCGCTCGTCCCCGGTGCCCTGCACGGTCACCACGGTCGTGCGGGTGTCGCCACCGCGGCGCACGAAGGCATGGTCGTGAGGGTCCCCGTTGACCGAGATCCGGTCCCAGGCATACTCCTCGACCTCGATCCGGGCCCCGGTTGCAGCGGTCGCGGCGTCGAGGAAGTGAGCGCCCAGGGTCAGCGCATAGTCCTCCGGCGAGGTGACCCCGTGCTCCTTGGCGAACGCGAAGGCGGTGTTCTTCTGGGTGTCTGTCGGGAGCACCGCACGCTGGTCCCCGTCCACGTGGGCGGCGGTGAAGTCGCCGCGCAACGAGGTGGACACGTTGAGGTCGCGGATCTCGTGGCGGTCGGTGTCCCGGTAGATCCGGACCACGCGGTTCTCGGACTTTCCGTACTGGTTGGGTCCCAGGACGATGCTCATGCTCGGGCTCGACTTCTCTCGGTCGGCAGGTCGCCGAGTGCTCAGCGGTGTCCGGCAGGAAGCCGCCGCAACGGTGTTCGCGCTGTGCCGGTCGGTACCTGTTCGTGCTGCGCCAGCCGGTCCCTGGTGAGACCGCGGGCACCTACCGTGCTGCGGAATCGCGGGTGCGAATAACGGAACGATAGGGACCACCCGCGGTGACGGCAACAGTTTGTTGAATTCGGGTACCGGTGAACACCCGTCACCGGCCGGCGCCGTCACTCGGCCGGGGTGCCAGCGCTCCGGTTGAGGTAGTTGTAGACGGTGAACCGGGTCACCCCGAGGGCCTCGGCCACGGTCTCGGCGGACTTGCGCATCTCGAAGGCGCCGCGCTCCTCGAGGAGGCGGACCGCGCGCTGCTTGGCGGCTCGCGGCAGCTCGTCGAGCCGGGCTCCGAGCTCCTGCTCCACCTCGGCGATGAGCCGGGACAGCCCGTCCGAGAGGTCGGCCCGGGTCGCGGCCGGCGCGCCGTCGCCGGGCGCGACCCGGACGTGCAGGACGACCTCCCCGTCCCAGCAGATCGGGATGTCCTGGGGACCGGCCTGCCCGCGCGGGACCACGGACCCGCCGACCCTGGCCAGCAGGGGCGCGATCGCCTCGCTCAGCGACTCAGCCCGCGTCATCGACGCGCTCGACCTGGAGGGTGAACCGGGTGGCGCCGGAGGAGAACGCGGCGGTGGCGACGTCGCTCAGGGTCGGGAGGACGATCCGGGCGTCGCCCACCACGGCGGTCCCGAACGGCCCCAGGTCGGCGTCGAGGCCGGCCTCGGTGAGCAGCGCGGCCGCGTGGGTGACGTGCTCGGGCGGCTCGCCCTCTCCGGAGAAGGGTTCGGTGGTGAACTCGGCCCGTACGCGCATGGCGACACGCTAGCCCCAGACCTCGACGCGCGTCCCGCGCTGTGTCCGCGCTGTGTCCGCGCTGCGTCCGCGCGCGGACGGGGCGGGACCCGCCTCGACCCGGACCTCCGCGACCGAGCCGTGCTCAACGTTGTAAATTTCTCGCCAAAAGTCTTGACGGGACCCACCCGTGGCCGCCACGGTGATCTCGGCCAAGGTCATCTCGACCCTGGCGACACCGTCAATCCGACGTCCAGGGGGACCCCCAATGAAGTTCACGCCCGGGCGCTTCTTGCGCCATATCCTGATGACCGCGGTGCTGGTCGGCGCCGCTGCCGTCGTCTCGCCGAGCCCGGCTGTAGCCGCCTCGTCGACGCTCACCGTGGTCACCGCGAACATCGACTTCGGCCTCACCTTGGCCCAGGTGAAGCAGGACTGGCCGACCATCTCCAAGGACGCCGACGTCGTCTTCGTCCAGGAGGCCAAGTACATCAACATGCGCGACGTCGTCGACACGAACGTGTGGGCGGTCCGGCAGAGCCTGGACAGCGAGGCGAAGCAGGGCAGCGCCGTCGTGGTCCGCAAGGCCGCGGTGGCCGACCGGGCGACCAACGTCACCCTCGTGCTCGGAACCGCCGGCGGGTACTGCCCCGACGGAGGAATCCTCGCCCGGTACATCGCCTACACCGACGTGACGCTGCACAACGGCACCGCGGTCCGCCTCGCCTCGCTGCACATGCCGCCGGCACGGTGCCAGACCGGCCCCGGCAGCCTGTACGACGACATGGCCGAGAACACCAAGGCCTTCGCCAACAGCACCGGCAAGAAGCTGATCATCGGCGCCGACTGGAACAAGATCGTCGACGACGACCCGAACAACATCGGGCAGGCCAGCGGGATGACGCCGTACGGTCCGAACACCGGGGGGCGACTTGACGGCTTCATGGCCGACAACGTCATCACCGGCAGCGACCTGCACCACCTCGCGAACACCAACAGCGACCACGACCCGGTCCAGATGAACCTCCAGGTTCCCTGACCGCGGCACCGCACGCGGTTGCTGCGTCCGGGTCGAGGAGGTGAACCTCCTCGACCCGGACGCCAGCGGTGGGCGGTCCGGGATCAGCCGGGCGGCAGGATGTCCTGCTGGGCCGGGAGCTGGTCCTGACGGACCAGCCCCACCGGGCAGGTCAGCCCGTTGGGGCCATGGTTGCAGTACCCGCCGGGGTTCTTGTGCAGGTAGCCCTGGTGGTAGTCCTCGGCGAGGTAGAACTCCCCGGCCGCCTCGGCGGCCCGGATCTCGGTGCTGATCTGGCCGAACCCGTTGTCCGTCAGGACCTTCTGGAAGGCGTCCCGGGTGACGATCGCCGCGCGCTCCTGCTCCGTGGTGGTCCAGTAGATCGCCGAGCGGTATGCCGTGCCGATGTCGTTGCCCTGCCGGTTGCCCTGCGTCGGGTCGTGGTTCTCCCAGAACTCCTTGAGCAGCAGCTCGGCCGAGGTCTGCTCCGGGTCGTAGACCACCCGGACCGTCTCGGCGTGACCAGTGCGTCCGGTGCAGGTCTCCTCGTAGGTCGGGTGCGGCGTGATCCCGCCCATGTAGCCGGCCGCGGTGACGACGACTCCCGGCTGCTGCCAGAAGATCCGCTCGACTCCCCAGAAGCAGCCCATCGCGAGGTAGAGCTGCTGGGACCCCGGCGGCCAGGGCCCCTCCAACGGCGTGCCGAGCACGACGTGGGTGGGGCTGACGTCGTAAGGCCTGCTGCCGCGTCCGGGCAGGGCGTCCTCGCGGCTGGGCATCGTCGTCTTCTTCCCGGATCCGAACATCACCCGTCCAGTGTCACACGCGGCCGCCGGGCCCGGGCGGCCGGCGAGGTGACGCCCTCCTTACCGCATCGGCCGGTCGCGCCGGGGGAAATCGGTGGTCACCGGGTGCCGAGTACCGACAGGCTGGCGCGATGACCGAGATCGTGCCGATCGACCTGCTCGACCCCGACGACCAGCCCCGAGCCCAGGAGTGGATCGGCGTCTACGCCGAGGGCCAGCGCGAGCTGTTCGGCCCGCTCGGCAGCGCCTGGACGTTGGCCGAGATCCAGCAGTTCCACCGGGCGGACCACACCCGCCGCCGTGCCTGGGCCGCCCTCGAGGCCGGTCGCGTGGTGGGGTCGGTCGAGATCACCGAGACGCTTCGGGACAATCTCGACTCGGCCACGGTGTGGCTCGGCGTGCAGCGGCAGGCCCGCTGCCGCGGCATCGGAACCCGCCTGTTGGAGACGGCCGAGGCCGCGGTCCGGGCCGGGGGCCGAGCCACCCTGTTCGCCGAGACGGAGTGGGCCGCGGGCGGCGTCGACGCCTCGGCGCCGTTCGCCGAGAGCCATGGGTATGCCGTGGCCCAGACGAACCTGCGCAGCGGCCTGGCCCTGCCGGCGGACCGGGACCGGCTCGCGGTCCTGCACGACGGGCCGCGGGACACGGCGGCGGCCTACGAGGTGGAGGTGGCTCACGGGATGCCGCCGGCGGGATGGCTCGACGACCTCGTGGTGCTGTTCCGGCGGATGAGCACCGACGCGCCACTGGGTGACCTCGCCCTCGAGGAGGAGGACTGGGACCTCGAGCGCGTCCGGGCGGAGTACCAGCGCCGACTCGACTCGGGCCGGCGCATCGTCACGGCCGTGGCGCGGGAGTCGGCATCCGGACGCCGCGTCGGGTTCACCGACCTGTCCGTCTCGGCGGGGACCCCCGACCTCGCCTACCAGGGCGCGACGCTGGTCCTGCGCGAACACCGCGGTCACCGCCTCGGACTGAGGCTGAAGGCAGCGAACGCCCTGGCCCTGATGGACACGCTGACGCAGGTGCGCAGCGTCCGGACCTGGAACGCCGACGACAACACCCCGATGCTCGCGGTCAACCGGGAGCTGGGTTTCACCCTCGATGCCGTCCAACGGATGTGGCAGAAACGGCTCTGACGCCACCGGATAGCCTGCGGACATGACCTCCACGCACGCCGACCAGGGCTTCGCCACCCGCGCCATCCACGCCGGACAGGAGGCGGACGCCGCGACCGGCGCCGTCGTCACGCCGATCTACCAGGTGTCCACCTACAAGCAGGACGGCATCGGCGGCTTCCGCGGCGGCTACGAGTACTCCCGCTCGGCGAACCCGACCCGGACCGCCCTCGAGGAGTGCCTGGCGGCACTGGAGGGCGGCGGCCGGGGCTTCGCGTTCGCCTCCGGCCTGGCCGGCCAGGACACCGTCGTCCGGTCGCTGCTCACCCCCGGCGACCACGCCGTCGTGCCCTCCGACGCCTACGGCGGCACCTACCGCTACTTCAACAAGGTGGCCCGCCCCCAGGGCATCGAGCACACCATCGCCGCCCTGTCCGACGTCGAGGCGGTCCGGGCTGCGGTCCGACCGGGCACCACCAAGCTGATCTGGGTGGAGACGCCGACCAACCCGCTGCTGAACATCGCCGACATCCGGGCCCTGGCCGAGGTGGCCCACTCGGCCGGGGCGCTGCTCGTCGTCGACAACACCTTCGCGACCAGCTACCTGCAGAACCCGCTGGCCCTCGGGGCGGACATCGTCACCCACTCCACGACGAAGTATGCCGGTGGGCACAGCGACGTCGTCGGCGGCGCCGTGGTCACGGCGACGGAGATCACGGTGGCGGGGATGGAGGATGCCGCGGAGCGAATCGCCTTCCACCAGAACTCGATCGGCGGCATCGCCGGACCCTTCGACTCGTGGCTCGTGCTGCGCGGGCTGAAAACCCTCGCCGTGCGGATGGAGCGGCACTGCGACAACGCCGAGGCCGTCGTCGAGCACCTGTCCGGGCACCCTGCCGTGGAGAAGGTCATCTACCCGGGCCTGCCCACGCATCCCGGGCACGAGGTGGCCGCCGCCCAGATGAAGCGGTTCGGCGGGATGATCTCGATCCTCCTGGCCAAGGGAGAGCAGGCCGCGGTCGACGTCTGCGCGGCGACGACGGTGTGGACCCTCGGGGAGTCGCTCGGCGGAGTCGAGTCGCTGATCGAGCACCCGGCCCGGATGACGCACGCCTCCGTCGCCGGAACAGAGCTCGAGGTCCCGGGCAACCTGGTCCGCCTCTCGGTCGGCATCGAGGATGTCGACGACCTGATCGGCGACCTCGACGCGGCGCTCTCGGCCCACGCCTGAGTCGATGGCGAGCGCCCTGCTGCTCGTCGACTTCGGGTCGACGTACACGAAGGCCGCCCTGGTCGACGAGAGCACCGGAGCACTGCTCGGCACTGCCGGGACCCCGACCACCCTGGGCACCGACCTGCTCGACGGGTACCGACAGCTCGTGGAGCGGCTGTCGGTGCCCTCCGGGACGCCGACGCTCGCCTGCTCGAGCGCAGGCGGGGGCCTGCGGCTGGCGGTCGTGGGCTATGAACGCGAGGTGACCGCGCAGGCCGGTGCTCGGGTGGGGCTCACTGCGGGCGCCCGGGTGGTGCACGTCGGCGCGGGACGGCTGGACCGTGCCGGGGTCGCCGCCCTGCGGGCGTCGCGACCGGACATCATCCTGCTCGTCGGGGGCACCGACGGGGGGAACGCCGACGTCCTGCTGCACAACGCCGCCGGGCTCGCCCGGGCCCGGATCACGGCTCCGGTCGTCGTCGCCGGGAACCGGGAGGCGCGCGACGAGGCGGTCGCGGTCCTGACGGAGGCCGGCCGGCGACTGGCGGTCGCGGAGAACGTCGTGCCCTCGATCGGGCTCATCGCGCCGGGCAGCGCCCGGTCAGCCATTCGGGCCGCGTTCCTCGAGCACGTCATCGGAGGCAAGGGGCTCTCCCGGGGGCCGCAGTTCGCCCGGATGGTCCAGGCGCCGACCCCCGACGCCGTGCTGCGCGGTGTCGAGGTGGTGGCCGCCGTCCACGGCACCGACGCGCTCGTCGTGGACATCGGCGGCGCCACGACCGACGTCTACTCCTGCCTGACGCCCACCGGCGAGGACGCGAGCCTGCGCCGGACGGTCGTCGCCCCGCTGTGGCACGCGCGCACCGTCGAAGCCGACCTCGGGATGCGCTGGAACGCGGACGGGGTCCTCGAGGCGGCCGCCAGGGAGGGCTTGGCACCCGGGCGCGAGCTGGCGGCGTATGCCGGGTCGCTGCCTGGTCGGCCGGGACACCTGCCCGCCGACCCGGCCGAACGCGCCGGGGACCTGGAGCTGGCCCGGCTGGCGGCCCTCGTCGCGGTCCGACGGCACGCGCGGCCCTCGATGCCGGGGGAGCCGCCGCGCAGCATGGCCCACGTCGGGCTGGTGCTCGGCTCCGGCGGCGTCCTGCGGCACACCGAGCCGGGGTCGGCGCGCCGCGTCCTGCTGGCGGTGACCGAAGACCACCCCGGCGGGTGGCCGTTGCCCCGCGCGGCGCGGACCGCGGTGGACACGGCATACCTGCTCTTCGCGGTGGGGCTGCTCGCCGAGCGGGACGACGCAGCGGCGGCCGCGCTCGCCGGGCAGATCCTCGACCCCGTGGTGGCCGGCTGAGCCCTCCGGGTGGTCCGGCGCTCCACCCGGGTGGCGACCTGGTCCCGGTGAGGTCGATAGCCTTCCCGGATGGCCACCATGCCCGTCACGATCGACGACATCCATGCTGCGCAGGACCTGCTCAGCGGAGTCGTCCGCCCCACGCCGCTGGAGTACAGCCGCGCCCTGTCCGACCGGGTCGGCAGCGAGGTGTTCCTCAAGTGCGAGAACCTCCAGCGCGCCGGCTCGTTCAAGATCCGCGGGGCCTACACCCGGATGGCCCGGCTGTCCGAGCAGGAGAAGGCCCGGGGGGTGGTCGCGGCCAGTGCCGGCAACCACGCCCAGGGAGTCGCCCTGGCCGCCCAGCTGCTGGGGATCAAGGCCAAGGTCTACATGCCCAACGGGGCCCCGATGCCGAAGCTGCTCGCGACCCGGGCATACGGCGCCGAGGTCGAGTTCATCGGCACGACGATCGACGAGTGCCTGGTCTCCGCGCGGGCCTGGGAGGCCGAGACCGGCGCAGTGCTGATCCACCCCTTCGACCACGCCGACATCGTCGCCGGTCAGGGCACCTGCGGACTGGAGATCCTCGACCAGTGCCCGGACGTGAGGACGATCGTCGTCAGCACCGGGGGTGGCGGCCTGCTGGCCGGGATCGCCGCCGCGGTGAAGGCGACCCGGCCTGAGGTGCGCGTCATCGGTGTCCAGGCCGAGCAGGCGGCGGCCTACCCGATGTCGCTCAAGGCGGGTCGGCCGGTGCCCCTCGACTCCATGTCGACGATGGCCGACGGCATCGCCGTGGGACGCCCCGGCGACGTTCCCTTCGCCATGGTCGAGGAGCTGGTGGACGGGATGGAGACGGTCAGCGAGGCCGAGCTCTCCCGTGCCCTGCTGTTCCTCCTCGAGCGGGCCAAGCTCGTCGTCGAGCCGGCCGGAGCCGCTGCGGTGGCCCGCCTGCTCGAGCCGTCCGCCCGTCGGTTCGAGGGGCCGGTGGTCGCCGTGCTCTCCGGCGGCAACATCGACCCGCTGCTGCTGCTGCGGATCGTCCGGCATGGCTTGGTCGCCGCCGGGCGCTACCTGCAGTTCTCGGTGCGCGTTCCCGACCGGCCCGGCTCGCTGGCCCGGTTGCTCGCCGACCTGGCCGCGGCCGACGCGAACGTCGTCGAGGTCCAGCACGCCCGCAGCGAGTCGAGCCTGTCGGTCGACGAGGTCGAGATCAAGATCGAGTGCGAGACGAAGGGCCCGGACCACCGTGAAGAGGTGCTCCGGGCCCTGCGGACGGACGGTTACCGGCTGATCTTCCGCTGAGTCGTCAGCGGGCCTCGTCGGCGTCCTCGCTCAGGCCTGGTACGGCCGCGCACTGATCACCTTGACGGTGATCGTCTTGCCGGACGGGGTCTGGTACTTCGCGCTCTGCCCGACCTTCTTGCCGTTGATCGACTTGCCCAGCGGGGACTGCTCGGAGAAGACCTCGAGGCCGGAGCTGTCCTTGATCTCGCGGTGACCGAGCAGGAAGGTCTCCTCCTCGCCGAACATCTCGACGGTGACGAGCATCCCCGGCTCGACGATGCCGTCGTCGGCTGGCGTCTCGCCGACCTTGGCGTGCTCGAGGAGCTGGGTCAGCTGGCGGATCCGGGCCTCCATCTTGCCCTGCTCCTCCTTGGCGGCGTGGTAGCCGCCGTTCTCCTTGAGGTCACCCTCCTCGCGAGCAGCCTCGATCCGCTTGGCGATCTCGCTGCGGCCCTCCCCGGAGAGGTTCTCCAGCTCGGCCTTGAGGCGGTCGTAGGCCTCCTGGGTGAGAAAGCTCGTGGTTGCGGTCTCGGTCACTTGGTGCTCCTTGGATTGCCGTCGACCGGTCGCAGTGGACCCGGCGGCGGGTGGTTCATCTCGGTGCCCGGGAGGGCCGCGGCCCGTGCCCTAAGCAAAAGGTCCGGACCCGTGACGGTCCAGACCCAGGTGGTGAGATGACAAGGGTAACAAGAATGGGTGGCCGGTGCATCCGCCTCGGCTGCTCGCACGACCGCGACGGCGCCCTGGGGGGTCCCGTCGCCGGGTCAGGTCAAAGCGTCAGCACCCGCAGCGCGAAGGCGGCGGCCACCAGTCCGCTCACGGCCAGCAGGACCGCGACCACGTGCCCGTACCCACCCGGGCCCAGGCTCGCGTCGTGGGGGTCCTGCGGGTGGAGGTACACGGTGACCGCCTCGCCCTCCTGAGCCATGGCGAAGCCCGCGGTCAGCCGGGCCTGCAGCGTCTCGTCCTGCCCGGGCGCCCGGTAGGTGACGTCGAGCTGGGGCGGGCGGCGGAACCGGCTGCGGTGAACCACGAGCCCGACCACCGCGACCTTGTGGCGACCTGAGCGGATCAGGATGGCGGCACACCCGACCCAGCAGGCGAGGGCGAAGCCGAAGGCGCCGAGGGTGAGCGGCCAGCCGGGGTTCACGAGGGGCTCCGAACGCAGTCCTGGACCAGACCGGTCACGGCCCGCGTCGCGGTGCGGATCGTCTCCACCCGGCGGACGGTGCGCTCCCCTCCGGTGGGCAGGGTGACGTCAGCGGTGCCGACCACCGTGAAGCTGCCGTCCATGGCGCGCAGCGTGCAGGTGATGCCGACCTCCGGGGGGCGGGTCACGTCGAAGGTGATCCGGACGCTGGAGTCGTCCACGACCTTGTAGCCGATCGTCGACGCCGTGATCCGCTGGCCGGCGTCGCGCAGCGTGACCCAGCTGATCAGGGCCACCGCGAGCCCGATCCCGAGCACGGCCACGAGCCACCACCTCCCGGTACCGGGAGCTGGCCGGGGCAGGGGCATGGGTGGGTCCTTCCGGTGCGAGCACGGGTCACCCGCGGTGACATGATGGTCAACCGTAGAACGACCAGGAACGAGTGACGGAAGCAGGTATGCCGGTGGACCCCCGAGGCTTGCGGCTCATGGCCGTGCACGCGCACCCCGACGACGAGTCGAGCAAGGGCGCGGCGACCACGGCGAGGTACGTCGCCGAGGGCGCCGAGGTGCTCGTCGTCTCGTGTACCGGCGGCGAGCGCGGGGACATCCTCAACCCGCAGCTGAAGGACGACGCGCACATCCTGCGGGACATCATCCAGGTCCGCCGGGACGAGATGAAGACCGCGCAGGAGATCCTCGGCTGCGAGCACGTGTGGCTGGGCTTCGTCGACTCCGGACTGCCCGAGGGCGACCCGCTGCCGCCGCTGCCGCCGGGCTGCTTCGCGCTGGAGCCGATCGAGGTGACCACCGAGGCGCTGGTCCGGGTGATCCGCCAGTTCCGCCCGCACGTCATGACCACCTACGACGAGCGCGGCGGTTATCCGCACCCGGACCACATCAACTGCCACGTGGTCTCGATGTCGGCGTTCGCCGCAGCCGGCGACCCGACGGCCTACCCCGAGGCGGGCGAGCCGTGGCAGCCGCTGAAGATCTACTACAACCACACGTTCACCCGGGCCCGGTTGGAGGCCTTCCACAACGCGCTGGTGGAGCGGGGCCTGGACTCGCCGTACGGGGACTGGCTCAAGGACTGGTCCCGCGACGAGCGGAAGATCAGCACGAGGGTGCCCTGCGGGGACTACTTCGACGTGCGGGACCGCGCGCTGATGGCCCACGCGACCCAGGTGGACCCGGACGGCCCGTGGTTCAAGGTTCCGCTCGAGCTGCAACGTGAGGTGTGGGGCACCGAGGACTACGAGCTCGCCCTCTCCTACGTCCCGGTGCCGGACGAGGAGGACGACCTCTTCGCCGGTCTCGGGTCGCTCGAGGAGGCCGAGAAGCTCGCCCTCACCCCAGGTCTGACGCTCCGCTACGACGGACGGACCCTCGACGAGCCCGTGGTCGTCGAGCCGGACGGGCAGGAGTCCTGATGGGGGGGTCCTCGACGTCGGACATCGGCCCGGGCCTGGGCGCGTTCATCGCCTTCCTCGTGCTGGCGGTGCTGCTGTGGCTGCTGATGCGCAACATGAACGAACGGATGCGCCGGATGGCGTATCGCGAGCGGGAGCGGATCGAGGCGCTGGAGTCCCAGCAGCGGGCCGAGGCAGCCGGGGACGGTGACGGCGCCGCGGACGATCCGGCCGTCGCGAACGATCCGGCCGTCGCGGACCAGCGCGGTCCCGACCATCCGGAGGCGGACGGCCCGAGTCCGGCCAAACGCTGAGCACGGCGTCCCGGACCGTTCTAGCCTGAGCTGGACGGGTCACCCGGGCCCGGGCAGGAGGTCGGCGCGATGAGTGGTCGCGTGGTGCACTTCGAGATCCCGTTCGACGACGCGGATCGGGCCGAGCGCTTCTATCGGGAGGCCTTCGGCTGGCAGGTCCAGCGGATGCCGGAGCTGGAGTACGCGATGGTCTCCACCGGTCCGTCCGACCAGATGGGGGTGGCGTCGGAGCCGGGGTACATCGGCGGAGGCATGCTGCAGCGCAGTGCGCAGCAGTCGACCCCGGTGCTCGTGGTGGACGTCGATGACATCGACGCGGCCCTGGCGACGGTGGAGGAGCTCGGCGGCTCGACCGTCGTCCCCCGGCGTGCCGTCGGCGACATGGGGTTCACGGCATACTTCACCGACCCGGAGGGCAACCTCACCGGTCTCTGGGAGACCACGACGCCGGAAGGCTAGGATCCGGCCTCGGATCCGGCGTGCTGCTCAGGCGGTGCTGAGGGCTGCGGCGCCGAAGACCGCCAGGGTCACCGCGACGTAGTGCGTCACGAAGGCGGCGACGGTGAACGCGTGGAAGATCTCGTGGAACCCGAACCAGCGCGGCGAGGGGTTGGGTCGCTTCGTCCCGTAGACGACCGCGCCCAGGGTGTAGAGCAGTCCGCCGACGGTGATCAGGGTGACCGTGACCGGTCCCCCGTACTGCAGCAGCGGGCCGAAGTAGAAGACCGCCACCCAGCCGAGAGCGACGTAGATGGGGGTGTAGAGCCAGCGCGGCGCACCGACCCAGAAGACCCGGAACAGCACCCCTCCGATGGCTCCGATCCACACGATCAGCAGCAGGGTGCGGGCCTGGTCCCAGGGGAGCAGGGTCAGCGCGAACGGGGTGTAGGAGCCGGCGATGATCAGGAAGATGTTGGAGTGGTCCATCCGCTTCAGCACCCCGGCGACCCGCGGCGACCAGGTGCCTCGGTGGTAGACGGCTGAGGTGCCGAACAGCAGCGCGGCGGTGATGGTGAAGACGAGGGCGCCGATGCGGGCCTTGCCCTCGGGCGCCAGCAGGGTCAGCACGAGCCCGGCGACGAGGGCGACGGGGAAGGTTCCCGCATGGAGCCAGCCGCGTAGTCGCGGCTTGACGGCCCGGGCCAGCTCCTCGATGGGGCCCACCTCGGACGGGTGGTCTGTGTTGCTCATCCCCCGAGTCTAACTTACTCAAGGGTAAGTTACGGGACCGTAGGTTGTGTTCTGCGCGACATCCGGCGCCCGGCTCGGCGTCCGGCGTCACCCGGCCGGGACGGGTCGGGGAGTACCGTAGGCGGCGCAGCAGATGCCGGGGAGACGGATCGACGGGAGGACGCCAGGTGCGGCTCGATGACCTGCTCTACGGCGTGTACGAGCGTCGCCTCGCTCGGCGCCTGCCACCGGACGCGGTACCCCGGCACGTGGGCGTCATGCTCGACGGAAACCGCCGCTGGGCCAAGGCCAACGGTTTCGAGACCGAGGACGGGCACCAGGCGGGCGCGGACAAGATCAAGGACCTGCTGCAGTGGTGCGAGGTGGCCGGGGTGGCCGTGGTCACGCTGTGGCTGCTGTCCACGGACAACCTCAACCGCAGCAAGAAGGAGATCGTCCCGCTGCTGAAGATCATCGAGACGGCCGTGTCGGACCTGGCCGCGGAGGGACGCTGGCGGCTGCACCCGATCGGCGCCCTCGATCTGCTCCCGGCCGAGACGGCGCAGAGCCTCAAGGCCTCCGCCGAGGCCACCCGCTCCGTCGACGGCCTGCACGTCAATGTCGCCGTCGGGTACGGCGGGCGGCAGGAGATCGCCGACGCCGTGCGGTCGATGCTGCTGGAGCACGCCGGCGACGGGACGCCGATCGAGACCATCGCCGAGTCGGTCAGCGTCGAGGAGATCGAGGCGCACCTGTACACGAAGGGCCAGCCGGACCCCGACCTGGTGATCCGGACCTCGGGGGAGCAGCGGCTCGGCGGCTTCCTGCTCTGGCAGAGTGCCAAGTCCGAGTTCTACTTCTGTGAGGCCTACTGGCCCGACTTCCGGCATGTGGACTTCCTCCGGGCGTTGCGCTCGTATGCCGAGCGCGAGCGCCGCTTCGGTCGCTGACCGCGCGGCCGGTCCGACCCGGCCGGCACCGGCGCCGGTCGGCCGATGAACTGCCTGGGAGTTCCGCGCGTCGTCGTGTCCTGACGACGCGTTCGCCGTACCGTCGGCAATGACGCAGGGCACCCGTCCGGCGTTCGGGAGGCCCGATCTGATGGAGCGACAGCAGCTCCGAACGGAGGGCCGGAACCGGTTCGTCCGTGCAGGCACGGCCCGGTCCCGGCACCTCGTTCGCGAGTCAGGCGCACGCGGTTGCGTGTGCCGCAAGGGAGCAGGAATTGGCTACCACCCGTCGTTCCCCGTCCACCGCGCCGTCGACCTCCGCCACGACGCCGAGCCGCACCGATGAGCTGACCGCCACCGCGGCCGCCCACGTCCCGACGAACAAGACCTTCGTGCTCGACACGTCGGTGCTCCTGTCGGACCCGCGCGCCATGCTCCGGTTCAAGGAGCACGAGGTCGTCCTCCCGGTCGTCGTCGTGACCGAGCTCGAGGGCAAGCGCCATCACCCCGAGCTGGGTTACTTCGCGCGCCAGGCCCTGCGCCTGCTCGACGACCTGCGGGTCAGCGAGGGTCGACTGGACCGCCCGGTGATGGTGGGCGATGGCGGGGGGACGCTCCGGGTCGAGCTGAACCACACCGATTCGAGCGCACTGCCGGCCGGCTTCCGGCTGGGAGACAACGACACCCGCATCCTCGCGGTGGCGATGAACCTCTCCCGGGAGGGCTTCGACGTCACGGTGGTGAGCAAGGACCTGCCGATGCGGGTCAAGGCGTCGGCGGTCGGGCTGGCGGCCGAGGAGTACCGCGCCGAGCTGGCGATCGACTCCGGGTGGACCGGTATGGCCGAGCTCGACGTCAGCGTGGAGGAGATGGATGCGCTCTACGAGCACGGACGGGTGGAGCACGTCGGCGCGGCCGAGCTGCCCTGCCACACCGGGCTGGTGCTGCTCTCGCCGCGGGGAAGCGGTCTGGGGCGGGTCGGCGCGGACAAGCAGGTCCGGCTGGTGCGCGGCGATCGGGACGCGTTCGGCCTGCACGGCCGAAGCGCCGAGCAGCGGATCGCCCTCGACCTGCTGCTGGACCCGGACGTCGGCATCGTCAGCCTCGGCGGCCGGGCCGGCACCGGCAAGTCCGCGCTGGCGCTGTGTGCGGGTCTCGAGGCGGTGATGGAACGGCGCCAGCACCGCAAGGTCGTCGTCTTCCGGCCGTTGTTCGCGGTGGGCGGCCAGGAGCTCGGGTACCTGCCCGGCACCGAGCAGGAGAAGATGGGCCCGTGGGGCCAGGCGGTGTTCGACACCCTCGGCGCGCTGGTCTCCACCGAGGTGGTCGAGGAGGTCCTCGACCGCGGCATGCTCGAGGTCCTGCCGTTGACCCACATCCGGGGCCGCTCGTTGCACGACGCCTTCGTCATCGTCGACGAGGCGCAGTCGCTGGAGCGCAACGTGCTGCTGACGGTGCTGTCGAGGATCGGCCAGAACTCCAAGGTGGTGATGACCCACGACGTCGCCCAGCGGGACAACCTGCGGGTCGGGCGCCACGACGGTGTCGCGGCGGTCATCGAGGCCATGAAGGGCCATCCGCTCTTCGCCCACGTCACGCTCACCCGCAGTGAGCGCAGTCCGATCGCCGCGCTGGTCACCGACCTGCTGGAGGGCCTCGAGGTGTGAGCCGGGCCCCGGCCCCCGCGCGGGCGGGGCGCCGTACCGCGCCACGCGGCCCGCCCGTCTCACCAGCACCAGGGGTGATTTGCCGTCGGCCAGCGCCACATGGCAAGGTGTGCTGCGAACATCTCGGTTTGGTAACACACCAGGAGCGGCATTCGATGGGACAGCGGTACGCAGGGCGACACCGGTCGGCCCCGGCCTCCCCTGCAGCGGTCCCGACCCGCACCGCGCGGCATGCGGTCGCCAGGACGGTCCGTCGCCCGGTGCTCTCCACCGGCGCCGCCCTCGCCCTCGTCGGCGCCTCGGCGGCCGGCTACGCCAAGGCGGGGACGACGTCCAGCTCGGCCGCCGCGTTCACCGTCTCGGCCGCTGCCGTGGCCCAGGCCACCGACCGCAACAACGAACGTCTCGAGCAGGCGTCGTACCGCGAGCAGGCGACTCAGGCCCTGGGCCTGAAGCAGTCCGCCGCGGCGGAGGCCAGCAAGGCACAGCAGCAGGCCGAAGCCGCCCGGATCGAGGCGGAGCGCCAGGCCGCCGAGCAGCGGGCCGCGCGCGATGCCCAGCGCCAGCAGCTGATCGCCAACGCCCAGGACGACCCCCGCGCAGTGGCCCGGATGATGCTCGGCGACTTCGGCTGGGGCGACTCGCAGTGGAGCTGCCTCGAGAAGCTCTGGGTCGGCGAGAGCAACTGGAACTACAAGGCGACGAACCCCTCCTCCGGCGCCTACGGGATCCCTCAGTCGCTGCCGGCGTCCAAGATGGCCACCATCGCCGCCGACTACCGCACCAACCCGGTCACCCAGATCACCTGGGGGATGACGTACATCAAGGCCGTCTACGGCACCCCGTGCAGCGCGTGGGGCAGCTGGAACTCTCGCTCCCCGCACTGGTACTGACCCGTCAGAGCTTGCGCAGCCGGATCCGCCGTACGGTGTGGTTGGGGCCCTTGCTGAGCACGAGCGAGGCTCGTGACCGGGTCGGGATGATGTTCTCGGTGAGGTTGGGCCCGTTGATCTCCCGCCAGATCCGGGCCGCCGTCTCGACGGCCTGCTGGTCGGACAGCCCGGCATACCGGTGGAAGTACGACTCCGGGTTGGCGAAGGCCGTCTCGCGCAGCCGCAGGAAGCGATCGACGTACCACTGCTGGATGTCGGCCACGCCGGCGTCGACGTAGACCGAGAAGTCGAAGAAGTCGCTGACCGCCATCCCGGTGCTGCCGTCGGCCCGGATCGGCGGGGCCTGCAGCACGTTGAGGCCCTCGACGATCAGCACGTCGGGCTGACGGATGACCAACCGCTCGGTGGGCACGATGTCGTAGGTCAGGTGCGAGTAGACCGGAGCGTGGACCTCCGCCTTGCCCGCCTTGACCTCGGCGACGAACCTCAGCAGCGCGCGTCGGTCGTAGGACTCCGGAAAACCCTTGCGGTACAGCAGGCCCCGGCGCTCGAGGACCGCGTTCGGCAGGAGGAACCCGTCGGTCGTGACGAGCTCCACCTCCGGGGTGCCGGGCCAGCGGGCGAGCAGCTCGCGCAGGATGCGGGACGTCGTCGACTTGCCGACGGCCACCGAGCCGGCCACCCCGATGATGAACGGGGTCCGGGGCGGGCGTTCGCCGAGGAAGTTGCTGGTGATCCGGTGCAGCTGCCCGGTCGCGCCGACGTAGTAGTTGAGCAGCCGGGACAGGGGGAGGTAGACCTCCTCGACCTCCTCGAGGTCCAGCCGGTCACCCAGCCCGCGCAGCCGCCTGACGTCCTTGACGGTGAGGTTGAGGGGGTGGTTCTCCCGCAGCCGCGCCCACGCGGCACGGTCCAGCTCCACATAGGGAGACGGCAGTGCTCTGCGGTCGCTGGCGGTCTGCTGGGACACGTCGTTCATTCTGTCCCACTTCGGCCGGCTGCAACCGTCCGGGCGCTCCCGGGCTTGGGAAACCGGGTCCGCCCGACGTGACGGCCGCGTCCCGGCAACCCGGTTAGGGTGGGCACCATGTGCGGGATCGTGGGCTACGTCGGCCCCAGCAGCGACGGGACGGCGCTCGGTGTCGTCATGGAGGGACTCGCTCGGCTCGAGTACCGCGGCTACGACTCGGCAGGAGTGGCGCTCATCGACGGCGAGCGGGTGGCCACCGAGAAGCGTGCCGGCAAGCTGGTGAACCTGCGCGACGCCCTGGCCGAGGCTCCGCTGCCGTTCTCGACCACCGCGATCGGGCACACCCGCTGGGCGACGCACGGCGCGCCGACCGACCTCAACGCGCACCCGCACCGGGGTGGCGCCGACGACAAGCTGGCGCTGATCCACAACGGGATCATCGAGAACTTCCACTCGCTCAAGTCGGCCCTCGTCGAGGACGGGGTCGTCTTCCGGTCCGAGACGGACACCGAGGTGGCCGCCCACCTCGTGGCCCGGGCCTACGAGCAGACCGGCAACCTGACCGAGGCGATGCGGACCGTGGTGAGCGACCTCGAAGGCGCCTTCACCCTGCTCGCGGTCCACGCCGACTCGCCGGGTGTCGTCGTCGGGGCGCGCCGCAACAGCCCGCTGGTGGTCGGGCTCGGCGACGGGGAGAACTTCCTCGGGTCGGACGTCTCGGCCTTCATCGGACACACCCGCGAAGCGCTCGAGCTCGGCCAGGACCAGATCGTCACGATCACCCCGGACTCCGTCTCGGTGATCGGGTTCGACGGTGCGCCGGTCGAGGGCCGCAGCTACCACGTGGACTGGGATGCCGCCGCAGCAGAGAAGGGCGGCTTCTCGACCTTCATGGAGAAGGAGATCCAGGAGCAGCCGCGGGCGGTCGCCGACACCCTCCTCGGTCGCACCGACGAGACGGGGCGGCTGATCCTCGACGAGCTGCGGATCTCCGAGGACGCCCTGGGCTCGATCAACCGGATCGTGGTCATCGGCTGCGGCACCGCGGCCTACGCCGGCATGGTCGCGAAGTACGCCATCGAGCACTGGACCCGGATCCCCTGCGAGGTCGAGCTGGCCCACGAGTTCCGCTACCGCGATCCCGTGGTCGACGAGCGCACCCTCGTGGTCTCGATCTCCCAGTCCGGCGAGACGATGGACACCCTGATGGCCGTCAAGCACGCCCGCGACCAGGGCGCCTTGACGATCTCGATCTGCAACACCCACGGGTCCACCATCCCCCGCGAGTCGGACGCCGTCCTCTACACCCACGCCGGCCCGGAGATCGCGGTCGCCTCGACCAAGGCCTTCCTGGCCCAGATCACGGCCGTCTACATCCTCGGGCTGTACCTGGCCCAGCTGCGCGGCGGCACGTATGCCGACGAGGCCCAGGCGGTGATGAAGGACCTGCACGGCATCCCGGACAAGATCCAGGTCGTCCTGGACTCGATGGACCGCGTCCGCGAGGTGGCCCGGTTCATGGCGGACACCCGCTCCGTCCTCTTCCTGGGACGGCACGTCGGGTACCCGGTCGCCATGGAGGGTGCGCTGAAGCTCAAGGAGCTGGCGTACATCCACGCCGAGGGGTTCGCCGCCGGGGAGCTCAAGCACGGTCCGATCGCGCTGATCGAGGCGGGCCAGCCGGTCTTCATCGTGGTCCCCTCTCCCTCGAGCGAGCACGGGCTGCACGGCAAGGTGGTCTCCAACATCCAGGAGATCCGCGCTCGCGGGGCGCGCACCCTGGTCATCGCGGAGGAGGGCGACGAGGACGTCGTCCCGTTCGCGGACGAGATCATCCGGGTCCCCGCGTCGGCGCCGCTGCTCGCGCCGCTGCTGACCGTCGTTCCGCTGCAGGTCTTCGCCTGCGAGCTGGCGACCGCCAAGGGCCTGGACGTCGACCAGCCGCGCAACCTCGCCAAGTCGGTCACGGTCGAGTGACCGGGCCCGGGGGGACGCGGCGATGATCATCGGGGTCGGCATCGACGTCGTGGACATCGAGCGCTTCGGGCAGGCGCTGAGCCGCACTCCGCGCCTGCGTGCGCGACTCTTCACCGAGGACGAGCGACCGTTGAGACTGGCCTCGCTGGCGGCCCGGTTCGCGGCCAAGGAGGCCCTGGCGAAGGCCCTGGGAGCCCCGGTCGGGCTGTCCTGGATGGATGCCACGGTGGTGACCGACGCCGAGGGCCGCCCGCACCTGAAGATGTCCGGCACCGTCGCGTCCCGGGCCCGGGCGCTCGGGGTCGGCTCGGTCCATGTCTCGCTGTCACACGACGCCGGGATCGCCTCAGCCGTCGTCATCGCCGAGGCCTGAACCGATGATCGAGGCCTACTCCGTCGCGGACATCCGCCGCGTCGAGGCCACCGCGATGGCGGACCTGCCCGAGGGTGAGCTGATGTCCCGGGCCTCGCGCGGCCTGGCCGACGTGGCCGCTGCTCGGCTGGCAGAGCACGACGGCACCCGGGTCGTCGCCCTGGTCGGGGGCGGCAACAACGGCGCGGACGCGCTGTATGCCGTGAGCTGGCTGGCCCAGGAGGGACACAACGCGGCGGCCGTCATCGCTGCGGCCGGGGTGCACGAGCAGGCGCTTGCCGCCGCCCGGTCCACCGGCGTCACGGTGGTCAGTGGGTCGCCGCAGGAGTGGGCACAGGTGCTCGGCGAAGCCGATGTCGTGCTCGACGGGATCACCGGCATCGGCGGACGTCCGGGGTTGTCGGCCGAGGCGCTCGGCTGGGTGGACGCCATCCCGGCCGACGCCTGGGTCATCGCCGTCGACCTGCCGAGCGGCGCAGATCCGGCGGGTGAGCGCTCGGTACCGGACCTGGTCTTCGCGGACGAGACGGTCACCTTCTCGGCGGCGAAGCCCGTCCACCTCCTGCCGGTGACGGAGCCGGCCGTGGGCCGGCTGACGTTCATCGAGATCGGGCTCGACCTGGACGGCGTGACGCCCGCCGTCGAACGGCTGACCCACGACGACGTCCCGCGGCTGTGGCCGGTGCCGACCGCCAGCTCGGACAAGTACTCCCGGGGCGTGGTGGGCATCGTCGCGGGATCGCCGACCTATCCCGGCGCGGCGGTGCTCAGCGTGCTCGGCGCGCTCGGCGCCGGCCCCGGCATGGTGCGCTACCTCGGGGCGTCCGAGGTGGCCACGCTCGTGCACCAGGTCGCCCCTGAGGCGGTGACCGCGGTGGGCCGGGTCCAGGCCTGGGTCGTCGGCTCCGGGATGGATCCGCAGGACGCCACGGCGGCCGGCGTCGAGCAGCGTCAGCGAGCCCAGGAGGCGCTGGCCAGCGACCTGCCGGTGGTGGTCGACGCCGGAGCGCTCGCGCTGGTCGGACCTCGCGACGCGCCGACCTTGCTGACCCCACACGCCGGTGAGCTCGCCAGCCTGCTCACCCGACTGGGCCCCGCCGAGGTCACCCGCGAGGAGGTCACCCGCTCGCCGCTGGAGCACGCCCGCGCGGCGGCGGCGCTGACCGGCGCCACGGTCCTGCTCAAGGGAGCGCACACGCTCGTGGTCTCGCCGCGGACCGACGAGCCGGTTCGCTCCCAGGCGGACGCGCCCGCCTGGCTGGCGACGGCCGGTGCCGGCGACGTCCTCGGCGGCGTTCTGGGCACCCTGCTGGCGGCTGGCCTGAGTCCGCGCGACGCGGGCGCGCTCGGCGCCCTGGTCCACGGCGTCGCCGCCGACGCCTGCAACCCCGGGGGGCCCATCCGGGCCCGCGACCTCGCGCTCGCCATCCCGGCGACGGTGGCGGCGCTGCTGCGCCGCGGCTGACCGGTCGGGCGCCGCTGCGCCGCGGCTGACCGGTCGGGCGCCGCGACGCGCGGCGGGTGAGCGGGGAGGCCGGTCCACGGCTGCCTCCGTCACCTGAGAGACTGTCGCCCGATGAACGCCGACCAGCCCCCGATCGCGCCCGCGACCGCGTACGTCGACGTGGCCGCGATCAGTGCCAACGTCCGTGCGCTGCGCGACGCGGCCCCGGGCGCGGCCCTGATGGCGATCGTCAAGGCGGATGGCTACGGGCACGGGCTGGTCGCCAGCGCCCTGGCCGCCCAGGCGGGTGGCGCGGACTGGCTCGGAGTCGCTCTGCAGGCCGAGGCGATCGCCTTACGGGACAACGGGATCGCCGGGCGCATCTTCACCTGGCTGCACGTGCCAGGCACCGACTTCGCGGCAGCGCTCTCGCGCGACATCGATCTCTCGGCGTCCGCCGGGTGGGCGCTCGAGCAGATCGCGGCTGCCGCCCGGGCCACCGGACGACCGGCCAGGGTGCACCTGAAGGTGGACACCGGCCTCGGGCGCAACGGAGCCTTCGGTGCCGACTTCACCGACCTGCTCACCACGGCACGGGCACTGGAGGTGCAGGGCCTGATCTCGGTCGTCGGGGTCTGGTCGCACTTCACCTACGCCGACGAGCCCCAGCACCCGACGGTCCGCTCCCAGCAGACCGTGTTCGAGGCAGCGGTGCTCGAGGCGGAGCGTGCCGGCTGCCGGCTCGAGGTGCGCCACATCGCGAACTCGGCTGCGACGCTGACGAACCCGTCCGTCCACTACGACCTCGTGCGGCCCGGGATCGCGGTCTACGGGCTGAGCCCGGTGCCTCAGCTCGGCGGCCCCGGCGACTTCGGCCTGACGCCCGCGATGACGCTGACGGCGCGTCTGGCGAACGTCAAGCGGGTCCCCGCCGGCCAGGGGGTCAGCTACGCCCACCTCTACACGACTGATGTGGAGACGGTGCTGGGGCTGGTCCCGCTCGGGTACGCGGACGGCATCCCCCGCAACGCGACCAACGTCGGTCCGGTGAAGGTGGGCGGCGCCGGGTACACGATCGCCGGCCGGGTCTGCATGGATCAGTTCGTCCTCGACCTCGGGCCCGACAGCAGCGCCCAGCCCGGCGACGACTGCCTCCTGTTCGGCGCCGACCCGGATGGACCCACCGCCCAGGACTGGGCGGACGCGACCGGCACCATCAGCTACGAGATCGTGACCAGGGTGGGTGCTCGCGTGCCCAGGGTCCTGACCTCATCCACCCCGGCCGAGGAGGGTCCCCCATCATGAGCTCGAACGGCAGACGGGGGCTGATCGGGCTCGGGGTCGGCATCGGCGTGGCCGGAGCCGCGACGGCCGCTGGGCTGGTGGCGGACCGGGTGCACCGGCGTCGCAGCGCGGCCCTCGAGACCGGCGAGAGCCTCGTCGCGGAGCCCAGTCGCGAGCTGGTCGTGCTGGCTGACGACGGCGTTCCGCTGCACGTCGAGATCGACGAGCCCGAGGAGGGCAGCGAGACCGAGATCGACGGGGTTCCCAAGCCCACGGTCATCCTGTCCCACGGGTACTGCCTGACGTCGCAGTGCTGGGTCTTCCAGCGTCGCGCCCTGACCTCCGCCGGCTTCCGGGTCGTCGTGTGGGACCAGCGCGGCCACGGCCGCTCGGAGAAGGGCCCCAAGTCCTCGTACACGATCGACCAGCTCGGCGAGGACCTGTTCCAGGTGATCTCCACGGTCGCCCCCACCGGGTCGCTCGCGCTGGTCGGTCACTCGATGGGCGGCATGACGATGATGGCCCTCGGCCGCAGCCACGCCGACCTGGTCAAGGACCGCGTCATCGCGCTGGGCTGGATCTCGACCTCCCCCGGCGGCCTGCCGCTGGCCACCGGGGACATCGTCGCCAGCGCCGGCCGGATCCTCATCGACCGGCTCGGCCCCCGGGTCGCCGGCATGTTCGAGGCGCGGCCCGAGCTGCTGTCGACGCTGCTGCGCTCGAACAAGGACCTCGAGGAGTTCCTCGTCGAGCGCTACTCCTTCGCGTCCCCGGTGGCGCGCAGCGTGGTCCGACTGACCGCGAACATGTTGCTCGGCACCGATCTCGGCGTGATGTCGTCCTTCTCACCGACCTTCGAGGCCTATGCCAAGACCTCGGACCTGGCCCGCTTCGACGGGCTCGAGACGCTGGTCTTCAACGGGGACTCGGACGTGCTCACCCCGCCGGAGCACAGCGACGCCATCGTGCGCGCCATCCCGGGCGCCGAGCACGTCATCGTCCGCGACGCCGGCCACGTGATCATGCTCGAGCACCCGGAGATGCTCAACGAGCAGCTCGAGGCGCTCTTCGAACGAGCCGTCCGCGCTCGGGCCCGCGACCTCCAGGTGGACCGCAAGCCGAGGGTGCGTCGGATGGTGACCAACCTGGGCAAGCAGCGTCGGATCGAGCGGGGGCGTGAGCAGCAGAAGGCGGATCGCCCCGAGCGGCGGGGCCGTCGGGACAATGTCTCCTGAGGCTCCACTCGTGCACACGCTGGTCCTGGCCAGCCCCGACGTCACCCGGCGCCTCGGGGTCGCCCTGGCGGCGATCCTGCGCCGCGGCGACCTCGTCGTCCTGACCGGCGACCTCGGCGCCGGCAAGACCACCCTGACCCAGGGGATCGGCGACGGGCTGGACGTCCGCGGCCCGATCACCTCGCCGACCTTCGTCATCGCCCGAACCCACCCGTCGCTCGGGACCGGACCGGCGCTGGTCCACGTCGACGCCTACCGGCTGGGGGGCGCCCTGGAGCTCGACGACCTCGACCTCGACAGCTCCCTCGAGGAGAGCGTCGCGGTCGTCGAGTGGGGCCGGGGGCTGGCTGAGGTCCTCTCCCAGGACCGCCTGGAGATCGTCCTGCAGGACGCCGGCCCGAGCTCATGGAGCGACCCCGAGCAGGAGAGCGTCGCGGTCCAGCGCACGGCGACGATCACGGCGGTCGGCCGCCGGTGGACCGAGCCCGGGGCCCGCGCCCAGCTCGACGCCCTGGTCAGCCGCGCCGCCGTCGACGGATAGCCTGAGCCACGTGCTGCTCCTGGCCATCGACACCTCGACCACGGCGATCACCGTGGCCCTGCATGACGGGTCGGCGGGGGTCGCCGAGACGACGACCCTCGATCCCAGAGCGCACGCGGAGCACCTCGCGCCGGGGATCGCCCGGGTGCTCGCCGACGTGGGTGCGGCTCCCGACGACGTCACGGACGTCGCGGTGGGCCTCGGGCCGGGGCCCTTCACCGGCCTGCGGGTCGGCATCGTCACGGCGCGAACCATCGCCATGGTCACCGGGGCCACCCTGCACGGCATACCCAGCCTGGACGCCCTCGCCCACGAGGCCTGGCGAACGGGGGTGGTGGGTCACGGGGAGCTCGTCGTGGCGACCGACGCCCGACGCCGGGAGGTCTACTGGTCCCGGTATGCCGTGACGGCCGACGGGACCACCCGGCTCACCGAGCCAGCGGTCTGCGCTCCGGCAGCCCTGCCCCACCAGGTGGGCCAGCTGCCGGCCGTCGGACGCGGGCCGCAGCTCTACCCTGACGCCTTCGCGGACGCCCGCGCCCCGCATGACGTCTCGGCGTCGTGGCTGGCCGATCTCGTCGTGACCCGCCTGGGTCGCGGGGACGTCCTCGACGACCAGGAACCGCTGTACCTGCGCCGCCCGGACGCCGTTCCCTCGGTCTCGACGAAGTCGGCGATCGGATGACGATGCGCGCGGCCCGGTGGCAGGACATCCCCCAGCTGAGCGACCTCGAGGCCGAGCTCTTCCGCGACGACGCCTGGAGCGAGTCGACCTGGTGGGCCGAGCTGGCGGGTCGCCCGCGTCGGGACTACGTCGTCGTGCTCGACGGGGAGCAGGTCTGCGGCTATGCCGGGCTCGACCACGGGGGGCAGTCGAGCGACGTGATGACGGTCGCGGTGGCTCCCGCCCGCCAGGGCAGCGGTCTCGGCGACGAGCTGATGGCCGAGCTCACCCGGCGAGCCGGCCGGGCCGGAGCCCAGGCCCTGATGCTCGAGGTCCGGGCCGACAACGCCCCTGCCCTGAGGTTGTACCGGCGGCACGGCTTCGAACAGGTCAGCGTCCGACGGCGCTACTACCAGCCGGGCGACGTCGACGCCCTGGTCCTGCGCCGCAAGATCGAGGAGGAGCCGTGAGCGACGAGCCGCTGGTCCTGGGGATCGAGACGTCGTGTGACGAGACCGGAGTCGGCATCGTGCGCGGCCGCACCCTGCTGGTCGACGCGGTCGCGAGCAGCGTCGAGGAGCACGCCCGGTTCGGCGGGGTCGTTCCGGAGGTGGCCAGCCGGGCACACCTCGAGGCGATGGTGCCGACCATCGAACGGGCCTGTCGAGAGGCGGACGTGCGACTCGCGGACGTCGATGCGATCGCGGTGACCTCGGGGCCGGGCCTGGCCGGCGCGTTGCTCGTCGGGGTGGCCGCAGCCAAGGCGCTCGCCGTCGGTCTGGGCAAGCCCATCTACGGCGTCAACCACCTCGCCGCCCACGTCGCGGTGGACGTCGTCGAGCACGGTCCGTTGGCCGAGCCGACGATGGCGCTGCTCGTCTCGGGTGGCCACTCCAGCCTGCTCCTGGTCGCCGACGTGACCCTTGACGTCAGGCCGCTGGGCGCCACGATCGACGACGCCGCGGGGGAGGCCTTCGACAAGGTCGCCCGGGTCCTGGGACTGCCGTTCCCGGGCGGTCCGCACATCGATGCCGCCGCCAGGTCCGGCAATGCGGTGGCGATCGCCTTCCCTCGCGGTCTGACGGCCGGCAACGACATGAACCGTCACCGCTTCGACTTCTCGTTCTCCGGGCTCAAGACCGCCGTGTCGCGGTGGGTTCAGCTGCGGGAGCAGTCCGGCGAACCCGTCGTCGTGGCGGATGTGGCGGCCAGCTTCCAGGAGGCGGTCGTCGACGTGCTGACCCGCAAGGCTGTCCTGGCCTGCCGCGAGAGCGGCGTGGACGACCTGCTCATCGGCGGCGGGGTCGCGGCGAACTCGCGCCTGCGGGCCATGGCGCAGAGCCGGTGCGACGAGCACGGGATCAGGTTGCGGGTGCCGCGGCCGGGGCTGTGCACCGACAACGGGGCGATGGTCGCCGCGCTCGGTGCCGAGATGGTGATCCGCGGGCGGGCGCCCTCCTTGCTCGACCTGCCCACCGACTCCTCCATGCCGGTCACCCAGGTGCTCGCCTGAGTCCATGGGACTCCGCCTCAGCGCGGCTCAGGCGCAGGAGGCGAGCCCCATCCGCTGCTTCAGGGCCAGCACCCGCCTGGCAGCAGCGTCCAGCTGCTGCGCGAACGTCGGGTCCTGGGCGGCCCGCGTCGCCAGCGCCGTGAGCATGGTCGGGGCCAGGGAGGCGTTCGCGGTCAGCACGATGTCTCCGCCGGCGGCCACGAACCGCACCGCACGGTCCCCGGGCGGTACCGCCGCGACGGCCTTGGCGGCTCCGACGTCGTCCGTGATCACGACGCCGCCGTAGCCGAGCTGCCCCCGCAGCAGCCCGGTGATGACCGCGGTCGAGAAGACCGCCTGGTTGTCCGGGTCGAGCTGGGGATACCGGGCGGACGAGACCATGACCAGCTCCGCGCCGGCGCCGATACCGGCCCGGAAGGGCTCGAGGTAGGGGTCGCTCGTCGACGCCGTGGTGTCGGTGATCCCGGAGGCGGTGAGGTCGGTGTTGCCGGTGACCCGGCCCAGGCCGGGGAAGTGCTTGACCGTGGCCGCGACTCCACCGGCGCGCAGGCCGGCGACCGTGGCGGTGACGCCGCGGGCGACCGTCGCCGGGTCGTTGCCGTACTCGCGCGAATAACGTCCGATGGGGGCGTTGTTCCGCCCGATGGACGCCGGGACGGTGTCCGCCACCGGGGCGAGGTTGACGTTGACCCCGACCGCCTTGAGCTCGCGGCCGGTGGTGGCTCCGTTGGCGGTGATCGCGGCGGTGGACAACCGTCCCTGGCTCAGCGCCGACGGCAGGCTGGAGAACCCCGAACCCTTGAGCTGCCGGACCTCGCCGCCCTCCTGGTCGGCGGCCACCAGCAGTCGGACGCCACCCGTCGCGGCTGCCGTCGCCTGCTGCTGCAGGTGCTCGGAGGTCGACGCCACCAGCGCGGCGCCCTGCCATCCGCCGAGGTAGATCGCGGCTCCCACGTGCTGGTCGCGGATCGTGGCGTCGATCCCCGCGGGAGCCTGGCCAGGTTGGATGCCGACCATCAGCAGCTGACCGATCCGTTGCTCCGGAGTGAGCCGCGTCATCAGCTGGTCGGTGCACGACGGGGTCGTCGGGCTCGGCGTCGGGGTGGCGGTCGGCTCGGGCGTCGTGCTCGCCCCACCGGACGTCGAGGGCTGGCCGGGCGTCGCCGGGCCTGGCGCGCAGGCGGCAACACCGCTCCCGAGCACGGCCCCAGCCACGGCCAGCGCGCTCAGGTCCCGCAGGCCCCGTCGGCGGTGCGGGCCTCGTCGGACCCCCCGCGGTAGCGTCGTCGGCATGCCTGAGGACGCTACCCTGCGCCGACCGGGGACAAGACCTGGGGACGCGGTTCGCCGGCCGGTCGTGCTCGACGTCGACACCGGCGTCGACGATGCGTGCGCCCTGCTGCTCGCCGCTGCTCACCCGGGGCTCGACCTGCGGGCGGTCACCTGCGTCGGGGGCAACGCGCCCGTGACCGACGTCCTGTCCAACACCCTCCGGGTCCTCGAGGTCGCCGGCCGGACGGAGGTCCCGGTGGCCAGGGGCGCGGACCGTCCGCTGCTGGAGCCGGCGGCGCACGCCCGGCACGTGCACGGCGCTGACGGGATGGGTGACCTGGGCTGGTCGCGGTCGAGTCGGCCGGCCGACCCGCGCCACGCCGTCGAGCTGCTGCGCGACGTCCTGAGCGCTGGCGCCGACGCCGACGAGCCGATCACCCTGGTGACCTTGGCCCCACTGACGAACATCGCGCTGCTGCTGCGCTGTCATCCACTGGTTGCCCGGGGGATCCGCGAGATCGTCGTCATGGGCGGTTCGGTCGGCGCCGGAAACGCCACAGCGTCCGCCGAGTTCAACGTCTTCCACGATCCCGAGGCCGCGGCGATCACGCTCCACGCAGCCGGCGAGCTCGGCATACCGGTGCGGATGTACGGCCTGGACGTCTTCTCCGCCCCGCAGGTCACCCGCGCCGAGGCGGCCGAGCTGTCCGCGCACGGCGGCCGCGGCGTCGCCGAGCTCGCGGGACGACTCATCGAGTTCCAGTGCGAGCGGTTCGGCACCGCCAGCGCGACCATCGGGGACGCCGGCGCGGTCTGTGCCGTCGTGGAGCCGACCGCGTTGACCTGCCAGCAGCTGCCGGTGCGGGTCGAGCTGGGCGGATCGTGGTCCCGGGGGCGGACGATCGTCGACCGCCGGGACTGGTCCGGCGATCTTGCCCATGACCCGCACGGACCGGCGCCGGGGATGATCGACGTCGCCCTGGACGTCGACGCGGAACGGTTCCGCCGGATCTGGCTCGACACGGTCGCCGGCGGCCACGCCTGAGGCAGGCGAGCAGGTGACAGGATGGCCTGCCATGGGTCGGGTTGTCGTCGTCGGGTCGCTCAACGTCGATCTCGTCACCCGGGTTGAGCGACTCCCGAAGCCTGGTGAGACGCTCCTCGGCGAGGGCCTGGAGCGGCTGGCTGGGGGCAAGGGCGCCAACCAGGCGGTGGCGGCACGGGCTGCCGGAGCGACGGTCTCGATGGTCGGGGCGGTGGGACGCGACGATGCCGGCCACGCCTACACCGCGCGCCTCCAGCGGCTGGGGATCGAGGCCCGGATCGAGGTGGTCCCGGCCACGACCGGGCACGCCCTGATCACGGTGGACGAGGCCGGCGAGAACGTCATCGTCGTGGTTCCCGGTGCCAACGCCCTGGTCGGAACGGAGGCGGTGACCGCGGTGGACGGCGTCGGCGTGGGCGACGTCGTGCTGATCCAGCTCGAGATCCCCCTTTCCGTCGCGGCGGCGGTGGCCCGCCGGGCCCACGACCGCGGCGCCCGGGTGATCATCAACTGCGCCCCGTATGCCGCCCTTCCGGCGGATGTCGTGGCACTGGCCGATCCGGTGGTGGTCAACGAGTCGGAGGCGGCCCTGCTTGCCGACGGAGGCCTGGTCCCCGCGTCCCTGCTGGTGACCTTCGGCGCGGCAGGCGCGATGTGGGACGCCGAACGGGTCGACGGAGTCACGGTGCCGCCCGACGAGGTCGTCGACACGACCGGGGCCGGGGATGCCTTCTGCGGGGCGCTCGCTGCTGCCCTCGCAGCCGGCGCCGATCGCGGGACCGCCTTGCGCCGCGCCGCCGAGGCGGGCGCGCAGTCCGTGCGGCGCGACGGTGCCCAGCCGGATCCCGGGCTCTGAGCGGACGGCTCAGAGCGCCTGGACGACGAGCACGTGCGGCTGGGAGGCGATCCGGGTCAGCACGATCGTCGCCTCCTGGGACCCCCGCGGGCGCAGCTGTCGGCGCACCACCTCGGGATCGAGGGACACGCCACGCTTCTTGATGGTCAGCGAGCCGACGTCGCGGTCACGCAGCCAGGAACGCACGGCCTTGGCGTTCCACGGCATGGCCTCGAGCACGCTGTACCGGTGAGCCCAGGAGACGTCGACCGCGCGGTCGCTGGACACGTACCCGACGCCGACGTCGAGCTCGGCGCCGTCGACGGCCAGGGCCAGCGCGTCGCTCAGCCCGGCGCGGATCACCGCCCGGTCCGGCTCGTAGAGGTAGCTGCCGAGCTGGTCCAGCCGCTCCAGCGCCCGCTCCGCGCCGCCCGCGTCGGCCTGGGTGATCGTGACCGCCGGGCTGCCGGCACGGCATACCGTCGCGGTGCGCCCGACGGTCTGCACCAGCGGCCCCCACCAGAGCGTGCACTCCACCACGTCGCCGTTCCAGGACGTCCAGGCCGCCTCGCAGCCGGCCGGAACCTCGTGGTGCGGAAACGCGGGGCTGAGCTTCGCGCCGGTGGCCGGGACGGCCCGCGCGAGCTCGCGAACCTGCTGCCAGGTGGGGGAGATGCTCTCCAGCGAGAAGACCCGCCGGGTCCGGCCGGTGATGTCCGCGGCGCCGCGTACCCGGCGTGCCGGGTCGAGCCAGACGCCGGTGTGCCGGGTGGCCTCGCCCTGCGGGAGCGTGACGTCCTCGAGGCGGCCGTGCACGACGTCCGCGTGCGGCCAGTGCCGCAGGTTGACCCCGGCCACCACCGCCGTGACGTCGTCGGAGTCGACCGCATGGACGGTGACCTCCAGGCCGGCCAGCGCCATGGCGTCGGCTCCGATGCCGCAGCCCAGGTCGTGGACGGCGCGGATCTCGGCTCGCAGGTACCGGGCCGCGTGTCGAGCGGCGACCTCCAGCCGGGTGGCCTGCTCGAGCCCGTCCGGGGTGAACAGCATCCCGTCGGCGAACTGGCCGAACTTGTCGCGGCCGCGGGCGCGCAGCCGGGACTGGGTCAGGGCGGCCGCGACCAGCTGCGGAGAGAATCCCGCGGCCCGCAGCCGCGTCTGCAGGGTGAGCTCGCTGTCGGCGTCATACGGCGGAAGTGACTGAACCAGGCCCCAACCCTCGCCGTCGACCAGCAGCGCGATCGAGTCGAGGTCCATCCGGTCATCCTGTCAGGGCCGGGCCGTTTATCGGGTGACCCGATAAACGGCCCCTTCGCTGGAGGACCTTCCTCGGGTCCAGGTCCCGTTTATCGGGTGACCCGATAAAAGGCCCAGCGGGGCCCGGACCGACGACACGCGGAGCCGAATCTGGCACTCGACTTGACCGAGTGCTAACTCCGAACCTAGATTTGGCGTCGTTGGCACTCTCCACCTGGAAGTGCCAGCGGCTCGGGGGGATCGACCCCCGCGACGGCGATTGCCCGGGCGCACAAGACATCTATCCGTTTCGACATTCCCGAAGGGGAGGTCAGCATCGTGTCGGTTTCCATCAAGCCGCTCGAAGACCGCATTGTGGTCAAGTCCCTCGAGGCCGAGCAGACCACGGCGTCCGGTCTCGTCATCCCGGACACCGCCAAGGAGAAGCCCCAGGAGGGCGAGGTCCTGGCTGTTGGTCCCGGTCGCATCGACGACAAGGGCAACCGCGTCCCGCTCGACATCAAAGAGGGCGACCGCGTGATCTACAGCAAGTACGGCGGCACCGAGATCAAGCACGGCGGCGAGGAGTACCTCATCCTCAGCGCCCGTGACGTTCTCGCAGTCGTCGCCTGAGCGACCAGCACAGCAGTATGCCGTGACCGCGCCCCGGAGGTGGGACTCCAACCGAGTCCCATCCCGGGGTGCGTCCGGTTGAACGACAGACGGACCACCCACCCGCTGGGGCGGCGTCGCAGAGGCGACGGCTCCGCATACGAGAAGGATTCCCATGGCCAAGACGCTGGAGTTCAATGACTCCGCACGCAAGGCGCTGGAGCGCGGCGTTGACGCGCTCGCGAACGCGGTCAAGGTGACGCTCGGCCCGAAGGGTCGCAACGTCGTCATCGACAAGAAGTGGGGCGCCCCCACGATCACCAACGACGGGGTGACCATCGCTCGCGAGATCGAGCTCGAGGACCCGTACGAGAACCTCGGCGCCCAGCTCGCCAAGGAGGTCGCCACCAAGACCAACGACGTCGCGGGTGACGGCACGACCACCGCGACCGTCCTCGCCCAGGCGATGGTCAAGGAAGGCCTGCGCAACGTCGCGGCCGGCGCCGCTCCGGCTGCGCTCAAGCGCGGCATCGACAAGGCCGTCCAGGCCGTCAACGACCGCCTGCTCGAGCACGCCCGGGAGGTCGACGGGACCAACGAGGTCGCCGCAGTGGCCTCGCTGAGTGCTCAGGACGAGACCATCGGCACGCTCATCGCCGAGGCCTTCGACAAGGTCGGCAAGGACGGCGTTATCTCGGTCGAGGAGTCCTCCACGACCGTCACCGAGCTCGAGTTCACCGAGGGCATGCAGTTCGACAAGGGTTACCTGTCGGCCTACTTCGTCTCCGACCCCGAGCGTATGGAGGCCGTCCTCGAGGACGCCTACATCCTCATCAACCAGGGCAAGATCTCCGCGATCTCCGACCTGCTGCCGATCCTCGAGAAGGTCATCCAGACCGGCAAGCCGCTGCTCATCGTGGCCGAGGACGTCGACGGTGAGGCGCTCTCCACGCTCGTGGTGAACAAGATCCGCGGCACGTTCACCGTCGTGGCCGTCAAGGCCCCCGGCTTCGGTGACCGACGCAAGGCCATGCTCCAGGACCTCGCCGTGCTCACCGGCGGCCAGGTCGTGGCCCCCGAGGTCGGGCTCAAGCTCGACCAGGCGGGCCTCGAGGTGCTGGGCCAGGCCCGTCGCACCGTGGTCACCAAGGACACGACGACGATCATCGAGGGCTTGGGCGACAAGGCCGAGGTCGACGCCCGGGTGCACCAGATCAAGGCCGAGATCGACCGCACCGACTCGGACTGGGACCGCGAGAAGCTGCAGGAACGGCTGGCCAAGCTGGCTGGCGGCGTCTGCGTCATCAAGGTCGGCGCCCACACCGAGGTGGAGCTCAAGGAGAAGAAGCACCGCATCGAGGACGCCATCTCGGCGACCCGGGCGGCCATCGAGGAGGGTGTGGTCGCCGGTGGCGGCTCAGCCCTGATCCACGCAGCCACGTCGATCGACGAGCTGTCCCTCGAGGGTGACGAGGCGACGGGTGCCCTCATCGTGCGCAAGGCCGCATCCGAGCCGCTGCGCTGGATCGCCGAGAACGCCGGCGTCCAGGGTTACGTGGTGACCTCGAAGGTGGCCGAGCTGGAGGTCGGGAACGGCTTCAACGCTGCGACCGGCGAGTATGGAGACCTGATCAAGGCCGGGGTCATCGACCCGGTCAAGGTGACCCGGTCCGCACTGCGGAACGCGGCGTCGATCGCCTCCATGATCCTCTCGACGGACACGTTGGTCGTCGAGAAGAAGGAAGACGAGCCCGAGTCCGCTGGTGGCCACGGCCACGGGCACGGTCACTGACCGATCGCCTCGCGGCTGAGCCCGCGCAGGCCTGCAGCAACGAACAAGGGCCGCATCCCCTCCGCCAGGTGGGGATGCGGCCCTTGCCGGGCCATGCAGCGCCTGAGGGGGCACTGCACTTCCTGTGCCACTCGCCCACGCGGCGCCGTTGCAGCCCGGCTCCTGCGCAGACAGCGCACCCCCGGGACCGGGGAGATGCGTCAGGCGTCCTCGGCTGACGCGAGGACCTCCTCACCGTAGCCAGTTCCGAGGGCTGGGGTGAGGAAACGGGGACAGACTCCGAACGGACGACGCGAAGTCAGGACGCGGCCGGCACCTGGGTGCCGGTGATGCTTTCCCGCTCGTCCTCGGTCAGCCCGCCCCACACTCCGTAGGGTTCGCGCACCCGCAGTGCGTGCTCGCGACACTGGGCGAGAACGGGGCAGCTGGCGCAGACCTGCTTGGCGGCCGAGTCGCGGTCCCGCCGGGCTGGGCCGCGTTCTCCTTCCGGGTGGAAGAAGACGTCGGGGTTCTCCTGCCGACAGGAGCCCTCGAACTGCCAGTCCCACAGATCAGCCACCGGACCCGGTAACCGTGAGATCTCTGCCATCAGGTCCCCCTCAGGACGTCGTGTGAACTCGCCGGTTCGACACCAACGGCGGCCGCCTAGCCGGGCGACCGCCATCTGGTGGCGCTGCGCTGGTCGTCTGGAGGACGATCTCCGCCGTGCGTGGTGGTGGACCGCCAAGCACGATCTCCGTCGATGTTTCGTGGTCAGTTCCGTGCGAGAGTCCCGTCGCTGCTGAACGGTGACTCCGCGTGTCACGCTAGCCAGCGGACTTTCCATCGTTGATAGGCGAAGGGTCAGATTTCGTTAAAGTTTGACCGGGTCCCGGCGGCCCGGACCGGACGGTCACCGCCCGAGCGGAGGCCCCCGGGCCGGTCCCCTAGAATTCGGCAATGAGCCGTGGTTCGTCCGAAGTCCCCGCCAAGTTCGCCGCCCTCGGCCTCACCTACGACGACGTCCTGCTCTTGCCCGGTGAGACCGACGTCATCCCGAGCGAGGTGGACACCACCGCGAGGCTGACCCGTGAGCTCTCGCTGAAGGTGCCGTTGGTCTCCTCGGCGATGGACACGGTGACCGAGTCCCGGATGGCGATCGCCATGGCCCGACAGGGTGGCATCGGCGTGCTGCACCGCAACCTGTCCATCGAGGACCAGGCCTACCAGGTCGATCTGGTCAAGCGGACCCAGACCGGGATGATCTCCAACCCGGTGACCATCGGCGCCGACGCGACTCTCGAGGACCTCGACCAGAAGTGCGGCCAGTACCGCGTCTCCGGCCTGCCCGTCGTCGACGAGGGCAACCGCCTGCTCGGGATCATCACCAACCGCGACCTGCGATTCACCCCCCTCGCCGAGTGGGCCACGACCAAGGTGGACGAGGTGATGACCCCCATGCCGCTGGTCACCGCTCCGGTCGGCATCAGCCGGGAGGATGCGACCGCGTTGCTGCGTCAGCACAAGCGCGAGCGGTTGCCCATCGTCGACGACGCGGGTCGGCTCGCCGGACTGATCACCGTCAAGGACTTCGTCAAGTCCGAGCAGTTCCCGAACGCGAGCAAGGATGCTCACGGCCGCCTGCTTGTCGCGGCCGCCATCGGCTACTTCGGGGACGCGTGGGAACGCGCGACGACCCTGGTCGAGGCCGGGGTGGACGTCCTGGTCCCGGACGTCGCCAACGGCCACGCGCGGCTCATGCTCGAGCTCATTCAGCGACTGAAGTCCGACCCGGCCACCCGGCATGCGCAGATCATCGGCGGCAACGTCGCCACCCGGGCCGGAGCGCAGGCCCTGGTCGACGCCGGAGTCGACGCGGTCAAGGTCGGTGTCGGACCCGGGTCCATCTGCACGACGCGGGTGGTCGCCGGGGTCGGCGTGCCCCAGGTGACGGCGATCCATGAGGCGTCGCTGGCCTGCGAGCCGGCCGGGGTTCCCGTCGTGGGTGACGGTGGCCTGCAGTACTCCGGGGACATCGCCAAGGCCCTGGTCGCCGGTGCGGACACCGTGATGCTCGGGTCGCTGCTGGCGGGTTGTGAGGAGAGCCCCGGCGAGCTGATCTTCGTCAACGGCAAGCAGTTCAAGGCGTATCGCGGGATGGGCTCACTCGGCGCGATGGCCTCCCGGGGGAAGAAGTCGTTCTCCAAGGATCGCTACTTCCAGGCCGACGTGACCAGCGACGACAAGATCGTCCCGGAGGGGATCGAGGGTCAGGTGGCCTACCGGGGCCCGGTCTCAGCGGTGGCCCACCAGCTCATCGGCGGGTTGCACCAGTCGATGTTCTACGTCGGGGCCCGGACCATCCCGGAGCTGAAGGAGCGCGGCCAGTTCGTCCGGATCACGTCCGCCGGGCTCAAGGAGAGCCACCCGCACGACATCCAGATGACGATCGAGGCCCCCAACTACAACGCCCGGTGACGTCGGTGGGCGTGTTCGACCCCGCGTCACTGACCCCGGCCATCCGGCTGTTCGACCTCGGGGTCGACGACGCCGCCCGGCTGCGCGCCGCGCACGAGCTGGTATGCCGTGACCCCCGGGTCGCCGACTGGGTCACCGACGGTGCGGGCGCTCTGCGTGCGGCGATGGGGACACCGTCGCCGGGACCGGTGCTCGAGTCCGGTCCGGTCGTCGCCCACCCGGCACGGGGTTACCTTCCGGTGCTTGTCCTGGCCGAGGTGCTTCCGGCGCTGGTCGATCATCAGCGTCGGCTCGGGGTCCCGCCCGAGGTGACCAGCGCGACCCTGGCAGACGTGGGGCGGTCCCTGGTGCGCAACCGGCTCTGGGAGGGCGAACCGGGCCTGGGTGACGAGCTGGCCGGCTGGCTGACCCGTCACCTTCACGGGGCCCTCGTCCAGCTCGGCCGGCTGCAGTACGAGCGCGCCGCTCCCGATCTGGATGCGTGGTCGAGCCTGGCTCCGGCGGGAGTACCGGGCGGACCGGGCGACCTCGTCCTGAACCTGCACATCCCGCAGGACGGGCAGCCGTTGACCCCGGACGCGGTCGATGCCTCCCTCGATGCGGCGCGGGGGTTCTTCGCGACCCGATTCCCGGACGAACGCTATGCGGCGGTGACCTGTCACTCCTGGTTGCTGGACCCGCAGCTGGCCGGGCACCTGCCGCCGGAGACGAACATCGTGCGCTTCCAGCGGCGCTTCGTCCTGGGGTCCGCCCGGCCGGGGGGCGGGGACGCCTCGGTTCGCAAGTTCGTCTTCGGCGACACGACCACCCCGGTGGAGTCGCTGCCGCGGGTGACCCGGCTGCAGGCAGCGGTGGTCGACCACCTGAGCTCCGGCGCCCACTTCGAGGTGGTCAGCGGCTGGATTCCCTGGCCGTGACCGGTCGTGGAACCACCACCGGAGCGAACGGCACGCGGGACTAGACCCGGACGGGCACGGTGACCCCGAGCAGCCGGAGCCCATTCGTCAGGACGGTGCGGGCGGCTGCCGCCAGGCGCGCGTCCGCGTCGGTGAGGGCCGGTGGATCAGCGCGGTCGTCGACCCAGTCCAGCGTGGCGGTGGCCAGCCGCTCGAGATGCCGGGCCAGCTGACCCGGGTCGTCAGCGTCGGTGGCGCGGCGAACGCATCCCGGGTAGTCCTCGAGCAGCAGGACGAGGGCCCGCGGCGCCGGCCCGGACCTGGCTGCGCCGGGCGGGTCCTCGCGCTGTCCGGTCGGGGGCCCTGCGAGGCTGCTCCGCGCGTCGAGCGTGGCGACCCGAGCCCGCGCGAGCAGGACCGTGAAGACCGGGTTGTCGAGGGTGCGCGGCAGCTGGCTGGCCGCCATCCGCCAGTGCGGGGGAGGACCGAGCACGGTGGTGGCACCCGAGGCGCCACCGGCCGGCTCCTCGCCCAGGCAGTATGCCGCACCCGCGGTCAGGACGGCCTCGATGATGGCCGGCGCAGGATCCTCGTCCATCGTGACGTTGACGAACCCGTCACCGGAGACCTCGACCCGGGCGACGCCCGGGGCCCGGCCGACCCGGTCGGCGAGGAGGCGGGCGATCCGCGGGGCGGGCACCCCGGTCCGGGCAGCGAGCTGCAGCGCCACCGGGGTGGACCAGTCACCGAGCCCGCCCGGGCCCGGCGGCGTCACGGCGACGGCGTCGGGCACCGCAACCGCCAGGTCCCCGTTCGCGACCGCGTCGAGGATCGCCTGGCGCAGCACCCGGGCCAGCTGCGCGCGCGTCATCCGCTCAGCCTAGGCGGCCGGACACGACAACGGCGGCCGCCTTGACCGGGCGGCCGCCGCTCGTCTCGGTGGTCGTCTGTTCCGGACGATCACCGGGTGGGGCGTGGTGGTCGTCTTTTCAGGACGACCACCGGGGGGGAAGCGGGCGACTTTTCAGGTCGTCGTCGCTGTGCATCACGCTATTCGCGTCCGGTAGGGGAGTCCATCCTGTCGTGGTACGCATTGGGTCAAGGTTGCTGGTACAGGAATCGTCAAGCCGCTGGGCGGCAGCGGGCCGCCCGGTCGGGCAGGCGACAATCCGGCTGTGCGGCGTACCGCTAGCCTTGCGCGGTGACTGAGATCGAGATCGGCCGAGGCAAACGCGGCCGCCGGGCCTACTCCTTCGACGACATCGCGGTGGTCCCCTCCCGGCGCACCCGCGACCCGGAGGAGGTGTCCGTCTCCTGGCAGATCGACGCGTACCACTTCGAGATCCCGGTCATCGCCGCGCCGATGGACTCGGTGATGTCACCGCAGACCGCGATCACCCTGGGGAAGCTCGGCGGCTTGCCGGTGCTCGACCTCGAGGGGCTGTGGACCCGCTACGAGGACCCTGAGCCGTATCTCGAGGAGATCGTCGGACTCGACCCCGCCCGGTCCACGGCTCGGATGCAGCAGATCTATGCCGAGGACATCAAGCCCGAGCTGATCACCCAGCGGTTGCAGGAGCTGCGCCAGGCCGGGGTCACCGTGGCCGGGGCGCTGAGTCCGCAACGGACCCAGCAGCACTGGAAGACCGTCGTGGACGCGGGTTGCGACCTCTTCGTGATCCGTGGCACGACCGTCTCGGCCGAACATGTCTCGGGCCGCAGCGAACCGTTGAACCTCAAGCGCTTCATCTACGAGCTCGACGTGCCGGTGATCGTCGGCGGTGCGGCGTCCTACACCGCTGGACTGCACCTGATGCGGACCGGCGCCGCCGGGGTGCTCGTTGGATTCGGCGGCGGCGCCGCCCACACGACCCGACGGACGCTCGGCATCCACGCCCCCATGGCGTCCGCCATCGCCGACGTCGCCGCCGCACGACGGGACTACCTCGACGAGTCCGGTGGCCGCTACGTGCACGTCATCGCCGATGGGGGGGTGGGCACCTCCGGTGACATCGTCAAGGCCATCGCCTGCGGGTCCGACGCGGTGATGCTCGGAGCGGCGCTGGCTCGCGCCGCCGACGCCCCCGGCGCGGGGTTCCACTGGGGCCCCGAGGCACACCACGGCGAGCTCCCGCGTGGGGAGCGGGTCCAGGTGGGCGCGACCGGCTCGCTGGAGGAGATCCTGTTCGGTCCGGGTCGGGTGGCCGACGGCACGACGAACATCATCGGTGCGCTGCGCCGGGCCATGGCCACCACCGGCTACTCGGACGTCAAGGAGTTCCAGCGCGTCGAGGTCGTCGTCGCGCCGTACCAGCAGGGCTGAGCCTGGAGGTCCCGGCGCGGGGCCCGGTGAGACCTTCGCTACTCGCTGGTAGCCAACGCCGTCGAGCGGGCCTACCCTGAGGCCTCATGGCCCACGAGATGATCGCCGACCCCGAGACCGACGCCCTGGCAACGTACGTCGTCGAGCCGTCCGTCGCCAGCGCGCTGACCGCTCGGGTGGTCTGTGCCCCCCGCCCGCAGTGGCGCACCACGTACAGCCCGATGACCGGCGCGCCGATCGCCTCGCTGCCGTTGTCGACCCCGGCGGACGTGGCCGTCGCGGTGCGTGCGGCGCGCGCTGCCCAGCGGATCTGGGAACGGACCCCGATGGAGGTCCGCTCGACGGTGATGCTGCGCCTGCACGACCTCGTGCTGTCCCGCCAGGTGGAGATCCTCGACCTGATCCAGCTGGAGGGAGGCAAGGCCCGCTCCCATGCGTTCGAGGAGGTCGCCGACACGGCGATCTGCGCGCGGCACTATGCCCGCTCGGCCGCCGCGTACCTGCGCCCCCGGCGCCATGCCGGGGTGTTCCCGATCCTCAGCCAGAGCGTCGAGGTGCTGCACCCCAAGGGAGTGGTCGGGGTCGTCGCCCCGTGGAACTACCCCTTCTCGCTGGCGATCACCGACCTCATCCCGGCGCTGCTCGCCGGCAACGCGGTGGTGCTGCGCCCGGACGTGCAGACGGCCCTGACCGCACTCAAGGGCGTCGAGCTGCTCGCCGAGGCCGGGCTGCCGGAGGGAGTGCTCCAGGTGGTCCTCGGCGACGGACCGACCGTGGGCCAGGCGGTCGTCGACCAGGTCGACTACGTCTGCTACACCGGCTCGACCGCGACCGGGCGCTCGGTCGCCCAGTCTGCTGCCAAGCGCCTGGTCGGCGCCTCCCTCGAGCTCGGCGGCAAGAACACGTTGTACGTGCGCGCGGACGCCAACCTCGACCGCGCGGTGCCCGGGGCGGTGCGCTCGGCCTTCACGTCCGCCGGGCAGCTCTGCATGCACACCGAACGGCTCGTGCTGCACGAGCAGATCGCGGACGACTTCCTCGCCCGGTTCATCCCCGCGGTCAAGGCGATGCGGCTCGGCCCGGCCCTGGCGTATGGGATCGACATGGGCAGCCTGCTGTCCCAGCAGCAGCTGGACCGCACGGCGGCGCACGTCGAGGACGCCCGCGCCCACGGTGCCCGGGTCCTGGCCGGGGGCCGGGCCCGCCCGGACCTCGGACCGTTCTTCTACGAGCCGACCGTCCTGGAGGGCGTCACCGCGGCGATGGAGTGCCGCGACGAGGAGACGTTCGGGCCGGTCGTCGCCGTCTACCGGGTCAGGAGCGACGAGGAGGCCATCAGGCTGGCCAACGACAGCGACTACGGCCTGAACGCGAGCATCTTCACCCGCGACGTCAGCCGGGGCCGGGCCATCGCCCAGGCGATCAAGGTCGGCACGGTCAACATCAACGAGGGGTATGCCGCCGCCTGGGGCTCCATGGCAGCGCCGATGGGCGGCATGAAGAGCTCCGGGCTGGGCCGTCGGCACGGGGCGGAGGGGATTCGCAAGTACACGGAGTCGCAGAACGTCACCGCCCAGCACCTCGGCGGGTTCACCCCGCTGCTCGGGCTCTCGGACGAGCAGTGGGCCCGGGTGCTCACCGTCTCGATCCTGGCGATGAAGAAGCTCGGCAGACGGTGACGGCGCACGACGTCCACCACGCGGACGGCTCGGCCCTGGACCACGACGTGGTGGTCGTCGGATCCGGCTTCGGCGGGTCGGTGAGCGCGATGCGGTTGGCCGAGAAGGGATACCGGGTCCATGTCTACGAGGCGGGGCGGCGGTTCGAGGACGACGAGTTCGCCCGTACCTCCTGGGACCTGCGCCGTTACCTCTGGCTGCCGCGGCTCAAGTGCTTCGGGGTGCAGCGGATCCACCGGCTGCCGGACGTGATGATCCTGGCCGGCGCCGGCGTGGGCGGCGGTTCGCTGAACTACGCCAACACCCTGTACGTCCCCCCGGCCGCGTTCTTCGCCGACCCGCAGTGGGGCCACATCACCGACTGGCAGTCCGAGCTCGAGCCGCACTTCGCGCAGGCCAGCCGGATGCTCGGGGTCGTCACGAACCCGGTGGAGGGCCCGATCGAGGACCTGATGCGCCGCACGGCGCAGGACCTCGGGGTCGGGTCGAGCTTCCGCAAGACGCCGGTGGGGGTCTTCTTCGGGCCTCCCGGGGAGCGGGTCGCCGACCCCTACTTCGGCGGGACCGGGCCGGAGCGCACCGGATGCACCCTGTGCGGCAACTGCATGGTCGGCTGCCGGTTCGGAGCCAAGAACACGCTGCCGAAGAACTACCTGTGGTTCGCCGAGCAGGCCGGCGTGGTCATCGAGCCGCTGCGCACGGTGGTCGACGTGCGCCCGCTCGACCCGGCCCGCCCGCAGGCCGGGTATGCCGTGACGAGCGAGGCGACCGGGGCCTGGTTCCGCAAGGACCGCCGCACCGTGACCGCGAGCCAGGTCGTCCTCTCGGGCGGCGCATGGGGGACGCAGCGGCTGCTGCACGCGATGCGGTCCGGGCCGCGCGCTGGTCTGCCGCGGCTCTCCGAGCGTCTGGGGCACCTCACCCGGACCAACTCCGAGGCTCTCGGCGGCGCGATGACCTCGCGGGTGCCGCCCGACGTCGACCTCGCCCGCGGCATCGCCATCACCGCGTCGTTCCACATCGACGAGGACACCCACGTGGAGAACGTCCGGTACGGCCGGGGCAGCAACGCGATGGGCCTGATGTCGACGATCATGGTCGAGGGCGGCGGCCGGGTGCCCCGCCCGCTGCGGTTTCTCGCCGAGGTCGTGCGCCATCCCGGTGTCTTCGCCCGGTCGTTGTCGAACCGCCGGTGGAGTGAGCGCACGGTGATCGCGCTGGTCATGCAGTCCCGGGACAACTCGATCACCGTCAGCGGTCGCCGCGGACTGCTCGGCGGCTCCGGCCTGACCTCACGCCAGGGCCACGGCGAACCCAACCCCACCTGGATCCCGGCGGCGGGAACGGCAATCCGCGCCATGACCGCACAGCTGGCCGGGCTGACGGGAGTGCGGGCGTTTCCCGGTTCCTCGCTCGGCGAGATCGCGGACATCCCGCTCACCGCGCACTTTCTCGGCGGGGCGGTCATCTCGGACAGCCCGCAGAACGGGGTCATCGACCCCTACCAGCGGGTCTGGGGCTACCCCGGCCTGCACGTCGTCGACGGGTCGGCGGTCTCGGCCAACCTCGGGGTCAACCCGTCGTTGACGATCACCGCGCAGGCCGAACGGGCGATGGCGTTGTGGCCGGTCCGCGGACAAGCGGATGCGAGACCGGCGCAGGGTGAGCCCTACGTGCGGCTCGAGCCGGTGCGCTCCTCGCGCGAGGACCACCGCGCTGGGCCCGCCCTGACCCCTGTCAGGGCGGACCCAGATGATGTCTGACTAAACCCCTCAGATAGTCAGCCATCACGCAGTGGTGGGGCTGCACATGAGCCGGGGTGGAATGAGCAGCCGCACCACACTGAAAACGAGACCTGCGTCACGGGGTTACGGGGGTCACGAAGAAATTTGGGAAATTTCTGACGAGTTGGACCGTTTAGGGGGATGTCTGCCGGCTCGCCGGCCTTCGTGACCCCCGGCGGCCGCGATTCCGTGCTCAGGACTGCTCGGCAGCGCCGGCCTGGGCATCGCTGGGCTCGTCCCGCCAGGACCGCCAGAGCGCCGCGTAGGAGCCGTCCGCGGCGATGAGCTCGTCATGGGTCCCGATCTCGGTGACCAGACCGCCGTCGACGACGGCCACCCGGTCCGCGTCGTGCGCCGTGTGCAGCCGGTGCGCGATGGCCACCACGGTCCGCCCGGCGACGACGGCCGCCAGGGATCGCTCGAGGTGGCGCGCGGCACGAGGGTCGAGCAGCGACGTGGCCTCGTCGAGGACCAGCGTGTGCGGGTCGGCCAGGACGAGCCGTGCCAGCGCCAGCTGCTGGGACTGCGCCTCGGTGAGTGGGTGCCCGCCGCTGCCGACGACGGTGTCGAGGCCGTTCGGCAGACCCTGGACCCACTGCCTGGCGTCGACCGCGTCGAGCGCCCCGAGCAGGGTCTCCCGGTCCGAACCGGGACGAGCCAGCTGGAGGTTGTCCTCGAGCGTGCCCACGAAGACGTGGTGCTCCTGGGTGACCAGGGCCACCTCGCCACGCAGCCGGGGCAGCTCCAGGTCGACCAGGCGCACCCCGCCCACGGACACCCGTCCGGCCCGCGGGCCGTCGATCCCGGCCATCAGGCGACCCAGCGTGGACTTGCCTGCCCCGGACGGTCCCACGATCGCCAGCCGCTCACCCCGGGCCAGGTCGAGACTGACTCCCTTGAGGACGTCACGTCCCGGCCGGTAGGCGTAGTGGACGTCGTCGACGTCGAGCTTCGCGTCGTGCGGGACCTCACCGCTGGCCTCCCGGTCCGGGGGCACGTCGGCGATGCCGATCACCCGGGCCAGGGAGGTCGCGCCGACCTGGATCTCGTCCAGCCACATCAACAGGTTGTCCAGCGGCTCGGCCAGGGCCTGGACGTAGAGCGCGACAGCGGTCACGGTGCCGATGCTCGCCCGGTCGGTGGAGACGAGCCAGCCACCCCACAACAACGTCACCGCGACCGGCAGGAGGTAGGCGATCTCGATCTGCGGGAACCAGATCGAGCGCAGTCGCAGGGTGTAGATCTCGGCGTCGAAGCACCGGCGGATCGCCTCGTCCATCCGCTGGCGACGGCGTCGACCGAGCCGCAACGCGTCGACCGTCCGGGCCCCGTCGACGGTCTCGGTGACGACGCCGTTCATCACGGCATACGTGGCCCGCTCGCGCAGGTAGCCGGCCGGGGCGTAGCGCAGGTACCAGCGCGTCGAGAGGATGAGCAAGGGCACGCCGATGAACACCGGCAGGGCGGTCATCCACCCGGTCAGCAGCGCGGCGACCACGGTGATGGTCACCGTGACCACCGCGACGAAGATCGACGGGATGCCGAACCGGACGACGTGCGACAACGCCTCGACGTCGTTGGTGGTGCGTGAGACGAGGTCGCCGGTGCCGGCCCGTTCCACGGTGGACAGGGGCAGTGACACGACCCGGTCCATGAACTGCTCGCGCAGCTGGGCGAAGATGTCCTCCCCCATCCGGAACGAGGCACGTCGGGCGAACCAGGTGAGCACCGTCTGGACCACGACAGCCACCGCCAGGACGAGGGCGAGCTGGTCGATCACCCCGGTGGTCGTGCCCGCCGTGACGTCATCGACCAGCATCCCGACGATCCGGGGGGCGGCCAGTCCGGCGATCGCGGCGAACGCGTGCAGCCCGACGACGGTGCTCAGGCTGCGCCGGTGCTCCGTCAGCAGCCGCACCGTGTGACTGCGGACCGACCCCATCTCCGCCACCGGGAGGGTGCGCTGGGTCGGCTCGATCGTCAGGGCCATCTCAGTCCTCCTCTCCCCGGACGACGACGTCGCGGTATGCCGGGTGGGCGTGCATCAGCTCGTAGTGGGTTCCGCTCGCGGCGAGCACGCCGCCGCTGAGGAAGAGCACCCGGTCCGCCTGGTCGAGGACCAGGGGGCTGGCGCTCATCACCACCGTGGTCCGGCCCCGGCGGGCGGCCGCCAGCCGGCCGGCGACCCGTGACTCGGTGTGCGCGTCGACGGCGCTGGTCGGCTCGACCAGGACGAGGATCTCGGCATCGGTCAGCAGGGCGCGGGTCAGCGCCAGCCGCTGCCGCTGGCCGCCGGAGAACGACCGGCCGCGCTCCTCGACCTCGCTGTCCAGGCCGTCCGGCAGTGCCTCGAGGACGTCCTCTCCGCTGGCGACGGACAGCGCCGTGAAGATCTGCGCGTCGCTGTGCCGTCCCCACGGGTCGAGCTCCTCCCGAAGCGTCCCGGTGAACAGCCGCGGGTCGTTCTCGCTGACCACGATCCGACGACGGACCATCGCCAGCGGCAGGTCAAGGAGTGCGGCGTCGCCCAGGCGGACCCCGGCGACGTCGGTGCCGAATCGCCCGAGCCGGTCCGCGAGGGCAGCCGAGTCCTCGGGTCGGGCGGAGACGATGGCCGTGAACCGTCCCGGCTCCACGGTGACGCCGCTGCGCTCGTCGACGAGAGCGGCACCCGACGGCGGCTCGGCGGCCGGCGCGGTGGCCGGCTCGTCACGGTGGTCCGGCTGGACCTCGAGGATCTGGATCAGCTTCCTGGCACCGATGTGCGCCCGGGTGAACCGGTCGATGAACTCGGTGGCGGTGCGCAGCGGCATCACGAGGAAGGCCGAGTATCCGTAGAACGCGACGAGCTCACCGACGGTGATCTGACCCTGGAGGGCGAACCGGGCACCGAGCCAGGTGACGATGAGGACGAAGATGCCCGGCAGCAGCACCTGAGCGGAGTCGAGCGCCGCCTGGACGCCGGAGACCCGGTAGCCGACGGTGCGCACCCGCTGCGACTGTCCGGCATACCGGGCGAGGTAGGTCTGCTCGCCACCGATCCCGCGCAGCACCCGCAGCCCGGCGACGGTGTCGGCGCCGAGTCCGATCAGCCGGCCGGACTCCTCGCGCTGCTCGGCCTGGCGCCGTTGGAGGGGTCGGACGATCACGGTGAGGCTGGCGACGAGGACCGGGACGCCGATGAGCACGACCAGGCCGAGCGGCTTGGAGGCACTGAGCAGGATGACGGCGACGACGCCGAAGCTGACGATCGCTCCGACGAGGCGGGCGAGGATGTCGAACAGCCCGCCCAGGCGCATGGCGTCGGAGGAGACGACCGCGACGACGTCACCGGTCGGCTTGCGCCGCGGCAGGGCTTCCCCGGTGTCCGCGCTGTGCCACCCGACGAGCTGGATCGCCCGGAACGAGGCGCGCAGCCAGTTGCCGACGGCAAAACGGTGCCGCATCACCCCGGCGACGGCGCTGACCGCGCCGAGCGCGAACAGCGCCAGGCACCAGCGCAGCAGGGCCCCGGTGTCCTGGGCCACGATGCCCGAGTCGATGGCCCGTCCCATCGCGGCGGGGAGCAGGGCCTGGCTGACCATCCAGGTGATCCCGAACAGGATCGCGACGAGCAGGGTGCGCCACTGACCACGGCCGATCCACCCCAGCAGGCGCAGCGGAGTGCGCAGATCCGGGGTCCCGGGGTGGAGGTAGGGGAGCGTGCGCACGAGGGTCAACCGTACGCGGGTGGGACCAGCCGATGAAACTGATTATCGCCGTCCCGCAGGGCTCTCGTACCCTCGCAGGGGACACGGTCACCGGTGTCCGGTTCTCACCTGGAGAGGCTCAGCGTTCCCGTGTCCAGCAGCTCGTCGCTCAGCACCGGGTCGGCTCGGCGGGTCGAGCACCACTCGCGGGCGGCCGTCGTCGCCGTGGGGTCCGTCTTCGCGACCAACGGCGTGGTCATCGGGGGGTATGCCGCGGTCCTTCCGGCGCTGCGGGCGAAGTTCGACCTCGACACCATCGCTGTGTCGGTCCTGCTGCTCATCGTCGGGGTCGCCGCGGTCTGCTCGATGCAGGTCGGCGGCCGCCTCGCCGACCGATGGGGAGCTCGGGGGATCGCGGTCTGGTCCCTGCCGGTGATGTCGCTCGGCGCCGTCGTCATCGCCGTGGCCCCCTCGCTGGCCGTGGTGCTGGTCGGCGGGATCCTGGTCGGGCTGGGCAACGGCGCGAGTGACGTGTCGATGAACGCGGTGGGAGTCGTGGTCGAGAAGGCCCGGCCGAGACCGGTGATGAGCCGGTTCCACGCGTTCTGGAGCATCGGCTCGTTCGTCGGAGCGGGCGTCGTCCTGCTGTTGTCCCGCGTCGTCGGCGCCGACAAGGGGGGCCTGGTGACGCCCGCCCTGCTGACCGCGGCCGGGCTGAGCCTCGCCGCGGTCGCGATCACCGCCCGCTGGGTTCCGGGCACCGAGCCGGTGAGCCACCACGTCGACGGGGTCCGTACCCGCGTCCCGCGAGTGGCCTGGCTGCTGGGTGCGATGGCGGTCTGCTTCGGCCTGCTGGAGGGGACGGCCTACGACTGGTCGTCCATCCATGTCACCGACGTGGCGCAGGTGGACCCGGGAACCGGCGCGGCCGGCATCGTCACGGTCACCGTCTTCATGGTCGCCATGCGGCTGCTCGGCGACACGGCTGTGAGCCGGTTCGGGAGACGCCGCGTGGTCAGCGTCGGGTCGCTGGCCTCCGCCATCGGGTACACGCTGACCGCCGTCCTGTCGCCCCTTCCGCTGATCCTGCTCGGGTGGGCGCTCGTCGGGCTCGGGGTGGCGATGATCGCCCCCCAGATCTACGCCGCCGCCGGGCACCTCGGCGGAGGGCGGATGCTGGCGGTGGTCGTGACGTTCGGATATGCGTCCTTCCTGTCCGGGCCGGCCATCCTCGGCTCGCTGATCCACGCGGTCGGGGTCCAGCACGCGATGTTCCTGCCGGTGGGCCTGGCCTTCGTCCTGGTCGTGGTCACCCGGTGGATGCCCGAGGTCAGAAGATCCTGAAGGTGTCCCGGGCCATGAAGAAGCCCTTCTTCTGGCCGGTGTCGACGCAGGTCATCCCGATGCTCTCGCTGACGCACTGCAGCGGGCTGCCCTGGATCCGGGAGATCGTCCCGTACTTGAGGACGCCGACGCCCTCCTTGGCGATGGTGTCGGAGTTGCAGACCGCGACCGGACCCTGAGGGGTGAACTGGACCCGGCCGATGTCGGTGGCCCCGCCTGCGGGGCAGAAGCTCGCAGTCGGAGGGGCGATCCGGCCGGTCTTGAGCTCGCAGCCGTTGGTGCTCCCGTCCGTGCCGATGTCGCAGTAGATGTTCCCGGTCGGGCTGGTGAACTGCCCCTTGACGCCGTCGTCGACCTTCGCCGCCGCGAACTTCGCCATCGCCTCGTCGTAGGACGTCGGGGGGGAGGCCCCGGGGGGCGGCGTGCTGGTCGACGTCTGCGCGGGGGTGGTACTCGAGGAGGGCGGCGGGGGCGCCACGGTGATCGTCGTGGTGCGCGGTGCGGCCGGGCCGCCACCACCGCATCCGGCCAGCAGCATGGCGGTCGCGGCGACGGCACCGCCGAGTGCGGCGTGGGGCAGGAACCTCATCCGGCTAGGCTGCCACACCCTCGCGCCGGCCCGGGACACCCCGTCGCCGGGGGGCCGCCTCGCGCGGTCGCATAGCCTTGTCAGGTGCTGCGGACGATGCTCAAACCCCGGTGGCTGGGACTGACCGGTCTGCTCCTCGTCGTCCTGACGATCTTCACCGTCCTGGGTCTGTGGCAGCTCAGCGTGGCCAAGGACGAGGCCCGCAGGGAAGCGATCGCGCAGGCCCCGCGCCAGCCCGTCACGCCGATCGGCGCCGTGCTGACCCCGCAGGGGCCGTTCCCGGCTACCGCGTCCGGTCGCCGGGTCGAGGCGACCGGCCGTTATGTCCCTGACGCCCAGGTGCTCGTGGTCGACCGGCGCCTGGACGGAGCGTCGGGCTACTGGGTGGTCACCCCGCTGGTGGTCAGCCAGACCGGAGCCCGGATCGCGGTCCTGCGCGGCTTCGTGCGGACCCCCGTCGCACCGGAGCCGACCAGCACCGAGGAGGTGACCGTGCTCGGCAGCATCGCGCCCGGGGAGTCGCCGGTCTCCTCGGTGGCCGCGTTGCCCGACGGCCAGCTCCGCTCGATCGACCTGGCCCAGCTGGTCAACGCGTGGAACACCCCGGTCTACAACGCCTTCCTCTTTGCGATCTCCGAGTCCCCCGACGCCAGCGCCGCCGGCCCGGCAGGCAGCTCGGCCGCCGGCGGCCTCGAACGCGTGCCGCCACCGCCGGTGCCCTCGGGCCTGACCCTGCGCAACGCGGCATACGCCCTGCAGTGGTGGGTCTTCGGTCTCTTCGCCATCTGGATGTGGTGGAGGATGGTGCGCGAGGACCACGACCGCGACGTCGCGTTGGCGGCCGCAGCCCCCGAGCCCCAGCTCATCGACCCCGCCCCGCCCACCGACCCCGCCCCGGCAGGAGTGACCCGTACGTGAGCAGCCCCACCTCGACGGCCCGACCGACCGCGATCCGCCGCGCCCTGCAGCTCTACCGGGTGATGGCGATCATCGCCGGCCTCGCCCTGTTCGTCCTGCTGGCCGCGATGTACGTCAAGTACGTCTCGCCGAAGAATCCGACGTTCTCCTCGCTCTGGAGCCCGATCCACGGCGTGCTGTACATGGCGTACGCCGCATCGATCGCGAACCTCGGGCTCAAGGCCGGCTGGTCGCTGGGCCGGATGGTCCGCAACATGCTCACCGGGTTCGTCCCGATCCTGCCGTTCGTCGCCGAGCGGCGGGTCGCCGCAGACACCGAGGCGCTGCTGAGCCGGTCGGGAAGCCCGGACGCGGACGGATAGTCTGACCCGGTGAGCGAACCGTTGCAGGCAAGACCGGTCCTCGTCGTCGACTTCGGTGCGCAGTACGCGCAGCTGATCGCTCGCCGGGTGCGTGAGGCCAATGTCTACAGCGAGGTCGTGCCGCACACCATGTCGGTGGCCGACATCGTCGCCCGGGAGCCGGCCGCGGTGATCCTCTCCGGGGGTCCGTCGTCGGTGTACGCCGAGGGAGCACCGGCCCTCGACGCCTCCCTGCTCCAGGCCGGGATCCCCGTCTTCGGGATGTGCTACGGCTTCCAGGCCATGGTGAAGGCGCTGGGCGGCACCGTCGCCCACACCGGTCGGGGCGAGTACGGGCACACCCCCGCGACGATCAGCGACGCGTCGTCGACGCTCTTCGCCGGCCAGCCCGCCGAGCAGTCGGTGTGGATGTCCCACGGTGACTCGGTCACCGTGGCGCCGGCCGGGATGCAGGTGACCGCCTCGAGCGAGGGCGCCACCGTGGCGGCGTTCGAGGACGACGAGCGTCGGCTCTACGGGGTGCAGTGGCACCCCGAGGTGATGCACACCGAGTACGGCCAGCGGGTGCTGGAGAACTTCCTGCGCGACGGTGCCGGGATCGAGCCGGACTGGACGCCGGCGAACGTCGTCGACGAGCTCGTCGCGACGGTCCGGGAGCAGATCGGTGCGGCCCGGCTGATCTGCGCCCTCTCCGGAGGGGTCGACTCCTCCGTCGCGGCGGCGCTGGTGCACCGCGCCGTCGGCGACCAGCTGACCTGCGTGTTCGTCGACCACGGGCTGCTGCGCGAGGGCGAGGCAGAGCAGGTGGAGAAGGACTTCGTCGAGGCGACCGGGGTGCACCTGGTCGTCGTCGACGCCCGGGTCCAGTTCCTCGACGCGCTGGCCGGGGTCAGCGACCCGGAGGAGAAGCGCAAGATCATCGGCACCCAGTTCATCCGGGTGTTCGAGCAGGCGGCCCGAGACGTGGTCGGCTCGGTCGAGGACGACGGCCACCCCGTCGAGTTCCTCGTCCAGGGCACCCTCTACCCCGACGTGGTCGAGTCGGGCGGCGGCGAGGGAGCGGCGAACATCAAGTCGCACCACAACGTCGGTGGCCTGCCGGACGACCTGCAGTTCAAGCTGGTCGAGCCGCTGCGGGCCCTGTTCAAGGACGAGGTCCGGGCCGTCGGTCTCGAGCTCGGGGTGCCCGAGGCGATCGTGTGGCGGCAGCCGTTCCCCGGGCCCGGGCTGGGCATCCGGATCGTCGGGGAGGTGACCGCCGAGCGCCTCGACATCCTGCGCCGCGCGGATGCCATCGCCCGCGCCGAGCTCACCGCGGCCGGCCTCGACCGGGAGATCTGGCAGTGCCCGGTCGTCCTGCTCGGGGACGTCCGCTCGGTCGGCGTCCAGGGTGACGGCCGGACCTACGGTCACCCAGTCGTCCTCCGTCCGGTCTCGTCCGAGGATGCGATGACCGCGGACTGGACCCGGGTGCCCTACGACGTGCTGGCCCGGATCTCGACCCGGATCACCAACGAGGTGCCGGAGATCAACCGGGTCGTCCTCGACGTGACCAGCAAGCCGCCAGGGACCATCGAGTGGGAGTGACCGGCCGGTGATCCGCACCACGGCAGCGGTCTTGGCCGGCAAGGCGGCCCGCCTGGCTGGCCGACTGCGCGGTGGTGGCTCGGCCATGCCCGGCCTGGTCGCCGAGCGGATCGACCCCGGCTTCCTGGCCACCGCCCTGAGCGGGGTGGCCGGCGGCATCGTCGTCGTCACCGGCACCAACGGCAAGACCACGACGACCAAGATGCTTGCCGCGGTGATGGCCGCCCACGGCCAGCGGGTCTTCAGCAACCCGACCGGCAGCAACTTCACCCGAGGCGTCATCTCGGCGATGCTCGGCGAGCTGTCGCTGTCCGGACGGCTCGAGGCCGACGTGGCGATCCTCGAGCTCGACGAGTGGCACGCCCTGCAGTTCGCCAAGGTGGTCCGGCCCACCCATGCCCTGCTGCTCAACGTCGCCCGCGACCAGCTCGACCGGTTCGCCGAGATCGACACGACCGCGCGGTTGCTCGCGTCCCTGGCCGGCCAGACCAGCACCGGAGTCGTGCTCAACCGGGACGACTCCTTCGTCGCCCGGATCCGGGGGCAGCTGGAGGCGGACGTGGCGGTGCGCTACTTCGGCATCGATCCCGCGGTGGCCGGCGACCTGCCCTCGCTCCAGGAGGCCGACGTCCGTAGCGACGACGACTTCAGCGCGCCGCACCCGACACCCGCCGACGGGATGCTGCACCCGCACACCGAGCGGAGCTTCTCGATGGTGTTCGGGGAGGGCAGCGTCGGACCGGTCGAGCTGAAGCAGCGGGGGCTGGCCGCGATGATCAACGCCACCGCGGCCACGACCACCGCCCGGATGCTCCTCGGCGACGCGTTCTCGGAGTCGGCGGCCCTGGAGGCGCTGCGCACCGTGACCCCGCCGTTCGGTCGCGGCGAGGTGATCGACGCCGACGGCCACCCGCTCGAGCTGGTCCTGGTCAAGAACCCGGCCGGGTTCACCGTCGCGCTGGGGACCTACGGCGCCGAGCCGGTCACCACAATGGTGGCGATCAACGACGACTACGCGGACGGGCAGGACGTCTCGTGGCTCTACGACGTCAGCTTCGAGTCGCTGCGCGGCCAGGGCGTCGCCCTGACGTCCGGGGTCCGTGCCTACGACATGGCGTTGCGACTGGACTACGACGACGTGGCGGTCGAGGGGATCATCCCCGACCTCAAGGAGGCGCTCGAGACGTTCCTGACGGCATACCCGAGCCAGCCGCGGCGGATCTTCTGCACCTACACGGCGATGATGAGGCTGCGCCGTCTGCTGGCGGCCAGGTACGGGTTGAGCGACTTCGGGCAGGAGCCGGCATGACCGCCAAGGGACTGATCAACCTCGTCCACCTCTACCCGCGGGAGATGTCGATCTACGGGGACCTCGGCAACACCCGTTGCCTCGCAGCCCGGATCCGCCGGCACGGCTACGAGGTCGCGGTCCACGAGCACCACCCGGGGAGCCCGCTGCCTGCCGACCCGCACCTGTTCATGGGCGGCGGCGGCCAGGACTCGGGCCAGACCCGGGTCGAGGACGATCTGGTCGTCATCGCCGACCGACTGCGCGCCCTGGCCGCCGACGGGGTGCCGATGATCATGATCTGCGGGATGTACCAGCTGTTCGGCAACGCGTTCATCACCGTTCAGGGTCAGGAGCTGCCCGGCCTCGGGATCCTCGACGTGACGACCCGGGGCAACGAGAAGCGGATGATCGGCGGGATCGTCCTGGAGACCGACTTCGGCCAGGTCGTGGGGTTCGAGAACCACTCCGGCTCAACCCTGCTCGGCGCCGGTCAGGCCCCCTTCGGGCGGGTCCTCGCCGGCAGCGGCAACAACGGCCAGGACGGCACCGAGGGTGCGGTCACCGGTCACGTCGTGGGGTCCTACCTGCACGGACCCATCCTGCCGGCCAACCCCCGGCTGGCCGACCAGCTGATCGCCTGGGCCGCCGAACGGGCCACCGGTCGACCGTTCGAACCGGGCGTCCTCGACGACGCGGTCGCGGACGAGGCCCGCGGCCGCCAGGTCCGGCGGCTGGTCAGGGCCTGACCTGCACCTGGTCGGGCAGCGTCAGTCGCTCCGCGGTCGACGCCGCCTCGGCCTCCGCGGCCAGGGCGGCGGAGCCGTTCCTCGGGCTGACCAGCCAGGCGAGCCAGCCGACCGCGCCCAGCGGAACCTCGAAGAAGTGCACGTAGAGCGAGTAGAGGACGACGCCGGCGGTCGCCTGGGCCGGGTTGGCGCCCCAGCCGACGAGCAGGGCGGCGACCCCCGTCTCGGAGATTCCGACCCCGCCCGGAGTCACGCTGACGCTGGTCAGCAGCCGGCTGAGGGCGAACGCGAAGAACATGTAGGCGAACGGCAGCTGGACCCCGACCGTGTTCAGGCAGAACCAGAACAGCAGGTAGTTCATCCCGAAGAAGCCGACCAGCCCGAAGGTCATCGACAGCCACCCGTGTCGCACCACCGAGATGGTCTGGGTGCGCAGCTCGACCACGTGGCGTGCCACCCCGAGCGATGCGGACCGGGTCGGCGGGAACAGCCGCATGACGAGCTCGACGAGCGTCCCGACCCAGGCGGCCGCGCGCTGCGAGGTCAGGGCCGAGATGAACAGGGCCAGGACGATGATCCCGCCGATCGCGCCGGCGCTGGCGGCCCGCATCACGGCGGGGTTGAGCTGGCCTGCGCCGAAGATCATCGCGAGGATGCCGATGATGGGCAGCACCAGCCGGGCGAGCACGTTCCAGACGCCGGTGACGATGATCGACGTCGAGACCTCGCGTCGGGTGAACCCCCAGGAACGCAGCTGCTTGTAGGTGGCGGCCACCCCGACCGCCCCGCCGGCGGGCAGGAGGTTGGCGACGGCGGACCCCGACACGTTGACGATCAGCGCCTTGAGGTGGCCCAGCCCGGGCAGCGACCCGGTGAAGGTGAAGGTGTAGAGCCAGAGCCCGGACATCATGAGGAGCATCAGACCGACGGCCGTGCTCATCGGGATCGTGCTGAGCACCTGCCAGACGGCACCCCAGGTGGTGTGCGCGAAGTGCGGCAGTCCCCACCCGAGCAGGCCGACCGCCAGGCTCAGGCCGAGCAGGACCTGGGTGCCCTTGACGATCCGGCGCCGGGTCGGGCTCGGCGGGCTGTCGGTGACTCGAGCGTCACTCATCGAAGACGTCGTGGCAGATCCGGCCGCCGGCCGGACGGGACGGGTCGACGAACCACTCGCGGCCGAAGACGAGGTCGAACAGCGGGCGCGGGATGCGCAGGAACGCGGCCAGCGTTCGGTCGGCGTCCCCATCGACGCTGGACTGCGACGCGTGCGCGCGCATCGAGGCCCGCTTCTGCCCGGCATACCTCCGCACGTTGATCCGGTGGGTGATCGCCGAGCGGGGGCTGAACGCGCGCTCGAACGACGTGGGGTCGAACTCGGGCGGGAAGCGGTAGATCTTCGACGCCAGCCGGATGCCGCGCAGGATCTCGTCCCGGGGCACGGTGGCCTGGAGCACCTTGCGGGTCCCGGCCAGCTGGGCGGCGCGGGCGCCGACGTGGTGCACCTTGATGTGGTCGCGGTGGCCGTAGCCGCCGTTGGCGTCGTAGGTCAGCAGGACGTCGACCTGCTCCTCGCGCAGCAGCCCGGCGAGCCTCCCCGCAGCCTCCTCGACGTCGGCCCGGCAGAACCGGACCTGTCCGGGGGGGTCGGGGTGGATGCCAGGGCCGAGGCCGCTGTCCGCATACCCGAGATGCTCCACCCGGGCGACGCCGAGGGCCTTGGCGCTCTCGCGCAGCTCGGTCATCCGGGTCTGGCCGAGCGACCCGCCGTGGGTGAACCTGGCCGACGCCAGGCCGAGCTCACCGTCGGTCGCGACGACGACGATGACCCGGTGTCCTTCGGCGGACGCACGCGCCATGGTGCCCGAGGTCAGCAGGGCCTCGTCGTCCGGGTGCGCGTGGAACGCCAGCAGTGTGTGTCCCATGTGGGCACCATCTTGGCTCATGACATGCTCGGTCGCGTGAAGGTGGCCCTGCTGTCGGACTGTTATCTTCCGCGTCTGGGCGGCATCGAGGTGCAGGTCCACGACCTGGCCGCGCGGCTGCTCGAGCGTGGGCACGACGTCGAGGTGTTCACCGCGACCACGGGCAGCCACGGTGAGCGGCATGGCGCGACCGAGGTGCTCGACGGGATCCGGGTGCATCGGCACGCGATCCGGCTGCCCGCCGGCCTGCCGGTGAACCCGTTCGCGCCGCTGCGGATGCGTCCGCGGCTGGCGGGCTTCGACGTGGCGCACGTGCACATGGGTGTGGTCAGCCCGTTCGCCGTCGACAGCGCACTGTTGACCATGCGGATGGGGTTGCCGACCGCGATGACCTGGCACTGCGTCCTCGACCGGTTCGCCCCCGTCGTCTCCGGGCTCGGGGTGGTCCGGCGCTGGGCGCGGCGCGGAATGGCCATGAGTGCCGTCTCGGAGGTGGCCGCCGCCCCACTGCGCGGGATCCTCGACGGCCCCCCGGTGTCCGTCCTGCCCAACGGCATCGAGGTGGACGCCTGGCAGCTGCCCCGGCCGCACCGGGTGGAGGGAACGGTGCGGCTCGTCACCGCGATGCGGCTGGCGGCCCGCAAGCGTCCGGTTCCGCTGCTCGAGGTGGTCCGCCGGGCGCGGGAGCTGGTGCCCGCGGACATCCGGCTGCACCTCGACATCCTCGGGGAGGGGCCCGAGCGGGGCCGGGTGGAGCGCTATATCGCCCAGCATGGGATGGCGGGCTGGGTCAGCCTTCCCGGCAGGGTGAGCCGCGACGAGCTCAAGCAGCGCTACGCCGCCGCAGACGTGTACATCTCGCCGGGAGAGCTCGAGTCGTTCGGGATCGCGGCGCTGGAGGCACGCACCGCCGGGCTGCCGGTGGTCGGACGCCAAGGCTCGGGAATCGGCGAGTTCGTCACCGACGAGGTCAACGGGCTGCTCGCCGGCGACGACCGGCAGATGACCCTCGCGCTCGTGCGGCTGGCCTGCGACCCGGGTCTGTTGGCGCGGATGACCGCGCACAACCTCGAGCACCGACCGCCGCAGGACTGGCCCCGGATCGCCGAGCTGGCCGAGGCCGAGTACCACCGGGCAATGGCCGGCGCGGCTCGTCGATGACCGAATCGCATCGGGTCCAGGCGGCGTTGTGGGTGGTCGGTCTGCACCGTCGGGCGGAGGTGGTCCGGTTCCGGCTCGCCCACGGCGAGGACCCGGAGGCGGGACTGCGCTCGCGAGGCTTCGTGCCGGCGGCGGTCCAGCGGGTCCTCGGGCGCGCGGAGCCGCACGAGGTGACCATCGTCTACCGCGTGGAGGCGGCGGACGGCATACCGCCCGGGCCGGCGCCGGGACCGCCGCCGAGCGATCCGGGGTTGCGCATCGCCCGGAACGAGGTGGCCGTCGCCAACCAGCGGGTCGCTGCGTATGCCGTGGTGCTCAGCAACCGGGGAGTCCTGCTCAGCCAGGCATCGGCTCAGACCAACGCCGCGGGGGCCTGGGGCCTACCCGGTGGTGGTGTCGACCCGGGGGAGCTGCCCGAGGAGGCCTTGCACCGGGAGGTCTGGGAGGAGACCGGTCAGCGGATCGAGGTGAGCGGACTCGCCGCAGTCAGCACCAGGCACTGGGTCGGACGCGCTCCGAGCGGTCGGCTGGAGGACTTCCACGCGGTTCGGATCATCTACCGGGCAACCTGCCCTGAGCCGACCGAGTCCATCGTCCTCGACGAGGGCGGGACAACCGCGGCGTCGGCCTGGGTGCCGGTGAGCGAGGTTGCCGGGCTGGACTTCAGTGCCGGCTGGCGCGAGCGGATCGGGGACCTGCTCGAGCCACAGACGTGAGCACGTCGCCCATGCCGAGCCGACCTGGTGGCGAACGTCCGCTGCAGTCCGGTACTGGATCCGACGACGCCCTCGGCCAGCACACCCTGGTGTCCGCCGGCATCGGCGCCGCCGCCCCGGCTGCGCCAGCACGCTGACGGTCTCCGTCGCCCCGCTGGCCGCCGCACCGGGCCCGCTGCCGACCTCGGCGCTTGCCGCCACGGGAAGCGACAACGCGGGGTCGACGCTCGTCGCCTCGGTGGCCCTCCTCCTCGGCGGACTGGTCCTGCTCCTCGGCTCCCGGCGGCGCCGGGTCGAGGGCTGAGCAGCGCCCGCGACCTCGGAGCAGCCCGCCCTCAGGGGATGAGGAGCAGCTTGCCGGTGGTCGCCCGCCCCTCGAGCGCGTCGTAAGCCGCCTGCGCCTCGTCCAGCGGGTAGCGGCCGCCGATCTCGAGCTGGAGGCTGCCGTCGGCGAGTGCGCCCAGGACCTCGCCGGCTCGCCACTCGAGCTCGTCCCGGGTGGCGAGGTGGTGCGCCAGCGTCGGCCGGGTCAGGAACAGCGACCCACCGGAGTTGAGCCGCTGGATCTCGAACGGCGCGACCGGACCGCTCGCCGCTCCATAGAGCACCATCGTGCCGCGTGGGCGCAGCGAGGCCAGCGAGGCGTCGAAGGTCGTCCTGCCGACCCCGTCGTAGACGACCTGCACGCCGGCCCCATCGGTCAGCTCGCGGACCACGGCGGCGAGGTCGTCGACCCGGGTGTAGTCGATGACGTGGTCCGCTCCGAGAGCGGTCGCCTTGGCCGCCTTCTCGCTGGTGCTGGCCGTCCCGATGAGCGTCGCGCCGCGGGCCTTGACGAGCTGGACCAGCAGCTGCCCGACGCCTCCGGCCACGGCGTGCGCCAGGACGAGGTCACCCGGCTGCACGGCATACGTGGACGTCACGAGGTAGTGCGCGGTCAGGCCCTGGAGCATCGCCGCGGCTGCGGTCTCGAGCCCGAGGGCATCGGGAACCGGGACGACGTCGGCGGCTGGGAGCGTCACGAGCTCGGCCGCGCTGCCCAGGTGCTGGGCCCACGCCACCCGGTCACCGGGGGAGAGCGGGACACCGTCGCCGACGCTCTCGACCGTGCCGGCGCCTTCGGAGCCCATGACGAAGGGCGTCTGGACCGGGTAGAGCCCCTGCCGCTCGTAGACGTCCTTGAAGTTCACCCCGGCGGCGGCCACCCGCACGGTGACCTCGCCCGGCGCTGGCGGCTGGACGTCCCACGGTTCGATGCTCAGCACGGTGGAGTCTCCGTGTCGGGGAACGACGAGTGCGCGGGTGGTTCGGGGAGCGTCAGTCATGAACGGAGCCTACGTCCGGCCCCGCGGCCCGGTTCGGTCCGCTTGTCACATAACGAACCGTGTTGTGTTTCATAACGTGAGATGATGCATTTAATGGCTTGCCCGTCTCGGCAGGGCCTGTTCTCCTAGTCACATGTCACTCGTCACGACGCGAATGCGCGGAGGTCAGCCGGTAGCGGCGACCGTCCGGCGCCGCGTCGCGCTGTGGTGTTGTCGCCCCCGCTGACCCGACCGACAACCCTCCTCGCCGGGATCCCCCGGCCGCACAGACGGATGAGCGATGACCACCACACACCTTCAGCGCACCTTGGCCCCGGTCGTGACCGACGCGGAGCTCGAGCGGCTCGCCCGCCGGTATGCCGCGAACCCCAACCTCGAGGCCGTCGCCGGTGATGCCGAGCGGCACACCTGGGCACGCCTGGCCCAGACGGACGGTGCCGAGCTCTGGCTGGTGTCCTGGCCGACCGGAGCTCAGAGCGGTTGGCACGACCACGGCGGCTCGCGCGGCGCGGTGGCCGTGGCCATCGGGGCCGTCGAGATCCGGACCTGGCACCCCGACGGTGTCCGGACCAGCCGGTTGGACGTCGGGGACGTCGGGTCAGTCGGGGCCGACGAGGCCCACCAGGTCTCCGGCTCGGGGACGGGTCGCACCCTGACCGTGCACGCGTACGCACCGCGGGTGACCCGGCTCGTCGCCCGCGACGTCCCGGCCGGACGAGAGCTGCTGTCCGCCGGCTGGTCAGGGGGCGTCAGATGACGCCGTCGCCGTTGACCGAGACCCGGTGGGAGACGGCGCTGTTCGCCAGCCGGGCGGACGTGCACGCCGCGCTGCCTGACCGGATCTCGGCGCGCGCGGCATACCAGCTGGCGTTGTTCGGGAGAGCGGTGCTCGTCGATATCCGGGCCGTCGCGGTCCGCCGGCGCGAGGGGGAGATCCACCCGGACCTGTCGCCGGTGCTGATCGAGCTGCAGCAGGTCCCAGCCCTGCTGGCCACCCTGACCGGGGGCGGTCGGTCCCGCCCGTCGACGTCCCGGGCCGTCATTCTCGGCAGTGACGACCGCGCCGTCGCGCCGCTGCTCGCGGGCCACCTGGCGCCGCTGCGAGTCAGCGACGTCATCGGCGGTTTCTCCGCCTGGCAGGAGGCGCGGCTTCCGGTGGCTGCGGGCCGGCTACCAGCGGGCACGCCTGCGCGCAGCGTCACCTCCTCGCGGGGGTGACCCAGCTCTCGGGCAGGTACGGCAGAGTGCCGTCGACGAGCTGCTCGGCGATGGTGCGCAGCTTGAGGTTCATCCGGTTGGACGCCGCGACGAGCAGCCCGAATGCCTCGTCATGTGAGGCCGAGTGCTGCGCCCGCAGGATGCCCACCGCTTCGCCGATGATCTGCCGGCTGACCAGGCCCTTCTTCAGGTCGGACTCGACCCGGTCGTGGTGCGCGGCCACCGAGCTGAGAGACGCCAGCAGGATGGCGAGGATCTGGTCCTGCTCGCCGAACGCGTCCTCGTCCTGGGAGTAGAGGTTGATCGAGCCCAGGGTGTGCGAGCGGTGGTCCTCCACGCTCAGCCGCGCGGAGAGCAGGCTGCCAACACCCAGCTCATCCACCAGGCGCCGGGCCGAGAGCGGCCACTGACGGTCCTCGCCCAGTCGCGGCGTGTAGACGACGCGGTGGTCCGTGGTCGCGCTGAGGCACGGCCCCTCGCCCTCCTCGTACTGGATGAGGTCACCGCGTCGCGCGACCTCGTCGGTCCAGGCCTTGGTGACGAGGGTGGTGCCCTCCACCATGCTGACGCTCGCGGCGTGGCATCCCCCGATGGTCCGTTCGGCCGTGGCGGCGACCCGGGTGAGGGTGTCCGCCAGGACGGTCGCGGAGGTCAGCGATGCGGTGAGCTCGTCGAACGCGGCGAGGAGCTGGGGGGAGATCGACAGCGGCAGGGCGTGGGTGGGCATGGGTCGTCTTCCAGATGAGACGAAGCTCCAAGTCCTACCCAGACGGGCAACGTGGCTGACCTCGGTCCTTCGAGGATACCCCTGAGCGAGGTCGGCCCGGCCCGAGGTCCGGTCAGGCGCCGGCGCGTCACCCGAGCGTCGTAGGCTGGACGGTGACATGAGCACCCTCTTCGACGACCTCGGCCTGCCCACCCCGCGCCCCGGAGCGTCGGGCGCCGATGGCGGCGGTGGCGGTTCCGCAGTTGACTCGTCCGGGGTGCCGTCCTGGGCGCTGGCCGGGGGTGAGCCGCCGGACCCGGCCGGGCGCGCGAGCGCCGATCCGGAGGCTCTGCTCACCGGGCTCAACCCGCAGCAGCGAGCTGCGGTCCTGCACCATGGTGCCCCGTTGCTCATCGTCGCCGGCGCCGGATCGGGCAAGACCCGGGTCCTGACCCACCGGATCGCCCATCTGCTGGCAGCCCGGGGGGTCCAGCCCGGCCAGGTGCTGGCCATCACCTTCACCAACAAGGCCGCTGGTGAGATGAAGGAGCGGGTGACCGAGCTCATCGGCCCGCGGGCCAAGGCCATGTGGGTGATGACCTTCCACTCGGCCTGCGTGCGCATCCTGCGCCGAGAGGCGAGCCGGCTCGGCCTCAAGTCGACCTTCTCCATCTACGACGCGGCAGACAGCCTGCGCCTGATGTCGATGGTGATGCGTGACCTGGACCTCGACCCGAAGCGGTACCCGGCCCGGGCGTTCTCCCACGCGGTGAGCAACCTCAAGAACGACCTGGTCGACGAGGAGACCCACGCCTCCCAGGTCGTCGAGGGCAGCCATCACGACCAGACCCTGTCGGCGGCATACACCAGCTACCAACGACGGCTGCGGCAGGCGAACGCGCTCGACTTCGACGACCTGATCATGACGACCGTCCACCTGTTGCAGGCCTTTCCGGAGGCGGCGGAGCACTACCGCCGCCGGTTCCGGCACATCCTCGTCGACGAGTACCAGGACACCAACGTGGCCCAGTACCAGCTGGTCAAGGAGCTCGTCGGGCCGCCGCTGGCCCAGGACGCTCCGGCCCACACCGTGCCGCCCGGCGAGCTCTGCGTGGTCGGCGACGCGGACCAGTCGATCTACGCCTTCCGGGGGGCGACGATCCGCAACATCGTCGAGTTCGAGCAGGACTACCCGGACGCGAAGACCATCCTGCTCGAGCAGAACTACCGCTCGACCCAGACCATCCTGCGCGCTGCCAACGCCGTCATCGCCCGCAACGAGAAGCGTCGGGCCAAGAACCTCTGGACCGACTCCGGCGACGGGGCCCGGATCGTCGGCTACGTGGCCGACAGCGAGCACGACGAGGCGGCGTTCGTCGCCCGGCAGATCGACGCCCTGCACGACTCCGACGGGGTCCGGCCCAAGGACGTGGCGATCTTCTACCGGACCAACGCGCAGTCCCGGGCCTTCGAGGAGGTGTTGGTCCGGGTCGGCCTGCCCTACAAGGTGGTCGGTGGCACCCGGTTCTACGAGCGCAAGGAGGTCAAGGACGCACTGGCCTACCTGCGGGTGATCTCCAACCCGGTCGACACGGTCAACCTGCGGCGGATCATCAACGTGCCCAAGCGGGGGATCGGGGAACGGGCCGAGGCCTGCGTGGCCCAGCTGGCCGAACGGGAGCGGATCCCCTTCGTCGCCGCCCTCGGCCGGGCCGCCGACGCGCCGGGCATCGCCACCCGTTCCGTCGCCGCGATCACCGTGTTCACCGACCTGCTCGAGTCCCTGCGCGGGGTCTACGAGTCAGGCTCGGGGGTGGCTGGGCTGCTCGAGGCGGTGGTCGAGCAGAGCGGCTACCTGCAGGAGCTGCGCACCAGCGCCGACCCGCAGGACGAGACCCGCGTGGAGAACCTCGCCGAGCTGGTCGAAGTGGCTCGCGAGTTCGACGAGGCGCGTGCCGAGACCGGCGAGGTGATCAGCCTGGAGGACTTCCTCGAGCAGGTCTCGCTGGTCGCCGACGCCGACCAGATCCCGGACGGCGACGAGGGTGGTCCCGGCTCGGACGGCGGGGTCGTGACGTTGATGACCCTGCACACCGCCAAGGGACTGGAGTTCCCGGTCGTCTTCCTCACCGGTATGGAGGACGGCACCTTCCCGCACATGCGGTCCCTCGGCGACCCGCAGGAGCTGGAGGAGGAGCGTCGGCTGGCCTACGTCGGCATCACCCGCGCCCGGGAGCGGCTGCACCTGTCCCGCGCCGGCGTGCGCTCGGCCTGGGGCGCACCCCAGTACCACCCGGCGTCGCGCTTCCTCGACGAGATCCCGGCGGAGCTGATCGAGTGGGAGCGGACCGAGACTGCGCTGGACACGGCCCGCTCCGGGCGGCGGATGTCCGGATCGGCGATGGAGTCGCTGGCCAACCGGCGTGACCTCAACCGCAGTCCCGCGCGGGTCCCGGTCAGCGTCAAGGACGGCGACCGGGTCACCCATGAGAAGTTCGGGCTGGGGACGGTGATCAGCGTCGAGGGCGAGGGCGACAAGGCGATGGCCCGGGTCGACTTCGGTGAGGCCGAGGGGGTCAAGCGGCTGCTGCTGCGCTACGCGCCCGTGGTCAAGCTCTGAGCTCGCCTCACGGCATCGCGTTGCGCGCCTTGAGCCACGTGATCGGTGAGACCGGAGTGCCGTTGGGGTTGTGGATCTCCAGGTGCAGGTGCGGTCCGGTCGAGTGCCCGGTGTTGCCCGAGAGCGCGACGAGCTGGCCCGGGCTGACGTTCTGACCCTGCTTGACCAGCAGCCGGCTGTTGTGGGCGTACCAGACGATCGTGCCGTCCCACAGCTTCAGCTCGACCTTGTTGCCGTAGCCGCCCGACGAGCCGGCGAACACGACGGTGCCGCTGGAGATCGCCTTGACCGGCGATCCCACCGAGATGGCGAAGTCCTGCGCGGGATGCATGACGCCCCAGCGCATCGCGTAGCCCGAGCTCATCGTGTAGTTCGGCCCGATCGGTGGGACGAAGGCGCGACCGTCGTCCGGGTTCGCGCTCTCGATCTGCTGGGCCGGGTCGGCCGCGCGCGCCGCTTCGTCGGCAGCCCGCTTGGCGTTCTCGGCGGCGACGGCATCAAGGGTGCGGCGTTCGGTGTCCCGCGCAGCCCGGTCCTGGGCAATCCGGGCCTGTGCCTGGAGCGCGTTGAGCTTGACGTCCTGGTTCTCCTGCTGGTCCGCGATGATCGACAGCGACTGGGCCTGAGCGCTGGCGGCCAGCGTCGTGTTGCCGGCCAGGTTCACCGTGGAGCTACCGAGGTGCGCGCCGGTGGCGGTGAGCACGAGGGTCGCTGCCGCAGCCGTCGGCAGGAGGGCCCCGGTGCCCGCGAGACGCGGCATCGACCGCGTGGACTGCTGCGGTCGGTGGCGTCCGTTGTACGGACGGTGGCGCCCGCGGTAGTGAGAAGACGGCAAAACAGGACCCTTACGGCAGAGAGAACAGGGAAGCGACGGTCACCATACCGTGATCGTTTCGTTATTCACAATCCTTGGTCTCGTCGGAGTAAAAAATAGGGCTTTGGGTAGCCGTGTCCTGGTGTGACCCCGGTCACGAGGACCGTCGTCGGGCGGCTGCGGTGGACAGCGTAGTCACTCCGGGGGCCATGGTGCTTCCGTCCGCGTCAAGATGCGCGAGAGTGGTCGAGATCCCCTGGACCACGGACTGCATGTTGGGGATGCTCGTGTGACCGACCCCGTGCAGGGGGACGTTGGTGACCTCCAGGTCCGGATGGACCAGTGCCGCGGTGCGCTGCGGGAACATCATCTGGTCCAGGTCGGACCAGTAGGCGACGAACCGCGTCGCACATCGGTCGATCGGCTGGGCCAGCTCCTGCATGAGGGGGCTGCCCGGCCTCAGCTGCTTGGTCAGCTGGCTGTTCCACCCGTATGCCGTGTAGGTGCCGGCGTGCGGGGTGCCGAGGGTGACCAGGGTGTGCACCCGCTCGTCGCCGCCGAGGCGGGTGACGTAGTAGCGCGCGACCAGGCCGCCCATGCTGTGCCCGACCACGTGGATCCGCTCATACCCCGTCTCGGCCACCAGCAGCTCCACCTCCTGGGCCAGCTGGGCGGCGGCGGCGCGGATGTCCCGGGTGAGGATCGAGTAGTTCATCGTCGTCACGCGACCGAACCCGCGCCGACGCAGCAGCAGCTTCAGGACGGTGAACACGGAGTGGTTGTCGACCAGGCCATGGACCAGGAGGATCGGCGTCCCCGCAGCCTCGACGTTGGAGATCACCAGGCCCCGTTGCACCGGCGGCAGGTGCTCGATCCGGTAGCCGTGGGCCGTCTGGGGGGTACGCGCCGCGAGCAGCCCCCAGGGGTAGATCACCGTGTGCGTCGCCAGCCACATCGCCTCGACGGTCGCCCCGGCGAGCCCAGCCGGCGTACACAGGGCGCGAGCTGCGTCGCCGACGACCTCCGCCGCGCCGGAGGCCAGACCACGGACCGTGCTCACGGCGCCGGTCACGGCACCGGCCAGTCCCCGCGGTGCGGACCCCGGGCTGGACCCGGGTGGCTCCTGCGGAGCGGCCGGGGGCGGCAGTCGGTGCAACGTTGACATGACGTCCCGAGATTACCGGCTCGCGCCCCGACCGGGCCGTCGGCACGCTGTGACGAGTTCCTCACTGGGCAGCTGCCGCGGGGCGGGGTCGGCGGCCGGGAGGGTGGCGGTCGCCACCTTGGTCCTGCGCCGGGGTCGCGCTTCGCTACGCTGCCCAGATGACCGAGCCAGCTCCCTCCTCGCCCGTCCGCGTCGTCGTCGCGAAGCCCGGGCTCGACGGCCACGACCGCGGCGCCAAGGTGGTCGCCCGAGCGCTGCGGGACGCGGGGATGGAGGTCGTCTACACAGGGCTGCACCAGACGCCGGAACAGATCGTCGAGGCGGCGATCCAGGAGGATGCCGACGTGGTGGGCCTGTCGGTGCTCTCGGGGGCGCACATGACGCTCTTCGCCAAGGTGGTCGAGCTGCTCAAGGCTCGGGACGCAGCCGACATCGTCGTCTTCGGCGGCGGCATCATCCCCGAGGCGGACATCCCGGAACTCGAACGGCTGGGTGTCTCGAAGGTGTTCACGCCGGGGGCCACCACGACCGACATCGTCGCCTGGGTCCGCGAGAACGTCGACCCGAACCGCTGACGCCGGTTCGGACCCGAATAGTAAAGAATTGGTAAAACCGGTGTGAAGCGGGCAAACGACTCATAGCATCGTTGTAGGAAGAACGTCTCACCCCCCACGATGGCGCTCTCTTCCAGTCGATGAAGGTCAGGGTCAACCCCACCGCTACCCGCAGCGCAGGGTGGTTGAGCACCACACGTGGTGTGTACGGAGCGAGACGCCCGCACCCCGCTTCATCGACGTCAGTGGTTCCGGGGCCGCGACGTCAGTCGCGGCCCCGGCACTGCTGCGGGTGCGCCCCGGAACCTGACGGGTCGGGACACCCGGAGCGTCGGTGTCGGGTGCAGCGACTCGCCCAGTACGGGTGCGTATCATCGCCCCCGATGACTCAGATCCCTGCTCCCGACCGGCGCCTCCCGCTGCGCACCACCCTCGCGGCGCTCGCGGCCACCTCGCTGCTGGCCGTCGCCGCCTGCTCCGGCGACCAGCCTCCGACCGGCGCGACCACGACGGCGCCCGCGGCCACCACCTCCACCACCACCACCGCGACGACACCAGCCGCCCCTGCTCTGGCGCCGCTGAGCGGCGGACCGGTCCTGGCGGTGAAGGTGGACAACACGGCCAGCTCGCGCCCCCGGGTGGGGCTGAACCAGGCAGACGTCGTCTACGTCGAGCCGGTCGAGTCCGGGCTGACCAGGCTGCTGGCCATCTTCTCGACGACGCAGCCGGCGGAGGTCGGCCCGATCCGCAGCGCCCGGGAGTCCGACGTCGACCTGCTCGCCAACTACGGGCCGGTCGCGTTCGCCTTCTCGGGTGCCTCCGCAGGCACGCTGGCCGCGGTCGACAAGGGGGCGCAGAAGAACCTCTCCTTCGACGCCTCCCGTGAGGGGTTCCGTCGCGACGGTCGCCGCGCGGCCCCATACAACGTCATCGGTGACCCCCGGGCCCTGCTGGCCAGGGCGGGTGGCAGCGTGCCGCCCGGCGACCCGGGCCTGCGGTTCGGCCCCCCGTCTGACGGCGGCGCCCCCGGTACCCATGCGGGCTCGCGCTGGCAGGCGTCGGACGTCCAGCTGGACTGGGATCCCGCGCAGAAGCGCTACCTCGTCACCACCGACGGCCGCCCGGACATCGACGCGGACGGTACGCAGCACGGTGCCGCCACCGTCATCGTGCAGACGGTGCCCACCCACCTCGGGAGCAACCGCGACGTCAACGGCGCCGCGACCCCGGTCCTCGACGTCATCGGGAAGGGCACCGGCGCGGTGCTGCGGGACGGCCAGTCCTGGCTGGTGCAGTGGTCGCGACCCAACGCTGCCGCGCCGACGTCGTACACGGTCAACGGCAAGCCCGTGGCCATGGCCAAGGGGCCGGTCTGGATCCTGCTGGTGCCCGAGGGACAGGTCGCCGAGATCCGGTGATCCGCCGGGCCGGCGCCTGAGCCGTCTTTCGGCAGCGCCCGCCGGACGACCGCTGCCGCGGTGAGATTTCTCCCACGGCATCGGGCAGCGGGCCACCTTCACCGGCCGATAGAGTCCCGGGGAGTCAGACTCCCGGCCGGGACCGCAATCACTTTTCGATGGGACGGATGATCCGTGGATCTCTTCGAGTACCAGGCGCGCGACATGTTCGAGGCACACGGGGTCCCCGTGCTCGCCGGTGAGGTCGCCGACACCGTTGAGGCGGTGCGTGCGGCCGCCGAGCGGGTGGGCGCGCGCAGCGGCGGTGTCGTCGTCGTCAAGGCGCAGGTCAAGACCGGCGGCCGCGGCAAGGCCGGCGGCGTCAAGGTGGCGACGTCGCCCGAGGAGGCCGCCGAGGTCGGCTCGGCCATCCTCGGGATGGACATCAAGGGGCACACCGTGCACCGGGTGATGGTCGCTCAGGGCGCGAAGATCGCCGAGGAGTACTACTTCTCCATCCTGCTCGACCGGGCCAACCGCTCCTACCTCGCGATGTGCAGCAAGGAGGGCGGTGTCGAGATCGAGCAGCTCGCGGTCGAACGACCGGACGCCCTCGCGAAGATCCCGATCGACCCGAACGAGGGGCTCACCGACGCCAAGGCCCGCGAGATCGTCGACGCGGCGGGCTTCGACGAGGCGGACAAGGACGCCTTGGCTGCCGTGTTCCAGCGGCTGTGGGACGTCTACCGCGAGGAGGACGCGACGCTGGTCGAGGTCAACCCGTTGGTCAAGACCGAGGACGGCGCGATCATCGCCCTCGACGGGAAGGTGACCCTCGACGAGAACGCGGGCTTCCGGCACCCGGCGCACGCGGGCCTGGAGGACGCGGCCGCGGCGGACCCCCTCGAGGCCGCCGCCAAGGAGAAGGGCCTGAACTACGTGAAGCTCGACGGCGACGTCGGCATCATCGGCAACGGCGCCGGCCTGGTCATGTCGACACTGGACGTCGTCGCGTACGCGGGGGAGCAGGTCGCGGCGGACCGCGGGCTGGGCGCGGCCCCGAAGCCGGCGAACTTCCTGGACATCGGCGGCGGCGCCTCGGCCGAGGTCATGGCCGACGGGCTGCACATCATCCTCGGTGACGCCCAGGTGAAGTCGGTGTTCGTCAACGTCTTCGGCGGGATCACCTCCTGCGACGCGGTGGCCAACGGCATCGTGGGCGCGCTGGACAAGCTCGGCGACGAGGCCACCAAGCCGCTGGTCGTGCGGCTCGACGGGAACAACGTCGAGGAGGGCCGGCGCATCCTCGCCGAACGCGCACACCCGCTCGTGACGATCGAAGAGACCATGGACGGCGCGGCCCGCAAGGCTGCCGAGCTCGCCGCCTCCACCGAGAACTGAAGGGCATCACCCATGGCTATCTTCCTGACTGCCGAGTCCAAGGTCATCGTCCAGGGCATGACCGGTTCCGAAGGCATGAAGCACACCACCCGGATGCTCGCGTCCGGCACCAAGATTGTCGGCGGCGTCAACCCGAAGAAGGCCGGCCAGAGCGTCGACTTCGACGGCGGCGTCACCGTCCCGGTGTTCGGCACCGTCGCTGATGCGATGGCCCAGACCGGCGCCGACGTCTCGGTCATCTTCGTCCCCCCGGCCTTCGCCAAGTCGGCCGTCCTCGAGGCGATCGACGCCAAGATCCCGCTCGCGGTCATCATCACCGAGGGCATCGCGGTCAAGGACACGGCCGAGTTCTACAGCCACGCCGTCGCGAGCGGCGCGACCCGCCTGATCGGGCCGAACTGCCCGGGACTGATCAGCCCCGGTGCCTCGAACGCCGGCATCATCCCGGCCGACATCGCCGGCCCGGGCCGGATCGGGCTGGTCTCCAAGTCGGGCACGCTGACCTACCAGATGATGTACGAGCTGCGTGACTTCGGGTTCTCCTCCGGGGTCGGCATCGGCGGTGACCCGATCATCGGGACCACCCACATCGACTGCCTCGAGGCCTTCCAGAACGACCCCGACACCGACGCGATCGTGATGATCGGCGAGATCGGCGGCGACGCCGAGGAGCGCGCGGCGGCATACATCAAGGAGCACGTGACCAAGCCGGTCGTCGGGTACGTCGCCGGATTCACGGCCCCCGAGGGCAAGACCATGGGCCACGCCGGCGCCATCGTCTCCGGCTCGTCCGGCACCGCAGCAGGCAAGAAGGAGGCCCTCGAGGCCGCCGGGGTCCGGGTCGGCAAGACGCCGTCCGAGACCGCCGACCTGATGCGCGAGATCATGTCCGCCCTGTCCTGACCTCGGCTGTCGTGGGGTTAGCCCATTATCGGGTCACCCGATAAACGGGACGTTCACGTGAGGAAGTTCCTCGAGGGAACGTCCCCTTTATCGGGTGACCCGATAAAGTTCGCGGGGCGCCCCCCGCAGGAAAACGGGGGCGCTCGGCGTGCCATGGCTGGCCAGTTCCGAAGACGCGCGACGATGGGGGCCTCATGAGCCTCCTGGAACGCGTCCGTCCCGCCCATCGCCGCAGCGGTCGGGCGGCTCCGAACGATGCCCAACCGTGGTGGCTCTCGCTCGGCAACGGGGCGTCGGCCGCGGCCGGATCCTGGCTGGTGCTCGTCCTGCCCGCCCTGCTGGTCTGGGTGGCGACCGCGCACACCACGGTCGGCTGGGGCGATGCCGTGGCAGTGGCCAGCGCGACCTGGTTCCTCAGCCACGGCGGCGCGCTGTCGATCGGGCCGAGCACCGTGTCCATCGTCCCGCTCGGCCTGTGGGCCCTGGCGCTGGCGGTGACCACCCGCGGCGTGGCCCAGTTGCTCGCGCGCACCGAGGCGGCGGCCAAGGGCACGACCTGGCCGGGACTGCTGGCCCGCCGTCACCTGCCGGCCTTCGCCGCCGGGTATGCCGCGGTCGCTGCGGCGGTCTGGCTGCTGACCCTGGCGGGACCGGCCCGACCCTCCGTGCTCGGCCTCGTCGTGGTGCTCACCGTGCCCGCCCTCGCACTCCTGATCTGCCTGGTTCGACGCCACCTGCGAGCTGAGTCCGCACCGTTCGTCGGCGCCTGGATCGACCGGCTGCCTCGCTGGGTGGGTCGTGGCCTGGCCCCCGGCCTGTGGGGTGCGGGCGTCCTGCTGCTGCTCGGCGCCACGCTGGTGCTGATCATGCTGCTCGCCCGGTTCTCCACCGTGTCCGGGCTCTATGCCGCGCTCGGGACCGGTCTGTTCGGCGCCCTGATGCTCACGCTCGCGCAGCTGTGCCTCCTGCCGAACCTCGCCCTCTGGGCGTTGTCCTGGATCGCCGGCCCCGGGTTCAGCGTCTCGGACGGCTCCGCGATCACCCTCGCCGGGGCGCACCCGGGCCTGATGCCGATGATCCCGTTCCTGGGGGCCCTGCCGACCGAGGGCACCTGGACCCGATGGCTGAGCGTGGTCCTCCTCCTGCCCGTGGCCGTCGGCGTCCTGATGGCCCGGCGCGCCTGCCAGTCGGTGGCCCGCCTGTCGAGCTGGCGGACCAAGCTGCTGACGGCCTCCGCGGCGGCGGTGACCGCGGCCGCCGCCCTCGGCCTGCTCGCTGCCCTCGGGACCGGCGCCGCCGGGGTGGACCGGCTGCGCCACGTCGGACCAAGCCCGCTCGCCCTGGCCGGCGCCCTGCTCGGTGAGCTGCTCGTCGGTGCGGTGCTCTACGTGGCGGTCGACCAGATTCGGCAACGCCGCCGCTGACCGGTCGCTACGGTGCTGCGGGTGAGGGTCGTCGTGATCGGGAGCGGGATCGTCGGGCTGGCGACGGCCCGGCGGCTGGCCCTGCGCGGGGACGAGGTGGTGGTCCTCGAGAAGGAGCACGGGCTGGCCCGCCACCAGAGCGGCCGCAACTCCGGGGTCATCCACGCCGGCCTGTACTACGCACCGGGCAGCCTCAAGGCGTCGATGGCGGTGCGCGGCGCCCGCTCGATGCAGGCGTATGCCGCGCAGAAGGGCGTCGCGCACGACATCTGCGGCAAGCTCGTCGTCGCGGTGACCGACCAGGAGGTGCCCGGGCTGAGCCGGCTCGCCGCCCGAGCGCAGGCCAACGGCGTACCGGCCCGGCTCGTCGGCCCGGCCGAGGCCCGCGAGTTCGAACCGTACGTCCGCTGCGTGCAGGCCCTGCGGGTCGAGACCACCGGGATCATCGACTACCCGGCGGTGTGCGACGCCCTGGCGGACGACCTCCGGGCAGCGGGCGGCGAGGTCCGGTTCGGGACTCCGGTCGCCGCCGCTCGGACCAGCGGCTCGCAGGTCCACGTCGAGACGGCCACGGACGTCATCAGGGCCGAGGCGGTGGTCGCCTGCGCGGGTCTGCACGCCGACCGGGTCGCGGCCGCCTCCGGACTGTCGCCGGCCGCGCGGATCGTGCCGTTCCGCGGCGAGTACTTCGAGCTGACCAAGGAGCGCGAGTACCTCGTCTCCGGGCTGATCTACCCGGTCCCCGACCCGCGCTTCCCCTTCCTCGGGGTGCACCTGACCCGTGGGGTCCACGGCGGGGTCCACGCCGGTCCCAACGCCGTGCTCGCGCTCAGCCGGGAAGGGTACGCCTGGGCGGACGTGAACCTCGCCGACCTGCGGGAGTCCCTGGCCTGGCCCGGGCTGTGGCGCCTGGCGCGGCGGCATGCGGCACCGGGGGCCCGGGAGGTCTTCCGGTCGCTGTCCCGGGCGGCCTTCGCCCGGAGCCTGTCCCGGCTCGTGCCGGGCATCCAGGCCGACGACCTCGTGCCGGCACCCGCCGGCGTACGCGCCCAGGCGCTCCAGCGCGACGGCTCGATGGTCGATGACTTCCTCGTCCAACGGGCACCCCGGCAGGTCCACCTGCTCAACGCGCCCTCACCTGCCGCGACGGCGTCGCTGGAGATCGCCGAGCACCTCCTGGCCGAGGTGGACCGGGCCGTGCTGGGTTGACTGCCCGAGTGGCCCATCACCGGAGTGGCCCATCACCGAGGTGGCCCATAACCAGAGGTGGCCCAAAACCAGATGTGGCGCGGTGCGTGTGATTGGTGGGGGCCAGCACACGCACCGCGCCACCCTGCGACCTGACGAGGGGAGATGCTGCGGACGATGCACCGCCAACAGCGCCACGGGTTCGTTCAGGCCCTTGCAGGAGGAAAGGCGGCGTTCCTGCCATGTCGCCTACCTGGGTTGGGTACACCGTGCTAACGACGTGGGTTACTGGCGGGTTACGCAGATCCGGAAAAATAGGGCTAAGAATCCGCGAACACCCCTGATGGTCCGTCCGATTCGCCCGGATTAGGGCTGATTCGCCCGGATCAGAATTCGAGGATGTTGCCGATGATGCTCTGCTGCCGCTGCCGCGAGCAGTCGGCCTGCGCCGCCTGGGTCTTCGCGGCCGCGAGACACTCCTCGTACGCCTTCTGCGGGACGTAGAGCGCCACCTGGGTCGCGGCGGCCAGGAGCAGCATCCCGACGAACGCGAGGGTGAGGTACGGACCGAAGCGGGCCCGGGCGGGAGCCTGTGCCCGGTGCAGCCGGAGCAGCTCGTTCACCGTGATCACCGCGACGACGACGATCGGCACGATCGCGATGCCCCGCTGCGGCAGCGGCAGGCCCGCGGCCAGCAGGATGAGCAGGAAGAGGGCGACGACCGACAGCGAGTGTCGACTGCGCCGCACGACCTCCTGCTGGGTCCGTTCGGTCATCCTTACCTCCGTCTGTTGGCCCCATCCTTGCTGATCCAACGGCCGCCGGCAGCGGCAGGTGCCCGCGGGCCGGACCGCCGGGAGGCGCTCGCCCGGCCGTCGCTATTCTCGGTCCTCGTGACGGTGCCGCGCAGGAAGCAGCCACGCCGGGAGCCGCACCCCGACGGGCCGGCCTGCCCGGTCGTCGTCCTGGTCTCCGGCAGCGGCACGAACCTGCAGGCGCTCATCGACGCCGCGACGGACCCGGGGTACCGGGTGCGGGTCGCCGCGGTGGGCGCCGACCGGCCGGACATCGAAGGGCTCGCCCGGGCCCGGCGCGCCGGCATACCCACCTTCGTCTGCCGGGTCGAGGACTACCCCTCCCGCGCGGAGTGGGACCGGGCCCTGACCGACGCGGTCGCGGCGTACCAGCCGGCGTTCGTGGTCTCGGCGGGGTTCATGAAGCTGCTCGGGCCGGTCTTCCTCGGCGCGCACTCCACGGTGAACACCCACCCGGCGCTGCTGCCGAGCTTCCCCGGAGCACACGCCGTCCGGGACGCGCTCGCGGCCGGGGTCGAGGTCACCGGGTGCACCGGCCACGTCGTCGACGCGGGCGTCGACACCGGGCCGATCCTCGTCCAGCAGCGCGTGCCGGTCCTCGACGGGGACACCGAGGAGAGCCTGCACGAGCGGATCAAGGCCGTCGAGCGGCCGATGCTCGTCGACCTCGTCGCCCGGCTGGCCCGGACCGGCTTCCCGACCGACCATCCCACCCCCTGAAAGGCGCGCATCCGTGAGCGAACAGGCAGCGACCACCGACGAACGGCACCCGGTCACCCGGGCGCTGATCTCCGTCTACGACAAGACGGGGCTCGAGGAGCTGGCTCTCGGGCTGCATGCCAGTGGCGTGGCCATCGTCTCGACCGGCTCGACGGCGGCCCGGATCGCGGCGGCGGGCGTGCCGGTGACGCCGGTGGAGGAGCTGACCGGCTTCCCCGAGTGCCTCGACGGGCGGGTCAAGACCCTGCACCCGAAGGTGCACGCCGGCATCCTCGCCGACACCCACAACCCCGAGCACGTCCGGCAGCTGTCCGAGCTCGGGGTGGAGCCGTTCGGCCTGGTCGTGAGCAACCTCTACCCCTTCCGCGAGACCGTCGCGTCCGGAGCGTCGCAGGCCGAGTGCGTCGAGCAGATTGACATCGGCGGCCCGTCGATGGTCCGGGCCGCGGCGAAGAACCACGCGAGCGTCGCCATCGTCACCAGCCCCGCGGCCTACGAGCTCGTGCTGGAGGCGGTCTCGGCCGGGGGGTTCACCCTCCCCCAGCGGCAGCGCCTTGCTGCCGAGGCGTTCGTCCACACCGCGTCGTACGACGTGGCCGTGGCCGGCTGGATGGGCAGTGTCCTGGCCGACACCGGCGACGGGACCGGGTTCCCGGCGTGGACCGGTGCGTCCTGGGACCGGGTGACCCCGCTGCGGTACGGCGAGAACCCGCACCAGCAGGCGGCGTTGTACGCGGGGTGGCGCCCAGGGATCGCGACGGCCGAGCAGCTGCACGGCAAGGCGATGTCGTACAACAACTACGTCGACGCGGACGCCGCAGTCCGGGCGGCTCACGACCACGGTGACCAGCCGACCGTGGCGATCGTCAAGCACGCGAACCCGTGCGGGATCGCGGTCGGTGCGGACATCGCCGCCGCGTACCAGAAGGCCCATGCCTGCGACCCGGTCTCGGCCTACGGCGGGATCATCGCCGCCAACCGTCCGGTCACCCGGGCGATGGCCGAGGCGATCAAGGACGTCTTCACCGAGGTCGTGGTGGCGCCGGACTTCGACGCCGACGCCCTCGAGGTGCTCCAGGCCAAGAAGAACATCCGGATCCTGCGCCTGCCGGCCGACCTGGAGCGGTTCCGCGACCCGGTCGAGGTCCGACCGATCAGCGGCGGCATCCTCGTCCAGAGCGTCGACCGGGTGGATGCCGTCATCGAGGGCGACGGCGCGACCGGTGGCGACGACCCCTCCCGGTGGACGCTCGTTGCCGGCGCGGCGGCCGACGCTGCCACCCTGGCCGACCTCGACTTCGCCTGGCGCAGCGTGCGGGCGGTCAAGTCCAACGCGATCCTGCTGGCCCGGGACGGCGCCTCGGTCGGGGTCGGGATGGGCCAGGTCAACCGGGTCGACTCCTGCCACCTCGCCGTGTCCCGGGCCGGTGCCGAGCGGGCCGCTGGGTCGGTCGCCGCCTCGGACGCCTTCTTCCCGTTCGCCGACGGCCTGCAGATCCTCCTCGACGCGGGGGTGGCGGCGGTCGTGGCTCCGGGCGGGTCCATCCGCGACGACGTCGTGATCGAGGCGGCCCGGGCCGCCGGGGCGACGATGTACTTCACCGGGACCCGGCATTTCGCGCACTGACCCGAGCACGGCCGGGGCGGCGCGGCTGGACCATGGCCGGGCCCACGTCGGCTGGGCCCTGCTGACCCTGATGGCAGGCGGGTTCCTGTCGGCGCAGTCGCGGATGAACGGCGAGCTTTCGACGGTCTCCGGGCGTGGCCTCGACGCCGCGCTGTGGAGCTTCCTGTCCGGCCTAGTGGTGCTGACGGCCATCGTCGTCGCCTCGCCCCGGGTCCGGGCCGGCTTCGGTCGGGTCCGAATCGCCGTCCGGGAGCGCCGGGTGCCGCTCTGGCAGCTGTTCGGCGGCACGGTCGGTGCGCTCTACGTCTTCAACCAGACGTATGCCGTGCCGATCGCCGGGGTGGCCCTGTTCACCATCGCGGTGGTCGGCGGCCAGACGGCCAGCGCCATCGCCGTCGACCGGTGGGGGATCGGCCCGGCGGGCGCGGTCCCGGTGACCTGGGCCAGGGTGGCGGCGGCGGTCCTGGCGACCGTCGGCGTGATCGTGGCCGTCGGTGGACGAGCAACCGGGTCGAGCACCGCGGTGGTCCTGCCGATCGCGCTCGCGCTGGTCGTCGGCGGGCTGATGACGGTGCAGCAGGCGACGAACGGGCAGGTCAACGCCGCCTCCGGCAACCCGTTCACCACGACCTGGCTGAACTTCGCGGTGGGCACCTGCCTGCTGCTCGTCCTCGCCGTGCCCGGCGCCCTGCTGGGCACCTTCGGCTCGCCGGTGAGCATCGACGCCCCGTGGTGGGCCTGGTTCGGAGGCGTCCTCGGGATCGGGGTGGTCGCGGTCTCGGCCATCGCGGTGCGCCATCTCGGGGTGCTCCAGGTGATGATCTTCCTGCTCCTGGGCCAGCTCACCTCGGCCGTCCTGCTCGACGCCGTCGACCCGGCCACCCGCGGGCACGTCGGCCCGCTGGTGATCATCGGCGTCGTCACCACCCTGGTGGCCGCCATCCTGTCCGGCATCGCGGCGACCAGGGCGCGGCGCGTGCCGCCCGGGTAGTGCAGACACGTGCACCAGCCGGGCGCGACGGCATCCCGGTACGCCCGTGGCAGGATAGGCGCTCGTGACGGCACAGATCCTGGACGGCAAGGCCACCCTGGCGACGATCAAGTCCGAGCTCAAGGACCGTCTGGCGGTGCTGGCCGAGCGCGGGATCGTGCCGGGCCTGGGCACCGTCCTGGTCGGGGGCGACCCGGGCAGCCGGTGGTACGTCGGGGCCAAGCACCGCGACTGCGCCGAGATCGGGATCACCAGCATCCGCCGGGACCTGCCGTCGACGGCGACCCAGGGCGAGGTCGAGGCCGTCATCGACGAGCTGAACGCCGACCCGGCCTGCACCGGGTTCCTCGTGCAGCAGCCCACCGGCCTCGACGAGATGGCGCTGCTGTCCCGGGTCGACCCGGACAAGGACGTCGACGGGCTGCATCCGATGAACCTCGGCTGGCTCGTCCTCGGCCGTCAGGCGCCGCTGCCGTGCACGCCGATGGCCGTGGTCGAGCTGCTGCGCCGCCATGACGTGCGCATCGCCGGGGCCAAGGTCGTCGTCGTCGGTCGCGGGCTGACCGTCGGCCGACCGCTCGGGCTGATCCTCACCCGTCGTTCGGAGAACGCCACGGTCACGTTGTGCCACACCGGCACCCGCGACCTGGCCGCCGAGGTGCGGCAGGCCGACATCGTCGTGGCGGCTGCCGGGGTTCCGGGCATCATCAGCGCCGACATGGTCAAGCCCGGCGCCGCCGTACTGGACGTCGGCGTCTCCCGGGTCGACGGTGCGGTCGCCGGTGACGTCGCCCCGGAGGTCGCCGAGGTCGCCGGCTGGATCAGCCCGAACCCGGGTGGCGTGGGACCGATGACCCGGGGCCTGCTGCTGCGCAACGTCGTGCTCGCTGCCGAGAGGCAGGCTGGACTGCGGTGAAGTGGCGCGCCCTCGGCGGGCTCGGGCTGTGGTGGCTCGTGGCAGCTGGTGCCGTGACCGGGCTGGGCATGGTGTCCTTCGCCGGGGCGTTTCGCCAGGGCGGCCTCGTCCTGGCCGCCTCGCTGGTGCTGGCGGCGCTCCTGCGACTGACCGTGCCGTCACCGCGTGGTGGCGGTCTGGAGGTCCGGCGACGGCTGGTCGACGTCGCCCTGCTGCTGACCCTCGCGGTCGCCGTCGTGCTCGCCTTCACGCTGGTCCGGCTCACTCCGGTCTGATCGAGGCCCCGATCGGCGGGCTGGCTCGAGGAGCCGGCCGCGCCCTGGTCAGGGAATCAGGCCGAGCCCGGTCACGGCCTCGCGCTCCTCGGTGAGCTCGGCGACCGACGCGTCGATCCGGGCGCGGGAGAAGTCGTCGATCTCCAAGCCCTGGACGATGCTCCACTGGCCGTCCGCGATGGTGACCGGGAAGGACGAGATCAGACCCTCGGGAACGCCGTAGGAGCCGTCCGAGGCGACGGCCATCGAGACCCAGTCGCCCTCGGCGGTGCCCTCGACCCAGGTGCGGGCGTGGTCGATCGTCGCGGAGGCGGCCGAGGCGGCCGAGGATGCGCCGCGGGCCTCGATGATCGCGGCGCCGCGCTTGGCGACGGTGGGGATGAAGGTGTTCTCCAGCCAGTCCTGGTCACCGATCGCCTCGGCGGCGTTCCGGCCACCGACCTCGGCGTGGAACAGGTCGGGGTACTGGGTGGCGGAGTGGTTGCCCCAGATCGTCATCCTCCGGATCTCGGTGACCGGCACGCCGAGCTTGGCCGCGAGCTGGCTGATCGCCCGGTTGTGGTCCAGCCGGGTTAGCGCGGAGAAGCGCTCCCGGGGGATGCCGGCCGCGTTGCTCATCGCGATCAGGGCGTTGGTGTTGGCCGGGTTGCCGGTGACGGTGACCCGGATGTCGTCCGCGGCCACCTCGGCCAGGGCCTTGCCCTGCGGGGCGAAGATCCCGCCGTTGGCCTCGAGCAGGTCGCCGCGCTCCATACCAGGACCGCGGGGGCGGGCGCCGACGAGCAGGGCGTGGTTGACGCCGTCGAAGACCTTGGTGGCGTCGTCACCGATCTCGACCTTGGCCAGGGTCGGGAAGGCACAGTCGTCGAGCTCCATGACCACGCCCTCGAGGCTCTTCAGTGCCGGGGTGATCTCGAGCAGCCGCAGCTCGACCGGGGTGTCCGGGCCGAGCAGCGCACCGCTGGCGATCCGGAAGAGGAGGCTGTAGCCGATCTGGCCGGCGGCGCCGGTGACGGCAACCTTGACGGGTGTGGTGCTCACGGGGGATCGCCCTTCGACAGCAGTGTGGAACGAGACGGCTCGACGCTACCAGCCGACGGATGGGGTCCGGAGCGGGCTCAGGGCTGGGACGGCGCCGCCGAGTCCGGCGCCTCGGCGGGACGGTCGACGAGGTGGACCTCGCCACTGACGTCCTTGGCCTGGCGGTCGATCCCGGTGATCGCTTCGAAGGTCCAGCCGGCGATGATCGCGCCGACGATCGGCGCGACCCAGAAGAGCCAGAGCTGTCCCGGGGCGCCGTTGCCGTTGAAGAACGCGACCGCGGTGGAGCGGGCCGGGTTGACCGAGGTGTTGCTGATCGGGATCGAGATGAGGTGGATCAGGGTCAGGGTCAGGCCGATCGCCAGGGGGGCGAAGCCGGTCGGTGCGTGCGACGTGGTGACCCCGAGGATGACGTACAGGAAGAACGCAGTCAGCAGGATCTCGGTGAGCAGTACGGCGACCAGCGAGAAGCCGCCGGGGGAGTGCTCCCCGTAGCCGTTGGCCGCCAGCGCGCCGGTGACGTCGGGCTTGACGCTGCGGGCCAGACCCCACAGCACCGCGCCGGCCAGCAAACCGCCGACAACCTGGGCGAGGATGTAGGCGCCGACGTCCCGGCCGCTGTCGAACCGTTTGGCCGCCCACAGCCCGAGCGTGATGGCCGGGTTGAAGTGCGCTCCGGAGACGTGGCCCACGGCATACGCCATGGTGACGACGGTCAGGCCGAAGGCGAGCGCGACGCCGAGGAAGCCGACCCCGAGCTGGGTGCCCTGCGGGTCGGTGACGCCGGCGGGCGAGAAGAACTTCGCGGCGAAGATGGCCGTGCCGCAGCCGCCGAAGACGAGCCAGAAGGTCCCGAGCAGCTCTGCTCCGAGGCGTTTGACCAGTGGTGGTTGCATGACGCACTCCCTGTCTCCGGTCACGGAGCCCGTGACGCCCGAGGTACGGCTGGTGGGGCCGGCAGGGGAAGAGTAGCGGCCCGGATGGGGCGAAACCGTCAAACTCGGTCCGGAAGATCACCGAGCCGAACGGCTCATCGGTGCTGCGCAGGCACCCCGATGACGACGTCGCCGGCAGGTACGTCCCTGACGACCACCGCGCCCGCGCCGACGACGGCACCCGCACCCACCCTGATGCCCTGCTTGACTGCCGCGTTCGTCCCGATGGTCACGCCGGCTTCCAGCTGGACGTCGCCCGAGACCGTGGCGCCGGGGTACACGCTGACGAAGTCCGCGAGGGTGCTGTCGTGTCCGACGACGACGTTGCAGCCGAGGTGGACGTGCCTCCCGAGGCGGACGTTCGTCGTCGCCACGCTCCCGGGGGCGAGCACTGACCCCGGGGCAGCCGTGACGGCGGCTCCCCGGTAGGCGCTGGGGTGAACGAGCGCCGGACCCGGCACGGAACCGAGCTCCAGTGCCCGCTCGGCCACGTGACGACGCACGGTGGGGTCGCCGATGCCCACATAGTGCACGGCGCCCGGAACGGATCCGATCTCGTCCAGGCGGCCGAGCAGCGGGGCATCAAGACGCCGGAGCCGGTCAGGGTCGACGATGCCGTCGTCGAGGAAGCCGAGGAAGCCCACCTGGCAGTCACGCAGCCACTGGAGCAGCTCGCGGCCGTGCCCGCCCGCGCCGATGATGACTGCGCCCCTGGTGACCATGGGCAGAGCGTACTCATCCCGTGGCTAACTATCTTGACGTCAAGCTATTATGGGCACCGTTGCGTTCCGATTCGTGGAAGAGTCGGGACCGCGGCCGACCACTCGCCGACCCTGACGCTGCACCGAGGAGCCACCTGGCATGGGCACGATCATCTACACGCTGACCGACGAGGCGCCGCTGCTGGCCACCTACTCCTTCCTTCCCGTCGTACAGGCGTATGCCGCCGCCGCCGGGGTCGAGGTCGAGACGCGGGACATCTCGCTGGCCGGGCGGATCATCGCGACGTTCAGCGACCAGCTGCCCGAGGGCCAGCGCACGGACGACGCGCTCGCCGAGCTGGGCGAGCTCGCCACCACCCCCGAGGCGAACATCATCAAGCTGCCGAACATCTCCGCCTCCGTGCCGCAGCTCAAGGCCGCCGTAGCCGAGCTGCAGAGCCAGGGCATCGCCGTCCCGGACTACCCGGACGAGCCGACCAGCGCGCAGGAGAAGGAGACCCGGGCCCGGTACGACAAGGTCAAGGGCAGCGCGGTCAACCCGGTCCTGCGCGAGGGCAACTCCGACCGTCGTGCCCCGGCCGCGGTGAAGAACTTCGCCCGCAACCACCCCCACTCGATGGGCGCCTGGAGCGCCGACTCCAAGACCAACGTCGCGACGATGAGCGGCGATGACTTCCGGGCCAACGAGCAGTCCGTCGTCCTGGACGCGGACGACACCCTGAGCATCCGGTTCGTCGCTGCGGATGGCGCCCAGACCGTGCTCAAGGACTCGCTTCCGGTGATCGCCGGCGAGATCGTCGACGCGACGGTGATGCGCGCGGCGGCACTCGACGCGTTCCTGGCCGAGCAGGTGGCCCGCGCGCAGGCCGAGGGAGTGCTCTTCTCGGTGCACCTCAAGGCGACGATGATGAAGGTCTCCGACCCGGTCATCTTCGGCCACGTGGTCCGCGCCTTCCTGCCCGACGTCTTCGACCGCTACGGCGACGCGCTCACTGCCGCTGGGCTCGACCCCAGCAACGGTCTCGGCGGGATCCTCGCCGGGCTCGACGCCCTGCTCGACAGGCTGGGGGACGAGGTCCGCGCCGCCATCGAACAGGGACTGGCGGCCGGTCCGGCGCTCGCCATGGTCAACTCCGACAAGGGCATCACCAACCTGCACGTGCCGAGCGACGTCATCGTCGACGCCTCGATGCCGGCGATGATCCGCACCTCGGGCCACATGTGGGGCCCGGACGGGGCCGAGGCGGACACCCTCGCCGTCATCCCGGACAGCTCGTATGCCGGGATCTACCAGGCCGTGATCGAGGACTGCCGCGCCCACGGGGCCTTCGACCCGACGACGATGGGCTCGGTGCCCAACGTGGGGTTGATGGCCCAGAAGGCGGAGGAGTACGGCAGCCACGACAAGACCTTCGTGATGAGCGCGCCCGGTCGGGTCGAGGTCGTCGACGCCTCGGGGACCGTACTGATGGAGCACGCCGTCGAGGCGGGCGACATCTGGCGCGCCTGCCAGACCAAGGACGCCGCGATCCGCGACTGGGTCAAGCTCGCGGTCACCCGGTCCCGGTTGTCGAGCACGCCGGCGATCTTCTGGCTCGACCCGCAGCGGGCCCACGACCGCAACCTCATCAGCAAGGTGGACGCCTACCTGCCCGAGCACGACCGCGACGGGGCCGAGATCACCGTCGCGTCCCCGGTCGAGGCGATGGCCACCTCGCTGGAGCGGATCCGCCGCGGGCAGGACACCATCTCGGTCACCGGCAACGTCCTGCGCGACTACCTCACCGACCTGTTCCCGATCCTCGAGCTCGGCACCAGCGCGAAGATGCTCTCGGTCGTGCCGCTGATGAATGGCGGCGGCCTCTTCGAGACCGGCGCCGGGGGATCGGCCCCGAAGCACGTCGAGCAGCTGGTCGAGCAGAACCACCTGCGCTGGGACAGCCTCGGCGAGTTCATGGCGCTCGCGGAGAGCTTCCGGCACCTCGGCTCGACGACGGACAACCCGCGCGCGGCGGTCCTCGCCGAGACCCTGGACCGGGCCACCGAGGTGCTGCTCGAGGAGAACAAGTCCCCGAGCCGGCGGACCGGCGAGCTCGACAACCGGGGCAGCCACCTCTACCTGGCGCACTACTGGGCCCGGGGCCTCGCTGCGCAGACCAGCGACGCCGAGCTGGCGGCTGCCTTCGCCCCGCTGGCCACGGCGCTGGAGTCCGAGGTCGAGCAGATCGAGGCGGAGCTCGTCGCCGACCAGGGCCGACCGGTCGACCTCGGTGGCTACTTCCGGCCGGACCCGGCCAAGGCCGCCGCCGTGATGCGCCCGTCCGCCCGGTTCGGCGAGCTGCTCGAGCTGGTCAGCCAGCCGGTGGCCTGACCCGCCGCGTCGACCGCGACCACGACAGCGCGGCCCGGGACGGTTGTCCCGGGCCGCGCTGGTCTTTCGGTGAGGCGGGTGTCAGCTGACGCCGCAGTTCGGGGCGCTCCAGGTCCGTCCGGCCCGGATGTCCACGTGGACGTGGTCGTTGTGGTCGGGGTAGCCGGGTCCGAAGATGCCGCCCATCCCGGCATACCGGGCCTGCTTGGCGATGGAGCAGAACGTCGTGCTGCTGTTGCCGGGGACGAGGTCGAGCGCCGTCCCGTAGGTGTGCTGCCCGTACGGCGAGCCGTCGCAGGCCTTGTCCCGGAACCCGGAGGTGACGATCAGCGGGTGGTCGCCGAGCTGGTGGCGCAGTGCCTCGGCGCGCCACATGACCCGCTTGAGGTTCTCTTTGACCGTCGCGAGAGGCACGGACCCGTTGCCGTTCAGGCCGCGTCCGCAGTTCTGGCTGGCCTCGGCGTAGGAGAAGTGGGCCGGCGTGCAGTCCGGGTCCTGCAGCGCGTAGATCTTGGCGTAGGTGTTCGGCCCGGCGACGCCGTCAGCGGCCAGTCCGTAAGCCGCCTGGAACCCCTTGACCGCGGCGGTGGTCTGGGCACCGAACGAGCCGTCGATCGCCATGTTGACGCCGTAGCCGGCCCATCCGGCGACCCGGATCTGCAGCTCGGCGACATCGGACCCGCTGGAACCGCTGGACAGGGTCCGGCTCCACGTGTAGCACTCGTCCGCCTGGGCGCCGGGGGCCACGACCGTGGACATCACGGTCAGTCCGGTCAGCGCGAGGATCAGGCTGAGGATTGATCTGGTCAGGCGGTGTTTGCGCATTTTTTTCGTCCCCTTGTCGATTGTTGCGAATAACACACGTTCAGAGTGGCACTGCTGGGAAGATCTGGCTACCTGTCCCCACGCGAGCTCGGCTGCCCGGGCTGGTGGCATCGCCGGGGTCGGTCACTGGTAGCGGATGTGCAGGTGGTTGTCGTGGTTGGCGTACTGGGTGGTCAGGCCCTCGTTGATCAGCACCGGGTCGTTGAAGTAGATCAACGCGACCTGGCCGGGGGCGGCGGCGCGCACGGCCTGGACCAGCTGCCTGGTGGCGTTGCGGTCGTAGGTCGAGGACTGCCAGGTGATCCGGGCCGCGGTGCACTGGGCGCTGTCGGTCCGGATCGGCCACACGTCGACATCGACCCCGAGCTCGTGGCTGGCGTGACCAGAGATGTCCCCGCCGTGCTCATTGCTGATGTCGCCGACCGGAACCTTCCCCTGGCCGGTGGTGGCGAAGCTTGCTGCTGCCGCCTCGAGCTGGCCGATCGTCGAGCCGGTGCCCCAGTTCGCGTAGGTGTTCCCGTCGGGGTTCTGGTCGCAGAGGTTGCTCCAGGAGGGGGTGGCGTAGTGCCAGATGAGGTTCTTCCACGTCGTCGGGCCGACCACGCCGTCGTTGGAGAGGCCGGCATGCGTCTGGAGGGTCCGGACGGCGCCGTCCGTGCCACCGCCGAAGGCCCCGTCGACGACGAGCCCCGACGAGCGCTTCTTGTTCAGCGCGACCTGAACCGCCTTGACCGCCGGTCCGCTCGACCCGGACTTCACCGTGATCACCAGGGAGTTCCAGGTGTTCGGGCCGAGTACCCCGTCCGCGGCGAGCCCCCGCGACTGCTGGAAGCTGGTCACTGCGCTCTTGGTCCCGCTGCCGAAGACGCCATCCGCGGTGACGCTGGAGTAGCCGTGTGCCTGAAGCAGGTACTGAGCTGCCTGGACGTCGACGCCACGGTTGCCGTTGGAGAGGGTATGGAAGAAGGCGGCACTGAAGGCGTGTGCGGGCGCTGCGGCGAGCACGAGCCAGATCCCCAGCGCCAGGGCGAACAGTGTCGCCGTCGTGGAACGGTTTCTCCCCATGTCGTAGTCCCCCTGTATCTCGAAGCCGCCTCGGGCCTGCTGCCCGACGCTGGACCTCGCCCCTGCCGTCGACGCCCACCGGACCCCTGCGGTCGGCCTCGCGCTCAGCCTCCCAGCAAACTCTCAGGTCGGCGAGTTGGGGGCCTGCGTTGGGCAAATGAGGTGCGGGTGGGCTTCATCGAGTCGATCAGGCCTACATTCCGCTTCTTCGGGCTCTCCTCGAATGCGAGGGCGAGCAGGTTCGGCGGGATACGCTCCCGGCATGCTCTTGGTCACAGCGTTGGCGTGCTTCATGCCGATTGTGCTGACCGCTCGCGCCGTGCAAGGGAGTTGGCTGGCCCCCGCGCCGCTGTTTGGTGGCTATTGGCTGCTTGCGACCTTGGGACCCTTGCTTTTCCTGGATGGGGCCAACGTGACAGACCAGGCGGTTCTCTACGTAGCGGGTGGCTCTGCCGTTTTCGTGCTTGGAGCCCTCCTAGCCTCAGTGAAGAACGGGCCCGGGCGCGGGAGTCCTGAGATGGATCCACCAGCTGCGCGAGGGCACTTGCTGATGGCCTTGGTGCCAGTTGGCTCGATCTCTGGTCTTCTGGCTGCGGGGCTCATGGTGAGCGCCAACGGATTCCAACTCTCACACTTGCTAACCCTGCAAGGCCTGTTCGATGTTGGCAATTTGACCTCCATAAACCGGTACAGCGGGGCGGGGACGGGGAGTGTCATTTCCTCCAGCCTTCTCGGTCTCGCCTACGCGGCGTCCTTGACCGCGCCTTTCGCCAAGTTGCTAAAGCGTGGCCTGCCACGGCTGTTTGTCCTGTGGCCGGTGATGGCGGTTTCCGTGTACAGCACGGTGACCACCGAGAGACTGCCGCTGCTGTTAGCCGCCAGCATGTCGGCGGCAGGTTTTCTCGCTGCCTCTCTGCTCCGGGATGGCGTATTTCCAAAACTCTCACTTCGCCGGTCCCTCACCGTGCTTGTAGCCGTGTCCATCCTGGCAACGGCGTTTATTGCCATCGCGTTCGTACGCGTCGGCGGCTATGACCCCTACGTGAAGCAGAAGGTCGAAAAGAAGGCCTACGTCTACGCTTTTGGGTACCTTCCGGCGTTCTCAGCCTGGCTTGAGGAATACCAGCTCTCAAGGGACGCGACGGCGTTGGGATACGGGACTTCATCAGTCGCGGGAATGTCGATTTTGACCGGACAGAGCCGCGAAGGTACTCGTGCCTATACCGAGCGAGTGACCATTACAAGTTCCGGTGCGACCACGAATATCTATACCGGATTCCGCAACATGCTGCTGGATTTCGGGGCCGCAGGCGGCGCGCTGGTTCTCTTCGTCTGGGGGTTCATCACGGGCCGCTCGTACCGGTACGCCCGGTACCGTCGTTCTGTTGTGGGAGCTGGGATCATGGCTAGTTCCTACGCTGTAGTGCTGCTATCCAATACGATGCTCGTCACCACATTCAGCAATGTCACGGCTGCGCTCCCTTTGGCTGTCATCATTTTGGCCATGACCTTCAAAGTGCCCTCGAAGTCAGGGCAGCCAGTGCCCGTGGTGACCCCGGCCTAGCGAGACGTGGGCGTTCGGACCCCTCAGCAAGTGCGACGTGATGTCCCAACCAGAGGCCGCGACCATCCGCCAAAGTCGATCACTTCCGACTCCCTGGTGGATGCGGCGAGCCCCCGCCAGTCCGCATTCGTGTCCGTGCGTATGACGGGAGGGCGTCTCGCGCCGCAATGATTTCCTCACGGGCCTTGTGGCACCGAGGCCCCGATTCGGAGCGTCAACCCCCCACGACAGATCGCGGCCTCAGGAAGAGCGGCATTCACTGCTCGCACCGCCGTTGTGACTTGAACCGCGGCTGGCAGCCGAACGGCACTCTGGACCTTGCTCATGTCGTAGGATCCCATCGTGACGCTGAAACTTTCGGTAATCGGGACGGGGTATTTGGGGGCAGTCCACGCAGTCTGCATGGCAGACGCAGGCCATCAGGTGATCGGAGTTGATTCCGATGCAGAAAAGATCCGTGCCCTCGCAAAGGGCAGCGCCCCATTCCACGAGCCCGGGCTTAATGAGATGCTCGTGAAAGCCTTATCGCAGGGATCTCTCACCTTTACCACTGACATTTCCCAGGTTGCCGGATCGGACGTGCACTTCCTTTGCGTAGGCACCCCGCAGATGCTAGAAGGTGACCGAGCAGATACCACGTACCTCTACGCCGCGGCAAGAGCCCTCGCCCCATACATCGAACCTCGCTCACTCGTGGTAGGCAAGTCGACAGTCCCGGTCGGTATGGCACATGCTTTAAAAGCATTCCTCGGGGATGGAACTCCGAGCGGACAGCCGATCCGCTTAGTTTGGAACCCTGAGTTCCTTCGCGAGGGTCACGCTGTTAGTGACACCCTCCACCCGGATCGACTCGTGTATGGCGTGGAGGGACCGAGCGCCGCTGAAGACGTAGATCTGTTGGATCGGGTTTACGCAGGAGCGCTCTTGTCGGGCACGCCTCGCCTGGTCTACAACTACGCGACCGCAGAGCTCGTCAAGGCGGCGGCTAACGCCTTCCTAGCAACAAAGATCTCCTTCATCAACGCCATGGCCGAAGTGTGCGATGCCGTTGGCGCCGACGTCACCCAGATAGCCGAAGCAATCGGCCACGACGACCGTATAGGCCGGAAGTTCCTGGGGGCAGGGATTGGTTTCGGGGGCGGCTGCCTCCCCAAGGACATTCGAGCGTTCATGGCTCGTGCCTCCGAACTTGGAGTGGACGTGCCGTTGCAATTCCTTCGGGAGGTCGATTCAATCAACCTCAGGTGTCGGACGAGGACAGTACGCATGGCTGCCGATCTGTGCGGCGGCAGCCTTGCTGGCAAGCGAGTAACGGTTCTGGGCGCAGCCTTCAAACCCGACAGTGATGACGTAAGGGACTCGCCAGCGCTAGATATTGCAGCCGGTATAATGGAACTCGGGGCTATCGTCACCGTTCATGACCCAAAGGCATTGGCGAATGCAAAAAGGTCTCATCCCGCTCTGACGTACGAAGATGATTTGCGTTCCGCATGTGAACACGCTGAACTCGTTCTGCTACTCACAGAGTGGAAGCAATACCTTGAGCTTGACCCAGTCGATCTAGCGCGTCGCGTTGACAACCCGGTCGTGCTGGACGGCCGAAACGCCCTGGCCCCAGAGGTATGGCGCGCAGCTGGTTGGTCGTACAGTGCAATCGGTCGACCCGGCAAACTCACGCCTGATGAGCTCGCGGTGCGTGCCGAATCGGGGGTGCTTAGCCGATAGCGTTACCCGGCAGTTCAGCGGTCTTCCCTTCGCACGACCTGCGGCCGTCCGCATTTCGCTGACAGGAGCCGGGCGCAGGGTCGGGTGCTGGAGTTGATTGAACACGGTCTCCGCAGGGCCGACTCCCTGTCGATGGGTCAGAAGAGGCAAATGCGCAATCCGGACCTCTCACAATGTGCCGTGCTTCAGCCCAGCAAGTCGTCAACGAACGAGTCGACCCTTATGCAGCAAAGTGGCCGTTACGGCCCCTCTCGCCAGACGGGATATGTCACCACAGGTGGCGTTGACCCTCACGGAAGCCCAGTAGTTCCCAGCACACCGCCAGTGATCGCCGTTGATGCATCAGGATCTCCCTACTACGCCACCGGCCGGTGCTGACGTGCCCCAAGTGCATGCCCCTCATGCCAGGGTGAAAAATCACCTTCAGGTTGGCTCTGCGACACATCTCCGCCAAGAAGATCTCCTCTCCAAATAGGAAACCAGGGAAATCAAATGCGCCCCTGAGCGCAAGGTAGCTTGGGGAGAACGCCAGAAATGAACCGTGAACCGCGTAGACCAGCTGCGGTTCCACATTGGCCTTCGAAACAGCCCGCCGTCGCAATCGATGGCTAAGGTAAACATAGAGTCGCGCCACCCAGAGGAAGTAAAACGTCGCTCGAAGCCGCCTCATTTCCCGTCTGCTGGGTCGGGTTCTCAGGAAGGGATTCAAGGATCTTCGGCTGACCTGATCTGTTAAGTCTGGGCCAACTATTCCGACTCCTCTATCAGGGAACTTCTCCAGCGCACTTAATGCTCCTGGAGAGAAGGCAAGATCGAGGTTTGACATCACTACCCAGCTAGAATGCGGCTGAGCGGTCTGGAGGCCCAGTCTAAATCCTCCGATGTAGCCGAGGTTCGCCGGCGCGAGAATGCAGTCGACCCAAGCGTAGCGTCGGCAAATGGTTTCGACGGCCCGCCACTCATCACCATCACTGCTGTTGTCAACGATTGTGCACGTCAGCGAATCCAATTCCTGTCTTGCCAAATCTGCGAGGTACGGCCCGAGCATATGAGACGATCGGAAGTTCACCCCTATTACATGTATGCTCATTGACTAGTCTCAACTTGCCTAGGGAAGGGTTGACGCGCCGCCAGCGAAGTAATCAAGATGTACGCGAATGGGCCACTGGCCATCCCTAAGGCCGCTCCCACAAGTCCCAATGGCGGAATCAAGATGGTGAGTAGTGCCAATTGCAGACCAAAAGCTAGACTCAGCGCCACCAACATGACCCAAGTTTGACCCCGCATTTCTAAAGGCTTGTGTGTAACCTGCGCGAGTTGCCATAAAGAGCCCCCTGCCACGAGGAGAACCAGGGCCTCCCGCGGGACTCCAGTGATTCCCAAGAAGTTGGCGAAGGGAGTCACGTAAAACCAGGCGAGAACTACTACCAGCAGGCATCCTAGTGCGCCCACCTTCTCCCACTTGCTGAGCAAGGTCGACGCGTTTTTCGCCCGGCCTGTGTTTAAAAGGTTCATGATCTTTGGATGAAAGTAGAGGAGAAACGGAGCGCCGATTAGAGTCATGCCTCGGACGATAATATCGGAGGCAGCTGCGTAATTGCCCAGGGCGTCCTCTCCGACCCGTCCTCCCAGGAGCATTCGGTCCACGTACAACATTCCTGTCGAGAGAGGTAACCAGAGTCCCATGGGCCAGCCATACGCCAAGAAAGCTCGAGTTGCGTCCGAACGCAACCTCAGCGGACGGAACACGGGCGGAAGCACCATTGACGCCATTAGATACCCACAGGCGAACACTGCCACTATCAGGCTAGCAGTTCTTGGAAGCCACAAGGCATTCGGGAGTATCCAAGTTGGGAGTGATAGTGCTAACAGAACCCCCAGGCTGGCACGAGTGATCTCCGCTAGATTGAAGACCCGCATCATAGCCAAACGTTGAGCCCGAACCAACCGAAGCGAATAGTATGACATCGCGGCAGTGAGAGCGCCCGCAGCCACCCTAATCGACCAATCTTGTGCCGAAGTCAAAAGGACCACGGAAAGGAACGCTGCTAACAGACCCGAAGCGAGCGCTGTGCCGAACAGAACGATCCTTCGCACACCAAGGAGGCTTAAAGTGGGGTCTCCCGTGTATCGCAATTCGGCTTGTCGGAGCCAGCCGACCCCCAGGCCGCTGAAGGCAGAAGCTATCACCCACACCTGCGAGTAAACCCCATACTCGCCCGCGCCATAAACGCGTAGAAGCAACGGAACAGCGAGGAACATGACCGCCGCCGGCCCAATCTTGGCAAGCCCATAAGCCAGGACGTTTGTCGACGCGGACAAGCCGCTATGCCTTGCCCTGAGCGTTGAACGGTTGAGACGCAGTCGCCTCGGACTGCTCGCCCAGGAGAGCCACCCTGAAGTCTTGATAGAGCAGGTCGCGTGAAAAGCAACGGTCAGCCAGAGCGCCCGAGGCGCGGCTGGCCTCTGCGAGATCGTGCGTCATGACGAGGCCTATGAGCTCGTCGGCGGCCAGTTGCGCGTCTCTGCCCAATATCCAGCCTGCCCCGCTCGTCTCTGCCAACTCTGCAAGCCATCCTCCATGATTAAAGACGAGAGGACGTTGGGCAGCGAACGCGTCGAAGACCTTGTTCAAAGAGTTAACCTCGAGAGCGGGGTTGTTGGCCAGGACTGACGCGGCCAGGTCGGATGCTCGCAGGATCGAAGGAACTGAGGATTTGGGGACGGCCCCGGGAAGCAGATCTAACGGGTCAAGTCCGAGGCTTTGCGCCATTTCTCTGCCCTTGACTAAGGATGACCCCTCGCCGTAAATCTTTACCTTGATTCGAATTTCCTCGCGTCGACAAAGCGCGCCCGCCAGCGCTACCAGCCAGCCGATGTCATAAGTCCTGCCGAGTGAGCCCACGAACGTAAGGTAGGTCGTATCTGGCTCCCAGCCCAAGGTCTGTCGCGCGGCATTCTTGTCGAGGGGATAGTTGCGAAACTCGCTCACGTCAGAAGCGTTCGGTACGACTGACACACTGACTTGGTGATTCACTGACCGTACATCCTTCGCCATTCCGGGAGAGAGTGCTATCACCTGATGCGCGCGAAGGTAAGCCGCCTTCTCGAGGCCCTTGGCCAGGGCAATGGCTACTGGATTGCGGATCTCGCCTAACGCTATCGGCATCTTGGGCCAAACGTCACGGACTTCAAAAACGAACCGAGACCGGTGCCGCAGGGATGCGATGATCCCCGGGACGGCCACGGTCAGAGGCCCGCTGGATGCGAAGATAATGTCGTACTCCCCGCGGACAGCGAAGGCTACGGAACGCCCGACGAAAGCGCAGAAGGACACGATGCGCCTCGCGTTTGACATCCGTTGATCGTAGGGAACCTTAAGCCGAACCGCCCGGAGACCATCCCTGAAACCGTTAGCTGGCTTGGCATGCCCAGCCAGCACCGTAACCTGGTGTCCTTCTTTCGCAAGTCTGGTCGCAAACTCCCACGATCTCCCGCTGCCGGGCTCATCCGGGAACCGAAAGTGCTGATTGATATACAGAATCTTCATGGAACTCCAGTCAAGTGGTGCTGTTCGAAAAGTTTTCAGGAAAGGGTCTCACGGAGCGCGCACGAAATGTTGTTAGGAGCTGGGAGACAGAGGTGTACTTGAGCGTGGCCACAACTGTCACCTTTGGCGATGGACAGCCCCGCGTGGAGCGCTAGGTCTGGCTTCTCCGAAGGGGCCTACACGGTGTCTGCGTCAGTTGCGACCCACTTCTGGTGATCCGCGATGCCGGGAGGTCATGAGGGGTCAGGCCAGTCAGGTGTGAGACCGCAGGTCTCGTCCGAACCCAGGTGAGATGCGTTCATTTGAGGAGCTCGATGCCATTTTGCGCACCGAAGTCCGCAACGGCCCACTGCGGGCTGGGAGCCTGGGCGACGAGTGCGGTTGACCAGGCTACTCGTCATGCGGCGACCCCCTTGGGGCGGGCGCGTCCGAGACGTTTGGGCGAGACGAGGTAAACAACGACTAACACGGCGGTGAGAAGGATGGAGATCCCCGGCCAGGGAAGCAGCCACGTCAGTGTAATGATCACCGACAGCCCGCCCACGCTCGCCGCGACCGCGACGTGGGAAGCGTAAGGCAGCCGGACAAGACGCTGGTAAGTGTGCTCCCGATGCGCCGCCATGAGCGACTGTCCGGCCATTGCTCGCTTGACTAGGGTGATCGCCACGTCGGAAACGTACAGCGCGAGTGGTGCGACCAGAAGGGCGAGCGGTAATTGGGTCATGGCTCCGATCAGGATGGTTGCGCCTGCAAGGGCACCGAACATGTAGCTGCCAACATCGCCAAGAAACAAGCCGCCAACCGACAAGTTCAATGGGAGGAACGCCAAAGCGGAGCCAGCAGTGGCGGCGCCGAGAACACCGATCACTGGACTGCCGTGGAGGTGCCCCGCAAGCATCGCGCTGAGGCCCCACACTGCCATCGAGATGCCCGTTATGCCGTTGATGCCGTCCATGAAGTTTACGGAATTGACCGCGGCAGGGATGACGACCACGCCGACCGCGGCTCCTATGCCGCCCCCGAGCGAGAACCCCAATCCAATTCCGATAGCGACCTGAGACGCCAGTCGGGCCGCCGCAGGAAGGCTCCGGCAGTCGTCGGCGAATCCCACAAGGGTGATGAGGAGTAAAGCGACCACCACTGTGGGAGGGATGCTGACTCCAGTCGCGTAGGCCGCGAGCAAGGCCAGAGGTACTCCTATTAGACAGGCAAGCCCACCACCACGAACTGTGGGGAAGAGGTGCGAGGACCTGTCGCTGGGGACATCCAAGAAGCCGCGCCGCCGCAACACCTGTCTGACGGGGCGGGCGCTAGCCAGCGTACCGACAGCGCTGACTACGAGGGCGAGGATCACCGGACGCGCATCCCCAGGATTTGGAGCTCATCGGTCCTCGGCTCGTCGCCGGCGCCGGAGTGTCTGGCGGCGGCCAACAGGTCGGCTGCTGATCTCGGACGGGTTACCAAGCCAGCCTGCTGAGCCGCTCGCATCCGTCCTCCTCCCAAACTTGCAGCACACCGTGTCCCAATTCTCCCGAATGGCATGATAGCGGCCTGTGTGTTACGGGGAGCCCTTTTTGTCCATGTTCAGTCGACACTGGCGTCATCGGTGGGAACAGGTCAGGTTCGTGTGAGCAGTGACATCGATCCGGAACCCCCGGCCGGTACCAGCCGCCGGGCTCGGGTGTGGCGTCGGGCAGTCCTCGCGGTTCTGGGGATCCTGGCGGTGGCCGGCGCGATACTCATTTGGGTGGGGATCGGTGCCGTCCAGGCGCGCGACCAGCTGACCCTCGCCGGCCAGGAGGTCGTCGCGCTCCAGCGGCAGGTGGCGACCGGAGACCGCGCTGCGGCCACCCACACCATGTCCTCGCTCCAGCAGCACGCCGCGACCGCCCGGGACGCGACGCACGGCCCGCACTGGTCGGTCGCGAGCCGCCTGCCCTGGATCGGCGCCAACGTCGCGGCCGTCCAGGCGGTCAGCGAGGTGGTGAGCGGCCTGGCCCGCGATGCACTGCCGGCGCTGTTGACGGCCACCCAGACCGTCGACCCGGCGAGGCTGGCTCCGGTGGACGGACGGATCGACCTCGAGCCGCTTCGCCGCGCCAAACCGACGGTGCTGGCCGCGGACGCCGAGGTCCGAGCCGCGGCGAAGAAGCTCGACACCATCAACACCTCCGACCTGCTGGAGGTCCTCGCGGCACCGGTGCAGGACCTGCGCACCAAGCTCGATGACCTGGCGCTGACCACCTCCACGGCGGCCCGTGCCGTTCAGCTGTTGCCGGCGATGCTCGGCGGGGACGGCCCGCGGCAGTACCTGCTCCTCGCCCAGAACAACTCGGAGCAGCGCGCGACCGGCGGGGTGCCGACCCTGCTGCTGTTGCGCGCGGATCAGGGAGCGGTCCAGATCGTGGAGTCCCGCTCTGCCGGGGGGAAGCTCGCCTATCTGCCCCACCCGGCCCTACCGCTCACGGCCGAGGAGCAGGCCCTGTTCAGCGTCAAGCTTGGCACCTACATGGCCGACGTGACGTTCACCCCGGACTTCCCGCGCTCCGGGGAGCTGGCCCAGGCGATCTGGCGCCAGCAGATCGGGTCCGAGCTCGACGGCGTCCTGTCCGTCGATCCCGGGGCCCTGGCCAACATCCTCGGAGCGACCGGGCCGGTCAAGCTCCCGGACGGACAGCAGCTGAGCAAGGCGAACGCCGTCCCACTGCTGGAGAACACCGTCTACCTCGACATCCTCGACCCGGTCAAGCAGGACCAGTTCTTCACCGGTGCGGCCGGTGCGGTCTTCCAGGCGGTCATGTCCGGTCAGGGCAAGCCGAAGCTGCTGGTCGACGCCCTGGCCGAGTCGGCCCGGCAGGGCCGCGTCATGCTCTGGTCGGCGCACCCGCAGGAGCAGGCCCTGATCGCCGGCACCGTGCTGAGCGGGGAGCTCGCCGGAGCGGACGGGACCTCCCCGGTCGTCGGCGTCTATCTCAACGACGGCACCGCGTCCAAGATCGGCTACTACCTCAAGACGGACGTCGTCGTCACTGACGAGGACTGCGCGCCCGGCGGGTCGAGGGTGCTGCGGGTGACGATCACGCTGACCTCGACCGCACCGCAGAACGCGGCGGCCTTCCCGCCGTACCTCTCATCGGGGCTCGTCGTCCCCAAGGGGGAGGTCAAGACCAACGTGCTGCTGTATGCCCCGACCGGAGGCTGGGTCGACGAGGTCACCGTCCGCAACGGGTCCCCGGGGGGCTTTGCCCAGACCCACGACGGACTGGCGGTGGTGGGGCGGACGGTGCAGCTGAAGCCCGGCCAGCAGACCGTCATCGACGCCGTCGTCCGGACCGGGCCGGGATACCCGGGCCAGCCGGTCGTGCGGATGACTCCGGTGGCATTGGGCGGTTCGTCGGTTAAAACGATGGCAAATTGCCGTTGAGGGCGGTATGGTTTGTCTGATTTAGTCGCTAATAGACCCATCCGCTGACCCACTGGGGAGTTCGCCATGTTCCGTCGTAGCCTGCTGGTCGTTGTGGCGGCCCTCGGTCTGGTCTTGATGCCGACCACGGCGATGGCGTATGACGCCCCCGGGTACAACACCACGACCTCGGACCCCACACCGGCTCCGAACCAGCCCGTGACGATCGAGATCAAGGGGTTCAACCCGTTCGAGCCCGCCACCTTGACCATCACCGGGGATGTGGACCTGGTCACCATCGCCGGCACGAAGTCGTCCACGAAGCCGGCGAACTCCGCCGGAGCGGCGACCTGGCAGGTGACCTTCGGGCAGCCCGGCACGTACACCTTGACCGGCACCAACTCGCTCGGCGTCGTGGTCAGCACCCAGACGCTGACGGTGCATGACGCCGGCGTGGCCGGCGCGAGTGCCGTTGCCGGGGTCTCCGCCGCTGGTGCCACGGCCCAGCTGAGCAAGACCGGGTTCGCGAACACCTGGATGCTCGTCGCCGGCCTCGCGCTCGTCCTCGGCGGCGCCGGGGCGCTGGTCGTCTCCAAGCGTCGCAAGACCCACACCTCCGTCTGATCGGCGTCGTCCGCCTCGTTCATGCTGCTGTCGGCCTCGGCATCGGCCTCAGCGCCCTGTTGTTGACCGCCTGTAGCGCGCCTGCCGGGCCGCCGGCCTCAGGCACGGTCTCGGCCGGGTCCAGCCCCTCGGTGCCGGACCCGGCGCGGTACGCGGCGGTCCTCATCGAGGAGACGAACCTCCTCCGGCAGGCACGAGGGCTGCCGGTCCTGACCGAGTCCACCTGCGCCGCGGACGCGGCGCGACAACGTGCTCAGGCACTGGTCGGCGCGGAGAGCCTGAAGCACGCGCCGATGGCCGGGGTCATCGCCCACTGTCACCCCGCGACGACTGCGGCCGAGAACCTCAGCCGCATGGCCACCGGGCCGGCCGCGGTGATCGAGGCATGGATGGGCTCGGCGAGCCACCGCTCCAACCTGCTGGACCCGGGACTGACCGAGATCGGGATCAGTTGCGTCGCCGACCAGGGGGCCACCCTGTGCTCACAGGTGTTCCTCGGCCCCTGACCGCCGGCCTGACAGCGACTCGAGGAACCCGCGCAGCCGCTCGCCCTGCGCGGCCGGGCCCCGTGACTCCAGCGCGAACCGCCGACCCGCCTCTCCCTTCGCGTCCACCGTCGCCGGTGGCAGGGCGACCAGGTCGTCGATGGCCGCGGCCAGCGAGGTCGAGTCGGGGTCCGTCCAGGACAGCAGCGGTCCGTACTCCGGCGGGATGCCGGGCAGCCGGGTACTCAGCACCGGTCGACCTGCCACGAGGTACTCGAGCAGCTTCGACGGGAAGGAGTACGGGGTGAAGCCCGCCGAGGGCGGTCGAGGGTTCACCAGGAGCTGGGCCCGAGCCATCGTCTCCTGGAGCCGGACCGGGTCCACCAGCCCGCCGTACACGATCCGCGGGTTGACCTTCGCCGCCGCCTGGATGGCGGCCTCCATCGGCCCACGCCCGTAGAGGGCCAGCCGCCAGCCACCCGCGCTCTCCTGCACCGCGTGTAGCAGCTGCGCCACCCCGTAGTCCTCCCGAAGGCCGCCCGCGTAGACCACCAGCGATCGGTCGATCTCCGTCTCCGGCGGGAGCGAGGTCGTCCCCGCCGGCGCGATGCCCTCGAGGACCAGCGCGGGGGACGCGGGGGCGTAGTCGTCGGCCAGTCGCCGGGTGACCGCGATGACACCGTCGACCCGGCGCAGCCCGGCGCCGATGACCCGTCGGTCCACGCGCTTGAGGGCGGTTGCCAGGGCATGGTCATGGGGATGCCGCTGGCTGGGTGGGTCGGTCATCAGGACGACCAACGGGAGGCGATGCCGCCGGCTGGCCCGAACCCCGGCCCAGATCAGCGAGCTGACCACCCCGTGCACGACGATCGCGTCGGGGGAGGACGCCCGCACGGTACGCCGGAGCGCGCGCAGCGCGGTGACGTAGCGGGACAGGTGCTTGAGCACGATGATGTTGACGAAGCCGATCCGGGTTCCCGAGACGCCCCGTTCGGTGAACGCGCCGCCGCGGAAGACCACCTGGGAGCAGCGGGGGTAGTCCGAGGCCGGGGCGGCCGAGACCAGGCGGACGTCGATGCCGGCACTTCCCAGGGCCTCGACGACGGACCAGCCGAACCGCTGGGTCTGCACCGGCATCGCCTGGTCCACCCGCAGCAGCTGCTCGAAGTCCTCCTCGGGCAGGGCGAAACCGAGGAAGAGAACCTTCAGTGGGGTCACCGGGCCGCTTTCACGGCACCGACCGTGCTGTCCGTGACGGCTCGGGTCAGCGACTCCCGCAGCCGGTCCCGGGCGCCGGCGGCGCCGAAGCGGGACTCGATCCACTGCGCCCGCTCGGGGGACAAGGCCGCCTGCCCGTTCAGCTGCGGCAAGCGCTCCAGCTCCTTTAGCGCCACCAGCACGGTGTCGTGGTCCATGCCGTCGCCGGCGAAGACTCCGGCGCCGCTGGCGGTGATCACCCGGACGCTGCCCTGGTCCTGGGGTCCGGCGACCAGGATCGGCCGGCCCGAGGCGAGGTACTGCGGCACCTTCGTGGACACGGACAGGCGGGTGAACCGGCTGATGTGCGGCTCGGGAGACTCCAGGAACAGCAGCGCGTCGGCATCCACCAGGGCCTGCGGGACTTCGCCCGGGGCGAGCGACCCGCCATAGCTCACCGAGGCGAACTCGGCCGCCAGGCTCTCGGCCTGGGCGATGTCCTCGGGCGGGACGAAGAGCTCGACGACCCACGGCCGGCCCCCGGGGTTCGCGGCGTCGAGCGTTCCGGCGATGCTCCGGATCACCCGGGGTCGGCCCAGGTGCAGCCCTCCCACGTAGCGCATCCGGCGTGGTGCGGAGCCGTCCGCGCGGTGGGGGGTCAGGGCTGAGTAGCTGCCCAGGTCCACACTGTTCCCGACGGTGACGCATGGTCGGCCCAGCCGGTCGGTGTACTCCCGCTCCATGTCCTCGCCGATGGTCAGGCACACCGGGGACCGGTCGAGAATGTCCTTCAGGCAGGCGTCGACGGTGCGCCGGGCTTGGCCCCACAGCTGACCGTCGTTGAAGAGGTTGTCGATCCAGTCGTCCATGAAGTGCGGCACGACCGGGATGTCGAACCGCCGGGCAAGCGCCGTTGTCAGGCGCATCGCCCGGACCCCGCCGAGCAGCGAGTGCACGACCTGGGGCCGGAACTGCTCGATCTGGCGGACCAAGGGCTTGCGGACCCAGACCGGGCCGATGTCGTTCAGGGTGCTCGCTGCCAGCCGGGCCCGAAACCTCCATGGCAGCTGCTGGTCGGATCGACTGACGGCGTGGTTGAGGCCGTCCGTCGGGCCCGGACGCAGGGCTCTGCCGAGGACCGCCCGGACGAGGCCGTCGGCGGGTGCGATCGAGACGGGGGCGAGGATGAGGTTGGGCGGTTCGCGCTCCTCGTAGTTGCGCAGGCACAGCTGAAGCAGCGAGTCCTGCGGCCACTGCCCGAACAGGCTGCCCAGGGTCAGCCCGGAGTTCGTCGGCGCGCCGATCGGAAGAAACCCGACGTGCAGCACTCGGGGATGGCTCACAGATCGACCTCTTCGCGTTGGCGGGCCTGGTGGGCGCGGATCACAGCCCGACGATATCCATAACGGCAGGCGGGCCAGATGAGGGCGACGTACAGCGCGGCGCCTGCGAACGGGATCCATTCGTAGCCGAACGCCGTGCTGACCCACCACTTCAGCGGGACGGCGACGAGGAAGAGGGTGTAGCCGATGGTCTGCGGGGCGAGCACCTCGGCGCCGTTCTGGACCATGAACGCCGGGCCGGTGACGCTCTGGACGATCCACCACAGGGCCAGACCCACCCACAGCACAGGCGAGGCGTCGACGGCGTCCCCGAGCCAGCGCTGCATCAGGGTCGGGCCGAGCAGCACGGCCAGGACGGCTGCCACGGTGACGGCGGCCGGACTGGCGATGGTCATCTTCGTCGTGATCCGGCGGATCCACGCGACGTCGCCGGAGGCCACCGCCTGGGAGTGCATCGGCCACAACGGCATCGACAGCATGACGCCGATCGTGCCGATGACGGTGAAGACCCGCAGCGGGATGGAGTAGGCCGGCACGTCGGCCAGGCCGGCCGTCCTCGCCACGATCCAGGGATCCACGGCGATGGCGGTCGCCATGAGCACCGCGATGACGAGGAACCTGCTGCCGAGCCCCATGATCTCCCTGAGGACCTCGGCGTCGAACGCGGACAGCCGCGGTGCCAGCGCGCGCCCCCGGGCGCTCGTGGTGAAGAACCAGCCGCTGTTGACCACCGAGACGAGGACCGGGGAGAAGGCCGCGGCGGCGACGAACCAGCCGGGCCCGGGGTCCAGCTGCGCGGCCGTCCACGTCGCGGCAAGGGTGGCCAGACTGCCCGCGGACTGCCAAAGGTTGGACCGAGCCATCTGCTGTAGCCCGTACTGCACGCGCACCACCAACGAGGCGACCATGTTGACCACGAACGCCGAGAGCGTGGCCAGCACGATCGGCTCGACCGACGACCCCGTCTCCGCCGGCCCGGCGCCCAGGGCCGCCGGCCAGTCGACGAAGGGGGCCGATCCCCACAGCAGCAGCAGCAGCGCCCCGCTGACGGCCCCCAGCGCGAGGTAGGCGGTGGAGACGTACCGCCGCGCGATCGCCCGGGTGCGCTCGTCCGAGGCGCCCACCTGACCGAGCTTCGTCATGACGCCGGTGCCGATCCCGAGGTCGGCGAAGACCGCCAGCCCGGTGATCGCCAGCGCCGTCGCCCACGCGCCGTACCCCACCGCGCCGAGGTAGCCGAGGCCGATCGGGACCACCAGCAGGGGGGTGGCGGCGGCGAGTCCGCGGCTCAGGACCGTCGTGGCGATGCCGGTGGCGAGGATGGTCGAGCGCGTGGCGTCTGCCGTGACCGCGCTAGGCTCCGTCATGAGCACTTCCCGCTCGGCCACAGCCGCGCTCCACGTGGCCGGGAGGGGTTCGTGGCATGGAGAACTCGCATCAACGGACCTCTCTGCCAACTGCCTCCGGAAAGCCACCGTGCTGGCAGGGTACCGGGTGGACCCCCGTCCCCTGAACCGGCAGGCGTCGTACCCCATCCCGTCCCGACCATCGCTCAGACCAGGAGTCAGGTGACCGCCGCGCCTCGGGAGACCGCGCGGCCCGCCATGCCTCCGAGAGGGCGGTTACGATCTGCCCCCATGAGCACCGGCGCGCCGAGTCCGGAGGCTCGCGCCTGGCCCGAATGGCGCGCCTTCGTCCTGGCCGGGATCGCGGCCTGGTGCGTTCTGGACCCCTATCGCGGTCTGCGGTACGGCGGCGTCGTGGCAGCGCTCCTGGTCATCGGGACGGGGTTCCGGCCTCGCCGGACCGACCTGCTGCTGCTCGCGCTGTTCCTGTTCTCCGCCCTGTCGTACTTCTGGTCCGAGGCGCCGGACCTGACCTGGGCGACCCTGGTGAACCAGGGCGCCCTCGCCGGACTGGTCATCGGGGTCCGGGCAGTGGGGCACAACGCGAAGAGCCTGCAGACGATCAGCCTCGGCCTGCTGGCCGGCTGCGCCTACTCCCTGTTTCTCCTGTGGGGCCTGCGGGACACGGTCTCCTCCCCGTTCGACCCCCGGGTGGGGATCGAGGGAGTGAACCAGAACTACACGGCATACTCGCTCGCCACCGGGGCGGCGCTCCTGGTCCTGCTCTGGCGCGGCGGGCTGGTCAGGCTGGGCGCCGCGGTCCCGGCCTTCGCCCTGCTGGCGTGGGGGATCAGTCTCAACGGGACCCGCGGGGCGGCGATGGGGCTGATCGGGCTCGCCCTGTGGGGGCTGCTGCACTGGATCGCGCCGGTGATCGCGCTGCGGACCCTCGTGGTCGTCGCAGCCGGGGCCACCCTCGCCGTGGCCGCGGGGTGGCTGGACGTGCTCATCGCACCGACGCCTCAGGCGGGACGGGAGACCGGCGACCTCAACGGCCGGCTGGTGCTCTGGCCGTACGCGCGCGAGCTCATCGCGGAGCGCCCGGTTGCCGGCTGGGGGGCGGGCGGGTTCGCCGACCTCAACCAGTTCCACCTCGTGGCACACAATGCCGCTCTCGAGGTCGGCGTGGGACTCGGGCTGGTGGGGGTGGGGCTCGTCGCCGCGATCCTGTACTCCGCACTGATCCGGGACACGCGGGCTATCGCCGACCCGCGGGAGCGGGCGCTGGTCGCCGGGTCGGTCCTCCTCGTCACCGTCACGATCTTCCTGTCCGGCAACTGGGACCAGGGTGGGCCGGGGTGGATCGCCGTCGCGGTGGTCTCCTGCGCGGCATCGATCCTGAACCGTCGCGACCATGCTGACGAGCAGCTCGAGAAGGCGCCGGATCCGCCCGCGTTGGGTCGATGGGTGACGAGCTGGCGCGACGGACTGAGCAGCAACGGTCTGCCGGCCCCCGAGTACCCCGGGTCCGCGGCGCGGGAGCCCTCGGCCGTGCTCCGGGCCCTGCGGCTGCTCTGGCGCGGCTGGGTGGCGACGGTGGACTACCTGGAGGGATCGCGCTCGCGGTCCGACCGCTGACTAGCCTCGGTCATCCTCCCGGATGCCCGCCCACGCCCGGTGCCGGCGAGCGGTCGAGAGGATGAAGTTCACCACCCGGCTGGACGTGTCCTCGATCCGGTAGTCGACCGGGACGCGCTCGGCCGAGGGGTGGGCGGCCTGCTCGCGAGCGACGGTCACCGCGGCGAGGACATCGTGGGCATCGAGGCCGGTCATGATGATCGCCCCGGTGTCGAGCGCCTCCGGACGCTCGATCGAGTCGCGCAGGGTGACCGCGGGGAAGCCGAGGACGGTGGACTCCTCGGCCACCGTGCCCGAGTCCGACAGGACACACGCCGCCCCGAGCTGGAGACGGTTGTAGTCGTGGAAGCCGAACGGCTCGTGGAAGAGCACCCCCTCGGGTGCGGCTCCGTCGGGCAGGGCCGCCAGGTGCTTGCGGGTCCTCGGGTGCGTCGAGACCAGCACCGGCAGGTCCCACTTCCGGCGTACCGCGACCAGGCAGTCCAGCAGCATCCGCAGCCGGCTCGGGGAGTCGACGTTCTCCTCGCGGTGCGCACTGACCAGGAAGTAGCCACGCTCCTCCAGGCCCAGCCGGGCCAGGACGTCCGAGCCCTCGATCCGGGGGCGGTACTCGTGAAGCACCTCGGTCATCGGAGACCCGGTCAGCAGGATCCGTCGGGGGTGCAGCCCTTCGGCCAGGAGGTTGCGGCGGGCGTGCTCGGTGTACACGAGGTTGAAGTCCGCCACGTGGTCCACCAGCCGCCGGTTCGTCTCCTCGGGGACGTTCTCGTCGAAGCAGCGGTTGCCAGCTTCCATGTGGTACACCGGAATCCGCATCCGCTTGGCCATCACGGCGGCGATGCAGCTGTTGGTGTCGCCCAGGACGAGGACCGCGTCGGGCCGCTCCTCGAGCAGGACCTGCTCGGTGCGGATGAGCGTGTCCCCGAGGACCCGACCAAGCGAGGACGTGTCGACCCCGAGCACGTGGTCGGGCGGGCGGATGTCGAGGTCCTGGAAGAAGACCTCGTTCAACGCCGCGTCGTAGTTCTGGCCGGTGTGGACCAGGACGTGCTCGACCGTCGCGTCCAGCCGGGCGATCACCCGGGACAGGCGAATGAGCTCGGGGCGGGTCCCGACGATGGTCATGACCTTGAGCATCAGCATGCATCCAGACTCTTGGTGTACCGGTTCATGGCACGACCCTCACGGGTCACGTAGCCCTCCGCGACGCGCCAACCGCGCGCCACGTAGAAGGCGTGCACCCCATCGTTGCCTATCGCGTCGGTCGCCAGGAACGCCGTGGCCACGCCGCGCCGGGCGGTCTCGGCCTCCCAGGCGCGGATCAGCGCGGTGCCGATGCCGACCGACTGACGGTGGGGGTCGACGCACAGGGAGCTGAGCAGCGCGCCGTGCTGTCCGGCGGGCTGGTCCCCGCGGTAGCCGATGGCGCGCATCAGCCGGGCGGCCGAACCCGGGTGGCTCGCCAGGGCGCGGACGCCGGCCCAGGCGAAGCCCAGCAGTCGTCGCCGGATCAGCCTGGTGAAGAAGCCCGCCGGCTCGGTGGTGCCGACGACCGCCCCCAGCGGAACGCCCGCGGGGTCGCGGGCCACCAGGGCGACGGCCGACCTGTCACCGAGGAAGGCCCGGTAGAACTCGGTGAGAAAGGGCTCCCCGAGGGTGCTGAGGAAGAAGTCGGGGAAGGCGTCGCGGTGCACCCGAGCAAGCGTGCGGACATCCTGCTTCCGCAGCGGGGTCACGTCCACGGAGGTCACGGTGCTCCCGGGGGAAGGACCGGCTCCGGATAGGTGTCCGGGCGAGCCGGGTCGTACAGGGAGTGCGTCCAGAACAGCGTCGTGAGCTCGTCCTGTCCGGTGTTGGTGATGTTGTGCACCCACATGGTCGGCATGTCGACGACGCACGGCTGGTCGCCGCTGACGTCGAAGGAGACGATCTCGGTGGCGAACACCTTCCGCAGGCTGATCCGGGCCTGACCCGAGAGCACGACGAACCGTTCCACCTTGCCGAGGTGGAAGTGCTCGCCCCGGGTGACCTGCGGGCGGGTGGTCGAGACGAACGTCTGTCCCTGGCCCCCGTGCGCGCGGACCGTCTCGACGAGCCGGCCCCGGTCGTCCTCGTGGGCGGGCAGGGCGATGGGGTAGTGCTGGGGGAAGAGCGACCCGCGCAGCGTGTTGAAGAGGTCGAGGTCGAGCTTGCTCTCGAGTGGCGGGATGTCGCCGGAGCGGTAGAGGTCGTGGAAGCCGAGCAGCCGGTCGTAGACGTCCTGGACGGAGGCGTCCGTTCCGCGCGGTTGCAGCAGCGCGGCCGTGGTGCCGAGCCCGTCGATCAGGGTCTGGGCCGCGTCCTGGACGTGCAGCAGCGGGACCAACCGGTCCTGGATCGTCGGCGTCCCGCCCCGGCCGATCTCCTCGACGAAGGTCGCGACGAAGGAGTTGTACCGCGCCCGTCCGTACTCCCCGAACAGGTTGGGGAGGCGGACGTCGACGAACGTGCCGCCGGTGTCCCGGGCGGCCGTCTCGAGGATCTGGGCCGCGGCGGCCTTCCCGGCGCCGTAGGCGTCCGCGCTCCCGGCATGGATGGAGTTGGCATAGACGATGCGGATGCCGGGGGGCCCGGCCAGGACGGCCCGGGCGACGTCCTCGGCCAGCTGGACGTTGCCCTGCTCGACCTGCTCGGGAGTGGCGCGGTTGACCCCCGCTATGTGGAGCACGGCGTCGACGTCACCGGCCAGCTCGTCGAGCCGGGACCAGTTCTCCCGGGTGGCGATGACGACGTCGTGGTCGGTGAGCGCCCGCAGCCTGACCCGGGTGTGCCAGCCCAGGAAGCCTGCCGCGCCGGTGAGCAGGATCCTCATCCGACGACTGCCAGGAGGGCGCGCATCTCGGGCAGGTCCTGCAGCAGTCGGCAGGTCTGCTCCACGTCCATCCGCTCGGTGTTCTCCGACGTGTAGTCGTCGACCTCTCGCAGCGCCCGTTCCCCTTCCTCGAAGTAGAGCTCGTACTCCAGGGAGCGGGCATCCAGCGGTACCCGGAAGTAGTCCCCCTGGTCCGTGGCCTTGACCATCTCCTCACGGCTGAGCAGCGTCTCGTGGAGCTTCTCCCCGTGTCGGGTGCCGATGACCCGCACGTCCGGGTCGTCGACCCCCATCAGCCGGGCCACGGACCGCGCCAACGTCTCGACGGTGCAGGCGGGCGCCTTGCGGACGAAGAGGTCGCCGCTCTGGCCGTGGAAGAAGGCATGCTCGACGAGCGCCACCGACTCGCTCAGCGACATGAGGAACCGGGTCATCAGCGGCTCGGTCAGGGTGAGCGGCTGGCCGGCCTGGAGCTGCCGGACGAACAAGGGGATGACCGAGCCGCGCGAGTACATGACGTTCCCGTACCGGGTCACCGAGACGGTGGTCGCGGACTCCGGGTTGTTCCGGGAGAAGGCCTGGGCCGTCTTCTCCATCAGGGCCTTGGACATCCCCATCGCGTTGACCGGGTAGACCGCCTTGTCGGTGCTCAGGCACACCACCGAGCGAACGCCGGCAGCGGCCGCCGCCTCGATCACGTTGTGGCTGCCCACGACGTTCGTCTTGACCGCCTGCTCGGGGAAGAACTCACATGAGGGCACCTGCTTGAGCGCGGCCGCATGGAAGACGAAGTCGGCGTTGACCAGGGCCCCGGCGACGCTGTCCTTGTCCCGGACATCGCCGAGGAAGAGCTTGAGCCGCGAGTCCTGGATGGACCGGCGCAGGTCGTCCTGCTTGGCCTCGTCCCGGGACAGGATGTGGATCGCGGCCACCCCCCTGGTCAGGAGGTGGCGCACCATGGTCGAGCCGAACGACCCGGTCCCTCCGGTGATGGCGACGGTCGCGCCCGCCAGGGAGGGGGGTGTGACGGTGGTGCCGGCGATGCTCATGCTGCGGATCTCCTTGACTCGGATGCCTGGTGGAGCAGGGCCTCGACGCGTCCCACTCCGTGGGCCACGGAGAACGTGTCGAGGTAGTACGTGCGGGCCCGGGAGCCCATTGCGCTCAGTCCGGGCCGGCCGAGGGTGCAGGCGCGCTGGATCGCTGCAGCGATGTCCCGGGAGTCGGCGGGATCGGCCACGAAACCCAGGTCATTGTCCCGCACGACGGTGGCGACGTCGCCCTCCGCGGCGACCAGGAGTGCCCGGCCGACGGCCAGGCCGGACTGGGTCTTGCTGGGCATGGTGACTCGGGAGAGGGGGTGCGGGCTGAGTCCCACGTAGTTCAGGTCGCCGGTGGCCATCAGCCGGGTCATCGCCTCCTGCGGCAGTCGTCCGAGGAACCGGACGTTGTGCGCACCGACCCGAGCGGCGTGCTCGCGCAGCCGACTCTCGCCGATGCCCGAGCCGGCCATCAGGCAGACGAACCTCGGGTCGGTGACCTGGGCGCAGGCCTCGAGGAGGGTGCTCAGCCCCTGCGCCTCGCCCAGGGTCCCGGCATACAGCAGCACGATGTCCTGTTCTGCCAGCCCGAGCTCGGAGCGCATGTCGTCGGTGCTGGGGTGGAAGACCTCCTCGTCGGCCCACATCGGCGCGTAGTGCAGCTTCGTCCGGGGAACGCCCCGCTCCTGCAGCACCGCGCCGACTCCCGGTGAGATGTAGGCGACGGCGTCCGCCGTGCGGTACATCCGCCGGCACCAGGCGTCCAGGCCGGTCCGGACGGCGCCGGCCGCCGGGGTGCCGCGATCGAAACCGGTCGCGAGCAGGGTGTCGGGCCACAGGTCGAGGACGTGGAGCACGACCGGTACCCGGTAGCGCAGCCGAGCCACCCACATCGGCCAGGCGACGGTGATCGGCGAGTAGTTCACCCAGATCGCGTCGAGCCCGTCGAAGGCCGCGACCCCCGAGGCCACCGCGGAGGCCCCGAAGGAGGCGTAGTTGAGCGCCCGAGCAACCGGTGACGCGCTGTGGCTGGGGTACAGCGCGACCCGCCGCACGTGAACCCCGTCGGCCTGCTCGTCGAGCCGCCGTTCGAGCCGGTAACCGTCGGCGATCCGCCCGGTGGGGTAGTTGGGGAATCCGGTCAGGACCTGGACCTCGTGTCCTCGGGCGACCAGCTCGCGGGCCAGGACTCCAGGCAGCGCCGCGGGCCCGGGCTCCGGGTCGTACCACTGCGACAGGATGCCGACCCGCATCTGCGTCCCCGATCTCGGCCCGCATGGCGGCACGTGCAAGGGCGGTAGGGTCCTCCACGGCGGAGGTTCGGAGATACCCTACAGACCATCTGCAGATTCCCGACATATCGGGTACGAACCACCGGGAGACGGGTTTGACCACACCGCCAACGGAACCCTTCATTCCGTTCAGCCAGCCGGACATCGGCGACGAGGAGGTCCGCGCCGTCACCGATGCCGTCCGCTCGGGCTGGCTGACGACGGGCCCCGAGTCCCAGGCGTTCGAGACGGAGTTCGCCGCCTTCCTCGGCGGGGACGTGCATGCGGTGGCGGTGAGCTCGGCGACCGCCGGGCTCCACCTGGCCCTCGAAGCCATCGGGATCTCGCCCGGCGACGAGGTGCTCGTCCCCACGTGGACGTTCACCGCGACGGCCGAGGTGGTGCGCTACCTCGGGGCGACGCCGGTGATCGTGGACGTCGACCCGATGACGCTGAACCTCGACCTCGAGGCGGCCCGTTCCGCCATCACGCCGCGCACCCGGGCCGTGATGCCGGTGCACTTCGCCGGACTTGCGGTGGACCGGATGGGCGTCGAGAAGCTGGCCAGCGAGTGTGAGCTGGCCGTGGTCGAGGATGCCGCCCACGCCTTCCCCACGGTCTCCGACGGTCTGATCGTCGGCGCGGGGGCCAGTGAGGCGGTCGTGTTCAGCTTCTACTCGACCAAGACCCTGACCACGGGGGAGGGCGGCATGGTGGTGACCTCGTCCGAGGCCATCGCCGAGCGGGCCCGGACGATGCGCCTGCACGGCATCAGCCGGGACGTCTTCGGTCGCTACACGAGCGCGACCCCGGCCTGGCGCTACGAGGTCGTCGCACCCGGGTTCAAGTACAACCTGACCGACCCTGCCGCGGCGATGGGCCGGGTCCAGCTGCGCCGGACGAACGCGATGCGCGATCGTCGGGCGAGTATCGCCCGGATGTACACGGAGGCCTTCGCGGACCTGCCGCTCGACACACCACCCGATGCCGTCACGGGCGACCGGCACGCGTGGCATCTGTATGTGATCCGCCTGCACCCGGATGCGCCTGTCATGAGGGACGACTTCATCGACGTGATGGCCGCTCGTGGGGTGGGGTGCAGCGTCCACTTCATCCCGCTGCATCTGCACCCCTTCTGGCGCTCGGAGTACGGCCTGGAGGACCACCACTTCCCGGTGGCCAGTGCGGAGTATGCCAAGGCCGTCAGTCTCCCGATCTTCTCCGCGATGACGGACGAGCAGGTGCATCGTGTCATCGACGCGGTCCGAGCGAGCCTCGGATGAGTCGACGTCGAGGGTGGCGGACGTGACCGCCCGCGTGGTCTTCGTCGGGGCGGTTCATGAGGCCCGGGCGGCCCTCGATGCGCTGCTCCGTCACCCGGCCGCCGAGGTGTGCGGTGTCGTCACGTCGACGGCGTCAGAGGCGGACCGGTTGGCTGGCGCGATCGACCTCGCCGCTCAGGCCGAGAGGTCGGGGATCGCCGTGCACCGCACCGACGACATCAACGGCGCCGCAACGGTTGCCGTCCTGCGACGCTGGCATCCGGATCTGCTGGTGGTGGCGGGCTGGACGAGACTGCTGAAGCCGCAGGTGCTCGAGCTCCCCCGGATCGGGTGTCTCGGCTTCCACGCCTCGCTGCTTCCCCGGGATCGCGGCCGGGCACCGGTCAACTGGGCCATCATCCGTGGGGACCGGGTCACCGGCAACACGTTGATGATGTTGGATGCCGGGACGGACACCGGGGACATCCTGGACCAGGTGGCGGTTGCCATCGGACCTGACGACACCTGTGCGCAGGTGTACGAGCGCGTCGCCGAGGCCGGCGCACTGATGATCGACCGGACCCTGGCCGGCATCCTCGGCGGCACCGCCGCCCGCACCCCTCAGGACCCGTTCGTCGGGAATGTGCTGCCGCGACGGACGCCGGACATGGGCGTCGTCGGGTGGGAGCGCTCACCCCGGGAGGTCCATGACTGGGTCAGGGCGCTGACCCTGCCATACCCGGGGGCCTTCACCCGGTACGCGGGTTCCCGGATCAGGATCTGGGCATCCGCGGACCCCACGGTGGACCGCGTGACCGTCCCGCCAGGGGAGATCATCGCCATGGGTCCGGGGGCCGTCGTCGTGGCGGTCGGCGGCGGCTGTCTCACGCTCACCGAGGCGTCGCTGGACGAAGAGGCTCCCCGACCAGCCGACGAGGTCATGGCATCCCTGGGGCTCGGGCCCGGGTCCCGTTTCGACCCGGTCGACGAGGCCGAGCTGGCCTGGGCGATGGGCTTGGCGGCGCAGCCCGGCCCTCGCGTCGCGGCCGTCGACGTGGCCGGACGATGAGGGTCCTGGTCGTCGCCGCGCACCCGGACGACGAGCTCCTCGGTCCCGGTGGGACGTTGGCCCGGCACGTCCACGAGGGCGACGAGGTCCACGTCCGCATCCTCTCCGACGGGGTGTCGAGCCGTTACCCCACGCACATGCAGTCCGTCCTCACTGGTGCCGCGTCACAGGTGGGAACTCACCTCAGGTTCGCGTCGGTCACGGTCGACGACTTCCCGGACCAGCGACTCGACCAGCTCCCGCTCCTGGAGGTCACCCAGCGGATCGAGTCCGCCGTGGACGAGCTCCGACCGGAGTTCGTCTACACGCACTTCCACGGGGACGTCAACGCCGACCACGGCATCGCCGCCCAGGCCACCTGGACGGCATGCCGGCCCTACGTCGCTCCCCAGCTGAGACAGTTCGCTGTCTTCGAGACTCCCTCCTCCACGGAGTGGGGTTGGCCCGTGGCGGGCAGCCAGTTCCTGCCCAACCACTTCGTCGACATCGGCGACTACCTGGGCCTGAAGCTCGACGCGATGGCGCTCTACGAAAGCGAGCTGCGCCCCTACCCGCACCCTCGGTCGATCCGAGCGCTGACCGAGCGCGCTGCGCACTGGGGCAGCGTCGTCGGTCGCGAAGCCGTCGAGGCGTTCCAGGTCATGCGAGAAGTGCGGTGAGCGTCCAGCCGGCGCTGAGGCCCGACACGCCCCTACGCCGCATCGTCGACCTCGCGGTGGCCGGTGTCGGGCTGGTCGTCATGAGCCCGGTGCTGCTGATCCTGGCGGTGGCCGTCAGGGCGTCGGGTCCCGGGCCGGTCATCTTCCGCCAGTGCCGGATTGGCCGGGATGGGCAGCCGTTCCAGATCCTGAAGTTTCGGACCATGACCGTCGGCACTGAGACGTCCGGCCCCCTCGTGAGCGACGAGGAGGATCCCCGCATCACGCGCTGCGGACGCTGGATGCGTCGTCGGCGCCTCGATGAGCTGCCCCAGCTGGTCAACCTGCTCCGGGGCGAGGTCACCCTGATCGGCCCGCGCCCCGAGGTGCCGCGGTACGTCGAGCACTACACCGATGCGGAGCGGCTGCTGTTGCGGGCGCGGCCGGGGATCATCGGACCGGGAGCGATGTACTTCGCCGACGCGCAACGAGAGCGCGTGAGCACGGCGGACGACGTGGAGGAGCACTACCTCACGACCCAGCTGCACCCGAAACTTGAGCTGGACCTCGAGTACCTGCGGGATCGTGGCGTGCTTCGGGACGCGAAGCTCCTCGTGCGCGGGCTGGGCTACCTGATCAGCTAGTGCTGCAGGCTGGCCTCGTGCGCCAGGGGGGTGACCTCGGGCAGCTCCGGCGCCGGCCGGTGGACGTCGCCGCTGGTGGAGCGCAGCCAGTCCAGCAGGTCCTGGCTCGACCGGAACTGCAGGCTCTGCGTGCTCGTCGGGTCCAGGGCGGGGACGTCGACGCTCGTGACCAGGGGGTGCTGGGTGCTGCGCCGCTGCTCGGCGTCGGAGAAGAGGTCCTCACCGAGCTTCTCGCCGGGCCGCAGGCCGGTGTAGGTGATGTCGACGTCGGTCCGGCCAGACATGCGGATCAAGGTCTGGGCCACCTCGAGGATCTTCACCTGCTCGCCCATGTCGAGCACCAGCACCTCACCGTCGGTGCCGATCGAGGCCGCCTCGAGCACCAGCTGGCAGGCCTCGGGAATCAGCATGAAGTAGCGCTCGACGTCCGGGTGGGTGACCGTCACCGGTCCACCCCGGGAGATCTGCGCGGTGAACGCGTGCACCACCGAGCCGCGCGAGCCGAGGACGTTGCCGAACCGCACCGAGACGTACCTGCCGGGATGGCGACGGGCGAAGCCCGCGGTCAGTCGCTCGGCGGCACGCTTGCTGAAGCCCAGGACGCAGGTCGGGTCGGCGGCCTTGTCCGTGGAGATGTTCACGAAGGTCTCGACGCCGCTCTCCGCTGCTGCGGTGAGCACGTTGTGGGTACCGAGCACGTTCGTCTTCCACGCCTCGAACGGGTGCGCCTCGAGCAGCGGGAGGTGCTTGAGCGCGGCGGCGTGGAAGACGATGTCGGGCTGTGCCGCCACGAACGCCGTCCGGAGCGACTCCAGGTCCCGGATGTCGGCGAGGATGATGTCGTCGCTGTCCAGCAGCCCCGAACCGCTGATGCTGAGCTTGGTGGCCTGCAGGCCGGACTCGTCGCGGTCGAGCAGGTACAGCCGACGTGGCTCGAACCGCATCAGCTGGCGGCAGAGCTCCGAGCCGATCGATCCGCCGGCCCCGGTCACGAGGATGACCTTGTCCGCCATCTGCGCGCAGATCACCTCGCTGTCCAGGGCGACGGGTCGCCGACCGAGCAGGTCGTTGAGGTCCACATCGCGCAGGTCAGTCGTGGTCGGTCGCCCGCCGAGGATCTCCGAGATCGGCGGCAGGGCGAGCACGTCCAGCCCCGCGGCCTCGGCGCGCTGGCGCAGGTCCCGGATCAGCGCCGCCTCCGCCGAGGGCACGGCGATGACCAGGGTGTCGGCGCCGGTCTTCTCGGCGATCCGGGCGAGTGCGTCACGCCGCCCTCTGACCCGGACGCCCTCGATGTGCAGCCGGGCCTTGCGTGGGTCGTCGTCGAGCAGGGCGACGGGCAGGAACCCGGCCTCGCGCGACTGCACCATCGTGCGCAGCAGCTGACGCCCGCCCTCTCCGGCGCCGAAGACGATCACCCGCCGCTGCTGCTGCCCGCTCACGACCCGCCGGGTACGCCAGGTTCGCACGACGAGCCGGGCGGCGAACATCGCGCTGAGCGCGATCGCGCCGCTGATCAGGGGGACCGTCCGGGGAACCGGGTACGGGTGCACGAAGCCGAGGAAGATGTAGCCGAGGACCGTCGCCACCAGGACGGTCCGGCCGATGTCGACCACCTCCTCGAACGACCCGCGGACGTGGCCCACGACGTACGGTCCGACGGAGGTGCCGAGGGCCAGGTGCAGCGCCGCGATCGCCGCGGCGAAGGCGAGGGTGCTCGCGGTCAAACTCTTGGTGGCGTCGAAGTCGAGCCGCAGCAAGGTCGCTGCGTACACCGCGGCGACCCAGCACACCAGGTCGACCCCTGCCCAGGAGCGACGAAGCATCGCCTGCCGCGACGTCCCAACCGGCATACTTCGGCTCCTGTCGAAACTCTTAAGCCCGTTTGACCCATTTATGACCCGTTTGGATGATAGCGGCGAAATAGGCGCTTATGGGAGGGTTTTGGCCCGTGAATGTGCCACGCTGGACCGGTGCACTCTGAAACGGGCTCGGTCCGGCCGGCGCTCGCGGAGCGCGACGGGCGCATCCTGGTCGTCTGCACGGGCAACGTCTGCCGGTCGCCGCTGGTCGAAGGCCTGCTGCGGCTCGCCCTTCCGCCGTCCATCACAGTCCACAGCGCCGGGACGAACGCCCTCGTCGGGCAGCCGATGGACCCACGCAGCGCCGAGCTGCTCCGTCGTCACGGAGGAGCCCCGGCGGACTTCGCCGCCCGGCAGGTCGACGCGAGCCTGATCGAGCAGGCCGACCTCGTGGTCACGGCCACCAGGGCGCACCGAGCGACCCTCGCGACGCTGTCCGCCCGCACGCGGGGGTCCGTGTTCGCCCTCGCCGACCTTGCGGACCTCGCAGCCGACGTGCGCGGCGCCTCGGAGAGCATGCCGCCGCACGGTGACCGCCGGGAGGAGTCCTGGGTGGCGCACGTGACCCGGGTCGTCAGCGGACGCCGCGGCATGGTGCCGCCGAGGAGCGCCGCTGAGATCGACCTCATCGACCCCTACCGGCAGGAGGACCGCGTGTTCGAGGCGATGGCCGCACAGGTCCGGACCGCGTTGCCGCCCATCATCGACTTGCTGACCGGATGAGGAACGATTGATGGTGTCGCGCTCTCGAGGCGTCCTCCTGGGCCTGGCCGCGTTCCTCGCGGTGGACGTCGCCCTGGTCGTGTTCGCCCTCGACCCCAGCAGGTCGGTGGCGACAGCACCGGGGACCTCCGCCGCCAGTCTGCCCAGCTCGCCGAGTCCCGGCTCGACGCCCACCCCGCCCTCGCCCACCACCACCCGAACCCCCAGCGCGACGTCGACGCGACCGAGCCCGCCCCCGGCCAGCCAGCAGCCCACTCCCGCTCCGCTGCTCGGCTCGCTGGTGGCGGCCAGTGACACCGTCGCCTGGCGAACCACGACGGGATCCTGTGCGAACGGGGGCGCCTCAGTAGCTGTCTCGACGGACGGAGGCCGGGCGTGGACGACCCGCGCCGTGCCGGTGCAGGTGCTGATCCGGGTACGACCCTCCACCGCGGCATCGGCCTTCGTTGTGGGTGCCGGTCGGGACTGCAAGCCCGAGCTGCGGTCCACCACTGACGGAGGCGCCACCTGGGGTCCGACCTCGGGGACTACCGCCACGTGGTTCCGTGACCCCCAGGACCCCCAGCTCGTCCACTCGCCGGGAGCGCGCTCGAACCGTCCCTGCGGCCCGGTGAGCGTCATCGACCTGGCGCCGGTCACCGCAACCAGCGCGCGGGTGCTCTGCTCCGACGGGTCGATCCAGGGCTCCAGCAACTCGGGCTCGACGTGGAGCGCCGCCGGGAGCACTCCGGGAGCCTTGGCGCTCGACGCCAGGGCCGAGAGCGGCGTGGTGGTCTCCTACGTGGTGCGCACCGGTGAGTCGTGCGGACTGCAGGTGGTCAGGGTCGCCGGGACCCCGACGCAGACCACCGTGCTCGGCTGCGTCGAGCCCGAGGTGCCGGTGCCCTCGGGCTCGGTGGCCCTGTCGGTGAACGGGCCGGCCGGCTGGATGCAGGTCGGCGGCACCACCTGGCGGTCCCGCGATGGGCTGCTGACCTGGTCGCCAGCCTAGGCGCGAGGCTCCAGCGACCGGGCAGGCTGCGGACGCTCGACTCCCGGCTGCTCCACCGCGACGACCTTGCCCCGCTTCTTGTTCCTGCCCCGGTCCCTGCGCTTGACCTTGCCCTTGGCGTTCGTCCGGGGGGACTCGGAGCTGTAGTCGTAGGCATACCCGTAGCCGCCGACCTCGTCGCGCGGGAGGCGGTTGAGCACCACGCCCAAGGTGTTGCCCTGCACCGCGTCGAGGGCCTCGAAGGCGCGGCGCACCTGGTCCTTGGTCACGACCCCGGCGCCGATGACGACCAGGGCTCCGCCGACGAGGGTGCTGAGCACCGCGGCATCGGTGACGGGAAGCAGCGGTGGCGCGTCGACGAGCACGTAGTCGAAACGGGACTCCAGGGAGCGCAGGACGTCGCTCATCATCGACGACCCGAGCAGCTCGCTGGGGTTGGGAGGGATCTCGCCCGAGCCGAGGATCCACATCGACGACGAACCGAACTGCTGGAGCACGTCGTCCAGGTCTCCCCGGCCGATCAGCAGGTCGGTCAGACCGACGGCACCCTCGAAGCCGAAGTACTCCAGCAGCCGCGGACGGCGCAGGTCGCCCTCGACGACGCACACTCGCGACCCCCCTGCGGCCAGAGTCAGGGCGAGGTTGGCCGCCGTCGTGGTCTTCCCCTCGCCCGGCAGGGACGAGGTGATCACGATGGATCGTGGCTGGTTGGCCACGTCGACGAACTGGAGGTTGGTCCGCAGCGAGCGGAAGGCCTCGGCCCGCTGGGACTTCGGGTCGACCTGCACGATCAGGGGATGAGCGGCCGCATCGGGGTCGAAGCTGATCGCGCCGAGCACGGCTTCCTCGGTGATGCCCTCCAGGTCGCGTGGCGCCTTGACCGTGGTGTCGAGCAGGTCGCGCAGCAGAGCGGCACCAAAGCCCAGGAGCAGTCCGAGCACGATCCCGAGCGCGATGTTGCGCACCGGTTTGGGGCTGATCGGCACCGGCTCCACCTGTGGCTCGCGAACCAGGGTCACCTTGACCGGGCTCACCGTCTCGCCGGCGACCCGCTCGAGCTCCATGATCGTCGTCGGGAACTGCTGCCCGAGGGCCTTGGCGATGTCGACGGCCTGCTGGGCGTTCAGGTCGTTGACCGTGACGTCGATCAGCACCGTGTCGAGGGGGACCGTGGCACTGACCTGCTCGGCGAGCCGCTCCGGGGTGGTCTTGAGCTGGAGCCTGTCGATCACCGGCCCGAGGACCTTCGGCGTCTCGAGGAGCTGCGAGTAGGACTTGACGCGTTGCTGGGTGAAGGTGCTGCCCTGAAGCAGCTGCACGGCGTTGTTGTCCCCACCGGAGGAGGTCGAGACGAAGAACTGGGTGTGCGCCGAGTAGACCTTCGGGCTGAGCACGGTCACGCCGGCAGCCGCTGCCACGGTCAGCAGCGTCACGAGGACGATGACGGGCCACCGCTTTCGCAGCAGCCGCAGGTAGTCCTGCAGTTCCACGCAGATCTCGCTTTCCGGAAGCCGACGTCGCCCCTCGAGACGGTCGTGATGCCGGGCAGCCTATCCGCTGTCGGGGCAAAAGGCGTGGACCGGGGCAGATGCGGACGACCCGCGGGCGCCGTGAGGGGGGGTGGGTCGGCGCAACGGTCGCGGCACGGCGCCGGCGTACTGTCCTCGATCATGGCCCCTCCAGCACCGACGTCGGATGCCGGCGTCCCGGCCTACTGGCGCAGTCTGGGTTTGCCTGGGCTGGCCGATGTCCACATCCACTTCATGCCGCAGCCGATGCTCGACAAGGTCTGGGCCTACTTCGACGATGCTGAGCGGAACTACGGCAGGGCCTGGCCGATCCGGTACCGGGGCAGTGAGGCCGAGCGGGTGGACGCCCTGCGCGCGCTGGGCGTGCGCGCGATCCCGTCGCTGACGTACCCGCACAAGCCTGGAATGGCACTCTGGCTCAACGAGTGGTGCGCCGAGTTCGCCCGACGACTGCCCGATGCCGTCCACTCGGCCACGCTCTACCCCGAGCCCGGCGTGGCGGACTACGTCCTGGCGGCGATCGAGTCCGGCGCCCGGCTGTTCAAGATGCACGTCCAGGTCGGCCGGTACGCCCCCGACGACGAGCTGCTCGAACCGGCGTGGGCAGTGCTGGAGGACGCGCAGGTCCCGGTCGTGCTGCACGCCGGCTCGGCTCCGAAACCGGGCGAGTACACCGGACCGGAACCGGTCCGGGCCCTGCTCCGCCGCCACCCCCGACTCGTCCTGGTCATCGCTCACCTCGGGATGAACGAGTACCACGAGTTCGCCGACCTGGCCGAGGAGTTCGTCGGCGTGCACCTTGACACCACCATGGCCGGTACCGACTACATCGAACGCGTCTCGCCACTGCCGCGGGACTACCTGCCCCGGCTCGCTGACCTCGGCGGCAAGGTCGTGCTCGGTTCGGACTTCCCGAACATCCCGTATCCGTACGCGCACCAGCTCGAGTCGCTGGACCGCCTCGAGCTGGGCGATGACTGGCTGCGGGCAGTGCTGTGGCACAACGGCGCCCGGCTGTTGGGGCTGGGCCCCTGACCCAGGGTCGGCGCCCTGTCGATGGGCGCCCGTGTGTGACGATCGAGTATGACGTTCCTTCCCTCCCAGCCCGACGACACCACGCTGCTCGACGTGTTCCACGCCTTCCCGGAGGCCGCGCGGCCGTTGCTCCAGCTGCACGAGGTGGTCCTGCGCGGCCCGTCCCCGCTGACGGTTGCGGAGCGCGAGCTCATCGCCGCCTACGTGTCGGGGCTGAACGCATGCACCTACTGTTTCGGCGTGCACAGCGTCACGGCAGCCACCTTCGGAGTCGCCGAGGACACGCTCGTGGCGTTGCTGAGCGACCCGGAGTCCGCTCCGGTCGACGAGCGGATGCGGCCGCTGCTGCGCTACGTCGCCAAGCTCACCATGACCCCGGCGCGGGTCACGGCCGCCGATGCCGAGGCCGTGCTCGCAGCGGGGTGGCAGGAACGGGCGCTGCACGACGCCGTGTCGGTGTGCGCGTTGTTCAGCTTCATGAACCGCTATGTCGACGGCCTGGGCGTGCGCGCGGAGCAGGCGTACTTCCAGGTCTCGGGGGAACGGCTGGCACGGATGGGGTACGACGGACTACGGGAACTCATCTGACCTGATCCGGCCGAATCCGGTGCAGCAGAGCTACGATATGTCGGGTTCGGCAACCCCGGAGGACCCCTCGTGCCCCCAGCTCTGCCGGCTCGCCGGCTGCCTCGCGCCCGGGTGAGCCTGATCGGCGCCGTCGCGCTCTGCGTCGGTGCCCTCGCCGGGTGCGCCGCGCTCCCCGACGCCCTGTCGGCGGCCGGCGCACGACTGCCGGGCCAGAGCCCGCCGAGCGCTCCGGCGGCCGTCACCCCGGGTGCGCTGTCCGCCCGTGAGGACACGGCGGTCGCACGCCGGAGCTGGAGTCCGTCCCCGGTCACCGACCCTGCTCCCGCCCCGGCAGCTCCCGCGGCACCCGCGGCCACCCCGGCCCCGGTGACGTCGCCCGCGGCGCCGGTCAAGGCGGCCAAGCCCGCCCCCGCGAAGCCGTCCAGCGCTGCGCCGGTGGCTCCGGCGCCCCCCGCACCGCCTGCGGCACCGCCCTCGGGGATGAACGCCTACGCCAGCCGCCTCTTGGCCCTGACCAACCAAGCAAGGGCCAACGCGGGGCTGCCGGCGTTGGCCCAGGCCGGATGCGCCCAGTCGGTCGCATCGAACTGGTCGTGGACGATGTCGCAGGAGCAACGGCTCTACCACCAGCCGTTGGGCAACGTCTCGGGGGCCTGCTCCGGCTCGCGGTCGGTCGGGGAGAACATCGCCCGGGGGAACGTCAGCGCCGACCGGATCTTCGAGGGATGGATGAGCTCGCCGGGGCACCGGGACAACATCCTGCGGCCCGGTTTCACCCAGGTCGCGATCGCGTCGGTCCAGGACAGCCGCGGCGTGTGGTGGTCGACTCAGGACTTCGTCCAGCGCTGACCTCCGCCAACGTCCGAGTTGTGCCGTCGGCGCCACACCGCCAGCCCGGCTCCGAGGACGCCGAGCACGGCGAGACTGCCCAGGGCCACCCGGAAGGGCCACGACCCCGGCTCGCCCCCGTAGGCGCCGAGGACCGCGTACATCGTGGTCGCCGGGGCGATGCCGATGACGGTGCCGACGACGAAGGTCCGCACGCTCATCGAGGTCAGCCCGGCGAGGTAGTTCACCGCGGTGAACGGCACGACCGGCACCAGCCGGGCGACGAGCACGGTGGGCAAGGCATGCGCCTCGAGCCGCCTTTCCAGTCGCTCGAGGCGGTCACCGGTGAACCGCTGCACTCCCTCCCGACCGAGCCCTCGGGCGAGGTAGAACGCCGCCACGGCTCCTGCGGTCGCCCCCGCGACGACCACGAGGACGCCGAGGGTCACGCCGAAGAGGGCGCCGGCTGCGAGGGTGAAGAGTGACTTCGGCAGCGGCGTGAGGGTCGCCACGGCATACCCCAGCAGGAAGACCACCACCGCCCATGGCCCGAGCCGGGCGAACCCCGAACGCAGCTCGGCCGGGGTCGGCAGGCCGACGGTCAGGGCCAGCACGGTCGCGACAGTGAGGAATGCCAGCAGCAGTCCCAGCCGCACGGCGACCTTGCGGGTGATCATGGCTCGATCATGCACGCCGGTCGTGCCCGCGCTCACGGGGGAGCGGCTCTTCCGGGGGCCAGGACCCTCAGATCGCCTGGGTGACGAAGGCGGCCAGGTCGGCGGACTGCTTGAGTCGGGACGGCTCGTGGACGTACATCATGTGCCCCGCCTCGTAGTAGGCGTGCTCGATGTTCGCCTTGAGCTCGGCGGGGAGCCGCAGATGGGCCACGACGTCCTCGGCGGCGAAATGCGGCGTGGCGCCGTCGTAGTAGCCGTAGGAGATGTGCACCCGCAGGTGCGGGTTCTGTCGCATCGCCCGTTCCAGCTTCGGCGTGACGTCGATCGGGCGACCTTCGAAGTCCTTGAACGACCAGGGCTGGACCTTGCGCGAGATCTGCTCGTAGTGCAGGTCGTTCTCGTAACCGAGCTCGTCACGCACGTAGTGGTTGAACGCTGCCGCGTAGGGCCCGGTGATCGCGTCGTGCGACGGGTCGGCATCCATCTCCTCCGCGATGGCGCTGCCCGCTGGGCCGGTGAAGCGCGAGTCGAGGCGGCCGACGGTCCGGCGCTCCTCGCGCAGTAGCTCGCCGAAGAAGCGCCAGTGCTCGATCCGCAGGTCCGCTCGGTCCACGTACTCCTCGGACACTCCGCAGATCCGGGCGAGCGTCGCCACGGCCTCGGAGCGCTCCCGGCTGGTGACCCGGTCGCCGCGCGAGAGCAGCCGCGGGTAGTCGCCGGCGGCATACGCCTCGGCTTCCGCGAGAACGGACTTCAGCGACCGGCGGCCGTGCTTGCCGTGGTAGTGGGCGACCGCCGCGTAGGTCGGCAGGTACAACGCGTGCGCCCGGTCGTTGCGTTGCTTCTCGAAGTCGATCGAGCTCAGGTCCAGCACGCTGGAGATGAGGATGAGCCCGTTGAGGTACATCCCGTACCGCTCCTGGAGGTGCTCGGCCAGCGCGGCGGCACGCAGGGTGCCGTAGGACTCCCCGGCAAGGAACTTCGGCGACATCCACCGCTTGTTGCGGCCGGTCCAGAGCCGGATCAGCTCGCCCACGGACTCCAGGTCGCCCTGGTATCCGTGGTACGGCTCGGGTTTGCCGCCCTCGACCGCGCGCGAGTAGCCGGTTGAGACCGGGTCGATGAAGACGAGGTCGCTCACCGCGAGCAACGACTCGGCGTTGTCGGCGAGCCCGTACGGCGGCGGGAGCAGCGCCCCCACGTCGCCCATCACCACCCGGCGCGGACCGAGCAGCCCGAGGTGCAGCCAGACACTCGACGAGCCGGGGCCACCGTTGAAGGCGAAGGTCACCGGTCGGCGCGACCGGTCGCCGCCGTCGAGGACATAGGACGTCATCGACACCTCGGCCTTGGCCTGGAAGCCGGTGAACTTCCCGTCCTCGAGAACCTCCTCGCGCAGCACCACCCGTCCCGTGGTGGCGGTGTAGCGCAGCGTCTTGCGGCCGACCTTCACGGTATGCCGGGTGGTCACCAGGTCGTCCTGGGGCTCGGCCCGCTTCGTCTCCGCGCCCGACGTGGCCTTCGCCGACGGGTCGGCGTCCTCGGTGCCCTGCTGAGCCGGAGTGTTCTGAGCCTTGGGGTCGTGCAGTTCGTCAGCCACACCGGCACCCTAGCGCCGGGGCGGCCCGAGCTCAGCGCGGGTGCTGACGCTCAGCGGTCTCGTCCGGCAGCCGGACCGGCGGTCACCGGGAAGCACGCGGGTCCGCGCAGTCCGGCCCGCGCGAACGCGTCCGCGACGGCGGCCGCCACCCGTTCGACCTCACCGGCGCGCACCAGGGCGATGGCCGAGCCGCCGAAGCCGCCGCCGGTCATCCGGGCGCCGAGGGCGCCGTGGGCCAGCGCGGTGTCCACCGCCAGGTCGAGCTCGGCGCAGGAGACCTCGTAGTCATCGCGCAACGACGTGTGCGACGCGACGAAGAGCCGCCCGACCTCCTCGAAGTCGTCGCTCCTCAGGGCTCGGACGCAGGCCAGCACCCGGTCGATCTCGGTGACGACGTGCCGCACCCGGGCCCGCGCGACGGGGTCATCGAGTCGAGCGAGCGCGGTGTCGAGGTCGCCGGCGGGAACCTCGCGCAGGGTGGCCACGCCCAGTGACGCCGCGGCGGCCTCACAGGTGGCCCGTCGCTGCGCATACTGTCCGTCGACGAGGGCGTGCTCGGCGCGGGTGTCGACGACCAGGAGCGTGAGGTCGTGAGCCTCCAGGTCGAACGGCACCTGCTCCACGGTGCCGGACCGGCAGTCCAGCAAGGTGGCGTGGGCGGCCACGCCGCGCATCGAGATGGCCTGGTCCATCCCGCCGGTAGGCGCCCGGGCGATGACGTTCTCGGCGCGCTGGCACCACGAGGCCAGCTCGGCCCGCCCGGCATCGTCCGAGAGCAGCCCGAGGTCCATCAGGTCGGCGAGCCCGGCGGCGAGCGCACACTCCAGCGCCGCCGAGCTGGACAGCCCGGCACCGACCGGGACGTCGCTGTGGATGTGGACATCGGCTCCGGCGACCTCGTGTCCCGCCTCGCCGGCCGCCCAGAGCACTCCGGCCAGGTACGACGCCCACCCGCCGGGCAGGTCGGGCGAGATGTCCCGTACGGCCACCTCGACGACCGAGCCCGGCGAGAACGCACTGCTCAGCCGCAGCCGGCCGTCGTCGCGCAGCCGCACCGCGGCATACGTGCGTTGGGGCAGCGCGATCGGCAGGGCCAGACCCCCGTTGTAGTCCGTGTGCTCACCGATGAGGTTCACCCGCCCGGGTGCGGACCAGACCCCCGAAGGCTCCGCGGCGAAGACCCCGGCGAACTCAGCCGCCGTCGAACGGCTCCCTGCGTCGGACCCGAGCGCGGTGCTGGACGCGGCGGATCCGGGAGCGACGGGCACGAAAACACCGTATCCAAGGGCCAGCGGGGTCCCAACCTCGGGCGTCCGGTGGCCCTGACACAATGTCCGCTATGTCTGACGCTTCCGTGCCGGGCCACCCCGACGCCAACGTCTTCGGCGTCTCGATCCCGGTGCCGGGCCTGATCGGCGAGGACCTCCAGCGTCGACGGGCCTCGTACGGGGATCCGCTCGCCTTCGCGATCCCGACGCACGTGACCCTGCTCGGGCCGACCCCGGTTCGCGCTGGTGAGCACGACGACCTCGTGGCTCACCTGCATCGAGCGGCCGCCGAGGTGTCCCCGTTCACCATGACGCTGCGCGGGACGGGGACCTTCCGGCCGGTGTCGGACGTCGTCTTCGTCCAGGTCTCCCGCGGGATCTCCGCGTGCGAGCAGCTCGAGCGGGCCATCCGGTCCGGCCCCTGGGCGCGAGCTCTGACCTTCCCGTACCACCCACACGTGACCATTGCCCACGACGTCGACGACGCCAGCCTCGACCTCGCCTTCGACGAGCTCGCAGACTTTGCGGCTACCTTCGAGGTGGCGAGCTTTCACCTCTACGAACAGGACGGTGAGGGGACGTGGACCCCGATCCGGGAGTTCGCCCTGGGTGAGGAGCTGCGATGAAGCAGAGACTGTTGGGCTGGTGGAGCCGGTTCAAGCGGACGCAGGCGTGGCGGGCCTGGACCCGGTTCGGCAACGTGCGGGGCAACCTGCTGGCCTCGGGAATCGCGTTCTACGGCTTCTTCTCCATCTTCCCCGCGGTCGCCGTGGCCGCGGTGATCTTCGGTTTCGTCCTGCGCGGTCACCCCGAGCTGCTCAACGGCGTCGGCAACGCGCTGGACGAGCGGCTGCCCGGACTGGTCCAGACGCGGGCCAACCCCGACGGGCTGATCCCGCTGAAGGCCCCCGATCTGTCCCTGCTGACGATCGGCGGGGTTGCCGCGTTGGCCGGTCTGCTCCTGGCCGGCGTCGGCTGGGTCGGGGCGATGCGCGACGGGATCCGTGCCGTCTTCGGCGTGGCGGGTTCGCCGGGAAACCTGGTCACGGACAAGCTGCGCGACCTCGGGGTCCTCTTCGTCCTGGGGATCGGCGTCCTCGCGTCGGCCGTGCTCACCTCCGTGCTCGGCGCCGGAGCGAACGGCCTGACCGAGACCTTGGGACTCGGCCGGCATCCGGTGCTGGGCACGGTGGCGGGACTCCTGGTGGGGTTCGCCGTCGACCTCGGGGTCATGGTCCTGCTGCTGCGGGTGCTCTCCGGCGTTCCACTGCCGTGGCAGGACGTCCGTCAGGGCGCCGTGGTCGGCGCGGTCGGCCTGAGCATCGTCAAGATCTTCGGCGTCCAGCTCATCGCCCAGGCGACCCGGAACCCGGTGTTCGGCTCGATCATCCTCGTCGTCGGGCTGCTCTTCTGGCTCAACCTCATTGCCAAGCTCATCCTGCTGTCCGCGTCATGGTCGGCGAACACGGTGGACGGGAAGCTGGCTCGGGGCCTGGGAACCCGGGGCGGTCTGGGTGTGCCGGCGCTCGCCGCTGCGACGACGCCGGCGGACGGGGCACCGGACTCCGAGTCGTTGACGGACCCCCGCGCCCGAGCCGTCGCCGGGGTGCCGAACTTCGGCGCGCGGACCCAGGACCGGACCACCCTCGCCGCCGGGGCGATCCTCGGGGCGACCGCGGCGATGGCCCTCGGCGCGGCCAGCGGGGTCATCCGCGGGCTGGTCTCCCGCCGTCAGGACTGACGCCGGCGCTCTCGTTCGACAGCGAGTCGACGCTGCACCGCCCGCCGCTGGACGACGTGGCGGCGCCGCAGGAGTAGGGCCGCCCCCAGCAGCAGGACCAGCACGGCATACGTCATGGGCTGGCTGGTGGCGCCGGCCGCCCAGGTGAGCGCCGACCGCTCGAGGGTCTCGGGCGCGGCCGGGGCTGCGACCGGGGCTGAGGTCGGGTCGGGCGTCGAGCCGCCACTGGCCGAGGTGGCCCGGGGCGGGGCGGGGGCCGCCGCCGCCGAGGTGGGCGCCGGGCTGCCGCCGCTGCGCCACTCCGGCGGCTGGGGCGCGCCCGGGGCGACGAGCTGACCGATCGGGCGCAGCGCCGAGGCGTGGGCGAAAGCCCAGTCGAGCAAGGCGGCTGTCGGCTCCCAGCTCGGCACGACGACCCCGCCCATCTGGGTGATCAGCAAGGTCCTGCCGCCGCGGGTCGCCGCCCCGATGAAGGTGTGCCGGGCCCCGCTGGTGTACCCGTTCTTGACCCCGATGGTGCCGGCGTAGTTCGCCAGCAGCAGGTTGCGGTTCCCGATCTGGAACGGGGGGGAGACCTTGCCCTGCTTGTCCGTGCCGCCGGGGAAGGTGAAGTCCTTCATCAGGGCGTAGCGGCGGAACTCGGGCAGCTGCATCACCGCGCGACCGAGCAGGGCGAGGTCGTAGGCGCTGGACCGCTGGCCGTCCTCGTCCAGCCCGGACGGGTCCTTGGCCACGGTGTCCCAGGCACCCAGCTCCTGAGCCCGCTGGTTCATCGCCGCGAGCAGCTTGGCCCGGCCGCCGTACGCGTCTGCGAGGGCGTATGCCGTGTCGTTGCCGCTGATCAGGACGAGACCGGTCAGCAGCTGGTCCACCGTGTAGGGGTTCCCCTCGACGATCCCGACCCGGGTGCCCTCGGCGCTGACGGCCTCCCGGCTCGCGGTGACGACGGTCGTCGGACTCAGGGCCGGGATGACGACGAGCGCGGTCAACGTCTTCAGCGTGCTCGCCGGAAGCAACAGGGCGTGCGGGCTCTTGGCGGCCAGCACCTGCCCGGTGTCGAGATCGGAGATGACGTAGGAGACATCGGTGACCACGGGAGGCTGCGGGACGGAGGGCGGGGCGTCGAGGATGACGCCGGACCGGGCGAGTAGCGGGCCCCCGACGGTGTGCTCCGGCGAGATCGCCGGGCCGGCGAACGGTAGCGGTGGCGCGGTGGCACAGGTCGTGGTGACGGTCGACCCGTCCGGCCGGGTGGTCGTCGCCGGGTTGGGCGTCCTGGCCGGGGAGACGGGTTTCGTCGGCGGCGGCGCCGTTGCCTGGGTCGGCGTCTGACCGGCCGGGCACGGGAAGGCCGGCGCCGCCGGCGGGGTCGGCGCCGGGGTCGTGTCGGTGCCGAGCGCCCGCCCGGAGCCGGCAGGACCGACGACGAGCATCGCGACGACCGCGGCGGTCAGCAGTCCCGGGATGGCCGGGCTCCGACGCAGACGCCGTGCCCGGCGGCCGGCGCGGGATGAACGTGACATGACCGGGGCAGCCTACGTCACCAAAAACCGTCCGGACCGGATGCCGGACGCGGCATGTCGACCGGCGGTGTCCCGCGGACTCTCCGCGTCCCTCGCGCCCCGTCGGGAGCCACCCGTTACAGTGTGGCTCGGCCCCCAGACCAATGACGGTTAAGGAGTGTTCATGAGCCGTACCGACCTCGACGGCGTGCCCCCAGCACGAGCCGGGAGCGGTGGCGTCGGCTCTCCCGGGCGGGCCCGGATCGCCGAGCGGACCCTGCGCACCGACCGCTGGTGGGTGCAACCCGCGATCACCTTCGCGCTGCTCAGTATCTGGGTGCTCTACGCCCTGGTCCGGACCGCCTCCCAGCGGGCCTACTTCGTCGAGGACTTCCACTACCTCTCGCCGTTCTCCTCGCCGTGCGTATCGACCTCCTGCACCCCGGCCTCGCGTGACTTCGGGACCTGGTTCGGGGACTTCCCGCCGTTCGTGCCCTTCGCCCTGCTCGTGCTGCCGTTCCTGCTCGGGTTCCGGCTCACCTGCTACTACTACCGCAAGGCCTACTACCGGGCGTTCTGGCTCTCGCCGCCGGCCTGCGCCGTGGCCGAGCCGCACGCGAAGTACACCGGCGAGACCCGTTTCCCGCTGATCATGCAGAACGTCCACCGCTACTTCTTCTATGCCGCGGTGGTGGTCTCGCTGGTGAACACCTACGACGCCATCCGCGCCTTCCACGGCGCCGACGGCCGGTTCGGCATCGGGTTGGGCACCCTGATCATGGTCGCCAACGTCGTGATGCTCTGGCTGTACACCGCGTCGTGCCACTCCTGCCGGCACCTGATGGGCGGCCGGCTCAAGCACTTCTCCGCCCACCCCGTCCGGTATCGCGCCTGGACCGCGATATCCCGGTTGAACACCCGGCACATGCAGCTGGCCTGGACGACACTGGGCACGCTGATGCTCACCGACGCCTACATCGCCCTGGTCGCATCCGGGGCCCTTCAGGATCTGAGGTTGGTCAACTGATGGCAGTCGAGGTGGAGCACTACGACTACGACGTGCTGATCATCGGGGCCGGTGGGGCAGGTCTGCGCGCCGCCATCGCGGCCCGCGAGGCCGGCATGCGCACCGCGATCATCTGCAAGTCCCTCTTCGGCAAGGCCCACACGGTCATGGCGGAGGGCGGCATCGCGGCCAGCATGGGCAACGTCAACAGCAACGACAGCTGGCAGGTCCACTTCGGCGACACCATGCGCGGCGGGAAGTTCCTCAACTCGTGGCGGATGGCCGAGCTGCATGCCAAGGAGGCGCCCGACCGGGTCTGGGAGCTCGAGACCTATGGTGCTCTGTTCGACCGCACCCCGGACGGGCGGATCAGCCAGCGCAACTTCGGCGGGCACGAGTACCCGCGGCTGGCGCACGTCGGCGACCGGACCGGCCTCGAGCTGATCAGGACGATGCAGCAGAAGATCGTCTCCCTGCAGCAGGATGACGAGCGCGAGACCGGCGACCCGGAGAGCCGGCTGAAGGTCTTCGCCGAGTGCACCATCACCGAGCTGTTGCTTGACCCGTCCGGGGCCGTCGCCGGCGGGTTCGGCTACTGGCGCGAGTCCGGGCGTTTCGTGCGGTTCAACGCGCCAGCCGTGGTGCTCGCGACCGGTGGCATCGGCAAGTCCTTCAAGGTCACCTCCAACTCCTGGGAGTACACCGGAGACGGGCACGCCCTCGCCCTGCGGGCCGGCGCCACCCTGATCAACATGGAGTTCGTCCAGTTCCACCCCACCGGGATGGTCTGGCCCCCCTCGGTCAAGGGGATCCTCGTCACCGAGTCGGTCCGTGGCGACGGTGGCGTGCTGCGCAACTCCGAGGGCAAGCGGTTCATGTTCGACTACGTCCCCGACGTCTTCCGCGGGCAGTACGCCGAGTCCGAGGAGGAGGGCGACCGCTGGTACACCGACCCGGACAACAACAAGCGCCCGCCGGAGCTGCTCCCGCGTGACGAGGTGGCCCGGGCGATCAACTCCGAGGTGAAGGCCGGTCGCGGGTCACCGCACGGCGGGGTCTTCCTCGACATCGCCAGCCGGCGCAGCGCCGACGAGATCATGAAGCGGCTGCCGTCGATGCACCATCAGTTCAAGGAGCTGGCGGACGTCGACATCACCTCCGAGCCGATGGAGGTCGGTCCGACCTGCCACTACGTCATGGGCGGGGTCGAGGTCGACCCGGACACCGCGGCGGCGAAGGTGCCCGGCCTGTTCGCGGCCGGCGAGGTCTCCGGCGGCATGCACGGCTCGAACCGGCTCGGCGGCAACTCGCTGTCCGACCTGCTGGTCTTCGGAGCGCGCGCCGGGCTCGGCGCGGCGGCCTACGTGGACGGGCTCGGCGAGCGGCGCCCCGAGGTCGGGCAGGAGGTCATCGACGCTGCCGCCAAGGACGCGCTGGCTCCGTTCGAGCGCGAGGGCGGGGAGAACCCGTACACGCTGCACCAGGAGCTCCAGCAGGCGATGAACGACCTCGTCGGGATCATCCGCAAGGCCGACGAGATCGAGGCGGCGCTCGAGAAGCTCCAGGAGCTCAAGGTTCGGGCGCAGCACCTGACGGTCGAGGGCCATCGCCAGTTCAACCCCGGCTGGCACCTGGCGCTCGACCTGCGCAACATGCTCGCCGTCAGCGAGTGCATCGCCCGGGCTGCGTTGTTGCGCACGGAGAGTCGCGGCGGTCACACCCGCGACGACTTCCCGACGATGGAGCCGCAGTGGCGCAGCAAGAACCTCGTCTGTACCACCGACGGGGACGGCATCGCGGTCGTCGAGCAACCGATGACCCCGATGCGCGAGGACCTGCTGGCCCTGTTCAAGCGCGACGAGCTGAAGAAGTACCTGACTGCCGAGGAGCTGGCCGCCGTGCCGGCTTCGGGCGAGGGGAGCGGAGCATGAGCTACGACGCGAAGTTCCGGGTCTGGCGCGGTGACGACGAGGGCGGCGACCTCGTCGACTACACCGTCGAGGTGAACGAGGGCGAGGTCGTCCTCGACATCATCCATCGTCTGCAGGCGACCCAGAGCGGCGACCTGGCCGTGCGGTGGAACTGCAAGGCGGGCAAGTGCGGCTCGTGCAGCGCAGAGATCAACGGTATGCCGCGGCTGCTGTGCATGACCCGGATGTCGACCTTCGCCGAGGACGAGACGGTCACCGTCACCCCGATGCGCGCCTTCCCGGTGGTCAAGGACCTGGTCACCGACGTGTCGTTCAACTACACCAAGGCCCGGCAGATCCCCGCGTTCGCGCCGCCGGACACGGCGCCGGGCGACTACCGGATGCAGCAGGTGGACGTTGAGCGCTCGCAGGAGTTCCGCAAGTGCATCGAGTGCTTCCTTTGCCAGGACACCTGCCACGTGGTGCGCGACCACGAGGAGAACAAGCCGGCGTTCGCCGGTCCCCGCTTCCTGATCCGGGCCGCCGAGCTGGACATGCACCCGTTGGACACCCGCACCGACCGGGCCGACTTCGCCCGGCAGGAGCAGGGCATCGGGATGTGCAACATCACCAAGTGCTGCACCGAGGTCTGCCCCGAGCACATCAAGATCACCGACAACGCGATCATCCCGATGAAGGAGCGCGTGGTCGGGCGGACCTACGACCCGCTGGTCTGGCTGGGCAACACCATCCGGCGCCGCAAGGGCTGAGAGCCGCGCGGCTGGGGCTCCGGCGGGCGGGGACGGTGGCTAGCGGCCGTGCCGCATCGCGTTGCGCAGGTCCTTGTTGAGCGTCGAGATGACGTCCATCGGGATCTCCTTGGGGCAGGCGGCGGAGCACTCGCCGATGTTCGTGCACCCGCCGAAGCCCTCGAGGTCGTGCTGGGTGAGCATCTTGACGACCCGGGCATCACGTTCCGGCTGGCCCTGGGGCAGCAGCCCGAGGTGGGTCACCTTCGCGCCCATGAACAGCATCCCGGAGGCGTTCGGGCAGGCGGCGACGCAGGCCCCGCAGCCGATGCAGGTGGCCGGCAGGAACGCGTTGTCGGCATCCTCCTTCGGCACCGGCACCGCGTGCGCGTCGGCGGCCGCACCGGTGTTCACGCTGATGAAGCCGCCGGCCTGGATGATCCGGTCGAAGGCCGACCGGTCGACGATGAGGTCCTTGAGCACCGGGAAGGCGGTGGCCCGCCACGGCTCGACCGTGATCGTCTCGCCGTCGCTGAACGAGCGCATGTGCAGCTGGCAGGTGGTGGTGACCTCGGGTCCGTGCGCGTCGCCGTTGATCATCAGCCCGCACATCCCGCAGATGCCCTCGCGGCAGTCGCTGTCGAACGCGACGGGGTCCTCACCGCGTCCGATGAGCTGCTCGTTGAGCACGTCGAGCATCTCCAGGAACGACATGTCGTCGGTGATGCCGTCCACCTCGTAGGTGACCATGCCGCCGTCCGCCGCCGCGTTTGCCTGACGCCAGATCTTGAGGGTGATCTTCACTTGTAACTCCGTTGCTTCAGGTGGACGTACTCGTAGGCGAGGTCTTCCTTGTGCAGCGTCGGCAGCAGCCGGCTGGCGGTGTCGTCCTGGCCGAACCCCCAGGCGGCGACATAGGCGAAGTCCTCGTCGTTGCGCAGCGCCTCGCCGTCCTCGGTCTCGCTCTCGGTGCGGAAGTGGCCCCCGCAGGACTCGCGGCGGTGCAGCGCGTCCACGCACATCAGCTCACCGAGCTCGAGGAAGTCGGCGACGCGGCCGGCCTTCTCGAGGCTCTGGTTCAGCTCGTCACCGGTGCCGAGCACCCGCACGTTGCGCCAGAACTCCTCGCGCAGGGAGCGGATCAGGTCGATGGCCTTGAGCAGGCCCTCCTCGGTGCGCTCCATCCCGCAGTACTCCCACATGATGTTCCCGAGCTCCTTGTGGAAGGAGTCGACCGTGCGGTCCCCGTTGATCGAGAGCAGCCGATCCACCCGCTCCTGCACGGCTGCCCGAACCTGCACCACGGGCTCGTCGTCCTCGGTCAGGGTCGGGTACGGGGCGTCGGCGAGGTAGTCGCGGATCGTGTTCGGCAGGACGAAGTAGCCGTCGGCCAGCCCCTGCATCAACGCAGAGGCGCCGAGCCGGTTGGCGCCGTGGTCGGAGAAGTTGGCCTCCCCGGCGACGAACAGCCCGGGCAGGTTGGACTGCAGGTCGTAGTCGACCCACAGCCCGCCCATCGTGTAGTGCACCGCGGGGTAGATCCGCATCGGCACCTCATACGGGTTCTCGCCGGTGATCCGCTGGTACATGTCGAGCAGGTTGCCGTACTTCTCGCCGACGGCCTCCGCGCTCATCCGCTTCAGCGCATCGGTGAAGTCGAGGTAGACCCCGCGGCGGAAGTCGCCGACCAGCGGTCCGACTCCCCGGCCGTCGTCACAGACGTTCTTGGCCTGGCGCGAGGCGATGTCCCGTGGGACGAGGTTGCCGAAGGAGGGGTAGATCCGCTCGAGGTAGTAGTCGCGGTCCTCCTCCGGGATCTCCCGCGGGTCCTTCTCGCAGTCCTCGCGGCGTTTCGGCACCCAGATCCGGCCGTCGTTGCGCAGCGACTCGCTCATCAGGGTCAGCTTCGACTGGTGCTCGCCGGAGACCGGGATGCAGGTGGGGTGGATCTGGGTGTAGCACGGGTTGGCGAAGTAGGCGCCCTTGCGGTGCGCCCGCCAGGTGGCGGTGACGTTGCAGCCCATGGCGTTGGTCGAGAGGAAGAACACGTTGCCGTAGCCGCCGCTTGCCAGCACGACGGCATCGGCGAGGTGGGTCTCCAGCTCGCCGGTGACCATGTCGCGCACGACCACGCCCCGGGCCCGACCGTCGACGACGATGAGGTCGAGCATCTCGTGCCGGGTGAAGGTCTCCACCGTCCCGGCGGCCACCTGTCGCTCGAGCGCCTGGTAGGCCCCGATGAGCAGCTGCTGGCCGGTCTGACCGCGCGCGTAGAAGGTCCGGGAGACCTGGACGCCGCCGAAGGAGCGGTTGTCGAGCAGCCCGCCGTACTCGCGGGCGAACGGCACGCCCTGGGCGACGCACTGGTCGATGATGCTCGCACTGACCTGGGCCAGCCGGTAGACGTTGGACTCTCGAGAGCGGAAGTCACCACCCTTGACCGTGTCGTAGAACAGCCGGTAGGTCGAGTCGCCGTCCTCCTTGTAGTTCTTGGCGGCGTTGATTCCGCCCTGCGCGGCGATCGAGTGCGCCCGGCGCGGGGAGTCCTGGTAGCAGAACGACTTGACGTTGTAGCCCGCCTCACCGAGCGTCGCCCCGGCGGACGCGCCGGCCAGGCCGGTGCCGACCACGATGACCGTCAGCTTGCGGCGGTTCGCCGGGTTGACCAGCTTGGCCTCGAACTGGCGGGTGGCCCAACGATCTTCGATCGGGCCCTGCGGCGCCTTGGTGTCGACGATGTCGTCGCCCTCGACGTAGAGGCCCAGGGCCAGGCCGGCGTTGGGAGTGCTCTGCGATGTCGTCATGGGGTTGCTACCGTTCCCTACTTGATCAGGCCGACGAGGATGGACAGCGGCGGCAGGAGGAAGCCGACGACGACGACGATGGCGATCGTGACCGCGCTGACGTTGGCCAGGCGTCGTGACCTCGCGGTGCCGGTCCAGCCCAGGGTCTGGCTGGCACTCCATACGCCGTGGCGCAGGTGCATCCCGAGGGCCACCATCGCCAGCACGTAGATCAGCGTCACCCACCAGACCTGGAAACCGGCGACGACGCCCTGGTACGGGCTGGCGAAGCTCCCACCGACCTGGATCGTCTTGGTGGTGAACTGCAGCAGGTGGAAGACGATGAAGAGCAGCAGGGCCACCCCGCCCCAGCGCATGAACCGCGCCGAGATCGTGGCGGCCGCGGCCTTCTTGACCTGGTACCGGGTCGTGCGAGCCCCCTGGGCCCGGCTCCACAGGTAGAAGGCCGAGTAGACGTGCGCCACCAGGGAGATGATGAGCACCGCGCGGAACATCCAGAGGAAGCCGGAGTAGGGCAGGATCGGCTCGCCGAGGGTGCGCAGGTGGTGGGCGTAGTCGTCGAAGGCCGCCTGTCCGCCGAAGGCCTTGAGGTTGCCGTACATGTGCATGACGACGTAGAGCACGAACAGCGCGCCGGTCACGGCCATGACCATCTTCATGGCGACGGTGGTGCGGCGAGCCCGGATCTGAGCCGGATGAGCAGTCGAAGTGGCCACAGCGACACGGTATCTCGTGGGATGAGACGATCCGGCGGCGGTGCGACCCAGACCAGGTGTGGAGAATCTCTCGTTACTTCCCGGTACCGCCTTCCGTCCGAGGGCGGGGCAGCGATCGGTAGCCTCGGGACCCATGACCTCCAACGCCAGCACCACTGCCCAGCCGATTGACGGGTTCTGGGCGGTCATCCCGGCCGGCGGCGCCGGCACCCGGTTGTGGCCGATGTCCCGCGCCGCGTCGCCCAAGTTCCTGCACGACCTGACGGGCACGGGGCGAACCCTGCTCCAGGCCACCTGGGACCGGCTGGTGCCGCTGACCGAGGAGCGGGTCGTCGTGGTGACCGGAGAGAAGCACGCAGCCGCGGTCCGCCAGCAGCTGCCAACGGTCGCGCAGGTCGTGGCCGAGCCGAGCCCGCGCGACTCGATGCCGGCGATCGGGTTGGCCGCCGCGATGGTCGAACGCTGGGATCCGACCGGCGTGATCGGGTCCTTCGCTGCCGACCACGTGATCGGTCAGCCCGACGAGTTCCGCGAGGCGGTACGGGTGGCCGTGGACGTGGCGCGTACCGGCAAGATCGTCACCCTCGGGATCACCCCGACCGAGCCGTCGACGGCCTTCGGCTACATCCGGCAGGCACCGGGGATGCCGGCTGACGGCAGCATGGCCCGAGCCGTCGAGCAGTTCGTGGAGAAGCCGGACGCGGCGACCGCCGCGACATACCTGGCCGCAGGCGGGTTCTGGTGGAACGCCGGCATGTTCGTCGTCCAGGCGTCGGTGCTGCTCGACACCCTGGCCCGGTACCACCCGGAGCTGGCCGCGGGGTTGCGCTCGATCGCGGCCGACCCCTCGAGCCTGGCCGAGATCTGGCCGAGCCTGCAGAAGATCGCCATCGACCACGCGATCGCCGAGCCGGCGGCCGCCGAGGGGCTGATGTCGGTCGTGCCGGCCACGTTCACCTGGGACGACGTCGGCGACTACGCCTCCCTGGGCGGCCTGCTCAGCGAGGTGGTGGGTCGCCCCGGCGTGAAGGTCATCGGCAACCCCGACGACGTGCTCACCCTGGATGCGGGCGGGGTCATCTCGGCCGGCGGGGGCCGGACCATCGCGGTGATCGGGCTCGACGACGTCGTCGTCGTGGACACCCCGGATGCGGTGCTGGTCATGTCGCGCGAGCGCGCCCAGGACGTCAAGGCCGTCGTCGAGCAGCTCAAGGCCTCCGGACGCGCCGACCTGACCTGAGCTCGACGGCGCTCACCCGTGAGCCTCCCCAGCGATCGCCGTCCGTGCGGGACGTTCAACCGGCACGAGAGCCGGATCAGGCCGTTCTGGCGCTGGGTCCGGCTCTCGTGCCGGTCGAGCGCCCCGAGGTAGGTCGCCGGCTGCGCTGCTGGGCCACGGCGGCGGTCAGCACCTGAGCGACTCCCGCGGCGTCGAACATCACCTGTTCCCAGGAGAAGCGCAGGACGAGCCAGCCGCGGGTCGCCAGGCCGTTGTACCGGCGGCAGTCGCGGTCCAGCGCGGCCCGCTGACCGTGGAACTCGAAGCTGTCGGCCTCCGCGACGATCGCCAGACCTTCGTCAGCGAGGTCCACCTGGGCGTAGAAGCGCCCATCGCGAATGGCGACCTGAGGGGTCAGGCGCAGACCCGGCACCGCCAGCGAGGTCGCGCGCAGCACCGACTCGAACGGGTTGGCTGCGCGCGCGTCGGCCGCCTGCGCCAGGGCGAGGACCTTGGTGCGCTGACGGATCGGCAAGGCCAGCGCCCGCTGCTGGACGACGTGGGGCCGCAGACCGCCGCGCCACGAGGAGTCGAACACCGCGAGCGCCTCATCGAACGGGAGGTCGAGGCAGCAGTCGATGACGGTGCGCTCGGGGGAGGTCACCCACCCGTCGACGACGTCGTCCGGGGCCAGATCGCGGTACCGGAGGACGACCCCCTGCCGGCCCGCCCGGGTGATCTTGCGCTTGCGCCCGACGATGACGTGCGGTTGCCCCGGGACGTGCTTGAGGCCCCAGCCCCAGTGCGCCGCCGCCGAGGTATGCGAGGACACGCCCGTCAGCCGGGAGGCGGCGACCCGGGCGAGGTCTGCGGTGGGGAGGGCATAGCGGCCCGGCGCCGTACGCACGATGGCGCCGGACGCGAGCCCTGCGGAGATCCGGCGCCAGTGCGTCCGGGCCCGGAGCTGACGCCAGGTCGCGACCCCGCCCAGTCGGGTGATCACCTGATCCGCCTCGGGCATGGGACCAGCCTGTCGCGGTCCGGGTGCCCTCGCGGTCCGTCGTCCACAGGGGACGCTGGACCGGCACGAGTGCCGGATCTGACCGGATTCGGGCCGCCCTCGGCTCTCGTGCCGGTCGAGCGCCCCGCCAGATCGGGGGAGCGGGCCACGTCCAGGGTCCGGGGCCGTGCCCGCGCGCCGGTATGCCGGTATGCCGGTGAGGTTGGCCACGCAGCCGGCTGCCCCACCCCTGCCGCTCGCTAGGCTCCGCCTCATGTCAGACGGCGCGCGCACCGAGTCGAACCTCCCCCTCAAGGGGCTCTACGGACCGCAGGACGTGAGCGACCTCGACCCGGCAGCACGGCTCGGCGAACCCGGGGAGTACCCCTACACGCGGGGCGTCTACCCGTCGATGTACACCGGCCGCCCCTGGACGATGCGCCAGTACGCGGGGTTCGGCACGGCCAGGGAGTCCAACGAGCGCTACCACCAGCTGGTCAAGGCTGGGACCGGTGGCCTGTCGGTCGCGTTCGACCTGCCGACCCAGATGGGCTACGACTCGGACGAGCCGATCGCGCACGGTGAGGTGGGCAAGGTCGGCGTGGCGATCGACTCGCTCGATGACATGCGGACCCTGTTCGGCGGGATCCCGCTGGACACCGTCTCGACCTCGATGACGATCAACGCCCCGGGTGCCGTGCTCCTGCTGCTCTACCAGCTCGTCGCCGAGGAGACCGGGATCTCCGGTGACCAGCTGGCCGGCACCATCCAGAACGACGTGCTCAAGGAGTACATCGCCCGGGGTACCTACATCTACCCGCCGAAGGAGTCACTGAGGCTGGTCAGTGACGTGTTCGCTTACTGCCACGAGGAACTTCCGCGCTGGAACACCATCTCGATCTCCGGGTACCACATGGCCGAGGCGGGGGCGACGCCGGTGCAGGAGGTGGCCTTCACCCTGGCGAACGCCAAGGAGTACGTCCGGGCCGCACAGGCTGCTGGGCTGGGGGTCGACGACTTCGCCCCGCGGTTGTCCTTCTTCTTCGTCGCCCGGACCACCCTGCTCGAGGAGATCGCGAAGTTCCGCGCCGCCCGGCGGATCTGGGCCCGGATCATGCGCGAGGAGTTCGGGGCGAAGAACCCCAAGTCGATGATGCTCCGCTTCCACACCCAGACCGCGGGAGTCCAGCTCACGGCCCAGCAGCCCGAGGTGAACCTGGTCCGGGTCGCGCTCCAGGGTCTGGGCGCCGTGCTCGGTGGGACCCAGTCGCTGCACACGAACTCCTACGACGAGGCGATCGCCCTGCCGACCGAGAAGGCCGCGCGGTTGGCCCTGCGCACGCAACAGGTCATCGCCTACGAGACGGACGTGACCAAGACGGTCGACCCGTTCGCCGGGTCCTACGTCATGGAGTCGATGACCGACGACCTCGAGGCGGCGGCGCTGGAGCTGATCCAGGCGGTGGAGGACAAGGGCGGTGCGGTGGCGGCCATCGAGGAGGGTTTCCAGAAGTCCGAGATCGAGCGCTCCGCCTACCGCATCGCGCTCGAGATCGACCACCAGGAGCGGACCGTGGTCGGCCTCAACAAGTTCACCCTCGACGAGGAGGAGCCGTACGAGCCGCTGCGGGTGGACCCGGCGATCGAGCAGGAGCAGGTCGCCCGGCTCGCCACGCTGCGCGCCGAGCGGGACAACGAGGCCGTCCGGGCCGCGCTCGCCGCGCTCCAGGACGCCGCCCGTGGGACCGACAACGTGCTCTATCCGATGAAGGAGGCGCTGCGGCTGCGCGCCACCGGCGGCGAGGTTGCCCACGCGTTGCGCGAGGTGTGGGGCGTGTACGTGCCCCGGGACGTCTTCTGATGCCGTGTAGACATGATTAATTGCGACTAGACGCGGTTTGCCATTCTTGAGGCGCGTTGGCTGTGGTTGAATGCGGTCGGAAATACCGAACCCAACCCGTGTGAACACCGACGCAAAAGATGGGGTACCTCATGAGCACTCAGCCCAGCCAGCCCACCCAGCCCGGCCAGTCCTCCGGCGACGGCGCCGCAGCGGCCGGAGCGCCGGCCACGAGGGACGTCCCTCCAGCCATCATTCGGGGGGTCATGTTGACCAAGGTCGGGGCGGCCCTGGCGCTGGTGAATGCGCTCATCGTGGCGATCGCGCCGTTGCCGGCTGACGTGACCGGGGTGGAGGGTGCGGCATCCACGTACCGGGTCGTCGCCATCGTCTCGGGTCTGATCGGCGCAGCCGTCTGGTGGTGGATGGCCACCATGAATGCCCAAGGACGCAACTGGGCGCGCGTCCTCGTGACGATCGGCTGGGCGCTCAGTGCCCTGGGGTTGTTGTGGGCGTTCTCCGGGGTCGCGCCGGCTCTCAGCGTGGGGCTGCAGATCGTCACCGTCGTCCTGGGCGGGTACATCCTCTTCGGGTGTTTCTACCGTCCGGAGGCGTCGGAGTACTACCAGCGGATGGCGCAGGTGCGTCGCTGACCGACAGCACCTCCGCACCCCAGGTATGCCGCGCGCCTCCCGGCCGCACGGCATACCTGGGTCGGTCGCTGGCCGACTACCCGCCCGGCCGGGCCCCGAGGCCGGCCGCTGCCCGGCTGCCGGCGGAGACCGCCGCCGCCAACGCGGTCTCGCGGTCCGCTCCCTCGAGCCAGCCCGCGAGCAGGCCCGCGTTGAAGGCGTCCCCGGCGCCGGTGGAGTCGATGCACTCCATCGCCGGGGCGGCGGCCTCGACCTCCCCCTCCGCCGCGAACCACCGGGCACCGCCTGCTCCGTAGGTGACCACGACGTTGGCGACCGACCCCAGGACGGCCGCCGGCCCGCCGAGCGCCGCCGCCTCCGACTCGTTCGGCAGCACGAGGTCCACCCCGGCGACCCAGTCGAGGAACGTGGCCGCCCCGACCTGGGCGATCAACGCCGCCGACTGCGGGTCGACGGAGGTGCTCCAGCCGCGTCGGCGTGCGCCGTCGATCGCTGCCAGCCCAGCCTTTCGGGAGGTCTCGGCCAGCAACACGTAGCCACTGACGTGCAGATGCGGCGTCCCCGAGGCCCCGGCCGCCGCGGCCGCCGCGGCGGCCACGTCGAGGGCGACGTCCTCGGTCCGGAAGGCGGCGTTCGCGCCGCGGTCGGACAACATGGTCCGCTCGCCGGCCTCGTCGACGATGACGACCACCACGCAGGTGGGGAGCTCCTCGTCGACCGCGAACACGCACCGGACTCCAGCCGACTCCAGCGCGGCACGAGCAGCCAGCGCGGCCTGGTCGTGGCCGACCCGAGCGATGAGCGACACGTCGATGCCGTGCAGCGCCAGCCAGGAGCTGGTGTTGCCGCCGGCCCCGCCGGGCACCACCGAGACGTCCGCCGTGGCCTCACCGCCGGGGACGACCGGCATCCGGGGCCGGGTGAGCACGTCCAGGCCGACGTCGCCGACGACCACGACCGGGCGCGGGCCGGCCCTCACGTGACCGAACCGGACCTACCGAGCGCCGCGAGCTCCACCGCGACCTGCCCGGCCAGTGCCGCGTTGGCCAGGACGAGCTCGACGTTGGCCCGCAGGCTCTCGCCGCCGGAGTTCTCGTGGAAGAACTCGAGCAGCCGCGGGGTGACCTCCTTGCCATGCACCCCTTCGCGATCGAGCAGGGCAAGCCCCTCGGCCACGAGGCGGTCATGCAGCACGGGGTCGAGCTGACGGTCCACGGGCAGCGGGTTGGCCAGGACGACGCCCGCGGGGTCCGTCCCCAGCCCCCGGCGCGCGTGGGCGACCGCGGCAGCCTCCGCGGCGGAGTCCACCTGCCAGGGCACCTCGTGACCGGAGTCGGTGAGGTAGAAGCCGGGGAAGCGCGAGGTGCGGTACCCGAGCACCGGGACGGACAGCGTCTCGAGGTGCTCCAGGGTGCCGGCGACGTCGAGGATCGACTTCACCCCGGCGCACACGACGAGCACCGGGCTCGAGGCCAGCACGCCGAGGTCGGCCGAGATGTCGCGGGTCTGGGTGGCGCCGCGGTGCACGCCGCCGAGGCCCCCGGTGGCGAAGACGGCGATCCCGGCTCGATGAGCGAGCGCGGCGGTCGACGCCACGGTGGTCGCCCCGGTGACGTTCCTGGCGATTGCCACCCCGAGGTCGCGCAGGCTGAGCTTGACCACGTCGTCCTCGGCGCACAGTCGGTCGAGCTCCGCCCCGGTCAGGCCGACATGAACGACACCGTCCAGCACGGCAATCGTGGCGGGGACGGCTCCAGCGTCGCGAACCGCACCCTCGATCCGGTCGGCGATGTCGCGGTTGTCTGGTCGGGGCAGACCGTGGGCGAGGATCGTGCTCTCCAGGGCCACGACACCTTGGCCGGCCGCGATCGCCGCTTCGACCTCAGGATGGACGATGGGCGTCGCGGAGGCAGGCATGCATGCAGGCTAGTCGCGCGCCGGTACCCTGACCGGAACTATGGAGACCCTGCGTGCCGGCATCAGCGCCGCCTTGACCGTCCTCGAGACCGAGCTGGTCGAGCTGCGCCGCGACCTGCACGCCCATCCGGAGCTCTCCCGCCAGGAACGCCGAACCAGCGCGGTCGTCGCGCAACGGCTGGAGCTCGCGGGCTTCCGGGTGACCCGACTCGAGGGCAGTGGCGTGATCGCCGACCTCGGGCCCACCGACCCCGCCCGACGGGTGGCCCTGCGCGCCGACCTCGACGCGCTTCCCGTCCTCGAGCGCACCGGCCTGGAGTGGAGCTCGACCATCGAGGGAGTCGCCCATGCGTGTGGCCATGATGCCCACACGGTGATCGTCCTCGGTGCGGGTCTCGCTCTCGCCACTCAGCGGGAGGCGTTGACCGCCCACGACCTCGGCGTCCGGTTGATCTTCCAGCCGGCCGAGGAGGTCATCCCCGGAGGCGCCCAGGACATCATCAAGGAGGGCTGGCTCTCCGGAGTCGACGAGGTGTTCGCCCTGCACTGTGACCCGACGCTCGATGTCGGCGAGCTCGGGTTGCTCGCCGGCCCGATCACCGCTGCCGCCGACAGCGTCGAGGTCACGCTCAAGGGCCAGGGCGGCCACACCTCGCGACCGCACCTGACCCAGGACCTCACCTTCGCTTTGGCCAAGGTGGTGACCGACGTGCCGGCCGCGCTCTCGCGCCGGCTCGACCCGCGAGCCGGCGCCGCCCTCGTGTGGGGCAGCATCCACGCCGGCGGGGCCCCGAACGTCATCCCCTCGACCGGCACCGTCAGCGGCACCCTGCGGATGCTCGACGCGTCCCTGTGGCTGACGGTGGGGCAGCTCGTCGAGGACCTCGTGGCCGCGGTCGTCGCGCCGTATGCCGTCACGGCCGAGGTGCGCTACGTGCCCGGCGTCCCGCCGGTGGTCAACGCCGTGGCCTCGGTCGAGGCCTTGCGCGCTGCCGCGCATGCCGGCGGAGTCGTCAGCACCACGACCATCCAGTCGCTCGGCGGTGAGGACTTCGCGTGGTACGTCACCGACGTGCCGGGTGCGATGGGGCGGCTGGGGACCCGGACGCCGGGAGGCCGCACCTACGACCTGCACCAGGGCGATCTGGTCATCGACGAGCGAGCCATCCGCTGTGGTGCCGAAGTGCTTGCTGGGGCTGTTGTGGCAGTTCTCGACCCGACGATCGACCGAATCTGACGTTCCGACTCGATAACGTTCGACGCCGGTGAGTTCGGTTCCCGCAGGACGCGGACGCGGGCGGGGTTAGTGTTCGCAGCGAGCGCGACTTACCGTTCGCACCACGAAGAAGGAGATCCCCTTGCGTCACGTGATCAAGATTGCCGCCGCCGTGTCGGCCGCTGCAGTCGCCCTGGCCGGATGTGGCAGTAGCACCGACACCGCCAGTGGTGGCGCCGGTACGGCAGCCGGCACCGGCACGAAGTCGGCCATCAAGGTCGGCATGGCCTACGACGTGGGTGGTCGTGGGGACCAGTCCTTCAACGACGCGGCCGCCGCCGGCCTGGACAAGGCCGTCAAGGACCTCGGCGTGACCGCCAAGGAGGCCTCGGCCGTCAACGGTGAGGCCGAGTCCGCCCGCCGTGAGCGCCTGCAGCAGCTCATCGATGCCGGCTACACGAACATCATCGCGGTCGGCTTCGCCTACGCGAAGTCCGTTGGTGAAGCCGCAAAGGCGAATCCCAGCGTCAAGTTCGCGATCGTCGACGACGCGTCGCCGGACTCCGCCGGACCCAACGTCGACCAGATCACCTTCGCCGAGAACGAGGGGTCGTTCCTCGTCGGCGCGGCCGCTGCTCTCAAGTCGAAGACCAACCACATCGGCTTCGTCGGTGGCGTCCAGGTCGACCTGATCAAGAAGTTCGAGGTCGGCTACATCGCTGGTGCCAAGGCGGTCAACCCGAGCATCGTCGTCGACGTCAAGTACCTGACCCAGCCGCCGGACTTCTCCGGCTTCAACTCGGTCGACAAGGGCAAGGCAGCCGCCGAGGGGATGTACCAGGGCGGTGCCGACGTGGTCTACCAGGCTGCTGGTGGCTCCGGCGGTGGCGTGTTCACCGCAGCCAAGGCGGCCGGCAAGATGGCCATCGGCGTGGACTCCGACCAGGCGCTGACCGCGCCGGCCGACGTCCGCGACGTGATCATCACCTCGATGCTCAAGAAGGTCGACGTGGGCGTCTACGACTTCATCAAGTCCGTGTCGAACGGCACGTTCAAGGCCGGCAACAAGGTCTTCGACCTCAAGTCCGGCGGCGTCGACTACTCCACCACCGGTGGCAAGGTCGACGACATCAAGTCGAAGCTCGAGGACTACAAGAAGCAGATCATCGACGGGAAGATCACCGTCCCGTCCAAGTGAGCGCCTGAGGGCTCCACTGGCATGAGGTGAACGTGAGGCCCGGGTGGCGCGAATCGCGCCAGCCGGGCCTTTGCGTACCCTAGGTTGGCTACACGGCGACAGCCGGTGACACCGGGTCACCGGAAGCGCGGATCTGCCCACAAGGTCGTGGGCCCGGACGAGGAGAACGATCATCACCGACTCCACGGTGCAGGCACCGGCACAGGCCCCCGGCAGCGGAGTGCCAGCGGTCGAGCTGCGGGGCATCACCAAGCGGTTCCCCGGCGTCGTCGCCAACAAGGACATCGAGATCTCGGTGACCACCGGCACCGTCCATGCCATCGTCGGTGAGAACGGCGCCGGCAAGTCGACGCTGATGAAGATCCTGTACGGCGTGCAGCAGCCGGACGAGGGGACCATCGAGGTCAACGGCTCCCGCGTCTCGTTCAAGAGCCCCACGGACGCCATCCGCGCCGGCATCGGGATGGTGTTCCAGCACTTCATGCTGGCCGACAACCTGACCGTGCTCGAGAACGTCGTCCTGGGTGCGGAGAAGCTGCACGGCATCGGCGAGGCGGCCCGCGCGCAGATCGCCACGATCTCGGCGGCCTACGGCCTGGACGTCGAGCCCGACGCCCTGGTCGCCGACCTCGGCGTCGGCCAGCGGCAGCGGGTCGAGATCCTCAAGGTCCTCTATCGCGGTGCGAAGATCCTCATCCTCGACGAGCCCACCGCGGTGCTCGTCCCGCAGGAGGTCGCCGAGCTCTTCGACAACCTGCGCGAGCTCAAGGCGGAGGGGCTGACGGTCATCTTCATCTCGCACAAGCTCGACGAGGTCCTCTCGGTGGCCGACGTCATCACCGTGATCCGTCGCGGAACGACGGTGAGCACGGTCGAGCCGGCCTCGGTCAACGCTCAGCAGCTCGCCGAGCTGATGGTCGGCTCCGAGCTGCCGTCGGCCGGCACCGAGGAGTCCACCGTCACTGACCGACCGGTCCTGACCATCGAGCACGTGGTCCTGGACGGAGCCCGGGGCAACCGCCGGGTGCTCGACGACATCAGCCTCACCATCCACGCCGGGGAGATCGTCGGCATCGCCGGGGTCGAGGGCAACGGACAGGCGGAGCTGGTCGAGGTGATCATGGGCATGCGCGAGCCGACCGAGGGGACGATCTCCCTGGAGGGGGTCGACATCTCCGACTGGCAGGTTCGCGAGATCCGGGAAGCCGGCGTGGGGTACATCCCCGAGGATCGCCATCGTCACGGGATGCTGCTCGGAGCGCCGTTGTGGGAGAACGTCATCCTCGGCCACCAGACGGAGGAGCCGAACATCAACGGCTTCCTCATCGATGCCAAGGCCGCCAAGGCGGAGACCGAGCAGATCGTCAAGGACTACGACGTGCGCACGCCGTCGATCCTGGTGACTGCGGGGTCGCTCTCCGGCGGCAACCAGCAGAAGCTGATCATCGGGCGCGAGATGCGTCACAAGCCGAAGGTCCTGCTGGCGGCGCACCCCACCCGGGGCGTCGACGTCGGCGCCCAGGCTGCCATCTGGGACCAGCTGAAGAGGGCCCGGCGCGACGGACTGGCCGTGCTGCTCATCTCCGCCGACCTCGAGGAGCTCGTGGGGCTGTCCGACACGATCAAGGTGATCCTGCGCGGCGCCATGTCGCAGGCGTTCGACCCGGACGACGTCACCACCGAGGAGCTCGGCTGCGCCATGACCGGCGCGGCGCCGCCGCCCCGCCCCGCGAGCGGGCCCCCAGAACGGCATACCGACGACGGCGGGCAGGAGTCCGAATGAACCGGCTCGACCCGCGCCGGATCGCCCTGGGCGTGGCCGCCCCGCTGCTGGCGATCCTCGTGGCCTTCATCGTCACCTCGATCATCCTGATCATCGCCAAGGACCCCGTGGGCGAGGTGTGGGCCCAGCTGTTCAAGGCCCCCCTGCCCCGGCAGGTGGTTGCCATCATCAACGCGGCCACGGTCTACTACCTGTCCGCCGTCGCCGTCGCGGTCGGCTTCCGGATGAACCTCTTCAACATCGGGGTCGACGGGCAGTACCGGGTCGCCTCGTTCGCCGCCGCCGTCTTCGCCGGCCAGGGGTGGCTCCCCGGCTGGCTCAACATCATCGTCGCCCTGATCGTGGCCATGCTCGCCGGTGCGGCGTGGGCGGGGATCGCGGCCCTGCTCAAGGTGGGTCGTGGCGTCTCCGAAGTCATCTCGACGATCATGCTCAACGCCATCGCCACCTTCCTCGTCGCGTTCTTCCTCAAGAAGGCCTCGGTGTCGGTCGAGGGCAGCAACGCCACCAACACCAAGCCGCTGCCCGAGTCCTCAAGGGTCCCCGGGATCTCCGTCGACGGCCTGATCGCGACGCCCAACAAGATCTACGGGCTGATCTTCCTGGCCGTCCTCGTCGGCTTCCTCTACTGGTTCGTGCTGAACAGGACCCGGTTCGGCTTCGACCTGCGCGCCACCGGGCACTCGGAGACGGCCGCGGTGGCCAGCGGCGTGAAGGTCAAGAGGATGCTGCTGATCTCGATGCTCATCTCCGGCGCTGCCGCCGGACTGGTCGGTATGCCGCTGCTCTTCGGCCAGGACTACGCCTACGGGGACACGGTCCAGGCCGGGCTCGGGTTCGCGGGCATCGCCATCGCCCTGCTGGGTCGCAACCACCCCGTGGGCATCGCCTTCGCCGCCCTGCTCTGGGCCTTCCTCGACGCGCAGGGCAACGGGCTGCAGATCACCGCCGGCGTCTCCGACCGGCTGGTCCTGGTCATCCAGGGCGTCATCGTCCTGTCGGTGGTCATCGCCTACGAGATCGTCCGCCGCGCCGGCATCGCGATGGAGCAGCGCCGGGTCGCCTCCCAGCTGGCGGCGCAACCCGAGCCCGCAACCCAAGGAGCATCGGCATGAGCGCCGCAGTGGAGACCGTGACCCCGCCGACGCCGCGCACCACCACCTCGTCGCGTTCCTGGCGGTTCTGGCTGGCCGTGGCCGCCGCCGGCCTGTTCGTCATCGCCACGGTGCGGATCATCACCGGCGCGGACGACATCGACTCCTCGGGGGCGCTGCGGGCCGCCATCGCGCTCGCCATGCCGATCGGACTGGCCGGCCTCGGAGGGCTCTGGAGCGAGCGGGCCGGGGTGGTGAACATCGGCCTCGAGGGGATGATGATCCTCGGCACCTGGGGCGGAGCGTTCTTCGGGTACCACTACGGGCCGTGGGCCGGCATCTTCGGCGCGATCCTGCTCGGCGCGGTCGGTGGCGGGATCCACGCCCTGGCCACGGTGATCTTCGGCGTCGACCACATCGTCTCGGGCGTGGCGATCAACCTGCTCGGGGCCGGGGCCGGTGCCTACCTGGCGGTCCGCGCCTTCACCGGGCTGCCCGGGGGCGGACCGACCCAGTCACCACCACTGCAACAGCTCCCGTTCCTCAGCGTGCCCGGACTGGGCGGGGTGCTGGAGCCGGTGGAGACCAGCCACGTCTGGCTGCTGTCCGACCTGGCCAGCTTCATCCGGGCCGTGACCACGGACGTCAACGTCCTGACCATCATCGCGATCGGCCTGATCGTGCTCACCTGGTGGGTGCTGTGGCACACCGCCTTCGGGCTGCGGCTGCGTTCCTGCGGCGAGGCGCCCGCAGCGGCCGAGACGCTGGGCGTCAACGTCATCCGGTACAAGTTCACCGCCGTGCTGATCTCCGGCGGTTGTGCCGGGCTGGCCGGCGGCTTCCTCGTCCTGGTGGCCTCGAACCTCTACCGCGAGGGGCAGACCGGTGGCCGCGGCTACATCGGCCTCGCCGCCATGATCTTCGGCAACTGGCGTCCCGGCGGGCTCACCGGCGGAGCGGCCCTGTTCGGCTACGCCGACGCGATCCAGCTGCGCGGCGGCGGCGACGTGGTGCGGGCCTACCTGCTTCCGTTCGCCCTGGGGCTGGCCGCCTGGGGCGTGTGGCAGCTCATCCGGCGGCGGCGCGGCAAGCCGGTCACCGGCCTGATCTCCGTGGCGATGGGGGTGCTGGCCCTCGCCTGGTTCTTCCTCGCCTCCCGGGTGCCGGGTGAGTTCACCGGCATGACTCCGTACGTCGCCACCCTGCTGGTCCTGGCCTTCGCGTCGCAACGGCTGCGAATGCCCGCCGCCGACGGGCAGGTCTATCGCAAGGGGGAGGCCACCTGATGGGGACGGCGCCGGCACCGGGCGGTGCCGGGGACGTCGCCGTCGACTGGGAGGCGCTCCGGGCGGCAGCGGTCGAGGTCCGGAGCCGCGCCTACGCCCCCTACTCCCGCTTCCCGGTCGGCGTCGCCGGTCTGGTCGACGACGGTCGGGTCGTCGTCGGCTGCAATGTCGAGAACGCGGCCTACGGCGTCGCCCTGTGTGCCGAGTGCGGCATGGTGTCCATGCTGCACGCGACCGGGGGTGGCCGGCTCACCGCGGTCTCCTGCGTCGGTGACGACGACGAGCCGCTGATGCCCTGCGGCCGGTGCCGCCAGCTGCTCTGGGAGAACGGCGGACCGACGTGTCTCCTGCTGACCCCTGAGGGAGTCCTGCCGCTGAGCGTCCTGCTCCCCCAGGCCTTCGGCCCGGAGAACCTCGACGCCGCGGCCCGGCGGGCCGGATCCAGCTGAGTCGGTCGGCGGCCTGCGGCGGCGACCGCGGACCCGTTGCGCTTGTGGCGAACTCGGGTCGGACCGGCCATGCCGGATGCGGGCGTCCGCGATGATGGACCGATGAGCGAACCCTTCGACGCCGTCGACATCATCGTCACCAAGCGCGATCGCGGTGAGCTGCCCGACGCACAGATCGACTGGGTCATCGATGCCTACACCCGGGGGGTCGTCGCCGACGAGCAGATGTCGGCGCTGGCCATGGCGATCCTGCTCAACGGGATGAACCGGCGGGAGATCTCGCGCTGGACCGGCGCGATGATCAGGTCCGGGGAGCGGATGGACTTCTCCGGGCTGTCCCGGCCGACCGCGGACAAGCACTCGACCGGGGGGGTCGGCGACAAGATCACCCTGCCGCTGGCCCCGCTGGTGGCGGCCTGTGGCGTCGCCGTGCCACAGCTGTCCGGGCGCGGCCTGGGGCACACCGGCGGCACCCTGGACAAGCTCGAGTCGATCCCCGGGTGGCGGGCGACGATGAGCACCGACGCGATGCTGCGCCAGCTCGAGGACGTCGGCGCGGTCATCTGCGCCGCGGGCGACGGCCTGGCTCCGGCCGACAAGAAGCTCTACGCGCTTCGGGACGTCACCGGGACCGTCGAGGCGATCCCGCTGATCGCCAGCTCGATCATGAGCAAGAAGATCGCCGAGGGGACCGGGTCCCTCGTGCTCGACGTGAAGGTGGGATCGGGCGCGTTCATGAAGGACGTGGCGCAGGCTCGGGAGCTCGCCGAGACCATGGTCGCGCTCGGCACCGATGCCGGCGTGACGACGGTGGCCCTGCTGACCAACATGCAGACCCCGCTCGGGCTCACCGCCGGCAACGCGCTCGAGGTGCGCGAGTCGGTGGAGGTGCTCGCCGGGGGTGGGCCACCGGACGTGGTGGAGCTGACCCTGACCCTGGCCCGGGAGATGCTCAGCGCGGCCGGGCGAGCGGACGTGGACCCGGCCGAGGCACTTGCCGACGGTCGGGCGATGGACGCGTGGAACGCGATGATCCGGGCGCAGGGCGGCGACCCCGAGGCACCCCTGCCGGTGGCTCGGGAGAGTCATGAGGTGCTCGCCCCGGCCGACGGCGTGCTCACCCAGCTCGACGCGCTCAAGGTCGGCGTGGCCGCCTGGCGGCTCGGAGCGGGACGGGCGCGCAAGGAGGACCCGGTCCAGGCGGGTGCCGGGATCGAGATGCACGCCAAGCCGGGAGCCACGCTGCGCGGCGGGGAGCGGCTGCTGACCCTGCACACCGACACACCGGAGCGGTTCGACCGGGCGCTGGAGGCGCTGGAGGGCGCGTACTTCATCGCCCCCGAGGGCTCCCGACCCGATCTGCTGCCGCTCGTCATCGATCGGGTCGGGTAGGTCGTTAGGGTGGACATCGTGCCCCCCACCAAGCCGATCACCCCCACGGACGAGACCCTGCGCCGAGCGCCGAAGGTGCTCATCCACGACCATCTCGACGGCGGCCTGCGGCCCCAGACCCTCCTCGACCTGGCGGGCACCATCGGCTACGAAGGGCTGCCGGCCCAAGACGCTGACTCGCTCGGGGCCTGGTTCCGCGACAGCGCCGACTCCGGGTCGCTGCCGCGCTACCTCGAGACGTTCGACCAGACCCTCGCCGTGATGCAGACCGAGGAAGGGCTGTTCCGGACGGCCAGCGAGTGCGTCCAGGACCTGGCCGCCGACGGCGTGGTCTACGCCGAGAGCCGGTACGCCCCCGAGCAGCACCTGCGCGCCGGACTGTCGCTGGAGCAGGTGATCGAGGCGGTCAACGCCGGCCTGCGCGACGGCGAACGGGCGGCTGCCGCCTCGGGCTCGACCATCCGGGTCACTGCCCTGCTCACCGCCATGCGGCACGCGGCCAAGAGCCGGGAGATCGCCGAGCTTGCGGTCCGCTACCGGGACCAGGGAGTCTCCGGCTTCGACATCGCCGGTGCGGAGGCCGGGTATCCGCCCACGCGGCACCTCGACGCCTTCGAGTACCTCCGCCGGGAGAACGCCCACTTCACGATCCACGCGGGGGAGGCGTTCGGGCTGAAGAGCATCTGGGAGGCCATCCAGTGGTGCGGCGCCGATCGGCTCGGCCACGGGGTGCGCATCGTCGACGACATCACCATCGAGGGCGCCCCGTTCCCGGAGTGGGTCGAGACCGCTGCGGCCGGCGGTCGGACCACCCTCGACGACGTCGACCTGGGCACGGTGCACCTGGGGCTGCTCGCGGCATACGTCCGGGACACCCGGATCCCGCTGGAGATGTGCCCGAGCAGCAACATCCAGACGGCCGCCGCGAAGTCGGTCGGGTTGCACCCGATCTCGCTGCTCAAGCGGCTGCGGTTCCGGGTCACCCTGAACACCGACAACCGGCTGATGAGCGGGACCTCGATGTCTCGTGAGGCCAGCCTGCTGGTCAACCAGGCCGGGTGGACCCTGGAGGACCTGCGCTGGGTCACGATCAACGCGATGAAGTCCTCGTTCCTGCCGTTCGACCAGCGCCTCGCGATCATCGACGAGACGATCAAGCCGGGGTATGCCGCGCTGCTCCCGTCCGCCTGACGGTCCGGCTCAGCCGAGCGGGTCCGGCACCCGCAGCCGGTCCCGCAGGGCCCGTTCGCGGGCCAGCCGGTCGAGATCCCGACGCCGTCGCTCGGCCATGACGGCTGCCAGCACGTACTCGGGGTGGCTGCCGGCCGGCGGTGCGGGCGAGACGTGGCGCAGCACGTCGTCCAGGAGCTGGCGTCCGGTCAGCTCACGAGCCTGCGGTGTCATCGTGAACGCCGCCGGCAGGAAGGACCGCACGGCCATCGCCAGCTGGTCCGGCAGTTGGCTGATGTCCGTGGACCCGGCCCAGGACGCCAGGTGCGGGGGCATCGGGACGGGAGCCGGCAGCCGGGCCAGCACCCGGTCACGCACGACGTAGGTGCCGGCCACGATGTCGCCCAGCCGTTTGCCCTTGGGGTTGACCATCGAGCTGACGACGGCGGGCACGCCCCAGAACAGGTAGATCTCGACGATGCCGACCAGCGCGCGGGCCAATGCGTGCCGGAACGTGATCGGGCCGGCGTCGTCGCGGACGGTGCGCAGCCCGGTGGCGAGCTTGCCGACACTGCGTCCCCGGGTCAGGGTCTCCACGCTCACCGGGTACGCGAGCCAGGCCACCAGGAAGCAGCCGAGCAGCACCCCGCTCAGCACGGCGTCGTCCAGCTGCCCGGCCAGGGCTCCGCCGACAGTCGCCAGGGCGAGGGTGAGCATCCAGACGATGACGTAGTCCAGCAGCCCGGACAGGATTCGGGAACCGACCGACGCGGCCGGCAGGTCGAGGGCGACCGCCTCGCCGGTGACCAGGTCGTCGTCGCCGACCCCGACCGTCGCACTGCTCACCCGCCGCTCCTCTCCGGCTCCTGCGTCTGGAGACCCGACTCTAGCTGCGCGCAATACAGTGGCTGGGTGGATCTCGACGCCTACGTGTTCGCCCATCAGGCGGAGTGGGCGCGGCTCGACCAGCTCTCGAGCCAGCGGGGTCGGCTCAGCGGGGTCGAGGGGGATGAGCTGCTCGACCTGTACCAACGGGTGGCCACCCACCTGTCCGAGATCCGGTCTCGCTCTCCCGAACCCACGCTGGTGGCGCATCTGTCGTCGCTCCTGGCCCGGGCCAGGCTGCGCTCGGCCGGGACCCGGACGCTGAGCTGGGCCGACGCCGGCCACTTCTTCACCGACACCTTCCCCGCGGCGCTCTACCGGACCCGGCGGTGGTGGCTGGTGACCGCGGCCGCCAGCATCCTCGCGGCCTGGGTGATGGGCTGGTGGTTCGTCGCCCACCCCCAGTTCGAGTCGGCGCTGCTGTCCCCGGGCGAGGTCGACCAGCTGGTCAACAGCGACTTCGAGGGCTACTACACCAGGAATGCCGCCGGCAGCTTCGCCTTCCAGGTCTGGTCCAACAACGCGTGGGTCGCCGCACTCTGCATCGCCCTCGGGGTGCTTGGCCTGCCGGTGATCCTGCTGCTGCTCAACAACCTCGTCAACGTGGCCCTGGTCGGCGGCCTGATGTGGGCCCACGGTCGGGCGGACCTGTTCTTCGGGCTCGTCCTGCCGCACGGCCTGCTCGAGCTGACCGCCGTCTTCGTGGCAGCCGGGGTCGGGCTGCGGATCTTCTGGGGCTGGGTCGAACCGGGCCCGAGGACGCGGCTGGACGCCATCGCCCAGGAGGGACGGTCGGCGATGTCCATCGCCCTCGGACTGGTGGTCGTGCTGCTGGTGACCGGGGTCATCGAGGCCTTCGTGACACCATCGGCCCTACCGACCTGGGCCCGGATCGGAGTCGGGGTCCTCGCCGAGGGCCTGTTCCTCGGCTACGTGTTCACGTTCGGCCGGTGGGCCAGCTACCGCGGCGAGACCGGAGACGTCTCGCGCCGCGACCGCGCGCAGATCGCCCCGACCGTGGGGTGACGGTGGCGTCGGCTCAGGGCGGCCCGGCGAGGGCCAGCGCCGCCTCGACGTGGATCCGGGTGGTCGGGAACACCGGGACCGGCGAGACGTCCTGGCTGATGAGCAGCTCGATCTCGGTGCACCCCAGGATGACTCCCTGCGCGCCGGCCGCCACCAGCCGGCCGATGACTGCCAGGTAGCGCTCGCGAGAGCCTGCGTCGACGATCCCCACGCACAGCTCCTCGTAGATCACCCGGTGCACCTCAGCGCGGTCGGACTCCTGCGGGACGAGGACCTCCAGGCCGTGCGCGGCCAGCCGGCCGCGGTAGAAGTCCTGCTCCATCGTGTATGCCGTCGCGAGCAGTCCGACCCGGTCCAGCCCGGCAGCGAGCACGGCGGCGGCGGTGGCGTCGCCGAGGTGCACCAGGGGGATCCCGACCGCAGCCTCGACCTGGTCCGCGACCTTGTGCATGGTGTTCGTGCAGATCAGCAACAGCTGCGCGCCGCCGGCCTCCAGTCCTCGGGCTGCGTGGATGAGCAGCTGCGCGGCCTCGTCCCAGCGGGACTGCTGCTGCAGCTTCTCGACCAGGTCGAAGTCGACCGAGTGGACCAGGCACCGTGCCGAGTGCAGGCCCCCGAACCGCTGCCGGGTCAGGGTGTTTGCCAGCCGGTAGTACTCGGCGGTCGACTCCCAGCTCATCCCGCCGAGCATGCCGATCAGCTTCATCGGCTCACAGTAGGCCCTGGCTCTTGAGGGTGAGGTAGTGGTCGGCCAGCCGCGGTGGCAGCTCCTGGGGGCTGGCGTCGACAACGCCCACCCCCAGCCGTCCGAGAACCGCCGCGGTACGCAGGCGAAGCGCTTGGGCGCGCTCGGCGGCGGCGGCGTCGTACACCTCTGCCGCCGAGCCTCGACGCTCGACCATCTCGCTCAGGGCGGGGTCGCTGACCGACGCGAGCACGACCTGGTGGTGCATCGTCAGGCTCGCCAGGGTCGGCAGCAGCGACTCCTCGATCACAGCGGGCTCCAGGGCGGTGAGCAGCACCACGAGCGCCCGTCGTCTGCTGGTGTCGGCGATGGCGGCGGCGAGCGTCGGCCAGGACGCCTCGAGCAGCGCCGGCTGTAGCGGGGCCATCGCCTGGACGAGGTCCGCAAGCAGGGTGGTCCGGCTGGCTCCGGTCACCCGGGCCCGGACCCAGCGGTCCCCGGCGATGAGGTCGACCCGGTCACCTGCCCTGCTGGCCAGCGCCGCCAGCAGCAGCGCGGCGTCCATCGCGCTGTCCAGCCGCGGGGTGTCATCGACCCGCCCGGCCGAGGTCCGTGACGTGTCCAGGACGAGGATCACCCGCCGGTCCCGCTCCGGCTGCCAGGTCCGCACGACGACGTGCTGGCGTCGAGCACTGGCACGCCAGTCGATGGACCGGACATCGTCACCGTCGACGTAGTCACGCAGTGAGTCGAACTCGGTGCCCTGACCGCGAACCCGGACCGCCGAGCGACCGTCGAGCTGACGCAGCGTGGCCAGCCGGGAGGGGAGGTGCTTGCGCGAGTCGAACGGGGGCAGTGCCCGAATCGCTCCGCCGACCGCGAAGGACCGCTGACGCGCGCCGAGTCCCAGCGGACCGAAGCTGCGGACCGTCACCTGGTCGGCCAGCCGGTCCCCGCGCCGGGACGGCACCAGCGCGGTAGTCAACCGCACCAGCTCACCGGGTGCCAGCCGCACCCGGTGCCGATCCCGGCCGGCTCCCGCCGAGGGCTGCCAGGCGTCGCGAACCACGCCGCGCAGGGTGCGGCCGCCGGTGTTGGTGACCCTCAGGGTGCTGGCCCCGGCGGTCCCGAGGCGGACCTGGCCGACGGGCTCGCGTTGCAGGTCGAGCTGGCGCGGACTGGCCGCCAGGGCCAGGTCGAGCAGGGTCACAGCGAGGCTGAGCCCGACCCAGATCAGCACCGTGGCACGGGACGGCTCGAGCACCACCGCGACCAGACCGATGAGGATCAGCGCCGGCAGACGACCGCTCACTGCCACGGGTTCAGGACCTCCACATCCGACTCAGCGCGGAACCGGGACGGAGCCGACGGCGGCGGCCAGGACGGAGTTGACGTTGACGCCCTCGAGCTCGGCCTCCGGTCGCAGCGTGAGCCGATGGCTCAGGGTGGCCTGCGCGAGCGCCTTGACGTCATCCGGAGTCACGAAGGTGCGCGCGTTCATCCAGGCCCACGCCCGTGCCGTGGCCAGGAGCGCCGTGGCGCCGCGCGGACTGACCCCCAGGGACAGGGACGGCGCCGTCCGCGTCGCCCGGGCGATGTCGACGATGTACCCGGCGACCTCGGACGAGACGGTGACCCGACCCACGGCGGCGGCCGCGGCCGCGAGGTCATCCGGTCCGGCGACCGGGCGGACCCCCGCGGCGTCGAGGTCGCCCGGCTCGAAGCCGCGACCGTGGCGCTGGACGATCTCCAGCTCCTCGTGCCGCGCCGGGACCGGCAGCACGACCTTGAGCAGGAAGCGGTCGAGCTGCGCCTCCGGCAGCGGGTAGGTCCCCTCGTACTCGACCGGGTTCTGGGTGGCGGCAACCAGGAACGGCTGGGGGAGGGCACGCGGGTGTCCCTCGACCGAGACCTGGCGCTCCTGCATGGCTTCGAGGAGGGCGGCCTGGGTCTTCGGTGGGGTGCGGTTGATCTCGTCGGCCAGCAGGAGGTTGGTGAAGACCGGTCCCTCGCGGAACGTGAACGTCGAGCTGCCGTTGTCGAAGACCAGCGAGCCGGTGATGTCGCCGGGCATCAGGTCGGGCGTGAACTGGACGCGCTTGGTGTCGATGTCCAGCGCCTTGGCGAGGGTACGGACCAGCAGGGTCTTGGCGACCCCGGGCACCCCCTCGAGCAGGATGTGGCCCCGGCACAGCAGGCAGATGATGATCCCCGACACGGCGGCATCCTGACCGACCACCGCCTTGGCGACCTCGCGCCGGACGGCGAGCAGGGCCTGCCTGGCCGGGTCATCGCCGGGATGTGTCGGTGCGGCAGCGGGCTCGGCTGGCCCGCTCGGTGCGGCAGTGGTGGGGTCGGTCATCTGCGGTGTACCTCTTTCTCCAGGGCGGTCAGCTCGGCGGCGAGGCTCAGCAGGTGGGCCTCGGTCGCGGGCGGGGGACCGAACAGCAGCGTATTGACCTGGTCGGGGGGGCGTCCCGTTGCCGCCCAGACCGACGACACGAGGGTGTGCCCCGCGCCGCGTGGCGGGAGGCCGAGGTATGCCGCGAGCCGCCGCGTGGTGGCCTCGCGCAGGATCGCCGCGGCTCGGCTGGTGTCCCCGGCCCGACGGTAGATCCCGCCACGGCTCTGGGTGGTCTCGATGGCGCGGATCACGACCGGCAGGGGCTCTCGGACCAGTCGGCCCAGGCGGCGGCCGCGCCAGAGCATCACGGCGAGCACGGCGACCGCGCCGAGCAGGGTCCCGGGTGCGAGCCATGGCGGCAGCAGCTGCTCGCTGCGGGAGGTGTCCGTCGTGGCGACGTCCGAGATCGCGGGGACGTACCAGACCAGGCGAGGCGAGTGACCCAGCATCCGCAGGACGACCGCGGCGTTCTGCTGCTCGGCGACCTCCTGGTTCGTCACCGCGCTGGAGCTGCCGAACAGCACGAGGTCCGGGTGGCGCGCCGTCGCGGCCACGGCGAGGTACACCGAGTACCCGTCGTGGGTCAGGCACGCGGAAGGCGGCGACCCGGTGCGCTGCCGGAACTCGCTCTGGGTGTGCGACAGCCGGTCCCCGGTCCGCACGTCAGCCGTCCGGCAGGCCGGGTCGTCGATGGTGAAGTCGTCGGCGCTGCGACGCCGCTGCACGACGTCCACGTCGGGTTGCAGGTATCGCACCACCCAGGCATCGGGGTCCACGACGACGAGACGGTCCGCGCGGTGGCTGAGCCGGCCCAGCCGGCCGATGGTCGCCTCGGCCAGGTCGCCTGTCCGGGTGACCACCACGCTCGTCCCCGGCCCGATGCCCGCGCGTTCCAGCTCACTCTCACCCCGGGCGATCGTCACGTCCACCCCCTGCTCGGCCAGGACCCTGGCGACGGCCTGCGCGCCGTTCGGGGAAGGATTCGCCGGGTCGAGTGCGCTGGTGCTCTGCGCGGTCGGGCTGCGCCAGGCCAGGACCACCGCGGTCAGCACGACGAGCAGGCCCACCGCGAGCCAGCCCGGCACGCGACCCCGGCGCGTTCGTCGCCGCGAGCCGGTGTCGGCGGTGGCCGAGGGGGTCGTCCCCCTGCCGGTCATGAGCGCGGTCCGGTGGTCCACAGCGACTCGTCACCTGCCGCGGGGGCGGCCGCGGCCGGACTGCTGAGCGCTGCGGTCGGCTGGGGCTCGCTGACGTGCACCGGGCGCGCCCGCCGCACGGTCTGCTCCGTGGACCGAACGCGCTGCGCATCCTCGAGCGACGCGTCGTGTCGGCCGTAGGCGACCGCGTCGAAGAGGTCCATGACCCGGCGCACCGCCGAGCCCTCGGCGGGGAAGACCAGGCTCAGCTGGTCCCCGATCTCGTGGGCGGTCAACGACGGGGCGTCGATGAGCAGGTTCCGAGTCTCGGCCTCCCGGGCGATGGCCCGGGTGAAGGCCCGCACGGCGTCGGCCCAGCGCTGCTCGGCCAGCGCGCGGGAGCCCAGGGCGCGCAGCTCGTCGGCGGTGAGCACCGAGGCGCCCAGGACGACGGCGCGCGGACCGGCGGTCCGCCGCTCTCGCCGCACCCGGCTCAGCAGGGCGCCGACGGCGGCCGCGATGAGCACCACGACGACCGCGAGGACGATGGGTGGCAGGCTGACACCACCGGCGGCCGAGGTATCCGTGAGGTCGGCCACCCGGTCGGCGAGCCAGCGCATCAGGCGCTCGAGCAGGGAGCGGCTGTCGTGGTACTCGCCCTTGGCGAGCTCCGCGACGACCCAGTCGCGAGCCTGCTCCGCGGAGGGGTCGACGTCGGACGGCCAGCGCATCGCGTCGATCACCGCGCTGCTCCTGAACCCGAGCTCGCGGCCCGGACCAGGACGAGGTCGAGGCCCTCCTTGCGCATCCGCTGGTCGACGTACGCCAGGGTGGTGGCTGCCGCGATGAACGGTGCGACGAGGCAGGCCGCGAGCATCGTCGCCAGGTTGAGCACGATGGCCCCCGCGAGAGCGTCCATCGAGGGAGAGAGGTCGACGAGCACCGTCACCAGGGTGCCGATCAGGACCAGGGGGAGCTGGATCACCAGGTAGACCAGAAGCGCCAGGCCGCCCACGACGAGAACGGTCCCGGCAAGGCGCCAGAACGAGCCCGCGGACAGGGCCCACGCCCGGCGCAGCGAGGCGCGGACCCCGAGCCGCTCCAGGACCAGCGCCGGTCCCGCCAGCATCGTCCGGGGCAGCAGCAGCGACCACCACCCGACCACGGCGATCCCACCGACCCCGGCCGTCACGGCGACGACGGCACCGCTGGAGGCCAGCGCCAGCAGCAGGACCAGGATCAGGACGGGTCCCCAGAACAGCGCGGTGACGGTCAGCTGCAGTGCCACGAGCGCCCCCAGCCGGGGCCGGACGACGGCCGAGGTCTCGCCGACGCCGGGGCGTCGACCCAGCGTGGCCTCGGCAACCGAGTGAGCCAGGACGCCGACGAGCAGGAGCGTCGCGATCCCGGCCCCGAGTAGGAGCAGCACCACCGACAGCTCGGAGCTGGAGATCACCGCATCCAGTGCCAGCGCGGCATACCAGCTGCCCGCGTCAGCCATCGCCGACAGCAGCACCGAGGGCAGGAGCGACACCGAGACCACGACCAGGGACAGCCCGAGGACCGGCCCCGGGTTGCGCCGGAAGTGCTTGACTGCCCCGTCGAGCAGCTCGCCGATCGTCATCGGTCGCAGCGAGATGATGCCGGGCCGGTGCGCGATCGCCGTGAGCGGGTGGGCCGTCGACCCCTGCAGCCAGGCCTCGTATGCCGGGTGGCCGGGACCGCTGAACCCCGACCCGCCCGGGGGCACGTAGGACGGGCGGCCTCGGTCGACGCGGTCAACCGGCTCTCCCGGCGGGGGACCGAACCCGCTCATCGTCGGCCTCCTCGGGCTACCCGGTCACGCACGACTTCCCCTGACTCCGTGCTTACGACGTCGCGCTCCGTCTCGTCAACGTATCAGCGGGCGCGGGCCTGGGCGGTCCCGTGGCGGAATGTGCGTCGGGTCAGCGGGGGGCGAGGTGGAGCTCCGCCTCGGTCGGCGAGGCGCACCGGGCGCCGAGCCGTTCCATCCTGGCGACCAGCTCGGGTTCCGCGCGGCACAGGGCGAGCCCCCGGCTGAGCAGTACGAGCGGTGGCTTGCGCCGCTCGGACAGGTCGCGAACCAACCTGCGGGCGAAGGTGATCCACCGGTTGTGGCGTACGCACCAGGCGGAGTGCAGCAGACCCTCGTCGCGCAGGCGGGCGACCACCTCAGCGGCGAAGATCCCCTCGGCGACGACCAGCTCGCCGCTGCCCAGCACGACCTGGCGCACGCCGGTGACCCGGGACGCGGCGAGGTCGTAGACGGGCATCTCGACCCGGCCGGCGCAGACCAGGTCACGCAGCGCCGCCACCGCCGCGTCGGCATCCCACGAGGTCGGGTCGTCCCAGTCGACCAGTCGGGAGCCCCCGAGGTCGGTCATCGGCAGGGCCGGGTCGTCGCCGTCGCGGTAGAAGTCGTCGAGGTGGACGATCGGCCAGTGGTGGGCGGTGTTGAGGCGCGCGGCCAGGCGTGACTTCCCCGAGCCCGAGGGCCCGGCGACGACGACGATCCGCGCGCGGTCCGGCCCAGTCACCGGCCCTTGGGGTGCCACACGGTCTTGGTCTCGAGGTAGGCCTTGATCCGGCCGAGGTCCGGGGTGCTCGTCCAGTCCGGCTCGACCGCCGCCGCACCGGCCCCGGCCGGGCGCAGCACCCGCTTGAGGTTCTCCGCGGCAGCGAGCTCCAGGTCGCCCCAGGCCACACCGTCGGCGTCCGCGGCTCCGGCGAGGTCGATCGCGTTGACGTCACGGTGCGACGCCAGCCACGGGGCGACCTCGGCGGTGCGACCGGTGATGATGTTGACGACGCCGCCGGGCACGTCGCTGGTGGCCAGGGCCTCGGACAGGGTGATCGCGGGCAGCGGCCGGTCCTGCGAGGTCAGCAGCACCGCCGTGTTGCCCGAGACGATGACCGGCGCGAGCACCGAGACCAGGCCGAGCAGCGACGAGGACTGCGGGGCGAGGACGGCGACGACGCCGGTGGGCTCGGGCGCGGAGATGTCGAAGTAGGGCCCGGCGACGGGGTTCAGCCCGCCGAGAACCTGGGCGATCTTGTCGGACCAGCCGGCATACCAGACCCAGCGGTCGATGGCGTCGGCGACGGTACCGCGGGCCTTGGCCGGCGAGAGGCCCTCCGACGCTGCGACCTCGGCGACGAACTGGTCGAACCGGCCCTCCATCACCTCGGCGACCCGGTACAGCACCTGGCCGCGGTTGAAGGCGGTCGCGCCGGCCCAGCCGGCGACGGCGCCGCGCGCGGCCAGCACCGCGTCGCGGGCGTCCTTGCGCGAGCCCAGCGCGGCGTTGGCCAGGAAGCGACCCTTCGTGTCGGTGACGACGTAGGACCGGCCCGACTCGCTGCGGGGGAACTTCCCGCCGATGTAGAGCTTGTAGGTCTTGCGCACATCGATGCGTGCGTCGGCCGTGGTCCGCGTCGCGGTCCGGGCGGTGGGGCTCACGTGGCGTCTCCCGTCGTGACGTAACCCTCGAGGCCGTGTCGTCCGCCCTCGCGTCCGTAGCCGGACTCCTTGTACCCGCCGAACGGCGAGCTCGGGTCGAACTTGTTGAACGTGTTCGCCCAGACCACCCCGGCCCGGAGCTGGTCGGCCATCCAGAGGATCCGCGACCCCTTCTCGGTCCAGACGCCCGCGCTGAGGCCGTACGGGGTGTTGTTGGCCTTGGCCACCGCCTCCTGGGGGGTGCGGAAGGTCAGCACCGACAGGACCGGTCCGAAGACCTCCTCCTGGGCGATCCGGTGGGTCTGCGAGACGTTGGTGAACAGCGTCGGTGGGAACCAGAACCCCTTGGCCGGCAGCTCGCAGGCCGGGCTCCACCGGTCGGCGCCCTCGGACTCACCGACCGCCGAGAGCTCCCGGATCCGGGCGAGCTGGGCGGCCGAGTTGATCGCGCCGAGGTCGGTGTTCTTGTCCAGCGGGTCACCGACCCGGATGGTGCCGAGCCGCCGCTTGAGCTTGCGGATCACCTCGTCGTGGACGTTCTCCTGCACGAGCAGACGCGATCCGGCACAGCAGACGTGACCCTGGTTGAAGAAGATCCCGTTGACGATGCCCTCGACGGCCTGCTCGATCGGGGCGTCGTCGAAGACGATGTTGGCCGCCTTGCCGCCGAGCTCGAGGGTCGCCTTCTTCCGGGTGCCGGAGATGGTCCGGGCGATCGCCTTGCCGACCCCGGTCGAGCCGGTGAAGGCGACCTTGTCGACGTCGGGGTGCTCGATCAGGGCCTGCCCGGTGGTGCCGGCGCCGGTGATGATGTTGACCACCCCGGGGGGCAGGTCGGCCTGCTGGCACACCTCGGCGAAGAGCAGCGCGGTCAGCGGGGTGGTCTCGGCCGGCTTGAGCACGACGGTGTTGCCGCAGGCCAGTGCGGGCGCGATCTTCCACGCCAGCATGAGCAGCGGGAAGTTCCACGGGATGACCTGCCCGACGACGCCGAGCGGTCGCGGCGGGGTGTCACCGCTGCCGCCGAGGCCGGCGTAGTCCAGCTTGTCGGCCCAGCCGGCGTGGTAGAAGAAGTGCGCAGCCGCCAGCGGGATGTCGACGTCACGCGACTCCTTGATCGGCTTGCCGTTGTCGATCGTCTCGAGGACGGCGAACTCCCGGGCCCGCTCCTGCATGATCCGGGCGATGCGGAACAGGTACTTGCCCCGGTCGGCGCCGGACATCCGGCCCCACACGCCGCGGTAGGCCGCCCGCGCGGCCTTGACGGCGCGGTCCACGTCGGCGGCGGTCGCCTCGGTGATGTCGGCCAGGACCTCCTCGGTCGCCGGGCTGATCGTCTTGAAGCTGCCGCCGCCGATGGAGTCGACGAACTCGCCGCCGATGAACAGCCCGTAGGAGGACTGGATGTCGACGATGGCACGCGACTCCGGTGCCGGGGCGTACTCGAACTTGGCCATGGTGTCCTCAGTCGATCGTGACGTAGTCGGGCCCGGAGTAGGCGCCCGTGCTGAGCTTCTGACGCTGCAGGAGCAGGTCGTTGAGCAGGCTGGAGGCGCCGAAGCGGAACCAGTCGGGGTCGAGCCAGTCGTCACCGGCGATCTCGCTGACCATGACGAGGTACTTCAGCGCGTCCTTGCTCGTCCGGATGCCGCCGGCCGGCTTGACGCCGATCTGGGTTCCGGTCAGCTCGCGCCAGTCCCGGACCGCCTCGAGCATGATCAGGGTCACCGGCAACGTGGCGGCCGGGGCGACCTTGCCGGTGGAGGTCTTGATGAAGTCGCCGCCGGCGAGCATCGCCAGGTACGAGGCTCGGCGGACGTTGTCGTAGGTGACCAGCTCGCCGGTCTCCAGGATCACCTTGAGGTGGGCGTCCGGCGCGTCTCCGTCGCGGAGGCACGCCTGCTTGATCGCGGCGATCTGGTCGAACACCGTCAGGTAGTCACCGGACAGGAACGCGCCGCGGTCGATGACCATGTCGATCTCGTCTGCGGCGTCCCTGACGGCATCGCGGGTGTCGGCGAGCTTCACCGGCATACTCGCCCGTCCGGAGGGGAAGGCGGTGGCGACGGCGGCCACGTGGATTCCGCTGCCGTCCAGTGCCTCCTTGGCGATCTGGACCATGTCGCCGTAGACGCACACCGCGGCGGGCCGGGGGGTGGTCGGGTCGCTGGGGTCGGGAACCATCGCCTTGGCGCACAGCGACCGGACCTTGCCGGGCGTGTCCGCCCCCTCGAGGGTCGTGAGGTCGATCATCGAGATCGCCATGTCGATGCCCCACGCCTTGGCGGTGGTCTTGATCGAACGGGTGCCGAGGGCGGCGGCGCGGCCTTCGCAACCCACCTGGTCGACGCCGGGCAGCCCGTTGAGCCAGGTGGTCAGCGCGGTGTTCGTCAGGCGTCCGACGCCGAGCAGGTCCCGGGCGCGGGCGGTGGCTTCGCCGTTGACAGCTGTCGTGGTCACCAACCGAGTCTATGTCCATCCGGGGGTGCTGGCTGCAGGCCGGAACTGCCCCGGTGGGCGTCGCAGGTCGGCTGTCGGTGGCCCGGGCGGGGCTGGACGGGCGGACGGTGCGTGAGAGGATTGAGCCTCCCGCCGGAACCTGCCGGACCCGTTCAGCCGCTCTGGAGACCTCCGCTCGCATGACCAGCTCCACACCAACTGACCAGGCACTGCGCACCCTCCGTCAGCGCGGCTCGATGCTGCTGGGGATCGCCGCGATGGCGTCCTGCCTGGGAATCGTCGCCACCTCCGCCTTCAGCGAGGGCGTCTCGATCGCGTTCACGGGTCTGATGCTGCTCGGTGCGGGCATCGGCTGGGTGCTGTTCGTTCGACCCAGCGTGCTGCTCACGATGCACGGGGTGCACCTGAACAACCCGTTGCGCCGCACCGTCATCCCATGGTCGAAGGTCCAGGACGTCTCGGCCAGGTGGAACCTCGAGGTCTACGCCGATGACCGCAGCTATCCCTCCTGGGCCATCGCCTCGCACATCGAGCGTCCGCAGCGACAGGGACTGCTCGGCTTCGGGTCCTTGGGGCCCAAGGCCGGTTCGGACGCCGCGGCGGCGCCCGCCCCGTCCGGCGGCGCCACCGTCGGCGGCGCGGCCCGGCTGATCGAAGAGGCGAAGGGTGAGTGGGTCGAGCTTCGCGAGGACGGCCGTCCCGAGGCGGTCTCCGGTGGGAGGGTCGTCCGCACCTGGAACCTGCCGGACATCCTGGCGTTGGGGCTGCCGGTCCTGGTGACCGCCTTCGGGTTCCTGCGCTGACCCGTTCTTTTGGGGGTCGGCCCTTTATCGGGTGACCCGATAAAGGGGGCGTTCCCGTGAGGAAGTTCCTCGAGCGAAGGACCCGTTTATCGGGTGACCCGATAAACGCCAAACGCCCACCGGCCCGCGTCCCGAACTCAGAGCTGGGTGAGCCGCTCCATGTCGGCCCGGATCGAAGCCAACCGCTCGGACGCCGTATGCCGTGCGGCCGGCAGGGCTTCCGGGCCGTCGACCGGCTCGATGACCTCGAGGTAGACCTTGATCTTCGGCTCGGTCCCGGAGGGGCGCACGATGATCCGCGACTCGTCGGCGAGGAAGAGCCGCAGGCCCTCGGTCGGCGGCAGGCCGCCGTCGCCCTGGCCGAGGTCGTCGATGCGGGTGACCGCCAGCCCGGCCACCGTGCCCGGCGGATCCGAGCGCAGCCGGTCCATCACCGGCGGGATCTGGGCCAGGTCGCTCACCCGCACCGAGAACGAGTCGGTGGCATAGACCCCGTGCCGCACGGCGAGGTCGTCCAGCACGTCCAGGAGCGTGCGGCCTTCCGCCTTCAGACCGGCAGCCATCTCGGCGAGCAGGAGTGCCGCGCTGACGCCGTCCTTGTCGCTGACCACCTTCGGCGCCACGCAGTAGCCGAGCGCCTCCTCGTAGCCGAACGCGAGGTCCGGAACCCGCGCGATCCACTTGAACCCGGTCAGCGTCTCCCCATGAGCGACGCCCGCGTCCGTCGCCATCGCGGCCAGCAACCGCGACGAGACGATCGAGTTGGCGAGCACGTCGCCGGCCGCGACCCCGCGCTGCAGCAGGTGGGAGCCAAGCAGCGCGCCCACCTCGTCGCCGCGCAGCATCCGCCAGTCCCCGTCGTCGAGGACCGCGGCGGCGCACCGGTCGGCGTCCGGGTCGTTGGCGATGACGAGGTCGGGGTGGACCGTCCGGGCCAGCGCCAGGGCCGCGTCGATCGCGCCGGTCTCCTCCGGGTTGGGGAAGCTCACGGTCGGGAACGACGGATCCGGCTGAGCCTGGCTCGGCACAGCCCGCGGCGCGGGGAACCCGGCGCGGACGAACACCGCGTGCAGGGTGTCGTTGCCGACCCCGTGCAGTGACGTGTGCACCACCGAGAGGTCCCGGGGACCCCCGTCGGCGACCAGCGCGCAGACCGCGTCGATATACGCCTCGAGCAGGTCCTCGCCGAGGGTCTGCCAGCCGCCGTCCGCCTGCGGCACCTCGCCCACGGTGGTCACGGAGCTGATCCGGGCGGCGATCTGCCCGTCAGTCGGCGGGACGATCTGGCTGCCGTCCCCGAGGTAGACCTTGTACCCGTTGTCCTGAGGGGGGTTGTGGCTCGCGGTGACCATCACCCCGGCGTCCGCGCCGAGATGCCGGATCGCGAAGGCCAGCACCGGGGTCGGCAGCGGCCGCGGGAGCACGATGGCGTGCCCGCCGGCCCCCACGACGACGGCTGCGGTGTCCTGGGCGAAGACGTCCGAGTTGTGCCGCGCGTCGTACCCGATGACGACGACCGGCTCGGCACGCCCGCCTTCGGCCTTGAGGTATGCCGTGAGCCCGGCCGCGGTCCGGATGACCACCGCGCGGTTCATCCGGTTCGGGCCGGCTCCGAGCGCGCCACGCAGTCCTGCGGTACCGAACTCGAGGAGCCCGACGAACCGGTCGGCCAGGTCAGCCACGGCCTCGATGTCGCCGCGATCCGCCGCGGAGAGCACCTCGGTCAGCTCGGCTGCGGTCACCGGGTCGGGGTCGTCGGCGATCCAGGACGTGACCCGCTCGCGCAGCTCGGAGGTCAGCGATGCTTCGGTCGTCATCAGGGCTCCTCAGGCTGGTGCAGCGATGCGGGCGACGACGTCGGCGAGCAGCCGGCCGCACCGGGTCGCGGCCGCCTGACCGGCGTCGATGACCTCCTGGTGGGACAGCGGCTGGTCGGAGATGCCGGCGGCGAGGTTGGTCACCAGCGAGATGCCGAGCACCTCCAGCCCCACCTGACGCGCCGCGATCGCCTCGAGCGTCGTGGACATGCCGACGAGGTCCCCACCGAGGACCTTCGCCATCTGGACCTCCGCCGGGGTCTCGTAGTGCGGCCCACGGAACTGCACGTAGACGCCCTCGTCGAGGTCGGCGTCGACCTGTCTGGCCACGGCTCGCAGCCGGGTGGAGTACAGGTCGGTGAGGTCGACGAAGTTCGCCCCCTCGATCGGCGAGGCGGCCGTGAGGTTGAGGTGGTCGCGGATGAGCACCGGGGTGCCCGGCGCCCAGGCGGGGTTGAGCCCGCCGCAGCCGTTGGTCAGCACGATGGTCGAGCACCCTGCCGCCTTGGCGGTGCGGACCGCGTGCACCACCGAGCGCACCCCCCGGCCCTCGTAGAAATGGGTCCGGGTGCCGAAGACGAGGGCCCGCCTGGCCGTCTCCCCGATGGCCACCGACCGCATGCTGCCGGAGTGCCCGGCCACCGCTGCAGCGTGGAAACCAGGCACCTGGGCGTTGTCGATCGTCGCGAGGGTCTCCCCGATGAGGTCACCCGTCTGGCCCCACCCGGAACCGAGCACCAGGGCGACGTCGTGCGACGGCACGCCACTGCGTTCAGCGATCACCGCGGCCGCCTGCTCGGCCACCGCGAACGGGTCGGTCGAGGGGTCGTTGAGGTCCATGGCGGGGGTTGGCTCGTTCACCAGCGCAGCCTAGCCGGGGGCTCTGGCTCCCGCCGGAACCCGGTCGACCCGCGCCAGGATGCCGGGCCTGGCGCGGTCCGATGGTTGGATGTCCGTGTGATTGCGCGCACCTCGTCCGTTGTCGTCCTCGGTGGTGGCCCCGGGGGCTACGAGGCAGCTCTGGTCGCGGCCCGGCTCGGAGCGGCCGTCACCGTGGTCGACCGGGACGGCCTCGGCGGTGCCTGCGTGCTGACCGACTGCGTGCCGAGCAAGACCCTGATCTCCACGGCCGGGTTCATGGCCAACCTCTCCTCGGCCGCGACTCTGGGGGTCGACCTCGGCACCTCACCGGCCCGGGCCGACCTCGAGGCGGTCAACCGGCGCATCCTCGAGCTGGCCGGCAGCCAGAGCGAGGACATCCGGCGACGCCTGGACGGCGACGGCGTGCGGATCCTGCGAGGGGTGGGCACCCTGCTCGGACCTGGCCGGGTCCGGGCCGAGCTGGTCGAGGGGGGCAGCGAGGAGATCACCGCGGACGTCGTCCTTGTCGCCACCGGCGCCACCCCGCGGGTGCTGCCGGCCGCACGCCCTGACGGTGAGCGGATCCTGACCTGGAAGCAGATCTACCAGCTGACCGAGCTGCCCGAGCGGCTCGTCGTCGTCGGCTCGGGCGTCACCGGAGCCGAGTTGGCGCACGCGTACCTCAGTCTCGGCGGCGAGGTCGTCCTGGTGTCCTCCCGCGAGCGCGTCCTGCCCGGCGAGGACGCCGATGCGGCCACGGTGATCGAGGACGTCTTCCGTCGGGACGGGATGGAGGTGCTGGGCCGCTCCAGGATGGCGAGCGTCGAGCGGATCGGGGACCGGGTCCGGGTGCACCTCGTCGACGGCCGCGTCGTCGAGGGCTCGCATGCGCTGCTGGCGGTGGGCTCGGTGCCGCAGACCGCGGGAATCGGCCTGCAGGAGAGCGGTGTCCAGCTCAGCGACTCCGGCCACGTCGAGGTCGACGGGGTCTCCCGTACCTCGGTGCGGGGGGTGTATGCGGCAGGGGACTGCACCGGGGTGCTTCCGCTCGCGTCGGTCGCAGCGATGCAGGGCCGGATCGCCATGTGGCACGCCCTGGGGGATGCCGTCGCGCCGCTGAAGCTCAACGTCGTGTCGGCGAACATCTTCACCTCCCCGGAGATCTCCACCGTCGGGATCTCGCAGCAGGACATCGATGCCGGACGGGTCGAGGCCACCGCGGTGACGTTGCCGCTGGCGACGAACCCGCGAGCGAAGATGGACAGCTTCGAGGACGGCTTCGTCAAGATCTTCTCCGCGCCCGGCAGCGGCGCCGTCCTGGGCGGGGTGGTCGTGGCCCCACGCGCCTCGGAGCTGATCTACCCGTTGACCCTCGCGGTGCAGAACCACCTCAGCGTGGACCAGCTCGCCAGCACGTTCACGATCTACCCGTCGATGACGGGCTCGATCGCCGAGGCTGCGCGCCGCCTGCACTGACCGGCGACCGGCGGCCACCCGCGGCCGGTCAGTGTCCGGCGTCGCGGTCCTTCGCCGGCTCCTCCCAGCCCTCCTCGCGGGCCCAGCGGGCCCGACGGTTTTCCGAGATGCTCGAGCGGAGCTTCTTGTAGAACGGCCAGGCGACCAGGGCGATGAGGACCAGGACGACCAGGTTGACCCAGCGGAACCCACCCTGCGCGACGACCTCGGCGATGAACGAGTGCATCGCCCGAGTGTAGGGCCGTGCTGGCCCGGGTACTGTCGACAGCGGTGGCCACGGGATCACCCGAGGACCGCCCACGCTCGGCACCAGGAGGAGACGCAGGTATGAGCACCGACGGCGGGCTGTTCGACCAGGTCAAGGACTTCATCCAGCAGCACCCGGAGCGCGCCCAGCAGGGGCTGCCCCCCGCCCAGCCGGAGCCAGGCCCGGAGCCGGGCGCGCTGCCGGTCCCCGGCGAGCCGGCGCCCGCGCCAGCGCCGGGCCAGCCGGCCCCGGGCCAGCCGGCACCACCGGCCCCCAGCGAGCCGCCCCCCGCCCCGGCGCCCGGGCAGCCATCGACCCCGCGCCCGGTCCCCGGACCGCCCCCGGTGCCGTCAGCCGACCCGCCGAGCCCCCCGCCGTCAGACTGAGGTCAGCTCGCGGTCAGGACGTGGCGTCGGGCGTCGAGGCCTCGGTGATCTGAGCGAGGACGGTGCCGCTGGTGACCGTCTCGCCGACGGCTGCCGTCAGCCCGCTGATGACGCCAGCCTTGTGCGCGTTGATCGGCTGTTCCATCTTCATCGCCTCGAGCACGATGACGGTCTGGCCGGCCTCGACGCTCTGGCCGTCCTGCACCGCGATCTTGACGATCGTGCCCTGCATGGGCGCGGTGAGCGAGTCGCCGGACGCGGCGGCGCCGGACTTGCCGCCGCTCGAGCGACGGGGCGCCTTCTTCTTCGCCGTGCCGCTGCCTCCGCCCAGGGACAGGCCGCCCGGCAGGACCACCTCGAGCCGCTTGCCGCCGACCTCCACGACGATGGTCTGCCGCTCCTCGCTCTCGGCGGGGGCGTCGGCCGGCGCACCGGCATACGGCTCGATCGTGTTGTCGAACTCGGTCTCGATCCACCTCGTGTGGATCGTGAACGGGCTCTGCGCGTCTGCCGGCGCGAAGGCCGGGTCACTGACGACGGCCCGATGGAAGGGCAGCACCGTCGGCATGCCGTCGACGACGAACTCGGCCAGGGCGCGCCGTGAGCGCTCCAGTGCCTGCTGGCGATCCCGGCCGGTGACGATCAGCTTCGCGAGCATGGAGTCGAAGGCGCCGCCGATGACGTCCCCCTCGACGACCCCCGAGTCGACCCGTACGCCGGGCCCGGCCGGGGGCTCGTACCGGGTGACCACTCCGGGTGCCGGCAGGAAGCCGCGACCGGCGTCCTCGCCGTTGATCCGGAACTCGAACGAGTGCGCATGGGGGATGGGGTCGTCGAACCCGAGCGCCTCGCCATTGGCGATCCGGAACTGCTCGCGGACCAGGTCGATGCCGGTGACCTCCTCGGTGACCGGGTGCTCGACCTGAAGGCGGGTGTTGACCTCGAGGAACGAGATCGTGCCGTCCTGGGCGACGAGGAACTCGCACGTCCCCGCCCCGGTGTACTTCGCCTCGCTGAGGATGGCCTTGGAGGCGCGGACCAGCTCCGCGTGCTGCTCCCTGCTCAGGAAGGGCGCGGGCGCCTCCTCGACGAGCTTCTGGTTGCGGCGCTGTAGCGAGCAGTCCCGGGTGGACACGACGACGACATTGCCGTGCTCGTCGGCCAGGCACTGCGTCTCGACGTGCCGGGGCTTGTCGAGGAACCGCTCGACGAAGCACTCGCCACGACCGAAGGCGGTGACCGCCTCGCGAACCGCCGACTCGAACAGCTCCGGGATCTCCTCCATCGTCCGGGCCACCTTCAACCCGCGCCCGCCTCCGCCGTAGGCCGCCTTGATCGCCACCGGCAGACCGTGCTCCTGCGCGAACGCGACGACCTCGTCGGGCCCGTCCACCGGTTCCTTGGTCCCGGGGACCAGCGGCGCTCCTGCCTTGGTCGCGATGTGGCGTGCCTTGACCTTGTCGCCGAGGGCGTCGATCGCCGCCGGGGTGGGCCCGATCCAGATCAGGCCGGCGTCGAGCACGGCCTGGGCGAAGCTGGCGTTCTCGGCGAGGAAACCGTAGCCCGGGTGGACGGCGTCGGCGCCGGAGCGCTGCGCCACCTCGAGCAGCTTCTCCTGCACCAGGTAGCTGTCCCCGGGAGTCGCACCCCCGAGCGCGTAGGCCTCGTCGGCAACCTTGACGTGCAAGGCGTCCCGGTCAGGGTCCGCGTAGACCGCGACCGAGCCGATACCCGAGTCCCGGCACGCGCGGGCGATGCGAACGGCGATCTCGCCTCGGTTGGCGATGAGCACCTTTGAGATCTGCGACATGGCCCGGAGCCTAACGCCTGGCCGGGGGCGGCCGCGCTTGACGCTGGTCACACCGGGCGGCGTCCGCCCGCCGGTGAGCGCCCGTGGGGGCGACGGGCATCCGGCATACAGTGGCCGGATGACTGCTGCCCCGGCTGTGCCCACTCTTGCCCTGTCCACCGGCGCCGGCGCCCTCGACATCCCCCAGCTCGGCTTCGGGGTGTGGCAGGTGCCGGAGGAGGAGGTCGAGGCCGCGATCGACACCGCCCTGCAGGCGGGGTACCGGCACATCGACACCGCTCGGGCGTACTTCAACGAGGCCGGCGTCGGCCGGGCGATCGCCGCCACCGACGTCCCGCGCGACGAGCTGTTCGTCACCACCAAGGTGTGGAACGACGACCAGGTCGCCGGTCGGGTCCGTTCGGCGTTCGACGGGTCGATGGACCGGCTCGGTCTCGAGACCCTTGACCTCTTCCTCATCCACTGGCCGGTCCCGGCGGCGGACCGGTACGTCCAGGCGTGGAAGGACCTGCTCGAGCTGCGGGAGTCCGGCCGGGTCCGCGCCGTCGGCGTGTGCAACTTCCAGGTCGCCCACCTGCAACGGCTCATCGACGAGACCGGCGAGGCGCCGGCGATCAACCAGATCGAGCTGCACCCCTACCTGCAGCAGGCGGAGCTGAGGGCCTTCCACGAGCAGCACGGCATCCTCACCGAGGCGTGGAGCCCGCTGGCCTCCGGCGGAGACGTGCTGACCGACGAGACCGTCGTCGCCGTCGCCGACAAGCACGGGGTGACCCCGGCCCAGGCGATCCTGCGCTGGCACCTGCAGCTGGGCAACGTCGTGATCCCGAAGTCGGTGACCCCGTCGCGGATCGCGGAGAACATCGACGTCTTCGGGTTCGAGCTCGACGACACCGACCTCGAGCAGTTCGCGACGCTGGAGCGCGGCTATCGCACCGGTCCTGACCCGGACGAGTTCAACAGCGGCAGCTGAGGGGTCATCCCCGGCCACGGGCGCAGCCCCAGGCACGGGCGCGGCGCCGGGCACTAGCGTTGGGCCATGGCCACCAACCGGCGCGAGCTCGAACCCGAAGTGCAGCGCGACTTCAGCAGCAGCATGTCCTACGGCGACTACCTCGCCCTCGACCAGCTGCTCGGTGCCCAGCACCCCAGAAGCCAACCAGCCCAGCACGACGAGCTGCTCTTCATCATCCAGCACCAGACGTCGGAGCTGTGGCTCAAGCTCATGGTGCACGAGCTGCGCTCTGCCCGAAGCCTGCTCGCGTCCGACGAGCTGTCACCGGCGCTCAAGCGACTGGCCCGGGTCAAGCGGATCCAGGAGGTGCTCACCGACCAGTGGTCCGTCCTGGCGACCCTGACGCCGAGCGAGTACGCCGAGATCCGGCCGTTCCTGGCGACGAGCTCCGGGTTCCAGTCCTGGCAGTACCGTGCGGTGGAGTTCCTCCTCGGCAACAAGAACGCCGACATGGTGGCGGTCTTCGACCACGACCCGCAGGCCCGTGAGCTGTTGGCCGGGCTGCTGGGCGAACCGAGCCTGTACGACGAGTTCCTGCGCTACCTCTCGCGGCGGGGGTATGCCGTGCCGGAGCGACTGCTCGAGCGGGACTGGACCCAGCCCTACGTGCTCGACGAGGAGCTCGTGCGGGTGTTCGCCGGGGTGTATGCCGCTCCCGCCGAGCACTGGGGGGTCTACGAGACCTGCGAGGAACTGGTCGACCTGGAGGACAACGTCCAGCTGTGGCGCTTCCGGCACCTGCGGGTCGTCGAGCGGACCATCGGGCACAAGCGGGGGACCGGCGGATCGAGCGGCGTCGACTTCCTGCGCCGGGCCCTGGACCTGACCTTCTTCCCCGAGCTGTATGCCGTGCGCGGCGAGATCGGTGGCTGACCCGGCGGCATACGGGGTCGGGGGGGGCCTTTATCGGGTGACCCGAGAAACGTCCCCTTTCCTCGAGGAACTTCCTCGAGGAAAGGACCCCTTTATCGGGTCACCCGATAAAGGGCCGGCCCCTCACGACCCCAATGCGGGCTAGGGACCTTCGTGCGGATGAATACTCCGGGTCTGGGAGCGTCGGTTCGATCGTCGCACCCAGTCACTGACGTACACCTTCGGCAGCATCTTGGCGATCGCGAGGGCGACATACATCACCGTGTTGATGGCGACGAACGCCGCAAGCACCGCGAAGCCGTCAGTGCTGAGCACCGACTCGGGCCACAGAATCCCTTGGGGAAGAGCAACCATGGTTTTCATCGCGAATCACCGGCCATGACATGTTCCTCCGTACCACCGTGCACGACGTGTTTCCAGCTCGCCGTCCTGCCCAAAGAGATGTCAAGGATGCCCTTGACGTACACGAGGTTGAGGTAGGCGGCGAAGAACAGCTCCGGGAAGAGCGCCAGTCCGACCAGCCGGGCACGCCACCCACCACGCCACACGGTGACCACCCGCTCGATCATGAAGACGAGCCCCAGACCGACCCAGAACGGGAACCAGACCCAGCGGTCCAGCGAGAGCACCATCAGCGCGATGAGCGCGAAATAGGTCGTCAAGGCGATGACCCCGTAGCCGATGCCGAGCTGCTGGGCCCAGTAGCGGAAGGTCTGGCGGGTGATGCCGTACGCGCCGAGGTTCTCCAACGCCCCGCGTTGCCAGCGAAGCCGCTGAGACCAGAGCGCCTGCCAGGTCGGCATCACCTCGGTGACCACGGTGCACTGTGCTGGGGAGATCATCAACGCGCCCAGCGACTTCAGGGCGATCGTCAGCTCGTTGTCCTCGGTCAGCGCCGCGGTGTCGTACACGTCGCCGGGGGTCCCGGGGATCGCCTGGCCGCGGCTCTGCGCGACAGTGCGCAACGCCCTCGGACGGAACATCGACGCGGTGCCGGTCAGCACGAACACCCGACCGCGCCGCCGGCGCATCTCCCGGGCATACCGGATGTACTCGTTTCGCTGGAACTGGCCGAGCAGCCCGCTCCCCTCCTCCCCGTAGAACAGGCCCCCGATGGCCATCAGGGCACGATCGGCGGTCATCCGGCGGACCGCCGCCTCGAGGAATCCGTCGTCAAGGGTCGTGTCGGCGTCCATCACCATGAGCAGGTCGTTCTCCCCCTGGCCCGGGAGCACCTCACTCAGCACCTGGTTGAGGGCGCCGGCCTTCTTCTTGGTGTTGTCGACCGATTCGAAAACTTCGACACCCGCCTGACGCGCCACGTCGACCGTGGAGTCGCTGCAGTTGTCAGCGACGACGATGATCCGCTCCGGCGCGTGCGACTGGGATTGCAGGGAGGCGAGGGTGAACGGAAGTGACGCCTCCTCATTGTGCGCGGGGATCAGCACCGTCACCGTGACCGGACCGGCGAAGACTCCGTAGGTGTCAGCCATGACGACCTTCGGCGCCAAGGGAGAGCCGATGTCGTCATCGGACCTTCGGGCGCGGTTGGCGATCCGGCGGTCGAGCAGTGCCACCCCGGAGGCGAAGAGCACCGCCATGGCCAGCGCGACGAGGATGATCCTGCTCGTCGGTGGTTCGGAGACGTAGAGCACCTTCCAGATGCCGAAGACCAGACCTTCGGTCGGCCGGCTGTCGAGCTCACGACCGCCCTTGGCGATGGCGAACCACAGGAGCGCTGCGGCGCCCCCGGCGAGCCCGACGATGACCAGCCCGATCGTCCGATGAAACCTACCCATGTCGTGCGCTCCCCTTGGTGTCGATGGACGAGTGGTGCTGTTGAACGAGGTCAGTGATCCCGTGCGGCCCGGTCCGCGTGCCCGAGGCCCGCGTGGTGGTCCAGAAGGAACTCCGCCACAAAGTCGTCACAGGGCACCGGCTTTCCGATCAGGTATCCCTGAGCGAAGTCGACTCCCTCCGCACGCACGACGTCGAGGATGGCCGGGTCGGCGACGTATTCGGCGACCGTCTTCATCCCCAGGTCTCGGGCGATCCCGACGATGGACCTGACGATGGTTCGATCGATCACGCTGTGGTGGCTGTCGGCGACGAACCCGCCGTCGATCTTCACCAGGTCGAAGACCAGGTGCTTGAGGTAGTAGAAGGAGCTGAAGCCAGCGCCGAAGTCGTCCAGCGCGAACCGACACCCCAAGGCAGTCATCCGATCCGCGAACTCGCGGGCCACGAGCACGTCGGCAACGGCGGCAGTCTCGGTGATCTCCAGCATCAGGGCGCCCGGATCGACACCGAACTCGTTCAGGGAGTCCACGATCGCCCGCTCGACGCCGGGGTGCCCGATGGAGTGTCCTGACAAGTTGACCGCCAGCTGGAAGTCGGGCCGAAACCCTCGCATCTGGGCAAGCACCGCGACGCTGCGTCTGAGCACCCAGGTGTCGATCGCTGGTGCCAGCCCCGCCCGCTCGCCGATGTCGAGGAACTGCCCCGGCAGAACCGTCGCGTCGCTGTCGTCCAACCGCACCAGCACCTCGGCCGATTCCACCTGGTCGGTGTGCAGATTGAGGATCGGCTGGAACCTGAGGGTGAAGGTGTCCTCCTCCAGCGCCTTCTCGATCCGCCCCTTCATCGCCAACCGCGCGGCGGTGCGCGGCCTGGCGGAGATTGTGCCGTCGAGGGTGGCGTAACGGTTGCGACCCGCCTCCTTGGCGTCATACATGGTCATGTCCGCCAGCGCGAGAACGTCCATCTCATGGTGCGCGGCCGCCTGCATCGTGACCACGCCGATGCTGGCCGTCACCCGTCTGCGTGGTCCGCTCATCGACGCCGTATGGGAGCGCAGTCGTTCGACGATCGACTGCGCCACCCCTGCGGCGGCGGTCTCGTCCGCGTCCGGCAACAAGATTGCGAACTCGTCACCACCCAGCCGGGCTACGACGTCACTCTGCCGCAGCGAGCTCGTGAGCAGCGTCGCCGTCGAAATGATCAGCTCGTCGCCGGCTCCGTGCCCCAACGTGTCGTTGACCTCTTTGAAGTTGTCCAGGTCGAGCAGCAACAGGGCGCCCGTGGGTCCGCGCTCGTCGCAGTGGGCGAGGTGCGTGCGGAGCACATCGTCCAACCGTCGTCGGTTGGCCAGCCCCGTCAAGGGGTCGTGATCGGCCAGGTGGGCCAGCTCACGCTGGTGCCGTTCGCGCTCAGAGTGGTTGACGACGTTGACCAGGATGAGATCCTCCCCGCCATCGGTATCGGGCAGGACCCGGCTGCTGAGGAGCACGTGCACGTCACCGCCGTCCTGACTGGACATCGTCCACTCCATCTCGGCAGGCGTTCGATCGCTCTCGAGGGCGTCGGCCAGATGGTCACGGAACTGCTCCGGGTTGCTAGAGGCCAGGGACGCGAAGGACACACCGTGAAGGCCTCGCACGTCGGCCCTGCCCAGCATGGACGTCATCGAGCGGTTTGCCTGGACCACCACCCCCGCCGGAGTCAGGAGCGCCACTCCATGCGGGGCGTCAGCGAAGAGCCTCTCGGCACGCTCCTTGGCCCGGGTCAGGGCTCGCTCCCGGGCACGGTCATCGCTGACGTCGCGGGCGAGGATCAGGGCCCGCGGGCCATCGTCATCCGGGGGCAGGGGGGTGACGACCACCTCGTGCTCAGCTCCCGTCAACGAGGCGCTGATGTCCGTGCTGCTCTCGCGCCCCTCGAAAGCGGCCGGGACCATCGTCCTCCAGAGCGCCATGTTCTCGTCGTTGGACACCTCGGAGAGCAGCTTGCCGACGGAGTCCTGAAGCCCCTGGCGTAGGGCACCACGCCCGGACACGACCCGGATCCGCAGTTCCTGGTCGACCATCACGACCGTCGTGTCGGCCAGATTGTCCATGAGCACCCGCCAGCGTGCTTCCGATATCGCCAGGGCCCGCTCCGACTCGACGCTGGCAGTGGTGTCGATGGCGACGCCGAGGTAGCCGGTCAGTTCCCCTCCGTCGCTGTGCAACTCGGTGACGGCCAGTCGAACGAAGATCCGCGTGCCATCGGCGCGGATGTAGGTCCACACCCGGCTTGGCTCGCCGCGGCGAGCCAGCTCGGCAAAGACTCCGAATCCCGGGGTCACGCCCAGCTCCACCGCCACTGCGGTCACCTCGACTGGATCGTGAAAGAGCCCCGGCGATGCCAGCCCCACCATCTGCTCCGCCGGGTAGCCCAGGAGTTCCTCGGCTCCCACGCTGAAGGACCGGATCGTCCCCGACGGGTCGGTGGTGATCATGCTGCTGAGCGTGGCTCCTCGCATCACCCCGTCCAGCTGCGCTTTCAAGGTTCGCTCTTTCGCGGTCTCGGTCGCGAGTCGTCGGACGAGCTGCAGGATGGTGGTCGCCACGAACGCGCCGAAGAATGTCCAGGCTGCCGCGGTGCGCAGGTCGGACGGCGTGTAGTGGGGAGCTCCGATGACGTAGATCGGGGCGATGAAGGTGAGTGCGGTCAGCCCGGTGGCCACGATCAGCTCGCGCAAGGTCCCGGTCAGCGCCAGCCAGAGCAGGGGGACCGCTACCAGGGGCCCCAGGGTCGACGCTGTTCCGCCGGTGAGGTCCCGAGCCAAGATCAGCGGGGCGAAGAACAAGAAGGCGGGGACAGCATCGACCCAGGTGCGCGACGAGCGCCTGAGACCCACGACGAGGAAGCCCAGGATGACCGGGCAGATTGCCAGCATAAGGATCGACGCTGGGGTCAACCCGGCGCTGTGCGGGGGGAGAAAGACCGTGGCAAGGCCAAGCGAGCCGATCGCCACGAACGGCAGAACGGCGCGCGGCGTGGGTCGAGGAGGCTCGATGTCACTGCGTACCGCTGTGCTCCCTGCAGCCACCCGACTCCCAACGTTGGACACAGCCTAAGGCGAATGGGGACGTACCGCCTGAAATCGGAGGGATTGGCGCGCCCATGATCCCCGGCGATCCCCGGCGCCAGCCGCGACTGATCCCAATTGGCCCTTTATCGGGTGACCCGAGAAACGTCCCCTTTCCTCGAGGAACTTCCTCGAGGAAAGGACCCCTTTATCGGGTCACCCGATAAAGGGCCAGCGACCCCACGACAGCTCAGGCGGCGATCTTCGCTCGAACCTGACGCTTGATCCGGCTGAGCATGGCCACCATCCCGCGTAGTCGCAGGGGCGAGACCGCCTCGCCGAGCCCGAAACGGTATGGGGCGTCGTCCGGAACGGCGAGCACCTGCGCGGCGGTCAGCCCGTCGAGGCCCTCGTGCAGGATCCCGGCGAAGCCGCGGGTCGTCGGTGCCTCGGGCGGCGCCTCGAAGAACAGCCGCACCACCCGGTCCGGGGGATCGACCGGATCGCCATCGACCTCGACGACGAGGAAGAGCGGCGTCTGGCACTCGTCGACCCGCTCCAACAGCTCCGAGTGACCGGCATACCGTTCCGGCAGCGCGGGTAGGCCGTCGCTGAACTCGAGGAGCAGCTCCAGTCGCTGCGGCGGGGTCATCGCCGCGAAGTCCTCGGCGATTCCGGACAGGGCCTCGGGCAGGTCGGCTCGCTCGTCTGACGTCACCCCACCAGTGTGGACCACTTACTTCTCGATCGGGACTCGCACCGAGTTGCCCCATTCGGTCCAGGACCCGTCGTAGTTGCGGACCGAGCCGAAGCCGAGCAGATGGGTCAGCACGAACCAGGTGTGCGACGACCGCTCCCCGATCCGGCAGTAGGCCACGACGTCGTCCTCGGGCGACAGGCCCTGCTCCTGCTGGTAGATGGCCTCCAGCTCGGCGCGGGAGCGGAACGTCCCGTCCTCGTTGGCGGCCCTCGCCCACGGGACCGATGCCGCGCCGGGGATGTGGCCGCCGCGCATCGCCCCCTCCTGCGGGTAGTCCGGCATGTGCAGCAGCTCGCCGGAGTACTCACCGGGGGACCGGACGTCCACCAGGGGCTTGCCGAGATGGGCCAGGACGTCGTCCTTGAAGGCCCGGATCGGAGCGTCCTGCCGCTCGACCACCGGATACTCGACCGGCGACGGGGTCGGCACGTCCCGGGTCAGCTCGCGGCCTTCGGCGACCCACTTGGCCCGCCCGCCGTCGAGCAGCCGCACGTCCTCGTGTCCGAACAGGCTGAACACCCAGAGTGCGTATGCCGCCCACCAGTTGCTCTTGTCGCCGTAGATGACGACGGTGGTGTCCCGGCCGATCCCCCTGCTGCCGAGGACCTCGGCGAAGCGCTCGCCGTCGACGTAGTCGCGGGTCACCGGGTCGTTGAGGTCGGTGTGCCAGTCCACCTTCACCGCCCCGGGGATGTGGCCGGTGTCGTAGAGCAGCACGTCCTCGTCCGACTCGACCACGACCAGGTCGGAGGTCTCGCGATCACCGGCGGCCAGGCGCTCGGCGAGCCACTCGGTGGACACGAGGCGCTCGGGGTGCGCGTAGGCGTCGAACTTGGCTTGGTCGTTCGGGACGGGGCTCATCGGGTCACCTCTGCCGTCGTGGGTCTGCCTGAGGTTCCATCGTGACACGGTGACGATCGCGCGCCAGAGGCAGGACCAGCCACGCCGACGGGGGCTCAGCGCATGTTGCCGGTGTGCCCCAGCGAGAAACGCCCCGGCTGCGGCCAGACGAGCAGACCGTGCGGTCCGGCATCGACGGCGATCTTGTGGGTGACCTGGCCCGTCGCCGTGTCGAAGACGTAGACCGCGTTGTTGTACCGACCGGAGAGCCACAGCTCCTTGCCGTCGGCAGTGACGCCGCCCATGTCCGGCGAGCCGCCGCCGGGAATCTGCCACCGGGCCACCTCGGCGAAGGTCTTGGCGTCGAGCACGCTGACCGAGCCCTCGTCCCGGTTGGACACGTAGATCCGGGTGGCGTCGCGGGACGGGTAGATGCCGTGCGTTCCCTTGCCGGTGGGGATGAAACGGTCCACGGTCAGGCTCGTGGCATTGATCACCCACAGTCCGTTGCGCATCATGTCCGCGACGAGGAAGACCGTGCCGTCCGGGCTGAGCCGCACGTCCTGCGGCATCGCTGACGCGCCGGGGCGCAGCATGGCGCTCGGGCCTCCATGCATCCGGGCCTGAGCCGGGTCGGTCGCGCCCGGAGTGTCGATGCCGTTGAGGTCGATCGTCTTGACGACCGTGGTCAGGCCCGGGTCGATGATGATCAGCTGCCCGCCGAACTCACAGCTGACGACCATGGTGCTGAGGTCGGCGGTGAAGTCGGCGTGGTTGACGCCGTAGCAGGGCACCGGGATCGAGCGCTGCAGCTTCATCGTCGTCGCGTCGAGCAGATCCAGGCGGCGCAGCCGGGAGGCCATCACGATGGCCTGGTCGCCCTTGGGGGAGAAGTAGAGGTTGTACGGGTCGTCGACCGGGATGGTCTTGCCCGGCTTGCCGGTCAGCGGGTCGATCGGCGTCATCGAGTTGCCGGCGTCGCTGTTGACCCAGAGCATGCTCATGTCGTGGTTGGGCACCACGTGCTCCGGCGACGTGCCGACCTTGAACCGGTCGATGACCTGGTATGTCGCCGGGTCGATCACCTGAACCGTGCCGCTGCGCTGGTTCGGCACGTAGACCAGGCGCCGGGCCTTCAGGGCGTTGCCGGTGAGCGCGCCGGCGCCGGTGTCGGCGTACGGGGCCAGCGCGCCGGTGCTGGTGGGCGCCGGCTCGGCGACCGCCGGGGCGGTCGTCGACGAGCTCGGCGCGCTGGTCGGCGTCGCCGTGCTGGTCGGAGCGGACGTCGCTCCGGACGCGGAGCAGCTGGCCAGCAGCAGGGCGAGCACGCCGAGGGCTGCCGCCCGGCCGCGGGTCAGCTGGACGGGAGGAAGGCCGGTGGTGGTCCGAAGGCGGAGCGACATTGCGTGGGTGACTTTCTCTGGCGGAGTGGGTCAGGCGTGCTGCAGCAGTGCGGTGACGGTCCAGGCCTGGAGGCCCTTGGCCCGCAGCCCGTCGAGGATCGGCGACAACGCGTCGGCCGTGCCCTGGTGACCCAGGTGGAGGCTGACGATGGAACCGGGCCTGACGGCGGCCAGGGTCCTGTCAACGACCGCGGACGCTCCGGGGTCACGGTAGTCCTCCGGGTCGACGTCGTAGCTGATCGTGCGTGCGTACCCGCTGCGTGTCGCCGCGGCCCGGATCAGCTCGGTGCTGTGTGGTGTCCCGGACGGGCGGAAGAGCAACCCCGGGTCTCCACCGCGCACCCGCCGGACGGCATCGGCTCCCTGGGCGATCTCGTCGGCGACCTGCGCCGCGGAGAGCTGGGTCAGGCTCGGGTGGCTCCAGGTGTGGTTGCCCAGGTCGTGACCCGCGTCGATGATGGCGCGGCCGATCCCGGGGGACGCCTCCAGCCACTGCCCGACCGCGAAGACGCTGATGCCGGCCTGATGGGCGGCGCAGATGTCGAGGACCCGGCGGGTGATGGCGAGATCGCCCTGGCCGTGGAAGGTCAGGGCGACCGCGGGGGTGGATCGGCTCCCGGAGGTGATGTCGGGGCCCGCCGTCGCCAGCGGGGAAGGGCCCGACAGCCCGGACGGCGTCGCGGGGGACGCGGGGCTCGTCGAGGTGGCTGTCGGAGCCGGCGCCGAGGTCGTCGCGCTCGCACTGGGAGGCGGACCCTGCGCCGGGGCGGAGCACGCCGAGACCGCGGTCGTGGCAGCCAGACCCACGAGCACGGCACGCCGGGGGATCACGCGGTCATCAGGCACAGCCGGCATCATCGCACTGTCGGCTGAACCGTCGCTGAGCGCCTGGCTCGCGGCGTCGCGGCGCAGCCCGGCCGGTTCAGGACAGCCGGGCGAGGTCTTCCCGGCAGGACCGCTCGAACCGGTTCAGCTCGGCCAGCGCGGCGTCGAGGTCGCGGCGCCGCTGCTCGAGGTCGGTGCGGCGTTCGTCGATCTGGGACAGCACGTACTCGAGCTGGGAGGATCGCCCCCGCGGGGCGTCGTACAGGTCGATGATCGTGCGGATCTCCTCGAGCGGGAAGCCGAGCCGCTTGCCGCGCAGGATCAGGCCCAACCGGGTCCGGTCGCGGCGGTGGAAGATGCGCTGGGTGCCCCGACGCTCCGGAGAGATCAGGCCCAGCTCCTCGTAGTGCCGCACCGTCCGGTGCGTGACCGCGAACTCCTCGGCGACCTCGGCGATGGTCCAGCCCACCGGACGCGCGCTCGGCTGGGACGGCGCAGCACCGGTGCGTGCCTCGTCGGTGGACAGCTCGTCGGCGATCACCCCACTTGTCATGGCGCCGATTCTGCTTTACGTTGACGTCAACGTCAAGTATGCCGTGGGCTTCCCGTACCGGTGAGCGCCGTGGCTCAGTGCAACGAAGGGTTGACCCATGTTCGAGCTCAGCAAGGAGCACGAGGACTTCCGTGCCGTCGTGCGCGACTTCGCCGAGACCGAGGTCGCCCCGCACATCGAGCAGTGGGACCGGGACGCGCACTTCCCGACCGACCTGATCCCGAAGATGGGCGCGCTGGGCCTCTTCGGGCTCGTCGTGCCGGAGGAGTTCGGCGGGTCCGCGGGCGGCGACGGCGCCGACTTCACCGCGCTGATCGTCGCGATCGAGGAGCTCGGCCGGGTGGACCAGTCGATCGGAATCACCTTGTCGGCCGGCGTCGGCCTGGGGATCAACCCGATCCTCACCTACGGCACCGACGAGCAGAAGCGTCGCTTCCTGCCCGACCTCGTGGCTGGTCGGGCGCTGGCCGGGTTCGGCCTCACCGAGTCCGAGGCAGGCTCCGACGCGGGTGCCACCCGGACCAAGGCGGTCCGGGACGGCGACGAGTGGGTCGTCGACGGCGCGAAGGCGTTCATCACCAACTCCGGCACGGACATCACGTCAGTGATCACCGTGACGGCCCGCACCGGCACGAACGACGACGGCTCGGCGCAGCTGTCGGCGATCATGATCCCCGCCGGGACCCCGGGACTGACCGTGGAGCCGGCCTACCGCAAGCTCGGCTGGCACGTCTCGGACACCCACGGGCTGACGTTCGAGAGGTGTCGGGTCCCGGCCGAGAACCTCCTCGGCGCCGAGGGGGCCGGGTTCAAGCAGTTCCTCAAGACCCTCGACGACGGTCGGATCGCCATCAGCGCGCTCGCGGTCGGCTGCGCGACGGCGTGCCTCGAGCTGTCCACGGACTACGCCAAGACCCGGATGGCCTTCGGCCGCCCCATCGGCGCGAACCAGGGGATCTCCTTCCAGCTGGCCGACCTCGCCGTGATGGTGGAGGCCGCCCGCACCCTCACCTACAAGGCGGCCTGGCTCAAGGACGAGCTGCACGCCGGTCGGCGGACCGTCCAGGAGGTCAAGCAGGCGGCGGCCATCGCCAAGCTCTACTCCACCGAGGCGGCTGTGAGCGCAACCCGGATCGCCACCCAGGTCTTCGGCGGCAACGGCTTCATGGAGGAGTACCCGGTGGCCCGGTTCTTCCGGGACGCCAAGATCCTCGAGATCGGCGAGGGGACCTCCGAGGTCCAGCGGATGCTCATCGCACGTGGACTCGGGCTGCCCGCATGACCTCGGTGGAGCCCGGCGTGGCGGCCACGCAGGACGCTGACCCCCGGGTCGCTGACGTCCGGGCCCGGCTGGAGTCGGCCCACCGGGCCTCGGCCTCGGCGCCGGCCAAGGCCCAGGCCAAGCTCGACGACCAGGGCAAGATCTACGTCCGAGACCGGATCGACCTGCTCTTCGACGCCGGTTCGTTCGTCGAGGACGGGCGCTACGCGAACGCGCTGGCCCCCGGTCTGCCGGCGGACGGCGTCGTCACGGGGCGGGGGACGGTCGACGGCCGGGCGGCCATCGTCATCGCCAACGACCCCACCGTCAAGGCGGGCTCCTGGGGAGCGCGAACCGTGGAGAAGATGGTTCGTGCCACCGAGATGGCGCTTCGGGAGGAGCTGCCGATCTTCTGGTTCGTCGACTCGGCGGGCGCCCGGATCACCGACCAGGTGGAGATGTTCCCGGGGCGCCGCGGGGCCGGGCACATCTTCCACAACCAGGTGGCCCTGTCCGGCAAGGTGCCCCAGATCTGCTGCCTGTTCGGCCCCAGCGCCGCGGGAGGCGCCTACATCCCGAGCTTCACCGACGTCGTGATCATGGTCGAGGGCAACGCGTCGATGTACCTCGGCAGCCCCCGGATGGCGGAGATGGTGGTGGGCGAGAAGGTCTCGCTGGAGGAGATGGGTGGTGCCCGGATGCACTGCACCGTCTCCGGCTGCGGCGACCTGCTGGCGCAGGACGATGCCGAGGCGATCGACCTGGCCAAGCTCTACTTCTCCTACGTGCCGTCGAGCTGGCGCGAGCCGGCGCCGAGCTACACGCCGGAGGAACCGTCCCGTCCGCTGACCCGACACACGGTCCCGGAGCGCGAGTCGGTGCCCTTCGACGTCCATGAGGTGATCGACGGGCTGGTCGACGAGGAGTCCTTCTTCGAGATCAAGACGCTGTTCGCCGCCGAGCTGGTGATCGGCTTCGGCCGGATGGGTGGCGAGAGCGTCGGGATCGTGGCCAACAACTCGGCGGTCAAGGGCGGGGTCCTCTTCGCCGACAGCGCCGACAAGGCCGCGCGGTTCATCTGGCTGTGTGACGCCTTCTCGATCCCCTTGATCTACCTGGCGGACGTACCGGGGTTCATGATCGGGTCCGAGGTCGAGCGCGGCGGAATCATCCGGCACGGGGCGAAGATGGTCTCCGCCGTCGCCGAGGCGACGGTTCCGCAGTTCTGCATCATCGTCCGCAAGGCCTACGGCGCCGGCCTCTATGCGATGGGGGGACCGGGGTTCATGCCCGACGCCACCCTAGCGCTGCCGACAGCGCGGATCGCGGTCATGGGCCCGGAGGCGGCGGTCAATGCCGTCTATGCCAACAAGATCGCCGAGATCGAGGCCAGCGAGGGCGGCCCGGCCAGGGACGAGTTCGTCGCCGAGAAGCGCCGGGAGTACGAGGAGGACGTCGACCTCGAGCGGCTGGCCGCCGACCTCGTCCTCGACGGGATCATCGAGGCAGACGCGCTGCGCACCGAGCTGCTGAACCGGCTGCGATATGCTGCCCGCCGGGATCGGGCGTTCAGCGAACGGCGAAGGTCGATTCCGCCGGTCTGATGCGGCTACGCTGGTTGACTGATCAACGTCACCGCACCCCGCACCACGTCTGTCCAGACCGGCCGAGACCACGCTGAACCGAGGGGTTTCCATTTCCACCGTCGCCACAGTCGAGTCTGACGCGAGCGCGTCAGTCGGGCTGCCATGGTGGCGCCGCTTCGAGGTCTGGTTCCCGCTGGCGGTCTACGCCGGGACCCGGCTGTTCACCGTGGTCGTGGTGCTCATCGCCCAGCGCTCCCAGATCGCCCTGCCCGCGCCGAACGGGATCCTGCGGATCATGTTCCCGACCGACCGGGCGCCCGGCTACTGGGTGGTGATGGGCAACTGGGACGGGCAGTGGTACCAGCAGATCGCGACGCAGGGGTACCCGACGACGCTTCCGTTGACCGACCAGGGCACCGTGGACATGAACCCGTGGGCCTTCTTCCCGCTGTACCCGTTCATGGTCGGTGTCCTGATGCGGATCACCGGGCTGGACTTCTACGTCGTCGGGTCGGTCCTCGCGACGCTGCTCGGGGCGGTGGCCATGGTGCTGCTCTTCCGGCTCATCGACCGGGCCGTCGGCCGGTGGGAGGCGATCGTCGCAGTCGTCGGGCTCTGCACGTTCATCTCGGCACCGGTCCTCCAGGCCACCTACACCGAGTCGCTCGCGATCCTGCTCGTCGTCGTCACGCTGATGCTGGTCAGGGCTCGACGCTACTGGTGGGTGGCGTTCACCCTGGTCCTGCTCGCGCTGAGCCGCAACGTCGTCATGGCGATGGTCCCGGTGATGATTGCGCACGCCGTCGTGCGCTGGCGCAACGAGGGGGACGCCTTCCCCAAGCGGGACAAAATCATGCTGGGGTTCCTCGCGGTGGAGTCGGCGGCCCTGACCGGACTCTGGCCGGCGGTGATTGCGGTGGTCACCAACACGCCAGATGGTTACGGGCTGACGATGAAGGCCTGGCGGATCGGCAGCGAGCTGAAGATCGGCACCTGGTACAGCTACCTCCTGTACGCCTACGGCTGGCTCGGGGTGATCTTCGGAATCGGTGCGGTGGCCGCGTTCGCCTGGCTCATGCTCACCCACCGGACCTGGCACTGGGGTCCGGAGATCTGGGGCTGGGCCGGGGCCTACCCGGCATACCAGCTGCTGGTGACCAACACCGGACCGTCACGGCTGCGCTACGCGATCCTCGCCTTCCCGTTCACCCTGCTCATCGCCTGGTTCCTGCGGCTCAAGCCGTGGCGCCGCTGGCAGACTCTCGGGCTGGTGGGCGTGGCGGCGCTCGGACTGGGGCAGCAGGTCTGGTGGATCTCGAACTACCTGATCGTCAGCCACCTCGACGGGACGATCTACTTCCCCTAGCTGTGATCCGCCCCGGTGCCGGCCCACGGGCTCTCGGGTCGGACCCGCTCGGTTGACGCCACCTGCCACCAGCCGACGCCGATCTCGGCCAGAAGCTCACGCAGAACCGGCAGCGAGATGCCGACGACGTTGTGGTGGTCTCCCTCGATGCCGGTCACGAACGCCCCCCCGAGCCCGTCGACGGTGAACGCTCCCGCGACGTCCAGCGGTTCCCCGGACGCGATGTAGGCGCCGATCTCGTCGTCGGTCAGCTGCGCGAAGTGCACGGTCGTCGAGGCGGTCGCGCCGAAGGTGGCGCCGGTGCCGCCAGCGGCCGGCGAGCGCTCGTCCCGCAACCAGTGCCCGGTGTGCAGGACTCCCGACCGTCCGCGCATCCGCTGCCAGCGGGCCAGCGCCTCGGCGGCGTCGACCGGCTTTCCATGCACCTCGCCGTCCAGCTCGAGGACAGAGTCGCAGCCGAGGACGAGCGTGTCGTGCTGCTCCGCGGCAACCGCCCCACACTTGGCGCGGGCCAGCAGCAGGGCCACGTCGGCCGGCTCGAGGGGTCCGTGGGTGCGGACCGCACCATCGAGCACAGCGTCCTCGTCGACGCCGCTGACCACGACCGACGGCCGGATGCCGGCACGGCGCAGGGTGCTCAACCGGGCCGGTGACGCGCTGGCGAGGACGAGGCCGACCCGAGCGCGATCCGTCATGGCAGCCACCCTAGGGTCCGTTCGTCAGCAACGCTCGCTCGTGTCCTCGCGCTGTCGTCGGTCAGCCGGACCTTCTGGCCGACCTCCTCGGCGCTGCGGGCCTCACTCGCTGGCGCTCGCTCGTGTCCTCGCACTGTCGTCGGTCAGCCGAGCAGCTGGTCGACGAAGCACCACCGCCACCCCTCGCCCGGCTCGAAGCTGCGCATCACCGGGTGGTCGTGGTCGTTGTGATGCCGGTGGGCGTGCCGGCCCACCGAGGAGTCACAGCACCCGACGTTGCCGCAGGCCAGGCACATCCGGAGGTTGACCCAGGTCATCCCCTCGCGCAGGCAGTCGGCGCAGCCCTCGGGGGTTCCGGGCTCGACGTCGCTGCGCGCCTCGCGAAGGTGCTCGCAGTCGCCGCGCTGGGGCTCGGGGGTGAGGATCGTCCGCTCCTGGAGCGGCATGTCCCGGGCCTGCATCCCGGCCAGCATGGACTCCTCGAGGTCGAGGGAGCGCATCACCTCGTCCAGCACCTCGTGATCCACGGTCCCCGCGTCGCGCAGGCGGAGCACCTCGGCCCGCTCGGCGCCCAGCATGCCGCGGCGCAGGCGGCGGTAGACCTCATTCGGGCTCGGGGCATCCTCCCGGGTGACGCCGAGGCGTTCCCAGGCGAGGTGAGTACGCCGTTGCCCCACCAGCCGGAGCTGGTCGAGAGTCTCCCGGGGAGTGTCCGGGCCAGCGAGGCGCTCCAGCTCGGCGTTGCCCTTGGCCACGGCGCGCTGCAGGACGGTCGCGCTCTGCAGGGCGTCCTCGCGGGGGTCCGGCCCGTACACCCCGAGCCGCCGGGCCAGCCACGGCAGGCTCAGCCCCTGGACCAGCAGGGTTCCCACGGTGACGACGAGGGCGATGAAGACGAGCGTCTCCCGGTGCGGCGTCGACGCCGGAAGCAGGAAGGCGGCAGCCAGGGTGACCACGCCGCGCATCCCCGCCCAGGACAGCACCAACCCGATCCGGAAGTAGCGCCCGCCCTGAGCCGTGCCGGCGCCGATCGACAGGAGCGCCCCGAAGGAGAGAATCCACCCGGCGCGCAGCACGATCACCGCGAGCAGGACCACGACCGCCAGGCCGAACGACTGCCCGAGGCCGAAGCCCGAGTTGGAAACCCCCTCGACGATGAGGTGCACCTGCAACCCGATGATGAGGAAGACCGCGTTCTCCAGCAGGAACTGGACGGTGCTCCAGTTGACCCGCTCGGCCATCCGCGACTGCGCCGACTGGATCACCGGGGCCTGGTGGCCGAGCAGGATCCCGCAGATGACCACCGCGAGGACGCCGGAGGCGTGAAACGCCTCGGCCGGCAGGTACGCGATCCATGGCGCCATGAAGGACAGCGCGGTGTCGGTGGTCGTGTGCGTCAGGGCGCGCCGGACCCGAGCGAGCAGCCAGCCGAAGGCCAGACCGACCGCGATGCCGCCCAGGGCCGCCCGGACGAAGTCCGCCCCGACGTCCGCCAGGCTGACCGTCCCGGCGATGCCGAGGATCGCTACCCGCACGGTGACCAGGGCGGTGGCGTCGTTGAACAACGACTCGCCCTCGAGGATGGTGACGATCCGCCGGGGCAGCCCGATCCGTCGGGCCACCGCCGTCGCCGCGACCGCGTCGGGGGGCGCGACGATGCCGCCCAGGGCCAGCGCCGCGGCGAACGGCACGTCGAGCAGCTTCCAGACGACGAGCGCGACCCCGAACGCCGTGAAGACGATCAGGCCGACGGACAGCAGCGCGATGACCCGCTTGTTCGTGCCGAGGTCGACCAGGGAGGTGCGGATCGCCGCGGCATACAGCAGGGGCGGCAGGATCCCGAGGAGGATGACCTCCGGGCCGACCTGCACCTCGGGCACCACCGGGACGAACGAGAGCGCGGCGCCGAGCGCGGTCAGCAGCAACGGTGCCGAGAACCCGATCCGGCGCGCCAGGGTGGCACCCAGGACGACGACCACGGCGATGGCCAGGAGGGTCAGGGCGGCGGTCACCGGCCAATCCTCGCAGCACCGAGCTCCGGTCAGCGCGTGGCCGGGGTGGCCTGGTCCTTCGCGGAGTCCGGTGCCACGCCGAGGATGAGGGTGACGACGGCGGCGGCGACCATCGTCGCGCCGACGACCCAGAGGCCGGTCTTCTGGTTGCCGGTCAGCTCGGCGAGCCAGCCGGTGATGTAGGGCGCCGCAAAGCCGGACACGTTGCCCACCGAGTTGATCAGCGCGATCCCGCTGGCGGCAGCAGCGCCGGCGAGGAACGTCGTGGGCAGGGCCCAGAAGGTCGGCAGGAACGCCATGATCGACATCGCGCAGATGCTCACGGCGACCATCGCGGCGAGCGGGCTGCCGAGGTACAGCGTCACCGGGATCGCCGCGCCGCCGAGGATCAGGGGAGCGGCGACGTGCCAGACCCGTTCCTTGGTCCGGTCGCCGTGTCGGGCCCACCACAGCATCGAGCCTGCCCCGAGGACATAGGGGATCGCGTTGATGAAGCCCCGCTCGAGGATGGTGTAGGTCGTGCCGTACTGACCCTCGAAGCCCTTGATGATCGTCGGCAGGAAGAACCCCAGGGCGTAGAGCCCGTAGACCCCGCCGAAGTAGACGAAGGCCAGGGCCCAGACCCGCGGCTGGGTCAGCGACTGGCGCACCGAGAGGTGGAACCGCGCCGCCTTGGCCGAGTCGTCGGCGTCCATCTGCGCGGCCAGGGCACCGCGTTCCCCGGCGCTGAGCCAGTGGGCATCGGCGGGCCGGTCGGTGAGGAAGCGCCAGCAGATGACCCCGAACACGATCGCCGGGACTCCCTCGAGGAGGAACATGGTCCGCCACCCCTCGAGACCGAGGAAGCCGTGCCCGGTCTCGATGACCCACGAGGACAGCGGGGCGCCGATCGCCGAGGAGATCGGGATCGCCAGCATGAAGAGCGCCACGACCCGGGCCCGGTCCTTCTGCGGGAACCAGAAGGTCAGGTAGAGGATGATGCCGGGGAAGAACCCGGCCTCGGCGACACCGAGGACGAAGCGCAGCACATACAGCCAGTTCGCGGTGGGGACCCAGGTCATGGCGGTGGCCACGATCCCCCAGGACACCATGATCCGGGCGATCCACCGACGCGCTCCGAAGCGGTGCAGCGCGATGTTGCTCGGCACCTCGAGCAACAGGTAGCCGATGAAGAACACCCCGGATGCCAGTCCGAACATCGTCGGGGTCAGGCCGAGGTCGGCGTTCATCCCGTTCGGGCCGGCGAACGAGATGTTCGTCCGGTCCAGGTAGTTGATGAAGTAGAGGATGCCGAGAAAGGGGATCAGCCGTCGGGCGACCGTCGCGGTCGCCGAGTGCAGGTCGGCCTCCGCCTCGGAACCCCTGGTCGCATCGCGTGCCTCGACGTGCCCTGCCATCTGCTTCCCTCCTGCCTCGTTCCGGGTTCGGTCAGACGAGCTCCCCGAGCACGGCCTGGTTCAGCGTGTCGAGACCGACCCCGCCGATGTCCAGCGCCCGGCGGTGGAAGGCCTTCGGGTCGAAGGCGTCGCCCTCACGGCGCCTCACCTCGTCGCGCAGCGCCAGCCACAACCTCTCCCCGATCTTGTACGACGGCGCCTGACCCGGCCACCCGAGATAGCGGTCGAGCTCGAAGCGCAGCCACGCCTCGCCCTGGTTGGCGTGAGCGGTGAGGAACTGCCACGCCTTGTCGTAGCTCCACTCGCCGCCGCCGACCTCGTCGGGAGCCTCGAAGCCGCAGTGGACACCGATGTCGATGACCACCCGGGCCGCCCGCAGCGACTGGCCGTCCAGCCAGCCCATCCGGTTGCCGGGGTCGTCCATGTAGCCGAGCTCGGCCATCAGCCGCTCCGCGTAGAGGGCCCAGCCCTCCCCGTGCCCGGAGGTCCACGAGTCGAGCCGGCGCCACTTGTTGAGCAGCTCGGACCGGAAGACCGTCTGGGCCACCTGGAGGTGATGCCCCGGCACCCCCTCGTGGTAGACCGTGGTCAGCTCCTTCCAGGTGCCGAACTCGGTGACCCCCTTGGGCACCGACCACCACATCCGCCCGGGTCGGCTGAAGTCGTCACTCGGACCGGTGTAGTAGATCCCGCCGGTCTCGGTGGGGGCGATCATGCACTGGATCTCCCGGACCGGCGCCGGGATGTCGAAGTGGACGTCCGCGAGGTTGGTGATCACCTCGTCGGCCTTGCCCTGCATCCAGGCCTTCAGCTCGTCCTTGCCGTGCAGCGTGTAGGCCGGGTCGCTGTCGAGGATCGCCACGGCCTCCTTGATCGACGCGCCCGGCTTGATCTGGTCGGCGACCTCCTCCATCTGGGCCGTGATCCGGGCCAGCTCCTCCTGGCCCCAGCGGTAGGTCTCCTCGAGGTCGACGGCCGCCCCGACGAAGTAGCGCGAGAGCAGGGAGTACGCCTGCGTCCCGCACGCGTCCGCCTCCGGAGCCGCGTCAAGCAGCTCCGCGCGCAGGAACTCGCCGAGCTCTCGGTATGCCGTGGCCGCCGCGTCCGCCGCTGCCTGCAGCGAGGTCCTGCTGTCGCCGTCCACGGGTGCGCCGTCCAGGGTCGCGCCGGCGAGCAGCTGGGCGAAGTACCCGTCGTCCGCGACGAGCTCGTCGCACTGCTCGGCGCAGGCGATGACCTGCCGCCGGGGCGCGACGTTCCCCTTGGACCGGGCCGCGAGCAGCGACTCCCGGTGCTGGGCCAGCGCTGCCGGGATCTTCGTCATCCGGGTGGCGAACGTCGCCCAGTCCGCGGCGGACTCCTGCGGCATGAGGTCGAAGATGCTGCGGATCTCCTGCAGCGGGGAGGCGATGACGTTGAGCGACATCTCCTCGAGACCTGCCTCATGGATGTCCTCGGCCAGCCCGAGCCGCTCCTGCATCGCCGCCACGGTGACCCGGTCGATGTCGTCCAACGGCGCCACGTCCTCGAGTCGGCGCAGGGTTGCTCGACGCAGGTCGGAGAAGGCCTGACGGCCGCCGGGCGAGAAGTCGTCGAGGTCCTCGTCGTACCCGGGGATGCCGAAGTTCGTGGCGGCGAGCGGGCTGAGCGCCACCATCGCGTCGAAGTAGTCGTCGGCGATCCGGTCGACGGCGGTGGGCTGACGGCTGGGCGCGCTCGTGGCGCTGGTCTCTGAATTCACGCCTGCGAACGTATCGCAGAGCGCTGCGTCCGGACACCCGGCTTTCGCAGCAGCCCGCCCCGGCGCCCTACTGGGCCTGGCTGACGCTGCTCATGTTGAAGTCGGCGACCCGGACCGGGGGCATCGACGTCCGGGTGAAGTAGTCGCCCCACTCCCTGGGGTAGCACCGCTGGCTCGTGCCGGCCTCGGTGATCCGGTGCAGGACGTCCAGGGGGGACTCGTTCCAGCGGAAGTTCGTCACCGCCCCCTGGACCTCGCCGTCCTCGACGAGGTAGACACCGTCCCGGGTCAACCCGGTCATCAGCAGGCTCTGGGGGTCGACCATCCGGATGTACCACAGCGTCGACAGGAGCAGTCCGCGCTGGGTCGAGGCGATGAGGTCCTCGAGCGACCCCCGGCCCTGCGGTGCCTGCGCGACCAGGTTGTCGCCGGGGTGGTAGATCGGCGTGCTCAACCCCGCCGCAGCCGACTTCGCGGCATACGCCCTGGTGCCGCCGAGCGCGACGAGGTTGCCGTCCCGGATCCAGTCCTGACGCCCGAGGGGCAGGCCGTTGTCGAAGACCGAGGTGTCGGCGGTCGATGCCGGCACGACGGCGAACGGCGCGCACTGGATCCCCGCGTGGGCCGGGTCGCTGTAGACGTCCATGGACAACGCCGCGAGGCGGTCGCCGATCCGGGCTCCGCCCCCGCCGCCCTTGCGGGCGAAGGCGGAGCGGCCCTCGTCGGCTGCCTTGGCGTCGGCCATCCAGTAGGCGTAGACGAGCAGGTCCGCCAGGCAGGTGGCCGGCAGGAGCGTCTCGTAGCGTCCGGCGGGCAGCTCGATGCTCCGCTGAGCCCAACCGAGCCGTCGGGTCAGCTCGGCGTCCGCGGCCAGGACGTCCGCCTCGGCGGGGTCCCTGAGGCTGAAGCCGAGGTAGCTCGAGGCCGACCAGTCGGCGTTCTTGGCATTCATCTCCAGTCGCCCGGTGGGCTGGACGTGCCGCAGCCGCAGGCCGGTGGACGAGCCGAGGTAGATGCTGTCGACGACCTGTTCGGCGAACCCGAAGTGCTGCCGGTTCGGACCACCGGCGCGCATCACCGCACCGAGGTCGGCGGCGAGGGCGTCGAAGGCGCCGATGCTCGTCGGCTCGGGCTCGAGTGCGAAGTCCGAGCCGGTGCCGGCCTCGTGCGGCAGGAGCAGGGGAGCGGCGTCGGGCGCCGGGTCACCACCGCGGGCGGCTGCCTCGGCGGCGTCGACGAGCTCCCGGACGTCCGCCGCGTCGGCGATGGTCCGGTCCACGACGCCGGAGGCCGTGCCCGAACCGGTGGCGACGGTGGAGATGACGGTGACCGAGCGGGACCCCATCTCACCGTTCGTCGTGAGCGAGTTCCCGGCCCACCGCAGGTTGGCCTCGGAACGGTCGGTGACGATGACGATGGTGCCGTCGCCGGTGGCCGACGACAGGGCGGTCTCGACGATCTCCTGCGGGCTGGACAGCTGTGCCATCAGTGACCCGCCTCCTGGACGGTGTTGAGGATCCGGACACCGCGGAAGAGCGCCGCCGGCGTGCCGTGGCTGGCCGGCGAGACCTGGCCGGGCTGCGCCTTGCCGCAGTTGAAGGTGCCGCCGCGGTAGAACGTCCCGGGGCCGCCGACCGCCTCCATCGAGCGCCAGAAGTCGGTGGTCGTCGCCTGGTAGGCCACGTCGCGCAGCTGCCCGGTGACCACGCCACCGTCGATCTTGAAGAAGCGCTGCCCGGTGAACTGGAAGTTGTAGCGCTGCATGTCGATGGACCACGAGTTGTCCCCGACGATGTAGATGCCGTCCTCCACCCGGGAGACCAGGTCGTCGACTCCGCCGCCCTCCGGATCCGGCTGGAGGCTGACGTTGACCATCCGCTGCACCGGGACGTGCCGGGCGCTGTCGGCGTACGCGGCGCCGTTGCTGCGGCCCAGGCCCTTCAGTGCGGCCATGGCCCGGTCGGTCTGGTAGCCCACCAGCACCCCGTCCTTGATGATGTCCCAGTGCTGGCCGGCCACGCCCTCGTCGTCCCAGCCGACGCTGGCCAGGCCCCAGTCGCTGTCCCGGTCGCCGGTGACGTTCATGACCGGCGAGCCGTACTGGAAGTGCCCGAGCTTGTCGAAGGTGGCGAATGACGTTCCGGCGTAGGCCGCCTCGTAGCCGAGCACCCGGTCGAGCTCGGTCGCGTGACCGATCGACTCGTGGATGGTCAGGTAGAGGTTGCTGCCGTCGATCACCAGGTCGTAGTCTCCGGCCCGGACCGACGGCGCCTTGACCTTGGCGGCGAGCAGCTCGGGGATCTGGGCGACCTCCTCGGCCAGCCCCGCCTGCGGGCTGAGGACGTACTCCCAGCCGGCGGCGGCCGGCGGGGTCAGCGTCCGCATCGACTCGAAGGCCCCGGTGGCCGAGTCGACGGTCGTGGCGGACATCGTCGGCTCGACCCGCACCCGGGTCTGGGTCGTGGAGGTGCCGGCAGTGTCGGCGTAGTGGACGTTCTCGCGCACCGCCTGCACCGAGGCCTCGGTGAAGTCGACGCCGTCGCCGGCCTTGAGCCGCTCGGACAGGTCGACCAGGGTGGCCACCTTGTCCTGCTCGCTCACCGTGAACGGGTCGATCTCGTAGGCGGAGGCCCACTGCCGGTCGGGATAGCTGGGCTCGTCCGCCAGGACGACCCGTTCGGTCGAGACCGGCCGGCTCACCTGGGCGACGGCGACGGCGCGCTCGGCCAGCCGCGCCGCCTCGGTCGTGGTCAGGACCAGCCCGGCCGCGAACCCCCACGACCCGTCATGGACCACCCGGACCGAGAGCCCCACGTCGTCCGACGTCACCGAGGTCTCGACGTCGAGGTCGCGCAGGGCGAGGTACTGGCTGCGGGTGGAGACCACGCGCAGCGCGGCGTACTCCGCTCCCAGCTCACGGGCTCGGGACAGGGCGGCGTCGGCGAGGGCCGACAGCGGCAGGGCGAGGAACTGCTGGTCGACACCGGGCATGCCCGTCAAGGTAGCCCACGCCGTGCTCGCCCCTCCAGCGCCTTGCGGGGTCCGGGTCCGGCAGCGGCGGAACCTCCCCGACCCGGACGCAGCGGCGGCGGGCCGGGCAGGGAGCGCAGGGTCAGCGGGGCAACGCCGAGCCGCGCCAGCCCCCCTGAGCTGGCCCGTAGGCCGTGCGCAGCCGGACGGCAGGCGCGGCCCAACGCGACGCGACGCGCTGCTGCGCGTCGTCGCTCGAACGGCCGGCCAGCGCGCCCAGCACCGCCACCACCGCCGCGAGCTCGTCCGCGCAGGGGGAGCCGGCGACGATCCGCACGGCCGCTCCGGCGACGGAGTCCGGCTGCTGCTCCGGGGCCCTCACAGCGGGATGTTCCCGTGCTTCTTCGGCGGCAGGGTCTCGCGCTTGGTCCGCAGTGCCCGGAAGGCCCGGGTGACGTTCATCCTCGTGTTGGACGGCGAGATCACGGTGTCGATGTAGCCGCGCTCGGCCGCGATGTACGGGTTGGCCAGGGTCAGCTCGTAGTCGCGGATGAACTCCTGGCGGGTCTTCTCCACGTCGCGCCCCTCGGCCTCGGCCGCCGCGAGCTCCTTGCGGTAGAGGATGTTGACCGCGCCCTGGGCTCCCATCACGGCGATCTGGGCGGTCGGCCAGGCCAGGTTGATGTCCGCCCCGAGATGCTTGGACCCCATGACGTCGTACGCGCCGCCGTAGGCCTTGCGGGTGATCACGGTGACCAGCGGAACCGTCGCCTCCGCATAGGCGTAGATCAGCTTCGCGCCCCGACGGATGATCCCGTCCCACTCCTGGTCGGTGCCCGGCAGGAAGCCCGGCACGTCGACCAGGGTCAAGACCGGCACGTTGAAGGCGTCGCAGGTCCGCACGAAGCGGGCCGCCTTCTCGGACGCGTCGATGTCGAGGCAGCCGGCGAACTGCATCGGCTGGTTGGCCACGATCCCGACCGGCATTCCGTCGATCCGGGCGAACCCGGTAATGATGTTCGGCGCGAAGAGGGCCTGCACCTCGAGGAAGTCCGCGCTGGCGTCGTCGTCCTGGTCCACGACGTGGTTGATGACGTCGTGCATGTCGTACGGCTGGTTCGGCGAGTCCGGGATGCAGGTGTCCAGCCAGCGGTCGTCGTCGGTGACCTCCAGGGACCCTTCGGCCGCGCCGGCGAAGGTCGGGGGCTCCTCGAGGTTGTTGGACGGCAGGTAGGACAGCAGCGCCTTGACGTAGTCGATCGCATCCTGCTCGTCGCTGCCCATGTAGTGCGCGACCCCGGACTTGGTGTTGTGCGTCCGCGCCCCGCCGAGGTCCTCCATGCCGACGTCCTCGCCGGTGACCGTCTTGATGACGTCCGGCCCGGTGATGAACATGTGCGAGGTCTGGTCCACCATCACGGTGAAGTCGGTGATCGCGGGGGAGTAGACCGCGCCGCCAGCGCAGGGGCCCATGACCAGCGAGATCTGCGGGATGACCCCGGACGCGTGGACGTTGCGCTTGAAGATCTCGCCGTAGAGGCCGAGGCTGACCACACCCTCCTGGATCCGCGCGCCGCCGGAGTCGTTCAGGCCGATCACCGGACAGCCGATCTTCATCGCGAAGTCCATCACCTTGACGATCTTCTCGCCGAAGACCTGCCCCAGCGAGCCGCCGAAGACGGTGAAGTCCTGGGCGAAGACGGCGACCTGACGGCCGTCGACCTGTCCGTAGCCGGTGACCACGCCATCCCCGTACGGGCGGTTCTTCTCCTGCCCGAAGGCGGTGCTGCGGTGTCGGGCGTACTTGTCCATCTCGATGAACGTGCCCTCGTCGAGCAGCATCTCCAGGCGCTCGCGAGCGGTCTTCTTGCCTCGGGCGTGCTGCTTCTCGACGGCGCGCTCCGAGCCGGCGTGGGCCACCTCGGCGACCCGCCGCTTGAGATCGGCGAGCTTGCCGGCCGTCGTCGACAGGTCGGGGCCGTCAGCGGCCAGGTCGGCGTCCATGGCGGGCAGCCTAGCCTTGGTCTCGTGCCAGACTCCCTGCAGCCAGAGACTCTTCGTGCGGCGTTGATCACGTCCGCCGGTCCGTGGGTCGAGCTCGAGCACCATCGAACGATCGGATCGACCAACGTCCGCGCGGCCGGGCTCGGCGCCTGGCGGGTCGTCGTCGCCGACCACCAGAGCCTCGGCCGGGGTCGGCTGCTCCGATCCTGGCAGGCGCCCCCGGACACCTCCGTGGCCGTCTCGGCCACCGTCCCGATGCCGGCGGCGGGCTCGGGCTGGCTCCCGTTGCTCGCCGGGGTCGCCGTCCTCGAGGCGATCGAGGCCACGAGCACCGCGCGCGGGTCGCTGAAGTGGCCGAACGACGTGCTACTGGACCCGGACGGCCGCAAGGTCTGCGGGATCCTCTGCGAGGTGTCGCCGTCCGGGACGGTCGTCATCGGAGCGGGGATCAACATCAGCCAGGGCAGGGACGACCTGCCGGTGAGCACCGCGACGTCGCTGGCCCTGGCCGGTGCCACGGTCGATCGGACGGCACTCGTCACGGCATACCTGACCCGGCTGGGCGAGCTGTATGCCGTGCTGGCCGCCGGGGGTCCGGGCGCGGCCCGGACGCGGGCGAGGTATCGGCGCCGGTGCTCGACGATCGGTCGGCAGGTGGCGCTGAGCCAGGCCTCGGGCCCGGACGTCGAGGGGGTCGCCGTCGAGGTCGACGAGGAGGGTCGCCTGGTCATCGAGGCGGGTGGAGCGCGGCGGCCCTGGGCGGCCGGCGACGTCGTACACGTGCGCCCCCGTGGGGGCGACTTGACATGATGCACCCATGAGCGAGCCCCTGGAGCCGGCGGACAGCCGAGCCGGGCGTCGCCCCCGCCCCTCGGACGCCCTGCCGGAGCACCCCGACGTCGAGGACATCGCGGCCGCCCTGCTCGGGCGTCCGCGCAGTCTGGGCCGACGGGACGTCAGCCGAGGTGCGGAGGTCTCCCTGCTCAGCGCCCGCAAGTTCTGGCACGCCCTGGGGTTCCCGTTGGTCACCACCGACGACGCGCTGTTCACCGAGGCGGACCTCTACGCCCTGCGGACCGTTGCCGGGATCGTGCGCGACGAGGTGCTCGACGAGCAGACCGCCCTCGCACTGACCCGGGCCTTCGCCCGGACCACGGACCGGCTCGCGTCGTGGCAGGTCCAGCTCGTGGCCGAGGCCATGGCCCCGGACCAGGGCGAACCGGGGCACGGTCCGCTGACCCTGCCCGACGTGGAGTCGGCGAACGCCACGGCACGCGCGCTGGTCGACATGGCTGACGAGCTGGAGCCGTTGCTCATCTACGCGTGGCGTCGGCACCTGACCGATGCCGTGTCCCGGATGATCTCCGACGCTCAGCCGTCGACCGACGAGCACGGGCTGTGGCGGCACATCGGCTTCGCCGACCTGGTCTCCTTCACGTCCCTGGTCCGGCGGCTGTCCGAGCGCGAGCTCGCGACCGTCGTCCAGCGCTTCGAGGTCCTGACCTCCGACATCGTCACCGCCCACGGGGGGCGCATCGTCAAGACGGTGGGCGACGAGATCCTCTTCTCGAACCGCGAGGCGGCCCCGGCCGCGGCCACCGCGCTCGACCTCGTCGACGCCATGTCCGGCGACGACGTCCTGCCGGAGGTCCGGGTCGGGCTGGCGGCAGGCCCGGTGCTCTCCCGGTTGGGCGACGTCTTCGGCACCACGGTCAACCGGGCGGCGCGTCTGACCGCGATCGCCAACCCGGGGAACATCCTGATCGACGCCCAGATGGCGACGACCCTGGCCAGCCTGTCGGGGTTCGACCTGACCCCGCTGCGGCGGCGCGAGCTGCGCGGGGTCGGACAGATCAAGCCGTACCTGCTGGCCCGATCGAGCACGACCACCCGTCGCAAGAGGAGCGAGAACCCATGACCAGCGCCACTGCCCTCCCCCCCGATCCGGCCCGGCTCGTCCGGGTGGAACGGCACGGTGCGGACGGTCACGTCGTCGAGATCCTCCTGGACCGTCCCGAGGCCCTGAACGCGGTGTCGACGGCGATGGCCACGGCGATCGGCCGGGCCAGTGCCGAGGTGGCGGCGGACCCGGCGGTCCGCTGCGTCGTCCTCAGCTCCTCCGCGGTGAAGGCCTTCTGCGTGGGCGCGGACCTCAAGGAGCGCAACTCGCTCACCGACGAGCAGCTGCTGCTGCAGCGACCGATCAACCGGGCGGCGTACGGCGGCATCCTGGACCTGCCCGTGCCGGCCATCGCGGCGGTGGAGGGTTTCGCGCTGGGCGGTGGCTTCGAGCTCGCCCTGTCCTGTGACCTGATCGTCGCCGGCGAGGCGGCCCAGGTGGCCCTGCCGGAGGTCGCCGTCGGCGTGATCCCGGGGGGCGGCGGTACCCAGCTGCTGACCCGCCGGGTCGGCTGGTCGCGCGCCGCGTCGATGATCTTCACGGCTCGGCGGCTCTCCGCTCAGGACGCGTTCGCCCTCGGCGTCGTCGATGAGGTGGTGGCGACCGGCACCGCACGGACGCGGGCACTCGAGCTCGCCACGGCCGTCGCGGCGAACTCCCCGGTGGGCTTGCGGCAGGCCAAGCGCGCGATGCGGCTGGGCTCCGACCTGGACCTGGTGGCCGGACTCGAGATCGAGGACAACTGCTGGCGGCAGGCGGCGTTCAGCGCCGACCGGGCCGAGGGGGTGGCCGCCTTTGCGGAGAAGCGAGCTCCTCGCTGGCCGACCAGCGAGTGACCCGGATCGCAGATCCGAGGCGCTCCCGGACGCGCGCGGGGTGACTTGTCGCCTAGCATCAGCGTCATGACCCGTGTGCTGCTTGCCGAGGACGACCCAGCCATCTCCGAACCTCTTGCCCGCGCGCTACGCCGCGAGGGGTATGACGTCGATGTCCGTGCCGACGGCCATGCGGCACTGGAGGGGGCTCGGGAGAACCCCGACCTGCTCGTGCTGGACCTCGGCCTGCCGCACGTCGACGGCCTCGAGGTCTGCCGTCGGATCCGCGCCGACGGCAAGACCGTGCCGGTGCTCATCCTGACCGCGCGAGCCGACGAGGTGGACACGGTCGTCGGTCTGGACGCCGGAGCGGACGACTACGTCACCAAGCCGTTCCGCCTGGCTGAGCTGCTGGCCCGGGTGCGTGCCCTGCTGCGGCGCAACCCGGCAGACGCCGCACCGAGCACCGACCAGATCCGGATCGACCCCGAGGGTCGTCGTGCCTGGTTCATGGACGAGGAGCTGCACCTGACGGCCAAGGAGTTCGACCTGCTCCGGGTCCTCGTCCGCGAGCAGGGCAAGGTCGTCTCCCGGGAGCAGCTGATGCGCGAGATCTGGGAGACCGCCTGGTTCGGCTCGACCAAGACGCTGGACATGCACATCAGCGTGCTGCGGCGGAAGCTCGGCGACGACGCCGCCCAGCCGCTCTACATCTCGACCGTGCGCGGCGTGGGCTTCCGGTTCGAGCGCTCCGACCAAGACTGAGCGTCGGTGCGCAGGCAGCTGGTCCGCTCGACCTTCGTCGCGGTCCTCAGTGCGTTCGCGCTGATCTGGCTGCCGGTCATCGTGCTCGAGGCCTGGCTCGTCACCCAGCGCATCGACCTCGTCGAAGCGTGGTTGGCCAGGAGTCCGCAGGGACGCGCGGCGCAGCTGGTCGGGCTGCTGGTGCTGGTGGCTGCCGCCATCATCGCCAGCACGGTACTCATCGCCGCGCGTCAGTCGCGGCGGCTGGCCGACCCGATGATCGAGCTGGCCGAGGCCGCCGAGCGTCTCGGTGAGGGTGAGTCGCGGCTCGAACCGATGCGCTCCGGCATACCCGAGGTCGACCGGGTCTCCGACGTCCTGGCTCGCAGCGCCCAGCAGGTCACCAGATCGCTCGCTGCCGAGCGGGACTTCGCCGCCGACGCGTCGCACCAGCTGCGAACCCCGCTCACCGCCCTGCTCATGCGGCTCGAGGAGATCTCGGAGACGGACGACCCCCAGGTCGTCAAGGAGGAGGCGGGCATCGCCATCGCCCAGGTCGAGCGCCTGACGCGGGTCGTCGACGACCTGCTCATGCGCAGTCGTCGCAGCAACGACGCCCCCCGGCCGCAGGTGTCGCTCGACTCGGTGATCGCGGCACTCCAGCGGGAGTGGCAACCGGCGTTCGAACAGGCCCGGCGCAGTGTCCGGGTCCACGGGGAGCGGGGGCTGGTCGTCATGGCCACGCCGGTCGCCCTGAGCCAGGTGCTCAGCACCCTGCTGGAGAACTCCCTGGTGCACGGACGCGGGACCGTCGACGTCCAGGCCCGACGCAGCGGGCCATCCGTCGTGGTGGAGGTCAGCGACCAGGGTGATGGCGTGCCCGCGAACCTCGCGCCGCACATCTTCGAGCGGTCGGTCAGCAGTGGGCGCGGCACGAGCACCGGGCTGGGCCTGGCGCTGGCTCGCGACCTGGCCGAGTCCAACGGGGGACGGCTCGACCTCATCTCGGCCCAGCCGGCCCGCTTCGCGCTGTTCCTCTCCGAGGCGGACCAGGGCCTGGGCTGAGGTCAGTCCCGCAGCCGCTCGACGGTGTCGCTCTGGCGGTGCTCGACCGCGGGCTCCTCGACGGAGCCGGGGAGCTCGGCGTGGAAGACGAACTGCCGGTATGCGTAGAACCGCAGGATGGTGGCCAGGCCGATGCCGATGATGGTGTTGACGTTGACCGCCGCACGGGAGGTCCAGCCCAACCAGTCGTGGGTCATGTTCAGGTAGAGGGTCGAGACGACCAGTCCGGCGGCGTTGACCAGGAAGAAGAGCAGCGCCTCGTGGTGGGCCGGACGGCTGCGCCGGTGCCGGAACGTCCAGACCCGGTTCCCGATCCAGGCGAAGGTGGTCGCGGCGACGCCGGACAGGACCTTCGAGGTCGTCAGGTGGCCGGACAAGGGTCCGTAGAAGAGCAGGTTGAAGCCGCCGAAGTCGATCACGAAGGCCAGCCCACCGACGATGCCGAACTTGGCCAGCTCACGCCAGAAGACGTCGATGACCCCGCGGAGGCGGTCGATCGGGGAGCGTGGCGTCGTCTCGGTCACCCACGAACTCTAATCCGCCCCGCGCGCGCCGTGGTGCCCAGCACCACTAGGCTCGCCTGTCGTGACGCAACCTCGGCGCGCCCCGGGCGGCTTTCCGGTCGTCGGGGTCATCGGCGGCGGGCAGCTGGCCCGGATGATGCAGACCGCCGCCATCGAGCTCGGCGTCCAGCTCACCGTGCTCGCCGAGGCGCCGGACGCCTCCGCGGCCCTCGTGGTCCCCGCGTCCCCGGTGGGCAGCCACACCGACCTGGCCGACATCCGGGCGTTCGCCGCCGGCTGCGACGTGGTCACCTTCGACCACGAGCACGTCCCGCAGGAGGTGCTGCGGGCTCTCGAGCTCGACGGGGTCACCCTGCACCCGCGCCCGGGTGCCTTGCGCTTCGCGCAGGACAAGCTCGCCATGCGGGAGCGGCTGACGGCACTGGGCGTGAGCTGCCCCACGTGGACCTGTGCCAGGACCTCGGCGGAGGTGTCGGCGTTCGCGGCGGACGTCGGGTGGCCGCTCATCGCCAAGACGCCGCGTGGGGGGTATGACGGCAAGGGGGTGCGGGTGGTCGGCGCGCTGGACGAGCTGTCCGACTGGGTGGACCAGGTGGGCCGGGACGGACCCCTGCGGGACGGCATCCTGCTCGAGGAGCGGGTCGGGTTCCGGCGCGAGCTGGCGGTGCTCGTCGCCCGCAGTCCGTCGGGCCAGGCCGCCGTGTGGCCGGTCGTGGAGACTGTCCAGACCGACGGGATCTGCACCGAGGTGCTGGTCCCCGCTCCGGGCCTGGACCCCCGGCTGGCCGCCACGCTCACCCAGATCGGCCTGCGCCTCGCCGGCGAGCTGGACGTCACCGGGGTGCTGGCCGTGGAGCTGTTCGAGCTGGAGGGGGATGCCACCGGCCCGGCATACGTCGTCAACGAGCTGGCCATGCGGCCGCACAACAGCGGTCACTGGTCGATGGACGGCGCGGTCACCGGGCAGTTCGAGCAGCACCTTCGAGCGGTGCTCGACCTGCCCCTGGGAGACCCGTCGGCCCGTGCGCCGTGGACGGTGATGGCGAACGTCCTCGGCGGGGAGCACCCGGAGATCTACTCCGCCTACCTGCACGTCATGGCCCGCGATCCCGCGGCGAAGATCCACATGTACGGCAAGGGAGTGCGGCCGGGCCGCAAGATCGGGCACGTGACCGTCTCCGGACCATCGTTGCCCGACGCCCGGGAACGAGCAACGCACGCCGCCGGCTATCTGCAAGGAGTCATCGATGAGTGAGCTGAACGCGGGGTCCGCACCGGCCGTCGCCGTCGGGGTGGTCATGGGCAGCGACAGCGACTGGCCGGTCCTGCAGGCCGCTGCGGTCGCGCTCGCCGAGCTGGGAATCGGCTACGAGGTGGACGTCGTCTCGGCGCACCGGATGCCGGAGCAGATGATCGCCTACGGTCAGGGGGCCGCCGGCCGGGGGCTGCAGGTGATCATCGCCGGCGCAGGTGGAGCAGCCCACCTGCCCGGCATGTTGGCCTCGGTGACCCCGCTGCCGGTGATCGGAGTCCCGGTCCCGCTCAGCCACCTCGACGGGATGGACTCGTTGCTCTCGATCGTCCAGATGCCGGCAGGGGTCCCGGTGGCCACCGTGTCGATCGGCGGGGCGCGCAACGCCGGGCTGCTGGCGGCACGCATCATCGGAGCCGGCCAGGGGGCGGAGGCCGAACGGGTCCGCTCCGCCATGGTCCGGTTCCAGTCGTCGCTGCGGGAACAGGCCCAGGCCAAGGGGGCAGCGCTGCGCTCCCGGCTGCCGCCGCAGCAGCCGCAGTGACCGGCTCGGTCAGCCGAGAATGACGCCGGCGCCGTCCCCGGGCGTGAGCCGGGGGAACTCCATCTTGGGGCAGGTGTCCATCACGACGGCCAAGCCCGCCGCTCGAGCCCGGTCCGCGGCCTCCTCGTCGACCACTCCGAGCTGGAGCCACAGGGCGCCGATCCCCAGGCGGTCGCGGTGCTCGATCGCCTCGTCCACGACGGCACCGACGCGGCTCGAGTTGACGAAGCAGTCGACCACGTCGATCTCGGTGCCGTCGGGCACGTCGGCGAGCCGGGCGTAGCCGGTCTCACCCTCGACGGACTCGGCCCGGGGGTGGATCGGGATGATCCGCATCCCGAGCTCGTGGCGCATCCACCGCGCCACCCCATACGCCGTGCGGGCCGGGTTGTCGGCAAGGCCCACCACGGCCCACACGGCCGGGGTGGTGAGCAGGTCACGGATGACCTCCGGGTCGTTGTCGTACGTCGTCATCCGACCATCCTCACATGACGCATGAATGGCCTGCCCCGGGGTAGGCGTCCACGAGGAGGCGGTGCGCCGAGAGGGCCTGTGCCCAGCGATGACATGATCCTCGGGGCCCGGCAGCTCCACGACTCGACATCACGGAGGTTCTCATGAGGTTCGGCATGTTCATCCCGCAGGGTTGGCGCTTCGACCTGGTCGGCATCGACCCGCAGCAGCACTGGGAGACCATGCGCGGACTCGCAGAGCGCCTGGACGAGAACGCGGACTGGGAGTCGTTGTGGGTCTACGACCACTTCCACACGACGCCGGTGCCGTCCGAGGAGGCGACCCATGAGGCGTGGTCGCTGATGGCTGCCTTCGGGGCCGCGACGAGCCGGATCCGGCTGGGACAGATGTGCACCTGCATGGCCTACCGGAACCCGGCCTACCTGGCCAAGGTGGCCGCCACGGTCGACGTGATCTCGGGCGGTCGGGTCGAGATGGGCATCGGCGCCGGCTGGTACGAGCACGAGTGGCGCGCCTACGGCTACGGCTTCCCCGGCGCCGGCGAGCGGCTCGGTCGGCTGCGCGACGGGGTGAACATCTTCCGGGACATGTGGATGACCGGCCGGTCGTCGTACTCGGGCAAGCACTACACGGTCGACGGCGCGATCTGTCGACCCCGTCCGCTGCAGGGCACGTCGGTTCCCGGCTCGCCGAGCAACGGCATCCCGATGTGGATCGCCGGCGGTGGCGAGAAGGTGACCCTCAAGATCGCCGCCGAGTTCGCCGACTACACGAACTTCGACGGCAGCCCGGAGGGGTTCACGGCCAAGAGCGAGATCCTGGCCGGCCACTGCGCGCAGGTCGGTCGGGACTTCGACGCGATCACCCGCAGCGCCAACTACAACGTCGTCATCGGCGAGACCGAGCGGGACGTCGCGGACCGCTTCTCCTGGATGGAGGACCACTACCGGCGCGCCGGCGTCCCCGAGGACGTGCTGCAGAACCAGCTCACCAGCATGCGGTCACAGCCGGCCGTGGGTACCCCCGAGCAGATCGTCGAGACGCTGCAGGGCCTGGAGAAGGCGGGGATGAGCTACGCCATCACCTACTTCGCCGAGGCGGCATACGACATGTCGGGCGTGAAGCTGTTCGAGAGCGAGGTCATCCCCGAGCTGCGCGGCGGCGGCGCCTGACCGGATGACCCGGTCGACCGACTGGCGGTGACGGGCACCACAGGCACCTCCGGGGTCCGTGCGGCATACCCGGGAGTAACCTTCAGCCGTGAGCACTGCAGCCGAGAGCCATCCCCTTTTTGCCGTCAACGAGGACCACGAGGCCCTGCGGGAGGCGGTTCGCGCCGTCGCCCGGGACAAGATCGCCCCGTACGCCGCCGAGGTCGACGAGCAGAGCCGGTACCCGCAGGAGGCGCACGACGCGCTGGTCGCGGCCGACTTCTTCGCGCCGCACGTACCGGCGGAGTATGACGGCGTCGGCGCGGATGCCCTCGCGACGTGCATCGTCATCGAGGAGATCGCGCGGGTGTGTGCGTCCAGCTCGCTGATCCCCGCGGTGAACAAGCTCGGCTCGATGCCCGTCATCCTCGGCGCCAACGAGGAGCTGAAGAAGAAGTACCTGGCCCCCTTGGCTCGGGGCGAGGCCGGGTTCTCCTACGGGCTGTCCGAGCGGGAGGCCGGGTCCGACACCGCTGCCATGCGCACCCGGGCCACCCGCGACGGCGACGACTGGATCCTCAACGGGCAGAAGTCCTGGATCACCAACGCGGGGGTCTCCGAGTACTACACGGTGCTCGCGGTCACCGATCCCGAAGGCAAGCGCGGCTCCAACGTCTCCGCCTTCGTCCTCGAGAGGTCGGACGACGGGTTCACCTTCGGCGAGAAGGAGCGCAAGCTCGGGATCAAGGGCAGCCCCACCCGGGAGCTGCACTTCGACAACGTCCGGATCCCCGGCGACCGGATCATCGGCGAGCCCGGTGAAGGGCTGAAGCTGGCGCTGCGGACTCTCGACCACACCCGGGTGACGATCGGGGCGCAGGCCGTCGGCATCGCCCAGGGAGCCCTGGACTTCGCCGTCGGGTACGTCAAGGAGCGCAAGCAGTTCGGCTCGGCGGTGGCGCAGTTCCAGGGACTGCAGTTCATGCTCGCGGACATGGCGATGAACCTCGAGGCGGCCCGGCAGCTCGTCTACGTGGCCGCCGCGAGGTCGGAGCGCAACGACCCCGACCTGCCGTTCTTCGGAGCTGCGGCGAAGTGCTTCGCCTCGGACATGGCCATGCAGGTGACCACGGACGCCGTCCAGCTGCTCGGCGGTGCAGGCTACGTCAAGGACTTCCCGGTGGAGCGGATGATGCGCGACGCGAAGATCACCCAGATCTACGAGGGCACGAACCAGATCCAGCGGGTCGTGATGGCTCGTCAGGTGCTCAAGTAGCAGCCCGCGTCCCGGCTGTCCGGGCAGCAGGCCCGGTCAGGGTTTCGGGCTTGTCCCGGCAGGCGGGACCGACATCGGCTCGTCGTTCTTGAGCATCTGGAACAGCGCCAGCGCCTGCTTGCTGTCCCACTTCACCGCGACGCCCGCGTTGGGCGTCTGGAAGTTCGCCGACTCGATGGGCACCACGAGCGAGAGGGTCTCGCCGCCGTCCACCCCGCGCAGCGCCTGCAGCACCCGGACGGCGTCCAGCAGGGTCGTCGACTCACCGACGACCAGACCCTTGGAGATGGCGTCGGCGAACGCCTGGTACCGCCACGGGATGAGCACCGTCGAGGGGGTCACCGCCTTCTTCATCACCGCACCGAGGAACTGGCGCTGCCGCTCCGCGCGGCCGATGTCGCCCCGCGGGTCGGAGTGACGGGCCCGCACGTACCCCAGGGCCGTGGGGCCGTTGAGGCTCTGGCACCCCTTCTTGAGGTCGATCTCGGCGAACTCGTCCTTCATGTCGAACGGCACGCAGACGTCGACGCCGCCCAGACTGTCAACCACGGACGCGAACCCGCCGAAGCCGATCTCGACGTAGCCGTCGATGTGGACACCGGTGACCTGCTCGACCGTGTTCGTCAACAGCTTCGACCCGCCGAGCGCGAAGGCTGCGTTGATCTTGTTGTTGCCCTTGCCCGGGATCGGGACATAGGAGTCGCGGGGGATGGAGATGAGTGACGACTTGCCGCCGTTCTGCGGCACGTGCACGAGAATGATCGAGTCGGTCCGCTTGCCGATGTCCCCGCCGCTGGCGTTGAGCTCCCCCTGCTGGGCGACCGTCAGGCCCTCCCGGCTGTCCGAGCCGACGAGCAGGTAGTTGTAGCCGCTCGTGTCGGCCGGACGGTCCCCGGAGGGGTTGTTGTTCTCCCGGCTGACGTTGTTCCAGGCGTTCACCGGTACCCAGACCATGAAGCCGACCCAGGCCAGCACGAGGAGGACGACGACCACGAGGACGGCCCGGCCGCGGCGACGCCGCCGGCGCGGCTGTCGCGGGGCCAGGTCCGGATGGTCCGGATGGTCCGCACGCGCGGGCGCGGGGTGCCCCAACCGTCCGTCGGAGCCCGTCGGGCGCCGGAACCGTCGACGGGTGTCGACGACATACGCATCGTCGGGCTGCCCGTCGAGGCCGCCGGCCTCGCCCGGGGCATCCCATCCGGTGCCGGTTCCCTGCGGGATGGGCCGGACGTCGTCGGGACCAGGGTCTCGACCGCTCACGAAGGGGCCCTTTCATCGACGCCGGGGACCCGCATATCGTGCCACGCCGGTTCCGCCGTACCGAACTCCCCGCGGGTCGTGTCGTGCTGCATGCGGCGGGCGCGGTCGGGCCGGCGCCGGTGTGGCGCACGCACAGCTGCCCGGTCCGATGCTGGGCCGATGCCCCACCCGCAGGCTCCCGGCCTCGCGCTAGAGTCCCGAGCATGGACAAAGTCGTCTCCAGCCCAGCCCGTGCGATCGAGGGGATCGGCCACGGCGCCTCCCTCGCAGTGGGCGGTTTCGGCCTCTGCGGCATCCCGAGTGTGCTGATCGGCGCGATCCACGACGCAGGCATCCACGATCTCGAGGCGATCTCGAACAACTGCGGCGTGGACGAGTGGGGTCTCGGCATCCTGTTGAAGGACAAGCGGATCCGTCGCATGGTGTCGTCCTACGTGGGAGAGAACAAGGAGTTCGAGCGTCAGTACCTCAAGGGAGAGATCGAGGTGGAGCTCACCCCGCAGGGCACCTTGGCCGAGCGCCTGCGGGCCGGCGGATCCGGGATCCCCGCGTTCTTCACCACCACCGGCGTCGGCACCCAGATCGCCGAAGGCGGTCTGCCCTGGCGGTATGCCGAGGACGGGACCGTGGCGGTGGCGTCGCCGGCCAAGGAGACCCGGGAGATGGAGTGGATGGGCGAGACCCGCACCTTCGTCCTGGAACAGGCGATCGTCGCCGACTACGGGCTGGTCCGCGCCTGGCGGGGCGACCGGCACGGCAACCTCGTGTTCAACAAGTCGGCCCGCAACTTCAACCCGCTGGCGGCGATGGCCGGCCGGGTCACCATTGCCGAGGTCGAGGAGCTGGTGGAGCCCGGTGAGCTCGACCCGGACCAGGTGCACCTGCCGGGCATCTATGTGCAGCGCGTGCTGGCATTGACGCCGGAGCAGGCCGCCGACAAGCGGATCGAGCGCCGGACGGTCCGACCGGCGCAGGCTGCCCAGGTAGGGGAGGTCTGACCATGCCGTTGACCCGTGAGCAGATGGCGGCCCGGGCGGCCCAGGAGCTGTCCGACGGCGCCTACGTCAACCTCGGGATCGGCCTGCCGACCCTGGTGCCGAACTACGTCCCCGACGACGTCGAGATCGTGCTGCAGTCCGAGAACGGCATCCTCGGCATCGGGGCGTACCCCGTTGACGGGCAGGAGGATCCGGACCTCATCAACGCGGGCAAGGAGACGGTCACGCTCCGCAAGGGGTCGTCCTTCTTCGACTCCGCGACCTCGTTCGGGATGATCCGGGGCGGGAAGGTCGACGCGGCCATCCTGGGCGCCATGCAGGTCTCCCGAGCGGGTGACATCGCCAACTGGATGATCCCCGGCAAGATGGTCAAGGGCATGGGTGGGGCGATGGACCTGGTCCACGGCGCCAGGCGGGTCATCGTCCTGATGGAGCACGTGGCCCGGGACGGCTCCTACAAGATCGTCAACGAGTGCTCCCTGCCGTTCACCGGCAAGGCCGTCGTGCAGCGGATCATCACCGACCTCGCCGTCATCGACGTAACCTCGAGCGGGCTGGTGCTGCGTGAGCTGGCCGACGGCGTGACCGAGGCGGAGGTTCGCGAGAAGACCGAGCCGGAGCTGACCGTCGACCTCAGCTGAGGTCCACGGTGACGGCCTCGGCGGCCAGGCGACTGGACTGGTCTCCGGCGGGCTCGCGCACCAGGACCACCGACCCGTCCAGTGCCCACGCGGCCAAGGCGTCCTGCAGCACGCGCTCGAGCGGGCCGGTGAGATGGACTCGCGGGTTCTGGCCCCAGTCCCGGTGGGGCACGACGTCGCGGTACGACCAGCTGTGGCCGTCGGGCTGGTGCACCAGGGCGGGGGAGTCGGCCGACGCGGTCGCCCAGGGGTCGAGGACGTCACCGAAGCTGGCCAGCTCCCGCGCCTCGTCGAAGCACCGCGCCGGTGCATCCGGGTGCGCTCGGGCGAGCATCGGCAGGCTGGCGAGGACCACTCGCGCACTTGCCGAGTCGCAGCGGGGGTCGTCGGTGACGATCACGTCGCTCTCCCCGCCGTGGACCCCGGAGCGCGTCCCGGCGGGCGTCAGCACGACGGTGGCTCCGATCGACCACGCGGCCATGGCCCAGTAGACCGCCCGCCAGTGCACCGGCATCGAGATGGTGACCGACGTGCCCGGGCCCGCGTCGAACTCCTCCTGCAGGGCATTGCCCGCCTTGCTGACCCAGTTGCCGATCACCTTGGCGGACAGTTCGATCCGCTCGCCCCGGGTGGGTCCGTCCGCGTCGTCGTAGAAGGTCAGCCTCGGACGGGTGGAGTCACGTCGGAGCATCAGGGCGAGGACCTCGGCAGGCGTGGGCATGCCGCCCACGGTACGGACGGGTACCCATGGGCGCGCCCCCGGTGGTGCCGAGCCGCGCGCAGGTACGCTCGGCAGCATGGTGGAGCCTGCGCAGGACGATCTGCAATCGGCGTTCCTCAAGGTGGCACTGGTTGGTCCCACACACCCCGGTGCGGGTACGGCGGGCGCCCACACGATCACCCTGGCGCACAGCCTCCAGCAGGCTGGCCACGACGTCACGTTGGTCTCCTGGTCGCACCCTGCCCCCGGTGCTCCGAGCAGACCTGATGGGGACCACCCTCCCGGCGGCGCGCCCTTCCCACGGACCGTTCGGACCCTGAGCTGGTCGAGGCCGGACACCTGGCTGCGGACCGGGCGCCGCCTGCGCGGTTTCGACGCGGTCCTGCTCGTGCACGACGGGGTGACAGCGGTCCCGGCCCAGCTGGCGGTGCTGCGAGCGGCGGGCTGTGCCGGCCCGTCGGGTGCCACCACCGGCGCCGCCCCGCGCAGCGTCGTGATCTGCCATGGTGACCCCCGCCGCCGGCCACCGCTCGGTCCCGACCTGCGGGGCGTGCTGCTGCGCCGGGTCGATGCCGTGCTGGTTCACACCGTGCAGGACGCGGAGACCGTCCACGGCCTCGGCGCCAACCGGGTCACCGTCGCGGACCTTCCGGCCGGCGACGCCGAGGGACCCGGGGCCGCGGTCGAGCACCACGGCCCAGCTCGGTTGCTCGCGCTGGGCAGGCGTCACGACGACGGCGGGATCGACGAGCTCCTCGAGGCCCTGCGGGACGTCCCGGACCTGCACCTGACCATCGCCGGCGAGCTCGCCGACGAGCAGGGGAGGCGGATCCGTCGTCTGGCAGCCGATCCGGCGCTGGCGCAGCGGGTGGTGATCCACGACGCGGACCTGCCCGCAGACGCGTTGGCTGCCCTGGTGGCGCAGCACGACGTGCTGACCCTGACCGGCACCACGTCCCGGCCCTCGCAGGCTGCGGGGCGGGTCGTCCTCGGCCAGATCCACGGCCTCACCGTGCTCACCTCGGACGTCGGCCAGCTTCCCCTTCCCGACGCGGCCCGTCGCGGTGGCGCCGGCACCCTCAGCGTGCTGGACCGGGGCGCGGTCGACGCCGACCTGGACCTGGCTGGCGCCCTGCGGCGACTGTGCGACCCGGTGCTGCTTGCCGAGCTGCGCGAGGGGCCGCAGGTCCCTGACCTCTCGACACCGTGGGCCAGCTACATCGGGGCCCTGGAGTCCCTCGCCACCCCGGACCCCGGCGGGCTGACGACATCGGGCGACGAAGACCCGTCGCCGGCCGCACCGACGCCCTCGCTGGTGCAGCGTGCGCAGACAGCGGCCCGCACGGCAGTGACCCGACACCGGCGGGTGGTGCCGCTGACGCGCACGGACCTGCCTGACTGGGTCCTGCCGACGGACGTGCTGGGTGACGCCGCCGACGCCGACGACGCGAAGCGCACCGCCAGGCAGCTGGGCCTGCCCCGCGTCGGGGACGCCACGGCTGCGTGGGCTGCCCTCGGCGCCCTGGCCGCCATCGTGCGGGTCAGCGACGACGGACAGCACAGCGCGATCGTCGTCGACGAGTCCGGCGCGAGGTCGGTGCTGTCCAGGTGGGCGCGTTCGGTCGGGTTCGCGCCCGTCGAGCTGGGACTGACCCGGCCCCGGGCATCCGTGGCCGCCCTCGAGGTGGATGCGGGTGCCCTCGACGTGATCGCCCGGCTCCATCCTGGTGGATGCGACGCCGCGGACGTCGACGAGACCGTCGCCGAGGCATCCTGGGCGCTGCGTCCCGGCGGCCTGCTGATCCTCACCCTGCCGCTCGGACCTGCCGGGCTCGAGGGGGCGATGGGACCGGCGGAGGTCCGCGCAGTGGTCGCCCGGGCGGACAGCCTCGGCTTCGTCCTCGTCGGCGACCTGGACCGGGACATCGGGGCCCGAATGATGGCGGCGAGCGCAGGGAGCACGTCGACGGACACGGTGTACGGCTTGGTGCGACTGACGCTCAGGCGCCGGTGACGGTGAGCCGGGGGCGCGTCCTGACCGTGGTCCGGGTCGCGTTCGCCCTGCTGGTCCTTGCTGTGGTGGTGTGGGGGGTGGCGCGCAGCTGGTCCGAGATCTCCCTCGACCTGGCCCGCGTCGACCTGACGACCCTGCTCGTCGCGACGGGGTTGGCGGCGCTCGGCACCTGGCTGACGATGCTCGGGTGGCGGGTGCTGCTGACCGACCTCGGATCACCCCTGCACCTGGCTCCCGCCGGTGGAGTCTTCTTCGTGGGGCAGCTGGGCAAGTACCTTCCCGGCTCGGTGTGGACGGTGATCGCCCAGGCCGACATGGCCGCCCAGCTGAAGGTGCCGCGTCGTCGTACCGGAGTGGTCGGGCTCGTCACCATCGGGCTGGCGGCGCTGACCGGCATCCTGGTCGGGCTCCCCGCGATCCCCTTCCTGCTCCAGAGCAGCCCCTCGGGAGGAGGGGCCTGGGTCCTGCTCGGGGTACCGGTCCTCGCGGCGCTGTGCTGGCCACCGCTGTTGAACCGGGTGATCACCCGTCTGCTGCGCCTGCTGCGCCGGGAGCCGCTCGAGCACGAGCTGTCCACCCGCGCCGTTCTGGCGACCGTGGGGCTCTACCTCCTCGCGTGGCTGTCGTTCGGCGGCCACATCCTCGTCCTGGCCAGGGCGATCGCCGACCCGGCCGCACCCGGGCTGACCATGGCCGCGCTGACCGGGTACGGGCTCGCCGGGTCACTGGGCATGCTCACGGTGATCCTGCCGGCCGGCCTCGGTGCTCGGGAGGGGATCCTGACCCTGGTGCTGGCCTCGGCGATGCCGATCTCCGCCGGGACGGCCGTGGCGATCGTCTCCCGGTTCATCATTACCGTGGTGGACGTCGCGGCTGCCCTGGCCGGCTGGGGCTACGCGCGAACCCACCACCTGCTGGCGCACCGGGCCGAGGGCAGGACGCACCCGGGCTAGGGGCGACCTGGGCCCTCAACGGGTCAGGCTGCTCCAGCCTCAGGGGCGTCGGTCTTGGGGAACTGCGCCACGAACGCTGCCACGACCTCGCCCGACAGGTCTCCGCAGAGCTGACGGTGACCGTTCTGGGCCGTCACCGAACCGGAGCCGGCCGTGGTCGCGGACCAGTGCGACAGCGCGTACTTCTTGCCGGCCGGGAAGGTCCCGTACGCGTCGTTCCACGGTGCCACGATGAACTTCCCGGCGGACGCCTCCAGCTTCCCCCCGACCTCGGCCAGCTTCTGGAGCTGCTCGCCCTTCGTCGCTGCCTCACCGGGCAGGTACCAGAAGATGGTGTACCCGTGCTCGAGGTTGTGGACCAGGGTCTCGACGGCCGGCGAGTCCGCCGGCGTGTAGAACCCACGCCCGTCGAGCGCCGGGCTGACGAAGTGCTGTCCGCTGCTCGGCGGGACCGTGGAGTACTGGACCTTGGTGAGGTTCGGTTGGTTCGTGCCCGGGCCGACGTGCTCGCTGTTGCCGCTGGCCGGGTCGGTCGTGGGCGGGTCGCACGCGGCGGAGGCGCTCGGGACGCCGATCGCGAGGATGGCCGTCGAGGGCTTGTTCGCCGCCGCGGAACGGGCGCCGTCGACCACCCCGTAGGTGATCACCCCCGCCAGCACGAGGACCAGTGCGGTGCACCCGGCAATGATCAGCATGACCGTGCGGCGCTCGCGGGCCTTCTGGCTTCGCTGGATGTCCGCGAGCCGATCGCGGCGCGCACTGGCCCCGGTCGCGTTCTTGGGTGCGGTGTTCCTGGCCACGATGTCCTTCGGGTTGGGCGGGCGGTCGGCAGTCGGTGAAACGAACCAGTCCGAGTGTAGGTTCCGCCCCCTCGCGCAGTGGAATCGCACCGGTTCGCTGCACGTCGTCCCCTCCCGTCACACTGGTCGGGTGACCGCCGAGCCGACCGTCGAGCTGACCCGGCGCTGGCACACGCCGCGGTTCGTGGCCCTCGGCTCGATCCTGGCGTCGTTCCGACGCGGCGCCGGCGACCCGACGTTTCGACGGTCCGCGGACGGCTCGGTGGTCCGGGCGGTCCACACCCCGCAGGGACCGGTGGCGCTCGAGCTGCGTGCCAGGCCCGCCGAGGCCGCGGTGGATGCGACCGCCTGGGGCCCCGGCGCGCAGTGGATGCTGGAGTATGTCCCCCACCTGCTCGGTGACGCCGATGACCAGCAGGGTTTCGTGGCCCACCACGGCGTCGTCGCGCAGGCCGCCCGACGTTTCCCGAGCTGGCGGGTGCCCCGCAGCGGCCTGGTCCTGGACTCGCTGGTTCCGGCGATCATCGAGCAGAAGGTCACCGGGCAGGAGGCGTTCGGCAGCTACCGTCGCCTGGTCTGGCGCTTCGGCGAGCCCGCGCCGGGTCCGTTCGCCGCGGCCGGTCTCCGGCTGCCCCCCACAGCCGCGCAGTGGGTCGCGATCCCGTCCTGGGAGTACCTCAGGGCCTCGGTGGACTCCGCCCGGTCGAGGGCGATCGTGCTCGCCGCGCGGGCCGCGGGCCGGCTGGAGCAGGCGGTAGACCTGTCACCGGTGCAGGCGCGCGAGCGCCTGCGTGCCGTTCCCGGAGTCGGGGTGTGGACGGCGGCGGAGGTCGCGCAGCGAGCGCTCGGGGACGCCGACGCCGTCAGCTTCGGTGACTACCACGTGGCCAAGGACATCGGCTGGGCGCTGCTCGGTGAGCCGGTCGACGACGCCGGCCTCGCCGAGCTGCTCGAACCGTATGCCGGCCACCGCTACCGGGTGCAGCGGCTGCTGGAGCTGGCTGGCGCGAGCCGGCCACGGCGCGGCCCCCGGATGGCGCCACGGACCCACCTGCCCCGCTGACCCACGTCGGTCGCTGGCTCGATCCGACCGTGGGTTTGCCTTGCCCACGTGGCCCCGGTAGGAAAGACAGCCCTGCTTCCTGAGAGAACGAGGTCCCGGTGACAGCCAGCGCCTACGACAGCTTCGCGAAGGCCTACTCGGCGCAGAACGAGTCCAGCCTCTTCAACGCGTACTACAACCAACCCGAGATGCTGCGCCTGGCCGGCGACGTCTCGGGCCGCCGGATCCTCGACGCGGGGTGCGGCTCCGGCCCGCTGACAGCAGCGCTTGGCGATGCGGGCGCCGTGGTCACCGGCTTCGACGGCAGCGCAGCCATGGTCGACCTGGCGCGTCAGAGGCTGGGAGCGGACGCCGACCTGCACGTGGCGGATCTCGGCGCGCCGCTGCCGTTCGCCGACGCCGCGTTCGATGACGTGGTCGCCTCCCTCGTCCTGCACTACCTGCAGGACTGGGCCGGCCCCCTCGGTGAGCTGCGGCGCGTGCTGAAGCCAGGTGGTCGCCTGGTCCTGTCGGTGATCCACCCCAGCGTCTACGCGATCGTGTATCCCGATGCGGACTACTTCGCGCTGAGCCAGTACTCCGAGGACTACACCTTCGACGGCCAGACGGTGTGGCTGACCTACTGGCACCGACCACTGCACGCCATCACCGATGCGTTCGCTGCCGCGGGGTTCCGCATCGTCACGGTCAGCGAGCCACCTCCCGCTCCGGACACTCCTGCGGATCTGCTTCCCCCCGGCCTGGAGGAAGGCGGGTCGTTCCTGTGCTTCCTCTTCTTCGTCCTCGAGTCGGTCTGAGGCCGCCGACCGGACCCCGACCGGGCCCGGGTGGGGTGGACCGGGCGGGCACCCGTCAGCGGGGACCGCGGGGCGTCACCGTCAGCGTCACCGAGGAGGCACCGCGGTCGGCGATGTGGCCCTCGAGCCACTCGCCCCAGAGCGCCACGACGGTCCGGGCCACGGCGATGCCGCGCTGTACCGGGTCCTCGGCGCTGACGACGATCCGGTCGGTGCCGATGTCGACCCCCACGTCGGGCAGGTCGTGGATGGCCGTGGCCACCGCCCGGGCCGTCCGGGTCGAGACCGCCTCCTCACCTGTGCTGGGGATCCCGATGCGTTCGGCCAGGTCGCTGCCCGGCACGACGCCCAGCGCCGCGCGGACCGACTCGGCACTGCCCAGGCCGAACCAGTCGGTTCGGCCGGTCCGGACCAGGTCCCGACCTCCCGGCATCTGCGGGACCGGCTCGATCACCACGTCGCCCATTCCCCGCACGTGGGCCACCGGGATCGTGGCTGCCTTGCCCTTGACCAGGTCCGCGGCCGAGGCGAGCTCGTCGGCGACCGCGCGGGAGGTCACCTGGAGTGGGCGCCCGTCGGCGTCGGCGCTCCCGCGCAGGTCGTCGGTGACCCTCAGGCCGTAGGCGCCGAGGGCGAAGTCGGTCTGGCCGGCCCGCCAGGCGCGTCCGGCGGTGTCGCTCAGGATGATGCCGAGGCGGGTCATCGAGAAGGCCTGGCTCAGGCCGGCATGCAGCTGGCGGCATACCTCGTCCGGATCGCGGGGGAGCACCAGGAGAACGTCCTCGCCGCCGGTGTTGGAGGCGTCGACGCCTGCGGCGGCCATCACCGGGCCCGCCTTGGCCTTGACCACCCTGGTGATCGCCTCGTCCCCGGTCCGTTCGGCGACGACCCACTCGCTCTCCTGCGCCACCACGGCCGCCCGGTCTCCCGCCGCCACGCTCAGACCCAACGACTTCGACGCCACCTTGCTCGCCACCACGAGGATGTCGCCGTCCTCGAGCGTCAGGTCGGCCGCACGAAGTGCCAGCGAGATGATCTCGACCAGGTCGTCCCCGGCGCGGACCTCGGGGATCCCGACCACCGGGGTGATCGTGAGGGTCATCCCCGGGTCCCGACGAGCTTTCGTCCGAGGTCCACCGCCGCGCCGGCGATGTCGGCAGCCTCCCGCACGCCGGTCATCAGCAGCGGTCGTGACTCGACGGTCAGCCGCCCCGAGGAGGTGTACGTGGCGTCCTCGTCGGCGACCAGCCACCCGTCGAGGAAGTCCGCGTAGAGCCCGGCGACCCCGCGGGTGCTGGACTCCACCCCGATGGCCTCGAGACAGGCGTCCGCATGGCCCCGCACCGGTGCCCCCGAGATCAGCGGCGAGACCCCGACGACCGGGGCCCGGGTCCCGCGCAGGGCGTCGCGAACGCCGGGAACGCCGAGAATGATGCCGATCGAGACCACCGGGTTGCTGGGGGGCAGCAGGACGAGATCGGCCTCCCGGATCGCCTCGAGCACGCCGGGCGCGGGGACCGCCCGGTCCATTCCGGCGACGACGAAGCGCTGCGCCGGCACAGACGCGCGAAGGCGGACCCACCACTCCTGGAAGTGGATGGCCCGCTGTCCGTCCTGGTCCTCGATGACCACGTGCGTCTCGACCGGGGTGTCGGTCATCGGCAGCAGCGTGACCCCCCGAGCGGGCAGGCCCCACCGGCCGGCCAGCCGGGCAGTGACCTGGGACAGCGAGACGCCTTGGCCGAGCCACATCGAGCGCGCGATGTGGGTGCCGAAGTCCTTGTCCCCCAGGCCGAACCACTGGGGCTCGACCCCCTGGGCCTCCAGCTCGGTCTGGACCGAGTGGGTCTCCTCGGCCCTGCCCCAACCCTGGGCTTCGTCGATGCCGTCGCCGAGCGTGTAGAGGATCGTGTCGAGGTCGGGGCAGACGCGCAAGCCGAACAGGGTGATGTCGTCGCCGGTGTTTCCGATGATCGTGACGGTGGACCCGGCCAGCTCCGGCGTGCGGTCGAGGTGAGCGAGAAGGCCACGGATGAAGCGGGCTCCGCCGACCCCTCCGGCGAGGGCGGTGATGTGCATGCCGAGAGTCTGTCAGCAGGCCCGCGCCACGGTGCCCCGGGTGTCACGATCCGGTAACTCGGCGCCACCGGGAGGGGCGCACGCAGGCCTGTGCCGGACCGCGACAGCGCCAGCGCGGAGATTTGTCGGGCCGAATATCACCATTCGGCTTGACTTATGACCAATGACACGCGTGTAATTTCATTGTTGTCCTTCCGCGAGGCGTTCACGGAACATCAGGACACAGTGCGGTAACCGGGTCGAGGAGGGCGCCATGCACGAGCTACAGCTGATCACGCTGGACGAAGGCACCGAAGAGGAGATGTCGTGGCAGGAGCGCTCGCTCTGCGCCCAGACTGACCCGGAGGCCTTCTTCCCCGAGAAGGGCGGGTCCACCCGCGAGGCCAAGAAGGTCTGCATCGGCTGCGAGGTGCGGCCCGAGTGCCTGGAGTACGCACTCGCCAACGACGAGCGCTTCGGCATCTGGGGTGGCCTGTCCGAGCGCGAGCGCCGCAAGCTGAAGAAGCACGCGGTCTAGTCGCCCACCGGCGACTCCAGAACCTGTGACGACGACACTGCCGTCCCCCGGCATGACCACGACCCCGACGACCGTGCCACACCAGACCCCCCGGGTATGTGGGGTCCTCGTCGTGCACAACGGAGCGACGTGGCTCGAGGAGAATCTCGACAGTCTCGTCTCCCAGACCCGGTTGCCGGATCGCCTCGTGGTGATCGATGTCGCGTCCGGCGACAACTCCCTCGAGCTGCTCCGGTCGCACCCCGAGCTGCGCAGTGCCATTCCGGACCTGACAGTGATCTCGGCCCCGCAGCGGCTGCCCTTCGGCGAGGCGGTCTCCGAGGCGCTCGCGGCGATCTCACCTCCGGACGACCCGGCCACGGAGTGGCTGTGGCTGCTGCACGACGACAGCGCCGCCGATCCGCACGCCCTCGCCCGCCTTCTCGAGGCGGTTCGCCGCTCCCCGTCGGTCGGCGTGGCAGGCCCCAAGGTCGTGCAGTGGGACGACCCGCGTCGGCTAGTCGAGATGGGCCACCAGCTGACCCGATCCGGGCGGCGGCTGGACGCGCCGGCGTTCGGAGAGGCCGACCAGGGGCAGTACGACACCCGCACCGACGTGCTCGCCGTGGGAACCAGCGGCATGCTCGTGCGCCGTCAGGTGTTCGATGAGGTGCACGGCTTCGACGCGCCCTTCGCCCAGTTCGGCTCCGACCTCGACTTCGGCTGGCGTGCCCAGCTCGCCGGCCACCGGGTGATCGTCGTGCCGATGGCGCGGATGCGCGAGGCGTCGGCGAGCCGGCGGGGGGTTCGCGAGGACGGCCCAGACGTCGCCACCGCGCGGCGAGCCCAGCGCAGTGCGACCCGGCGCATCGCCCTGACCCGCTGCTCCCCGCTGAGCGTCCCGTTCATCACCGCCTGGATCGCGGTGAACAGCATCGTGGGCGCCCTGATCCTGCTGCTGCTCAAGAGACCGCAGCACGCGTGGGCGGAAGTCGGTGACCTGGCCGCGCTCGGTCATCCGCTCAGCTCGCTACGGGCCCGCTGGCGGTTCCGCACAGCCAAGCGGGTCCGGCGGGCTCACCTCTCCTCGCTCTTCGTCACGGTCGGTGCCGCCCTGGCGCACACCGGCGACCGGATCCTCGACGCGCTGGCCCCGGAACGCACGGCCGACCGACCTGCCGGCCTCGCCTCTGCGGCCACCGAGACCGGACCGGTGGCCGAGGAGGCCGAGGACCTCACAGTCCTGCCGACCTCGCTGCCCCAGCGGGTCGCCACCCACCCCGGCACCCTGGCGGTCCTCGCCTGCGCGGTCCTGGCGGCCCTGTTCTTCCGCGCGCCGCTGCGCAGCGGGCTGCTCGACGCGCAGGGGGCTGGTCTGGCCGGTGGGGAGCTGCACTCGGTGGCGACGAACTCGGCCGGCCTGTGGCATCTCTTCCGGGACTCCTGGCACGGGGCCGGGTTCGGCACCTCTCTCGAGGTCGGCCCCCAGGTGGGAGTCCTGGCCGCGCTGACGTGGCTGGTCGAGCGGCTTCCCTACGTCTCCGACGGACGGTCGTCGGCCTCGGTGACCATGGCCTGGCTGATGCTGGCCGCGATGCCGCTGTCGGCGCTGACGGCATACCGGGCGGGCCGCGTCGCCACCAGCTCGCGGTGGGTCCGCGGCCTGGTCGCCCTCGCCTGGGGCAGCAGCGGCATCCTCGTCGCAGCCCTGTCGGACGGCCGGCTGGCCGTCGTCGCCGCTCACATCCTGCTGCCCCTGGTCATTGCAGGTTTCGGGGCAGCGGCGAAACGCGGCACCACGTACACGGCGACGTTCGCGGCCGCGCTGGCGACCGGGCTGCTCGGATCCTTCGTTCCCGCGCTGCTGGTCGTCTCGGTGGTCGCTGCCCTCGGGCTCGTCCTCTTCGGTCCGGGCTGGTCCGGACGGATTCGCGGGGTCGTGCTCGCCGTCGTCCCCACCGCACTGCTCGGACCTTGGGTGATGGGGTTCCTGCGCGACCCGGGGCTGCTGCTGACCGGCGGGGGCCTGCTCGACGTCAATGCCGACTCGTCCCCGGCCTGGCAGATCGCCTTGGGCCAACCCGACGGAGGGCGCAGGCTGCTCGCGCTCCTGTTCGTCCCCGTTGTCGCTGCGGCGGTGCTGGCCATGGCCAGGACCGGCCGCGGCTCCGGTCGCTCCGGTGCCCTGACCGGGTTGTCCCTGGCTGCGCTCGCCGGACTGGGGCTTGCCCTGGGCGCCGAGCGAGTGGCCGCCGGTCAGGTTCTCGGCGCTGGCGACCAGCCCATCGTCACCACCTTGTGGGCCGGCGTGGGGCTGGAGCTGTACGTCGGGGCCCTCCTGGCGGCAGTGCTCACCGGGTGGACACAGATTCGGGCCCTGCTCTCCTCTGCCGGGGTGGCCGCACGCAGGACGCTGGCCGTCGCCGGCGTGGGCGTGCTGCTGCTCGCCGTGGGCGCCGCCGGCGCGCTGAACGCCTGGGCGGCCCTCGGCGACACGGTGACGGTCGGGCACGACGCGCTGCCCGCCGTGGCCGTCGACCAGGCCACGGGTTCCGATGCGAACCGGCTGCTCGTGCTCATCCCGTCTGAGGAGCGGCTCGACTACCGCCTCGTCGGGAACGAGCCGGGCAACCTCATGCGGGACATCGACCGACCGGTGTCGGTGACCGATCCGGGCCTGCGGGCGCTCGTCGGGACGATCGCCTCCGGAGTCGGCAGCCCCCCCGGCGGAGCCGGGGCCGCACTGGCGGACCTGGGCATCGGCTTCGTCTCGCTGCGGACGGCGGCCGACAGCCCCCTGGCCCGATCCCTCGACGCCTCGGCCGGTCTCACCCGTCTCGGCGGCAACGAGTCCCAGACACTGTGGCGCGTCCTGGCCCGCAGCTCGATGGCCCCGGGCGCCTCCGGGACGGCAGTGCCACCGTCGCGCGTACGCGTTGTCGATGCCGCCGGTGGACCGCTCCAGGCGGTCGGCGTCGTCGGTCCGCACGGCGCCGTCGATGCCCAGCTGCCCGCGGGTCCGCCCGACCGCCGGGTGGTCTTCGCCGAGGCGCCGGAGTGGGCCACCTTTGCCGAGGTCACCTTCAACGGCACCCGGCTCAGCGTGGCAGGCCCCGAGGGGCTGCCGACCTACCTGCTGCCGGCCACGTCCGGCCGGCTCACCGTGGACCTGCCGCCCACCCAACCGCAGTGGTTCCTCGCCCAGATGTCCCTGTTGGCGCTGGTGGTCTTCCTCGCCATTCCGTTCGGCAACCGACGCTCCCGGAGACTGTCATGACGTGGTCCTGGAAGGGTGCGACCCGCGCCGGGCTCACCGTCGGGGCGGGGCTGGCCCTGGTCGTCGCCGCAGCGCAGGTCCCCGGGACCGTGGCTCTCGGCGGTTCGACCGCGTCGGTGACACCACCGCCGCCGCAGCTCGTCCCGGTGCAGTCCGCGACGTTGTCCTGCCCCGGCCCGGAGACCGAGGGCCTGGTGGGGATTCCGGCAGTCTCGGGCGTCACCACCGTGTCGGCTGCCTCGGCCCCGATCGAGGCGCTCAAGGGCCTCACCCTCAACCCCGGTCCGGGGACCCTGGTCCTGCAGGGGATGCCCGGCGGCGCGCAGCTGGCCCGGACGGAGAAGCGCGGTGCGGTCGTCACGGCGCCGGTCCAGGGCGCCACGGTGGGTGAGGTCAGCGGCAGCGGTGCCCTCGCCCCGGGGCTGGCCGCAGTGCAGACCTGGCTGCAGTCCGAGGGGGACGAGCGTGGCTTCATCGCGACCCCGTGCACGGCCGCCAGGGCGGACATGTGGATCCTCGGCGGCGGGGGAGAGAGTGCCCGGCGCGAACGCATCGTCCTGACCAACCCGGGTGCCAACACGGCGAGCGCCGACGTGGCCGTGCTCGGCGGCGGTGGGCCGGTCCCCTCCGCGAACGGTCGCAACATCGCCGTGCCGCCGCGAGGGCGGGTCACCCTGCTGCTCGATGCCGTCGTCGGCCCGGAGAAGACTCCCGCGGTACACATCACCGCGACCGGCGGGGTCCTGACCGCCGTCCTTCAGGACAGCTGGATCGACGGAGCGCTCGGGCGGGGAGCTGACGACGCGGTGCCCGCGGCCGACCCCGCGACGGAGCAGGTGATCCCGGCAGTCTTCCTTGACGGCCCGGCCCGGCTGCGCATCGCGGTCCCCGGAGCCGAGGAGGCCGTCGTCCAGGCCCGGCTGCTCACCGCCAACGGTCCGCAACCCCTGCCCGGTGACGGAGTGCTGCGGGTGCCCGGTGGTGCGGTCCGCGACGTCGACCTGAGCTCCGTCCCTCCCGGCGCGTATGCCGTGCAGGTGCGGTCCGACCGCCCGGTCGTGGCGGGGGCCATGATGGAGCGCCGCTCGGACGCCAAGAGCCGGTCAGACTTCGGCTGGACGACCTCGACCCCGCCGCTGTCCGTCGTGACCGGGACGCCACTGCCGGAGCGGACCAAGGGGACCCTGATGCTGGTCGCCGCCGGTGGTCCGGCCGCGGCAACCGTGGTCACCGTCACGGCGTCGGGGGTGACCGCCAAGGACGTCGCCGTCGGTGCCGACAGTGTCGTCATCCTCGACCTGCCCGAGGCAAGACAGGTGTGGGTGCGCCCGTCGTCCGGCTCCCTGAGGGCGGGCCTGTCGTTGTCGCTCACGGACAAGCACCAGAACGAGCCACTCTTCTCGGTCGTGCCGCTGTCTTCCCTGGCCGTGAGTGCCACCCAGATGCCGGTTCGCGAGATCAGGAACTGACCTACCGCTCCTGCGGCCCGGGGTCTTCGTAGCCCGGGTCGAGGTCCGCGGGGGGCACCCCGAGCAGAGCCGCCAGCTGTTCGGTCACGACGTCGGCGATCAGGGCAGCCATCTCCCGGTCCCCGTGCACCCGGGTCTCGACCGGGCGTCGATAGACCACGATCCGGGCCGGCCGCTTCGTCGCCGCGGGGAAGAGCCGGCCCAGCGGCACCTCGGAGTACTCCCACGGCGCGGGGTCGGAGGCCGGCACGTCCTCGACGCCGAACTCGACCGGCGGGAACGGACGCCCCCACGCCTGCTCGAGTCGCGTTGCGGCGTCGATGACGAACTCGTCGAACCGCTCCGCCCGGGTGGACATCGCCGGCACCGCCGGCCAGGCCAGCGGGCCGCGGGGTCCACGACCACGCCGGTCGCGGCGCCGGCTCCCGGCGGTGCCGGCGCCCTCCCTGGAAGTCACGCTGTCACCCTACGGCGTGCCCTGCGGCCGGTCGTCGGCCAGCCAACTAGAGTCCCTCCTGTGGGTTTGTCGAGGCACTGCTCCAAGACCGGGTGCACCGGGCCTGCTGTGGCGACCCTGACCTACGTCTACCGCGACTCCACCGTGGTCCTCGGGCCGTTGGCCACGTATGCCGAGCCGCACACCTACGACCTGTGCGCACAGCACGCCGATCGGATGACCGTGCCGCGCGGCTGGGATGTCGTCCGGCTGGGCGGGGTGTACGTCCCGCCCCCGCCGACGCCGGACGACCTGTTGGCCCTGGCCGACGCCGTTCGCGAGGCCGGACGACCACGGGAGGCGGTGGGGGTCGAGGTGGCTCGCACCCAGGCGCAGCGCGAGAGCGACACCGGAGCGGTCGAGACCGGACGTCGAGGCCACCTGAGAGTGCTGCGCGACTCCTGACTGCGCTGGCACCGGGGGTGACGGCTACCCTCGCTCTGTGACTTCGCAGACCAGACCCGTGCTCAAGGACTTCATCAAGGCGTACGACGTGCGGGGCCTGGTGCCCGAGCAGCTCGACGAGCGCGTCGCCAGGGCGATCGGCTCCGCCTTCGCCCAGGTGGTCATCCGCCCGGACGGCGCCACCGGCCTCGTCGTCGGTCACGACATGCGGCCGAGCTCGCCGAGCCTCAGCCGGGCATTCGCCGACGGAGCCGCCGCGCACGGCATCGACGTCACCCTCATCGGCCTGTGCTCGACGGATGGTCTCTACTACGCCAGCGGAGCGCTCGACCAGCCGGGCGCGATGTTCACCGCCAGCCACAACCCGGCCCAGTACAACGGGATCAAGCTCTGCCGCTCCGGTGCCCGGCCGGTCGGCCAGGACACCGGCCTGGCCGAGGTCAGCGACCTGGCCCAGCGGCTTCTCGACGGCGACGAGGCCGCAGGCGCACCTGGTCCGGACGGGGTGGCCGGCTCGGTGAGCGAGCGGGACCTGCTGGCCGACTACGCGACCTTCCTGCGGTCCCTGGTCGACCTGCGGTCCGGACGGCCGCTCAAGGTCGTCGTCGACGCCGGGAACGGGATGGGTGGCTTCACCGTCCCCGCGGTGCTGGGCACCGATGCCGGACTGGAGGAGCTGCCGCTCGACATCGTCCCGCTCTACTTCGAGCTGGACGGGACCTTCCCGAACCACGAGGCGAACCCCCTGGAGCCGGAGAACCTGCGCGACCTGCAGGCGGCGGTCCTCGAGCACGGAGCCGACATCGGGTTGGCCTTCGACGGTGACGCCGACCGGTGCTTCGTCATCGACGAACGGGGGGAGCCGGTGAGCCCCAGCGCGATCACCGCTCTCGTCGCGACCCGGGAGATCGACCGGGAGGGCCTGGCCGGCACCGCGCCCGGCGACGTCGCGATCGTCTACAACGTGATCTCCTCTGCCGGGGTCCCGGAGATCATCGCCGAGCACGGCGCGCGCGCGGTACGCACCCGGGTCGGGCACTCCTTCATCAAGACCGAGATGGCCCGCGAGCAGGCCGTCTTTGGCGGGGAGCACTCGGCGCACTACTACTTCCGCGACTTCTGGTTCGCCGACACCGGAATGCTCGCCGCGATGCACGTGCTCGCCGCGCTGGGCGAGAGCCACCAGTCGCTGTCCAGCCTGACCGCCGCGTACAGCCGGTATGTCGCCTCGGGGGAGATCAACAGCACGGTCGCCGACGCGGGCGCCGCCACCGACCGGGTCCGGTCCTGGGCGCAGGAGCAGGGGCAGGTGAGCTTCGACGAGCTCGACGGGCTCACTGCCACGTATGCCGGTGAGCCGATGTGGTGGATCAACGTGCGGGCCTCGAACACCGAGCCACTGCTGCGCCTGAATGTCGAAGGTGCCGATCGTGGCACGATGGAGCGCGTGCGTGACACCGTGTTGGCACTGATCAGAGAAGAGCGCCCCCGATGAGCCACCCCACCATCGAGCCCTGGCTGCGCGAGATCCTGCGTTGCCCGGCCTGCCGCAGCGAGCTGACCGACGGCAGCGGCCCGTCCGGTCCGGAGCTGCACTGCACCGGCGAGGAGTGCGCCCTGGCGTACCGGATCGACGACGGGGTACCGGTCCTGCTCGTCGACGAGGCGCGCTCGACGCGCGACTGACGCGAACAGCCATGCCGATCCTCGACGAGTCGCTCCTCGACGACGAGGGTGCGATCGCGGCACTGGACTCCCGGCAGACGTTGCGATCCCTGGCCACGGCCGGCGCGCAGGTTCGTCGGGCCATCGACCTGTCGGGGGAGGCCCGGATCGAGCGGGTGGGCGGCGGCGAGCGGCCCAGGTCGGTGCTGGTGGCTTCGCTCGGGGGGTCGGCGATCCTCGCGGACGTGCTCGAGCTGCTAGCCGAGCCGGGCTCTCCGGTCCCGGTCCACGTGCGCCGGAACCTGCCGCTGCCGGGGTGGGTCGGCGCCCTCGACCTCGTGGTGGCCGTGTCCCAGTCCGGACGGGCCGAGGGCCCGCTGGCGTTGGCAGCCGAGGCGGCCAGGCGTGGGGCCTCCCTGTTGACGGTGGGTGCGCCCGACTCTCCGCTCGCGGAGGTCTGCGCCCGAGCCCACGGCATCCACGTGGACATCCCCGCAGGACTGACCTCATCGCGCACCTCACTCTGGGCGATGCTGCCGCCGGTCGTCCTGGCTGCCGGGGCGCTGGGCCTGGTGCAGGTGACCGTGGACGTGCTGGCCGGCGTCGCCGACCGGCTCGACGTCCAGGCCGGGCTCTTCCGCCCGGCGTCGGAGTCGTTCGTCAACCCGGCCAAGGTCCTGGCGGCTGACCTGGCCGACGGCGTGCCGGTCGTCCTCGGCGACAGTCCCCTGACTGGCGTGGCCGCCTCGAGGGCGGCGTCGATGCTGGCGCGGACCGCGAGAATGCCAGTGACCTGGGGCGAGCTCCCGGATGCGGCGTCGCAGATCGTCGCGTGCTTCGACGGCCCGTGGAGTGACGCGGGCGCCAACGCCATCCGGCGACCGGCAGCCGAGGGGATCTTCGCCGACCCCTTCCTGGACGGGCCGCCGACGCCGAGGTTGCGGCTGCTCATGCTGCGTGACGGGGGCGCCTCGCCCCGGGAGGTCGCCTCGGCGCGGCTGCTCGCCGACGCGGTGGTCCAGACGGCACAGGATGCCGGGGTCCGGGTCAGCGAGCACAGCACCGAGCCCGGGCATCCGCTCGAGCGGCTGGCCGGTCACATCGCGCTGACCGACTTCGCCGCCACGTACCTCGCACTCGGTCTCGGGATGGATCCGGGCCTGTCTCCGCACGTTGCCGACCTGCGCGACCGCACCACGTCCTAGCCGAATCAGCGCAGGTCGGGCGTAGCGCGGCTCAGCCCGCCAGGGCTAGCGCCTCAGCCCGCCAGGGCTAGCGCCTCAGCCCGCCAGGGCCAGCGCCTCAGCCCGCCAGGGCCAGCGCCTCAGCGCCTTCCAGGGTCAGCAGCAGCGCGGCCGGGAGCAGGAGCTTGGATCGGCGCAGCCCACTGCCGATGACGACGTCACCGGCCGACAGCACGGCCTCGTCGACGAGGAGCCGCCATCCCCGGGGCAGCCCCACCGGCGTGATGCCGCCGAACTCCATCCCGGTCAGGTCGACGGCGTCCTGCTGGGGCGCGAAGGAGCACTTGCGCGCACCCAGCGCCCGACGGACCACCCCGTTGACGTCGGCGCGCATCGTCGACAGCACCATCACCGCGGCATACGTCGTCAGCTCGCCACGACGTCCCGCGACGATGACGCAGTTCGCCGAAACCCCCGGTTCCACCTCGTATGCCGTGCAGAAGGCAGCCGTGTCGGCCAGGTCCGGGTCGATACCCGCGACCCGAGCCCCGGGTACCTCGTGGACCGCGGCGGCGACGGGGGCTGCGACGAGGTCGAGGTGCTCGGGCAGCGGCTGCCAGTCCAGGGTTCCGGTCACGCCGCCACGCTACTGCCGGTGGGCCCCTGCGGGGTCACGGGGCCTGGAGCAGGACGAACCCTCCGTCCCGTCCGGCCACCGACCAGCGCCGTTGCTGGATCAGCGCGTCGCCGAGGGCGGAGTCCTCGTCGACCAACGCAGCACGTGCCCCGGAACGGTCCAGCGTGGCCTGCCACCCGGGTCGGGCCGCGCTGGCGGCCATGTAGGCGTCGACGTACGGCACCGCAAAGACCTCGGTCCGGCCGTCGATCACCGGCCGCAGGTCGGGGTGACGCCACAGCAGCCAACCGCCGAGGTGGTACTCGTTGAAGACCACGGTGCCGGCCGGCAGCGCCTCGAGCTGGGAGTCCAACCCGCTCGGCACCCGGTCCGGGCGGGAGGAGGTTCCGGGAAGCACCACGGCCGCCGCGATCAGGACTGCGGCGACCGACGCCAGCAGGAGCGCGGTCTCGCCGCGCCGCCGGGCCGGAGGCAGCGACGCCGGGCCGCCGAAGGTCGCGTGCAGGGCGCCGACGAGCAGCGGAGCCGCGATCACCGCACCCACGGCGATCGTCCGGGCGTAGAGCACCGTCCACCCCAGCGCCACCACCCAGAGCGCGAGGTGGCTCCACGGCACCCGCTGTCGCCGACGCAACCACAGCAGCAGGGTCAGGAGCAGCAGGGCCAGGGTCGCCGCGAACGTCGGCGAGGAGAGGCCGGCGGGTGCCCACTCGGTGACGTGCTTGGTGTAGTCACTGACCGCGAACGGCGCCAGGAGGAGCTGCGGCCCGATCGGGGTCAGCGCCGCTGCGGCCAGCGAGAACAGCGGCACCAGCGCCAGGCGTGCCACCGCTCGACGGTCCCGCCCGTCGAGCAGCAGCCCGGCGGTCACGGCCAGGCCCACGACCGGGCCGATGAACCACATCCCGTGTGCGCAGGCCCACAGCCAGGTCACGCCGACCAGCCACCACCGCGGCGTGAGGTCGCAGCTGCTGCGCAGCCAGGCGCCGGCAGTCACGGCCACCAGGACGAAGGTCACCAGCTGCGGACGGGGTCCGAACCCGGCGGACGCGCCGAACCATCCCCCGATCGCGCCGATGAGGGCCTGCAGGAGGGTGCCCTGGTGGCGGCAGGCCAGGAAGAGCGCCACGAACACGGAGAGGATGCCCAGGCACCACAGCCAGGTCACCCCGGCCAGGCCGTCCACCGAGTCGGCCACCGCCATGAGGACCTCGGTGAGCCATTCGTGCAGCACCCAGCCGTGGCTGCTGGCCACCGACCAGGGTTCCGGCCCGTTCAGGCGCCAGGTCTCGAGCACGTAGTGACCGGCCCGGATGTGCCAGAACGCGTCCGGATCGCTGATCCTCAGTCCCTGGAAGAGCAGGATGAACGGGAACGCGGCGACCACCGCCAGCGGGATCCAGACGTCGAACAGCCGCTCGGGCCGACGCCGGGAGGGCGCCGCCCCGGCGGGCAGCGTGTCGTCATCGACCGTCATGACGGTCGACCCCCCGATGGCCATGCGGTCGATACTGGCGGGGACGCCGGCGCGCTGGACGGCATTCGCTGGAGAACTGACCGAACGGACGACCCCCACCGGCAGACCCACCTGGGGCGGTTAGGGTGTCGCCATGTCTAGTGAGGGTGGAAACCGGGCGATCCTGGCTGCCTTGACGGCGAACCTCGGGATCGCCGTGACGAAGTTCATCGCCTTCCTGCTGACCGGGTCGAGCTCGATGCTCGCCGAGTCCGTCCACTCCGTCGCGGACTCCAGCAACCAGGGGCTGCTGCTGCTCGGTGGTCGCCGGGCGCGCAAGCAGGCCACGCCGGAGCACCCGTTCGGCTACGGTCGCGAGCGCTACTTCTGGGCGTTCGTGGTCTCCATCGTCCTGTTCACGCTCGGCGGGCTCTTCGCGCTGTACGAGGCCTCGCACAAGTTCCAGGCCCCCGAGGCGATCACCAGCTGGCAGTGGGTGCCGGTGGTGGTCCTCGTTGTCGCCATCGGCCTGGAGGGGTACTCGTTCCGCACCGCCATCGTCGAGTCCATCCCCGAGAAGGGACAACGCTCCTGGGGGCAGTTCATCCGGCGGGCGAAGGCGCCGGAGCTGCCGGTGATCCTCCTCGAGGACTTCGCGGCCCTGCTCGGGCTCGTCTTCGCGCTGTTCGGGGTGATCCTGACCCTGGCGACCGGGAACGGCATCTGGGACGCGACCGGCACGGCGCTGATCGGGGTGCTGCTCGTGGTCGTGGCCATCGTGCTGGCCGTCGAGATGAAGTCGCTCCTGCTCGGTGAGTCGGCGACCGCCGAGCACGCCCGCGCCGTCGAGGTGGCCATCGTCAGCTCGCCCGGGATCAGCGGGGTGATCCACATGCGCACCATGCACGTCGGCCCCGAAGAGCTCCTCGTCGCCGCGAAGGTGGCGATCGAGCGGGCCGACACCGGCGACGACATCGCCGACGCCATCAACCGGGCCGAGCTCAACGCGCGCCAGGCCGTCCCCGACCTCACCCTGCTGATCTACCTGGAGCCGGACATCGACCACGGGTCCACGCGGGTCCGTCCCAGCTGGGACCCGGACGCGCCGGCGGCCCCCTGACCGGCTGACCGCCTACCTACCCGCCTCGCAGCCGATGTCGGCTGGCCCGGTGGCAGCGGATCGCCAGGTCGCGCGAATCGGTCGAAAAGGGAGCGCGGTGTGGGAGGGTCGCCTCATGGGCGACCTGGTGACGCGTCGGCAGGTGCTGTCGGTGGGCCTGTTGGCCGGCGGCACGGCGGCCTTCGGGAGCTGGAGCCTGACCTCCTGCTCGGCCGGTCCGCCGACCACGTCCACCACCTCGAGCTCCGGCGCCCGTCCCAGCCCCGCGGAGCTGCGCCAGCCTCCGGTGATCCGCAGCAGCAGGGGGGTGCTGACCACGCGGCTCACCCCCGCCTGGCGCCAGGCGGACATCGGGGTCGGCCGACCGGTCACCACCTACAACTACGACGGGACCATCCCCGGGCCCACCTGGGAGCTGCGCGCCGGGGACACCCTGGCGGTGGAGGTCGTCAACGAGATGCCGGCCGTGGCGCCCGGACCGCACACGCACGTGGACCACGGGACCGACCTCACCCGACCGCACGCCTGGACGAACACGAACCTGCACACCCACGGGCTGCACGTGTCGTCCGCCGGCAACGAGGACAACCCGTTCATCAGCATTGCGCCTGGCCAACGGCAGCAGTACGAGATCCATCTGCCGGACGACCACCAGGCGGGATTCTTCTGGTACCACCCGCACCGGCACGGAGGGGTCACCCAGCAGGTGCGCGGCGGGATGGCCGGAGCGATGATCGTGCGCGGCGACCTCGACGAGCAGCCGCAGGTCGCCGCCGCAGCGGAGAAGGTCCTCGTCCTGCAGGCCATCGAGCTCGGGCCGGAGTTCACCCTGGAGACGCCGATCCCGGACCCGGACAAGTCCGAGGCGTTCTTCCCACGAACCCAGATCTTCTGGACGGTCAACGGGACCTACCGACCGAAGATCACGATGTACCCCGGTGAGGTCCAGCGGTGGCGCATCGTCAACGCCGCCGAGGGCAAGCTCGCCTCGTTGCGCCTGGCCGGGCACGACCTGCACCAGATTGCCTGGGACGGGATGACGCTGGCCGCGCCCGAGGCCGCCACGGACACCCTCCTGTCGCCCGGGAACCGGGTCGAGGTCCTGGTCAAGGCCGGCCGACCGGGCAGCTACGAGCTGGTCCTCTCACCCGCCTCGAGCCAGAAGCCCTTCGTCGCCGGCATGCCCACCACCGCCCAGCCCACCGGCACCAGCGGGACGGTATCCGCCGAGCTCGTCCCGCGCCTGCTGGCGACCGTCGAGGTCCGGGGTTCAGGCCCCGAGATGCAGCTGCCCGCCGCGCTGCCCGCCTACGACCCACCGATGTTGCCGGTCGCGCGCACCCGCGACGTGGGCTACACGGTGCACCGGTTGGCGGACCGCTCCTTCGTCAGCTTCGGCATCAACGGCAGGCCGTTCAACCCCGATGACCCGCCGTACCAGATGACGCTCGGCACCGCCGAGGAGTGGACCGTCCGGAACGCGGCGGACGAGGGGTTCGTGCACGTGTTCCACGTGCACGTCAACCCGTTCAAGGTCATTCGGATCAACGGTGTCACGCTCGACAAGCCGCTGTGGCGGGACACCTTCGTCCTGGGACCGGCCCTCGGAGACTCGTTCACCTTCGTCACCAACCTCACCGACTTCACCGGCAAGTTCGTCGAGCACTGTCACGTGCTGGCGCACGAGGACCTCGGCATGATGGAGGCCGTCGAGATCGTTCCCTGAGCACGTTCCTGCGTCGTGGAGGACCCGAATGCCCATCATCGATCGTCGACGATTCCTGGTCGCCGGCGGCCTGACGGCCGTCGGCGTCGGCCTGTCGGCCTGCGCCGCTGACGGCAGCTGGGTCACCGTCGAGGCTCGGGCCGTGGACGAGCTGCGGCGGACGCTGCGCGGGACGCTCCTGCTGCCCGGGGACCCCGGGTTCACCGACGCCTGGATGCCGACCAACGGGCGCTACCGGGACACCGTCCCCTACCTGGTCGCGCGGGTTGCCGACGAGGCCGACGTGGCCACCTGTGTGAAGTGGTGCCGGGAGCACGGCATTGCTCCGGTACCGCGTGGTGGGGGGCACAGCTACGCCGGCTTCTCGACGACCACCGGCATGGTGGTGGACCTGCGCGCCCTCAACACGGTGCGGATCGACCCCACCGCGGCGACGATGGTCACCGGCGGGGGCGCCTCCAACGCCGACATCTTCTCGGCCAGCACTGGCGGCCGGCTGATCCTTCCCGGCGGGACGTGTCTGAGCGTCGGCATCGGTGGGCTGACCCTCGGTGGCGGCATCGGGTACCACACTCGCTGGGCCGGTCTGACCTCCGACCGGCTGACCGGAACCCGGATGGTGACCGCGGCGGGGGAGGTCGTCGAGGCGACCCCGTCGACGAATCCGGAGCTCTTCTGGGCCTCCCGGGGCGGAGCCGGTGGCAGCTTCGGCATCAACACCCAGTTCACCTTCGACCTGGTGCCCGTCCCGACCGAGAACATCGTCTACTACCGGCTCGAGTGGCGCGGTGCGGATGCCGCCCTGGCGATGTTCGCGGCCGTGGACGCGCTGGAGCAGACCTCGCCCCCCGGGTTCGTGGCCTCCGGGATGGCTCAGGCGGCCCCGGTGGGCAGCGGCGGCCCGCGCGAGGCGGTGGACGTGATGTTGCGCGGGCAGTTCCTCGGCAGCATGGACGACTTCCGGGCCCTCATCGCGCCGGTTCTGGCGGGCGCGCCCACGACCAGGCAGCAGATCGTCTCGCAACCCTTCTGGGACACCGCGAAGATCTTCACCACCCCGGAGGCGAGCAACCACTCCTGGGGTGACATCTCCCGCTACACCAACGCCCCGCTGCCCGCGAGCGCGCTGCAGAAGTTGGTCGACCTCATCGTGCAGACCCCCAGCAGGACCAGCACGGACAACGCCGCCGTCTTCATGCTCGGCTGGGTCGGCGGAGCGGTGGTGGACCGGTTCACCCGGAGCGACACGGCGTACGTGCACCGCGGCATGAAGAACATGGTCCGGCCCTCGCCGGTCTGGGCCAACAACGCACCGGCCGGCGTCGCCACCGAGCTGATGTCCTGGACGGACGACGTGATCGCGGTGCTGGATCCACACACCCCGCGCGAGAGCTACCAGAACTTCCCGAACCGGCGCATCTCCGACTGGGCCGCGCAGTACTACGCCGAGAACCTCGACCGGCTGGTCCGGGTCAAGAACCAGTGGGACCCCGCCAACGTCTTCAGCTCGCCGCAGAGCATCCCGGTGTCGGTGAGCACCTGACGGCGTGCCCGCGGGTCAGGGCAGTGGCCGGTGGGCGGTCTCCTTGATCCCGAACACGTACACCGCCAACGAGACCAGGCAGAGCAGGCTGACGTACCAGGGAAACAGGGTCCCGTGGCCGGCGTCCTTGAGGTAGGTCCCCACATACGGTGCGGTTCCACCGAAGAGGGCCACACTCAGCGAGTACGGGAAGCCGATCCCGCCGGCCCGAACCCGGCTGGGGATGTTCTCGGCATTGACCGCCGCGGAGATCGAGGTGAACATCGCCAGGAACACCATTCCGACGCACTGGACCAGGAGAAGCCGGCCGGGCGAGCTGTCCAGCGACCCCAGGCCGGGCACGGTGAGCACGACGAACGCGGCGGCGAAGGTGATCAGCAGGGGACGGCGCCCGATCCGGTCCGAGACCATCCCGGCGACGGGCTGCAGCGCCCCGAAGAAGACCAGCGAGATGGTGCCGACGGTGAGCGCGTCGGCCTTGCTCACTCCGGCGTACGTGTTGGCGTAGGTGGGCAGGTACGTCGTCCAGGTGTAGTAGGCGATCGTCCCGGCGATGGTGATCCCCACGATGAGCAGCGATTCGCGGGGGTGATAGAGCAGGACATCGAGGATCCCCGGCCGGGCCACCCGACCCTGGCGCAGGTCGTCGATGTTCTCGAGGGTCGTGCGCCCCGGCGCGGATGGCGAGCCCGACCAGGGACAGCACGGCGCCGAAGAGGAAGGGGATCCGCCAGCCCCACGACCCCATGTCCGACTCGCTCAGCGTCCGGGCCAGCAGCGCCGCGAGTCCGGAGGCGAGTAGCTGGCCGATGGTGGTCGAGACGTACTGGAAGCTGGAGAACAGGCCGCGTCGCCGAGGGGGCGCCGACTCGACCAGGAAGGTCGTCGACGCCGCGAACTCGCCGCCGACGCTCAGGCCCTGGATGAGACGCGCCAGCACGAGCAGGGTGGGGGCCAGGACACCCACCTGCTGGTAGGTCGGCAGGACCGCGATCAGGAGGGAGCCCATGCCCATCAGCAGGATGGTCGCAGTCAGGGCGGTCTTGCGCCCCAGCCGATCGGCGACCGCGCCCATCAGCAGGCCGCCCAGAGGGCGCATGAAGAAGCCGATGGCGAAGATGGCGAAGGTGTTGAGCAGGGCAGTGAGCCCGGCCTGGTCCTTGGGGAACATCTGGGCCGAGAAGTAGACCGCGAGGAACGAGTAGGCGTACCAGTCGTACCACTCGACGAGGTTGCCGACCGACGCCGCCGCCAGCTGGCGCGGGGAGTGGCGCCGGGCCTCGGTCAGGGTGCGGTCATCGGTCCGGGGGAGCTGCGCTGGTGCCATGTCCCGCACGACTACCCACCCACCCGGGGCCGAAACTTCGTTCCGGCATGTGGACATTTCGGGTCATCGAGTTCCCGGGATGAACAACTCCCGCCGATCCGATGCGGGCTGGGGGCCGATCGCCGGTAGAATGGCCGCCGAACGCCGGCGTGGGTGATAACCCCGCACGCTCGATGACGCGCCCAGATGGGCTACGCCGGGTCAGCACACCAGACACTCAACGGAAGCGACTCATCCATGTCCTTTGACTACAAGGTTGCCGACCTGAGCCTCGCCGAGGCCGGCCGTCACCAGCTCCGCCTGGCCGAGCACGAGATGCCCGGCCTGATGTCCCTGCGTGAGGAGTTCGGCACCTCCAAGCCGCTCTCCGGCGCCAAGATCGCCGGTTCGCTGCACATGACCGTGCAGACCGGCGTGCTCATCGAGACGCTGACCGCGCTCGGTGCCGAGGTCCGCTGGGCCTCCTGCAACATCTACTCCACCCAGGACGAGGCGGCCGCGGCGGTCGTCGTCGGCCCGAACGGGACGGTCGAGGACCCCCAGGGCGTTCCCGTCTTCGCCTGGAAGGGCGAGACGCTGCCCGAGTACTGGTGGTGCACCGACCAGATCCTCACCTGGCCCGGTGGCGACGGACCGAACATGATCCTCGACGACGGCGGCGACGCGACCATGCTCGTCCACAAGGGCGTCGAGTGGGAGAAGACCGGCCAGGTGCCCAGCACCACCGAGGAGGACTCCGAGGAGTTCAGCGTGTTCAAGGACCTCGTCCGCGCCACGCTCCAGGCCGACGACCAGAAGTGGACCCGGATCGCCGGCGGCATCAAGGGCGTCACCGAGGAGACCACCACCGGCGTGCTGCGGCTCTACCAGCTCGCGGCCGCGGGCGACCTGCTCTTCCCGGCGATCAACGTCAACGACTCCGTCACCAAGAGCAAGTTCGACAACACCTACGGGTGCCGGCACTCGCTCATCGACGGGCTCAACCGGGCCACCGACGTGCTCATCGGCGGCAAGGTCTGCGTCGTCGCCGGCTACGGTGACGTGGGCAAGGGCTGCGCGGAGTCGCTGCGCGGTCAGGGCGCCCGCGTCATCGTCACCGAGATCGACCCGATCTGTGCGCTCCAGGCCGCCATGGAGGGCTTCCAGGTGGCCGTCCTCGAGGATGTCCTCGAGACCGCGGACATCGTGGTCACGACCACGGGCTGTTTCGACGTCGTCACCGCCGAGCACATGTCGAAGATGAAGAACAAGGCGATCGTGGCCAACATCGGTCACTTCGACAACGAGATTGACATGGCCGGCCTGGCCAAGATCCCGGGGATCAGCAAGACCGAGATCAAGCCGCAGGTCCACGAGTGGACCTTCCCCTCCGGCTCCTCGATCATCGTGCTGTCCGAGGGACGCCTGATGAACCTCGGCAACGCCACCGGTCACCCGAGCTTCGTGATGAGCAACTCGTTCTCCAACCAGACGATCGCCCAGATCGAGCTGTTCACCAAGAACGCGGAGTACACCGAGAACGGCAACGGCGTCTCGGTGCTGCCGAAGCACCTCGACGAGAAGGTCGCCCGGTTGCACCTCGACGCCCTCGGCGTCCGGCTCACCGAGCTGACCAAGGCGCAGGCCGAGTACCTCGGCGTCGACGTGGCGGGTCCGTACAAGTCGGACCAGTACCGCTACTGACCGTCGGCGTCCCCGCCACCGCAGCATCCGGTATGCCGTCCGCTCACCCGAGCGGGCGGCATACCGCTGTCTGGTGGCCGGTCCACGCGCACTGATCTGGACGGACGACCCCGGCCCGGCGGCCGAACGGCTGATCCGGAGCGTTCCGGCACGTCCCTACGGTCGGGGTGTGACGGAAACCGAGGCGCAGGAGCCTGACCGGGCACGCCGACGACCACCGCTGACCCTCGTTGCCGCCGCGGTGGTCCTGCTGGTGGTGCTCTGGTACCGCTGGGCGGGTCTGGACCTGACCCCGTTCGGCGTGGACACCGACGTCTACGCCCGGGGAGGACAGGCGATCGTCGGGCGTGAGGACCTCTACGCAGTCGAGGTGCACGGCCTGCTCTTCACCTACTCGCCGTTCGCGGCGGTCCTGTTCGCCCCGCTGGCCGGGTTCCCGGCCGAGGTCAACCGGGCGCTGTTCGGCGTCCTCTCGCTCGCCGCCTACGCGTGGGTGCTGGCCGTGGTCGCTCGCCGACTGTCGCTGCCCCGGACGAGCGTGGTGTTGCTGGGGCTTGGTGGCCTGGCGCTCGAACCCTTCGTGCGCGGCATGCTGCTGGGGCAGGTCAACCTCATGCTCATGGCCGTGGTGCTCACCGACGTGCTCGTCCTGCGCGGGGGCAGGCGCGGATACCTCGTCGGTCTGGCCGCCGGGGTCAAGCTGGTCCCCGGCATCTTCGTGCTCTACTTCGTCCTGCGACGTGACTGGCGTGCGGTCCGCCACAGCGCGATCGGCTTCGTCCTGTCCGTCGTGGTGGGTGCCCTCGTTGCCCCTCAGGCCACCTGGCAGTACTGGTCCGGAGGCTTCCTCGGCATGCGCAAGTTCGGTGAGTCGTCGGTCTTCGCCGCGGACAACCAGTCGCTGTCCGCCTTCCTGATGCGGCTGACGCATGCCACCGACCTTCCCCTGGCCCTGAGCGTGGTCGGCTGCGTGGTCGGGGTGGTGCTCGGCGCCGCCGCCGCCTGGTCCCAGCTGCGTCGCGGGCAGGACGTGGCCGCCGTGCTGTGCCTGGCGATCGGGGGTCTGCTCGGCTCCCCCGTCTCGTGGAGCCACCACTGGATGTGGGTCGTGGTCGCCCTGATGGTGCTGGCCAGCCGGCGCCACTGGGTCTCGGTCTGGCTCGCCGGGGCGCTCTTCTCGGTCGCACCGTTCTGGCTGATGCCGGTCGGCGACTTCCGTGAGCTCGGACTCTCCCCGGCCGAGCAGGTCCTGGGCGGATGCTACGTGCTGGCCGGGATCCTGCTCCTGGGTCGTCTGCACCGTGCTGGGGCACCGGTGTCCCGCGCGAGCGGGCCAGACGTTGTGGATGGCGCCCTCCCAGGGGGTGGAGGACGCCATCGCACGATCATTATGGGCACAGCCGGGCTCGGGATGCGACCTGGTGGCCGAAATGAGGCGTCCCGCCCGGGGGGCGAACCCGGGCGCACCCTCGAGCCGCGGTCCGTCGGCCGCTCAGTCCGACCTGGGTCGTCCGAACGTCCACATCGGGTGCCAAACCGATGACGGCGCCGAGGCTGCTGGTTACGTTCGAAACCTGCCCAACACTGCAGAATCGTCTGCGGGGTGTCACCCGAAGCGGAGTCGCGATGCGCCACCTGAGACGAGCCCGTCGGCTCGGCCCCCGGAACCGGGGCGCGGCTGCCGTCGAGGCAGCCCTCGTGCTTCCGCTGATCCTGCTGATCTTCTTCGGGATCCTCGAGTTCGGGATGCTCTTCAAGGACTGGTTCGCGACCATCTCCGCCACCCGGGCAGGGGCCCGGATCGCCTCTGCCGAGCCGCGCCAGAACGACTTCGCCAAAGATGCGGCCAACCAGGTCAGGCTGGCCTCGACCGCGCTGAACATGAACAACGTCGAGGCCCTGTGGGTCTACAAGTCGGACACCAACGGCTACCCGCTCGGCGGGGGCAGCAGCTTCACCAGCTGCAGCACGTGCGTGAAGTTCACCTGGTCCTCGGCCCTGAACCAGTTCACCGAGGTCTCGAACACCTGGAACGCGACGTCGCAGAATGCCTGCCCGGGCACCCAGGACACGATCGGGATCTACCTCCAGGTCAAGCACAACTCCTTCACCAAGATGGTGTTCAACAACTTCACCCTCAAGGAGCACGCAGTGCTCGCCCTCGAGCCGATCCCGGCGCTGCAGACATGCAAGCCCTGACCGCCGGCCTGCGCCGCCAACTGCGACGGTCCGGTCGCGAGCGCGGCGTCGTCGCCGTCGTCACCGCGCTGCTGATGGGGGTCTTCCTCGCGCTGTGCGCCTTCGCGATCGATGTCGGCCACTGGTACGCGGTCGGACTGCAGGAGCAACGTGCCGCGGACGCCGCCGCGCTGGCCGGGGTCACCAGCCTGCCGGGCGACCCCAACGGCGCCTTCGCCACGGCCAAGGCGTTCGCGTCCCGGAACGGGTACACGGACGGCGTGGGCACGGTTGTCGTCGCCCCGGCCCTCGGGTCGCAGCCGTCGCGCCTGAAGGTCGACGTCACCCGGACGGTGCCGAACGTCTTCGGCCGGATCATGGGCCGGCCGACGACGACGATCACCAGGACGGCCGTGGCGGACTACGTTGGCCCCGTCCCCATGGGCAGCCCCTGCAACGAGTTCGGCAACGACCCCACCCCGGGCAGCAACCGGAGCGCGAACTGCGACAACACCGGGCAGTTCTGGGCCAACGTGGGCACCAAGTCCTCGTGGAAGACCCTCGGGGACGCCTACCAGGACGGCGTCTGCAACGGCGCCGACGGATGCTCCGGCGCCGTCAACAACAACTACGACCCCAACGGGTACTTCTACTCCATCACCCTGTCCCAGGGGATGCGCAACCTCACCGTGGAGGCCTTCGACCCCGCGTTCGTCGCGGTCGGTGACCTGTGCGAGAAGAACGGGTTGAGCGACCCCTCCGGGCTCTACGCCCCGGGAGCCTCGAGCCCGTACTGCACGGGTGACGTCGCCTTCGACTACCCCACGGGCAGCAACGTCGGCACGGTGACCACCGAGTTCACGGTGCGCCAGGCCGTCGCCACGTCGAACCCGTGGGACCCGACGAGCTACCCGGTGGTGGGCGGCTGCACCACCGTGTTCCCGGGCTACAACGAGAGCCTCGCCGGCATCTCCACCCCCGGCTTCGCGAACACGGCGCTGAAGAGCGTGTTCCGACAGTGGAAGACGCTGTGCTCGATCCCCAACGCCCCGGCGGGGACCTACTTCGTCCAGGTCAAGACCAACGGCCTCGGCACCGACGCCGCCCAGGGGCACAACCGCTTCGCGTTGCGGGCCTACTCGAGCACCGCCGCGACGGGCAAGGACAAGATCTCGCTGTCCGGCTTCCAGAAGATGGGCATCTACGCCAACCTGCCGGGCGCGTCGACCACGTTCCACCTCGCCCGGATCCCGAGCAGCGCCGCCGGGCACGTGCTCAACGTCAGCCTGTTCGACATCGGTGACTCGACCGGCGTCGGGACGGTCACCGTCAGTGCTCCGAACACCACGCTGACCGGGTGCACCGGCACGGGTCCGACGAGTGGGCTGCTGCCGGGGTGCAGCATCCTGGCGAGCCCGCTGTACAACGGGAAGTGGGAGACGATTGCCGTCCCGGTCCCGTCGTCCTACTCCTGCAACGACGCGGATCCCACCGCGTGCTGGTTCAAGCTCAACTACTCCTACGGCCTCGGCAACCAGCCCAGCGACACGACGTCCTGGACTGCCAGCCTCGAGGGGGACCCGGTCCGCCTGGTCCAGTGATCCCCGCCGTCCTGTCCGGAATGATCTGCCCCGTGTGTGATGATGATGACGCTGAACTCACGGGGAAAGGACCACGGTGTGAAGGGTCGCGTGCTCGTCGTCGATGACGACCTTGCCCTGGCGGAGATGCTGAGCATCGTGCTGCGCCAGGAAGGACTCGAGGTGGCGCACGTCGCGGATGGGTCAGCGGCCATGGCCGCGTTCCGCGACTCGCGACCCGACCTCGTCCTGCTGGACGTCATGCTCCCGGGCCTGGACGGCATGGAGGTATGCCGTCGGATCCGGGCCGAGTCGGGCATCCCCATCATCATGCTCACGGCGCGGACCGACACGGTGGACATCGTGGTCGGCCTCGAGTCCGGCGCCGACGACTACGTCGTCAAGCCCTTCAAGCCGCAGGAGCTGATTGCCCGGGTCCGCGCCCGGCTGCGGCGCGGGGACGAGCCGGAGCCCGAGAAGCTGGAGATCGGTGACCTGCACATCGACGTCGCCGGGCACTCGGTCAAGCGCGACGGTACGCCGCTGTCGCTCACTCCGCTCGAGTTCGACCTGCTCGTCGCCCTGGCCCGCAAACCGTGGCAGGTCTTCACCCGGGAGGTGCTGCTGGAACAGGTCTGGGGGTACCGGCATGCCGGAGACACCCGGCTGGTCAACGTCCACGTCCAGCGCCTGCGCAGCAAGATCGAGCAGGACCCCGAGCGCCCGGAGATCGTGGTGACCGTCCGGGGGGTCGGTTACAAGGCCGGTCCGGCCTGAGCCGATGAGCGTGCCGAACGCACCTGACCGGACTCCCGCGGGACTGACCGGCCTCGGGAGGCAGGTGCTCGAGCGCGTGCTGGCACTGGTGGGCTCGCTCGCCGCACACCTTCGGGCCGGGTGGCGAGAGCTGCACACCAGGTGGCGTCGCTCGCTGCAGTTCCGCGTGGTCTCGGTGACGATGATGCTGGGGACGATCGCACTGGGCATCGTCGGCTCCTACCTCTACCAACAGGTGGCCAACGGCCTGGTCGAGGAGCGGCGCAGTACCGCCTCGGCGGAGGCGCTCCAGCTGACCACCAAGGTCCAGACCCAGCTGTACGGCACCGACCAGATCCAGTCGGCCGACACCCTGAGGTCGGCCACCACCGGCTTCCTTCAGGACGTCACCGGCACCGAGCGCTCCCGCTACGCGATCCTCGTGCGCAGCGAGAACAACACCGTCCAGGACGTGGTGCTGCCCCCGATCCAGGTCGGCGAGGTGGGCCTGGCCTCGCTGCCGGCCGAGCTGAGGCAGAAGGTTGCCGACAACCCCGGAGTCCAGCAGACCCAGATCGTCTCGATCAAGCTCGCCGGGGAGGCCGCACCGGTCCCGTCCTGGGTGATCGGGCAGCAGGTCGACGTACCGCGGGCGAGAACCTACGGCCTCTACTTCATCTATCCGATGACCCAGGAACGCGACACCCTCGGGATCGTCGGCAGAACGTTCTTCTGGGGCGGGCTGGTCCTGATGTTGCTCATCGGTGGCGTGGCGTATGTCGTCACCCGGCTCGTCGTCGAGCCGGTCCGGCGCGCGGCGGAGGTCGCCAAACGGTTCGCCGGCGGCGCGTTCAACGAGCGGATGAAGGCCAAGGGCGAGGACGACCTGGCCAGCCTGGCGAACTCGTTCAACGAGATGGCCGCGAGCCTCCAGCAGCAGATCGGCCAGCTCGAGAACCTGTCCCGGTTCCAACAGCGCTTCGTCTCGGACGTCTCCCACGAGCTGCGCACGCCGCTGACGACGATCCGGATGGCCGGTGACCTGATCCACGACTCGCGCGGTGACTTCGACCCGGCCGTGTCCCGGTCGGCAGAGCTGTTGCACAACGAGCTCGACCGGTTCGAGGCGCTGCTGTTCGACCTGCTCGAGATCAGCCGGTTCGATGCCGGCGCCGCGGTCCTGGACCTCGAGCCCACCGATACCCGGATGGTCGTGGCTCGCGTGGTCGAGGCGTGCGAGACGCTCGCCGAGCGCAAGGGCAGCCCGGTCACCATCGACCAGCCGCCGACGCCCTGCGAGGCCGAGATCGACTCGCGACGGGTCGAACGCATCCTGCGCAACCTCCTGGTCAACGCGATCGAGCACGGTGAGGGGCGGCCCATCGAGGTGTCCGTGGCGAGCAACGAGACGGCAGTCGCCATCTCGGTCCGAGACCACGGCCTCGGCCTGCGCCCCGGCGAGGCGGCCATGGTGTTCAACCGGTTCTGGCGGGCCGATCCCGCGCGGGCCAGGACGACCGGCGGAACCGGGCTGGGCCTGGCCATCTCGCTGGAGGATGCCAGGCTGCACGACGGCTGGCTCCAGGCCTGGGGAGTCGCCGGAGAGGGTTCGTGCTTCCGACTGACCCTGCCGAAGGAAGTCGGCATCCAGCTGGAGACCTCGCCGCTGCCGCTCAACCCGCGCGCCGAGAGCGCCCCGGCCGGCCCAGCGCGGCCACCGACCGGCTCCCCGACGCCCGGGGAGGTGCCGTCGGCCGTCGAGCAGCCTGCGCCGAGCCCCGTACGGTCAGGCGGCGCAGGGACCAGAGGCTCGTGACCAGCCGCCTGGGGCACGTCCTCGCCGCCCTGCTCGTCGTCGCGACACTGGCTGGGTGTGGCGGCCTGCCCGGGACCTCAAGTGTCCAGCCCGGTCGACGGTTGGGCGAGAACGTCGCCCCCCGGGCCCGGATCGTGGTCAGCCCGCCGATCAAGGGAGCCAGCCAGGACGTCATCGCCCGGGACTTCATCCGGGCCGGTGCCGGCTTCCAGGAGACCAACGAGAACCAGCAGGTCGTCGCCCGCGAGTACCTGGCCCCCGCGTCCCTGGACCGCTGGCGGCCGGCGTCCGCGGTGACGGTGTACGACACCCAGACGACCATGGCGATCGAGCGCCTTCCGACCGACCAGCTCAAGCTCACCACTGCGGCGGTGGCGACGATCGACGAGGCGGGCCGCTACCGCGAGCTCCCGCCCGGCACGCTCACGTCGGTGGTGTTCACCATGACCAAGGTGGATGGCGAGTGGCGGGTCCAGCTCCCGGAGGAGGGGTTCGGACTGTGGATCAACACGGACGACTTCGACCGGGTCTTCGCGGCTTTCCGGATCCACTACGTACTGCCCAGCCAGCTGCGCCTCATCGCCGATGTCCGATGGTTGCCATCGGGGCCGCGCGTTGCCACGGCGCTGGCCCGGGCCCAGCTCGGCCCGGTGCCGGACTACCTGCGCGGGGCCGCCGACACGGGCCTGCCGGAAGGGGCCAAGCTCGCCGTCGACGCCGTGAACGTCGACTCCTCGGGGGTCGCCACCGTCACGCTGACCAACAGCGCGCAGACCCTGGAGCCCGGGCGTCGCCGGGCCATGTGGGCGCAGTTCGTGGCGACGGTCACCCAGGCCCCGGGGGTCACCGCCGTGTCGCTGGAGGTCCAGGGCATCGGCAAGATCCCGGTCTCCAACCTGCCGAACGCCGTGGGGTTGATCGACCAGCTCGGCTACGAGTCCGGTGCGATCCCGGTTCCGAGCCTCGGGCTGAAGCGCACCAAGGACGGGGTGGAACGGATCAACGCCCAGTCGCTGTTCGCTGGCGACCAGGCGCGGCCACAGGGGCCGACGTCCAAGGCCAGCGAGCCCCCGGTCCAGGTCCCTGCGGCCTACGTCGACCTCGCGCTGTCACCCGACGGAAGCGACATCGCCGCGGTCGCCCGGGGACGCGCCGAGCTCGTGCGATGGCACGGCCCGACGCCGCTGACGATCCCGACGTTCGCCATCGACCTGACCAACCCGGCCTACGACACCTTCGGCCGGCTCTGGGTGGCCGGGAAGGTCTCCGGCGCGACCCGGATCTGGACCTTCGACACGTCCACGGCCCAGGTTGCGCCGCCCGTCGAGGTCGGAGCAGGCTGGTTGGCCGGGCGCGATGTGGTCAATCTCAGCGTCTCTCCGGACTCGACCCGGGTCGCCGTCATCTCGAGACTGCCGGACGGGACGGACTTCCGGCTCGACATCGCCGGCATCGTCCGTGGCAGTGCTGGCGAGCCGACCGCGCTGGCCGCCCCCTACCGGCAGGGCGAGCCGCTGACCCGCTTCGCCGATGTCACCTGGCTGGACTCGATGAGCCTCGCGGTGCTGGCCGAGGAGAAGGAGGGCGAGCAGCTGCGGCCCTTCGAGGTCACCCTCGGCGCGGGCGTGGGCCTGCGCCGGGTCGGGCAGGAGGACGTCCGGGCACGGCTCATCCCGGCAGTCCCCGGAGCACGCAGCATCACCTCACGGGGAGGGGTGCGCGGGCTCATCGTCATGACGGATGCCGCCGCCCTACTTCGGGTGGCCAAGGTCTGGGACCCGGTCCCCGGGGTCACCGAGATCGTCATCGCCGGAAACTGACACCAGCAGGACGAATCCGTCCGTCGTCTGGACCTGCCGCCAGCCCCACCGTTGCTGCAGGGCGCTGGCCAGCGGGGCGTCCACGGGCAGCAGCGCGCTGGTTGCTCCGGTCAGCGTGACGAAGTCCCCCCAGCCGGGTTCCGCCTTCAGCGCCGAGACGTACCGGGTGAGGTATGCCGGGTCGTAGAGCCGGACCCGGGTGTCGATCGCGACCCTCAGTCGCGGTTCGGCAAACATGATCCAGCTGGAGGTCTGGTGGTACGCGAGGACCACCGTCGCATCCGGAAGCCGTGCCAGGTTCGTGGCGAAACGGGCCGGGATGTCCCGGCTGACGGCGCCGAGCGGGATGGCGAGGCACCCCGCCGCCGCGACCGTGAGCAGCACGCCGGTCACGAAGGCACGGCGCTCACGCCACCCCACCAGGTGGGCCCTGCCACGCCGGCTCACGACCTGGATGCCCTCGGCGACCAGGGGCACGGCGAGGCAGGCGGCGAACGGGACCAGCCGGGTGAAGGTCAGCGACAGGGCGAGCGCGACGAGCCCGTGCCCCAGCTTCCACCACGCCGGTCGCCGGCCGCTCCTGAGCAGTCCGGCCGTCAGGACGAGCAACGAGCCACCCACGACCACGGCGCCCGGGTTGCCGAGGTCCACGTAGGCCCAGCCGCCGACCACGGCGCCCGACGCCGGGAAGCTGTCCAACGGGCTCGACAGGAGGGCCGGGCCCAGCGGGGTCAGGGCGGACGCCAGGTAGCTGGCGACGACGACCCCCGCGAACCGGACCGTCTGCGGTGGACTGAGCCGACCCTCGAGGGACAGGCCGAGGACGGTCACCGCCCCGATCAGCGGACCGATGAACCAGGAGGAGTGGACGCAGGCCCACACGGTCCCGACCGGGACGAGCCACCATGGCGGGCGCTGGGACTCGGCGGCTCGACGCCACCCGATCACCGCCACCATGGTGAGCACGACGCCGGCGGTCATCGGGCGCTCGCCCAGCGACGCGCAGCCGATCAGTCCGACGAAGGTGGCGATGACGGTTGGCACCGGATCGGCCTGCTGCCGGCCGGCGACGAGGAAGAGGGCGGCCAGCGCGATCAGCACCAGCGACCTCATCAACACCAGCCCGGGAGTCCCGAGCGCGTCGTAGGAGAGTGACGCCAGCACATCGCTCGCCCAGGCGTCGGACACGAACTGACCGCCCGAGCTGGACAGCGGGTCCGGGCCGACGAAGGTCCAGGTCTGGCGTAGGAGCTGGCCGGCGCGGACGTTCCACCATGCCTCCGGGTCGGTCACCGGTCGCGAGGCGATGACGAGGACGCCCACCACCACCGGCGTGCCGAACAGACCCCAGCGCCCCCCGCGCTCCCGAGGCGAGGCCATCGGCGCCGGCACCGGCGCGGCGGGAGCCTGGGTCGGCCGGGTCGTCCCGGTGGCCGTCATGCCGCGTCCTGGAGCAGCAGGTAGCCGGCGTCGTCGCCGACGACCTGCCAGTTCCGCACCTCGACCAGGGCCCCGGCGATGGGGGATGCCTTCTCCACCAGGGCGAAGCGCACTCCCAGCGCATCCAGGGACTGCTCCCAGCCGGCCTGGGCGTTGTAGGTCCGGACGTAACGGCGCAGCTGGTCCGGCGTGTAGGACTCGGCCCGGATGTCGACGACCGGTGCGAGGTTGGGTGCGGTCCACAGCACCCAGCCGCTGACGTCGGTCTGCGCCAGGACGGGCGTGCCCGAGGGCAGTGAGCGCAGGGCCGCGGACAGTGCGGTCGGTACCCCGGTCGGGGTCGCCCCGCGCTCGATCGACATCGGGAGCGCCGCGAGGGCGGCCAGGGCGACGCAGGTGAGCAGCGCACGGGTGCTGACCCGGCGACGCCCACCGCGGCGTTGCAGGATGGGCGCTGCCGTCTCAGCGATGAGCGGGGTCAGCAGGATGGCGGCTGCCGCGCCGGTGCGCAGGGCTGCCGCGGCCAGGGCCAGCGCGACGCCGAGGATCAGCAGGCGCGACCAGCGGACCGGTCTGCGCGAGTGCAGGCCGAGGCCGACGATCGCCGCGAGCATGACGCCCACACCGACGACCGTTCCGGAACCCACGGTGCCGGGCTGCCACTCGGTGATGAACTCGCGGCCGGTGGCGCCGACCGTGAACGGCGTGCCCAGCAGCGCGGGTCCCAACGGCGTCAGGGCCGTTGCGGCGAGCTGCCCGGCCACCACCAGGAGCAGCCGGCCCACCCGTTCGCGAGGCTCCCGGTCCAGGAGCAGTCCGAGGCAGACCACGACCCCGACCCCGATCCCGATCGACCAGAGGCCGTGGCTCGAGGCGAAGACCCACGCCAACGGAATGAGCCACCAGCGTGGCTGTCCGTCGACGAGACTGCCCCACCAGCCCAGGACGGTGAGGCCGAGCAGGACCATCCCGAGCGACTGCGGTCGCTCGGTCATCGTCGGGAGGCACATCAAGGCCACCCCAGCCGCCACGATGACGCCGACGACACCAGCCAGGTGCCGGCGCACGATGAGGCACAGCACGAGGAACAGGGCCAGGACCGAAAGGGCTCTCAGCCACGCGACGGCCGGCAGGCCGAGGACCTCCTGGAGCTCGAAGGTCGCGACCGAGGGTAGCCACTGCGTGGGCAGGTAGGTGTGGGACGCGCTGGGGGAGAACGGGTCCGAGGCGGTGAACCGCCCACCACCGATCAGGAACTCACCCACTCGAAGGTGGAGCCACGGACTGGGATCGCTGACTCGGCGAACCGCCAGCTGGGTGACGAGCGCGATCGTCACCGCCGTGACCGCCGCCGGCAGCGCACGGGCCAGCGTCATACGGGAGCGCGCGCGAGTCATCACCCCGCGAGTGTGGCGCCCTCTCGAAGCCCGCTCTGAGGTTCGGCCGCTGGGTCATCCGTTCGGCCATCCGGCTGAGCTGAAAGGCCAGCTGCTGGTGAGCCTTTGCCCGATGTGCGGACGGTCGCCGATGGACAGACTCGATGTCGACGCACGGACCTGGTCCTGCGCATCACCACTCTAGGAAAGGTACTCCAATGCTCAAGGCACTCGCTCGTCTCCAGACCCGGATCTCCACTCGTGACCGGGGCGCCACTGCCGTCGAGTACGGCCTGATGGTTGCGCTCATCGCCGTCGCCATCATCGTCACCGTCCGTCTGCTCGGCACCAACCTCAACACGCTGTTCAGCAACGTCGCCGGGAACGTCTGACCGGATCGGCAACACCCAGGGTCCAGCTCGTTCCCCGGCGAAACCGGACCGCCGTTCCGCGTGGCGAACCCCGTCGCCACGCGGAACGACCACATTCGAAGGACATCCACATGGCACGACTCCGGGCTCAGCTCGCGACACGAGGCCGCGACTACGGTGCAACGGCCGTCGAGTACGGCCTCCTGGTCGCCTTGATCGCCGGAGCCATCGCCGTCGCAGTGGGGGTCTTCGGGCGGTCGGTCGTCGACCTCTTCCTCATTCCCGCAGGAACCCTGTGAGCTCCGGTGCAGACCGGCAGCTCACCCACCTGAAAAGGCCAATCCCATGAAGGCTCGCGTACTCGCTCTCGTCATCGGCGGCGTTGTCGCCCTGTTCGGCGTCATGGCCGTCGTGCTGTACGCCCGCGCCGCCGACAGCCGAGCTGTGGCTGGGGCCCAGCCACAACCCGTCTACGTGTCACAGAAGGTCGTCCCGGCCGGCACCTCCCTCGCGGAGGCCGTCAAGTCGGGCCTGCTCACCCGGACCAACGTCCCCGCCCAGGCCAAGCCGGCGGGTGCCCTGACCGAGGTGACCAGGGACAACGAGCAGCAGGTCGCCGTCACCGACATCCAGGCCGGTGAGTTCATCCTGGCCGGACGCTTCGGAGCCCAGGCCGCCGGGACCAAGGCGCTCCAGGTGCCCAACGGGCAGGTCGCCGTCTCGGCGCAGCTGAGTGACCCGGCTCGTGTCGGGACCTTCATGACGCCGGGCTCGCGGATCGTCATCTACGACACCCACGACGTCCTGCCAGGTATCGACGGCAGCAACCTGGTGGGCGGAGTCCGGACCCAGGTGCTGCTCCAGGACGTGCTCGTCATCGCGATGGGCAACGTCCCGCTCGTCCCGGTCGCCGAAGGCGGCCCGGCAGCCGCAGGAGCCAACCCGGCAACGATCCTGGTCACGGTGGCTCTGCCGCCGGAGGACGCGACCCGTCTGGTGCACGGCATCCAGACCGGCCGACTCTATGCGGGGCTGCGCGGCGCCGACGCCAAGGTGGACCTCTCCGCGTCGGTCTCCGACAGCTCGCTGTTCGCCAAGTAAGGGCTTGGCCATGACGATTCTGTGGGACACAGACAAGGGCGCAGCGGAACGCTACGCCTACGCCATCGGCACCGAGGTGACCACCGTGGAGAGCGCCCCCGCGGCCTCGCGCACCCTGTCCGGAGTCCCGGACGAGCAGCTCATCGTGATCGGCCCCGACGTCGACCTCGCGCAAGCCTGCGCCTTCATCGAGGCGACCCGGGTCGAGCGTCCGGACGTCGGGGTCATCCTCCTGCGGCGCCGGCTGGACGTCTCGGTCCTCGCCCAGGCCCTGCGGGCCGGCGCTCGGGAGGTCGTCGGCGCCGAAGAGCTGAGCAGCCTGCAGGATGCCTGTCGGCGAAGCCGGGAGCTGTCCGAGCGCCTTCGCGGGCACGGGGACGGGTCCGGTGCCCTCGACGGGCGGATCGTCACGGTCTTCTCGGCCAAGGGTGGGGTCGGCAAGACGACGTTCTCGACCAACCTCGGGGCCTACCTTGCGGCCGAAGGGCATCGCACCCTGCTGGTCGACCTCGACCTCTCCTTCGGTGACGTGGGCATCAGTCTCCAGCTGCTCCCGGTCGAGACGATGGAGGACGTCGTGCCGATGACCGGGCACCTGGACGCCCAGGGTCTTCAGTCGGTGGTGACCAGACACCCGAGCAACCTCGACGTGCTGTGCGCTCCCAACAGCCCCGGGGGCGCTGACCAGATCCAGGCCGTGACCGTCTCCGAGGTGCTCAAGGTGGCGCGGCGCAACTACGAGTTCGTCATCATCGACACGCCGCCGGCGTTCACCGACCACGTCCTGGCCGCCTTCGACATCAGTGACGCCCTCGTCCTCATCGCCACGCTGGACATCCCCGCGCTGAAGAACCTCCGGCTGACGCTCGACACGCTCGACCTACTGGGAAACCCCCGGGACTCCCGGGTGGTCGTCCTCAACCGGTCCGACGCCAAGGTGGGACTGAGATCCGAGGACGTGGTCACCTCGATCAAGCAGGACATCGCCGTGATGGTGCCCGGCAGCGTCGATGTGCCCGCATCCGTCAACCGGGGCGTCGTCATCGTCCTCGACGACCCGCGCCACCCGGTGAGCATGGCGATCAAGGACCTTGCCGACCGTCATCTGCGGAAGGTCTCGACCGACGGACGGGGTCAGCCGAGAAGCGCCCGACAGCGCCTGATCTCCTGGGGGTCCAAGAAATGAGTCTCGCCGACCGTCTTGACAGTGTCCGACGGGCCCAGCTGCCCATCACCGGATCGGAGAAGGCGCCCGTCCGCCTGTCCACCCCTGGTTCACTGCGCCGGCTGAACGACCCGTTCACCAGCGTCAAGGCCAGCGTCCACGAGGCTCTGCTGGAGTCGCTCGGCCCGCAGCTCTACGACCCGCGCCTCGAGCAGAGCGAGCTCGAGGCCCGGGTGCGCCAGACGCTGCAGTCCGTGATCGACCTCGAACAGACCCCCCTGTCGGCCTCCGACCGGGCCCGAATCGCCCAGGAGGTCTCCGACGAGATCCTCGGCCACGGACCGCTCGAGTCGCTGCTACGCGATCCCGAGGTCACCGAGATCATGGTCAACGGCTCGGACTCGATCTACGTCGAACGCGCTGGGCGCATCCACCCCGTGGAGACCCGCTTCCTCAACGAGGCGCACCTGCGGCGCACCATCGACAAGATCGTCGGCAAGCTGGGCCGGCGCGTCGACGAGAGCAGTCCACTGGTGGACGCCCGACTCTCCGACGGTTCCCGGGTCCATGCCGTGATCCCGCCGATCGCCATCGACGGCTCCCTGCTCACCATCCGCAAGTTCTCGAGGGATCCGTTCACGGACAGCGACCTCATCTCCTTCGGCACCTTCTCGGCACAGGTACGGGACTTCCTGGCCGCCTGCGTCATCGGTCGCAGGAACATCCTCATCTCGGGCGGCACCGGGTCCGGGAAGACGACCCTGCTCAACGTCCTGTCCGGCTTCATCCCCGACGACCAGCGGATCGTCACCATCGAGGACGCGGCTGAGCTGCAGCTCAAGCAGCACCACGTCCTGCGCCTCGAGGCGCGACCGTCCAATACCGAAGGTCGCGGCGAGATCTCCATCCGTGAGCTGGTCAAGAACTCCCTGCGGATGAGGCCCGACCGCATCGTCGTCGGTGAGGTCCGCGACGGAGCCGCTCTCGACATGCTCCAGGCGATGAACACCGGCCACGACGGCTCGCTGGCCACCGTCCACGCCAACACGCCCCGGGACAGCCTGTCCCGGCTCGAGACTATGGTCCTGATGGCCGGCATCGACCTTCCCGTTCGGGCCATCCGCGACCAGGTCTCCAGCGGGCTCGACCTGATCCTGCAGCAGGCCCGGCTGAAGGACGGTACCCGCCGGATCACCACGATCACCGAGGTCGAGGGGATGGAGACCGACATCATCACCACCCAGGACCTCTTCACGTTCGACTACGGGGCCGGCCGGGACGAGAACGGTCGCTTCCGTGGCGGACTCGTGGCGACCGGCTTGCGTCCCAAGTTCGCCGAGGAGCTGGCCGAGCAAGGGGTGGACCTGCCCCGCGAGCTGTTCATGAGGCAGTCATGAGCATCCGCGGGATCCACCGGGCGCTCGCCGCGGCGCTCATCGTGCTCTGCTGCCTGATCCCTGCGCCCACGGCCGTTGCCGACTCGAACCCGGCGCAGCTGACTGCCGTGGCGGTGGGGGCCGATCGAAGCCTCAGCGGGCTGCTCACCGTCACCGCCGCGACGGTGGACGCAGCCACGTTGAGCGTCGACGTCGGCGGGACCCGGCTGCCGGTCCGAACGGTGCCGGTCGCGCAGGAGCGCCGGGCGACGATGATCGTCGTGGACACCAGTGGCTCCATGGGGGCAAGCGGGATGCAGACCGTGCGGACCGCTGTGGACGCCTTCCTGCAGACCGTGCCTGCCGATGTCCAGGTGGGGCTGGTGGCGTTCTCTGGAACGCCGGCGGTCGTCGTCCCGCTGACGACCGACCGGGCCAAGGTGGCCCAGGGAATGGCCAAGCTCACCTCGAGCGGCGAGACCGCGATCTTCGATGCCGTGACCCTGGCGCTCGTTCAGCTCGGTAGCGCCGGCGATCGCAGCATTCTCCTGTTGAGCGACGGTACCGACAACCAGAGCCGCACCACGCAGGCGCAGGTCGTCGGTGCGATTCGCGACACCGGCGTCCGCACCCAGACCATCGCCTTCAAGACGGGCAGCAGTGACGCTGCAGTCCTGGACAGCCTCGCCGCGGCCGGTCACGGCTCGGCGACCGCCGCTGACGACCCCGGTGCCGTCGCCCAGGCCTTCCAGTCGGCGGCCAAGACCCTGGCGAGCCAGGTGCGCTGGGTCGTGCAGCCTCCGGAGGCGGTGTTCGGCAAGCAGAACGTGGTCATCTCCGGAACCGCCGGCGGACGACCCTTCAGCACCACCTCAAGCGTCGACCTGGGTGCCGCGCCGTCGCGCCCGAGCAGCTCGAACGGTCCCGCCACCCCGGTCCCGGCACCTCCTGCGGTGGAGGCCGTCGCGGCTCCCACTCCGGTCGCCCTGGGCCTGCCGATGTCGATGCTGGTGGCCCTGGGCGCCGTGTTCCTCGGGCTCCTCGGAGTCGTCCTCGCCCTGACCGTCCCGATGCTTCGCTCCCGGCGCTCGATCCGCGTCGCGTCCATCGAGCAGTACCTCGGTTCCGAGATCTCGGACGGTCCACGGCACGTCTCGCCCAGTGCGCTGAGCGAAGGGCTGGTGTCGATCGGTGAGAAGGTGATGCAGGGACGCTCGACGACGTCGGCGACCATGAGCCTGCTGCAGCGGGCCGACCTGCCGTTCCGGGCTGGGGAGTGGTGGCTGCTGCGGATCGGCGCCGTCGTGACCGGCGTAGCAGCCGGACTGCTGCTGCTCAGCGGCACCGTGTCCGTGATCGGTGCAGGAGGTGGACTCGTCCTCGGCTTCGTCGGTCCCCAGTTCGTGCTGCGGTTCCTGGCGAAGCGGCGCTCGAGGAAGTTCGAGCGACAGCTGCCGGACGTGCTGACCCTCGTGGCGAGCAGCCTCTCCACCGGCTTCTCCCTGATGCAGGCACTGGACGGGGTCGCCCGCGACTCCGCGGAACCGGCCGCCAAGGAGTTCTCCCGGGCTCTGGCCGAGGCGCGGATCGGCTCCGACGTCGACCAGGCACTCGAGCGGATGGCCGAAAGGATGGGCAGCGACAACATGAAATGGACCTCCATGGCGATCAGCATCCAGCGTCAGGTCGGCGGCAACCTCGCCGAGACCCTGCGCACCACGGCGGCGACGCTGCGCGATCGCGAGGCCCTGGGCAGGCAGGTGCGGGCGCTGTCGGCCGAGGGCCGGCTCTCGGCCTACATCCTGGTGCTGCTGCCGATCGGCATTTTCCTCTTCAGCCTCCAGACGAACTACGAGTACATCTCGCTCCTGTGGAGCAACATGATCGGCTACGCCATGATGGCGGCCGGCACAGTGTCCCTGGTGGTCGGCATCTTCTGGATGCGCAAGGTCGTCGAGGTGAGGGTCTGATGGCGCCGGAGACACTGCTACTGCTCGGAGTGACCCTCATCGCGGTCGCGATCGGCTGTGTCGTCTACTCGTTCGCGGGAGGTGTCACGGGCGTGGCCCGCAGTCTTGCCCTCGTCGAGCGGCAGGTGAACAAGCGCGAGGTGGGTCGCAACGAGCTTGCCGCCCGTGACCGGCTGCTGCTGCCGCTGCTGGACTCCGCCAAGCGGCTGGGCATCCGGTTGTCACCCGCGGGCGCGGTGACCCGGCTCAGCCACCTGCTCGACCTGGCGGGGAACCCCTCGCCATGGACGGCCGACCGGGTGCTCGGTGCGAAGGGCGTGGGGCTGGTGGTCGGGCCTGTCATCGGTCTGCTCGTGATGGGACTGTCCGTCGGCGGGATCGTCACCGCCCTCGTCGCGGCCGCGGTCGGGTTCTTCCTCCCCGACCTCGTTCTCTACAACCTCGGCCTCAAGCGTCAGGATGAGCTGCGCCGGAGCCTGGCTGACGCGCTCGACATGCTCACGGTGTGTGTCGAGGCGGGTCAGGGTTTCGACGCGGCGCTGAGTCAGGTGGCCCGCTCGGTGAAGGGGCCTGTGGCGGGCGAGTTCGCCCGCGTCATCTCCGAGATCCAGATCGGCAAGTCCCGCGCCGCCGCGTTCACCGCCATGGGCCAGCGCACCCGGGTCACCGAGATCAAGACCTTCGTCAGCGCGCTGGTGCAGGCGGACCGGCTCGGCCTTCCGCTGGCCAACGTGCTGCGGGAACAGGCGAAGGAGATGCGGCTGGCCCGACGCCAGCTCGCCGAGGAGAAGGCGATGAAGGTCCCCGTCAAGATCCTGTTCCCCATGCTGCTGGGAATCTTCCCGGCCCTCTTCATCGTCATCATCGGTCCGGGCGCGATCAGCATCATCAACGCGTTCAGCACGATGTGACGACAGGGTCGAAGTCCGCGGGGCGGTGACGGGCTTCGACACCTGGTTGGGCCGGGGCGCCGCATGGGGGTCGCCCCGGACCCAGCCCGACCAGCGGGCTCCGGTCGCGTGGAGCAGGGTTGCCGCTCGCAGTCACGGCGAGGGGGATCACCCCTCGGTCTTGACCAAGCCCAGCCGAATGGCCGCGACGACGGCGCTCGCCCGGTTGTGGGCCTTCAGCTTGTCGTAGACCTTCGAGATGTGCGTCTTGACCGTGGACTCGCTCATGTACAGCTGCTTGGCCACGTCCGAGACCGAGTCGCCGGCGGCGAGGCGCTGGAGGACCTCGGTCTCGCGGACGGTCAGCTTGGGGGTCGACGGATCCGAGCGGCGTCGCAGGGCACCGGCGAGACCGGCGGCGGAGAAGGAGTCGGGCGATGTCGAGGCGTGCTTGACCGCCGAGATGATGTCGTCGGCCGAGCCGCTCTTGAGCACCAGTGCCGAAGCCCCGGAGTCAAGGGCCTCCAACAGGGTGGCGTCGTCATCGAGCATCGTCAGGACGACGATGCCGAGCCGTGGCCGCAGCCCTCGGGCATGCCTCACCAGGTCGAGCCCTGAGCCGTCCCCGAGGGAGACGTCGACGACCATCACATCGGCCTGGGCGGACCGAGCGAGGACGAGCCCCTGCGCCAGGCTGGAACCTTCGGCCACGACCTCCAGCGCGTCGTCGGACGACAGCAGGTAGTTGATGCCCTGACGCACCAGCTCGTGGTCGTCGACGAGGATCACTCGCAGCCGTGCTGTCGTGATGGGCGGACGGAGGGTCGGCGGGTGGATGCTCATGATGGCTGTGGCACCTTCTGCTTGACGTGGACGGGTGTGGAGTGGGTGGGGGCGAGCAGCTCGACCCGCAGGTCGAGCTCCTCGCCCGTGGCGACGGAGATCTCTCCGCCGAGAAGCGTGATCGGGTGCTGGAGCATGCTTTCCTGGGTCAGGGCGGTGCGCCCGTTGTGGCGCATCCGCAGGGTCGCGGACGGGGCGCCGACGGTGAGGTCGATGTCGACCCCCGTGGCGCCCGAGTGCTTGACGTCCGCCAGCACGTCGAGGAACAGCTGGTACAGGGCCGTCTCGGCGATCGCGGGCAGCCGGAAACCGGACTCGTTGAGCCGGAGGCTGACGACCAGTCCCGTCGTCGTCCCGAAGGACTGCAGACGCGAGGACATCGTCGCTCCGAGCCCACGCTCCGGCCGCACCGACACCCGCAGGTCGCTGATGTGCGAGCGCAGGTCGCCGAGGATCCGACGGAGCTGGGCAGAGGCGAGCTCCAGCTCGGTACCGGTCCCGGACGCGCCGGCATCCGCCCTGCGGATCCGGTCGAGGTGAAGGCTCAGGGCGACGAGCTCCTGGGCGAGCCCGTCGTGCATCTCGCGGGCCAGCCGCTCGCGCTCCTCGAATCCGGCGCGCTCGCGAAGGTTGGCGAAGGCCAGCGCGACGCCGAGGACGGGGCCGAACTGCTCGGTGACGTCGACCAACGGGCCGACCACGTCCTCGGTCGGTGAGGGGACCGGAGCCATGATGTCCTGGACGAGTACCCCGATCTGGGCACCGGAGCTCGAACGCAGCGGCACGGCATGGATCTCGCGGTGCGTGTCGGCGTCCCAGGAGGTTCCGGGCTGACCCGCGCGCCAGGCGATCCCGATCACCCCCGCGTCGCTGGTGGGGTCCGGCCAGGGCACTCGCTCGCAGCCCCGCAGGGCCAGGGGTACCGGCCGGTCCGAGCTCGAGCCGACCAGCACGGCGGTCCGGGCCATCGGTCCGGGTCGACCTGCCGCGTCGAGCAGGTGTTCGGCCGACGTCGCCGGGTCGAAGCCCCCGCGCAGCTCGCCGGCCAACCCGAGCAGACGGGAGAGCAGCAGGGTGGCTTCGGCCGCGGCGGCGCTCGAGGCGGGTGTGGTCTCGTGCAGCCGGGCGGACCAGGCCACGAGCAGGGCCAGGCTCAGGGCGAGCGCCGACCAGATCAACATCGAGGATCCGCTCAGGTGCACCCGCATGTTCGACTCGGCGACGAACAGCGCCGAGGCGATGGCCGCGAGGTAGACCTGCCCGCACGCGAGGACGTACCGTCGCCCCCACTGCTCCCCGACCCGGAAGAAGGGGATGATGAGCAGCGGCAGGCTCCCCGGGCCGGCAGTCATCGCCAGGCCCGCGAGGAAGATGCCGATCAAGGTCAGCACGAAGGCGGCGGATCGACGGTCACCGACCGAGAAGGGGCCCTTCGCCAGGACGAGGTCGGCGGCGAGGTCGGCGGCCACGACGAGCATGGCCCAGGGCAGGACGAGCAGTGCGCTGTCGTAGACGACGTTGACCAGCACGACGACCACTGCGATGGCGATCCGCAGCTGTGTGCCCGTGGACATCTCATGTCCCCCCACCATGAGCTGTTCCTCCCCCCGCTGTGCGCTGTTCCCCCTCGCGCGCCCCCCGGCGCGCAACACACACATGGTGACAAACTGACCGGCTGCGCATCGCCTTTTCGGCAAAACAGGCGGCGAATGTGCACTTTGTCTGACATATCCGCAAAAAGACCAGCTTGCCCGAGGGAGTCCGTCTGGGGCAGCACGGTCTCGGTCCGGTCCCTGGCACACCTCGGCGCCTGGGGACATCCTCCGTTCGGCCGATGCAGCCGGGCCCATTTGGGCCCCGATCACCCGATATGCGCTGGCAGTGGCGCCCGGCACTGTTGTCCTGCCGGCGGTTTCCCTGCCCGGCACCAACTCCTCATTGGTTTTCGAAGGGACATCTCATGCTCCAGGTATTCGCCCGACTTCAGACCCGTCTCGCCACCCGCGACCGTGGCGCCACCGCCGTCGAGTACGGCCTCATGGTCGCCCTGATCGCGGCCGTCATCGTCGGCACGGTGGTCATTCTCGGCGGCAAGGTCGACGGCGCCTTCAACACGGTCAACACCAAGCTCCCCTGAGCCCACGCCGGTCGGTTCCGACCGTTCCCGCCACCTGCTACCCGTGCACGCTCGGCGTCCGTCTCGAGGGTCGTGATCAACCATGTCCAGACATCGCGGCCCTCGAGGCGTTCGTCCCTTCGGCCCGGGCCGGGACCGCGGGGCCGTCGCGGTGGAGATGGCCATCGTCCTGCCGCTGCTGACCGCGCTGGTCTTCGGCATCATCGACTTCGGCCGTATCTTCAACGCCGAGATCCAGCTCAGCCAGGGCGCCCGGGAGGGGGTCCGCCTGGCCGCCCTCGCAGGGGGCAACACCAACTACACGAAGCCGGCTGTCCGTTCGCGAGTCCTGCTCGCAGCACCGAACCCGGGCTTCGGTGGAACAGCCAGTGTCACTGACGCGGACATCACCTTGTGCACCTCCACCTCCTCGTCGATGGACGTCGCCTCAGTGACCACCACGGTGCAGTTCTCCGGGATTCTCTACACCCCGGCGGGCGGCATCCTCAAGCAGAAGGCAGTCATGCGATGCGGTGGTTGAGCAGGCGGCGGCAGCGCCGCGACGCGGGAGCCATCGCCATGGTCGTCACGCTGCTCGTCGCGAGCGGCGCCGTGATCGGCTCCGCCGCGCTCACGGTGGACATCGGCCAGTCGATGGCCGAGCGGCGGGAGCTCCAGAACGGCGCTGACGCCGCGGCTCTCTCCCTCGCCAAGACCTGCGCGCTGTCGCCCACCTCGTGCTCGGCGACGGGAGGCGCGGCCGGCGGAGCAGCCGGCGGGACGACCGCACTGAACAACATCAACGCGCGCGACAAGCTGCACGGCTTCGACACCACCGTCTACCCCGCCGGACTGTGTGGCGTGAACGCCGGGCCATCGCTGCCGTCCTGCCTTCCGCCCACCGGGTCGCTCAAGGACTGCCCACCGGTGCCGAGCTCGCTCACGGCCGTGCCCGGCATCCCGTTCGTCGAGGCGCACACGATCACGACGACGAGCGCTGGACACCTGCTGCCGGCGATCTTCGGCCAGACGATCACCGGCACCTCCGGCGCGTCGGTTCGGGCCTGCTCACGCGCGGCCTGGGGTGCCCCCGCCAGCGCCACCGCCGGTATGCCGATCACGGTTTCCGCCTGTGACTGGATGCACGCCACGAACGGCACCACCGCAGGGACGGGGGGCGCGTACTACCCGCCGCCGGTGTACAACGTGGCCGGTGGTTCGGTGAAGGGGTACGGCGGGGTGGGTCAACCGGCCTGGCCCTCGGCTGCCGCGACCCCGCCGCTGCAGCTGCCCGGCCGGGAGGTCATCCTCCTGGTCCAGAACCCACCCGGCGGTGCGACTCCCGCGACCCCCTGTCCGAGCTGGCAGGGCCATGCCCTTCCCGGCGGATTCGGGATCGTCGAGACCATGGGCGACCCGTGCACCCTGCGGACCTTCCCCGCCGACTGGATGCGCACCGACCCGGGCAACAGCACCGGCTGCGACCTGTCCACCCGGGTCGGCAAGGTGGTCTTCCTGCCGGTGTTCGACTGCACGGCATCGGGACTACCCACCTCCCCGCCCCCGGTCCCCGGGCAGGACTGCACCCAGGGCAACGGCAGCAGCGCCACCTACCACCGTCAGGGATACGCCGCGTTCTACCTCAGCGGCTACAACGTGACGACGACCGGCTCGGCGCCGAACAAGGTGAAGAGCCTGGTCAGTGGCAGCTTTCCCTGTACCGGTGGGAACAGCTGCATCTCCGGCTGGTTCGTGAGCGACTCGCTCACCGCGACCGCGATCTCCGGCCCCCCGAAGTTCGGCACCTTCGCCGTCCTTCCGGCCGGCTAGGAAGGGATATCGGATGAGACGACACATCGCTGCCATCGTGGCGGCCGGCGTGCTCGGGCTGCTGGGTGTCGTCGGCGTGGTGCTGTATGCCCACGGCGCCGACCAGCGGGCCGTCGCCGGGGCGCAGCCTCGCTCGGTCTACGTCTCGCAGAAGCAGATCCCGGCCGGCACGTCGCTGGCCGACGCGGTGGCCAACCGCCTCCTCACCCAGGCCGAGCTGCCGGCCAAGGCCGTCCCCACCGGTGCCCTGATCGAGGTCACCGAGGCCAACAAGGGCCTGCTGGCGGTCACCGACATCGCCCCCGGCGAGTACGTCCTCGCGGCCCGCTTCGGCACCACTCCGCAGGGCAGCATGGCGATCCAGGTGCCCCCTGGGCAGGTGGCCATCTCGGTCGCGTTGAGCGACCCGGCCAGGGTCGGCCAGTTCGTCACCCCGGGCTCGCATCTGGTCGTCTACGACACGGTGGAGGCACCGGGCAGCCAGCTGCCGGCTCCCGCCGGAGGCACCCAGCCGCAGTCCGTGAAGGAGACGCGGGTGCTGCTCGACGACGTGCTGGTCATCGCGATCGGCGCCACCGGTCTCACCCCCACGAAGACGGACACCACCGATGCCGCGGCGCCGTCCTCGGCGGAGGCCCGCACGCTGGTCACCGTGGCACTGGCGCCGGACCAGGCCACCCGGCTCGTCCATGGGATCCAGACGGGTTCGCTGTACGCCGGCCTGCGCGGTGCTGACGCCAAGGTCAACGCCGGGTTCGCGGTCTCCGACGTCTCGATCTTCACGAAGTAGGGGAACGCGATGACAATCGTCTGGGATGGAAGCCACGGAGCCGAAGACCGGTACGCGTATGCCCTCGGCGACCAGGTTCACCTCGTGGACGGGGCGGCCGCCGCGGCGCGCGCCATGCAGACCCTGACCGCCGAGACGCTGTTGCTGATCGGTCCCGACGTCGACCTTCAGTCAGCCTGCGACCTGACCGAGTCACTGCGCGTCGACCGGCCTGAGGTGGGCTCGGTCCTGTTGCGCCGCCGACTGGACGTCACCCTGTTGGCGCAGGCACTGCGCTCCGGGGTGCGTGAGGTGGTCGCGGCCGACGATCTCGCGGCATTGTCCGAGGCCTGCCGGCGCAGTCGTGACCTGTCCCAGAGGATCGGTGGGCGTGATGCCCAGCAGGCCGTACGCGAGGCCAGGATCGTCACCGTGTTCTCGGCCAAGGGAGGAGTGGGCAAGACGACCTTCTCCACGAACCTCGGCGCACACCTGGCCGCAACCGGCAGCAGGACCCTGGTCGTCGACCTGGACCTCGCCTTCGGGGACGTCGCGATCAGCCTGCAGCTGCGGCCGCAACGGACCATGAGCGACATCGTGCCGATGACCGGACACATCGACGAGCAGGGTCTGGCCTCGATCGTCACCACTCACGCTGCGAGTGGTCTCGACACGATCTGTGCGCCGGCCGAGCCGGCCGAGGCCGAGCGGATCGCCGGCACCACGGTCAGCGAGCTGCTGAAGGTCGCCAGACGGTGCTACGACTACGTCATCGTCGACACGCCACCGGCGTTCACCGAGCACGTCCTGGCCGCCTTCGACGTGAGCGACCAGCACGTGCTCATCGCCACCCTGGACCTGCCGGCGCTGAAGAATCTCCGACTCACGCTGGATACCCTGGATCTGCTGGGCAGCCCTCGCGACTCGCGCATCGTCGTCCTGAACCGATCGGACGCGAAGGTCGGACTCCGCCCGGAGGACGTCGTCACCGCGCTCAAGCAGGAGATCGCGATCATGGTGCCGAACAGCCTGGACGTGCCTGCCTCGGTGAACCGGGGGGTGGCGATCTGCGTCGAGGAGCCGAACCACCCGGTAAGTGTCGCGTTGCGGCAGCTGGTCGACCAGCACCTGCGGGCGTCCACCGACACGCTCGCCACCCGGGCGTCACGCCGCTCCAGCCGTTCGCCGTTCCTGGCCGCGGCCCGTCGGGCGGCGCGCCGATGAGCCTGTCCGAGCGGATCGAGATCGCCCTGCGTTCCCAGCATCCGCTGGAGGACGTGACGTACGAGCGACCGGGTCTGGCGAGCGCAGACCCGCTGGCGGACGTGAAGGCCCGCGTCCACCAGGCCATGATCGCGGAGCTCGGACCTCAGCTCTACGATCCGAACCTGCCCGCCGCGGACCTCGAGGTGAAGGTCAGGCAGACCCTGCAGTCGATCATCGACGCGGAGCAGACGCCCCTGGCGGCATTGGACCGGGCCACCATCTCGCTGGAGGTGGCGGACGAGATCCTCGGTCACGGACCGCTCGAGCCACTGCTGCGCGATCCCGAGATCAGCGAGATCATGGTCAACGGCGCGGGCCGGATCTACGTCGAGCGAGCCGGCAAGCTGTCGCCGGTCGACGCCGCCTTCTCGTCCGAGACCCACCTTCGGCGGACGATCGACAAGATCGTCGGCCGGGTGGGCCGACGGGTGGACGAGGCAAGCCCGATGGTCGACGCCCGGCTCCCGGACGGGTCCCGAGTCAACGCGGTCGTCCCACCGATCGCGCTGGACGGCTCGATGCTGACCATCCGCAAGTTCGCCACCGACCCGCTGACCGACCGCGACCTCATCGCCTTCGGCACCATGACGACCCAGGTCCGGGACTTTCTCCAGGCCTGCGTGCTCGGTCGGCGCAACATCATCATCTCGGGGGGCACCGGTTCGGGGAAGACGACGACGCTCAACGTCATCTCCGGCTACATCCCGGACGACGAGCGGATCATCACCATCGAGGACGCGGCGGAGCTGCAGCTGCGCCAGCGCCACGTGCTGCGACTGGAGTCACGGCCCTCGAACGTCGAGGGGCGCGGTGAGATCGCCATCCGGGACCTGGTCAGGAACGCGTTGCGCATGCGCCCGGATCGGATCGTCGTGGGCGAGGTCAGAGACGGCGCGGCGCTCGACATGCTCCAGGCGATGAACACCGGCCACGACGGCTCGATCACGACCGTGCACGCCAACAGTCCCCGGGACAGCCTCTCCCGCCTCGAGACGATGGTCCTGATGGGCGGGGTGGAGCTGCCGATCCGAGCCATTCGGGACCAGGTGGCCAGTGCGATCGACCTCGTGGTCCAGCAGGCGCGGTTGCAGGACGGGACGCGCCGGATCACCGCCATCAGCGAGGTCGAGGGGATGGAGGGTGAGGTGGTCACGCTCCAGGACATCTTCACCTTCGACTACTCGATGGGCCGCGACGACGCCGGGCGCTTCCGGGGCCAGCTGGTCGGAACAGGCCTGCGGCCCAAGTTCACCCGCGCCCTGCTCGACCACGGGATCGACCTGCCACCGGAGGTCTTCGGCCGGGGTGTCAGGTGAGCCGGCGCCGCTGGTCGTCGGTCGTGGTCGCGCTCGTCGGCCTGCTGCTCGTCGGGGTGGGGGGCGCCCGGGCGGACGAGGTTGCCGTCCTCAGTGGGGTGCGCGTCGAACCCGGTCATGTGGTCTCCGGAGTCCTCACCGTGTCCGCCGCCGCGGACGGCGCTCACGTCGACGTGAGTTCGTTGCGGCTCTCGGTGGCGGGGAAGAGCTATCCGGTCAGCACGCAGCCCGTCGCTGCCCGGCACCGAGCGACCATGCTGGTGATCGACACCAGCGGTTCGATGGGCAGCAGCGGTATGGCGACCGTGCGCTCGGCGGCGAGCGCCTTCCTCAAGACGGCCCCGGCCGACGTCCAGGTCGGGTTGGTCTCGTTCGCCGGGTCCGCAGTGCTCCAGGTGCCGCCGACGACCGACCGGGCAGCCGTGCAGGCCGCGGTCGACCGGCTGCGGTCCACCGGGGAGACGACCCTGTTCGACGCCGTGGCGTCCGCCGTCGACGCCCTCGCCGGCGCGCAGGACCGGGCAATGATCGTCCTCAGCGACGGAGCCGACACCCGCAGCGTGACCTCCCGGGCCCAAGCCGGGGCCGCGCTCCGGGACAGCGGGGTCCGGGCGCAGATCATCGGGTTCCGGACCGCCAGTGGCGACGACATCGTCCTCAGCGAGCTGGCGGCTGCCGGTCGCGGAAGCGTCGTCCCGGCAGCGGACAACGACGCCGTGACCCGGATCTTCGCGGCCTCCGCCCGCGCGCTGGACGCCCAGGTCAGCTGGTCGGCGACGCTCGACGGTGCCGTCGCAGGAAGCCACACCCTCGTCATGTCGGGCCAGGCTCATGGAACGGCCTTCTCCACCTCCACCCCGGTGGACGTCGGAGCGGCGCTCGCACCGTCCCCGGCGCCCGCGCCCAGTGCCTCGGCCCCGGTCGCCCGGGCCACGATCCCGGCGACGACGGCAGCCTCCGGCGGCCCAGCGGTCGGGCTGGTGCTCGCCGGCGCTGCAACGTTCGTGGGCGTCGCCGCGCTGGCGATCCTGCTGATGTCGCTGCCGGGAGACTCCTCGCGCAGCGAGCGGGTGGCGTCGATCGAGCAGTACGTCGGCCGACAGCTGCCCGGACCGACCGTCAGCCCGGGCAAGGGCTCCGGGGGCCTTGCGCAGCAGCTGGTGGACCTCGGCGACCGCGCGGTGCGTGGACGGGAGTCGACCTCCCGCACGATGGTGCTGCTGGCTCGAGCGGACCTGCCGTGGAAGGCGGGGGAGTGGGCCGTACTGCGTGCCATCGCCGGGGTCGTCGGGTTGTGCCTGGGCTACGCGTTCCTCGGCGGGGGTCTCGCCTCGCTGTTCGGTGGCGCCGTCGGCCTCCTGGTCGGGATCGTCGGTCCGCCAGTGATCCTGCGGCAGCTGGCCGCCCGGCGGGCGAGGCGGTTCGAGCGCCAGCTGCCGGACGTGCTGACCCTGGTCGCCAGCAGCCTGTCCACGGGCTTCTCGCTGCTCCAGGCGCTGGACGCGGTGTCCCGGGACGTCGAGCAGCCGGCGGCGAAGGAGTTCTCCCGGGCGATGGCCGAGACGCGCATCGGCTCGGACGTCGAGGAGGCCCTGGAGCGGATGGCCGAGCGGATGGGCAGCAAGAACATGCGGTGGACGGCGATGGCCATCGGGATCCAACGCCAGGTCGGCGGCAACCTGGCCGAGACGCTGCGCACGACGACGGCCACCCTGCGTGACCGGGAGGCGCTGTTCCGCCACGTCCGGGCGCTGTCGGCCGAGGGACGCCTGTCCGCCTACATCCTCATCGCCCTGCCGGTCGTCATCTTCCTGTGGATGCTCCGGACCAGCCCGGAGTACATCTCCGTGCTGTGGAGCAGCCTGGTCGGCGTCGTCGTGATGGTCGTGATGGTCTTCATCATGGCGGTCGGGATCTTCTGGATGAGGAAAGTCGTGGAGGTGGATGCCTGATGGCTCCCGAGCTCTTCCTGTGGGTGGGAGTCGCGCTCCTCCTCGCTGCCGCCGTCGTGGGCGCGGTGACGGCCGCCAGACCCGACGAGAGCGCCGCCGTGCGCGGCCTGGCGTTCATCGAGCGTGATGCCCACCCCGCAGCGTCCGGGAGCACCGAGCTCCCGGCCGCGGATCGGCTGGTCCTGCCCGCCATCGAACGGTTCCGCCGACTGGGCCTGGCGGTGTCGCCTGCGGGAACGTCCAACCGGTTGGCCCGGGGACTCGACGTGGCCGGGAACCCTCCGGAATGGACCCTGGAACGGGTCCTCGCCGTCAAGGGCATCCTCGCCATCGTCGGGGTGTTCGCGGGGCTGGTCCTGGGCCGGCTTTCCCTGAGCGGGCTGCTCCTGGCTGCCGGGCTGGCAGCGGGCGGGCTCTTCCTGCCCGACCTGTTGGTCTACAACCTGGGGCTCAAGCGGCAGGACCAGCTGCGCCGAAGCCTCGCCGAGGCCATGGACATGCTCACCGTCTGCATGGAGGCCGGTCAGGGCTTCGACGGGGGCATGCTGCAGGTCGCCCGGTCCGTCGACGGCCCCGTTGCCGGAGAGTTCGCCCGCATCCTCTCCGAGGTCCAGCTCGGCAAGAGCCGCGGCGAGGCCTTCACGGCGCTGGGCCTGCGCACGACGGTGCCCGAGATCAAGACCTTCGTCAGCGCCGTGGTCCAGGCGGATCGTCTAGGTCTGCCGATCGCCAACGTCCTGCGCGAACAGGCCCGGGAGATGCGGCTGGCCCGTCGGCAGCACGCGGAGGAGCAGGCTCAGAAGGTGCCGGTCAAGATCCTGTTCCCGATGCTCTTCTGCATCTTCCCCGCCTTGATGATCGTCGTCATCGGTCCCGGGGCGATCCGGATGATGGGGATGTTCGCGAGCATGGGAGGTTGAGCTCAGGTGGGCAGGAACCCGAGCCTGATGGCTGCCATGATCGCGGAGGCGCGGTTGTGCGCCTCGAGCTTCGCGTAGAGCTTGGCGACGTGCGTCTTGACGGTGGACTCGCTCATGTAGAGCTCCTTCGCCATCCGTGGCACCGAGCCCCCGGCGGCAAGCCGGTCGAGCACCTCGAGCTCGCGCGCCGTCAGCCGCGGCACGACCCGGTTGGCCCGCCGGCGCAGGGCGTCACCGAGGCCCACGGCGGAGAAGGACTCCGGGGCGATGGAGGCGCGACGGACCATCGCGACGACCTCCTGCGAGTCGGCGGTCTTGTGGACCAGCGAGGAGGCTCCGGCCTCGAAGGCGGCCAACAGGGTCTCATCGTCGGAGTGCATGGTCAGCACGACGATGCCCAAGGTGGGCCGGGCCGGTCGCACTGCCCGGATGAGGTCCAGGCCGCTGCCATCCCCCAGCGACACGTCGACGACGATCACGTCGGCGTCGGTCGTCGCGGCCAGCGGATGTCCCTGGGCCAGGCTTCCGGCCTGTCCCACGACCTCCATCCCGGCCTCGGTCAGCAGTCGGGCGGTGCCCTCGCGCACCAGGGGGTGGTCGTCCACCAGGGCGACCCGGATGGTGTCGACCTTCGGCGGACGATCGGCGACGAGCATGTCGAGGCTCATGGATGTACCGGCCTTTCGGGAGGCACCGTGAAGCGACCCGGACCCACATCAACGTACTGGCGGCGTGCCGGCATACCGAGCAGCCGCGCTGTCGCACGGGTGCCATCGCAGGCCACGACCTGCGTGGCGTGAGAGGCCACGAGGGGGCTGAGCGGCTCGGTGTCCGGCAGAACGACGACAGCCACGTCGGTGCGCGGCTCCGGCTCTGCGAAAACCACTGGGGCTCGCATGGGTCACTCCAAGGTATTGCGAAGGCCCGCAACGTCGTCGGGTTGAAGCGCTCAGACGTCGTGGGCATGATGCAACAGGGGATTGCACCGTTCGGCATCGTTGCGTACCGATGACGTCGATGTGAATCCCTCGCGGACCATTTTGTCTGAATCGTCACCTTGGTCCGACGATGTCCACACGCCCCGCCGCGCTGGAACCGTCATCCACGCGACGGCGCCGCGAGGTCCGGGCGCGTCGCCCGAGGACAGATCCTCGGCCGATGACGCCCTGCCTACCGGACGGAGTCAGCCAGGGCTGGGCGGCCCTGCTCGACCTGGTGCTCCCAGCCCGCTGCGCCGTCTGTGCTGCGCCCTGCCGCCCCCTCTGCTCGTCCTGCGTGGCCGACCTGGTCGCAGGACTCTTCGAGGCACCGTGCCGCGTCGCTCCCGAGCCCTGCCCCGCCGGGCTCCCGCCGGTCACGGCAGCAGGGCCTTACTCGGGCGCCCTCGCCAGCGCGATCTCCGCGTACAAGGACGGGGATCGCCGAGACCTCAGCGCCATCCTCGCACCCGTGCTGTACGAGGTGATGACCGTCGCTCACCCGCGTGACGCACTTCTTGTCGTTCCCGTCCCCTCGTCCGCCCGGGCGACGCGGCGACGCGGCGACGCACCCGTCGCCGACCTCGCCCGGCGGGCCGTCCAGGCGGATCCCTCCGGCCGGCTGAGCGTGGTCGCCGCGCTCACGCCGGTCCGGCGGATCGCCGACCAGACCACGCTGACCCGCCGCGGTAGGGCGGCGAACCTGGCCAACGCCTACGCGGTCAGCCCTCGCTGGCGCGAGCGGGTGGCCGGTCGGCGCGTCCTGATCGTCGATGACGTGCTCACCACCGGGGCGACCTGTGCCGAGGCAGCCCGGGCCCTGCGGTCCGCCGGTGCGGTGGTCGTCGGCGCGGCCACGCTGGCTGCCACTCGCCGGCGCGTGGGCGCTCGCGCGCAGGACGTGGACCCCGGTGGGACGGGTGCCCGCAGGCCACGGGCCCGGACCCGCCGAACGCCGAGCCCGAAGTCGACACCCCCCTTTCCGATCCCGGGTGGGGCGGACTACCGTCGGGGGTAGAACCCGAGCAATCGAGGATCGGAGGTGCTGCCCCAGGTGCTGTGGGCCTGCCCGGCCCGACCAGACACGACCCCCAATTGCCAGGAGGACCACGTGGACATCGTCGTCACGGGACGTCACGCCCAGATCTCTGACCGGTTCCGCCAACACCTTGAGGACAAGCTCGCCAAGGTACCCCAGCTCTTGCCGAAGGTCGCTCGAATCGACGTCGTGGTGACCCACGAGCAGACCGCGCGCAACTCCGAGTCGGTCGAGATCACCTGCCATGCGAACGGACGCGTCATCCGGGCGGAGGCGTGCACGGATGACAAGTACGCCGCCCTGGAAGCGGCCCTGGACAAGCTCCTCGAGCGACTGCGTCGGGCGAACGACCGCCGCAAGGTCTCCCGGACGGGCCGCCGCGTGCCGGAGTCGGTGGCCCAGGCGACCAGTCGGATCGTGGCCGCCCCCGATCCTGACACGGCGAGCTCCAGCCCCGCCGGCGATGACGACAGTGCCGCCTTCGGGGCGCTCGGCAACTCCCCGATCGAGGTCCGTGAGAAGGTCCATGCCAGTGCGCCGATGACCCTGGAGGAGGCGTTGAACCAGATGGAGCTCGTCGGCCACGACTTCTTCCTCTTCCACGACTCGGACACCGACCAGCCGAGCGTGGTCTACCGACGGCGGGGTTGGTCCTATGGCGTCATCCACCTGAAGGTCGACCAGCACGACCTCGGCATCGTCGAGGCGGTGTAGCCCTCCATCGCCCACGACCGCGGCGGGGAGAGTACGCGTCCCGAGTCACCGCGTGAGGGGCTCGCAATGCCTCATCGTGCGATGATTCGGGCATGAACGTCACCGGGCCGACCGTCGATGCTGCGAAGGGTGTCGTGAGCACCGACGACGACTTCATCCGGGTTCTGGTCGCCGACGACCACGTCCTCTTTCGTCGGGGTCTGGAGATGGTCCTGCAGCAGGAGGGGGACATCGACGTCGTCGGCGAGGCGGGGGACGGGCTCGAGGCGGTCCGACGGGCGGAAGAGCTGTTGCCCGACGTGATCCTCATGGATGTGCGGATGCCCCGCCTCAGCGGGATCGAGGCCTGCCTGTCGATCAAGGAGCTGGTCCCGTCGAGCAAGATCGTCATGCTGACCATCTCCGATGAGGAGAACGACCTGTTCGAGGCCATCCGGGCCGGTGCCAACGGGTACCTGCTCAAGGACGTGCCCGGTGAGGAGATCGCGGCCGGAATCCGGGCGATTCATACCGGCCAGTCCCTGATCTCCCCGTCCATGGCCTCCAAGCTCCTGGCCGAGTTCGCGCAGATCAGCCGGCGCGAGGAGGAGCCCAACCCGCACGCCCCCCGGTTGACCGCGCGCGAGGTCGAGGTGCTTCGGCTGGTGGCCCGGGGGCTGGCCAACCGGGAGATCGGGGCCCAGCTGTTCATCTCGGAGAACACGGTCAAGAACCACGTCCGCAACATCCTCGAGAAGCTGCAGCTGCACACCCGGATGGAAGCGGCGATGTACGCAGTGCGGCAGAACATCATCGACCCCCGCCAGGGCTGATGACGGCTCGGCGTCTGGGACGCGCCCAGGCGCGCCGGATCGCCTTGGCCGCGCAGGGTTTCGCCGACCCCCGACCGTCCCCCTGGGGCGCCGACATGCGGCACGTCCAGCGGGTCATCGACCGGGTCGGGGTGATCCAGATCGACAGCGTCAACGTGCTCACCCGCAGCCAGTACCTGCCCCTGTTCTCCCGACTGGGCCCCTACGACACCGCCCTGCTCGACCGGGCGCGCGATCGCGCGCCACGACGCCTCGTCGAGTACTGGGCCCACGAGGCGAGCCTGATCCCACCGTCGACCTGGCCACTGCTCGACTTCCGGATGCGCCGGGCGTCCGAGGACTCCTGGGGCGGGATGCAGCGGGTCGCGCGTGAGCACCCCGAGCTCGTGGAGGCGGTACGCGACGAGGTGCAGGCCAGTCGGTCGCTCACCTCACGCGAGCTCGAGGTGGCGCTCGCGCACGACCTCCCCCGGGAGAAGGACGAGTGGGGCTGGAACTGGTCCCTGGTCAAGATGGCACTCGAGCACCTGTTCTGGGCCGGTCAGATCAGCTCCGCCGGACGGACTCGGCAGTTCGAGCGGCGCTATGCCGGGCTGGACCGGGTCGCGCCGGCGCAGGTCAGGGACCAGTGGGTGGATCCCGCGGCGCGCCCAGCGCAGGACGAGGCCATGGTCGAGCTGATCCGGATCGCGGCCCGGGCCCACGGCGTCGGCAGCGAGCTGTGCCTGCGCGACTACTTCCGCCTCAAGACCAGCCAGGCCCGTCCCGCGATCGAGGAGCTCGTCGCGCAGGGGGAGCTGATCCCGGTCCAGGTCGACGGGTGGGCGCGCCCGGCGTGGCTGCATGCCGAGGCGCGGGTGCCGCGCCGGGTGCACGTCGAGGCGCTGGTCAGCCCGTTCGACTCGCTCGTCTGGCAACGAGAGCGCACCCAGGCCCTGTTCGACTTCCGCTACCGGATCGAGATCTACACCCCGGCCGAGCAGCGGGTGCACGGCTACTACGTCCTTCCCTTCGTCTACGGCGACGAGATCGTGGCGCGGTGCGACCTCAAGGCCGACCGGGCTGCCGGAACCCTGCGTGTCCAGCAGGTCACCTGGGAGCCGAGCGCTGCAGACGGAGCCCGGGGGGCCCTCGATCGCGCGCTGGCCTCGATGGCCGACTGGCTCGGACTGGCAGGCGGGGTGATTGTTGGCCAATCGCCTTGCGACGCCCGGGGATGTGTCTAGGCTGACGAGTTCAGGAAGGTTGGCTCGAGGCGCGACGCTGCGGTGCAGAGGTCGTTCTCCCCGTCGCCTGACCGCCGACGACACGGAAGAGGTGAGCCCACAATGACCGTTGTGCGCGCAGCGCTGGTCCAGACGAACTGGACGGGGGACAAGGAGTCGATGATCGTCGCCCACGAGGACTACGCGCGGGACGCGGCCGCCCAGGGCGCGCAGGTGATCTGCTTCCAGGAGCTGTTCTACGGGCCGTACTTCTGCCAGGTTCAGGACAAGCAGTACTACGACTACGCCGAGGCGGTGCCCGGTCCGTCCACCGAGCGCTTCCAGAAGCTCGCGAAGGAGCTGAAGCTCGTTATCGTCCTGCCGGTCTACGAGCGCGACGAGCCCTTCCTCTACAACACGGCCGCCGTGATCGACGCCGACGGCAGCTACCTCGGCAAGTACCGCAAGCAGCACATCCCGCACGTCGGGGGCTTCTGGGAGAAGTTCTACTTCCGCCCGGGCAACGGCGGGTACCCCGTGTTCGACACCGCGGTGGGCAAGGTCGGCGTCTACATCTGCTACGACCGTCACTTCCCCGAGGGCTGGCGCGCGTTGGGCCTCAACGGTGCCCAGATCGTCTTCAACCCCTCGGCCACCTCGCGGGGGCTCAGCGAGTACCTGTGGAGCATCGAGCAGCCTGCAGCCGCAGTGGCCAACGAGTACTACGTCGGCGCGATCAACCGGGTCGGCATCGAGGACCTCGGCGACGACGACTTCTACGGCCAGTCCTACTTCGTCGACCCCGAGGGCAGCTACGTGGGTGAGAAGGGCGACCCGCAGAAGCCGGAGCTCATCATCCGGGACCTCGACCTCGACCTGATCGACACGGTGCGCGAGCGGTGGGCGTTCTACCGGGACCGCCGCCCGGACGCCTACGACGACCTGGTCCGGCCCTGAGACCGCGTTCGGACCGTCCGCCCACCGAGCACGACTGAAGGAGCTGAGATGACCACCCTCATCACCGGCGGCACCGTCGTGTCGTCGACCGGCCGTGCCGTCGCCGACGTCCTCATCGACGGCGAGACGATCGTCGCGCTGATGACGCCGGGGAGCGCCGCGCTGGGATCCGACCTGGCCGCGACGGCCGAGACGGTGATCGACGCCACCGGGAAGTACGTCATCCCCGGAGGGGTGGACTGTCATACGCACATGGAGATGCCCTTCGGGGGGACCAGCGCCTCCGACACCTTCGAGACCGGCACCCGGGCGGCGGCCTGGGGGGGAACCACCACCATCGTCGACTTCGCGGTCCAGCGGACCGGGGAGCGGGTCCAGGACTGCCTGGCTGCCTGGCACGAGAAGGCTGACGGGAAGTGTGCGATCGACTACGGCTTCCACCAGATCCTCGGCGGGGTCGACGACGACGCCCTGAAGGCCATGGACGAGCTCGTCGACGAGGGGATCACCAGCTTCAAGCTGTTCATGGCCTACCCCGGGGTCCTCTACTCCGACGACGGCCAGATCCTGCGCGCGATGCAGAAGGCGAGCGACAACGGGTCGCTGATCATGATGCACGCCGAGAACGGGATCGCGATCGATGTGCTGGTCGCCCAGGCCCTGGCGCGCGGGGAGACCGACCCGGTCAACCACGGCTACACCCGTCCGTGGGAGACCGAGGAGGAGGCGACGCACCGGGCGATCATGCTGGCCCGGATCACCGGAGCCCCCTTGTACATCGTGCACATGAGCGCGAAACAGGCCGTGGCCCGGCTGGCCGAGGCTCGCGACCAGGGCTTCAACGTCTTCGGTGAGACCTGCCCCCAGTACCTCTACCTCTCCCTCGAGGAGCACCTCGGCGCCCCCGGCTTCGAGGGAGCCAAGTGGGTGTGTTCGACCCCGCTGCGGGCCCGCGCGGAAGGTCACCAGGACGAGCTGTGGAGGTACCTGCGGACCGGGGACATCTCGGTGGTCAGCACGGACCACTGCCCGTTCTGCTTCAAGGAGCAGAAGGAGCTCGGGGTGGGCGACTTCTCCAAGATCCCGAACGGGATCGGGTCGGTCGAGCACCGGATGGACCTGCTCTACCAGGGCGTCGTGACCGGTCAGATCACCCTGGAGCGCTGGGTGGAGCTCACCTCGACGACACCGGCGCGGATGTTCGGCCTGTACGGCCGCAAGGGAGTCATCGCGCCGGGTGCGGACGCCGACGTGGTCGTCTACGACCCGCAGGGGCACACCAGCATCGGGCTGGGGAAGACGCACCACATGAACATGGACTACTCCGCCTGGGAGGGGTTCGAGATCGACGGTCACGTCGACACGGTCCTGTCCCGTGGCCGGGTCGTGGTGCACGATGGCGAGTTCCGCGGCGCCGCCGGGCACGGTCGCTTCCTCAAGCGCGGACTGTCGCAGTACCTGCACTAGAGGTGTCGCCACCCGTCCCGGGACCCGCCGATGCGCGGGCCCCACCCGCCCGACGCATCGGAAGGAGCCGTAGTCGTGGACTTCGGTGTCGTGCTCCAGAACAACCCGCCGGCGAGCCGGGTCGTCGAGCTGTGTCGTCAGGCCGAGAACCACGGCTTCAGCCACGCCTGGACGTTCGACTCCCACCTGCTGTGGGAGGAGCCGTACGTCATCTACAGCGCAGTGCTTGCCGCGACGCGCAAGATCATCGTCGGTCCGATGGTGACCAACCCGGCCACCCGCGACTGGACGGTCACCGCGTCGACCTACGCCACGCTCAACGAGATGTACGGCAACCGCACGATCTGTGGCATCGGCCGGGGGGACTCGGCGGTTCGGGTCACCAACGGACGCCCTTCGACGGTGGCCGAGCTGCGAGCCTCCATCCAGGTGATCCGGGGTCTGGCCAACGGTGAGGAGGTCGACTACAAGGGCAGCACCCTCCGGTTGCCGTGGAGCCGTGGCTCGCGGCTCGACGTGTGGGTGGCGGCCTACGGTCCGCGGATGCTCGAGCTGACCGGTCAGGTGGCCGACGGGTTCATCCTCCAGCTCGCGGACCCCTCGATCGTGCAGTGGAGCATCGCGGCGGTCAAGAAGGCCGCCGCCGACGCCGGCCGCGACCCGGACAGCCTGGCGATCTGCGTGGCTGCTCCGGCCTACGTCACCGACGGGAGTGCCGAGCAGCGGGCTCACGCCTACGAGCAGTGCCGATGGTTCGGCGGGATGGTGGGCAACCACGTCGCCGACATCGTGGCCCGGTACGGCGCGGACGGGGCCAACGTGCCGCAGGCCCTGACCGACTACATCAAGGACCGCGAGGGGTACGACTACAACGAACACGGGCGCGCCGGCAACACGCATACGAGCTTCGTGCCCGACGAGATCGTCGACCGGTTCTGCCTGATCGGCTCCATCGACGACCAGGTGGCGAAGCTGACGGCGCTCAAGGCTCTCGGGGTGGACCAGTTCGCGCTCTACCTCCAGCATGACGCGCAGGAGGAGACACTGCGCGCCTACGGACAGAGCGTCATGCCCCGGGTGGCCGAGCACGTGCGGGCCAAGGACTGATGCGCGCGGCGGCTCTGCGCCGGACCGCGGCCAAGGTGGCGCTCGTCGTGGGCGCGATCGTCGCCCTCGGCGCAGTCTGGACCGGGTACAAGGCGGTCGGCGCCGCCACCGGTGGCAGCTGGCCGGGAACCGCCCGCGCCTTGCCGGTGCCGACCGACGATGCCACCATGCCGCGCTTTCTCGAGATCTTCGCCCGGTTCGGCCAGCCGCAGCGCACCGGCGACCCGTTCCCGTTGTGGCAGTACCTGGTCGATGCGGCGGTGTTCACCTTCAGGGAGGCCTTCGTCGGCTTCGCTGCGGGAGTCGTCATCGGTCTGCTGCTGGCCGCGGTGATGTTGCGCTCTCCATGGCTCGAGCGTGGCGTCTTCCCATGGATCGTCGTCTCACAGACGGTGCCGCTCATCGCCCTGGCTCCGGTGGTCATGGCCTGGGGCAACCAGATCCAGCTCCCCTTCGTCAGCTGGCAGCCATGGATGTCCGTCTCGGTCATCGCCACCTACCTGACCTTCTTCCCGGTCGCCGTCAACGGCCTGCGCGGGCTGAGCTCCCCGACGGGTCCATCGATGGAGCTGATGCGTTCGTATGCCGCGACGCCGCGCGCCACGATGCTCAAGCTGAGGCTTCCGTCCGCGGTGCCGTACCTCATCCCGGCCCTCAAGCTGGCCGCGACGGCGTCGGTCGTCGGGGCGATCGTCGGCGAGATCTCGGCGGGGCTCAGGGGTGGTCTCGGGCGGCTGATCATCGACTACGCGCAGCAGTACCTCACCGATCCGCCACGGCTCTACTGTGCCGTGCTGGCGGCCGGACTGCTGGGCGTCCTCTTCGTCGGTCTCGTCGACCTGCTGGACCGTGTCCTGATGCGCAACCGACCGAGAGAGGCCCGATGACCTCCCCATCACCCACGCCCGTGGAGGGCCACCCGGATTCGGCGGTCCCGGCCATCGCGGTGCGCGACCTGACCAAGGTCTTCAATGCCGGAGGCCGGGGCGAGCTGGTCGCGCTGGACGGCATCGAGCTGGAGATCGCCGCCGGCGAGTTCGTGTCCCTGATCGGTCCCTCGGGGTGTGGCAAGTCCACCCTGCTGCGCCTGATCGGGGACCTCGAGGTGCCGACGTCCGGCGCGGTCGAGGTCAACGGCAAGCCGGCTGCCCAGGCTCGGCTCGACCACGACTACGGGATGGCCTTCCAACAGGCCGGACTGTTCGACTGGCGCACCGTCTCGGCCAACATCGAGCTCCCGCTCGAGCTGCTGGGATGGGATGCCGGGCGACGCCGGCAGCGGTCACGCGAGCTGCTCGAGCTCGTCCACCTGCCCGACTTCGCCAAGCACCGTCCGTGGGAGCTCTCCGGCGGCATGCAGCAGCGGGTCGCGATCGCCCGCGCCCTGGCGATGCAGCCCGGGATCCTGCTCATGGACGAGCCGTTCGGCGCCCTGGACGAGATGACGCGCGAGCACATGCAGAGCGAGCTCGTCCGGATCTGCGCCGAAACGGGTGCCTCGGTGGTCTTCGTCACCCACTCGATCCCCGAAGCGGTCTTCCTGTCCAACCGGGTGGTCGTCATGTCGGCCCGCCCGGGCCGGGTGACCGAGATCGTCGACGTGGAGCTGGCGGAGCGCACCGAGCAGACGCGCGCCGACGAGCGCTTCTTCGCTGCGGTGACCCGGGTCCGCGCCGCGCTGCGCGGACCGGGGCTGCTCGGGCCGGACGAGGTGCTCGACCGGTGAGCGCGCCCGGTACGCCCGCGCCGGCAGGCGCCGTGACCGGCGCTCCCGGGATCGCCGGCGGTCGCCGTGGTGACCGGCTGGTGGCGGGTCTGCACACGCTCTGGCCGCCGTTGCTGTTCGGGGCGCTGACGCTGACGGTGTGGGAACTGCTCGTGATCGCCTTCAACATCCAGAAGTTCCTCATCCCGCGACCGACCGCGATCGGCTCGGCGTTCGTGGAGTCCTTCAGCGAGATCCTCAACGGCGTCGCGAAGACCGGCTGGGTCGCGATCAGCGGCCTGGTCGTCGGCGTGGCGTGCGCGGTGCTGCTGGCCCTCCTGTGCACCCGGTTCGACCTGCTCGCGAAGTCCCTCACCCCGCTTGCCGCGGCGCTCGCGGCGACGCCGATCGTTGCGCTGGCACCCGTCTTCTTCAAGTGGTTCGGCCAGGTGGAGCCCACCGCGAAGCAGGCGGTCGTCGTCGCCGTGGTGCTGTTCCCGGTGTTCGTCAGCACCTCCAAGGGTCTCCTGCAGGTGCAGACGGTCCACCTCGACCTCATGCAGACCTACGGGGTCGGCGGCTGGCGGATCCTGCGCGAGGTCCGGGTGCCGAACGCGCTGCCGTACTTCCTCACCTCGCTCAAGGTGGCAGTCTCGCTCTCGGTCATCGCGGCGATCGTCGCCGAGTACTTCGGCGGGGAGCAGGGCACTCTCGGCGGGATCATCACCCAGAGCGCGGGGCTGTCGCGGTATGACCGCGCCTGGGCCGCGGTGCTGGCGGCCGCGCTGCTCGGGATGAGCCTGTACGCCGTCGTCCTGCTGCTCGAGTGGGTGGTCCTGCGCCGCCACGCGTCCAACCAGGCGTCGTGACGACGGTGCTCGCGCCTGCGCCGGCGGGAAAGCACAACAGCCTGCGCCGACGCCTCCCCGGTGACACGATGAGGGGGTCACGCGCGACCGGCCTGCCGGACCTGCACGAGCTCGACCCGACGACCACCCGTTCCGCCGCCCACGAAGGACCACACATGAAGACACGCCGCCTGACGGTGGGCGCGACCGCGCTCTGCCTGCTCGTCCTGGCCGGGTGCGGCACCGGAGGGACGCCGGACTCCCCGCCCGCCGGGGGGGCGAGCAACACAGCCTGCGCCACGACGACGCCGGTGAAGCTGCAGCTCCAGTGGGTGGCCCAGAGCCAGTTCGCCGGCTACTACGCGGCCAAGGAGAAGGGGCTGTGGGCCAAGGAGTGCCTCGACGTGACCATCATCGAGGGTGGGGTCGACATCGTCCCGCAGACCCAGCTCGCGACCGGCGCGGTCGACTTCGCCATCGCCTGGGTGCCCAAGGCGCTCGCCTCGCGCGACCAGGGCGCGAAGATCACCGACATCGGTCAGATCTACCAGCGCTCCGGCACCCTGCAGGTGTCCTGGAAGGACTCGGGGATCACCACCGCAGCCGGACTCAAGGGCAAGAAGGTGGGCAACTGGGGCTTCGGCAACGAGTTCGAGCTGTTCGCGGGGTTGCAGAAGGCCGGGATCGACCCCAAGAGCGGGGTCACCCTGGTCCAGCAGCAGTTCGACATGAGCGCCCTGCTCAGCCGCCAGATCGACGCCGCCCAGGCGATGATCTACAACGAGTACGCCCAGGTGCTCGAGCAGAAGAACCCGGCCACCGGCCAGCTCTACCAGCCCGGTGACCTGTCGGTCATCGACTGGAACACCGAGGGCACCGCCATGCTGCAGGACGCGATCTGGGCCAACTCGGACAAGCTGCAGAGCGACAAGACCTACCAGGAGACGGCGGTCAAGCTCCTCAAGGGGGCGATGGCCGGGTGGGTGTTCTGCCGGGACAGCTTCCAGCCGTGCGTCGACATCGTGCTGAAGAGCGGTCCCACGCTCGGCGCGTCACACCAGGCCTGGCAGCTCGCCAAGGTCAACGAGCTGATCTGGCCCTCGCCGCTGGGCATCGGTCTCGTCGACAAGAAGGCGTGGGACCAGACGGTCTCGGTGGCCACGGGCCAGAAGGTCATCAAGGCCGCCCCGGACAGCAGCGCATACACCAACGCCTACGCACAGAAGGCCATCGACGCCCTCAAGGCCGAGGGGGTCGACGTCACCGGCGCGTCGTACAAGGCCCCGACCGTCACCCTCAAGGAGGGCGGGAAGTAGCCGGGTCGGTCGCACCGGCTCACCATCCACCGGACTACGCTGGTGCCAGCAGGTCGAAGGTGACGAGGTCGTCGTAGCTGCCGTCGCCGAGGCGCTCGGCCTGCCGGCGCAGGCCGGTCTGGACGAACCCGTTGCCGGTGGCGACATGGCGCGAGGCCGCGTTGGCCGACGCCGCGAGCAGCTCGAGGCGTCGCAGTCCGAGCCCACCGTCCTGCACGTGCGCGAAGGCGTGCCGGATGAGGAGCCCGACCGCTTCGGTCATGACGCCTCGGCCGCGGCTGCCGGGGTGCGCCCAGTAGCCGATCTCGCCCGAGGTCGGGTCCAGGCCGGCCAGGCCCATCACGGCGATGGAGCCGAGGCACTGGTCATCGGCGGGGTCGGCGACCGCAAGGAAGAGTCCGGTGCCGGCATCGGCGTGCGAACGACAGAGCTCGAGGTAGAGCACGGCGTCATCCTCGGTGTACGGCTCGGGCAGGTTCGCCAGCCAGTGCCGGGTCCGTTCGTCGCGACACGCCTCGACGACCCGGGCGAGGTCGCCGTCATGCCACGGCCGCAGTCGGACCCCGACTCCCGCCAGGCTGGGCTGGGCCAGCGGCGGTCGAGCGGGCCGGCGCGGCCGGCGGTCGACCCGGCGGTCCGTGCGTAGCAGCTCGAAATAGGCGCCGCCGCGCAGGTCTCCGTCGTCCATCCGGTACGCGGCCCGGTCCGTCCCGAAGCGGCGGAAGCCGGCCTTCTCCAGCACTGCCTGGGAGGGCAGGTTGTCCAGGTCCGTGCCGGCGTGCAACCGGCTCAGCCCGAGACCGCCGTCCTCCCGCGGACCGAAGGCGGTCGCGATCACCGGTGGCAGCGCCTCGGACAGCAGACCGCGCCCCCGGGCTCCGGGATGCAGCCAGTAGCCCAGCTCGCCCTGGAACCGCTCGGCCGCCGGGCCCATCCGGAAGATCGTGATGTTGCCCAGCGCGTGGTCGCTCTCCCGGTCGGCGATGCACCAGTTGATGCTGGTGCCGTCCGCCATCTGGCCGCGGCGCAGCCTCAGCCAGGCGGGGAAGCCGTCGGCGTCCGGCTGGGCGCGGGCCGGCATGAACTGCCGACTCGCGGCGTCGGGACCCTCCCCGGGCCCGGGGACGTCGGTCTCGCGCCAGGGACGAAGGCGCAACCGCTCGGTCTCGAGGACGCGCGGCGGCGACACCACGACGCGCTGGCTGTCCCGGTCGTCGGTGGCCAGCAGGTCGAAGAGGAGCGCATCGTCGGTGTGTGGTCCGGGAGCCGCGAGCATGTCCCGTCGGGTCCCCACGTCCCGGAAGCCGGCCCGCCGCAGCGCGCGCACCGAGCCGAGGTTGTCCACGGCGCAGCCCGCCTCCAGCCCGTGCAGACCGAGGCCACCCTCCCGCGCCGGGGTGAACGCGTGCCCGATCACGGCCTCCAGGGCCCGGGCGAGCACCCCGCGGCCCCGCGCCGACTCGAGCAGCCAGTAGCCGAGCACCCCCGAGCCGGCGGTGACCGGGTTGCGCAACCCGAAGAGCTGGATGCCGCCGAGCAGCGTGTCCGAGGCAGGGTCGGCGAGGGCCCACAGGACGCTCTCGCCCTCCGCGCAGCGCACCCGTCGGGCCAGCAGCCAGCCGTCGAAGTCCGCTCGGGTGGGCATGGCGCCGACCAGGAACCGCTCAGCGACCGGGTCGAGTCGTTCCGGCAGGGCGTCCCGGTCGCCGTCCCGGAACGGTCGAAGTACCACGCCCTCCGCGTCCAGGCGGGCGGGCTCGTGCCACGGGTGGCGGGGCGCCGGCTCGTCACCGCGGACGAGGCTTCCGGCCCAGGCGTCCACCAGGGCGCCGCGGTCCACATGGCTCCGGTGCAGGGTTCCGTCGATGGTGAACCCGGTCCGCCAGGCCACCTTGCGGGACCCGAAGTTGCCCACCCGGGCGTGCCAGAGGACCACCTCGGCCCCCTCGGTGAACGCGTGCTGGCAGACCAGCCGGACCGCGCGGGTCATCGCGCCCTGCCCGCGGTGCTTGGGGTGGGTGGCGAAGGAGATCTCGACCCTCCCGGCCTCGAGCGGCCGCGTCGCGACCAACGCGGCGAACTGGCCCTCGTGCTCGACCACCCAGGTGCTCCTGGTCCGGTCCAGCCACCCGGACCGGACCGAGTCCAGGAAGGACTGGGCGTCGGCCGGCCCGTACGGGGTCGGCACCGCGGTCCACCGCACCGTCTCGGGGTCCTGGCTCTGCTCCACGACGGCGGGCAGGTCCTGCTCCGCCAGGGCCCGGAGCGTGACGACCCCGTCGCCCAGGACGGGAACGAGGTCGGGATAGGCGGGGTCCATGGGGCTCAGCAAACCAAGCCCCGGGCCCGCGCGGCAAGTGAGAATCGTCGGACTCGGCGGACGGGGTGGAACCCCCCTCGCCGACCGCCCGTTGGGCGGGTACCCGGGCGAGCGTTAGCCTAGGTCGTTGTCCCGCCCACTGCGGGACGATGTCTGCCTGTCCTATCTGTGGTCCAGGAGTGAGAGCGTGCCCAAGGTCTTTGAGAAGCTGTTGCGTGCCGGCGAAGGTCGCATCGTCAAGAAGCTCGAGGGCATCGCCGCCCAGGTGAATGCGCTCGAGGATGACTTCGAGAAGCTGACCGACGCCGAGCTGCGCGAGGAGACCGACGCGTTCAAGAAGCGTCTCGCCGAGGGTGAGAGCCTGGACGACCTGCTCCCCGAGGCGTTCGCCGCGGTCCGCGAGGCGTCCAAGCGCACCCTGGGCAAGCGGCACTTCGACGTCCAGATCATGGGCGGCGCGGCGCTGCACATGGGGAACGTCGCCGAGATGAAGACCGGTGAGGGCAAGACGCTCGTCGCCACCCTGCCGTCCTACCTCAACGCCCTGGCCGGCAACGGCGTGCACGTGGTCACGGTCAACGACTACCTCGCCGAGTACCAGTCCGAGCTGATGGGCCGCGTCCACCGCGCCCTGGGCCTCGAGACCGGGGTGATCCTGGCCTCGATGACGCCCGAGCAGCGCCGGGCGGAGTACGCCAAGGACATCACCTACGGAACCAACAACGAGTTCGGCTTCGACTACCTGCGCGACAACATGGCCTGGAGCGTTGAGGAGCTCGTCCAGCGCGGCCACAACTTCGCCATCGTCGACGAGGTGGACTCGATCCTCATCGATGAGGCCCGCACCCCGCTGATCATCTCCGGACCCTCCGACCAGGCCACGAAGTGGTACGTCGAGTTCGCCAAGATCGCCGCCCGGCTCACCCGGGGGGAGCTCGAGTCGGGCGAGGGCGACTACGAGGTCGACGAGAAGAAGCGCACCATCGCGATGCTGGAGGCGGGGATCGAGAAGGTCGAGGACCTCCTGGGCATCGACAACCTGTACGAGTCCGTCAACACGCCGCTGATCGGCTACCTCAACAACGCGGTCAAGGCGAAGGAGCTGTTCAAGCGCGACAAGGACTACGTCAACATGAACGGCGAGATCCTCATCGTCGACGAGCACACCGGACGGATGCTCGCCGGCCGGCGGTACAACGAGGGGATGCACCAGGCGATCGAGGCCAAGGAGGGCGTCGAGATCCAGAACGAGAACCAGACGCTCGCCACGATCACGCTGCAGAACTACTTCCGGATGTATGCCGGGCTGTCGGGGATGACGGGCACCGCCCAGACCGAGGCCGCCGAGCTGAACTCGATCTACAAGCTGGGCGTCGTGAGCATCCCGACGAACATGCCGATGATCCGGATGGACCAGGCCGATCTGGTCTACCGCACCGAGGACGCCAAGTACGACGCCGTCGTCGAGGACATCGCCGAGCGGAACGCGAACGGACAGCCGGTGCTGGTCGGGACGGTCAGCGTGGAGAAGAGCGAACGGCTCTCCCAGCAGCTGCGTCGTCGCGGCATCACGCACGAGGTCCTCAACGCCAAGCAGCATGCCCGTGAGGCCGCCATCGTGGCCGATGCGGGCCGCAAGGCCGCCGTGACCGTGGCGACGAACATGGCCGGGCGCGGCACCGACATCATGCTCGGCGGCAACCCGGAGTTTCGGGCGGTGGCGGCGCTCAAGGCGCGGGGCCTCGACCCGGTGGAGACACCGGAGGACTACGAGGCGGCGTGGGACGCAGCCCTGGAGGACGCCGAGGCCGCCGTGCAGGCGGAGCACGACGAGGTCACCCAGCTCGGCGGTCTCTACGTGCTGGGAACGGAGCGGCACGAGTCGCGACGGATCGACAACCAGCTGCGTGGCCGCTCGGGCCGTCAGGGCGACCCCGGCGAGTCGCGCTTCTACCTCTCGCTCCAGGACGACCTGATGCGCCTGTTCAACGCGGCAATGGTCGACCGCTTCATGACCACGGCCCGGATGGAGGACGACGTCCCGATCGAGTCCAAGATGGTCTCCCGCTCGATCCAGAGCGCCCAGAGCCAGGTCGAGGCGCAGAACTACGAGATCCGCAAGAACGTCCTCAAGTACGACGACGTGCTCAACCGGCAGCGCCAGGTCATCTACGACGAGCGTCGCCGGGTCCTCGAGGGTGAGGACATGGAGGAGCAGATCCGTCACTTCGTGAACGACGTGATCAACAGCTACGTGGACTCCGCCACGGCTGAGGGTTACGCCGGAGACTGGGACCTCGAGCAGCTCTGGACCGCGATGCGGACGCTCTACCCGGTCTCGTTGTCCCTCGAGGACCTCGAGGAGGAAGCCGGCGGCCGGGCGAACATCACCGCCGACATGCTCCGTGAGCAGCTGATGTCCGACGCGCACCACGCCTACGATGCCCGCGAGGAGCTCCTCGGCTCCGAGGTCATGCGCGAGGTCGAGCGACGCGTCGTCATGTCCGTGCTGGACCGCAAGTGGCGTGAGCACCTCTACGAGATGGACTACCTGCAGGAGGGCATCGGCCTGCGCGCCATGGCGCAGCGCGACCCCTTGGTGGAGTACCAGCGCGAAGGCTTCCTGCTGTTCGAGGCGATGATGGACGGGATCAAGGAGGAGTCGGTGGGCTACCTCTTCAACGTCGAGGTCGAGGTCAACCCGCCCGGTGCGCCGTCCGCCGAGGTGGCCGAGCCGATGTCCGTCGGCGATCTCGTCGGAGCCTTGTCCAGCGCCGGTTCGGACGCGTCGGGCGGTAGCCCGGCAGACGCCCCCCAGGGCGCGCCGGCGCCGGTGATCTCGGCCAAGGGGCTCGCCGCCCCGACGGCCAAGCGGCTGCACTACTCCGCACCCAGCGACGACGGCTCGATCAGCGAGCGCGACGTGGACGCGCCGGGAAGCGGCTCGCCGAATGGCGCGCCGACGCCCCCGAAGCGGCTCTCCAAGAAGGCCCGACGACGCGGGAAGTGAGACGCGGGAAGTGACCCGCGGTCACCCGATCGTCAGGTCGGTGACCACCCATCGGCCGTCGAGTCCCGTCATCCGGATGGCCATGGCCGCGACGCGGTCGGGCTGGACGATGACCGCACACGCCTCCACGACGCCGTCGGCGGGTTCGGTGACCCGGACCCGGCGCACGACGGCACGGCGCGCGCTGGGCAGGTTGCGCCGCGCCGCAACGAGCGCTCGGCGGGCCAGGACGGCGTACACCTCCGGCGTGGTCCAGCGGATGACCTGCGGGGCCGGCCGCGTCCCGGCCATCACCTCGACGAGCGCCTGAGCCAGCTGCCTGGTGACTGCGTGCGGATCGGGCAGGTCCGTCGACCGGCTCCGCTGCTGGTCGAAGTACCGGTCGTCGTCCGGCGTGAAGTCGATCGCGAGGGTGTCCTGGACATACGGGTCCCGCGTCGTGGTGATCTCGTCCACCGAGATGATCGGTGGAGCCGTGTGCGGGATGGGTACCACTCGCAGCGGGGTGGCGTCGCCGATCATCACCGACCCCGGGTCGTCGGTGGCACGAGCTGCTGGCCAGGCTCGATGTGGTGTGGATCCGCTCCGATGACGGCGCGGTTGGCGGCATACCAGCGTGGCCACTCGTGGACGATCTCGGCGGCTGTTGCGCCAGCCTCGAGATGGCGGGCGGCAATGCTCCAGAGCGTGTCTCCTCGGCGGACGACCACCGTCTCCCCGACGATCCTGGCGAGCCGGGACTGACCCCCGAGCGGGCCGAGTGACGGAACTCGGATCGCGGGTGGCGGCGTCGGTGGGAGGAAGGGGTGGTCCCCGGCGACCGGCGCAGGGCTCGTCTCCGACGTCGGCCGGCGGACCGACGACGGCAGCGGCGTCGGCGCGATGGTCGATCGGGTGGCCCGGAAGGCCGGGTCGGGAGGACCGGCCACGCGTGGGGCGGTCGGGGCGAATGCCGGGTCCGGCGCGGCCGGCAGCTGGGCGCTCGTCGGCGTGGGGCGCGGCGGGCCGGGGTCGTCATCGGCCACGCCGATCCCCGGAACGCCAGCTGTGACCACGGCGCCGCCCAGGACCACCGCGACCGCGCGCCGGACCAGCGCGGGCGTGATCCGGTCGCGGAGCGCAGCGCAAGCCGAGCCGACCGTCCCCGGCAGGCCAGCCAGCGCCGTGGCGACGATCCCCAGACCGAGCCAGGCACTGAGCACGGCGCCGCCGGCGGCCAGAGCGGTGACCAGCAGGTCGGCGGCGGCCGCGGGGCCGTGATCGCCGCCCCGCACCCAGCCCGAGACCGTCAGGCCGGCGAACAGCGCCGTGAGCCCGCCGGCAACCAGGGCGGCCGCAAGCACGAGCAGGAGCGAGCCGCTCCTGCTCGCGACCGAATGCTGCGGGTCGACGGTGGATGCGCACGGTGTGGCCATGTCGGGCCCTCCCAGACTAGTCGATGATGCCGTTTGCTGATGTTTATCATTGTTTCCCACGAGTGACGCGTTGAACGGTTACCCACAGGCCCGGTTTGGCGCCGTGGCTGGCCTCGTTTGCCCGCGGCAGCGCTGGGTAGCCTGGGTGACCTCCGGCCGGAACCGCCGGGCCGTCCGGACCAGATGGGGAGGTGCGGCATGCGCTGGGAACGACTCTTCGACGACCTCGAGGCGCAGCTGCTGGGCGACGAGCGCCGGGCGCTCGACGCCGAGGTGGCCGACCGGACCAGGCGGGAACGCGCGTTGCTCGGTCTGCACGAGCGGCTCACCGCCGCGGTGGGGCAGGGTCAGCTGCGGGTCCGTCTCGCTGGCGGGGAGGCCCTGCAGGGACGGCCGACGGCGGTCGGGGGTGACTGGCTGCTGCTGGAGGAGCGGCCCGACCACCCGGCGCTGGTCCCGTTCGCTGCGGTGCGCAGCCTGACCGGTCTGCGGGGCGCCGCCCCAACTGGCGTGGTCGCCAAGGCCTTTGGGCTCGGCTCCGCGTTACGGGCCATCAGTCGGGACCGCGCGGTGGTCGAGGTCATGGATGTCGACGGCGTGCGGGTCACCGGGACGATCGACGCAGTCGGACGGGATGCCGTGGATGTGGCCGAGCACCCGGTCGACCTGCCCCGGCGAGCTCCCAACATCCTCACCACCTGGACCGTGACGTTCCCTGCCCTCGCGGTGGTCAGGCGTCGGTGAGCCGGGCTCAGCCCTCGGCGACCTCATCCGCCGCCGAACCGAACGGATGCGCGTCGACGAACTCGCGGGTGCTCACGTAGGCCTTCGAGATGAAGTCCTCGAGCGAGCTTCGCTCCACCCGCCACTGACCCCGCCCGCCGACCTTGATCGCGGGCAGGTCCCCGGACCGGACGAGGGCGTAGGCCTGCGCCGACGAGATGTTGAGGACCTCGGAGACCTCGGCCAGCTGCAGGAAGCGCTTGCCCTGGCTCTCTGCTTGGCTCACAACGCCACCTCCATCATCGTCTCGACTGCGTCGTCAGTCGCGTGGTGCGGCAGCCGCGTCTCCGCGCCGGGACCCCGCCGCAGCCTCACATCTTGCCGTCCGAACCTGAAGAAACCCTTGGAACGCCGCTGACCCCGGTCAGCCGAGTGGCAGGAGCGACGGGAGAGGGGTGTACTCATGCGAAGGATCCTCACGGTCCGGAGTTGATCGCGAGCCTGCCATGGCCGAGCACGCGAACGAACGTTCTTTACAGTCTCTTTACTTTAACGGTTGACGAGACACGTGTCAGCCGTTTGCCCAACGAAGACCGGGTGTTCGTCCTTGTCCACAGCCATGCGCACCTTGTCAGATCCTTCCGGGCTCGTCGACGATGATGGTCCCGACCGGCAGTCAGTACCCACGACGCACCACAGCAAACACCGGTCAAAGGGGGTTGGAAATGGATGAACTGCCCATTCCGCAGGCCATGCGCCTCAAGCGACCATCCTGGCGTGACCCACGCCTGCTGGTCGGGCTCATCCTCGTCCTGCTGGCGACGACCATGGGAGCCAAGCTCATCGCCGGGGCGGATGACCGGGTGTCGATGTATGCGGCCGCGCAGCCGCTCAAACCGGGGGACCGCCTGACGACAGAGAACCTGACTCCGGTGGACGTCGAGCTGGGGCCGCAGAGCGCGGTCTACCTCCCGGCCGCGGATGGTCCTCCGGTGGACCGGTTCGTCCTGCGCCCGGTGGCCCAGGGCGAGCTCGTCCCGATGGCGGCGGTCGGTGCCGCTGACCGGGTGGCCGTCCAACCGGTCACGGTGACCGTGGTCGCGAGCTCCCTCACGTCGTTGCGTGCGGGGACGGTGGTCGACGTGTGGGTCAGCAGCCGGGACGTCTCGACGACGCAGGAGCGCTACCTGGACCCCACCCGGACTCTCGAGCGCGTCACGGTCGCCGCGGTCCCCCAGGACCAGACGCGCTTCGGCGCGTCGGCGGCGACGGCGGCCGTTCAGATCCTCGTTCCGCGCGAGAAGGTGGGGGCGATCATCGCGGCCAGCGACCAGCAGGCCAGGTTCACCCTCGTGCCGGCTCCCGGCTCGTCGAGCGGCACATGACCGCGGTCTTGACTGCGGTGGGCCGCTGGGACAGTGCGCTCGCCACCGCCCTGGGTGGATCCAGCGTCGTCCAGGTCGTCCGGCGCTGCGCGGATCTGGCCGACCTGCTGGCGACCGCGGCCGCGGGCGTCGGGGACGCCGCCGTGGTTTCCGACGACCTGCGGGGCATGGATCTCTCCGTGGTGGCGCAGCTGCGCGCCCACGGCGTGCACGTCGTCGGCCTGGGCCCACCGGACGACGAGGCGTCCGAACGACGGTTGCGCCAGTGGGGCATCACCTCGATCATCACCGCCGGGTCGTCGCTCGATCTCCTGGAGTCGGCGTTGCTCGAGCGGTCCGCCGTGGGGCCTGCGCGGGAGCGTGGCGTCGCAGCGTCGGTCGGCCCCGACCCGCGTCCGGACGGACCGGATCGCGCCGTCGCGGAGGTGGCCCCGCAGCCGCCTGGCGGCTTATCACCGCGTGGCATCGTCGTGGCCGTCTGGGGCCCGACGGGGTCCCCGGGACGCACGTCGGTGGCAGTCACCCTGGCGGCAGAGGTCGCCGGCCTGGGGGTATCCACCCTGCTGGTCGACGCGGACACCTACGGGGCGTGCGTGGCCCAGGCCCTGTCGCTGCTGGACGAGGCTCCCGGCCTGGCGGCGGCGGCGCGTGCCGCGGAACACGGAACCCTCGACCTGCCGACCCTCGCTCGACTCTCGCCAGAGGTCTGCCGGGGGATGCGGGTGATCACCGGCATCCCTCGGGCCGACCGGTGGCCGGAGATCCGTCCGCCGGCTCTCGAGCGGGTGCTGGAGCTCTCCCGGCTGCTGGCCCAGGTGGTGGTCGTCGACTGTGGCTTCTGCCTCGAGAGCGACGAGGAGCTCAGCTACGACACGGCGGCGCCGAGGCGCAATGCCGCGACCCTGACGACTCTCGACCTGGCCGACGAGGTCCTGGCCATCGGGAGCTGCGACCCGGTCGGGCTCCAGCGCCTCGTCCGGGGCCTGCAGGAGCTCGGTGCGGTGACCCCGCTGCGGCCCAGGGTCGTCGTCAACCGGGTCCGGGCCGGCACGGTCGGTGCCCGCCCCGAGCGCCGGGTGGCCGACGCGCTGGAGCGCTTCGCCGGGGTCGGGGACGTCGTCTTCGTGCCGGATGACCCTGCCGCGCTGGACGCCGCCGTGCGAGAGGGCCGGTCGCTCGCCGAGTGTGCGCCATCCTCGCCGGTCCGCGCGGCGGTGCGCGCGCTGGCGGCGACGGTCGCCGGGGTACAGGCAGGACAGACCCGCGGCTCGCGCCGGGGGTAGCGGCCCGGGCCGCTCGTGGTGGTCACGGCCTTGGGCCCGGCCGGAGCGACGGTCACGGACGCGTCCGGATCCGTCCGATGCTGTTGCCGCCCTTGTTCGAGAACCACAGGGAGCCGTCAGCGGGGTCGCCGCCCGACTTGATGTCGAACGGTCCGTCGACCTCGGGGGGTGCGCCGAAGTACCCCCAGGTCGCCATGTCCGCACCTCTCGCGTCCCCCGCGTGGGCACCGGGGTCGTGGCGCACGATGGCGTTCGCCCCGGTGTCCGCCAGCCACAGCGCACCGTCGGCGCCGGTCCAGATCCCGTCGGGGGTGCGTAGCCGGTCGTCGGTGACCCAGCGCACCGTCGCGCCGGGATCTGCCGCGGTCGGGTTGAAGGTGAGGATCCCGGGTGCGTCCTGGGTGGTCACCCAGAAGTGGTGGTCGTCGTCGATGGCCCACGCCCGGGGGGACCCGAGGTCCGGCCAGGGGCCGAGGATCGTCATGCCGCCCTCCCGGACCGAGGGGTCGAGGCATCCCAGCGTGCCGTCGTCGGCATTCACCCACCAGATGGAGCCGGTGGGATGCACGAAGAGGGCCGATGGGCCACGCACCAGCGGACTTGTGAAGATCCGCAACGTCGCGATCGGCTCCCGGTCGCGGGGATCCAGGCAGCCGATGGCACCGTCGCCGCCACGCAGGCTGAACCACAGGAGTCCATCCGCCGCTGCCTTCAGCGCGACCGGGGTGTCCAGCCGAGGATCGGCATAGGTGCGGATCGTCGACTCGGGCTGCGGCGACGCGGGCTCGATGGACGCCAGCCGGCTCGAGCCGAGACAGGTGAACCAGATCCGGCCGTCCGCCCCGGGGAAGATGTTCGCCGGGAGCGCCACGTCGCCGGACGGGTCGAGGAACGTCTCGATCCGTCCTGTTGCCGGGGTGACCCGGCCGATCCGGGAGTTGGCGATGCTGGTGAACCAGATCCCGTCTCCGACACCGATGATGCCGGTGGGCGCCGCCACCTGACCCGCTGGGTCCGTGAACACGTCGATCGCGCCGAGCACCGTTGGCCTCCTCTGCGTGGGAGTGCGATCGTCCCGCGTCAGGTGCTGAACAGCAAGGACAGCCCGGTCACCGTGTAGGCGATCATCAGGACCATCAGCGGGACCTGCCCGGCGATCGCCCGTCCTCGCGGGAACAGGGTGATCGCTCGCTCGTGTGCCACCACCACGCCGAGGACGTGGCCCAGCACGATGGAACCGGCCTGGACGACGGCCACCACCGTGGGGGCGATCAGGGCCTGGTTCGGGACCAGGTCTGCGGTCCCCAGCCAGTTCGCCCCGATGCCCAGCGGATCGGTGAGGAGCCTCAGGGCATTCTGCCCCTGGAAGATCAGCAGCGACCAGTAGTGGGCGAGCAGGTACCCGGCGGCGATGGGGATCAGCGAGGGGCTCAGCTGAGCCGCGACGCCCCGTACGGGTACCCGCGCCATGACGGCAGCGAGGGCCGCCGCCGCGTGCAGCGCCAGGCCGACCAGGACGCAGACGGCAACCAGGGACAGGGTGCGCAGCGTGGCCGACGCGCCGGATGACTGGACCCAGGCGGTGTATCGGAGGTTCGCCGAGATGCTGTCATAGGCCGTGCCCCCGAGCATCACCGAGACCATCGCCAGGAGTCCTCGCTCACCGGCCAGCAGGCTCGTGCCGTGCAGGGGGGTGCGCAGGACGAGTCGGCCATCGGGGCGGCGTCCGATCGGCGACAGCCGCCCGTACAGCCGCGAGAGCACCTCGAACGGGTCGCCCTCGGCGAACCAGCGCGAGCCCACGGCCAGTGGCGCGGCCACGCTGATCAGGACGAAGAGGCCGACGGCGATCCGGATCACCGGCAGGGTCGTCCGGTTCTCCGCAATCAGCTCGAGCCAGGTGAAGGCGAGCAACAGGGTGGCTGCCGGCCAGTAGTCCAGCCGGGCGCCGGTCAGGGTGAAGTCTGGGGAGATCCGGGCCACCCGGAGCAGTCCCGCGTGCAGCCTGCGGAACGGGTTGAGCGTGACCCAGATCGGTCCGAGCAGCATCGACAGTGCGGGCATGCCCACCCACAGCCAGACGTACAGCACGTAGGGAACCGGGTTGTTGGCCGTGTCCCGTCCCGCGACCAGGGCGAGCAGGACCCACCCGGTGAGCAGCAGCGAGCCGGTCGCGGCGAGCCGCCGGGTCCATCGCGAGTCGATCACCCGCTGCATCCCGGCGGGCAGCTGCCAGCCGTCCTGCGCCGAGAGTCTCGGCTCGCGCCAGAGCAGGCCCAAGCCGATGAACGACGCCGTCAGTGCCAGCGCAGCGCCGATGACGAGGGCCTCGAAGGGCAGCGGAAGATCCTGGCGGTTCCCGACCCCGTGGGCCGGAACCGCCGTCGCGAGGAGGTCAGCGAACCGCAACGGTCAGCAGGGTCAGTGACGGGTGGTGGGTCTCGACGCCGAAGCGGCCGGGCGTGGTGCCGGTCAGGGTGATGGTGCTCGGCTGTCCCGCCTTGAGGTCCGCCTTCACCTCGAAGCCGTGGGCATGCAGCTCGTTGTCCTGGTCGCTGGTGACCACGACGGTCAGGGTCTGCCCGACGGCGAGGTCGACGGTGGTCGGAGCCGGGGTCACCGTGCTGCCGGTGATCGAGATCCGGACCGTTCGCGCGGTCGGCGTCGGACTCGCGGTGGCGGTGCTGGACGACGATGGGGGGGCGGTGGCCGAGGTCGTGCCGGGCGACGCGGCCGGCGAGCTCGTGGCTCCGGTTGCGCCGCCGGCGGCGGAGCATGCCCCCAGACCGATCAGCGCGATGGCGCAGACGACCGGTCTGGTGACCCGACTGAGGACGGAGGACGACTGTGAGTTCCGAGACAGTGGGCGCACGGATCCAGTTTACGGAGGACCGGTCTGACACGATGGGCGGGTGTCCGACCGGCTGAGCTCCCTCGATGCGTCCTTCCTCCACCTCGAGGACCCGACGATCGTCATGCATGTCGGGTCGGTGATGGTCTTCGACCCTCCCGAGGACGGCTTCGACGTCGACCGGCTCGGTACCTTGATCTCCCGGCGCATCGCCCACCTTCCCCGGTATCGGCAGAAGATCCGTGAGGTCCCAGGCCGGCTCGCCAACCCGGTCTGGGTCGACGATGAGAACTTCGACCTCAGCTACCACGTGCGGCGCTCAGCCCTGCCCAAGCCGGGAAGCGACGCCCAGCTCGAGGAGTTCGTCGCCCGGATCCAGCCGCGCCCGCTCGACCGCGGCCGGCCGCTCTGGGAGGTCTACCTCGTCGAGGGACTCGACCAGGGCCGGTTCGCGATCGTCACGAAGTCGCACCACGCCCTCGTCGACGGCGTGAACGCCCTCAACGTGGCCCAGCTGCTGGTCAACGACGAGCAGGGGTACGACGTCGACGTCGTGGACACCTGGCGACCTCGACGAGAGCCCAGTGACCTGCAGCTGCTGGGTGGGGCGCTGAGCGACGCGATCTTCATGCCGAGCCATCTCATCGACTCGGTCCGCGGCGGGGTCAACGAGGCCAAGGACGTGGGCGGCCGGGTCCTCAGCGGGCTGGGGTCCCTGGTCAGCACCGTGGCCCGGGGCGCCGCCAGACCTGCACCGATCTCGCCGTTGAACGCCGAGATCGGTCGCGCCCGGCGGTTCGTCATGGTCGGCACGGACCTCGATGACTACCGCAAGGTCCGCTCCCGGCTCGGCCGAGGCGCCTACGCCGACGACGTGACGGTGAACGACGTCGTGCTGGCGACGATCGCCGGCGCCTTCCGGGCCTGGCTCCTGACGCGAGGAGAGGCGGTCAACCCCAGTTCGGTGATCCGGGCGATGGTCCCGGTTAGCGTCGAGTCCAAGGACGCGCACGGGGCGGACGCCCATCGCCTCACCCCGTGCTTCATCGACCTGCCGGTGGGCGAGCCCGGGGCGTCGATGCGCCTGCACCAGATCGCCTTCTCGATGCGCCAGCAGATGGAGGGTGGTCAGGCGGTCGGTGCCGAGCGGCTCGTCGGGCTGGCCGGCTTCGCCCCGCCGACCCTGCACTCGCTCGGGGCCCGTCTGGGCAGCGTGATGTCCCGGCGCCTGTTCAACGTGATGATCACCAACGTGCCCGGCCCGCAGAGCACCCTGTATGCCGGTGACTCGGCGATGATCTCCACCTATCCGGTGATGCCGCTCGCCCGAGGTCAGGCGCTGTCGATCGGGTTGACGTCCTACGACGGCGGCGTCTACTACGGCCTTCAGGCGGACCGCAACGCGATGCCGGACGTCGAGGTGCTGGGGCAGAGCATCGTCGAGGCGCTGGCCGAGCTGGCCGATGGGCGGGACTCCGGGGCATGACGCGACGCGGTCTCGTCCTCGGCGGCGGTGGCGTGCTCGGTGCTGCCTGGACGGTCGGTGCGTTGTGTGCCCTCGAGGAGCGGGTCGAGATCGACGCGCGGTCCTTCGACGCCTTCATCGGGACGTCGGCTGGTTCGGTGCTGTGCACCCTGCTCGCAGCCGGTGTCAGTGTCGCCGACCTGAGGACCCACCAGCTCGAGGACCGGGTGGAGTCCGGCCCGCTGTCCGGCTTCGAGTGGGACTACGCCGAGGCGACCGGCGGTGACCGGCCCCCGGCCCCGAAGGCCGGTTTCGGCTCTCCGCTGTTGCTACGCAAGGGAATTCGCGAGCTGCGTCAGCTACCCCCCACTGCCGTTCTCGCCGCCCTGCTGCCCGAGGGCCGCGGTCGGCTGGACAGTGTCGGGGCGATGATCCGCCACGTCGTCCCCTCCGGCGTCGTCGACCACCCGGGTTTGGCCGTGGTGGCCTTCGACTACGACGCCGGCGTGCGGGTGCCATTCGGCAGGGAAGGGGCCCCGGCGGCGGACATCGCGGACGCCGTGATGGCGTCCTGTGCGATCCCGGGCTGGTACTCGCCGGTCCGGATCGGCGACCGCCGGTACATCGACGGCGGAACGTGGTCCTCGACGAACCTCGACCTGGCGGTCGGTCTCGGGCTGGACGAGGTCTACGTCCTGGCTCCGCAGGTCTCCTTCGACACCGACCACCCCGGGCAGCTGGCCAGCAGGATCGAGCGTCAGTGGCGGGCGAGGGTGACCGCGCACACCCTGCGCGAGCTGGCCACGGTCCACGCCGACGGCGCGGAGGTGACGATCATCGGCCCGGGTGCGGAGGACCTCGAGGCGATCGGGGCGAACCTCATGGACGTCTCCCGCCGACCCCGAGTCATGGAGACGTCACTGCGAACCTCGTTGGTGGCGCTGGCTGACCCCGCCATGATCGCCGCGGCCGTGGAGCGTGGTGGCGAGGCCGTCGAACCGCTCTGAGCGACCGGTGGTGACCCGAGTGGGGGCAGGAACCCCGCTAGGGTGCGGAGGTAGGACGACCGCGACACGGTGAGCCGGAGGACCGAATGCGCCAGACCCGGATCTACCTGCCGCTGTCACGCGGCAGTCTCTCGCTGCTCGCCCAGGCGCGCGCCCTCGACCCGGCACCGACCACGGCCTTCGCCGTCACCCGGCAGCTGGAGCGCGCCCACCCGGGCCTGGACGAGGAGGACCTCGAGTTCCACGCCATGGGAGAGGCTGCCGAGGCCGCGGACGCGCTGCGCGAACGCCCCGAGGACCGACGGGTGCTCGCCGCCGCGGACGTCGAGCAGGACTGGGTGCTGGGGTCGCGCTCAGGTTCACCCACTCTCGCGCAGGTGAGCCTTGCCGAGGCGGTGCCGATGCGTCGGATCGTCTCCTTCCACGTGGACCCCGAGGATCCGGTCGAGCGGTCCGGGGGAGCGTCCGGCCTGCTGTGGTACGACGTGTCCGAGCTGGCCGACGTCGTCGAGATGTTCAGCTGACGCGATCGGGTGGGCATGCTGCTGACTCACGTCGTGGTGCCGGGCATCGCCGTGCTGGTCGGCGCCTACATCCAGTCCTCGATCGGGTTCGGGGTGGCTGTCGTGGCTGGTCCGATCGTGGCGCTCGCCGCGCCGGAGCTGATGCCCGGCTCGATGCTCGTCTGCGGCGTCCTGGTGCCCCTGATGACCCTGATCAGTGGTCCCCGGCGGATCGCGCGCGGTCCCCTGACGTGGTCGCTCGCGGGTCGGCTGCTGCTCACGCCGGTGGGGGTGTGGATCGTCAGCATCCTCTCGCCCCGGGCCATCGGGGCAGCCGTGGGCGTGCTCGTGCTCCTGGCCGTGCTGTTCAGCGTCAGGTCGATCAACCTGCGGGCAACTCCGCTGACGACGTTCTCCGCCGGGCTGGTCACCGGCATCTCCGGGACCGCCGCGTCGATCGGGGGACCGTTCCTGGCGCTCACCATGCAGCACGAGCCGCCGGCCCGGGTTCGGTCCACCCTCGCCGCGGCCTTCATGGCTGGCGCCACGATCTCGTTGCTCGGACTGGCGATCGGCGGTCAGCTGACCGGCGAGCAGCTCCGGTATGGGGCAACGTGGGCCCCGTTCCTCCTGGTCGGACACCTGGTCGCCGGACCCACGAGACGCTTTCTCGATGCCGGTCGGCTTCGGTCGGCAACGCTCATCCTGGCGAGCGTCGCCAGCGTCCTGGTCATCGCGCGGGCGTTCCTGCCGCACTGAGCAGCCGGAGGCACTCAGCGCCGGTGCCGATCGACCGGGCGTCGCAGCAGCGCCGGTAGGTTGCCGGCGCCATCGGCGACCCGGGTGGCGAGGATGTCCTGCGGATTCGACAGGGCACATCGCTGGAGGGACAGGCACCCACAGCCGATGCAGGAGTCGAGGCCATCGCGCAACCGCTCGAGGGCTTCGATCCGCTCGTCGAGCCGGGCGCGCCAGTCCCGCGAGATCCGCTGCCAGTCCGCCTTCGTGGGTGTCCTGCCGTGAGGGAGCAGGTCGAGCTCGTTGCGGACGTCCTCGATGCCGAGCCCGATGTTTCGCGCCGCCTTGATGAAGGCGAGCCGACGCAGGACGTGGCGGTGGTAGCGCCGCTGGTTCCCCGTGGTCCGCTCCGCCGTGATGAGGCCCTGCGACTCGTAGTAGCGCAGCGCCGAGGCGGCGAACCCGCTGCGGTCGGCAACCTCGGACACCGTGAGGAGGTCGGAAGACTTCATCCTGCAGCATTCCCACGACCTCACGTTGACGTCAACTTCACAACCCGGCTCTCGGGGCGGGCGTGTGCAGCCGCTCACTCGCTCGTGCCTCGGCGGGCATGGCGATCCGGCATTCCGAATCTTGGCCAGCCGCTGACCGAGAGGCGGGTGTCCAGAGGCGCTGGGACTGAGACGGTTGCCGACATGCCAAACACCGGGGTTCGTCCCCGCCTGATCGCCCTGCTCGCGCTCGCGATGGTCCTCGTCCTCGCGCTTCAGGCGGGCGCGGCGCGCGCTTCCGCCCCGCTCACCGTCGCCGCCGCCATCGCCGGGCAGGACGGCTCGTCCAGGTCCGTCACCGGGTTCGTCGTGGGGGAGCCGGTGTCGACGACGACGGTCAACAGATCCGGGTTCACCGGCGACACCGCGATCGCCCTGGCTGACGCTGCGGGCGAGACCGCGACCTCCAAGATGCTCTACGTCCAGGTGACCGCGAGCTTCCGGCCCGGTTTCGGCCTCAAGTCGAACCCGGGGCTGATGGGCAAGCAGCTCGACGTCACCGGGGTGCTGACCGCCTACTTCTCCCACCCCGGGCTGAAGTCTCCTTCGACGATGGCGCTGTCCGGCGGGACGCCGACGCCCACGACCAGCACCACGTCAACGGGCAGCCCGGGCCCGTACGACTCGACCTACTACGCCAGCGCGATGGGCAAGAGCGGGCCCGAGCTGAAGGCCGCGCTGCACTCGATCATCCGCAGCCAGACGGTGCTGACCTACGACGCGGTGTGGAGCGCGCTGAAGGACACCGACGAGGACCCGGCCAACCCCGGCAACGTCATCGAGATCTACAGCGGCACGTCGATCGCCAAGACGAACAACGGCGGCGGGGTCGACCAGTGGAACCGTGAGCACGTGTGGGCCAAGAGCCATGGCGGCTTCGACACCGTCCCGGGGCCGGGCACCGATGTGCACCATCTACGGCCGGAGGACGTCACGGTCAACTCGGACCGGGGAAATCTCGACTTCGACAACGGCGGCTCCGCCGTGGCTCAGTGCCCGGACTGCTGGCGGGACGGGGACTCGTTCGAGCCGCGGGACGCGGTCAAGGGGGACGTAGCGCGGATGATCCTCTACATGGCCGTCCGCTACGACGGGGACGACGGCTTCGCGGACCTCGAACCCAACGAGAACGTCAACAACGCCAGCGCGCCGGCGATCGGTCGGTTGTCGGTGCTGAAGGCCTGGAGTGCCGGGGACCCGCCGGACGCCTTCGAGATCCGTCGCAACCAGGTCATCTACGACACCTGGCAGCACAACCGCAACCCCTTCATCGACCACCCCGAGTGGGTCGGCGCGATCTGGCCCTGACTCCCCGGTGGCCGGTCGGGGCGTATCCCGGGTCGGTCAGGGGAACTGGCGTGCCAGCCACGGGTCCGCGACAGCGTGGAAGGCAGTCGGCTGGCTGCGTCGGACGCAGTGTCCAGCGCCGGTCAGGACCGCGATGTTCAGGTAGGGGTTCTCGACAGCCTCCAGTGCGGACAGCTGGGCGCCGGTCCAGATCACGCCCTCGGTCCCGGTGACGACCAGGGCCGGCGCAGAGATCCTCCCGGCGATCTCGGTCGCCGGCGTCGGGACGGTGATGAGCGGGTTCGCGAGCGCCACGAGGTCGGTCTGCAGCTTTGCCTCCAGCCAGGGCTCGAGCTCGGACTCAGGCCAGGTCGGGTTGTCCCGGCGACACTCGTCCAGTGCGGTCCCCGGCTCGGCCTGGATCGTGCGGACCTCGGCGACACGCCGCTGGCCCTCGGCAGGATCCGCTTCTCGCACCTGGTCGAGCCCCGTGCCGAGCGCGGGATCCTCCAGCAGTACTGCCCGGACCAGGTCCGGCCGGTCCGCCGCGACCGCCGCGGCCGTACCGCCACCCATCGAGTGCCCGACGAGGACCGGACGCTCGGTGCCATGCCGGGCGAGGTTCTCCAACAACGAGATCGCGTCGTCGAGATGGGTCTGGCCCATTCCCACCTCGAGCTGACGTTCGAGGAACCTGGCCGACTCCCCGTGACCGCGTGCGTCCCAGGCGATCAGCCGGTACTGGGGCGACCAACGCCGGACGGCGTCGGGCCAGCACGCTCCCGAGTCGGTCAAGCCGTGCATCAGGACGAGCGTGGGTGCGCTGACCTCCTCCCGCCCGGCGATTCGGATGGTGAGGTCGGCGTGAAGCTGGCTACCCGGCATACATGGAACGATAGGCGCACCGAAACGTCCCCCGCAGGTGCAGGAGAAACCCGATGGATGCCGTCACCCAGGTTCCCACCCCCGTCAACGAACCCGTCCTCGACTACGCGCCGGGCAGTCCCGAGCGGGCCGAGCTCGAGCTCGCCCTGGTGCGGCTGGCCAGCGAACGGCGGGACCTGCCGCACACCATCGCCGGCAAGCGGGTCATGGGTGGCGGCCGGAAGTTCGACGTCCGCCAGCCGCACGCGCACCGCAAGGTGCTCGGCACCCTGAGGAACGCGACGATGGTCGACGCCCAGGCCGCAGTGGCCGCAGCCAAGGCCGCCGCCCCGGGGTGGCGAGAGCTGTCGTTCGACGACCGCGCCGCAATCCTGCTCAAGGCAGCTGACCTGCTGGCCGGGCCGTGGCGAGCCCGGCTCAACGCGGCGACCATGCTCGGCCAGAGCAAGACCTGCTACCAGGCGGAGATCGACGCCGCGTGCGAGCTCATCGACTTCTGGCGGATCAACGTCCACTTCGCCCGCCAGATCCTCGCCGAGCAGCCACCGCTGAACAGCCGGGGTACCTGGAACCGGACCGACTACCGCTCCCTCGAGGGGTTCGTCTACGCCATCACCCCCTTCAACTTCACCGCCATCGCCGGCAACCTGCCGACCGCACCGGCCCTGATGGGCAACACCGTGGTCTGGAAGCCGTCGCCGACCCAGCAGCTGGCCGCGCAGCTGACCATGGAGCTGCTCGAGGAAGCCGGCCTGCCACCGGGCGTGATCAACCTGGTCACCGGGGACGGGATCAACGTGTCCAAGGTCGCGCTGACCGACCCCGACCTGGCCGGGATCCACTTCACCGGCTCGACGCCGACCTTCCAGCACCTGTGGCAGCAGGTCGGCGCCAACCTGACCGGCTACCGCACCTATCCCCGCATCGTCGGCGAGACCGGAGGCAAGGACTTCATCCTCGCCCACCCGTCCGCGGACCCGGATGTGCTGCGCACCGCCATGGTCCGCGGGGCGTTCGAGTTCCAGGGCCAGAAGTGCTCGGCGGCCTCGCGGGCCTACGTCCCGGCGTCGTTGTGGCGCCAGATCCGCAAGGACCTGGCGGAGATCACCAACGGGCTGTCGCAGGGAGACGTGACCGACCTGTCGAACTTCATGGGCGCGGTGATCGACGAGCGCTCGTTCGCCAAGAACGCGGCCGCCATCGACCGGGCCAGGGCCACCCCGAAGGCGAAGGTGATCGCCGGAGGAACCTACGACGACACGCAGGGGTGGTTCGTGCGACCAACGATCCTGGAGATCTCCGACCCCACCGACGAGTCATTCCGGACCGAGTACTTCGGGCCGATCCTGTCGGTGCACGTCTTCCCTGATGCCCGCTACGACGCCGTCCTCGAGCAGATGGAGTCGTTCGCTCCGTATGGCCTGACCGGTTCGATCATCGCGCAGGACCGGGTCGCCATCGCCGACGCGACCAGGCGACTGCGGTTCGCGGCCGGGAACTTCTACGTCAACGACAAGCCGACCGGCGCCGTGGTGGGTCAGCAGCCGTTCGGTGGCGGGCGGGCGTCCGGAACCAACGACAAGGCGGGTGCCGCCCAGAACCTGCTCCGCTGGACCAGTGCCCGGTCGATCAAGGAGACGTTCGTCCCGCCGAAGTCCCACGAGTATCCGCACATGGGCTGACCCGGTGTGGTCCGGCGGTCGAGCGGTACGACCGCCGGACCAGGCCTCTCAGCGGCTGAGCCACTCCTGACCGGTCTCGTGCTCGCGATCGATGGCGTCGATGATCGAGGGCGCGGCCGCCTTCTCGATCTTGCCGCCCATGAGCGGGATCTTCGCCTTGAGCTCGCCGTCGATCTCGATCCTCGTGCCGGTGTCCGATGGGTCCAGCCGGACGGTGCCGGTCATCCCGACCGGGGCGTCGCCGATGGCCAGCGTCACGGTGCCGGTACGCGACCCGTCGGCCGAGGCAGGACTCCAGATGATCGTCTCGGTCACCGCGATCTTCGGACCGATCATCGACTTGGCGAAGTCGGGGAAGTCGTCGGTGGGGATGACCCGGCGAGTCATGATCTCGGTCTGGTCGCCCTTCGGGGTCACGGACTCGGTGTGGTCGAGGGGATGCGTCGCCTCGCACTTGGCCGCCTGGAAGGCGGGGTCCGCCATCATGGCGAACACCTGCTCCGGCGGGGCGGCATACTCGAACGCCTTGGTGATCTTCATGGCGCCACCGTAGCGGCTAGGTACCGAGCGAGCCGCGCGACGCCCGCGACGCCCGCTCGAGGAGCTCGGTCGACTGCTGCATGGACCGGCGGATCGCGGCCCTGGTGCGGCCGAGCTGGCTGGCCAACCGATCGGCTCGCATCTGCAGCTCAGGCTGAACAGCCCGGCGCGCTTCGGCGGTCTGCGCTGGTGACGGACCCCAGGGTTCGACCACCTCCCGGCCGTCCAGCTCCAGGCCGGCCCCGGAAACCGCTGCGCCCAGCCGACGCATCCCCTCGGCAACCATGGCCAGCTCCTGGGCGTGGTGCTGCAGGGCCGTCCCCGTCAGGTCCAGCTGTTCGATGATGACGTCGAGCAGCTGGACGTCACCGGCCACCCGCCGCGCGACAGCGGCTTCATCCACGTCGTCGACACCGGACGACAGCTCGGGAACCATGGCTCGGACGACGAGCAGCTGCGCTGCCTGGGAGCGCAGCAGGCCGCCGAGCTGGGAGCAGGAGACGGGATCGCCGACGCTGTCCAGGCTCATTAACCCCACCACCCGGGAAGTCTCGTGTGCTGTCCAGCAGACTGCGGCGCCTGGGTGCCTCGGCGGTCGTGCTCCGCGCTCGGCCCGGGCTGCTCGGTCAGCCGCAGGGTGTCAGAGAGCGACTCCTCGAGCACGCGCAGGGCGTCGCAGGCCTGCTCGACGAAGTCGTCCACCGCCCGGCCGGTGGCATGATCGCCGGTGTCGGGAACCTGGTGCAGCAAGGCCTCGGTCGCCCGCCGCGAGGTGAGCCGGAGCTCTGCATAGGCGCGCCGGAGCGTGGCGCTGCGTCGGCTCGCGCGGGGCCCGGGCGAGGTGGTCACCGGTCCAGCCTAGAGGGGCTCGCGACGCTCAGGCGGACTTCTCCACCGCGGGTGCCGGAGGCGGTGTCCAGCATTCGGGCAGGAGGGATAGGCTCGATAACGGGCACTCGACGAAGCGTGCCAGCAGCCCATCAGGTGAGGATCTGAACCCCGGATGTCAGCGTCTCTCGAGCAGTCCCGCTCCCAACAGCTCCATGCAGCCGCCGAACTGGCCCAGCGCGGCAACGGGGAAGCGATCGAGAAGCTCCTGCTGCGGTACTACCGTCACGTCGCGACCGAGGACCTTCTCGCCCGGCAGCCGATCGACCTGCTCGGAGCGGCGCTGGCCCATCGGGAGCTGGCCCGACGACGGGCGGTCGGAACCGTCAACGTCGATGTCGCCAACCCGAGCGTCGAGTCGGCGGCCTGGGCCAGCGGTCACACGGTGATCCAGATCGTCACCGACGACATGCCCTTCCTCGTCGACTCCGTCACCGCGGAGCTGATCAACCACCACCGCGGCATCCACCTGATCGTCCACCCCCAGCTCATCGTCCGACGTGATGCGACCGGACTCCTCGAGGAGGTCCTCGACGTCGACGCTGCGCCGGAGGGCGAGTTCGGTGTGGAGACCGAGTCGTGGATGCATCTGGAGATCGACCGGGTCGCGTCGAAGGAGGAACGCGAGGAGATCTCGGCGGGGCTGCTGAAGGTTCTGGGTAACGTCCGCGACTCCGTCGAGGACTGGCAGAAGATGCGGGACAACTGCATCTCCGTGGCCCAGACGCTGGACGAGCACCCGCCCAAGGGCATCCCGGAGGAGGAGGCCCAGTCGACGGCACGCTTCCTGCAGTGGCTCGCGGCAAACCACTTCACCTTCCTGGGTTACCGCGAGTACTCCCTGGAGCGGGAGGGCGAGGAGGACGTGCTCCGGGCGATGCCCACGACCGGACTCGGCCTGCTGCGCTACGACCGCACCGGCAGTGACGCGTTCGCGCGGCTCACCCCCACGGCCCAGCGCAAGGCGCGCGAGAAGCAGCTGCTGATCATCACCAAGGCGAACTCCCGGGCCACCGTGCACCGGTCGGTCTACCTGGACTACATCGGGATCAAGACCTTCGACGACCAGGGCGAGGTCACCGGGGAGCGGCGCTTCCTCGGGCTGTTCGCCTCCAGCGCCTACACCGAGTCGATCCTGCACATCCCGATCCTGGACGACCGGGCCCGCGAGATCCTGGTCAAGGCCGGCTTCACCCCGGACAGCCACTCGGGCAAGGACCTGCTCGAGGTGATGGAGAACTACCCCCGCGACGAGCTGTTCCAGACCCAGCCGGACGAGCTGCTCGACATCACGCTGGCGGTGCTCCACCTGCAGGAACGCCGGCGCACCCGACTCTTCCTGCGCAAGGATGTCTACGGCAGGTTCATGTCCTGCCTGGTCTACATGCCCAGGGACCGGTTCAACACCATGGTCCGGCTCAAGATGGAGGCCATCCTGCGGGAGGCCTTCCACGCCGAGAGCATCGACTACACGACCCGTGTCGGCGAGTCGACCCTGGGCCGGTTGCACTTCGTCGTCCGGGTGCCCCGGGGCACGACGATCCCCGACGTCGACGTGGTCGCCCTGGAACGGGAGATCGTCGATGCCACGCGAACCTGGGACGAGGACCTGATCGAGGGCACTCGCGTGGAGCTGGGGGAGGAGGCCGGAGCACGGCTGATCGGGCTGTATGGAAAGGCCTTCCCCGAGGCGTTCAAGGAGGACTTCCATCCCCGCGTCGCGGTCGCCGACATGCTTCGGATGGAGTCGCTCGAGGCCGATGACTCGGTGGACCTCAACCTGTATCAAGAGGCTGCCGCGCCGAGCACCGAGCGCCGGTTCAAGCTCTACCGCCGGGGGCCGCTCTCGCTGACCCAGATCCTGCCGTTGTTCACCCACATGGGCGTCGAGGTGACGGACGAGCGGCCGTACGAGGTCAGCCGAGCCGACGGCGTCAAGGTCTACGTGTACGACTTCGGCCTGCGGGCGCCACACGCCGATGACTGGGGGGTGAGCAGCGACCGCGATGCCCGTCGCACCCTCGCCCAGGATGCCGTCCGCGCCGTGTGGCGCGGCCAGGCCGAGTCCGACGGGTTCAACGCCCTCGTCCTCGGTGCGGGCCTGACCTGGCGTCAGGTGGTCATCCTGCGGACCGTCGCGAAGTACCTCCGGCAGACCCAGTCGACCTTCTCGCAGGACTACGTCGAAGCAGCCCTGGTCAGCAATGCGGCGATCTCGCGGCAGCTCGTCGAGCTGTTCGAGACCCGCTTCGACCCCACCCGCTTCGCCGGGCAGCCGAGCCAGGAGCGGACCGCTGCCGAGCACGCGGTGGCCAACGACATCACCGACGCGCTCGACGGGGTCAAGAGCCTCGACCACGACCGGATCATCCGCGCCCTCCTCGGAGTCATCCAGGCCGGCCTGCGCACGAACTTCTACCAGCTCGACGCGCAAGGCCAGGCGAAGCCCTACGTCAGCCTCAAGCTCGATCCCACGAAGGTGCCCGACCTGCCGGCGCCACGTCCGATGTTCGAGATCTGGGTCTACAGCCCCCGGGTCGAGGGGGTTCACCTGCGCTTCGGCAAGGTGGCCCGGGGTGGGCTGCGCTGGAGCGACCGCCGGGAGGACTTCCGCACCGAGATCCTCGGCCTGGTGAAGGCCCAGACCGTCAAGAACGCGGTCATCGTGCCCACCGGCTCCAAGGGGGGCTTCTTCGCGAAGCAGCTCCCGGACCCCGCTCTGGACCGCGACGCGTGGCTTGCCGAGGGCATCGAGTCGTACAAGCTCTTCATCTCCGGGCTCCTCGACGTCACCGACAACCTGGTCTCCGGTGAGGTGGTCCACCCCCCGGCCGTCGTCCGGCACGACGATGACGATCCCTACCTCGTCGTTGCCGCGGACAAGGGAACGGCGACGTTCTCCGACATCGCCAACGAAAAGGCCCGGGACTACGGCTTCTGGCTCGACGACGGATTCGCCTCTGGCGGCTCGGCCGGCTACGACCACAAGGCGATGGGGATCACGGCGCGAGGGGCCTGGGAGTCGGTCAAGCGACACTTCCGTGAGATGGGCCTGGACACCCAGACGCAGGAGTTCACCGTGGTCGGCGTCGGGGACATGAGCGGCGACGTGTTCGGGAACGGGATGCTGCTGTCCGAGCACATCCGGCTGGTCGCTGCCTTCGACCACCGCCACATCTTCATCGACCCCAGTCCGGTTGCCGAGACCTCCTACGCCGAACGACGACGCCTCTTCGACGTGCCGCGCTCCTCCTGGGCGGACTACGACACCTCGCTGATCAGCGACGGGGGAGGGGTGTTCGAGCGCGGCGCCAAGTCCGTACCGATCAGTCCCCAGGCGGCGTCGGCCCTCGGTCTGCGGACCGGCACGACCTCGATGACGCCCGCCGAGCTGATGAAGGCCATCCTGCTGGCGCCGGTCGACCTGCTCTGGAACGGCGGGATCGGCACCTATGTCAAGGCCGCCACGGAGAGCAACGCCGAGATCGGCGACCGCGCCAACGACGCCATCCGCGTCGACGGGTCCGCGCTGCGGGTCAAGGTCGTCGGCGAGGGCGGCAACCTCGGGGCGAGCCAGCTCGGACGCATCGAGGCCGCGCTGGCCGGGGTGCGGATCAACACCGATGCCATCGACAACTCGGCCGGGGTCGATACCAGCGACCACGAGGTCAACATCAAGATCCTGCTGACGGGGCTGGTCCGTGACGGCGACCTCACCTTGAAGCAGCGCAACGTCCTGCTGGCGTCCATGACCGACGAGGTCGCCGCACAGGTCCTGCGGGACAACTACGAGCAGAACGTCCTGCTGGGCAACGCGCGTGCGCAGGAGCACTCGATGCTGCCGGTGCACCAGCGCCTGATCCACTGGCTGGAGGAGCGCGGCGACCTCGACCGCGCGCTGGAGTTCCTGCCCAGCGATGCGGAGATCGCCAAGCGACACGAGGACCGGCTCGGGCTGAAGTCACCCGAGTTCTCGGTCCTCGTGGCCTACGCCAAGCTCGCTCTCAAGGATGACCTCCTGCCGACGGCGTTGCCCGATGACGCCTGGTTCCAGGAGACGCTGAGCGAGTACTTCGCCGAGCCGATCCGCCGCCAGTACGGCGAGGCGCTGAAGTCCCACCCGCTGCGCCGGGAGATCATCACGAACTCGGTGGTCAACTCGATGGTCAACCGCGGCGGCATCACCTTCGCCTTCCGCGCCGGCGAGGAGACCGGCGCCGGTCCGGAGCCGATCGCGCGGGCGTTCGTGGTGTGCCGGGAGATCTTCGACCTCGCCTCGTACGTGGCGGACCTCGAAGCCCTGGACAACACGGTGTCGACGGCGACCCAGACCGCGCTCTACCTGGAGTTCCGCCGGCTGCTCGACCGGGCCGTGCGCTGGTTCCTGACCACCCGGCCCTCGAGCATCGACGTCGGCGCCGAGGTGGACCGGTTCAAGGCGCACGTGGCGCAGTTCACCCCGCAGGTCCCCGACCTGCTCCAGGGAGGTGAGCGCAAGCGGCTCGAACGCCGTGCCAAGGAGCTCGAGAAGCTCGGTGCGCCAGCCGATTTCGCCCTGCGCGCGGCGAGCCTGCTCGACCTCTTCTCGCTCCTGGACGCCATCGAGATCGCCGAGGAGATGGAGATCCCGGTCGCCGATGTCGCCGCGGTGTACTACCTCACCTCGGAGAAGTTCAGCATCGACGACATGCTCTCCCGGGTGAGCAAGCTGCCCCGCGATGACCGGTGGGACGCGCTGGCCAGGGGGGCGATGCGCGACGACCTGTATGCCGTCCTCGACGCACTCACCCGGTCGGTCCTGGCCACGAGCGAGGCGGGGGCCGCACCCGCGGTGCGCTTCGAGCAGTGGGCCGACGCCAACAAGGACGCCCTGACTCGGGCCCGGACCGCGCTGGCTGGGATCGAAAGGCTCGACCACGCGGGCATCGCACCGCTCTCGGTGGCACTGCGCACACTGCGCGGCGTGTTGCGTGGCGGAGGTCAGTCCGGCTGACCGACATCGGGGAGTGGACCGCGTGTCCGCTGCGGCCGACCGGACGATTACGCTCCACGATGTGCCCACGCTCGCCGAGCTCCTCCACGAGAACTCCGACCTGCGGTCTGTCGAGGTGGAGTGGCTGCACCTGCTGGTCGGCGACTGGCAGCTGCTCGCGGATCTGTCCTTCGCGGACCTCATCCTGTGGGCCCGTGAGTCCGAGGGGCGCTGGAAGGCCGTGGCGCACGTTCGCCCGACGACCGGGCAGATGGTGTTCTTCGAGGACCAGGTGGGGGCCGCGGCGAGCAGGTCGCGCGCCGGGACCCTCGATCAGGCCTGCGTCGAGCGCCGGATCGTGCGCGAACGGGACACCGAGTGGCACGACGACCTGCCGGTGCGCGAGGACTTCATCCCGGTCGTGAGGCAGGGCCGGTGCATCGCGGTGCTCACCCGGCATACCAACCTGTCCATGATGCGCACCCCGAGCCGACTCGAGCTCACCTATCTCGCCACAGCGGATGCCCTGGCCCGGATGATCGCGGCCGGCGAGTTCCCGCATGCCTCCGCGCCGACCGGGATGCGCCGCGGCGCGCCTCGCGTCGGCGACGGCGTCCTGCGGCTGGACCAGGAGGGCGTGATCGGCTACGCCAGCCCCAATGCGGTCTCGGCGATCCACCGGCTCGGCTTCGTCGGGGACGTCATGGGTGGCTCCCTGGCGCAGATCGTCACCACGGTGCTGCGGGACAGCTCGCCGGTCGACGAGGGCCTGGCGTTCGTGCTGACCGGTCGTCAGCCGTGGCGTACCGAGGTGGCCAACGGGGGTGCGGTGATCACGATGCGCGCCATCCCGTTGACCGAGGCGGGCCAGCGGTTCGGGGCCGTCCTGCTCGTCCGAGACGTCAGTGAGCTGCGCAGGCGGGAGCAGGAGCTGCTCACCAAGGACGCGACGATCCGCGAGATCCACCACCGGGTGAAGAACAACCTCCAGTCGGTCGCTGCGCTGTTGCGGCTGCAGGCGCGGCGTTCGTCGGACGAGCAGAGCCGGGCCGCGCTGCAGGAGGCCGTGCGCCGGGTCGGCACCATCGCCCTCGTGCACGACACCCTCAGTCGCGGCTTCGACGAGACGGTCGACTTCGACGACATCGCCGAGCGCGGGTTCCGGGCGGTGGTGGAGGTGGCGGCCAACGAGCTGCCGATCGACCGCGTGCGTACCGGGGACCCGTTCGGACGCCTGCGCGCCGAGGACGCGACCTCGCTCGCCATGATCCTCAGCGAGCTGGTGCAGAACGCGGTGGAGCACGGCCTGTCCGTCCGCGGGGGCACCGTCACGGTGGACGTCCGACGGGTCGCCGAGGCCGCCGGGCCGGAGGTGCTCACCGTCTCCATCGAGGACGACGGAGTGGGTATGCCGCTGGGCAACGGGCCCGGGCCGGGGCTGGGCACCCAGATCGTCCGGTCCCTCATCGACGATCTTCAGGGCACGATCGAATGGGAGAACCTCGAGCCGCAGGGGACCAGGGTCCACTTCACGGCGCGGCTGCGCCCGCTGCCCACGGCAGCGGGGCACGGCGCGAGCTGAGCGACAACCCTGTCCGGGCCAAATCGGCCCTGCGGGGTCAGCCGGCGCGACGGGCGCGGGCGTTGCGCCGCTTCAGGGCGCGGCGCTCATCTTCGGAGAGTCCCCCCCAGACTCCGGCGTCCTGTCCGGACTCCAGAGCCCAGGTCAGGCAGGTGTCGACTACCTCGCAGCGGCGGCAGACGGCTTTCGCCTCCTCGATCTGCAGAATCGCCGGGCCGGTGTTCCCAATCGGGAAGAACAGCTCGGGGTCTTCTTCAAGGCAGGCAGCGCGGTCGCGCCAGTCCATGAGGATCGTGCTCCTTGTCGTGCTTGGGTCTCGTGTGGGTCACACGGTGTACGGTCGGGCTAGATCGGTGCGGAACCTCGCCGGGGTGGGGCAGGGCTCAACAGGCAGGCCCGACTGCTCGGTCGACATCCTTGTCGTCCGCACCGGACACCCGGCCAACGCAAAACGAGCGGCCAATGTTCCGAGGCCAAAGGACAGTCTGACGGGTGAACCTGCCTGGAGCAACCCTCTCGACATCAAAATGTCCTGTGGACCCTCAGACATGCTGAGTGATGGGTCACATCCCCGGCGCGGATAGGCTCGCACGGTGAGTTCAGTCGATCCGGTTCCGTCGGGCAGACCCCTCGTCGTGCAGAAGGTGGCCGGCGTGCTGTGCGCCGTGGAAGCGCTGTGCCTGATCGGGTTCGCGGTCTTCTATGTCGTCGAGCTCGCCGCCGGCGCCGGTAGCGACCGGAACCAGGTGCTCACCTCGGCAGCCCTCTTCGTGGTGATGGCGGCGGGCCTGGGCTACCTGGCCCGGCTGTGGTGGGCTGGGTCCCCGTGGTCGGCCACGCCCACTTTGGTGTGGCACCTCGTCCTGTTACCCGTCGTCATCGGCCTGTTCCAGGCCGGCCAGGTACTCATCGGCCTCGGCGTCGCCGTGGCCGTGCTGCTCGGTCTCGTCTCTGCGGTGGCCGGGCGCCGCCGGGACTGCGTGGCCGAACCCGAGCGGGACGTCTCCGCCGACTAGGCCCGGTGGCTCATGCCACGACGAGGGTGCCGATGGACCACCCGGCGATGGCCAGGAGACAGCCCAGGAGCAGGCTCAGCGCGAGATAGGCAGCGGCCGAACGGCTCTGGGCCTCCTCGACCAGGCGCACCGCCTCGAACGAGAAGGTGCTGAACGTGGTGAACGCCCCACAGAAGCCGGTTCCGAGCAGCAGGCTCAGCTGCGTCCCCGTCGCCGAGCCGTCGGTCATGCCGAGGACGACCCCCAGCAGGAGCGAGCCGATGAGGTTGACCAGCAGGGTCCCCCAGGGCACTCCACGTGGCCAGGCGCTGCGCACCGATCGGTCGAGCAGCCAGCGGGCCGGGGCGCCGATGCTGGCCCCGGCCACAACGAGCAGTACGGCGGTCACGCGGTCCGCCGTTCGACCAGCCGACCAAGCCAGATCCCGGCCACGGTCGCGGACAGGCAGGCACCGAGGGTGCCGAAGAGGTAGACCAGCGCCAGCGGCGCGTGGCCCTCGGCAAGCAGGCTGCGGACGTCGGCGGTGTAGGTCGAGAACGTGGTGAAGCCACCGAGCACCCCCACGGCCAGGAACGGCCGCAGGTAGCGGCTCGGCTTGAGGATGTCGGTGATGACGACGATGGCCAGGCCCAGCAGGAGGCACCCGCTGACGTTGGCGCTGAACGTCGCCCAGGGAAATCCTCCCGGGGTCGGTGGAAGGAGCTCGCCCAGCGCGTACCGGGCCAGGCTGCCGAGCGCGCCGCCGGCGGCGATGGCCGCCAGCAGGGCTGCGGTCGGGGCAGGCGCCGTCGTGGGCGCACCGGTCGACGACGGGGGGAGCCGGCGATCCTCGACGTCGGGGTCCATCGGCAGGTCGTCGCCGTGGGTGTCGGACCTCGAGACGGGCATGGGCAGAGCCTAGCCAGCAGCCAGGCGGGCTGCCCGAGCGGACGAGGGCGCCGGTCAGCCCTCGGAGATCACGGTCCGGATTCGCTGACTCGCGTCGCGCAGGACCGTGACGATCTGCCGGGTCTGCCCGGGGCTGAGCCCTCGCCGACGCCAGGCCTGGCGTGCCTCGGCCCGAAGCTCGTTCATGGCGCGTTCGAGGTCCGTGATCGACCCGACGTCGGTAGCGCCCCAGGACACGTCGTGACCACCCACCGGGGTGGCATTGGCCCGTGCGACGCGGGCCGCCTCCCTCAACTCCGTGCGCAGATCTCGCGTCTGGCTCTGGACTCGGTCCCGGACCTCCTGGGCCAGCTGGCGCACCGAGTCCTCGAGGTCGCTGTGAAGGTCCTCCACAGCTGCCCAGCGGGCGGCCACCTCGGCGCGGCCGGCTTCGGTGATCCGGTAGGTCGCCTTGCGGCCCTCGGCCATCCGCTCGACGAGGCCCTCCTCCTCCAGCTTGGCGAGCCGGGGGTAGACCGTGCCGGCGCTGGGCGAGTAGAGCCCGTGGAACCGCTGCTCCAGGTCCTGGATCACCTCGTACCCATGGCGGGGTCCGTCGGCCAGCAGGGCCAGCAGGTAGAGCCGGAGCTGGCCGTGGGCGAACACGGGGCTCATCTCAGCTCGCCGCCGGTCGGGCGTCCTGGGGGTCGGCGCGCAGCAGGACGACGTTCCCGGACACGGCATGCGCTGTGATGGCCAGGGCGAGGTCACCCTCGGTGACCCGGCGGCGTCGCTGGGGTCCGCGCCGGTCGGCACGCGACAGCTCGTGCCCGTCGAGGACCACCTGCCCGCTGGCGGTGCTGGCCACGACGTCGTACCCGGTCAGCGGGGCCCGTACCGTGACGTCGCCCGAGACCGAGCTGGAGGTCACGGTGGACCTCGGGGTGAGGAGGTCGAGGACGATATCTCCGCTGACCGTGCTGATCCTGACCTCAGGCAGCTCGGCTCCCTGGACGGTCACCGTCCCGGAGACGGCGTTGACCCGCAGCGGTCCCGCGACGCCCTCGCACTCGATGTCTCCGCTGACGGTGTTGAGGTCGAGATCGCCCTTGAGGTCGCTGAGGGTCATCCCGCCTGACACGGTGCTGGCCTTGAGCCTGCCACGGATCCCGGAGACGAGACCGTCGGCGCTGACCGTGCTCAGCGCCGTCCTCGTGCCCCTCGGCACGCAGATGCTGAGGACCGTTCGCGCGGTGGCTGTCCGCATGAACGAGCGGTGCAGCATCTCGATCAGGCTGGCACCGTCATCGCGGGGGTGGTGGGTGATGGTCAGCGTGCCGGCGTCCCAGCGCAGCTCCAGGGGCCTGCCCTCGACCTCGGTGATCTCCACCCGCGCGGTCGGCGAGTCGTCGTGGGCGACGACATCGACCCGGCCGCCCACAATCGAGACCTGGAGCTCGTGCACAGGCTCGTGCTCGGCGCCGAAGTCGAGCACCCGAGGTCCGTCGACCTGCCACTCCTGGGTCATCCGCCCGCTCCTGCCGTCGTCCCGTCAGGGTCTGTCCGTCAACGCGCTATATCGCGTTTAGAAGACGCTATATCGCGTTCCGACATCGCGCAAGAGCGCAGCGGGTCGGCGAGGCTCCCGTCACGGCGGCGCGACCCGGCTCAGGAGGTCAGTCGCATCCAGTCGTACCAGCCGTTGTGCAGGACGAGCCAGGCGATCAGGCCGTAGCCGGCCTGGCCCGGATGGGCCTGGTCGGGACCGGCGGCGAGCTCGCCGATCCACTGGTCGTGACCGACGAGGGGACGGAAGCAGTCGACGTAGGTGACGCCTCGACGGGCACACACGTCCGCCTGGGCCTGCGCCAGCGACTCGATCCGCGCGTTCAGCTCCGCATCCAGACCCGGGGTCAGTCCCACGACGAAGGCCGCGATGCCGCTGGACGAGGCCTCGTCGAGAATGTTGGCGAGGTTGAGCCGGGACCGGGCCATGGATGCTCCGGTGAGCACGTCGGCGGTGCCGACCGAGATGACCAGACGGCGCTCCGCGCGCCCGGCCCAGCGTGGCCCGCACTCGCCGCGCCAGCGCGCCATGACGTCGGCCGAGGTGTTGCCCCGCACCCCGAGGTTGTATGCCGTGAGGTCCAGATCCGGGTGCTGGGTCCGGCTGACGACCCGTCCGACCCACCCCAGGCCCTTCGGGTCGCCGTAGCCGGCCGTGGTCGACGCCCCGACGAAGCAGAGCCCGACGTCGCGCCGACCCTCTCCGAGGCTGAACTCGGCGCTGGCGTTGAACTCCCGGTGGGCCGCATCGCCGCCTTCCGCCGACGGGTAGCGCGAAGATGCGGCGTCTTGGTCGTGCTCGGTCACGTTATTCCCTGTCGGTCGTCAGTCGTCGTCGTTCATGGTGCCTTGCGATGCCTGGTGTTGCCCTGCGGTGCGCGCCGGTGCGGTGGGTGCCTGCGGGTCATGCCCCAGAGCGACGGTCGTGGGGCGAGGGGGAGCCATCCGGCTACTCCTCGTCGTCGAGCCGCGCCAACCAGGTCGCGAGCCGTTCCACCGGCACCTCGAACTCGGGGTTGACGTCGACGAACGCCCGTAGCTGTTCGGCCAGCCACGCGAGGGAGACCTGCTCCTCGCCCCGTCTGGCCTCCAGCTCCTCGATGCCGCGGTCGGTGAAGTACACCCTCGGAGGTTAGCGCGCGGTCGCACACCCTCGGCGCAGGCCGGGCGGGTGCGACGGCGCGTCGGGCCTCATCCGGTCAGCGGTCGAACACCGCCGCCATGATCTCCGCCTGCTCCAGCTCGTGCTTCTTGTGCGAGCCGGTCGCCGGCGACGCCGACGCCTTGCGCGAGACCACGTTCAGCTTGCGGTGCTCGCCACGCTCGGCGAGGGCCTCGGGCAGGTTGAGCGCCATGAACGGCCATGCCCCCTGGTTGCGCGGCTCATCCTGAACCCAGACCAGGTCGGCGTTCGGGTACCGGGCGATCGCCTCGGCCACCTCGTCCGTCGGCAGCGGGGCGAGCTGCTCGACGCGCAGGATCGCCGTGGCGGTGTCCTCCCGCTTCGTCCGCTCGGCCTCCAGGTCGTAGACGACCTTGCCGGAGGCGAGCACGACGCGGTTGACCGTGCCCGGCTCGAGGTCGGCCGGATCCGGCAGCACCGGCCGGAAGCCACCGGTGGTGAAGTCCGCAGGTGCGCTCGCGGCAGCCTTGAGCCGAAGCATCGACTTCGGGGTGAAGACGATGAGGGGCCGGCGCGGTCGCGCGTAGGCCTGGCGGCGCAGCAGGTGGAAGTAGGACGCCGGCGTCGACGGGTAGGCGACGGTCATGTTGTCCTCGGCGCACTGCTGGAGGTACCGCTCGATTCGGGCCGACGAGTGGTCCGGCCCCTGACCCTCGTACCCGTGCGGCAGCAGCAGGACGACGGAGGAGCGCTGGCCCCACTTCTGCTCGGATGCGGAGATGAACTCGTCGACGATCGACTGGGCGCCGTTGGCGAAGTCACCGAACTGAGCCTCCCAGAGCACGAGCGCGTCCGGACGCTCCACGGAGTAGCCGTACTCGAACCCCATGGCGGCGAACTCGCTGAGCAGTGAGTCGTAGATCCAGAACCGGGCTTGTCCCTCGCCCAGGTAGAGCAGGGGGGTCCACTCCTCGGCTGTGACCTTGTCGATCAGCACGGCGTGCCGCTGCACGAAGGTGCCACGTCGGCTGTCCTGCCCGGCCAGGCGGACCGGGGTGCCCTCCTTGAGCAGCGAGCCGAACGCGAGCAACTCGCCCATCGCCCAGTCGATCCCGCCCTCGCGGACCATCTGGGCACGCTTGTGCATCAGCTGCTTCAGCTTGGGGTGGATGGTGAAGCCGTCGGGGAAGTTGACGAAGGCATCGCCGAGGTACTCCAGCTCGCCCTGCGAGATGGCCGTGATCTCGACGTCACGCGGAGCCGTGGCGTCGTCGTCGACCTGGGCGGTGGGCTTCTCGAGACCGTGGTGGGCGTCGCCGTCCGAGCCGGCGGTGTCGGTCGCCGCCTCCCGGGGCGCCTTGATCGCCTCCTTGGTCTCGACGAAGACCCGCTCCAGCTGCTCCTGGTAGTCCCGCAGCGCCGCCTCGGCGTCCTCCACCGAGATGTCCCCGCGCCCGATGAGCGACTCGGTGTACAGCTTGCGGACGGAGCGCTTGGCCTCGATGAGGTTGTACATCAGCGGTTGCGTCATCGAGGGGTCGTCGCCCTCGTTGTGCCCGCGCCGCCGGTAGCAGATCAGGTCGATGACGACGTCCTTGTTGAACGCCTGGCGGAACTCGTAGGCGAGCTCTGCCACCCGGACACAGGCCTCCGGGTCGTCGCCGTTGACGTGGAAGATCGGCGCCTGGATCATCCGGGCGACATCGGTCGAGTACACCGACGAGCGCGAGGAGGACGGGGAGGTGGTGAACCCCACCTGGTTGTTGACGACGACGTGGATCGTGCCTCCGGTGCGGTACCCACGCAGCTGCGAGAGGTTGAGCGTCTCCGCGACGACTCCCTGCCCGGCGAAGGCTGCGTCACCGTGCATCAGCACGGGCAGGACGGTGAAGGCCTCCCCGGCCAGGTCGAGCCGGTCCTGCTTGGCCCGGACGATGCCCTCGAGGACCGGGTCGACGGCCTCGAGGTGGGACGGGTTGGCCGCGAGGTAGACCTTGGTCTGCGATCCGTCCTCGGCGACGAACTCGCCCTCGGTGCCGAGGTGGTACTTCACATCGCCGGAGCCCTGGACGGACTTCGGGTCCTGCTGTCCCTCGAACTCGCGGAAGATCTGGCCGTAGGACTTGCCGGCGATGTTGGCGAGCACGTTCAGCCGACCGCGGTGCGGCATGCCGATGCAGACCTCGTCCATGCCCTCGGCCGCGGCCCGGCACAGGATGCGGTCGAGGAGGGCGATCACCGACTCACCGCCCTCGAGGGAGAAGCGCTTCTGGCCGACGAACTTGGTCTGCAGGAAGGTCTCGAACGCCTCGGCGGCGTTGAGCCGTCTGAGGATTCGCATCTGCTCGTCGCTCGAGCTACGGGCGTAGGGGACTTCGACCTTCTCCTGGATCCAGCGGCGCTGCTGGGGATCCTGGATGTGCATGTACTCGATGCCCACGGTGCGGCAGTAGCTGTCCCGCAGGATGCCGAGGATGCGACGAAGCTTCAGGAAGGGCATTCCACCGAATCCGCCGGTGGCGAACGACCGGTCGAGGTCCCACAGGCTCAGGCCGTGGTTGGTCACGTCGAGGTCGGGGTGGCGACGCTGGCGGTACTCCAGCGGGTCGGTGTCGGCCATCAGGTGGCCGCGAACACGGTACGCGTGGATCAGCTCCTGGACCCGGGAGACCTTGCTGATGTCGTCGTCGTGCGTCGCGGAGATGTCCTGGACCCAACGGATCGGCTCGTAGGGGATCCGCAGCGACTCGAAGATCTCGTCGTAGAACCCGTTCTCGCCGAGCAGGAGCTGGTGGACCATCCGCAGGAAGTCGCCGCTCTGGGCGCCCTGGATGATGCGGTGGTCGTAGGTGCTGGTGATGGTCAGGATCTTGCTCACCGCGTTCCGGGTGAGGTTCTCCTCGCTCGCGCCCTGCCACTCGGCCGGGTACTCGAGGGCACCGACTCCGATGATCGTCCCCTGCCCGGCCATCAGTCGGGGAACCGAGTGCACCGTGCCGATGGTGCCGGGGTTGGTCAGCGAGATCGTGGTTCCCTGGAAGTCCTCGACCGTGAGCTTGTTGGTGCGGGCCTTGCGGACGACCTCTTCGTAGGCGGTCCAGAAGTGGACGAAGTCCATCGACTCGGTGGACTTGATGCTGGGTACGAGCAGCTGGCGGGTGCCGTCCGGCTTGGAGACGTCGATGGCCAGGCCGAGGTTGACGTGCGCCGGCTGGATGAGTACCGGCTTGCCGTCACGCTCGCCGAACCCGTTGTTCATCTCGGGCATCATCCCGAGAGCCTTGACCAGGGCGTAGCCGATGACATGGGTAAACGACACCTTCCCGCCCCGCGAGCGGGCCAGGTGGTTGTTGATGACGACCCGGTTGTCGATGAGCAGCTTGGCGGGAACGGCCCGCACGCTCGTGGCGGTCGGCACCTCGAGCGAGCTCTCCATGTTCGTCACGACCCGGGCGGACGCCCCGCGCAGCGGCTTCACCACATCGTCGTTGACCGGACCGGTGTCCGGGACGGCCTGGATGTCACGGGGTGTGGGCGCCGCCTTGGCCTCCGGCTCGGCGGTGGCCGGCTCCGCCTTCTCGGCACTGGGCTCGGCCTTCGGCTTGGCCGGCCCGGTCTTCTCGGGCTCGGCCTTCGGCTTGGCCGGCCCGGTCTCCGGCTTGTCCTTCGCTGCCGCCTCGGGCCGCTCGTCGGAGGCCACCGGTGGCGGCGCGGACGTCGTGGCGGCCTGGGCCGGAGCCTTCTGCTGGGCGGTCGAACCGTTGGCCTTCGACGCCTCTGGCGCACCGTTGCGCAGTCCGCTGAGGGGACTGCCCTCGGCCGGGCGATAGTCCGCGAAGAACTCCCACCAGGCCTTGTCGACGAGGTTCTTGTCGGTCAGGTACTGCTGGTACAGCTCGTCCACGAGCCACTCATTCGGGCCGAAGGCCGAGATGGGGTCGTTGGTCCGGGACTGGTCAGGCACGGCGGATACGCCTCTTTCATAGCGTCGACGGTGACGACCGAGCGGGGCGTCGCCATGAATCGCCATAAATCAGCCGGCGGTGCCGAGCGCGGTGCAGACCACCCCAGCCTATCCCCGCCGGGGCGCACCCACCTACCGCCCCGGACGGGTGGTGTCACGGCGCGCGCGGACCCGTGGACCGCCCGTGACGGCCACGCTCAGCTGATGTCGCGCCGCACCGTGAGGACTGACCCCACCCCGGCCATCACCGCTGCGTACGCCGTCAGCACCAGTGCGCCGGCCCACCAGGACAGGGTGGTCGACGGCCCCCCACCGAAGCCGCCGGTCTCGGTTCCCAGCATGGCGTTGGTCGCCTGGGTGGGCAGGTAGGGCGAGATGTTCTTGCCCCAGTCGGCGAGGGTCAGCACGCCGCCGAGGATGGGTTCGACGATCCAGGCCACGCCGATGGCGATCAGCAGGGCGGCGACCTGGTTGGGGATCAGGATCCCGGCGCCGAGCCCGATCAGTGCCCAGAGGCCCAGGACCAGCAGGGCCAGGGCCAGGGTGCGCCAGATCCCGGCGTCGGCGAACGGCGCGTGGCCCCTGCTGGTCAGGACGGCGCCACCCACGGCCACGGCGCCGACCAGCGAGATGACCCCGTACATCGCGCCGACGACGAGTAGCGAGACGACCTTGGCCCCCATCACGACGACGCGTTTCGGGGTACTGAGGAACGTCGACGTGATGGTCTTGTGCCGGTACTCCGAGCCGATCGTCATGACGCCGATGGCCAGCGTGAGCAGGTACCCGACGCCGATGCCGCCGGTGAAGACGCTGCGGGTCAGGGACAGCTCCGAGCTCGGCACCGGTGGCCCGTCCCCGCCCAGGTCGCTGGTCAGCAGGAACCCGAACAGCAGGGCCAGCAGCGCGCCGGCGAGGAAGGTGGCGATGGCCATGCCCCACCACAGTCGGGTGGTGAAGAACTTCACCAGCTCAGCGCGGATCTCCTTGCTCATCGCGGGTCTCCGCTCTGCGGGTCGGGCAGGCTGCTGGGCGTCGACGAGGTGTCGGCCGGGGCGTGGGGCTCACCCAGGTTGCGGTTGCGGGTCTCGGGACTGCTGGTGATTCGGAAGTACAAACCCTCCAGGTCGGTGGCCAGACCCCGCAGCTCGTGCAGCGGATGTCCCGAGCGGTGCGCGAGCTCACCCACCAGGGCCCGGTCCGCCGTCCCCACCCGCAGGGCTCCGTCGCTGTCGAGCCTCGACTGGAGACCCTCGGCGAGCAGTGCCTGGGCGAGCTCGTCCGGGCGGGCCACGCGGACGAGCACGGTCGGCTCGGCCTGCAGGCTCTCGATCGGACCCTGCGCCACGCTGCGGCCGTTGGCGATGATGACCACGTCGTCCACGGTCTGCTGCACCTCCTGCAGCATGTGGCTGGAGATGAGGATCGTCTTGCCCTGCCCGGCGAGGTGCCGCAGGAAGCCGCGCAGCCACCGGATCCCTTCGGGGTCGAGGCCGTTGGCCGGCTCATCGAGGATGATCACGGACGGGTCACCCAACAAGGCCGCGGCCAGTCCGAGGCGCTGGCGCATCCCCATCGAGTAGCCGCCAGCACGCTTGCGGGCGGCCCCGGGCAACCCGACGAGGTCCAGGACCTCGTCCACCCGGCCCCGATCGATGCCTGAGGCCGCGGCGAGCACCCGCAGGTGGTCACGACCCGAGCGCCCCGGGTGGAAGTTCGTGGACTCGAGGGCGGAGCCGACGGTCCGCATCGGCGTCGGGATGTCGTGGTACCCGACTCCGTCGATCGTCGCGGCGCCTGCGGTGGGCTGGATCAGCCCCAGCAGCATGCGCAGGGTGGTCGTCTTGCCGGCGCCGTTCGGTCCGAGGAACCCGGTGATCCGGCCCGGTTCGACGACGAAGTCGAGCTGGTCCACGGCCACCAGGGAACCGAAGTGCTTGGTCAGGCCCCGGACCTCGATGCGCGCTCCGGTCGTGCTCATGACCCGTTCCCAAGATCGCCCATGGGACCCATCCAACCAGCCGAGACCGATCGGGGACGGGGGACCGGGACGAATCGGGGCGGCGTCGCCCGCCGAGCCCCGAGGCGTGCTGCCTCCCGTTCGTCCCTAGGATGGTCGAACTATGAGCGAATGGTTACTCGTGCTCGCCGCGGTGGTACTGACGGCGGGCACAGCGGTATTTGTGGCGGCGGAGTTCTCCCTGGTGGCGCTCGACCGCCCGACCGTGCAGCAGGCGGTCGACCGTGGCGACGGTCGCGCCAGGGTCGTGCTGCAGTCCCTGCGGCAGCTGTCCACGCAGCTCTCGGCGGCCCAGGTCGGGATCACCGTGACGACGCTGATCGTCGGCTACCTCGCCCAGCCGTCCATCGGCGCGCTGCTGCGTGGTCCGCTCTCGGCGGTCTTGCCGGCCGAGTCCGTCGACGCAGTCACCACCACGCTGGCGCTGCTCCTGGTGACGATCTTCTCGATGGTCTTCGGTGAGCTCCTTCCGCAGTTCCTGGGAATCTCCGCCCCGCTGTCCACAGCCAAGGTCGTCGCGTTGCCGGTCCGGATCTTCGCCGCCGTGACCCGACCGCTGATCGTCACGCTCAATGGGTCCGCGAACCGGTTCCTGCACACCCTGGGCATCACCCCGCAGGAGGAGCTGTCGGGGGCGCGTACACCGCAGGAGCTGGCCAGCCTGGTCCGACGCTCGGCGCAGCAGGGGACCCTGGAACAGACCACGGCACGAATGCTCACCAGGACCCTCGACTTCGGGGACCGCACCGCCGCTGACGTGATGACCCCGCGAGTGCGCGGCACCGCGGTCGAACGGACCGCGAGTGCGGAGGACGTCATCCGGCTCGCGCGACAGACCGGCCACTCGCGGTTCCCGGTGATCGGCGACGACTGGGACGACGTCGACGGCATGGTGCACGTGAAGAAGGCGATCGCCGTGCCACACGCGCGTCGGGCCGACGTCCCGGTCAGCGCGCTGATGGTCCCGCAGGTCCTCGTGCCGGAGACCATCCGGCTCGACCCGCTGTTGTTGCTGCTTCGCGCCGCCGGCCTGCAGATGGCCGTGGTCGTCGACGAGTACGGCGGCACCTCAGGGGTGGTGACCCTCGAGGACGTGGTCGAGGAGATCGTCGGTGAGGTGAGCGACGAGCACGACCGTTCGCGCAGCAATGGGCAGCTACTGCTCGACGGCTCCTGGACCGTGCCCGGCCTCTGGCGTCCTGACGAGGTGCGCGACCAGCTCGGCGCGGTCATCCCGGACGGACCCAGCTACGAGACGGCCGGCGGGTACCTCATGGCCGTCCTGGGCCGGATTCCCGAGGTCGGCGACGAGGTGACGATTCCCGGCTGGTCGCTCCAGGTGGCCCGCATGGAGGGTCGCCGGGTTGACCGGATCCGGATGGTTCCGACCCCGGAGACCGCCCAACCATCCGACGACGAGGAGACCGAGCGATGAGCCACTCGGTCGCCCTCTGGATCTCGCTCCTGCTGCTGCTGGCCAACGCCTTCTTCGTCGGCGCCGAGTTCGCGGCGATCGCCGCGCGACGTTCGGCCCTCGAGCCGCTGGCCGAGGCCGGCAGCGCTCGGGCCCGGATCTGCCTCAACGCCCTGGAGCAGATGGGCCCGATGCTGGTCGCCGCCCAGCTGGGGATCACGGTGTGCTCGGTCGGTCTCGGGGCGTTGGCCGAAGCCGCGCTGCACGAGATGCTCGACGGGATCTTCCAGTCCTGGGACCTGGCACGGTTCGGGCTGACCGACGCCTGGACCAGCTCGATCGCCCTGATCCTGGCCCTGCTCGTGGTCGTCTACCTGCACGTGGTGGTCGGGGAGATGATCCCGAAGAACCTCGCGATCGCCGGGCCGGAACGTGCGGCGCTGGTCCTGATCCCCCCGCTGCACTTCCTCTCCCGGATGCTTCGGCCGGTGGTCCGCGTGATGGAGTGGGTGGCCAAGGGCCTGGTGCGGCTGTTCGGCATCGAACCGCGCGACGAGATCGCCAGCGCCTTCACGGCCGAGGAGGTCGCCCACATCGTCGCCGAGAGCCACGCCGAAGGGCTGATCGAGGAGCACCGTCGGGGTCTCGTGCGCAGCGCGCTGGAGTTCAGCGACAAGGTCGCCTCCGACGTCGCCGTGCCGATGGAGAGCCTGGTCACGGTGAGTGTCGGTGCGACACCCGCGGACATCGAGCGGCTGGTCGCGAAGCGAGGCTTCTCCAGGTACCCCGTCCGGGACGAGGACTCCGAGGTGGTGGGGTACCTGCACCTCAAGGACGTCCTCTACGCCGACGACGAACGCCATGAGCAGCCCGTCCCGCTGAAGCGGGTCCGTCGCCTGGCCACCGTGTCCCCGGATGACGAGGTCGAGGACGTCCTGGCCACGATGCAGCGCACCGGCGCGCACCTGGCCCGGGTCGTCTCGGCCGAGGGCTCGGTCGACGGCGTGGTCTTCCTGGAGGACGTCCTCGAGGAACTGGTCGGCGAGGTCAGCGACTCGACTCAGCGCTGACGCGGGCCGGACGCCTTCGGCGACATCGGGATCGCTGGACCACGGGCCCGGCGTCGAGGCCGCCGTCGTCTGAGCCGGTCGGGGGCATGCCCAAGGCCCAGATCCGGCAACCGCCGTCCTGGGCCTTGGCTACGTGCCCCCGGCAGGATTCGAACCTGCGCCACCGCCTCCGGAGGGCGGTGCTCTATCCCCTGAGCTACGGGGGCTTCCCGTTCTCCCGGGACACCCTGGGGTGACCCGTTCTCACGTGCCCGGCGATGCTAGCAGCCTAGGGTGGGCCCTATGGAACAGCCCGGTCTCGGCGAGCAGCTCCAGGTGCCAGAACGCCGGGGTTGGGTCCTGGTCTGCGACGACACCGAGTCGATCCGCCTGCTCATCAGGATCAACCTCGAACTCGCTGGTTTCGAGGTCGTCGAGGCGACCGATGGCGGATCAACGCTGGCGCTGCTGCGCTCGGCCGGCGACAACCTGCCGGTGGTGGTCATCCTCGATGCCCAGATGGAGCCGGTGGACGGGTGGTCCGCCACGGCCGCGATCCGGGGTTCCGAGAAGCTGCGGCACCTGCCGATCATCATGGTCACCGCCGCGATCCAGCAGCACCAGCGGGCCCGCGGGAACCAGGCGGATCTCGATGCGTTCGTCGGCAAGCCGTTCGACCCCGACTCCCTGGTCCGGCTGGTCCAGGGTTTCGCCGCCGCCGGCCGACACTTCAGGAACCTCGAGCGCCCGTAGGCTGTCGCCCATGCGCGCACACGAGGCAGGAGCACTTCACGCCGAGGGTTACGGCCACCCGCACTGGCTCGAGGTGCCCCGCGACGTGAACGCTCTCGTGCCGTCGTTGTGGGCGGCCTCGGTCCGCAGGGGCGGCTCCGGAGAGCTGACCGTGGCCGGCGTCAGTGCCCTGGACCTGGCGCGGGAGTTCGGGACGCCGGCATACATCCTCGACGAGGAGGACTTCCGCGGCCGAGCCCGCGAGTTCCGGGACACGTATGCCGAGGTCTTCGGCGACCTCTGTGGGGGCGCCGACGTCTACTACGCGGGCAAGGCGTTCCTGTGCACCGAGGTCGCCCGGTGGATCCGCGACGACGGACTGGGTCTGGACGTCTGTTCCGGTGGCGAGCTCGCGGTCGCCCGCCGGGCCGGTGTTCCCGGAGCCCGGATCGGGATGCACGGCAACAACAAGTCGGTCGCGGAGCTCGAGGCGGCGGTGCAGTACGGCGTCGGCCGGATCGTGGTCGACTCCTTCGAGGAGATCAGCCGGCTGGCCGAGGTCGCCGAGCGGCTGGACGCCACGGTCGCCGTGATGATCCGGGTCACCGTCGGTGTCGAGGCGCACACGCACGAGTACATCGCGACCGCGCACGAGGACCAGAAGTTCGGCTTCTCGCTCGCCGGTGGCGCAGCCGCCGAGGCGGTTCGGGCCGTGCTGGCCCATTCACCCCGGCTGACCCTGCTCGGCCTGCACACCCATATCGGCTCGCAGATCTTCGACACCTCCGGCTTCGAGGTCTCGGCTCGGCGCGTCCTCGGCCTGCATGCGGAGGTCGCCAAGGAGCACAGCATCGAGATGCCCGAGCTCGACCTCGGCGGCGGGTTCGGCATCGCCTACACGACCGAGCACGACCCCCTGCCCCCGAAGGCGCTGGCCGAGGGCATGGCCGAGATCATCGAGCGCGAGTGCCGTGTGGATGCCCTCGCCGTGCCCCGGATCTCGATCGAGCCCGGTCGGGCGATCGCCGGGCCGAGCACGTTCACGCTCTACGAGGTCGGCACGGTCAAGGCGGTCGGGCTCGACGGCGGTCAGTCGCGCCGGTACATCTCGGTCGACGGGGGGATGAGTGACAACATCCGGACCGCGCTGTACGAGGCCAACTACTCCTGCACCATCGCCAACCGGACCTCCACTGCGGCGCCCAGTCTGGCCCGGGTGGTCGGCAAGCACTGCGAGAGCGGGGACATCCTCGTCATGGACGAGTTCCTGCCCTCGGACGTCGAGGCCGGTGACCTGGTGGCAGTCCCCGGCACCGGCGCCTACTGCCGCGCCCTGTCCAGCCAGTACAACCACGTGCCCCGTCCACCGGTCGTGGCGGTCCGGGACGGTCAGGCGCGGGTGATCGTGCGCCGCGAGACCATCGAGGACCTGCTCGCCCTCGATGGCCCGTGACCGGCGATGACGGGCATGGCTGCCGCGCCTCGACTGGCCCCGCTCGCAGCCGGTTGTGCAGCCCAACGTCCGTATCGCGGAACGATCGACGCCCAAGGACTGGACAGACGGCAGGATTTCGCAGGTGACTGACATGACGAGCGCTCGGGTGGCCCCGACGCAGGACCTTCCCTCGCTGCGGGTGGCCCTGCTCGGCTGCGGGGTGGTGGGCTCTGCCGTCGCACGGTTGCTGACGGAGCACCACGACGACCTGGCCGCCCGGGTCGGCCGGCCGTTGGAGATCGTCGGGGTCGCAGTCCGTCGCGCCGGCCGCGACCGGGGCGAGAGCGGGATCGCCCCCGAGCTCTTCACCACCGACGCCCAGGAGCTGGTCACCCGCGCCGACGTCGTCATCGAGGTCATCGGCGGAATCGAGCCGGCCCGGTCCCTCATCCTGGCCGCCATGAAGCACGGCGCCTCGGTGGTCACCGCGAACAAGGCCCTGCTCGCCGAGGACGGTCCCACCCTGTACGCCGCTGCCCAGGACTACGGGGTCGACCTCTACTACGAGGCCGCGGTGGCCGGCGCCATCCCGCTGCTGCGTCCGCTGCGCGAGTCCCTGGCCGGCGACGACGTGCGCAAGATCCTCGGCATCGTCAACGGCACGACGAACTACGTGCTCGACAAGATGGACAGCACCGGCTCGGGCTTCAACGACGCGGTCGAGCAGGCGCAGGCCCTGGGCTACGCCGAGGCGGACCCCACGGCCGACATCGAGGGCTTCGACGCGGCGGCCAAGGCGGCGATCCTCGCCTCACTGGCGTTCCACACCCGGGTCTCGAGCAAGGACGTCCACCGGGAGGGCATCACCGAGGTGACCGCCGCCGACGTTCAGGCGGCTCGCGAGATGGACTGTGTCGTCAAGCTTCTCGCGATCTGCGAGCGGGTCGACGTGGTCGACGACGACGGAACCACGACGTCGGGCGTCTCCGTCCGGGTCCATCCGGCCATGATCCCGCGAGCGCACCCCCTGGCCGGGGTCCGGGAGGCCTTCAACGCCGTCTTCGTCGAGGCAGACGCGGCCGGTCAGCTGATGTTCTACGGCAAGGGGGCCGGCGGCGACCCCACCGCTTCGGCGATCCTGGGGGACGTGGTGGCCGTCGCGCGACACCAGATCAGCGGGGGCCGGGGACCGGGCGAGAGCACCTACGCCGACCTGCCGATCCTCTCGATGGGACAGGCCCAGACGCGGTACCACATCAGCCTCGATGTCGCCGACCGTCCTGGTGTCCTGGCCCAGGTCGCCTCGGCCTTCGCCGACCAGCACGTCTCGATCGAGACCGTGCGCCAGGAGATCCTGCCGGGTGGTCGGGTCGGGGGGTCGGACGTCGAGGGTGGCGCGAACCTCGTCGTGGTGACCCACACCGCCTCGGACGCGGCCTTGTCGGCCACCGTCGAGGCACTCGCGGCGATGCCCATCGTCCGCTCCGTGCGCTCGGTCATGCGCGTCGAGGGGGAGTGACGTGGCCCATCAGTGGCGCGGCGTGATCCGCGAGTACGCGGACCGGCTGCCGAGCCTCGCCGGCGCGCCGGTGGTGACCCTGCTCGAGGGGGGTACGCCACTGATCCCGGCAGAGCACCTGTCCGAGCTGGTCGGCGCCGAGGTCTGGCTCAAGTACGAGGGCCTCAACCCGACCTGCTCGTTCAAGGACCGGGGGATGACCGCGGCGATCTCGGTCGCCGCGATGCACGGGGCCAAGGCCGTGATCTGCGCGTCGACCGGCAACACCAGCGCCTCCGCCGCCGCCTATGCGACCAAGGCCGGGATGGCCTGCGGGGTGCTCGTGCCGGACGGCAAGATCGCCATGGGCAAGCTGAGCCAGGCCATCGCCCACGGGGCCACCCTGCTCCAGGTCGACGGGAACTTCGACGACTGCCTCACCCTGGCCCGCAAGCTCGCGGAGTCCTACCCGGTGGAACTGGTCAACTCGGTCAACCCGGCGCGGATCGAGGGGCAGAAGACCGCGGCCTTCGAGGTCGTCGATGCGCTGGGTGACGCACCGGAGATCCACTGCATCCCGGTGGGCAACGCCGGGAACATCACGGCCTACTGGCGCGGCTACACCGAGTACCAACGCGACGCGCGCCAGCCGGGTCCGGCGACCCGACTGCCCCGGATGTGGGGCTTTCAGGCGGCAGGCGCGGCCCCGATCGTCCTGGGTCACCCGGTCGACGATCCGGAGACCGTCGCGACAGCGATCCGGATCGGCAACCCCGCCTCGTGGCAGGAGGCGGTGGCGGCTCGGGACGAGTCCGGCGGCCGGATCGACGCGGTCACCGACGGGCAGATCCTGGCCGCCCACCGGATGCTCTCCGCGCAGGAGGGGGTCTTCGTCGAGCCCGGATCCGCGGCCTCCGTCGCGGGACTCCTGGCCGTGCACGAGGCCGGCCTCGTCCCGGACGGTGCGCGCATCGTCTGCACCGTCACCGGGCACGGGCTCAAGGATCCGCAGTGGGCGTTGAGGACCGCCGACGGGTCCGAGATCGTCCCGGTCCGGGTTCCGGTCGACGCCGTGACGGCCGCTGCTGCTCTCGGTCTCGACGGCTGAGCCGGTGAGCACCCCCTCTCCGCTGCCCGCCGTCCGGGTGCGGGTGCCGGCCAGCAGCGCCAATCTCGGACCCGGCTTCGACTCCATCGGGGTGGCCCTCGGCCTCTGGGACGAGTACACGATCAGCCTGCGGGAGCAGCCGGGCATCGTCATCGAGGTGACCGGCGAGGCGGCCGACGAGGTGCCGCGCGATGGCACCCACCTGGTGCTGCGGTCTCTGGCCAGCGGGTACGCCCAGCTGGGGACGGCGACACCGTGGGGCTTGACGATGAGCGCGCGCAACGGCATACCACACGGCCGTGGGCTGGGGTCTTCGGCTTCCGCGATCGTTGCGGGAGTTGTTGCGGCACATGCTCTTTCGGCCATTGCGACCAACCCGGAGATCGCCGTGGGGTCCGCAGTCCCCATCGACCTGGCGCGGGTCACGGACCTGTCCAGCGAGCTCGAGGGCCACCCGGACAACGCTTCGGCCAGCGTGTACGGAGGGATGACCCTGTCCTGGACCGTCGACCCGGGCCAGGTCGACCAAGGCCGCATCGGCACGGCCCACATCGACCTGCACCCGCAGGTCACTGCGGTCGCCTTCGTGCCGGGCGAGCAGCTGGCCACCCACCATGCCCGGTCCGTCCTGCCCGAGACGGTCTCGCACCGGGACGCGGCGCTGAACTCCGCTCGGGCGGCCCTGCTGATCGAGGCCGTCACGCGGCGGCCCGACCTGCTCCTGCCGGCAACCCGCGACTGGCTCCATCAGGAGGCCCGACGATCCTCGTTCCCGGCATCGATGGACCTGGTCGACGCCCTGCGAGCAGCCGGCCACGCCGCACTGATCTCCGGCGCGGGGCCGAGTGTCCTCGTGCTCACCACCGGCGAACGATCGGCCCGGGTCCAGGTGCCGACGGCGGCCGAGGGGCGCTTGTGGGAACGTCTGGAGCCCGGAATACCGGCTCACGGAGTGAGCGTCACTCGCCAGTGACCGGGTACGTCACGATCGTGAGTCGCTCCGCACAGGCTCACCCCGTTGGTGTTACATTGAAGGAGTAGCGCACAGCAGGGCCGATTCCGGCCGACCGCGTGCGGTGCACAACCCCCCACGACGGCAACTCAGTTGCCCAGTCGATGCGTGCGCGCGTCCAGAGCGTGGGACCCAAGAAGCCAGGCGTCATTCCTGGCCTACCAACCGGTGCGCGCTCGATAGGGCGGCACCGATTACGAGGGGGAAGGATCCTTCGTGACAGACACCACCGACCTTGCCGCACCGCGCAAGGCCACCCGCTCCGGGCTCTCGGCCATGAATGTTGCCGAGCTCAAGACGGTCGCCTCGGGGCTCGGGATCACCGGGGCCACGAAGATGCGCAAGGACGACCTGGTCGCCGCCATCTCGAAGCACCGCAACGACAGGCCAGCAACCGCCAGCGAGCCGGATGCGGCGGGCGAGCAGAGCGAACGCCCGCGTCGCTCCCGTCGCGCCGCATCGGCGGCGACCACCACACCGGCGGCCGAGGTGTCCAGCCGCGCGCCCCAGCAGGGTGAGGCGGTGCGGGACCGCGAGCAGGAGCAGCCGCAGCGCAGCACCGAGCCGCAGCGCAGCACCGAGCGGCAGCGCCCGGAGCGCTCCGAGCGGCGTGCCGACCGCGACTCCGACGGTGAGCGCCCTGCGCAGGAGACACCGGACCGCGACGATCGCGACCGGCAGGAACACCAGGACCGCACTGCCCAGCAGGTCCAGGGCCGCCAGACCGGCGAGCGGAACCAGGCAGAGCGAGGCCCGCGTTCCGACCGCGCCCCGGAGCGCCAGGAGCGCGCCGGCCAGGACCGCCAGGAGCGCGCTGGCCAGGAGCGCGCTGGCCAGGGCGAGGCCCAGGGACCGAGCAACCAGGACGGCCGCTTCGACGAGGACGGCGACGGCCGCGGTGGTCGCCGACGCAACCGCCAGCGCAGCCGGGACCGCAAGCGGGGGGGCCGGCCGACCGCAGGCGGTGGCCAGGACGACGAGGCCGAGGCCCAGATCAACGACGATGACGTGCTGGTCCCCGTGGCCGGGATCCTCGACGTCCTCGACAACTACGCCTTCGTGCGGACGTCGGGGTACCTTCCGGGGGCGAACGACGTCTATGTCCCACTGGGAATGGTCAAGAAGAACGGTCTGCGCAAGGGCGACGCGGTCACCGGCTCGGTCAAGGCGCTGCGCGACGGCGAGCAGCCCCAGGGCGGCAGCTCGCGGCAGAAGTTCAACGCCCTGGTTCGGCTGGACACGATCAACGGACAGACGCCCGAGCAGTCCCGGGCCCGGGTGGAGTTCGGCAAGCTGACGCCGCTGTACCCGCAGGAGCGCCTGCGCCTCGAGACCGAGGCCACGGTCCTGACCACACGGATCATCGACCTGATCGCACCCATCGGCAAGGGGCAGCGTGGCCTCATCGTCGCTCCCTCCAAGGCCGGCAAGACGATGGTCATGCAGTCGATCGCCAACGCCATCACCGCGAACAACCCCGAGTGCCACCTGATGGTCGTCCTCGTCGACGAACGACCTGAAGAGGTCACCGACATGCAGCGGGCGGTGAAGGGCGAGGTCATCTCCTCCACCTTCGACCGGCCGGCCGAGGACCACACCACGGTGGCCGAGCTGGCCATCGAGCGGGCCAAGCGCCTCGTCGAGATGGGGCACGATGTCGTCGTCCTGCTCGACTCGATCACCAAGCTGGGACGCGCCTACAACCTGGCCGCTCCGGCGTCGGGCCGGATCCTGTCCGGCGGCGTCGACAGTGCGGCGCTCTACCCGCCGAAGAAGTTCTTCGGGGCCGCCCGCAACATCGAGAACGGCGGGTCGCTGACCATCCTCGCCACGGCGCTGGTCGAGACCGGATCACGCATGGACGAGGTGATCTTCGAGGAGTTCAAGGGCACTGGAAACATGGAGCTTCGGCTCTCCCGTGAGCTCGCCAACCGACGGATCTTCCCAGCGGTCGACGTCAATGCCTCGAGCACCCGGCGCGAGGAGATCCTGCTCGGCGCCGAGGAGCTCAAGATCATGTGGAAGCTGCGCCGAGTCCTCGCGGCGCTGGACTCGCAGCAGGGCATCGAGCTGCTGCTCGACCGGCTGCGCAAGACCAAGAGCAACGTCGAGTTCCTGCGACAGGTCCAGCTGACGTCCTCGAACAAGCTCGACGGCGCCGAGGACTGACTCAGGGCAAAGCCGAGGCGGCGGTCACCCTTGGGGGTGGCCGCCGTCCACCGTTGCGGCGTCGTCCCGGTCGAGCGCGAGGAGCGGCGCGAGCCCCAGCGCGGGGAACATCGAGTGGCCGAAGGTCGTGATCTCCGCGATCCCGCCGTCCCGCACCCTCAGCACGTCGAGCTTGAACGCGCGGAAGAGCGTGTCGCCCGGTCGGCGCAGGTAGCTCGCCGCAGCGGGCATCCGGTTGACCGCCGTCGGCAGCAGGCGCCAGTCGCCGTCGCGGTCCGGTCCGAACGCGCGCTCGAGCAGGGGGAGGATGGCAGCGCGTCCGTCGTAGCGGTGCGGCGCGGGCGGCATCGTGACCCGGATGTCCTCGAGGGAGATCGCGACGGCAGCTTCGGTGTCGCCGCGCTCGTGGGCGTCGATGAACCGTGCGAGCAACTCCCGCTCCTGCGGGCCGGTGACCCCGGCGCTCCACTCGGCCCGATGTGGCGGCAGATGGTCCTGCATCGTCGAGCGGCCACGTTGTAGTGCGCTGTTCGCGGCGGCCACGCTGATCCCGAGGAGCGCGGCCGTCTCGCTCGCCGGCAGGCCCAGGACGTCGCGCACGACGAGCGCCGCGCGCTGGCGCGGGGGTAGGCACTGGAGCGCGACGACGAAGGCGAGCTCGATGGTCTCGCGCGCGACGACCGCTCCCTCCGGTCCCCCGTCGGCCGATCCCAGCTCGTCGAGCAACCGGTCGGGATACGGCTGGAGCCAGGCCACCTCGGCGACGGACTCCAGCCCCGGCGCCCGGCGCCTGCGGGCCCGAATGAGGTCCAGGCACACGTTCGTGGCGATCCGGTAGAGCCAGGCCCGCAGCGCGGTCTGCTCGACCCCCGTCCAGGCTCGCCAGGCCCGCAGGTACGTCTCCTGCACGGCGTCCTCGGCGTCGTCGAAGGAGGCCAGCATCCGGTAGCAGTGCACGTGCAGCTCGCGGCGGTGTCGTTGAGCCAGCGTGTCGAACCCGGTCTGCCCTGCCTCGTCGGTCATGAGGCCGACGCTCGGCTCGGCACCTCCTGGACCTCCCAGGTGTTCCCGTCCGGGTCGCTGAAGTGGACGAACGAGTTGTAGTCCTGCCGCTGGGGATCGCGTCCGGGCAGCGACTGGCCGTTCTCGAAGTGGACCACCTCGCTGCACTCGACTCCGGCATCGACGAGGTGCTCGCGGGCTGCGTCGATGTCGGTGACAACGAGGTGGATGCCCCGCACCGAACCCGGCTCGCCGGCGCCGAGACCCACGCCGAAGCCGATCGAGCAGGTGGACCCGGGTGGGGTCAGCTGGACCACCCGGAAGCCGTCGTGGGGTTGGTGGTCGACGTCCAGGCGGAAGCCCAGCTGGTCGGCGTAGAAGCCCTTGGCCCGGTCGACGTCCGTCACCGGGATGAGCACGAGCTCGAGGCTCCAGTCCATGGTCTGCTCCTTGGTTCGCGTCCTGCGTGAGGTCAATCTGTCAGAGGTGGAACGTCGAACCCCGGAGAAACTCATCGGCTGAGCGGTGAGCGGGCGGGAATGTGGTGCTCGCTGAGCACGTTTAGGCAGTCGTGCCGCTCTCTGGCACACTTGATCGCTGGACCGGTTCACGGCGTCCCGCCGACCCGGACCGCACCGACACCTAGGAGAGCACTGTGAAGAAGGACCTGCACCCCGAGTACGTGGACACCATGGTCACCTGTACCTGCGGCAACACGTTCACCACCCGTAGCACCGCGACCTCCGGCAAGATCGCCGCCGACGTCTGCTCGCAGTGCCACCCCTTCTACACCGGCAAGCAGAAGATCCTCGACACCGGTGGCCGCGTGGCCCGCTTCGAGGCCCGCTACGGCAAGAAGGCCGCTGAAGCCGCCAAGTAGCTCTCCCGCACGCCGGTCCCACCGCAGCCTCGGCTGCGCGGGGCCGGCGTTCGCGTTTGCTGCCCCATCCTGACCAGCAGAGGACATCCCATGCTCGAGTCCGCTCAGGCCCTCGTCGAGGAGTACGCCGACCTCGAGCACCAGCTCGCCCAGCCCGAGGTGCACAGCGACCAGTCCCGGGTGCGCACCCTGAACAAGCGGTATGCCGCACTGGCACCCACCGTTGCGGCCTACCACGCCGTGGTGACCGCCCGGGAGGACCTCGCCGCCGCGCGCGAGCTCGGCACCGAGGACGCCTCGTTCGCCGCCGAGGTCCCCGCCCTCGAGGCGACCGTCGAGGCCGCCGAGGAGACGCTGCGTCGGCTGCTCATCCCGCGCGACCCGGACGACGACCGGGACGTCATCCTCGAGGTCAAGGCGGGCGAGGGCGGCGACGAGTCGGCCCTGTTCGCCGGCGACCTGCTGCGGATGTACGTGCGGTATGCGGAGAAGCGGGGCTGGAAGTCCGAGGTCATCGACGCCACGGAATCCGATCTCGGTGGGTACAAGGAAGCCAGGCTCTCGATCAAGGCGAAGAAGGCTGCGCTGCCGGGGGAGGCCCCGTGGGCGCTGCTGAAGTTCGAGGGCGGGGTGCACCGGGTTCAGCGGGTGCCCGTCACCGAGAGCCAGGGCCGGATCCACACCTCGGCCGCCGGGGTCCTGGTCATGCCGGAGGTCGAGGAGGCGGACGAGGTCGCGCTGCATGCGAACGACCTGCGGATCGACGTCTACCGCAGCTCAGGCCCCGGCGGTCAGAGTGTCAACACCACCGACTCCGCGGTCCGGATCACCCACCTGCCGACCGGCGTCGTGGTCTCGTGCCAGAACGAGAAGTCGCAGCTGCAGAACAAGGAGTCGGCGCTGCGGGTGCTGCGGGCCCGGCTGCACCAGATCGCCCGGGAGGAGGCCGAGGCGCAGGCCTCCGCCGCGCGCCGGAGCCAGGTCCGCACCGTGGACCGCAGCGAGCGGATCCGCACCTACAACTTCCCCGAGAACCGGATCAGCGACCACCGAACCGGGTACAAGTCGTACAACCTCGACGCCGTGCTCGGCGGCGACCTCGAGGCCGTCGTGCAGTCCTGCGTCGAAGCGGACGAGCAGGCCAGGATGGATGCCGTCGCCCAGGGCAGCGCCAGCTGATGGCCCCGTCGCGATGACCGAGCTGAGCACCGCCGTTCGCCGAGCGACGATGACCCTGGCCGAGGCCGGGATCGAGTCCGCCCCGGTTGACGCCCTGTACCTGGCGGCCCACCTGCTCGGTCGGGACGTCTGCGAGGTTCGCCGGTTGATGGTCCTCGGCGGGATCGACTCGCCCGACGGCTATGAGGACCTCGTCGCCGAGCGTGCCACCCGGATCCCGTTGCAGCACCTGACCGGGCGGGCCTGGTTCCGCCAACTGGAGCTGCGGGTCGGGCCGGGGGTGTTCGTGCCCCGGCCGGAGACCGAGCTGCTCGTCGACCTCGCCGTGCAGGCCCTGGCCGACCAGCAGGCCGGCGTCGTCGTCGACCTGGCCACCGGGTCCGGAGCGATCGCCCTGAGCCTCAAGCAGGAGCGTCCCGCCACCACCGTGTATGCCGTGGAGCTCAGCGAGCTGGCTCATGGCTGGGCGACGGCCAACCGCGACCGGCTGGGCCTCGACGTGGCGATCGAGCTCGGCGACGCCTGCACGGCATACCCCGAGCTGCTGGGGCAGGTCGATGTCGTCACCTGCAACCCGCCGTACATCCCGGTCGGACAGGTGCCGGTCGACCCCGAGGTGCGCGACCACGACCCCGACCTCGCGCTCTACGGCGGCAGCGCCGACGGGTTGGCCATCCCGCAGGCCATGGCCGCCCGAGCCGCCGAGCTGCTGGCGCCCGGCGGCAGCCTCGTCATGGAGCATGCGGACACCCAGGGTGGCTCGCTGGCGACCGCGCTGGCGGCCGCGGGTCCCTGGGCCAGGGTGGTCGACCATGCGGACCTGCTCGGCAGGCCGCGCTGCCTCGTCGCGATGCGCCGTTGACGCTGCCCTAGGGTTTGACCCATGAGCGAGGTCTTCGACTGCAGAACGCCCGAGGGTCTGGCCGCCGGCCTGCTGGCCGCGGCCAGTGCCGTGCGGGACGGCCAGCTCGTCGTGCTGCCGACGGACACCGTCTACGGCATCGGGGCGGACGCGTTCAACGCCGACGCCGTCGCCGCGTTGCTCGCGGCGAAGGGGCGGGGCCGGGAGATGCCCCCTCCGGTGCTGGTGCCCAACGAACGCACGGTGGACGGCCTGGCCCGGGAGGTCCCCGCCTACGTCCGCACCCTGATCGGAAACTTCTGGCCCGGGGCGCTGACCCTGGTCGTCACCTCCCAGCCGTCGCTCTCCTGGGACCTCGGTGAGACCAACGGCACGGTGGCGATCCGGATGCCCGGCGACGAGGTCGCGCTGAACCTGCTCAGTGATGTCGGCCCGATGGCCGTGACCAGTGCCAACCTCACCGGCTCACCGGCGGCGCAGACGATCGAGGAGGCGCAGGCCCAGCTCGGCGCGGCCGTCGCGGTCTACCTCGACGGCGGGCCCGCGACCGGCTCCGCCGCCTCGACCATCCTCGACTGCACCGGCGACGTCCCGCGCACGCTGCGGGAAGGCGCCTTGCCCCAGAGCGAGATCGACCTCGTGCTGGAGGAGGCCGAGCGCCTCGCCGAGACCGCCCGACTCGCCGCCCAGAAACGGGCAGCGGCCGAGGAGCGGGCCGACGCCCGCACCCGCCGACCCGCCCGGCCTACGGCGAAACCTGCGCCCCGGCCCACCGCACCCACGCGGCGCAGCAGCCGGGTCGCCGGTCAGCGGCGCCGACCCCCGTCGTAGCGCTGCCACTCGCAGAACCTCCCGCAAGCCCAGGCCCTAGAGTTGGCTGGTCGGCCCCGACCGCCATCGCGGGGACCTTCCCGCCCTCGACCCCGTGGAGCAGAGCATGAGCACCGCCCAGACCTTCTACGGCTCCGACTTCGGTGCCCTGTCGTCCTTCGACCCCGACATCGCGGGCGTGCTGCTCTCGGAGCTCGACCGGATTCGCGGCGGGCTCCAGCTGATCGCGAGTGAGAACATGTCCTCGCCGGAGGTGCTGACCGCGCTCGGTTCGACGCTGTCGAACAAGTACGCCGAGGGCTACCCGGGTCGGCGCTACTACGGCGGCTGCTCCGAGGTGGACAAGGCGGAGCAGATCGCCATCGAGCGCTGCACCGCGCTCTTCGACGCGGAGCACGCCAACGTCCAGCCGCACTCCGGGGCCAGCGCGAACCAGGCGGTCTACGGCGCGTTCATGAAGCCGGGCGAGACCCTGCTCGCGATGTCGCTGCCGCACGGTGGACACCTGACCCACGGCAGCAAGGTCTCCTTCTCCGGCAAGTGGTTCAACGCGGTCCACTACGGGGTCGACAAGGACACCGAGGACATCGACTACGACCAGGTGGCCGCCCTGGCACGCGAGCACCGCCCGAAGGTCATCCTCGCCGGCGGCAGTGCGATCCCCCGCCTGATCGACTTCGAGTTCTTCCGCAACCTCGCCGACGAGGTCGGGGCGATCTTCTGGGTCGACGCCGCCCACTTCATCGGCCTGGTCGCCGGCAAGGCGATCCCGAGTCCCGTGCCGTGGGCAGACGTCGTCACCTTCACCACGCACAAGGTGCTGCGAGGTCCGCGGTCCGGAGCCCTCGTCTGCAAGTCGGAGCACGCCGCTGCCCTGGACAAGGCCGTCTTCCCGATGATGCAGGGCGGCCCGCAGATGCACACGGTGGCTGCCAAGGCGGTGAACTTCAAGGAGTGCGCGACGCCGGAGTACGCGAAGTATGCCGCCGACGTCATCGCGAACGCCCAGCAGCTCGCGACCAGCCTGGGGGAGCACGGCATCCGGCCGACGACCGGTGGGACCGACACCCACCTCTCGCTGCACGACCTCCAGGGAATCGGCGTCACCGGCGCCGACGCCGAGGCCCGGGCCGACGCGGCCGGGATCGTGCTGAACAAGAACGCCATCCCGTTCGACCCGCAGAAGCCGAACATCGCCTCGGGGATCCGGGTCGGTACGCCGTGCGTCACCACCCAGGGGATGGGCACCGAGCAGATGGTGACCATCGCCGAGCTGATCAGCACCGCGGTCACCAAGGGGGACGCCGACCCCGAGCACCCGGTCTCGAAGCAGGTACGGGCCGAGGTGACCGACCTGGTGACCCGCTTCCCGGCATACCCCCGTTCCTGACCCCTTCGAACCCGGGGGCCGCCCGTGAGGGAGTACTTCCTCGTCTTCATCGTCGCAGCGGCGATCACCTATCTGTCGACCCCGCTGGTTCGTGCCCTCGCCGTGGTCACCGGCGCGTTCACGCCGGTCCGTGACCGCGACGTGCACAGCACGCCCATCCCGCGTCTGGGCGGGGTGGCGATCTTTCTCGGCTTCGCGGCGGCGGCGCTGGTGGCACGCGAGCTGCCGTATCTCAAGAACGTCTACAGCAGCGGCCAGATCTCCGGGGTGCTCATGGGGGCGGCCATCGTCTGCCTGGTCGGGGCGATCGACGACATCCGCGAGCTGGACTGGCTGACGAAGCTGGCCGGGCAGGTGCTCGCAGCCGGGATCATGGCGTACAAGGGTGTCCAGCTGCTCGCGGTCCCGTTCTTCGGGACCAGCACGGTGCTGCCCACCGCCGCCCTGGTCGCCGTCACGGTGGTGATCGTCCTGGCCACGGCGAACGCGGTGAACTTCATCGACGGGCTCGACGGGCTGGCAGCCGGCGTGGTCGGGATCGCGGCGCTGTCCTTCTTCATCTACTCCTACCTGGTCTCCTTCGCCTACAACCCGCCGAACGTCTTCTCCAACGCCACCTTCATCACCGCCGCGGTGTTCGGGTGCTGCGTCGGCTTCCTGCCGCACAACTTCCATCCCGCCCGGCTGTTCATGGGGGACTCCGGGGCGCTGCTGCTCGGGCTGCTGCTCGCCTCGGCGACGATCTCGATCACCGGCAACGTCGACCCGAGCACGTTCTCCGGGGGGGAGGTCAGCGCGGCGCTGCTGCCGATCCTCGTGCCGCTGGCCGTGCTCAGCCTGCCGTTCCTGGACATGCTGCTCGCCGTCGTGCGTCGCACGATGGCCGGCCAGCGTCCGTGGCATGCCGACTCCAAGCACCTGCACCACAAGATGCTCGAGATCGGTCACGGTCACCGCACCGCCGTGCTGATCCTCTATCTCTGGGCTGCCCTGCTGTCGCTGGGCACGGTCTCGTTCGCGTTCGTGGAGGGATGGCAGGCCTCCCTGGTCATCGTGGTCTGCATCGGGGTGGCCATCGCCCTGACCGCCTGGCTGCCGAGGTGGAGCAGCGCGAGGCGCTTGTGATACCTTTCACAAGCACCTGAAGAAGCCCTGACCACGGCCGATCCGGCGCGCTGGAGCCCTTTCCGGAGGGCCGGTCGCGACGGCCGATCACGACACCAGACAGGTTCCCCCCATGAGCGACACCCCGGCAGGCAACGCCGCACAGGGCGACGCCTTCGCGCAGCTGCTCCGCGGCTCGCTGCTGCCGACGCTCGTCGTGGCGCTCGGCTGCGTCGTGGTCGGACTCGTCTCGAGCCCCAAGGCCGGGCTGTCGGCTGCCTTCGGCTCGCTGCTCGTCATCGGCTTCTTCAGCCTGACCCTGCTGGTCATGAAGCGGACCGCGGACCTGGCGCCGACGACGGTGATGATGGTCGTGATGGCCACCTACACCGGCAAGGTCCTGGTGCTGGGGCTGGCGATGTTCCTGCTCCGGGACGCCACCTGGGTCTCCGGGTATGCCGTGGGCGTGACGATCACCGTCTGCACCCTGGTCTGGCTGTTCTTCGAGATGCGCTCCTACAAGCGACTGAGAATCTTCGCCTTCGACCCCCCGGACGAGCGCCCGGGGCATCAGGAGGACGGGAGATGACGCACAATGGACGTTCCCATGACCATCCCATCCAGCCCTTCACCGGACGAGCCGACGCAGGCGACTGCGCAGGAGCGTGCGGAGGCCGAGCGAGCAGCCAGCTCGCGAGACCACGACGCCGGGACCAAGACCATCGCCTATCTCTTCAGCGGAGCCCTCGTGTACGGCGGGATCGGCTGGGGGCTGGACCGCTGGCTCGGCACCGCGTGGCTGATGCCGGTGGGCATCGTCGCGGGAATGGCTCTGTCGCTCTACCTGATCTGGTTCCGGTACGGTACCGACTGAACTCGGCGGCCGTCGGGAGGCACTTGGGCGCAACCGACCCCGGTCCCGCATGGCGCGCTCATCGCGCCGGTGTCCTGACCACCATGACCCGCCGTGTCCCACGCATTCGAAGGAGTCACCCGTGAGCATCGTGGCCGCTGTCCTCCCCCGGGACTACACGCCGCCAGGTGTCGGAGAGTTCTGGCAGCCCCTGGTCGGTGACGGTGCTTTTGCCATCACCCGTCCGATGCTGCTGCTCGTCCTCTCGGTCGGTCTCATCTCGTGGTGGCTCCTGGCGACCACCCGCCACCGCGCACTCGTGCCGGGCAAGGGGCAGATGGGCACCGAGGCCGTCTACGGACTGGTCCGCAACGGCGTGGCGCGCGACCTGATCGGCAGCAAGGAGTTCCTCAAGTTCGTGCCGCTGCTGTTCACCATGTTCGTGATGATCCTCGTGAACAACCTCTTCGGGGTCATCCCGCCGATGTCCTACCCGACGATGAGCCGGATCGCCTTCCCGATCGTCCTGGCCCTGATCGTCTGGGTCGTGTTCCACGTCGTGGGCATGAAGAAGCACGGGTTCATCGGCTACTGGAAGTCGCTCGTGCCGGCGGGGCTGCCGGCCGGGATGATCCTGCCGATCTTCCTGCTCGAGCTGATCACCGACCTGTTCACCCGACCGGTGACCCTGGCGCTGCGGCTCTTCGGCAACATGTTCGCCGGCCATATCCTCATGGTCCTGTTCATCACCGGCGGCTGGTACATGCTGACCAACGGCGGCATCCTCGTCGTCGCCGGCGGGGTGACCTGGATCTTCGCCTTCGTGATGACCCTCTTCGAGCTCCTGGTGGAGTTCCTCCAGGCCTACGTCTTCACGCTGCTCGCAGCGCTCTACATCGCCGGCGCCGTCGCCGACGAACACTGACCGCACCACCTGAACCACAGACGCCCCGCTGGTAACCGCCACCGGGACCACACAAAAGGAACGGAACGAACATGACCGGCAACATTGCCATCCTCGGTTACGGCCTCTCCGCCATCGGCCCCGGTATCGGTGTCGGCCTGATCTTCGCCGCCTACATCAACGGCGTCGCCCGTCAGCCCGAGGCCCGCGGCATGCTCCAGCCGATCGCCTTCCTCGGCATGGCCATCACCGAGGCGCTCGCCATCTTCGGTATCGCGCTCGCCTTCGTCTTCAAGGCCTGACGCTCCGATTCACGAGGCCACCGTCAACTCTCCCAGGAGATCCGCATGCACTCCATGATCATCCCCGCCGCCGGCGGCGAAGGCGAAGGTGGCTTCTGGGCCACCGCAGCCCCGATCATCCCTCACCCGCTGGAGTTCTTCTTCGGCCTGCTGACCTTCGGCATCCTCTACTGGGTGGTCGCCAAGAAGGTCGTGCCCCGGCTCGAGCAGATCTTCGACGAGCGCACTGCGGCGATCGAGGGCGGGATCAACAAGGCCGAGGAGGCCCAGGCCCAGGCCCAGGCCGCCCTCGAGCAGTACAACGCCCAGCTTCAGGAGGCGCGTACCGAGGCCTCGAAGATCCGTGAGGACGCCAAGGCGCAGGGCGCGCAGATCATCGCCGAGCTGCGCGAGAAGGCCAACGCCGAGAGCGCCCGGATCACCGAGAGCGCCAAGAAGCAGATCGAGGCCGAGCGCCAGCAGGCGGTCGTCCAGTTGCGCGGCGAGGTCGGTCGGCTCTCCACCGAGCTGGCCAGCCGGATCGTGGGCGAGTCGCTCGAGGACGAGACCCGGCAGAAGGGCATCGTCGAGCGGTTCCTCGCCGAGCTCGAGTCCGGCGAGATCGAGCCGGAGAAGGCCAGCGACTCCGCCGGTGACGCCGCCTCGGCCCCCGCAGCCGCGACGACGGCGCCGGAGAAGGACGCCTGATGCAGGGTTCCTCTCGGGCTGCAGCCCACGCCGGCAGGGAGGCCTTCGCGGCCACCCTGGAGTCCGGAGTGGACGCGACGACGTTGGCCGAGGACCTCTTCGGCCTGACCGCGGTGCTCGACGGCAACGCGACGCTGCGCCGGGCCCTGGCCGACCCGTCCCGCGACGGCTCGGCCAAGGCCGACCTGGTCACCCGGCTGTTCGAGGGCAAGGTCAGCCCGGCCGCGGTCGAGCTCCTGACGGTGCTCACCGCGCAGCGGTGGTCCACCGAGCGGGACCTCGCGGACACCCTCGAGAGCCTGGCTGTCGAGACCGTCGTGTCGGGTGCCGAGACGTCCGGCGATGCCGACCGTCTTGAGGACGAGCTGTTCCGGTTCGAGCGGATCGTGGCGGGCAACCCGGCGCTGCGTGACGCCCTGACCGACCGGCGCGGCGACGCCAGGGAGAAGGAGCAGGTCGTCACCGAGCTGCTCGACGGCAAGGTCTGCGCCCAGACCCTGCGGTTGGCGAGGCAGTCCGTGCTGGCCCCCCGGGGCCGTCGGTTCGACCGCGTCCTCGAGACCTACCTGGACATCGCCGGCACCCGCCGGCAGCAGCTCGCCGCAACGGTGGTCAGCGCGATCGACCTCGACGCGACCCAGCGTGAGCGGCTGGCCAATGCCCTCAGCTCGCACTACGGCAAGGACGTCCACCTCAACGTGGTCATCGATGCTGCCGTCATCGGCGGGATCCGGGTGCAGATCGGCGACGACGTCGTCGACGGCACCATCCTGCGCCGGCTCGAAGGCGCCCGGCGGCACTTCAATGGCTGACCTCCGGCCCGCTCAGCACGCACAACTTCAGATCACCAGCCCGAGCACGACAGCCAGCTTCGGCCCCCGAACGGGAGCCGGCAACCGAGGAGAAGAGACACCATGACGGAGCTTTCGATCCGTCCGGAGGAGATCCGGGACGCGCTGGACAACTTCGTTCAGTCCTACGAGCCCGGCACGGCCTCCCGCGAAGAGGTCGGCCGAGTGACCGACGCCGGCGACGGCATCGCCCACGTCGAGGGTCTGCCCTCGGCCATGACCAACGAGCTGCTCCAGTTCTCGGACGGCACCTTGGGCATCGCCCTGAACCTCGACGTCCACGAGATCGGCGTCGTCGTCCTCGGGGACTTCAGTGGCATCGAGGAGGGCCAGGAGGTCAAGCGCACCGGTGAGGTCCTCTCCGTGCCCGTGGGAGACAACTTCCTCGGCCGCGTGGTGAACCCGCTGGGTCAGCCGATCGACGGGCTCGGCGAGATCGAGGCCGAGGGCCGTCGCGCCCTGGAGATCCAGGCCCCGTCGGTGGTCCAGCGCAAGTCGGTCCACGAGCCGCTCCAGACCGGGCTCAAGGCCGTCGACGCGATGACCCCGATCGGCCGTGGCCAGCGCCAGCTCATCATCGGCGACCGGCAGACCGGCAAGACGACCGTCGCCATCGACACGATCATCAACCAGAAGCGCAACTGGGAGTCCGGCGACCCGGACCAGCAGGTTCGCTGCATCTATGTCGCGATCGGCCAGAAGGGCTCGACCATCGCCGGCGTCCGCGGGACACTCGAAGAGGCTGGCGCCCTCGAGTACACGACGATCGTCGCCGCACCGGCCTCCGATGCGGCAGGCTTCAAGTACCTCGCTCCGTACACCGGGTCGGCCATCGGCCAGCACTGGATGTACGACGGCAAGCACGTGCTCATCGTCTTCGACGACCTGAGCAAGCAGGCCGAGGCCTATCGCGCCGTGTCGCTGCTGCTGCGCCGTCCGCCGGGCCGCGAGGCCTACCCGGGTGACGTCTTCTACCTGCACTCTCGGCTGCTCGAGCGGTGCGCGAAGCTCTCCGACGATCTCGGCCACGGGTCGATGACCGGGCTGCCGATCATCGAGACCAAGGCGGGCGACGTCTCGGCGTACATCCCGACGAACGTCATCTCGATCACCGACGGGCAGATCTACCTGCAGGCCGACCTGTTCAACGCCAACGTCCGCCCGGCGATCGACGTCGGTGTGTCGGTCTCCCGCGTGGGTGGCGCTGCCCAGGTCAAGGCGATGAAGGAGGTCTCCGGACGGCTCAAGCTCGACCTCGCGCAGTACCGCGCCATGGAGGCCTTCGCGATGTTCGCCTCCGACCTCGACCCGGCCTCGCGGGCCCAGCTCGCCAAGGGCGCCCGACTGGTCGAGCTGCTCAAGCAGAAGTCGGCGAACCCGTTCCCGGTCGAGGAGCAGGTCGTGAGCATCTGGGCCGGCACCACCGGTCAGCTCGACTCGATCAAGGTCGAGGACGTCCGGGCCTTCGAGGCGGAGTTCCTCGACTACCTGCGTCGCCAGAACAAGGGGCTGCTCGACGGGATCCGGGAGACCGGCAAGTTCGACGACGACACCCGCTCCGGGCTCGAGGCGGCCGTGAAGAAGTTCAAGGTCGAGTTCGGCGGGGAGGCTCCCGAGGACGACCGGCGCACCGACGTCGGCACCGAGGGCACCCCCGAGGACCTGGCCGACGAGGACATCGACCAGGAGCAGATCGTCAGGCAGAAGCGCTGACCCGCTTCGGTCACGACGGTCCTTCGGGCCGCGACGCGGGGCGCACCGCCCCGCGTCGGCACCCAGACAGACTCACCCCCAGCACGTAGGCAATCCAGCAGAGAGAGGCGGCAGGTATGGGAGCGCAGATGCGGGTCTACCGCCAGCGCGTCCGGTCCGTCCAGGCGACCAAGAAGATCACCCGGGCGATGGAGCTCATCGCTGCGTCCCGGGTGGTCAAGGCCCGTCAGCGCGTCGAGGAGGCGACTCCGTACGCCGCCGCGCTGACCCGCGCCCTGTCCGCGTTGGCGACGTACTCCAACGAGGAGCACCCGCTGACCACCGAGCGCGACGAGGTGCGGCGAGCCGCGGTCGTCATCATCGCTGGTGACCGTGGCCTCTCCGGTGCCTACAACTCCGCCGTGCTCAAGGAGAGCGAGCAGCTCGTGCACCGGTTGCAGGAGGAGGGCAAGGAGGTCGTTCCCTACCTGGTCGGCCGGCGTGCCATCGCCTTCTACAAGTTCCGTCGTCGTGAGTACGCGGCGGACTGGAGCGGCTTCTCGGACGCGCCGATCTACGACGCGGCCAAGGAGATCGGCACCAAGCTCGTGGAGGACTTCCTCAAGGACTTCGAGGAGGGTGGCCACGACGAGGTGCACGTCGTCTACACCCGGTTCAAGAACATGGTGACCCAGGAACCCCGGGTCCTGCGTCTGGTCCCGCTCGAGATCGTCGAGGGCGAGGAGGTCCCGGAGCCGGATGACGTCCTGCCGCTCTACGAGTTCGAGCCGGGCGCGGGGCAGGTCCTCGACGCCCTGCTGCCGAAGTACGTCATCTCCCGGATCTGGACCTGCCTGCTGTCGGCGGCGGCATCCCAGATGGCTGCGCAGCAGCGGGCGATGAAGTCGGCCACGGACAACGCCGACGCGCTCATCAAGACCTACACCCGACTGGCGAACCAGGCCCGCCAGGCCGAGATCACCCAAGAGATCAGCGAAATCGTGGGCGGCACTGACGCCCTCGCGTCCGCCAAGTAAAGGAAATGACCATGACTGCCACTGTCACAGAGAACGCCGCGGACAAGACGGCCGGCTCGGTCGGCCGGGTCTCCCGGATCACCGGGCCCGTCGTCGACATCGAGTTCCCGGTCGACGGCATGCCGGAGCAGTACAACCTGCTCACCACCGAGGTCGAGCTGTCCGGCGAGAAGAAGAACCTCAACCTCGAGGTCGCCCAGCACATCGGCGACAACATGGTCCGGGCGATCTCGCTGCAGCCCACGGACGGGCTCGTGCGCGGGACCGCGGTGCAGGACACCGGTGGCCCGATCACCGTTCCGGTCGGCGACGTCACCCTCGGACACGTCTTCAACACCACCGGTGACTGCCTCAACCTCAAGGAGGGCGAGACCCTCGACGTCAAGGAGCGCTGGGGAATCCACCGCTCGGCGCCGGCCTTCGACCAGCTCGAGTCGAAGACCCAGATGTTCGAGACCGGCATCAAGGTCATCGACCTGCTGACCCCCTACGTGCAGGGTGGCAAGATCGGCCTGTTCGGCGGGGCGGGAGTCGGCAAGACGGTGCTCATCCAGGAGATGATCGCCCGCGTCGCGCGCGACCACGGTGGCGTGTCGGTGTTCGCCGGGGTCGGCGAGCGCACCCGTGAGGGCAACGACCTCATGGTCGAGATGGAGGAAGCCGGCGTCCTCGGCCAGACCGCACTCGTGTTCGGCCAGATGGACGAGCCGCCGGGCACCCGGCTGCGGGTCGCGCTCTCGGCGCTGACGATGGCGGAGTACTTCCGCGACGTCCAGGGCCAGGACGTGCTCCTGTTCATCGACAACATCTTCCGCTTCACCCAGGCCGGTTCCGAGGTCTCGACCCTGCTCGGCCGGATGCCGTCCGCGGTGGGCTACCAGCCGACCCTGGCCGACGAGATGGGTGTGCTCCAGGAGCGCATCACCTCGACCCGTGGCCACTCGATCACCTCGATGCAGGCGATCTACGTGCCGGCCGACGACTACACGGACCCGGCCCCGGCCACGACCTTCGCGCACCTCGACGCGACGACCGAGCTCTCCCGGGAGATCGCCTCGCAGGGGATCTACCCGGCCGTGGACCCGCTGTCCTCGACCTCGCGGATCCTCGACCCCCGCTACATCGCCGAGGACCACTACAACACCGCGGTGCGGGTCAAGCAGATCCTGCAGAAGAACAAGGAGCTGCAGGACATCATCGCCATCCTCGGCATCGACGAGCTCTCCGAAGAGGACAAGATCCTCGTCAACCGGGCTCGCCGGATCCAGCGCTTCCTGTCGCAGAACACCTACGTCGCCAAGCAGTTCACCGGCATCGAGGGCTCGACGGTGTCGCTGGCGGACACCATCGAGGGCTTCACGAAGATCGCCGACGGCGAGTACGACCACGTCGGTGAGCAGGCCTTCTTCATGTGCGGTGGCCTCGACGACGTCGAGCGCCAGTGGTCGGAGATCCAGAAGAACCTCTGACGGCAGCCCCTCGGGTGCGAGTCGCCGAGGTTGCTCGCAGGTGACCGAGGCCGGGCCCCCGCCGGGAGCCCGGCCTCGCGCCCTTCTCAGCGGCAGCCGCCGTGTACGACCGGTGCGTAAGCGCCGGATAGAATCGGGACACCGAACCAAACGGAGGACACCGTGAGTCAACTTCAGGTCGAGCTCGTCGCCGCCGACCGCAAGGTCTGGTCAGGCGAGGCCAGCATGGTCCGGGCCCGGTCCGTGGAGGGGGAGCTGGGAATCCTGCCCGGTCACACGCCCCTGCTGGGTGTCCTGGTCACCGGCGACGTGACGATCCACGGCGACGGCGGGGAGCGCACCGCCACGATCGACAGCGGCTTCCTGTCGGTCGAGCACGACCGGGTCACCATCGTGGCCGACAGCGTCGACGCGGCCGGTTTCCAGGGCTGACGCCTCCATGCCGAGTCCACTCATCTCGCTCGAGATCGTGGTCGGCGTGCTGCTCGGCGTCCTGGCGGTCGGGTTTGCCGGGGTGTTCCTGCGCCGCCGGTCGATCGCCCGCGGCAAGCTGCTGACGCTCTGCGGGGTGCGGCATCCGCACGACGACCGGTGGCGAGTGGGCCTGGCCCGGTTCGGGACGAACCGGCTCGAGTGGTTCCCGCTGGTGGGCGTCACGCTGCGGCCCCGGCACACCTGGGACCGCCTCCTGCTGGAGCTGGACGCCCCGCTGACCCTCGAGGGATCCGACCGGATCGACCTGCTGCCGGACGCGTTCGGGGTCAGCTGTGTCTACGGTGACGTCCAGTTCGACCTCGCGGTCCAGCCCCCGGCATACACCGCCCTGCGGTCCTGGCTGGAGGCATCACCCCCAGGGGCCCAGGCCAACGTGGCCTGAACGGCCACCCACCGCGCGCTCAGTCGTCGCTGGTGGCGTCGTCCGGGTCCGCGGGCTGCTTCCGGGTGCGCTCCGGCGGGGCGACACGGCCTCCACCGGGCTGCCAGAGGATGTCGCCGCCGATCGGCAGGTTCGCCACCCGGGAGATGATGAAGAGCAGGTCGGAGAGCCGGTTGAGGTACTTCGCCGTGAGGACGTTGACGCCGCCGACCTGGTCACCGTCGCCCGGCTGGTCACCGTGCGTCTCGATGGCCGCCCAGGCGGCACGTTCGGCTCGACGGACCACCGTGGTCGCCACGTGCAGGTAGGCCGCGGCGACGGTCCCCCCGGGCAGGATGAACGAGCGCAGCTTCTCCAGGGGCTCGAGGTAGCGGTCGCAGTCGGCCTCCAGATCGTCGATCCAGGGCTGCTCCACCCGTAACGGCGGGTACTCATAGGTCTGGCGCAACGGGGTGCAGAGGTCGGCACCGATGTCGAACAGCTCGTTCTGCACCCGGGTCAGCGTGCTCACCACCTCAGGGTCGAGGTCGCCACCCGCGATGGCGACGCCGATCGCTGCGTTCGCCTCGTTCGTGTCCGCGTAGGCCAGCAGCCGAGGGTCGGTCTTGGAGACGCGGCTGAAGTCCCCGAGCGCGGTCGAGCCGTCGTCCCCGGTCCGGGTGTAGATCTTCGTCAGGTTGACCATGGGCCAAGACTGCCACCGGTGCTCGGAACGCAGGGCGGCAGGGGCCCATTCCGGAGGGTCTGCGACTAGGGTGCTCGGGTGCGAGAGCGGTTCCGGGTCGTCGGTGGCGCGTCCCTGGTCGGGCGGGTCCCGGTCGCGGGCGCCAAGAACAGCGCCCTGAAGGTGATGGCCGGCGCCCTGCTCGCCGTGGGACGGACCCGGCTGACCAACGTTCCCGCGATCGTCGACGTCACGATCATGGCTGAGCTGCTGCGTCGACTCGGAGTGGTGGTCGACCACGACCCGGCCCGCGGGGTGGTCGAGATCGAGGTTCCGGAGGTGATCGGCCACCGCGCGGACTACGAGCTGGTCCGTGCCCTGCGCGCCTCGATCTCGGTCCTCGGACCGCTGGTGGCCCGCTGCGGTGAGGCGGACGTGGCGATTCCCGGCGGCGACGCGATCGGCTCGAGGGGCCTCGACCTGCACGCGGCGGGGCTCGAGGCTCTCGGCGCCAAGGTCCACGTGTCCCACGGGTACCTGGTCGCCTCGGCGCCGGGCGGCCTGCGGGGGGCCGACATCGTCCTGGACTTCCCCAGCGTCGGGGCCACCGAGAACGTCCTCATGGCCGCCGTGCTGGCTCCGGGGAGCACGAGGATCGAGAACGCGGCCCGGGAGCCCGAGATCATCGACATCGCCGGCTTCCTCGTCGCGATGGGAGCCCGGATCGCCGGAGCTGGGACCTCCCTGATCGAGGTCGAGGGCGTCGACGCCCTGCGTCCCACCGAGCACGCCATCGTGCCGGACCGGATCGCCGCCGGAAGCTGGGCCTTCGCCGCCGCCACGACGCGCGGCGATGTCGAGGTGGTCGGCGGCGTGGCCGAGCACCTCGAGGTCACTCTCGACCTGCTCACCCGTGCCGGGTGCTCGGTCTCGTCGACGCCTGACGGCTTCCGGGTGGTGGCACCGCAGGGGCGCCCCCGCTCGTTCGACGTGGCGACCCTGCCCTACCCGGGCTTCCCGACCGACCTGCAACCGTTCGCCTTGACGTACAACGCCGTCGCCGACGGCAGCGCCATGATCACCGAGAACCTCTTCGAGGCCCGCTTTCGCACCGTACAGGAGCTCGCCCGGCTGGGCGCCGATGCCCGGATCGACGGCCATCACGTCATGGTCCACGGCGTCCCGCTGCTCTCCGGTGCCCCGGTCGAGGCGAGCGACATCCGCGCTGGCGCCGCCCTCGTCATCGCCGGGCTCGTGGCCGACGGCGTGACGACGGTCAGCGGCGCTCAGCACATCGACCGCGGCTACGCGGGGTTCGAGGCCCTGATGCAAGGTCTGGGCGCGGACGTGACTCGCGAGCCGGACCACCAGATCCCGTTCATCGCCTGACGCCCCTCGTATCCCAATCGTCACTTCCGTTACAGCGTGGCGCTCCGGCGCCAGGCCGCGCCAGCATTACCGTCCGGTATCAACATCGCCGTTCCCGGCTCCTCACGGAGGTCCGGGCCGGACGATCGTCGAGCGGACCACCGCCGCGTCGCCGGTCACCACGCAGTACCGCACCACCGCAGAAGGGGAGCACCCGATGGCCGTGCAGCCGCTCACCACCGCCGAGGTCCGCATCTCGTCCTCGGGCACCCAGCAGGTCACCCTGGCAGGGCGACTCGACGTCCACTCCGCGGCCGACGTCCGGCTGATGCTCCTGGACGTCATCGCCGGGGGCGCCGGCGACCTGCTCCTGCACCTCGGTGGGGCCGAGATCGGCGACGCCACGGGGGTCGGCGTGCTGGTGGAGTGCCACCACCGCGCCCGGCGGCACGGCCGGCGGCTGGTGCTCTGTGAGGCCACCGCGCGCACCGAGCGCCTGCTGCGCCTGGCCCGGCTCCACCGCATCCTGCACCGCGGCTCGACCGAGGCCAGTGTGTCCGCTGTCACCGCCTGAAGGCCTGCCCCCGGGCCCGCTGCCACCGGTAGCGTCGCACGGTATGGCCGATCACGCTGACCAGGCACAGGTGCGACCGACCCGCGACCGCCCGTGGGTGATGCGCACGTATGCCGGGCACTCCAGTGCCGCCGCCAGCAACGCCCTCTACCGGCGCAACCTGGAGAAGGGCCAGACCGGTCTCTCGGTCGCCTTCGACCTGCCGACCCAGACCGGTTACGACCCGGACCATGCCCTGTGCCGGGGCGAGGTCGGCAAGGTCGGGGTCCCGATCAGCCACATCGGCGACATGCGGGCCCTCTTCGCCGACATCCCGCTCAACGCGATGAACACGTCGATGACCATCAACGCCACGGCGATGTGGATGCTGGCTCTCTACCAGGTCGCCGCCGAGGAGCAGGCGGTGGCCGCTGGTGAGGACCCTGAGCAGTGGGTTCATGCCCTGGCTGGCACGACGCAGAACGACATCATCAAGGAGTACCTGTCACGCGGGACGTATGCCTTCCCGCCCGCACCGTCGCTGCGGCTGATCACCGACCTGGTCGCCTACACGGTGCGGGAGATCCCCAAGTGGAACCCGATCAACATCTGCAGCTACCACCTCCAGGAGGCCGGGGCGACCCCGGTCCAGGAGATCTCGTACGCGATGTGCACCGCGATCGCCGTGCTGGACGCGGTCCGCGACTCGGGGCAGGTGCCGCCGGAGGAGTTCGGCGAGGTGGTCGCCCGGATCTCGTTCTTCGTCAACGCGGGAGTGCGCTTCGTCGAGGAGATGTGCAAGATGCGGGCCTTCGTCCAGCTCTGGGACGAGCTCACGAGGGAGCGGTATGGGGTGACCGACCCCAAGCAGCGGCGGTTCCGGTACGGCGTCCAGGTCAACTCGCTCGGGCTGACCGAGGCGCAGCCGGAGAACAACGTCCAGCGCATCGTCCTGGAGATGCTCGGGGTCACCTTGTCCAAGGACGCCCGGGCCCGGGCGGTGCAGCTGCCTGCCTGGAACGAGGCGCTCGGCCTGCCCCGGCCGTGGGACCAGCAGTGGTCCCTGCGGCTGCAGCAGGTCCTGGCCTTCGAGTCGGACCTGCTGGAGTACGACGACCTGTTCGCCGGCTCGACCGTGGTCGAAGCCAAGGTGGCCGAGCTCGTCGAGGGAGCCCGGGCCGAGACCGAGCGGGTCCAGTCGATGGGCGGTGCCGTGGTCGCGGTGGAGTCCGGCTACATGAAGTCGGCACTCGTCGCGTCGCACTCGGCCCGCCGGGAGCGGATCGAGTCCGGCACGGACATCGTCGTCGGGCTCAACCGGTTCACCACCACCGAGCCCAACCCCCTGACGGCCGACCTGGACACGGCGATCCAGAGCGTCGACGCGCAGGTGGAGCAGGCCGCCATCACCGCAGTCCGTGCCTGGCGACAGGCCCGGGACGCCGACCCGGTGCGGCGAGCACGAGCCGAGGCCGCGCTCGAGCGACTGAGCGCCGACGCCGCCTCCGGGACGAACCTCATGGCCGCGACACTGGAGTGCGCTCGCGCCGAGCTGACCACCGGTGAGTGGGCGCAGGCGCTGCGTGAGCAGTTCGGGGAGTACCGGGCGCCCACCGGCGTCTCGGGGTCGGTGGGGGTGCAAGCCGCCGGCGCTGACCTGGCCCGGGTCCGGGCCGCGGTCACCGGAACGGGCGAGGAGCTCGGCGAGCGGCTCCGGGTTCTCGTCGGCAAGCCGGGCCTGGACGGGCACAGCAACGGCGCCGAGCAGGTCGCCGTCCGTGCCCGGGACGCCGGGTTCGAGGTGATCTACCAGGGGATCCGCCTCACCCCGGACGAGATCGTCGCCGCCGCCGTGGCCGAGGACGTGCACCTCGTCGGCCTGTCCATCCTCTCCGGTTCGCACATGGAGCTCGTCCCCGCCGTCCTGGCCGGGCTGCGCGACGCCGGCAGCGGCGAGATCCCGGTGATCGTCGGCGGGATCATCCCGCAGGCCGACGCGCTGGCGTTGCGGAACCTCGGCGTGGCGGCCGTCTTCACGCCGAAGGACTTCGGGCTCAACGAGATCATGGGTGAGTTCGTCGCGATCATCCGCGCGTCGCGCGGCCTGGCTGCCGCAGACCGGGAGCCCTCAGCAGTCTGAGCAGGGCGTCCTGCCGTCGGGGCAGGACGCGCGTTCGCTGACCCGTCGTCTTCGACTTGTGGGCTGACCGGCGACGGGCGACGCTGGTGCCGTGGCTACCACATGGACCCTCGGCTGCGACGCCCGCGACCCCCAGCGCCTCGCGGCGTTCTGGGCGCTGGCGCTCGGCTACACGAAGGAACCCGGCTTCGACGCGGAGGACAACGCCTCCATCGTCGACCCAGCGGGTCTCGGCCCGGCCATCAGCTTCCTGCGGGTGCCCGAGGCCAAGACCGCCAAGAACCGGGTGCACCTGGACATCCGGGTTGCCGGCAGCCCGCCGGGGGACCTGGCCGAGCGGGAGCGCCTCATCCTCGAGCGGGCTGACCAGCTGGTCGCCGCGGGGGCGACCGTCCTGCGGACGCAGCGGTACGACGGGGTGTTCGGCCACGTCGTGATGCAGGACCCCGAGGGCAACGAGTTCTGCTGCGCCTGAGGAGTGCGAGCGCCCAGCTGGCCCGCCGCCAGGCCCACGGGTCACGTCGTACCGGTTGCCGACTCGCGTCGCCGGTCTGCCGCTGCGCCGAGCTCCCCGTCTGCGGTGCGATAGGCCGCGCCCACCCCGCCGAAGAACATCGAGCGAGCGGGGTGTGTCACCGCGCTCAACCCACTACGGGCGGCGGCCTGCGCCAGCTCCGGGTCGTCCTCGTGCTGCACCACGGCCGACCCGCGGTCGTCGACACTCACGTGCACCCGGGGGTGGGTGATGGCCTCGCCGAGATCCGCGTCTGTGAGACAGTGCCGGCCGAGTACCTGCATCAGCGCCGTCGTGATCCGATCCGCGCCGGGCGAACCGACGGCGAGCACCCGCCCGGATCCGGCCCGTGCGACGGTCGGGGCCATGTTCGAGGCCAACCGGGTGCCGGGAGCCAGGGCGTGCAGGCCGAGCCGGTTCAGCTCGGGCTCGCCGAGGCAGTTGTTCAGCATCAACCCGGTCCCGGGGACCGTGGCACCGGAGCCGTAGCCGGCGGACGCCGTGATCGAGCAGGCCGTCCCCTCTCCGTCCACCACCGAGACGTGCGCCGTCGAGGACGAGGTCGGCAACCCGGCGAGCCCGTGGCGTTCGACGGCCTCGAGCAGGTCGCGCCCGGCAAGCTTGAGGTCCGGCGCCACGTCGTGCACCCGGCGGCGGTGGCCCAGGACGAGGCGCTGGATCTCGATGACGTCGCCGATGTCCCATCCCTGCCGTCGGCCGAGCTCCATGAGCATGACCGCCAGCACCGGGCCGCCGATCGACGGGGGAGGGTTCGTCGCGAGGTCCCAGGTACCGGCTGGTACCCGTAGCGCGGGTCGCACGATCGGCCGGTAGGCCGCGAGGTCCGCAGCGCTGAGCAGGCCCCCACGACGTCGCATGTCCTGCGCGATGAGCCGAGCGATCTCGCCCTCGTAGACGTCCTGGGCGCCGTGCTCGGCGATTCTGGCAAGCGTCGAGGCGAGGTTGTCGTCGACGATGAGGTCGCCCGTGGCGACCGGGGACCCGTCCTGCCGGTGCAGCAGCGCGCTGGTCTCCGCGTCCCAGGCGAACAGCGTGTCGGCGGTGATCGCCAGGTAGCTGGCCGCTGCCGCCCCCAGCCGGTAGCCGGCTCGGACCACCTCGGTGGCTGGCGTGACGACCTCGAACCAGGGGAGCCGACCGTGCCGCTCGTGCGCCAGGGCGAGTCCGGCCAGGGTGCCGGGGGTCGCGACGCTCCCCGGTCCGGCATACAGGGTCAGGCCGCCGCCGTACGTCGTGGTGACCTCTCGCAAACCGTGGCCGAACCGTGCCCGGGGCTGGTTGCGGCCCGGCATCTCGACGTTGCCGTCGATGACCTCGGGTTCGCCGTCGGACGGCCAGACCGCGACGTAGGCGCCGCCGAGCAGGCTGACCACACCCGGCTCGGTCGACGCGGCGACGAGTATCGCGGCGACGGCCGCGTCGACCGCGGTGCCGCCGGCGTTGGCGACGTCCATCCCGGCGCGGACGGCTGCGCTGTTCGGGGCGGCCACGGCGATCCTCACCGGCCTGATTGTGCCCTGCCGGTCGACCAGGCCGCACGGCATCAGGGCCACCGCGCCACGGCGCGGACTCGCTGTCGGGGGTGCCCGGCACACTGGAGGCATGCGCGAGACACCCGAGGAGCTGCGCCTCCTGCAGACGTTGTTGGACGCCTCCCACGCGGGAGCGACGGGACACCTGCGCGGCATCATCAACGACGATCGCACCCTGTCCGCGGCCGAGATCGCCGCGTTGCTCACCGGGATGCGGGTGGTCACGCTCGCGACGGTCACCGCTCGTGGGGAACCGCGGATCAGCGCCCTCGACGGCCACTTCCTGCACGGACGCTGGACCCTGGGCACGGACCCGGCGGCGGCGAAGGCGCGTCAGGTCCTCGCCCGACCCGCGGTCAGCGTGGCCCATGTGGACGGGGAGGAGCTGGCGGTGTTCACCCATGGTCGGGCCGACGTGCTCACCCCGGGCCATCCGGACCGGGACGAGGTCATCGGGCACTGGATGGAGCACTACGGGGCCACGGCGATGCCCTGGGACGACGTGCTGATGTTCCAGGTCGTGCCGTCCTGGATGGTGGGGTACGCGTTCGAGCGCGAGAAGCTGCTGGCGTCCCGGGGGATGCCGGGCGCCGGCTGACCGGCGTCTTGGGCAGGACCATCGTGCCCAGGACTATCGTGCCCAGGGTGAGCGACGTGTTCTGTCCGGCCCGGATCATGGTCCGCGCGGTCCTCGAGGGCGAGCTCGACGAGGCGGCGAACCTCGCTGCGCTGCTGCGCCCTGAGCGGGTTGCGAGGGTGTTCACCAGCGACGACGTCCGGGCGCTCCAGCTCGGGGCGATGGTGGCCGCGGCGCTCGGGGTCAGCGCCCAGGTGCTCGACGGTCTCGACAGCGATCCACGAACGGTGCTCGAGGACATCGCGGACCGTCATCGTGGTGAGACGGTGCTCGTCGTCAGCGATGCCGTGCTGCCGTGGGTCCCCGGTCTCGACGCTACGCGGAGCGTGGACGAGCACGGGGGTCCCGCGCCGTCCCCGAGCGCGCTGGTCTCCATCGAGATCGACGCCGACGGGTGGCGAGTGACCTCCTCGTGATCAGCCGCGTCCGGTCGAGACAGTGTCCGAGCCCCCGGGCCCGGACGCCAGGGCGGGCGGACGCAGCCAGGGGCGCCAGCGCTGGGGAGGTCAGAACAGGCGCGAGTCGACGTCGTCGATGCCGCGCAGCGCGTCGTAGTCCAGGACCACGCAGCGGATGCCGCGGTCCTCGGCCAGCACCCGCGCCTGCGGCTTGATCTCCTGTGCGGCGAAGATCCCGGCCACCGGCGCCAGATGCGGATCGCGGTTCATCAGCTCGAGGTAGCGAGTCAGCTGCTCCACCCCGTCGATCTCCCCGCGACGCTTGATCTCGATGGCGACGTGGCCCCGATCGCGGTCCCGGGCGAGGATGTCGACCGGCCCGATGGCGGTCATGTGCTCCCGGCGGACCAGGGACCAGCCGTCGCCGAGCGTATGGATGTGCTCGGCCAGCAGCTTCTGCAGATGCGCCTCGACACCGTCCTTGACCAGCCCCGGGTCGATACCCAGGGCGTGGCTGGAGTCGTGCAGCACCTCGTGGATCCGCACCCGCAGCCGGTCCTCGGACTTGGCGTGCTGGACCACCCAGACGGCGCTCACGCCGTCAGCGGTCTCGGACTCCTGCGGCTCGACCTCGGCCATCGCGCACGGCGGGGACATCCAGTTCAGCGGCTTGTACGACCCTCCGTCGCTGTGCACGAGCACCGATCCGTCCGCCTTGACCAGCAGCAGCCGGGTGGCCAGCGGGAGATGAGCCTGCAGACGGCCCTCGTAGTCGACGGAGCAACGGGCTATGACGAGGCGCACCGGGACAGCGTAGGTGACGCCGGGCCAGTGTGACGACCGTCGCCCGCCGGATCCCTACCGGCGGGTAGTCCCCTCTGCCAGACTCGCGGACATGCCTCGAGAGTTCACCACAGTCGGCGTCATCGGTCTCGGCACGATGGGGGCCGGGATCGTCGAGGTCTTTGCGCGCAACGGGATCGACGTGGTGGCCATCGAGGTCGACGACGCCGCTGCAGCCAAGGGGCGCGGGCTGCTCGAGCATTCCACCGCCCGTGCCGTCAGCCGCGGCAAGCTCACCGCCGAGCAGGAGAGCGAGCTGCACGGCAGGATCCGCTACGGCAGCGACCTCGCGGCGCTCGCGGACTGCCAGCTCGTCCTCGAGGCGGTGCCCGAGCACCTCGAGCTGAAGAAGGAGATCTTCGCCCAGGTCGACCAGATCGTCGGCGACGACGCCATCCTCGCGACGAACACCTCGTCGCTACCGGTGACCGAGATCGCCGTCGCGACCTCGAACCCGAAGCGCGTCGTCGGGATGCACTTCTTCAACCCGGCGCCGGTGCTCCAGTTCGTCGAGGTGATCCGCACCGTCGTGACCGAGGACTCGGTCTTCGAGGACGTCAAGGCGCTCGCCGAGCGTCTGGACAAGAAGCCGGTCATCGTCGGCGACAAGGCCGGCTTCATCGCGAACTCGCTGCTCTTCGGCTATCTCAACCACGCCGTGTCGATGTACGAGACCCGGTACGCGACGCGCGAGGACATCGACGCGGCGATGCGGCTCGGCTGCGGCCTGCCGATGGGCCCGCTCGCGGTGATGGACCTGATCGGGCTGGACACGGCATACGAGATCCTCGACACGATGTACAAGCAGGGACGCGACCGCTTGCACGCGCCCAGCCCGATCATCAAGCAGCTGGTCTCGGCCGGCCTCAAGGGTCGCAAGTCCGGCCGGGGCTTCTACACCTACGCCGAGCCGGGGTCGTCGCAGGTGGTCCCGGACGCGCTGACACCCGCTCCGGGCGCGGTCACTGGCCAGGCCCTGCGGACCATCGAGAAGGTTGCCGTGGTCGGCTCCGGAACGATGGCCACCGGCATCGTCGAGGTCTTCGCCAAGGCCGGGTATGCCGTGACGATCGTCGCCCGCTCGTCGGAGAAGGTGGACGCGGTCACGGAGGCCATCGGCAAGAGCCTGGCCAAGGCGGTGGGCCGGGGCAAGCTGACCCAGGCCGATGCCGACGCGGTGTCCGCGCGCCTGTCCGGGACCACGTCGCACGACGACCTCGGCGAGGTCGACCTCGTCGTGGAGGCGATCGTCGAGGAGCTCGGCGCCAAGCAGGAACTCTTCCGGACCCTGGACAAGGTGTGCAAGCCGGGGGCGATCCTCGCGACGACCACCTCGTCCCTGCCGGTCATCGAGTGCGCGGTGGTCACCTCCCGTGCCGAGGACGTCGTCGGGATGCACTTCTTCAACCCGGCCCAGATCATGAAGCTCGTCGAGGTCGTCTCGACGGTGGCCACCTCGGCCGACGTCTCGGCCACGGTGCACGACCTGACCACCCGTCTCGGCAAGCACCCCGTCTCCTGCGGTGACCGGTCCGGCTTCATCGTCAACGCCCTGCTCTTCCCCTACCTCAACGACGCGGTGAAGATGCTCGAGGCGCACTACGCCACGGCGGAGGACATCGACTCGGCGATGAAGACCGGCTGCGGCTACCCGATGGGGCCGTTCGAGCTGCTCGACGTCGTCGGTCTGGACGTGTCCCTGGCGATCCAGCGCGAGCTCTATCTCGAGTTCCGTGAGCGCGGCTTCGCCCCGGCACCCCTGCTCGAACACCTCGTCACGGCCGGCTACCTCGGGCGCAAGACCGGGCGCGGGTTCCGCACCTACGCCTGAGCGGCAGCGACCCGGTCAGGCCGAATCGCCCCGGTCTGCAGGCCTTCGCCCTGTTCCCTCCTGGCAGTTCCCTGGGAAGCATTGTGCGAGAGGCGAATTCGGGGACAGGTGAGCCGAGCGCGAGGAGAGTGGGCGGTTGTCCCCTCCCGAGAACCAGGAGCGTCCCATGTCCGTTCTCCGCACCCTCCATCACCGGACCAACCGCCTCGCCGCACTGGCCGCAGGCTCTCTCGTCGTCGCTGGTGTCGCCGTCGCACCGGCGGCGCAGGCGCACGGATCCGACGACAAACCCGGCACGGTGACCGTCGTCGCGAGCAACCTGGACAACCCGCGGGGTCTCGCCTTCGGCAAGCGCGGTGACCTGCTCATCACCGAAGCGGGACACGGCGGGTCGACCTGCATGGGTGAGGGTCCGGAGGGTCCGCTGTGCGCCGGGCTCACCGGCGGCCTCAGCAAGCTGTCCCACGGCAGGGTCACGAGGGTGCTGGACCACCTCATCTCCGTCGCGTCCCCGGACGGCACTGCTGCCGAGGGAATGATCGCGGTGGCGACCCGGGGCGGGGACGTCTACGCCCAGTTCGCGGAGAACACCTTCGTGATTCCGCCGGACGCGCCGCCCGGGGACGTCATCGACGCAGCGAGGGCCCAGCTGGGCCGCACGATCCGGCTGACCGGCAACGGCTCGTGGAAGGTGCTCGCCAGCACCGGCGACACGGACTACGAGTGGACCAGCGAGCACCAGGAGCTGCAGCCCGACCAGTTCCCCGATGCCAACCCGAACGGCCTCGCGGTGACGTCCAAGGGCGTCTTCGTCGCCGATGCCGGGGCGAACCTCCTTGCCCAGCTGGGTCGTGACGGCAGCGTGTCCACGAGGACCTACTTCGACGTGCCGGCCGGCTCGCCGACGGACTCGGTGCCGACCTGCGTGGCGCAGGGGCCCGACGACGCGCTCTACGTCGGCGAGCTGCTCGGCGGCAGCTACGCCCCTGGACAGGCTCGGGTCTGGCGGGTCTCGCACGGGAAGGCGCAGGTCAAGTGGACCGGTTTCACCGGCATCCAGGGGTGTGGGTTCGACTCGCACGGCAACTTCTATGCCACCGAGTTCCAGGTCAACGGCCTGTTCGGCCCCGACCCCTCGGGTGACATGATCCAGGTCGCCAGGAACGGCAAGCGGACCACGCTCGGTGCCGGGGTGCTCAACTTCCCGTCCGGCTTCGCCGCTGACGACGACGCGATCTACGTCTCGAACTGGAGCATCATGCCGGCCCAGAACAACGGCGGCCCGACGGGTCAGATCGTCCGGATCGCGACTCACTGACGGCACCAGCCGTACGGTTCCGGCCGGGCACATCGACCCGACCTGCCCGGCCGGGCACCGTGCGGCGCACGGCATACGCGAGGATGGGGCATGCCTCGCGCCAACCGCCGCCGTCGTGACGAGGAGCCCCTCGACCGCGACCGGCTCAGCGGCAGCACCACGACCACGGAACGGTATGCCGGCGGGGTGTGGAACGTCCGTCGGATCAGTGGGGCCCGGTCGACCCGGCCCTACCTCTGCCCGGGGTGCCAGCAGGACATCGCGGTCGGCACCGCCCACGTCGTCGCGTGGCCCGCGGAAGGCGCTGGGGGAGTGGGGGATCGACGGCACTGGCATACCGGGTGCTGGCAGCGCCGGGACGCCCGCCCGGCCGGGAACCCCTATCGCTAGCCTGCCCTCATGAGCCGAGACCCCGACGAGATCCGTGCCAGCTCGATCCTGCCCGCCCGCCGCCGGGACGTCGAGCTGCACACCGCGGACGGGCTGACCCTGGTGGGCGAGCTGGCCCTCCCACCGGCCACGGCCCCGCAGGCGACCCTGGTCACGCTGCACCCGCTGCCCACCCACGGGGGGTTCATGGACAGTCACGTGTTCAAGAAGGCGTCCTACCGGCTTCCTGCCCTGGCGGACGTCGCCGTGCTCCGGTTCAACCTGCGCGGGGTGACCTCGCCCCGGGGGACCTCGGAGGGCGCGTTCGACGACGCGGGGGACGAGCGGTACGACGTCGCCGCGGCGATCGAGCTGGCCGAGTTCCAGGACGAGCCGCCGCTGCCGAACCGATGGCTGGTCGGTTGGTCCTTCGGCACCGACCTGGCCCTGATGTACGGGAACGACCCGTCGGTCGCCGGCGCGATCCTGCTCAGCCCGCCCCTGCGGTACAGCAGACCGGAGCACCTCCAGGCGTGGGCGGACTCGGGCAAGCCGCTGGTGGCGCTGGTGCCGGAGCTGGATGACTACCTCAGGCCCGACGAGGCACGCGAGCGGTTCGCCGCGGTGCCGCACGCCGAGGTTGTCGCGGTGGACGGTGCCAAGCACCTGTGGGTGGGTGAGCCCTATGTCCGGCGCGTCCACGAGGAGATCGTCGCCCGGGTCAACCCGGCGGCCGTGCCGCTGGGCACCACCTGGCCCGCCGCCGAGCAGGAGCACGAGCCCAGCCCGACCCAGCCGCGCTGACATCGGCGCGCGCTGACTCACCACGAGGTGTGCAGCGGTGCCCCCTCGGCGAACCCGGCGGTGCTCTGCAGGCCGACGACCGCCTGGTCGTGGTACTCCTCGAGCGTGCGTGCCCCGGCGTACGTGAACGACGAGCGGACCCCGGCAGCGATGGCGTCGATGAGGTCCTCCACCCCGGGCCGGGCCGGGTCGACGAACATCCGCGCGCTGGAGATGCCTTCCTCGAAGAGGCTCTTGCGGGCCCGGTCGTAGGAGGACTCGCTTGCCGTGCGGTTACGCACCGCGCGGGCCGACGCCATCCCGAACGACTCCTTGTAGGGGCGTCCGTCACTGGAGAACTGCAGGTCGCCGGGCGACTCGTGGGTCCCGGCGAACCAGGAGCCGACCATGACGTTGGAGGCTCCGGCAGCCAGGGCCAGCGCGACGTCCCGGGGGTGGCGCACTCCGCCGTCGGCCCACACGTGCCGGCCGAGCTGACGGGCCGCTGTCGCGCATTCGAGGACGGCCGAGAACTGGGGCCGGCCGACCCCGGTCATCATCCGGGTCGTGCACATGGCGCCGGGGCCGACGCCGACCTTGACGATGTCCGCGCCGGCAGCCACGAGGTCACGGACCCCGTCCGCGGACACGACGTTGCCCGCCGCCAGGGGCACGTCCAGCCCGAGGTCGCGCACCGCCGTGAGGGTCTCGAGCATCTTCTCCTGATGTCCGTGTGCCGTGTCGATCACCAGGACGTCCACCCCGGCCGAGACCAGATCCTTGGCGCGTCCGACCACGTCGCCGTTGATCCCGACCGCAGCGGCGATGCGCAACCGACTGCCCTGGTCCACGTTCGGTCGGTACAGCGTGGCGCGCAGCGCCCCCTGGCGGGTGAGGATGCCGACCAGTCGCCCGTCTCGGTCGACGGCGGGCGCGAGCCGGTGGTGCGCCTCGTTCAGCTGGGCGAAGGCCGACTCGGGGTCGATCTGCGCGGGGATGGTGAACACCCCCGCCGACATCACGTCCTTGACCTGGGTGAAGCGGTCGACTCCCTGCAGGTCCGTCTCGGTCACCACGCCGAGGGGACGCTGGTGCTCGTCGACGACGATGCCCGCGCCGTGGGAACGCTTGGGCAACAACGTCAGCGCCGCGCCCACCGTCTCGCTGGGGCTGAGGGTGATCGGCGTGTCGTGCAGCAGGTGGCGGGACTTGACGAACTCCACCACGGAGCTGACCACCTCGGCCGGGATGTCCTGGGGGATGACCGCAATGCCGCCCCGCCGGGCGATCGTCTCGGCCATCCGACGTCCGGAGATGGCCGTCATGTTGGCGACGACGAGGGGAATGGTGTTCCCGGTGCCGTCGGCACAGGACAGGTCGACGTCCATCCGGGAGACGACCGAGGACCGGTTGGGCACCATGAAGACGTCGTCGTAGGTCAGGTCGAAGCTGGGCTGGAGTCCGTTGAGGAAGCGCACCGGACGAGGCTACCGTCCGGCCACGCCGGTGGCAGGGGTCCGGGAACCGGGCACCGGGACGCGACGGCGCCCGCCGGACCACGGGACTACCGTGGCCCGGGGGGGCGGTCAGCGGTCGCGGAAGCGGTCGATCTCCTGCGCGAACGACGCCCGCTTGTCCGGATTGCTGACCCCGAGGCCTTCCTCGGGGGACAGCGCGAGCACCCCGACCTTCCCCTGGTGCAGGTTCCGGTGCACGTCGTACGCCGCCTGGCCGACCTCCTCCATGGAGTAGGTGCGGCTCAGCGTCGGGTGGATCAGGCCGCGGTTGATCAGCTCGTTGGCCTCCCAGGCCTCGCGGTAGTTGGCGAAGTGGGACCCGATGATCCGCTTGAGGCTCATCCACAGGTAGCGGTTGTCGTACTCGTGCATGTAGCCCGACGTCGACGCGCAGCTGACGATGGTGCCACCCTTGCGGGTCACGAAGACACTCGCCCCGAAGGTCTCCCTCCCGGGGTGCTCGAAGACGATGTCGGGGTCCTTGCCACCGGTCAGCTCACGGATCCGGGCCCCGAGGCGCTTCCACTCCTTGGGGTCCTGGGTCGACTCGTCCTTCCAGAACCGGTAGCCGTCACCGGTGCCGGCTGAGCGGTCGATGACCAGCTCGGCCCCCATCGCCCGGCAGATCTCGGCCTTGTCCGGAGAGGACACCACGCAGATCGGGGTGGCCCCGCCGGCGAGGGCCATCTGGGTCGCGTACGAGCCGAGACCGCCGCTGGCTCCCCAGATCAGGACCAGGTCGCCGAGCTTCATCCCTGCCCCGTTGCGGGAGATCAGCTGACGGTAGGCCGTGCTGTTGACCAGCCCGGGGGAGGCCGCCTCCTCCCAGGTGAGGTGCTGGGGCTTCGGCATGAGCTGGTTCGTCTTGACGATCGCCAGCTCGGCGAGCCCGCCGAAGTTCGTCTCGAACCCCCAGATCCGCTGCTCCGGGTCGAGCATCGTGTCGTTGTGCCCGTCCGCGCTCTCGAGCTCGACGGACAGGCAGTGCGCGACAACCTCCTGACCGGGCTTCCACTGGTGGACGCCGGGACCGGTGCGCAGGACGACACCGGACAGGTCGGAGCCGACCACGTGGTAGGGCAGGTCGTGCCGCTTGGCGTACGGGGAGGTGCGCCCGTACCGCTCGAGGAAGCCGAAGGTGGACACCGGCTCGAAGATCGACGTCCAGACCGTGTTGTAGTTGATCGCGCTGGCCATCACGGCGACGAGGGCCTCACCGGGCGCGAGCTCGGGCACCGGGACGTCGTCGAGGTGCAGGGAGCGTCGCGGGTCCTTGTCCCGACTGGCGACGCCCTCGAACATGTCGGCCTCGTCCTTGTGGACGGTCACCGCCCGGTAGCTGTCCGGGATCGTCAGCCCGGAGTACGTCTCCTGGGTACGGTCGCCTGCCAGGATTGCGTCGCGGATCTCCTGCATCGGGGCAGCTCCTCAGCCTTCGGTGAACACGGCACGAACTGCGCCGAACCTACTGGGCCGTGCTGTCGCGCTGAAGGCCATGAGAGCCCGATCACGGGTGACCTACCTCACGCCGGTGGGGGCTGCGGTTGCCTCAGCCCTGGCGGTGGGGGCCGGCTGGCGTGGGCAGGTCGCACAGGGTCGAGACCGTGGCGAACTTGTAGCCGTCCTCGACCAGCGCCGCGAGGATGGCGTCGAGGTTCTCGATGGTCACGACGCGGTCCGCGGAGCCGGCGTCGTGCGCCAGGATGATGGCGCCGGGACGCAGCTGGCCCCGGATGTCCTCGACGATGCCGGCGGGGTGCTGGACGAACCGGTCCTCGTGCATCTGCGCGCTCCACAACGTCGTGGTCAGGCCGAGCTCGGCAGCGGCCAGCACCGACGATCCGCCGAGGTGTCCGTACGGAGGTCGGAACAGGGTGGCCGGCGCACCCATGATCCGCTCGATCTCGTCACCGGTCCGCTGCAGCTGGTCCCGGCAGGCGGCATACGACAGCCGACCGAGGTCGGGGTGGTCCCAGGAGTGGTTGCCGACCTCGTGGCGCGGGGAGGCGTCGCGCAGGACCTGTCCCTGGGCTCGCATCCGGTCGCCCCGGACGAAGAAGGTCGCCGGGACGTCGTGCCGGTCGAGGGCGGCCAGGACCTGAGGGGTCCAGGTGCGGTGCGGGCCGTCGTCGAAGGTCAGCGCCACCCGCCGCCGCGTCGGGGCTCCGGCCCAGAGGACAGCTCCCGCTTCGGCACCGGGGAAGGTCCCGTCCGGACGGACTGCGGAGACCGCGGAACCGTAGAACGGCAGCGGGGTCTGCTCGCTCGCCGCCTCGGCGATCCGGCTGCCGCCGAGGGCTCCGAAGGCGCCGACCGCGGCCCCCCCGATCCCGGCCAGTACTCCGCGGCGCTTGAGTGTCACGCGAGGATCGTAAGGGTTGGGTCAGGAGATCGTCACGCCATTGACGGAACGGTTGCTCACGGTCTGGTCAATCGGTCAGGACTCCGTCGCGCCGGGCCAGGGCAACGGCCTCGGTCCGACCCGCCGCGCCGAGCTTGGCCATGACGTTGGAGACGTGGACGCTGACGGTCTTGGGACTGATGAAGAGCTGCCGTCCGATCTCGGCGTTGCTGCGGCCCTGGGCGACCAGGGTGAGGATCTCGCGCTCTCGGGTGGTCAGACTCGGCGGGAGGGAAATTGACGTCGCGCGACGAGATGGCACCCGACTCTGCGGGGTCAGGGTGCGCAGCTCGGTGAGCAACGGCTCGGCCCCCAGTCTGCGAGCCGTGCTGCGCACCGCCTCGACGAGACCCGGCACCTCCTCGCCGCGCCCGATCGCCTTGAGGACGCCGGCGAGCCGGGCCCGGGACCGAGCGGTCTCGAAGACGTGACCGAACTCCTCGAAGGCGCTCACGCTGTCCCGCCAGCCGGCGACGAGCTCGTCCTCGGTCGGGGCGTCCACCCCGGTGAGCCAGCGCAACCGGAGGTGCTCGGCGAGGACCCTCGAACGCCACGCCCGGGCCTCGACCTTCGAGCGTCCCGTCATCGTCCGGTGCTCCCATACCTCGGCGGCTGCGGCCCGGAAGCGGGAACCCGAGCGACCGAGCTCGTCGAGCCCCGACTGCGCGGTCCGTGAGGCGACGTCGGCGAGCTGGCCGAGGACCAGGGCACTGAGCCGGATCTGCACCCACACCCTGTCCTCCTGCCAGAGCCGGCGCACGATGCCGATCGCGGCGTCGTGAGCGTCGATGACGGCGCCGACGTCGTGCTCGGCGCCGTGGATGTCGATGGCGGCTCCGGCGGCCAGCAGTGCCGTCATCCCGTCCCGCTCCCACCACGGCCTGGTGGCCGTGACGAGCTCGGCGGCTGCGGGGTCGCCGCGACCCGCGAGCACCCCGAGCCGGACCGCAGCGAGCAGCGCCGCGGCCGCTGGTGGCGGCGACTGCGCGCTCGTGTCCGTGGTCTCCAGCGCCGCGTCCCAGTCGCCGACCGTGTAGGCCGTGAGCCCGGCGACGGCACGCGCGTCGAGGGCATACGGCGCCCACGGCCGGCCGCTGTGGCGCGCGCTCCGGTCGGCGGCCCGGTAGGCAGCCATGGCCCGGGCGAAGTCGCCGCGGCGGAAGTGCAGCCCACCGATCTGGTGCAGCCCCCGCAGCTCGGCGTTGACGTCGCGCTCTCGACGGGCCTCGGCGAGGAGCACGTCGAGCCGGTCCAGTGCCGTCTCCTCGTCGCCGGTGAGGTCGTCGATCCAGGCCAGGGTCATCGCGGCGTCGGCGGCGACGTGTGGCAGGTCCAGCTCCAGGGCCATCCCGTGCCCCTCGAGGGCGAACCTCAGCGCCTCCTCACCGCCGAGCCGGTGCGTGGTCGCCTTGGCATGAACCGTCAGCACCTTGGCCCGGATGGGCGAGGGGGGTGAGTCCGGCACCAGGGACATCGCCTCACCGGTGATCGCCGTCAGGTCACCTTCCGTGTCGGTGAGAAAGCTCGTCGAGGCCAGGCCCACCAGCAGGCGCACCCGCGCTGAGGGATCCGGTGCCGCCGTGGTCGCCTCGAGATGGTGCGCGATGAGCTTCGCGGCACGCTGTGGGTCGCCGGCGGCCACCAGCGCATCACCGGTCCGCAGCACGAGGTCGACGATCGCGTGCTCCTGGGTGAGGTCGGCTCCGTCGACCTGACGGGCGCCGCCGGACGCGGTGCGCCCACCGTCCGCCCGGCTGTCGCCGGTGAGCAGCTCCAGGGCCAGCTGGTAGTGACGGGCCGCCTCCTCCGGAGCGCCCACGGTCATCGCCTCGTCGCCGGCCGCGATGCTCGCCCGGACCGCGGTGGGAATGTCCTGGGCGGCGCGCGCGTGCCGGGCGAGCTCGGCTGCGGTGCCGGTGGCCTCCCCGCCCTGGAGCGCCTGCACGAAGGCGGAGTGCAGCCGGACCCGTTCGCCGGGCAGGAGGTCGTCGTAGACCGCCTCGGCCAGGAGGGCGTGCCGGAACGCATACGAGTCACCTCGAGACGGCACGAGGACGTGGGACTCGACGGCCTGACGAAGCGCTCGTTCCAACTCCAGCCGTGGAGCTGTCGCCGCGATGACCTGGGCCAGCAGGGTGTGGCTCACCAGCCGTCCCCCGACGCTGGCGGTCCGCACCACGGTCCGGCCCTCGTCGTCGAGGCGGTCCAGCCGCACCAGCAGCAGGTCGGCCAGGTCCTCGGGCAGGGTCTCCTGGTCGAGCTGCGCCGCACTGGCCAGCTCCTCGGCGAAGAAGGCGTTCCCCTCGGCCCGCGCCACGATGGTGCGGATGTCCTGCTCGTGCAGCGGGGTGCGGTCCAGCCCGCGCAGCAGGGTGCCGACGTCAGCGTCGCTCAACGGGGCGAGCTGCAGCCGGTGCACGCCCGGCAGGCGGGACCACTCGGCCAACGCGCCGCGCAGCGGGTGACGCCGGTGCACGTCGTCGCTGCGGAAGGAGACAACCAGGGACACCGGACCCTCGAAGCGCCGGGTGAAGAGGAAGGAGACCAGCTCACGGGTGGCCTGGTCGGCCCAGTGGGCGTCCTCGATGACCACGAGCAGCGGGCGGTCTGCGCCGAGCTCCTCGAGCAGCGCGTGGACCGACTCGAAGAGGTCGGCGCGGCTGGTCTGGGCCCAGTGGGCCCGGTCACCGGAGAGCCCTTCGTCGGGTGCGCTGGCGGGAGTTGCCCGCCCGCTGACCCGCTGGCCCGGCAGCAGTCGGTCGATCGACGGGTGGACGGTGACCAGCGGTCCGACCCGTTCCGGCGCGTCGGCGAGGAGCCGGCCGAAGATCTCGGTGAACGGCAGGAAGGGCAGGGCGCTCTCGCCGAAGTCGAGGCAGTGTCCAACGACGTCCCGCGCACCTGCTGCCACCGCACGCTCGCGCAACGCCTTCAGGAGCCGGGTCTTGCCCACCCCGGCGTCCCCGCCGATCAGCACCAGGCCGCCGGTACCCCCGTCGAGGTCGAGCTGGTCCGCGAGGTCGTCCAGCTCGACCTCGCGGCCGACCAGCGGGGTCTGCACGTCCGGGGCCATGACCGTCATCATCGCGCCTTGCGCCGACACCGGGGAAGGTGGCCCGCGGCCGATCCGGGCGTCATCGTCCCAGGGCTGGGCGCAGGGCGCGGGGACGGTGGCCCTTGACTGGTCGCGGCTCATCGCTCGAGCCCATCGGCGTCTCGGTCCGACCGTGGCGCAGGGCCCAGTGACGGTAACCCTCGAGGCGGGCCGACCGGCTGGCCTGGACGACCTCTGGCACGTAGGTGGGGAACATGGCTTCTCCTTGATCTCGAACTGACACGCTCGAGACTGCGCCCCTAAGGCCCCCCGTCACATCGGCAGAAGCCTTATCTTTCCGCGGGCTGGGCACCTTAGGAACGCACGCTCCTCAGTGGCCGACCTGCTCCTCAGTGCCGACCAACTCCTCAGTGCCGACCAACTCCTCAGTGCCGACCAACTCCTCAGTGGCCGCCCACAGCGGGCTCGACGAGCTCGACGAGAACCCCACCGGCGTCCTTGGGGTGGATGAAGTTCACCCTGCTGTCCGAGGTGCCTCGACGGGGAGCCTCGTACAGCAGGCGCAGGCCGCGCTCGCGCAGGACGGCGCTGGCCGCCTCGATGTCCTCGACGCGGTAGGCGACCTGCTGGACCCCGGGACCGCTGCGCTCGAGAAACTTCGCGATGGTCGACTCGGGACTCAGCGGTGCCAGCAGCTGGATGCTCGCGCCGGAGTCACCGACGGCCATCATCGCCTCGCGGACTCCCTGCTCCTCGTTGACCTCCTCGTGCGCCAGGCGCATGCCGTAGGTGTCGCGGTAGAACGCGATGGCCTCGTCGAGGTCCGGGACGGCGACGCCGACGTGGTCGATGGCCGTGAACAGGTGCGGGAACTCGCTCATGCCCCGATCGTAGGCCGGTGCCGTGCTCGACTAGAGGGCGCGCACCTGGTTGTTGCGCTTCTCGTGGGTCAGCTCGACCAGCCCGAGGAGCTCGAGGAGCGGGGGCAGGTACATCCCGAACCGTCCGCGGTAGCCCTTGCGCAGCCCGTACCAGCCCCCGACGGGATTGCCCTCGGACCGGCCGAACGCCTCCACGCTCCCGTCCGGAGCCGGCTTGTTCTCGTCGGCCGCGCCGAGCGGGACCCAGTCCCCCTGCGCCCGTAGCCAGGCGTGCAGGTCCTCGATGGCGCGGCTGTGGTACTTCAAGGTCGTGGAGCCCACCTGGCACACGAGCACCGAGGGATCGTCGTCGTCGCGGTACATGGTGAACTCGGAGCTGCCCGGGGCGGTGGTCAGCTGCCAGGGGTCGCTGCGTGTCCCGGCGGCCGTCGTCATGAGACAGGAGTACCGCACGCCCGTCCTGGCGCACAAGGGTGTGGCGTGCACCACCTCACCGCGGCGGTCACGTCTGCACGGCCGCGGCTAGAGTGAGTGACGTTCATCGACGATGTGGCACCGTTTTCCTGGAGGCTGAGCATGAGCACGAACCCGTCCGTCATCGTGGCCGGAGCCCGTACCGGGATGGGTCGCCTTCTCGGGTCCCTCAAGGACTTCTCGGGATCGGACCTCGGCGGCATCGCCATCAAGGGGGCTCTCCAGAAGGCCGGAGTCACCCCCGAGCAGGTGGACTACGTGATCATGGGCCAGGTCCTGCAGGCCGGCGCCGGCCAGATCCCCGCGCGCCAGGCGGCCGCCAAGGCCGGCATCCCGATGAGCGTCCCGGCGCTGACCATCAACAAGGTGTGCCTCTCCGGCCTCAACGCCATCGCGATGGCCGACCAGCTGATCCGCGCCGGCGAGTTCGAGATCGTCGTCGCCGGTGGCCAGGAGTCGATGACCAACGCGCCGCACCTGTTGGAGAAGTCCCGCGAGGGCTTCAAGTACGGCGACACCAGCCTCAAGGACCACATGGCCGCCGACGGGCTGTGGGACGCCTTCACCGACCAGCCCATGGGACTGCTCACCGACCAGGCGAACACCGGAGACGTCGAGTTCAGCCGCGAGGAGCAGGACGCCTTCGCCGCTCGCTCGCACGAGCTGGCCGCCAAGGGGTGGAAGGACGGCATCTTCGACGACGAGGTGGTCAGCGTCTCGGTGCCGCAGCGCAAGGGTGACCCCATCGAGTTCAAGGCCGACGAGGGGGTGCGCGCGGACACGACGACCGAGACCCTGGGCAAGCTCCGTCCCGCCTTCCGCAAGGACGGCACCATCACCGCAGGCTCGGCCTCGCAGATCTCCGACGGAGCGGCCGCGGTCGTCGTCATGAGCAAGGCCAAGGCCGAGGAGCTCGGCTTGTCCTGGATCGCCGAGATCGGTGCCCACGGCGTCGTGGCCGGACCCGACTCCTCGCTGCAGTCCCAGCCTGCCCACGCGATCGCCCGAGCCTGTGAGCGGGAAGGCATCGCGCCGACCGACCTGGACCTGCTCGAGATCAACGAGGCGTTCGCGGCCGTGGGCCTCGCCTCGACGAAGGAGCTGGGGGTCGACCCCGCCAAGGTCAACGTGAACGGCGGCGCGATCGCGGTGGGCCACCCGATCGGGATGTCCGGTGCCCGCCTGGTCCTGCACCTCGCGCTGGAGCTCGGCCGTCGCGGTGGCGGCCTCGGGGCTGCTGCCCTGTGCGGCGGGGGCGGTCAGGGCGACGCGCTGATCATCCGCGTACCCCAGAAGTAGCGGCCGTCCCGTTGGTCGGTCGGAGCGTCGACGTCCCGTCCCTGGTCGCTTCGGCCAGGGACGGTTCGCCGCGCGCAGTGGCTCGGCTCATCTCGCTCGTCGAGGACGCGCACCCCGCACTGCGCGAGGTGATGGCGGCGTTGGCTCCGCATACCGGGCAGGCACACGTCATCGGCGTGACCGGTTCGCCCGGGGTGGGCAAGTCGACCTCCACGAGTGCCCTGGTCGGGGCGTTGCGCGGCTCCGGCAAACGGGTCGGCATCCTCGCCGTGGACCCGTCCTCACCGTTCTCGGGGGGCGCGCTGCTCGGTGACCGGATCCGGATGCAGGATCACGTGCTCGATCCGGAGGTCTACATCCGGTCGATGGCATCGCGGGGGCATTTGGGCGGACTGTCCTGGACCACGCCCCAGGCACTGCGCGTGCTCGACGCCGCCGGCTGCGAAGTGATCCTCGTCGAGACCGTGGGCGTGGGCCAGTCCGAGGTCGAGGTCGCCGGCCTTGCCGACACCACGCTGGTGCTGCTCGCGCCGGGGATGGGGGACGGGATCCAGGCGGCCAAGGCCGGCATCCTCGAGATCGGCGACATCTTCGTCGTCAACAAGGCGGACCGGGACGGCGCCGATGCGACCGTCCGGGACCTACGGCACATGATCTCGCTGGGAGATCGGACCGAGCCGGGGCTGTGGCGCCCGCCGGTCGTCAAGACGGTCGCGGCTCGCGGTGAGGGGACCGACGAGCTGATGGAGGCCATCGACAAGCACGTGGACTGGCTCGCTCGCAGCGGGGCCCTGCGGGAGCGACGGCTGCGCCGTGCCGGGGACGAGATCGAGGCCATCGCCGTCGCCACGCTGCGCTCACGGATGGGCAGCCTGCGTCACGACGACAGCGTCGACCGGCTTGCGGCCGCGGTGGTCGACGGGACCAGCGACCCCTACTCGGCAGCCGACCAGGTGGTCGAAGCCCTCACCTGAGGGTTGCTGACCGGGCCGGCCGGGCCGCGGGACCCCGGCGGGGACGGTGAGGTGGGTCACCGCGGACGCTCCGCGCACCCTGGCAGGGGTCGGTTTTTGCGGTTCACCCGGTACGCTCGGACCGTTCCTACGGCGATCGCGCCGTGCCCGGCCCCCGCTTGGACATCGACCGTGACAGATACCGCTGCGCTCCCCGAGCTCGGCGCGCCCTCCACCGCCCGGTGGACCGGCGCCCTCGAGCGCGCGTGGGCGACCCCTGCGGTCCGCTCCGGGACGTGGGGTTCGGTGTGCATCCTCGTCGGGTCTCTGACGCCGGCGTTCCTCCCCGATGACAACGCGTTCTCCCGGGTCTGGCTGCTGCGTGACCTGCAGCAGGGACCGGGCCGGGTGCTGGCCACCATGGTGCTGCTGCTCGGGGTGTTCATCCTGCTGCGCGCCTGGCTCCGGCTTCACCCGCGCGACGACGGCGTCGACGTCAGCCGGGCCACCCTGGCGCTCTGGAGCCTGCCGCTGGTGCTGGCCCCGCCGCTGTTCAGCAGTGACGCCTACAGCTATGCAGCGCAGGGCCGGATCGTGCGCCAGGGCTTCGACCCCTACTCGGTGGGACCGGGACTGATCGGCGGTCGCTTCGCCGAGCAGGTCGACCCGCTCTGGCTCTGGACTCCGGCCCCCTATGGACCGCTGGCCCTGCAGATCCAGCGGGTGGTCGTCGAGTTCATGGGCAACAACCCGTACGCCGCGGCGGTGGGCATGCGCCTTCCCGCGATCGTCGCGCTCATCGTGATTGCTGCCCTGCTGCCGCGTATCGCCAAGGCGCTGGGCCGTGACGCCCGGTTCGCGATGTGGCTCGGGGTGCTCAACCCGTTGACCGTGCTGCACCTGCTCGGCGGCGCCCACAACGACGTCATCATGATCGCCCTCGTGGTCACCGCGCTGTACTTCGCGACCCAACGCCGGCTGGTGCTTGCCGCGCTCGCGGTGGCCCTCGCTGCCGCGGTCAAGCAGCCGGCCATCGTGGCGGTCGTCGCCGTGGGGATCCTCTGTGTCCCGCCCGGGCCTCCGTCGTGGTCCGTGTCCTGGCCGTGGAACTCCTGGCCGGCGCCGTTCAGGTCGGCGTTCCGCCCGTCCTGGCCGGCCTGGGCGCCGCGTTCGGCGTGGACCCGCGACCACGTCGTGCACGTCGTCGCGGCTGCGGCCGTGGCGCTCTTCGGCTTCGTGGCGATCACCGCCGCCACGGGCCTGGGGTACGGCTGGATCTCGGCGATGCACGTGCCGGGCGAGGTGCGCACCTACCTCGCTCCGTCGACCGCCCTGGGCTCCCTCGGCGAGGGCCTCCTGCGCCTGACCGGATATCGCGCGGGGGCGGAGCTCGCCGTGCCGATCATGCGGGCGGTGGGGCTCGCGCTCGGGGTCTGCCTGGTGGCCTGGTTGACGCTTCGTCGGGCGCCTCGGCAGCCCGTGACGTCGCTCGTGCTCATGTTGCTCGCCATCGTCGTCTGCGCGCCGTCGCTGCACCCGTGGTACGTCCTGTGGGGCGGCCTCCTGCTGGGGCTGACCCGAGTCAGCCGGGGCACGCTGCGGGTCGCCACCTGGGTGACCGTCCTGTTCGCCTGCTACGGCGTGATCGACTTCTCGGTGCACAACGGGCTGGTCGCGCTCGGGGTCTCCGCCGGGCTGGCCGTGCTGTGGATCGCCACCGGTCACGACCGAGAGCTGCTCCACCCGGTGCGGGTGCCTGGATCGACACCGGGCAGCGCGGACGGCAGGTCGATCGCCGAACCGGGCGTCCAGCCTCGCTGACCCGCGTTCTAGGATGGGGCCTGGCCGCGCCAGTGACGTCCCGGTCCTCCTCGCGGCACGAGCCGCGAGACCGATCCTGAAGGGGACCCATGCAGACCTGGCCCGGCAACCCGTACCCCCTGGGTGCGACCTACGACGGCACCGGAGTGAACTTCGCCCTCTTCTCCGAGGTGGCCGAGCAGGTGGAGCTCTGCCTGATCGACGACGACGGCGCCGAGACCAGGGTCACCCTGCCTGAGGTCGACGGCTACGTCTGGCACGGGTTCATCCCCGGGATCCAGCCCGGCCAGCGCTACGGCTTCCGGGTGCATGGGCCCTATGACCCCGACCAGGGCCACCGGTGCAACCCGGCCAAGCTGCTGCTCGACCCCTACGCGAAGGCGATCGACGGTGAGATGGACGGCCATCCGTCGCTGTTCTCGTACGACTTCGACGACCCGGAGGCCGGGCTCGGGCCCGTCCCCAACACCGACGACAGCCTGGGGCACACCCTGCTGTCGGTCGTGATCAACCCCTTCTTCGACTGGGGGCAGGACCGCTCGCCGGGCCACGAGTACCACGAGAGCGTCATCTACGAGGCCCACGTCAAGGGGCTCACGATGCAGCACCCGGACATCCCCGAGGAGATCCGCGGCACGTATGCCGGGATCGCTCACCCCGCGACGATCAGCCACCTGCAGGAGCTGGGGGTCACCGCCATCGAGCTGATGCCGGTCCACCAGTTCGTCCAGGACTTCACCCTGCTGGACAAGGGCCTGCGCAACTACTGGGGCTACAACACCATCGGGTTCCTCGCTCCGCACAACGAGTACGCCGCCTACGGCACCCGGGGCCAGCAGGTCAGCGAGTTCAAGGGCATGGTCAAGGCGCTGCACGAGGCGGGCATCGAGGTCATCCTCGACGTCGTCTACAACCACACCGCAGAGGGCAACCACCTCGGGCCGACGCTGGCCTTCCGGGGGATCGACAACAACGCCTACTACCGGCTCGTCGGCGACGACCTCGGCCACTACTACGACACCACCGGCACCGGGAACTCGCTGTTGATGCGCCACCCCCACGTGCTGCAGCTGATCATGGACTCGCTGCGGTACTGGGTTCTCGAGATGCACGTCGACGGTTTCCGGTTCGACCTCGCCGCCACGCTCGCCCGCCAGTTCCACGAGGTGGACCGGCTGTCGGCCTTCTTCGACCTGGTCCAGCAGGATCCCGTGGTCAGCCAGGTGAAGCTCATCGCCGAGCCGTGGGACGTGGGCGACGGGGGGTACCAGGTCGGCAACTTCCCCCCGCTGTGGACCGAGTGGAACGGTAAGTACCGCGACACGGTCCGCGACTTCTGGCGCGGCGACCCGTCGACGCTCGGCGAGTTCGCCTCCCGGTTCACCGGGTCGTCCGACCTCTACGAGCACTCCAGCCGGAAGCCGATCGCCTCGATCAACTTCGTCGTCGCGCACGACGGGTTCACCCTTCGCGACCTGGTCTCCTACAACGAGAAGCACAACGAGGCGAATGGCGAGGACAACAACGACGGGGACAACAACAACGGCTCGTGGAACTGCGGGGTGGAGGGGCCGACCGACGACGTCGAGATCCTCGCGCTGCGGGCCCGCCAGCAGCGCAACATGCTCACCACGCTGATGTTGTCCCAGGGTGTGCCGATGATCGCTCACGGTGACGAGCTCGGTCGGACCCAGGACGGCAACAACAACGCGTACTGCCAGGACAACGACCTGTCCTGGGTCGACTGGCACCTCGACGAGGAGAAGCAGGAGCTCCTGTCGTTCGCGCGTCGGGTGGTCCAGCTGCGGCACGCCCACCCGGTCTTCAAACGGCGCCGCTTCTTCGCCGGTAGCGCCGACCACGGTGGCGAGAGCGAGCTGGGCGACGTGGCCTGGTTCATGCCGAACGGCGAGCACATGGACGAGGCGAGCTGGCGCGACGGCTTCGCGCGCTCGGTGATGGTCTTCCTCAACGGCGCCGCCATCCCCGAGGTGGACCGGCGCGGGGCGCCGATCACCGACGACTCGTTCCTGGTGATCTTCAACGCCCACAGCGAGCCGATCAGCTTCACCATCCCGCAGGAGAGCTACGGACCCGAGTGGTTCGTCGAGATCGACACGGCGGCCACCGCCGAGCCGGCCCACGCCGACCCCATCGCACCGGAGACCGCACTGGCTGCGTCGGTGGCGCAGACCGCCGCGACGGCTCTCGAGCCGGGGACGGAGTTCACCGTGCAGTCACGCAGTGTCGTCGTGCTGCGGTGCCCGCAGGAGAGCCAGGCGTGAGCCCGGCCCGGACACCGGGCTCGACCTACCGGTTCCAGATCCGCGGTGAGTTCGGCTTCCGGGCGGCCGCCGCTCAGGCGGGGTATCTCGCCGACCTCGGGGTGAGCCACGCCTACCTGTCCCCGGTCCTGGAACCCACGCCCGGCTCGGGCCATGGCTACGACGTCGTGGACCACACCGCGCTGAACAGTGCTGCCGGCGGGCGGGCCGGTTTCGACGAGCTCATCGGTGCGCTGCACGCCGCCGGTGTCCGGGCGATCGCCGACGTCGTGCCCAACCACATGGCCGTCCCGACGCCGGTCCACCTCAACGCCCCGCTGTGGTCGGTGCTGCGTGAGGGTCGGCAGTCGCCGTACGCGAACTGGTTCGACATCGACTGGGCGGCCGGAGACGAGACCGTCCTGATGCCGATCCTCGGCGCCCCGCTGAGCGAGGTGCTGGCGGCGGGGGAGCTGAAGGTGGCGCAGGACGGCGGCCCGGCAGGGGACGAGAGCGTGGTGCGCTACTTCGACCACGAGCTGCCGGTGCGGGACGGGACCGAGAGCCTGCCGATCGACGAGCTCGTCGCCCGGCAGTGGTGGCGGCTGGCGTTCTGGCGGGCCGGCGAGACCGAGCTGAACTACCGCCGCTTCTTCGACGTCACGTCGTTGATCGCGATCCGGGTCGAGGACGAAGCGGTGTTCGACCGTACGCACGCACTGCTGGTCGGCCTCGTGGCCGACGGGTCCCTGGACGGCCTGCGGATCGACCACCCGGACGGCCTCGCCGACCCCCGCGGGTACCTGCGCCTGTTGGCGGCGGCGACCGATGACGCCTGGGTGGTGGTGGAGAAGATCCTCGAGGGCGACGAGTCCCTTCCGCGGGACTGGCCCTGTGCCGGCAGTACCGGTTACGACGCCCTGCAGCGGATCGGTGGAGTCTTCGTCGACCCGGCCGGAGAACAGCCGCTGACCGAGCTGCTCGCCGAGGTCACCGGAGGCCGGGACCGGCTGACCGACGTCGTGGCCCAGGCCAAGACCGAGGTCGTCGCGCGGGTCCAGACGCCCGAGGTCAACCGGCTGGTGCGCCTGCTCGAGGGCCTCCTTCCCGGCGAGCCCCCGCAGCGGTTGCGCCGGGTCGTGGCCGCGCTGCTGGTGTCGATGGACCGCTACCGCGCGTATGTCGTCCCCGGCGAGCCGGCTCCACCCGAGCAGGCCGCCGTCCTGCACGCCGCCGCCGAGCGGGCCGGGCGGGCGATCGGTGACGACGACCGGCCGACCCTGGGGCGTGTCGTCGACCTGGCGCTGGGGATCGGCGCCGACCCGAGCGAGCCGGCCGGCCCGATGGGCGGCGCGGCGCTGGCGGACTTCGTCGTGCGGTTCCAGCAGACCTGCGGGCCGGTGATGGCCAAGGGGATCGAGGACACCGCCTTCTACCGGTGGCACCGGCTGGTCAGCCTCAACGAGGTGGGCGGCGACCCGGACCACTTCGGCGTCACCCCGGACGAGCTGACGGCCCACCTCGTGCGGACGGCCGCCGACTGGCCGGACACCATGACGACGCTCTCGACGCACGACACCAAGCGATCCGAGGACGTCCGGGCGCGGATCTCGGCGATCTCCGAACGGCCGGGGCAGTGGCGTGCCTGGCTGAGCGAGGCTCGTGAGCTCGCGGCCCCGCATCGCGACGACCTGCTCGACCCGGCGACGGAGTACCTGCTCTGGCAGACCCTCGTCGGCACCTGGCCGATCACCGTGGATCGGCTCCAGGCCTACGCCCTGAAGGCGACCCGTGAGGCCAAGCAGCACACCACCTGGACCGAGCCGGACCTGCCCTATGAGACGGCGGTCTCGGCATTCGTCGACGGCGTCCTGTCGGACCCGTCGCTCGGAGCGCACCTCGAGCGGTGGGTCGCCTCGGCGGCCCCGCTGGCCCGGGCGACCACCCTGGGTCAGAAGCTCCTCCAGCTGACGGCGCCCGGGGTGCCCGACGTGTACCAGGGCAGCGAGCTGGTGGACCTGTCCCTGGTCGACCCGGACAACCGGCGCGAGGTGGACTACGACGATCGACGCGCCCGGCTGTCCCGGTTGGATGCCGGCGGCCAGCCGCGCGACCTCAGCGACGAGAAGCTCCTGGTCACCTCCCGGGCTCTTCGGCTGCGTCGCCAGCACCCCGGCTGGTTCCACGGGCCGGGGACAGTGGTCACCCGGGTGCCGTGCACCAGCGCCCATGCCCTCGCACTCGGTCGGGGCGAGGCGGGGACGGTCCGCGCGGTCGCAGTGGTCACCCGGCTGGCCGGCTCGATGGAGGGCTGGGCCGGGCACACCCTCGAGCTGCCGGCTGGCAGCTGGACCGAGCTGCTGACCGGGCGCACCGTCGAGGGCGGTCTCGTCCCGTTGGCCGACCTGCTGGACCAGCTTCCGGTCGCACTCCTGGTGTCGGCCGATGACTGAGCACGAGCGTCGCGTCTGGGCTCCCGACGCCACCCAGGTGCACATCGACGTCGCCCCGGTCGGCGGCGCGGCCAGCACCCACCCGATGACTGCGGCCCCTGGCGGCTGGTGGATCTGGCGGGACCCCGGCTTCACGGCGGACCCGCTCGACTACGCGTTCCGGATCGACGGCGGCCCCCCGACCCCGGACCCGCGCAGCGCGTGGCAGCCCGACGGGGTCGACGGGGCGAGCCGCAGCTACGACCCGGCAAGCCACTCATGGTCGGACCTGGGCTGGCGCGGACCCCGGGACGGCCGCGGCGCCCTCGGCGGGGTGTTCTACGAGCTGCACATCGGCACCTTCACGACCGTGGGCACCTTCGACGCCGCGGTCGAGCACCTCGACGAGCTGGTCGCCCTCGGCGTCGACGTCGTCGAGGTCATGCCGGTGGCGGCCTTCCCGGGCCGGTGGGGTTGGGGCTACGACGGCGTCGACCTGTATGCCGTGCACGAGCCCTACGGAGGGCCAGCGGGCTTCCAGCGGTTCGTCGACGCCTGCCACGCCCGCGGTCTCGGGGTCTGCCTGGACGTCGTCTACAACCACCTCGGCCCGAGCGGGAACTACCTCGCCCGGTTCGGCCCCTACTTCACCGACGCGCACACCACCCCGTGGGGGCCGGCAGTCAACCTCGACGGCCCGGGCAGCGCCGAGGTGCGGCGCTTCGTCGTCGACAACGCCTTGAGGTGGGTGCGCGACTTCCACGTCGACGCCTTGCGGCTCGACGCCGTGCACGAGCTGCGCGACGACTCCGAACGTCACATCCTCGCCCAGCTCGCGGACGAGGTCGCCCTGCTGGCTTCCGACCTCGGCCGTCCGGTCCACCTCGTCGCCGAGAGCGACCTCAACGACCCCGTCATGGTCACCCCGACGGCTGATGGCGGCCGGGGGATGAGCGGCCAGTGGGCCGACGACGTCCATCACGCACTGCATGCCCTGCTCACCGGCGAGGACACGGGCTACTACGCGGACTTCGCCGCGCCGGGGGTGCTCGACAAGGTTCTTCGAGAGGTGTTCCTGCATGACGGGCGCTGGTCGAGCTTCCGCCAGCGGGAGTGGGGCGCGCCGGTGGACCCCACCCGGCATCCCGGGCACCGGTTCGTGGTCTACCTGCAGACGCACGACCAGGTCGGCAACCGGGCAGTGGGGGACCGGATCAGTGCCGGCGTGGCGCCCGGCCAGCAGGCTCTCGGCGCGGCGCTCTACCTCACCTCCGCGTTCACCCCGATGATCTTCATGGGGGAGGAGTGGGCCGCCGCCACGCCGTGGCAGTTCTTCTCCGACTTCGACGACCCGCAGCTGGCGGACGCGGTGCGCGAGGGCCGACGCAACGAGTTCGCCGGTCACGGCTGGGACAAGGACGACGTGCCGGACCCTCAGGACCACGCGACCCGGGACCGCAGCGTCCTCGACCGGTCGGAGCTCGCCCAGCCCGAGCACGCGCGGATGCTCGCCTGGTATGCGGGGCTGCTCGCCCTGCGTCGGGACGCCCCGGAGCTGTCCGACGACCGGCTCGACCACGTCGAGGTGGCCTCGGACGGTGACCGGAGCTGGGTCGTCGTGTCACGGGGTGCGCTGCGCATCGTCGGTAACCTGGCTGCCGGCCCGGCGAGTATCCCGGTCCCCGGCGCCTCGACGGCCGCCGAGGTCGTGCTGGCCTGGGACGCCGAGTCGACGACCTGCGGGGAGGGCAGGCTCGAGCTGGGCGGCCATGGCGTCGCGGTGCTGCGGCTCGGCTGACCCGTCGCCAGTCGTTGGCGAAGTGGTTGAGCCAGAAGGCTATTCGGCGCGGCGTCGCTCGAGCAGCACGGTGTCGTGCCAGGCGCCGTCTCGCTGCGCGATGCGCTCCCGGGTCCCCACGACCCGGTAGCCGCACGCCGTGTGCAGGGAGATGCTCGCGGCGTTGACGACGAAGATCGACGCCTGCAAGGTCCACAGCCCGGCGGCGTCGGCCTCGGCGTTCTGGCGCTCGACCAGCGTGCGAGCGACGCCCTGCCCACGGGCGTGGGCGTCCACGTACACCGACGTCTCGGCGACGCCGGCATAACAGGCCCGAGCCGAGACCGGCATCGCCGCGCTCCAGCCGACGACCCGGGCGTCGAGCACGGCAACCCAGCGCTGGTCCGGGTGCCACGTGGCGTCGAGGTCCTCGGGGCGAGGCACCTGCGTCTCGAAGGTGGCGATGCCGGTGCTGATCCCCGCTGCGTAGATCCGGCACACGTCGCCCCAGTCGTCCGCGCTCATCGCCCGGGTGCGAACGGTCAGGGAACCCGTGGGTCCGGGTCCGGTGCTCTCGTGCGCTGCTCCTGCCATGGACGCAGCGTAGCCAGCCGTCGGCTCGCGCAGGCTGCGACGGAAACCCCGTGGCCCCGCGGTCGACAGCGCTCTACCGTCATAGGTATGAAGACCCATCTCGTCGAGGTCCACGACGACGCCCAGTGCGCCCGCGCGTACGAGGTGATCGTCGCGGCGAAGGGTTTCGAGCGGCCGTGGCACCGACCCCCGTCTCTCGAGGAGAGCGTGGTCGAGTGGCGGCACGAGGACCCCTCCGAGCCGATGGAGATGTGGGCCGCCGAGGAGGACGAGAAGGTCCTGGGGGTGGCCACCCTCTGGCTGCCCCAGGACGACAACACCTCGATGATCTGGTTCGAGGTCACGGTCGACCCGGCACTGCGTCGCCGGGGCGCCGGGCGGGCCCTGCTGGAGCGGATCGTCGATCGCGCTCACGAAGAGGGTCGGACGACGCTCGTCTGCGACACCCTGGTCCCGGCGGACGGGGCACCCGATCACCCGCACCGGCGCTTCCTGGAGGGCCAGGGCTTCACCCTGAGCAACACCGAGATCATGCGTCACCTCGACCTGCCGGTCTCCGAGGACCTGCTGACCGAGCTCGACCGGGGGGCACGCCCGAGGTATGCCGGCCGCTACCGGCTGGAGACCCATGTCGACGGGGTGCCGGAGCCGTTGCGCGAGTCACTGTGCGCCGTGATGAACCAGCTGGCGGTTGACGCCCCCACCGGTGACATCGACTTCGAGGCCGAGTCCCTGACGCCGGCCCGGTATGCCGAGTACCTGGACCTCGAACGCCGCCAGCGGCGGACCCGGCTGACCACGGTGGCGATCGAGGAGGCGACCGGCGACGTCGTCGCCTACACCGACCTGCTCCTGCCGTCCGGCGCGCCGTCGATGGCGTGGCAGTGGGGGACGCTCGTCGCCCGGGAGCACCGCGGCCACCGGCTCGGCACGGCTGTCAAGGTGGAGAACCTGCGGCGGCTCCAGCGCGAGCATCCGCAGCGCGACCGGATCGTGACCGGCAACGACGACACCAACTCCTGGATGGTCGACATCAACCTCAGGCTCGGGTTCCGGGTGGTCGAGCTCTGCCCCGCCTACCAGCGCAAGCTCGACTGAGGCCGCTCGCCCGGGCGTGGCGGGACGGCATACGGTGGGGCCATGCTCTTCGCCTTCTCCGTCGCCCCCGCCGTCTCCGAGGACTCCACCGGTTCGGTGAGCGCCGCCGTCGCAGCCGCGATCGCCGTGGTCCGCGACAGTGGGCTGCCGCACCGCACCGATGCCATGTTCACCACCCTCGAGGGCGAGTGGGACGAGTGCCTCGCCGTGATCAAGTCAGCGGTGGACGCGGTGGCGGAGGCGAGCCCGCGGGTCTCGCTCGTCGTCAAGGCCGACATCCGGCCCGGCTTCACCGGCGAGCTGGACGGCAAGCTCGAGCGGCTCGAACGCGCCCTGACGGCGCGCTCGGGCGACAGCTGACCGGCGGGACGCCATGCCGCCGTCGCGCGACCCGAACGAGCGCCGGGCCTACCGGCTGCGCGAGGAGGTCAGCGAGGCCGGTGCCAGCTGTGTCGTCGCCATCGCCGACGACGGGCAGGAGATCGGGATGGCCGCCGCAGGCGTCAGCCGGGACCGGGACGCGCCGACCAGCTGGGAGCTCTACTCGATCAACGTGCAGGTGGCGGACCGGGGCGGCCGTGCCGCCGACGACCTGCTGGCCGCGGTGCTCGGCGAGCGGGACGCCTCGTTGTGGGTGCTGACCAGCAACGACAGGGCCCAGAGCTTCTACCGGCGGCACGGCTTCGTCGCCGACGGCGCCCGGTCGCGGCACGAGGCCAGTGGCGCCGCCCAGATCCGGATGGTGCGCCGCCGGAGCGCGCCGCCGGGGTGAGGCGCTAGCGTGCTCCCCGTGGCTGACCGACGACTGCCGTTCGACCCGATCCGGCGAGCTGCCGAGCTGTGGCGCTCGAGGTGGGGCAGCCGCTCCCAGTCGTTGCCGATGGCCTCCGCCACCTCGATCATGCGGGTCCAACAGCTGCTGATCGCCGAGTTCGACGCCGTCGTCGGCGCGCACGGGCTGACCTTCGCCCGCTACGAGGCACTGGTGCTGCTGGCCTTCTCGTCCTCGGGCCGGCTGCCGATGTCGAAGATCGGTGAACGGTTGATGGTCCACCCGACCTCGGCGACGAACATCATCCAGCGGCTCGAGGCCCAGGGCCTGGTCGAGCGCAGTCCCAACCCGCAGGACGGCCGGGGCACCCTGGCGGGCGTCACCCAGGACGGACGGCGGGTGATGGAGGCGGCCACGGCAGAGCTGGTCCAGGGCGGCTTCGGACTGGGCATGCTGAGCGCCGACGAGCACGAGCAGCTGTTCGGCCTGCTGCGCAAGGTGCGGCTGGCCCGCGGCGACTTCGTGGCCGACTGACCGGTGTGAGCAGGACTGGCTGTCGTCGGAGCCACGCTCGCTTCCCATTACTAGGACGTCCTAGTAAATTGGCCTGCCATGAGCACTGAGATGTCCGGAGCAGCCCGCTGGCAGGCCCGATACGACGCCGCCCTGGCGAAGGGTGCGGTCCGGGACGCCGACTTCACCACCTTGTCGGGATCCACCGTGGAGCCCGTCTACGGGCCGGGCCTGCACGGCATACCGGAGGAGAGCACGCCCGAGGGCCGAGCGCGGATGGAGCGGATCGGCTGGCCGGGCGAGTTCCCGTTCACCCGCGGCCTCTACCCCACCGGCTACCGGGGACGGACCTGGACGATCCGCCAGTTCGCCGGTTTCGGGAACGCGGTCCAGACCAACGAGCGGTACAAGATGATCCTCGCCCGCGGCGGTGGTGGCCTGTCCGTCGCGTTCGACATGCCCACCCTGATGGGCCGCGACTCCGACGACCCGCTGAGCCTCGGTGAGGTGGGCCACTGCGGCGTCGCGATCGACACCGCGGCGGACATGGAGAGCCTGTTCGCCGACATCCCGCTCGGCGACGTGACGACGTCGATGACGATCTCGGGGCCGGCCGTCCCCGTGTTCTGCATGTACCTCGTCGCGGCGGAACGCCAGGGGATCGACCTCGGGTCGCTGAACGGGACCCTGCAGACGGACATCTTCAAGGAGTACATCGCGCAGAAGGAGTGGTTGTTCGAGCCCGAGCCGCACCTGCGCCTGATCGGCGACCTGATGGAGTACTGCGCCGAGAAGATCCCGGACTACAAGCCGCTGTCGGTCTCCGGCTACCACATCCGCGAAGCCGGCTCGACCGCTGCGCAGGAGCTCGCCTACACGTTGGCCGACGGGTTCGCGTACGTCGAGCTCGGTCTGTCGCGCGGCCTGGACGTCGACGTCTTCGCCCCCGGGCTGTCGTTCTTCTTCGACGCGCACCTCGACTTCTTCGAGGAGATCGCGAAGTTCCGGGCGGCCCGGCGGATCTGGGCTCGGTGGCTGCGCGACACCTACGGCGCCACGACCGACAAGGCGCAGTGGCTGCGGTTCCACACCCAGACCGCCGGGGTGTCGCTGACCGCACAGCAACCGCTCAACAACGTGGTGCGGACCGCCGTGGAGGCCCTGGCTGCCGTGCTCGGTGGCACCAACTCGCTCCACACCAACGCCCTCGACGAGACGCTGGCGCTGCCGACGGAGCAGTCGGCCGAGGTGGCACTGCGCACCCAGCAGGTGCTGATGGAGGAGATGGGCCTGACCAATGTCGCCGACCCGCTGGGCGGCTCCTGGTACGTCGAGGCGCTGACCGACAGCATCGAGGCCGAGGCCGAGGCGATCTTCCGCCGGATCCTCGACATGGGGGTCGTGGGCCGTGATGTCGGCGCCAGCGGCGCGGTCGAGCACCCGATCGGCCCGATGACGTCGGGGATCCTGCGAGGGATCGAGGAGGGCTGGTTCATGGCGGAGATCGCGGACGCGGCCTTCCAGTACCAGATCGCGCTGGAGAAGGGCGACAAGCGCGTCGTCGGGGTCAACTGCCACACCGAGTCGGTCAGCCACGAGCTGGAGATCCTTCGGGTCAGCCACGAGGTGGAGCGCGAGCAGGTCCGCGCGCTGGGCGAGCGAAAGGCCGGACGCGACGACGCGGCGGTCGCCGAGGCGCTGGCTCGGATGGTGGACGTGTCGCGCACGAGCGGCAACATGATCCCGGCGATGCTCGACGCGGCCCGGGCCGAGGCCTCGCTGGGGGAGATCTGCGACGCGCTACGGCAGGAGTGGGGCGTCTACCGCGAGCCCGCCCGGTTCTGACCGGCGGCCGGGCCCAGGTCACGGATTGGTCTCGAAACGGTCGATGTGTCATGGTTGACGGGCCTGATCGCGCCGCGACACCGCTCTGGTGAAGGCCTTGTTGCAGACCGAAAAGGATCCCTTCGTGCTTGATGCCCGTCGACTTGCCGCCGCCGCCGCAGCGCTGGCCGGCATCGCCCTGGTCGTGGTCGGCGCCTGGTTCGCCATCGCGGTGGGCCCGTCCGGGACGGTGTCGTACACCGCGCAGGCGAACGAGCCGCTGGTGATCGGACCGATGACCCTCAACCGGGTCTCCACCCCGGTCACGGTGACCGCGACGTCCGCCTCCGGTCCGGTGTTCGTCGGGGCAGCCTTTCCCCAGGACACCAGCGACGTGGTCGGCACGGCGAAGCACCAGGACGTCCAGTCGGCGGTGTTCTCGGCCCGGGCCCTGACCCTGACCACGACCGGTGTGGGCGCGCTCGCCGATCCCGCCGGGCTGCACGTCTGGCGGCAGACCGCCCAGAACACCCTCGTCGTGGAGCAGCAGAACGCCCCCGAGGCGGTCCTGGTCTACCCGAGCAGCCCCGGACCCGTGGACGTCACGGTGACCTGGCAGCGCGGTGTGTGGTTCCTCGAGTCGGCCGTCGTGCTGATCGTCGGCCTCATCATCGTGGCCTTCGCCGGCGGGTGGCTGCGACAGCAGCTGCGCAGCGCCGGGCCGGCGAGCGCTGCGGAGACGTCCTGATGACCCGGGCCACGAGCCGCCGGCTCGGCTCCGGTCTCGCCGCGGCGCTGGTCTCGCTGCTGCTGGCCGGCTGCGCCGCCGTGGTCGGCGTCAACGACCCGCCCACGGCCGGGGTCCGCGGAGCCCTCGAGCCCGGACGTGCCCAGTCGATCGCCGCCGAGGTGCTGGACACGGCCACGAAGGCCGCCGCCGCCCCCGGAGCCGACGGCGACGCGCTGCGCACGGCCGCCTACACCGGAGATGCGCTCACCGCGGCCCAGGCGGACGCCAAGCTCGCACCGACGATGGACCAGGCGGCCAAGGAGGCCAGGACCGTGACCGCGGACGCCCCGACCGTCCTGGCCGTCTCGCGGGGCTTCAGCTATCCCCGCTCCATGATCGTCCAGACGACCCGCGTCGCCTCGGGGCTTCCGGTGCTCTCCTACCTCGTCACCCCGGACGCCCGGACGCCCTACCGGATCGCGGCCATGACGCCGATGCTGCCGAGTGCCACCGTCCCGGCGTTCGAGTCCCTGGCCCGGGGGTCCCAGCCCTTGGGCGACGGCAGTGCGCTCGCGGTCAAGCCCGAGGAGCTGGCCAAGCTCTATGCGGCGTCGCTGGGCTTCCCGGCCCCGGCAGCACCGGCCTCCTCACCGTTCGCCGACGACACCTTCGCAGCCGGGCTCAAGGCCAACGCCGGGAAGCAGAACCAGGGTCTGGACGGGATCGGGAGCTTCACCCAGCAGCACGAGCCCAAGGACGTCACCGGCGGTCTTCGGGTCGCCGGCGACAAGGGCGCCCTCGTCTTCCTGGTGCTGGAGCGCCGGGACACCTTCCTGAACAAGACCCAGGGGACGCTGACTCCGTCGCCCCAGTTCACCACGCTGAGCGGGGTGTCGACGATCAAGACCGAGGCGAACCTGCAGACCCTGGAGTTCGTCGCCTTCTTCGTGCCGAACCAGGGGGCAGCCGTCGTGGTCGGTGCGGACGAGCACCTGGTGGCCGCCTCGGGCGGCTGACCACCCCACCGGACGATCGGACAGAATGAGGACATGAGCCAGCAACCCTTTCCCGCTTCCGCCCTGCGTGGTGCGGTCGACCTGTCCGCACTCAAGCGCCCGGCGGGCGCTGCCAACGCGGGAACGGCGGGCGCCGGACCCGGGACCGCCGCCGCCGGATCGTCCGGGCTCGTGCTGACCGGGACCGACGCGACCTTCCAGGACGTCGCCACGGCGAGTGTCCGCGTCCCGATGGTCATCACCGTGTGGTCGGCGCGGCTGCCGGAGTCCGCGGACTTCCTGACCGTCATGACCGAGGTGGCCTCGGCCAACCAGGGCCGCTTCCAGCTGGTCTCGGTGAACGTGGACGAGAACCCCGGCCTGCTCCAGGCCTTCCAGGTCCAGTCGGTGCCGATGACCCTGGGCCTGATCCAGGGACAGCCCGTGCCGCTCTTCGTCGGGCCGTTGGCCCAGGCAGAGGTGCAGCCCTGGATCGACGAGCTGCTCAAGCTCGCCCTCCAGCACGGAGTGACCGGCCGGGTCAGCGTCGCCGCGGGGGAGGCGGACCAGGACGCCGAGCCGGACGCGGAGGCACAGCTGCCGCCGCTGCACCAGCAGGCTTACGACGCGATCGACGCCGGTGACCTCACCGGGGCTGCCACGGCCTACGAGCAGGCGCTCAAGGACAACCCCGCGGACGCCGAGGCCAAGGCCGGCCTGGCCCAGGTACGCCTGATGACCCGGACCCAGGGGGTTGACCTGCAGACCGCGCGGGACGCGGCGGCAGCGGCGCCGAGCGATGTCGACGCGCAGCTGATGGTCGCGGACCTCGACGTCCTCGGCGGGCACGTGGAGGACGCCTTCGCCCGGCTCGTGGACACCGTCCGGCGTACCGAGGGCGAGGATCGCAACCGGGTCCGGGAGCACCTCGTCGAGCTGTTCGAGATCATCGGGGCCAGCGACGAGCGGGTGGTCACCGCTCGCAAGGCGTTGATGAGCGCCCTGTTCTGACGCCGCGCTGGGATGGGGCTGCCCCGTCCGGTTACGGCTGTAGTGCGGCCCCGACGACGTCGCGGGCCTCGGCCTGGACCCGGGCCAGGTGCTCCGCGCCCAGGTAGGACTCGGCGTAGATCTTGTAGACGTCCTCGGTTCCAGACGGCCGGGCCGCGAACCACGCGTGCTCGGTGGTCACCTTCAGGCCACCGATCGAGGCTCCGTTGCCCGGGGCCTGGGTCAGCTTGCCGGTGATCGGCTCACCGGCAAGTGACTCGGCGGACACGTCGTCCGGGGAGAGCGCCGCCAGCTTCGCCTTCTGGTCCCGTTCTGCCGGCGCGTCGATCCGGGCGTAGGCCGGGTCGCCGTGCCGGGCGGTCAGCTCGCCGTACAGCTCGCTCGGCGTCCGGCCGGTGGTCGCCAGTATCTCCGCGGCGAGCAGCGCCAGGATGATCCCGTCCTTGTCGGTGGTCCACACGCTGCCGTCGAACCTCAGGAACGAGGCGCCGGCCGACTCCTCGCCACCGAAGCCGACCGAGCCGTCGAGCAACCCGGACACGAACCACTTGAAGCCGACCGGCACCTCGAGCACCCGGCGGTTGAGCTCCGTCCCGACCCGGTCGATCATCGAGGAGGACACCAGGGTCTTGCCGATCACGGTGTGCTCCGACCAGCCGGGTCGGGCACCGCCGAAGAGGTACTGGATGGCCACGGCCAGGTAGTGGTTGGGGTTCATCAGCCCGGCATCGGGGGTGACGATGCCGTGCCGGTCCGAGTCCGCGTCGTTGCCGGTCGCGATGTCGTACTCGGAGCGGCGACCGATCAGCGACGCCATGGCGAACGGCGAGGAGCAGTCCATCCGGATCTTGCCGTCCCAGTCGAGGGTCATGAACCCCCACTGCGGGTCCACGTCGGGGTTGACCACGGTGAGGTCGAGGGAGTGCCGCTGCGCGATCTCGCCCCAGTACGCCACGGCGGCCCCGCCGAGGGGGTCGGCTCCGATCCGGACTCCGGACTCCCGGATCCCGGCCAGGTCCACGACGTTCGGCAGGTCGTCGACGTAGGTGCCGAGGAAGTCGTACCGTTCGACCTCACCCAGGGCGGCGCTCAACGGCGCCCGCCGCACGTCCCGCAGCCCGTCGCCGATGAGCTCGTTGGCCCGCCGGGCGATCTGGCTGGTGGCGTCGGTGTCGGCCGGGCCGCCGTGGGTGGGGTTGTACTTGAACCCGCCATCCGCGGGGGGGTTGTGCGAGGGGGTGACGACGATCCCGTCCGCCAGCCCGTGCCCTGACCCCGAGCCCAGCCGGCCGTTGTTCACCCGCAGGATCGCGTGCGACACGGCTGGGGTCGGCGTGTACCCGTCGCGGTCGTCGATCAGCACGGTCACCCCGTTGGCGACCAGCACCTCGAGGGCGGACTTCCACGCGGGCATCGACAACGCGTGCGTGTCGCGGCCGATGAAGAGCGGGCCGTCCACGCCGCCCGATGCCCGGTACTCGCAGATCGCCTGGGTCGTCGCCAGGATGTGCGCCTCGTTGAACGCGGTACGCAGGCTCGAACCGCGGTGCCCCGAGGTGCCGAAGACGACCTGCTCGTCGGGGTTGGCGACGTCGGGCGAGAGGTCGTAGTAGGCGTCGACCAGCCGCTCGACGTCGACGAGGTCTTCGGGGCGGGCCGGCTCACCGGCGCGGGGGTGGTTCATCACGCGGCTCCGTTCGTGGAGGAGTCGTCGACCGGGGTCAGCCAGACGGTGGACAGCGCCGGGACGATGACGTCGACGGCATACGGCTGGTTGTCCCAGCCGTTCGAGTCGGCGGTCAGCACCAGCCCCGCCGAGCTGGGGGCCTCCGGCCGGTACCCGGCGGTGTCCAGGACGACCTGCCACCGCCCACCGCGGGGCAGGCCGACCCGGTACGGCTCGTGGGTCTGGCCGCTGAAGTTGGCCACCACGGCCGTCACCGGCGCGTCCGTGGCCCGGTCGCCGGCGCCGAACCGCAGGAACGAGAACGTGTTGTGCGGGGCGTCGTCCGCGTTGAGCCAGGCGAACCCCGCCGGGTTGGTGTCGTACTCCCACAGCTGGCGCTGGGCGCGGTAGATCGCGTTCATCTCCTTGACCTGGGCGTGCACCCGGTAGTGCGCGGGCTGGTCGAGCAGCCACCAGTCCAGGCTGCGCCCGTCCGCCCATTCGGACTCCTGGCCGAACTCGCAGCCCATGAAGATCAGCTGCTTGCCCGGGTGCGACCACAGGTACGCCAGGAAGGCCCGCAGCGTGGCGAGCTGCTCGTCGCGGGTGCCGTGCGACTTGCGCAGCAACGACCCCTTGCCGTGGACCACCTCGTCGTGGCTGATCGGCAGGATGAAGTTCTCGTTGAAGGCGTACATCAGGGAGAAGGTCAGGTTGTTGTGGTGGTACTGCCGGTAGACCGGGTCCTGGCCGAGGTAGCGCATGGTGTCGTTCATCCAGCCCATGTTCCACTTAAACCCGAAGCCGAGCCCGCCCTGGTCGGTCGGCGCGGTGACCCCCTCCCAGGAGGTCGACTCCTCCGCGATGGTGACGATCCCCGGGACGCGCTTGTAGGCCGTTCCGTTGGCTTCCTGGAGCACCCGCACGGCGTCGAGGTTCTCCCGGCCGCCGTAGGAGTTGGCGATCCACTCGCCGGGCTGGCGCGCGTAGTCGAGGTAGAGCATCGAGGCGACGCCGTCGACCCGCAGGCCATCGACGTGGAACTCCTCGAACCAGTAGATGGCGTTGGCCACGAGGAAGTTGCGGACCTCGTTGCGGCCGAGGTCGAAGATGTAGGAGCCCCACTCCGGGTGCCAGCCCTTGCGGGGGTCCGGGTGCTCGTACAGCGGCTGGCCGTCGTACTTGGCCAGGCCCCAGGCGTCGGTGGCGAAGTGCCCGGGGACCCAGTCGAGGATGACCCCGATCCCGTTCTGGTGCAGTCGGTCGACCAGGAAGCGGAACTCGTCGGGCGAGCCGAACCGGGAGGTCGGGGCGTAGTAGCCGGTGACGTGGTAGCCCCACGACGGTACGTAGGGGTGCTCCATCACCGGGAGCAGCTCGACGTGCGTGAACCCGAGGTCCTTGACGTAGTTGACCAGGTGCTCGGCGAGCTCGACGTAGCTGAGCCCCTGCCGCCACGATCCGAGGTGCACCTCGTAGGTGCTCATCGGCCCGGTGTGCGGGTTCTCGGCGGCGCGGCGCTCCAGCCAGTCCTCGTCGTCCCAGGTGTAGTGCGACTCGGTGACGATCGCCGCCGTCTTCGGGGCGACCTCGGTGCGACGGGCCATCGGGTCGGTGTGCGGGTGGACCACGTCGTCGACGCCGCGGATGGCGTACTGGTAGTTCATCCCCTCGCCGGCGCCGGGCACGTAGAGCTCCCAGATCCCGGTGGTGCCCAGCATCCGCATGGGGTGCGAGACGGTGTCCCATCCGTTGAAGTCGCCGATCACGTGGACCGCGGTCGCCCGGGGCGCCCAGACCGCGAAGGACACGCCCTGAACCGGGCCCATCGGCCCGTCGTACTGGCGCACGTGTGAGCCGAGCACCGTCCACAGCTGCTCGTGCCGGCCCTCGTTGATCAGGTGCCGGTCGATCTCGCCCAGGGTCGGGGCGAAGCGGTAGGCGTCGTCCTGCTCGTGCTCGATGCCGTCCGCGTAGGCCACCAGCAGGCGGTAGTCCTGGGTGCGGGTCACGGCACCGGCGGTGCCGGACCAGAGACCACCACGCAGGTGCTCGAGGTCGAAGACGGTCCCGTCGGCGAGCCGGGCACGCACCGACCCGGCCAACGGTCGGTAGGCCGTGACGGTCAGTCCCCCCGGACCGAGGTGGTGCCCGAGCAGGTCATGTGGCTGGGAGTGGCGGCCGTCGAGGAAGGCCTGCACGGCGCTCGGGTCACCGATCTGGGGGCCGGTGGGGGAGGTGGTCATGACGACGCCTTGCTGTCGGTGATGAGTCGTGCGATGGCTGCGGTCGGGATGCCGAGCCAGGTGGGGCGGTTGCGGGCCTCGTAGACGACCTCGTAGAGGGCCTTGTCCAGCTCCAGCACCCGCAGCACCGGGGCCGCGGTCGCGAGGTCGAGCCCGGTCACCGCGGCATACCCGCCGAGGAAGGCCGCTCGGCAGGCGCCTACCCACCCGCGGGCCGATGCGCCCGCAGTGGCCAGCTCGACCGAGCCGCCCGCGTAGTCGAAGGAGCGCAGCATGCCTGCGACGTCGCGCAGGGCCAGGTCCGGGCGGACCCGCTCGGCCAGCGGTCGGAGGGGCTCGCCCTCGAAGTCCACCGCGACCCAGCCCCGGCCGGGCACGTGCAGGACCTGGCCGAGGTGGTAGTCGCCGTGGACCCGTTGCAACGCCGGCCACTCGCTGCGGCCGAACTCGTCGACCAGGGCGAGGATGACCTCTTCGTGCTCGACCAGGGCCGGCACCTCGCCGAGTGCGGCGTGGTACCGGCTGCGGATCGAGGCGAGCAACGGCGCACGGGCCTCGCCCGCTGCCGGCGTCGTGCCGAGCGCCTCGGCGAGGCTGACGTGGATGCGCGCGGTGGCCTCACCGAGCTCGCGTGCCGGGCCGGTGAAGTCGGCACCGCGCTCCGCGGCGACCAGGGCCTCCCGCCAGGCGTCCTGGACCCCCGGGAAGAACCGCTGTGCGAAGGCCAGGTGCCCATGGGCGACCTGGGGGACGAAGGCCGGGAAGTCGCTTCGCCCGGGGATCGGGGGCAGCTCTCGTTCCGGCAGCACCGGCTCGGGCACGGCAGCCGGGTCGGGCAGGTCGTCCTCGCGGACCGGGACGACCTCGGCGAGCATCTCCGGGTCGGCGAGCAGGGCGTCGTGCAGGGTGGGGCGGACCGCCTCGCGACGGCGCTCCAGCTCCCGCTCCCGCTTCCGGGCCACCCGCTCGCGCCGCACGGCGAGCTCGGCCGCCGCGACCTGGCGGTCGTGCTGGATCTGCTCCACCACCTGCGTCCGGGCGTCGACGGCCGCCTTGATCCGGGCAGCGATCTCCTCCTCGTAGCGCCGCTCCGCCTCGACGTGGTCGGGTGCGAGCCAACCCCCGGCCACGTAGCCGACCGTCTCGGGTACCTGGGTCGACCCCGCGGCGGTCAACGCAGCCGGCACCGTGACGTCGGGGTTGTCGCCGTCCTGCAGGGTGCGGAACACCTTGATGATGATCGGGTCGGCGGGCTCGCCGGTGCGGTGGTGAACGGTGCAGATGATCGAGGTGTTCGACTGCTCGCCGGTCAGGACGGAGGACGAGTCGAGCAGGACGTCGGTCGGCCCGCTCGTGTGCTGACCCCGGGCCACCTCGTCGGCGCCCTCGGACCGGCGCGAGGGGCCCGCGGCTCCCGAGCCCAGGACCAGGGCCAGCAGGGCACGGACGTATGCCGGGTCGTGGGTCGCGTCGTAGATCCAGCGTGGCCCGAGCTCGCTGTGCCGTGCGGTGGCCACGAGGCAGCGCTCGGCTCCGGTCAGCGGCGCCCCCCGGTAGCTCAGCGGAACCTGGTAGACCACCGGCAGCGGTCCGGACAGGTCCGCCACGATGTGCGTCTCGAGCCCCACCTGGCCCTGCGGGTCCTCGAGGCGGAACCCGCCGAGCCGGCGCAGCTGCGGTCGGCGCCCCTTCCCGGCGTACCAGCGCTGTCCCGCCAGCCAGTCCGGCAGGATCTCCGTCATCGGCGGCGTGAGCGTCGGTGTCTGCCGCTCAGCCGTCATGGACGCCGCCATGGACCCGCAGCCAGAAGAAGTCCCGCGAGCCGAGGGTGAGCAGGACCCGCCCGTCGTCGTCGATCTTGGGGAAGCCGTGGCCGCCGAAGAGGTCGATCAGCTGGGCCCCGGCGAACTCCTCGGGCAGCCGGATGGTGGTCGCCTGAGGCCGGGACGAGAGGTTGTTGATGCACAGCACCGTCTCGGGAAGCTGGTCCTCGGCCCCGCTGAGGCTGGATCCGGAGACGCTGCGGACGAAGGACAGCACCGCGTCGTTGTCGGCCGGGCAGACCCGGAAGTCGCCGAGACCGAAGACCGGGTGGCGTCCGCGGACCTGGAGCATCCCGCGCAGCCAGTGCAGCATCGAGGAGGACGAGGCCATCTGGGCCTCGACGTTGATGTTGTTGTAGTGGTAGACGAGGCTGGAGATCACCGGCAGGTAGAGCTTGCCGGGGTCGACCGTGGAGAAGCCGGAGTTGCGGTCCGGGGTCCACTGCATCGGGGTGCGTACCGCGTCGCGGTCGTTGAGCCAGATGTTGTCGCCCATCCCGATCTCGTCGCCGTAGTAGAGGCAGGGCGAGCCGGGCAGCGACAGGATCAGCGCGTGGATCAGCTCGATCTCGGGGCGCGAGTTGTCCAGCAGCGGCGCCAGGCGTCGGCGGATGCCGACGTTCGCCCGCATCCGGGGGTCCGGGGCGTACCAGCCGTACATCGCGACGCGTTCCTCGGGCGTGACCATCTCGAGGGTGAGCTCGTCGTGGTTGCGCAGGAACGTGCCCCACTGGCCGTTCGTCGGGACGTCGGGGGTCTCCGCGAGGACGTCGATGATCGGCGCGGCCTTCTCCTCGCGCAGCGAGTAGTACAACCGGGGCATGACCGGGAAGTGGAAGCACATCTGGCACTCGGGAGCCTCCGGGGTGCCGAAGTAGTCGACGACCTCGGCCGGGGGCTGGTTCGCCTCGGCCAGCAGGACCCGGCCGGGGTACTCCCGGTCGACCATCGCCCGCAGGTCTGCCAGGAAGGCGTGGGTTCGCGGCAGGTTCTCGCAGTTGGTGCCCTCCTCCTCGAAGAGGTAGGGGATGGCGTCGAGCCGGAACCCGTCGATGCCCAGGTCCATCCAGAACCGGACGATGTCGAACATCTCCTCCTGGACCTTCGGGTTCTCGAAGTTCAGGTCGGGCTGGTGCGAGAAGAAACGGTGCCAGAAGAACTGCCGGCGGATCGGGTCGAAGCTCCAGTTCGACACCTCGGTGTCGACGAAGATGACCCGGGCGTCGCTGTACCCCTCGTCGCTGTCCGACCAGACGTAGTAGTCGCCGTACGGACCCTCGGGTTCGGCCCGCGAGGCCTGGAACCACGGATGCTGGTCCGACGTGTGGTTCATCACCAGGTCGGTGACGATCCGGATCCCGCGCGCGTGCGCCTGCGAGACGAGCTCGATGAACTCCGGCAGCGTGCCGAACTCGGGAAGCACCGCCTGGTAGTCCGCGATGTCGTACCCGCCGTCGCGCAGCGGGGACGCGTAGAAGGGCGGCAGCCAGAGGCAGTCCACCCCCAGCCACTGCAGGTAGTCCAGCCGGGCGATGAGTCCGGAGAAGTCGCCGGATCCCGAGCCCTTGGAGTCGGCGAAGGCGCGGACCAGCACCTCGTAGAAGACCGCGGTCTTGTACCACTCAGGGTTGTGCCGCAGCCCGGGCTGGGTCAGGTTCAGACCTTGCACGCTCAGATGCTCCTGACCTCGATGATGTGCACCGGATGGGTCTCCGGGCCGAGCCTGACGTAGTTGTCCGCCTGCCAGATCCAGGTCTGCTCGGTGATCAGCTCGCGGGCGCGGAAGTGGTCGTTCCAGCCACACCCGAGGGCGGGCAGGTCCAGGTGGACGTTGGTCTCGCGGGTGGCGTGCGGGTCGAGGTTCGCGACCACGAGAATCGTGTCCCGGTGACCGTCGACGACCCGCGTCTTCGAGAAGACCATGACGTTCTCGTCGTCAGCCGCGTGGAAGGTGATGTTGCGCAGCCACCGCAGCGCCGGGTGGGCGTTGCGGATCGTGTTGAGCCTGGTCAGGTATCCGGCCAGCGACTGGCCCTCCCGGGGCCCGCCGACCTCGTAGTCCTCCCACCGCCGGTTCTTGTACTCGTACTTCTCGTTGTCGATCTGCTCCTCGGCTCCCGGGCGTGCCACGTTCTCCATCAGCTCGTAGCCCGCGTAGATGCCGTAGGTCGGCACGAGCATGGCGGCCAACGCGGCCCGCAGCGTCCAGGCGGTGGGACCCCCGTACTGCAGGTACGGGGTGAGGATGTCGTGCGTGGTCGGCCAGAACGACGGGCGCAGGAACGGCGCGGTCTCCCCGGCCAGCTCCACCATGTACTCCTGCAGCTCCCAGCTGAGGTTGCGCCAGGCGTAGTAGGTGTACGACTGCTGGAACCCGGCCTTGGCCAGGGTGTGCATCATGGCCGGCTTGGTGAACGCCTCGGACAGCCAGATCACCTCGGGGTGCTCGCGGGCGACGTCGGCGATGATCCACTGCCAGAACTGCACCGGCTTGGTGTGCGGGTTGTCCACCCGGAAGATCTTCACCCCGTGGTCGATCCAGACCTGGATCACCCGGCGTATCTCGGTGTAGGCGCCGGCCGGGTCGGCGTCGAAGCTCAGCGGGTAGATGTCCTGGTACTTCTTCGGCGGGTTCTCGGCATACGCGATGCTGCCGTCGACACGCGTGGTGAACCACTCCGGGTGCTCGGTGACGTACGGGTGGTCCGGCGAGCACTGCAGCGCGATGTCCAGGGCGACCTCGAGGCCGAGGCGCCCCGCCTCGGTGACGAAGGCGTCGAAGTCGTCGAAGGTCCCCAGGTCGGGGTGGATCGCGTCGTGCCCGCCCTCGGGCGAGCCGATGGCGTACGGGCTTCCCGGGTCGCTGGGCTGAGCCGTCAGGGTGTTGTTGCGGCCCTTGCGGGCGGTGGTGCCGATGGGGTGGATCGGGGTGAGGTAGACGACGTCGAACCCCATCGCCGCGATGGCGGGCAGCCGCTGGGCGGCGGTGCGCAGCGTCCCGGAGTGCCAGCGCCCGGCAGCCTCGTCGTACCAGGCACCCTCGGACCGGGGGAAGATCTCGTACCAGGCGCCGAAGAGGGCCCGCTCGCGCTCGACGAGCAGCGGGTAGGCCGGACTCGGGCTGACCATCTCGCGGAACGGGTGGGCCGTGAAGAATGCCCGCAGCTGTGGTGAGGTGGCCGCGCTCAGCCGGGCCGCGGAGGGTCGGGTGGTGTCCCGCAGCGCGGCGATCGCATCCTTGACCGGCTTGGTCTCGGCCGCCCCGGCGCCGATCGGGCGGACCTTCAGGGCGCGCTCCAGCACGCGGGCGCCCTCCTCGAGCATCATCTCGGTGTCGATGTCCGCCTCGACCTTGATCGTCGCGTCGTGCACCCAGGTCGCGTAGGGGTCCGACCAGCCCTCGACCCGGTAGGTCCACCAGCCGGGACGGTCGGCGAGCACGGTGGCGCTCCACCAGCTGAGCCCGGCGTTGTCCACGCTCATCGGGAAGTGCTGGTCGCGGCCCTCGGGGTCGGTCAGGACGGCCGTGGCACCTACGGCGTCGTGTCCCTCGCGGAACACCTGCGCGGCCACCACGAACTCCTCACCCTCGACCGACTTGGCCGCCCTCGTCCCGCCGTCGACCAGCGGCTGCACGGACTGGACCGGAATCCTGCCGAACGCTGCCACTCCGTCCGGCAGCTTCGGGCGGAGGGCAGGCGGCAGGGTGGCCTTGCGGGGTCGTCGGGGCCGGCGGGCCGCTGCAGGAGTGGCAGTCACACCGTCGACGCTACTCGGTGACGCGCGATTGCCACCATCGATGCCGGGGTGTCTCAGCCGTTGTGCAAGAAAATGAAACCGTTGCAAGAACACGGCACGGGAGCGTCTATAGTCTGCGCCGTGAAGGCCATCCGTCGCTTCAACGTCCGAACCGTCCTTCCCGAGCCGATCGCGGCTCTGGGGGAGCTGGCCCAGAACCTGCGCTTCTCCTGGGACCCCTCGACGAGGGCCCTCTTCGAGGAGATCGACCCGGAGGGCTGGCGCCGCTACAAGGGCGATCCGGTCCAGCTGCTGGCCGGCCTGACCGCCGACCGGCTCGCCGCACTCGCCGTGGACGCGGTCTTCGTGGCGCGGGTCGAGCAGTCACGTGCTGCCCTGGAGAGCTACATGACCTCGGCGCGCTGGTACCAGGCGTGGGCCAGTGCCCAGGACGAGGGCGGTCACGGCGCCCCACGCTCGATCGCCTACTTCAGCCCGGAGTTCGGCATCACCCACGTGCTGCCGCAGTACTCCGGCGGCCTGGGCATCCTGGCCGGTGACCACCTCAAGACCGCCTCGGACCTCGGGGTGCCCATCGTCGGCGTCGGGCTGTTCTACAAGACCGGGTACTTCAAGCAGTCGCTCAACCGTGAGGGCTGGCAGCAGGAGACCTATCCCGTCCTCGACCCCGACGGCCTGCCGTTGTCGCTGCTGCGCGAGGCGGACGGCACCCCGTGCGTCATCGAGATCGCCCTTCCTGGCGGCCGGATGCTCAAGGCGCATGTCTGGAAGGCGCAGGTCGGGCGGGTCCCGCTGCTGCTGCTCAACTCGGACGTGCCCGGCAACGACGAGGCTGCCCGGGCCATCACCGAGGCCCTGTACGGCGGAGGCGGCGACCAGCGGCTCGAGCAGGAGCTGCTGCTGGGCGTCGGCGGCGTCCGCGCCCTGCGGCTGTGGTCCCGGCTGACCGGTGCCCCGGACCCGGACGTCTACCACACCAACGAGGGCCACGCCGGGTTCCTCGGGGTCGAGCGGATCACCGAGCTGGTCCGCGACCACGGGATGTCCTTCGACGAGGCACTTGAGGCGGTCCGGTCCGCCACCGTCTTCACGACGCACACCCCCGTGCCGGCCGGTATCGACCGGTTCGCGGCCGACCGGATCAACCTGTACTTCGGTGGCGACAACGCCATCCCCGGTGTCCCGGTCGACCGGCTGCTCGAGCTGGGCGCCGAGGACTACCAGGGCGGTGAGCCCGGGGTGTTCAACATGGCCGTGATGGGGCTGCGCCTCGCGCAACGCGCCAACGGGGTCTCACGGCTTCATGGTGAGGTCAGCCGCGGCATGTTCGACGGGCTGTGGCCCGGGTTCGACGAGTCCGAGGTGCCGATCACCAGCATCACCAACGGGGTGCACGCCCCCACCTGGGTGGACCCGCGGGTCTTCGCGCTCGCCGAGAAGTACCTCGGCACCGGTGACGTCGAGGCGGCAGACGCGTGGAGCCGGGTGCGCGACGTGCCCTGGGAGGAGATCTGGTCGACCAAGCGCCAGATGCGTGAGCAGCTGGTCGTCGAGGCACGCCGCAGGCTGCGCTCCTCGTGGCTCAAGCGCGGTGCGAGCCTGGCCGAGCTCGGCTGGATCGACGACGTGCTCGACCCCGACGTGCTGACCATCGGGTTCGCCCGTCGGGTCCCCACCTACAAGCGCCTCACCCTCATGCTGCGCGATCCCGTCCGGCTCAAGGAGATCCTGCTCGACCCGGACCGCCCGGTCCAGCTGATCATCGCCGGCAAGGCACACCCCGCGGACGAGACGGGCAAGAAGCTGATCCAGCAGATGGTCCAGTTCGCGGACGACCCGCAGATCCGGCACCGGATCGTGTTCCTCCCGAACTACGACATCGGCATGGCCCAGTACCTCTACCCGGGGTGTGACGTCTGGCTGAACAACCCGCTGCGCCCGTTCGAGGCGTGCGGTACCTCGGGGATGAAGGCCGCGCTCAACGGCGGACTCAACCTGTCGATCCTCGACGGGTGGTGGGACGAGTGGTTCGACGGAGAGAACGGGTGGGCCATCCCCACGGCGGACGGGGTGGAGGACCCCGAGCGCCGCGACGACATCGAGGCCGCGGCGCTGTACGACCTCATCGAGAACTCCGTGCGCGAGCACTTCTACGACGTCAATGCCGCCGGGCTGCCGCTGCACTGGATCGAGATGGTCGTGCACACCCTGGAGACGCTCGGCCCGAAGGTGCTCTCCAGCCGGATGGTGCGCCACTACGTCACCCAGCTCTACGGTCCAGCCGCGCAGGCCGGGCGGGCCCTCAACGGTCCGACCTACGCCGGCGCCAAGGACCTGGCCGCCTACAAGACCCGGGTACGCCAGGCCTGGCCGGCGGTGCGGGTGGACCACGTGGAGCCGTCCGGCGTGTCCGACTCGCCGCAGATCGGGGACGTGCTCAACGTGACCGCCTACGTCGACCTCGGCGGCCTGGCCCCGCAGGACGTCACGGTCGAGGTCGTCCACGGCCGGACCAACGACGCCGACACGCTCACCGAGGACATCGAGGTGGCGCCGCTCGAGCACGTCCAGAGCTACGAGGGAGCCCGGCACCAGTACGCGGGCTCGCTCACCCTCTCGCGCACCGGCTCGTTCGGGTACAGCGTCCGGGTCCTGCCGCACCACCCGGCCCTGTCCGGTCCGACCGAGCTCGGGCTCGTCGCGAACGCCTGAGCCGGCCCGCCCTCAGGCCGTCTCCAGGGCCCGGTAGACCCGCATCGACGCGGCGGTGACCCGCACCGGGACGGCGACGCTCTCGTGCCGCTCCGGCGGGCCAGGTCGCTCCCAGGCGCTGTCCCACAGCAGCTCGTAGCCGCCACTGGCCGCCAGGGGTGGCGGCAGCGTGACGTCCACGGGCTGCGCTGCACCCTGGCAGAGGACCAGGATCGGGGTCTCACCCACCGACGAGCCGTCGATCAGCATCGACACCGTCCGGGTCGAGGGGTCCGCCCAGGCCTGCGCCGTCATCGGCCGGCCGTCCCGGTCGAACCAGCCCAGGACCGTCCCGCCGGCGGGGTCCTCCTCGGTCGCCGGGGAGAAGAAGGCTCGTTGTCGCAGTGCCGGGTGCGCCGCGCGCAGCGCGACGAGGAAGCGGGTCGTCTCGAGCAGGTCCTGTTGCCACTGGGCCAGCTCCCAGTCGAACCAGCTGAGCTCGTTGTCCTGGCAGTACGTGTTGTTGTTGCCTCGCTGGCTGCGGCCGAACTCGTCGCCGCCGTTGAGCATCGGCACCCCGGTGGAGGTCAACAGCGTGCCGAGCAGGTTGCGCACGGAGCGCCGGCGGTGGCATTCGACCGCGTCGTCGGCGGTCGGTCCCTCGACGCCGTGATTCCAGGACAGGTTGTGGTCCGAGCCGTCGCGGTTGTGCTCGCCGTTGGCCAGGTTGTGCTTGGTGTCGTACCGGGTCAGGTCGAGCGCCGTGAAGCCGTCGTGCGCGGTGACGAAGTTGATCGAGGCGATGGGCCCACGGTCCCGGTCACCGAAGAGGTCCTGCGACCCGGCGAGCCGGGTCGCCAGGTCACGCACGCCGTGCCCGTTCTCGCTCGCCCGACCGAGGTCCGACAGCCAGAACGAACGGATGGAGTCGCGGTACCGGTCGTTCCACTCGCTGAACGGCGGCGGGAACTGCCCGGTGCGCCAGCCATGCAGACCGAGGTCCCACGGCTCGGCGATGTTCTTCACCCTGGCCAGCACGGGGTCGGTCCGCAGCGCCACGAGGAACGGGTGGTTGGGGTCGTACTCGTCGGAACGCCCGCGGGCCAGGGCGACCGCGAGATCGAACCGGAACCCGTCGACGTGGCACTCCTGCACCCAGTAGCGCAGCGAGTCCAGGACCATCCGACAGACGACCGCATGGCGCAGGTCCAGGGTGTTGCCGCACCCGGTCACGTCGATGTCGTCGCCGCGCTCGTCGAGGCGGTAGTACGCCCGGTTGTCCAGGCCGCGCCAGCTCAGGGTGGCTCCGGTGGAGCTCTGCTCGCAGGTGTGGTTGTAGACCACGTCGAGGATGACCTCGATGCCGGCCTCGTGCAGCAGCTTGACCATGCCCTTGAACTCGTCGAGCACGCCCTGCGGGTCCTGCGCCGCGGCGTAGCGGGCGTGCGGCGCGAAGAACCCCAGCGTGTTGTAGCCCCAGTGGTTCGCCTGCCCGTGGGCCAGGACCTCGGGCTCGCTGGTGAAGGCCTGGATGGGCAGCAGCTCGACGGCGGTGACCCCGAGACCGGTGAGGTGCGCGAGGGTCGCCGGATGAGCCAGCCCGGCATACGTCCCGCGCAGCGCCGGCGGCACTCCCGGCAGCCGCATGGTGAGGTTGCGCACGTGCACCTCGTAGATCACCGACTCGGAGAGCGGGTGGTTCGGGGGCGCGTCGTCGCCCCAGTCGAAGTGCTCGTCGACGACGACGCACCGCGGGGTGTGCGCAGCGGAGTCGCGCTGGTCCCTCAGCCCGGTGTCCCCGGTCAGCCCGGGGCCGACCCGGTGCCCGAACACCTCCGGAGACCAGGTCACGCCCCCCTCGATGGCGCGCGCGTAGGGGTCGAGCAGCAGCTTCTCCTCGGCGTACCTCAGCCCCTCCTGCGGTTGCCAGGGACCGGAGGCCCGCAGGGCGTAGCGCTGGCCGGGACCGACCCCCGGGAGATGACCGAACCAGTAGCCGTGTGCCCGTCCGGTCAGCGGGATCCGTCGTTCGGAGGCTCCGTCACGGTCGGTGTCGTCGAACAGGCAGACCGTCACTCCGGTGGCGTGACCCGCGTACACGCAAACCTGCGCCCCACCCTCCTCGAGCGTGACGCCGGCCGGCGGGGGCAGGTCGCGCAGAGGTCGTGAGGGTGGCGGGGGGCGCATGGCCCAAAGCCTAGGGGCCGGTTACGGTGTCTCTCATGAGTGATCCCACCAGCCTCCCCAACTTCCCGCCGCCGGCAGACGAACACCCGCTGCGCGGACGGGTGCTCGACGTCCTCAAGGACCTCGGGCTCAACCCCAACATCGACGCTGACGGGGACGTGGCCTTCACCATCGGCGAGCCGGCCCAGCAGCTGTTCGTCCGCTGCCAGGACGGTGACTTCCCGGTGATGCGGATCTTCGGCCAGTGGATGATCGGCGAGCAGGTCCCTCAGGACGCGCTGCAACGGCTGCAGCGGACGAACGACTTCACCCTCCAGCTCAACCTGGTCAAGGTCGGCATCGCCAACGACAACCTCGTCGTCACCGGCGAGCACGTCGTCACCGACGGCGTCGACATCTCCACCCTCTTCCAGATCACGGTCAACCTCATCATGGAGGTCGTGCAGATGTGGCACACCTCGTTCCTGTCCCCCGAGGAGCAGGAGGCCCTGGCCGAGCAGGCGGCAGCCGCGGCGGCCGAGGGAGCGGACGAGCAGCCCGGCGGGCCGGCAACCGGCGCGGAGAGCGGCAACGGCCTCGCCGACCCGGAGGGCTACCGTCCCCGCCACCGCCCGCAGGACGAGGTGTGAGCGCCCCCGAGTTCGTCCGGCTCGAGGTCGAGGACGGCATCGGCACGATCCGGCTCGACCGTCCGCCGATGAACCCGCTGTCGATCCAGGTGCAGGAGGAGATCCGAGCACTGGCGGCCGAGGCTGGGGGACGCCGCGACATCAGTGCCGTGATCGTCTACGGCGGGGAGAAGGTCTTCGCCGCCGGTGCGGACATCAAGGAGATGCAGACGATGTCCTACCCGGACATGGTCGACCGCTCCGCCGCGCTGCAGAGCTCGCTGACCGCGGTCGCCCGCATCCCCAAGCCGACCGTGGCCGCGATCACCGGGTATGCCCTGGGCGGCGGGTGCGAGCTCGCGCTCGCCTGCGACTTCCGGGTGGCCGCGGACAACGCGAAGCTCGGCCAGCCGGAGATCCTGCTCGGGATCATCCCCGGCGCCGGTGGGACCCAGCGGCTGGCCCGACTGGTCGGACCGGCGCGGGCGAAGGACCTGATCTACTCCGGGCGGTTCGTCGCGGCCCAGGAGGCCCTGGCGATCGGTCTGGTGGACCGCGTCGTCCCGGCGGACGACGTCTACTCCGCCGCCCGGGAGTGGATGGGCACCTTCGTCAACGGACCGGCATACGCCCTGCGCGCCGCGAAGGAGGCGGTGGACCGCGGGCTGGAGGCGGACCTCGACACCGGCCTGGAGATCGAGCGAATGCTCTTCGCCGGCCTGTTCGCGACCCGGGACCGTGAGGTCGGGATGAGCTCGTTCGTGCAGAGCGGTCCCGGAAAGGCCGAGTTCGAAGGTCGATGACGGCCGCGGCGGGGGCACAGGTTCGATGAGCGGGCAGCGCGACGCGCGGCTGGACGTCCTCGTGTTCTACGTCCCGCGGGACGCCACGGAGGCGGTGCTGGAGGCCGTCTTCGCAGCCGGCGCCGGCGCCGTCGGCGACTACCGCGAGTGCGCCTTCGTCAGTCCCGGCACGGGTCAGTTCCGCCCGCTGCAGGACGCCACCCCTGCCGTCGGCCGGGTTGGCGAGCTCGAACGGGTCGCCGAGAACCGGGTGGAGGTGGTGCTGCCCCGCGGTCGCCGCGCGGAGGTCGTCCAGGCTCTGCGCCAGGCCCACCCCTACGAGGAGCCGGCGTTCCACGTCATCGAGTCGGCGGCCACCGAGGACCCCGGGGCATCGTGAGCCGGGCGCCGTCCGGGCAGAATCAGCCGATGAGCTCAGCCACGCTCGTCGCCGGCGTCGACTCCTCCACCCAGGCCACCAAGGTGGTCGTCTGTGATGTGCAGACCGGAACCGTCCTGCGTCAGGGGCGCGCGGCGCATCCCGAGGGGACCGAGGTCGACCCGCAGGCCTGGTGGACTGCCTACCGCGAGGCCACCGGTGGGGGGTTGCTCGAGGGGGTGGCGGCCATCGCCGTGGCGGGACAACAGCACGGCATGGTGGTCCTCGACGAGGTGCGGGAGGTGGTCCGACCGGCGCTGTTGTGGAACGACACCCGCTCGGCGAGCGCCGCGAACGACCTGGTGAGCGAGCTCGGTGGTGCCGCGGCCTGGGCCGAGGCGGTGGGCACCGTGCCGGTGGCGAGCATCACGATCACCAAGCTGCGCTGGCTCGCCGAGCACGAGCCGGAGAACGCCGACCGGGTGCACACCGTCCTGCTGCCGCACGACTGGCTCACCGCCAGGATCGTCGGCGATGCGGACCTGCGCGCGGTCGACCTGGTCACCGACCGGGGCGACGCCTCCGGCACCGGGTACTGGTCCGCCAGGACGAACGCCTACCGCCCCGACCTGCTGACCCGGGCGTTCGGCCGTCAGATCGCCACCCCCACCGTGTTGCCCCCCGACGCGACGGCCGGCCAGACGGGCGTGGGCATGCTCGTCGCCGCGGGCACCGGAGACAACATGGGCGCAGCGCTCGGTCTGGGCCTCTCGCCCGGCGACATCGCCGTCTCGCTGGGCACCAGCGGAACGGTGTTCGGCGTCGCCGAGCAGGGAACGGCCGACCCCAGCGGCCTCGTGGCGGGCTTCGCCGACGCCACGGGCCGCCACCTGCCACTGGTCTGCACGCTCAACGCCGCGCGGGTGCTCACCGCGGCTGCCGCCATGCTCGGCACCGACCTGTTCGGCCTCGACCGGCTTGCCCTGGCCGCAGCCCCCGGTGCACAAGGGCTGTCGCTGCTCCCGTATCTCGATGGTGAGCGGACGCCGGACCTGCCCGAGGCCGCCGGCACCCTCGGCGGGCTCACCCGCGACAACATGACGCCGGAGAACCTGGCCCGGGCCGCGGTCGAAGGCATGCTCTGCGGTCTGGCGGACGGGCTCGATGCGTTGCGCGCGGCCGGGGTGCCGGTCGGACGGGTCGCGCTGATCGGCGGTGCAGCGCGATCTCGCGCGGTCCGCGAGGTGGCCAGCGGCCTCTTCGATGCCCCGGTCGTCGTGCCCGAGCCGGGGGAGTACGTCGCCCTCGGTGCGGCTCGCCAGGCCGCCTGGGCCCTGACGACCGCCCGGGGCGAGGACCGGCTGCCGCCGTGGTCGACGCGGTCGACGACGCTGGCGGCGCCACGGGAGGACTGGGCAGGTCAGGTCCGCTCGCGGTTCGCCGGGCTGCGCACCGCGATGCACGGCGTGTCGGGCATCACGCCCGTCGGGGATGGGGAAACGGCCTTGCGGCTGTAAGGATGGACGGCGAAGCGGTAGCCCTGATCCCCAGCAACAGAGGACGTTCCACACCCATGAACATCGTCGTTTGCGTCAAGTACGTGCCGGACGCCCAGGCAGACCGGACGTTCTCCGAGACCGACAACACGACCGACCGGGTCAACGTCGACGGTCTGCTCTCCGAGCTCGACGAGTACGCGGTCGAGGAGGCCCTCAAGCTCGTCGAGGCGAGCGAGGGCGAGGTCACCGTGGTCACGGTCGGTCCGGACTCCGCCGCCGACGCCATCAAGAAGGCCCTGCAGATGGGGGCCCACCGTGGCGTGCACGTCTGCGACGACGGCATCCACGGCTCCGACGCCCCGGCCACGTCCCTGCTGCTGGCCAAGGCCATCGAGAAGCTCGGCGCCGAGGTGACCGCGGACCTGATCATCACCGGGATGGCCTCGACCGACGGCACCATGGGCGTCGTGCCGACGATGCTCGCGGAGCGGCTCGGCCTTCCCGCGGTCACCTTCGCGTCCGAGCTCACCGTCGCCGACGGCACCGTCTCGGTGCGCCGCGACGGAGACGCCGCCTCACAGACCATCGAGGCAAGCCTGCCGGCCCTGGTCTCCGTGACCGACCAGATCAACGAACCGCGCTACCCCTCCTTCAAGGGCATCATGGCTGCCAAGAAGAAGCCGGTCGAGCAGTGGACGCTCGCTGATCTCGGCGTCGAGTCCGGGCAGGTCGGCCTGGACGCCGCCTGGACCAAGGTCGAGGGCTTCACCGCCCGGCCCCCGCGCCAGCAGGGCCAGATCGTCACTGACGAGGGCGACGGTGGGCAGAAGCTCGCCGCCTTCCTGTCCGAGCGCAAGTTCGTCTGAGCCGCGTCCACGCCCACCCTGCGTCCGCAGCCCAGCGCCCGCATACCCAAGGAGAACCACGCACATGGCTGAAGTACTCGTTCTGGTCGACCACGTCGACGGCCAGGTCCGCAAGACCACCTCCGAGCTGCTGACCATCGCCCGGCGGCTCGGTGAGCCGTCGGCGGTGTTCGTCGGCGCAGGCTTCGACCAGGCCGAGGAGACGCTGGCCACCTTCGGCGCGGCGAAGGTCTACCGCTGCGAGTCCGCCGACCTGACCGAGTTCCTCGTCGTGCCGCAGGCCGAGCTGCTCGCCCAGCTGGTCCAGCAGACGTCGCCGGCGGCCGTCCTGGTCTCCTCCTCGCCGGAGGGCAAGGAGGTCGCCGCACGGTTGGCGATCAAGACCGGCTCCGGCCTGATCACCGACGCGGTGGACGTCCAGGCAGGCGACGCCGGGGTGCTGACCACCCAGTCCGTCTTCGCCGGGTCGTACACGGTCACCGCGAAGGTGACCGAGGGCACCCCGATCATCACCGTCAAGCCGAACTCGGCGGCGCCCGAGCAGGCCCCCACCGAGCTCGCCGAGGAGACGGTCGACTTCACCGCCTCCGACGCTGCCAAGGGGGCGAGGATCACCGACTCCCAGCCCAAGGCGAAGACCGGTCGTCCGGAGCTCACCGAGGCGGCCATCGTCGTCTCCGGAGGCCGCGGGACGGCGGGTGACTTCTCCAAGGTCGAGGAGTTCGCCGACTCGCTGGGCGCCGCCGTCGGAGCGAGCCGGGCGGCGGTCGACGCCGGCTGGTACCCGCACACGTCGCAGGTGGGCCAGACCGGCAAGCAGGTCTCGCCCCAGCTCTACGTCGCCTGCGGCATCTCCGGCGCGATCCAGCACCGGGCCGGGATGCAGACCTCCAAGACCATCGTGGCGGTGAACAAGGACGAGGAGGCGCCGATCTTCGAGCTCGTGGACTTCGGCGTCGTCGGCGACCTGTTCACCGTCCTGCCGCAGGCCACCGAGGCGGTTCAGGCCAGCAAGGGCTGACCGGCGCCGCCGGGGTGGTCGCTTGCCGTTCGATCGGGAAGTTGGTTGGGTCGGGTCCGTGGTCAACCTTCAGCTGCTCCGGCACCAACCGACACTGACCGGGACGTCGGTGCGCCTCGAGCCGATGGGCCCCCAGCACTTCGAGGGCCTCTGGCCGATGTTCGCCGACGATGACGAGGTCCGGACCGGCACGGGCACGCTGCACGAGTTCACCCGGGACCAGATCAGGTCGGGCATGGCCCGGGCCCGGGACCGGCACGATCGCGCCGACTGGGTGATCCTGCGCATCGAGGACGAGACCGTCCTCGGTGAAGCGGTGCTGATGGATCTCGACGAGGACAACGCGTCGATGGCGTACCGGATCTCGCTGATCGGACCGGAGGTCTTCGGCCGTGGCTACGGCACCGAGACGACCCGACTGGTCCGCGACTTCGCCCTCGGGCCGCTGCGGTTGCACCGCCTCAGTCTCGAGGTGAACTCCTTCAACGCGGCGGCGATCGCGGTCTACCGGAAGGTCGGCTTCGTGCTCGAGGGGGTCCGTCGCGAGGCGGTCCGGCGAGCCCGGAAGTGGCACGACGTCCATGAGATGGCGATCATCGCGAGCGATCCCCGGCCGTGACGTCCGCGATCGCGCGGCACCGCACTGACCAGGTGGGCTGGCCGCGCACGTAAACTTCTCCGGTGCGCCACTACCTCGACCACGCTGCGACGACCCCGATGTACCCGGGTGCGGTCGAGGCGATGACGGAGCAGCTGCGTCAGGTCGGCAACGCCTCCTCGCTGCACACCTCGGGCCGCCGGGCCCGCCGGGTCGTGGAGGAGTCCCGCGAGGAGATCGCCCACGCCGTCGGCTGCCGCCCGTCGGAGATCCTCTTCACCTCGGGAGGAACCGAGTCGGACAACCTGGCGATCAAGGGGACGTTCTGGGCCCGCCGCGACGCCGATCCCCGACGGGTCCGGCTGCTGGTGAGCACGATCGAGCACCACGCCGTGCTCGACTGCGTCGACTTCCTCGTGGCCCACGACGGGGCGAAGGTGACCTGGCTCGAGTGCGACTCCTCCGGCGAGGTGGCACCGGCGACGGTCCGCGCCGCCATCGAGGAGGATCCCGAGTCGGTGGCCCTCGTGTCGGTGATGTGGGCGAACAACGAGGTCGGCCGGATCCAGGACGTGGCCCAGATCGCGCGGGTGGCCCACGAGTTCGCCATTCCGGTGCACACCGACGCGGTGCAGGCGCTGGGACACCTGCCGGTGGATGTGTCGGCGGCTGACGTCGACCTGCTCGCGCTCAGCGGGCACAAGGTGGGCGGTCCGGTCGGCGTCGGGGCTCTGGTGGCGAAGCGGACCGCCTCGCTCGTCCCGCTGACCCATGGTGGCGGTCAGGAGCGCCGGGCACGAAGTGGCACGCTCGATGTCGCGGCGATCCGTGGCCTGGCGGTCGCCGTGACCCGCAGCGTGGCGGAGCTCGACACCGAGGCGCCCCGGCTGACTGCGCTGCGTGACGCCCTGATCCAGGGCGCCATCGACCTCGACTTCGGCATCCTGCCGGGCGGGGCGTGGATCCCCGGAGACCACCAGACCCGGCTGGCGGGCAACGCCCACCTGCTGGTCCCCGGGTGCGAGGGCGACTCGCTGCTCTACCTGCTCGACGCCGCGGGAATCGAGTGCTCGACGGGATCGGCCTGCCAGGCCGGCGTGCCGCAGCCCAGCCACGTGCTGCTGGCCATGGGCCTCAGCGAGGCCCAGGCCCGCGGGGCGCTTCGGCTGACCTTGGGCCACACCTCGACGACCGCCGACGTCGACGCCCTGCTCGCCGCCCTGCCCGCGGCGGTCGCCCGGGCGCGGCGAGCCGCCGGAGCCTCCTGATGCGGGTCGTCGCCGCGATGAGCGGCGGAGTGGACTCCGCCGTCGCCGCCGCCCGGATGCTGGAGGCCGGCCACGAGGTCGTGGGGGTCCACCTGGCACTGAGCCAGAACGCGGCGACGCTGCGCGAGGGGGCACGCGGCTGCTGCACCATCGAGGACGCCGGCGATGCCCGACGGGTGGCCGACATGCTCGGGATCCCGTTCTACGTGTGGGATATGGCGGCGCGGTTCACGGCGGACATCATCGACGACTTCGTCGCGGAGTACGCCGCCGGGCGGACGCCCAACCCCTGCCTGCGCTGCAACGAGAAGATCAAGTTCGCAGCCCTGCTCGACAAGGCGCTCGCCCTCGGGTTCGACGCCGTCGCCACCGGTCACTACGCCCAGATCGTCGTCTCCCCGGACGGAAGGCGGGAGCTGCACCGGGCGATCGACATGGCCAAGGACCAGTCGTACGTCCTCGGGGTCCTCGACGAGGATCAGCTGGCCCGGTCGTTCTTCCCGCTGGGCGATACGACCAAGCCCGAGATCCGCGAGGAGGCGCGAACCCGAGGGTTCTACGTCGCCGCCAAGCCGGACAGTCATGACATCTGCTTCATCCCGGACGGCAACACGAGGAAATGGCTCACGAACCGTCTCGGGGAGCAGCCGGGCGCGATCGTCGACACCGAGGGGACGGTCATGGGCGAGCACGCGGGTGCCTACGGCTACACGGTCGGCCAGCGACGCGGACTCGGCCTGGCCAAGGACACGCTGGACGGCTCACCACGGTATGTCGTCGCGGTGAGGGCGCAGACCAACACCGTGGTTATCGGCACGGGGGACCTGCTCGGGGTCAACAGCATTGCCGGGTCGCATGCGCGCTGGTGCGGTTCGCCGCCCGAGGGCGTCGTGTCGGTGGGCGCCCAGATCCGGGCCCACGGCGAGGAGATCCGGGCCACCGCATGGGCGCAGGAGGACCTGGTCCAGGTCCGGCTCGAGGAGCGGGTGCGCGGCGTCGCGCCCGGTCAGTCCGTCGTCCTGTACGAAGGGACCCGAGTCGTCGGTTCGGCCACGATCACCGAGGCGTCCCTGCGGCGGTGAGCGGGGCTCCGGCATACGGTGGGCTCATGCCTCGCACCACTGCCACCGCCACCACCGTCGGCCGGGCGGCGCTGCTGGAGTTCATCTCGACGCGCCACCAGATGATCCTCACGACCTTCCGTTCCGACGGCAGTCCACAGAGCTCGCCGGTCTCCGGTGGCCTCGACGGCGACGGCAGGATCGTGATCGCGAGCTATCCGGAGCGGGCCAAGTCCCGCAACGCCCACCGCGATCCCCGCGCGAGCGTGGTCGTGCTGTCCGACGACTTCGGCGGTCCGTACGTCCAGGTCGACGGTGCCGTCGAGGTCATCGACCCGCCCGACTCGGTCGAGCCTCTGGTGGACTACTACCGCTGCATCGCCGGCGAGCACCCGGACTGGGCGCAGTACCGTCAGGCCATGCTCGACCACGGCAAGTGCCTGATCCGGATCACTCCGACCCGTTGGGGTCCGGTCGCGACCGGCGGGTTCCCGCCACGACTGGCGGATGATGAGCGCTGACCCGCCCGGGACCGGAGGGGTGAAATGTCGGGTTTCCCGCTTCGCTCGCACCGAGCCGGAGACGGCGGTAAGGTGGCGCGGCAACACGTCGCGAGCTCAGTGACCGAGGATGGGGAATGACGGCAATGGAGGGGGTCGCGCTGCGCGACATGACCGAGCTGATCACCCCGATCCGCAAGCTCTGCCTGGCGTTTCCGCAGACGCAGGAACGAGTCAGCCACGGTGAGCCGGCGTGGTTCGTCGGCGGCAAGCGGATGTTCCTCATGTTCGCCAACCATCACCACGACGACCGGGTCGCGTTCTGGGCGGCCGCCGAGGACGGAGTGCAGCGGCACCTGCTCGAGGACGAGCCGGCACGCTTCTTCCGGCCCCCGTATGTGGGCGCGCGCGGATGGATCGGGATGTGGCTGGACCGTGAGCCCGACTGGGACCGCGTCGAGCTGCTGGTCGACGAGGCCTGGCGAAGCGTCGCCGGACCCCGGCTGATCAAGGCCTACGACACCCAACGCTGAGCAGCGGCGTGACCGCCGACGGGGCGGTCAGCGGCCGCGGCTAGAGTCAGCCGGTGACCTCGGCAACCGGCATCGGATCCTGGCCCGGCACGAACATCCGTGAGACCTTGCGCGTCGTCCGGGACGGGCTGGGTGGCACTGCAGACTCCCCACCCGCGGGCGAGGCAGGGTGGCTGCCCTATCTTCCGGAGCTGCCCGACCGGGGTCCGGGCGCCGACATGATCGGGCGCGCGGCCGGGCTGCTCGTCGACCTGGCGGTGGACCTCCAACCAGCCGGCTGGCGGTTCGTCGACCGTGACGGGATGGACGCCCATCGGACCGCCGCGTTCTGGCACGAGGACCTCGACGAGCTCGCCGAGGCGTTCGACGGCTGGACCGGCCGGCTGAAGGTGCAGGTCGCCGGACCGTGGACCCTTGCCTCGAGCCTGTGGCTGCATCGCGGCGAGCGGGCCATCGTCGACGAGGGCGCTTCACGCGACCTGGTGGACTCCCTGGCCGAGGGGGTCCGCCTGCATCTCGGCGAGGTGCGCCGACTGGTTCCCGGTGCCGAGCTCGTGCTTCAGCTCGACGAGCCGTCGCTGCCCGCAGCGCTGGCCGGTCACTTGCCCACCGCCTCCGGGTACGGCGTGATCCGTGCGCTGGAGCCCCAGACCGCGCTGGCCGGACTGCAACGCGTCCTGGCGGCCACCGACGGCGAGACGGTCATCCACTGTTGCGCACCGGGACTGCCGCTGCCGATGCTGCGACAGACCGGTGCCGGCCTGGCCACGGACACCTCGCTGCTCGGTCCCCGCGGGTGGGAGGGCATCGCGGTCGGGGTCGAGGACGGGATGACCCTGTACGCCGGCTGCGTCCCGGGCGCCGCGCGGACTCAGTCCGGGCCCACGCCCGCCTCGTCGCTGGCCACCAGCTGGAGTGAGCTGGGAATGCCGGCAGCGGCGCTCGACGCCATCGTCGTCTCCCCGGCCTGCGGGATGGCCTCACTCACACCCCAGCGGGCTCGCGACGTTCAACGACTGTGCATCGACACCGCCAAGGAACTGACCGACCGTGCCTTCGACTGATGGTGGTGTTCCGGTGAGCGGCCGGATCCCCTGGCAGGCGAAGTTCGCCGCCCTGGGGCTGATCTGGGGCTCGAGCTTCTTCCTGATGAAGGTGGGGCTGGAGGCGCTTGCGCCGATCCAGATCGCCACGCTGCGGATCCTGTCCGGAGCGTTGACGCTGCTGGTCGTCGGATCGCTGACGGGGGTCCGGATGCCGCGTGACCGGCGCGTCTGGCTGCACCTCGTCGTCTCCGGGTTCCTGCTCTGCTCCCTGCCCTTCACGCTGTTCCCTCTCGGCGAGGAGCGGGTGACCTCCGCCCTGGCCGGCATCGGCAACGCCACGACACCGCTGGCGGCGGTGCTCTTCACCCTGCTGCTCCTGCCGGTGGCGCGACCGTCCCGGCGGGTGGTGGTCGCGCTGGTGGTCGGGTTCGTCGGGGTCCTCGTCATCGCTCAGCCCTGGCAGGCGCAGGGACGCCCGGACCTGTTCGGCTTCGGAATGACGCTGCTGGCCGGACTGTCCTACGGACTCGGGTGGACCTACCTCAAGCGGTTCCTCGGACCGGGCGACGTCGGGGGCCTGAGCCTGCCGGCCGCCCAGCTCTTCATCGCCTCGGTGCAGATGCTGCTGGTCGCCGCCGGGTGGTGGTGGCTCCATCGCGATGCGCTGCCGGCTCCCTGGTCCACCACGGCGGCCCCCGGTGCACTGCTGTGGCCGGTCCTGGCGATGCTTGCCCTGGGCGTCATCGGGACCGGAGTGGCCTACGCCCTGCAGTTCGATGTCGTCCGCGAGGTCGGCCCGACGATCGGCACCTCGGTGACCTACCTCATTCCGGTGGTCGCCGTCGCGCTCGGGATCGTGTTCCTGCACGAGCGGCTGGCCTGGCCGCAGGCCATCGGGGCCGGGATCGTGCTGTCTGCCGCCGTGGTGATCGGCCTGCCCGACCCCCGGCTGCGACGTGGCCGGCGCCGCGCGAGCGAGCCCCCGACGGACCTCGAGACGGTTCACCCCATCTGACCGGCGCACGGGGCAGCCGTCGTCGGTCGGGCTCATGAATGTACCCTTGCAGTTACGTAACCAAGTGGGTACCATCTAGACCATGGACGCGGTGATGCAGGCGTTGGCCGACCCGAGCCGTCGCACGGTTCTGGAGATCCTGCGGGATCATCCGGCCACGGCCGGCGAGCTGGCCGGTGCCCTGCCGATTGCCCGACCCGGCGTCTCTCGACACCTGCGGGTGCTGCGGGAGGCCGGGCTGGTCGAGGTACGCCACGAGGCGCAGCGGAGGATCTACACCCTGCGGCCGGAGGCGCTCGTCGAGGTCGACGAGTGGCTCGAGGACTACCGCGCCCTGTGGCAGAACCGGCTCGATGCCCTGCACACGGAGATCGCACGAGGAAAGAAGGCGCGGAGATGAGGATCATCGGGACGATGCGGGAGCTTGACGAAACCCGCGGGGCGGTACGCGTCGAGGACGTGTACGACACCGACATCGAGGACCTGTGGCAGGCATGCACCACGCCGGAACGGCTTGCGCGCTGGATCGCGGAGGTGTCCGGCGACCTGCGGGCGGGTGGGACGGTCCATGCCGTCTTCACCAGCACCGCGAGCGGCCCGGCCAGGATCGAGGTCTGCGACGCTCCGCATCATCTGTTGATCACGACGGAGCCGGGCACGGACGACGAGGCCCAGATCGAGGCCTGGCTCACCGTGGTGGGGTCTCGGACCAGGCTGGTGGTCGAGGAGCGCGGCCTGCCAGTCGACTCGCTCCCCTTCTACGGTGCCGGCTGGCAGGTTCACCTGGAGGACCTCGGACGTTCGTTGGCAGCCGACGGCCCCGCACATGCCGATGGGTGGTCGCCGCAGTCTCCGGCCGCGGGCTGGCACGCACGCTGGACCGAGCTCACCCCGCACTACCAGGACACGGCGGTCGGCTGAGGTCCGACAGCATCCGGCTCGACGGGATCACGGTGCACGCACCCGATGCCCTGGCCTGGTCGAGTTCTGTGCCGAGGTCACCTGACGGCGTGGCATCGGCCACGGGCGTGGTGGACGGCTCGGTCGGTTGAGCGCTGCACCGGCCCGTCCTCGACGGATCGGGTCAGCCGTTGAGCGCGGAGCCCTTCTTCCACTGGTCGAACTTGACGTTCCAGTCGGTCCAGCCGTTGCCGGCCTCCATCCCGCGGTTCGTGCCGGTGACCACGACGGGGTCACCCACCTTGGCGTTGCCGAAGAGCCAGCCGGCGTTGGCGTCGCTCATGCCGATGCAGCCGTGGCTGACGTTGGCCTTGCCCTGGCTGGCGACCGACCACGGGGCGGCGTGCAGGAACTCGCCCGAGTTGGTCTCGCGCATGGCGTACTTGACGTCGGGGATGTCGTAGTAGTTCGGGTCTCCGGGCTCGATGCCGACCGTGTTGGCGTCCATCCGCAGCGTGGAGAACTTCTCCATGATCACCTTCGTGCCGCTGCGCGTCTCGAAACCGGCCTTGCCCCCGGTGACCGGGATCGTCTTGGCGACGGCGCCGTCGATCTCCACCGTCATCTGGTTGGTGGCCAGGTTGGCCCGCATGATGACCGACCGGCCCACCGTGAACCCGCCGGTGATCGAGATCTGTCCGTACGTGTTGTTGCCGGCCGGGATGCTGTGGATGTCGACGGACACCTCGACCTTGGTGCCGGGCTTCCAGAAGTTCGCCGGGCGCCAGTGGGCCTCGTTGCTGCTGAGCCAGCCCCAGGAGCCCTCTTGAGCCGGGGTGGAGGTCACCGTCATCTTCTTCTCGAACGCAGCGCGATCCTTGACCGGGACGTCGAAGTGGACGATGACCGGCATCGCGACGCCGACCGTGGCGCCGTCCGCGACGAGCGTGGGGTAGATCTGCTGCTTGAGGGACAGCTCCTGGGTGGTGAAGGTCGAGTGGTCCGTGGCCACCTTGCCGTCGGCGTTGCGGCCGGTCACCGCCAGGGAGTACGTCGTCCCGGGCTCCAGCAGGCTTCCCGCGACCCACTTGGCCCCGTCCGGGTCGCGGGCCCCCTCGACGTTGATGTCGCCCTTCTTGGGGTCCTTGTAGGACATGACGACGTCGCTGATGGTCCCGTTCTTCGCCGTCACCGACACGACGGTGTCGACGGTCACGGGAGCGTCCGGCTTGACGCTCACCGCGAACTCGACGGGCGGCGCGAGCGGGGTCGTGGGCGACGCCACTGCGGAGGTCGTCCTGGTCCCGGTGGACTGCGCGGGGGCAGCCACGCAGGCGCCGAGCGCCACGACGAGGGTCGCCCCGGCCGCGACGGCGGTGAGCAGACGAACGGACGCGGCAGCGTGGGGCATCGGGGTGACTCCTGGAGGGCATCCACTCGAAGGTGGGCATGGTCGACCGCCCCACCGTCTCATCCCGGTCGCGCTCGTGCAAAAAACACGCCGGGCGTGCTCGTCCGGGGACCACACGGCAGCGCGGTGGCTGTCGCCCCGGTGGTGCAAGATGTGCACGTGGCGAAGGCACCGGATTCAGCGAGGGTCCGCAGCGCGGAGACCGGCAACGGACCGACCCAGGAGGGCACCGGTGTGCCCGCCGAGGCGCTGCATGAGTGGACCGACCTGGCCGAGCAGGTCCGGGCCCACCAGTTCGCCTATCACGTCCAGGACGCCCCGACGATCAGTGACGGCGAGTACGACCTGCTCATCCGGCGCCTCACCGAGCTCGAGGACGCCCACCCCACGCTTCGTGGCCCGGACAGCCCCACCCAGCAGGTCGGCGGGGCCTCCTTCTCTACCGACTTCGCCGCCGTCGACCACCTCGAACGCATGCTCAGCCTTGACAACGCGTTCTCGCAGGAGGAGCTCATCGCGTGGGCGGCCCGGGTGGCCCGCGATGCCGGCACCGAGGTGCACTTCCTCACCGAGCCCAAGATCGACGGGCTGGCGATCAACCTGCTCTACCAGGATGGTCGGCTCGTTCGCGCGCTCACTCGCGGGGACGGCCGCACCGGCGAGGACGTGACCAACAACGTTCGCACCATCCACGGCATACCGCACCGGTTGAGTGGGCCGGACGTCCCGGCCCAGGTCGAGGTCCGCGGCGAGGTGTTCTTTCCCGTGGCGGCGTTCGCCGAGCTCAACGCGGCGCTCGTGCAGGCCGGCAAGGCGCCCTTCGCCAACCCCCGCAACGCCGCCGCCGGCTCGCTGCGGATGAAGGATCCCCGGGTCACCGCGTCGCGGCCGTTGCGGATGCTCGTGCACGGCCTCGGAGCGCGGGTCGGCTTCGAGATCAGCCGCCAGAGCGAGGCGTATGCCGCCCTGCGGTCGTGGGGGCTGCCGACCTCGTCGCACGTCAAGGTCGTCGAGACCATCGAGGAGGTCCGTGACTACGTCGCCTACTTCGGGGAGCACCGGCACGCCCTCGAGCACGAGCTCGACGGGGTCGTGGTCAAGGTCGACGAGGTCGCGGTGCAGCGTCAGCTCGGTGCGACCTCTCGGGCCCCCCGGTGGGCGATCGCGTTCAAGTACCCGCCGGAGGAGGTCAACACCACCCTGCTGGACATCCAGGTCAACGTCGGCCGGACCGGCCGGGTCACGCCGTTCGGGGTGATGAAGCCGGTCGTCGTCGCGGGCTCCACGGTGGAGATGGCCACCCTGCACAACGCCGACGAGGTCAAGCGCAAGGGCGTGTTGATCGGCGACACGGTCGTGCTCCGCAAAGCCGGCGACGTCATCCCCGAGATCGTCGGACCGGTCGTCGAGCTGCGCGACGGCAGCGAACGGGAGTTCGTCATGCCGACGAGCTGCCCCTCGTGCGGCACCGCGCTCGCTCCGCAGAAGGAGGGGGACAAGGACATCCGCTGTCCCAACTCGCGCTCCTGCCCGGCGCAGTTGCGCGCCCGGCTCGCCGGTCTTGCCGGACGCGGGGCGTTCGACATCGAGGTGTTGGGCGAGGAGGGCGCCGCTGCCCTGCTCGACGCGGGGGTGGTCACCGACGAGGGAGACCTCTTCGACCTGACCCGCCAGCAGATCATCAAGGCTGGCCTGTTCACCCGGGCCGCCAAGAAGACCGACCCTCCCGAGGCGGTCGTGGACGGCACCGTCTTGTCGGCCAACGGCGAGAAGCTCCTCGACAACCTCGCCAAGGCGAGGGAGCAACCGCTGTGGCGGGTGCTCGTGGCCCTGTCCATCCGGCACGTCGGCCCCACTGCGGCCCGGGCGCTGGCAGCGCACTTCGGCTCGATGCAGCGGATCCGCTCGGCGAGCCGCGAGGAACTGTCCGAGGCGGAGGGGGTCGGGGGCGTCATCGCCGACTCCGTGATCGAGTGGTTCGCCGTCGACTGGCACGCCGCCATCGTCGACCGGTGGGCGAGGGCGGGCGTGCGGATGCAGGACGCCGTCGACACCTCGGTGGACCGGACCCTCGAAGGGCTGACCGTGGTGGTGACCGGGTCCCTGGAGGGCTTCTCCCGGGACGAGTCAAAGGAAGCCATCCTCGCCCGCGGCGGCAAGGCCTCTGGGTCGGTCTCGAAGAAGACCGACTATGTGGTCGTCGGGGAGAACGCCGGGACCAAGGCGGCCAAGGCCGAGGAGCTCGGGGTGGCCGTGCTCGACGAGGCCGGCTTCCGCCGCCTGCTCGAGACGGGCAGCCCGGACTGACCCCATAGACTGGCGTCCATGTCCTCCCTGTCCCGCGACGACGTGGCCCACCTGGCCGGCCTGGCCCGCATCGACCTGAGCGAGGCCGAGCTCGACCGGATGCTGGGCGAGCTGACCGTCATCCTCGACTCTGTGGCTCAGGTTCAGCAGGCGCCCACCGATGGTGTGGAGCCGATGTCGCACCCGCTGCCGCTGACCAACGTCACCCGTCCGGATGTGGTTCGTCCGGGCCTGACTGCCGCCGAAGCACTCTCCGGAGCCCCGGCGCAGGAGCAACACCGCTTCTCCGTCCCCCGGATCCTCGCCGAGGACTGACCCGCCCGACCGGTATGCCGCAGGCGCCCCGCGCGCGGCATACATTCGCCCGACATCACCAAGAGGCCCTCACCGTGACCACAGACCTGACCCGCCTGAGCGCGTCCGACATGGCGACGCTGCTCGCCGCCAGGGAGGTCAGCTCGGTCGAGCTGACCCGGGCGCACCTCGACCGGACCGCGGCCGTCGACGGCGCCGTGCACGCCTACCTGCACGTCGACGGCGAGGGAGCCCTGGCGCAGGCGCGCGCTGTCGACGCCCGCCGGGCCGGCGGGGAGGACCTCAACCCCCTCGCCGGGGTGCCGATCGCGGTCAAGGACCTGATGACCACCAAGGGGCTGCCGACGACGTGCGGCTCAAAGATCCTCGAGGGCTGGATCCCGCCCTACGACGCCACCCTAGTGCGCAAGCTACGCGAGGCCGGCCTGCCCATCCTCGGCAAGACCAACATGGACGAGTTCGCGATGGGCTCCTCCACCGAGCACTCGGCCTGGGGACCCAGCCGCAACCCCTGGGACCTCGACCGGATCCCGGGCGGCTCCGGCGGCGGGTCGTCCAGTGTCGTGGCGAGCTTCCAGGCGCCGCTGGCGATCGGCTCGGACACGGGGGGCTCGATCCGTCAGCCTGCGGCGGTGACCGGCACGGTGGGGACCAAGCCGACCTACGGCGGAGTCTCCCGCTACGGCCTGGTCGCCCTCGCCTCCAGCCTGGACCAGGCCGGACCGTGCTCGCGCACGGTTCTCGACGCGGCCCTGCTGCACGCCGTCATCGGGGGGCACGACCCGCTGGACTCCACCTCGATCGACGCGCCGGTTCCGCCGGTCGTCGAGGCCGCGCGCCGTGCCGACGTGTCCGGGCTGACCATCGGGGTGGTCAAGCAGCTGGGCGGGGAGGGCTACCAGGCCGGAGTCCGGGCTCGCTTCGACGAGTCGGTCCAGCTGCTCGTCGACGGCGGCGCCACCGTCGTCGAGGTCGACTGCCCCAACTTCGTCTACGCCCTGGCCGCCTACTACCTCATCCTGCCGAGCGAGGCCTCCAGCAACCTGGCCAAGTTCGACGCGATGCGCTACGGGATGCGGGTGCTGCCTGACGGTGTGGACGACGCGAGTGCCGAGCAGGTCATGGCCGCCACCCGCGACGCCGGCTTCGGCGCCGAGGTCAAGCGCCGGATCATCCTCGGCACGTACGCCTTGTCGTCCGGCTACTACGACGCCTACTACGGGCAGGCCCAGAAGGTCCGGCGACTGATCGCCGACGACTTCACCCGGGCCTTCGAGGTGGCCGACGTGCTGGTCTCGCCGACCGCGCCCACGACGGCCTTCCGGATCGGCGAGAAGCTCGACGACCCGATGGCGATGTACCTCAACGACATCGCCACGATCCCGGCGAACCTGGCCGGGGTGCCGGGAATGTCCTTGCCCAGCGGCCTGGCGGACGAGGACGGCCTGCCGACCGGGATCCAGTTCCTGGCGCCGGCCACGAAGGACGAGCGGCTCTACTCGGTCGGTGCCGCTCTCGAGGGTGCCCTTCTGGACAGGTGGGGCGGACCGCTGCTCGACCGCGCCCCGGACCTCACCGCACTCACCGCGTCGAAGGAGGCGTGAGCATGGCTGCCACCGAAGCAGTGCTGAGCTACGACGAGGCGCTGGCGAGGTTCGACCCGGTGATGGGCCTGGAGGTCCACGTCGAGCTCGGCACCCTCACCAAGATGTTCTGCGGATGCGCCACAGAGTTCGGCGCGGAGCCGAACAGCCAGGTCTGCCCGGTCTGCCTGGGGCTTCCCGGGGCGCTGCCGGTGGTCAACGAGAAGGCCGTCGAGTCGGCAATCCGGATCGGCCTGGCCCTCAACTGCGAGATCGCGACGTGGTGCCGGTTCGCCCGGAAGAACTACTTCTACCCGGACATGCCGAAGAACTTCCAGACCTCCCAGTACGACGAGCCGATCGCCTTCGGCGGGTACCTCGACGTCGAGCTCGAGGACGGCTCCACGTATCGGGTCGAGATCGAGCGGGCCCACATGGAGGAGGACACCGGCAAGTCGCTGCACGTCGGCGGCTCCACCGGCCGGATCCACGGGGCCGACCACTCGCTGGTCGACTACAACCGCGCCGGAATCCCGCTGGTCGAGATCGTCACCAAGCCGATGACCGGGGCCGGGGAGCGCGCACCGGAGGTGGCCAAGGCCTACGTGTCCGCGCTTCGCGACCTGCTCAAGGCACTCGAGGTGTCCGACGTGAAGATGGAGCAGGGCTCGATGCGCTGCGACGCCAACGTGTCGCTCCGGCCCCGGGCCACCGATGCCGACCCACAGGCGCAGGACCGGGTCCCGCTCGGAACCCGTACCGAGACGAAAAACGTCAACTCCCTGCGCTCGGTCGAGCGCGCGGTGCGCTACGAGATCACCCGCCATGCGGCGATCCTGGCCGGCGGCGGCTCGATCCTGCAGGAGACGCGGCACTGGCACGAGGACACCGGCGTGACGACCTCGGGCCGGGTGAAGTCCGACGCCGACGACTACCGCTACTTCCCGGAGCCGGACCTCGTCCCGGTGGCGCCGACCGCCGAGAGCGTGGAGGCTTTGCGGGCGACCATGCCAGAGCCGCCCGGAGAGCGCCGCAAGCGGCTCCAGAGCGGCTGGGGGTTCTCCGACCTCGAGATGCGCGACGTCCTCAACGCGGGGGCGGTCGAGCTGATCGGCGAAACCGTCGCCGCGGGGGCGTCGCCGGCGGCGGCCCGTAAGTGGTGGAGCGGGGAGGTCGCCCGGCGGGCGAACGCCGAGGGCGTCGACGTGGCCGAGTACGCCGCTGCGCACAGGGTGACTCCCGAGCACGTCGCCGAGCTCGACGCCCTGGTCCGCAGCGGCCGGCTCAACGACTCGATGGCCCGTCAGGTCTTCGAGGGCGTACTCGACGGCGAGGGTACGCCGACGGCGGTGGCCGACTCGCGCGGGCTGGAGCTGGTCCAAGACGACGGTGCACTCGAGGCTGCGGTCGACAAGGTCATCGCCGCGAACGTCGAGGTTGCGCAGAAGGTGCGCGACGGCAAGGTGCAGGCCGCTGGCGCCCTGATCGGGCAGGTCATGAAGGAGATGCGGGGCCAAGCCGACGCGGCCCGGACCCGCGAGCTGATCCTGAGCAAGCTCAGGTAGCGGCTGGGCCTTTTATCGGGTGACCCGATAAACGTCCCCTTCCCGTGAGGAAGTTCCTCGAGGAATGAGCCCGTTTCTCGGGTGACCCGATAAAGTTCCGGGACCCCAGAGCGCCCGAGGCGGGTCAGCCGGTCAGAGCCTGGGGGAGCCGAACGATCCGGTCGTCGCCCGGGCGCGGGTTTCCGCGGGCCGTGTTGTTCGTGACGATCCACAGGTTGCCGTCCGGGCCGATCAGGACGTCACGCACCCGTCCGTAGTCGCCCTGGAGAAGTCGGCGGGGATCTCCGGTGCTGCCGTCGCTGTTCACCGGGACCTTCCACAGCGACTCGCCCTTGAGGGCGGCGAGGAACACCGAGCCATCGGGGCCGACGGCGATCCCGCTCGGCGAGGCGTCGTCGGTGCGCCACTGCCGGACCGGGTCGACGAAGCCCTCCCGGGAGGCGGCGCCTTCGACGACGGGCCAGCCGTAGTTGAAACCGGGGGTGATCACGTTGAGCTCGTCCCACGTCTTCTGGCCGAACTCGCTGGCCCACATCTGCCCGTTCGCGTCCCAGGCGATCCCCTGGACGTTGCGGTGGCCGTAGGTCCATACCGGCGACCCCGGGAACGGGTTACCCGGGGCGGGCTTGCCGTCGGCGGTGATCCTCAGGATCTTCCCGCCCAGGCTCGAGAGGTTCTGCGAGGCCGAGGGGGAGTTCGCGTCCCCGGTGGTGACGTAGAGGAAGCCGTCCGGGCCGAAGGCCAGTCGACCGCCGTCGTGGTTGCTCGCGCGGGGTATGCCGGTGAGGATCGCCGTGGGCGCACCCAGGCCGCCCTGCGCGTCGAGCGGGATCCGCAGGACCCGGTTGTCGGAACCGGTCGTCGTGTAGGCGTAGATCACCCGCTGGGCCGTGAAGGTCCGCCGGTCGACCGCAAGGCCGAGCAACCCGCCCTCTCCGTTGGGTACGACGCCCGGCACCGTGCCCACCGGGGTGCTCGCCCCGTCGAGCATCACCCGCTTGATCCGGGCGGTGTCGCGCTCGCTCACCAGCACCGTTCCGTCGGGCATGACGATGGCGCTCCACGGCACTGCGAGCCCGGTGGCCACGTCCGCCGGGGCGTTGAGCGCGGCTCGGGTCGGCCCCGGCGCAGCCGTGCTGGTGGGACTCGCGGGGGTGGACGCCGCCGACGACGTGCTCGATGGGGTGGACGCGGCTGCGGTCGTCGTCCTCGGGCCGGTGCCGTCCGGCGCTGCGGCGCACCCGGAGAGGACGACGAGGATGCTCGCCGCGGCGAGGCTCACCCGTCGCGCCCGAGGTGACGGCTGCGCCTTGCGGTCGGTTCGCGGCATACCCCACATTGTGCGCGATGCGGATGCCGGGCAGGAGAGGTTGTCCGGATGCGGTTGCCGGTCACGGGAGGTCGAACGCTACCGTCGGGGCCATGGTCCTCGCATCCGTGCCTGACGAGTCCTGGATCGAACACCTCGGGCCGGTGCCCGACGTGGAGCTCATCGCGTGGGATCTGCACGAGGTGCCTCCTCGGGCGGACGAGATCGAGGTCGTCATCCCGCCCTACCTCGACCCGACCGTGCAGCTCGCCCTCCTGGCATCGCTGCCCCGGCTGAGCACGGTGCAGCTGCTCACCGCCGGGTTCGAGCACGTCGTCCCGCACGTGCCGGACGGAGTGCGGCTGTGCAACGCCGCCGGCGTCCACGACGCGTCGACCGCCGAGCTGGCACTGGCACTGACCCTGGCGTCGCTGCGCGGCATCCCCGAGTTCACGGCCGCCCAGCACGACTCGACCTGGCTGCCGACGCGGATCTGGCCGGCGCTGGCGGACAAGCGGGTCCTCGTCCTCGGCTACGGGCGGGTCGGCACCGCGATCGTGCGCCGGTTGCTGCCGTTCGAGGTGCAGGTGAGCGCGGTGGCGAGCACGGCCCGACCCGGCGACGACCTGGTGGAGCGGGTCCATGGCATCGACGCGCTGCCGGACCTGCTTCCAGAGCACGACATCGTCATCGTCATCGTGCCGCTGACCCCGGCCACCACCGCCCTGGTCGACGCCGCGTTCCTCGCCGCGATGCCTGCCGGGGCCCTGCTGGTCAATGTGGCCCGGGGCAAGGTGGTGGACACCGAGGCGCTGCTGGCCGAGACGTCGACCGGACGCCTGCGAGCCGCGTTGGACGTGACCGACCCGGAACCGCTGCCCGCCGACCACCCGCTCTGGCGCTCACCGGGCGTGCTCATCTCGCCACACATCGGGGGCGCCAGCACGGCGTTCGGGCCGCGGGCGGTGAGCCTGGTCCGTCGCCAGCTCCAGGGGTATGCCGGTCAGGCACCGCTGGAGAACGTCGTGCTCGGCTGAGCTCCCGCCGACCCCCTCCCGCGAGCCCAGTCCCGCCGAATCGTTGCGGCTGTCAGACCCGTGGTGGACACTGTGAACATGACAGAGACCGTGGTGGCCATCGGGACGAGGAAGGGCCTCTGGCTGGCGCGCAGCGCCGACCGGGCCGAGTGGAGCATCGAGGGGCCGACGTTCCTGATGAGCGAGGTGGCCTCGGTGGCCTTCGACACCCGGCGGGGCACGCCTCGGATGCTCGCCGGTGTGATGTCGTGGCACTGGGGTCCGACGGTCCAGATCAGCGACGACGGCGGCCACACCTGGAGCGAGAGCGAGGAGCGGGCGATCGCCTTCGCATCCGGCGACGACGCGGCCCTCAAGCGGGTCTGGCAGCTGACCCCCGACCCGCATGACGAGGACGTCGTCTGGGCCGGGTGTGAACCGCACTCGTTGTGGCGCAGCACGGACCGCGGGGAGAGCTTCGACCTGGTCCGCGGACTCTGGGAGCACCCGCACCGCACCGAGTGGGGCGACGGGTTCGGCGGCGGGGCGGTCCACACGGTTGTCCCCGACCCGTCCGAGCCGTCGAACCTGCTCGTGGCGATGAGCGCCGGGGGCGCCTACCGCAGCTCGGACGGGGGCCAGTCCTGGGAGCCGTCGAACCGCGGGATCAGTGCCTACTTCCTTCCGGACAACCCCTATCCGGAGTTCGGCCAGTGCGTGCACAAGGTGGCCCGCGACTCCCAGACCTCGACCCGCCTGTACGCCCAGAACCACCGGGGGGTCTACCGCTCGGATGACAACGGCAGCACCTGGAACTCGATCGCCGAGGGCCTGCCGACCGACTTCGGGTTCACGGTCGTGGCGCATCCGCACCGAGGTGACGCGCTGTGGCTGATCCCGATCGTCAGCGACGGTGAGCGGGTCCCCCCGGACGGGCAGCTCCAGGTCCAGTACTCCACCGACGCTGGCGCCACCTGGCAGACCCAGACGAAGGGACTGCCGCAGCCCTGCTACACCGCGGTCCTGCGCGACGCGGCCGGCACCGACGGAGCCGAGCAGCCGGGGCTGTACTTCGGGACCCGCAACGGTGACGTGTTCGCCTCCGTCGACGAGGGGGAGACGTTCACGACGATCGCCTCCCAGCTGCCCGACATCCTGTGCGTACGCGCGGCGGTGCTGGGATGAGCGCCGTTCCGGCCCCCGGGGCGGTCCGCGTGGTGCTGCCGGGGATGCTGCGCGACCTCACGGATGGCGAGGGCGAGGCGAGTGCCGACGTCGATGCCGAGGGCGCGCCGCTGGGCACCGTCCTCGACCGTGCCCTGGCGAGCTGGCCCCGGGTGGCCTCGCGGGTGCGTGACGAGCGCGGCGAGGTCCGCCGGCACGTGAACATCTTCGTCGACGGTGAGGACGCCAAGCGCGGCGCAGGTCTGGGCACCCTGGTCAGGCCGGGAGCCGTGGTGCACATCATCAACGCGGTCTCCGGCGGCTAGGGGCCACCGGCTCAGGGTGAGCACCGAGACCCCGGCCGGCCCGGACCCACGTACGTTGTAGAGCGGGTTCCGGCCCGGCTTGCCCCGGGCGCCAGGCCGGGGTCCGTCAGCCGGTCCACTCCCCGTGGGTCCAGGCTCGCTCCAGCACCTGCAGGTATGCCGTGAGGTCCAGTCCCTGCGCCTCGAGCCACGCGTCGTCGGCGTAGGTGTTGGCGTAGCGCTCCGCGGGGTCGCACATCAGCGTGACGATGCTGCCGCGCCGACCGCTCTCGCGCATCTCGCAGGCCAGCCGGAGCGACCCGTACAGGTTGGTGCCGGTGGACCCCCCGGCGCGCAGGCCGGTCCGGTCTCGCAGGAAACGCATCGCGGCGATCGACGCCGCGTCGGGAACGCCGAGCATCCGGTCCACCACGGTCGGGATGAAGCTCGGCTCCACGCGCGGGCGGCCGATCCCCTCGATCCGCGAGCCGCGGCTGCCCTCGACGGACCGCCCCTGGAACGAGCTGAGGAACGCCGACCCCTCGGGATCGACCACGGCCAGGCAGGTGGCCAGTCCCCGATAGCGGGTGTACCGGCCGATCGTCGCGCTCGTCCCCCCGGTACCCGCCCCGACGACGATCCAGCTGGGGATCGGGTGCGGTTCCAGCGACATCTGCTCGAAGATCGACTCGGCGATGTTGTTGTTGCCCCGCCAGTCGGTGGCACGCTCGGCGAACGTGAACTGGTCGATGTAGTAGCCGTCCAGGTCCTCGGCCATCTGTCGGGCGACCTCGTAGACCTCGCCGGCGTCGTCGACGAGATGGCAGGTGCCTCCCTCGCGCTCGATCAGCGAGATCTTCTCGGTGCTCGTCGTCTTGGCCATCACGGCGATGAACGGCAGTCCGATCATCCGGGCGAAGTAGGCCTCGGACACCGCGGTCGAGCCGCTCGACGCCTCGATCACCGTGGTCCCGGGCCCGACGACGCCGTTGCAGATCGCGTAGAGGAACAGCGATCGGGCCAGCCGGTGCTTCAGGCTCCCGGTGGGGTGGGTCGACTCGTCCTTGAGGTAGAGGTCGACCTCCCAGCCTGCCGGCAGCGGCACCTGGACGAGGTGGGTGTCGGCCGTGCGGTTCGTGTCGGCCTGGATTCGGCGGATCGACTCGTCGATCCAGGACCGGCTCGTGCACTGGGCGGACGTCACATCGGCCAGGAGCTGGAAGTCGACCATGTGCCGTCCTTGGTGCTCGGATTCGGATTCTCGGCCACCGGCATCGGGGCCTCGGCGTCGGGCCCACCGTAGTGCCGACGCAGCCCAGCCAGATCCCGGGCTGACAACGGGGCGTTGACGCGGGATGCTCGATGCCATGACCCGAGCCACTGAGGACAGGACACTGGTCCTGCTGCGGCACGCCAAGGCGGAGAAGGCGCCCGGCAGGCCCGACCACGACCGGACGCTCACCCCGCGAGGTCGACGCGACGCCGAGGCTGCCGGCGCCTGGCTGCGCGAGCACGGCATCGTCGCCGAGCTCGTCATCTGCTCGACCGCCGTCCGGACCCGCCAGACCTGGGATCACGCGGCCAAGGGGGGAGCGCACACCGAGTTCCTCGAGTACCGCAAGGCGGTCTACCAGGGCGACGCCTGGGCCGTGCTGAACTCGGTCCGCGAGGACGCTGGCGAGGTGGGAACCGTGCTCGTGGTGGGACACGCTCCCTCGGTGCCGGCACTCGCCACCGTGCTGAGCGACGGCCAGGGTTCCGACCAGGCGCACCAGGCGCTCGCCGAGGGCTATCCGACCTGCGGGCTCGCGGTGCTGCGGTTCACCGGTCAGTGGCGTGACCTGGAGCAGGGCGACGCCGCCTTGGAGCGCTTCCACGTCGCCCGTGGCTGACGCCGGGGATGAGACCGGCGTTCCACCGGTTGGACGCGGTCCTATGCTCGATGCCATGACGCAGACCCCCGACATCAAGCCCCGCAGCCGCGACGTCACCGACGGCCTGGAGAAGACGGCCGCCCGGGGGATGCTGCGGGCCGTCGGGCTCGGAGACGACGACTTCGCCAAGCCCCAGATCGGCGTCGCGAGCTCGTGGAACGAGATCACCCCGTGCAACCTGTCCCTCGACCGGCTGGCCAAGGCGGCCAAGGACGGCGTGCACGCCGCCGGGGGATATCCGCTGGAGTTCGGCACCATCTCGGTCTCGGACGGGATCGCGATGGGTCACGAGGGGATGCACTTCTCGCTGGTCTCCCGGGAGGTGATCGCCGACTCGGTGGAGACGGTGATGCAGGCCGAACGCCTGGACGGCTCGGTCCTGCTGGCCGGGTGCGACAAGTCGCTGCCCGGGATGCTCATGGCCGCGGCCCGGCTCGACCTCGCCTCGGTGTTCCTGTATGCCGGCTCGATCCTGCCCGGGATCGCCAAGATGAGCGACGGGTCGGAACGCCAGGTGACCATCATCGACGCCTTCGAGGCGGTGGGTGCGTGTGCCGCGGGGCGGATGTCCCGAGCCGACGTGGACGCCATCGAGCGGGCCATCTGTCCCGGGGAGGGTGCGTGCGGTGGCATGTACACGGCCAACACGATGGCCTCGGTGGCCGAGGCGATGGGGATGTCGCTTCCCGGTTCGGCCGCCCCGCCGGCCACCGACCGTCGCCGTGACGGCTTTGCCCGCAAGTCCGGCGAGGCCGTGGTCGAGCTGCTTCGCCGCGGCATCACCGCACGGCAGATCATGACCAAGGAGGCGTTCGAGAACGCCATCGCCGTGGTCATGGCGTTCGGGGGCTCGACCAACGCCGTCCTGCACCTGCTCGCCATCGCCCACGAGGCGGACGTCGACCTGAGCATCGAGGACTTCCGGCGGATCGGAGCCAAGGTGCCGCACCTGGCCGACGTCAAGCCGTTCGGTCAGTACGTCATGACCGATGTGGACCGCGTCGGCGGCGTGCCGGTGGTGATGCGGGCGCTGCTGGACGCGGGCCTGCTGCACGGCGACTGCCTCACCGTGACCGGCAAGACCGTGGCGCAGAACCTGGCCGGGATCAACCCCCCGGACCCGGACGGCAAGGTCCTGCGCGCGCTGCGTGAGCCGATCCACGCCACCGGGGGCCTGACCATCCTCACCGGTTCGCTCGCGCCCGAGGGTGCCGTGGTCAAGTCGGCCGGCTTCGACACCGATGTCATCACCGGCACCGCCCGGGTCTTCGACGGCGAGCGCGCGGCCATGGATGCGGTCGAGAGCGGGTCGCTGGCCGCCGGAGACGTCGTCGTCATCCGCTACGAGGGACCCAAGGGCGGACCCGGGATGCGCGAGATGCTCGCCGTCACCGGGGCGATCAAGGGCGCCGGACTCGGCAAGGACGTGCTGCTGCTGACCGACGGCCGGTTCTCCGGAGGCACCACCGGACTGTGCGTGGGCCACGTCGCTCCGGAGGCCGTCGACGACGGGCCGATCGCCTTCGTCCACGAGGGTGACCAGATCCGGCTGGACGTGGCCGCCGGGACGCTCGACCTGCTCGTCGAGGACGAGGAGATGGAGCGGCGACGCGCCGCCGGGGTGACCCATCCGGAGCCGAAGTACACCCGAGGGGTCCTGGCGAAGTACCGCCGGCTGGTGGGCAGTGCCTCGAAGGGCGCCGTCTGCGACTGACCTCAGGGGCTCAGAGCTCGATGGCGCGGTGCACCCAGGTGGAGGTGACCTGCATCCCGACCCGTTCGTAGAGCCCGAGGGCGCCGGTGCGTGAGTCGGTCGACAGCTCGCAGCGGCTCGCTCCCCGGGCGCGGGCGAGGGCGAAGGAGTCGACCAGCAGTGCCCGCGCCAGGCCGCGACCGCGCTGGTCCCGGCGAACCGCAAGCCGGGAGATGTAGCCGCAGTCGCGGGACATCACCACGACGCTCACCCCGACCACTGCCCCGTCGTGGTCGGTCATCAGCCGCATCTGCCACGGCTCGAAGCCGGGTCGACGGATCACCTCGGCCGCCCAGTCCTCATAGGAGTTCGGCTCGCGGTCGGGCCACTCGCTGAAGGCGTCCTCGATGACCCGGTATGCCGGGTGCTCGTCGCCGCAGACCATGTCCCGGATCGCATAGCCCTCCGGGACCGGTTGCGAGGTGATCGTCGTCCCGGCGGGAAGGGCGAGCACCCAGGAGGTCCACCGCACGTGGTAGCCGAGGTCGGTCAGCAGCCGGTCGCCGGCACTGCCCTGGGGGACCGGCATCCCGACCAGGCTCCCGCCCTGACGGCGCGCCTCGTCCTGGGTCCACCGGGCCAGTGCGGCGCCGATGCCTCGCCCACGGTGCTCGGGCAGGACGTGCGCGTCGGCGTACCGGCCGGCGTACACCTCGGCGTAGGCGACGAGCCGACCGTGGGACTCGACCCCGATCGACTGCTCGGCGAGGCGGAAGCTGGGTCGCTGCCAGTCGCCGACGATGTCCTCGGGGTCGACGTAGGCGAGGCCGACATCGTGCAGCTCCGAGGCCCTGACCAGCTCGAAGACGGCGGTGGCGTCGTCCAGCGACAGGGGTCGGCTGGACAGGTGATCTGGCAGGTGCATCGGTCCATGATGGCGGCGTGGCGGGCGCCGCACACCCGAGTTTTTCCGGAGCGTGGGTGTCCGCCCAACCTACGGTGTCGTAGCCTCGAACCATGACGACCCAGATGTGGAGCCAGACGGACCTGTTGCGCGAGCTGAGCCCGGTGGTCGAGGGAGAGCTCAACCGGCACATCGGGGTGGCCAAGGAGTGGTTCCCGCACGACTACATCCCGTGGAGCGACGGGCGGAACTTCGACGGCCTGATGGGGGGCGACCCCTGGACCCCGGATGACACCCCGATGTCCGACGTGGCTCGCTCCGCCCTCATCGTCAACCTGTTGACCGAGGACAACCTGCCGAGCTACCACCACGAGATCGCGCTGATCTTCGGACGGGATGACGCCTGGGGCGACTGGGTGCACCGCTGGACCGCCGAGGAGGGCAGGCACGGGATCGCGATGCGCGACTACCTGCTGGTCAAGCGCTCCGTCGACCCGGTCGAGCTCGAGCGGTTCCGGATGACGCACATGTCGCAGGGATACCAGTCCGCCCACTCCGGTGAGCTGGTCCACTCCCTGGCCTATGTGTCGTTCCAGGAGCTGGCCACCCGGGTCAGCCACCGCAACACCGGGCGGTACACGAACGACCCGATGGCCGAGCGGCTGCTGGCGCGGATCGCGGCGGACGAAAACCTGCACATGATCTTCTACCGGAACCTGCTCGACGCGGCGCTGAAGATCGCGCCGGACCAGACCATGCAGGCGGTGCTCGAGGTCGTCAAGGGCTTCCAGATGCCGGGCGCGGACATCCCGGGCTTCCAGCGCAAGGCCGTCGAGATGGCCGTTGCCGGGATCTACGACCTGCGACTGCATCGTGACGAGGTGGTCATGCCGGTGCTGCGATTCTGGAAGATCTTCGAGGTCGAGGGCCTCTCGGCCGAGGGGGAGCAGGCCCGTACCGAGCTGGCGAACTTCATGGATGGCCTGGACAAGCAGGCCGCCCGCTTCGAGGACAAGCGGGACACCCTCAAGTCCCGGATGAACATTGAGTGAGGCGTCCGCTCCGTCCGACGGCTGAGCCCGCCTGCCCGTATGTTGAGACGGAGCTGTCCGCGGATTGACACGAAGGACGCGCAGGGAGCACGGTGGACCCGTGGCACGAATCCTCGTACTTCCCTAGCGCGTCTGAGCCCGGCGACCGGCCGCTCCCGACGCGCTACCCCTTCTGTCCCCACAGGGCCGGAGGGTTTTTTTGTGGAAGCACGACCGAATGAAAGTGGGAGACCGTGAGCGACAGCGCGACGCCGGTGAGACCGACACCGGCAGACCTCGCCCAGCACCCGCGACCGCGACCGTCAGTGGCTCCGACGCCGACGCCCGAGCAGGTCACCGGGGCCCAGGCGCTGGTGAAGTCGCTCGAGGCGCTCGGGGTCGACACGGTCTTCGGCATCCCCGGGGGGGCGATCCTGCCCGCCTACGACCCGCTGATGGACTCCACCTCGGTGCGCCACATCCTGGTCCGTCACGAGCAGGGCGCGGGTCACGCGGCCGAGGGGTACGCCTCGGCGACCGGACGGGTCGGCGTCTGCATGGCCACCTCCGGTCCGGGAGCAACCAACCTCGTCACGCCCCTGTCGAACGCCTACATGGACTCGATCCCGATCGTGGCGATCACCGGTCAGGTCTCCTCCCGCTCGATCGGCACGGATGCCTTCCAGGAGGCGGACATCCGGGGCATCACCTTGCCGATCACCAAGCACAACTACCTCGTCACCAACGCCGACGACATCTCCAGGGCGCTGGCCGAGGCCTTCCACATCGCCGCCACCGGCCGCCCGGGTCCGGTCCTCGTGGACATCAGCAAGGACGCCCTGCAGGCGACCACGGCATTCTCCTGGCCGCCGCAGATCGACCTGCCCGGCTACCGGCCGGTGACGCGCCCGCACAGCAAGCAGATCCGGGAGGCGGCCAAGCTCATGGCTGCTGCCAAGCGGCCGGTCTTCTACATCGGCGGCGGGGTGGTCCGCGCCGGGGCCAGCGAGGAGCTGCGTCGTCTGGTGGACCTCACCGAGATCCCCGTGGTGACCACCTTGATGGCCCGCGGCGCCGTGCCCGACAGCCACCCGCTGCATCTGGGCATGCCGGGTATGCACGGCACTGTCGCCGCGGTCACCGCGCTGCAGAAGGCCGACCTGTTGATCACCATCGGCGCGCGGTTCGACGACCGGGTCACCGGACAGCTGTCCACCTTCGCCCCTGACGCGAAGGTGATCCACGCGGACATCGACCCCGCCGAGATCTCCAAGAACCGCACCGCCGACGTCCCGATCGTCGGGGACGCGCGAGAGGTCATCAAGGACCTCATCGAGGTCATCTCCGCCGACCGCGACAGTGGCGGCGACTACACCGAGTGGCGAGCACGCACCAAGGGGTGGCAGGAGACCTTCCCGCTCGGGTACACGTCCGACGAGAGCGGGCTGGCGCCGCAGTACGTCATCGAGCGGATCGGCGTGCTGTCCGGCCCGGAGGCCACCTACGTCGCCGGCGTGGGCCAGCACCAGATGTGGGCCGCGCAGTTCGTGCGCTACGAGCGCCCGAACGCCTGGTTGAACTCCGGCGGCGCCGGGACGATGGGCTACTCCGTCCCCGCGGCGATGGGCGCCAAGGTCGCCGAGCCGGACCGGGTGGTCTGGGCGATCGACGGCGACGGGTGCTTCCAGATGACCAACCAGGAGCTGGCGACCTGCGTGATCAACGAGATCCCGATCAAGGTCGCCATCATCAACAACTCCAGCCTGGGCATGGTCCGTCAGTGGCAGACGCTCTTCTACAACGAGCGGTACTCCAACACCGACCTGCACACCAGCCATGACCAGCGCCGCATCCCGGACTTCGTCAAGCTCGCCGACGCCTACGGCTGCGTGGGACTGCGCGCCGAGACCGAGGCGGAGGTCGACGACGTCATCAAGCAGGCGCTCGCGATCAACGACCAGCCGGTCGTCATCGACTTCGTCGTCCACCGGGACGCGATGGTGTGGCCGATGGTGCCCTCGGGGGTCAGCAACGACATGATCCGCAACGCCCGCGGCGAGGCGCCGGTGTGGGATCGCGAGGACTGAGCACCGTGCGCGCTGCCGACCCCAGACCCGACGGAAGACCCGGAGACTGACATGTCCAAGCACACCCTCTCGGTCCTGGTGGAGAACAAGCCAGGCGTGCTGGCCCGGATCGCCGGGCTGTTCTCGCGTCGCGGCTTCAACATCGACTCACTGGCGGTGGGCCCGACCGAGCACTCGGACATCTCCCGGATGACCGTGGTCGTCGATGTCGAGGCCTTGCCGCTGGAGCAGGTGACCAAGCAGCTCAACAAGCTCGTCGAGGTGCTCAAGGTCGTCGAGCTGGACCCGGACAACTCGGTGCAGCGGCAGGTGGTCCTGATCAAGGTCCGGGCCGACGTGGCCACCCGCAGCCACGTCCTGGAGACGGTCGAGCTGTTCCGTGCCAAGGTGATCGACGTCGCCCACGACACCATCACCATCGAGTGCACCGGCAAGGCCGAGAAGGTCCAGGCCCTGCTCGGGGTACTGGAGCCGTTCGGCGTCCGCGAGCTGGTCCAGTCCGGCATCGTCGCGGTGGGCCGTGGTCCCCGCTCGATCACCGACCGAAGCCTGCGTACCGCCTGACACCACCCTCAGACCACCCCACCGCATACCGCGAACCAACCTGAAGGAGCTGGCCCTCATGGCCGAGATGTTCTACGACGACAATGCCGACCTGTCGGTGATCCAGGGCAAGAAGGTCGCCGTGATCGGCTACGGCAGCCAGGGCCATGCCCATGCCCTCAACCTGCGCGACTCGGGCGTCGACGTGCGCATCGGGCTCGCCGAGGGGAGCAGCTCCAAGGCGAAGGCTCAGGCGCAGGGCCTGACGGTCCTCAGCGTTGCCGACGCGGTGAAGGAGGCGGACCTCGTCGTCATCCTCACTCCGGACCAGGTCCAGCGGACCGTCTACGCCAACGACATCGCGCCCCACCTGCGCGAAGGTGCCGCCCTGCTGTTCGGCCATGGCTTCAACATCAGGTTCGGCTACATCAAGCCGGAGCCGGGCTCCGACGTGCTCATGGTCGCCCCTAAGGGCCCCGGGCACCTGGTCCGCCGGGAGTTCACCGACGGCCGCGGGGTACCGGTCCTCCTGGCCGTCGAGCAGGACGCCTCCGGTCACGCCTGGGAGCTGGCCCGGTCCTACGCCAAGGCGATCGGGGGTCTGCGAGCGGGCGGGATCGAGACGACCTTCACCGAGGAGACCGAAACCGACCTCTTCGGGGAGCAGGCAGTGCTCTGCGGCGGAGCGTCCCAGCTCGTCCAGTACGGCTTCGAGACCCTCGTCGAGGCGGGCTACCAGCCCGAGGTGGCGTACTTCGAGTGCCTGCACGAGCTCAAGCTCATCGTCGACCTCATGGTCGAGGGCGGCATTGCCAAGCAGCGCTGGTCGGTCTCCGACACCGCCGAGTACGGCGACTACGTGTCGGGTCCCCGGGTCATCGACGCGCACGTCAAGGAGAACATGCAGGCCGTGCTCGCCGACATCAAGAGCGGGGCGTTCGCCCAGCGGTTCATCGACGACCAGGACGCCGGAGCGCCCGAGTTCAGGGCGCTGCGGGAGAAGGGGGCCACGCACCCCATCGAGGCCACCGGCAAGGAGCTGCGCGGGCTGATGAGCTGGATCAAGGACGGCGACAGCGACTACGTCGAGGGGTCGGCCGCGCGCTGACCCCCGGTGTGCCGACCCAGGCCGGCCGGTTGCGTGCCGGCCGGCCTGCGTGGTCCGCGCCAGTCAGACGGGAGCGACCTGCGACGCCTCCACCACGGTGAGGACCCTGGTCACCGGCTTGCCCCGCAGGGCGGGGGCCGCCGACGCCGAGCTCCACACCGTGGCCATCCTGGCCAGGAAGGACTGCGCCTCCTGCGCGGTCTCGAAGTCGAGGTCGATCAGGATGTAGTTCGGGTCGTCCACCGGCTGGTGGATGACATAGCGACGCACGCCGGACCCGGCCCGGTCGCCCGGGTCGCGGTCGAAGGCCGCCTTCCAGGTGGACAGGTCGCTGATCGGGTGCTCGATGTGGACGGTGAACATGGTTCCTCCTGAGTGAGTGGGTGTGCCAAGCTCCAGCCAACCTCGACCCGTGCGGCCAGCGGCATCCCAGAAAGCTGGGTAGTCGGCTGTGCCAGCCGGTTGGGCGTAGCGTCGGTACGTGGCCAGCAGGAGTGAGCTCGCGAGTCTGCCCGGACGGGTCGAGCGGGTGTGCGCCACGGCGGCGTCCGACGACCGTCGGCTCCGGCTCGCGGTGCTGGCCGAGGTGCGCCGTTCCATCCCCTTCGATGCCTACGCGTGGGTGCTCACCGATCCGCGAACCTCGGTGGGCAGTGCGCCGATGGCGGACGTTCCCTGCCTGCCCGAGCTGCCCACGCTGATCCGGCTGAAGTACGGCACCGACGTCAACCGGTGGACCTCGCTGGCTGGTGCCGGTTCCGCGCGACGCACCGGCGTGGCCACTCTCCAGGCGAGCACCCACGGAGACCCGGAGCGGAGTCTGCTGTGGCGCGAGCTGCTCTGCCGGTATGCCGTGACCGACGTCGCGTCCCTCGCCTTCGTCGACGGCTTCGGGTGCTGGGCGTTCCTCGACCTCTGGCGCGCCTCGCCTGCGTCGCCGTTCGACGCGGCCGAGCGCGTCGCCCTGGCCGCGCTCCTCGAGCCCGTGGCGGCAGCGTTGCGAACCCGCCAGGCGGGCACGTTCGCCGTGACCGGCGCGCCGAGCACGGAGCTGGCGGGTGCTGCGGTGCTGCTCCTGGGTGATGACCTGCAGGTGCTGAGCCAGACCGATGCCACCCAGGCCGTGCTCCGTTCGCTCAACCCGCCAGGCGACGACCGGCCGCCCATCCCCGCCGCCGCCTACAACGTGGGGGCACAGCTTCACGCGGTCGAGGCCGGGGTGGACGACCACGAGCCGTCGGCGCGGGTGCATCTCGGCGACGGGCTCTGGATCACCCTGCGCGCCGCGCGGATCCGTCCGGTGGGTCAGCAGGAGGCCGCGGGGATCGCGGTGTCGATCGAGCAGACCTCCCCGGCCGATCGGGTGGACCTCTTCGCTCGCGCCTTCGGCCTGACCCCGCGCGAGACCCAGCTGGTGAACCTCGTCGTCGACGGCGCCGACACCCGGCGGGTCTCCGCGACGTTGTTCATCTCCGAGTACACCGTCCAGGATCACCTCAAGGCGGTCTTCACGAAGGCGGGGGTTCGATCCCGTACGGCGCTGCGGGCCCAGGTCCTCGGACATCGTTCAGAGGAGCGGGTCGGCGAGCACTGAGCGCAGTATGGGGGCGTCCTCCCGCCGCCCCCCGTGCCGCCGCGACCCCGACGACCTACACTCCCGGGGTGAGCAGGAAACCGTCCGCCCCCTGGCAGTCGTGGCTGATCATCATCGGCGTGGTCGTCGTCGGCTGCCTTCTCGTCGCGTCCCGGATCAAACCGGTGGCGATCGTCGGCGTGGTGGTCGTGGTGATCTCGCTGCTGATCATCCTGCGGATGTCGATCGAGGCCTTCGGGAGCAACCGGCGCCGGTGAGTGAGTGGCATCACGCGCCACATCGTGGTCGAGCCTGATCATCGGCGGACGTCGCGCCGTACACTGGGCCCCGGCACAGCGCGGTGCCGAGCGCCAGCTCCTGCACCCCGATCGGCCGACCATCCCGGCCGCCTCGCCACGACCGTTGATAGGACAGCCACGTGACCAAGCCCGTCGTGCTCATCGCCGAGGAACTCTCCCCCGCCACGATCGAGGCCCTCGGCCCGGACTTCGAGGTGCGCACCGTCGACGGCGCCGACCGGGCCCAGCTGCTGCCGGCCCTGGCCGACGTCGACGCCGTGCTGATCCGCTCCGCGACCAGGATGGACGCGGAGGCGATCGCCGTCGCAAAGCGGCTGAGGGTGATCGCGCGCGCCGGCGTCGGGCTGGACAACGTCGACGTGGCGGCGGCGACCCAGGCTGGCGTCATGGTCGTCAACGCGCCGACCTCGAACATCACCTCGGCCGCCGAGCTGGCGGTCGGGCTGCTGCTTGCCACGGCCCGCAACATTGCGCCCGCGAACGAGGCACTCAAGAACGGTGCCTGGAAGCGCAGCAAGTACGGCGGCGTCGAGCTGCTCGACAAGACCGTCGGCATCGTCGGACTGGGTCGCATCGGGGCCCTGGTGGCCGAGCGGCTCAAGGGCTTCGGGATGGAGATCATCGCGTACGACCCGTACACGACCCCGGCCCGGGCCGCCCAGATCGGCGCCCGGCTCGTCGGCCTCGACGAGCTGCTCGCCGAGTCGGACTTCATCACCGTGCACCTGCCCAAGACGCCGGAGACGGTCGGGCTGATCGGCGAGGCGGCGCTCAAGCAGGTCAAGCCGAGCGTCCGGATCATCAACGCCGCGCGCGGCGGCATCGTCGACGAGCAGGCCCTCGCCGACGCCCTGCGCGACGGCCGGGTGGCCGGAGCCGGCATCGACGTCTTCGCGAAGGAGCCCACCACGCAGTCGCCGCTCTTCGAGTTCGAGTCCGTCGTGGTCACCCCGCACCTGGGCGCGTCCACCGACGAGGCGCAGGAGAAGGCCGGGGTCTCGGTTGCCCGGTCGGTGCGCCTGGCCCTCGGGGGCGACCTCGTCCCGGACGCGGTCAACGTCTCCGGCGGAGCCATCGACGAGGAGGTCCGCCCCGGGATCGCCCTGGTCGAGAAGCTCGGCCGGATCTTCACCGCCGTCGCCGGTCAGGTCCCGGTCCAGCTCGACGTCGAGGTCAAGGGTGAGATCACGGCTCATGACGTCAGCGTCTGGAAGCTCTCGGCCCTCAAGGGCCTCTTCCAGGACGTCGTCGAGGAGCAAGTGTCCTACGTCAACGCGCCGGTCATCGCCGAGCAGCGCGGCTGCGAGGTTCGACTGCTGACGGACCCGGCGAGTGAGGACTTCCGCAACGTCACCACCCTGCGCGGCACCTTGCAGGACGGGACGGTCGTGTCCGTCTCCGGGACGCTGACCGGACCCCGGCTGGTCGAGAAGATCGTCGGCATCAACGGCTACGACCTCGAGGTGCCGCTGACCGACCACCTGGCCGTGTTCTCCTACTCCGACCGACCCGGCGTCGTCGGCCAGGTCGGTCAGATCCTCGGTGACCAGGGCATCAACATCGGCGGGATGCAGGTGGCACGCAGCGAGTCCAAGGACTCGGCGCTGGTCCTGCTCAACGTCGACGTCGAGCTGCCCGCCGTCGTCGCGGCCCGGATCGCCGAGCTCGTCGGTGCCGAGGCCTTCGCTGTCATCAACCTCTGATCGGTCGGCGGCGACGAACGTCGTGGCCTGTCCGAATGATGGGACTCGGGTTTCAGATAGTTGGACGTCCACGTACTGTCGAGGGCATGTTGCGGCAGCGGGTACTCCTTCCCTGCCGCGGCGAGTTTCGTTAGTCAGCTCACTCGCCGCGGAGATCCCGCGTGCACCAGCTGACGCCGCTCACCGCCATCCGGTTCGAGCGCGAAACCCCCACAGCACAGACCATTCGACAGAGGACGTCATCGAGATGAGCGAAGAAGCACAGAAGGCCCGTCAGGCACTTCAGGAGTCGCTGGACCTGCGGGAGCAGGGCCACTCCGAGGACTAGGGCACCGGCGGCCACCGCCGTATTCGAACGTCAGCTGCAGCCTGCTGCAGCTGACGTTCGTCATGTGAGACATGAGTCCCGAAGGTCGAGACCGAGTTTAGGCTTGCGGGCATGGCTCAGAATCTGGCAGGGACCGCAGGCACGGTGAACCTCGCCGTGATCGGCGGTGACGGCATCGGCCCCGAGGTGGTCGCTGAAGGGCTCAAGGTCCTCGAGGCGGTCACGGCCAGCTCGGGCCTGAAGATCGCCACCACGGACTACGACCTCGGTGCCCGCCGGTGGCATGCGAGTGGCGAGACCCTTCCGGACAGCATCTTGGAGGAGATACGCGGCCACGACGCGATCCTCCTCGGCGCGATCGGGGACCCGAGCGTCCCCAGTGGGGTGCTCGAGCGTGGTGTCCTGCTGCCGATCAGGTTCGCCCTGGAGCACTACGTCAACCTCCGCCCGGCCCGGCTGTACCCCGGCGTGTTCAGCCCGTTGGCCGTCGAGCGGGTCGCTCCCCACGGCATCGACTTCGTCGTGGTCCGCGAAGGCACCGAGGGCCTCTACGTCGGCAACGGCGGTTCGGTCCGCACCGGAACGGCCAACGAGATCGCCACCGAGGTCAGCGTCAACACCCGCTTCGGCGTGGAGCGCGTGGTGAGGGACGCGTTCGCCCGCGCCCAGGCCCGCCCCCGCCGGCACCTGACCCTGGTGCACAAGCACAACGTCCTGACCCACGCCGGCCACCTGTGGCGCCGGACCGTCGAGGAGGTCGGTGCCGAGTTCCCGGACGTCGAGACGGCATACCAGCACGTCGACGCGGCGACGATCTTCCTGGCCACCGACCCGGGCCGGTTCGACGTGATCGTCACGGACAACCTCTTCGGCGACATCATCACGGATATCGCCGCCGCGGTGACCGGCGGGATCGGCCTGGCGGCGAGCGCCAACATCAACCCGGAGGGCACCTACCCGAGCATGTTCGAGCCGGTCCATGGATCGGCTCCCGACATCGCCGGGCAGGCGGTGGCGGACCCCACGGCGACGATCCTCTCCGTGGCGCTGCTGCTCCAGCACCTGGGTCGTGCCGAGGACGCGGCCGCAGTCGAGGCGGCCGTCGCGGCCGACCTCGTCGACCGGGGGGAGAGCGCCCGGTCCACCTCCGCTGTCGGCGACGCCATCGCCGCCCGACTGGCCTGACCGGAGGCTGGTGGCCGGCTGCCCCCGGCGGGTCTGAGGCGGGTAACCTGCGAGGCATCAGGACGCATGCCCGCATCGTCGCGGACAGATCTCGGAGGCTTTCCCCATGAGCGCGCACACCACCGGCACGGCACCCCTGGCGTTCACGGTCAGCCGGAGCGACCACCCGGTGCCGCAGGCCGAGCGGGACACGGTCCTGGCGAACCCCGGGTTCGGCAAGAAGTTCACCGACCACATGGTTCGGGCCACCTGGACCACCGCCGAGGGCTGGCACGACGCCCGGGTCACGGCATACGGACCGCTGACGCTGGACCCTGCCGCCGCCGTGCTGCACTACGCCCAGGAGATCTTCGAGGGACTCAAGGCCTACCGGCACGCGGACGGGACGATCTGGGGCTTCCGCCCCGAGGCCAACGCGGCCCGGTTCAGCCGCAGTGCTCGTCGGCTCGCCCTGCCCGAGCTGCCGGAGGCGGACTTCGTCGAGGCGCTCAAGGCCCTGATCTCGGTCGATGGCGACTGGGTGCCTGAGCCGGGCGAGTCGGGGGAGAAGAGCCTGTACCTGCGGCCGTTCATGTTCGCCTCGGAGGTCTTCCTCGGGGTGCGACCCGCGGCCGAGGTGACGTACTGCCTCATCGCCTCGCCGGCCGGGGCGTACTTCTCCGGCGGGATCAACCCGATCTCGTTGTGGATCTCGACCGACTTCGCCCGGGCCGGGTCCGGTGGGACCGGCGCCGCCAAGTGTGGCGGGAACTACGCGTCCAGCCTCGCCGGCCAGATGGAGGGCGCCGCGCACGGCTGCGACCAGGCCGTCTTCCTCGACTCCTCGACCCTGACCTACATCGAGGAGCTCGGGGGGATGAACCTGTTCCTCGTCTACAAGGACGGCCGGATCGTCACTCCGGAGCTGACCGGGTCGATCCTCGAAGGCGTGACGAGGTCATCGGTCCTCGAGCTCGCCAAGGACCTGGGGCTGTCCCCCGAGGAGCGGCGGATCCCGATCGAGGAATGGAAGGACGCTGCCCGTTCCGGCGAGCTCGCCGAGGTCTTCGCGTGCGGTACGGCCGCCGTGATCACCCCGGTGGGTGAGCTGCGCTGGGAGGGCGGCAGTGTCGACCATCGCGGCGCCGACTACACCGGCGAGGTGGCCCTGGGCATCCGCAAGCAGCTGCTCGACGTGCAGTACGGCCGGGTCGAGGACACCCGTAACTGGCTCACCCGGCTGGGCTGACCGCGAGCGTCGGCGCCCAGATGGCGAGACACGGTTGTCAAGGCGTGGACCGGCGGGCAGAGTGGCGAACGTGAAGCCTGTGACCGCAGTGGCCACCACCACGCCGATTATCACCTAGCGCGACGAGACCCTCGTCGCGCTGACCTCCCGGTACCCGGGGGGTCTTTTTGTTTCCGGCCACCACCCTCGACCGGAGACCGCGGCGAAGGAGGTGGAGAATCGACACGGCGACAGGCTTCACCACAGCAGGAACGTTCGAGCAGCACCGACCCGAAGCGATGAGAGCCCACCATGTCCGACCTGCACGTCTACGACACCACGTTGCGCGACGGTGCCCAACAGGAGGGCCTCAACCTGTCCGTCGCGGACAAGCTGGCCATCGCTCGGCACCTGGACGAGCTCGGGGTGGGGTTCATCGAGGGCGGCTGGCCCGGCGCGAACCCCAAGGACACCGAGTTCTTCGCGCGGGCTGCGAATGAGCTCGACCTGCACCACGCGACACTGGCTGCCTTCGGGGCGACCCGGCGGGTGGGAGCGGTGGCCGCCGATGACCCGCTCGTCCGGGCGCTGATCGACTCGCAAGCCTCCGTCATCACCCTGGTGGCCAAGTCCCATGTCCGCCACGTCGAGGAGGCGCTGCGGACGACCCTGACCGAGAACCTGGCGATGGTCCGCGACACCGTCTCGTTCCTGCGCGGTGAGGGACGGCGGGTCTTCCTGGACGCCGAGCACTTCTTCGACGGGTACGCCGCCGACCGCAGCTACGCGCTCGAGGTGGTCCGGGTCGCGGCCGAGGCGGGTGCGGAGGTGGTCGCATTGTGCGACACCAACGGGGGCATGCTGCCGAGCCAGGTCGAGGAGGTGGTCGCCGACGTGCTCCAGGCGACGTCGGCGCGGTTGGGTATCCACTGCCACAACGACACCGGGTGTGCCGTCGCGAACTCGATGGCGGCAGTCAGCGCTGGCGCCACGCATGTGCAGGGCACGGTCAACGGCTACGGGGAGCGGACCGGCAACGCCGACCTGCTGACCGTGGTCAGCAACCTCCAGCTCAAGAGCGGACGCGAGGTCGTCGAACCGGCCCGGTTGCGCGACGCCATGCGCATCGCCCACGCGATCAGCGAGGTGACGAACGTGCCGCCCTACTCTCGCCAGCCGTACGTGGGGGCGAGCGCCTTTGCCCACAAGGCCGGGCTGCACGCCAGTGCCTTGAAGATCGACCCCGATCTCTACCAGCACACCGATCCCGGGGCGGTGGGCAACTCGATGCGGACGCTGGTCTCGGACATGGCCGGTCGGGCCAGCATCGAGCTCAAGGCGACCGAGCTCGGCTTCGACCTGACCGGCAGGACCGAGCTGATCGCGGACCTGCTGGCCACGGTCAAGGCGATGGAGCTGCGGGGGTACACCTTCGACGCGGCGGACGCGTCGTTCGAGCTGCTGCTGCGCACGGCGGTCGCCGGTCAACCGGTGTCCTACTTCGACGTCGAGTCGTGGCGGGTGATCACTGACGCTCGTGGGTCGCACGAGGCGACCTCGGAGGCGACGGTGAAGCTCGTCGCCAGTGGGCTGCGGTTCGTCGCCACAGGGGAGGGTAACGGACCGGTCAACGCGCTCGACCATGCGCTGCGCCAGGCGATGGCGACGGTCTACCCGGAGATCGACAAGCTCGAGCTGATCGACTTCCGGGTTCGCATCCTCGATGCCGCCCATGGCACTGACGCGGTGACCCGGGTGCTCATCGAGACCTCCGACGGCGAGACGTCGTGGGAGACGGTCGGGGTGGCGCCCAACATCGTCGAGGCGTCCTGGAAGGCGCTGGTGGACGGCATCACCTACGGCTTGCTGAGGCATGACGTGCCGGTGCGGTGACCCCGGCACGCCCAGCGCCGTGACCTCATCGCGCGCGCGACCGGCCGTCAGTCGGGGTAGCGCTCGTCCAGGGGACGCTGCTCCTCGACGACGCGTTGCTCCTCCACGGCACGGACCTCGAGCCTGCGGTGGTATCGCATGCCGGCCTGCCCACCGAGCAGGGCGCCGGCGAGCGAGAGGACGAGCACGACGGCCAGGGCGATGATGCCCGCGGTGGTGAGGTCGCCCTGGCGCACCGGCAGCCGGGGAAAGGCGTTGATCCGGCTGAGGATGTCGTATCGCGACCCGGCCACCGCGGCGACGACGGCGACGACGGCAGCGAAGATCACCGCCCAGACCCAGACGCCGAAGCCCTGGCGCACACCCTCGAACCGCGACATCCGGGCGGCCACGTACCCACCGCAGTAGTACGCCAGCAGCACGATCAGCGCCAGCAGGATTCCGCTGCCCAGGGTCACGGAGTCGGACGCTCCGGCGATCACGTCGGCGGCCTGGCTGACGCTCGTGGCGTCGGTGACCCTCGTGGTCACTCCGGTGGCGGCCCCGACGGCCACGGCGATCGCAGTAAGCATCACGCCCAGGCCCAGGGCCGTGACCGAGCCGAAAAAGGCGGCGCCCCAGTTGATGCCGACGTGGGGGCGCAAGGCGGTCGCGCGCAGCGGCGCGTCAGGACCGGCGACGTACTCCTCGCGCTCTTCGCGTAGGTGTCGGTTCTCTGCCGGTCGGTCGGGGGTGCTCATCTGGCTCCTCCTCGGGGGCGTGGGTGGTTCGGCGAGCAGCGACGGGTAGGTGCCGTCTCACCGAGGTTCCTACCCCATCGGGCCGGGTTCACGCATGCGGGACCGTCCCTGCTGCGCCAGAATGTCGTCATGAGCCCCATGGCAGACGACGGGTCCCAACGGGTCGGGGACGCCGAACGAATGGCCGCGATCGAGGCCCTGAACGGTCACTGGCGTGCTGGGCGACTCGACCCGACCGAGCACGAGCGCCGCACGACCCGGGCCTATGCCGCGGTCACCCAGAACGACCTCGACTCGCTCTTCGTCGACCTGCCGTCCGGCCGGTCGACGAGGGCCGTGTCGCCCGCGGCGCCCTCTGCGGCGCCGCGCGGGCGGTCGCTGTTCCCCGAGGACTCCTGGGTGGGCCGGTGGCGCGGCGTGATCATGGGCATCGTCCCGCTGGTCACCATCGGGCTGTTCTTCCTCACCTACCGGTGGCAGTGGTTCCTCGTCGTGCCGGTGCTGGGGGCGCTGCTGTATGCCGGTGACGACCGGGGTCGTCGGGGGGACCGGGGCGGCTGCTAGCTCAGGTTCACCGCTGCCCAGCAGCAACGACGAGCAGATCGTCGCAGGCCCGCACGATCCGGCGACGCAGCTCCTGGGAGCGCTCGGTGAACCGACGCTGCGCCTCGACGTACACCGCCTTGCCGGCCGGGGTCTCGATCGGTACCGGCTCGTAACCGAGTGCGCTGAGGTCGTAGGGGGCAGCCCGCATGTCCAGCACCCGGATGTCCCGGGCCAGCTCGAAGCAGTCGGCGACCAGCTGGCTCGGAACGGCGGGTGACAGCTTGAACGCCCACTTGTAGCAGTCCATCCCGGCGTGCAGGCATCCCGGCTGCTCGGTTGCGGTCTGGGTCTCCCGGGTCGGGCTCAACGTATTGCGCGGGACCGCCGCCGGGCTGAAGAACCGGTAGGCGTCGAAGTGGGAGCACTTCACCTGGTGCGACTCGACGACCTCGTCGGTGCCCGCGGCACCGAGCCGCAACGGCCAGCCGGCATGCCGCAGCTCCTTCGCGCCAAGCCGGTAGGCCATCGCCCACTCATGCAGACCGAAGCAGCCGAGGTTGGCCGGTCGCTCGAGCGTGCGGGAGAGCAGCTCGCGCACGAAGGCCACCGTGGCTCCCCGCGCGTCGAGGAAGGCCGGGATGTCGAGGGTGAGCGCGGCCTCCTCGATCCGGTAGAACCGCCACCGCGCTCGATCCTGGTCCGCGGCATCGGCCAGCACGACGCCCGGGCCAGGATGCCATCGGCGCAGCTCGGCGGGTTTGTGCGCGTAGTAGCTGAAGAGGAAGTCCTCGACCGGATGCGGGGTCCCCGTCTGACGGCGTTCGCGATGAGCTGCGGTCAGGCCGTCGACGCGTTGCGCGTGGGCGCCCTCGAGCTCGAGCCAGGTCGGGCGGTCCAAGCGGGATGTCACGGTGGACCAGCCTATTCGCCGTCGCCGGTCCACGTCTGCCCGGTCACCCCGGGATGGGTGGATGCGTCTAGGGTGACACCGTGCGCATCGCGAGATTCACGGCCGGTGAGGACCCCGCCTACGGGATCATCGAGGGCGACCCCGGCAGTGAGCTGGTCATCGAGCTGCAGGGGGATCCGCTCTACATCGGCATCGTGCCCGGCAGCGCGACGATCCCGCTCGAGGAGGTCCGACTGCTCGCTCCGGTCATCCCCCGCAGCAAGGTGATCGGGATCGGCCGCAACTACGCCGGCCATGCCCGTGAGCGGGGCCAGGAGGTGCCGGACGAGCCGTTGATGTTCCTCATCCCGAACACCGCCGTCGTGGGTCCCGGTGACCCTGTCGTCATGCCGCGGCAGAGCAGCAACGTGCACTACGAAGGTGAGCTCGCCGTGGTGATCGGCAAGATCTGCAAGGACGTCCGGGTCGAGGACGCCGCGGAATGCATCTGGGGCTACACCGTCGCCAACGACGTCACCGCGCGGGACCTGCAGACCTCGGACGGCCAGTGGTCCCGGGCCAAGGGGTTCGACTCCTTCTGCCCGCTCGGGCCGTGGATCGAGACCGAGCTGGATCCGGCAGACCTGCGGCTGACCACGACCCTCGACGGCGAGGTCGTCCAGGACGGCACCACCGCCGACATGGTGCACGGCGTTGCGTCGCTCATCGCTCATGCCTCCGCCGCGTTCACCCTGTTGCCCGGTGACGTCATCCTGACCGGCACTCCCGCCGGCGTGGGCCCGGTCGGGGCCGGCCAGCGGGTCACCGTCGAGATCGAGGGCATCGGAGCCCTGTCGAACCCGTTCGTGCGGCGCTGACGCCGAGTCGGCCTCCGCCGGCGACTAGGCTGACCGGCACCATGAGCGACTCCACCAGCAGCGATCCCGCCACCTCAGACCAGCGCACCCCCGTCCGGCTACGGGTGGCCCCGTCCCCGACCGGGGACCCCCATGTCGGCACCGCGTACATGGCGATGTTCGACCTCGCCTTCGTGCGCCAGCAGGGCGGTCAGTTCATCCTGAGGGTGGAGGACACGGACCGCGCCCGGTTCCAGGCGGACAGCGAGCAGCAGCTGTACGACACGCTGCACTGGCTGGGCCTGCAGTGGGACGAGGGACCCGACGTCGGCGGACCGCATGCCCCGTACCGACAGTCCGAGCGACTCACGACGTACCGGCCGTACGCCGAGCGGCTGCTGGCGGACGGTCACGCCTACCTGTGCTGGTGCTCGGGGGAGCGGCTGACCCAGATGCGCGAGGCCCAGCAGAAGGCGAAGCAGCCAACCGGGTACGACCGGCTGTGCCTGGGCAAGACCCGGCAGGAACGGTCGGCCCTGCCGGGGTTCAGCGAGCAGCCGGTGGTCCGGATGCTCATCCCGGCCGACGTCGAGCTCGCGTTCGACGACCTCATCATGGGACGCACCAGCGCGCCGCGACCCGACGACCAGGTCATCCTCAAGGCGGACGGGTTCCCCACGTACCACCTCGCCGTCGTCGTCGACGACCACCTGATGGGGATCACCCACGTGGTGCGCGGTCAGGAGTGGATCTCCAGCACACCGAAGCACGTCCTGCTGTACCGGTGGTTGGGGCTGGACGCCCCGAAGTTCGCGCACATGCCGCTGCTGCGCGACGAGAAGAAGGCGAAGATCTCCAAGCGGAAGAGCCCCTGGGCCCGGCTGACCTGGTTCCGGGAGCAGGGCTACCTCCCCGAGGCTCTGGTGAACTTCCTTGCCCTGCAGGGCTATCCGCCGATCGTCGAGCCCGATGGCGCCGAGCGTGAGGTGTTCACCTTCGCGGAGTTCTCCGAACGTTTCTCCTGGTCGGACGTCAACCGGGTCGGTCCGATCTTCGACCTCAAGAAGCTCGAGTGGCTCAACGGCGTCTACCTCCGGGCGCTCGATCCGAAGGACTTCACCTCCCGGTTGCTGCCGTTCCTCGAGCGGGACGGCGTGCTGTCCGGGAGTCCGTCGCTCGGTGAGCTCGGCCGGCTCGAGCAGGTTGCCGGGTTGATCCAGACCCGGATCGGGCTGCTCAGCGAGGCGACGGCGATGGTCCGCCCGTTCTTCATCGGCGACGACCAGCTCGGAATCGATGACGACGCCCGCGACCAGCTCAAGGATGACTCCGCCGACGTGCTCGACGCCGCCATCGCCACCCTGGGTGACCTCGATGACCACGGCGGTCCGGCCCTCGGGTCCGCGAGCGGCTGGACCGCTGAGGCCATCGAGGCGGCGCTGCGCCAGGCCGTCGTCGACGGGCTGGGGATCAAGCCGAAGTTCGCCTTCGGGCCGCTGCGCACCGCGGTCTCCGGGGCCCGGATCTCTCCGCCGTTGTTCGAGTCGATGGAGATCCTCGGCAAGACCTCGACCCTGGCGCGCCTGGCCGCCCTGCGCGCCTCGCTCTGATGATCGCGCCGCCGCCGGGTGGCAGAGCTCGTGATTTGGGTTGTTGCGAAGCGTCCCGGTAGTATCGCTCCTCGGTTCGCTCCTTCGAAGGTCACCTGTGACGCGCGAGAGGCGATACCCCTTGGGGTATGGTGTAATTGGCAACACGGCTGATTCTGGTTCAGTTGTTCTAGGTTCGAGTCCTGGTACCCCAGCGCACGACGCGTCGCGCCCCACGGCACACCGTCGATTCGGAGAATTCCCAGCCCTACCGGTAAGGTTTCCTCCGTTGTCCAGACGCCGTTCGCGGCGGTGGACGCAGCTAGGGCCCCGTTGTGTAGCGGCCTAGCACGCCGCCCTCTCAAGGCGGTAGCGCGGGTTCGAATCCCGTCGGGGCTACCAGTGATGCGCTCGTGGAGGGTGACCTCCGTCGACCTGGGGGTCCACCCGCGGACGCGCGGCGTGTGAACCCGACCCGGGTGGGTATGACGCAAGTCTCGGGGTCCCGGCCATAACGGACAGGACCATCACCTCGTTCTCCGCGTGATCCCGAGCCGTCCGCGTGAGCCACGAGTTGCCCTGGAGGCAGAGACAGTGATGTCCCACTCGACCCAGACCGACCCCCACGGTACGAGAAGGCTGCGTCGCGTCGTCGTCGCGACCTCGGCCGCGGCGTGCCTGGTGGGAGCCGGCCTGGCCGGTGCCTCGCTGAGCGCCGCCGTCCCCGCAGCGCCGAGCGCGGCCCACCCGGCGAAGGCCAAGGACAAGGACAAGCCGAAGGGTCCGCCCACCACTGCGCCGCCCGGGATCACCTCGGACACGGTGGACACGTGGACGGGACTGAAGTTCACCGTGGACGCCGGCACCAACGACCTCGGCCAGCCCCAGAAGTGCACCATCGACGCCGACCTCTACAAGCCGCACACCGCCTCGTCCGCGCTGCGGGTGCCGACGATCCTCACGACGAACGGCTTCGGTGGCTCCAAGCGCGACCAGGCGGGCCTCGGGCGCGCCTTCGCCGAGCGGGGCTACGCCGTGCTCTCCTACACCGGCCTGGGGTTCCCGGACAGCGGATGCAAAATCTCGCTGGACGACCCGTACGTCGACGGCGTCGCTGCGTCGCAGCTGGTCACCTTCCTCGGTGGCGGCAGCTCGACGGCCTACGCCTCGTCCGAGGTCGGGGGCGTGACCGGCGGCCCCGGTGTGGTCTCCGTCGACTACACCCTGCTCGACGATGCGGCCACCCACGACCCACGTCTGGGGATGGTCGGTGGCTCGTACGGTGGCCAGATCCAGTTCGCCACGGCAGCGGTCGACCGCCGGGTGGACACCCTCGTGCCGCTGATCACCTGGAACGACCTGCGCTACTCGTTGGCGCCCAACAACACCAGCCAGCTGACCGGGGTCAGCTACCCCAACTCCAACCCCGGCACCGAGAAGATCGGCTGGACCAGTCTCTTCTTCGGCGTCGGGATCGCCGACGGCATCCTCGGCGCCTCGATCGACCCGACGCGCAACGTCGGCTGCCCCAACTTCGTCCTCGAGGCGTGCGTGGCCAAGGCCACCCTGGACACCCTCGGCTACCCGACGGCCCAGACGGCCCAGCTGACCAACCGGGTCTCGGTCGGCGCCTACCTCGACAAGATCACCGTGCCGGTGTTCCTCATCCAGGGGGAGAACGACACGCTGTTCAACCTCCAGGAGGCGGTGGCCACCTACCGCGGGCTGAAGTCGCGCGGGGTTCCGGTGTCGATGGCCTGGCAGTCGTGGGGCCACTCCGGCGGCGCCAACGGCAACTCCGGCGCGGCTCCGGGCGAGCTCGACCTCAGCGGCGCGAACATCGAGAACACCTACCTCGGCAAGCGGCTCAAGGACTGGTTCGACCACTACCTGAAGGGCTCGACCGTCCCGACCGGACCCGAGTTCGCCTACTTCCGCGACTGGGTCGCGTATGAGGGCAGCGCCGAGCCCGCCTACGGCACCGCCGCCTCGTACCCGGTCGCTGCCGGGACGCCCTACTACCTCTCCGGTGCCGACGCCCTTGTCGCCAACCGCGCGGCGGTCCTGCCCGGCACGACGTCGTGGAGCAACCCCGGTGCCGGCGCCTTCACCTCGTACTCGGAGGCGTCCGGGCTGGACGGTCGGGTGCCCGGGGTCCCACCCGGTCCGGTGGCGCCGTACGACACGCCGGGGACCTTCGGAGCGTGGACCACCGCGCCCCTGGCCTCGGATCGCACCCTCGCGGGGGTGCCGACCCTGGACGTCAGGTTCGACTCCCCGGCCGTCGCGGCCACCCAGATGGGCGGCCCGAGCGGGCAGCTGTTGGTCTTCGCCAAGCTCTACGACGTGGCACCCGACGGGACGCAGACCCTGGTGCACCGGCTCATCTCACCGGTCCGGGTCGCCGACGTGACGCAGTCGGTGCACATCGAGCTGCCGGGCATCGTCCACCAGGTCAAGGCAGGTCACCAGCTGCGGCTGGTGCTGGCCAGCACCGACGCGGCCTACAAGAACGCGTATGACGTCCAGCCCGTGACCGTCCACGCATCCCCGACCAGCCCGGCCACGCTGACCCTTCCGCTGCTGCCTTAGGGCCGCGGCTCGGATCGGCACCTTTAACGTCAATTGGGAACTTCTTGGGACAAAGTTGACCGAATGACCCCGGCCTGTGCTTCACTGCACCCAGAGCCACCGACAACGGCGCCGACTCAACCCGCGCACTCGTACGGAGTCTCAATGGGCCATCTTCCCTGGGTGGCTCATGTCTGACCTCTGAGCCGGGGGAACCCTCATGCGCACCATCCCTGTCCTGACCGTTGCGGTCACCTGCCTCACCCTGACCATCGCCACCGCGGCCACCTCGCAGGCGGCCCCCGGGGACACCCCGGTCACCTTCGCGATCGCCGCTGGCTCTGGCCTGTCGATCAGCGTGCCGGCCGGACCGGTCAGTCTCGGGGTCGATGCGGCCCCCGGGAGCACGGTCAGCAAGGCCTTGGGCGTGGTCACGGTCACCGACGCCCGGACCCTGGTGATCGCCGGAGGCTGGACGGCCGTCGTGTCGTCGTCGGACTACACCAACCCCGCCGCGTCGAGCGCGATCCCGAAGAGCGCCATGACCTACACCCCGAGCACGGCGAGCACCTCCGGCATCGCCGTCTTCACCCCAGGGCTGGCGGCTGCCTTCGGTGGCACCGCGCAGACGGCCTACCAGGCGCGCACCGTGGTCGGGAACAACACGGCAGCGTGGAACCCGACGCTGAGCGTCGCGATCCCCACTGACGCGATCGTCGGCACCTACAGCGGGACAGTCACCCACTCGGTGTCCTGACCGCCACCATGCTTCGACGCCTCCTCGCGGTCGGAATCGTCGTCGTCGGCGCACTGTCGACGGCTGACGCTGCGGCCGCGGACACCGCCCCGCCACCGGGCAGCATCGCCGTCCGGCTCCTCGATGCACCGGTCAACCGTCGCGACGACCCCCGCGCGCTGATCTACATCGTCGACCACGTGGCACCGGGCACCACGATCCAGCGCCACATCGACGTGTCGAGCTCGGCTGCAGCACCCGTCGACGTCTCGGTCTACCCCGGCGGGGCAGCGATCACGGCGGACGGGTTCGTCCCGGCGGAGCGGGACGCCCCGGACGAGCTGACCGCCTGGACGTCGCTGGACCGGTCCGAGCTCGCACTGACCCCCGGTGCCCATCAGCCCATCACGGTGACGATCACCGTGCCCCGGGACGCGGCGCCCGGTGAGCGGTATGCCGTGGTGTGGGCCCAGGTCGGCTCGGGCCGGAGCGCGACCGGCGGGATCCAGGCAGTCAGCCGGGTCGGCATCCGCATCTACCTGTCCGTGGGCGGAGGCAACGAACCCGCCTCGGACTTCACGGTCGACTCCCTCACGGCCTCCCGGACCGCCGGTGGCCAGCCCGTCGTCACGGCGCAGGTCCGCAACACCGGCGGCCGCGCGCTCGACCTGGGCGGTGCGCTCACCCTCTCCGACGGGCCCGGCGGCCTGAGCGCCGGTCCCTTTCCCGCCCAGCTCGGCACGACCCTCGCCATCGGTGGCGTCGGCAACGTGACGATCCCGCTCGACGGTGCCCTGCCGGACGGTCCCTGGACCGCGAAGATCACCCTCAAGAGCGGGCTCCTGACCCGGTCGGCCGAGACGTCGTTGACCTTTCCCCCGCCGGGCGCACCGGGAATCGTGTCGATGATCACCGGCGCCCTCTCCTGGCTGCTCGGCCTCCTGGGCGCCGCCGCGCTGATCCTGCTGATCGGGCTCGGGCTGCTCCTGCTCGTGCGTCGCCGCAACCGCGGGCACCGGGACGGTGGCCGGCACCGGGGGTCACCCCGGGACTCGATCCACCATCTGCTCACCTGAGCCGGACGGCGAGCCGGGTCCTCAGCCGAGCTGACGCAGCCCTGGCAGGACCCGGTCGGCAAAGGTGGTCAGGAACCGCGACTGGTCGTCACCGGGGCCATGGAACACCAGGTGGTTGAAGCCCCAGTCGACGTAGCGGCGCACGGCCTCGACGACCTCATCCGGGTCGGACGAGACGATCCAGCGTCGGGCGACCTGCTCGTCGGACAGCTCGTCGCCCAGCCGCTCCATCTCGATGGGGTCCGACGTGCCGTGCTTCTGTTCGGGGGTCAGCGACAGCGCGGCCCAGAACCGGCAGTTGCGCACGGCCTGGTCGTGGTCGGGGTCCCAGGAGAGCTTGATCTCGATCATCCGGTCGATGTCGTCCCGGGTGCGTCCCGACTTGGCCAGCCCCTCGTCGACGGCCGGCAGCAGCTTGTCGGTATAGAGCTCGTCGCCCTTGCCCGAGGTGCAGATGAACCCGTCCCCGGCGCGGCCGGCATACCGGGCGACGAGTGGTCCTCCGGCGGCGACGTACACCGGGACCGGACGGTCCGGCTTGTCGTAGACGGTCGCGGCGGTGGTCGAGTAGTAGTCGCCCTCGAAGGTGACCCGGTCCTGGGTCCAGAGCTGACGCATCAGCTCAACCGACTCACGCAGCCGGGCGAACCGCTCCTTGAACTCGGGCCACTGCTCCACCGACCCGACGACGACCTCGTTGAGTGCCTCGCCCGAGCCGATGCCGAGCATCACCCGATCGGGGTACAGCGTGCCGAGCGTCCCGAAGGCCTGCGCGACGATGGCGGGGTTGTAGCGGAAGGTCGGGGTCATCACCGACGTGCCGATCAGGACCCGCTCGGTGCGCTCGCCCACTGCCGCCAGCCAGGCCAGGGAGAACGGGGCGTGTCCACCGTGGTGGCGCCAGGGCTGGAAGTGGTCGGAGATCATCACGCTGTCGAGGCCGACCGCCTCGGCCTGGACGGCGTAGTCGAGCAGCTGCCGGGGGGCGAACTGCTCGGCGGATGCCTTGTATCCGATTCTCAGGCTCATGCGGACCTCCACGGTGTGTCGTATGCCGTCCGGCGAGCCTATGCCTGCCCGTGGCCGCCCTGCCGGCCGGGAGGACCGCTGGGATAGCGTCGGTCTCGACAACGGTCGAGCGGATCAGGAGCGTGACATGGGAGCCCTCTGGCATCCCTTCTCGGACATGGGAGCGATCGAGCGCGATGGCGAGTTCGTCATCGCACGGGGGGAGGGCGCGCACGTCTATGACGAGGCGGGGACCCGGTATCTCGACGCCACCGCCGGCCTCTGGTTCACCAACGTGGGCCACGGCCGGAGCGAGCTGGCAGACGCCGCGGCGGAGCAGATGCGCGCCGTGGCGGCCTACAGCACCTTCGGCGACTACGTCACCGAGCCGACGGTCGAGCTGGCCGAACGGCTCGCCGGGATCGCTCCCGTCCCGGGCAGCAAGGTGTTCTTCACCTCGGGCGGGTCCGACTCGGTGGACACTGCGGCCAAGCTGGCGCGTCGGTACTGGGTCGAGGCGGGCCAACCATCCAAGACCATCATCATCGGTCGGCAGAAGGCCTACCACGGGATGCACTACGCCGGGACGGCCCTCGGCGGCATCCCCGGCAACACCGAGGGGTACGGCGTCCTCGTCCCGGACTCGGCCACGGTGGCCTGGGACGACGTCGACGACCTGCGGGCGACGATCGAGCGCCTGGGGCCGCAGAACGTGGCGGCGTTCTTCTGCGAACCGGTCATCGGGGCCGGCGGGGTCTACCTGCCCCCGGAGGACTACCTCGCCAGCGTCCGCAAGCTGTGCACCGAGCTCGATGTGCTCTTCGTCGCGGACGAGGTCGTCACGGGCTATGGCCGGATCGGCGGGTCGTGGTTCGCCTCATCGCGGTTCGGCCTCGAGCCCGACATGGTGACCACGGCGAAGGGCTTGACGTCGGGCTACCTGCCGATGGGCGCGGTGCTCATCGCTCCGCGGGTGTCCGAACCCTTCTTCCAGCCCGACGCAGGGGTGTGGTGGCGCCACGGGTACACCTACTCCGGGCATGCCACGGCGGCCGCGGTGGCGCTGGCCAACCTGGCGATCATCGAGCGGGAAGGCCTCCTGGACCAGGCCAGCAGGCTGGAGAGGACGCTGGCCGAGAAGCTCAGCCCCCTCGTGGAGCACGACCGGGTCGCCGAGGTCCGGTGCGGCGTGGGTGCGCTCGCCGCGGTGCAGCTCGTCGAGCCGGCCGCGGCACTGGGCCTGGCCAAGACCCTGCGTTCGTTCGGGGTGGCCACCCGTGCCGTCGGTGCGGGGGGGATCCAGATCTCGCCGGCGTTCGTCATGACCGACGACGAGGTGCAGGAGCTCGCGGACGGCATCGCGCTCGCCCTGGACGCCTGAACCCGGGCCTCCGCCCCCGAGCGGGCCGGACTAGTAGACGATGACCGGGTCGCCGATCTTCACCTGGTCGAACAGCCAGGCGATCCCGTTCAGGTCCCTGACGTTGACGCACCCGTGCGAGGCGCCGTTGTAGCCCCGAGCTGCGAAGTCCGAGGAGTAGTGCACGGCCTGCCCCCCGCTGAAGAACATCGAGTAGGGCATCTTCGACCCGTAGATCGTCGAGGTCCAGTCCCGGTTCTTCCGGTAGACGGCGAAGCTGCCTTCCCTGGTCGCGTTGTTCTCGGACCCGAAGCGGACCGCGAGCTGTAGCTGCGGCTGACCGTCGACGACCCAGGTGAGGGTCCGGGTGGCCTTGCTGATGCACATCGTGTGCCCGGTGAGGCACCGCGGGTCGAGCCCGGCCGTGGTGCCGGTGGCCGGTTTGGGCCGGATGTTGTTCAGCTCGTCGGAGGAGGGCGTTCGGGTCATCGCACCGAGCCGGTCCATGGTGCGCTGGTCGACCTCGCCGTTGACCGGTATGGCGCGCTTCTCCTGGAAGCCCTTGACCGCGGAGACCGTCTGCGGACCGTACGTGTCGGTGACGTCGCCGCTCCACCAGCCGATCTGCTTCAGGCGCGCCTGGAGGTCTCGGACCGGCTTCCCGGTGGAGCCCTCCTTCAGCAGCGCCGGACCTGCGACCAGGCGGTTGTGCAGCTCGTCATCGGTCGGCTGCCGGGTCATGGCCAGCAACGCATCCCACGTCGGCTGGTCGACGAGCGCAGTGGCGGGCATGGCGCGCTTGTCCTGGAACCCGCGAACCCCTGCCGTCGTCTGCTCGTCGTAGGTCCCGCTGATGTCCCCGTCGTACCACTCGAGCTGCTTCAGCCGGGCCTGGAGATCGCGCACGTTCTCCCCGGTGGCGCCCGGCGCCATCAGGGCCGAGGGAGCCGCTGCCGCGGCCGCGGTGGGCGGCTGCGTGGTCGTCTCGGTCTGGGTGGGCGTGGGCGCCTCGGTGGTCGGCGTGCTGGAGGCCGAGGTCCGCGACGGAGTCGGCGGGCTGGTCGAGACCAGCCCGCAGCCGCTCAGCAGTACCGCGGACGCAGCGAGAGCCGCGACCAGAGCTGACCGTGCTCTCACGGAATGTCCCCTTCCCTGCCAGGTCCTGCCAGACGACCGTCCCCCGGTGGGTCGCGCCTCTGCACGTGCTGCTCGGAGTTTAGCCCTGATGAGGGTTCTGGGCGCGGCGCAACACCTCGGTCAGCTTGTTGGCCCCGGCCACGACCGTTGCAGCGTGGAGACGCCCGGGCTGGCGCGAGAGACGTTCGATCGGGCCCGAGATCGAGACCGCGGCCACCACCCGACCGGACGGGCCGCGAACCGGAGCGGACACCGAGGCGACTCCCGCCTCCCGCTCACCGACGCTCTGGGCCCAACCACGGCGTCGCACGGCAGACAGTGCCGTCGCGTTGAACTTCGCGCCCTGAAGACCCCGATGGAGACGGTCGGGCTCCTCCCAGGCGAGCAGGATCTGGGCGGCGGAGCCGGCCAGCATGGACAGGCTGGCCCCGACCGGGATGCTGTCTCGCAGCCCGATCGGCCGCTCGGCCGCGGCCACGCAGATCCGCTGGTCCCCCTGGCGCCGGAAGAGCTGGGCGCTCTCGCTGGTGTGGTCGCGCAGGGCGCCGAGCACCGGACCGGCAGCCGCAAGCAGGCGGTCCTCACCGGCTGCGGACGCGAGCTCGCCCAGCCGCGGGCCGAGCACGAACCGCCCCTGCATGTCCCGGGTGACCAGGCGGTGGTGCTCGAGAGCCACGGCCAGCCGGTGTGCCGTCGGCCTGGCCAACCCGGTGGCGCCGACCAGCTGGGCGAGGGTGGCCGGACCTGCCTCGAGCGCGCCCAAAACGGTGGCGGCCTTGTCCAGTACGCCGACCCCACTTGAAGTGTCCATGCAATGATATTGCCGTCTCATTGCCTGAGACGCAAGTTCCTCGCCCTGTCAAGTGTTGCACCCTGACCAGGAAGACGTTCTCGGCGCGGAGGGTGACATGTCAGGCACGCTGGCGGAAAAGGTGTGGGAGTCGCACGTCGTGCGCCGGGCCGAAGGGGAGCCGGACCTGCTCTACATCGACCTGCACCTGCTGCACGAGGTCACCAGCCCGCAGGCCTTCGACGGCCTGCGGCTGACCGGACGCACGGTCCGTCGGCCCGAGCTCACCCTGGCCACGGAGGACCACAACGTGCCCACGACGCCGGGGCCGATCATCGACCTGGTGAGCAAGACCCAGGTCGACACCCTGCGGCGCAACTGCGCGGAGTTCGGGGTCCGGCTCTATCCCATGGGTGACGTGGACCAGGGGATCGTCCACGTCGTCGGCCCTCAGCTCGGCCTCTCCCAGCCCGGGATGACCATCGTCTGCGGGGACAGCCACACGTCGACGCACGGGGCGTTCGGCGCGCTCGCCTTCGGCATCGGCACGTCCGAGGTCGAGCACGTGCTCGCCACGCAGACGCTGCCGCTCAAGCCGTTCCGGACCCTGGCGGTGACGGTCGACGGCGTCCTGCCCGACGACGTCACGGCCAAGGACATCGTCCTGTCCGTCATCGCGGAGATCGGCACGGCCGGCGGCCAGGGCTACGTGATCGAGTTCCGCGGGAGCGCCATCGAGGCGCTGTCCATGGAGTCACGGATGACGGTGTGCAACATGTCGATCGAGGCCGGCGCCCGCGCTGGCATGATCGCTCCCGACGCGACGACGTTCGCCTACCTCAAGGGTCGTCCCCACGCGCCGACTGGGGCGGCGTGGGACGCTGCCGTGGCGGACTGGGAGGGACTGCGCTCCGACGAGGACGCCGTCTTCGACCGGGAGGTGCGCTTCGACGCCGCAAGCCTGGCGCCCTTCGTGACCTGGGGGACGAACCCCGGCCAGGGCCTGCCGCTGTCCGCAAGCGTGCCCGACCCGGACTCCTTCGCCGACGAGGGGGACCGGGCCGCGGCGCGGCGTGCGTTGACCTACATGGGCCTGGAGCCCGGGACGCCGTTGCGCGACGTGAGCATCGACACCGTCTTCGTCGGGTCCTGCACGAACGGCCGGATCGAGGACCTGCGTGCGGTCGCCTCGATCCTCCAGGGTCATCGGATCAGCGACGACGTCCGGATGCTGGTGGTTCCCGGCTCGGCCAAGGTGCGCCTGCAGGCCGAGGCCGAGGGACTCGACGCCGTGTTCACCGAAGCCGGTGCCGAGTGGCGTCTCGCCGGCTGTTCCATGTGTCTGGGGATGAACCCCGACCAGCTCGCGCCGGGGGAGCGCAGCGCCTCCACGTCCAACCGCAACTTCGAGGGCCGACAGGGCAAGGGCGGCCGCACCCATCTGGTCAGCCCGCTCGTGGCGGCGGCGACGGCCATCCGCGGCACCCTGTCCTCCCCGTCCGATCTGTTGGAGGTCTGAGTCATGGACCGTTTCACCACGCACACCGGCATCGGGGTGCCGCTGCGCCGCAGCAACGTCGACACGGACCAGATCATCCCGGCCGAGTACCTCAAACGGGTCACCCGAACCGGCTTCGAGGACGGCCTCTTCGCTGCGTGGCGCAAGGACGAGACGTTCATCCTCAACAACCCCCGGTATGCCGCGGGGTCGGTGCTGGTGGCAGGCCCGGACTTCGGCACCGGGTCCAGCCGGGAGCACGCCGTGTGGGCGTTGATGAACTACGGGTTCCGGGCGGTCATCTCGTCCCGCTTCGCCGACATCTTCCGGGGCAACAGCGGGAAGCAGGGTCTCTTGACGGCGCAGGTCGCCCAGGACGACGTCGAGCTGATCTGGAAGTACCTCGAGAGTCAGCCCGGCGCTGAGGTGACGGTCGACCTGCCATCCCGAACGGTCACCGCCGGCGAGATCGTGGCGCCCTTCGAGGTTGACGACTACACCCGATGGCGCCTCCTGGAGGGCCTCGACGACATCAGTCTGACCCTGCGGCACGAGCTCGAGGTCGGCGCCTTCGAACAACGCCGGCCGACGTACCGGCCCGTCACCACGTGAGCCTGCGACTGCGTCGATGACGGTCGACACGCCGTCCACGGCGTGTCGTCAGGAAAATTCGCAACGGGGCACACTCGGGCGCACCCCCGTCCGACCAGTCGACGCGATGTGGTCGGCGACCGGGCTGGACTGGCTTGACGAGGTGCACGCGCCTGACCGAATCTGCCTGTGTCACAGTCGGATCCGCCAGCCTCGATCATCTGGCGAGCTGCCGAATCCGTCAGGTCGCCATCCATGGTCGACCAGCGTTGTCGCGAGTGGGGCCGGTCCGTGGCCGCGGTGCTGGCCCAAAGGTGTTGCAGGACAACGCAATGGCAACCGCTGGTGGTGGACTCGGGAGCCGTGGCGTCCTAACGTCTGCACCAAGCCGGAAAACGTTCCGGATCCGACGCCGAGCCAGGTGGCTCGGCGAGAACCCCCCTCTGGAGGGAAAGACGTGAACAAGGCAGAGCTCATCAATGCTCTCGAGTCGAAGCTCGGCAGCAAGAAGAATGCCAGCGAGGCACTCGAGGCCGTCCTCGACGTCATCATCCGAGAGGTCGCCAAGGGCGGCAAGGTCGGCATCACCGGCTTCGGCACCTTCCAGAAGGTGGCCCGCGATGCTCGTACCGGTCGCAACCCGCGCACCGGTGAGACGGTGAAGATCAAGAAGACCACCGTTCCCCGCTTCCGCCCCGGTACGGCGTTCAAGGAACTCGTCGCGGACCCCCGCAAGCTGCCCAAGGCCGCGGCCGCGGGCGCCCGTGCGGCGGCCGGATCGGTGACGAAGAAGGCTGCTCCGGCGAAGAAGGCCGCTCCGGCGAAGAAGGCCGCTCCGGCGAAGAAGGCTGCCCCGGCGAAGAAGGCCGCTCCGGCGAAGAAGGCCGTGGCGAAGAAGGCTGCTCCGGCGAAGAAGGCTGCCCCGGCGAAGAAGGCCGCTCCGGCGAAGAGGGCCGTGGCGAAGAAGGCTGCTCCGGCGAAGAAGGCCGTGGCGAAGAAGGCTGCTCCGGCGAAGAAGGCCGTGGCGAAGAAGGCTGCTCCGGCCAAGAAGGCCGCAGCGAAGAAGACCACGGCCAAGAAGACCGCCGCTCGCCGCTGATCGCCCTCCTGGGCGAGCGTGCCGTGGAGCCGGCCACCCCCGCGGTGGCCGGCTCCTCGCGTCCTCAGTGGATCGGCTCGCCGTCACCGATCCCGACGACCCAGAGCCTGGTGATGACGTCGGAGTCCATGCCGATGCTGACTCGTTGGCCGACCCGGAGCAGACGCAGGCCGCTGTGCGCGAACACGTCGGCCGAGAAGGGCCGCTCTCGTCCGTCGTCGAGCAGGACTGTGCCCGCCCCCGAGGTCGGATCGAACGAGTGAGTGGTTGCCTGCATGGTCGCCAGCCTAGGAGACGTCAGGCTCCCTGAGCCCGCAGGTGGTCGCCGTCGACCGGTCCCGTGGTGGACAGCAGCCGGGTCGTGTGGGGGCCCGCGCCGAGTCCGACGACCGCCGCCAGTGACCGCTCGTCGTCGACATCGGTGCGCAGTCCGGGCAGGTCGAGGTCGAGCCGCTGGTGCCCCGCCCTGGTGTGCCGCGCCGCCGAAGCCTGGCCGAAGCAGGGGTCCAGCGCGCCGGGGGTCGCTCCGGTGAGCAGGACGGTTCCGGTGCCGGCCAGGTCGGGGACGAAGGCCCGCTCGTGCGCTCCGCAGGCGGTGAGCGCCTGTCCGAGGTCGGCGGCCCGCAGGGCGGGCAGGTCGCCCAGGAGCACGCCGGTGGGTCCTTCGACACCCGCACGGTGCAGGTGGTCCAGCCCGGCGCGCACCGCCCTGTTGAGTCCGAGGCCGGGGTCCGGGAGAACCCTGATCCCGGCCGCTGCCACCTGGTCGGCAATGGGCGCGTCCGACGTCACGAGCAGGACGTTCGTCGGCGTGACGGTGGCCGCGGCGGCCAGTGCGGTGTCCAGGGCCAGGGCGCACGACAGGGCGGCGTGGCTCACTCCGGCGGGTGCGCGCAGGCGGGTGTTGGCACGCAAGCCCCCCTTGACGGGGATGACCAGGTGCCACCGGGGTCCTGTATCCATGGCATTCATCAGGACGAGTTTCGCAGAACGGGCCCGCCGTGCTCGACACGGGAACGGGCAACGGCAAGGATGACGGCGACGCCCACGATGGAAGGCGACCCGCCGTGACACCTGCTCGACCGCGTGGCCGGCTGACTGCTGCGTACGCGATCGCCGTGCTGCTGGTGAAGCCGTTCATGATGGTCATGACGAAGCGGGACTGGCGCGGCTGGGAGAACCTGCCGGCTGAGGGCGGCTTCATCGTCACGCCGAACCACATCTCCTACTTCGACCCGTTTCCGGTGGCCCACTACCTCTACGACAGCGGCTGCAACCCGTTCTTCCTCGGGAAGGAGTCCGTCTTCCGGATCCCGATCTTCGGGCCGTTGCTGAAGGCATCGGGGCAGATCCCCGTCCATCGGCTGACCGGTCGTGCGGCAGATGCCTACCGCAGTGCGGTGGCGGGGGTGGCCGAGGGCAAGTGTGTGGTGATGTTCCCGGAGGGCACCCTGACCCGCGACCCCGCCCAGTGGCCGATGACCGGAAAGACCGGCGCTGCGCGGGTCGCTCTCGAGACGCGTTGCCCGATCCTGCCCATGGCGCACTGGGGCGCGCAGGACGTCATCGCCCCCTACGGCAAGATGGTGCGGCTGCTCCCGCGCAAGACCATGCACGTCAGGGTGGGTCCGGCGGTCGACCTCAGTGACCTGTACGACAAGCCGATCGACGCCACCTCGTTGCGGGAGGCGACCGACCGGGTGATGGCGGCGATCACCTCACTCGTGGAGGAGCTGCGGGGCGAGTCCGCCCCTGCCGATCGCTACGACGCACGCGCCCACGGAGACCCTGAGATCGGCAACCCCGGCAAGGAGCATTCATGACCCGCGCAGCTGTTCTCGGAACCGGAAGCTGGGGCACGGCATTCGCCGCGACGATGGCGGACGCCGGTACCGCGGTGACCATGTGGGCTCGCCGACCCGAGGTGGTCGCCCAGATCAATGCCGGCAGCAATGAGGACTACCTCGCCGGCATCCGTCTTCCCCAGGGCATCACCGCGACCACCTCCGCAGCCGAAGCGCTCGAGGGCGTCGAGATCGTGGTCCTGGCGGTCCCGTCGCAGACCCTGCGCGAGAACCTGGCCGGATGGGTCGGCCTCATCCCCGAGGACGCGTCGGTCGTCTCCCTGATGAAGGGGATCGAGCTGGGGACGACGAAGCGGATGAGCGAGGTCATCGCCGAGGTCGCCGGGATCGGGGCGGAGCGGATCGTGGTCGTCTCCGGCCCGAACCTGGCTCGGGAGATCGCCGAGAAGCACCCCGCGGCCAGCGTGGTCGCCTGCGCCGACGCGGCGACGGCCGAGAAGGTCGCCACCGCGTGCGCCACCGGCTACTTCCGCCCGTACACCAACGCGGACGTGATCGGGACCGAGCTCGGCGGGGCCCTCAAGAACGTCGTCGCCCTGGCCGTCGGCATGGCCGAGGGCATGGGCATGGGCGACAACACCAAGGCCTCCCTGATCACCCGGGGCCTGGCTGAGACTGCCCGCCTCGGTGCCGCGCTGGGAGCCGACCCGCGCACCCTGATGGGGCTGGCCGGGGTGGGCGACCTCATCGCCACCTGCATGTCTCCGTTGTCGCGCAACCGGACCTTCGGGGTCAACCTCGGCCAGGGGATGAGCGTTGACGAGGTCGTCCGCCGGACCAGCCAGACGGCCGAGGGAGTCAAGTCGTGCCAGTCGATCCTCGAGCTCGGACGTGACCACGGCGTCGACATGCCCATCGTCGAGGCGGTCGTCGGGGTGGTCCGGTCGACGATCGCGCCTCGTGATCTGGTCACCTCGCTGATGAACCGGTCGCTGAAGTCCGAGGGCCCGAAGGCCTGACGCCCGACGGGGCTAGCCGCGCAGGGCGCGGTCGAGGTCGCGCCACAGGTCGTCGACGTCCTCGATGCCCACCGAGAGGCGGAGCAAGTTCTCCGGCACCGTCGGTGCCTCCGCGGCGTGCTTGCGACGGCGCTCGATGAGCGACTCGACACCTCCGAGGCTGGTGGCGTCGAGCCAGAGTCGGCACGCCGCCGCCGCGCGGTCCGCGGCGTCCGCTCCACCACGGACCTCGATCGAGACCATGGCGCCCCAGCCGGGGTAGCGGACCCGTTCGACTGCGGGGTGCTCGGCCAGCCGTCGAGCCAGCTCGGCGGCGTTCGCACCGGCGCGTTCGACCCGCAGATGAAGCGTGCGCAGGCCGCGCAGGGCCAGCCACACCTCCATCGGACCGGCGATCGCCCCGTGCAGCACCCGGTGCCGGGTCAGCTGCTCGAGGAGCTGCTCCCCGTTGGCACCCGGCCGGGTCACCGTTGCGCCCAGAACGACGTCGGAGTGGCCGGCCAGGTACTTGGTCACGGAGTGGACGACGACGTCCGCCCCGAGGCTCAGCGGCCGCTGGAGCAGCGGAGTGGCCATGGTGTTGTCGCAGACCGACAACGCGGTGCGCTGACCGGCGGCGGCGAAGATCGCCGCGAGGTCGGCCACCTCCAGCATCGGGTTGGTCGGGGACTCGGTCCACACGAGGTCGGCCCCGTCGAGCGCAGCGAGCACCGCCGCCGTGTCGCTGATGTCGACCAGCCGGACCTCGTGGCCGGCCTGGGCGTAGTCCTGGAGCAGGACGCCGGTCATGCTGTAGCAGTGCCGCGGTGCCACGATCACCCCACCGGCCGGAACCAGCGACAGGACTGCCGAGATGGCCGCCATGCCGGATGAGAAGACCCGGGCGTCACCACCCTCGAGCTGGCCCAGCGCATCCTCGAACGCGGTCCAGACGGGGTTGGTGTTGCGGCCGTAGGCCACCGCGTCGTCGGTCGCGGCATACGTCGAGGTGAACTCGACCGGCGGGTTGACACTCGCCCCCGGTACGCGTTCGGGGCGACCCGCGGCGACGACCACGGACGCGATCGAGAGGTCGTCCGGGAGGTGGCTCACCCGGCCAGCGTAGAGGAGGGGCTCGCCGTCGCTCGGGCGGCCGGCCGGGCATCGCTGTCGACGGGACGGGGCCGGGATAGGGTCATCGACGATGAGCGAGAAGAGCAGTCACCGCAAGCCCCGTGTGGCCATCGTCTTCGGGGGGCGCTCGTCCGAGCACGCGGTGTCCTGCTCGACTGCGGCGAGCGTCCTGCAGGCCATCGACCGCGAGAAGTTCGACGTGGTCCCGATCGGTATCGCCAAGGACGGCCGATGGGTCCTGGTCGCCGACGACCCGGAGCCACTGCGGCTCGCACCGGGTCACACCCCCGAGGTCGACGGCTCGGGCGCCGGGGTGCTCGTCCCGCTGGGTAGTGAGCAGCGGTCGTTGACCCTCCTCGAGCCCGGACGCGTTCCGGCAGAGTTCGGCGCCGTCGACGTCGTGTTCCCGCTGCTGCACGGCCCGTTCGGCGAGGACGGCACGATCCAGGGTCTGCTCGACCTGGCCGACCTGCGCTATGTCGGTTCCGGGGTGACTGCCTCGGCGGTGATGATGGACAAGGCCTTCATGAAGGTGGTCTTCGCCGCAGCCGGACTGCCGGTGGGAGCTCATGTCGTGGTCAGCGACACGGCATGGCGCACCGCCCCCGGGGCGATCAGGGAGCGGGTCTCCGCGCTCGGCTGGCCGGTGTTCGTCAAACCCGCGCGGGCTGGGTCCAGTATGGGGATCACCAAGGTGGACTCGCCGGAGCAGCTCGACGCAGCGGTCGACGCCGCCCGTGAGCACGATCCGAAGGTGATCGTCGAGGCGGCGATCCGCGGACGGGAGATCGAGTGCGGCGTCCTCGAGGGCCGCGACGGCAACCCGGTGCGCACCAGCGAGCTCGGCGAGGCGAGCGTGGTGCAGGGGCACGAGTTCTACGACTTCGAGGCGAAGTACCTCGCGGCCGACGACGTGCAGCTCAGCTGTCCCGCCGACGTGCCGGACCACATCGCGCAGGAGATCCGCCGACAGGCCGTCGTGGCCTTCGAGGCGGCTGGATGCGAGGGTCTGGCCCGGGTCGACTTCTTCTACACCGATGACGACCGCGTGGTCATCAACGAGATCAACACGATGCCGGGGTTCACCCCCAGCTCGATGTACCCCTTCATGTGGGCCACCTCAGGTGTGCCGTACCCCGAGCTGATCGACGAGCTGATCGGTCTGGCGCTCGAGCGACGCACCGGGCTTCGCTGAGGATCGCCGTCGGCCAGACCGGTGTCCCACCCCCGGACCTCAGGTGCAGCGGCGCCCGGTGCCGGGCAGCAGTGCGGCCGCGTCCGTGAACACCGGCAGCAGGGTCCCCTCGGGGGCGTAGACCTGCGGGACCAGCACCTCGATGGCCGGACGGCGTCCGAAGGTGACGAACCGCTTCCCGTCGCTGAGGTCGCTGACCACCCAGTCGATCCCGTTGACCGTCAGGCACGCCGTGCTTGGTCCGGGATCGTCGAGCCCACAGCGCGCAATCACGGCTGGGTCGCCCCACGCCCGGACGGACGGCGAGGTCGACGAGAGCGGCACCGACCGCAGGCCGGAGACCACGTCCGGCCAGCGCTGCGCCGCAGCGGCGCACGACGGGTCATCGGCCAGCCCCGGGAGGGTCACCTCCACCGCGCCGGAGCACCCCGCGATCGCCGCGCCCGCCACGAGGACGCCGGCGAGGACACTCCAGCGGCCGGCTCGACGGGGCCGCCGGCCCTGCCGCGACCGAGTGCGGGCACCGGCGTACCGGCTCAGACGTGGACCACCGTGCAGGTGAGGGTGCGGGTGATGCCGGGGACGTCCTGGATCTTGGCGATGACCAGCTTGCCGAGCTCGTCGACGGTGTTGGCCTCGACCCGGGCGATGACGTCGTAGGGGCCGGTGACATCCTCGGCCAACGCCACTCCCGAGATGGCAGCAATGGACTCGGCCACCGTTGCAGCCTTGCCGACCTCGGTCTGAATCAGGATGTAGGCCTGAACCACCACGACACACCTCGTCTCTTCGGTTGGCCGGGGCCAGGAGTGCCCCGCGGAACCATGGGCGCGCTAGCGCGCCCACGGCAGACGCTACCGTGCGCATGGACCTGACGTCCGTCGAGGTCCACGTCACGAGGCCGATGCCGGCGGCCCCGGGAACCGAGCAGGAGGCAGTGTGACCGAGGACCAGCCGATCAGGACCCTGGCCGACGTCAGCGAGGAGTCCCTGCTGGAGCAGATCCTGCCGCTCTTCGCCGGCGGACCGACGGTCCTCGTGGGCCCGGGCGACGACGCGGCCGTCTTCGCTGCCACCAGCGGGTCGGTGATCGCCACGACGGACGCGATGGTGCGGGGGCGGGACTGGCGCGACGAGTGGTCCAGCGGGTGGGACGTGGGCTCGAAGATCGTGGCCCAGAACCTGGCCGACGTGGCGGCCATGGGTGGCCGTCCGACCGGCGTCCTGGTCACCCTGGTCGCCGACCCCGCGACACCGCTTGACTGGGTCCTCGAGCTGACCCGTGGACTGGCCGAGCAGACCCGGGCAGCGGGCGCCGTGGTGCTGGGCGGGGACCTGTCCTCTGCCCCGCCCGGAGTCCTGGTGGTCTCGATCACGGCGCTGGGGAGCCTGGAAGGGCGACCCCCGGTGCTGCGGTCGGGAGCGCGGGTCGGCGACGTCGTCGCGGTGGCCGGCACCCTCGGGCTCGCCGCCGCGGGGTGGCGCCTGCTGGAGAGCGACCGTGCTGCGGTCGACCCCGAGGCTGTGGCGGTGCAGCGCTGTCCGCGCCCCCCGCTGGAGCAGGGTCCGCGGGCCGCCACGGCCGGGGCGACGGCGATGCTCGACCTCTCTGACGGGTTGCTCCGCGACGCGGCGCGCGTGGCCCGGGCCAGCGCGGTCCAGCTGGACCTCGACAGCGGTGCTCTGCGGCCGGACATCGACCGGCTGGAGGCGTCGCTGGGACGGGACGGCGCGACGGAATGTGTCCTGGCCGGAGGCGAGGAGCACTCCCTGTTGGCCACCTTCCCGTCCTCGACCGGACTGCCTCCGGGATGGCGGCGGGTCGGCGCGGTGCGGTCGGGTGAGGGTGTCGCCGTCGACGGCAGACCCGAGCGGGCCCGGGGCTGGGACCACTTCGCCTCCGACGATCTCTGAACGCACCGGGCGTCGTCGCGTCGGGTCGCCTGTCGGGATCCGTCATCGGGCGCTCGGGCGGGGTATGGCGAAAGGGCCGGACACCCCAGGTGGGGTATCCGGCCCTTCGCTCGCGGTCAACCGCTCAGCGGGCGACCTTACCGGCCTTGAGGCACGAGGTGCAGACGTTGAGGCGCTTCGGCGTCACGCCGCCGACCAGGGTGCGCACCCGCTGGATGTTGGGGTTCCAACGACGCTTGGTGCGACGGTGCGAGTGCGAAATGTTGTGACCGAAGCTCGGTCCCTTGCCGCAGACATCGCAGTTGGCAGCCACGGTGGATCTCCTGACGAATACGTGAATGGGAACGTTCTGACGTCCGGGCACGGCGACACAGGGCAGCACTCCCGGGAACCGGTCAAGAATAGCCGACACCGGCGGACGGACCAAAACGGGTGAGGAAGGTGCTCCCCGGGCTCAACCGTACGAACCGTCGGTGTCCGTTTCGCCCGTCGCCAGGCACGAGTAGCCTGCACCCACGCACCACGCGTGACAGCCAGGTTCGGAGAGGCGAGTTGTGACAGCTGACAAGGTCGACGGCCCGATCCTGCTGACTCACCTCGATGCCGCTGCGGCCAGGCGGTGGGCGGTGCTGGCCCGGGCGGCCTTCGCCAGTCGTCGGGCCGAGATCGACGCGCTCAACGTCTTCCCGGTCCCTGACGGTGACACCGGGACGAACCTGTACCTGACCTTCGACGCCGCCCTGGACGGCGCACGGACGGAGTACGAGTCGCGCGGGGCCCGGAACGGCGATGCGCAGGAGCACGACCTGGTCTGGGAGTCCGAGGCCTTCGCTCGCGCCCTGCTGCTGACGGCGCGGGGCAACTCCGGGGTCATCCTCAGCCAGATCTTCCGGGGCTTCGCCGACGAGGTGGCCGCGACCGGCGTCCAGGCACTGGACGGGGCCGGGCTGGCGTCGGCCATTCGACGGGCCGATGCGCTCGCGTGGGCCAGCGTCACCAGGCCGGTCGAGGGCACCATTCTCTCCGTCTCGAAGGCGGCCTCGGCTGCGGCTGACGCCGCGGGCCCGACCTTGCACGCCGTGACCCTGGCCGTGCTGGCGGCGGCCCGCGAGGCGCTGGCGGCGACCCCGAGCCAGCTTCCTGCCCTCGAACGCGCCGGCGTGGTCGATGCCGGGGGGGCGGGGTACGTGCTGCTCCTCGAGGCCCTGGAACGGGTCGTGACCGGGGACCTGACCGCGGACTCGTTCGACGGGGACCCGCTCAAGCGCCGACCGGGCTGGGCGCCGGCGGTCAGCGTCCCCAGCCGGGCGGGTCAGGACCTGGATCCGGATGGACCGGCATACGAGGTGATGTACCTGCTGTCGGACAGCACGGCGGAGGCCGTCTCGACACTGCGCCAGCGCTTGGACGAGATGGGCGACTCCCTGCTGGTGGTCGGCTCCGGCGACCTGTGGAACGTGCACGTGCACGTGGATGACGTCGGCGCGGCGATCGAGGCGGGGATTGCCGCCGGCCGTCCGCATCGGATCCGGGTGACCCACTTCCACGACCAGATGCAGTCCCGCCCCGACACCGCCGCCCTGGCGGTGGTCGCCTGCGCGGCGGGAGAGGGCCTGGCCGGCGTCTTCCGGGCGGCAGGGGCGCAGGTCGTGATGAGCGGGCCTCGACGGCGCGCCTCAGCGGGCCAGCTGCTGGAGGCGGCGCGAGCCACCGGGGCCGGCTCCGTCCTGCTCCTGCCCAACGACGCCGACACGGTGCTCGCGGCGAATGCGGCCGCCAAGGCCGGCGGCGAGGAGGGCCTGGACATCCGCGTCGTCCGGGCCCGAACCGCGGTTCAGGGCATCGCTGCGCTGGCCGTGTACGAACCCCAGCTCGGCCTGGACGACAATGCGCTGGCGATGAGCAGTGCGGCCGCCGCCACCCGGAACGGCGCGGTCACGGTGGCCACCAAGGACGCCCTGACCTCCGCGGGATGGTGCCACGTCGGTGACGTCCTGGGCATCGTCGATGGTGACGTGGCGGTGATCGGCGCCGACCTGCACGGGGTGGCCGGCGAGGTGGTGGAGCGGCTGCTGTCCAGCGGGGGCGAGCTGCTGACCATCGTCAGCGGCGAGGACGCCTCGGCGAAGCTCGGCGAGGAGGTCGCCGCGTCGGCACGGATCCGGCGCCGGGATCTCGAGGTGACCCAGCTCTACGGCGGCCAACCGGTGTACCCGCTGATCCTGGGTGTGGAGTAGGCATGCTGCTCACCGAGGAATCGGTGCTCGCCAAGGTCGCCGGCCCCAAGGCGGCAGCTCAGCTCGAGAAGAACAAGGGCCTGCGAACGATCGGGGACCTGTTCGAGTTCGTGCCGCGAAAGTACCTCCAGCCCAACGAGCTGAGCGACCTGACCGGACTCGTCGAGGGCGAGTCGATCGTGGTCGTCGCGCGCGTGGCCCGGGCCACCACCCGACCGATGCGCAACCGGCCCCGTCAGGAGATGCTCACCGCGGTCATCACGGACGAGACGCAGGAGCTCGATCTCACCTTCTTCAAGGCCTGGGGCCACAAGGACAAGCTGGTCCCCGGGCGGGTCGGCATGTTCATCGGGACGGTCGGCAGGTACGGCGGACGATGGCAGCTGACCCATCCGGAGTACGAGCTGCTCGGGGACAGCTTCGACAAGGTCGACGAGTACCTCGAGCACCTCATCCCGATCTACTCGGCAACCGGCAAGGTGCAGTCCTTCCACATCCGGGGCATGGTCAACCTCGCTCTGGACTCCGTCGAGCAGATCGTCGACCCGCTGCCGCCCGAGCTGGTGGCCGAGCGGGGCCTGGTCGATCGTCGGCGGTCGCTGGAGCTGGTCCACCGGCCCCGGCGTGACGAGGACCCCGGGATCGGGATGCACCGACTGCGTTACGACGAGGCGTTCGTCCTCCAGACGATCCTGGCCCAGCGCCGTCGGGCCGTGGAGTCGCTCGAGGCCACCGCGCGGATTCCCCGCGAGGGAGGGCTGCTCGCCCAGTTCGACGCCCGGCTGCCCTTCGAGCTGACCCGCGGACAGCGCGAGATCGGCACGCTGCTCGAGACCGAGCTCGCCTCCAGCCGCCCGATGCACCGGTTGCTCCAGGGCGAGGTCGGCTCGGGCAAGACGATGGTGGCGCTGCGGGCGATGCTGGCGGTTGTCGACTCGGGGGGCCAGGCCGCACTGCTGGCGCCGACCGAGGTCCTTGCCGCCCAGCACCATCGGTCGATCACCGCGATGCTGGGCGACCTTGCCGAGGCAGGGATGCTCGGCGGAAGCGAGGTCGGGACCACGGTCGCGCTGCTGACCGGTGGCCAGCCGGCAAGTGCTCGGCGTCGCGCGCTCAACGACGCGGTGACCGGTGACGCCGGAATCGTCATCGGTACCCATGCGCTGATCCAGGAGCATGTCGCCTTCCTCGACCTGGCGTTCGTCGTCGTCGACGAGCAGCACCGGTTCGGCGTCGAACAACGCGACGCCCTGCGCGAGAAGGGAAGGACGCCGCCGCACCTGTTGGTCATGACGGCGACGCCGATCCCGAGGACGGTGGCGATGACGGTCTTCGGTGACATGGAGACCTCGACGCTGCGCGAGCTGCCGCAGGGCCGCCAGCCGATCACGACGCACGTGGTCGACGCCAGCCGTCCGTCGTGGGTCGAGCGAACCTGGCAGCGGGTCGCCGAGGAGGTCGGCGCCGGCCATCAGGCGTACGTCGTCTGCCCGAAGATCGGGGAACCCAGCCAGGGAACGGGCGCCGCGCTGGCGCTGCCCGCCTCCGAGGACGACAACGACGTCGAATGGGTTGGCGAGAGCGACGATGCAGCCCCCACCACAGAGCTCGCCGGGGTCTACGGCCTGCTCGAAGAGCTGTCCGCGCAGCCGGCGATGCAGGGGTTGCGGATCGAGATCCTGCACGGACGGCTCGATCCGGACACCAAGGACGCCACGATGCGAGCCTTCGCCGCCGGCGACGTCGACGTGCTCATCTCGACGACGGTCATCGAGGTCGGGGTGGATGTGGCGAACGCCTCGGTGATGGTCGTCATGGACGCCGACCGGTTCGGGATCTCGCAGCTGCACCAGCTGCGCGGCCGGGTCGGTCGTGGCGGGGTGCCCGGGCTGTGCCTGCTGATGACCGACGCCGAGCCCGGCTCGTCGGCCCGGGACCGCCTCGCCGCAGTCGAGAGCACGACCGACGGGTTCGAGCTGGCCCAGCGTGACCTGGAGCTGCGTCGTGAGGGAGATGTCCTCGGAGCCAGACAGAGCGGTCGGTCCTCCTCGATCCGGTTCCTGCGGATGGGCAACCGCGACGACGAGGAGCTCATCGCCCTGGCCCGCCGCGATGCGACGGCGCTGATCGAGTCCGACCCGACCCTGTCCACCCACCCGCACCTTGCCTCCCGGGTCGCCATGCGCCTGGACGAGGAGCAGGCGGCCTACCTGGAGCGAGGCTGAGTGACCCGGATCATCAGCGGTACCGCGGGAGGCCGGCGGCTTCAGACGCTGCCCGGTTCCGGCACCCGGCCCACCTCCGACCGGGTCCGCGAGGCGCTCTTCTCACGCCTGGAACACCTGGACGTCCTGCGCGGGTCCCGGATGCTCGACCTGTATGCCGGTTCCGGGGCGGTCGGGCTCGAGGCGGCCAGCCGGGGCGCGGCGTCCGTCGTGCTCGTCGAGTCGAACCGTGCCGCCGCGGAGGTGGCTCGAGCCAACGCGGCCGTCATCGCCCATCCGGGCGTCAGCGTGCGGGCGGAGCCGGTCGAGCGCTTCCTGGTCGCCGGTCCTCGGCGGCGCGAGCTCGCCGACCTGGTATTCCTCGACCCGCCGTACGACCTGCCGGAGTCAACCCTGGCGGACGTGTTGAGCCTGCTGCTGAGCCACCACTGGCTGGCGCCCGACGCGTTGGTGGTCGTCGAGCGATCGGCGCGCAGCCCCGAGCCGCGGTGGCCGGCCGGTCTGCTGGCGACCGGGGAACGGCGGTACGGCGAGACGAAGATGTGGTTCGCCGACTTCCCCGGTCCTGAGGTGGTCGCTTGATACTTTGAGCAGGTGATGAGCAGCGGAGCGGCGCGACGGTGTGTCTGTCCCGGGTCCTATGACCCGGTGACGAACGGTCATGTCGACGTCATCCGGCGGGCGGCCGAGCTCTTCGACGAGGTGCTCGTCGCGGTGATGCACAACCCGGCCAAGCAGGGCACCTTCTCGGTCCAGGAACGGATGGACCTGCTCGCGGAGTCGCTCGACGCGGTGGCCGGAGTGCGCATCGAGGCGTTCGCGGACCGGCTCCTGGTGGACGTCTGCACCGAGCGTGCCGCGCAGGCCATCGTCAAGGGCCTGCGCGGGGGCACCGACTTCGCCTACGAGCTGCCGATGGCGCGGATGAACCGGCACCTGAGCGGTGTCGAGACGATCTTCCTGCCGGGGGACCCGCAGTTCGAGCACGTGTCGAGCTCGTTGGTCAAGGAGGTCGTCAGCCACGGGGGGGACGTCAGCGGCCTCATCCCGGACCCCGTCAACCAGGCGCTGAAGGCCAAGTTCGCCTGACGGCCGCACCCGGCCCCGGGGTGTCGAAACGAGCCGTCACGGCGGTGATTTGGGGCACAGGCACCCGCTCCGGTAGCCTTGCACGTCGGTCTACGTCCGTCTTGGACGTGGGCCGAACCCTCGACAACACGTGGATGTCATGACTCGCCTCGACCCCCGCAAGCCCTTGGTGTTCGATACCAGGGAGCTCCTGCGGCGGCCCGGAGCGATGCACGAGATCTCACGCGTCGTGGAGGCTCCCGAAGATTTCGGCCCGGACGTGATCGCTGTCCCGGTGGGTTCGCCCATCGAGATGTACCTGCGTCTGGAGTCGGTGGTCGAGGGAGTCCTCGTGAGTGGTTCGGCCCGTGCCACGGCGACCGGAGCCTGCGTGCGGTGCCTGGAGCCCGCCACCTCAGCGGTGTCGGTTCACTTCCAGGAGCTGTTCGCCTACCCCGATCGGGCGCAGCACCACCACGAGGTGGACGCTGACTCGGACGACGACGACGTGTACGAGCTCGTGGGAGATCTGATCGACCTCGAGACCGTGCTCAGGGATGCGGTGGTGCCTGCACTGCCGTTCCAGCCGGTATGCCGTGCCGACTGCCCGGGACTGTGCTCCGAGTGTGGAGCGCTCCTGGCGGACGACCCGGAACACCACCACGAAGTACTCGACCCGAGGTGGGCCTCGCTCAGCGGACTGCTGGGCGGCGAGACCCCGGGACCATCAGGACCTGAAGCAACCGAAGAGAAGAGGAGCTGACGTGGCCGTCCCGAAGCGGAAGACGTCGCGATCCAACACCCGTTCGCGTCGCGCGAACTGGAAGGCGACCGCTGCCACGCTGACCGCGTGCCCGCAGTGTGGCTCGAACATGCAGCCGCACATCGCCTGCCCGTCGTGCGGTACCTACAAGGGCCGTCACTACGCGACCGCAGAGCGTACCGAGCACCAGGCCTGATCGAGGTCACCACGGTGACGTCGTCGAGCAGGTTGCCGCGGCCCGTCGACGCGCTGGTCGACTACCTTCACGAGGTGGTCGGTGAGCGCGTCGACGAGCTGCTCTTGATGCGTGCCCTGACCCACCGGTCGTTCGCCTACGAGAACGGCGGCCTGCCCAACAACGAGCGCCTGGAGTTCCTCGGCGACTCGGTGCTCGGGCTCGTCGTGACCGAGTCGCTCTACCACGCCCACCCGGAGCTGCCCGAGGGCCAGCTGGCCAAGCTGCGCGCCGCGGTGGTCAACATGCGGGCCCTCGCCGAGGTCGCCAGAACCATCGACCTCGGCGACTACATCCTGCTCGGCCGTGGTGAGCAGGCCACCGGCGGGCGGGACAAGTCCTCGATCCTCGCCGACACGATGGAGGCGCTGATCGGGACGGTCTTCGTCTCGCTCGGGCTCGAGTCGGCCTCGGTCGTCATCCACCACCTCTTCGACCCGATCATGGCCTCGTCGGCGACGCTCGGAGCCGGGCTCGACTGGAAGACCAGCCTTCAGGAGATCACCGCGGAGACCTCCCTCGGTGCTCCGGACTACCGCGTCCAGGAGTCGGGTCCGGACCACGAGAAGACGTTCGTGGCCCGCGTGCTCGTCGGCAACGAGGTCCTGGGCGAGGGGACCGGCCGAAGCAAGAAGGAGGCCGAGCAGCAGGCGGCGGAGCAGGCGTGGTCCCAGCTGGACCACCGCCGCAGGGGATCCACCCGTCCCGCGGCCGAGCTGGAGAGCTCGGGTACCGAGCTGGGCGCCACCAGCACCTGAGATGCCCGAGCTGCCCGAGGTCGAGGTCGTCCGCAGGGGCCTCGCTGAGCACGTCGTCGGTCGACGCATCTCCCGCGTCGGGTTCTACGGGTCCAGGGTGGTGCGCCGTCATCTGCCCGGCGGGGACGACCTTGCCGCCCGGCTGCGAGACAACCGCGTCCTCGAGGCTCGCCGACGCGGCAAGTACCTCTGGCTCGTCGCCGAGCCGCCGGACGGTCACCGGCAGGCGCTGCTGATGCACCTCGGGATGAGCGGTCAGCTCCTGGTGGAGCGGGCCGAGGCTCCGGACGAGCGCCACCTCCACGCGCGCTTCGACTTCACCGACGGCGGCCCCCAGCTGCGGTTCGTGGACCAACGGACCTTCGGCGGCCTGGCCCTGTCGGAGCTGGGCCCCGACGGCATCCCGGAGACGGTGAGCCACATCGCACCCGACCCACTCGAACCTGCCTTCGACGAGGCCCTCGTGCTCGAGCGGCTGAAGCGCCGCAACAGCGCGGTGAAACGCGCCCTGCTGGACCAGGGGCTGGTCTCGGGGATCGGCAACATCTATGCGGACGAGGCGCTGTGGCGGGCTGCCATCCACGGAGAACGGGTGGCCTCGAGCCTGACCCGTCCCGCGCTGGCTCGGGTGCTGCGGCACGCCCGTGACGTCATGCTCGAGGCGTTGGGCCAGGGCGGCACGAGCTTCGATGCCCTGTACGTCAACGTCAACGGCGCGTCCGGCTACTTCGACCGTTCGCTCGATGCCTATGGACAGCACGGGCGTCCGTGCCGACGCTGCGGAGCGCCGATTCGGCGGGAGCCGTTCATGAACCGCTCGTCGTTCTCCTGCCCGAGGTGCCAGCCGCGACCACGTCGGCGTGCTGACGACGGATAGAGTCCCGGGGTGATCAACGCGCACCTGGAGACGCTGTCCCTGCCCGGCAACGAGAAGGCCCAGGAGTGGCTGGACGAACGCTGTCGGACCTATCTCGACGAGGCCAGGCGGCTGGTCGACGAGCTGAAGGTGGACCGGCCCACCGACGCCCTCGAGGCGCTCGGGCGGTGGAACGACGTGAGCATGGCGATCAGCAACGTGGCCTCGGCGGCCTCCCTGTTCAGTGAGGTGCACCCGGTGGAGGCCGTGCGCACCCGGGCCGAGGGGGCCATGCAGGAGGTCCAGAAGCTCGACACCGACCTCAGCCTGGACCGGGACCTCTACGAGATCTTCGCCGGTCTCGACCCCGCCGGTCTCGACCCGCTCGCCGGTCGGCTGCTCGAGAAGACCCTGCTGGACTTCACCCGCGCCGGGGTCGACCAGGACGAGGCGACCCGCTCCCGGGTCAAGGAGCTGTCCGAACGGGCGATCGTGGTCGGGCAGGAGTTCAGCAAGAACATCCGCGACGACGTCCGGACGATCCGGGTCACCCCGGACCGTCTGGCCGGTCTGCCGCAGGACTGGAAGGACGCCCACCCGGTCGAGGACGACGGCCTGGTCACGCTGACCACCGACTACCCCGACGTCGTGCCGTTCGCGACCTTCGGTACCGACGCGGCAGCCCGCCGCGAGCTGCGACTGGCCTTCATGAACCGCGCCTATCCCGCGAACGACGCGCTGCTCACCGAGCTGTTCGAGATCCGCCGGGAGCTGGCCGACATCCTCGGCTACGCCAGCTGGGCGGACTACGACGCCGAGGTGAAGATGATCAAGAGCGGTGACGCCATCGAGGCCTTCATCGACAAGATCGCGGCGGCGGCACTGGAGTCCGGGATGCGGGACCGGCAGATCCTGCTGGACCGACGGCGCCAGGACGTGCCCGATGCCGAGACGATCGACGCCGCGGACCTGATGTTCTACGCCGAGGCGGTGCGCCGGGAGCGCTTCGACGTCGACGCCCAGCTGATCCGCACCTACTTCGACTTCGAGAAGGTCCGCCAGGGACTGCTCGACGTCACTGGCCGGCTCTTCGGGCTGAGCTACACCCGGGTGCCGGACGCTGCGGTCTGGGACCCCGACGTGGCGGCGTACGACGTCCACCTCGGCGAGGACCCCGCGAGCTCCGATGCCGAACGGCTCGGTCGGATCTACCTGGACCTGCACCCGCGAGAGGGTAAGTACAAGCACGCCGCCCAGTTCGACCTGGTTCGCGGTCTCGGTGGCCGCCAGCTGGCCGAGGGGGTCCTCGTCTGCAACTTCCCCCGGGGCCTGATGGAGCACGACGACGTGGTCACCCTGTTCCACGAGTTCGGGCACCTGGTCCACCATGTCCTCGCCGGCCGCGGTGAGTGGGTGCGTTTCTCGGGGGTCGCCACCGAGTGGGACTTCGTCGAGGCGCCCAGCCAGATGCTCGAGGAGTGGGCCTGGGATGCGGACATCCTGCGGACCTTCGCGGTCGACGCGGCGCAGCAGCAGATCCCGGTCGAGCTGGTCGAGAAGATGCGCCGGGCCAACGACTTCGGCAAGGGGTACAACGCCCGGACCCAGATGTTCTACGCGGCGCTGTCCTACACCTGTCATGTCGACATCCCCCGGGACCTGACCGAACGGACCCGGGAGCTGCAGACCCGGTACAGCCTCTTCCCGTACATCGAGGGGACCCACTTCACCTCCAGCTTCGGCCACCTCGAGGGGTACGGCTCGGGCTACTACACGTACATGTGGTCGATGGTCATCGCGAAGGACATGTTCAGCGCCTTCGACCGCGCCGACATGTTCGACCCCGAGGTGGCCCGCCGCTATCGCGACCGGGTCCTCGCGCCGGGGGGGCAGCGGGACGCAGCCGAGCTGGTGGCCGACTTCCTCGGCCGGCCGTACACCTTCGACGCGTATGCCGCCTGGCTGGCTGAGTGAGCGCGACGGAGCGCGCCACCCTCTTCGTCCGGGGCCAGGTGCAGGGCGTCGGCTTCCGTTGGTGGACCCGGGCCCGGGCCCTGGAGCTCGGACTGGTCGGCCACGCCCGCAACCTCGCAGACGGTCGGGTCGGGGTGCTCGCCCAGGGTCCCCCGGAGGCCGTCCGGCGGCTCGTCGAGCTCCTCGAGGAGCAACCGAGCCACACCGGTCGGCCCGGCAACATCACCGGGGTCGTGACCCAGTGGGGGCCGGTCCGGCAGGACGTCAGCGGCTTCCTCGAGCGCTGAGCTCGAGGACGTCCGCCACCAGGGGCGCGGCCACCCTCCGAGACGGCCCGCTCGACAGGTGGGCGGTGCGCCTACGCTGTCAGGGTGAACGACGTCCCGCCCGAGCTGGCCCACCTGCGCAGCAGCATCGACAACATCGACGCCGCCCTGATCCACCTGCTGGCCGAGCGTTTCAAGGCGACCCAGCAGGTCGGCGAGTTCAAGGCCGAGCACCGGATGCCGCCGGCCGACCCGGCCCGCGAGGAGGCACAGATCTCCCGGTTGCGCATCCTGGCCAAGGAGGCCGGGCTGGACCCGGTCTTCGCCGAGAAGTTCCTCGGGTTCGTCGTCGCCGAGGTCATCCGGCACCATGTGGCCATCGCCGGGAACGGCGAGCCGCAGTAGCCCCGAACCGCCCCAGGCGTCACTTTCGCCCCTCGAACCACCGAGCCGCGAGCCTGCCCGGAGCGCCACCTCGCCGAAGGTAGGGTGAGCGGGATTCACGCCGACCGGACGCACGTCCGGGCGGTTGCCGCCGAGGAGAGACCTTCGCTCGTGTACGTCAAGAGCCTCACGCTGAAGGGCTTCAAGTCCTTCGCCTCCACCACCACCCTGCGGCTCGAGCCGGGGATCACCTGCATCGTCGGGCCGAACGGCTCGGGGAAGTCCAACGTCGTCGACGCGCTCGCCTGGGTGATGGGTGAGCAGGGCGCCAAGTCGCTGCGTGGCGGGAAGATGGAGGACGTCATCTTCGCCGGCACCTCGGGACGCGCTCCGCTGGGACGCGCCGAGGTGGCCCTGACGATCGACAACACGGACGGTGCGCTGCCGATCGACTACACCGAGGTGACGATCTCGCGGACCATGTTCCGCAACGGTGGCTCGGAGTACGCCATCAACGGCACGCCCTCGCGGCTGCTGGACATCCAGGAGCTGCTCTCGGACAGCGGGATCGGCCGCGAGATGCACGTCATCGTCGGGCAGGGCCAGCTCGACGCGATCCTGCGGGCCACCCCCGAGGAGCGCCGCGGCTTCATCGAGGAGGCGGCCGGGGTCCTCAAGCACCGCAAGCGCAAGGAACGGGCGCTTCGCAAGCTCGAGGCGATGGACCTCAACCTGACCCGGGTGAACGACCTGACCAGCGAGATCCGGCGTCAGCTCGGACCCCTGGGTCGACAGGCCGAGACCGCCCGTCGGGCGTCATACATCCAGGCGGAGGTCCGCGACGCCCGGCTGCGCCTGCTCGCCGACGACCTGGTCCAGATCAGCTCGACCCTGGAGCAGGAGGTCGCCGACGAGACGGCGCTGATCGCCCGTCGCACCGAGGTGGAGCAGGCCCTGGCCGCCCTCGGTTCCCGCCTGACCGGGCTGGAGGCCGAGGCGGACGAGGCCCGACCGGAGCTGACCCGGGCCCGGGAGCGTTGGTACGCCCTCGCTCGGCTCACCGAACGACTGGCTGCCACCGGGTCCCTCGCCGCCGAGCGGGTCCGGCTGCTGTCCGAGGACGAGGACGGCGAGGGTGGCGACGCGGCAACGCCGGCGCGCGACCCCGAGCAGCTGCGGGCCCAGGCGAGCGAGCTGCGAAGCCAGCACGAGCACCTGCTTGCCGAGATCACCGAGGCGCAGGAGGCACTGGCCGCTGCGGTCGTCACCCGCGGCGAGGCCGAACGCCTGTATGTCGCCGAGCAGCAGCGGCTGGCCCGGGTCGCCCGGGCCGCTGCCGACCGGCGCGAGGGACTGGCCCGGCTGGCCGGCCAGGTCGCCGCGAAGGCCTCCCGGATCGAGGCGGCCGAGGCGGAGATCGGGCGACTGCGCAGCTCCGTCGAGCAGTCCCAGGCCCGCGCCCTGCAGGCCGAGAAGGAGTTCGCCACCCTCGAGGCCTCGATCGCCGTCGACGAGGAGGGCGAGGAGAACCTCGACGCCACGTTCGAGCAGGCGGCCGCGCAGGTCGCCAGCCTCGAGGCCGAGCTCGAGCGGCTCCGGGAAGCCGAACGCGGCGCCGAGCGCGACCGGCAGTCCGGAACCGCCCGCCTCGAGGCGCTCGAGATGAGTCTGAGCCGCAAGGACGGGGCCGCTGCCCTCCTCGAGCGGCAGGACGGAACCCATCACATCTCCGGGTCGGTGGCGTCACTGGTGCAGGTCGAGCACGGCCACGAGACCGCCGTCGCCGCGGCCCTCGGCTGGGCCGCCGACGCGCTCGCGGTCACCAGCCTGGACGGCGCCCAGCGTGCCCTGGCCACGCTGCGGGCCGACGACAGCGGCCGGGCCGGCATGCTGGTCGGCCCGTCGGCGCGAGCCGTCGACCTGGGCTCCCTGCCGGACCTGCCCGCCGGCGCACGCTGGGCTCGCGAGGTCATCTCCTGCCCCGAGCACCTGCGGCCGGCCATCGAGCAGCTGCTCGAGCGGGTCGCGCTGGTCGACGACGCGGACGCGGCGGCGGCCCTGGTTCGTCGCGGCGAGGGCATCACGGCCGTCACCGCCGAGGGCGACGTGCTCGCGCCGGGCTGGGTGCGCGGCGGCAGCTCGGCGGCACCGAGCCTCATCGAGGTCCAGGCCGCGGTGGACGACGCGAGGGCCCGGGTGGCGGACGCGACCCGACGTGGTGAGCAGGCCAGGTTCTCGATGGCGACCGTCCAGGCCAAGGTCACCGACGCCCGGGAGGCGTTCGAGGTGGCGCTGGACCGACTGCACGACCTCGACGCCAAGATGTCGGCGGTGGCCGAGAAGCTGGGTGCCCTCGGGGTCACGGTGCGGCACGCCCGCGCCGAAGCCGAGCGCACCCAGCAGGCCATCGCCACCGCGGAGGAGGCCCTGGAGTCCGACCGGGCCGAACGGGCCAGCCTGAGCGAACGGCTCGAGGCCGCCAACGCCCAGGGCGAGGAGAGCGACGCAGACGTCTCGCCGGACGAGCGTGACCGGCTCGACGCCGCTGCGACCGCGGCGCGCACCCACGAGACGGAGCTGCGGCTGTCCCTGCGCACCCGCGAGGAACGTGCGCGGGCGCTGCACGACCGGGCCCAGTCGCTGGAGGCTGCCGCTGCCGCCGAGGTTGCCGCGCGCGAGCGCAACGCCGCCCGGCGCGAGCGCCGTCAACGCGAGGCCAGGGTGGCCGGGGCGGTCCGCACCGGGGCCGCGTACGCGACCCGGCAGCTCAAGGTCGCCGTCGATCGCGCCGAACAGCTGCACCAGCGGGCCGAGGCCAGCCGTACCGAGCGCGACGCCCAGCTGGCCGTGGTACGTCGGGAGATGAGCGTGCTCCAGGAGGAGCTGCGCATGCTGACCGACTCGGTGCATCGCGACGAGGTGGCCCGGACCCAGCAGCAGCTCCGGATCGAGCAGCTCCAGACCCGGGCGATCGAGGAGCACGGGATCGATCCGGAGGTGCTGGTCGAGGAGTTCGGCCCACACCAGCTGATCCCGCCGGTGGTCGACCCGTCCGCGTCGGACCCCAGCGGCGAGGACGACGACGACACCAGCCAGGGGCAGGCCGCCTCGGCCGACTCCCAGCCGTTCGTCCGGGAGGTCCAGGAGAAGCGGCTGCGGTCGGCCGAGCGCAAGCTGTCGGCGTTGGGTCGGGTCAACCCGCTGGCGTTGGAGGAGTATGCGGCGCTCGAGGAGCGGCATACCTTCCTCACCACCCAGCTCGAGGACCTCAAGAACTCCAAGCGGGACCTGCTCGACATCGTCCGCGAGGTGGACGAGCGGGTCGAGAAGGTCTTCACCGAGGCCTTCCACGACACGGCGGCCCAGTTCGAGGGCGTGTTCTCGCGCCTCTTCCCCGGTGGTGAGGGCCGGCTGGTGCTGACGGACCCGGACCACATGCTCACCAGTGGCATCGAGGTGGAGGCCCGGCCGCCCGGGAAGAAGATCAAGCGTCTGTCGCTGCTCTCCGGCGGGGAGCGCTCGCTGGTGGCCGTGGCCATGCTCGTCGCGATCTTCAAGGCCAGACCGAGTCCGTTCTACGTCATGGACGAGGTGGAGGCCGCTCTCGACGACGCCAACCTCGGCCGGCTGATCACCCTGTTCGAGGAGCTGCGCGACTCGAGCCAGCTGATCGTCATCACCCACCAGAAGAAGACCATGGAGATCGCCGACGCGCTGTACGGCGTGAGCATGCGCGGTGACGGCGTGACCACGGTCGTGTCCCAGCGGATGCGCGATGTCCTGCAGGCCGAGTCGGCGTAGGTTGACCGGCGGGTCCGCCCGGGGGGTCGAAAACGCCACAGTTCATCCTGCGCGCGCCGATTGGCTCTCAGCCCCCGGATGCGGGACGCTGGGACCATGATTGCGCTCGTCTTCGCCATGATCCTGTGCCTCGTGCTCGGGATGGCCGTCGTCGGGCTCGTCGCGATCCCCGCCCGCCGGCAGGGGCGTGAGCTCCTCACCCCCCACGGCGAGGAGATGATCACCCGGGTCAAGGAGCGGACCGAGTCGGTCGCCAGCGCCCGGGGCAGGCTGCACCGCACGGGCCTCGAGACCCAGTCCGACGCGGCCGTGGTCCCGCCGGGCGAGGAACCGGTCGCCCAGCCGGCACCGGAAAGCCGCACCGAGGCGGAGTCCCAGCCCGAGTCGCCGTCGCGCCGGACCGCGCCGGCGAGGCCGGTGCGGCGCGTCGCGGACCCGCCGACCAGCCCGGCAGTGCCGACGATGAGCCAGGAGCTGGAGGCCAGCTGACCGGCTGACCGGCCGCGCCGCCACGGTGCGGCGCCCGCGCCACCTGGCGCCGGGACCGGCCTGTCGGCCCATGCAAGGATGTCGGCGTGGATCAACTGTGGGAAGTCATCGCCCTTGTTCTCGTCATCGCGCTGGTGGCTGTCGGCGGGGTCCTCGGGCTCCTGCGCGGACGCGTCCGGCGCGGTGAGCAGGGTCGCACGTCGCTCCCGACGGACCTGTCCGGCGACGGCGGGAAGACGCTCTCGCCGCCGGCCTACGAGGGCAGCGACGACGACGGGTCGGTAGCGACCCGGCCGGCCGCGGCCTCCGCGGCACTGCCCGACACGGCGCAGCCCGCCGGGCCGACGCCCTCGGGGGCGGTCATCGAGAAGCCGGAGTCGGCGCGCGGGAGACTGGGCCGGCTGCGGGCGCGGCTCGCCGGGAGCAACTCCGCCATCGGCACCGCCCTGCTCGGGCTGCTGTCCCGAGGGGGGCTCGACGAGGCAGCCTGGGAGTCCGTGGAGGACACGCTCATCGCTTCCGACCTCGGCGTCGAGGCGACCACCGAGCTCGTCGAGCGGCTGCGGACCCGGGTGAAGGTCGACGGCGTCACCGACGAGGCGACGGTCCGGGGCTGGCTCCGGGCGGACCTGCTCGACCTGGTGGACCCGACGATGGACCGGCGAATCGTCTCCTCGCGCGTCGACGGCCGCCCCGCGGTGATCCTCGTCGTCGGCGTCAACGGCACGGGGAAGACGACCACGGTGGGCAAGCTCGCCCGGGTCCTGGTCGCCGAGGACCGCGACGTCGTCCTCGGCGCAGCGGACACGTTCCGCGCCGCCGCCGCTGACCAGCTCGAGACCTGGGGAGCCCGGGTCGGCGTGCCGACGATCCGCTCCGACCGCGATGGCGCCGACCCTGCCGCGGTGGCGTTCGACGCGGTCCGGGCGGCAACCGAGATCGAGGCCGACGTGGTCATCATCGACACGGCCGGCCGGCTGCACACGAAGGTCGGCCTCATGGACGAGCTCGGCAAGGTCAAGCGGGTGGTGGAGAAGCAGAGCCCGATCGACGAGGTCCTGCTCGTGCTCGACGCGACGACCGGCCAGAACGGCCTGCGCCAGGCCGAGGTCTTCGCCGAGGCCGTCGACATCACCGGGGTCGTGCTGACCAAGCTCGACGGCACGGCCAAGGGCGGCATCGTCGTCTCGGTCCAGCGCAAGCTCGGCGTGCCGGTGAAGCTGGTCGGGCTGGGCGAGGGCCCGGACGACCTGGCTCCCTTCGACGCCGAGGCCTTCGTCGACGCGATCGTCGGCTAGGCCGGCTGAGCGCCCCGAGGTCCCTGCCGCGGGTTCCGCGGATCCTCGGGGTCCTCCATGGCCCAGCGGACCGCCCGCACCGCGAGGTTGGCGGCGGGGTGCCCGAGCAGTCGCTCGGTCACCGGCAGCGCCGGCAGCCGGAGCATCGCCTTGGCCCAGATCGGTAGCAGGGCCACCCCACCGGCCGCCAGGGCGGCATACCCGGGGCGGCTGGCCAGGCTCAGCGGAGGGTGCAGCAGCAGGAACCGTGCCGTGTCGTAGGCGGGCTCGCTCCCGGCAAGCTCCGGTCGGTACCGGTCGAGGGCCAGCCTCAGCTCGGCCACCGACGTGGGCGGGTCGAGCACCCCGAGGCGCTCGGCGACGAACCCCGACTGAGCCACGAAGAGGTCTGCCTCCGGCGCGGTCAGCCGCTGGCGCCCATGACGCTGGTATGCCGTGAGGAAGCTGTCCGCCTCGCAGACGTGCACCCAGCCGAGCAGGTGGGGGTCGCTCGCCGCGTAGGGCTGCCCGTCGGTGGAGCGACCTCGGACCCGGGCGTGGATGTCCTGGACACTCGAGATCGCCTGCTGCGCCGCCTGGGTGGTCCCGAAGGTCGTCGTCGCGAGGAACGCGGACGTCCGCTGCAGGCGACCCCACGGGTCGGACTTGTACCCGGAGTGCCCGGCGACCCCCGCCATGGCCAGCGGGTGCAGGGACTGCAGGAGCAGGGCCCGGATCCCGCCGACGAACATCGAGGCGTCGGCGTGGACCCGCCAGATCGGGTCGTCGCGGTGGAACCAGCGGGGACCGGGGGTCTGCCAGATCGCCCGGGCCCGTTCCTCGGCGTCCGGACCGGCGACCCGGTCTCGCAGGGCGTCCGCGAGTCGGCGCCGGGCGGACCCGCTCACCCGGTCGAGGATCTCGGCAGGAACCGTCACCAACTCATCATGCCTGCGAACTGTCGAGCGCCGGCAGCCAGGGTCAGCCCAGCAGCAGGTCCGCGGCCGCCGCACCGGCCGGCAGCGAGTCGCCCCAGGTGCAGATCCAGTTCTCGCCGAGTCGGTCGCGGGCGTCGGGCAGGCCGGTGGCGACGACGACCGCATCCGGCCGACCGGCCACCGCGACGTCGAGCAACCACTGCCGCTCGGAGGAGCGGTGCGGACTGCCCGAGAGGATGAGAACCGCCCCGGCGGTGGCGCCGTTCAGGGCCACCTCCAGGGCGACCCGCGGATCGGGCGCCTGGCACACGTCGTGGACCTCGACGTCGACCCGTGAGGTCAGGGCGGCGACGACGCCGCTGGGCCGTGGGCCGGCAGCCAGGTTCGGGGCGCCGCGAAGGTCGATGATGTGCACCGCGCCCGCGCCCAGCCGGGTTCGACCCCCGCTCTCCAGCACCCGGGAGGCCGCCGCCAGGGCCAGGTCCCGCCCGCTGTCCGTGAGGCTCTCCGCTGCCGCGGCGCGCTCGGTGTCCGCTCCCCGCCGCGCGCCGGCGACCCAGTCCGCCAGCCCGGAGACCCGCCGCGCGGCCTCCTCGAGTCGCTCGGCCGGGAGCTCACCGGCAGCGACCGCCCGCACGACGGCTGCATGCACCTCCTCGAACGCGGTCTCGTCGTCGTACGGGGTGGGGTGGTTGGGGTTGCCGATGCAGACGAGGTCCACGCCGGCCGACAGGGCCAGCACCGCCCCGCGGCCGCGGCCGACGCCGGCCGAGATGGCCTTCATGTCCAGGGCGTCCGAGACGATGACCCCGTCGAAGTGCAGGTCGTCGCGCAGCAGGGCCAGGACGCCGGGACTGAGCGTGGCCGGGCGGTCGTCCAGGGCGGGGAAGACGACGTGCGCGGTCATCACCGCCCTCGCCCCGGCCCGGATCGCCGCCTCGAACGGTGGCAGGTCCCGCGAGCGCAGCGTGGCGACGTCGACGTCGATGACCGGCAGCCCCAGGTGCGAGTCGGTCACCGTGTCGCCGTGACCCGGGAAGTGCTTGGCGCAGGCAGCGACCCCGGCGCCCTGAAGGCCGTCGACGAAGGCCGCCGCGTGCCGGCCGACGAGGGCGGGGTCGGTTCCGAACGCGCGCAGGCCGATGACCGGGTTGTCCGGGTTCGACGTGACGTCGACGTCCGGGGCGAGGACCAGGTCGATTCCCGCGGCGCGCGACTGGCGACCGATGCCGGCCGCCACCCGACGGGTCGTGTCGGCATCGTCCAGCCGGCCGAGCGCGGCGTGGCCGGGCCAGGACGACCCGGTGACCGCCTCGAGCCGGGTCACCTCTCCGCCCTCCTCGTCGCTGGCCACGAGCAGGCCGGCGCGGATGTCGTGCAGCTCGGCCGTGAGCGCGGCCACGTCCGGCGTGACGTTCGGGGCGAACAGGCAGACTCCGCCGAGGCCCGCCTCGGTGGCCCGGGCCAGCCAGTCCGGCACCCGGGACCCGGTGAAGCCGGGCATGAGGACGGCGCTGGCCAGGCGGGCGACCCGAGGGTCCGGCGAGGACGGCATACCGATGTCCTAGCCCTTCACGGCGCCGGATACCAGTCCAGAGGTGAGCCGCCGCTGGGCGATGACGAAGAAGACCATCACCGGGATGGTGATCAGGGTGGAGGCAGCCATCACCAGACCCCAGTCGGTGCCGAACTGCCCGAAGAACCGGCGCAGCCCCACGGCCACCGTGTACTTGCTGTCGTCCTGCATGAAGGTCAGGGCGAAGATGAACTCGTTCCACGCCGTGATGAAGGAGAAGACGCTCGTCGCGACCAGCCCGGGCGCCACCAGCGGCAGCAGGATCGAGCGGAACATCCGCCACCACGAGGCACCGTCGAGGTAGGCCGCCTCCTCCAGCTCGACCGGAACCGCGGCGACGAACCCCCGCAGGTTCCAGATCGCGAAGGACAGGCTGAACCCGACGTACACGACGACGAGCCCGAGCAGGTTGTTGAGCATCCCGAGGGTGCGGACCTGGATGAACAGCGGGATGACCAGCGCCTCCATCGGGACCATCTGGACGATGAGGATCATCACCAGGACCGAGGTGCGCAGCCGGAACCTGAACCGCGCGACGGCGACCGCCGCGAAGAGGGACAGCAGACCGCTGGCGAGCACGGTGGCGAGCGCCACGAGGATCGAGTTGCGCAGGAAGGTGCCGAAGCCGCCCTGGGTCAGAACCACCCGGAAGTTGTCCAGGCCGAAGCCGCCCGGCAGCAGCGACCGGGCGCCGGAGGCCGCCTGGGGGTCGAACGCCGTCGAGACCATCCAGTAGACCGGGAAGAGGGTGAAGACGAGGACGGCACCGGTGGCCAGGGCGAGCCCGGCCCGACTCAGCGGGGTGCGCCGGTTCATAGCTCCTCCTCCTTGAACAGGACCCGCAGGTAGGAGACCGTGATGACGAGCAGCAGCAGGGTCAGCACCACCGCGATGGCCGACCCGTAGCCGAACCGGTTCTGGGCGAACGACTGGAGGTAGGACCAGACCCCGAGGTTCAGCACCTCACGGTTGGCTCCGTCGCCGCCGGGCATCAGGTACAGCTGGGCGAAGACCTTGAAGTCCCAGATCGTCGACAGGATCGTGACGACGGCGAAGACGGGCTTGAGCATGGGCACCGTGATCCGCCAGAACCGCTGCCAGGCGCTCGCCCCGTCGATCAGCGCTGACTCGGTCAGGTCGCTGGGGATCGTCATCAGCCCGGCCAGGACGGTCAGCGCGACGAACGGGAACCCGTGGTGGACCACGTTCAGCGTCGCGATCGACAGGAACGGCACCCGCTCGGTGAACCAGTTGGTGGCCGGGTCGACCAGGTGCAGGGCGCTGGCCAGCCGCACCGCGACGCCGTTGTTGGGGTCGAAGATGAACACCCACACGTAGGTCCCGGTCACGGCGGGCACGGCCCAGGCCATCAGGATCGCCGTGGTGACGATGCCGCGCCAGAGGGTGCCCAGCCGGAACAGCAGCAGGGCGACGAGGGTGCCGACGATGACGGTCAGGGCGACGTTGACGACCGCGAACACGACGGTGTTGGGCAGCACCGTCTTCCACAGGATCTCGTTGCCGAACAGCTCGCGGTAGTTCTCCAGCCCGTTCCACGGGGTGGTGCCCCGCACGACGTCACCCAGCCTCTTGTCCTGGAAGGAGAGGAGCACGACCTGCAGCAGCGGGTACAGCAGCAGGCCGGCGATGACGACGAGTGCCGGGGTCAGCAACAGCCAGGGGCGCAGCGCGGTGGAGCGACGTCGTCGCGCGGCTCCGGGGCTGAACCCGGAGGTGGTGGACGGGATGCGACCCGCCCCGCCCTCGCGAGGGGGCGAGGGCGGGGCGGGCGCGGTGAGGTGCTCGGTCACGGGGGTGGTGACCGCTCAGCCGGACGCGAGCAGCTTGTTCATCTCGGTGCAGGCCGTGCTCGTGGCCTGGTCGATGCTGGCCTTGCCGGAGAGGATCGACTGCATCATCGCCGTCATCACCTTGGCTCCCTCGACCTTGCCCCAGGCGGGAGTCACCGGGACCGACTTGCCGGCCTCGGTGAACTGCTTGGCGAAGGGGGTGACCAGCGGGTCGTTGGCCGCGACGACCTTGTTCATCAGGTCCTTGGTGCCGGGGAAGAACCCGGTCTGGGTGCCCCACTTGGCCGCGAGCTCGCCGTACGTCATGAGCTTGACGAACGCCCAGGCCAGCTCGGGGTTCTTCGAGCCCTCGAAGACCGACAGGTGCGAGCCGCCGATGAACGAGGGGCTCATCCCGCCGGTCTGTCCGGGGATCGGGAAGGCCGCGATCTTGCCCTTGAGCTCGGGAGCCTTGGCCAGGATCGCCGTCGGCGTCCAGGACCCGGTGATGATCATCGCGCTCTGGCCCTTGATGAAGGAGTCACGCAGGTCGGTCTCCTTCCACGTGGTCGCGGCGGGGTTGGACACGCCGTCCTTGAGCGCGAGGTCGGCGTAGTACTGCAGGCCGGCCTTGGACTTGGGGGAGTCGAGGGTGCACTTCCACGCGCTGCCCTCCTTGGTGGCGAGGTCGCCGCCGGCGCCCCAGATGAACGGGTCGAACACGTAGCTGGCGTCGCCGGGCGCCGGGAAGGCGGTGACCGCCGGGTCGCTCGCCTTGAGCTTCTTGGCCACCTCCTCGAACTCGGCCCAGGTGGTCGGAACCTTGACCCCGGCCTTCTCGAACAGGTCCGTGCGGTAGAGCACCGAGCGCACCCCGGCATACCAGGGCATGCCGTAGAGCTTGCCGTCGACCTTCGCCGACTCGACGAGCCCGGGAATGAGGTTGTCGAGGCCGCCGGCCCCCTTGACGTCACCGGTGAGGTCCTTCAGCGCGCCGGCCTGGCCGAACTCGCCGGTCCACGTGGTGCCGACCTCCGCAACATCGGGCGTGGTGCCGCCGGCGATCGCGGTGGTGAACTTGTCGTGGGCCCCGGCCCACGGGACCATCTGCACGGTGAGGTCCGCGCCGGTCTCGGCCTTGAACTTCGTCTTGACCTCTTCGAAGAAGGGCGTCGCGTCCTTGTTCGTCCCCTCCATGATCCAGACGGTCAGCGTCTTGCCCTTGCCGTCGAGCGCACCGCTGCCGCTCTTGTCGCCGCTGGACGCGCTGCCGCCGCCGCTGCAGGCGGCGGCGAGCAGGGTGACCGACGCCAGCATGGCGCCGTACCGTGCAACCTTCATGAGGAACTCCTTCGTCGGGGAGTGGGTCCGGTGCCCACGTCGTGCAACTTACCGCCATCATGCACTCTTGACGAGGAAGAAACCAACATCAGCCGTAGCCGAAACCTGTTCCTAACCGGGGGCGGGGTTTGCTTACACGCCCGTAACACGGGCCACGAGTAGGCGAAACGCGCCGTCGCCAGAGTGTGCCGCATGGATATCAACACCGGTGACACCGCCTGGGTCCTCGCCAGCGCCGCCTTGGTGCTGTTGATGACCCCCGGTCTCGCCCTCTTCTACGGCGGCATGGTCAGGACCAAGAGCGTCCTGAACATGATGATGATGAGCTTCGTCTCGATGGGGACGGTCGGTGTGGCCTGGATGCTCTGGGGCTACAGCGAGGCCTTTGGCAGCTCCTGGAACGGGGTGGTCGGCAACCCCCTGGAGCATTTCGGACTGCACGGCGTCATGGACGCGGCCTACGGAGCCGAGGGGCACCTCATCCCCGGTCCCGCCTTCGTCGCCTTCCAGGTGGTCTTCGCGATCATCGCGGTCGCACTGATCAGCGGCGCCATCGCGGACCGCGCCAAGTTCGCCGCGTGGACCGTGTTCACGCTGGTCTGGGCCAGCGTCGTCTACTTCCCGGTGGCCCACTGGGTGTTCGCCTTCGACGGGTTCGCCGCGGAGCAGGGCGGCTGGATCGCGAACAACCTCAAGGCCATCGACTTCGCGGGCGGCACCGCGATCCACATCAACGCGGGAGCCGCTGGTCTGGCCCTGGCGCTGGTCCTGGGCAAGCGGCTGGGCTTCCGCAAGGACCCCATGCGACCGCACAACCTCACCCTGGTGATGCTCGGCGCCGGGCTGTTGTGGTTCGGCTGGTTCGGGTTCAACGCCGGCTCGGCGCTGGGCGCCGGGTCGCTGGCGGCGGGCGTGTGGGTGAACACCCTGGCGGCCACCTCGGCGGCGATGCTGGGCTGGCTTGTCGTGGAACGCCTGCGGGATGGTCACCCCACCTCGCTGGGGGCCGCGTCCGGCGTCGTCGCCGGCCTCGTCGCGATCACCCCGGCCTGCTCGACCCTGACCCCGGTCGGCTCGATCGCACTCGGGGTGCTCGCCGGAGCGCTCTGCGCCTTCGCGGTCGGCCTGAAGTTCCGGTTCGGCTTCGACGACAGCCTCGACGTCGTCGGCATCCACCTGGTCGGTGGTCTCATCGGCACCCTGGGCGTCGGGATCCTGGCCTCGAAGGTCGGCAGCCCGGCCGGGGACGCCGGCGCGGACGGGCTCCTCTACGGCGGTGGGCTCGACCAGCTGTGGCGCCAGGCGGTGGGCGCGTTCGCCGTCCTCGCCTTCTCGTTCGTCGTCACCTACGTCCTCGGCCTGATCATCCACAAGACCATGGGCTTCCGGGTCAGCGCCGACGTGGAGCTGGCCGGCATCGACCTGCAGGAGCACGCCGAGACCGGGTACGACCTGGCAGCATTCACGGCGGGCGCCCGCAGCGGTGGGGCCTTCGCCCAGGCAGGCGTGGCGCCACCCCGACCGGCACCCGCCGGCACGGCCGCCGACGTCAAGGAAGGGGCGAAGGCATGAAGCTCATCACGGCCATCATCAAGCCGCACCAGCTCGACGAGGTGAAGGAAGCGCTCGAGGCGTACGGCATCTCCGGGATGACGATCAGCGAGGCCAGCGGCTACGGCCGGCAGCGGGGACACAGCGAGGTGTACCGCGGCGCGGAGTACACGGTCGACTTCGTCCCGAAGGTGCGCCTGGAGGTGCTGGTGGACGACCTCGACTCGGGCAGCGTCATCGACGTCATCCTCAAGTCGGCCCACACCGGTCGCATCGGGGACGGCAAGATCTGGTCCACCCCGGTCGACGACGTCGTTCGGGTCCGGACCGGGGAGCGTGGACACGACGCGCTCTGAGCTCGTCGCCGGCGCGTCGGAAACCAGGACAGGACCACTCACACCATGACCGACGTGACGACCCGGCGGCTCGACCTGGCCGGCACCCGCAGCTTTGCCGCGGCGGGTGCCGGCGTCGATCGCCGCGCGGCGCTGGCGGAGTTCGGGTTCGGCTGGCTCGGTGAGCTGTGGATGGCGGCGACCGACGGGCGAAGCGTCCCGGGGGTGGCGCTCGCGGCCGTCGGGAGCCTGGCCCGTCGCGATGGTGGTCCGCTGAGCGACTACGACCTGGTCCTGCTGCACCGGAGCCGGGCGCTGCGTCCGGAGGACCTGAACGCCCTCGCCGACCGCCTGTGGTACCCGATCTGGGACCAGGGCGTGAAGCTGGACCACAGCGTCCGCACCCTCAACGAGTGCCGCACCGTGGCGGGGGCGGACCTGTCGGCCGCGGTCGGCCTGCTGGATCTCACCTTCGTCAGCGGCGACGAAGAGGTCGTCAACGCGGCTCGCTCGACGGTGGCCCACGACTGGCGCTCGAATGCCCGCACCCGGCTACCTCAGCTGCGCGACACCATCCTGGCCCGGCACGCCCGCCAGGGAGACCTGGCCCACCTGCTCGAGCCGGATCTCAAGGAGGCTCGCGGCGGGCTGCGCGACATGGCCGTGCTGCGGGCCCTGACCGCCGCCTGGCTCGCGGACCGACCCCATGGGGCCGTGGACGCGGCCTACCGGCAGCTGCTCGATGTGCGGGACGCCCTGCACGTGGTCACCGGCCGGGGCCGGGACCGGCTCGGCAGGGAGGATCACGACGCAGCGGCGGCCCTGCTCGGGTATCCGGACGCCGACCTCCTGCTGACCGACCTCTCCGCCTCCGCGAGGGTCATCGCCTACGCCCTCGACGGCACCCTGCGTCGGGCCACCCAGGCGCAGCGAGCGCGGACGCTGCGGGTCGGGCCACGCCGTCCCCAGATGACCCCGCTGGGCCATGGCCTCTTCCTGCACGACGGTGAGGCGGTGCTCGGAGCCGGGGTCGACGCCTCGAGCGACCCGCTCCTGGTGCTGCGGGCGGCTCTCGTGGCGGCGCGCCACGGACTCACCATCGCGCCGACGACGCTGCAGAACCTGGCCGCCAGCCCCGCCATAGCCCAGCCGTGGCCACCGGCCGCCCTGGCGATCTTCGGGGACCTGCTGGCGACCGGTCCGGGCCTCGTCGCGGTGTGGGAGGGGCTCGACCTCGCCGGCATCATCGAGGGCTGGATCCCCGAGTGGGCCCAGGTGCGCTGCCGTCCCCAGCGCAACGCGGTCCACCGGCACACGGTCGACCGTCACCTCATCGAGACGGTCGTGCGGGCCAGTGGTCTGTTGCGCGAGGTCGACCGGCCGGACCTGCTGCTGCTCGCCGCACTGTTCCACGACATCGGCAAGGTGCCGGGCGCCCACGACCACGCCGAGACCGGGGCCCCGATCGCGGACGCCGCCCTGGCCCGCCTCGGTGTGGCCGACGAGGACCGTGCGGTGGTCGTGCGCCTGGTCCGGGAGCACCTGGCCCTGATCGACCTGGCCACCCGACGGGACTGTGACGACCCCCGGACCATCACTGCGGTCCGGCAGGCGGTGGACGGCGAGCTGAGCACGCTCAACCTGCTGCGCGCGCTGACCGAGGCCGATGCCAGTGCCGCGGGCCCCGCGGCCTGGACCGACTGGCGTGCGACGCTGCTCGCGAAGCTCGTCGGCGCAGCCCGCGAGGCGCTCGCCGGCGAACCGGGTCTGCCAGGCAGCCCGGGGGATGAGGCGCAGCCCGTGCCCGAGGAGATCCAGAACCGGCTCGTGTTCGGCCAGCCTCACGTCGTCGTCACCGCGCTCGGCGGCGCGCACCGGGTGGACATCCACGACCGCGACCGTCTCGGGCTCTTTGCGGACACGGCGGGACTGCTGGCCGCCCAGGGCCACATCGTGCGGTCGGCGGTCGTGCGGACGGTTGACGGCATCGCCGTCAACGAGTGGTACGTCGAGACGCCGGGGAGCGAACCCCCCGACGAAGGCGCCATCGCCCGGGGCCTGATGCGCCTGTCCGAGGGGGACCGCGCCCCGCTGGCCCTGCTGTCGCGTCGGCAGCGGGGTGAGGCCTCGGACAGCTCCCGGGCCAGCTCCGGGGCGCCTGGCCAGGCGCGCGCGATGGTGATCTCGCGTGCGTCCGACTCGGCCACCGTGATCGAGGTCCGGGCGACCGACCGGCCGGGACTGCTGCACGACATCGGGATCACCCTGGCGCGGGCCAGTCTGAGCGTTCGCAGCGCCCACGTCGCCACGTATGCCGGTCAGACCCTGGACACGTTCTACGTCACCGAGTTCGGAGGCCGGGTCCTGCCCCCGGCCCGGGTGGCCCAGGCGGTGGCGATGATCATCGACACCTGTGACGGGAGCTGACCGGGCCTCACGGCATACGGAATGGGGGTGTGGGCCTTTATCGGGTGACCCGATAAACGGCCCCTTTCCGTGAGGAAGTTCCTCGAGGGAACGTCCCGTTTATCGGGTGACCCGATAAGCGGGATCGGGGCCCGGTGCTCGATGCTGAGGCCGGCGGACGAGGAAGTTAGAGTTCTCGGGTGTTCACCTCACTCTCCGACCGACTGACCGCGACCTTCAAGGGCCTGCGGGGCAAGGGCAAGCTCTCCGAGACGGACGTCAACCGGGCGTTGCGCGACATCCGGATGGCGCTGCTCGACGCCGACGTGGCGCTCCCGGTCGTCAAGCACTTCGTCGAGGCGGTTCGGGAGCGGGCGCTCGGGGCCGAGGTGAGCGAGGCGCTCAACCCCGCACAGCAGGTCGTCAAGATCGTCAACGAGGAGCTCATCGGCATCCTCGGCGGGGAGACCCGCTCGATCCGCTTCGCCAAGAAGCCCCCGACGGTGATCATGCTGGCCGGCCTCCAGGGCTCCGGCAAGACCACCCTGGCCGGCAAGCTCGGACTCTGGCTCAAGGAGCAGGGCCACACGCCGTTGCTGGTGGCCGCGGACCTGCAGCGGCCCAATGCGGTCACCCAGCTTCAGGTCGTCGGCGAGCGCGCCGGCGTGCCGGTGTTCGCCCCCGAGCAGGGCAACGTCGGCGGGCACGATGCCGTCGCCGGTACCGGTGAGGGAACCCGCTCGTACGGCGACCCGGTCTCGGTGTCCAGGGCCGGGGTCGAGCAGGCCACCGCCAAGCAGTACGACGTGGTCATCGTCGACACCGCCGGGCGACTGGCCGTCGACGCGAACCTCATGCAGCAGGCTGCCGACATCCGTGCGGCGATCCAGCCTGACGAGGTGCTCTTCGTCATCGACGCGATGATCGGCCAGGCCGCCGTCGAGACTGCCCAGGCGTTTCAGGAGGGAGTCGACTTCACCGGAGTCGTGCTCTCCAAGCTCGACGGCGACGCCCGCGGCGGTGCGGCGCTCTCGGTCACGACGATCACCGGCCGCCCGATCATGTTCTCCTCCATCGGCGAGAACACCAAGGACTTCGAGGTCTTCCACCCCGACCGGATGGCCGGCCGCATCCTCGACATGGGTGACGTGCTCACCCTCATCGAGCAGGCTGAGAAGGCGTTCGACCGGACCCAGGCCGACGAGATGGCTCGCAAGTTCCTGGCCGAGGAGGACTTCACCTTCGACGACTTCCTCCAGCAGATGTCGGCGATCAAGAAGATGGGCTCGCTGAAGTCGATGCTCAAGATGATGCCGGGCATGCAGGGCATGCGCGCGCAGCTCGACTCCCTCGACGAGCGCGAGTTCGACCGGGTCGAGGCGATGGTCCGCTCGATGACCCCGTTCGAGCGCACGCACCCGAAGCAGATCGACGGCTCCCGCCGGGCGCGGATCGCCCGCGGATCGGGCGTGTCCGTCTCCGAGGTCAACGGGCTCCTCGAGCGTTTCCGCGAGGCGCAGAAGATGATGAAGAGCCTCGCCCGCGGCGGCGGCGCCGGCCTACCCGGTATGCCGGGGATCCCGGGCGCCCGCAAGGGGAAGCAGGCCCCGCAGCAGCGCAAGAAGTCCAAGAGCGGCAACCCGGCCAAGCGTGCCTCCGAGGAACGCGCTGCAGCCGAGAAGGCGGCCGGAGCCCGGACCGCTGCGGCGCAGAGCGCCTTCGGGGTGCCACCGTCGACGGACTCGGCAGCCCTCGACGCCTCGGGACTCGACCCGGCCAGCCTGCCCAAGGGCTTCGAGAAGTTCCTCGGCCGGTAGGCCGTCAGACGCCGAGGTGCACCAGCACCGGACCGGCCACGGCGAGCAGGGCCAGGACCCCGGCGTGCGCCCATCGGCGGATCACGACGATGGCGGCGAGCTCCCGCAGCACGGCCCGAGGCAGGTAGTACGGCGCCGTCCACGAACCGACGACCGTGGCATCCGTGCCGACCTGCAGGCTGATCATCCCGGAGCGCAGCACGTGAAAGTCGTTGGTCACCACGGCAACCCGTGGACCGCACCGATGGGCCGCCATGAGCGCGGCAGACAGCTCGAGGTTCTCGATCGTCCTGGTGGCGCGCTCCTCGAGCAGCACCTGATCCGCCGCCACGTCGCGGGCGAGGAGATAGTCCGCCATCGCGGAGGCCTCGGTGACGCTCTCGTCCTCGCCCTGCCCACCCGAGACGATGACGGCCGCCGCGCCCGACGGGTTCCACTCGCGACTGGCCGCGACCTCCAGGGCCAGGTCGAGCCGGCTGGCGAGCAGGCGGGTCACCCGTGAGCCGATCAGTCCGGCGCCGAGCACCAGGATGACGTCGACCTGGTGCGCGCGGGTGGTACCGACGTAGAGCGCCCAGCCCAGCAGTTGGGCGCTCTGGAGGAGCCCGAGGTACCCGAGCCAGAGCAGCCCCGCCACTGCGACCGGCCGCCACGGACCGGGGGGTCCGGCACCGAAGACGACGAGTCCGGTCGTGGCGCCGGCCACCAGGACGGCAGCTGCCAGGGCCGCGAGGTTGACCGGTCGGCGCCCCTGGGGATGAATCAGCATCGCGCCAGCGCTCAGCAGGACGGCGACGTGCACGCCGACCAGAGCCGGGCAGAGCACCAGCACGAGCGTCCTCACCTCGGCCTGCCACCCCGAGCCGCCGCCGGTCTGGGTCACCAGCCCGACCGCGAGGGCCGTCAACGCCCCGGCGAGCAACAACCCCGGTCGCAGCCCGCGGCGCTCGTGGCGGTGGGCCCACACCGCGAGCAGCCCGCTCACGACGGCGACGACCAGCGAGAGCATCCCGTGATCCTAGGCTGACGCCAGTCTCGGACGACGTCGTGTCCCTCGTCCGCTGCCGGTCGCTTCCCGTAGGTTGGCGAGCCATGAGCAGCACAGTCCTGCACGTCGAGGGGGAGGTCCTCGTCGGCCCCGACGACGTCCGGCCCGAGGTGTGGGTCGTCGGTGGCCGGGTCACGTATGCCGCGCCGCGGGCGGGGGCGGACGTGCAGACGGTACGAGGCTGGGTCCTGCCCGGGCTCGTCGACGCGCACTGCCATGTCGGGCTCGACGCCCACGGCGCGGTGGACGCGGAGACCGCCGAGGCGCAGGCGCTGCGCGACCGGGATGCCGGCACCCTGCTGATCCGGGACGCGGGCTCCCCGAGTGACACGCGCTGGGTGGACGCGCGCGAGGACCTGCCGCGGATCGTGCGGGCTGGCCGGCACATCGCCCGCACCCGTCGGTACATCCGCAACTACGCCCACGAGGTCGAGCCCGACGAGGTCGTGGCCCGGGTCCGCGCCGAGGCGCGACGCGGGGATGGCTGGGTCAAGCTGGTCGGCGACTGGATCGACCGTGGCACCGGCGACCTCTCGCCCTCCTTTCCGCGCGAGACGGTCGTCGCGGCCGTGGCTGCAGCGCACGAGGAGGGGGTGCGGGTCACCGCGCACTGCTTCGGGGAGGAGTCGCTCTACGACTTCGCGGCCGCCGGCACCGACTGCATCGAGCATGCGACCGGCCTGGAACCACAGACGATCGAGACCTTCGCGGCGCAGGGGATTGCCATCGTGCCGACCCTGATCAACATCGCCACCTTCCCCCAGCTGGCCGAGCCCGCCCAGGAGAAGTTCCCGGCCTACCACGCCCACATGCTGGACCTGCATCGTCGCCGGTACGAGACGGTCGCGGCCGCCCACGAGGCCGGTATCCCGATCTATCTCGGCACGGACGCCGGCGGCTCGCTCTCGCACGGGCTGGCAGCTGAGGAGGCGGTCGAGCTCGGCCGGGTCGGCATGAGCGCCCGGGCCGTCCTCTCAGCGGCGACCTGGGGCGCGCGCAGCTGGCTCGGCCAACCGGGGTTGGAGGAGGGCGCTCCGGCGGACTTCGTTGTCTACGAGGAGGATCCGCGACGCGACCTGCGCGTCCTCGGCTCTCCCTATGTCATCGTCCTGCGTGGAGCCATGGTCGGATGACCGGTGACGAGATGTCCCTGCGGGCCGACGGTGAGCGGGTCTGGGTGGCGAGTGCGACCGAGGGCGACATCGCGGCATACGCCCGGGCGGTCGAGCAGTCCCGTGCCCGGCTCTCGGCGTGGAACCCGGTCGACCCGCACGGCCTGCCGGGGCAGCTGCTGGCCCAGTCGGCCTCCCATCAGGCGCTGCTGGTCCATGCCCGCGACGCCGTCGGCGACCACGACCTCGTCGGCAAGGTCACCGTCAGCAGCGTGGTGCGGGGTCGGCTGCTCTCCGGGGCGGTCGGCTACGACGCGTTCGACCCGTATGCCGGTCGGGGACTGTTCCGTGAGGGGTTGCGGCTGGCGGTCGACCTCGTGCTCTCCCCTGAACCACGTGGGATGGGACTGCACCGGGTCGAGGCGAACGTCCGGCCGGGCAACGTCCGGTCCGCCGGGCTGCTGCGCGGTCTGGGCTTCGTCCGCGAGGGGTTCTCGCCAGACTTCCTCATCCTGCCGGACGAGCACGGCCAGGAGTCCTGGCGCGACCACGACCGGTATGCCGTGCTGTCGAGCGAATGGCCCGCTGCGCCGTACCGGGTGCGACCCGCGGCCCGGACCGCGGTCCTGGTCACCGGGGTGCCCGGCTCGGGCCAGACGACTCTCGCCACCGCGCTCGCTGCGGAGCTCGGCCTGCCGCTGTTCAGCAAGGACGCGGCGCAGGAGGCGGTCGCCGACGCGTGGCCCACCGATCCGCCGGCCGGGCACGGCCAAGAGCGGTCATCGTCGGTCGGCGTCGCCGCCTCGAACGCCCTGTGGTCGTTGCTCGCCGCGTCCCCGGCGGGTGGCGTCGTGGAGGGCTGGTGGGGGCCGAACGACACGGAGTATGTGGTCGCCGGACTGACCCGGGCCGGCTTCGACCCGGCCAGGGTCCCCGAGGCCTGGTGCGAGCTGGCGACCGCGGTGGCCGCAGAGCGCGTCGAGGACGCGCACCGACCGCCGGGCATCGGGCCACGATTTCGGGTCAGTACGGCGGGGGAGCTGTCGCCGCGCACGGTGGTCGAGCTCGCGCTGCGCGTACGGGCGCTCGCGTTCTGACCGTCGCGCGCGCGTCGGGGCGCCCCCCGCCGGGCCGGCCGACGGTGAACGGGACGGGCCGGTGGTCGGGATGCCCGTGCAGATCTGGCACAATGGTCGGCTGTACCCGTCTGGGCAGGACCCTCTCACCGGCCCGGCACGCGTCCTTCGACTTCGGCCCGCCGTGTGTTCCCCACCGGATGGCGTCGAGTTCACCCCATCAAAACTGAGGAGACACCACAACCGTGGCCGTCAAGATTCGTCTGAAGCGCATGGGCAAGATCCGTGCGCCGTTCTACCGTGTCGTCGTCATGGACTCGCGTGCCAAGCGCGACGGCCGGGCGATCGAGGAGATCGGCAAGTACCACCCCACCGAGGAGCCGTCGCTCATCGACATCGACTCCGAGCGGGCGCTGCACTGGCTGGGCCTGGGCGCGCAGCCGACGGAGGCTGTCGAGGCACTGCTCAAGGTGACCGGCGACTGGCAGAAGCACCAGGGCACCGAAGGCACCGAGGGCACGCTCCGGGTCAAGGCGCCGAAGACGAGCAAGAAGGAGCTCTACGAGGCAGCCATGGCTGCTGCGGGCTCCTCGCTCGAGACCAAGGACGGCGCCACCACGCCGAAGAAGCGTGCCACCAAGGCAGCTGCGCCGAAGGCCGACAAGAAGGACCAGGCCGAGGACGCCAAGGCCGACAAGGTCGAGCAGGCCCCGGCAGAGGCCAAGGTCGAGGAGACCCCGGCGAAGGCGGACAAGGTCGAAGCGACCCCGGCGAAGGCGGACAAGGTCGAGGAGACCCCGGCCGAGGCCAAGGTCGAGGAGGCCCCCGCAACCGAGGCGACGGTCGAGACCAAGGCAGCCGAGGCGACGACCGAGGCCGGGAGCGACGACACCGAGGCGGGATCTTGACCGTCCTCGAGGAGGCTCTCGAGCACCTCGTCAAGGGCATCGTCGACCACACGGACGAGGTCGTCGTGCGGCGCAAGGACCTGCGCCAGGGCGAGCTCCTCGAGGTTCGGGTGCATCCCGAGGACCTCGGGCGGGTCATCGGCCGCTCCGGTCGCACGGCCAGCGCCCTGCGGACCGTCGTGGGCGCCCTCGCCGGCGGGACCTCCGTGCGGGTCGACATCGTCGACACCGACCGGGTGCGCTGAACCACCGATCCACGCCAGAGTGGGCCCGGGACCGTCACGGTCCCGGGCCCTCTGCACGAGTGCGGCCCCGGCCGCCGACCTGAGAGGATCGATGGATGGACGTCGTCGTCGCGCGGATCGGCAAGCCGCACAGCCTTCGGGGTGAGGTCACCGTGCAGCTGCACACCGACGAGCCGCAGGTGCGGTTCGTGCCCGGCGCCACCTTCGCCACCCAGGCCGAACCGGGCACCGGCGTCCCCCGATCGCTCACCCTCAGGTCCGCACGCCTGCACAACGGCACCTGGCTGCTGGCCTTCGAGCAGATCCCGGACCGCACCGGTGCCGAGTCCCTCAGAGGCACCCGCCTGGTGGTCGAGAAGGAGTCCGCGGCCGTTCTCGAGCAGGACGAGCCCGGTGACGCCTGGTACGAGGACGAGCTGGCCGGACTGGTCGTCGTCACCCGCGACGGCACCCGGGTCGGCTCGGTCAGCAGCCTCGAGCTGGCGCCCAGCCAGGACCTGCTCGTGGTGACGCTGGATGCAGGAGGCACGGCATACATCCCGTTCGTCAGTGCCATCGTCCCGGAGGTCGACGTCGCCGCCGGCCGGATCGTCATCGAGCCGCCGGAGGGCCTGCTGGAGCTCAACACATGAGGATCGACGTCTTCTCGATCTTCCCCGCCTACCTCGCGCCGCTCGAGCTGTCCCTGATCGGCAAGGCGCGCGAGCAGGGCCTGCTCGACGTGCGGGTCCGCGACCTGCGCGACTTCACCCACGACCGACACCGCACGGTGGACGACACCCCCTACGGCGGGGGTGCGGGCATGGTGATGAGCCCCGAGCCGTGGGGGGAGGCGCTGGACGGGCTGCTCGCGGACGCGGCGGGGGACGCGTCCCCGCACCTCATCATTCCCGGCCCCGGCGGTATGCCGTTCAGCCAGGCCCTGGCGCGCGAGCTTGCCGCCGAGCCGTGGCTGGCGTTCGCCTGTGGCCGGTACGAGGGCATCGACGAACGGGTTCACGAGCACGCGGCCTCACGGATGCGCGTCTCACTGGTCTCGCTCGGGGACTACGTGCTCAACGGTGGCGAGGTGGCCGCGCTCGCGATGATCGAGGCGATCGCCCGGCTCGTTCCGGGCGTGATCGGCAACGCCGCGTCGCTGGTCGAGGAGTCGCACGAGGACGGCCTGCTCGAGTACCCCGTGTACACCAAGCCGACGCGGTGGCGTGACCTCGAGGTGCCAGCCGTGCTGCTGTCGGGTGACCACGGCGCCATCCGCGACTGGCGCCACGAGCAGCGCCTTCGCCGGACCGCCGAGCGCCGCCCCGACCTGCTGCATCCCTCCGAGGCGCTGGGGCTCGAGGCCCTCGAGGCCGTGCCCGGGACGCCCGCCGACGCCGCCGAGCTGACCACCCTGGAGTGGGCCGGTACGGCTGCCGGTGCGACGGGCGACCCGGCGACGGGCGAGCCGTCGCCACGAGACCGCGTCGAGGACCTGCGCCGCGAGATGCCCGGGTGGCGCAGCTGGGTGGTCCGCGACGGCGGGCGGTTGGTGGCCGGTGTCCGGGCCCGGGTCAGTCCGCAGGACTCGCGGATCTGGCAGATCTCCGGGCTCGTGGTCGCCCCCGACCTGGACGAGCGCGGTATCGGTCTGGCGCTGCTCGACGTGGTCGAGCGGGCCGCTCCTGACGGCACGACCACGCTCCAGCTGGACGCCGGCACGGTGTCCGCGGCGGCGCTGAAGGCCCTGCGGAAGCGGGGCTACCGGTCGGCGGCGACCGGCGCCGCCGGGTCTGGGCCCTCCGTGCTGGCCATGCGGCGCCAGGCCTGACCTCCGGCTGCCCCAGGGTCCGCGGCGGTAGCGGCCCGTGACGGATTTCGCGCCGGGCGAGGTCTCTGGCAAACTTGACCCTTGCGTCCGGCACCAGACGTGCCCCTGCCACAGGGGGAGTGCGAGCAGCAGGTCGAGCTCGCACCAGGCCGGTCGGACGCGCACCCATTGCGCATCATCGAAACCCTGGTGACCTGTGGCACCGCGAGAAAGCGAAGCAGTCATGCACAAGCTCGATGCAGTCGACCAGGCCTCCCTGCGCGACGACGTCCCGGCCTTCCGCGCCGGCGACACCCTCAAGGTGCACGTGAAGGTCGTCGAGGGCACCCGCTCGCGGATCCAGATCTTCCAGGGCGTCGTCATCCGGATCCACGGCGGCGGCATCGGCGAGACCTTCACCGTCCGCAAGGTGTCGTTCGGCGTCGGCGTCGAGCGCACCTTCCCGCTGCACACCCCGATCATCGACAAGATCGAGGTCGTCACCCGCGGTGACGTGCGGCGCGCGAAGCTGTACTACCTGCGTGACCTGCGCGGCAAGGCTGCCAAGATCAAGGAGAAGCGCGAGTCGGTCCCGGCCAAGGGTGGCAAGGCAGCAAAGGCCGCCGCCGCGGACGAGGCCAAGGCTCCCCAGGTCGCTCCTGCCGAGTGACCGACCCGCCGCGTCGCCGGCCCGCGAACCCGACCGGGGTTGCCGGGCACGGGCGTAGCTGGCTGATCGCCGCGGCGATCGCCGTCCTGCTGGTGTTGCTGCTGCGGGCGTTCGTCGTGCAGTCGTTCACGGTGCCGTCGACCTCGATGGAGCCGACGATCGAACCCGGCGACCGGCTGTTGGCCAACCGGATGGTCCGGGGTGACTCGGTCCGTCGAGGAGACGTCGTCGTGTTCAACGGCGACCGCGCCTTCGGGGCCCGAGACCCCGACCCTGCGCCGCTGGGCCGGGTCCTCGACCTCGGGGCGTCGGTCCTGTCGATCGGCGGCACCGACTACGTCAAGCGGGTCATCGGCGTACCGGGGGACCGGGTGCGCTGCTGCAGCCCCTCCGGTCTGCTCGTGGTCAACGGCACGCCGGTCGCGGAGCCCTACCTCCATCCGGGGGACAACCCGAGCGACCTGACCTTCGACGTCGTCGTGCCACCGGGCCGGATCTGGGTCATGGGCGACCATCGCAGCGACTCCAGTGACTCACGCGCCTACCTCGGGCAGCCGGGCGGCGGCATGGTCAGACTGGATGACGTGATCGGTCAGGCTTCGGTGCGATACTGGCCGCCGGGGCGTCTCGGGTCACTCGCAGACGCCGGTGTTCTGTCAACCGTCCCATCCACGCCCGGAGCTGGTCACTGAATGTCTGACGAGACCCACGACGCCCGGTTCGCGCGGCGTGCGCGAGTTGCTGCCGATCCCACCGTCGATGACTCCGCGGCCGTGAACCCGGAGGGCGCCGAGCTCGAGGCGGCCGACGGGGCCGGATCCGGCGGCGCGGGCTACGAGGAGGCCGGCTACGAGGACGACTATGCCGACGAGGAGCGCGGACGCGGGCGCAGCTTCCTGGACAACGTCTGGGGTGGTCTCAAGGAGATCGTCATCATCGCGGTGATGGCCGTGGTGCTCTCGTTCGTCGTCAAGACCTGGCTGCTCCAGGCCTTCTACATCCCCTCGGGGTCGATGGAGGACACGCTGGTCAAGGACGACCGGGTCGTTGTCAGCAAGCTGACTCCCGGCCCGTTCGATCTCGCGCGCGGTGACATCGTCGTCTTCCAGGACCCCGACCACTGGCTCGGTGAGGTCCCGCGCCCGCCGGAGGCCCCCGGCGTGCGCGGTGCGCTGCACCGCGGGCTGCAGTTCATCGGGCTGCTCCCCGACGACTCGGACGACCACCTCATCAAGCGGGTCATCGGACTGCCCGGCGACCACGTCGTGTGCTGCGACGCGTCCGGCAAGCTGACCGTCAACGGGGCCGCCGTGACCGAGACCTACGTGAAGCAGGGGGATACCCCTGGCGGTGGCCGGGCCCCGTTCGACATCACGGTGCCGGCTGACCGGGTCTGGGTGATGGGCGACCACCGCAGCGACTCCTCCGACTCACGCTTCCACGACGACGGCACCGGCGCCCTGGGGTCCGTCCCGATCACGGACATCACCGGTCGTGCGGTGACCATCGTCTGGCCCCTCGAGCACGTCAAGTGGCTCTCGGCTCCCGGCCGGGTCTTCGAGGGCGTTCCGGCTCCGAGCCCGGCGAGCCAGCAGCGGAGCACGCCCACCCCGGCGACGACCTCGACGACGACGAAGGCCGGCTGAGCAGGGTCACGATGGCGCCACCACGCGGCACGAAACCCTCTCTGCGGGTCGAGCGGGCCCTGCAGCGTGAGGGCCATCGCATCCTGGCCGGCATGGACGAGGTGGGCCGGGGAGCGCTGGCCGGGCCGGTCTCGGTCGGAGTGGTGGTGATCGACGAGACGTGTCGCTCGGCCCCGGCCGGGGTCAAGGACTCCAAGCTGCTCACCCCGGCACATCGCCGACGGATGGTGCCATCCATCCGGAGGTGGGCGCTGGCCCATGCGGTCGGCCACGCCTCGCCGGACGAGATCGACGAGGTCGGGATCATGGGCGGACTGCGGATGGCCGGCACCCGGGCGCTCGATGCCATCGCCGCCTTGGGCGTGGTTCCCGACCTGGTGATCCTGGACGGCAACCACGACTGGCTCACCTCGCCCGCCGAGGTCGGCCTGTTCGCGTTCGCGGATCCGGTCGGGCCGCGGCTGCCCCCGGTGACGACGATGATCAAGGCCGACCTTCGGTGCTCGTCGGTCGCAGCAGCGTCGGTCCTGGCGAAGGTGGAGCGCGATGAGCTCATGGTCGGTCTGGACCCGGCGCACCCGGCATACGGCTGGGCCGTGAACAAGGGGTATGCCGCACCCGAGCACATGCACGCCCTTCAGGTGCACGGGCCCTGCGAGCACCATCGACGTTCGTGGCGCCTGCCCGGGGTGATAGAACTTGGGTTCAGCGCCGGGCCTGCCAGCGAGCCCGGTACGGCCGACGAGGTCACGACAACCGAGTGGACGACGAGCAGCCCATGACCAGCCCCGCGATGCGCAGGCCCCGATGAGTTCCGAGGACCTCGAGAAGTACGAGACCGAGATGGAGCTGCAGCTCTACCGGGAGTACCGCGATGTGGTCTCGCTCTTCTCCCACGTGGTCGAGACCGAGCGCCGGTTCTACCTCTGCAACTCCGTCGACATGAAGGTGCGCAACGACGGCGGGGAGGTGTTCTTCGACGTCACCATGAACGACGCCTGGGTCTGGGACATCTACCGCCCGGCCCGGTTCGTCAAGACCGTCCGGGTCGTCACCTTCAAGGACGTCAACATCGAGGAGCTGCCGAAGTCCGACCTCGAGCCGCCGGCCTGACCCGCGGCCGTCGGGCCGGTTGACAGGCGCAGGGGCGGGCACTACGTTTTCGGCGTCGTATACAACGTTGCAATCGAAGCGGGGGAGCGGTGACGAGGCCCAACATCGTGGTGGTCATGACCGACCAGCACCGGGCGGACTTCTCCCGTCGCGCCGGGTTCGCGCTCGACACGACGCCGTTCCTGGACAGCCTTGCCGAGCGCGGGACGAACTTCCCGCTGGCGTACACCAGTGCCCCGGCGTGCGTGCCGGCCCGGACCAGCCTGCTCACCGGGCGGTTCCCCGCCGCGCACCGGGTGACCCAGAACAGCACCGCGGCCCATGCCTACTACGCCACCGATCTGCTCGACGTCCTCGGCGAGGCGGGGTACGAGCTGCTCTTCGCCGGCAAGCCGCACATGCACCCGGGTCCGGAGGACTTCGACGCGTATGCCGGCCCGTACTTCCACACCCACGGGCCGCGGACCTGCGCCGAGGACGAGGCGTTCGACGACTGGCTGGATCAGCTCGACCACGGGGTCAGCCCGTCGCCGACCCCCTTCCCCCTCGAGCGACAGCTCGCCCACCGGATCGTCACGGCCGCCATCGCGCAGGCGGGCGCCCGTGCCGGGGACCGGCCGGTCTTCATGTGGGTGTCCTTTCCCGAACCGCATAACCCGTACCAGGTACCCGAGCCGTACTTCAGCATGTTCGACGAGGCCGAGGTCCCGTCCCGGTTGCACGGCCCGGAGGTGGCGCGGGCCAAGGGTGGCCACTGGCGGTGGCTGCAGGAGCTGATCGCCGCCAAGCGCCCCGGGTACGACGAGCAGTGGCGCCGGTACCGGGCGACCTACTGCGGCGAGCTGCGGCTGCTGGACGACCAGGTCAAGCGCCTGGTCGAGCACCTGGAGCAGACCCTGGACGGCGAGACGTTGTTCGTCTTCCTCAGCGACCACGGCGACTACGTCGGCGAGTACGGGCTGCAGCGCAAGGGGGCCGGCATGCCGGAGTGCCTGATGCGGATCCCGATGTTCTTCACCGGGGACGGCGCGCTCGCGGGGCAGACCCGTGAGGAGCTCGTCTCGATCGTCGACCTGCTGCCCACCCTCTGCGAGATGGTCGACCAGCCCATCCCGCCCGGCGTGCAGGGACGCAGCCTGGCCCCGCTGCTGCGCGGTGAGCAACCCCCCAGCGGGGAGTTCGACTCGATCTATGCCGAGCGCGGCTACGGCGGCCTCACCCATGGCGCCGACGACCGCCCGGAGCTGCACTTCCCGTACGAGGGAGGCTCCTTCGACGAGCTGAACGCGGTGACCCAGTCCGGTCGCACGGTGATGCTGCGCCTCGGCAGCCACAAGCTCCTCGTGCACCGCAACGGCGACGGGGAGCTGTACGACCTCGCGGCCGACCCGGGCGAGGTCCACAACCTCATCGACCTGCCGGAGCTGGCTGCCGTCCGGACCGACCTCGTGTGGCGCCTGCTGCAGTGGGTGCTGCGGGTGCGCGATGACCTGCCGCTGGGCGCCTACCCGCCCAGCAGCGCCTCGCACAACTGGGCCGGACGGGACGGGCAAGCCGCGGCCGAGGACGCCGCGCCTCGGCGGCCCGGCGGGCCGTCCACAGCCCGCTGACCCTCCGTCACGCGCTCCACAGCCTGGGGGTCGATCGGCCGCCGGCGGGCCAGCGGCAGCCAACCTGCTCCCATGCGGGGTCACCACGGAGTCCGAGCCGGTGCGGGGATGCCGCATGCGACGGCGGCCGCGCTCGGCGACTACGGCGAGCGGATGGCCGCGCGGTACCTGCGCGACCAGGGCCTGGAGATACTCGAGTGCAACTGGCGGTGCCCGGTCGGCGAGATCGACATCATCGCGCGCGACGGCGACTGCCTGGTCGTCTGCGAGGTCAAGACCCGCAGGTCGCTCGCCCTGGGGTCCCCGGTGGAGGCGGTCACTCTTCGCAAGCTGGCCCGGTTGCGTCGCCTTGCGGCCGCGTGGCTGGCCGAGCATGACGGGCGCTTCAGCGATGTCCGGATCGACGTGGTCGGGGTGCTGCGACCACCGCGCGGGGCCTGTCGCATCGAGCACCTCGTGTCGGTGGTCTCGTGACCCTCGGGCGCACCCTCGGTGTCGGCCTGCGTGGACTGGTGGGGTTTCGGGTGGACGTCGAGGTGGACGTGGCCGCCGGCCTGCCCGCCTTCACGATCGGCGGGCGCGCCGACCCGGCCTGCGCCCAGGCGCCCGACCGGGTCAAGGCGGCTGCGGCGAACAGCGGCCACCCGATCCCGTCCCGGCGGGTCACCGTCAACCTCTCACCCGCATCGGTGCCCAAGGTGGGGGCCGGATTCGACCTCAGCATCTGCGTGGCGGCCCTCATCGCGAGTGGCACGGTTGCGCCCGACGTCGCGCGAGACGTGGTCCACGTCGGTGAGCTGGGTCTGGACGGTTCGGTGCGCCCGGTGCGCGGCGTCCTGCCCCTGGTCCTGGCTGCGGCCAGGGCCGGGGCTCGGCACGTGGTGGTGCCGGTGGCCAACGCCGCCGAGGCACGCCTCATCCGGGACGTCGCTGTCCATCCCGTGCAGCACCTCACCGAGCTGGTCGAGCGCTATCGCCTGCTAGCCAAGGGCCTGACCCCCCGCCCGCTCGAGACGACGGACTGCGCCGCGCCGACCAGGCCCGACACTCCGGACCTCGCTGACCTCGTGGGACAGGAGGAGGCGCGGCGAGCACTCGAGACCGCAGCCGCCGGCGGCCATCATGTCTATCTGGTCGGTCCGCCGGGCGCCGGCAAGACGATGCTTGCCGAGCGGTTGCCCGGACTGCTGCCGGAGCTGGATGACGAGCAGGCGCTGGACGTCACGGCGATCTCGTCGGTGCTGGGGACGCTGTCGGCACCGGGGACGCTGGAGCGCCGGCCCCCCTTCGTGGCGCCACATCACGGGGCGTCGATGGCAGCAGTCATCGGCGGCGGCAGCGGTGGCGTCGTGCCGGGGGCAGTGACCCAGGCCCACCACGGCGTGCTGTTCCTCGATGAGGCCCCGGAGTTCGGCAGGTCGGTGCTCCAGGCGCTGCGCCAGCCCCTGGAGTCGGGGGAGGTGGTCGTCGCGCGCGCCACCGGCAGGTTCCGGTTCCCCTGTCGGTTCCAGCTCGTTCTCGCAGCCAACCCGTGTCCCTGCGGGATGGGCTTCGGCAAGGGACTGCGGTGCACCTGCTCGCATCTTCGCCGACGGACCTATCTGGACCGGCTCAAGGGTCCGCTGCTCGACCGGGTCGACATCCAGGTCGTCGTCCCCGCCCCGTCCCGGCTCACCCTGGCCATGCAGCCCGGCGAGAGCACGGCGACGGTGGCCGCTCGCGTGGCGGCGGCTCGCCGTCGCCAGTCGACCCGGTGGGCGGGCACTCCCTTCCGCCTGAACGCCCATGTCCCCGGGCCGTTGTTCCGGACCGGCGCGATGCGACTGCCCCTAACGGTGACCGCCTGCCTCGACGCAGCGTTGGATCGCGGGGGCTTCTCGATGCGCGCCTACGACCGGTGCCTCAAGCTGGCCTGGACGCTGGCCGACCTTCGCGAGGTGGAGCGACCCACGGACCAGGACATCGGGCTGGCCCTGAGCATGAGACACCACCAGGCGGCGGCGGGATGAGCGCAGGTCAGAGCTCGTTACTCCATGAGGACCGATACGCGCGGGCCGCCTGGAGCCGGCTCGCCGAGCCAGGAGACCATCGCGCCCACGAGCTGATCGGGCGGCACGGCGCCGTTGCCGCGCTGAAGCGGGTCCTCGACGGGCACCCCGACACGCCGGAGAACTTCAGACTGAGGGCCTCGCGACTGGACGTCGAACGGGACCTCGAGATCGGACACAAGGTCGGAGCTCGGGTCGTCTGTCCCGGGGACGGCGACTGGCCCAGCGGAGTGGACACCTTGGACACCCCGCCGATCTGTCTCTGGGTCCGCGGCGGGCTCGGCCTCGCGGACCTGGAGCGACGCTCTGTCGCGGTGGTGGGTGCCCGAGCCTGTACGGCGTACGGGGACCGGGTCGCCACGGAGCTCGGCGCGGGATTGGCGGATCGGGCGTATGCCGTGGTCTCCGGCGCTGCCTTCGGGATCGACGCCGCCGCGCACCGCGGAGCCCTGGCGGTGCAGGGGCCCACGGTGGCCGTACTCGCCGGGGGCGTCGAGCGGTCCTACCCCGCTGCCCACGACACGCTGATCCGCGCCATCGCCGAGCAGGGAGCGGTGATCTCCGAGGTGGCCCCCGGTTCGGCTCCGACTCGGCCGCGGTTCCTGCTGCGCAACCGGCTCATCGCGACGATGACGACCGGCACAGTCGTGGTGGAGGCGGGACTGCGCTCCGGGGCGCTCAACACGGCCCGAACAGCCGCGGAGCATGGCCGCCCGGTGGGCGTCGTCCCCGGGCCGGTCACCTCCATGGTCTCGGCCGGATGTCACCAGGCCCGGCGCGACGGCTTCGCGGAGATCGTCACCGACGTGGCCGAGGTCATCGACCTCGTCGGCTCGATCGGCGTCGATGCCGCACCCCGGCGAAGTGCGCCCGTGCGGGTGACGGACGGCCTCGACCCGGCCGACTCGGTGACGTTGGCCTCCGTGCCGATCCGCAGCCCGGCGACGGCGTCGAGCATCGCCGTCGCCGCCGGCATGTCAGCGGCGGCGGTGCTGAGCAGCCTGGGTCGGCTCGAACTCCTCGACCTCGTCACCCGCGACGGAGAGGGGTGGCGCAAGCGGCCGCTCGCCCGTTCCTGACCCCCTTCGCAGCAGCCGTCAGCAGGTGGTCTGGTCAACGCGCCGCGGGGGTCCTTGCCCCCCGCGTTCGGGTTTGTCACGGTGGCGGGGTGACCCCGACCCATGGCGACCCGGCTGGCGGGCCGCAGACCGCCGCCGCACCGGAGGACGGGCCGGCTCACACCGGGCAGAAGCCCGAGTCCGAGCCGGCGGGCGACATCGTCGACGACTTCGCGCGACACCTGAGGTCGGAACGGGGGCATTCGGCACACACCTGCCGCGCGTACGTGTCCGACGTGAGGAACCTGCTGGCGTACGCCGCCCGGGAGAGGGAGATCGTCGACGTCGGCGAGCTGCGGCTGGTCGACCTGCGGGGCTGGCTGGCAGAGCTCTCCCAGGCTGGCGGCGCCCGCTCGACGATCGCCCGGCGAGCAGCCGCGGCGCGGACCTTCCTGCGCTGGGCCACTCGCAGCGGCCGGATCGGCCAGGACCCCTCCTTGAGGCTCGTCGCGCCCCGGCGGAACACGGCGCTCCCCGGGGTGCTGCGCCCGGCCGAGGCGAGCGCACTACTGGACATCGCGGCAACGGCCGCGGACGACGACGACCCCATCCACATCAGGAACCGGGCCGTGCTGGAACTGCTCTACGCGAGCGGGATCCGGGTCGGCGAGCTGGTGGCGCTGGATCTCGATGACCTCGACCTCGGTCGGAACGTGGTCCGGGTGATGGGGAAGGGCTCGAAGGAGCGCACGGTCCCCTTCGGACTGCCGGCCAGGCGCGCTCTGGAGGGGTGGATGGCCCGTCGGTCCGCCCTGGTGACGCCCGCGAGTGGCGCCGCGCTGTTCCTGGGCCGTCGCGGCCGGCGGGTGGACGCCCGGCAGGTTCGCGATGTGGTGCACCTGCTGCTGCGGCATGTCCCGGACGCGCCGGACCTCGGCCCGCACGGCCTGCGGCACAGCGCAGCCACCCACCTGCTGGAGGGTGGCGCCGACCTGCGCATGGTGCAGGAGCTCCTCGGTCACGCCAGTCTGGCCACCACGCAGATCTACACCCACGTCTCGGTCGAACGGCTCCGCCGCTCGTACGAGCAGGCTCATCCTCGAGCCTGACGGTCGTCAGCCTGGCCGCCTCCCGTGAGCAGGAGGGAGCGGAACACGCGCGGGAGACGCCGGATCGAGGGTTCCGGACCCCATCCGTAACAGAATGGACTCCGAGCAGCCTCAGGCCCGCCGACAGGGAACAGGAGCGATGTCAACCACCGTGTGGCGTTCCGGGGAACCGGACGTGGTCGATCCGCGGCAGCGGCGGGCCGAGTCACGACGCGAGCTGGCTGATCGGCGCCGGCGAATGCGGCGGCGCCGGAGCGGGGTGCTGCTGCTCGTGCTGCTGCTGGTGACGACCGTCGTGGCTCGCCAGGTCGAGGACCCCCAGACAGCCGTCGCCTTCGGCGTGGATCGTCACCATCCTGCGGTGGTCGGCGCGCGTGGAGCCGCAACCGGGGTCGAGCCGCCGCCGGTCGCCCGCGGCACGGCCGCCCCCGCCGCTCCGGTCCAGAGTGCCACTCCCCGCGTCGACCAGGGCAGCGAGGCGGGGACCGTCGCGGCCCCTGCGGCGAGCCCCACCAAGCCGGTCCCGACCGCGGGCGACGGGGCCATGGTCGTCGTGGCCATCCCCGCCAGCCGCGGCAAGACCTCCGGTCGCGCGGTGCGGTACGCCGTCGAGGTGGAGCAGGGCCTGCCGGTCTCGCCGGCGGACTTCGCCGCGGTGGTCCAGTCGGTTCTGGATGATGAGCGCGGCTGGGAGAGTGTGGATTCCGTCCACTTCGTCCCGGTGACTCCGGCCGAGGCAGCAGCCGGCGTGAGCATCGACATCCGGGTGACACTCGCCAGCCCGTCCTTGACGGCGAAGCTGTGTGCACCGCTCGATGTCAGCCTGGAGCAGGTCTCCTGCTGGAACGGCGGCCGCTCCGTGCTCAACCTCGGACGGTGGATGCTCGGGTCGCCGACCTACGGCGGGGACCTGGACGGCTACCGCACCTACCTGGTCAACCATGAGGTCGGCCACGGGCTCGGGCACCAGCACGAGCGCTGTCCGAGCCCGGGCGAGCGGGCGCCGGTGATGGTGCAACAGACCAAGAGCCTCGAGGGGTGCACGGCGTGGCCGTACCCGGTGGGCGCGTGACCCGGCAGACCGGGTTCAGGACGGTGACCGGGTCCCCACCCGGCCCCCGGGAGGCCGGGGCGCGTAGGCGAGCCAGTCCGCCGGCAGGTCGCTCAGCCGCTCCCACTGCGGTACGTAGTGCTCGAGAAAGACCTGGCCGACCAGCTCGCCGCGGCTGCGTACGCCCGTCTTGTCGAAGATCGACTTGAGGTAGTCCTGCACCGTGTACGAGGAGACGTTCAGCGTGGACGCCATCTGCTTGGTCGACAGCCCCTGAAGCGACAGCCGGGTCACCTGTCGCTCGCGATCCGACAGCCCGTAGGCCAAGGCCACCAGTGGAGCCACCTCGGTCGGTGTTGCCGGCTGGATGATGACCGCGGTGCGCCCTTCGGTGCCGCCGGACAGCTGCGTGCCATAGAGCAGCAGCCACTCGCCCGACCGGGTCTGCACCCGGGACCGGGGGGCGGCCCCGGTGACCGGCGGTCCGGCGGCCCGGGTGAGCGTCGCAATCACCTGCACCATCTTCGAGGCCGACGGCTCGGCCGGGACGGGCACCTCGTTGAACGCGGCGATCCATCGCTCGGCCGCCGGGGAGATCGACTCGGCGACGCCGTGCTCGTCGAAGATGACGACCCCCGGTCCGTCGTCACGGGATCGTCCGGCCACGTCGTCGTCGATGGCGGCGTGCAGGACCGCCCGCCGGAAGCCCTGGGCCAGCGGCTCGCTCAACGAGGACATCAGGGCCACGTCGTCCTGGGTGAACCAGGGTTGGTCCGCATCCCGGATCAGACCCGTCGCGCCCCAGTAGGTCCCATCGACCACCAGGGAGCACCGCAGCTCGTCACCACTGCCTGACGCCGCACTCGACCGATACCGGGCGCTGCGGGACAGGTCCCCGTGCGTCGCGATGCTGCTCGCTCCGGCGATCCGGCCGCTACGGGCCAGGAACCACCACTGGTTGACGTCGTCGATGATGTACTCGTGGTCCGCCAGCCACGACCCCGAGCACCCCACCCCACGGTTGAGGCTGCCGGTGATCAGCACGGTTCCCGGGTCGACCGTGTGCCAGCAGCTCCTCTGGAAGGGCACGACGTCGGCGAGGATCTCGGTCGCCTGGGTGGAGAACGCGACCCAGTCGAGGCCGCGCTGGGCCAGTCGCGCGATCTCACCGCGGACCCGTTTGGCTCGGCTCCGGTCCATGGAATCGAGGGTAGGCGGGTTCCGGTGTCCGGGATACCCCCTCGGATCTGGGGGGCTGTCGTCCGGATCTCCCAGTGATGAGGGGTACTCAGGGTCGCGGCTGGACCGCAGGCTCGGGGCACGGCACGCCGCTCGGCTGCCGACGCGAATCCGAGGAGAAAGCCATGACCACAGCACCAACCACCCGCTCGCCCCGCCCCGACGCGACGGCGATGGTGGATCCGACCCCGATCATGCAGCTCGCATCCGGCTTCATGGGCGCCAAGCACCTCTTCGCCGCCAGCGAGCTGGGCCTGTTCGAGGCACTCGCGCAGTCGCCGGCGACGTTGCAGGCGCTCGCCGCCCGCACCGGCCTGACCACCCGCGCCGCCCGGATCAGCGCCGATGCGATGGTGGCTCTCGGGATCCTCGAGCGGGAGGAAGACCGGTACCGGAACAGTCCGGCGGCTGCGGCCTACCTCAGTCAGACCTCGCCGGCGGACCTCCGTCCCTTCCTGCGGTTCTGGGACAAGGTCAGCTACGGCACCTGGGCCGGGCTGGCCGACGCGCTCGCGAGCGGGCCCCAGACGCAGGTGTTCGACCTCGACGACGAGACGCAGGCAGTCGTCTCGGCGGGGATCGAGGCCGTGCTCATCGGTCCGGCGCAGGCGCTGGCCCACGGATACGACTTCGGGGCGCACCGCCGTCTGCTGGACATCGGCGGGGGGACGGGCTCCTGGTCGCTGGCCATCGCTCGTCGCCACCCCACCCTGGCGGGGACCGTCCTCGACCTGCCCGTGGTCGTGGAGCTGGCGCGCCAACGGATCGCGGACGCCGCAGCTGGGGAGCGGGTGACGGCGACGGCCTGCGACGTGACCGTCGAGGAGCTGCCGCCGGGGTACGACGTGTTCCTCGTGGCCAACCTGATCCACTACTGGAACCCGACGGACATCTGCCTGATGCTCGAGAAGGTCCGCCGCGCCGCCGAACCGGGAGCGCGACTGCTCATCGCGGACTTCTGGACCAACTCCACCCACACCGAGCCGGTCCATGCCGCCCTGATGGCCGGGGAGTTCGCTGTGCACCTGCGCGATGGCGACGTCTACAGCGTCGACGAGGCCAGGTCGTGGCTGCCCCGGACGGGCTGGCGGTTCGTCGACCACGCGCCGCTGGCGGGTCCGCAGAGCCTGGTCGTCGCCGAGGCGGTGTGAGCCTCACCTCGCCCAGTACGGCAGCAGCACCACCCTGAGCGCGCCGACGAACGCCAGCGGGTCCAGGTAGGTGGAGCTTCGCAGGACTCCCCAGTGCAGGCAGGTGGCCGGGGAGCAGTGCCCCGGCGTGCCGGCCACGGTGGCCAGGATGGCGCCGCGGCCGACGACGCTCCCCAGGGGCGCTGGGGACTCGACTGGCTCGAACGTCGAGCGAAGGCCCGCCTGGTGCGCGACGACGACGACTCCTCGTCCGGCGACGACGCCGGCGAAGATCACCGTCCCGGCGTGCGGCGAGACCACCGTCTGGCCAGCCGACGCCGCCAGGTCAACGCCCCGATGACCGGGGGACCACGGCTCTTCCGGAGGGTCGAAGGGATGCAGGAGCGGCGCGGGGCTCACCGGCCAGACCCAGTCCCGCCGCGGGTCACTCGGCGGGACTGCGGTCCGCGGCCATCCGCCGGGTCGGGGCTGCACCGTGGCGGACCCACCCCGGCCACCGGCCACCGCGGGCACCGACGGCGCGGTCGCCGGTGCGGCAGGGCGGTCCGGCTCAGGGCGACGCCCGGACGGGCTGAAGGCGGTCAAGACGACGACCCCGGCGGTCAGCGCCGGGAGCAGGCCGACCCAGCCGCGTCGTCGGGACGTACGGCGTCTCGATCGGGAAACCGACTGCATCCGAGCATCCTGCGGGAGCCGCGCGCTGGAGACGGCGACCGAACGGCGTTCTGGGGAAGGCGGGACGAGCCGGGGTCGGCCTGTGGACCGGTCAGCCTCGGGGTTGCAGGCTCGCCAGTCGTTCGGCCGCCTCGAGGAGGACCTCGTCCTGCTTGCAGAAGGCGAACCGGACCAGGGTCCGCGCCGCGTCGACGTCATCGTGGAACACCGAGACGGGCACGCCGACGACCCCGCACCGCGCCGGCAGCTCCCGGCAGAAGGTCAGGGCGTCCCGCGCTCCCAGTGGCGCGGCGTCCGCGATGACGAAGTAGGTGCCGGCGGGACGGGAGATCGTCAGACCCGCGGTCGTGAGGGCATCGCAGAGCAGGTCCCGCTTGCGCTGCAGGGTGCTGGCCAGCTCGGAGTACACCTCGTCCCCGAGCCCGAGCGCGAGGGTCACGGCCGGCTGGAACGGCCCCGAGGCGACATAGGTCAGGAACTGCTTCACGGTGCGCGCTGCGGTGACCGCGGCGGCCGGTCCGGTCAGCCAGCCGACCTTCCAGCCGGTGGCCGAGAAGGTCTTGCCGGATGAGGAGATGGTGACCGTCCGCTCGGCCATCCCCGGCAGCGTCGCGACCGGGACGTGTGCCCGGCCGTCGAAGGTGAGGTGCTCATAGACCTCGTCCGTGACCACCCACGCGTCGTGCTCCCGGGCGAGGGCGCAGACGAGATCGAGCTCGCTGCGGGTGAACACCTTGCCGGTCGGGTTGTGCGGGGTGTTGAGCAGGACCAGCCGGGTTCGAGGGGAGAACGCCGCTCGCAGGCTGACCTCGTCCACCGCGAAGTCGGGGAACCGCAACACCGACGTGCGCCGGGTGGCGCCGGCGAGGGCGATCGTCGCGGCATACGAGTCGTAGTAGGGCTCGAAGGTGACGACCTCGTCCCCGGCCTCGCAGAGCGCCAGGATCACCGCCGCGATGGCCTCGGTGGCGCCGGCGGTGACCAGCACCTCGGTCGCCGGATCCACCGGGATGCCGTAGAAGCGGCGCTGGTGGGCGGCGACGGCATCGAGCAGCTCGGGGACCCCGGAGCCGGGCGGGTACTGGTTGCGGCCCCCGTCGATGGCGGCCTTGGCGGCATCGAGCATCTGTCTCGGGCCGTCGGTGTCCGGGAAGCCCTGACCGAGGTTGATCGCCCCGGTGCGGGTGGCCAGTGCCGACATCTCCGCGAAGATCGTCGTGCCGAAGCCCTGCATCCGGTTCACCAGGGGGCCAGTCATGCCGGACACCTTACGACGCCCCCCAGGGCACCCACGGCTGACGCGGCCAGCCAGCAGGCCCCGGGCCCGATTTCCCTGCTGCACGCTCCGCGACGTATCATGGGAGCACGGCAACTGTGCCCACAGCCTCGTTCAGTCGTGGCCCGGGTCCCAGGAGCCGAATTCGCGCGTCTTCCGCCGTCTGACGGGTCCCTGAAGAGGGAAGCACCCTGAAGGCGGGGCGCACCACGGCAGTCCGGAACTCGGTCGGCGACCTCGCTGACCAGCCTCGGCGGGGTGCGTTGCAGGCGCCAGGTCGTGCCGGTGCACCGCACCGTCGCGAGAGCAACTGACAACGACACAAGGAGAACCACGGCATGGCCGTAGTCACCATGCGCCAGCTCCTCGAGAGCGGCGTCCACTTCGGGCACCAGACCCGTCGCTGGAACCCCAAGATGAAGCGCTTCATCATGACCGAGCGCAACGGCATCTACATCATCGACCTGCAGCAGTCGCTGACGTACATCAACAACGCGTTCGAGTTCGTCAAGGAGACCGTCGCCCACGGCGGCACGATCCTGTTCGTCGGCACCAAGAAGCAGGCCCAGGAGCCCATCGCCGACCAGGCGACCCGGGTGGGTATGCCGTACGTCAACCACCGCTGGCTCGGTGGCATGCTGACGAACTTCAACACGATCTCCAAGCGGCTGACCCGTCTGAAGGAGCTCGAGGAGATCAACGCGGACGAGGTGGCCCGCTCTGGTCGCACCAAGAAGGAGCTCCTCATCCTCAGCCGCGAGCGGATCAAGCTCGAGAAGACCCTGGGCGGCATCCGCAACATGGCCAAGGTTCCCTCAGCGGTGTGGATCGTCGACACCAAGAAGGAGCACCTCGCTGTCGACGAGGCCCGCAAGCTCGGCCTGCCGGTCATCGCGATCCTCGACACCAACTGCGACCCGGACGAGGTCGACTACAAGATCCCCGGCAACGACGACGCGATTCGCTCCGTCACCCTGCTGACCCGGGTCATCGCTGACGCCGTCGCCGAGGGCCTCGTGGCCCGCGCCGGCAGCCGCTCCGGCGCAGAGACCGAGGGCGTCGCCGCGGAGGAGCCGCTGGCCGAGTGGGAGCGCGAGCTCTACGCCGAGGCTGCCGCTACCGATGCGCCGAAGACCGAGGCTCCGGCTGCTGAGGCGACCGAGGCTCCGGCTGCTGAGGCGACCGAGGCTCCGGCTGCTGAGGCGACCGAGGCTCCGGCTGCTGAGGCGACCGAGGCTCCGGCTGCTGAGGCGACCGAGGCTCCCGCCGAGGCCGACGCCACGGCCTGAGTGACGTACCCGGCCGGGCCGTCATGGCCCGGCTGGGGCGCGCTCGCGTGCCGGGCCTTCCGGCACGGTCGGACGGCAGCGTCCCACCGCGAAACTGACCACCGCGACTGAAAAGAGCGAAACACCACATGGCGAACTACACCGCCGCTGACATCAAGGCCCTGCGCGAGCAGACCGGCGCTGGCATGCTCGACGTCAAGAAGGCCCTCGACGAGGCCGACGGCGACCGCGCCAAGGCGACCGAGATCCTGCGCGTCAAGGGGCTCAAGGGCGTCACCAAGCGTGAGGGTCGTTCCGCGCAGAACGGGCTCGTCACGGCCCGCGCCGAGAACGGCGTGGGCACCTTGGTCGAGGTCAACTGTGAGACCGACTTCGTTGCCAAGGGCGAGAAGTTCATCGCGTTGGCGGACCGGGTCCTCGACCAGGCCGTCCGGGTCGGCGCCAACGATGCCGACGCGCTCCTCTCGAGCACGCTCGAGGACGGTCAGAGCGTGAAGGACCTCCTCGACGGGGCCAACGCCACCATCGGCGAGAAGATCGAGGTGCGCCGGGTGGCGCGGCTCGAGGGCGAGAACGTCGTGTCCTACCTGCACAAGACCAGCCCCGACCTGCCCGCCCAGATCGGTGTCCTCGTGGTCACCGAGGGCGGCGGGGAGCAGGTGGCGCGCGATGTCGCGATGCACGTCGCTGCGTTCTCCCCGACCGTGCTGAACCGGGACGAGATCCCGGCCGAGACGGTCGAGAACGAGCGCCGGATCGCCGAGGCGACCGCGAAGGAGGAGGGCAAGCCCGAGGCGGCCCTCCCGCGGATCGTCGAAGGTCGGCTCAACGGGTTCTTCAAGGAGCAGGTGCTCACCGAGCAGGCCTTCGCCAAGGACCAGAAGAAGTCCGTGGCCCAGGTGCTCAAGGAAGCCGGAGCCGAGGCCAAGGGCTTCGCCCGGTTCCGGGTCGGCGGCTGACCTCAGCCCCTCAGCTCAGGTGTGCCGGCTGCCCCCCTCGGGGCGGCCGGCACACCGGCGTCAGAGGGCCTTCAGGCGTCGAGGACCGCGCCCGCGCGGCCGACGACCGGGGGCTGGTCGCTCCACGGGAAGTTGATCCACAGGTCGGTCGACTTCCAGACGTAGTCGCACTTGACCAGCGAGTGGCTCTTCTCGTACAGAACTGCGGTCCGCACCTCACCGACCTTGCCCTCGACGAACTGCTGCACGCTGCGCAGGGTGTGTCCGGTGTCGGCCACGTCGTCGGCGATCAGGATCCGGGCGTCGTGCAGGTCGACGAAGTCCGGTGCCGGGGGCAGGATCCGGGGAACCTCGAGCCGCTCGTTGACTCCGGTGTAGAACTCGACGTTCATCGTGTACGTGTTCTTGATCCCCAGGGCGTAGCCCAGTGCCCCGCCGATGAGCAGCCCGCCCCGGGCGATGGACAGGATCATGTCCGGCTCGTAGTCGTCCGCGATCCGCTGAGCCAGCTCCCGGCTCGCCCCGCCGAAGTCGGCCCAGGTCATGATCTCGCGCTCGTCACCCATCAGCCAACCCTAGGGGAGACGCGCCCGGCGCCGTGTGGAAGGATCGCGTGACCGCCGCACACCACTTCCGGAAGGCCGCACGTGAGCCCCGACGACCAGCTGACCCCCTTCTCGCGTGTTCTGCTCAAGCTCTCCGGCGAGGTCTTCGGCGGCGGGCACGTGGGCCTTGACCCCTCCGTCGTCCGGGGCATCGCCGAGCAGATCGCCGAGGCGGTTCGCGGTGGAGTGCAGGTCGCCATCGTCGTAGGTGGCGGGAACTTCTTCCGCGGCGCGGAGCTGCAGCGTCAGGGGATGGACCGCACCCGGGCGGACTACATGGGCATGCTCGGCACGGTGATGAACTGCCTTGCCCTGCAGGACTTCATGGAGAAGGCCGGGGTCGAGACCCGGGTCCAGACGGCGATCACCATGGGTCAGGTGGCCGAGCCGTACATCCCGCGCCGGGCGATCCGGCACCTGGAGAAGGGCCGAGCGGTGATCTTCGGCGCCGGAGCCGGTATGCCGTTCTTCTCCACCGACACGGTCAGCGCCCAGCGTGCACTGGAGATCAAGGCCGACGCCGTCCTGATGAGCAAGAGTGGCGTCGACGGGGTCTACGACTCCGACCCCAAGACGAACCCGGACGCGAAGAAGCTCGACTCGCTGACCTTCGACGAGGCGATCCAGCGAGGGCTGCGGGTGGTCGACCAGGCGGCCTTCAGCCTCTGCCATGACAACAAGCTGCCGATGATCGTGTTCGGCATGGAGGGCGAGGGGAACATCACCCGCGCGCTTCGAGGTGAGAGGATCGGCACGCTCGTCACCATGTGAGTGAGCGTGGCCGACCGCACGACGACGAGAAAGTGACGAGGGCCCATGATCGACGAAACCCTGTTCGACGCCGAGGAGAAGATGGAGAAGGCGGTCGAGGTCGCCAAGGACGACTTCGCGAACATCCGGACCGGTCGGGCCAACCCGGGGATGTTCAACAAGCTCCTCGTCGACTACTACGGCGCTCCGACCCCCCTGCAGCAGCTGGCGTCGTTCCAGACTCCCGAGGCACGCACGATCCTGATCAGCCCGTTCGACAAGGGCGCGATGCAGGAGATCGAGAAGACGGTCCGGGAGTCTGACCTCGGCATCAACCCGAGCAACGACGGCAAGGTCATCCGCTGCGTCCTGCCGATCCTTACCGAGGACCGGCGCAAGGAGTACATCAAGCTGGCGCACACCAAGGCCGAAGAGGCGCGCGTCTCGATCCGCAACGTCCGCCGCAAGGCCAAGACCGACCTGGACCGGATGGTCAAGGACGGCGAGGTGGGCGAGGACGACGGCTCCCGCGGCGAGAAGGAGCTCGACGCCCTGACCAAGAAGTACGTCGACTCCGTCGACTCGCTGCTCAAGGGCAAGGAAGTCGAGCTGCTCGAGGTCTGAGACCCGGCCCACCATGACCGACGAGAACCCCACCCCCAAGCCCGGTGCGCCGGGCTCGTCCGGCATGCCGGCCCAGGGGCGGGACGAGCCCGCCGTGATCGCGCCGGTGACGACCGAGGCGCAGTCGGTCAAGGTCTCGCGAGCGGGCCGCAACCTGCCCGCGGCGGTCGGGGTCGGACTCGTTCTCGGAGCCTTGATCCTGCTCACCCTGTTCACCCGCAAGGAGCTGTTCGTCGTCCTGGCCACGGCGGCCCTGTGCGTGGGGGTGTGGGAGCTGTGCCGGGCGCTGAAGGCTGGCGGGCTGAACGTCCCGGTGGTACCGAGCGTCGTCGGCTGCATCAGCATGCTCGGCGCCGCCTACGTGGGCGGTGGCCAGGCCCTCGCCGTCTGCTTCGCCCTGACCTGCGTGGCGATCCTGGTCTGGCGGGTCGCCGACGGCGTCAGCGGTGCGGCACCGGACATCGCTGGCGGGATGCTGGTGGCGGCGTACCCGTCGCTGCTCGCGGCGTTCAGCTCGCTGCTGCTCGCACCGGAGGACGGCAACTGGCGGTTGTTCACCTTCGTGGCCGTCACCGTCTCCAGCGACATCGGCGGGTATGCCGTGGGAGTCCTCGCTGGCCGCCATCCGATGGCGCCGACGATCAGCCCCAAGAAGTCCTGGGAGGGCTTCGCCGGGTCGGTGCTGATGTGCATGGTCGTCGGCGTGGCATGCGTCCACTTCGCACTCGGTGGTCGGTGGTGGATCGGGCTCATCCTCGGCGGGGTCACGGCGGTCGCCGCCACCCTTGGGGACCTGATCGAGTCGACCCTCAAGCGCGACCTCGGGATCAAGGACATGTCCAACATTTTGCCCGGGCACGGCGGGATGATGGACCGGCTGGACTCGCTGGTGATGACGGCGCCGGTGGTCTGGGCGGTGCTGGTGGTGTTCGTGCCGGTTGGCGCCCTCGTCTCCTGACCGGAGCCGGCCGGCGCCCCCACCCGCGGTTCCTCGATCCGGGGCGGTTCCTGAGAGACTGTGAGCCTGATGAGCGACTCACCCACCGGCGACCCCGTCCGCACCGCGCTGCCCGATCCGGCGGTGGGGCCTCCCATCCCCGGGCAGCTGACCTTCCAGGCGCCCCGGCGCGGGAAGCCGCCACGGCACCTGGCCGACCTGTCACCCGCCGAGCGCAAGGATGCCGTGCAGACGCTGGGGCACCAGGGTTTCCGCGCCAGGCAGCTCGCGACGCACTACTTCGAGCGGCTCGTGGAGTCGCCGGACGAGATGACCGACCTGCCCAAGGCGATCCGGGACGACCTGGTCCGGGACCTGCTGCCCCCGTTGCTCACGCCGGTGCTCCAGCGGCTCGCCGACGACGGCCGGACGATCAAGTCGGTATGGCGCCTGCACGACGGGGCGATCGTGGAGTCGGTGCTGATGCGATACCCCAACCGGGTCACCATCTGTGTCTCCAGCCAAGCCGGCTGCGGGATGAACTGCCCGTTCTGCGCGACCGGCCAGGCCGGGCTGACCCGGAACATGTCCGCTGCGGAGATCGTCGAGCAGGTCGTCTCCGCGGCCCGGTCGCTGCGGCGGGGTGAGCTCGGCGGTCAGGCCTCACCCGACGAGGCGCAGCAGCCGCTGCGAGTCTCCAACGTCGTGTTCATGGGCATGGGGGAGGCGTTGGCCAACTACAAGGCCGCCATCGGGGCGATCCGCCGGCTGACCGACCCGGCCCCGGACGGGCTGGGGATGTCGGCCCGGGGCATCGTGATGTCGACCGTCGGCCTGGTGCCGGCGATCGACAAGCTCGCCGGCGAGGGGATCCCGGTGACGCTGGCGTTGTCGCTGCACGCGCCCGACGACGAGCTGCGCAACGAGCTCGTGCCGATCAACACCCGCTGGTCCGTCGACGAGGCGCTGGACGCCGCCTACCGGTACTTCGAGACCACCGGTCGTCGGGTGTCCATCGAGTACGCCCTGATCCGGGACATCAACGACCAGGCCTGGCGGGCCGAGCTGCTGGGCACGAAGCTCAACGCCCGGGGCCGGGGGTGGGTGCACGTCAACCCGATCCCGCTCAACCCCACTCCGGGCTCGAAGTGGACCGCCTCGCGGGCCGGGGTCGAGCAGCAGTTCGTCGAGCGGCTTCGCGCAGCGGGGATCCCGACGACGATCCGTGACACCCGGGGGCAGGACATCGACGGCGCCTGTGGCCAGCTGGCGGCCTCCACCGCCTGAGCCGGGCCATGCGGCGGACCGCCGCTATTCGGGCCGCAGCGCCAGGGTGTAGCGCACATCCTGGGCGAAGGTCAGCGACCCGTCCGGAGCGGCGCTCTCGCCGAGGCGTCGCTGGGCCTCGGCCTTGACCGCCGGCCGCTCGTCCTGCGGGATCGCGCCCCAGAAGGCCCGCTGGCCGACCGACATCGAGAACTGGTACCACTGCTCGGCGTCGACGAACCGGATCTCCTGGTGGTGGTGCCCGGTGCTCACCTCGACGAAACCCGCATCGGTGAACAGGGCCGCGACGCCATCGTCGGTGGCGAAGGGCCCGGCCTGACCGGAGGTTCGAGCGTCGAGCATCTCCGGCGGAAGATGGGGGCGGAACACCTCCTCGACGGCCGTCCAGGCCGGATCCACGGCGCCGAAGGTGGCGATGCCCACGCGGCCACCGGGACGAAGCAGCGTGCGCCACCGTCGCAGTGCGCCCGCGGGGTCCGGAAGGAAGAACAGCACCAGGGACGAGGAGATGAGGTCGAAGTCGGCTGTCCCGAACTCGTCCGGCAGCTCCGGCTCCTGGGCGTCGAGCTCGATCACGTCGACGTGGTTGAGTCCTTCGGCCGAGGCGAGCCGCCTGGCCTCCGTCACCATGTTCGGCGAGATGTCCCCCCCGAGGGCCCAACCGTTGGGGCCGACCAGGCGGGCCAGCGGCAGCAGTGCGGCCCCTCGGCCGCAGCCGATGTCGAGGGCCCGCTCGCCGGGCTCCGGGGCCAGCGCGTCGACCAGCCCGTTGGCGATGGGTGCAAAGAAGTCGACTCCCACCTGGTCGTAGCTGTCGGCAACAGCGTCGAAGAGGCTCTTGATCCGTTGTCGCTGTTCGTCCATGCGCTGATCCTGACCTACCGCGCCGGTGTTGTCCCGTGCTTTGCCGTGTCGATCCGGACCCGAGGGCACCGGTAGATTGGCCGCGGCCGTCCCCCTTCCTCCGATCGACGGCTCCGGAGAGGAACGCCGTGCGCGCACTGACGAAGCTGACCGCGGGTCCCGGCCTCGAGCTCGTCGACCGCCCCGAGCCCCAGACCGGTCCGGGCGATGTCAAGATCCGGGTCCTGCGGGCGGGGCTGTGCGGGACCGACCTCCATCTCGAGCAGTGGGATGACTGGGCGGCCTCGACCGTCCACGCGCCGCTGGTCATCGGCCACGAGTTCTACGGCGAGGTCGTCGAGGTCGGCGCGGACGTGACGAGCTGCTCGGTGGGCGACCGGGTCTCCGGTGAGGGGCACATCGTCTGCGGGATCTGCCGCAACTGCCGGGCCGGACGGCGGCACGTGTGCATCCACACCCAGGGCGTCGGGGTGAACCGGGACGGGGCGTTCGCGGACTACGTCGTCATTCCGGCGACCAACGTCTGGGTCCAGCCGGCCGACCTGGACCCGGACCTTGGCGCGATCTTCGACCCGCTCGGCAACGCGACCCATACCGCCCTGCAGTGGCCGATGGTCGGCGAGGACGTCGTCATCACCGGAGCCGGCCCGATCGGGGTGATGGCCGCCGCGATCGCCCGGCACGCCGGAGCGCGGTTCGTCGTCATCACCGACCTGAGCGACTACCGGCTCGACCTGGCGAAGCACGCCGGAGCGGACCTGGTCGTCAACGTCGGACGCTCCTCGTTGGCACAGGCGCAGCACGAGCTGGGGATGAAGGAGGGCTTCGACATCGGGTTGGAAATGTCCGGGGTTCCGTCGGCGGTCGAGGACATGCTCGAGAACCTCAACCACGGAGCCCGCGTCGCGATGCTCGGTCTGCCCAAAGAGGCCTACCCGATCAACTGGGGGAGGGTGATCACCCACATGATCACCCTCAAGGGGATCTACGGCCGGGAGATGTACGACACCTGGTACGCCATGAGCTCGATGCTGTCGACCTCGGAGACGTTCCGGGACGCGATCAGCTCGGTGATCACCCACCGTTTCCCCGCCGAGAACTGGGCCGAGGCCTTCGCGATCGCCCGCTCGGGGCAGTGCGGCAAGGTCATCCTCGACTGGAGCTGACGCCACGGTTGCCCGACCACCAGCGCGCCGGGCGATCGAGGTGGCGCATGGCGGCTGCCGAGCCGGACCGGCTAGCGTCGACCCAGGCCACCCGGCATCCCGAGCCGGTCCGGTCGCAGCACACGGCCACGAGCTGGGCGGCGCGCCCGCGCATGAGGAGACAGACGATGTACGGATCGGTCAAGGACGAGCTGGCGACGACGCTGGAGGAGATCCGGGAGGCGGGGCTCTACAAGAACGAGCGCGAGCTGACCTCCCCCCAGTCCGCGCACGTCACGACCCTCAAGACGCAGGCGCTGAACTTCTGCGCGAACAACTATCTGGGTCTGGCCGACCACCCCGAGGTCGTCGCCGCAGCCCGGCAGGCACTGGACGACTGGGGTTTCGGGATGGCGTCGGTGCGCTTCATCTGCGGCACCCAGACCCTGCACACGGCGCTCGAGAGCCGGATCTCGCAGTTCCTCGGGACGGAGGCGACGATCCTCTACTCGTCGTGCTTCGACGCCAACGGAGGCGTGTTCGAGGTCCTGTTCGGCGCCGAGGACGCCATCATCTCGGACGAGCTGAACCATGCCTCGATCATCGACGGCGTGCGGCTGTCGAAGGCCCGCCGGCTGCGCTACCGCAACGCGGACATGGCCGACCTGCGCGCCCAGCTCGAGGCCGCCGCGGACTCCCGGCGCACGGTCATCGTCACCGATGGCGTGTTCTCGATGGACGGCTCCTTCGCGCCGCTGGACGAGATCTGTGACCTGGCCGACGAGTTCGGCGCGATGGTCCTGGTCGACGACTCGCATGCCGTCGGCTTCGTCGGCGAGGGCGGCGGAGGGACCCCCGAGCTGTTCGGGGTGCGCGAGCGGGTCGACATCGTCACCGGCACGCTGGGCAAGGCGCTCGGTGGAGCCTCGGGCGGCTACGTCAGCTCGCACCGGGAGGTCGTCGACCTGCTGCGCCAGCGCAGTCGCCCGTACCTCTTCTCCAACTCGGTGGCGCCTGCGGTGGCTGCCGGGTCGATGGCGGCCCTGGAGATGGTTGCCGGATCCGCACAGCTGCGGGAGACGCTGCGCCAGAACACCGAGCTGTTCCGGTCGCTCATGACCGAGGCGGGGTTCGAGCTGCTGCCCGGGTCGCACCCGATCACGCCGGTGATGTTCCCCGGGCAGGACGGTGCCCGGCTGGCCGCTGAGACGGCGGAGCACATGCTCGGCAACGGCGTGTACGTCGTCGCGTTCTCCTACCCGGTGGTCCCGCAAGGGCTGGCGCGGATCCGGGTGCAGCTGTCCGCAGCGCACTCCGACGCCGACGTCCGGGCGTGCGTGGACGCGTTCATCGCGGCACGGGATGCGTTGGCCTGAGGCCGCGCTGACCCCACCGCAGTGTCACCGGCTCAGTGGCCGGCGACCAGCTCGACGGCCGCGTCAGCGGAGTCCACGAGGTGCACGACGGACGCCATGGCCCGACCCTCGCCCAAGGAGCACAGCAGGTCGACCACGGGCAGGGTCTGCGTCCAGTGCCGGGTCCCGAGCAGCACCAGCGGCGGGGGGTCGGCGCCCACGGGCGCATAGTAGAGGCGCGTCGCGAGCTGGAAGATCTCCTGGACCGTGCCGGCGGCCCCCGGAAGGACGATGACGCCCGCGTTGCACCGGGCCAGCAGCCCGTCCTCGCGGATGGCGTTGGAGAAGTACTTGGCGATCCCCTCGGCGAAGACGTTGGGCGGCTCGTGCCCGTAGAACCACGTCGGGATGCCGAGCGACTGGGGCCGGTCCAGCACCGAGCCCAGCTCCGGCTCGGGACCCGGCATGCCGCGTCGGGGGACGACGCGCGGTCCGAACGACTCGAGGACGTCGAAGGCCACCCGAGCCCAGGACCCGATGTCCGGCTCGAACGAGGGCACCGCCGCGAGCGAGAGCAACGCGTGGTCGAGCAGCTGCGACGACGGGGCGGTGGCGCCGAGGTTCGCTGCCTCCATCGTGCCCGGCCCCCCTCCGGTGGCCACCAGCAGGCCGTGTCCGGCGAGGTCGTGGCCCAGGCGTGCCGCGGCGGCGTATGCCGCGCTCCCGCGCACGGCCTGGTGGCCGCCCAGGACGCCGACCACGCGCCGACCCTCCACCCACTCGGAGAGGGCGTCGGTGATCGAGTCGTCGTGGATCGCGCGCAGCAGCGTGGCATAGGCGTCGCGGGCCAGGCGGGCGTCGCGGGCCCACGCATAGGCCCGGGCGTCGATGGTGCTCGGGTAGCCGTCCGGACCGTGGAGTCCGGAGTAGAGCTCCCGGCCGGTGTAGAGATGCGCCCGGAAGACGTCGACCGGCGCGGAGGGGTCCGCGGGGAAGATCACGGCGCCGTGCGACAGCAGGTGCCCGCGCAACGCCTGGGACATGGATCCACCGAGCACGACCAGCCCTTCGAGGTCCTCCCGGGCGAACAGCAGGGACTCCACCGGCCCGAGGTCGAGGTCCTGTAGGCGCAGCCCGGAGAGGGGGCGTGCTTCGCTGATCCAGCCGAGCAGCTGGTCGAGGTCGTGGATCTCCACTCGCGCATCGTGTCAGACCCGGCCGTCGGCAACCGCCCGGCGCGGCCCGGTGCCCCTTCGGCGCCGGGTCCGGCCGTCCTCTGGTCAGGACGCCGGCTCTGCGGGAGGCTCGGCTCATGAGCGAGCGTGGACCCCAAGCCCCCAGCCAGGCCCAGACCTACGCGCAGCTGTACGCCGACAGCCTCGAGGACCCGCAGGCGTTCTGGGCCCACGCCGCCGGACTGATCGACTGGGTCGTGCCTCCGGCGCAGGTGCTCGACGACAGCACCCCCCCGTTCTACCGCTGGTACCCGGGGGCCAGCCTCAACACCTGCTTCAACGCGCTGGACCGACACGTGGCCGCGGGCCGGGGTGAACAGGTCGCCATCCACTACGACTCACCCGTCACCGGGACGAAACGCTCCATCACGTATGCCGCACTGCTGGGCGAGGTGCGCCGGCTCGCGGGCGCGCTGGTCGGCGCCGGCGTCGGCAAGGGGGACCGGGTGGTGATCTACCTGCCGATGGTGCCCGAAGCCGTTGTCGCGATGCTCGCGTGCGCGCGGATCGGCGCGATCCACTCGGTCGTGTTCGGCGGGTTCGCCCCGGCCGAGCTGGCGGCCCGGATCGAGGATGCCCAGCCCAAGGTCATCCTCTCTGCGTCCTGCGGGGTCGAGCCGAACCGGGTGGTGGAGTACAAGCCGTTCCTCGATGCGGCCATCGAGCGGTCCACCCACAAGCCGGACCGCTGCGTCATCCTGCAACGCGAGCAGTGCCGGGTGGAGCTCGGGGCGCGTGACGTGGACTGGCAGGAGTTCGTGGCCGGCGACGCCGGCGACGCCGGCGCCGAGTGTGTCGAGGTGTTGGCGACCGACCCGCTCTACATCCTGTACACCTCCGGCACGACCGGGCGACCCAAGGGGATCGTCCGCGACAACGGCGGTCACGCGGTGGCGATGCGGTGGTCGATGGAGCACGTCTACGGCGTCCGGCCGGGAGAGACCTGGTTCACTGCCAGCGACGTCGGCTGGGTGGTCGGCCACTCCTACATCGTCTACGCCCCGCTGCTCACCGGCTGCACCACCGTGCTGTTCGAAGGCAAGCCGGTCGGCACGCCGGACGCGGGAGCGTTCTTCCGGGTCATCGCCGAGTACGGCGCCGTCGCGATGTTCACCGCGCCCACGGCCTACCGGGCGATCAAGAGGGACGACCCCGGCGGCACCCTGATGGCCGGCCACGACCTGTCGTGCCTGCGCACCCTCTTCCTGGCCGGCGAACGCCTCGACCCGGACACGTGGCGCTGGGCCGGTGACCGGCTGGGGGTCCCGGTCGTCGACAACTGGTGGCAGACCGAGACCGGGTGGCCGATCGCGGCCAACCCCCGAGGGATCGAGGAGCTGCCGATCAAGCCGGGGTCACCCTCGGTGCCGGTACCGGGGTACGCCGTGCACATCCTCGACGAGCGTGGTGACCGGGTGCCGGCCGGGACCGAGGGGGCGATCTGCCTCCGGCTGCCGATGCCGCCGGGGACGCTGCCGACCCTGTGGCAGGACGACGAGCGCTATGTCTCCTCGTACCTGACCGCGTTCGAGGGCTACTACCTCACCGGGGACGGCGGCTACCTGGACGAGGACGGCTACCTCTACGTGATGGGCCGCACCGACGACGTCCTCAACGTCGCCGGTCACCGGCTGTCCACCGGGTCGATCGAGGCCGCGCTCGCCGGGCACGAGGCCGTCGCCGAGTGCGCGGTCATCGGGGTGGCGGACGCGCTCAAGGGACAGGTGCCGCGCGCGCTGGTGGTGCTCAAGTCCGGCATCGATGCGCAGGCCGACGGGGACCGGGTCCGGGCCGAGCTCGTCGCCCGGGTGCGGGCCGAGGTGGGTGCGGTGGCCGCGCTGCGTCGGGTCGACATCGTGGCGGCGCTGCCGAAGACGCGCTCGGGCAAGATCCTGCGCAAGACGATGCGGGAGATCGCGGACGGCGGTTCGCCGGCTACCCCCCCCACCATCGAGGACGCCTCGGTGCTGGTCGCCCTCGCAGCCGTGCTCCGCTCCGACGGCTGACCCGGCGGCTGGGCGGTGTGACGCAGACCGCACGACCGATTGGTCCAACCTCTTGATCAGTGGACCAATCGCGGGCTAGGGTCCTCGACATGAGCGAGTCCTTCCAGCCGGTGGCGCGACGGTCGCTGTCCGACGACGTGTTCGTCGAGCTGCGCGACGCGATCCTGCTGCGCCGGTTCCTGCCCGGGGACCTGCTCCCGCCCGAGCGGGACCTGGCAGCGTCGTTCGCGGTGAACCGGCACGCGGTCCGCGAGGCGCTCAAGCGCCTGCAGCAGGCCGGCTTCGTCCACGTCGTCCACGGCGGGGGAACGCGCGTCCTCGACGTCCGCCAGGACGCCGGCCTGGACCTGCTCGTCCACATCGCGACCGCGGGGGAGACGCTCGCGCCGTCGATCATCCACGACGGACTGGAGATGCGCCGCTGCATCGGCATCGACGCGGCCCGGCTCGCGGCCACCCGGGCCGACGCCGAGGCCCGGCGGCGGATCTCCGCGGCGGCAACGGGATACACCCTCCCGGCCCGGGAGCGCCCGGACGCCGACCGGCTCTTCTGGATGGAGATCGTCGACGCGAGCGGCAACCTCGCCTTCCGGCTTGCCCTGAACAGCCTGCTGCACGCGATCGACGCCCGCCCCCACGTCATGCAGGAGCTGCTGGCCGCGGACCGGGCGGACACGATCCGGCACGCCGAGCTTGCGGCCGCCATCACCGCTCGCGACCCCGATCGCGCGGCGGTGGTGGCGGACCGCATCCTGACCCAGGCCCTCGACGCCTGGCGACGGATGGGTGCGGTCTCGACCGCCTCGGCAGGTGCCTCGTGATCGACATCATCCGGATGGCGATCCCCTTCTTCGTGCTCTTCATCGTCATCGAGCTGGTCTCGCTGTGGCTGGCCCCGGACGACGACGAAGTGGGCTACGAGGTCCGGGACACGGCCACCAGCATCAGCATGGGCCTGGGCAACGTCGTCGTGGGCATCGGCTACAAGGCGGTCGCACTGCTGGCCTTCTCGATGCTCTACACCCTCACGCCACTGCGCCTGGACACCGGACTGTGGTGGGTGTGGGTGGTCATCTTCTTCGCCGACGACCTGGCGTACTACTGGTTCCACCGCGCTCACCACGAGGTCCGGATCCTCTGGGCCAGCCACGTGGTCCACCACTCCAGCCAGCGCTACAACTTCTCGACCGCGCTGCGCCAGACGTGGACGCCGTTCGGCTCGCTGATGTTCTGGGCGCCGCTCGTGCTGCTGGGCGTCCCCCCGTGGGCGATCTTCCTGCAGCAGTCGATCTCCCTGCTCTACCAGTTCTTCCTGCACACCGAGCGGGTGGACAAGCTGCCCCGGCCGCTCGAGTGGGTGATGAACACCCCGTCGCACCACCGGGTCCACCACGGCATGAACACCGTCTACCTCGACCGCAACTACGGCGGCATCCTCATCATCTGGGACCGGCTGTTCCGCAGCTTCGAGCCGGAGGGTGAGCGCGTTCTCTACGGGCTGACCACCCAGCTGCGGACGTACAACCCGCTGGTCGTCGCGACCCACGAGTACGTGTCGATCTGGCGCGACGTCCTCGCGGCCCGGTCTTGGCGGGAGCGCGCGGGCTTCGTCCTGCGCGGCCCGGGCTGGCGTCCGAGCGCCGGCTGAGCCGGACGGGTCCGGTCAGCGGTGCGCCTCGGCGCCGGTCAGGACAGAGCGCAACCGTGACGTGATGTCGGCGAACTCCGGCTCGCCGATGATCAGCGGCGGCGCGAGCTGGATGACGGGGTCGCCGCGGTCGTCCGCTCGACAGTAGATCCCGGCCTCGAACAGCGCCCGGGACAGGTAGCCGCGCAGCAGCCGCTCCGACTCGTCCTCGTTGAACGTCTCCCGGCTCGCCTTGTCCTTGACCAGCTCGATGCCGTAGAAGTACCCCTCGCCGCGCACGTCACCGACGATCGGCAGGTCCAGCAGGGTCTCGAGGCTGGCCCGGAACTTCGGGGCGTTGTCCTTGACGTGCTGGTTGAGTCCCTCGCGCTCGAAGATGTCGAGGTTCGCCATCGCCACCGCGGCCGAGACCGGGTGTCCGCCGAAGGTGTAGCCGTGCGGGAACGAGGTGGTGCCGTGGCGGAACGGCTCGAAGAGCCGGTCGCTGGCGATCATCGCGCCGATCGGGCTGTAGCCGGAGGTCATCCCCTTGGCGCAGGTGATGATGTCCGGCACGTAGCCGAAGTCGTCGCAGGCGAACATCGACCCGATCCGGCCGAAGGAGCAGATGACCTCGTCCGAGACCAGCAGGACGTCGTACTCGTCGCAGATCTCCCGGACCCGCTCGAAGTAGCCGGGGGGCGGCGGGAAGCAGCCGCCGGAGTTCTGCACCGGCTCGAGGAAGACGGCCGCCACGGTGTCCGGCCCCTCGAACTCGATGGCCTCGGCGATCCGGTCGGCGGCCCACAGGCCGAAGGCCTTCGGGTCGTCGCGCAACGCTTCCGGCGCGCGGTACTGGTTGGTGTTCGGCACCTTGAACGCGCCCGGGACGAGCGGCTCGAACATCTCCTTGGCGGCCGGGATGCCGGTGATCGACAGGGCGCCCTGGGGGGTGCCGTGGTAGGCGACGGCCCGGCTGATCACCTTGTGCTTGGTCGGCTTCCCGACGAGCTTGAAGTACTGCTTCGCGAGCTTCCAGGCGGACTCGACCGCCTCGCCGCCGCCGGTGGTGAAGAAGACCCGGTTGAGGTCGCCGGGGGCGCCGTTCGCCAGGCGTTCGGCGAGCTCGATGGCCCGCGGGTGCGCGTACGACCAGAGCGGGAAGAAGGCCAGCTGCTCGGCCTGCTTCGCGGCCGCCTCGGCGAGCTCGGCCCGGCCGTGACCGACCTGGACCACGAAGAGACCGGACAGGCCGTCGATGTACTCGCGACCACGGTCGTCCCAGATCCGGTGCCCCTCACCGCGCACGATGACGGGCACCTGTCCGCCGAGCCCGCCGTTCTCGGTCGACTCGTACACGGAGTGCCGGGTGAAGTGGCCCCACAGGTGGTCCCGCGCGGCGTCCGCGTAGGTCGTGCCAGCGGGAGTGCGGTCCGGCGAGGAGCCGGAGGTGGCCGCGGATTCGGGTGTCGGTGTTGTCGTCATCGGGTACCCCAGTTGTAGTGCTGCTTGTTGAGCTTGAGGTAGACGAAGGTCTCGGTGGACCTCACCCCGGGCAGCTTGCGGATGTGTTCGGTGATCAGGTCGAGCAAGTGGTCGTCGTCCTCGCAGACGACCTCGACCAGCAGGTCGAAGCTGCCGGCCGTGGTGACGACGTAGGACACCTCGCTGCGGCTGCCGAGGGCCTCGGCGACCTCGGCGATGTCGCCGTCGACGCGCACCCCGATCATGGCCTGTCGGCGGAAGCCGACCTGCATCGGGTCGGTGACCGCCACGATCTGCATGACCTCGGCATCGAGCATCTTCTGCACCCGTTGCCGCACGGCCGCCTCGGAGAGGCCGACGGCACGGGCGATGGTGACGTACGGCTGGCGGCCGTCGGCCTGAAGGTGTTCGATGATGTGCTTGGAGACGTCGTCCAGCACCGCGCCGGTCAGCGAGGCAGCGGCGGAGCGGCGCGGTTCGCGGTCCGGCGTCGGGCTGCGACGTGTGGTCATCGGGAGGTCCTGTTCGGAAACGAGGGGCAGATGGCATCATGCCACGGATTCGGTGGAAACGGGTCGACGCGCCATCAGATTCCGTTGATCTAGGCATCAAGTACTGTTGGTTTCGTCGGCTGAGTGGCTAGAGTCGACTGACCGCATCTGAGGAGATCCCGTGAGCCAGAACGTCCGTGTCCTGCGCAACTTCGTCGCCGGTGACTACGTCGACCCTGAGGTCGACGCGACCAGCGACATCGTCGATCCGTCCACCGGTCAGGTGGTCGCGACCGCGCCGGTGTCCTCGGCGGGCGACGTCGACCGGGCCTACGCCGCGGCGGCCACGGCGTTCGAGACCTGGGGCCAGACCACCCCCGGTGAACGGCAGCACGCCTTGCTGAAGTTCGCCGACGCGATCGAGGCGCGCGGGGACGAGTTCGTCCGGCTGGAGGCGGAGAACACCGGCAAGCCGTACGCGCTCACGGCCAGCGAGGAGATCGTGCCGATGCTCGACCAGCTGCGCTTCTTCGCGGGCGCCGCGCGGGTGCTTGAGGGGCGTGCCTCCACGGAGTACCTCAAGGGCCACACCTCCTGGATCCGCCGGGAGCCGATCGGGGTCATCGGCCAGGTCACACCGTGGAACTACCCGATGATGATGGCCATCTGGAAGATCGCCCCGGCCCTCTCCGCGGGGAACTCCATCGTGCTCAAGCCGAGCGACACCACTCCCGAGACGTCCCTGCTGCTGGCCGAGATCGCCGCCGAGTTCCTGCCGGCGGGCACCTTCAACGTGGTGACCGGGGACCGCGAGACGGGGCGGGCGCTCGTCGAGCACCCGACGCCGGCAATGGTGGCGATCACGGGCTCGGTCCGGGCGGGGATCCAGGTCGCCGAGTCCGCCGCCAAGGACGTCAAGCGGGTGCACCTCGAGCTCGGCGGCAAGGCGCCGGTGATCGTGTTCGACGACGCCGACATCGAGGCCGCCGTCGAGGGGATCGCGGTGGCCGGGTACTTCAACGCCGGCCAGGACTGCACCGCAGCCACCCGGGTGCTGGCCTCGCCGCGGATCCACGACGACTTCGTCTCGGCCCTGGGCGACTATGCGCGAACCCAGGCCAAGGTCGGGATGCCCGACGATGGCGACGCGCTCTTCGGCCCGGTCAACAGCGCAGCCCAGCTCGAGCGGATCCAGGGCTTCCTCAGTCGACTGCCGGACCACGCGCTCGTCGGCGCCGGTGGCGCGCGGGTGGCGAGCCTCGGCGATGGCTTCTTCCTCGAGCCCACGGTGGTGTCCGGACTGCGCCAGGACGACGAGGTGGTCCAGGACGAGATCTTCGGGCCGGTCATCACGGTGCAGCAGTTCACCGACGAGGCGGAGGCGATCCGCTGGGCCAACGGCGTCGACTACGGACTGGCGTCGAGTGTGTGGACCAGGGACTTCGGCCGTGCGATGCGGGTGTCGAAGGCGCTGGACTTCGGCTGCGTCTGGATCAACACGCACATCCCGCTGGTCGCCGAGATGCCGCATGGCGGGTTCAAGCGCAGCGGCTACGGCAAGGACCTGTCCCTGTACGGGCTCGAGGACTACACCCGGATCAAGCACGTCATGGCCAACATCGAGAGCTGACGACCGCGCCCTAGGATCGGTGGATGACCCGCTACGGCAGCCAGTACGGCCCCGACATCACCTTCCTCGGGGTGGACGGGTGCGACCTCGACGACGAGGGCACGTATGCCGACGCCGACGTGGTCATTATCGGTGCGCCGTTCGACGGGGGAACCTCGCACCGCCCGGGGACCCGCTTCGGACCGCAGGCGATCCGGATGACCGACTACCTGCCGCACGACGGCGCCCGCCCCTCGCTCGCCCTGCGCACCGACGGCCTGCGGGACCTGCGGGTGCTCGACGCGGGGGACGTGGAGATGTTCTCCGGCGACATCGAGGTGGCGCTGCCGGCGCTCGAGGCGGCGGTCGAGAAGGTCACCCGCGCGGGCGCGATCCCGGTGATCCTCGGCGGCGACCACTCGATCGCCTTCCCGGACGCCAAGGGCGTGGCCAACGTCCTGGGCCACGGGCGGATCTCGATGATCCACTTCGACGCCCACGCCGACACCGGGGACATCGAGTTCGGGTCCCTGTGGGGCCACGGCCAGCCGATGCGCCGGCTGATCGAGTCCGGAGCGCTGCGCGGGGACCGCTTCCTGCAGGTCGGGTTGCGCGGGTACTGGCCGCCGCCGGAGACCCTGGACTGGATGGCGGGCCAGCAGATGCGCTCGTACGAGATGACCGAGATCGGGCTGCGCGGCCTGGACACGTGCCTGACCGAGGCCTTCGGCATCGCCATGGACGACTGTGACGGCGTGTTCCTGTCCGTCGACATCGATGTCTGCGACCCCGGCCACGCGCCCGGGACCGGGACCCCCGAGCCGGGTGGCCTCAGCGCTCGCCAGCTGCTCGACGCGGTGCGACGGATCTGTCTGGAGCTGCCCGTGGTGGGGGTTGACGTCGTCGAGGTCAGCCCGCCCTACGACCATGCGGATATCACCGCTGCGCTCGCCAACCGGGTTGTCCTGGAGTCGCTCTCGGCCATCGCCCGCAGGCGACAGGACCTGCGTGACGGAACGCACTGGGATCCGGCCCGGCCGCTGCTCGAGGGTCGGCAGGGCTAGGCGCTCCCGCTCCACGGGGCCGGCACCAGCACCCAGACCAGCTCGGCGGTGCGGGTTGGGCTCGTGTTCACCCAGGTGTGCGGTTCGCCACCGGAGAAGGTCAGGGCGTCGCCCGCGGTGAGCCGCTGGCGACGGTCGCTGAAGACCAGCTCGATGGTGCCCTTGAGGATGTACACCACCTCCAGCTCGCAGTTGATGGTGTACAGGGTCGTGCCTCCGGTCGCGCCCCCCTCGGCGATGGTGTGGACCAGCTGGAGGCGCGACTGACCTCGCGGCGTCATCAACCGCTCGCTCACCCCGGTCCCGCCGAGGTTGATCGCCGGCGCGCTCTCGCGGCGGACCAGGGCGACCTCCGGAGCAGTGAACAGGGTGCCCACCTCGAGGCTCATCACCTGGCACAGCGTGAGCAGCGACGACACCGACAGCGAGGTCTCGTCGCGTTCGACCCTGCTCAGGAAGCCCTTGGTCAGGCCTGCCGCGGCAGCGAGCTGGTCGAGGGTGTAGCCGTTCGCCTTGCGAGCGGCGCGCAGCCGGGCTCCGATCCGCACCTCGTCGTTCGTGGGGGATACGGGCAGTGGCCGCATACGGAGGTTCCTCTCGCTGGGGGTGATCCGCCTGGCCACCCCTTGACAGCCTCATCATGGACCCCCGATGCTTGTGAAGCAACCTTTGTTGCGTTCAGGAAAACCTCGGGAGATCACCATGCAGCGTCGCACTCTGACCCTCGTCACCGCCCTGGCCTCAGTGGCCCTCGCCTCCGGCTGCGCTGCTCCGGATGCCACGACCGGCTCCGCAGGTGCCTCGGCCCCTGCTGGAGGGTCGCCGACCTCCACCGTCCCGGTGCTGAAGAAGGACCCCACCATCGCCGCGAAGCTCCCTCCGGCGATCGCCACCTCGGGCACCGTGCGGGTCGCCTCCGGGGTGAGCTTCCCGCCGATGGAGTTCTTCGACACCGACAACAAGACGGTGATCGGCTTCGACGCCGACCTCGGTGCGGCGCTGGGCCAGGTCCTCGGGGTGAAGTTCGACTTCCAGAACACCAACTTCGACGGGATCATCGGTGGGCTCAATGCCGGCCGCTACGACCTCGCCCTGACCAGCATGATCGACAAGAAGTCACGCCAGGAGACGGTGGACTTCGTCGACTACCTCAGCTCCGGGGTCACCTTCATGGTGGCCAAGGGCAACCCCAAGGGACTCAAGGACAAGCTCGACCTGTGTGGCAAGACCGCGGCGGTGGAGAAGAGCGCCACCGGTGACCTGACCGTCGACGACGTCACCAAGGAGTGCACGGCGGCCGGCAAGCCGGCCATCATCAAGCAGCCCTTCCCCGACCAGGCCAGCGCGGTCCAGGCCCTGCAGTCCGGGCGCGCGGACGCGGTGGTGGCACTCGACCTCACGCTCGCCTACAACGTCAAGACGGCCCCCGACGCGTTCCAGATCGGCGCCAAGCCGTTCGACACGCTGCCGGTCGGGATCCCGGTGCCGAAGAACAACCCGGCGCTGCGTGACGCCGTCCAGGCCGCGCTGAAGCAGGTCATCACCTCGGGCACCTACGACCAGCTCCTCGAGAAGTGGAACCTCAAGGACCAGGGTCTCAAGGACGCGTCGATCAACGCCGGGAAGTAGCCGGTGTCGGCCCAGACGTCCGAGCGGACCGGGCACGCGCAGGAGCCGATCGTCCGGCTGAGGCACCCGGGTCGCTGGGTCGCCGCAGGCGTGCTGGTCGTCCTGGTGGCGATGCTCGTCAGCTTCGTCGTGACCTCGCCCCGGCTGCGCCTCGACCTCGTCGTCGGCTACCTCTTCGAGCGCTCCATCCTGCAGGGGCTGCTGGTCACCCTCGAGCTGACCGTGATCGCGATGGCCGTCGGCATCGGGCTGGGGACCGTGCTGGCCATGATGCGGCTGTCCGAGAACCCTCTGCTGCGGGTGGTCGCCGGCGCCTACATCGGCGTCTTCCGCGGTACCCCGATCCTGGTCCAGCTGCTCTTCTGGTTCTTCCTCGGCACCGTCCTGCCCCGGATCAGCCTCGGGGTGCCGTTCGGGCCGGAGTTCTTCAGCGTCCCGACCAACACCCTCATCACCCAGTTCGGTGCGGCGATCCTGGGTCTGGGACTCAACGAGGCGGCCTACATGGCGGAGATCGTCCGGGCCGGGATCGGCTCGGTCGACCGCGGGCAGACCGAGGCGGCGCAGGCGCTCGGGATGAAGCCGTGGCTGACCTACCGGCGGGTGGTGCTGCCCCAGGCGGCCCGCCTCATCGTGCCGCCCACCGCCAACGAGGTCATCTCGATGCTCAAGCTCACCTCGCTCGCCCTGGTCATCGGGCTGCCCGAGCTGACCACGACCGTCCAGCTGATCTACGGGCGGACCTTCCAACAGGTGCCGCTGCTCATCGTGGCGAGCATCTGGTACCTCGTGCTCACCACGATCCTCACCGTGATCCAGTCCAGGATCGAACGCCGGATGAGCCGCGGGGTCCTCTCCGCGACCCGGCGCCGGAACGTCTTCGCGATCGGCGGCCGCTGATGTCCCAGCCCTCGAGTGAGGATTCGCAGCACCCGGTGGCCCCGCCGATGGTCGACGCCCGCGCGGTGCGCAAGTCGTTCGGGCCCACCGAGGTGCTCAAGGGCATCGACCTCGTCGTCCAGGCCGGCGAGGTGGTCTCCCTGCTCGGACCGTCCGGCTCGGGCAAGAGCACCTTCCTGCGCTGCATCAACCACCTCGAGCGCCTCGACGGCGGCGAGATCAGCGTCAACGGGTCGCTGGTGGGCTACCGCCGCAGCCACGGCAAGAAGTACGAGCTGCGTCCGCGTGAGGTGGCTGCCGCCCGTCGCGACGTGGGCATGGTCTTCCAGCGGTTCAACCTCTTCCCGCACCTGACCGCCCTCGAGAACGTCATGGCCGCGCCGATCCACGTCAAGGGGATCAAACGGGCGCAGGCGCAGGAGCTGGCGCTGGGGCTGCTCGACCGGGTCGGGCTCAGCGACAAGCCGGCGGCATACCCTTCCTCCCTCTCCGGCGGTCAGCAGCAACGGGTCGCGATCGCCCGGGCCCTCGCCATGCAGCCGCGGCTGATGCTCTTCGACGAGCCAACCTCCGCCCTCGACCCCGAGCTCGTCGGCGAGGTCCTCGATGTGATGAAGGCCCTCGCGACCGACGGGATGACGATGATCGTGGTGACCCACGAGGTGGGCTTCGCCCGTGAGGTCTGCGACCGGGCGGTCTTCATGGACGACGGAGTCGTCGTCGAGCAGGGACCTCCGGCCAGCCTGTTCAGCGACCCCCAGCACGCCCGGACCCGGGCGTTCCTCTCCAAGGTGCTCTGACCCGATGCCCCGACCGATGAAATGGTGCCCTGACGTGAACGGTCTCCCGAGATGACCACCGCATTCCGCGGGCCGGTCGACGCCAGCGTGACCCCTCGCTACGGGGGCCCGCACACCTTCGCGCGGCTGCCGCGGCTGGACGAGGTCGACCGGGCCGACGTGGCCGTGGTCGGTGTTCCGTTCGACTCCGGGGTGAGCTACCGGCCGGGTGCCCGGTTCGGCCCCGGCCACGTTCGAGCGTCGTCCAAGCTGCTGCGCCCCTACAACCCGCTGCAGGATGTCGAGCCGTTCGCCACCCAGCAGGTCGTCGACGCCGGCGACATCGCCTGCAACCCCTTCGACATCGACGAGGCGGTGCGCCAGATCGACGAGGGAGCCCGCGAGATCGTCGGCACCGGCGCCAAGCTGATGACCATCGGCGGAGACCACACCATCGCGCTGCCGCTGCTGCGGGTGATGCACGAGCTGCACGGCCCCGTCGCGGTGGTCCACCTCGATGCCCACCTCGACACCTGGGACACCTACTTCGGGGCGCCGCTGACCCATGGCACGCCGTTCCGCCGGGCCAGCGAGGAGGGCCTGATCGACCGGACGGCGAGCATGCACGTCGGTATCCGTGGGCCCCTCTACGCGCCCACGGACCTGTCCGACGACGAGGTGCTCGGGTTCCAGATCATCGGCGCGCACGAGATGGACGACCTGGGCTGGCGCGGCGCCGTCGAGCGGATCAGGGCCCGGGTCGGGGACCGGCCGACGTACGTGTCGCTGGACATCGACGTCCTCGACCCGGCCTTCGCGCCGGGCACCGGGACGCCCGAGGCAGGTGGGCTGACCAGCCGCGAGCTGCTCGGCATCCTGCGCTCGTTCGCGGACCTCAACCTGGTCGGCGCCGACATCGTCGAGGTCGCGCCGGCCTACGACCATGCCGAGGTCACCGGCATCGCCGCCGCCCACGCGGCATACGAGCTGATCAGTGCGATGGCACCGAGGGCGGCAACCGGTGGCTGACCAGCGGCCCACCGGTGGCCTGGCGGTCGTCGACGCCCTGGTGGCCCTCGGGGTGCGCGACGTGTTCGGGATCCCCGGCACGCACAACCTCGAGCTGTACCGTCACCTGCCCGGGTCCGGCATCCGTCACGTCGTCACCCGGCACGAGCAGGGCGCCGGGTATGCCGCGGACGGCTATGCCCGAGTGTCCGGTCGACCCGGCGTCCTCATCACGACCTCCGGGCCCGGGATCACCAATGCGATCACTGCGCTGGCGACCTCCTATGCCGACTCGGTGGCGACGCTGGCGATCTCGCCCGGACCGGCGCGCGGCACGGTCGGGGCCGACGTCGGCTGGCTGCACGAGATGAAGCACCAACAGGCCGCGCTCGACGCCGTCTGCGGGCGCAGCGTCCGGGTCGAGGATGCCGACGAGGTGCCCGAGCTGCTCGCCGAGGTCTTCGCGGACTTCGCATCCAGCCGCCCTCGCCCGGTGCACCTCGAGCTGCCGGTGGACGTGCTCGAGGGGGAGTGGGTCCGCCGCGCCTGTCCGGGTCCAGCCGTCCGGACCGCCGCGCCCCCGCCCGCCCGGGACGTCGAGGCCGTGGCGGCGCTGCTGGTCGCGGCCGCCCGGCCCGTGCTCATCGCCGGAGGTGGGGCTCGCGGCGCCGGCGCGCAGGTCCGCGCGCTGGCCGACCTCGGTGTCCCGGTGCTGACCACGGTCAACGGCAAGGGAATCCTCGACGAGTCCCATCCCTGCTCCCTCGGCGCCTCGATGCGGCTGTCGGCCGCCCATGACGCGGCCAACGCGGCGGACCTGCTGCTGGTCGTGGGCAGTGAGCTGGGCGATGCCGACCTGTGGGGGGGCGTGCTGACAGCCGGCAGCGCCGGGATCCGCACCGTCGTGCGGATCGACCTGGACCCGGCGCAGCTGGACAAGAACGTGGCCGCCGACCTCGCAGTGCTCGGTGACTCGCAGGTCGTCCTGGCGGCGGTCCTCGAGGTCCTCGATGGCGGGGCGCTGCGGCGGGCCGGGCTGGAGGGCGGGACAGTCGCCCGGGACCGATCGAGGATCGCTGCCCAGGCGGCCGTGGGTGCCAGCCCCTGGGCCGAGGTCCAGCGTTCGATCGCGACGTGCCTGCCGGCGGACACCGTGGTCGCCGGCGACAGCTCGCAGGTGACGTACTACGGCACGGTGCACCACTGGCCGTTCGCCACGACCCACCGACTGCTCTACCCGACCGGGTACGCCACCCTCGGCTACGGCCTGCCCGCCGCGATCGGCGCGAAGGTCGCCGCACCCGACCGGCCGGTCATCGCACTGGTCGGAGACGGCGCCGCCATGTTCAGCATCCAGGAGCTGCTCACCGCGACCGAGCAGAGCCTGGCCATCCCGGTCGTCGTCGTCGACAACGGCGGCTACGCCGAGATCCGCGAGCAGATGCTCGATCGCGGGATCGAGCCGCAGGGGGTCGACCTGCTCACGCCCGACTTCGCCGCGCTGGCGCGGTCCGTGGGTGCGCGCGGGGTCACCGTGGACTCGGTCGCCGACCTCGGCCCGGCAGCGGCCGAGGCCCTCTTGGCGGACGGGCCCACCCTCATTCATCACCGAGTGGCGCGGATTGGACAGTAGATGAGCGGCAGAGCAGGCTGGGTGGCGTGACCAGCATCGAGCAGAGAAGAGTCCTCCGGACGGCCATCCCCGGGCCTCGGTCCCAGCAGCTGCACGCCCGTAAGGCCGCAGCCGTCTCGAGCGGCGTCGGCGTCGGACTGCCGATCTACGTCGAGCGCGCCGGCGGCGGCATCGTCGTCGACGCCGACGGCAACCAGCTCATCGACTTCGGCTCCGGGATCGCGGTCACCTCGGTCGGCAACGCCGCGCCGAGGGTGGTCGACGCGGTGCGCCAGCAGGTGGCCGACTTCACCCACACCTGCTTCATGGTCACCCCGTACGAGGAGTACCTCGCCGTCTGCGAGCAGCTGAACGAGCTGACCCCGGGCACCCACGAGAAGCGCTCGGCGCTCTTCAACTCGGGAGCCGAGGCGGTGGAGAACGCGATCAAGGTGGCCCGGACCTTCACCGGCCGCCAGGCGGTCGTCGCGTTCGACCACGCGTACCACGGGCGCACCAACCTGACGATGGCCCTGACCGCCAAGAACATGCCCTACAAGGACGGCTTCGGCCCCTTTGCCGGTGAGATCCACCGGGTCCCGATGGCCTACCCCTACCGGTGGCCCACCGGTCCGCAGGCGTGCGCCGACGAGGCGTTCGCCGAGTTCGTCTCCCGCGTGCACACCCAGGTCGGCGAGGAGAACACGGCGGCCGTCATCCTCGAGCCGATCCAGGGCGAAGGGGGGTTCATCGTCCCGGCGCCGGGCTTCGTCGCCAAGGTGGCGGACTGGTGCACGGACCACGGGATCCTCTTCATCGCCGACGAGATCCAGACCGGCTTCTGCCGCACCGGAGACTGGTTCGCCAGCGAGCACGAAGGTGTCGTGCCCGACGTCGTCACCGTGGCCAAGGGCATCGCCGGCGGTCTTCCGCTCGCCGGGGTCACCGGGCGGGCCGACGTGATGGACTCGGTGCACGGCGGCGGGCTCGGCGGCACCTATGGCGGCAACCCGGTGGCGTGCGCCGCAGGTCTGGCCGCCATCGAGACGATGCGCGAGGACGACCTGGTCGCCCGGGCCCGGGAGATCGAGGCTCTGTTCCGTCCCCGGCTCGAGGCGCTCGCCGCGAAGTACGAGCAGATCGGCGACATCCGAGGCCGCGGTGCGATGCTGGCGATCGAGCTCGTCGCCGGGTCGACCGACCAGAGCCCCAACGCCGCGCTCACCTCGGCCGTGAACGCCTACTGCCACAACCAGGGGCTGATCACGCTGACCTGCGGTACCTATGGCAACGTCTTCCGGTTCCTGCCGCCGCTCGTCGCGCCGCACGAGCTGCTCAACGAGGGCCTCGACATCCTCGAGGCCGCCTTCGCCGCATCCGTCTGAGGACGCCTGTCCTACGCTGCTCGTGACCCAGGAGGTTCACCCGTGCCACTGACCCAGTCGTCCCTCATCGACTCCGTGCCCAAGGGCCTGTTCATCGGCGGGTCCTGGCGCGAGTCCTCCGGGGGTCGGACGCTGCCGGTGGAGGACCCGGCCACCGGCCGGACACTGACCCACGTCGCGGACGCGAGCGTCGCCGACGGTACGGCGGCGCTGGATGCCGCCGTCGCCGCCCAGCTCGGGTGGGCTGCCACGGCGCCACGCGATCGCAGCGAGATCCTCCGCTCGGCGTTCGAGCGGATCGTCGCGCGGACCGAGGAGTTCGCCCTCCTGATGACCCTGGAGATGGGCAAGCCACTGGCGGACTCGCGCGCCGAGGTGACCTACGGTGCGGAGTTCTTCCGCTGGTTCGCCGAGGAGGCCGTCCGGGTGCACGGACGGTTCGCCGTTTCGCCGAACGGCGCAACCCGGCTGATGACGATGAAGCAGCCGGTGGGCCCGACGTTGATGATCACCCCGTGGAACTTCCCGCTGGCGATGGGCACCCGCAAGATCGGTCCGGCCATCGCGGCGGGCTGCACCATGGTGGTCAAGCCCGCCAGCCAGACGCCGCTGACGATGCTGCTGCTCGCCGAGCTGCTCACCGACTGCGGGGTCCCGGACGGGGTGCTCAACGTCATCACGACGACCAGCACCCAGGACGTGATCGAGCCTCTGATCCGCGACCCGCGGCTGCGCAAGCTGACCTTCACCGGGTCCACCCCGGTGGGCAAGATGCTGGTCGAGCAGTCGGCCGAGCAGCTGCTGCGGGTATCGATGGAGCTCGGCGGGAACGCGCCCTTCCTCGTCTTCGCGGATGCGGACGTCGACAAGGCGGTCGACGGAGCGATGCTCGCCAAGATGCGCAACATCGGGGAGGCGTGCACGGCGGCCAACCGGTTCTACGTCCACGAGTCGGTGGCACAGGAGTTCTCCCGCAAGTTCGCCAAGCGGATGTCCGCCCTCACCCTCGGCAAGGGGACGAAGCCGGGCGTGACCGTCGGTCCACTCATCGACGCCAAGGCCCGCGCGAAGGTGTCCGAGCTGCTCGCGGATGCCGTCGCCAAGGGCGCCAAGGTCGTGGCGGGAGGAGAGCCGCAGAAGGGCGCGGGCTACTTCTTCGTCCCCACGGTGCTGACCGACGTCCCGACCAGCGCGAGGCTGCAGAAGGAGGAGATCTTCGGCCCGGTGGCGCCGATCACCACCTTCCGCACCGACGCCGAGGCGATCCGGATGGCCAACGACACCGAGTTCGGGCTGGTCGCCTACCTGTTCACCGAGAACCTGACCCGGGCGATGACGACCAGCGAGGCCCTGGAGTACGGCATGGTCGGGGTCAACCAAGGGGTGGTCTCGAACCCGGCAGCGCCGTTCGGCGGCGTGAAGCAGAGCGGGTTCGGCCGCGAGGGGGGCTTCGAGGGGATCGACGAGTACCTCGAGACGAAGTACGTCGGGATCGCGCTCTAGAGCCGGCTCATCGACGGGTCGGCATCGCCAGCTCGAGGATTGCCTCCAACGTCCGCCGACGCTCTGCCCGGCTGCGTGGCACGACCGAGGGGGTGCTCGCACACAGTGCGGCATACCCGAGATAGGTCGAGTAGGCCAGGACCGAACGGGTGCGCGCCTGCGCGGTGCTCGCGCCAGCCTCGCGGCAGAGCTTCCTGAGGTAGCCCATCCGGGCGTCGACGGACTCCTGCACGGCCTGACGGACTGTGGGATCGTGGCTCGCCATCACGAGCTGATCGCCGGGGGACTCCTCTGCCGCCCTGGTGACGATGGCGAGCAGGTGACCCAGGCGCTCCCGCGCGGTTCCGCCGTTGGCCTCCACATGCTGGATGAGGCGGTGGGTGGTGGTGAGGTTCCAGTGCTCGAGAACCGCAGTCAGCAGGTCCTGCCGGTTGGCGAAGTGCCAGTAACCGGAGCCCTTCGTCGTGCCGAGGGCCGCGGCGATGGGCTCGATCGCCACGGCGTCGGGCCCCTTGGCGAGCAGGGCGCCGAGGGCGGCCTCCACCCAGTCGGCGCGGCTGAGCCGTGGCGTCGCGTCCGGAGCTGGAACCCGGATCGAAGCCATATCCATACGCTATCGTATGGTGACCATACGCCACCGTACGGAGTACCGATGACCGGCCGTTCTGCTCCCAGCCTCACCTCTGCGGCGCTGGAGCACGACCGTCCGCCCGACTGGGCCGACGTGGTGATCGTCCCCCTACCACCGGGGGACACCGCCGGCCCGGCGGCTTGGGCGGAGCGCGTCTTCTCGATCCGGAACACCCCGAAGCCGGTCCTGGCCCTGATGGCACTGCGACAGCTGGTCGTCCCGCTGATCGGGGTCGCTCCCGCGCGCGCCGACGTGTTCGCCGTGCACAGCGTGCTCGGCCAGGAGGCCCTCATCGGCGCCTCCGACCGGCATCTCGACTTCCGGTGCGGCGTGGGTGTGGACCACGAGGCGGGACTGCTGCGGGTCACCACCGCGGTATGGCTGCACGGATGGCGTGGACGGCTCTACTTCGCGCCGGTGGCCCTCGTGCACGACCCGGTCACCCGGGCGATGATGCGCCGTGCCGTGCGTCGCGGCAGCCGGTAGCGGCCCGGCCGGCAGGGGCAGCCGTTCGCCCCGGGATGCATCCTCCGTTCGGCTGATTTCGTCCGTATTGGTGGCTTTTAGCCGTCAGGCAGCGGTTCACTTCTCGGATGACGACCACCATCACCACCCCGCGACAGATGACCTCGGCGGCTGACCTGCTGGAACATGCGGGGGCCGCGATCCGTGAGGGCCAGGCTGTCGGCGGCGACGTGGTGCCGACCGGCTTCTACGCCCTCGACATGGCCCTGTCGGGTGGACTGCGCTCGGGGGAGCTCGCCCTCCTCGGCGGCCAGCAGGGGCTCGGCAAGACGATGATGGTCATGCAGATCGTGCGCAACGTCGTCCATGCCGGCGGCAGCGCGGTGGTGTTCTCCTACGAGCACGAGGGCCACACGCTCCTCGCCCGGCTGATCGCCCTGGAGGCCGCCGAGCTGTGCGGCGAGGACGGCGCCCCGCTGCAGGCCGTCCGACGGGCGCTCGAGGAGACCGGTGGCGACATGACCACCCTGGAGGACCGGCTCAGCGGCCTCCCCGGTGCGGTGGAGGGTCTGCGGACGCTGCGCGGGTATGCCGGCCGGCTGTACCTGTCCGAGGCCTCGGGACGCTCGACGGACCTCGACGAGATCGAGAGGACCGTCACCCAGGCCGTTGCGGCGATCCGCGAGGCGCAGGGCGCTCGGGCCGCCGCACCCCTGGTCGTCGTCGACTACCTGCAGAAGGTCCCCGTCCGGCGGGGCAGTCAGCCCTCCGAGAGTGAGCGGGTGACCATCGCGGTGGAGGGGCTGAAGGATCTGGCGCTGGCCGTCGGCGCCCCGGTGCTGGCCGTGGCCGCGACGGACACCGCCGGGCTCTCCGGTGGACGCCGGACCCGGGTCGAGCACCTGCGCGGTTCGGTGGCGCTGGCCTACGAGGCCGACGTGATCCTGCTGGTCAACGACAAGTTCGACGCCGTCGCACGCCACCACCTCATCTACGACCTGGGGAATGCCTACCGGTTCCGGCAGTGGGTCATCCTGAGCCTGGCAAAGAACCGGCACGGCCGCGACAAGATCGACCTGGAGTTCCGGAAGTGCTTCTCCCAGGGCCGCTTCGACCCGGACGGCCAGGAGGTGCTCGAGCAGCTCATCGAGGAACGGATCTTCACCGACTGACCCGTGGTGGTCGCCGCTCCAGGTGGGGTGAGACGGCGGCCGGCGGCCGCGCGGCGATCACCACGGGTAGGGGAGAATGGACGGGTGACACCACCTCGCACCGTGACCCTGCTCGGGTCCACCGGCTCGATCGGCACCCAGGCCATCGACATCGTGCTCGCCAACCCCGACCGATTCACCGTGACGGCGCTCAGCGCCGGAGGCGGGAACCTGTCGCTGCTGGCCGAGCAGGCGGTGCGGCTCCAGGTGGAGACGGTCGGCGTGGCCACCGGGACCGTCGACGAGGTCACCGCGGCGATCGTGGCCGCGGCCTCGGCAGCCGGGCGCCCGGCATACCGGCCGGAGGTGCTGGTGGGACCGCAGGCCAGCACGGTGCTGGCCGGCAGGCCGGCGGACGTCGTGCTGAACGGGATCACCGGGTCCATCGGGCTGCGGCCGACGCTGGCCGCCCTCGAGGCGGGCAACGTCCTGGCCCTGGCGAACAAGGAGTCCCTGATCGTCGGGGGACCGCTGGTGAAGGCGGCCGCCAAGCCGGGCCAGCTGGTGCCGGTCGACAGCGAGCACAGTGCCATCGCCCAGTGCCTGCGCGGGGGCACGGCGACCGAGGTGGCTCGCCTGGTGGTCACCGCCAGCGGTGGCCCGTTCCGGGGTATGCCGCGTGAGCGGCTGCGCGAGGTCACCCCCAAGCAGGCGCTCGCGCACCCGAACTTCGCCATGGGCCCGGTGATCACGACGAACTCGGCGACGCTGGTCAACAAGGGTCTCGAGGTCATCGAGGCGCACCTGCTCTTCGACATCCCGCTGGAGCGGATCGAGGTCGTGGTCCACCCCCAGCAGCTGATCCACTCCATGGTGGAGTTCACCGACGGAGCGACGATCGCCCAGCTGTCGCCACCCAGCATGCTCATCCCCATCGCCCTCGGCCTGTCCTGGCCGGACCGGGTCCCCGACGCCGGCCCGGCCTGTGACTGGACCCGAGCCGCGACCTGGGAGTTCTTCCCGCTCGACGACGACGCCTTCCCCGCGGTGGCGCTGGCCCGACACGTCGGCGCCGCGGGCGGCACCTTCCCGGCCGTCTACAACGCGGCGAACGAGGCCTGTGTCCAGGCCTTCTTCGACGGCCGGATCCGTTTCACCGACATCGTGGACACGGTGGCCCGGGTGGTCGAGATGCACGCCGACGACCCCGCCGGGATCGATCCGGGCGGCCTGGACGTTGAGGCAGTGCTGCGTGCCGATTCCTGGGCCCGCGACACGGCCGGTGTGGTCCTCGGGCTCGGCAGGCCCGACGACCCCCTGGCCACCCCCCGGAACGGAAGGAACCACGCGTGATCGCGTACATCGCCGGAGTGCTGTTCGTCGCCGTGGGCATCGGGGTCTCGATTGCGCTGCACGAGATCGGGCACCTCGTCCCGGCCAAGAAGTTCGGCGTGAAGGTGACCCAGTACATGGTCGGCTTCGGGCCGACGATCTGGTCCCGCAAGCGGGGCGAGACCGAGTACGGGCTCAAGGCGATCCCGCTCGGCGGCTACATCCGGATGATCGGCATGTTCCCGCCCAAACCGGGGTCCGACCCGGCGCGGTTGCGCGGCTCCTCGACCGGGCGGTTCAGCCAGCTGATGGACCAGGCCCGCGAGGACTCGATGGACGAGGTCGGCCCCGACGACCGGGACCGGGTGTTCTACAAGCTGTCGGTCCCCCGGAAGGTCACCGTCATGCTCGGTGGCCCGATGATGAACTTCGCCATCTCCGCAGCGCTGCTCACCGGCATCCTCACGCTGCACGGCATCGCCACCGTCACGCCGCTGATCTCCAGCGTCGCCGAGTGCGTGCCGAGCGCGACCCCCACCGTGCAGCAGCCCCAACCGAAGTGCGCTCCCGGCGACCCCACGTCGCCTGCGCAGCAGGCCGGGCTGATGGCCCAGGACCGGATCGTGTCGGTCAACGGCACCGCGGTCACGACCTGGACCGAGGTCACCTCGATGATCCGCGCCGGTGCCGGCACGACGCTGACCCTGGTGGTCGAGCGCGCCGGGAAGGACGTCACCCTGCGTGCGCCGGTCGCGACGCTCGAGCGTGCGGTCCTGGTCGACACCGACAAGGTGAAGGTCGACGCGAACGGCCAGCTGGTCACCGAGCCCGTCGGCTTCCTCGGGGCGACGCCGTCGGTCGAGAACGTCAAGGAGGGTGTCGCGCAGGCTCCGGCCCTGATCGGGAGTGCCTTCACCCAGACGGCGTCCGTCGTGATGCACGTCCCGGAGAAGATGGTGGGCATCTTCCAGGCGGCGTTCGGGTCCGGCGAGCGGGACCGGAACGGGCCGATCTCCGTCGTCGGGGTGGGCCGGGTCGGCGGGGAGATCGCGGCTGCCGACCTGGGAGCGGACTCGGCGATGACCAAGTTCGTCTTCCTCCTGTCGCTGATCGCCTCGCTCAACATGGCTCTGTTCGTCTTCAACCTCATCCCGCTGCTGCCCCTCGACGGCGGCCACGTCGCGGGCGCCTTGTGGGAGGGGCTGAAGCGCAACGGTGCGCGGCTGCTCGGCAGGGCGGACCCGGGGCACGTCGATGTGGCCAAGGCCCTGCCCGTCGCCTACACGATGGCGGTGCTGCTGATCGGGATGTCGGCGCTGCTGATCTACGCCGACATCGTCAAGCCGGTCTCGTTCCTCTGACCTGGGGTCGTGCCCGAGAGGTGGCGCCGGGCCGGTCCGGCCCGGCGTGGGGGATACTGACCCCATGAGCGTCTCGCTAGGTATGCCCTCGGCCCCGGCCCCCGTCGTCGCCCCCCGACGCATCTCACGCAAGATCAAGGTCGGCAAGGTCGAGGTCGGTGGAGACGCGCCGATCTCCGTCCAGTCGATGTGCACGACCCAGACGACCGACGTCAACGCGACGCTGCAGCAGATCGCCGAGCTCACCGCCACCGGGTGCGACATCGTTCGGGTTGCGTGCCCGACGCAGGACGACGCGGATGCCCTCAAGGAGATCGCCGAGCACAGCCAGATCCCGGTCATCGCGGACATCCACTTCCAGCCGAAGTACGTCTTCGCGGCGATCGACGCGGGGTGCGCGGCGGTCCGGGTCAACCCCGGTAACATCCGCAAGTTCGACGACCAGGTCAAGCAGATCGCGGCCGCGGCGAAGGACGCAGGGGTCTCCATCCGGATCGGGGTGAACGCCGGCTCGCTCGACCCGCGGATCCTCGAGAAGTACGGCAAGGCCACCGCCGAGGCGCTCGTCGAGTCGGCGGTCTGGGAGGCGGGGCTCTTCGAGGAGCATGACTTCCACGACTTCAAGATCTCGGTCAAGCACAACGACCCGGTGGTCATGATCCAGGCCTATGAGCAGCTCGCTGCCCGCGGTGACTGGCCGCTGCACCTGGGCGTCACCGAGGCCGGCCCCGCCTTCCAGGGGACGATCAAGTCCTCGGTCGCCTTCGGGGCACTGCTGGCCAAGGGGATCGGGGACACCATCCGGGTCTCCCTGTCGGCGCCCCCGGTCGAGGAGGTCAAGGTCGGCAACCAGATCCTCCAGTCGCTCAACCTGCGTCCGCGCAAGCTCGAGATCGTCTCCTGCCCGTCCTGCGGTCGCGCCCAGGTGGACGTGTACACCCTGGCCGACCAGGTCACCGCGGGGCTGGAGGGCCTCGAGGTGCCGCTTCGGGTGGCGGTCATGGGCTGCGTCGTCAACGGCCCCGGCGAGGCTCGTGAAGCCGACCTGGGGGTGGCCAGCGGAAACGGCAAGGGCCAGATCTTCGTCAAGGGCGAGGTGATCAAGACGGTCCCCGAGAGCATGATCGTGGAGACCCTGATCGAGGAGGCCATGCGCCTGGCCGAAGCCATGGAGCAGCCGGACGAGGCCGCAGGCGGCAAGCCCACCGTCACGGTCAGCTGAGCGTTCGGCCCGCGCCACGACGGCGCGATGGTCGACATCGGCAGCAACGACGGGCAGGCTGTATCTCGTGCTCCGCACCGGATCTCCCGTGCGTGCCTTGGCGATCGGGGATCGCGACGAGGCGCTGGAGCTCTGCGCCCGGAATCCGGCCGCCAACGTCTTCGTCGCCTCGCGGATCGAGGAAGGCGCCCTGCGCTCGATGCCCGGCACCCTGCTCGGCTACCGGGTCGCCGGGCAGCTGCGGGCCATGTGCTGGGTGTCCGCCAACGTCGTCCCGGTGGAGTGTGATGCCGAGGCCGTGGCCGCCATCGTCCCGCGGATCAGGCGTTGGCAGCGCGGATGTGCCTCGATCTTCGGTCCCAGCGACCAGGTCGCCACGCTCTGGGACGAGCTGGCACCGAGCTGGGGGCCGGCGCGGGCGATCCGGCAGACCCAGCCACTGATGGCGACGTCGACCCATCCGCGCACCCTCGGGCTCGAGGTCGACCCGCGGGTACGCCCGGCGCGCCGGGACGAGGTGGACCTCGTACTACCTGCCGCCACCTCGATGTTCACCGAGGAGATCGGCTACCCGCCGTACCGCGGTTCGTCGCGAAGCTACCGGGTGCTGATCGCCGACCTGATCAGCAAGGGCCACACCTTCGTCTGGGTCGAGGACGACGAGGTGCTGTTCAAGGCGGACGTCGGGTCCGCCGCCATCGGGGCTGCGCAGATCCAGGGCGTGTGGCTGGCCCCGCGGCTGCGTGGCCAGGGGCTGGCGACCTCGCTGATGGCGGCGGCCACAGCGATGATCCTCGAGCAGGTCGCCCCGTTGGCCACCCTGTACGTCAACGACTTCAACCATGCGGCTCGGGCCACCTACCGAGCCGCCGGGTACCAGGACGTGGCCACGTTCAGCACGGTGCTGCTCTGAACGACCACAGGCCCACCCCGGGTGGGGCGGGCCTGTGGTCGTGGCCGGCGTCACCGCCGACGCTGAGCCGTTCTCGACGTCACTTCGTCAGGGCCGACAAGGTGGGGTCGTTGGCGTAGGCCTCCTTGGCATTCGCCTTCGTCACGATGACGGGGGCGAGCAGGTGGGCCGGGACGACCTTGACCCCGTTGTTGTAGCTCTTGGTGTCGTTGATGTCCGCCTTGCCGCCCTTCTGCAGGGTGGAGATCATGGCAATGGTGTCCTTGACCAGGTTCCGGGTGTCCTTGTTGATCGTGGAGTACTGCTCGCCAGCCATGATCGACTTGACCGACTCGACCTCGGAGTCCTGACCGGTCACCACGGGGATCGGCTTGCCAGCCGCCTTGACCGAGGTGATGATGGCCCGTGCCAGCGTGTCGTTCGGCGACAGTACGCCGTCCAACGTCGTGCTCGTGTAGTTCGCCGTCAGCAGCGTGTCCATCCGCTTCTGGGCGTTCTCGGCCTTCCAGCCCTGGGTGACGACCTGCTGGAAGTCGGTCTGGCCGGAGGCCACCTTGAGGGTGCCGTCGGTGATCTTCGGCTTGAGGATGTCCATCGCGCCGTCGAAGAAGACCTGGGCGTTCGCGTCGTCCGGGGACCCGGCGAACAGCTCGATGTTGTACGGGCCGTTGGGCTTCTTGGCCTTCATCCCGTCCAGCAGGGCCTGGCCCTGGAGCTGACCCACCTTCCGGTTGTCGTAGGCGATGTAGTAGTCGACTGCGTCGGTGTTCTTGACCAGCCGGTCGTAGGCGATCACGATCGCGCCGGAGTCCTTGGCGGCCTTGAGCTGGGTGCCGAGCTGCGACCCGTCGATCGCGCCCACGACGATGACCTTCGCGCCCTTGGTCACCATCGCCTGGATCTGGTTCTGCTGCTCGGACACGCCGCCGTTGGCGAACTGCACGTCGGACTTGAAGCCGGCTGTGCTCAGCCCGCTCTTGAAGAGGTTCTCGGCGAGGACCCAGTTCTCGGAGGTCTTCTGGGGGAGGGCGACGCCGATCAGGGCGTCTGCGGGGAAGCCGCCGGCAGCTGCCCCGCCGGTCGCGCCGGACCCGGTCCCGGCGGTGTCGTCGGCCCGGCCGCAGCCGGTCATGGCCAGCGCGGCCACGGCGGTGACCGCCAGGACCTTGGCGAAGTTCACGGTACGCATGTGCGCTCTTTCCTGTCTTGCGCGCCTCGTGGTGGGGCGCGGGTTGATCGGTATGCCGGACGGCGCCCGGCACGGGTGGGGGTTCAGCTGCTCTGGCGGATGGTGTCCTTCACCGACTCGGTCTCGGTCGCGGCGGAGGGAGTCGGCGGGGCGTCGCCCCCGGATGAGCCGCCGCCACGGTTGCGGGTCAGCAGGCCGATGATCGACGGGCGCCCCTGGGCCTTGTTGTAGACGTCGAAGGCGACGGCGATGAGCAGGACCAGGCCCTTGATGATCTGGGTGGCGTCCGCCCCGATCCCCAGCAGCTGCAGGCCGTTGTTGAGGACGGCCATCACCAGGCCACCGATGATCGAGCCGACCACGGTGCCGACGCCACCGGTGACCGCGGCGCCTCCGATGAACACGGCGGCGATCGCGTCGAGCTCCCAGCCGACACCGTCGAAGGGGCCCGAGGCGTTGGACCGGGCGACGAACATCATCCCGGCCAGTGCCGCCAGGATGGCCATGTTCATCATGACCAGGAAGTTGACCTTCTTGGACTTGACGCCGGAGAGCTCGGCCGCGTGCCGGTTCCCACCGACCGCGTAGATGTGCCGGCCGATGATGGTCCGGTTCGAGATGAAGCCATAGATCAGGACCAGCGCTCCGAGGATCATTCCCGAGATGGGGAACGAGGTCCCCCGGCGGCCGGAGGCGAAGAGCAACGTCGCGGCGAGGATGGCGCCGCAGACGAGCACCAGCCTCAGGATGAGGATCCACTGTTCCTCGAGCTCGTGGCCGACCTTGCTCAGCGCCCGTCGGCTACGGAGGGCAGCCGCGATGATGAAGACGCACAGCAGCAGTCCGACGAGCACGGTGAGGTTGTTGTACCCGGTCCGGGGGCCGATCTCGGGCAGGTAGCCGGCGCCGATCTGCTGGAAGTCCTGGTCCACCGGAACCGTGTTCGACTTGCCGACGAACTGGTTCGCGCCGCGGAAGAGCAGCATCCCCGCCAGGGTGACGATGAAGGCGGGGATCCCGACATAGGCGACCCAGATGCCCTGCCACACGCCGATCAGGGCGCCGAGGGCCAGACCGAGCAGGATGCCGACGAACCACGGCAGGTTCCAGTCCCGCATGGCGATGGCCACGACGATGCCGACGAACGCGGCGATCGAGCCCACCGACAGGTCGATGTGCCCGGCGATGATCACCAGCACCATGCCGATCGCGAGCACGAGGATGTAGGAGTTGCCCTGGAAGAGGTTGATGACGTTGTCCGGGGTCAGCGTCAGTCCGCCGGTCCTGACCTGGAAGAAGGCGATCAACGCGACGAGCGCGAAGATCATCCCCAGCTGGCGGCTGTCACCGCCGAAGATCCGGGTGATGGTGGCCATCGAGAACCGGGGGCGCTCGCTCGACTCCGGTGGGTTCTTGGTGGTACTCATGCGCTGGCCTCCATCGGCTCGGTCCCGGTGTTGCGCGTCATCAGACGCATGAGCGACTCCTGGTCTGCTTCGGACTTGTCGAGGACACCGGTGATGGCGCCCTCGAAGATGGTGTAGATCCGGTCGGAGAGGCCGATGAGCTCCGGGAGCTCGGAGGAGACGAGGATGACTCCCTTTCCCTCCGCTGCAAGCTGCTGGATGATCCCGTAGATCTCGAACTTCGCTCCGACGTCGATGCCCCGGGTGGGCTCGTCCAGGATCAGCAGGTCGGGTTCGGTGAAGAGCCACTTGGCCAGGACGACCTTCTGCTGGTTGCCGCCCGAGAGCTTGGCCACGCCCTCGTCCACGGTGGGCGCCTTGGTCCGCAGCGACTTGCGGTACTGCTCGGCGTAGGTGTACTCCTCGCGGGCGTTGACGGCCAGACCGTGGGTGATCCGCTTCAGTCCGGCGGAGACGGTGGTCCGCTTGATGTCGTCCAGCAGGTTCAGGCCCAGGGACTTGCGGTCCTCGGTGACGTACGCGAGCCCCTCGTCGATGGCCGTCGGGACGTTGGGCAGGCGCAGCTCCTTGCCGTCCTTGATGATCGTGCCGCGAACGTAGGTGCCGTAGGAGCGCCCGAAGATGCTGCGCATCAGCTCGGTCCGGCCGGCTCCCATGAGTCCCGCGAAGCCGACGATCTCTCCTCGGCGAACAGTGAAGCTGCTGCCCTTGCAGACGAGCCGGTCCGGGACGCTCGGGTGCTGCACGGTCCAGTTGCGGACCTCGAAGAACGTCTCGCCCAGCTTCGGGGTGTGGTCCGGGAAGCGTGACTCCAGGTCGCGGCCGACCATGCCGCGGATGATGCGGTTCTCGTCGACGCCGTCCTCCTGGACCCGCAGCGTCTCGATCGACCTGCCGTCCCGGATGATCGTGATGGCGTCCGCGATCTGCTCGATCTCGTTGAGCTTGTGGCTGATCATGATGCAGGTGACGCCCTTGGAGCGCAGCCCGGAGATGAGGTCCAACAGGTGCTGGGAGTCGCCCTCGTTCAGGGCGGCGGTGGGCTCGTCGAGGATGAGGAGCTTGACGTCCTTGGACAATGCCTTGGCGATCTCGACCAGCTGCTGCTTGCCGACGCCGATGTCGCGCACCTTCGTGTCCGGGTCCTCGACCAGACCCACCCTGGCCAGGAGCTCTGCCGCCCTGGCCCGGGTCGCGGTCCAGTTGATGACCCCGGCGCGGGTCACCTCGTTGCCCAGGAAGATGTTCTCCGCGATCGACAGCTCGGGGATGAGGGCGAGCTCCTGGTGGATGATGACGATGCCGGCATGCTCGCTGTCGCGAATGTTGTTGAACGCCACCGGGCGACCCTCGAAGAGGATGTCCCCGGTGTAGCTGCCGCTGGCGTGGACCCCGGACAGGACCTTCATCAGGGTGGACTTGCCGGCTCCGTTCTCGCCGCAGATCGCCTGGACCTCGCCGCGGCGGACCGCCATCGACACGTCAGCGAGGGCCAGCACGCCGGGGAACCTCTTGGTGATGTTCCGCATCTCCAGGATCACCGACCCGGGAGAGGTCAGGGGCGGCGCCGGTGGTGTCGCACTGGTTGCGTCCGGCCCGGCTGCTACGGCGTCGCTGCTCATGAACGGTTCACCCTTCTCCTCACGACGGTCGCGGCGCGGGACTGCCGATTCTCGCGCAGTCGCGACGACGCTGGTCTCGAGTTGACCCAACCACGTCGTTACAGACCGGTAACGAGGCGATCCAGACGGGGGCCGATGCCACTCTAGGCCTCCTGTCATCGCGTCATCCGTACCGTGATGACATCGTTGTCATCACCGGGGTCTCACTGAACAGCACCGGGCCGCCACCGTCAAGCGCGGCAGCGCTGTCACTGACTGTCGCGGAAGCGCAGACCTCCGAGGGAAAGTGCCACGCGGCAACGGCGCGAGGACCGATGCCGCGGCACCTGCTCGGCTGGCGCCTGACAACGTTGTCATCGTTGAGGTACTGGTTGGATGAGGGAATGCGCGCTGCGAAGGACAGCCAGCGGAGAGCCGGACCGACGTCGACCGTTCCGGTCCTCACCCCCGGGATGCGGTGGCTGGCCGCCCTGTTCCTGACCTCGGGGGTGGTGCACCTGGTCCGCCCGCAGGTGATGGATCCGCTGATCCCCCGAGCCTTGCCAGCAGCTCGTCAGCTGATCTACGCCTCGGGTGTCGCCGAGCTCGGCTGCGCGCTGGGGCTCCTCGTCCCGTCAACCCGCCGGGTCGCCGGGTGGGCCAGTGCGGCCATCCTGCTGGCCGTGTTTCCCGGCAACGTCCAGATGGCGGTGACGGCCCATGGGCGAGCCCAGCGGGACAGCTCCGGCCTCGCCAGCCAGGCGGTCCTGGTGGCAGCGCTGGCCCGGCTGCCGCTGCAGCTGCCCCTGATCCGCACCGCGTTGCGTGCCGCCGGTCGGATTCGCTGACGCGGGCACCCCCGACGCCCCGATATCCTTCCCGGGCTGGCCCCACCCACCCGTCGAGGAGCTCCTGCCGTGGCAATGCGTATGTCGACCCTGTTCCTGCGAACCCTGCGCGAGGACCCGGCCGACGCTGAGGTGCCGAGCCATCGGCTGCTGGTGCGGGCCGGCTACATCCGCCGGGTCAGTCCGGGCATCTACACCTGGCTGCCGCTGGGCCTGAAGGTGCTTCGCCGGGTCGAGCAGGTCATCCGCGAGGAGATGGATGCCATCGGCTCCCAGGAGCTGCTCTTCCCCGCCCTGCTGCCCCGCGAGCCCTTCGAGCAGACCGGTCGCTGGACGGAGTACGGCCCCAACATCTTCCGGCTCAGGGACCGCAAGAACGGCGACTACCTCCTGGGGCCGACGCACGAGGAGATGTTCACCCTCGCGGTGAAGGACCTGTACTCGTCGTACAAGGACCTGCCGGTGTCGATCTACCAGATCCAGACGAAGTACCGAGACGAGGCGCGGCCCCGGGCCGGCCTGCTGCGCGGGCGCGAGTTCATCATGAAGGACTCCTACTCGTTCGCCGTGGACGACGCCGGACTCGAGAAGGCCTACGACCTGCACCGCGAGGCGTACGTCAGGATCTTCGACCGCCTGGGCTTCCACTACGTCATCGTCGCGGCGATGGCCGGCGCCATGGGGGGCAGCAAGTCGGAGGAGTTCCTGGCCACGGCGGAGAACGGCGAGGACACCTACGTCACCTGCCCGAGCTGCGGGTATGCCGCGAACGTCGAAGCCGTGCGGGTCCCGGTGCCCGAACCGTCGGACTGGTCGGACGCTCCGGCGGCCCACGTCGAGGAGACCCCGCAGACCCCGACCATCGCCACCCTCGTGGACCACCTCAACGCCCGTCACCCGCGCGAGGACCGTCCCTGGACAGCAGCCGACACGCTGAAGAACGTCCTGCTGACCGTGACCCAGCCGGACGGGTCCAGCGAGCTGCTCGCGGTGGGACTCCCCGGCGACCGTGAGGTCGACGAGAAGCGCCTGGGTGCCCAGCTCGACCCCGCGGTGGCTGCGGTCTTCGATGACTTCGAGAACCACCCCGACCTGGTCAAGGGCTACCTCGGTCCGCAGATCCTCGGTGCTGACACGGCAAGCGCAGTCCGCTACCTCGTCGACCCGCGCGTCGTCGCCGGCACCCGATGGGTCACCGGAGCCAACAGCGAGGGCCGCCACGTCATCGACCTCGTCGCCGGACGGGACTTCGTGCCGGACGGCACGATCGAGGCAGCCGAGGTCCGCGAGGGCGACGACTGCCCCAGCTGCGGCCATGGGCTGGTCGCCGCCCGGGGGATCGAGATGGGCCACATCTTCCAGCTCGGCAGGAAGTACACCGAGGCCCTCGGCCTGAAGGTCCTGGACGAGCACGGCAAGCTCGTCACGGTCACCATGGGCAGCTACGGGGTCGGTGTCTCGCGGGCGGTGGCCTGTGTCGCGGAGGGCAACCACGACGAGCACGGGCTCATCTGGCCGCGGGCGCTCAGCCCCGCGGACGTCCATGTCCTGGCCGCCGGCAAGGACGAGACCCTCTTCCTCAAGGCGCACGAGATCACCCAGGGTCTGGAGCGCGCCGGGCTCGAGGTGCTCTACGACGACCGCAAGGGTGTCAGTCCCGGCGTGAAGTTCAAGGACTCCGAGCTGATCGGCATCCCGACGATCGTGGTCGTGGGTCGAGGGCTGGCCGACGGCACCGTCGAGATCAAGGACCGCCGCAGCGGCGAGCGGCGACAGGTGCCCGTGGACTCGGCCGTCGCCGAGGTCCTGGCCGAGGTTCGCGACTCCACCAGGCGATGAGCGGCCCCGTCCGTGCGGTGATCTTCGACTGGGGCGGCACGCTCACCCCGTGGCACACGGTGGACCTCGCTCGGCAGTGGCACGTCTTCGCCGAGCACTTCCACGCCGAGGCGCCGGAGCTGGTCCCGGACCTGGCCGGCCGGATCCACGCCGTCGAGAGCCAGATCTGGTCGCAGGGCAGGGTGACCGGCCATGCATCGGCTCGCCTCGAGGACATCCTCACCCAGGCCGGCGTGGTCGTCTCACACCCACGACACGCCAGTGCCCTGACGGCCTACCACGACTTCTGGGAACCGCACACGTTCACCGACCCACAGGTCAGACCGCTCTGGGAAGGCCTGCGGGAGAGCGGGATCCGGGTCGGGGTCCTGTCCAACACCATCTGGAGCCGCGAGCACCACCGAGCGATCTTCGAGCGCGACGGCGTCGTCGAGCTCATCGACGCCGACGTCTACTCGAGTGAGACACCGTGGATGAAACCGGCCCCGGAGATCTTCCAGGCGGCCGCCTCGGCGATCAGCGTGGACGTGGCCGACTGCGTGTACGTCGGCGACCGCTCCTACGAGGACGTCCACGGACCGCAGGCGGTCGGGATGCGCGCCATCTGGGTGCCGCACAGCGAGATCCCGCTCGACCAGCAGGTGTCGCACCGGGCCACGCCCGACGGCGTGGCCCACCAGCTGCTGGACGTCCTGGACATCGTCCGCGGCTGGCGGGCCTGAGCCGTGCCCGCGCTCGAGGACCCCACGGCGCTGGTGTTCGTGCTGATGGGCGCGGCAGCCCTGCTGGCCGGCTGGGTCGACGCCGTCGTCGGGGGAGGGGGCCTGGTCCAGCTCCCGGCCCTGCTCCTGGGCTTTCCGGGGGCCAGCCCCGCGCAGCTGCTCGCGACGAACAAGTTCAGCTCGATCTTCGGGACCGCGACCAGCTCGGTGACCTACTACCGGCGGGTCAAGCCTGACCTGCGGACCGCGCTGCCGATGGCCGCTGTCGCGTTCGCGGGTGCCGTGGGCGGCGCCTTGATCGGCCTGCACATCCCGCGCAGCGCCTTCAACCCGATCATCCTGGTCTGTCTCGTGCTCGTGGGCGGGTACACCCTGGTCAAGCCACGGCTGGGCCAGGAGACCGCCCTGCGCTACACCGGCCACCGGCATACCGTCATGGCGGTGCTGACCGGCTTCGTCATCGGCATCTACGACGGCGCCCTCGGCCCGGGCACCGGCTCGTTCCTGGTCTTCGCCCTCGTGGGCCTGATGGGGTACGCGTTCCTCGAGGCCAGCGCCAAGGCCAAGATCGCCAACTTCGCCACCAACCTCGGAGCGCTGGCTGTGTTCGCTCCCGGGGGTCACGTCATGGTCCGGGTGGGGCTGGTCATGGGCCTGATGAACCTGCTCGGTGGCTACCTCGGTGCCCGCACCGCGGTCCGCCTCGGCAGTCGCTTCGTCCGGATCGTCTTCGTCGTGGTGGTCTCCGCCTTCATCATCCGGATCTCGCTGCAGCTGGTGGGCCTCTGGACCTAGCCGTCCAGGGCACTCGTCCTGAGTCGCTGGCTCACTGAACAGAAGTGCTGGACATGCGTTCTCGATCCCTCTAAGGTGGGCGGCGTCGGTACCGGGGCGCGAGCAGGCGCGGGGACGAGAGCGGAGACAGCGATGGGCGAGACGATGCAGGCGGTGGTCAACCACGGACCGGAGGACTACCGGCTCGAGGAGATTCCGAGGCCGCAACCGGGCCGGGGCGAAGCGCTGATCCAGGTGGAGGCGGTGGGCATCTGCGCCAGCGACCTCAAGTGCTACCACGGGGCGAGCAAGTTCTGGGGGGACGAGAGTCGTCCCGCGTGGGCCGAGACCGAGGTGGTTCCCGGTCACGAGTTCGTCGGGCGGGTCGTCGAGCTCGATGACGCGGCTGCGGCGAGATGGGGAGTCACGGTCGGCGACCGGGTGACCTCGGAGCAGATCGTGCCCTGCTGGTCGTGCCGCTACTGCCGGCGAGGTCAGTACTGGATGTGCGCGCCTCATGACATCTACGGCTTCAAGCGGCGCACGCCCGGGGCGATGGCCGAGTTCATGGTCTTCCCCGAGGCCGCCCTGGTCCACCAGATCAGTGCGGACCTGCCGGCCGCTCACGCGGCCTTCGTCGAACCCCTCTCCTGTGCCCTGCACGCCGTCGAGCGGGCCACGATCAGCTTCGGGGACGTCGTCGTCGTCGCGGGGTGCGGCCCGATCGGCCTCGGCATGGTCGCCGGCGCGGCGGCGAAGTCACCGGCGCACGTCGTGGCCCTGGACCTGTCCGACGCCAAGCTGGACCTGGCCCGAAAGTGTGGCGCGACGGTCACCCTCAACGTCGGCCGGGACGACGTGGTCGGCGCGGTGCTGGCCCTGACCGAGGGGTACGGCGCCGACGTCTACCTCGAGGGCACCGGCCACCCCTCCGCCGTGGCGCAGGGTCTGCGGCTGCTGCGCAAGCTCGGCACCTTCGTCGAGTACAGCGTCTTCGGCAGTGACGTCACGGTCGACTGGAGCATCATCAGCGACGACAAGGAGCTGGACGTCCGAGGGGCACACCTCGGACCGCACTGCTGGCCGGCCGCCGCCCGGATGCTCGAGTCGGGAGCCCTGCCCCTGGACGAGATCGTCACCCACCAGCTGCCCCTGAACGAGTTCCAGGCGGGCCTGGACCTGGTCGCCGACGGCTCCACATCGATCAAGGTCTCGCTGATCCCGGGCTGAACCCGGGCCGATCCCGTGGCTGACCGGGCGCAGCGACCGCGGGTCGGCGTGGGCGGGGTTGCGCCATTGCCTACGATCGACCTGCCAGACGTCCCGCCCCTGGAAGGGTCCACTGTGAGCGAGCTCCTCCTCGGAATCGACATGGGCACCGCGAGCTCGAAGGCGGTGCTGGCTCGCGCCGACGGAACGATCGTCGCGACGGCCACCCGGCCGAGACCGCACTCGATGTCGATGCCGCGGCCCGGGTGGGCCGAGGTCGACGCCGAGGCGGTGTGGTGGCAGGACGTGGTCGCCCTGTGTCGCGAGCTGGTGCCGCGGGCCGACGGCGCGCGGATTGCCGGACTGAGCGTCAGCGGCGTCGGACCCTGTCTGGTGCTCTGCGACGACGACGACCAGCCGGTCCGGCCGGCGATCCTCTACGGCATCGACATGCGGGCCACCGCCGAGATCGACGAGCTGACGGCCCGGTTCGGAGCTGCCGAGATCCTCGCCCGGGGAGGCTCGCCGCTCTCGACCCAGGCGGTCGGTCCGAAGGCGCTCTGGGTGCAGACCCACGAACCGCAGGCCTGGGCCGCCGCGACGCACTGGTACAACTCCAGCTCGTACGTCGTGCGCCGGCTCACCGGCGAGTACATCCTCGACCACCACACCGCCAGCCAGTGTGACCCGATGTACGACATCGCCGCGAACCAGTGGCACGAACCGTGGGCCGATGAGGTGATGGCCGGGATGAGGATGCCCCGGCTGGCCTGGCCGAGCGAGGTCGTCGGCCAGGTCACCCCGGCCGCCGCCGCGACCACCGGCCTGCCGACCGGAACGCCGGTCTGTGCCGGGACCGTGGACGCCTGGGCCGAGTCGTTCAGTGCCGGGGTGCGCCAGCCGGGCGACCTCATGCTCATGTACGGGTCGACGATGTTCTTCGTCCAGGTGCTGCACCGGCTGGCCAGCCACCCGCAGCTCTGGACCACGGCGGGTGTGGACCCGGGCAGCCACACCCTCGCGGCCGGCATGGCCACCTCGGGCAGCCTCACCTCCTGGGTGCAGGAGCTGGTGGGCGGGGTCTCCTTCGACGTCCTCGTCGACGAGGCACGCTCGGTACCGGTCGGCTCGGACGGTCTGCTGGTGCTGCCGTACTTCGCCGGCGAACGGACCCCGATCTTCGACTCCCGGGCGCGAGGGGTCGTCGCCGGTCTGAGCCTGCGGCATCAGCGCGGCCACCTGTTCCGGGCCGTCTACGAGGGAATCGCCTTCGGCATCCGCCAGATCCTCGAGCTGCTGGACGGGGACCTCGACTCGGTGGAGCGCATCATCGCGGTGGGGGGCGGCACCCAAGGGGGGCTGTGGACCCAGATCGTCAGCGACGTGACCGGGCGGGAGCAGGTGGTTCCGGAGCAGACCATCGGGGCCAGCTTCGGCGACGCCCTGATGGCGGCCATCGGTGTCGGCCTGGTCGCCCCGGAGACGGACTGGGCGGTGGCCCGGCACACCGTGACCCCGGATCCGGCCACCCGCCAGGTGTACGACGACCTCTACCGCGGGTACTGCGAGCTGTACCCCGCGACGCGACCGGTGGTGCACGCCCTCGCCCGGCTCCAGGAGGGGGTCAAGCCCGGCTGACCGGACCCCCGGGCCCATCCGGTGTCCACAACCGGCGCACAGCACGCTCCCACATTGGCTGCCGACACTGAGCGCATGAGCGCAGCCCCGTTGGTGACCGTGCGGTCGCAGACATCACTCCCAGGTCGCGACCACGCGCTCCGCCCCAGCGGCGCCCCGGGGCGGCGCTCGTCCACCGTCGAGGTCGTCCATCCGACGTGGTGGCCCGAGGCCGCGGTGGTCCTGCTCTGGCTCTCGATCCTCACCGTCGTGGCGCTGTGGGTCTCCCATGGCGGGGTCCAGCAGCTGGGCAGCGGCCCGGGAGCGATGACCTCCATCGGCAGGCTCACCGGCCTGTTGGCCTCGGACCTGCTCCTGGTCCAGGTGCTGCTGATGGCGCGGTTGCCGTTCCTCGAGCGCAGCTGGGGGCAGGACGAGCTCGCCCGGCGGCACCGCGTCGTCGGCTTCAGCTCGTTCACCCTGCTGTGCGGCCACATCGTCCTGATCACCCTGGGGTACGCCGCTGCTTCCGCCGCGGGGCTGTGGGGGACGACCGTCGACCTGGTGCTGAACTACCCCGGGATGCTCCTGGCCGTGTCCGGAACCCTCGCGCTGGTCATGGTCGTCGTCACCTCGGTCCGCCGGGCACGGACGCGCCTGCGCTACGAGTCGTGGCACCTGCTGCACCTCTACGCCTACCTCGGTGTCGGCCTCGCCCTGCCGCACCAGCTCTGGACCGGCACGGACTTCGTCGGTGACCTGCCCGCGACGGTGTTCTGGTGGGGCCTGTACGGCCTGGCCGTCGGGTGCGTGCTGTGGTTCCGGCTGGTCCTGCCCCTGATCCGCAACCTGCGCTACCGCCTGGTCGTCGAGCAGGTCGTGTCCGAGGGGCCCGGCGCCACCTCGGTGGTGATGTCCGGTCGGGGGCTGGACCACTTCCCGGCCCGGGCGGGGCAGTTCCTCACCTGGCGCTTCCTCGGCGCCCCCGGCTGGTCCCGCGGTCACCCGTACTCGCTCTCGGCCGCCCCCGACGGCGTGCGGCTGAGGATCACCGCCGCCGACCTGGGGGACGGTTCGTCGGCGCTGCGTTCGCTGCGTCCGGGCAGCCGCGTCCTCGTCGAGGGGCCGTTCGGGCGGCTGCACGCGGCGGCCCGACGGCGCGAGAAGCTGCTGCTCATGGCGTCCGGCGTCGGCGTCACCCCGATGCGAGCGCTGCTCGAGGAGCTGCCCCAGCGACCCGGCGATGTCGTGCTCGTCTACCGGGTGCACAGCCCCGACGACGCCCTGTTCGCCGACGAGCTGAACGCCTTGGCCGAGTCCACCGGTGCCACCGTGGTGACGGTGCCGGGCGCCCGGCTGCGCTCGCGGGAGAGCTGGTTGCCCGAGACCGCAGCCCATCTGGGGGACGTGGAGGCGTTGCGCCAGCTCGTTCCCGACATCCACGAGCGACAGGTGCTCGTCTGCGGGAGCCCGCCGTGGATGGATCTCGTCGTGGCTGCGGCGCGGGGCGCCGGCGTCGCCGACGACCACATCCAGATCGAGCGGTTCGCGTACTGACCCGACGTGCCAGCTTCCCGCCCATGAACGGAGGTTCCCGATGCGTCGCATCGTCCTGTGGATGCTCAGCACGGTCACCGTGCTCGTCCTCCTGTTCAGCTACCACACGTCGACCTCGAGTGTCGTCGCTCCGGCCGACCAGGTGGCGGTCGCCGGTGCCGGTAACTCGGGGTCCAAGCCCGCCGCAGCGAGCCCCACGCCGGCAAGAACGACTGCCCCGTCGTCTTCGGCCGCTACCGGCGCCACCACGGTTGCCGGGAGCGTGGTGTCCACCCGGTACGGCCCGGTCCAGGTCCAGCTCACCGTGGTCTCCGGCCGGATCACGGCAGCGACCGTGCTCCAGGTGCCGAACCAGGACCGAAGGGACCAGGTGATCAACGCCCGCGCGGTGCCGATCCTCAACGCCGCGGTCGTCTCGGCCCAGAGCGCGAGGATCGACACGGTGTCCGGGGCGACGGTCACCTCGGACGGCTACCGGACCTCGTTGCAGGCCGCCATCGACAGGGCACACCTGTGAGTCGGCGGGCCTGGGTCGAGCAGGTCATGGGTATGCCGGTGAGCATCCACCTGCGCGGCGACGACCTCACCGGCCCCGTCGTCGCGAATGCTGTCCGGGCGGCCTTCGCCGAGCTGGCGCTGATGGACCGGCTCTTCAGCACCTGGGACGAGCAGTCCCAGCTGAGGCGGCATCAACGCGGTGAGCTCCCCCTCGCCGACGCCGATCCGCTGTTGGCGCAGGCGGACGAGCTCGGGCGGCAGGCCGAGGAGCTGACCGGCGGCTCGTTCACCACGCGGCTACCGGATTCGCGTGGCCGGCTGGTCTTCGACCCGACCGGGCTGGTCAAGGGATGGGCCGTCGACCGCGCCTCGACCGCGCTGACGGTCGTGCCCGGGCTCTCCTGGTGCGTCAATGCCGGCGGAGACGTCCTGGTCGGGCGACACCGGCACGTCCCACCGGTCGGGAATGCCGCAGCAGCATGGCGGATCGGGGTCGAGGACCCCCGTGATCGGAGCCGGATCCAGCGGGTCGTGCCACTGGTCGCCGGTGCCGTTGCCACCAGTGGGATCGCGGCTCGGGGCGCCCACCTGTACGACCCCAGCGCCCGGCGCATGGTGACCCGGTCCGGCGCGCAGACCGTCGTCGGTTCCAGTCTGCTGTGGGCCGACGTCTGGGCGACGGCCCTGTTCGTGGGCGGGCCGGCCGCCGTCCGGGCCTTCGCGACCCACGCCCCCGGCGCTCAGACGTTCGCCGCCTGAAGGGCCCGGGTCAGCTCCTCGGGCGTCGTCACCGGGCGGTCGCACACCATCCCGCGGCAGACGTACGCGGCCGCGTGACCGTTGACCAGCGGGCGGTCCGCCAGCAGCGGCAGGCCCGGTGCGTCCGGCATACCGGCGACCTGCACCAGCCCGGGGGAGAGGCTGGCCCGGGCAGCGGCGCTCAGTGCCGTGGCCGAGGGCCCGGTACCGACGACGGCGACCTGCACCGGACCGGCTTCGCGGGCCTGGGCCACCGCCAACGTCCAACCTGCGAAGCGCGGGTCTCGTGACGCGATCGAGCCTCCCGCGTCGATCGCCTGGGATGCGGCGTCGAGATGGCGAGGTGATCCGGTCAGAGCCCCGTAGCCGAGCAGGGCTCCGGCGAGGGATGACTGTCCCGACGGTTCGGCGTTGTCGGCGGCGCTGTGCGGCCGTGCGAACAGCTCCTCCGCGTCGTCAGCCGTGTCGAGGAAGCCCCCCGCGCCGCTGCGGAACCGGTCCAGCGCAGTGTCCAGCAGCAGGCCGGCGCCCTCGAGCCAGCGCGCGTCACCGGTCGCCTGGTGCAGCGCCAGCAGTCCCTCGGCCAGGTTCCCGTGGTCGTCCGCCACCGCGGCGGCGGCGCCGACCGCGCCGTCGCGCGACGAGCGGCGCAGCCGCCCGTCCACGAGATGGGTCTGGAGCAGGAACGTGGCGCACCGTTCGGCCGCCCGGAGGTAGCGGGGCTGCCCGAGACTGGCCCCGAGGTCGGCCAGGGCGGCGATGGCCAGGCCGTTCCACGACGTGACCACCTTGTCGTCCCGACCCGGCTGCGGCCGGGTGGCCCGGGCTGCCAGGAGGAGACGCCGTGACCGGGCCCACCACTGCTCGTCCGCCGGGTCCTGGGGCAGCTGCAGGGTCGAGCTGCCGTGCTCGAAGGTGCCGCGTGCGGTCACCGTGAGCAGCCGCGCGGCGGCCGCGCCGTCGGCGTCGCCGAGGACCTGGGCCAGCTGGGCCGGCGTCCACGCGTAGGTCAGGCCCTCCACGCCGTCCGTGTCGGCGTCGAGCGCGGAGGCGAAGCCGCCCTCGGCAGTCCCGAGGACGTCGATGATGAAGTCGGCTGTCTCGCAGGCGATCCGGCGACCGAGCGAGGACCCGGAGGCCCTCCACCAGTGCAGGTAGACCCGGGCGAGCTGAGCATTGTCGTAGAGCATCTTCTCGAAGTGGGGTACGACCCAGGCGGCGTCCACGGCATACCGGGCGAACCCGCCGGCCAGCTGGTCGTAGATGCCGCCGCGGGCCATCGCCTCGCAGGTGGCCGAGACGAGGCTCAGCGCCTGGGGGTCACCGGTTCGACCGTACTGGCGCAGCAGGAACTCCAGGACCATCGACGGGGGGAACTTCGGGGCGCCCCCGAACCCGCCGTGGTCGGCGTCGAAGCCGCGCGCCAGCGTCTGGGCGGCGGCATCGAGCGTGGCCCTCGTCACCGCGTCCGGGGGGTTCGGGGCGCTGCCGCTGCGGATCGCCTCGGCGATATGGGCGCCACTGCCCAGGACCTGCTCGCGTTGGGTCGACCAGGCCTGTCCGACGGCCTCGAGCAGCTGGAGGAAATGCTCCTTGGGGAAGTAGGTGCCGCAGTAGAACGGGTCGCCGTCCGGGGTGAGCAGCACGGTCATGGGCCACCCGCCGTGCCCGGTGGTCGCCGTGGTCGCTGCCATGTACACCGCATCGATGTCGGGCCGTTCCTCCCGGTCCACCTTGATCGCGACGAACCCCTCGTTGAGCACCCGGGCCACCTGCTCGTCCTCGAACGACTCGTGGGCCATGACGTGGCACCAGTGGCAGGCCGAGTACCCCACCGACAGCAGCACCGGGACATCCCGCTCCCGGGCCAGCGCGAAGGCCTCGGGCTGCCACTCCCACCAGTCCACCGGGTTGTCCTGGTGCTGCAGCAGGTAGGGGCTCGTGGCGTGGGCGAGGCGGTTCGGCATGGCCTCCAGCCTAGGTCGGCCAGCGGCCGACGGCGGCCCGGCGGTCAGTCGTTCAGCGCCTTGATCAGCGCCACCGCCAGACCGACCCGCGGCGAACCGGGGGGCAGAGCAGTGGCGTTGTCGACCTCGCGCACGATCGTCCAGCCGCGGGCGCGTTCCTCGTCCAGTCCCGCGCGCTCGCAGATGATCTCCAGCCGTCGGCGGACGTTCCATCGGAACGTCGAGCCGGTGCCGAGCTCGGCGGCGCGGTTCCACAGGGCCGGGGCCACCTCGAACGCCGGATCTCCGGCCATCGGCTTGGGGTCGATGGCCAGCCACGGCCGACGGGTTGCCCGCAGCACGTTCGCGTAGTGCAGGTCACTGTGCAGGAGCCGGGAGTCGACCGAGGCGTCCCGGCTCAGGTCGGCGGCCAGGTGCCGGGCCTGCTCGACGAACCTGCGCGGGACGCCGTCCGGCTCGGGTGACGCTGTCCCCCCCTGCCGGGCCGCGTATGCCGTGAGCGTGGGAACTCGGGCGATCGCCGCGACGCCGAGCTGCGCCAGCAGGTCCCCGATCACCGCGCAGGCCTCGTCGACCGGGAGGGTGCTCAGGTCGGTGGGGTCCAGTCGCTCCAGCAGTAGGGCCGAGCGGTGGGGGTCGGCGCGCAGCAGCCGGACCGCGCCGTCGCCGTTCCACGCCCGCAGGGCGAGGTGCTCGCCGATGGCCTCGAGATGGGGCCAGGAGACCTTGAGCACGGCCGGTCCCTCAGCGGCCGTCACCGGCACGGCGACCGCGCAGCTGCCCCAGCGGGTGGGCCCGTCGACGACGAGGCCCCACTCGTCGATGAGGTCGGTGAGCAGGCGGGGCAGGCGACGGAGCCAGTCCGCTCCGCTGACCGCGTACGGAGCCCCGTCGTCGTCCCCTTCGGGCTGGTACCCGCCGACCTGGGCGGCGAACGACTGGGGAACCAGGTCGCTCACGGGTAGGCCATCCCCGGGAAGGCCGCCATCGCGGCGCCCCAGCCTGAGGCGAGCTGCTGCGCCTGGGCCTGGAGGCGGACCACGGTCGTGAGGGCACTCGACCCGGCGGGCAGGCCGGCGACCGGGTCGAGCCCCCGGGCGACCAGCTGGGTCAGGACGTGCGTGGCGAGCTTCCGGGCCAGGTCCGGGGTGGTGACGGGGAACGGCAGGGCGTAGCCCAGCGGATCCGGCCCTGCGGCCGTGCCCGCCATCGTGACCAGGTCGGCGACCCGGGCCCGGACCGTCCTCAGGGTGGTGAGCGCGGCGGACCGTCCGTCGGCGTCGAGCTGGGCGGCGATGACCTCGAAGGCGTAACCCACGGCCCTGCTCGCCTGGAGAAGGTCGGCCGCGCCCGCCGGCGGCACGGGGTCCGCGGCCGGCCAGGTGACGGTGGCGCCGAGGGGTCCCGCCGCGAAGGCGCGCTGGGCCGCGATCGAGGTCAGTACGACGCGGTTCGCGACGCTGACTGCCGAGAGCCGGGTGAGGGTGGACGGCGAGGTCGCCTCGGCCTCGGCGGCGGCGAGCAGCGCCATCGTGGCTGCGGGAGGAGCACTGACCGCGACGCCCGGGGTGGCTGTCCCGGTCGACGTCGCCCCGGCCTCGATGACGTGGCCCGGCACGCCGCCGCGGGTGAGGATCCCGCGAACCACCTCGGCCTGGGTGCGGTGCAGACCGCTCAGCTCGACCACCAGGGCCGTGGCGGCGGGGATGCGTCCTGCCATCTGGGACAGCGATCTCAATGACTGGAAGGTGGCGATCAGGGTCGCCTCGTCCGGGATCGACCGGCGCTGGAGCAGCGGGATCGACGGTGCGTCGTCCTCGAGTCGAATCCCGCAGCCGCCCAGCGACGCCGCGGCGAGGGCAGTCAGGCCCAGACCGGTGCGCAGCAGGGCGCGGCGGGAGGTCCCGCCGGGTACGGACGCGCCGGCGACGGGAACCATGGGCCGATCATGACACGGGGGACGCCTGCGATCGCGGCGCACGGGCACCGGCAACCTCGATAGAGTGGGGTCTCGGACGGTGCCTGCGGGCCCGTTCGCAGATGGTCATTCGAGAACACCGGAAGGCGGCACCATGACCGACACGATTCGGCCGGCGCTGGAGCAGCCACTCGCGGCTGTTGGCCTGGTACTCGACGACCTCACCGTGACCCCGGCGGGACGGCGGCGCATCGTGCGGGTCGTCGTCGACCGCGACCTCGCGGACCTCGACCCGACCGACACCACGAGCCCGGTGACGCCACTGACCCTCGATGAGGTGGCCGACGCGACGCGGCTGGTCAGCGACATCCTCGACGAGGGTGACCTCATGGGGACCCAGCCCTACACGCTGGAGGTCAGCTCGCCGGGCGTCGACCGGTCGCTGCGCGGGCAGCGTCGGTTCCGGCGCAACGTCGGCCGCCTGGTGGCGCTCGTCCTCGAGTCCGGCGACACGCTGACTGCGCGGATCGTCTCGGTGTCCGGCGACCGGGTCGAGCTGGAGGTGCCCGGCCCGGGCCGGCAGAGCCCGTCCCGGCTTGAGGTGGCCCTCGAGGACATCACCTCGGCCCTGGTGCAGGTCGAGTTCAACCGCGCTGAGGGCACCCCGCAGGACGACGTGAGCGATGACGAGGAGAGCCCCGATGGACATTGACCTGGCAGCGCTGAGGGCGCTCGAGAGAGAACGCGACATCAGCCTCGACGTGCTCATCCCCGCCATCGAGCAGGCCATGCTGGTCGCGTACCACCGCACCGAGGGCTCCTCGCGCCTGGCTCGGGTCGAGCTCGACCGCAAGAGCGGGCACGTCGTCGTCTGGGCCAGGGAAGAGGGAGCGCCGCTACCCGCGCTGGAGGGGGAGCGTCCCGAGCGCGGCGAGCCGGGACCGGAGTTCGATGACACCCCACACGACTTCGGACGGGTGGCTGCCGCCACGGCCCGCCAGGTCATCGTGCAGCGCCTGCGCGACCTCGAGGACGAGCAGATCCTGGGCGACTTCAAGGGCCGGGAGGGTGATGTCGTCTCGGGGATCATCCAGCAGAGCTCCGATCCACGTCATGTGCTGGTCGACTTCGGGACCGTCGAGGGCATCCTGCCGGTCTCGGAGCAGGTCCCGGGAGAGCGGTATCGCCATGGTGACCGGCTCCGGTGTTACGTCGTCAGCGTCAAGCGGGGCCCACGCGGCCCGCAGATCGGCTTGTCCCGGACCCATCCCAACCTGGTGCGCAACCTGTTCAAGCTGGAGGTGCCCGAGATCGCCGACGGCACCGTCGAGATTGCCGCGCTGGCCCGCGAGGCCGGCCATCGGACGAAGGTGGCGGTCCACTCCAAGGCGCCGGGCGTCAACGCCAAGGGGGCCTGCATCGGTCCGATGGGTGCCCGGGTCCGCGCGGTGATGACGGAGCTGCACGGAGAGAAGATCGACATCGTCGACTACGCCGAGGACCCCGCCGCGTTCGTGGCCGCGGCGCTGTCGCCGGCCAGGGTGCAGTCGGTGGAGATCGTCGACGCCCAGGCCCGGTCGGCACGGGTCATCGTGCCGGACTACCAGCTGTCGCTGGCCATCGGCAAGGAGGGGCAGAACGCCCGGCTTGCCGCGAAGCTCACGGGGTGGCGGATCGACATCCGCCCGGACAACCCGGTGGCACCGCGAACCGAGCCCCAGGCCCCGGCGGACCCGCTGGCCCCGAGCGTGGCGCCGCCGGACCCCACCGAGCACGGCGGATGACCCGGACGGGGTAGACTGGATGACGACCGACCGGACTGGACTCCGTGCTCGGCAGCCCGATGAGTATTCGGCGCGCTCCTCACAGGGTGAGCCGACGCGCATGTGTGTGGGTTGTCGCGTCACGGATAGCTGGTCGGCACTGCTGCGAGTGGTCGCGGTGGGGTCCGCTGAGATCTCGATCTCGGTGGTCCCTGATCCGGGACACCGACTGCCCGGGCGTGGCGCATGGCTGCACCCGAGTACCGAATGCTTCGAGCAGGCCGTACGCCGCAAGGCGTTCGTCCGGGCCCTGCGACTGCGGGCCGGGCCGGACGTCAGCCCGGTGGCCGACCACCTCGAGTCCACTCGCTTGTCCACCGTTCCATCACGACCAATCGAAGGCGGGTCAGACGCTGATGAGCACCCGATGAGTACTCAGCGATGAGCAAGCCCAACAACTAGGTCGCGCCACGGAAGCTCGTTCTCCGGGTCGCGGCCACAGAGAAGGAGAAACGTGGCCAAGGTCCGGGTCTATGAGCTCGCCAAGGAGCTCGGTGTTGAGAGCAAGACGCTGCTCAGCTACCTGAAGGAGAAGGGGGAGTTTGTCCGGTCGGCGTCGTCGACCATCGAGCCCCCGGTCGTCCGCACCATCAAGGAGACCTTCCCAGCGGAGCTCCGCTCGAGTGCGCCGAAGAAGGCTGCACCGGCGAAGCCTGCCGCGACGGCAACGCCGAAGCCGGCGTCCGCCCCCACCAGCCCGACCCCCCCTGACGTGGTGACCCCGGCTCCCGCGGCGCCGGCTGCCACGCCTGGCCCGGAGGCGCCGGCCCCGGTGGCGCCGCCGCAGGCACCCGCGCCCGCAGCTGCCTCGGCGACCCCGGTCGAGGTGCCGGCCGCGCCGGCCGATCGACCGGTGGCAGCCCCCGACGAGATGCCGGCCGCCCGCGACGGTGGCCAGAGCGGTCCCGGCGTGCCGGCCTCACCACGCCCGGCCCCGCGTCCGAACCAGCCGCGACCCGGCAACAACCCCTTCGCGCCGAGCCAGGGCATGGGCCGCACCGCGCCCGCTGCGCGCGAGGCCAGCCCGCGTCCGGGCAACAACCCGTTCGCGCCGAGCCAGGGCATGCCGCGTCCCCAGTCGCGGCAGTCTGCCCCGGGTGCCGCCGGTCCACGGCCGCCTGCGGGCGCCCGTCCCGGCTCCCCGAACCCCGGCATGATGCCGGACCGCGCGGCCACGGGCCGCCCCGGCACCCGCCCCGGCGGCCCGGGTGGAAGCCGTCCCGGACCCGGTGGGGCCCGCCCCGGCGGCGCACCCGGCGGTGGCGGCGGTGGCGGCGGTTTCGCTGGTCGTCCCGGCGGCGGTGGCGGTTTCGCTGGTCGTCCCGGCGGCGGTGGCGGCCCGCGTGGCCAGACCGGTGGTGCCTTCGGCCGCGGTGGCGGTCGGCCCGTGCGTGGTCGCAAGTCCAAGCGGGCGAAGCGCCAGGAGTTCGAGCAGATGCAGGCTCCGTCGCTCGGTGGCGTCCAGGTGCCCCGCGGTGACGGCAAGACCCCGATCCGGATGCGTCGCGGGGCCTCGCTGACCGAGCTGGCCGACAAGATCAACGCCAGCCCGGCCTCGCTGGTCACCGTGCTGTTCCACCTCGGTGAGATGGCCACGGCCACCCAGTCGCTCGACGAGGACACCTTCCGCCTGCTCGGTTCCGAGCTGGGCTACGACGTCCAGGTCGTCTCTCCCGAGGATGAGGAGCGAGAGCTGCTCGAGCAGTTCAACATCGACCTCGACGCCGAGCTCGAGGGCGAGGACGACGACGACCTCCAGCCGCGCCCGCCGGTGGTCACCGTCATGGGTCACGTCGACCACGGCAAGACCAAGCTCCTCGACGCCATCCGGTCCGCCAAGGTCTCCGAGGGGGAGGCCGGCGGCATCACCCAGCACATCGGGGCCTACCAGGTCGTTGCCGAGCACGAGGGCATCGAGCGGCCGATCACCTTCATCGACACCCCCGGTCACGAGGCGTTCACCGCCATGCGTGCCCGTGGCGCGAAGGTGACCGACATCGCGATCCTCGTGGTCGCCGCGGACGACGGCGTCATGCCGCAGACCATCGAGGCGCTCAACCACGCCCAGGCTGCGGACGTGCCGATCGTGGTGGCGGTCAACAAGGTCGACAAGGAAGGCGCGAACCCGGAGAAGGTCCGTCAGCAGCTGACCGAGTACAACCTCGTCGCGGAGGAGTACGGCGGCGAGACGATGTTCGTCAACGTCTCGGCGAAGAACGGCGACAACATCGACGCACTGCTCGAGGCGGTCCTGCTGACCGCGGACGCGGCGCTCGACCTGCGGGCGAACCCGGACAAGGACGCCCGCGGTGTCGCCATCGAGACCCACCTCGACAAGGGTCGTGGTCCCGTCGCGACGGTGCTCGTGCAGTCCGGCACCCTGAAGGTCGGCGACTCGATCGTGGCCGGCTCCGGTTTCGGCCGCGTCCGGGCCATGCTCGACGAGCACGGTGCGAACGTCGTCGAGGCGACGCCGTCCCGACCGGTGCTGGTCCTCGGTCTGACCTCGGTCCCCGGGGCGGGAGACACCTTCCTGGTCGCTCCCGACGACCGCACGGCGCGACAGATCGCCGAGCGGCGTGAGGCCGCCTCGCGGGCTGCGTCGCTGGCCAAGGCGCGCAAGCGGGTCAGCCTCGAGGACCTCAACGAGGCCCTCGCCGCAGGCAAGGTCGACACCCTCAACCTCATCCTCAAGGGTGACGCGTCGGGTTCGGTCGAGGCGCTCGAGGATGCGTTGCTGCAGATCGACGTGGGCGAAGAGGTCGAGCTGCGGATCATCGACCGCGGCGTCGGCGCGATCACGCTGAACAACATCAACCTCGCGATGGCGTCCAGCGCGATCATCATCGGCTTCAACGTCCGGGCCGAAGGCCAGAACGCCGAGGTGGCCGACCGCGAAGGTGTGGAGATCCGGTACTACTCGGTGATCTACCAGGCGATCGACGAGCTCGAGGCAGCCCTCAAGGGGATGCTCAAGCCCGAGTACGAAGAGGTCCAGCTGGGCACCGCCGAGGTCCGCGAGGTCTTCAAGTCCTCGAAGTTCGGCAACGTGGCCGGTTCGCTGGTCCGGTCCGGCGAGATCAAGCGCGGCAACAAGGCACGCATCCTGCGCGACGGCACCGTCGTCGCGGAGAGTGTCGAGATCAGTGGACTGCGCCGGTTCAAGGACGATGTCACCGAGGTCCGCGAGGGCTTCGAGTGCGGCATCAACCTCGGCTCGTTCAACGACATCAAGGTCGACGACGTCATCGAGACGTTCGAGATGCGCGAGAAGCCACGCTCGTAGGCGATCTCCTCCGCGGCGGTGGGTCTGCTGAGCAGTCGGCAGACCCACCGGCCCGGGGTTGTCGCTCCCGAACGTGACGTGGTCCGTCGTCGTCCGTCACCCACGGTGTCCGGACGACCCAACTCCGAAAGGGCACCTGCCATGGCCGACCCGGCACGGGCAAAGAAGATCGCCGACCGCATCAAGGTCATCGTGGCCGAGCACCTCGAGTACCGCGTCAAGGACGAGCGTCTCGGCTTCGTGACGATCACCGACGTCCGGGTCACCGGTGACCTCCAGCACGCCACGATCTTCTACACGGTCTTCGGTGGGGACGAGGAGCGCGCCAGTACCGCCGCGGCCCTCGAGTCGGCCAAGGGCAAGATCCGCAGCGCCGTCGGCCGCCTCATCGGCATCCGGCTGACGCCGGTGATCGAGTTCATCCCGGACGCCCTCCCGGAGGGTGCGGCCCATCTCGAGGACGTCATCGTCGCCACGAAGGCGCGGGACGCGGAGCTGGCCCGCGCGCGTGAGGGCGCGGCCTACGCCGGCGATGCCGACCCGTACCGGCAGCCGGGGGAGGCCGAGGGCGAGGACGACGCCGACGACGGCGATGTGCAGGCCACGGATGCGGATGGCAGTGACCAGGGCCAGGGCGACGTCGAGCGGGGCTGACGGCCTCCTCATCGTCGACAAGCCGACCGGCTGGACGAGCCACGACGTGGTCGGCCGGGTCCGGCGGCTGTGCGGGACCCGGCGCGTCGGTCATGCCGGGACGCTCGACCCGATGGCGACCGGTGTGCTGGTTCTCGGAGTCAACCGGGCGACCAAGCTGTTGACCTTCCTCGTCGGGTGCGACAAGACGTACACGGCCACCATCCGGCTGGGTCAGGCCACCGTGACCGACGACGCCGAGGGCGCGGCCACCCACAGCGCGGACGCCTGCGGGATCACCCGCACGGACATCGACGAGGCCGTCCGGGCCCTGACCGGCCCGATCCTTCAGGTGCCCTCATCCGTGAGCGCCATCAAGATCGACGGCGAACGGTCCTATGCCCGGGTCCGGCAGGGGCAGGAGGTCGAGCTGGCCGCTCGGCCGGTCACGGTGTCCCGCTTCGACATCCGCGACCTGCGCTCGCAGGGCGAGCTCCTCGACATCGACGTCGAGGTGGATGTCTCGTCCGGCACCTATGTCCGGGCGCTGGCCCGGGATCTCGGCAGCTCCCTCGGCGTCGGGGGTCACCTCACGGCGCTGCGCCGGACCCGGGTCGGACGCTTCACCCTCGCGCACGCCCATGACCTCGAGGCGTTGACCGGGCTCGCCGACGCGGACGAGGCCGCCGGCGGCGAACGAGGAGCAGCGATACCGCTGCTGTCGATGGGTGACACCGCCCGAGCGCAGTTCCCGGTGCACGCCCTCACCGATGAGCAGGCGCGCACCGTGGGTTACGGACAGCGGATCCCCTCGTCGCTGCCCGGCGAGGACGTCGTCGCCGCGATCGGCACCGACGGGTCACTCGTGGCGATGCTCGACGAGTCCGGACCGTTGGCCCGGGCCCACGTCGTCTTCCAGCCCAGCTGACGGAGCCTGCCGTTCGTGGTGTTCTTCACCCTTCCCGGCCGGATCACCTCCAGGACGAGGACTCAGCCCTGCTTCCGGGCGACCAGCACGTCCCGGTGGATCCCGGCATCCACCCGGTGGGCCAGCTCCTGGTAGGGCGGGTCGTCGCAGACCGTCAGGCCGGCAGCCACACAGATCTCGGCCAGGTCGGCCCGGATCAGGCCGTGGGTGTTCCACGCGATGCCCATCGCCCCGCCGGTGCGCAGCACTGCGGCCCACCCGGGCATGGCGGCCTCCAACAGTGCCGCCGGGCTGCGCTCCCGACCGGATGAGTCGGCTCCTCGTCCGCCGATCCTGCTGGCATGCGCGACCCCGTACGGCGCATCGGTGACGATGACGTCGAACCGTTGCTTGCCGAAGAGGTCAGGGGTCTGCAGGGTGTCGGCCGCATACAGGCGGAGCGACTGCCGGTCCCCGGCCCGGAAGGCGTCCTTGTCCACCGCGAGCTCCGCCTCGAGCAGCTCGGCGACCTGCCGACCCTCGCGGCGCACCGGGTGCAGGTCGATGGTGTGCTTGATCCGCTTGCGACGCAGGTAGGTCCGCAGGAACGTCGAGTACGCCTCCACCTCTCGGGGCTCGAGCTCGACGCCGGACGCGTCGTGCCCGAGGGCCAGCGCCCAGCTCAGCGTCGTGCCTCGTCCGGCCATCGGGTCGAGAACCGAGAACCTGCGGCTGGCCATCTGTGCTGCCCACGCCGTCGACGCCAGGGTCACGTTCAGCAGCACCCGGGTGAACTGCTCGTTGGTCTTGCCGGGGTACTTGGGGATCGAGAGCAGGTCGTCGTCGAGGCGCTCGGTCCGGGTCAGTGCCACCGGGCGCAGCAGCTCGCCCTCCCGCTCGAACAGGGCGTGCACCGCGGCGAGCTGCCCGAGGATCTCGGGGCGCGCGCCGGCGTCGAGGGTGATCTCGAGGTAGGGCACGCCCGCGATGGAGGTCGGGGTGACCTGGTCGATGCGCGCTCCAAGGGCGGTGATCCCGAGCACCCGCAGCTCCGCCGAGGTCACTGCCGGCGCGTCACCGGCATACACCCGGTTGCTCGACGGAGTGAGCAGCGCGAGGTAGGTGGGCACGCCATCAGCCTAGGACTCGGGGGCAGCATTCCCGACCGGCGTCGTCTCCGCGCGCCGGGGTTCGTAGAGTGTGCTCCGTGCACGTCTGGAACGGACTCTCCGACATCCCCGCCCACCTCGAGCGGAGCGTTGTCACGCTCGGCAACTTCGACGGCCTCCACCACGGCCACCGGGCGGTGCTCGCTCGGGTCGTCGAGCAGGCCTCTGCCCGGGAGGCGAGCTCGGTCGCCGTGACCTTCGATCCGCACCCGGTGGCCGTCCTGCACCCGGATCGCGCCCCCCAGATGCTCACCTCGCTGCGTCAGCGGCTCGCCCTGCTGGAGTCCACCGGGCTGGATGCGGTCCTCGTCCTCGAGTTCGACCACGAGTTCGCCCAGCAGAGCCCGGAGTCGTTCGTCGAGTCCGTCTTCGTGGACCGTCTGCACGCCGCTGCCGTCGTCGTGGGGCAGGACACCCGGTTCGGGGTGCGCAACTCCGGTGACGTGGACACCCTGCGACGTCTCGGCGAGCAGCACGGGTTCGAGGTCATCGCCCTGGCAGATGTCGGCGAGGGCGGTCGCTGGTCCTCCTCCCGGGTGCGAGCCGATCTCGGCGAGGGCGACGTCGAGGCGGCCGCGGCCATCCTGGGCCGGCCGCACAAGGTCGAGGGGACCGTCGTGCACGGCGACCATCGGGGCCGCGAGCTCGGCTTCCCGACCGCCAACCTCAGCCAGGAGACCGAGGGTCTGATCCCCGCCGACGGGGTGTATGCCGGGTGGCTGACCCGTCACGACCTGCCGGTCAGCGCGCCGGACCGGGTCCTGCCCGCAGCCATCTCGATCGGCACCAACCCGACCTTCGACGGGACCCAGCGTCGGGTGGAGGGGTATGTCCTGGATCGGACCGACCTCGACCTCTACGGTGAGCAGGTGTCCTACGAGCTGGTCAAGCGGTTGCGTCCCACGGTCAAGTTCGACGACATCGAGGCACTCGTCGAGCAGATGAACAGCGACGTGGAGCAATGTCGCGAGATCCTCGCGTCCATCGTCCCGTCCTGAGGCCCCGAGGCGCGGACGGCCGCAGCGGGCTGGTGTGGTCCCGCACCGACTGGGGTCTGGGCATCGCGGGGCTCGGCCTCTCCCTCGTCGGGGCGCTGCTGGTGTGGTCGGCGACCCAGCACACCGTCGGCACCTCGTACCTGCTCAAGCACCTGGTCAACACCGGGATCGGAGTTGCCCTGTTCCTCTGGGTGACCCGGGTCGACCACCGCAGCCTGCGGGCGTGGACGCCGTGGCTCTATGTCGCGTCGATCGGCGGACTGGTGGCGGTGCTCTCCCCGCTCGGGTCGACGATCAACGGCTCACGCTCCTGGATCCAGCTGCCGGGGGGATTCTCGATCCAGCCCTCGGAGTTCGCCAAGATCGCGATCTGCGTGGCGATGGCGCTCATCCTGGCCGAGCGCCGCGATCGGGGCCTTGCTCCGCACCACCGCGACCTGCTGATCGCGTGGCTCGTCGCGCTCGTCCCGATCGCCCTGGTGATGCTCCAGCCGGACCTCGGCTCGGCGCTCGTCCTGGCGGTCATGGCGTTCGGGGTGGTCGCGGTGGCCGGGGCCCCGAAACGGCTGCTGGCCGCGCTGCTGGTACTCGGCGTGGCCGGTGTCGTCGCAGCCTTCACCACCCCGCTGCTGAGCGCGTACCAGCGCGACCGGCTCACCGCCTTCCTCGACCCCGCTGCCGATCCGCAGGGGATCGGGTACCAGACCCGCCAGGTCCGACTGGCGATCGGTTCGGGCGGATGGTCCGGGCAGGGCCTGTTCAACGGCGGACAGACCCAGGGCGGCTTCATCCCCTTCCAACAGACCGACTTCATCTTCTCCGTGGCCGGCGAGGAGCTGGGGTTCCTCGGCGCCGCCGGCCTCATCCTGCTGCTCGCGTTCCTCATCCTGCGCACCCTGCTGGTGGGCGGGCGCAGCGACGCCTTCGGTCAGCTGCTCTGCGTCGGGGTCGCGCTCTGGTTCGCCGTCCAGGCGTTCGAGAACATCGGGATGAACCTGGGCATGGCCCCGGTGACCGGCCTGCCCCTGCCCTTCCTCTCGTACGGTGGGTCCTCGATGTTCGTCGGCTGGCTGGCCCTCGGACTGGTCAACAACGTGCATCTGTCCGCCAGTCGCCGCTGACCGTTCCGGCCGCCGAGTCCGCCACCGAGCCCGCCGCCCGGTCCACCACGAGCCGCCGGGGTCACCGGCTGGTGCGGGTCCGTCCGAGGTGTCGGTCTGGTGTCGAAGTGCGTCGATGCCCTTCCGTCGCCGCTGCTGCGCTGCGAAGATCCGGAGACGAGTGCCGGGGGAGTCCCGGTGCTGCCCAACGAGGGAGCAGTCGTGGCAGAACAGTCGGTCCAGCACGAGCCGGTCAACCAGGAGCTCCTGGACAACCGGGCACCGAGCATCGCGCACCTGTTCCGGGATCGGGTTCGTGCCTCGGGGCCACGTGAGGCCTTCCAGTACTTCCGCGACGGCCAGCTCGAGCACCTGACCTGGGACCAGACCCAGGAGCGGTCCAACGCGTGGGCGGCCGGACTGATCGCCCTGGGCGTGCAGGTCGAGGACCGGGTGGCCATCGCCTCGACGACCCGCCTGGAGTGGGCCCTGGCCGACCTGGCGATCATGAGCGCCGGTGCGGCGACGACGACGATCTACCCGTCCTCCGGTGCCGAGGACGTCGCCTACATCCTCGCCGACTCGGGAAGCCGGGTCGTCTTCGCCGAGGACGACGTTCAGCTGCAGAAGCTGCGCTCTCGCCGGGACGAGATCCCCGACGTGATGAAGGTCGTGACGTTCACCGGGGCTGACGATGCGGCAGGCGACGACTGGGTCATCTCGGCGGAGGAGCTGACGCGCCTCGGCCACGAGCTGCTGGCCAGCGACCCGTCGGCCGTGGACACCCGGATCGACACGCTGACCCCCGAGCACCTGTCCACGATCATCTACACCTCGGGCACGACCGGACGTCCCAAGGGCGTCCTGCTGACCCATGACGCGTTCGTCTACGAGGGCGCCGCCGTTGCGGCCGTGTCCATTCTCGACGAGGACGACCTGCAGTTCCTCTGGCTACCGCTCTCGCACGTCTTCGGCAAGGTGCTCCTGGTGCTGCCGCTGCAGATCGGCTTCGCCACCGCGATCGACGGGCAGATCGACAAGATCGTCGACAACCTCGCGGTGATCCGGCCGACCTTCATGGGCGCGGCCCCTCGGATCTTCGAGAAGGCCTACGGCCGGATCTCGATGCTGTTCGAGGAGGAGACCGGGGTCAAGCGCAAGCTGATCGACTGGGCCCTCGGAGTCGGCGAGCAGGTCTCCACACTGCGCGAGAGCGGGCGCGAGCCCGGCGGGCTGCTGGCGGCCCAGCACGCGATCGCCGACAAGCTCGTCCTGTCCAAGGTCCGCGAGCGCTTCGGTGGGCGGGTGCGGTTCTTCATCTCCGGTTCCGCAGCGCTCAATCCCGACATCGCTCGCTGGTTCGGCTCCGTCGGGCTGGTCATCATCGAGGGCTACGGGCTCACCGAGTCCAGCGCGGCGACCTGTGTGAACCGGCCCAAGCCGGGCGCGTACGCCTTCGGCTCCGTCGGCTGGCCGCTGCCGGGCACGGAGGTCAAGGTCGCCGAGGACGGCGAGCTGCTGATCAAGGGGCCGGGGGTGATGCGCGGCTACCACGGCAAGGACGACGCGAGCGCCGAGGCGCTGGTGGACGGGTGGTTCCACACCGGTGACATCGGGACCGTGGACGAGCGCGGTTTCGTCCGGATCACCGACCGCAAGAAGGACCTGTTCAAGACCTCGGGCGGCAAGTACATCGCGCCGTCGATGATCGAGACGATGTTCAAGGGGATCTGCCCCTACGTCAGCCAGTTCATCGTCCACGGGGAGAGCCGCAACTTCGCCTCCGCGCTGGTCACCCTGGATCCCGAGGCGATCACCACGTGGGCGGCCAGCCAGGGTATGGCGAGCTCCTCCTACGAGGAGATCGTCGGGTCGGAGCAGGCCCGCGCCCTGGTCCAGGGGTACGTCGACAAGCTCAACTCCGGCCTGAACCGGTGGGAGACGATCAAGAAGTTCACCATCCTCGACCACGACCTGACGATCGAGGCCGGCGAGCTGACCCCCAGCCTGAAGCTGCGCCGGAAGGTGGTCACCGAGAAGTACCGCAGCGAGCTGGACGCGCTCTACTCCTGACCCGAGTCCCGCGGCGGGTCGGCTCGGGACCCCGGGTCGACCCCGGGCTCGATCAGCGGGACGAAGACGTATCGACCCAGGCGCTCGACCCGGTCCCCGGGCCGCACGCGCCACAGCTCACCTCCGACCGGGATGACCATCACCCCGTCGGGGGTGAGCTGGTCGACCAGGGACGTCGGGAGGGTGTCGGCCGCGGCGGAGACGAGGATCCGCTCGAACGGCGCCAGTGCCGGCAGGCCGAGCTCGTCCGGCGTCGCCTGCTCGATACCGGCCCACTCGAGCCCGGCGGCCGTGACGTTGGCCCGGCCCCACGCCGTGAGCTCAGGGACCCGCTCCACGCCGACCACCCGCCCGGTCGGCCCGACGAGCCGGGCGAGCAGCACGGTCGTCCACCCGGAGCCCGACCCGACGTCGAGCACGCGCTGACCGGGGTGGACGTCGAGCGCGCTGAGCATCGCCCGAACCGTGGTCGGCTGGCTGTTCGTCTGGCCCAGCCCGATCGCCAGCGCGCGGTCCAGCCCGGCGTGGCCCTGCTGCCACGGCGGCAGGTGGGCTGAGCGAGGCGTCAGTCTGAGTGCCGCCTCGATCGCCTCCGGGTCGGTGCGAGTCATCCTCTCCAGTATGCGGAGCGGCCGGCCCGCCCGGTAGGTGCCCGCTCTGGACGCAGTTACCCTTGACCGGTGACTTCCACCACCGTCCGCGGCTCGTCGATCTTCCCTGCCCTCGAGCCGCTGCTCGAGCAGGTGTCCAAGCCGATCCAGTACGTCGGGGGCGAGCTGAACTCGACGGTCAAGGACTGGGACTGCGGCGGGCTCGGGCCGGACGGCGAGCAGCTGACCACCCGGTGGGCGCTGATGTACCCGGACGCCTACGAGGTGGGCGTGCCGAACCAGGGCGTGATGATCCTCTATGAGGTCCTCAACGAACGCCCGGATGCCCTCGCCGAGCGGACGTATGCCGTGTGGCCCGACCTCGAGGCCCTGATGCGCCAGTCCGGGGTCCCCCAGTTCACCGTCGACGCGCACCGGGCGGTCCGCGACTTCGACGTCCTCGGCGTGTCCTTCTCGACCGAGCTCGGGTACACGAACATGCTCACCGCCCTCGATCTCGGCGGCATCCCGCTGCACGCCTCGCAGCGCTGCGACGACGACCCGATCGTCGTCGCCGGCGGGCACGCCGCGTTCAACCCGGAGCCGATCGCCGACTTCATCGACGCGGCGGTGATCGGCGACGGCGAGCAGGCCGTCCTGGGGATCACCGACATCATCGGCGCCTGGAAGGCGGAGGGCCGCCCGGGCGGCCGCGGCGAGCTGCTGCTGCGGCTGGCCCGCACCGGCGGGATCTACGTGCCGTCGCTCTACGACGTCGAGTACCTGCCCGACGGGCGGATCCGGCGCGTGGTGCCGAAGCCCGGCAAGGCCGGCGTCCCCTGGCGGGTCAGCAAGCACACCGTGATGGACCTCGACGCCTGGCCGTACCCCAAGCAACCCCTCGTGCCACTGGCCGAGTCGGTGCACGAGCGGATGTCGGTGGAGATCTTCCGTGGCTGCACCCGCGGGTGCCGCTTCTGCCAGGCGGGGATGATCACCCGCCCGGTCCGCGAGCGCTCGATCACCGGGATCGGCGAGATGGTCGAACGGGGCCTGGCCGCGACCGGGTTCGAGGAGGTCGGTCTGCTCTCGCTCTCCTCGGCTGACCACAGCGAGATCGCCGACCTCGCCAAGGGGCTGGCGGACCGCTACGAGGGGACCCAGACCGGGCTGTCCCTGCCCTCGACCCGCGTCGATGCGTTCAACATCGACCTCGCGAACGAGCTGACCCGCGGGGGCCGGCGCTCTGGCCTGACCTTCGCCCCCGAAGGCGGTTCCGAGCGGATCCGCAAGGTGATCAACAAGATGGTCACCGAGGAGGACCTGATCAAGACGGTGGCGGCCGCGTACGGCGCCGGCTGGCGACAGGTCAAGCTCTACTTCATGTGCGGTCTGCCGACCGAGACCGACGAGGACGTCCTGCAGATCGCCGACCTGGCGAAGAAGGTCATCGAGACGGGCCGCGAGGTCTCCGGGCGGCGCGACATCCGGTGCACCGTCTCCATCGGTGGCTTCGTGCCCAAACCGCATACGCCGTTCCAGTGGTGTGCCCAGCTGGGAGTCGAGGAGACCGATGCCCGGCTCGCGCAGCTGCGCGAGGCGATCCGGTCCGACAAGCGGTACGGGTCCTCGATCGGCTTCCGGTACCACGACGGGAAACCAGGCCTGGTCGAGGGACTGCTCTCGCGCGGCGACCGACGGGTCGGCGCCGTCATCGAGGCGGTCTGGCGTGACGGGGGCCGGTTCGACGGCTGGAGCGAGCACTTCTCCTTCGACCGGTGGATGACCCAGGCCGAGCGGGTGTTCGCGCAGGACGGCGGGCAGGTGGACGTGGCCTGGTTCACCACCCGCGAGCGCGAGCAGCTCGAGGTGCTCCCGTGGGACCACCTCGACTCGGGCCTGGACAAGGACTGGTTGTGGCAGGACTGGCAGGAGGCGCTGGACGAGACCGAGGTCGAGGACTGCCGATGGACCCCCTGCTTCGACTGCGGGGTGTGCCCACAGATGGGCACCGACATCGAGATCGGTCCGACCGGCAAGACGCTGCTGCCGCTCACGGTGCTCGGAGCCGGACGCGCCCAGCTGGCCGAGCAGGCGTAGCTGGTGCTCATCGACGACCCGGCGGTCGGCGGCGGACCGGCGGCTGAGGTCACCGGGGTGGCGCCCGAGGACCTCGCCGACGCCCTGCGGGTCATTGCGCAGGCCGAGCGGCTCCCCGCTGAGCATCCGGACGCCGTGGCGCTCCGCCGCGCCACGGCCGGGATCTACAAGCGGGTGAAGGAACAGCGCAGGAGCGAGCGTCAGACCCGCGCCCGGCGGGCCGACGCCGCCGTGACCGCCGCGACGGCGACCGGCGCGCCCGACCGGGTCGACGACGAGACGCAGGGCCTGATGCTCGTCCCGCGGGCCCGGGGAGAGCTCGCGGGGCGCCTGGTCAAGCCGCGCTCGTGCTACACCTGCAAGGCCCGCTACGTCGACGTCGATGCGTTCTACCACCAGCTCTGCCCGCCGTGTGCCGCGCTCAACCGCAGCCATCGTGACGCCCGGACCGACCTGACCGGTCGCCGCGCGCTGCTGACCGGTGGCCGGGCCAAGATCGGGATGTACATCGCCCTGCGGCTGCTGCGGGACGGGGCGCACACGACGGTGACCACTCGCTTTCCCAACGATGCGGTGCGCCGCTTCGCCGCGATGCCGGACAGCGCCGACTGGCTCCACCGGTTGGTCATCGTCGGCATCGACCTGCGCGACCCGGCGCAGGTGGTGGCTCTCGCGGACTCCGTCGCGGCCGCAGGACCACTGGACATCCTGATCAACAACGCCGCGCAGACCGTTCGTCGCTCGCCGGGGTCGTACGCGAACCTCGTCGCGGCCGAGTCCCTGCCGCCGCCGCACGGCCGTCTGCCCGAGATGCTCAGCTTCGACCACGTCAGCGACGCCCACCCGTCCGCGCTGGCCGGGGCGCTTCAGGAGCACCCCACCCCGCACGGGGGGACCGCGCACGTCCTGACCGCGCTGGCCCTCACCGCCGGATCCGCCTCCCCGGAGCGCATTGCGGCCGGCACGGCGGTCGACGCCGGCGGTCTGGTGCCGGATCTGGCGCACGTCAACTCCTGGACCCAGCGGGTCGATGAGGTGGACCCGCTGGAGCTGCTCGAGGTCCAGCTCTGCAACGCCACCGCGCCGTTCATCCTGATCAGCCGGCTACGCGCCTGCCTGGCGGACTCGGCGGCGCGGCGGTCCTACGTCGTCAACGTCTCTGCGATGGAGGGCCAGTTCAGCCGCGCCTACAAGGGGCCGGGGCACCCGCACACGAACATGGCCAAGGCCGCGCTGAACATGCTGACCCGGACCAGCTCCCGGGAGATGCTGGAGACCGACGGCATCCTGATGACCGCCGTGGACACCGGCTGGATCACCGACGAGCGGCCGCACTACACCAAGCTTCGGCTGGCCGAGGAGGGGTTCCACGCCCCCCTCGACCTCGTCGACGGGGCGGCGCGGGTCTACGACCCGATCGTCCAGGGGGAACTCGGCCACGACCTGCACGGATGCTTCCTCAAGGACTACGCGCCTGCCGCCTGGTGACGTCGGGCTGGCTGCCGTGCCGGCCACGACGAGGCGGCCACAGCACCGGAAACGGCCACCGCACCGGAAACGGCCACCGCACCTGGAGGTGTGGTGGCCGTTTCCGTCTGAGTTGCTGCCTGCCGATCGGTCAGGACCGGCGGATCGGCACCATCTGGTTGCGCTGCTTGCTCACGAGCGTCAGGCCGGCGCCCGCGGTCAGCAGCACCAGGGCCACCATCAGCCACGGGAGCAGGTTGCTCCCGGTGCTGGCCAGGCCGTCTCCAGCGATCCCGGCGCGTAGGGCCGAGTTCTCGGCGTACGCACCGCCGACGCCGCAGTCCGTGCAGTTGGGGTTCGGGCCGGGGCCCGGGTCAACATGCGGGCCGGGTCCGGGGTTGGGGCCGGGGCCGGGGCCGGGATCGTTGCTGGGGCAGGGGATGACCAGCTTGTCGAGCGGCAGGCCCGCCTCGGTCAGCTTGGCGATGAGGTCCTGGTCGAGGACGAGGATCGAGGCCTTGGCGGGCGGGCCGGCGCTGAACACCTGGACACAGGCGCCCACGAGGCTCGTCGCGGACTTGCCGACGGTGACGACCGTGCCGGGGATCTGCTCGGTCTCGGACGCGGGGCACGGGGCCAGCAGGCCGTTGGACCCTTCGACGAACGGGCCGGAGATCTCGGTCGTTCCGAGGACCACCGTCGTGTTCGCGACGGCAGTGCCCGAGCCGGTTGCCTGGACGCAGGCGTGCCCGACGGGCGCGGCGTTGACGCTCACGTCGACCACGCCACCCGGCTCCGAGGTCACGATGTTCTCGAAGGGCGATCCCGCGGCACCATGGTTGAGCTGGTCGATGACCGACTTGATCGCGGCTCCCACGGGCGAGAGCGGGGCACCTGCGGGAGTTCCCGAGGGCGAGAGGCAGGGGACCGCGATCTTGTCGAGCGGCACGCCCCCGCGAGTCAGCTCGGTGATGAGCTCATGGTCGAGCACCATCAGGCCGGCCTTGCCGGGAGGGCCCGCACTGTAGATCTGGACGCAGGCGCCCACGAGGTTGCCGACCGCCGAGCCGACGGTCACCACGCTGCCGGGCAGCTGGGTGGTGGCGCCGGCCGGGCAGGGCGCGAGCACCCCGGGGAAGGCTTCGACGACCGGCGTCGAGATGACCGTGTCACCCAGCCGGATCGTGGTGTTCGCCAGCGCCGTATCCGTGCCGGTCGCCTGGACGCAGGCGGCGGCGATCGGTGCTGCGTTCACCTGGAGATCAATGATGCCGCCGGGGCCGGAGGTGATCCGTCCGGCGAGCGGCGTACCGGCAGCGCCGTGGTTGAACTGGTCGATGCCCGCCTTGAGCTGGCTCGAGGCACCGGCGAGACCGTGCAGGAGCTCGGCGGGCGCCTGCGGGCCGGACGACTGCGCGGACGAGGAGGGGGCCGCCGAGCCGGAGGACGGGGCACCCGGGGCCGAGGGCAGGATCGTCGTACCGGGAGCCGGCGCCGGCGCCGGAGCCGGAGCCGGAGCCGGAGCGGGGGATGAGCCGGTCGGGAGCGCCGGAGCGGTGACGGGCGGCGCGGGAGGCTGGGTCGCCGGCGCTGAGGGCCCGGACTGGCTTCCGACGATCAGCGAGCTGAGGGCGGGACTGTCGGGCAGCGGCAGCACGTCTGCGGCCGCCCCACTGGCTGACATGCCCACGGCAGTCAGGAGTGCGGCGCATCCGGCGGTCAGCCGGACCGCGAGGCGGGTGTGGGTGGACATGGGCGGAACCCCTCAAACTAGGTGTTGATGTGGCAACTCGCTCTGGTCAACGCGCCCAGCACTCGCAAGTTACGCCACGGTAGTACAAGATTTGCCTTCAAACGGGCAAACAGGGGCAAAAACGACGGTTCGGGACCCAGCGGCCTGGTAGTCGGGTCAGACCGGATGCCCGAGGTGGGCCAGCGCCTGCCGGACCAGGACGCCATGACCGCCCGCCATATCCCCCTGCTCGCTCAACCGGGCCGCCTCGTCCGGGGTCACCCAGGCCAGGTCGAGGGCGTCCTGCTGCGGAGAGCAGTCGCCCATCACCGGGACGATGAAGGCCAGCGAGACGGCGTGCTGACGCGGGTCGTAGAAGGACGTGACCCCCGGGGTGGGGAAGTACTCCGCCACGGTGAACGGGGCCGGGGACAGCGGGATGCGTGGCATCGCCAGGGGGCCGAGGTCCTTCTCGAGGTGCCGGATCAGTGCGTCACGGATCCGCTCGTGGTAGTGGACCCTTCCGGAGACGAGCTCGTGGTCGATCGAGCCCTCGGCCGAGGCTCGGAGCAGGAGCCCGATGGCCGTCACCAGGCCGCGCTCGTCCACCCTCACCGGGACGGCGTCGATGTACAGGATCGGGACCCGGTCGCGGGCGTCGCGCAGGTGCTCCGGGCTCAGCCAGCCACCGCTGGTCTCGGTCTCGGTCATGGGGTGTTTCTAACACGTCGGCGGCGGCGCGTCCCCTCCACGGTGCGTTCCGGCGCTGGCGGTGGGGGCGGGTCAGAAGATGGTGCCCGGGTTCATGATGCCCACCGGGTCGAACACCGCCTTGACCGCTCGTTGTCGCGTCAGCTCGGGCTCGCCGAGCTCCAGCGGCAGCCAGCGCCGCTTGAGCGACCCGACTCCGTGTTCACCGGTGATGGTGCCGCCCACGGCGAGGGCGACGGACACGAGGTCGCCGAACGCCTCCTCGGCGAGGTCCTTGCTCTGCGGGTCGTCGGGGTCGAAGAAGAAGCTCGGGTGCAGGTTCCCGTCCCCGCCGTGGCCGGACATGGTCACCTCGACACCTCGGCGCACCGAGATCTCCTCGCCGGCGCGGATCAGGCCGGCGAGCTGTCCCACCGGCACGCAGACGTCCTCGATGAAGTGGGACCCCTTGGCCACCAGGGCGGTGTGCAGCGAGCGGCGACCGGCCATCAGCGCGTCCGCCTCCTGGGCGTCGTCGGCGACCGCGACCTCGGTCGCCCCGGCCGCCTCGAGCAGCCCGGCATACCGCTGCACGTCCTCGACCGTGTGGCCGGGCCGGTCGGACGAGACGATGAGCGCGGCAGCGCAGTCTCCGGGGAAGCCGTAGTCGGCGAGGGCCTGGATCGCGGCGATCGAGGCGCGGTCGAGGAACTCGAGCAACGAGGGGCGGTGCCGGTCGTGGCGCAGCGCGACCACCGCCGCCGCCGCGGCGTCGAGCGAGTCGAACGTCGCCAGCGCGGTCAGCGCGGGGTCCGGGGCCGGGATGAGCTTGACGACGACCGAGGTCACCACGCCGAGCGTGCCCTCGGAGCCGACGAAGAGACCGGTGAGGTCGTACCCGGCCACCCCCTTCCCGGTGCGGTGGCCGGTCCGCAGCTGCTCACCGCCGGGCAGGACGACCTCGAGGGCCTTGACGTAGTCCGCGGTCACGCCGTACTTGACGCAGCACAGCCCTCCGGCGTTGGTCGCGACGTTGCCGCCGATCGTGCAGATGGCCGAGGAAGCGGGGTCGGGCGGGTAGTAGAGCCCCACCGCGGCCACGGCCGCCTTGAGGTCCTGGTTGACGACGCCGGGTCCGACGACCGCATACCCCTCGAGCTCGTTGATCTCGCTGATCGTGTTCAGCGCCTCGACGTTGAGCACGATCGCGCCCTCGCTCGCCGTCGCCCCGCCGGCAAGGGACGTCCGGGCACCCTGCGGCACGACGGGAACCCCGCGCGCCTGGGCCTCGCGCAGCACCTCGACCACGTCGTCGACGTCGCGGGCGCGCACGACGGTGAAGTTCTGTGGCGCGGTGGAGCCGAGCGACTCGTCGACGGCATACGTCGCCGCCACGTCGCGGTCGGTCACGCGGGCGCCGCCGGTCAGTCCGGCGAGCAGGGGCAGATCGGTCTGGGTCACCGACCCACTGTATTGCGGCCGGCTGCTCTACACTCGACGGCAGAGACGTCCGAGCCGTCATCAGCGGCGAGTCTCCGGAAGAACCGGACGTGCACGTGCGTCCTCAGTAGAACCGGACGGGTGGGCCCGTGACAGCCTTCGGCAAGAGCGGTCGTATGCCGTCCCGGCACTCCCGGGGTGGCCGCGGCAAGCGAGGTGGCACCGCGGTGGTGCCGGGCAGGTGGCCCGGCCACGTCGTCCTCGTGGAGACATGAGCGAACGACCTCAGGAGCCGCACAGCCATGACCTATCCGAAGGTCACCACGGGACCCGACCCCGACGACGCCTCGGTGGCCTCGCCCAGCGAGGTCACCTCCCGCCCGAGCTTCCCGCAGATCGAGGAGCGGGTGCTGAAGTACTGGGCCGAGGACGGCACGTTCATCGCCTCGGTGGAGAACCGTGACGCCGGCCAGGACGGCTCCAACGAGTTCGTCTTCTACGACGGCCCCCCCTTCGCCAACGGACTGCCGCACTACGGGCACCTGCTGACCGGGTACGTCAAGGACATCGTCCCGCGCTACCAGACCATGCGCGGCCGCCGGGTCGAGCGCCGCTTCGGCTGGGACACGCACGGGCTGCCCGCCGAGCTCGAGGCGATGAGCCAGCTCGGGATCAAGACCAAGGACGAGATCGTCGAGCTCGGCATCGAGAAGTTCAACGCCGCCTGCCGCTCCTCGGTCCTGCAGTACACCGACGACTGGCGCGAGTACGTGACCCGTCAGGCGCGATGGGTCGACTTCGACCACGACTACAAGACGCTGGAACCGGACTACATGGAGTCGGTGATCTGGGCGTTCAAGACGCTGCACGACAAGGGCCTGCTCTACGAGGGCTTCCGCGTGCTGCCGTACTGCTGGAACGACCAGACTCCGCTGTCCAACCACGAGCTGAGGATGGACGACGAGGTCTACCAGATGCGTCAGGACCCGGCCGTCACACTCGGGCTGCGGCTGGAGACCGGCGAGCTGGCCCTGGTCTGGACGACGACGCCGTGGACCCTGCCGGCCAACCTCGGGATCATGGTCGGTCCGGAGATCGACTACGTGGTGGTGGAGTCCGACGTCACCGGGACGACCGAGCGCTACCTCATCGGTGAGGCCCGGCTCGCGGCATACGCCAAGGACCTGTTCGGGCAGGGCGACGTCGACCTGGCCGAGCGGGTCGTCGAGCGGCTCAAGGGCAGCGACCTCGTCGGACGTCGGTTCACCCCGCCGTTCAGCTACTACGTCGGCCACGAGCGGGCCCACCGGGTCTTCCCCGCCGAGTTCGTCACCACCGAGGACGGCACCGGTCTGGTCCACACCGCGGGGGCGTTCGGTGAGGAGGACAAGCTCGTCACCGACGCCGCCGGGATCGAGCCGGTGGTCCCGGTCGGACCGGATGGTCGGTTCACCCACCCGGTCTCCGACTACGAGGGCATCCAGGTCTTCGACGCCAACCTCCTGATCATCGACCACCTCAAGGCAGCGACCCGGGGCGAGGGGGACACCGGCTCGGTCACCGAGGGGACGGTGCTGCTGCGCCGCGAGACCTACGACCACTCCTACCCGCACTGCTGGCGCTGTCGGCAGCCGCTGATCTACATGGCCGTCTCGAGCTGGTTCGTCGAGGTGACCAAGATCAAGGAACGGATGCTCGAGCTCAACCAGCAGATCCGGTGGACCCCGGCCCACATCAGGGACGGCCAGTTCGGGACCTGGCTGGCCAACGCCCGGGACTGGTCGATCAGCCGGAACCGGTTCTGGGGCAGTCCGATCCCGGTCTGGAAGTCCGACGACCCACGCTTCCCCCGGACCGACGTCTACGGCTCGTTCGCCGAGCTCGAACGGGACTTCGGGGTGAGCGTGACCGATCTGCACCGTCCGTTCGTGGACCGGCTGACCAGGCCGAACCCGGACGACCCGTCCGGGCAGTCGACGATGCGCCGGGTCGAGGACGTCCTGGACGTCTGGTTCGACTCCGGCTCGATGTCGTTCGCGCAGGTGCACTATCCCTTCGAGAACGCCGAGTGGTTCGAGCACCACTTCCCCGGCGACTTCATCGTGGAGTACATCGGCCAGACGCGCGGGTGGTTCTACACGCTGCACATCCTGGCCACCGCCCTGTTCGACCGCCCGGCGTTCGAGTCGTGCGTCAGCCACGGCATCGTCCTGGGCTCCGACGGCCAGAAGATGAGCAAGTCGCTGAGGAACTACCCCGACGTGCGTGAGGTGTTCGACCGCGATGGGGCGGACGCCATGCGCTGGTTCCTCATGTCCAGTCCGATCCTGCGCGGCGGCAACCTCATCGTCACCGAGCAGGGCATCCGCGACGGGGTCCGTCAGGTGATGATCCCGTTGTGGAACGCCTGGTCGTTCTTCGCGCTCTACGCCAACGCGGCCAACGCGGGGCAGGGGTATGACGCCCGGTGGTCCACCGACTCCACTGATGCCCTGGACCGGTACCTGCTGGCCAAGCTGGGCGACTTCGTCGCTGCGATGCAACGCGAGCTCGACGACTACGAGATCGCCAGTGCCTGCGACACGATGCGCGCCTTCCTCGACGTGCTCACCAACTGGTACATCCGCCGCTCGCGGGACCGGTTCTGGGACTCGGCAGACGTCGGCTCGCCGTCCACGACGATGGCCTTCGACACCCTCTACACCACCCTCGAGGTGGTGACCCGGACGGTGGCGCCGCTGCTGCCGCTGGTGACCGAGGAGATCTGGCGCGGGCTCACCGGTGGACGATCGGTCCACCTCAGCGACTGGCCCGAGGCCGCGGACCTTCCGGGAGATGACGCTCTGGTTGCCGACATGGATCGCGCCCGCGAGGTGTGCAGCGCCGCCCTGGGCTTGCGCAAGGCCTCGGGTCTGCGCTCCCGCCTGCCCCTGCAGCAGCTCACGGTCGTCACCACCGACTCCAGCAGGCTCAGCCCGTTCATCGGCGTGGTGGCGGACGAGGTGAATGTCCGTCAGGTCGCCCTGGTGGACGTCGAGTCCGCGGCGGAGGCGGACTTCGGAGTCAGCCAGCGGCTCACGGTTCACGCCCGGGTCGCAGGTCCTCGGCTCGGCAAGGACGTCCAGCTGGCGATCCGCGGTTCCAAGGGCGGTGACTGGTCGGTCTCGGACGAGGGGCAGGTCGTCTCGGGCGGGCTCGCCCTGGTGGAGGGGGAGTACACCGTGGAGACCGTCGTCGACCGGGGAGCAGCCGACGGGCACCGGGCCGTGGCCATGCTGGCCGGCGGGGGTTTCGTCGTCCTCGACACGCAGGTGTCGCACGAGCTGGCCGTCGAAGGCCTGGCCAATGACGTAGTCCGCGCCGTGCAGCAGGCCAGGCGCGAGGCCGGCCTGCACGTCAGCGACCGGATCAGCCTCACCCTTTCGGCCGATCCTGCCGCGTTCGAGGCGACGGTGACCCACCGGGCCCGTATCGTCGACGAGACCCTGGCGACCCAGTTCGGGGCGGCGCCAGAGCTGGAGGCGGTCCCTCTCGGCGACGGAGTCGTCGAGGTCACGGTCGCCGATGGTGAGAGAGTGCGGATCATGGTGAGGAAGCTCTGATGGCCACAGTCATCCGCGAGGCAGCGCTCGACGACCTGCACGCGGTCGTCGCGGTGGGTCATCGGACCTGGCCGGCGACCTACGAGCCGATTGCCGGCCCCGACTACGTCAGCATGGGCCTGGCCAAGTGGTGGACCGAGGACGCGACCAGCCCGGCGATCAGCTCGGGCCGGGTCACCGTGGCCGAGGTGGACGGTGAGGTGGTGGCGATGGCCTCGACCGGGCCCAGCGACGGCCACCTGGTCATCTGGAAGCTCTACGTCCTGCCCGAGTACCAGGGTCACGGGCTTGGCTCGCAGCTGATGGATGCGGTGCTGGAGAAGGCACGCCGCGCGTACCCCGACATCCGGGTCGCCTACCTCGAGGGCAACGACCAGGCCGCCGCGTTCTACCGGGCCAAGGGCTTCGTCGAGGTCGAGCACGAGGCCAGCGGCCACGGCATCCCGGACTCCGTGTGGATGCGACGCGACCTGCAGGAGACCGGCTCGTGACCGCAGGCGCGAACCAGCCCGACCAGACGGCCGAGCAGCGACTAAAGGTGGTCGAGCGGGAGATCCTCTCCCGGGCGCCGGAGCACGACGTCGAACCGACCCTCGAGCGGATCAGCGCCGTGATGCACCTGATGGGCGACCCGCAACGGACCTTCCCGGTGATCCACCTCACCGGTACCAACGGCAAGACCTCGACGACCCGGATGATCGAGACCCTGTGCCGAGAGCACGGGCTGACCACCGGACGGTTCACCTCGCCGCACCTGCACTCGATCCGTGAGCGGATCGCCATCGCCGGCGAACCGATCTCAGCCGAACGGCTCGTCGAGGTCTACGACGAGGTGCTGCCGTTCATCGAGCTCATCGACGCTCGCTCCGCCGAGGCCGGCAGCACGCAGATGACCTTCTTCGAGGTCTTCGTCGTCCTCGCCTACGCGGCCTTCGCGGACGCGCCGGTCGACGTCGCCGTCGTCGAGGTGGGGATGGGCGGCGGCTGGGACGCGACGAACGTCGCCGACGGTTCCGTCGCGGTGATCACCCCGATTGCGATCGACCACACCCACTTCCTCGGCACCCGCGTCGAGGACATCGCCCACGAGAAGTCCGGGATCATCAAGGCCGGCGCCATCGCCGTCTGCTCGATCCAGGGACCGGAGGTGGCGGCCATCCTCAGCGAGCGCGCGGCCGAGGTCGGGGCGCGAATCGCGCAGGAGGCGGTCGACTTCGGCGTGATCGCCCGCGAGGTTGCGGTGGGTGGCCAGCTCCTGGCGTTCCGTGGGCTGGCCGGGGAGTATCGAGACGTCTTCCTGCCGCTGCACGGCGAGCACCAGGCGAGCAATGCCGCGGCGGCGCTGGCCGCCGTGGAGGCGTTTCTCGGCGGGGGGGAGCAACCGCTCGACCCGGAGGTCGTGCGTGACGGCTTCGCCAAGGCCAACTCGCCGGGTCGCCTCGAGATCGTCCGTCGCTCGCCGACCGTGCTCGTGGACGCGGCACACAACCCGGCGGGCATGACCGCGCTCGTGGGGGCGCTCGACGACTCGTTCGCGTTCACCCGGCTGGTGGCGGTGGTCGCGATCCTCGCCGACAAGGACGCGGCGACGATGCTGGAGATCCTCGAGCCGGCGGTGGACCACCTGGTGGTGACCCGCAACAGCGCGCCACGCTCGATGTCACCTCGGGAGCTCGGCGTCATCGCCGAGGAGATCTTCGGGGAGGACCGGGTCACCGTCGTGCCCGACCTGCCGGACGCGCTGGACCAGGCGGCGACCATCGCCGAGTCCGAGGGTCTGGGCGGGGGAGTGCTGGTCACCGGTTCGGTGATCACGGCGGCGGACGCACGGATGCTCCTCGGTGCTACCGAGATCTGATCGCGGCCCCCAGCGCCGACCGCGCCTCAGCCGGCGGCGACTTCCGCGAGCTGGTCCTCAGCGATGAACTGCCGCATCAGGTCGATGGCGGCCAGGATCTTCTGGCTGCGCAGCGAGTAGAACACCGTGGTGCCGGAGCGGCGGGTCGTGACGATGCCGCGTTCGCGCAGCACCGCCAGGTGCTGGCTGGCGTTCGACTGGCTCACCTCGAGCATCTCGGCAATGTCGCCCACGCTGAGCTCGTCGTCGCGCAGGGCGCAGATGATCAGCAGTCGTTTGGGATCGGCGATCGCCTTGCACACGCGTTCGTGCAGCTCACGCAGCTCGGCTTCCAGCGCCTCGTTCACGATGCTCATCTCCTCGACGGACGTCCGACAGCGGCGCACCCGGCGATCTAGGACCGGCCGGCTCCGTGTGCTCGCCGATCGAGGTGGACCTGGAACGATTATGAGCCCGATCGCCGGGAGAACCAACTACGTGAACCTGCCGGCAGCGTGACCGGACCACATCGGCGCCGGACCGGGCGCGGCGAAACCTGCCCGCTCAGGTCAGGTCAGGGAGGTCGAGGCTGCGCATTGGTTCCGTCCGACATCGAGGACCACCAGCTCGTCATCGGCTGGTCGCAGCTGACCCGCGTTCACCAGCCGGATCGTGTCATAGCTGGCCGGCGCGTCCGGGAGCGTCGAGACGATCTCCTCGACGAAACGTTCGATGGCCCGCTCGTTGAGCAGCGTGGCCTCGAAGACGTGCCGCAGCGTCGCCGTCACGGCGCCCGAGTCGCTGAACTCCTCCGGGCTCGACCAGTGGGCGGGGGCGATGACGGTGTCCGGGTCGAGGGGTTCCAGACGGTCGTGGACGCTCTGGAAGAGGGAGCGCGCCAGGTCCTCGGCCTGCCCGGTGAGGTCCGGCCGACCCAGACCTCGGACGAAGATCGTGTCCCCGACCAGCAGCAGCCGCTCGCCGACCAGAAGCGCCGTCGTCCCTGGCGTGTGCCCGGGAAGATGCATCGTCAGGGCGCGGACCACCGTGTCCGCGCCGAGCGACAGCTCCTCGCCGTCCTCGAGAGGACGGTTGGGGAAGGGGATCTTCTCGGCGCTGTCCTCGGGAGGCAGGTGGTACTCGACACCGAGCTGCTCGGCCAGTGACGGTCCGCCGCTGATGTGGTCGGCGTGCACGTGCGTGTCGATGACGTGGGTCACCGTCATCTGGTGCGCCCGGGCCAGGTCCAGGTACGGCTCGTGGTGCCGAGCCGGGTCGACCACGATGCAGCTCTCGCCCGGTACCCCGATCAGGTAGGACAGGCAGCCCTTGGCCGGCCGTTGCAGCTGCCAGGCGCGTGCCGGTGCCGGGAGCCCCTCGAGCTCGACGGGGACCAGCAGCTCTCCCCAGGCATCCATCCCGCCCTCCAGCGAGCGGGTCTCCTTCCCGAGCGCGCTGAACTCCTGCACCACGAGGGCCGAGCCGTTGCCTTGGCCACACACCACGACGGCGTCGTCCAGGGTCTCGCCGGCGAACCGTTCGGGGTCCTCGAGCACCTCGTACACCGCGGCGTGTCGGGTCGGGACTGCGCGGCGGGCCTCGATCTTCTGGGCAGCGAACTCCTCGCTGTTCCTGATGTCCAGGATCTCCGGGATCCGGCCGCGCACGATCTCGTCGTGCAGCTCTGCGGCCGAGATGGTTGAGGTCTTCATGGTGCGTCCTTCCCGTCTCTGCGTCGTCGCGGACCTCGCCGGCGCCCGGTCGTGGCAACTTTCCCCTGTCCCGACACCAACCACCGTGAGGGGTTGTTGTATGCGCCAAGTCGAATGTAATGTGACCAGCACCACAGCGCAATCCTCGAGAACTGGCTGGAGGACCTGACATGACCGACCCATCGCTGGATGCCGACGTTCCGCAGAGCATGACGATCGTCGCGTGGAGTGGTGATCTCGACAAGATCTGGCCGACCTTGATCCTCGGGTCGACCGGCGCCGCCTACGGCATGGAGACCACCATCTTCTTCACCTTCTGGGGGTTGTTCCCGCTGGTGCGGGACGACATCCGGATCACCGGGACCAACGCCATGACCAAGGCGTTGGCGGGGATGAACCCGCCCGGCGTCAGCAACATGAAGCTCTCCAAGCTGCACATGGGCGGCGCTGGCGCCGCGATGATGAAGAAGCTGGCGAAGGACAACAAGGTCGCCAGCCCCAAGGAGCTGCTGGAGATGTGCACCGAGCTCGGCGTGAACCTGTGGCCCTGCGAGATGACCATGGAGCTGATGGGGCTGCGTCAGGACCAGCTCATCGAGGGCGCCGGCGACCCGGTGGGTGCCGCGACCGCCCTGTCGGCGATGAGCAGGTCCCAGATCAACCTCTTCATCTGAGCTGAGCAGCCCGACCCCACCGACCCTCCCGGACCGGGCCACCGGTCGACCCGAATGGAGATGACAGATGGACCTGAACGCCGATGTGACCGTGGACGCCAAGGGCCAGAAGTGCCCGATGCCGGTGCTGCTGACCTCGCGCGGGATGAAGTCCCTCAGCCCCGGGCAGGTGATGTTGATCGAGGCGACCGACGGGGGATCGCAGAGCGACATACCGGCCTGGGCCAAGGACACCGGCAACGAGCTGCTGGACAGCTCGGTCGAGAACGGCGTCTACCGCTACCTGATCAAGAAGGCCTGACCGGATGCAGCTCGGGTTCGCCATCGACCAACGCACCTGCATCGGGTGCCACGCGTGCACCGTGGCCTGCAAGACCGAGCACGAGATCCCGCTCGGGCAGTTCCGCACCTGGGTCAAGTACGTCGACAGCGGGTCGTTCCCGGACACGACGCGCTCGTTCGGGGTGATGCGCTGCAACCACTGCACCGACGCGCCCTGCGTGAAGATCTGCCCGACCCAGTCGCTGTTCAAGCGCGAGGACGGCATCGTCGACTTCGACAAGGAGCGCTGCATCGGCTGCAAGAGCTGCATGCAGGCCTGCCCCTACGACGCGATCTACATCGACAAGGACACCAGCACGGCCGCCAAGTGCAACCTGTGCGCCCACCGCGTCGACGAGGACCTCGAACCCGCCTGCGTGGTCGTCTGCCCCACCCACTCGATCTGGGTGGGCGACCTCGACGACCCCACCAGCGGGATCGCACGCCTGGTCAGCGGCAACGAGACGACCGTGCGCTCGCCCGAACAGAACACCGGTCCGAACGTCTTCTACCTGGGCGCCGACCGGGCGGTGCTGGACCCGCTCGCGGCTCCGGTGGACGACACGTACATCTGGGCGGCGCCGGACGCACACCGTCTCGAGACGGCCGGCGACCTGGCAGAACCGGCGAACCACGCCCGCACCACCTTGAACACCGCCCACCCGCGCCCGTGGGGCTGGAAGGTGACCACCTACCTGTGGACCAAGGGGCTCGGGGCCGGGGCGCTGGCGATCGCCGCGCTGGCCCACCTCCTCGGCATCGAGCTCGGCGGGGTGGGCGACTACGTGGCGCCCCTGCTCGGCCTGTTCGGCGCGGCCACCACCGGGGCCCTGCTGGTGTGGGACCTGAAGCGACCGGAGCGGTTCCTCTACATCTTCCTGAAGTCCAACTGGACGTCCTGGCTGGTGCTGGGTGCCTACGCGCTCACGGTCTTCTCCGGCGGTGCGGTCCTGTGGTTGCTCGCCGCCTGGCTGGACATCGGTTGGGCGATGACCGTCCTGGCCTGGTTGGCGCTTCCGGCCAGCGCGATGATGGCCGGCTACACGGCCTTCCTCTTCGGGCAGGCCGAGGGACGGGACCTGTGGCAGTCCCCGTTGCTGTTCTGGCACCTCCTGGTCCAGGCCGGCATGGTCGGCAGTGGCGCCCTGGCCGTCGTCGGGTTGTTCACCGGTCTTCCCGCCGCCGCCTGGACACTGCTCGCCGCAACGTTCGTCATCTCGGCCGTGCTGCACCTGCTGCTGCTCGCCCTCGAGTACTCCGGCACCCATGCGAGCGAGCAGGCCGCCGTCGCGGCTCGCATCGTCTGGTCCGGGCGCTACGCGCGCACGTTCTGGTTCGCCGGGGTGCTGCCGGTCGTGGTCGCCGTCGTGCTGGGTGCGGCCGCCTGGGCTGGCGCGAGCGTCGTGCTCCTCGCTGTCGCGGGCGTGCTGGTCCAGCCGGCGCTGCTGGCCTACGAGAGCGTCTTCGTCCGTGCCGGCCAGGACCCGCCGCTCTCGTGACCCGACCGCCCGCCGACACGATCCGACCGCACCCCCCCTGCACGCCGTTTCGAAGGGATCCGTCATGACGCTGGAGCAAGACCGCGAGCTGAGCATCCCGCCGCTGCCGGGCGAACGCAGCCACGAGCGGCTGCGGAACTTCCCACCGGTGTCCGAGTGGGACCACCACGTCGCGTACGACGCGAAGGCGCATCCCAAGAAGGTGCCGCACGAGTACATGCTCGTGCCGACCACGTGCTTCAACTGTGAGTCGGCCTGCGGGCTGCTGGCGTACGTCGACAAGTCCGACATGTCGATCAAGAAACTCGAGGGCAACCCGGCCCACCCGGGTTCGCGCGGTCGCAACTGCGCCAAGGGTCCGGCAACGATCAACCAGATCAACGACCCCGAGCGGATCCTGTATCCGTTGCGTCGCAAGGGCAAGCGCGGCGGCGGCGACTGGGAGCGAGTGAGCTGGGACGAGGCGCTCGACGACATCGCGGGACGGATCCGGGCCGCCATCGTCGAGGACCGCAAGGACGAGGTGCTCTACCACGTGGGCCGCCCCGGCGAGGACGGGTTCGCCGAGCGCTTCCTGCTGGCCTGGGGGGTCGACGGACACAACAGCCATACCAACATCTGCTCCGCGGGCGCGCGGCTCGGCTACGCCCTGTGGGGCGGCTACGACCGGCCCTCACCCGACTACGCCAACGCCAAGGTGATCCTGCTGATCTCCAGCCACCTCGAGGCGGGCCACTACTTCAACCCGCACGCGCAGCGGATCATGGAGGGCAAGGTCTCCGGCGGCGCGAAGGTCGTGGTGCTTGACCCACGGCTGTCCAACACCGCCTCGCACGCCGACCTGTGGATGGCTCCCTGGCCCGGCAGCGAGGCGGCGATCCTGCTGGCTGTGGCGTCGTACCTCCTGCGCACCGACCAGGTCGACCGCGCCTTCGTCAAGCGCTGGGTGAACTGGTCGACCTACATGCAGCAGCTGCACCCCACCCTCGCCGCGGACGACTTCGAGCTGTTCATGGAGACGCTCACCGCGGACTACGCGCAGTACACCTTCGCCTACGCCGCCGACGAGGCCCAGGTGCCGCAGGAGCAGATCGAGGAGCTGGCGAAGATCGTGGCCACTGCGGGCAGCGCGTTGTCGGCGCACGTATGGCGTGCCGCAACCGCCGGAAACCTCGGCGGCTGGCAGGTCTCCCGGGCGCTGTTCTTCCTCAACGTGCTCACCGGGAGCGTGGGCACGAAGGGCGGCACCAGCCCCAACGGGTGGGACAAGATCATCGCGCACGGACCCAACGTGCCGAGTGGCCACGAGACCTGGAACGAGCTGCTCTTCCCGCCGGAGTACCCGCTGTCGACCAACGAGATGTCGATCCTGCTGCCGCACCTGCTCAAGGACGGTCGCGGCAAGCTGGCGATGTACTTCTCCCGCGTCTACAACCCGGTCTGGACCAACCCCGACGGCTTCAGCTGGCTGGAGGCGCTGACCGACGAGGCCCTGGTCGAGTGCCATGTGGCACTGACGCCGACCTGGTCGGAGACGGCCACCTTCGCCGACTACGTCCTGCCGATGGGGCACAGCACCGAGCGGCACGACACGCAGTCCTACGAGCAGTACGCCGGCAAGTGGCTCGGGTTCCGGCAGCCGGTGACCCGCGTGGCCATGGAGAAGATGGGCCGGATCGTGTCCGACTCCCGCGAGTCCAACCCCGGGGAGGTCTGGGAGGAGAACGAGTTCTGGTTCGAGCTCTCCTGGCGGATCGACCCCGACGGCTCGATGGGGATCCGGAAGTACTTCGAGTCGCCCTACCGTCCGGGGGAGAAGGTCACCGTCGACGAGTACTACCGGTGGGTCTTCGAGAACAGCGTGCCCGGCCTGCCGGCTGCGGCGGCCCAGCAGGGCCTGTCCCCGCTGGAGTACATGCGCAAGTACGGCGTCTTCGAGGTGACCAAGGATGCCTACCGCCTCGACGAGCGCCCGCTCACCGACGAGGAGGTCGAGGGGACCACCGCGGACGAGCAGGGGGTGCTCCGCCGGCCGGTCACCCTGGACTCCACCCCGCCGCTGGTGGGCGAGGCCGGGTCGGTCGGGGTCGTGCACGACGACGGCACCCGGACCCAGGGCTGGCTCACGCCGTCGCGCAAGCTCGAGCTGTTCAGCGACACCATGGTCGACTTCGGCTGGGGCGAGTACGCCGCTCCGGGCTACATCGAGTCGCACGTGAGCCGCCGGTCCATCGACCACGACAACGCCGAGATGGTGCTGATGCCGACCTTCCGGCTGCCCACCCTGATCCACACCAGGACCGGCAACGCCAAGTACCTCAACGAGCTGGCCAACACCCACCCGATGTGGATGAACAGCGTCGATGCGGCCCGCTTCGGGTTCGGCACCGGGGACCTGGTCCGGGTCAACACCGAGATCGGCTACTTCGTCGCGCGAGCGTGGTCCACCGAGGCCATCCGCCCGGGCGTCGTGGGGCTCTCCCACCACATGGGTCGGTGGCGCACCGCCGAGAACGCCGGCTCCCGGTGGGCGATGGGCCTGGTCGACCTCAGCCACAGCGACGACGGGGTCTGGAAGCTGCGCTACAAGGAGGGGATCAAGCCGTTCGCGAGCGAGGACCCCGACAGCGAGCGGATCGACTGGGACGACCCGGGGGTCCATCAGAACCTGGCGTTCGCGGTCCACCCGGACCCGCTGTCGGGGATGCACTGCTGGCACCAGAAGGTGCGCCTGGAGCCCGCCCACGCCGACGACCAGTACGGCGACGTCGTCGTCGACACGAAGCTGTCGCGCGAGGTCTACCGTGCCTGGATGGACACCACCCGGCCGGGGCCGAGCGCCTCCGGACTGCGCCGCCCCGAGTTCTTCATGCGCCCGGTCAAGCCGAAGCGGCGTGCCTTCCGGGCCGACGGCGGGCGCTCCCCCTCACCGGCGGACAGCGCATGAGCCTGCTCTCGCGCAGCCGCTCCGCCCCGGCGGTGGACCTCGACGCGGTGCACGCCGCCTTGTCCACGGTCGAGGACCCCGAGCTGAGGATGCCGCTGGCGGACGCGGGCATGGTCGGCGATGTCGAGCTCGGCCGGTCCGGCCTGGTCCGGATCACGGTCCGGCTGACCACGGCGACCTGTCCGATGAAGGAGCGTCTGGTCACCGACGTGACCGACGCCGTCCGCGCGGTGCCCGGGGTGACCCGGGTGGAGGTCACCCTCGGGGCGATGAGCGAGGGCGACCGCCTGCAGCTGGCCGGACGGTTGCGCGGCGCCCGGGCCTCGGGAACCCACCAGTTCGGCGAGGGGTCGAGCACGAAGGTCTACGCCGTGGCGAGCGGCAAGGGCGGCGTCGGCAAGTCGTCGGTCACGGCGAACCTCGCGGTGGCCCTGGCCCAGCAGGGACAGCGGGTCGGGGTGCTCGACGCCGACGTGTGGGGCTACTCGATCCCGCAGCTGTTCGGCGTACGGCGCTCACCGGTGGCGCTGAAGGGCGTGATGCTGCCGGTCGAGGCGCACGGAGTCGCCCTGATGTCCGTCGGCTTCTTCGTCGAGGAGGAGCAGCCGGTCGTGTGGCGTGGGCCGATGTTGCACAAGGCGATCGAGCAGTTCCTCACCGACGTGTACTGGGGCGAGCTCGACACCCTGCTCATCGACCTTCCGCCGGGGACGGGCGACGTCACCATGACCCTGCTCGAGCTGCTGCCCGACGCGCAGCTGCTGGCGGTCACCACGCCGCAGCTGGCGGCCCAGACCGTGGCTGCCAGGGTGGGCCGGATGGCGCGTGACGCCAGGATGCCGGTGGCCGGCGTGATCGAGAACATGTCGAGCCTGGTGTGCGGGGCGTGTGCGGAGCGCACGGCGATCTTCGGCGAGGGTGGTGGCGCTCGCCTGGCAGCCACCATCGACACCCCGCTGCTCGGACAGATCCCGCTCGACCTGCCGCTGCGCACCTCGGGCGACCAGGGCGTGCCAGCCATGGTCGCGGCCCCGACCGCGGCCTCGGCGATCGAGATCCGGCGGATCGCGCAGCACCTGCCGGTCGTCCGGCGCAGCCTGGTGGGTCGCCGTCTCCCGTTGTCGGTGCTCTGAGCAGCTCGGAGCGGGCGTCAGCGGGCGGGCGGCCGGGCGGCCGGGCTCAGCCCTCGAGCAGGCTCTTGAGCCGGGCCAGGTCCTTGGTGTTGGCGCGGCGCATCGCGGCGCTCATGACCGGTGCCGCGACCGCGGCGAAGCCCGACGGCTCGCCGCGGTTGCGCAGGGTCATCCGGGTGCGGTTCTCCCCTTCGGGCGCCCAGGTGTACGTCGTCTCCATGGGGAACGGTCCTTCGGAGGTGCGCATGACCAGCCGCTCCCGCTCGACGAGCTCGACGACCTCGTAGGTGTAGGCCAGCCGTCGGCCGAGGAACTGGGCGACGAACTCCAGCTGCGAGCCGATGGTCACCGGAGGCGGCGTTCGCCACACGACCGACGAGATGTTCGTGTACCACCGCGGCGCGTTGCCCGGGTCGCCCGCGTAGGCGGCCACCCGCTCGAGCGGACAGTCGATGACGGTCTCGGTCAGGACGTCGACGCTCATGGGTACTCCTCTGCTGGGTCTCCCATCGAACCATGTCGGCGCCACCGCCGACACGGCATACCCTCAAGGCCATGACGTGCGAAGCGATGGTCCGATGAAGGGGCTCGTGTTCTACGGCCGGACCGGGAAGTTCACCTGGCGGATGGGGGCGACGGTCCTGGCCGGGCAGTCGATCTCGGTCTTCTTCGGCGGACTGGTCGCCCGGGGCATCGCCGTGTCGACCGGCGACCCGGCGGCGAACACCTACCTCTGGGTCGGTTCGGCGCTCGCCGCCCTCTGCGTGCTGGCCGCCGGACTGATGCGTCGGCCTTTCGGGGTCAGCCTGGGTTGGCTGATCGAGGTGCTGACCTTCCTCAGTGCCCTCATCGTCCCGGCCATGCTGCTCGTCGCCGTCATCTTCACCGCGCTGTGGGTCACCGGCCTGACCCAGGGCCACCGGATCGACAGCATCCAGGCCCGGCCGGCCGGCGACGGCGACCCCGGGCAGCCCTGAGGCAGTTCGGGCCGGCATGCCTGAGCCACTAGGGTTGGCGCGTGACGACGTCGACTGAACGTTCCCTGGTGCTGGTCAAGCCCGACGGATTCGAGCGGGGGCTGACCGGGCAGGTCCTGGCCCGGATCGAGGCCAAGGGATACACCCTCGTCGCGCTCGACATCTTCACCCCCGATCGGGAGCGGCTCGCGCAGCACTACGCGGAGCACGAGGGCAAGCCGTTCTACCAGCCGTTGGTCGACTTCATGTCCTCTGGCCCGGTGGCGGCCGTCGTCATCGAGGGCCACCGGTGCATCGAGGGCTTCCGGGCGCTCGCGGGAGCGACCGACCCGACCGCCGCTCTGCCCGGCACGATCCGCGGCGACCTGGGCCGGGACTGGGGCCAGAAGGTCCAGGCGAACATCGTCCACGGCTCGGACTCCCCGGAGTCGGCCGCCCGGGAGATCGGCATCTGGTTTCCCCAGCTCTGACGAGGACTGAGCCACCCGCCGTCCAGGCCCGGCAGGACGGCACACCAGCACCACCAACCTCAGTTGTCACGCATCCGGCGACACTCGGCCGATGCACTCGGCACCGGCCGTCCCACCCCTGAGAATCGCGGCATGACCGGATGGCCGTTGCTCGGGCGCGACCTCGCGATCGACCTCGGCACCGCCAACACGATCGTCTACGAGCGCGGCCGGGGCGTCGTCCTCGATGAGCCCTCGGTCGTGGCGGTGGAGACGAGCACCGGCCGGCTCGTGGCCGCCGGACGTCAGGCCAAGGAGATGCTCGGCCGGACCCCCGGCACGGTGCGCGCCGTCCGCCCCCTTCGGGACGGCGTCATCTCCGACGCCGACCTCACCGAGCGCATGCTGCGGTGGTTCATCGACCAGGTCCGCCCGTCCCGACTGGTCCGGCCCCGGATGGTCGTCTGCGTGCCGAGCGAGGTCACCGGCGTCGAACGGCGAGCCCTCGAGGACGCCGCCACCCGGTGCGGCGCCCGACGGGTCTACATCATCGAGGAGCCGATGGCGGCGGCGATCGGCGCCGGGCTCCCGGTCAACGACACCCAGGCGTCCATGGTCGTCGACATCGGGGGCGGGACGACCGACGTCGCCGTGATCAGCCTCGGCGGCATCGTCTCCTCGCGGTCGACGCGGATCGGTGGGGACAAGATCGACGAGGCCGTCATCGCCCACGTGAAGAGCGAGTACTCCCTGCTGCTCGGCGAACGCAGCGCCGAGGACATCAAGACCAGCGTGGGCTCGGTCTTTCCGCTGCGCGAGGAGCTGACGACGCGGATTCGGGGTCGTGACCTGGGTACCGGTCTGCCCAAGACGGTGTCCATCTCCTCACCGGAGGTGCGCCGCGCGATCGAGACGCCGGTGATCCAGATCATCGAGCTGGTTCGCAACACCCTCGACGTCTGCCCCCCGGAGCTGGCCGGCGACATCCTCGACCGAGGGATCACCCTGACCGGAGGGGGCGCGCTGCTGCGTGGCCTGGACGAGCGGATGCGCCACGAGCTCGGCGTGCCAGCCAGGGTGGCCGAGGATCCGTTGCGATCGGTGGCTCTGGGTGCCGGCCGCTGTGTGGAGGAGTTCTCGGCCCTCGAGCGGGTCCTGGTCAGCGATCACCGGCGCTGAGATGTTGAGCCAGGCTCGCCCGACCACCTCTGCCGCGGCTGCGGCGGGCCGATGACCGCCCTGGTCCGGCGTCGGTTCCTGACCGCGCTGCTCGCGCTGACCGTGATCGTGCTCATCCTCGACCTGTCCGGCTCGAGCCTCCCGGTGCGCGCCAAGGCCCTCGCCGCCGCGGCGGCGGGTCCGGTCCAGCGAGCCGTCGCCGGGGTGGACCCCAGCGAGAGCGCTCGGCTGCGGGAGGAGAACGCCAGGTTGCGCACCGAGCTGGCGCAGAGTCAGGCGCGGCTCACCGAGACCGGCGCCGTCGGACGACTCCTGGGGGCACCGGCAGCCACCGGCGCGCGCCTCGTCCCGGCGCGGGTGGTGGCGTTCAAGACCACGGCGACCGGGGGTCGGATGATCACCCTCGACGTCGGACAGCGGGACGGGGTGGAACCCAACCTCACCGTCGTCGCCGCGGACGGGTTGGTCGGGCGCGTGGTCAGCGTCGCGCCCTGGTCCAGTGACGTGCGGGTCCTCGGTGGCGCCGACGTCGTGGTCGGCGTGCGGGTCGGGACCAGTGGGACGCTCGGCACGGTGAGCGCCACGACGCCAGCCCAGGCCCCTGCGCGCGCTCGAGGCGAACTCACTCTTTCGCTGGTGGACCAGGGCACGGTCGCGGTCGGTGACCAGGTGACCACGCTCGGCAGCATCCAGGAACGACCGTACGTCCCGGGGATCGTCGTCGGCGTCGTCACGTCGGTGGACCCTCCTCGCGGACAGCTCGCCGGGTCGGCGGTGGTCCGCCCGGCAGTGGACCTGGCCCGGCTCGACGTCGTGGGTGTCCTCGTCGGTGGCCCTCGGGAGCAGCCCCGACCCCAGGCCGGCCCGTGATGCCCCGACTCTCCTTGCTCGGCCTGATCCGGACCGCTCTGGTCGTCCTCGGTGCCCTGACCGTGGCCACGGTGCTGCCCCGGCTGGGCGCGCCGGTTCGCGTCCTGCCCGACCTCGTCGTCATCGTCGTCGCCGGCTCGGCGGTGCTGCGCGGGCGCACCCACGGGGCCCTGCTCGGCCTGGCCGCAGGGTGGGTCGTCGACCTGGTCCCGCCGGCCGGGTCGCCGCTGGGTGCGACCGCGCTGGTGTATGCCGCCGCGGGCGCGGTCGCGGGCTCCTTCCACCGTCAGGGCGGCCGCGGCCTGCTCCTGCCGCTGCTCGCCCTCGGTGCGGGGTCGATGGTCGTCGGCACGGGTGACGTGGCCTTGGCCGTCCTCGGGGACGGCGTCGTCGACGTGCCCGGGGCCGCCACCCGGGTGGCCGTGACGATCGCCGTGGGGATCGTCGCGATGCCGGTGCTGATCGGGCTCGACCACGCCCTCGTCCGGCGGCGGCTGGCATGAGGCGCAGTGGACCCGGCTACCAGACCCGGATCCTGGTGCTCGCCGTCTTCGTGATCTCGGTGTTCGGCCTACTGCTGGGTCGCCTGGGCCAGGCCCAGGTCCTGCAGCAGGCCGGCTTCACCCAGGCCGCCGCCGCCGTCAACACCCGCACGGTCGTCCAGCCGGCGGTGCGCGGGCGGATCCTCAATGCGCAGGGTCTGCCACTGACCGGCAACACCTCGCGGCTGTCGGTCACCGTGGAGCGCCAGGCGCTCGTGGAGTCCGCCGACGGCGGGCGCGCCCTGATCGACCGGATCGCGGCGGCCTTCGGCACGCCGGCCGGACCCCTGTGGGACCGGACGTTCACCTGCGGATCACCGGGCGCCCCCGCGCCGCCCGCCTGCTACAACGGCTCCGCGTACCAGCCGATCCCGGTGCTCGAGGGCGTCGACCCGGTCCGCGCGTTCACCCTGATGGAGCAGCCGGAGAGCTACCCCGGAGTCGGCATCCTGACCACCGCGGCGCGGACCTTTCCTGCCCCCGACGGGGTCAATGCCGCGCACCTGCTCGGCTACGTGGACCGTGCCAGCGCCGAGGACGTGGCCCGCAGTGACGGGGCGATCACCGCGAGCGAGATGGTCGGCAGGTCGGGTCTGGAGGCGCAGTACGACACCGTCCTGCGCGGGACGCACGCCAGCACCACCGTCGCGATCGACCCTCGCGGGCTGGTCACTCGCCGGCTGTCCGAGATTTCCGCCGTGCCCGGTCGGGACGTCCTGACCCACCTGTCCGGGCCGGTCCAGGCCACGGCGGAGAAGGCACTCGGCGACGCTGTGTCGTCGGCACGCGGTGCGGGGTTCGCGGCCGACTCCGGCGCAGCGGTCGTCCTCGACGTCACCAACGGCGCGGTCATCGCCGCGGCCAGCTACCCGGCATACGACCCGAACGTGTGGAACGGCGGGATCTCCACGGCGAACCTCGAGGCGCTCGCCAACCCGGCAGCGGGCACCCCGCTGGTGTCCCGGGTGACCGGCGCGGTGATGCCGCCCGCGTCGACGTTCAAGGTGGTCTCCGTCCCCGCGGCGGCCGCGATGGGGGTGGACCTCGATGGCAGCTACGACTGCACCAGCTCGGTCCAGGTCGGCAACCGCGCGTTCAACAACTACGAGTCCAAGGCGTTCGGACCGCTGTCGTTGCGCCGCAACCTCGAGATCTCGTGCGACACCGTCTGGTACCGGTTCGCCTACCAGGCGTGGCTGTCCCAGGGAGGACTGGCGGCCAAGGACGACGGCGGCGACCCGTTCGTGGCCAGTGCCAAGGCTTTCGGGTTGGGGAGCAGGACGGGCATCGACCTTCCCGGAGAGGTCGCCGGGCGGGTGCCGGACCGGGTCTGGAAGCGCGCCACCTGGGAGCAGACGAAGGTCGAGACCTGCACCCGGGCCGCAGGCGGCTACCCCGAGCTGGCGATGACCGACCCGGCCCGGGCTGAGTACCTCAAGGCCCTGGCTGTCGAGAACTGCTCCTCCGGCTACCAGTTCCGAGCCGGCGACGCCGCCAACTTCGCCATCGGGCAGGGCGACCTGGCCGTGACCCCGCTCCAGCTCGCCCGGGTGTACGCCGCGATCGCCAACGGCGGCACGCTCTGGACCCCCCAGGTCGCGGCGGCGACCCAGCGGCAGGACGGCACGGACCGGGTCCCGATCGCCCCGGTCGCGGCCGGAGTCGTCCCGCTGACACCGCAGGTGCGGGCCTTCCTCGACGAGGCGCTGCGCGGAGTCATCACTGACGGAACGGCCTCGGGCGCGTTCGCGGGCTGGCCCCAGGACAGCTATCCGTTGGCCGGCAAGACCGGTTCGGCAGAGGTCTTCGGCAAGCAGGCGACGAGCTGGTTCGCGTCCTACGGCCCCACCGGCGCGCCGAGGTATGCCGTGGTCGTCATGGTCTCCCAGGCCGGTACCGGCGCGGGCACGGCCGCGCCGGCCGTCCGGACCATCTGGGACGCCCTGCGGGCCCAGGGGTAGGCCCCGCGACGTCCGCGTCGACACGGTCACGGGCCGGGACGAGCCGGCGCCCGGGATGCGAGGATCGGCGGATGAGTCCGTCTGCTCTCAGCGACCGCAGCATCGAAGCCCTGATGGACCGAACCTGGGCCCGCAGCCGGCTGTCGGTCCGGGCGCGGCTCGACCGGGTTCGCAGCAAGTCCTGGCACGTGGGCCAGTGCGCGGTCGCGGCGGCGCTGGCCTGGTTCATCGCCAGGGACCTCGTCGGGCATCCGGCGCCGGTGTTCGCGCCGATCGTGGCCGTCGTCTGCCTTGGGATGACCTACGGACAGCGGCTGCGCCGGGTCGCCGAGGTCACGGTCGGGGTCGCGATCGGTCTGGTCATCGCCGACCTCTTCCTGTCGGCGTTCGGCGGCGGGTCCTGGCAGATCGGGATCATCGTCCTGGTCGCGATGTCGCTGGCGTTGTTCCTCGACACCGGGGCGTTGCTGACGATGCAGGCGGCCGTGCAGTCCATCTTCGTCGTGGCCCTGGTCACCACGCCGGCCGCGGCGGTCACCCGCTGGCTGGACGCGGTCATCGGTGGCGGCGTCGCGCTGGTCGCGGCGGCCATCGTGCCGCGGGCACCGTTACGGCGGCCCCGCACCCAGGCGGGCGCGGTGGTTGCCAAGATCGCCGAGCTCCTCCGGGATGCCGCGCAGTGCGCCCGGGACGGGGACGTCGCTCGGGCTGCGCAGGTCCTGGCCTCGGCCCGGGACACCGACAGCCTCATCTCGGAGCTGCGGGCCGCTGCTGACGAGGGGCTGTCGGTGATCGCCTCGTCACCCTTCCGGCGTCGGCACACCGAGAACGTGCGGACGGTGGCGGAGCTCGTCGAGCCGCTCGACCGGGCGATGCGCAGCACCCGGGTCCTGGTTCGCCGGGTGGCCGTGACCGCCAACCGGCAGGTCGTCGTGCCGCCGGGGTATGCCGTGGTCCTCGACGAGCTCGCGGACGCGACCGACGTCATCGGACGAGCGCTGCTCGAGAACGCGCACCCGCAGGTCGGACGTTCCGGCCTGCTTCGGGTGGCGGTGTCGACGACCGGACTCGAGCAGGGTGAGCTGCTGACGGACGTCCTGCTGGTGCAGATTCGTTCTGTGGTCCTGGACCTGCTCCGGCTGACCGGTCTGGACGACCAGGAGGCGGTGGCGGTGCTGCCACGGCTCCCGGACCGTCCCGTGGGGGAGTAAGCCCCAGGGGACGGTCCGCACCGGGTCAGCGACCGAGTCGCTCGTACGTCTTCTCGGTCTCGGCCTTGGCTGAGCTCCACCAGTCGGTGTTCTCGGTGTACCACTCGATGGTCTGGGCCAGGCCGGCCCGGATGTCCTGGTACTGGGGGGTCCAGCCCGTCTCGGCGCGCAGCCGGCTGGAGTCGATCGCATAGCGCAGGTCGTGTCCGGGTCGGTCGTTCACGTGCTCGAACCAGTCGGCCGGCTTGCCCATCAGCTCCAGCAGGAGCGCGATGATCTCGCGGTTGTTCTGCTCGCCGTCCGCGCCGATCAGGTAGGTCTCGCCCAGGCGCCCCTGCTCGATGATCGCCACCACGGCGTCGTTGTGGTCGTCGACATGGATCCAGTCGCGGACGTTCTGCCCCGAGCCGTACAGCTTCGGCTTGACCCCCTCGAGGATCCCGGTGATCTGGCGGGGGATGAACTTCTCGACGTGCTGACGAGGCCCGTAGTTGTTCGAGCAGTTGGACAGCGTCGCCTTGATCCGGAACGACCGGATCCATGCGCGGACCAGGAGGTCCGCGCTCGCCTTGGAGGCGCTGTACGGGCTGGACGGGTTCACCGGGGTGGACTCGGTGAAGCGGTTGGGGTCGTCGAGCTCGAGGTCCCCGTACACCTCGTCGGTGGAGACGTGATGGATGCGCTTGTCGTGCTTGCGTACCGCCTCGAGCAGCCGGTAGGTGCCGATGATGTTGGCCTCCATGAACGGCCAGGGGTCGTCCAGGCTGTTGTCGTTGTGCGACTCGGCCGCGAAGTGGATGACCAGGTCGTTCGCCGCGACGAGCCGGTCGACCAGCGCGGCGTCGGCGACCGAACCCTCGACAAAGGTGATCTCGTCCTCGACGGACTCGAGCGACTCTCGGTTGCCGGCGTAGCTGAGGGCGTCCAGCACGGTGATCTGCCAGTCGGGTCGGGTCTGGCGGGTGCGCAGGACGAAGTTGGACCCGATGAAACCGGCTCCGCCGGTGACGAGGACGTTCATGAGATGTGCTCCTTGGGGGTGGTGAGTGACGGGGATGCGGGGTCAGGGGGCGGGGTGGGGACGGTGCGCAGGCCTGGCGGCTCCGACGTTGCCGAGGACGGTCCGGAGTTGAACTCGACCTCGAGGGCGAACCGGTGCGCGAGGTACCGGTGGTCGGACAGGGCCAGCGGCACGCCGGTCGCCTCGATGGCCACCCGGCGCACGAGCAGGAGCGGGTCCCCGACCGTGATGCCGAGCAGTTCGGCATCCGAGTCGCTGGCCAGACCTGCGGTCACGGTCTGGCGGACGGTCGTGATCCGGTGGCCGTGCCGCGCCAGCGTCTCCCAGGTGCCCGGCTTCGTCGCAGCGTCGCGGCTGATCGGCCCGGCCAGCTCGGAGGGCACCCACTCGCGAACGACGTCGAGCCCCTCGCCGTCCACGGTGCGCACCGAGCGAGAGTGCAGCAGGTCGTCGCCCTCGGCGACGCCCAGCGCGGCGGCCAGAGCCGCCGTGGCGGTGCGGTAGCCGAACTCCACGATCCGTCGATCGATCGTCTTCCCGGCATCGGCCACGGCCGAGCTGGCGTGCCGGAAGGTGCCCAGGGCCAGGCGCTGGTGGAACGCGGACCCGGTGACGAACCAGCCGGCTCCGTGGCGGGACTCCACCAGGCCCTCCTCGCGCAGCTGCTCCAGGGCGCGACGAACTGTGGGGCGGGAGACGGAGTACCGGGCGCAGAGCTGGGCCTCGGAGTCCATCGCGCCGACGTCGCCGAACTCCCCGAGCGCGATGCGCTCGCGCAGGTCGTGGGCGATCATGGCGAACCGAGAACTTGTCATTAACTTGTAAGTTACATGATGTGCGGCTCGAATGCCACTCGGAGCGGCTGCGGGGCGGACGACGGCGAGGCGCGAGCGTGACAGCATGGCCGCCATGCCGGTCTGGGTGCTGTTCCTCGTCCTGTCGCTGATCCTCGTCTGGGTGGCGGCAAGCCTGCTGTCGGCGGTCAACCCCGGCGAGGTCATCCCGTGGGCCGGCGCCCCGCCGGTGCTGCCCACCTCGTTCGTCTTCATCTTCGGCGCCGGGGTGGCCTGCGCGTGGCTAGCCGGCTCGTACGCCAGCGAGGGCGTCCTCGGTCCCTGGGGCTATCCGCTCGGAGCGCTCAGCGTCCTGATCCCCTGGGTACTGGTCCGATACCGGCACAACCGGGTCAGCCGCTAACGTCTGCGCATGACCTCGACGAGCACGATGCTGCGCCAGTCCACCGGCGCTCGGATCTGGTACCTCATGACGGCCCTGGTCAGTCTGGGCTCCCTGCTGATCCAGCTCGTCCTCACGATCAAGGGCGTGAACGTCCTGGTCGACGACGAGACCGGCCTTCCTGCGGTGAACGCGGCGACCCGGGTGCTGCGCTTCTTCAGCTACTTCACGGTGCAGAGCAACGTCATCGTCATCGTCACGTCGCTGATCCTGGCCCGGGACCCGGCCCGGTCCGGACGGTGGTTCACCGTGGCCCGCATCGCGGGTCTCATCGGGATCACCGTGACCCTCGTCGTCTACCTCGTCGCCCTGCGACCGATCCTGGACCTGAGCGGACTCGCGGCCATCACCGACGCCGGCTTCCACATCGTCACGCCGCTGCTGGCTGTGGCCGGGTGGGTGCTCTTCGGGCCGCGGGCGCGGTTCGCGCCGGACACCCTGCTGTGGTCCCTGGTCTGGCCTGCGGCCTACTTCGTCTACTCACTGACCCACGGAGCGCTGACCGACTGGTACCCCTACCCCTTCGTGGACGTCACGAAGATCGGGTATGCCGCGGCGCTGCGCAATCTCTCCATCGTCGTCGTGCTCCTGCTCGCGGTGGGTGCGCTCCTGGTCTGGCTCGACCGCCGGCTGCCCGAGCGTGGACCTCGGCGCGACTGAGCCGCCCGGCCCCTTCAGCACCGTCCGGTCACGTTCCGGACAGCGAGATGGGCCAGGGCTCGCAGCCCTGGCCCATCTCTCGATCCGACCGGCTCCGTCAGGGGCTCGGCGTGGACTCCGCTGGCATCGGCGGCAGCGCCTTGACCCGCGGGTCGCCCTCGTCGGCGAAGTAGTCCGCCGGGATGGTCTGGTCGACGCCGGCCGGGGTCTTCAGCGCCCGCAGGATGAGCGTGAGCACCGCGGCCACGATGACGTTGATGGCGAAGGCGGTCAGGGCGATGTAGCCCATCTCGCCCCACCCGTCGACCGCCGACAGCGAGCTGGCGAAGTGCTGCCCGGTCGTCGGGTTGACGTTGTTGTACGCCTTGACCGTGCCGTAGCCGATCCCGACGGCCCAGCCGGCGAGCAGGGCCCACCGGTGGAACCAGCGGGTATAGAGGCTGAACACGATGGCCGGGAAGGTCTGCAGGATCCAGATGCCGCCGAGCAGCTGCAGGTTGATCGCGTTCTGCTTGTCCATCCCCAGGACGAACAGCAGGGCGAACGCCTTGACCACCAGCGAGGCGAGCTTGGAGACCTGGGCCTCCTGCTTCGGAGTGGCGTCCGGCTTGAGCCACTCCTTGTAGATGTTCCTGGTGAAGGTGTTCGCCGCGGCGATCGACATGATCGCCGCCGGCACCAGGGCGCCGATGGCGATGGCGGCGAACGCGACGCCGGCGAACCAGGCCGGGAAGCTGTCCTCGAACAGCTGCGGGATGACCAGCTGGGCGTTCGGCTTGCCGTCCAGGCCGATCGGCTTGGTGCCGGCGGCGATCGCGACCCAACCGAGCAGGGCGAGCAGGCCGAGGATGAAGCTGTACGCCGGCAGGATCGCCGCGTTGCGCCGGATCGTGTTGCGGCTGCGCGACGACAAGGTGGCGGTGATCGAGTGCGGGTACATGAACAGCGCCATCGCGGAGCCGAGCGCGAGCGACCCGTAGGCCCAGAACTGCGACGGGCTCGGGATGAACGCGCCGGTCGGCTTGCCGGTGGCGGCGTTGACCGTGTTCATCTTCTTCTCGGCGGCGCCGAAGATGGCCTCCCAGCCACCGAACTTCGACGGCAGGTAGATCACCGCGACGATGATGACGAGGTAGATGAGGATGTCCTTGACGAAGGCGATCAACGCCGGCGCCCGCAGCCCCGAGGTGTAGGTGTACAGGGCGAGGATGACGAAGGCCACGAACAGCGGCAGGTCGTTGGCCAGCCAGCTGCCCGTCCCGCCGACACCGGTCACCTCGAGGACGGCCTGGATGCCGACGAGCTGGAGGGCGATGTACGGCATCGTCGCGACGAAGCCGGTCACGGCCACGGCCAGGGACAGCCCGCGTGACCCGTGCCGTCCGGAAACGAAGTCGGCCGGGGTGACATAGCCGTGCCGGTGGCTGACCGACCACAGCCGCGACATGAAGATGAAGATGATCGGGTAGAGGACGATGGTGTAGGGCACCGCGAAGAAGCCGCTGACGGCCCCGGCGCCGAACATCGCCGCCGGGACGGCGATGAAGGTGTATGCCGTGTACAGGTCGCCGCCCAGCAGGAACCAGGTCACCCAGGTGCCGAAGCTGCGGCCACCGAGGCCCCATTCGTCGAGGCTCTCCATGCTCGTCGGGCGGCGCCAGCGGGAGGCCCAGAAGCCCATCACCGCGACCATCGCGAACAGGACGATGAGGACGGCGAGTGCGACGCCGTTCAGTCCGCCGTTCATCGGGCGTCCTCCTCATCGGTGAAGGCGGAGCCGTCCTCGTTCATCCGCCGGTGCGGGCGAGCCACCAGGACGATCCGGTATGCGGCATACACCAGGCCGGAGCAGACGAACACCCAGACGAACTGGTACCAGATGAAGAAGGGGAACCCGAACAGCACCGGATCCTTGCGCGCGTAGGTGCCCACCAGCATCAGGGCGATGATCGGCAGGAGCACGAGCAGCCCGGCCAGCGCCATGAGGCCCTTGTTGGCTGGTGGCGCCGGGTACTGGTGTCGTCCGCCGTTGTCGGCGTCGTGGGACATGGTGACCTCCGAGGAGAGTGGGTCGCGCCGGTTGCGACCGTCCGCGCGTGACCGTACTCCCGACTCGCCGGTAATGGTGGGAAATCCCGCCAGATGTGTAATCCCGTGACCAACCACCGCGGCTGCCGGCCCGCTCCGGTCAGCCCCTAGGCTGTCGGTCATGGCTGATTTCGATGTTGTCGTGCTCGGTGCAGGTCCCGGTGGCTACGTCGCGGCGATCCGCGCGTCACAGCTGGGCAAGAAGGTGGCGGTCATCGAGGAGAAGTACTGGGGCGGGGTCTGCCTCAACGTGGGCTGCATCCCGAGCAAGGCGCTGCTGCGCAACGCCGAGATCGCGCACATCATCACCCACGAGAAGAAGACCTTCGGCATCGAGGGCGACGCCACCATGGCTTACGGCCCGACCCACGCCCGCAGCCGGGCTGTGGCTGACGCCAGTGCCAAGGGCGTGCACTACCTGATGAAGAAGAACAAGATCACCGAGCTGGACGGGTGGGGCACGATCACCAGCGCCACCTCGGTGGACGTCAAGGCCGCCGACGGCTCGACGAGGACGGTCACCTTCGAGACCCTCATCGTCGCCACCGGGGCGACGACCCGGCTCGTCCCGGGGACCTCACTGTCCGACCGGGTGGTGACCTACGAGGAGCAGATCCTCACCGACGAGCTGCCCGGCTCGGTGATCATCGCCGGCTCGGGGGCGATCGGGGTCGAGTTTGCGTACGTGATGAAGAACTTCGGGGTGGACGTGACGATCGTCGAGTTCCTCGACCGGATGGTGCCGACCGAGGACCCGGACGTGTCCAAGGAGCTGCTCAAGCAGTACAAGAAGCTGGGGGTCACCGTCCTGCTCTCGACCAAGGTGGAGTCGATCGAGGACTCGGGTGAGGGACCGGTCCGGGTGACCGTCAGCCCGGCCGCGGGCGGCGAGCAGCAGGTGCTCGAGGCGGACAAGGTCCTCCAGGCGATCGGCTTCGCCCCGCGGGTGCAGGGCTACGGGCTCGAGGAGGTCGGCGTGAAGCTGACCGAGCGCGGGGCCATCGACGTGGACGCTCGCGGACGGACCAACGTGGACGGCATCTACGCGATCGGCGACGTCACCGGCAAGCTGATGCTGGCCCACACCGCCGAGGCGATGGGGGTCGTCGCCGCGGAGACCATCGCCGGCGCCGAGACGATGGAGATCAACTTCGACATGATCCCGCGCGCCACGTTCTGCCAGCCCCAGATCGCCTCCTTCGGCTACACGGAGGCACAGGCCAAGGAGAAGGGGTTCGACGTCAAGACCTCGAGCTTCCCGTTCTCCGCCAACGGCAAGGCGCGCGGGATGGCCGAGGGAGTCGGGTTCGTCAAGATCGTCGCCGACGCCGAGCACAACGAGATCCTCGGGGCGCACCTCATCGGCCCCGAGGTGACCGAGCTCCTGCCGGCGCTGACGCTCGCCCAGCAGTGGGACCTGACCGCCGACGAGGTGGCGCGGAACGTCTTCGCCCACCCGACGCTCAGCGAGGCGATGAAGGAAGCGATCGAGGGCATCGCCGGCCACATGATCAACCTGTGAGGAGCGCCGGGGCGGCGGTTCGGTCGCCGCGGGGCAGCTGAGCAATTCCGGTCCATGACGCAGGCTCGAGGACTAGCCTGCGTCGCATGTCCTTCAACGTGGCTGCCGACGCGTATGACCGCTTCATGGGTCGGTTCTCGACCCTGCTCGCCCCGGAGTTCGCCGACTATGCCGGCGTGAGCTCGGGTTCGGGCCTCCGGGTGCTCGACGTGGGCTGCGGCCCCGGAGCGCTCACGGACTGCCTGGTGGAGCGCCTGGGAGCCGGCCGCGTCAGCGGCGCCGACCCGTCCGCGCCCTTCGTGGCCGCCATACGGGAACGCCAGCCCGAGGTCGACATCCGCCACGCGCCGGCGGAGGACCTGCCGTTCGAGGCGGCGAGCTTCGACGCGGCGCTCGGCCAGCTCGTCGTGCACTTCATGGCCGACCCGCTGCGCGGGGTCCAGGAGATGGCGCGGGTCACGGTTCCCGGCGGGACCATCGCGGTCTGCGTCTGGGACCACGCGGGCGGACGAGGACCCCTGAGCACGTTCTGGCAGGCGGTGGCCGACACGAGCCCGCAGGCGCCCGACGAGTCCACCCAGATGGGCTCGCGCGGCGGTGACCTCGGCAGACTGCTCCGCTCCGCGGGACTCCTCGATGTCGACGAGGGCGCCCTGACCGTCTCCCGCAAGATGCAGTCCTTCGAGGAGTGGTGGGAGCCGTACACCCTCGGCGTCGGTCCGGCCGGCGACCACGTGAAGTCGCTCGACGAGGCTCAGCGGCAACGGCTTCAGGACCGCTGTCGCGAGCTGCTGCCTGCCGCCCCGTTCTCCGCGCAGGCGACGACCTGGGCGGCTCGGGGACGGACGCCCTCGGCCTGACCGAGCCGCTGCCGGACGTCGACCGGGGTAGCTGCCGGCAGCCGGTCGGCGCGGCATACGGTGGGGTCATGATCAACGCCGTCCACACCCTCATCTACTCCGACGACCCGAGCGCCACCCGTGCCTTCTTCCGCGACGTGCTGAAGTGGCCGTTCGTCACGGACGAGTCCGGCACCGGCGAGGACGGCGAATGGCTGATCTTCCGGTCCGGCCGCAGCGAGCTCGGGGTGCACCCGACCACGGCCGTGCGCGGCGGCGAGTCCTGGTCCACGCCGCGCCACCACGAGATCGCCCTGATGTGCGACGACCTGGCCTCGACGGTCTCCGAGCTGACGGCCCGGGGGGCCACGTTCGCCGGCGATCCGGTCGACCGCGGTTTCGGGATGCTCGTCATGCTCGAGGTGCCGGGTGCGGACGACATCATGCTCTACCAGCCCACGCATCGCGTCGCCTACGGACTCTGAGCCCGACGGGGGCCGGACGCGCACCTCGCGGCAGCAGGCGCCTGGCGGCAGCCGTCCGCCACCCCGCCCAGGAGTGCGGATGGCCGAAGCACAGGCCAGGACGGGCGTCCCGTCGCTCAGGAGCAGAGTCCGGCTGATCACGCTCGTGCCGAGGCGGACGGAGTTCGTCCGGAACCGCTCCTATCATGACCGGCATGGTTGCCAGCCTCACTCGAGCTCTGAACATCGACGGTCCGTGCCGACCCGAGGCGGTAGCGTCCGGCCCCTCCGGTGCGTGGTCATGAGGACCGCCCCGGGCTTCGCCGCCGGCACGCCGCCGCAGTGGGACGTCGAGCGGTTCCTTCGCGGTGACGAGGTCGACACCGCCCTGATCACCCTGGAGCGGAACCGGCTCACGTTCGCGTGGAAGTGCGCCGACCTCGACGCCGACGGCATGGCGCTTGCACTCGGTTCCTCGCGGGTGACGTTGGGTGGCCTGCTCAAGCATCTGGCCTGGGTCGAGGAGCTGTACTTCCAGCACCGCCTGGCGGGCCGGTCGGTGATGGCGCCGTTCGACAGGCTCGATCTCGAGAGCGACTGGCAGGACTGGCCATGGCGCACCGCGAGTCAGGACACCCCGACCGCCCTGCGCGCACTGTGGGCCGCCGCCGTGCACCGATCCCGAGCCGCCCTCGGCGAGGCGCTGGCGGAGGGTGAGCTCGATCAGCCGAGCCCGAGCGGGATGAGCCTGCGTCGGTTGCTGGCCGACCTCAACGAGGAGTACGCCCGCCACACCGGTCACGCGGACCTCCTGCGCGAAGCGGTCGACGGATCCACCGGGGAAGGTGCACCGCGGGACTTCCCCGTCCCCTAGGCCAGTCGAACCCGAGGCCGCTGATTAGGGGGCCGAAGCACGGCGCTGGTACTCTGAGGGCTGCCGTGTACCGGCCGCGGATCGAGAGCGCCCAGGTGGACATGCCCTGGTGCACCGCGCAACTGTTAACCAGAAGGAGTCGGATCGTCCATGCCGTTGGAGTCAACCGTCAAGCAGTCCATTATGACCGAGTACGCCACCGTCGAGGGTGACACCGGTTCCCCCGAGGTCCAGGTCGCGATGCTCACGCAGCGCATCAAGGACCTCACCGAGCATTCGCGGGCCCACAAGCACGACCACCACAGCCGGCGCGGCCTGCTGCTGCTGGTCGGCCGCCGCAAGCGCATGCTGCGCTACCTGGAGGCCACCGACATCGAGCGCTACCGCTCGCTGATCAAGCGCCTCGGCCTGCGCCGCTAGTTTTCGTCCCTGGGGCGGCCTCCGCTCGACGCGGAGGCCGCCCTTCGGTATGGAGGCGCCACTTCCGGCGCCACCCCAGAAGGAACCCGCGCACAACGACGATGCGCGGCTGAGAGAAAAAGAAATGGAGGGCCCACATGGAGGGTCCAGAGATCACGTTCGCCGAAGCCGTCATTGACAACGGCAAGTTCGGCACCCGTACCGTCCGGTTCGAGACCGGTCGCCTGGCCAAGCAGGCCGGCGGCGCCGTCATGGCCTACCTCGACGACGACACGGTGCTGCTGTCCACGACAGCAGCCGGCAAGTCCCCGAAGGACCAGTTCGACTTCTTCCCCCTGACGGTCGACGTCGAGGAGCGGATGTACGCGATTGGCAAGATCCCCGGCTCGTTCTTCCGCCGCGAGGGTCGTCCGTCCACCGAGGCGATCCTCACCTGCCGCCTCATCGACCGCCCGCTGCGCCCGACCTTCAAGAAGGGCCTGCGCAACGAGGTCCAGGTCGTCATCTCGGTGTTCGCGCTGAACCCCGACCACCAGTACGACGTGCTCGCCATCAACGCGGCGTCCGCGTCGACGCAGATCTCCGGCCTGCCCTTCTCGGGTCCGATCGGTGGCGTGCGCGTCTCGCTCATCGACGGCCAGTGGGTCGCCTTCCCGAACTTCTCCGACATCGAGAAGTCGGTGTTCGACATGGTCGTCGCCGGCCGTGTCGTCACGGGCAAGGACGGCACCGAGGACGTCGCGATCATGATGGTCGAGGCCGAGTCCACCATGTCCACCTGGGACCTGGTCAAGAACCAGGGCGCCGGCGCCCCGACCGAGGAGGTCGTCGCCGAGGGCCTCGAGGCGTCCAAGAAGTTCATCGCTCAGCTGTGCAAGGCCCAGGCCGAGCTCGCCGCATCGGCGGCGAAGCCGGTCCAGGACTTCCCGGTCTTCCTCGAGTACGAGGACGACGTGTACGACGCCGTCGAGAAGGCCACCTCGGCCGACCTCGGTCAGGCACTGCAGATCGCAGACAAGCAGGAGCGCGAGAACCGGCTCGACGAGCTCAAGGCGTCGATGAAGGACAGCCTCGCAGCGCAGTTCGAGGGTCGCGACAAGGAGCTCTCGGCTGCCTACCGCTCGGTGCAGAAGAAGCTGATCCGGCAGCGCATCCTCACCGACGGCGTGCGCATCGACGGCCGGGGACCGCGCGACATCCGTGCGCTCTCCGCCGAGGTCGAGGTGCTGCCGCGGGTGCACGGCTCGGCGATCTTCGAGCGGGGCGAGACCCAGATCATGGGCGTCACCACGCTGAACATGCTCAAGATGGAGCAGATGCTCGACACGCTGTCGCCGGAGAAGCGCAAGCGCTACATGCACAACTACAACTTCCCGCCCTACAGCACCGGTGAGACCGGTCGGGTGGGTTCCCCCAAGCGTCGCGAGATCGGACACGGTGCGCTCGCGGAGCGCGCCATCCTGCCGGTCCTGCCGACGCGTGAGGAGTTCCCCTACGCCATCCGTCAGGTCTCCGAGGCACTCAGCTCCAACGGGTCCACCTCGATGGGCTCGGTCTGCGCGTCCACCCTCTCGCTGCTCAACGCCGGAGTGCCGCTGCGCGCGCCGGTCGCCGGCATCGCGATGGGCCTGGTCTCCGACGAGGTCGACGGCGAGACCCGCTATGCGGCGCTGACGGACATCCTCGGTGCCGAGGACGCGTTCGGCGACATGGACTTCAAGGTCGCCGGCACCAAGGAGTTCGTCACGGCGATCCAGCTCGACACCAAGCTCGACGGCATTCCCGCGTCGGTCCTCGGTGGCGCGCTGACCCAGGCCCGTGAGGCACGGCTGCACATCCTCGACGTCATGGCCGAGGCCATCGACGTGCCGGACGAGATGTCGGAGTTCGCCCCGCGGATCATCACGGTCAAGGTTCCCGTCGACAAGATCGGGGAGGTCATCGGCCCGAAGGGCAAGATGATCAACCAGATCCAGGACGACACCGGCGCCGACATCTCGATCGAGGACGACGGGACCGTCTACATCGGCGCGATCGACGGCCCCTCGGCCGAGGCCGCCCGTGCGGCGATCAACGCGATCGCCAACCCGCAGATGCCCGAGATCGGTGAGCGCTTCATGGGGACCGTCGTCAAGACGACCACCTTCGGTGCCTTCATCTCGCTGCTGCCGGGCAAGGACGGCCTGCTGCACATCTCCGAGGTGCGCAAGCTCGTCGGCGGCAAGCGAATCGACAACGTCGACGACGTCCTCAAGGTGGGCCAGAAGGTGCAGGTCGAGCTCAAGGAGATCGACCCGCGCGGCAAGCTCTCGCTCGCCGCGGTCATGGCCGAGGGCCAGGAGTCGGCCGACGCCGACGCCGACGCTCCGGAGCTGGAGCCGCAGGACGCCTGAGGCGACTCGCGACTGACCGGACGGCCCGGCATACCCCAGCGGTGTGCCGGGCCGTCCCGCGTCCGGCGCCGGCTGGGTGGCCGGTCACTCCTCGTCGGGGAGGGCGGCTTGAGCCTCGTCGAGCTCGGCCAGGGAGGCGCGGAGGGTCCGCTCGGCCATCTTGCTGCGCGAGGCCGCGTCCGCGCGCGCGGCGCCCAGCCGTTCCCGCTCGGCCTTGGCGGTCGCGAGCTCGTCCTCCAGCCTGGCGAGCCGCTCGTCCACCTCACGGAGTGCCGTCGTCGCCGCGTCCAGCGCCTCAGCGGCGGACGTGGCGGCAGCCATCGTCTCCCGGGAGCGGGCCCGGGCCGTGGCGAGCCGCTCGAGCAGGGCCGGGTCGGGCGCCTGCGGATCGGTCCGCTCGCCGTCCTCGTCTGCGGTGTCCCCTCCCGTGGCGGCCTCCCCGCCGGCGGGCACCACGCGCAGGGCCGGCCGCCGAGCCGGCGACCGCGAGGCCAGTGCCTCGGCCAGGTCGACGTCCCCGAACCCGGCATAGGACAGCGCCCGGGTGAGCACGCCGGTGGCGACCGCCTCGGCAGCTGCCGGTGCGGCGAGTGCCGCGACGAAGGTCTCGCGGACCTGGTTCGCCACGGTCGGCGAGAGCGTGCTCCCGGCCTCGCGGACCGACTCGGCACTCGCCCGGACCAGCTCGTCGACGAGTCGGGTCCGCTCGCGGCCGAGCTCCTTCAGGGCCGGTCCGTCCACTCGCTGGTGCGCCTCGTGCAACGCCGTGGCCAGGGCGAGCAGCCGATCGACCTCCCGGGGCCGTCGCCTGCTGAGCAGGTTGACGGCCCACGCCGCGGCGGTCGGCTTGCGCACCGAGGCGATCGCCTTGGCCAGCCCCCTCTCGCCCTCCGATCGGGTGGCGTCCGCGAGCTGACGGCGGGCCGGGAGGAATTCGTCGGGGTGTACGCCGTACAGCTGGTTGACCGCCTCATCGAGATCCACTCCGACATCGTGGCATGGCTCACCGATGGGATCACGTCGCCTCAGGGCACCCGGGTGAACGTGCCGAAGTGGTAGGCGTCGATGAACTCCAGCTGGATGGTCTGCGCTCGACCGGGACTGCCACCGAAGGTCACCGCCGACCCCGGATCGGCGGTTGCGCCCGGCGACACCCAGCTGAAGGTGTCGCCGTCGTAGTGCGTCAGTGGGGCCTTCAGGCCCGTGGGTCCGACCTGGACGGTCAGCGTCTCGCCGGAGGCGGTCACCACGACGTCTCCGAACACGTCGTTCCGGTAGGTCCCCACGTACTCCTGGGCCGGCCGGGCCGGGGCAGGACTGGCGGGCGCCGGCTTGGCGACCGGGCTGGTGTTGACGAAGAGCTGGGCGAACTGCGGACCGAAGTAGCCGAGCCAGTCCCGCTCGATGGTGCCGGTCCGGACCAGGTCCATGAAGCTGGTGCTGACGGCCTCGGGTGCGCCGACCGGGGCGGCGTTGGTCAGCACGACGATGCCGACGTCGGCGCCGGGCAGCATGGAGTAGGTGGTGGCGGCGCCCACGTAGAAGGCGCCGGAGTGGTCCCACTTCACGTCGCCGGTGGAGGTGGTGCTGACCGCGAACCCGTAGCCGTAGAACCGGCTTCGGGCCTGCGGTGTCGTGCCGGGGTTGCTGTTGCTCTGCGGGAGGTGGGCCGGTAGCAGGGCCTCGGGCTTGATCAGCTGCCGTCCCTCGATCGTGCCGGAGCCGAGGTTCATCATCATCCAGGTGGCCAGGTCCATCACCGTCGAGCTCACCCCGCCGGCCGGCGACTGGGCGTCGGCGTCGCGCGTGTAGAGCGGCTTCCAGGCGCCTTGAGCGTCCTTGAAGTGCAAGGTCGCGCGGTTGGGCATGGCCAGGAAGTCGGCGTAGCGCGAGCTGGTGGAGGTCATCCCGAGCGGCTGGTAGAGCAGCTTCTGGCTCAGCTCCTCCCAGGTCGTCTTCGCCGCGGCGGCCACGGCCTGACCTCCGGTGGTCATCCCGAAGTTCGTGTACGCGTAGCTGGTCCGGAACGGACTCAGCGGGAAGTAGCGCAGCCTCTCGATGATTTGAGCCCGGTCGAAGCCGACGGCCTCGAGGTCGTCACCGGCGGCGCCGGGGATGCCGCTGCGGTGGGCGTAGAGGTCGCCGATGGTGACGAGCTTGGTGACCTCCGGGTCGGAGAGCTGGAAGTCGGGCAGGTACGTCACCACCGGGTCGGTCCACTTCACCGTGCCGTCGCTGACCGCCCTGGCGACCACCGTCGCGCCGACCGACTTGGACACCGAGGCGAGCTGGAAGACCGTGTTGGGGTCGACCGTCTCCGGCTTGCCCACCTCGCGCACGCCGAAGCCCTTGGCGTAGACCACCTTGCCGCCGTGCACCACCGCGACGGCCATGCCCGGGATCTTGGTGCGGGCCATCACGTCGTTCACGAGAGACTCGACCTTGGTCACCGCCGCCGTGATCTGCGCCTCGGGGATCGCGACCGCCGAGTACTGCTCCGGCGACATCGTGCCCACCGCAGCCAGCGGGAGCGTCCCGCCCGCCGCGCCGCCCCGCGCACTGGTCGCGCTCGGCGACGCCGCGGGACCGGCATCCGTGCAGCCGGCCAGGATCAGCAGCGCGACGCTGCCGGCCGCGACAGCGAGCAGGGTCGGTCGGGGTCGGCTGCTGGCAGTCATGGGTCCCACTTCCGTTCGACGACGACGCCGCGGGTGGCGTTCGGCTCACGGCGTTGGTTCGACTGTGGCAGAGTGCCGACTGATCCGGAGCGTTTGTGTCCGATTCTTGAACAAGGCTCAGGGCACCCGGGTGAACGTGCCGAAGTGGTAGCCGTCGATGAACTCCAGCCGGATGGTCTGCGCTCGACCGGGGTTGCCGCCGAAGGAGACCGCTGACACCTGGTCACTGTCGACGCCGGGCGGCCTCCAGCTGAAGGTGTCGCCGTCGTAGTGGGTCAGTGGGGCCTTCAGGCCCGTGGGTCCGACCTGGACGGTCAGCGTGTCGCCGGAGGCGCTCACCACGACGTCTCCGAAGGCGGCGTTGCGGTAGGTCCCCACGTAGTCGCTCGCGGGGCGCGCCGCCGCGGGGGTCGCCGGGGCCGGTTTGCCGGCCAGCTGGCTGCCGTCGACGAAGAGCTGGGCGAACTGCGGACCGAAGTAGCCGAGCCAGTCCCGCTCGATGGTGCCGGTCCGGACCAGGTCCATGAAGCTGGTGCTGACGGCCTCGGCCGCGCCGACCGGGGCGGCGTTGGTCAGCACGACGATGCCGACGTCCGCGCCGGGCAGCATGGAGTAGGTGGTGGCGCCGCCGTTGGAGAAGGCACCGGAGTGGTCCCACTTCACGTCGCCGGTGGAGGTGGTGCTGACCACGAACCCGTAGCCGTAGAACCGGCTTCGGGCCTGCGGTGTCGTGCCGGGGTTGCTGTTGCTCTGCGGGAGGTGGGCCGGTAGCAGGGCCTCGGGCTTGATCAGCTGCCGTCCCTCGATCGCGCCGGAGCCGAGGTTCATCATCATCCAGGTGGCCAGGTCCATCACCGTCGAGCTCACCCCGCCGGCCGGGGACAGAGCATCGGGCTGGCGGGTGTAGAGCGGCTTCCACGCGCCCTGAGCGTCCAGAGAGTGCAGGGACGTGTGGTCCGGCCGTGCCAGGAAGTCGGCGTAGCGCGAGCTGGTGGAGGTCATCCCGAGCGGCTGGTAGAGCAGCTTCTGGCTCAGCTCCTCCCAGGTCGTCTTCGCCGCGGCGGCCACCGCCTGCGCGCCGACGGTCATCCCGTAGTTGCTGTACGCGTAGCTGGTCCGGAACGGACTCAGCGGGAAGTAGCGCAGCCTCTCGATGATCTGAGCCCGGTCGAAGCCGACGGCCTCGAGGTCGTCACCGGCGGCGCCGGGGATGCCGCTGCGGTGGGCGTAGAGGTCGCCGATGGTGACGAGCTTGGTGACCTCCGGGTCGGAGAGCTGGAAGTCGGGCAGGTACGTCACTACCGGGTCGGTCCACTTCACCGTGCCGTCGCTGACCGCCCTGGCGACCACGGTGGCGCCGATGGACTTGGACATCGAGGCGAGCTGGAAGACCGTGTTGGGGTCGACCGTCTCCGGCTTGCCCACCTCGCGCACGCCGAAGCCCTTGGCGTAGACCACCTTGCCGCCGTGCACCACCGCGACGGCCATGCCCGGGATCTTGGTGCGGGCCATCACGTCGTTCACGAGAGACTCGACCTTGGTCACCGCCGCCGTGATCTGCGCCTCGGGGATCGCGACCGCCGAGTACTGCTCCGGCGACATCGTGCCCACCGCAGCCAGCGGGAGCGTCCCGCCCGCCGCGCCGCCCCGCGCACTGGTCGCGCTCGGCGACGCCGCGGGACCGGCATCCGTGCAGCCGGCCAGGATCAGCAGCGCGACGCTGCCGGCCGCGACAGCGAGCAGGGTCGGTCGGGGTCGGCTGCTGGCAGTCATGGGTCCCACTTCCGTTCGATGAGAGAACACCGCGGGCGGTCTCCGGCTCCCGGCCGTGGCTCGACTGTGGCAGAGTCGTGGCCGATTTGGGGCGTTTGTGACCGGCTCTTGAACACGGGGCTCAGCTCACCCGGGTGCGGACACCCGCACCGTCGACGAGCAGGAGCACCACCTGGTCCGGGTGCAGGATCGGTGCTGCGACCCCGACGTGCTCGAGTGTGGACCCGGTCAGCACCGTCCCGGGGTAGCCGTCGGACTCATCCCCCCACCAAGGCGGCGGGACGAGTCCCGAGGGAGCCACGCCGACGATGGCCGGACGGATGCGGTAGGGCCGGTCTGGGTCCAGCCCCCGCAGTCGCAGCGGGGGACCGGGGGAGGCATCCACGCTGTCCAGGACGACCATCGCGAAGATCGCCCGGCTCCGGTCGCGCGAGACCACGCCGTGCACGAGCACCTCGGGGTCGAAGCCGTCCATCCGCACGACGTCGCCGCCGAGGATCAGCGGCCGATGCTCCTTGTAGAAGGTCACCCAGTCGGTCAGCGCGGCGAGCTCGTCCTCGTTGGCTCGGGAGAGGTCCCACTCCACGCCGAGGTGGCCGAAGAGCGCTGTCGCAGCACGGAACCCGAGATCGTGGACCCGCCCGGTGACGTGCGACCGGCCCGAGGCGATGTGCGAACCGAGGTACTCCGGCGGCACGAGCTGGGTGGTCCAGCGCATCATCTGCTGCCGGTCGTGGGGATCGATGTTGTCCGAGACCCACACCCGATCGGTGCGCTCGAGAACCCCGAGGTCGACCCGCCCGCCGCCGGACGAGCAGGACTCGATCTCCAGGGCCGGATGCGCGGCCCGCAGCTCGTCAAGCAGCCGGTAGAACGCGTTCGTCTGGGCGTGCACCCCGGGTCGTCCGGCGTCGGGCCGCGAACCGGCCTCGATGAGGTCGCGGTTGTGATCCCACTTGAGGTAGCCGATGTCGTACTCGTCGAGGATGGCGAGAACATGGCGCTTGACGTGCTGATAGGCGCCGTCGAGGGCGAGGTTGAGCACCTGCTGGTGCCGGGACTCCACCGGCCAGTCGCGGCGCGCCGACATGACCCAGTCCGGGTGGGCCCGAGCGACGTCGGAGTCGGGGTTGACCATCTCCGGTTCGAACCACAGGCCGAACTCCATGCCGAGCGAGCGCACCCGGTCGACCAGGGGGTGCAGGCCCTGCGGCCAGACGTCCGGGGAGACGACCCAGTCCCCGAGGCCGGCCGTGTCGTCGCGCCGCTCCCCGAACCAGCCGTCGTCGAGGACGAAGCGCTCCACCCCCACGGCGGCGGCTCGCTCGGCGAGGTCGAGCAGCCGGTCCACGTCGTGGTCGAAGTAGACCGCCTCCCAGACGTTCAGCGTCACCGGTCGGTCCGGCCCGACCCGCCGCTGCCGGGACCGCTGGTGCTGGTGGAAGCGCCGGGCGACCGCATCGAGCCCGACTCCGTAGGCCGCGTAGACCCACGGCGACGTGTACTGCTCGCCCGCCGTGAGCCGGATCTCGCCAGGCAGCAGCAGTTCCCCACCGCCGAGGACCCGGTGGCCGGTGAACAGCCGCTCGGCGTAGTGGGTGTGGTTGCCGCTGTAGGCCGTGTGGACCGCGTACACCTGACCGGAGGCGAAGCCGAAGCCGGGCGTGCCGGCATGCAGGACGTAGGCCGCGTCGGCGCCGGTACGGCCCTTGCGTCCTTCCCGCAGGTGGCTGCCGACGGTGAACGCGTGCCGTTGGGGTACCCGCTCCCGGCCCCAGCGGCCGGCGAGGTCGAGCAGCTCGCCCGCTTCCGCTGGCACCGGCAGGGCGAGGGTCAGGCCGTCGAGCGTGTAGTCCCGCTCGCCCAGGTTGGTCAGCTCGGCGCGCACCCGGACCAGTCCCGTGGGCAGCAGCTCGATGACCAGGCGCAGCCCGAGCGCCGCCTCGGTGTCGAGCGCCGAGGTCGTCAGCGTGCCGGGGCCGGCACTCGCGTGACCGGTCACTGCGACGCCGTCGAGCTCCACGGCCGTCGTGGTGAAGTGCGGGGACCAGTCCCGGCCGGATCGGCTGCCGGAGATGCCCGGGCGTCCGGTCCAGCCGGTGTGCGGCTCGGGCAGGATGGCGACCCGCATCGGCTCATCAGCGCTGTTCGGGCCGACCGGGGCCACGCTCGCCGCGAGCAGGGCGCTGCCCTGGCCGGCGCCGACCCCGGCGAGGCCGGGACCCCAGTGCAGCACGGCTGGCAGCAGGCCGGCGCTGACGTCGAGGACCAGGCTCACCCCGGCCGCCTCGAGGTGGACGACGGCGGCTTGCTCCGGGTGAGGGGCCATGAGCGAAGATTCTGGCACTTCGGGTACGGGCGGGTCTGCCGCTCTCGAACCCAGCACGGAAGTCACTAGGCTGCCGGACGTGACGGATGAGATGGCAGTAGCGGTGATCGGCGCCTCGGGCCGGATGGGCGCGGAGGTGTGCCGTGCGGTCGAGGCCGCCGACGGACTGCGGCTGGCGGGTGGGTTCGACGTCGGCGACGACCTGGGCGATCTCGCCGGCGCGGACGTCGTCGTCGAGTTCTCGGTCCCGGACGCGTCACCGACGAACGTCGCGCACTGCGTCGCTCAAGGGCTGCATGTCGTCGTCGGGACCACCGGCTGGGACGAGCCGCGCCTCGAGGGCCTCGCGGCCCGGCTCGCCGAGGCTCCGCCCTCGCGCTCCGGCACCCCGGTCGGGGTCCTCGTCGCGCCGAACTTCGCGATCGGCGCGATCCTGATGATGTCATTCGCCCGGCAGGCTGCTCGGTTCTACGAGTCCGTGGAGATCATCGAGCTGCACCACCCGGACAAGGTCGATGCCCCGTCCGGGACCGCGGCACGGACCGCCGCACTCGTCGGCGGCGCACGGGAGGAGGCCGGCCTGGGCGCCGTGCCGGATGCGACGACCCACGACCCGGCCGGGGCGCGGGGGGCGCGGGTGCACGGCATACCGGTCCACGCGGTGCGGCTGCGCGGCCTGGTGGCTCACCAGGAGGTGCTGTTGGGCAATCCCGGTGAGCTGCTCACCGTGCGGCACGACTCCTTCGACCGGGCCTCGTTCATGCCGGGCGTCATCGCCGGCGTCCGACAGGTGGCCGACCATCCCGGGCTCACGGTGGGGCTCGAGCACTACCTGGGTCTCGCCTGAGCCGTGGCTCAGGACCGCAGGAGGGTGGTGCCCTCGTCGGTGACCGTCCACGCCGGGTTGTGCGCGACCTCCCACGGGTGACCGTCCGGGTCGGTGAACACCCCCGAGTAGCCACCCCACTCGGTGGCCGCACCGGCCCGCAGCAGTGACGCTCCGGCGGCCACCGCCCCGTCGAGCACGGCGTCGACCTCGTCGGGGGAGCCGACGTTGTGCGCCAGGGTGATCCCGCCCCAGCCGCCGCTGTCGCTGACCCCGGTATCGGCGGCGAGCTGGTCGCGCCCCCACAGCCCGACGACCACCCCGCCGGTCTGGAAGAAGACGACGTCCTCGACGGCCAGCCCGACGTGCCAGCCGAGGGCTTCGTAGAAGGCCCGGGCCCGGGACAGGTCACGGACTCCGAGGGTGACGAGGCTGAGGTGTTGGTCCATCCCGGCACCGTATGCCGGCCCGCCGACACCGCCCCGGGGGGGCGGCTGGGGTGTGCCCCTTTATCGGGTGACCCGATAAACGGGTCCTTGGCGTGAGGAACTTCCTCGAGGGAAGGGGGCGTTTGTCGGGTCAGGACCAGCCGAGGTGCCGCAGCAGCGCCGCGGTCACCGCTGCCAGGACCACGACCACGATGAACGGCGCCCGCAGCACCAGGGCGACGAGCGCCACGGCGAGGGCCGCTGCCCGGGCGTCGACGACCAGGGACCGCTGCTCGCCGGCAAAGGCCTGCACGACGACGAGCGCGGTGAGCAGCGCAACCGGCAACAGTCCGATCACCCGCTGGGTGCGGCGCCCCTCCAACCAGGCATGGGGCACGAGGTAGCCGCCGAGCTTCAGCGCGTAGGCGAGCAGGGCGGCGCTCAGCACTGCGCCCCACGCGCTCACCGGTGAGCTCCCCGGCGGCGCGGCCGAAGCCCGATCACCAGCGCCGCGACGGCAGCGACGAGGACCGGGATCCCGGGTGCCGTCGCCGGGACGAGTGCGGCCGCGAGCACCGCGGCGACCGCGGCCGTCGCGACCGCCTCCCGCGAGCGCAGCCGCGGCCAAAGGAGCGCGCAGAACGCTGCAGCGGCGGCGGCATCGAAACCGTACGCCCGGGGATCTCCGAGCGCGTTCCCGATCACCGCGCCGGCCAGCGTGGCGAGGTTCCACCCGAGGTAGACCACGACCCCGGTGACCCAGAAGCCCAGCCTGCCGGCCGAACGGTTCTCCTGGCCGATGGCCACCGCCGTCGACTCGTCGATGGTCAGCTGCGCGGCGGCGAGCCGGCGCAGTCCGCGCACCTCCAGCAGGCGGCTCATCCGCAAGGCGTACAGGCCGTTGCGCACCCCCAGCAGGGAGGATGTGGCGATGGCGGCCGCGGCGCTGCCACCCGCACCGAGAATCCCCACCAGCGCGAACTGGGAGCCACCGCTGAACAGCAACGCCGACAGCACGACGGTCTGCCAGACGTCGAGACCCGACGCGACCGCGAGCGCGCCGAAGCTCACCCCGTACGCGCTGGTGGCCAGCCCGACGGACAGCGACTGGCGCACGATGAGCCGACGACTGCGCAGGTCCAGGGCCGACTCGGTCACGTACGGCATCGTGGCAGATGCACCGCGACGGCCGCGCGTCGCTCCCGGTCGCGCTAGCCGATCTGGCTGACGAGCCGGACCTCGCGCACGACCTGCGAGTCGTCCGAACCGATCACCCGGTCCCGGAAGGCACCGTCGGGGCCGAAGCCGCCGCCGACGAGGAAGGCGCGGGTCGCCTCGTCGGCCGCCGGTAGCCAGGCACCCAAGGTGATCAGCCCGGAACCGCGGGCCGTGTCGACCGCGGCGTTGAGCAGGCGTGAGCCGTGCCCGACCCGGCGGGCGTCGGGATGAATCCCCAGCACGAGGACCTCCCCGGCGCCCTGCTGGGCGTCCGGGTCCTGGCTCGGCCCCACCGCGGCGAAGCCGACCACCTGCTCCCCGGCGCAGGCCACGAGCAGCCGGTGCGCCGGGCTCGGCGGCGCCTCCAACGACGCGCGCCACACCTTTGCGAACGCCTGGGGCTGGAACGCCTCGATGACGTCGGCCGGCAGCAGTTCGGCGTACACCTCGCGCCAGAGCACGGCCTGGACGAAGCCCACGGCCGGAGCGTCGCTGACCTTCGCCAACCGCACGCTCGCGTCCGCGATCGGACCACGGTCGTGCCGGTGGCCGCCGTGGGAACCGTGCTCGTGACTCACCCGACCATCCTCGCAGCCACCGCGGGCGGCCGGACGGCGCCCCGACACCGGTCACCGGTCGGGGCGGATCATCACCCCCGCCTCCGCGTGACGTCGCACAGCGGCCTCGTCCCATGCTCCGGTGCAGTAGTGGATCAGGTGGGAGATCTGGTCTCCGGTGACGACAGCCAGGGAGATCGTCCGGTAGATGGTCGGTCCACCGCTCTCCTGGGCGAGGTAGTCCACCTCGGCGACGAACCCGTCCAGCGTCGTGCGGCTGGCACCGAGATGCACCTGCCACGCGGCGCCGCCCCGACGACGGACGTCCAGCAGGGCTTGAAGGCCGTCCGCCTGCAGGCGCCAGGCGGGGAAGTTGAAGTCGGCGAAGCAGGTCTCGGCGAAGACCCGAGCATCGTCGTCGCCGGTGCGCAGGAAGGACAGAAAGCCGTCCAGCAGCGGGATCTCGGGCTCACCGCGTGCGCTGCTGGCCGAGCTGGTCGAGGTGTCCACGGTGGTCGCGGTGATGGTGGGGCTGGGACGGTTCATGACTGTTCCTTTCGGGTGGTGACCTTCGGTTTGCGGTCGGCCCAGGGACGGGCCAGCTCGAGCTGCGAGGCGAGGCGGAAGAGGGTGGTCTCGTCGCCGTACCGCCCGAGGACGTGGACGCCGACCGGCACCCCGTCCGCCGTCCAGTGCAACGGCACCGACATCGCCGGTTGACCGGTGATGTTGGCGACCACGAGCGGAAAGGCCACGAACGAGGCGGCGCGGGTCTCGGCGAGGGTCGGGTCGGCGTCGTCCGCGGCCAGCTCACCGAGCCGGGGCGGTGGTTGGGCCAGGGTGGGGCTGAGCCACACATCGACCTCCTCGAAGACGGCGGCCACGCGCCGGGAGAACGCCTGCAGGGTGGTCACCTGCAGCAGGTACTCGCCCCCGGTCACCCGACGGCCGCGTTCCCAGTACAGGCGGGTGAGCGGCTCCAGCTCGTCCTCGTCAGGTTGCCGCCCCAGTTCGCGGATCCAGTAGCGGATCGTCCAGTCGAGGGCCGCTCCATAGACCCGCCCGATGGCGGAACCGACCTGCGGGGTCAGCTCGACGAGGTCACGGGCGACCACCTCGTGCCCGAGATCGCTGAGCAGGGCAGCGGCCTCATCCACCGCCGCGAGACACTCCGGGTGGACCGGGCGACCCTCGGCCGCCGTCCGGGTGACCGCGACCCGCAGCCGACCCGGGTCGCGGCCGACGTCGGCGGTGTACGAGCTACGTGGTGGCGGGACGAAGTACGGGTCTCCGACGACGTGCCCCGCGGTGGCGTCGAGCAGCGCCGCACTGTCCCGGACGGTGCGGGTCAGCGCGTGCTCGCTCACCCACCCCCCGAACAGGTCCCCGTATGCCGGGCCGTGGCTGGTCCGGGCCCGGGTCGGCTTGAGGCCGAACAGACCGCAGCAGGACGCCGGGATCCGGATCGAGCCGCCGGCATCATTCCCGTACGCCATCGGGACCATCCCCGAGGCCACCGCAGCCGCCGAGCCTCCGCTGGATCCGCCCACGCTCAGGCGCGGGTCCCACGGGTTGGCGGTCGGACCGAAGAGCCGAGGCTCGGTGGTCGGCGCCATCCCGAACTCGGGGGTGTTGGTCTTGCCGACGATGACCAGGCCGGCGCTGCGCAGCCGGGTCACCAGGTGCTGGTCCCGGCTAGACACGTGCTCGCGCAGGAACGCCGATCCCTCGCACAGCCGCATCCCGGACACCTCCACGGCCAGGTCCTTGAGCAGGTACGGCACCCCGGCCAGAGGAGCGGCTCTGGGCACCTGGCGGGCGGCGTCGAGCGCGTGCTCGTAGGCCGTGGTGACGACCGCGTTGAGGACGGGGTTGACCGTCTCGATCCGGTCGATGGCGGACTCGACGAGCTCCACCGCGGTGATCTCTCCCGAGCGGACCAGCGTCGCCTGCGCGGTCGCATCGAGCCCGGCGAGTCTCGCGACGTCACCGCCGGTCAGTGTCGTGGTCACGGCCGGGCCTCGAGGATGATGCTGAGCGACTCCGGGGGCAGCGGGATCCGCCGGACGTCGCTCAGTCCGCCGGCGGTGAGAACCGCGCGCAGCCGGGCCTCGCCGGCCATGGCTCCCAGCCCCATCCCGCCGGGCTCGGCGAGTGACGCCGGGACACACACCAGGGTCGAGACGGCGTACCCGATCCGCGCGTAGGGGTTGGTGAAGTCGTCCTCGAATCGGTCGGCGGCCAGCGGTTCGACGATCAGGACCACCCCGCCGGGGGCCAGGATGCGCACGGCGTTGGCCACCGCGGCCACGGGGTCACCCATGTCGTGCAGGCAGTCGCTGAACATCACCAGGTCGTAGCTGCCCGGTTCGCCGTAGGACGCCCCGGAGCCGACCGCGAAGACGGGTTGACCCGCAGCGGTCCGCGGCTCCGCGGCGATCCGGGCGCGGCGGACCGCCGCCGGGTCGATGTCGATGCCGGTGAACAACGAGGCGGGGAACGCCTGGGCGCCGATGTGGGTTGAGACCCCGTCACCGCAGCCGATGTCCAGCACACGGATGCCCTGTCTCAGCCGGTCGGTGAGCCCGGCGACCCCGGCGAACCAGCCGTCGACCATCTCGGCGAGGTACATGGGCCGGGTGAACCGGGCCTGCCCCTCGGCGAGGGCCGGGTGGTGCTCGCCCCACGGCATACCCGAGCCCGAGCGGAAGTACCCCGCCACCTGGTCGAGGTCGCCCCAGAACGCGATGAAGGCCGGGAAGACCCCGATCAGCGACGTGGGTGCATCGTCACTGGCGAGTACCGCCGCGTACTCGGGGCTCAGCCGGAACGTGCCGGCCGCAGGCTGGTACTCCAGGTAGCCCGCGACGGCGACGGCACGCAGCCACTCCTGCACGTACCGCTCGACCAGACCGGTGCGGCGGGCCAGCTCCCGGGGGCGCAGCGGGCCGGCGGCCGCCATGGCGCGCCACAGGCCGAGCTTGTCCCCGAGCGCGATGAGGGGGCCTGTCGCACTGACCGCGACCTCGGAGAAGACATGTCCCAGCGCCGCCTCGAGACGGTCGGGGTCGGGGGCATCGGGGGTGCTGGGCGGTGCGTTGGGCGGGACGTTGGGGGTGAGGTCGTTCGTCGTGGTGCTGGTCATCGTGCTCACGCCTTCGGATGGGGAACGGGACACCCCATAGGCGTGAGAACCCGCCTCACACTCCGTGAGAGACGGCCGTCAGAGCTTCCAGACCACCTGCTCGGCGGGGGAGTAGCTGCACGTCCGTCCAGTGCGCACGCTCTGCCGCAGGTGTGCGGCCAGCTCCGGATGCTCCGAGTGCAGGCGCCGGAGCCGGTCTCGGATCCGGGCCGTGACCGTCGTTCGGGCTCGCTCGCCCGGGTCGCCGAGGCGTCGGGCACGGCCGCCCAGCCCGAGGGCTCGGCCGAGTTCGTCGAGGATGGCCTGGCGCTCGTCAGTGGCCGCCTCGAGCCGGCCGAGGTCATGGTCGGCAGCGGCGTCGTCGATGACCTCCTGGAGCTCCTCCAGCCGTCGGCGGTAGGCGGCCCTGGCCCGGCTGTCCAGCAGTTCGTCGGAGCCCATCGGCTGAGTCATCGGGCCGTCGTCCGCGGGGTTGCCCCCCAGAAGGCGAACCGCGGGGACCTCCACCCCGGGCTGGGCGATCAGCACCGCGAGGTCGCGCAGGCCCTTGCTGTCCGGCACGCGGATGGTCCGCCCGGCGAAGGAGAGGGTCCAGATCTCGCCGTCCCGGCACAGCTCGCCGCTCGGGTGTACCGCTGTGCCCACCGCGGACTGACGTTCGAGCAGCCCGGGCAGTCCCAGGTCGCTGGCCGTGCTCGCGGACTCCTTGAGCAGGTCCTCGATGACGCCGACGTCGGCCCGTCGGCCCCGGTTGCGCAACGCCCAGGCCAGTTCAGTCTGCGCGCGCGCGACCCACGGCCGCGCCCCGAGCCGGTGGGCAGTCGCCATGGCGGCGCGCAGATGCTCCTCGGCTGCGTCCCAGCGCCGCAAGGCGGCAGCGCACGCGCCCAGGTACAGAGCGACCGGACCGCAGACGATGACCCCACCCCCGATGACGACGACCTCACCATCGAACGGGCGCAGCTGCTCGTAGCGGTCGGCCAGCACGTCCTCGGCCTGGACGGCCAGCGCCAGCTCGACGTCGAAGGTCACGGCTGCCAGGGCTCGCCACCGGAAGTCCGTCGTTGTGGCCGAGAACGGAGACTCGCGCAGGATCGTGGCCACCGCCGCGGTCTGCCCGGAGGCGAGCAAGATGAAGGCACGCTCGCGACTCTCCAGGTCCTCGGGCATGATGTGACCTCCGCCGAGGGACGACACCAGAGCGGCCACCCCGTGCGCGCCCACCCGGATCAGGGTGTCGCCGATGAGCTGGGTTGCTCGGACCCCGAAGGCGTCCGGCTCCGAGATCGCCGCTGCGAGCTCGTCCGCGGTGGCCATCGAGTCGCGCACTGCGCTCTTGTCGCCGGTCATGATGTGCCACGCGGTCCGCCGCGACGTGGCCAGGTAGCGGGCCCGGGGCAGACGAAGCTCGACGGCATGTCGCTCCACGTCCCTGAGCGCCGCTTCGGTGAGCGGGTCGGCGAGCTCCAGCAGGGCGACATACCGACAGAGCAGAGCCTCGAAGAGCAGGTCCCCAGCGGCGGCCCGACCTGCCGCTGCCGCCATCTCGTCGGCGATCGCCAGTCGACGCCGGGCCGTGCCGGGCGCCCAGCTCACGTCGTGCTCGGCGAAGAGGCAGAACGCCAACGCGGAGCCGTCCCCGCAGCTGCGGGCCAAGGAGACCGCCTCCTGCGCCAGGGCGGCGGCGCGCTCGACGTCCCGCTGGGGGCCGTCCGCCAGCTCCCGGGCCAACGCCGCCCGAACCAGCGCGGCCAGCGGCAGCTGATCGGTCGCATCCGCTCCCGACAGCGCCCCCACGGCGCGCTCGAGCGGATCGCGGACCTCCGCGTGCGAGGCACCGGACATGGCGCCCAGGCGGTGCAGTCCCAGGGCCAGGCGGCCGAGTGCGCTCGGCCGAGCGGTGTCGGCGGTCCTGGCAGCGATGAGGAACTCGGACCTGGCGCGCTCTCGGTGGCCCGCTCGCGAGAGTGTCTCCGCCAGCCGGAGCCTGAGCTCGAGAGGGTCGCCGACCCCGGACTGCTCGCAGACCCGCAGGGCCAGGGTGCAGTGGCGGGCGGCATCGGTGTACGCCAGCGCGTCGAGGCTCTCCGTCCACGCCTCGGTGGCCATGGCGACGACGTCGGCGGGGTCGACGTGAGGTTGGGCCAACGCCAGGTGACGTGCGATCTCGGCCGCACTCGGCAATCCCGTACGCAGCCGTCGATGGCGCAGCTCGGTGGACACGGACAGGTGAATTGCCGCCCGCCGCGAGGTGGAGAGTCCGGCATACAGGACCTCGCGGAAGAGATCGTGGGTGAAGGAGCTCTGGCCCGACTCCCGCCATACGAGCACGCCCTCCGTGACCGCGCCGTCGAGCAGCTCGGTCGCTCGCGCCTGATCCGCTCCCCAGACCGACGCCAGGAGCGGGGTGTCCACGGCGCCGCCGAAGACCGCACTGATCTCCAGGAGTGCCATGCAGTCTGGGCTGAGCCGGGACAGCCGTCGCTCGACCGCCTCGCCGACTCCGGCCGGGATCGCGGGGGAAGAGCGCTGCTCGGCGGCGTTGGCCACCATCCCCGGCAGACTCGCCAGCTGCAGGACGAAGAACGGGTTGCCGCCGGTCCGCCGGCGAACCGACTCCGCGAGCTGGGGTTGGATCTCGTCTTCGGTGGCCGAGCCCAGCAGGGCCGCGACCTCGCCGGCCGTGAGCCCGGCGAGACGTTCGATGCGTGCCTCTGACGGCAGTCCGGAGAGGAACTCGGCGATCGGGGCGTCCGGCTCGACGTCGGTGTCCCGGTAGGTGCCGAGCAGCAGCACCGGAGACCGGCTGAGCTGGCGTGCGGCGAAGTCCAGCAGGCGCAGCGCGCCGGCTCCCGCCCACTGAAGGTCGTCGAGCACGATCAGCTGCGGCCGGCGGCTCGCGGCCTCCTCGACTGCGGAGACCACCTCGGCGAACAGGGCGAACACGGCGTTCCGGGCGTCTGCGTGAGGTTGGCTCGCCGAGAACAGGTCCGTCGTGGAGGTCAGACCGCGCGCGATGCGCTGCCAGGGCCAGTACCCCGGCGCTGCGTCGCCATCCCAGGCTCGTCCCCAGCGCACGTCGACCTGCTGGCCGCGGGAGAGGTCGGCGAGGGCCGAGGCCGCGGTGGTCTTGCCGATGCCGGGCTCGCCGGCCAGCAGCACGAGGCGGCCCTGCCCGCGGACAGCCCGTGCCAGGTCGTGCTCGAGCGCGGTCAGTACGGAGTGTCGGCCCACCATCCCGTGCTGGGGCAGCCCGTCCAGGGTCATGACCACATTGTTCTCCCCTTCAGTCCGCCCGGGCCAGCAACTGCCGCACCGTGATGGGATGGCGCCATGCACGCCACCCGAGGCTCGGGCTTTCCCCGCGCCGTTGCCGCTCTCGTGCTCTGCGCCGCCCTGGCCGGGTGCAGCTCCGGATCCTCTGGAGGGCAGGGGCCGGAGCAGGCCGTCGAGACGTTCATGCGTGCCGTCGGCGCCAAGGATCCTGCCGCAGCCTGTGCCGTCGTCGCCTCCGGGGGCAGACCGCTGACAGGTACCGGGCTCGCGCAGTGCCGTCTCGGCCTCGAGAAGGTGTTGCTGGAGGTCCAGGATCCCGGTGACCTCGACAAGCTCAAGACCGCCGTGGTCACCGGAGCCCAGATCGACGGGGACAGGGCCACGGTGCGCAAGGACCAGATCACCGGGGTGCCCCCGGACTACCAGAACGACATCGACCTGCTTCGGCTGGACGGGCGCTGGTACATCGACTCCAAGACGGCAGCCGCGACGGGCTGAGCGGTCCGAGACGACCCGTTTGCCCCGCATCCGGGACGTCACGGATACTGAGCCCATGTATGGCAACGACGTCATCGACCCGGACGAGCCCCTCAACGCCTCGGAGACGGGTGAGTTCGAGGTCGCGCTCGCTGCCGCCGACGCGGCGGGCGAACGTGGCCAGGACACGTCGTTCGACGCGCTCATCGCCGCCGACCTGCGGGTCGAGCCGCGGGACGAGATGCCGGACGCCTACCGTCAGACCCTGATCCGCCAGATCGCCCAGCACGCGCACTCGGAGATCATCGGGATGCAGCCGGAGGGCAACTGGATCACCCGGGCGCCTTCGCTGCGACGCAAGGCGATCCTCATCGCCAAGGTGCAGGACGAGGCCGGGCACGGGCTCTACCTCTACAGTGCCGCCGAGACCCTGGGCGTGGACCGCGCCGAGCTGCTGGACAAGCTCAGCTCCGGTCAGCAGCGGTACTCCTCGATCTTCAACTACCCCACCTTGACCTGGGCCGACTGCGGGGCGATCGGCTGGCTGGTCGACGGTGCCGCGATCATGAACCAGGTCCCGCTCTGCCGGTGCTCCTACGGCCCCTACGCGCGGGCGATGATCCGGGTCTGCAAGGAGGAGTCGTTCCACCAGCGACAGGGGTTCGAGATCCTCTGGAACCTCGTCCGCGGCACGGACGCACAGCGCGCGATGGCCCAGGATGCGGCAAACCGCTGGTGGTGGCCGGCCCTGATGATGTTCGGTCCGCCGGACACCGGCGAGGCCGCGGCCAAGGGTGGTCACACCGAGCAGTCGATGGCCTGGGGCATCAAGCGGTTCAGCAATGACGACCTGCGCCAGCGGTTCGTCGACATGATGGTGGCCCAGGCCGACAAGCTCGGACTCACCCTGCCGGACCCCGACCTGCGCTGGAACGAGGAACGCGGGCACTGGGACTTCGGGCCGATCGACTGGGACGAGTTCTGGCGGGTCCTGCGTGGCGACGGACCGTGCAACGCCGAGCGGCTCACGCACCGACGGCGCGCCCAGGAGGAAGGTGCCTGGGTGCGCGAGGCCGCCAACGCGTATGCCGAGAAGCAGGCCGCCCGGGCGACGGTGGGTGCCGCGTGAGCGAGCAGTCGATGCCTGCCGCCGCGGAACGCAGCTGGCCGTTGTGGGAGGTCTTCGTCCGGGCCAAGCGCGGGCTGTCCCACGTGCACGTCGGCTCGCTGCACGCCCCGGACGCGGCCATGGCGCTGCGCAACGCGCGTGACGTCTACACCCGCCGGCAGGAGGGCGTGTCCATCTGGGTCGTCGAGGCCGCGCAGATCACCGCGAGCAGCCCCTCCGAGAAGGACTCGTTCTTCGACCCGGCCGCCGACAAGGTCTACCGCCACCCGACGTTCTACGACGTTCCCGAGGACGTCGAGTACCTCTGAGCCCGCTGGACGCGAGACGCCCGGGGGAGCACGGTTTCGTGGGTGATCGAGGTTGGCCGTATCGTCGAGACGTGACCGACGACTCCTTCGTGCCGCCCGGATCGGCCCCGTCCACCACCGAGCCGACTCCGTCCCCGGGCCGGGCCGTCGAGGTGCTCGTCCCTGAGGGAGACGCACTGACCGCCGCCTACCTGCTCGGTCTGGCCGATGACGCGCTGATCTACGCCCAGCGGCTCGGCGAGTGGCTGACGAACGCTCCGCAGATCGAGGAGGACATGGCGCTGGCCAACATCAGCCTCGACCTGCTCGGCCAGGCCCGCGGCCTCTACCCGCACATCGGCGAGCTCGACGGGAGCGGGCGCGGTGAGGACGACTTCGCGATGCTCCGTGACGAGCGCGCATTCCGCAACGTGCACCTCGTCGAGCAGGAGCGCGGCGACTTCGCCTTCGAGGTGGCCCGGCTGCTGTGGTTCTCGGCCGTCCGGGTCGAGCTGTTGGCGGCCGGCTCGGCGGACCCGGTGCTCTCCGGGGTCATGGGCAAGGGCTTCAAGGAGGCTCGCTACCACCTGGACCACGCCCACCAGTGGGTGGTCCGGCTCGGCGACGGCACCGAGGTCTCGCACGCGAGGATGCAGGACGCCCTGGTCGCGGTCGCCCCCTATGTCGACGAGCTGTTCGAGGACGACCCGGTCTCCGTCGCGGCCTACGCCGACGGGGTGGGACCGCTGCCCTCGCAGAGCCGTGAGGTCGCCCAGCGCACCGTGGAGCGGATCGTCGCCGAGGCGACCCTGACCATGCCCGAGCCGCCGACCTGGCGCTCGCGCGGCGGCCGGGACGGGGTCCACTCCGCACCGTTGGGCTACCTGCTGGCGGAGCTGCAGCACATCGCCCGATCCCACCCCGGGGCGACATGGTGAGGACCCGCCTCTCCCCGGCCGAGCTGGTGGCGGCCGTGTCGGCGATCCCCGACCCGGAGGTCCCGGTGGTCTCGATCGCCGACCTCGGCATCCTGCGCTCGGTGGACGTCGACGAGGCGGCCGGCGAGGTCTCGGTCGTCATCACCCCCACGTACTCCGGCTGCCCGGCGATGGAGGCGATCGCCGCCCATGTCGCACACGTATGCCGCAAGAACGGCTGGGTGCCGCTGGTGTCCAGCCGGCTGAGCCCGCCGTGGACCACGGACTGGATGTCCGCCGAGGGACGGGAGAAGCTGCGCCGGTTCGGGATCGCCCCACCGGTGGCCCGAGGCGCGGACGACGGTGCCGTCGCCGTCGAGCTGACCCGGCACGTCGTGGCCTGCCCGCAGTGCGGCTCCACCGATACCACCGAGATCGCCCACTTCGGCTCGACCGCGTGCAAGGCGATGCGTCGCTGCGAGTCGTGCCGGGAGCCGTTCGACGAGTTCAAGGCGCTCTGATGGCCGGTCTGGTCGCCACCCCTGCCAGGCAGCGGGCCCGGTTCCACACGCTCACCGTCCGTGACGTCGAGCGCCTCACCGAGGACGCTGTCGCGGTCACCTTCGAGGTCCCCGAGGACCTGCGCGACGACTATGCCTTCGAGCCCGGCCAGCACCTGACCCTGCGGGCGAGCATCGACGGACAGGACGTGCGCCAGTCCTACTCGATCTGCCAGTCACGCTCCGGTCGCACCCCGGGCACCCAAGGGGAGGGAACCCTGCGGGTCGCCTCGGCCCGGGTGCCCGACGGCCGGATGTCCAACTGGCTGAACGATGTCGTGCACGCCGGTGACGCCATCGAGGTGATGACCCCGATGGGCAGCTTCACCTGCCCGACCCGACCCGAGGCCGCCCGGCACCACGTGGCGATCGCTGCGGGCTCGGGCATCACGCCGGTCCTCTCGCTGCTCGCCACCGCTCTGGAGGAGGAGCCGCTCAGCCGGGCGACCCTGCTCTACGGGAACCGGCGGACGAGCACGGTGATGTTCCTCGAGGAGCTCGAGGACCTGAAGAACCGCTTCCAGGGCCGCTTCCACCTGGTCAACGTGCTCTCCCGGGAGGCACCGGACGTCGAGCTCTTCCACGGGCGCCTGGACCAGGCCCGGCTGGAGCAGATCTTCGCCGCCCTGCTGCCGGTCGACTCGGTGGACCAGTGGTACCTGTGCGGGCCCTTCGGGATGGTCACCGGTGCCGAGGAGCTGCTGCGGGAGCGGGGGGTGGACAGCCACCACATCCACCACGAGATCTTCCACGTCGACGACGACGGGGGAGCCCCCAAGCCCCGGGTCGTGGTGGACGACTCGGCGCCGCCCGCGGCGGTGGTGACGATCAACCTCGACGGCCGGACCACGGTCATCAACATGCCGTCCAAGGACGAGACGATTCTCGACGCCACCCTGCGCTCGCGGCCCGACGCCCCGTTCTCGTGCACCGGTGGAGTCTGCGGGACGTGCCGAGCCCGGCTCGTCGAGGGTGAGGTCCGGATGGACCGCAACTATGCGCTCGAACCGGAGGAGGTCGCAGCCGGAGTGGTCCTGGCCTGCCAGTCCCACCCGGTCACCGACACCGTGCAGCTCGACTACGACGCGTGACCCCGGGACCGCAGCCTGACCGTCGAGCGTGAGGCACGGCGCACCGGCGCTCGGTCAGCGCCGGACCGGGACGCCAGCCGGTGACATCGCCCGGCGCACGGCCCGCCCGGCACGCCAGGTGCCGAACAGCAGCCCCACGCCGACGACGAGGACCAGCCGCCACTCGAACCAGTTGTCGGAGGCGCTTCCGGGGGCCAGCCTCCACAGGGCGAGGACGACGACAGCGGTCACCAGGAACCCGGCGCGCGCCCACCATGTCGCCCGGGTGAGCGCGGTGCCCGGGTGGGCTGCCCCCCGCACCGAGCGGTCCCGGCTTGCCGCGATCAACACGCCGGCCACCGCCCCCAGTCCGAGCACGGCGCCGCCGAGCAGTCCGACCGGGGCGCCGTACGAGAGGCCCACGACCACGGGGATGCCGCCTGAGCCGTCCCACTTGTCGTCCAGCAGGAGGCTCAGCGACAGGTATGCCGCGCCCATCACGGCCCCGGTGAGCATCCCCCAGCCCAGGCACGCGGCATACACGCGGACCGCGACGGTGGGCAGTCCCGGTCGGGCGCCGGCAGCAGAGCCCATGATCAGGGGTGCTCGTAGGTGACCCAGCTGAAGCCGTCCCGAGGCTCGCGGGCGGTCTCGCGCCAGTACGTCCGGTCGATCTCGGGGAAGAGCACAGCGCCTTCCGGCTCCTGGTCCACCTCGGTGATCAACAGCCGGTGCGCCCACGGCATCGCCTCGGCGTAGACCTGCCCGCCGCCGCAGACGAAGACCTCGTCGGCCGGCCCGGCCAGGGCCAGTGCGTCGCTCAGCGAGTGCGCGGTCTCCACGTCGGCGTGGAACCAGTCCGGCTGCCGGGTGATGACGATGGTGCGCCGTCCGGGCAGCACCCGTCCGATCGAGTCGAAGGTGCGCCGCCCCATGATCATCGGGTGGCCCATGGTGGTGCGCTTGAAGAACGCGAAGTCCTCCGGCAGGTGCCACGGCATCGCGTTGTCCGTGCCGATCACCCGGTTGCGTCCGACGGCGGCGATCAGGGTCACGCTGGTCATACGGCGATCGGCGCCTTGATCGACGGGTGGGACTGGTAGCCGACCAGCTCGAAGTCGGACAGGTCGAACTCGTCGATCTGCCGGCCGGAGGCGATCTTCATCTGCGGCAGCGGGAACGGCTCGCGAGTCAGCTGGAGCCGTGCCTGCTCGACGTGGTTGAGATAGAGGTGCGCGTCGCCGAGGGTGTGCACGAACTCACCCGGCTCCAGGTCGCAGATCTGGGCGATCATCATCGTCAGCAGGGCGTAGGACGCGATGTTGAACGGGACCCCGAGGAAGATGTCGGCCGACCGCTGGTACAGCTGGCAGGACAACCGGGCCCGGCGGTCGGCCGTCGCGGGGGAGACGTAGAACTGGAACATCGTGTGGCACGGCGGGAGGGCCATCTCGTCGATGTCCGCGACGTTCCACGCGGAGACGATGTGCCGGCGGGAGTCGGGGTTCGCGCGGATCCCCTCGATCACCCTGGCGATCTGGTCGATGCTGGTCCCGCCCGGGGCCGGCCAGGACCGCCACTGGTGGCCGTAGACGGGCCCGAGGTCGCCGTCGGCATCGGCCCACTCGTCCCAGATCCGGATTCCCCGCTCCTGGAGCCAGTGGACGTTGGTGTCGCCGCGCAGGAACCACAGCAGCTCGCCGATGATCGAGGTCAGGTGCAGCCGCTTGGTGGTCACCACCGGAAAACCGTCCGCGAGGTCGAAGCGCATCTGGTGGCCGAACACGCTGAGCGTCCCGGTGCCGGTCCGGTCGCTCTTCTCGGTACCGGTGCTGAGGACGTGGTCGAGAAGATCGAGGTACTGGCGCACGGTGCAAGGTTACAGCGCCCGGGCAGTAGCCTGAGGGTCATGAGCACGACATCCCCCTTCGGCCGCGTCATGACGGCGGTGGTCACCCCGATGCGGCCCGACGGCAGCCTCGACCTCGACGGTCTGCAGAAGGTCGTCGGCCACCTGCTCGACAACGGGCACGACGGGCTGGTGGTCAACGGCACCACCGGGGAGTCCTCGACGACGTCCGACCGCGAGAAGGTCGCCCTGCTCACTGCCGCCCTCGAGGCCACCGGCGACCGGGGATCGGTGATCGCCGGCGTGGGCTCGAACGACACGGCGCACACGATCAGGTCCGCGCAGGCCGCGGCCGAAGCCGGCGCACACGGGTTGCTGGTGGTCACGCCGTACTACAACCGGCCGACCCAGGAGGGCCTGGTCGCGCACTTCAGCGCGGCGGCCGACGCCACCGACCTGCCGGTGATGCTCTACGACGTCCCCAAGCGGACCGGCACGGCCATCGCGGCCTCGACCCTGATCCGGCTGGCCGAGCACCCTCGGATCGTCGCGGTCAAGGACGCCGCCGGCGACCTGTGGGCCGCCAGCGAGGTCCTGGCCGACACCGACCTGCACTGGTACTCGGGCGACGACGCCCTCACCCTCGCCCACCTGACCCAGGGCGCGGTCGGCCTGGTCGGCGTGACCAGCCACGTCGCGGGCAAGGAGTATGCCGCAATGCTGGCGGCCGTCGACGACGGGCGGCTGCCCGAGGCGGTCGCGCTGCACCGCCGCCTGATCCCCATCGTCAATGCCGTCATGAACACGTCCCAGGGCGCGATCATGGTCAAGGCCGCACTCAAGGAGCTCGGGGTCATCGACTCCGCCGCCGTGCGCCTGCCCCTGCTCGAGTCACCACCAGAGCACCTCACGGTCCTTCGTGAGGCGCTCGCCACGTCAGGAATCAGTTGACCCAGGCACAGCCCGAAACCGAACTGCACACCCCGCCGGCGTTGGCGGCCAACGGACTTCGGGTGGTCGCCCTCGGCGGCCTCGGCGAGGTCGGCCGCAACATGACGGTCGTCGAGACCGAGGGGCGGCTGCTCATCGTCGACTGCGGCGTCCTCTTCCCCGAGGACCACCATCCCGGGATCGACCTCATCCTGCCGGACTTCGAGTACCTGGACGGGCGGCTCGACCAGGTCGAGGCGATCGTGCTGACCCACGGCCACGAGGACCACATCGGCGCGGTGCCCTACCTGCTCAAGCGCAAGCCGGACATCCCGCTGATCGGCTCCCAGCTGACCCTCGCGCTGATCGAGGCCAAGCTCAAGGAACACCGGATCAAGCCGTTCACGATGACGGTCCGCGAGGGCCAGCGCGAGAAGCTCGGCGTCTTCGACCTCGAGTTCATCGCGGTCAACCACTCCATCCCGGACGCCTTGGCGGTCTTCCTGCGGACCAAGGCCGGCACCGTGCTGCACACCGGCGACTTCAAGATGGACCAGCTGCCGCTGGACGGGCGACTGACCGACCTTCGGGCGTTCGCCCGGCTGGGCGAGGAGGGCGTCGACCTCTTCCTCACCGACTCGACGAACGCCGAGGTGCCGGGGTTCACCACCCCCGAGCGGGAGATCGCACCGGCGATCGACAAGGTCTTCCGGCACGCCGAGCGGCGGATCATCGTCGCCTGCTTCTCCTCGCACGTGCACCGGGTCCAGCAGGTGCTCGACGCCGCCGAGAAGGCCGGCCGCAAGGTCGCGATGGTGGGCCGGTCGATGGTGCGCAACATGGGCATCGCCGCCGAGCTCGGGTACCTCCACGTGCCGGACGGGGTGCTCGTCGACGTCAAGAAGCTCGGCAACCTGCCGGACGACAAGGTGGTGCTGATCTGCACCGGCAGCCAGGGTGAGCCGATGGCGGCCCTGTCCCGGATGGCCAACCGGGACCACCGGATCGAGGTCGGCACGGGGGACACCGTGCTGATGGCGAGCTCCTTGATCCCGGGAAACGAGAACGCGGTCTACCGGGTGATCAACGGCCTGATGATGCTCGGTGCCGCGGTGGTCCACAAGGGCAACGCGAAGGTGCACGTCTCCGGCCACGCGAGCGCCGGTGAGCTGATCTACTGCTACAACATCGTCAAGCCACGCAACGTCATGCCCGTGCACGGCGAGTGGCGCCACCTGGTGGCCAACGCCGAGCTGGCTGTGCAGACCGGGGTGCCGCGCGATCGGGTGGTCCTGGCCAAGGACGGGACGGTCGTCGACCTCGTCGCCGGACGGGCCTCCGTCGTCGGTGAGGTCTCCTGCGGGTACATCTACGTGGACGGGCTGTCCGTCGGCGAGGCGACCGAGACCCTGCTCAAGGACCGACGCATCCTGCGCGACGAGGGGTTCATCACCTGCATCGTCGTGATCGACGCCGCGACCGGCAAGATCGCGGCCGGCCCGGAGATCACGGCGCGCGGCTTCGCCGAGGACCAGGCCGTCTTCGACCAGGTCATCCCCCGTGTGGAGCAGGCGCTCGCCGAGGCGACCGGAAACGGCGTCCGGGACGAGTACCAGCTCCAGCAGATCATCCGCCGCACCATCGGCGGGTGGGTCGGCGGGAAGATCAAGCGCCGGCCGATGATCATCCCGGTGGTCATCGAAGCCTGAGGTCAGCCGCTCTTCACGAACACGTGCCGGGCGGTGAGCGGGTCCGTGCCGGTCCCGGCGACCATGACCTGCTGACCCGGCTTGAGGTCGGCGAGCTGGCCCGGTGCGGGTTTGGTGCCCTTGCCGGCCGTGCCGGTGCGCACCTTCGTCTGCGGGCTGAGCACGAACGTCTCGCTGACCCCGTCCTCGGCCTTGACGGTGATCGAGGAGGGCGAGACCGCCGTGACGGCTCCGGTGATCGCCCGGTGGGTGACGAAGGCGCCGGACGCGTCCTTGGTGACCCACTGGGCGTGCAGCCCGCGGTGACCGTCCCGCTTCCCGGCGACGTCCTTCCGGGTGGCCTTCGCTGCGGCCTTGTCGCCCGTGGCCGGCGCGGTGGTGCTGGTCGCGCTGGGGGTCGCTGCCGGGGTGGCGGTGGACGACGCCGCCTGCGCTGACGCGATCGTCACCCCTCCAGCCGCCAGCAGGACCGCGCCCGCGACCGCGGCGATGGTTGTCGTGCTGCCCATGTCGTCCTCCTTGGTTCGTCGATGCGGCGTACCGGTGCGCCTGCACCCACCATGCCGGGTCGATGTTCGGGGAATGTCAGGACTGGATGGGTGCCCGGTGGGACTCGGCCGCAACGGGTGGCTGAACGTGTCACGCGTGTGACGCGTGTTTCTGGGGTGACTTTCGCGTACCGTGCTGAGTATGGCGAGACCTGTGTCATCCACGTCCGTGCGCCGCAACAGCCCACGCGGCTCCGCGTCCCGTCCGAGCGCGGCGAAGGGTGGGCGGGCGCCTGCGCGCAAACCGGCCGCTCGCGGCACGTCACGGGCCCGGTCCGGCGGGCTGCCGCTGCCGCTGCGCGCGGTCCGGGGCACCTGGATGGGGGCCTCGCACCTGGCCGGTGCCGCCGTGCGCCGGGTCGGGACGTCGGCGCGTGATCTCGAGCCGGAGCACCGCCGGGACGGCATCGGGTTCACCCTGATCGGTCTGGCCGTGCTCGTCGCGGCCCGCGAGTGGTGGAACTTCCAGGGCGTCGTCGGGGACATCATCCACGCGATCGTCGCCGGCACCCTCGGCCGGGTGGCCTATGCGCTGCCGCTGGTCCTGCTCCTCCTCGGCCTGCGGCTGCTTCGGGCGCCCGAGGACTCGGCGGCGACCAACCGGGTCATCGTCGGGACCACCGCCCTGACCTTCGCCGCCTGCGGCCTGGCGCACATCGCCGACGGCATCCCCAACCCGCCCGGCGGCGCCGACCCGATGCGAGCGGCCGGCGGCATCATCGGGTTTCTCGCCTCCAGCCCGCTGGCCGCGGCCGTGTCGGTCTACGGCGCCGTGGTCATCCTGCTCCTGCTCGGCCTCTTCGGGATCCTCGTCATCACCGCCACCCCGGTGCGCCTCATCCCGCACCGTCTGGCTGAGCTGCGCGACCGCCTGCTGCACCACGGTGCGCAGCCGGACGACGCCGCGACCGGTGACGTGACCAGCGCGGAGGACGCCCGGCCCAAGCGCCGTCGGCGCGCCGTCGACCTCAACGCCGAGCCGGGCGAGCGCACCGGTGACGAGGCCTTCGAGCAGGCCGCCGTCATCGTTCCGGTGGGCGACGACGGCCTGCCGTTGCGCCCGGGCGAGAAGCGGCCGACGGCCCCGGGTGTCCTGGCCCCCGGCGCTGACGGAGCCCGCAGTGGTCGCCCCCGGCTCGACGTCGGTGACGTCGGGCCCCAGGAGAGCCTCGTCCCACCGCCCACCTCGGCCCAGCCGTTGCGGGCCGAGCAGCTGTCCCTGACCGGAGACATCGCCTACACGCTGCCGGACCACGCGCTCCTGGCGCCCGGCGCGCCGCACAAGACCCGCAGCGCCGCGAACGACCGCGTCGTCGAGTCCCTGACCGAGGTCTTCGACCAGTTCGAGATCGACGCGCAGGTCACCGGGTTCACCCGGGGGCCGACGGTGACCCGCTACGAGGTCGAGCTCGGCCCGGCGACCAAGGTCGAACGGGTCACCGCGCTGTCCAAGAACATCGCGTATGCCGTGGCCTCCGCGGACGTGCGCATCCTCAGCCCGATCCCCGGCAAGTCCGCGATCGGGATCGAGATCCCGAACACCGACCGGGAGACGGTCTCGCTCGGTGACGTGCTGCGCAGCCAGGCCGCCCGGAACACCGACCACCCGATGGTCATGGGGGTCGGCAAGGACGTCGAAGGCGGCTACGTCATGGCGAACCTCGCCAAGATGCCGCACCTGCTGGTCGCCGGCGCGACCGGCGCCGGCAAGTCGTCCTTCGTCAACTCGATGATCACCTCGATCCTCATGCGCTCGACGCCGGACGAGGTGCGGATGGTGCTGGTGGACCCCAAGCGGGTCGAGCTGACCGCCTACGAGGGGATTCCGCACCTGATCACCCCGATCATCACCAACCCCAAGAAGGCGGCCGAGGCGCTCGCGTGGGTGGTCCGGGAGATGGACACGCGCTACGACGACCTGGCCGCATTCGGGTTCAAGCACGTCGACGACTTCAACAAGGCGGTGCGGGCGGGCAAGGTCAAACCCCTTCCCGGGTCCGAGCGGGTCATGACGCCGTACCCGTACCTGCTGGTCATCGTCGACGAGCTCGCGGACCTCATGATCGTGGCCCCCCGCGACGTGGAGGAGTCCATCGTCCGGATCACCCAGCTGGCCCGCGCGGCCGGCATCCACCTGGTGCTCGCCACGCAGCGACCGTCGGTGGACGTCGTGACCGGGCTGATCAAGGCGAACGTCCCGTCCCGGATGGCCTTCGCCACCAGCTCGCTGGCCGACTCCCGGGTCGTGCTCGACCAGCCGGGTGCCGAGAAGCTCATCGGTCAGGGCGACGCCCTCTTCCTGCCGATGGGCACCAACAAGCCGATCCGCGTCCAGGGCGCCTGGGTCACCGAGTCCGAGGTCAACGCGGTCGTCAAGGCGGTCACCCAGCAGCTCAAGCCGGTGTACCGGGACGACGTCATCGTCGCCGCTCCGCAGAAGCAGATGGACGACGACATCGGCGACGACCTGGACATCCTGCTCCAGGCGACCGAGCTCATCGTCACCACCCAGTTCGGGTCGACCTCGATGCTGCAACGCAAGCTGCGGGTGGGCTTCGCCAAGGCGGGTCGGCTGATGGACCTGCTCGAGTCGCGCGGGATCGTCGGGCCGTCCGAGGGCTCCAAGGCCCGCGACGTGCTGGTCAAGCCGGACGACCTGGACACCACGCTGGCGCTGTTGCGGGGCGACGACATCCCCGAGTCGGACGACGTCTTCGACGCCGCGGCGTCCCAGCACACGATCGCCCTGACCGTTCCGGCTCCGGACCCGGCGGCGGACACCGCAGCTGGCGCGCTCGTCGGTGAGGGCGCGGACACGGGGGGCGCCAGCGACACCGGCAGCGTGCCGAGCCGGTGGACCTCCCAGGAGTCGCTCGCACCGCAGGGGTATCCCGAGGTCGACGGTGACGAGGGCGGCGAGGATGCCTGGGGGCTCACCGGACGGCGCGAGTAGTCCATGGCCGACGGCGAGCGCGGTACCGGCGGGGGAATGGAGCGGACCTCCGAGCTGTGGGGTGGACAGACCCTCGTCCGGAGACGGCTGTCGCCGATGCAGCACTGGCTTCGGGTCATCCGGGAGACCCCCTGCGGGGTGCTGCTCGCGGTGCAGCTGCTCGGGGTGCTGCTCTACCCCTATCTCGCCGACGCGTCGGTCGGCCAGTGGCAGGGCTTCGGCCGCTCGATGCTCGGGATCTTCGGGTTGGCGGTGCTGTTCCTGGCCGTCTGGGCGGTCCGCAACACTCCCGCGCTGACCTGGATCGCCATCCTGCTCGGGCTGCCCGTGGTGATCTTCACGGTGCTCGAGGGGTTCTTCCCGGACAACCTGCAGATCCTGTTGTGGTCGTCGACGCTGCACGGGATGTTCTACCTGTACACGGCATACGGGCTGATCCGGTACATGTTCAACGACAACTGGGTGACCCGGGACGAGCTGTTCGCCACCGGCGCGGCCTTCACCGTGCTCGCCTGGGGGTTCGCCTACATCTATGCGGTGGTGCAGATCGTCTGGCCGCTGTCCTTCAGCGCCTACGAGAACGCCGAGCAGCCGCGCACCTGGCTCGAGCTGCTGTTCATGTCGTTCACCACGCTGACCTCGGTCGGCCTCTCGGACATCGGCCCGATCCGACCGCATGCCCGCTCGATTGTCATGATCGAGCAGCTCGGTGGCGTGATGTATGTCGCGCTGGTCATCTCCCGCCTCGTCGGGCTGACCATCGCCCGGTTCCGCCGCTGACCGTCGCTCCGGTCCGCCCCGACCGGGTCAGCGGTGCTCATGCCTGCCGGTCGGTGATCCTCGCCAGACCGGGGTCCTCGCGCGAGCCGAGGTCACGGGCCACGGCCTCGACCTCTCGCATCACCCGCAGCGTGTTGCCACCGGCGAGCTTGACCAGGTCCGCGTCGGACCAGCCCCGGTCGGCCAGCGCGGCGAACAGCCGCGGGTAGCCGCTGACGTCCTGTAGACCCAGCGGGTAGGTGTCGGTGCCGTCGTAGTCGCCGCCGATCCCGACGTGGTCGATCCCCGCCACCTCGCGCAGGTGCTCGCAGTGCCGCACGACGTCCTCGAGCGAGGCGTCGGGCTTGGGGTGGGTGAGCCGGCGTCGGCCGGTGAAGGCCAGGAAGGCGGTGTGGTCCCGGGGATCGACGCCGACCTCGACCGCGGCGGCAGCCGCCTCCGCACGCCAGTGGGCCACGTCCGTGTTGACGAACTCCGGCACGAAGGTGACCATGCAGGTCCCGCCGCCGGCCCGCATTCGCAGCAGGACGTCGTCCGGAACGTTGCGGACCACGTCGGTGACGGCGCGAGCCGAGGAGTGGCTGAAGATCACCGGTGCCCGGCTCGCGTCGAGGGCATCGTGCATCGTCTCACTCGAGACGTGGGACAGGTCGACCATCATCCCCAGCCGGTTCATCTCGCGGACCACCTCGACGCCGAACCCGGAGAGCCCGCCGTGCACCGGCTCGTCGGTGGCCGAGTCGGCCCACGCGTTGGTGTCGTTGTGGGTCAGCGTCAGGTAACGGACGCCCAGCGCGTGCAGCATCCGCAGTGCGCCCAGTGAGCTCCCGATCGACTGGCCACCCTCGGCTCCCATCAGCGAGGCGATCCGGCCGCTGGCGAAGACCGCCTCGAGCTGGTCGGCGGTCCGGGCCAGGGCGAGATCCGACGGATAGCGGCGCACGAGCTGGTGCACCGCGTCCACCTGCTCGAGGGTCGCCGTTACCGCCGTGTCGCCGGGCAGGTTGCTCGGGACGAAGACCGACCAGAACTGGGCACCGACCCGTCCGGCACGCAGCCGGGGAAGGTCGGTGCTGGTGGTGGCCACCGGCCCGGCGATCTCGAGTCGGTCGAAGTCGTAGGACACCTGGTCGCGGGCCGCGTACGGGAAGTCGTTGTGCCCGTCGATCAGCGGGTATGCCGTCAGCAGTCGCGCGATGCGCTCGCCCGGCAGATCCGACGCCCGGGTCGGGACGGGGGTGTCACTGCTGGGCGGCGTGGTCACGGCGTCGATGATGGCACGGACCGGCCGCGGACGTCCGTCGCCAGGTCAGCCCGGTCGGGGCTTCGGTTCCGCGCCCGTAGACTCGGGCAGGTGACGACCTCCGCGACGCCCCGCCGCAGTGTGGCCCTGGTGACCCTGGGATGCACCCGCAACGAGGTCGACTCCGAGGAGCTCGCCGGTCGGCTTCAGTCCGAGGGCTGGGACCTCGTCGACGACGCCGCTGAAGCCGACGTCGCCGTGGTCAACACCTGCGGGTTCGTCGAGCAGGCGAAGAAGGACTCCATCGACGCCCTGCTCGAGGCCTCCGACCTCAAGGGATCCGGCAACCGGACCCAGGCGGTGGTCGCGGTGGGCTGCCTGGCCGAGCGCTACGGCGAGCAGCTGGCCACCCAGCTGCCCGAGGCCGACGCCGTGCTCGGTTTCGACTCCTACGCGAACATGTCGGCGCATCTGTCGGCGATCCTTGGCGGTGGACACATCGCGTCGCACACGCCGCGGGACCGGCGCCAGCTGTTGCCGCTCTCGCCGGTGGACCGCCCGGCGGGTTCCGGCGGCGTCTCGCTGCCCGGGCACGGCACCGAAGCCGTCGCGCCCACCGACACCGACCTCACCGGCCCGGTCCCGGCCAGCGGCCCGCGGGTCATCCGAGCGCGTCTGGACGGACGACCCTGGGCGCCGCTGAAGATCGCCAGCGGCTGCGACCGACGGTGCGCGTTCTGTGCCATCCCGATGTTCCGCGGGGCGTTCCTGTCCCGGCGGCCGGCCGACATCATCGCCGAGGCACGCTGGCTCGGGCAGCATGACGTGCGTGAGATCTTCCTGGTCAGTGAGAACTCGACGTCGTACGGCAAGGACCTCGGAGACCTCGGCCTGCTCGAGAAGCTCCTGCCGGAGCTGACCGCGGTGGAGGGCATCGACCGGGTCCGGGTGTCCTACCTGCAGCCGGCCGAGATCCGCCCCGGTCTGCTCGAGGCGATGGCCGGCACGCCGGGTGTCGTCCCGTACTACGACATCTCCTTCCAGCACGCCTCCGAGCCGTTGCTGCGCCGGATGCGGCGCTTCGGTGGTCGCGAGGCGTTCCTGGACCTGCTGGGCCGGGTCCGCGACCGCGCCCCGCTCGCGGGGATCCGGTCCAACGTGATCGTCGGGTTCCCCGGGGAGACCGAGGCGGACGTCGAGGAGCTCGAGGCCTTCCTGGAGGCCGCCCGGCTCGATGTCGTCGGCGTGTTCGGCTACTCCGACGAGGACGGCACCGAGGCCGAAGGGTATGACGCGAAGCTCCCCGAGGACGTTGTCGCGGAACGGCTGACCCGGCTGACGTCCCTTGTCGAGGAGCTCAATGCGCAGCGCGCCGAGGAGCGGATCGGCGAGGCCGTCGAGGTCCTCGTCGAGGAGGTCGACGAGGACACCCATGAGGTGAGCGGACGCGCCGCGCACCAGGGGCCGGACGTCGACGGAGTGACCATCCTCGAAACGCCGGCCACCGCGCCGGCGCCTGCGGTGGGCGAGCTGGTCCGGGCCACGGTCATCGGCACCGCCGGCATAGATCTCGTCGCCCGGGTTCCATGAGCGGCAACGGGGTCGACTCCGGCCGTCCCGCCGAGAGGGCCGACGACGCCTCGGCGCCGGGGTCAGCCGACCCGGTGGGCAGTGGCCAGGCCCCGAGCGCGTGGAACGTGGCCAACCTGTTGACGGTCTGCCGGATCCTGCTCGTCCCGGTGTTCGGCTGGCTGCTGCTCACCGACGGCGGCGAGAGCACGGCATACCGGCTGGGAGCGCTGGGCGTGTTCGTCGTCGCGATGATCACCGACAGCGTCGACGGCGACCTGGCGCGTCGCAAGGGAATGGTCACCGACTTCGGCAAGGTCACTGACCCGATTGCGGACAAGGCCCTGATGGGCACGGCGCTGATCGGCCTGTCGATCATCGACGAGGTGCCGTGGTGGGTGACCGCCGTCATCCTGGTCCGGGAGATCGGCATCACCGTCATGCGCTTCGTGGTCATCCGGCACGGCGTCATGCCGGCCAGCCGGGGGGGCAAGCTCAAGACCGCGCTGCAGACCGCCGCGGTCTCGATGCTGATCTTCCCGTTGAGCGCCCTGCCGTTCGCCGAGCTGTGGGTGGTCGTCGCGCACGTCATCCTGGCCGCCGCCCTCGTCGTGACCGTGGCGACCGGGGTCGACTACGTGATCAAGGCCCGACGGCTGCGGCGGACGAGCCCCCGGGCCCTGGCCAGGCGCGCCCGTCGCGCCGGGCACCGGGAGTGAGCAGCCCGGGCGTCGGCGAGCTGCTGCTCGCCCGGCTGGCCGCCCTGGGCCAGAGCGTGGCCTGCGCCGAGTCGCTGACCGGGGGCCTGCTGACCGCCCGACTGGTGGACACTCCGGGGGCATCCGCGGTGGTGCGAGGCGCCGTGGTGGCCTACGCCACCGAGCTCAAGCGCTCGGTGCTCGGGGTCGACCCGGACCTGCTCGAGGCCAAGGGTGCCGTGGATCCCGAGGTGGCCGCGCAGATGGCCAGCGGGGTGCGCCGGGTGCTCGGCTCCGACTGGGGTGTGGCGACCACCGGCGTCGCCGGTCCGGACAGTCAGGACGGTATGCCGGTCGGCACCGTCTTCGTCGCGGTCGCGGGACCGGCCCAGACGTCGGTCGAGCGGTTCGACCTGGCTGGTGACCGATCGACGATCCGAGCCGGCGCGGTCGGCGCTGCGCTCGACCTGCTGCTCCGGACGCTCGGCTGACTCGGAGCCGTCGATCCCCGGCGGGCTCGCGACCGCCCGGCAGGCGGGAGTAAACGACGCCCGGACCTCGTTGACACGCCTGCGCCCCATTTGTCGCAAACCCCACCGCGCGACGTGGGGAGGAGAGGTTAAGGTGGGGGGGTCGGTCCACCGGGGACGACCGCAGACACCGCTAACCTGAGACAGCGAAGGAGGGGCCATGATCCTGTTGCGACGCGAGCTGGGGGACGTCCTGCGTGAGCAGCGTCAGCATCAGGGCCGCACCCTGCGGGAGGTGTCCGCGTCCGCGACCGTCTCCCTCGGCTACCTGAGCGAGGTCGAGCGCGGCGAGAAGGAAGCCTCCTCCGAGCTGCTCGGGTCCATCTGCTCCGCCCTCGGCCTGCCGTTGTCCGAGGTCCTGAGCCAGGTCTCCTCCCGGGTCGCCGAGACTGAGGCGCTGACGGCGCCGCTCACCCTGCAGGTGGCCACGCCGTCGGCGATCGCGTCCGCGGCCTGACCCCTTCGTGAGCCGGATCGAGTCGGTCTCCTGCGCGCGGGTGCGGGTGCCGCTGCACACCCCGTTCGTCACGGCGCTGCGTCGTACCGACTCGACCGACACGGTGGTCGTCCGCGTCCGGGACACCGACGGAGTGGTCGGGTGGGGCGAGGCCCCGCAGGTCTGGCAGGTCACCGGGGAGTCCCTGGCCGGAGCCGAGGCGTGCATCCAGGAGATGCTGGCCCCGCTCGTCGTCGGTCGTGACGTCCAGGACTGGCGGGAGACCGCCGGCGCCGTCGGTGGCGCCGTGGCGCGAAACTTCGGGGCCAAGGCGGCCGTCGACGTCGCCCTGCACGACCTCGCAGCCCGAGTCGCCGGGGTCACCCTGACCCAGCTCCTCGGTGGCCCGACCCCGGCCGATCCGGCGCGGGCCGCCCACGCGGTGACGCTGCTGACCGACGTGACCCTCTCGGCCGGTGCCGTCGACGAGCTGGGCGAGGTGGCGCGGCGCCGGGTGGGGGAGGGTTTCACCACCGTGAAGATGAAGGTCGGCACCGACGCCGGGACGGACGTCGCCCGGGTCCGGGCGGTCCGCGAGGCGGTGGGTGCGGACGTGACGATCCGGCTCGACGCGAACCAGGGCTGGACGCCGGAGGAGGCGGTCCAGGTCATCCGGGCCCTCGAGGGGGCCGGGCTCGGCGTGGAGCTCGTCGAGCAGCCCGTGGCCGGCGACGACGTCGAGGGGCTGGCCTGGGTGCGGCGCCGGGTCGGAGTGCCGGTGATGGCCGACGAGTCGGTGTACGGCGTGCGTGACCTCGACCGCGTACTGCGCCTGGATGCCGCGGACATGGTCAACGTCAAGCTGGCCAAGTGCGGGTCCCTCGGCGTCGCCGCAGCCCTGCTCGCGAGAGCGACGGAGAACGGGTTGGGCACGATCGTCGGCTCGATGATGGAGAGCCATGTCGGCGTCGGTGCGGCGGCGAGCCTGGTGGCCGCGCATCCCACGTCGCTGACCAGCGACCTCGACGCGGCCTGGTGGGCGCGGGAGTCGCCCGTCGTCGGTGGCGTCACGTACGACGGACCCACGATCACCTTGCCGACGGGACCGGGCCTGGGAATCGATCAGCTCCGCGACGGGTCGTAGCCCGAGGAACCGAGTGGTCGCTGCGGCCGTCCGGTGTCGGTCGGGGCGAGCCCTGCCTGACAGGTGGGACAGTAGAACATCGTGCGGTCCCGCGGCGGGTCACCGATCATGGCCACCCGGACCGTGCCGCCACAGTGCCGGCACGGGCGACCCGAGCGGGCGTGGACGAAATGGGTCTCACCCCGGCGGGTCCGGCCCGTCGTCGACTGGTGCCCGCCCCGGCGACCCACGTCGAGCAGGCGGTGCACCCGCTCGACGAGTCCGGCCAGCTGGGTGGTGCCCAGGCCGGCTGCGGGCGTCCACGGGTTCACCCGCTCGATGAAGAGGACCTCGGCGGCGTACATCGTTCCCACCCCGGCGAGGTTGCGCTGGTCGAGCAGGGCGGCGCCGATGGTGGCGCTACTCGCGGAGATCCGACGGACTGCCTCGTCCGGGTTCCAGTCCGGGCCGAGGACGTCCGGGCCGAGGTGACCCACGAGGGTGTGCTCCTCGGTGGTGGGCACGACGTGGAGGTCACCGAGGCGCAGCCCGAGGGCTGTCCATTCGGTGGTGCCGAGCACGGCTCGCAGCTGCGGGTTTCCCAGCATCCTCGCCGTCAGCGCCGGGCTCGCCTCGACCCGCCACTGACCCTCCATCTTCAGGTGCGAGTGGATGCTCACGTTCGAGTCGAGGCGGTGCAGCAGGTGCTTGCCCCGGGCCACGATCTCCAGGGTGACTGCCCCGCGCAGGTCCACCGTGGAGATCTGCGGCCAGCGCAGGTCCGCCAGGCTCAGCGGCTGCCCCGCCAGGGCCTGGTGCAGCCGCCGGGCCGTCCGCCAGACGGTGTCACCCTCGGGCACGCCGTTGGCCCCCTGGCGGGGCCGGGCCTCGGCGCGCGCACCCGTGCTGGGTCGTAATCATCGTCTCAGCCGCAGCCCGCGAGGCGTCGCGTGGAACCCGGCCCGGGCCAGGGCGTCCTCGAGGGGGTGGCCGGACCCGAGGACCTGCGCGCCGTCGGTCTTCTCGACCGTCAGCCGCCCGAGTGCCCCCTCGCGCACGGCCAGTGCCAGCGCATCGGCGGCGCTCTGCAGGTCGTCGAGGGAGTCGGTCCAGGTCAGCAGGGTTCGACCGCCCCGTTCCACGTACAGGACGAGGTTGCCGTCGACGAGCACCACCAGTGCCCCGGCCTTGCGGGCCGGCTGGTGGCCGCGCCCGAGGACGGCCGCGGCTGCGCTCTCCACGGTCCGGTCGGGAGCGGCGTGCTCCCGCGTCGGGTCCGGGTGGTCGGCGGGGGCGCGATCGGGCCAGGCCAGGGCGCCGCCGTAGGGGTTGGCCGGGTCGCAGGCGGCCAGCACGACCGCGCGGGGCCGCTCGCGCGGGCTGGCCGACTCGCCGAGCGGTCGGCTCTGGGCCCGCAGCCGGTCCACCGCACCGCTCGAGGCGAACTGTGCCGCTCCGAGGCCCTCGACGAAGTAGCCGCGTCGCACCCGGCCGGACTCCTCGGCGGCCGCGAGCACCCGGTAGACCGCGGCGAACCCTCCCGGCACGGACTCGGCCACCACGCTGCCCCGGGTGACGACGCCGTACCGGTCGAGGAGCACCTCGGCGCTCGCGTAGGCGACCAGAGTGGCGTCGGGTTCGGTCGGGGGCAGCAGCGCCCAGCGTCCGGCACCGGCGGGCGGGCCGGCGCGGACCGGCAGCGCCGGACGGGTGGCGCCGGTACGGCCGGACAGGCCACCGAGCGGACTGGGCCGACCGGCATACCGGCCACGCCGCGGGCCCGGGGCTCGTCGCTTGTGTGCGGTGCGGCCACCGCTGAGCAGTGCGCGCAGCGGAGCGAGGGTGTCGTTGGTCAGTCGTCCGGCCCAGGTCAGGTCCCACAGCACCCCGAGCAGCGCCTCGTCATCGGTGCTGGCCAGGCTGTCCGCCAGGGTGCGGAAAAAGAAGGCTCCACCACCGGCCAGCGCGTCGAGGACGGCGTGGTGCAGATCGCTCAGCTCGAGCGTCTCCTCCGGTGTGGCCAAGGTCAGAGGAGCCAGGTCGGCCAGGTGCAGCGAGACCCAACCGTCGTCACCGGGCAGCGAACCGTGGCCCCGCCAGAGCACGTCTCCGCTGGACATCAGCTCGTCGAGCATCGCCGGCGTGTACCCCGCCACCCGCGTCGGCAGGACCAGGGTCTCGAGCGAGCTGGCCGGCAGGACGGCGCCGCCGAGCTGCTCGACCGCGCGGATCAGGCCCTCCTGACCCCGAAGCGTCCCACCGACTCCCTGCCAGGCAGGCAGGAACCGGGCCAGGTCGGTGCCGGTGACGGGCTCCACCTCGGCTCGCAGGGCGGCCAGCGAGCGACGACGCAGGGTACGCAGGACGCCGGCGTCACAGAAGTCCAGCCCCGCCGAACCGGCCCCGGTGGGGTCGGGCCGGATCTCGCCCTCGACGAGCCGCCCGGTCCCCACCAGGCGTCGAAGGGCATCCTTGACGACGGCCTGACCCAGGCCGAGCCAGGTGGCGACGTCCGCCGCGCCGAAGGGGCCGTGGGTCCGGGCGAACCGCGCGACGAGGTCGCCCAGCGGGTCGGTGACCGGCTCGAGGAAGACCTCGGGGACTCCCACCGGCAGCGAGCAGCCGAGCGCGTCGCGCAGCCGGGAGGCGTCCTCGACCGCGGCCCAGCGCTCCAGGCCGGAGATGCGGACCCGGATCACCTGGCGCGCCCCCTCCAGGTCGACCAGCCAACCACCGACCGCGCGGGGCCCGGCGTCGGCGACGGTGCGGGCCACGACGTCCTGCACCGTCTGCGGTCCCAGGGTGCGCAACAGGTCGACGACGTCCTCGGCGTCCCGGCACCGCCGGTCCGGGTCGAGCCGTTGCAGCTCCGCCTCGGTGCGCGTGATCGCCTCCGGGTCGAGCAGGTCGCGCAGGCTCAAGCCGTCGCCGCGTCCGAGCAGCTCGGCCAGCAGCGTCGGGTCGAGGGAGAGGGCGGCGGCGCGGCGCTCGGCCAGCGGCGAGTCGCCCTCATAGATGAACTGGGCGACGTAGCCGAACGTCAGGGAGCGGGCGAACGGGGAGGGCTGCGCGGTCTCGACGTCGACCGTGGTCACCTCCCGAGACCGGATCCGGCGCATCAAGTCGCTCAGCCCGGGCACGTCGAAGACGTCCTGGACGCACTCACGAACGGCTTCGAGGATGATCGGGAACGAGGGGTACTGGCTGGCGACCTCGAGCAGCTGGGCCGAGCGTTGCCGTTGCTGCCACAGTGCCTGACGTTGGTCGGGGCGACGCCGCGGAAGCAGCAGCGCCCGGGCAGCGCACTCACGGAAGCGGGACGCGAAGAGGGCGGACCCGCCGATCTGCTCGGTGACCAGGTCGTGCACCTCGTCCGGCTCGAGCAGGATCAACGAGAGCAGCTCGTCGGCCAGCGCCGCGCGCCGCGAGCCCGAGCCAGCGGTGCCCTCGGTGCTGGGTGCGTGGTCGGCGGTGCCCTCCGACAGGCCGTCGAACTCCAGGTCGGGGAGCCGGAAGACGATGCCGTCATCACCGTGCATGGCCTGTACGTCGACGCCGAAGCGCTCGCGCATCCGGGCCGAGACGCACAGCGCCCACGGCGCGTGGACGGGGGCCCCGAAGGGCGACAGGACGGCGACGCGCCAGTCCCCGAGCTCGTCCCGGAAGCGCTCGACGACGATGGTCCGGTCGCTGGGCAGGTGCCGGGTCGCCTCCTGCTGCTCGTGCAGGTAGGCCAGCAGGTTGTCGGTGGCCCAGGCGTCCAGACCAGCCTGGCCGACCCGTTCCCGGGCCTTCTCGGGTGACAGGGCGCCCACCTCGCGGACGAAGGCACCGACCGCCTGACCCAGCTCGGACGGTCGACCCAGGGCGTCGCCCTTCCAGAACGGGAGCCGACCGGGCAGCCCGGGCGCGGGCGTGACCATCACCCGGTCGTGGGTGATGTCCTCGATCCGCCAGCTCGAGGTGCCGAGGGTGAAGACGTCGCCCACCCGTGACTCGTAGACCATCTCCTCATCCAGCTCGCCGACGCGCCGACCCGCGCCCTCGCGGCCGGCGAGGAAGACGGCATACAGGCCGCGGTCGGGGATGGTGCCGCCCGAGGTGACAGCCAGTCGTTGGGCCCCTCGGCGGCCGGTGAGGGTTCCGGTGACCCGGTCCCAGACCAGGCGCGGGCGCAGCTCGGCGAACTCGTCGCTGGGGTACCGGCCGGACAGCATGTCGAGGACGGACTCCAGCACCGAACGGGGGAGGGAGCCGTACGGGGCGGCTCGGCGGACCAGTGCCTCGAGGTCGTCGACGGCCCAGTCGTCCAACGCACACATCGCCACGATCTGCTGGGCGAGGACGTCGAGCGGGTTGGCCGGGACCCGGAGGGCTTCGATGGCCCCGGCCCGCATCCGTTCGACGACGACCGCCGTCTGGACGAGGTCGCCGCGGAACTTCGGGAACAGCACGCCGCGCGAGACCGCTCCGACCTGGTGTCCGGCACGACCGACGCGTTGGAGCCCGCTGGCCACGCTCGGCGGCGACTCGACCTGGACGACCAGATCGACCGCGCCCATGTCGATCCCGAGCTCGAGGCTGCTGGTGGCCACGACTGCCGGCAACAGCCCGGCCTTGAGGGCGTTCTCGATCTCGGCGCGTTGTTCCTTGCTGACCGATCCGTGGTGGGCGCGGGCCAGGACCGCCGGGGCTCCCCCCGACGCACCGGACTGCGCCATGATCTCGGCGGGCGTATGCCGCGAGACGGCACCCGGGGCACCGCCCGGGGACTGTCCCGCCCCATCCGCTCCGACCGCCCCGTCCAGGGCAGCGGCGGCGGCGGCGACCCGGTCCGCCCAGATCTCGTTGAGCCGGGCGGTGAGCCGCTCGGCCAGCCGTCGGGAGTTGGCGAAGACGAGGGTGGACCGGTGGGCCGAGACCAGGTCGACGATGCGCTCCTCGACGTGCGGCCAGATGGAGGCGCGTTGCTGCTCTCCGGCTGCCGGCCCGCTCAGGTCCTCGGTCACCTCGCCGAGGGTGGACATGTCCGCCAGCGGGACGACCACCTCGAGCTCCCACTCCTTGGTCGACGGCGGCTGGACGACCTCGACCGGCCGGCCGCCGGACAGGAAGCGCGCCACCTCCTCCACCGGCCTGACCGTCGCCGAGAGGCCCACCCGCTGGGCGGGCTGCGGCAGCAGCGCGTCGAGCCGCTCCAGGGTGAGCGCCAGGTGGGCTCCGCGCTTGGTCCCGGCCACGGCGTGGACCTCGTCGAGGATGACCGTCTCGACCCCCAGCAGGGCCTCCCGGGCGCTCGAGGTGAGCATCAGGAAGAGCGACTCCGGGGTGGTGATCAGGATGTCCGAGGGGGCGCGGGCAAACGTCCGTCGCTCCGCCTGCGGCGTGTCACCCGAGCGCACCGAGACGGTGATGTCCGGGACCGCGAGACCGAGCCGGGTCGCGGCGTGGCCGATCCCGACCAGCGGGGAGCGCAGGTTGCGTTCCACGTCCACCGCCAGCGCCTTGAGCGGCGAGACGTACAGCACCCGGCAACGCTTGAGCTTCTCCGCCGGCGTCGGAGCAGTCGCGAGTCGGTCCAGCGCCCAGAGGAAGGCGGACAAGGTCTTGCCCGACCCGGTGGGGGCGACCACGAGCGCGTCGTGACCCGAGCTGATCGCCGACCAGGCACCCTGCTGAGCGGTCGTGGGCGCGGAGAATGAGCCGCGGAACCAGGCAGCGGTCGCGGGGGAGAAACGCTCGAGCACGTCGTCGCTCATCGGGCCCAGCCTGCCACCTCCCGCCGACAGGCGAGGGTGCGGCCGCGGCGGCCGGACACCTCGACCGCACGGTCCCGGTCCTGTGACACACTCGCGCCGTGCGGTTGAGCCACTTCTGGTCCCTGATGGACGACGAGTTCGGCGCGTCGTATGCCGCCTCGCTGGCGCGCGACCACGCCCTCAGCGCCCTCGGCAGCAAGACCGCCCTGGAGGCGATCGAGGCGGGAGAGTCGCCGCGCGAGATCTGGCTGGCGCTCTGCGACGACATGGATGTCCCGGCAGAACGCCGGCACGGACGGGTGCTGCGGGCCGAGAAAAAGCGCTGAGCGCTTGTCAGTCCCTGTCGCTAGCCTGTCCGGGTGACCGAGACCAGTCCTGCTCCCACCCGACTGCGGACCGAGGGCGAGGTGCTCGTCAGCGCCACCGGCCTGACCAAGACCTTCGGCGACTTCACCGCGGTGGCCGGTATCGACTTCGCGGTCGGTCGGGGGGAGGCGTTCGGCTTCCTGGGACCCAACGGGGCGGGCAAGTCCTCCACCATGAAGATGATCGCCTGCGTCTCGCCGGTCACCGCGGGAGAGCTGCGGCTCTTCGGCCAGGACCCGCAGGTCGACGGCTCGGGGATCCGCGCCCGGCTCGGGGTGGTCCCGCAGAAGGACACCCTCGACGAGGAGCTGACCGTCGAGGAGAACCTCTGGATCTACGGGCGGTACTTCGGGCTGTCCCGCAAGGAGGTGCGCTCCCGGGCCGTCGAGCTGCTGGAGTTCGCCCAGCTGTCGGACCGCGCGCACGACAAGGTCGAGCCGCTCTCCGGCGGGATGAAGCGGCGGCTGACCATCGCCCGCTCGCTGATCAACAACCCGCGCATCCTGCTGCTCGACGAGCCGACCACCGGGCTCGACCCGCAGGCGCGGCATGTGCTGTGGGACAGGCTGTTCCGGCTGAAGCGCTCGGGGGTGACGCTGATCCTCACCACCCACTACATGGACGAGGCGGAGCAGCTGTGCGACCGGCTCGTGGTCATGGACAAGGGCGCCATCGTCGCCGAGGGCTCGCCGCGCCAGCTCATCGACGGGCACTCCACCCGGGAGGTCCTCGAGCTGCGTTTCGATCCCGACGACAAGGACCGGTATGCCGCGCAGGTAGGGGGCATCGGCGATCGCGTCGAGGTCCTGCCGGACCGGGTGCTGCTCTACACCGACGATGGTGACCGGGCGATGGCCGCCGTCCACCAGCGCGGCATCGAGCCGGTCTCCTCGCTGGTGCGCCGCTCGACGCTCGAGGACGTCTTCCTCCACCTGACCGGCCGGACGCTGGTCGACTGATGTCAGCCGCGCACCAGCCACTGGCCTCGCCGCGGGGCACCGGCGCGCAGGGCCGCGGCATACCGGAGGTGCCGGGACCGCGGTGGACGGCGATCTACGAGTACCAGATGCGTCTCTACCGCCGGATCTGGAAGGGCAGCATGTTCAGCCGCTTCCTCATGCCGCTGCTCTTCCTGCTCTCGATGGGTCTGGGCCTCGGGTCGCTCGTCGACCAGTCGAACGGTGGCATCGCCGTGGGCGGCCGGACGGTTCCCTACCTGCTGTTCGTCGTGCCGGCCATCCTCGCGGTGCAGGCGATGGGGACGGGGATGGGCGAGTCGTCGTGGCCGGTGCTGGGGGCGATCCGGTGGAGTGGCACCTACCACGCGATGCTGGCGACGCCGGCCCGCGTGACCGACATCCTCACGGCGCACTGCGCCTACGTCGCGACGCAGGTCGGGCTGGCGTCAGCGGTCTTCCTCGTCGTGGCCGCCGGGTTCGGCGGGCTGGGGTCGTGGTCCGCCCTCTGGTTGCTGCCCATCTCGGTGCTGCTCGGGCTGGGCTTCACCACCTTGATGACCGCCTTCGCGGCGCGACAGGAGAACGACGGCGGCTTCAACCTGGTCTTCCGGCTCGGCCAGACACCGATGATGTTGTTCTCCGGCACCTTCTTCCCCATCTCCCAGCTGCCGGCGTGGCTCCAGCCGCTCGCCTGGGTGACGCCCCTGTGGCACGGCGTCGAGGCCAACCGTGCCATCGTCCTGGGCACCGGCAGCCTTCCCGGGGTCGCCGGGCACCTGCTCGCCCTGGCCGGGTTCGCGCTGCTCGGCTGGTGGCTCGCCCTGACCTCGCTGCGGAAGCGGCTGGTCGTATGACCCTCAGCACGCGCCCACCTCTTCAGCCCCGGCGCCTTTCCGTCCTGGCCCGGCTCGTCCCCGTCCCGGCGGGGGCCGGTCTGGCGAGGATCCTGGTCGAGCGCAACATCATGAGCTTCCGGCACGGGTGGCAGGCCCTCCTCACCGGGTTCGCCGAGCCGGTCTTCTACCTCTTCTCCCTCGGGATCGGCCTCGGCGGACTGATCGGCGGCATCACCACCGACGGCGGCAGCACCGTGCCCTACGCGGTGTTCGTCGCACCGGCGCTGCTCGCCTCGTCGGCGATGAACGGGGCGATCTTCGACTCGACGTTCAACGTCTTCTTCAAGCTGAAGTACGCCAAGCTCTACGACTCGGTGCTCGCCACCCCGATGGGCCCGCGGGACATCGCCGTCGGCGAGATCGCCTGGTCCCTACTGCGCGGCACCTTCTACTCGGCGGCCTTCCTGCTGGTGGCCTGGGTGGCCGGGGCGGTCACCTCACCCTGGGCGCTGCTCGCGCTGCCGGCGGCAACACTGATCTCGTTCGCGTTCGCCGCGGTGGGGATGTTCCTCACCACCTACATGACGTCCTGGGTGCACTTCGACTACGTCACGCTGGCGATCGCGCCGATGTTCCTCTTCTCGGCGACCTTCTTCCCCCTGACCACCTACCCCGGCGCGGTGCAGTGGGTCGTGCAGGCCACTCCGCTCTATCACGGGGTCGCGCTGGAGCGGGCGCTGATGCTCGGCGAGATCTCGTCCGGTCTGTGGTGGCACGTCGGCTACCTCGTCGCCTTCGGGTTGGTGGGGCTGGTCGGGGCCGGCCGCCGGATCGAGAAGCTGCTGCTGTCCTGAGTCGCGGCGAGTGGCGGGCGGGTCGTCGGCGTGTCGCGACCGGTTCGAACACCTGTTCGGTAGTGTTGTCCTCACGGAGCAGCCCCGGTAGCCCACGATCCACAGGTCTGCTGACGCCTCGACGGGATGTCGGTGCCCGCTCCTAACGTCTGACTCAGCACCACGTCCGATCGGCAGCACGGCCGACGTGAAGCGGGTCGTATGTGGACGGCAGACATCGAGACAGGAAGCAAGGTGGGTGACATGGCGGCAGGCGCGCCGGATCGCGACAAGGCGATCGAGACGGTTCTCGGCCAGATCGAGAAGCAGCACGGCAAGGGCGCGATCATGCGTCTCGGCGACGATGTTCGCCCACCGATCGAGGTGATCCCGACCGGATCCATCGCCCTCGACGTCGCGCTCGGCATCGGCGGGTTCCCCCGAGGTCGAGTCGTGGAGATCTACGGCCCCGAGTCCAGCGGCAAGACGACCGTTGCTCTGCACGCGGTGGCCAGCGCGCAGAAGGCCGGTGGCATCGCGGCGTTCATCGACGCGGAGCACGCGCTCGACCCGGACTACGCGAAGAAGCTCGGCGTCGACACGGACGCGTTGCTCGTCTCGCAGCCGGACACCGGCGAGCAGGCCCTGGAGATCGCCGACATGCTGATCCGCTCGGGAGCGATCGACCTCATCGTCATCGACTCGGTCGCGGCGCTGGTGCCCCGGGCCGAGATCGAGGGTGAGATGGGCGACAGCCACGTCGGACTCCAGGCCCGGCTCATGTCGCAGGCGCTGCGCAAGATCACCGGTGCGCTGAGCACCACCGGCACGACGATGATCTTCATCAACCAGCTGCGCGAGAAGATCGGCGTGATGTTCGGCTCACCGGAGACGACGACGGGTGGGAAGGCGTTGAAGTTCTACGCCTCGGTGCGCCTCGACGTGCGCCGGATCGAGACCCTCAAGGACGGCTCCGACGCGGTCGGCAACCGCACCCGGGTCAAGGTGGTCAAGAACAAGGTCTCCCCCCCGTTCAAGCAGGCCGAGTTCGACATCATCTACGGCCAGGGCATCTCCCGTGAGGGTGGTCTGATCGACATGGGTGTCGAGCAGGGGTTCGTCCGCAAGGCCGGCGCGTGGTACACCTACGAGGGTGACCAGCTCGGTCAGGGCAAGGAGAACGCCCGGACCTTCCTCAAGGACAACCCCGACCTCGCCGACGAGATCGAGAAGAAGATCAAGGAGAAGCTGGGCATCGGCCCGCAGCTGGACAAGCCCGCCATCGCCGACGTGCCGGTCGACTTCTGATCGACATGCCCGACGTGCCGTCGACGCAGAACCAGCAGGAGCGTCGTGCCGCTGCCGCCAGAGCCCTGGCGGCAGCGGAGGACCTCGCCGGACGGAACCACGCCCTGGAGCCGGAACGCCCACGCCGTGGCTCAGGACGTTCGAGCCCGCCCGCGCCGGACGCAGATCGTGACGACGACGAGCCAGACCCGGAGGGCATCGCTCGCACGATCGTGCTCCGTCAGCTCTCGATGGGGCCGCGTAGTCGCCAGCAGCTCGAGGACAAGCTGCGCCAGCGCAACTGCCCGGACGAGGTGGCCGCCGCGGTCCTCGATCGGATGACCGCCGTGGGGCTGGTCGATGACGAGGCCTACGCCGAGATGCTCGTGCGAGCCAAGCAGGGGGGCCGTGGGCTGGCGAAACGGGCGCTGGCCCAGGAGCTGCGGGCCAAGGGAGTCGACGACGACATCGTCAAGCGCGCCCTCGGGTCGCTCGACCCCGAGTCGGAACGGGCCCGGGCCGAGGAGCTCGTCGCGAAGAGGCTACGCGCGATGGCCGGACTCGAGCCGACCGTCCAGGCCAGGCGACTGTCCGGGATGCTGGCCCGCAAGGGGTACCCGCCGTCGGTGGTGTATGCCGTGGTGCGTGATGCCGTGAACGACGCCCCGGAGCATCGCCGGGACTGACTCATTGACGCGGGCCCCCGCCATGCGGTCAGCCACGCAGGTCCCGACGACGGTAGAGCGCCAGAGAAGCCGCGAGCAGTGCCGCGAACGCGATCACCAGGATCCCCAGGTCCCCGGCAGCCGGGCCGTTCGCCAACGGGTTCGAGGACGCGAAGTAGTACCACGGGCTGGCCTTCTCCCATCCGGCGAGCTGGTCCGAGAGCGGGACGAACGAGGCGACGAGGAAGGCCAGTCCGGCGAGCCCGCAGGCCACCGCCGTCGTGGTGCGTCGGCGACCGGTGCCCGCACCCATCACGAGTGCCACCGCCCCGAAGACCATGGCGAGCACCATCGTGTGCACGCTTGCGCCGAGGATCTGGCCGGCACCGATCCCGAGGCCACCGAGGGCGCTTGCCGCCGCCAGGCCCAGGGCCAACATCGCTCCCGTGATCACCACGTGCACCAGCATCGCGGCAGCCTTCGCGCACAAGAGCAGCACGCGACCGACCCCCGCGCTGAGCAGCAGGCCCAGCGTCCCCGTCTCCTCCTCACCGGCCGTTGACCGCGCCGCCGAGATCACGGCGACCGCGATCAGGGCCGCCGGCGCCATGATCGACAGGATCTCGGCGTTCAGCCACCCCACGGGCGTGGCCATGTCACCGCCGGGCACCAGAGCCAGCAGGGCCTCGGGGAAGCTGTCCTGCAGCCGGACGAACTGGTCCTTCATCGGCGCCCAGAGCGCCCCCGTCATCAGGCTCAGGGCGACGAGCATCGTGCCGACGGCCACCGTCAGCGTGAGTCGATCTCTGGTCTCCTTCGTGGTGATCGCCAGGAACTGGGCCGCGTTCGATGCCCGGGGAGCGCCGGGGCCGGCGCTGGGCGGCGTGCGGTCACGAACGGCCAAGGCCCTCACCCCCTCAGGTCCCGGCGGGTGAAGACGCGTGCGGCGACCACGGTCGCCACGGCGGCCATGGCCGCGAGGACCAGCAGGTGCCCCGGGTGGATCCCGTTGACCAGGGGCTGGCTGGCGTTGTAGTAGAACCAGGGACTGAGCTCGGCCCACCGGTCGAACCCGGCGAGCGGCAACGTCGTGGCTGCCAGGTAGGCCGCCGCGGCGAAGCCGCCCGTGATGCCGGCGGCCCGCGTCGCAGAACCCGTCACGGCGCCGGCGGCGAGCCCCACCAGCCCGAAGCTCGTCGCGAGGACGAAGAGGTGCACGCTGGCAGCGGCCGCGTCGCGCGAGGCCAGGCCCACGCCGAACACGTTCGAGCCGGTCGTGACTCCCACCCAGAACAGCATCGACGCCGCAAGCAGCGAGCTGACCAGTCCGGTTGCCTTCGAGACCAGGATGCTCAGCCGGGTCAGGGGTTGGGCGGCCAGGAGACCCATCGTCCCCCCGTCCTCCTCACCGGCCACCGAGCGGGCGCCCGCGGCGATGGCGTAGATCACCAGGGCCAGGGGGGCGATGAGGTTGAAGATCTCCCCGACGACGTACCCCCCGGGTCCCTGCGCGCCGCCGATCACGGCGAGCAGCTCCGGCGGGTAGCCGCTCACCAGCTCGTCCAGGGTGGCCTTCATCCCGGCGTAGATGCTCAGCGCGAGGCCGCAGAAGAGGGCCAACCAGATGCCCAGGCTGAGGGTCGGGCTGAGCCGGTCCCTCAGCTCCTTGCGCACCAGGTCAGGGGACATGGCTGCGCTCCTCGGCGATGTCGGCCGGGCCGGCGGCCGATGACCCCGTCCGGGCGGTCGGCTGCTCCTCGGCGTCCGGGTCCCGGTAGTAGGTCAGGAAGATCTCCTCCAGGTCGGCCTCGCGGGTGTGCAGGTTCACCACCTCATACGCCATGGCCGCCTTCAGCAGCTCGTTGACGCTGCCCTCGAAGGACACCCGGGCGTGCCGTCCGTCCACGTGCGCCTCCCGCACGCCTGAGACTCGAGCGAATGTGCCGCCGGGGATCGGCTGGGCGAACTCCAGGTCCATCTGGCGGATCGCCTTGCGCTTCAGCTCCGCGATCCGCTCGACCACGACGAGTCGGCCGCGGCGGATGATGCCGACCCGGTCAGCGATCCGGTCGACCTCGGAGAGGGTGTGGGAGGAGAGGAAGACGGTGCGGCCCTGCGACCTGACCTCCTCGACGAGCGCGTGGAACTCCTCCTGCATGAGCGGGTCGAGACCGGCGCTCGGCTCGTCGAGGATCAGCAGCTCGGGTTGGTGCATGAAGGCCTGGATCAGCCCGATCTTCTGCCGGTTGCCCGAGGAGTACTCACCGACCTTGCGCGACAGGTCGGCGTGGAATCGCTCGGCAAGCTCGAGAATGGCGGCCTCGTCCACCCCGCCTCTCAGCCGGGCGAAGTACTGCAGCGTCGCGTGGCCGGTCAGCCGCGGGTACAGGGCCAGGTCGCCGGGAAGGTAGCCGACCCGGCGCCGGACCTCCAGACTCTCGGCGTGGCTGTCGTAGCCGAGCAGGGTCGCCGAGCCGGAGGTGGGCCGGATCTGGTCGAGCAGGGTCTTGATCGTCGTCGACTTGCCGGCGCCGTTCGGGCCGAGGAAACCGAAGACCTCCCCGGGGTGGACCTCGAGGTGGAGATCCTCGAGCGCAGCGACGCTGCCGAAGTGCTTCGACAGACCCGTCGTGCGGATCGCCGCGCCCGTCATGAGGGTGCCGTCGTCAGCATCCTTCAACCCTGCCACCAGGCACTCCACACGTCCCGGGTCCTTGGGCCCGGACTGTGCCCACCCCGGCCAGCCCATGCCCGGGTCGCACCCCGAGGCGGCGCTGGCCTAGCCTTGTCGGGCGATGAAGACCTACGAGGTACGCACCCACGGGTGCCAGATGAACGTCCACGACAGCGAACGCCTGGCCGGTCTGCTCGAGACGGCCGGGTACGTCGACGTCCACAGCCTCGCGGATCGACCCGACAGCGCCGACGTCGTGGTCTTCAACACCTGCGCGGTCCGCGAGAACGCCGACAACAAGCTGTACGGCAACCTGGCCCAGCTGCGTCCGGCGAAGCTGAAGAACCCCGACATGCAGATCGCCGTCGGCGGATGCCTGGCCCAGAAGGATCAGGGCCGCATCGTCGAGAAGGCCCCGTGGGTGGACGTGGTCTTCGGGACTCACAACATCGGCTCCCTGCCCGCGCTGCTCGACCGGGCCCGGCACAACCACGAGGCCGCCGTCGAGATCAAGGAGAGCCTGGAGACGTTCCCGTCCACGCTCCCGACCCGCCGCGACTCCGCCTACGCCGGCTGGGTGTCCATCTCGGTGGGGTGCAACAACACCTGCACGTTCTGCATCGTGCCGAGCCTGCGCGGCAAGGAGCTGGACCGTCGTCCGGGGGAGATCCTCGCCGAGATCCGGGCCCTGGTCAGCCAGGGCGTCATCGAGGTCACCTTGCTCGGTCAGAACGTCAACTCGTACGGCGTCGAGTTCGGCGACCGGTACGCCTTCGGCAAGCTGCTCCGCGCCTGCGGGGAGATCGACGGGCTGGAGCGGGTGCGGTTCACCAGCCCGCACCCGGCGGCCTTCACCGCAGACGTGATCGAGGCGATGGCCGAGACCCCGAACGTCATGCCGAGCCTGCACATGCCCTTGCAGTCCGGCTCTGACCGGGTGCTCAAGGCGATGCGTCGCTCCTACCGCAGCGCCAGGTTCCTGGGGATCATCGATGACGTGCGCCGCCAGATTCCGCAGGCCGCGATCACGACCGACATCATCGTCGGCTTCCCGGGGGAGACGGAGGCGGACTTCGCGGCGACCCTGGACGTGGTCCGGGCGGCCCGGTTCGCCAGCGCCTTCACCTTCCAGTACTCGATCCGCCCCGGCACGCCCGCAGCGACGCTGCCGGACCAGCTGCCCAAGGCGGTGGTCCAGGAGCGCTACGAGCGGCTGCTCGCCGTCCAGGAGGAGGTCTCCTGGGTGGAGAACCGGAGACTGGAGGGCGGCACGGTGGAGGTCCTCGTCGCCACCGGGGAGGGGCGCAAGGACACCGCCACCCAGCGCATGTCCGGTCGGGCCCTCGACAACCGCCTGGTCCACTTCGGCCTGCCTGACGGTGGCCCGCAGCCGCGGCCCGGGGACGTCGTCACCGTGGACGTCACCTACGGCGCCCCGCACCACCTCGTCGCCGACTCGGGGCGCGACGGCGGCCGGTATGCCGTGCGGCGTACTGCTGGCGGGGACGCCTGGGCGAGCCTGCAGGAGAGCGGGAACGCCAAGCCCGCCGTCTCGCTCGGGATGCCGTCACTGGGCGCACCCGGGGCGTCCGCACCGGCCGCGCCGGGCTGCGGAGTGCTCGTCGAGACGACCAGCTGACGACCCGCGACGCGATCGCCCTCAGGCCTGCCGGAGCTGCTCCTCAGGAGCTGCGACCCGCATCCTGGCCCGACTCGCCGCCGTCGGCCGATCCGCCGGAGGGGTCGATCGGCTCCCCGGCGGGACCCTTGGCGCTTCCGTCGGTCATCAGGCCCGGGTCGAACCCGGTGCTGTCATCCTCATCGGGTGCGGGTGCGTCGGTCGTGTTCGGTTCGTCGTGCATGCCGGTAACCTCTCACACCCGCTGGCGCCTGGTCGGCTCCGGCTTGGATCCAGTCGGGGTTGACTGCTTGACTTCGCCCATGGCTGTCCGACCTGTCGTGATCACCGGGGCCCCGGTCCTGCATCGTCCGGCGAGCCGTGTCGAGGCATTCGGCGCCGAGCTCGCGCAGCTCGTCGCCGACATGTTCGACACGATGGACGCGGCTCACGGCGTCGGGCTCGCCGCACCTCAGATCGGGGTCGGCCTACGAGTCTTCGTCTACGAGATGGCCAATGACGACGCTGTGCCCCCGCGGGGAGTGGTGGTCAACCCGCTGCTCATCATGGGCAAGATCTCCACGGACCGACCCGACCCGGACCTGGAGACGGAGGGGTGCCTGTCGGTGCCCGGTGAGAGCTTCCCGCTCAAGCGGGCTGAGCACGTCAGGGTCACCGGCTTCGACCTGGCTGGCTCACCGATCGAGTTCGAGGCCACCGGCTGGTTCGCCCGCTGCATGCAGCACGAGTTCGACCACCTCAACGGCAAGCTCTACGTGGACCGGCTCGACGAGCGGCAGACCAAGAAGGCCCGCAAGGCGATCAAGAAGCGCGGCTGGGGGCAGCCGGACCAGTCCTGGATGCCTGGAGTCGACCCGGACCCGTTCGGTCACGACCTGGCGGACCTCGACGAGGGCGGCCACGATGAACACCTGGTCTGACCCGACGGCCCCCGCGAGCACCGGCCCGAACTGCGCGCAGCGTCGTCGCGCGCCGGGTGGCGACGGGCCACCCGCCGGATGACGGTGCCGCTGCCGGTCATCGCCGTCGTCGGTCCCACCGCGAGCGGCAAGTCCGGTCTCGGGCTGGAGCTCGCCGAGCGCCTTGACGCGGAGATCGTCAACGCCGATGCGATGCAGCTGTACCGCGGGATGGACATCGGAACCGCGAAGCTCGCAGTGGCCGATCGACGCGGCATCGCCCACCATCAGCTCGACCTGCTCGAGGTGGGCGAGGAGGCGAGCGTCGCGGCATACCAGCGCAGCGCGCGCGCCGACATCGCGGCGATCCACGCACGCGGGCACCGGGCGCTGCTGGTCGGCGGCTCGGGACTCTACCTGCGCGCGGCCCTGGACCGACTGGAGCTCCCCCCGACGGACCCGGCTGTCCGGGCCCGGCTCCAGGGCGAGCTGGACGACCTCGGGCTCGAGGCCCTGCGCCGTCGGCTTCAGGCCCTCGACGCCGCGGCCGCCGCCCGGATCGAGGCGAGCAACAGCCGACGGATCATCCGGGCCCTGGAGGTCATCGAGCTGACCGGACGACCCTTCACGGCCACGATGCCCACCCGCGACCATGTCCTGCCGACCCGGATGATCGCCCTGTCGGTGGACCGTCCGGAGCTGGACGAGCGGATCGAGCGGCGGGTCGAGCAGATGTGGGCCGCCGGCCTGCTGGACGAGGTCCGGGTCCTGCTCAGCCGCGGGTTGCGTGAGGGACGAACCGCGTCGCGCGCGGTCGGGTACAGCCAGGCGATCGCTCACCTCGACGGCAGGCTGTCGGCCGAGGCGGCCATGCAGGAGACGATGGCGGCGACCCGCCGGCTGGCCCGTCGGCAGGAGTCCTGGTTCCGACCCGACCCCCGGATCGCCTGGCTTCCTCACGACGCACCCGACCTGGTCCCCCAGGCCCTCGCGGTGACCGAAGCGCCCGAATGAGTCCGCGGCTGCAAGGATGAGGCCATGAGCCTTCGCTTCACCAAGGGACACGGCACCCAGAACGACTTCGTGCTGGTGCCCGACCTCGACGGGCAGCACGACCTCTCGGCCGAGGAGGTGCGGCTGCTGACCGACCGTCGCGCCGGGCTGGGCGGCGACGGTCTCATCCGGGTCGTCCCGACCCAATTCGCAGCCGAGCCGCTGGTGCGCGAGCAGGCCGAGCTCGCGCCGTGGTTCATGGACTACCGCAACGCCGACGGCTCGGCGGCAGAGATGTGCGGCAACGGCACCCGGGTCTTCGCTGCCTACCTGCGCCGGGAGGGGCTCGAGCAGCGCGACGAGTTCTCGATCGCCACCCGCAGCGGGGCCAAGCGCGTCGTGGTCACCGGGGAGCAGTTTTCCGTGGACCTCGGCCGGTGGACGGTCGTCGATCCGGTGGGTGCCCTCGAGCGCGGGTTCGACGCGACGGTGCGCACCCGCGGCGGCATCGAGCTACCCGGTCTTCGGCTCGACCTCGGCAACCCGCACATCGTCGTGATCCTGCCCCCGGACCTCGACCTGGACAGCCTCGACCTGGACGAGGCCCCGGCCGTGTCGCCCACCCCCAGCGGCGGGGTCAACGTCGAGTTCGTCCGGGCGATCGGACCCGGACACGTCGTCATGCGGGTGCACGAGCGTGGCGTCGGCGAGACGCGCTCCTGCGGGACGGGTGCGGCCGCGGCCGCCCTCGCGACCCGGTGGTGGGAGGGCGAGAGCCCGGACAACACCGAGTGGGTCGTCGACGTGCCGGGAGGCCGGCTCACGGTCCGGGCGACCGCGGACGGCCACGTCGAGCTCGCCGGCCCGGCGGCCCTGGTTGCCGACGGGACGACCACCCTGGTCGGTCAGCCCGACCGGCGCGCCCCGGAGCAGCTGCCGCAGGTCACGGCGTCCACGCCACGCTGAGTACCCGGAAGCCCCGGTCGTTCTCGTACCGCTGGCAGGTCATTCCCGCCAGCGTCTGCGTGACCCAGCGCTGAAGCGAGTCCGCTCCGAGGTTCTTCTGCACCACGAGGTATGCCGTGCCGCCGGGTTCCAGCCGCGGCAACCAGGTGGTGAGCATCTCGTGCAGGGCGCTCTTGCCCACCCGGATCGGCGGGTTGGACCAGATCGTGGCGAACCGCACGGGCGCCGGAACCTCCTCGGGCCGGCTCGCGGTGAACCGCTCGATGCCGAGCCGTGCGGCGTTGACCCGGGCCAGGTCGAGCGCCCGTTCGTTGACGTCCACCGCATACACGTGGGCCAGGGGAGAGCGCAGCCCGAGGGTCAGCGCGATCGGACCCCAGCCGCAACCCAGGTCGAGCAGGTTCCCCTCGGTGGGCGGCGGGGGTGCCACCCGCAGCAGGACCCCGGTACCGACATCGACCCGGTCCGGCGAGAAGATCCCTCCGGCCGTGGTCAGGTCGAGCCGGCGCCCGGCCAGCTCGACCGACAGGGCTCGACGCTCCTGCGCGCTGGCCGGTGCGGCGGTGAAGTAGTGGTCGCCGCTCATACAGCTCACGCTAGCGGCTGGGTGGAGGTGGTCCGCGCGCCCACCCGACCGGCCTCGAATCTGGGCGCGGACACCACATCGCAGCCGCGTCAGGCAGCTCTACCCTGACGAGTGGCGTCAACGGCGACGTCCATCTCGGGGGAGGCGTGTCATGGTCCTGACCATCCCGCTACGTGCGCTGCTGGCGGTGTCCGTCTCGGTGCTGATGCTGGTGGCCGGGTTGATCGGCCTCAGCGCCGGCCCGGCCCAGGCGGCGACGCTGCAACAGGTCAGCTCCTTCGGCAGCAACCCGGGGGCCCTGTCGATGTACAGCTACCGACCGGACGGCCTGCCGTCGGGCGCGCCCGCCGTGGTCCTGCTGCACGGCTGCACCCAGGACGCGACGACGTTCTTCACCAACTCGGGGTGGCGCAAGTTCGCCGACCTGCACGGCTTCGCCCTGCTGCTGCCCCAGCAGTCGAGCACCAACCACAGCAACAAGTGCTTCAACTGGTACCAGTCCGGCGACATCAGCCGCGGCCAGGGCGAGGCGGCGTCGATAGCGTCGATGGTCGAGTACGCCGTCGCCAGCTACGGCTCCGACCCGTCCCGGGTGTTCGTCTCCGGACTCTCCGCGGGTGGGGCGATGAGCGCGGTGATGCTGGCCGCCTACCCGGACAAGTTCGCCGCCGGCTCCATCGACGCCGGCCTCCCGTACAAGTGCGCCACCACCCTCTCGGCGGCCTACACCTGCATGAACCCCGGCGTCGACAAGACCCCGGCGGCCTGGGGCGACCTCGTCCGCGGCGCCTACCCGGGGTATGCCGGAGCCCGGCCCCGGGTGGCGATCTGGCAGGGCCAGTCGGACACCACGGTCGTCCCGAGGAACGGCGAGGAGCTGCGCGACCAGTTCACCAACGTGCTCGGTGTCTCGCAGACGCCGACCTCCACCGGGTCGCTCGACGCGAGTACGACCTGGGAGCAGTACGGCACCTCGGCGGTCCGGCTCTACCGGATCGCCGGCATGGGGCATGGCACCCCGGTCGACCCCGGCAGCGCCTCCACCCAGTGCGGCACCGCTGGCGCCTACTTCCTCGACACGGTCTGCGCCGCCTACTCGGACGTGGCCTTCTTCGGCCTCGACGGCGGCTCGACCCCGCCCCCGACGACCACGAGCACCCCACCGACGAGCACCACCACCACGACCACCACGACCACCACGACCACCACGACGGCGCCGACCTGCATCACCTCGAGCAACTACGCGCACGTCACGGCTGGCCGGGCCTACCAGTCGATGGGCTACGCGTACGCCGTCGGCTCCAACCAGTACCTCGGCCTGAACAACACGTACTACACCGCCACCCTCAAGCAGTCGTCTCCCGGGTACTGGGAGCGGTGCTGAGCACGAGGCGGCATAAACGTTTCGCGCGGAGCGTTCCCCTCGTGGGACCCTGAGGGAGATATGACACGACGCTCTGAACTACTTGCCGACAAGGCCGCCGCGATCGCTGCGGAGGCGGACGCCTTCGAAGACGACTACCTGGCCGACACCGACCAGTACGACGGGGAACAGCTCGAGCGCGAGGAACGCGCCTCGCTGCGCCGGGTCTCGGGGCTGTCCACCGAGCTGCAGGACGTCACCGAGGTCGAGTACCGCCAGCTGCGGCTCGAGCGCGTCGTCCTGGCCGGGGTGTGGACCGACGGCACGGCCGAGGACGCGGAGAACTCCATCCGCGAGCTCGCGGCGCTGGCCGAGACGGCCGGGTCGACCGTCCTCGAGGGGGTCCTGCAGCGCCGTCAACGGCCCGACCCGGCGACCTACCTGGGCAAGGGCAAGGCCCTCGAGCTGCGCGACATCGTCATCGCCGAGGGCGCCGACACGGTGGTCTGCGACAGCGAGCTCGCCCCGGGTCAACGGCGGGCCCTCGAGGACGTTGTCAAGGTCAAGGTGATCGACCGCACGGCATTGATCCTCGACATCTTCGCCCAGCACGCCAAGAGCCGCGAGGGCAAGGCCCAGGTCGAGCTGGCACAGCTGCAGTACCTGCTGCCGCGGCTGCGCGGCTGGGGTGAGTCGATGTCGCGGCAGGCCGGGGGGCAGGCCGCCGGGGGGCAGGGGATGGGCTCACGCGGGCCGGGCGAGACCAAGATCGAGCTCGACCGTCGCCGGATCAACACCCGCATCGCCAAGCTCAAGCGCGAGATCATCGGGATGAAGACCACCCGGGACACCAAGCGCAGCAGCCGCAAGGTCAACCACGTGCCGAGCGTGGCCATCGCGGGTTACACCAACGCGGGCAAGTCGTCGATCCTCAACCGGCTCACCGGTGCCGGCGTGCTCGTCGAGAACGCCCTCTTCGCGACCCTCGACCCGACCGTACGCCGGGCCGAGACCGAGGACGGCCGTCCCTACACGCTCGCCGACACGGTCGGCTTCGTCCGGTCGCTGCCCACCCAGCTGATCGAGGCGTTCCGCTCCACGCTCGAAGAGGTGGCGGACGCCGACCTGCTGCTGCACGTGGTCGACGGGTCACATCCCGATCCGGAAGGGCAGATCTCGGCGGTCCGCGCAGTCCTGGCCGAGGTCGGTGGTGACCAGGTCCGGGAGGTCATCGTGATCAACAAGGCCGATGCCGCCGACCCGGAGGTCATCGAGCGGCTCACCCGCCACGAGAAGCACTCGATCGTCGTCTCCGCGCGAACCGGTCGGGGGATCGAGCAGCTCCGCGAGCTCATCGCCGTCGAGCTGCCCAAGCCGGACATCGACGTCAAGGCGGTGCTGCCCTACGACCGCGGGGACCTGCTCAGCCGGATGCACGCCGAGGCCGAGGTCCTGTCGACCGAGCATCGCGAGGAGGGGACCTTCGTCCACGCCAGGGTGCACCCCAGTCTCACCGGAGCGCTGACGGCATACTTGGTCTGAGCGGCCCCGGTGGTCGCGTGGCCATGAGAACCTTCAGCGAGGAGATGCCGTGCTGCTCGAGGGCAAGACCGTGATCGTCACCGGAGGCAACAGCGGCATCGGCGCCGCCATCGCCCTGGCCGCCGGCCGTGAGGGAGCGAACGTCGTCATCGACTACGTCCGTGACCCCGACGCCACCGAGGAGCTGGACGAGCGGATCACCCGGGCGGGCAGCGAGGCCATCGGCGTCAAGGCCGACGTCAGCAAGGTGGCCGACCTGGAGAGGCTGTTCGACAAGGCGCTCGAGGAGTACGGCCGGGTGGATGTCATGGTGAACAACGCCGGCATCGAGACCCGGACGTCGCTGCTGGAGACGACCGAGGCGGACTACGACAAGGTCATGGCGGTCAACATGAAGAGCGCCTTCTTCGGCTCTCAGCTCGCGGCCCGCCAGTTCATCGCCCAGGGTGGCGGTGGGGTGGTCATCAACATCTCCTCGGTCCACGAGGACTGGCCCATGCCCGGCAACACGCCCTACTGCGTCTCCAAGGGCGGGATGCGGATGCTCACCCGCAACGCTGCCGTCGAGCTCGGCCCGCACGGCATCCGGATGGTCAACGTCGCGCCGGGGGCCATCGACACCCCGATCAACACCGAGACCACCGAGGACCCGGAGAAGCTCAAGGCGCTCAACGCGTCCATCCCGCTGGGTCGGGTCGCCGAGCCCGAGGAGATCGCCGAGATGGTCGTCTTCCTCGCCTCGGACCGAGCCGGCTACGTCACGGCGACGACGGTCGTCGTCGACGGCGGGATCATGCAGGGCTCCGTCGGTCTCTGACTCGCACCGGCCCTCGCCGGCCGGCGCGGAGGCTCACCGCGCGAGGTAGCCGCCGTCGACCGGGTAGAACGACCCGGTGACGAAGGACGCGCCGTCGCTGGCGAGCCAGGCCACCAGCTCGGCCACCTCCTCGGCCTCCCCGATCCGGTTCAGGGCGTGCAGCCCCACCAGGTAGCCGAGCGCCTGCTCGTCGAGCCGGTCCTCGACCATGGGGGTGCGGATCACGCCCGGGCCCACCGCGTTGACCCGGACTCCGTCGGCCGCGTGGTCCCACGCCGCGGTCTGGGTCATCCCCACGACAGCGTGCTTGGCGGCGGTGTACGCGACGGACGAGGCCATCCCCACCGTCCCGAGGATGGACGACATGTTGATGATCGAACCGCCGCGGCCGCTGTCGCGCATCGCCCGGATCGCCGCGCGCTGGGTGAAGAACACCCCGTCGAGGTTGACGGCGATGACCCGGTGCCAGTCCTCGTCCGGGTAGGCGGCGCTGGAGGCGGCCACCCCTCCCACTCCGGCGTTGCACACGGCGATGTCGAGGTGGCCCAGGACCTCGACGACCTCCCGCATCCCCGCGTCGACGGCCGCCGCGTCGCTGACATCCACCACGGCGGCGTGGACCCGACGGTCATGCTCGCGAAGCTCCTTCTGCACCACGGCGAGCCCGGCCCGGTCGACGTCCCAGACCGAGATGTCCGCCCCCGAGCGGGCCATCGTGTGGGCGCACGCCCGGCCGATCCCGGAGGCGCCGCCGGTGATGACGGCGACCTTGCCGTCGAGTCCGTAGGTGTTCATCGCGTCGAGCCCTTCCTCGAGTGCTGACGACTCATGGTGCAGTGAACCGGCCCTGCCGGTCAGGGCCGAAGGGCCCGGTCCACTCCGGTCGGGGCCGATCGGACGACGCGGCGGCGCGGCATACCCTGTAGCAATGGCTGCCGATCTCGATGCACTGCTGCACGCCGCGGTCGCCGGGGTCGGTGGGGTGGAGCGCACCGGTCAGGTCGAGATGGCGCACGCGGTCGAGTCGGCGATCGACACCGGGGAGCACCTCCTGGTCCAGGCGGGCACCGGGACGGGCAAGTCGCTGGCCTACCTCGTCCCCGCGGTCAAACACGCCTTCGACAAGGGAAGGCCCGCGGTCGTCGCCACGGCCACGCTGGCGCTGCAGGCCCAGATCGTCGACCGGGACATGCCCCGGCTGGCGCAGGCCCTCAAGCCCCTGCTCGGGCGGATGCCGACCTACGCGCTGGTCAAGGGACGCCGCAACTACCTGTGCGCGCACAAGCTCGGCGGTGGTTTCCCCGACGAGGAGGAGGGGCTGTTCGCCGTCGAGCAGGTGGACCGCGCCGCCTCCCGGCTGGGCGCCGAGGTCGTCCGGCTGCGCCAGTGGGCCGACGTGACCGAGTCCGGCGACCGCGACGAGCTCGTGCCCGGGGTCTCCGAGCGCGCCTGGCGACAGGTCTCGGTGTCGGCCCACGAGTGCCTCGGCGGTAAGTGCCCGATGATCGCCGAGTGCTTCGTCGAGCGCACCCGGGAGGCCGCCAAGGACGTCGACATCATCGTCACGAACCACTCGTTCATGGCGATCGACGCGTTCGAGGGTCGGCAGATGCTGCCCGAGCACGACGTCCTGGTCATCGACGAGGCCCACGAGCTCGTTGACCGGGTGACCTCGACGATCACCGACGAGCTGACCCCGGGCATGGTCACCTCGGCCGTCCGTCGGGTCGGTCGCCTGTCGGAGAACATCGAGCAGGTCGGCGAGGCGGGCACGCTGCTGGACGGCGTCCTGGAGGACCTGCCCGAGGGCCGGCTGCCCGGGTTGTCCGACTCGCTCGCGCTGGCCCTGAGCCGGCTGCGGGACACCACCCGCGTGGTCCAGTCCGACCTCAAGCCGGACTCGGGCGGCGAGGCGGACGGCGGCCGGCAGGTGGCCCGCGCGGCGGTCGACGAGCTGAACGAGAATGCCGCCCGGATCCTCGAGGAGCGCGAGCTCGATGTCGTCTGGGTCAGCAAGGACCCCCGTCGCGGGTCGGTGCTGCGGGTGGCCCCGATGAGTGTCGCCATGCTCGTGCGGGAGCGGATCTTCACCGACCGGACGGTCGTGCTGACCTCGGCGACCCTCGAGCTCGGCGGCAGCTTCGATGCCGTGGCGGGCACCATCGGCCTGCGCGGCGAGGGAGCTCCGACGTGGCAGGGCCTCGACGTCGGCAGCCCGTTCGACTACCCCCGCCAGGCCATCGCCTACGTCGCCAAGCACCTGCCCCCGCCGGGCCGCGACGGGACGTCGGTCCAGGCGCTCGACGAGATCGAGGCCCTGGTGCGCGCTGCCGGCGGCCGGACGCTGGGCCTGTTCTCCTCGACCCGGGCCGCGCAGCACGCTGCCGAGGAGCTTCGGGCCCGGTTCGGCGCCGACGGCACCGACATCGAGATCCTGTGCCAGGGGGAGGACCAGATCTCCACGCTGGTCCGTCAGTTCGCCCGGCAGCCGTCCACCTGCCTGTTCGGGACGATCACGCTCTGGCAGGGCGTCGACGTGCCGGGCTCCTCGTGCCAGCTCGTCATCATCGACCGCATCCCCTTCCCGCGTCCGGATGACCCGCTCGCCTCGGCGCGGTCCCAGGCGATCGGCCGAATGGGTGGCAACGGCTTCATGGCCGTCTCGGCCACCCATGCCGCGCTCCGCCTGGCCCAGGGGGCCGGTCGACTCATCCGCCGGGCGGACGACCGGGGCGTCGTCGCCTTCCTCGACTCGCGCATGGTCGCCGCCGGGTATGCCGGGTTCCTGCAGCGCTCGCTGCCGCCGTTCTGGCCCACCACCGACCGCGACATGGTGCTGGCGGCACTCGCTCGGCTGGACGAGATCGCGCCCGAGCCGCTCCCGGTCGCGGACCCCGCCCTACGCGGGGTGACGGGTGCGATCGACGGTTCGTCGATGGAGACGTCGACCGACGCCCGGCCGGTGGCCGGGCCACCCCCGGTCGCGGCCTCCCCGCGGACCGCGGTGACCGCGGGTCACGCCTGGACCAGCGACCAGGACGGCGAGCTGCAGGACGCCGTCGAGGCCGGAGTCGACCTCCAGGAGCTGGGCGAGCATCTCGAGCTGCCCGTCGAGGTCGTCGCGGCCCGGCTGGAGCAGCTCGGGCTGGCGCTCGGCGAGGCGAAGCTGTCGTTCGACTGACGACCCTGACGCGCCGCCGGCGTTCCCGCTGTCCGCCGGGCGTGGCAGGCTGGCCACCGTGAACCCCTCGGCTGCCCCGTCGCTCGTGCTGGTCAGTGGGCCCGAGGAGGTACTGGCCGAACGAGCCGTGGGCGCCACCATCGCTGAGCTGAAGCATCGGGCCGGGGAGCTCGAGGTGATCCGGCTCGCGGCGTCGACCTACGAGCCGGGCGAGCTCGGCGTCCACACCAGCCCGTCCCTCTTCGGCGGCGACAAGGCGGTGGTGCTCGAGGGGCTCGACGAGGCGTCCGACGAGCTGCAGACCGACCTGCTCGACTACCTGGCCGCGCCGGCCGAGGAGGTCACCCTGATCGTCACCCACCGGACCGGTCAGCGGGGCAAGAAGGTGCTGGACCTGCTGAAGCGGCAGGGAGCCCGGGTCATCGACTGCCCGGCGATCAAGACCGATCGCGACAAGAGCGACTTCGTCGCCAACGAGTTCCGCAGCCAGGGTCGCAAGGCCACCCCGGAGGCGGTCCGGGCGCTGGTGGAAGCCCTGGGCAAGGACGTGCGCGAGCTCGCCTCGGCCTGCGCCCAGCTGGTGTCGGACACGCAGGGGGTCATCGACGACAAGCTCGTCGAGGTCTACCACGGGGGCAAGGTGGAGGCGACCGGGTTCCGGGTCGCCGACGCGACGATGGCCGGTCATGCCGGGGAGGCGTTGGGGCTGTTGCGGCACGCCATCGCCACCGGGGTCGACCCGGTGCCGATCGTCGCGGTGCTGGCGTCCCAGCTGCGCCAGCTGGTCAAGGTCGGCTCGGCCGGCCGCGGCAGCTCGCAGCAGGTGGCCAAGGAGCTGGGGATGGCTCCCTGGCAGGTGGACAAGGCGCGGCGCCTGGTCGGCCACTGGGATCCTCAGGGACTGACCGTCGCGATCCAGGCGGTCGCGGCGGCGGACTTCGAGGTCAAGGGCGGCGGCCGGGACCCGGTGTATGCCGTGGAGCGGGCGATCCTGACCGTCACCCAGGCTCGAGGGGGCGCCCGACGCTGACCGTCGCGTCGCTGCGCAACCGCGCCCGCCGGTTTGGGTTCGCGGTGCCTGCGCTGGTAGGTTGGGTCCTCGCGTGCGCGCCCGGTCGTGTGCGTTCGTTGCATCCTGCGTGGCGTCGACTCCACCGTTCCCTTCGCTCGCAGTCCGGGCCCCGCCTGCCGCCCGCCGGCACCCTCCAACTGACCAAGGAAAGATCACTCGTGGCAAACATCAAGTCGCAGCTCAAGCGCATCAAGACGAACGAGAAGCGCACCGAGCGCAACAAGGCCGTCAAGAGCGAGATCCGCACGTGGGTCCGCAAGTTCCGTGAGGCTGCCGCCTCGGGCGACGCCGACGCTGCCAAGGACGCCCTGAAGACCGCGTCCACCAAGCTCGACAAGGCAGCCGCCAAGGGCGTCATCCACAAGAACCAGGCCGCCAACAAGAAGTCGGCGATGGCCAAGCAGGCCTCCTCGCTCTGAGTCGCCCACCGGCCGGGGCCGGTGAACGCACGGCAACGGGCCCGTCACCTCTGCGGTGACGGGCCCGAGCTGTGCCTCAGCGGGTCGAGGTGACGCCGCCGCTGCCGATCAGGTGTTCTTGGCCAGGTTGGTCAGGCCGGTCATCCCGCCGTTGAACTTGTCCTGGTCGATGGGTGAGCTGGTCCACTGCCAGAACGTGTAGTAGCTGTACCCGGCCGGCAACGTGCCCGGGGTGGAGTTGTAGCGGGCGATCCAGAACGGGCTCTTGGTCGACCAGTTGCTGGCGTTGCCGGTGCAGGTGTTCCACCAGTCGAAGGTGGAGTAGATGACCGGCCAGCGGGTGGTGCGGGCGTGGTACTGGTTGACGAAGCTGTCGATCCAGGTCCGCATGGCCGACTGGCTCTTGCCGTAGCAGGTCGCGCCATAGGGGTTGTACTCGATGTCCAGCGCGCCGGGCAGCGTCTTCCCGTCCGCCGACCAGGCTCCGCCGTGGTCCACGAACCAGTTCGCCTGGGTCGCGCCGGTGGAGATGTCCGGGCGGGCGAAGTGGTAGGTGCCGCGGATGAAGCCGGCGTTGTAGGAGCCGTTGTAGTTGGTGCCCCAGTTCGGGTCGACGTAGGTCGTGCCCTCGGTGGACTTGATGTAGGCGAACCGGTTGCCCTGGTTGTAGTAGTTCGTCCAGTTGACCGTGCCCTGCCAGTGCGAGACGTCGATGCCGGGAGTCGTCGTCGCCACGAGGGACTGCGACCCGGCGGGCTCGCTGTTGACCGCCTTGCCCTTGACGGGCTGGTCGGCCTTGGAGTCGTTGACCAGCGACCACCCCATGTAGGCGTCTCCGGGCTGGTTGATCCCGGCCTGGCGGGCCAGACCGGTGGGAGCGGCGTCGCGTGCGGCGTCGCCCGAGGCGCTGGCGGTGGAGAGGCCGAAGGTCGCGAGTCCGACGGACAGCGCCGCCGCCGAGGCAGCCAATCTCGTGGTGAGTTTCATCTTGGTGGATCCCCCTGGTGCAGTGATGCGAAGCGGGCCCGCGGATGCGGGGCTGCTTCCTGAAACCTAGGGAGATCGGACCGGACGTTGGTTACAAAATGACAAAGGTTTGCTGCTAGTTGTGCCAATTTTACTGTGCGGCCCGGCGGGCCACAGCACGCCAGCGCGGGTCGGCGGCCGGATCGGGACCGTCCGAGGTCTGGGCCGCGGCCGTCACCGCCGCGGACTGCTCCGGCGAGAGGATGGTGATCAGGCAGAACTCGTTGCCGAACGGGTCCTGCATGACGGCCCAGTCGATCGACGGCTCCTCACCGGGGTAGGAGTGGGGTCGCGGGTACAGCGCCGGCGCCTTCTTGAGTCTCCCGCCGATCGCCTCGACCTGGCCGATCGCCCGGTCCATGTCCCGCACGCCGATGTCGATGTGCCCCCGGTTGGTCTCCGGGCCCTTGACGGCCGTCACCAGATGCAGGATCAGCTCGTGGCGCCAGGGGTTGTTGTGCCCCAGGTAGCCATACCGACCGGGGTAGTAGGACTCGAGCACCTCGAGTCCGGTGACCTGCGACCAGAAGGCCTCCGCGATGGTCAGGTCGTTGACGTCCATCACCGCCGTCCGGAGGGTGCCGATGCCCATCAGGCGAACTTCCCTCTCGCGTGCGTGCTGAACTGGCGCATCTGGGCGACGGGGCCGATCTCGACGAAGGCCGCGCCGTGCTCACTGGTCGCGGTGTGCCCCGCCGGCCAGTGGTAGGCCTCCCCGGCGCTGGTCAGCTCGGTGCGTCCGTCGGCGTGCAGCATGGTGATCGCGCCCTCCAGCACCACGCCCCAGTGGTCGCTGGGGCACCGATCGCCCGGCAACCCCTCGAGGACCGGCCCCATGTCCGTCCCCGCCGGCACCACGGCATACCGCAGCGCCATGCCGCCCCACTCGACGTACCGGGTCACCAGCTCCCCCTGGGAGATCTCGACCGGCAGGTCTGTCAGCTGAGTCTTCACGCGCGTCTCCGATCACGAGGAGGGCAGGAGGGTCCTGGCCCACCACGGCCCGCCGCACGCCCCCTGCCCGGGACGCGACGACCCGAGGTCGAGATTACTCGCAATGAGAGTAGAGTCAAGAGATGACGACAGCTGCCTCCCCGACCACGTACGGCCTGCTGGGAATGCTGGCCACCCGCCCGTGGACCGGGTACGAGCTCACCCGGCAGATGCGGCGCAGCCTGCGCTTCGTCTGGTCGTCCTCCGAGGGTCACCTGTACCGGGAGCAGAAGCGACTGGTGACCCTGGGGTGGGCCAGCGTCGAGGACGAGTCGGCCGGGCAGCGATCCCGCAAGCGGTACACGATCACCGATTCCGGCCGCGCCGCGCTGGGCGAGTGGCTCCAGAGCGAGCCCGAGGAACCCCGTTTCGAGATCGAGGGCATCCTGCGGACGTTCTTCGGCAACCACGCCACCCCCGTCGAGCTGGCGGCGACGATGGCGACCACTGCGTCGGCGGCACGCGCCATGCATGCCGAGCTGCTCGCCTTCGTTGACGAGTACCTGGCCGACGGCGGTCCGTTGACCATGCTCGAGGAGGGTGGCCGGGCCGGGGATTTCCATGACCGCCCGATGTTTCCGGAACGGCTGCCCGTGGTCGCGCTCTCGATCGACGTCACCGCGCGGCTGCTCGAGGTACTCGAGGAGTTCTTCACCCAGAGCTCGGTCGAGGTCGGTTCCTGGCCCGGCACGGGCGACCCGAGCACGGCGCCGCAGACTCGTCGTCGCCTCGAGGCGATCCGGGAGCGGGGCCGACGGCTCGAGACGTGATCAGTGCTCCCGGATGGCCTCGGTGACCGCCTCGAAGCGGTCTTCCGCCAGCACGGAGCCCTCGCGCCGGACCTTGGCCGGGTCGATCCGGATGATCCGGTTGATCCGGACCTCGCTCGGTCGCCGCTCCGGGTCCCAGCCGCCGGTCCCGATGTCGACCCAGTGCCGGCCGGCTCGACGTTCCTGGTCCTCGTCCCGGTCGTGATCGCGGCTGGTCAGCATGACTCCGAGCAGCCAGTCTCCGTCGCTCGCGATGATCAGGACGGGACGGTCCTTGCCCACCGAGTGGTCCTCCTCGTACGGCACCCAGGTCCAGACGATCTCGCCCGGGTCCGGCTGCCCGTCGGGCTTCGGCGTCCACGCCATCGCGGGTACCCCGTCGTAGTCCCCGGGGTATCGGCGCATCCCCTCGGGCGGGGGGACGGCTCCATCGGCCCGTGCGGTGGGCGGCGGTGAGCTGCGTGGACCGACCGACAAGGGCCGCTGTCGGGCCGGTGCTGGTGGCGAGGGGCGCAGGCGACGTCCCATCGCCCGGCGCAGGCGGTCTCCGAAACTGCCTGGCATGGGCCCACCGTAGCGAGGCGGGCAGGGACGTGCAGGTGCGGGGTTACGATGGATGCTGGTCATCGTCGACCCGCACCCCTTCCCGAACCACGAATGGCCTGCCGATGACCACCTCCACCGCCGCGTCTGCGCCGGCCTCGGGCCCGCGCACGACCCCGCCCTCGACCCACGTCCGGCTGGCGCTGTTCGCGCTGGCCATCGGCGGGTTCGCCATCGGGACGACCGAGTTCGTCACCATGGGGCTGCTTCCCCAGGTCGCTGCGGGAATCGGCACCGACATCCCGACCGCAGGTCACTTCGTCTCGTCGTACGCCCTCGGGGTCGTCGTCGGGGCGCCGTTGATCGCGGTGCTCGCGGCCAAGGTCCGGCGCAAGCGGCTGCTGGTGCTGCTCATGGTCGGTTTCGCCCTGGCCAACGCCGCCTCGGGGTTCGCCACGACCTACTGGCAGCTGATGGGGGCCCGGTTCCTCTCCGGTATGCCGCACGGCGCCTTCTTCGGCATCGGCGCCGTCGTGGCGGCCAGCCTGGTCCCCAAGGAGCGTCGCACCTGGGCCGTGGCGATGATGCTCATCGGACTCGGCGTCGCGAACGTCGTGGGCGTCCCGCTGACGACGGTGCTGGGCCAGACCCTCGGCTGGCAGGTGCCGTACTGGGTGGTCGGCCTCATCGGTGCGGTCACCGTCCTGGCGACCTGGGCCTGGGTGCCGGACCAGCCGTCCACCGGTGAGGAGTCCATGCGCGGCGAGCTGCGCGCCCTCAAACGGCTCCAGGTGTGGCTCGCGCTGCTGATCGGCACGGTGGGCTTCGGCGGGATGTTCTCGACCTACGCCTACATCACGCCCACGATGACCGAGCTGTCCGGGTTCTCCCTCTCGTTCGTGCCGGTCATCCTGGGCATCTACGGCATCGGGATGGTCACCGGGATGCTCATCTCCGGTCGGGTGGCCCACCTGGGAATCATGCGGGGGATCCTGGTCACCCTGGGGCTGATCGCGCTGATGCTCGCCGTCTTCGGCCCGGCCGCCCGGTACCAGGGGCTGGCGATTCCGATGGTCTTCGTCCTCGGGATGCTGCCCTCGATCCTCGTGCCCATGCTCCAGACGCGCCTGATGGACGTCGCCCACGACGGTCAGGCGCTCGCCGCCGCGCTGAACCACTCGACGCTCAACCTCGCCAACGCGCTCGGCGCCTGGCTGGGGTCGCTCGTGCTCGCGGCCGGCTACGGGTACGAGTGGCCGAGTCGGGTCGGCGCCGCCCTCGCCGTGTTCGGCGTCCTGATCGTGCTCGTCTCCATCGGGCTGCAGCGCCGACGACCGTACGTCGGCTGAGCCCTGAGGAGTGTTCCGCGCCACAACGAAGCCTCCAGCGCAGGTTACTCGCTGGTAGTTTTCGGTCATGACGAACCGGACCGGCCTGCTGTTCAACCCCCACGGCGACGACCTGGCCCAGCTGGACCCGCGCAGCCGCAGCGACCTCCGGGCCGTGATCGACTGGTTCGAGGGGCGCGGCAAGGGCCGGCTGCTCCAGGACGACCGCGAGGCCCAGTGGGTGGCCGAGTTCCTCGAGTTCGTGGCGGAGCGACGCCTCTTCGCCCGGTTCCTCACTCCGTCCGCCTACGCCGACGGCGACCCGGACACGCGCTGGGACGCCGCCCGCAACGCAGCCTTGTCAGAGATCCTGGGCTTCTACGGCCTGGCCTACTGGTATGCCGAGCAGGTCACCATCCTCGGTCTGGGCCCGGTCTGGATGAGTGCCAACGAGGCGGCCAAGCACCAGGTGGCCGGCCAGCTCCGGGACGGCGGTGTCATGGCCTTCGCCCTCTCCGAGCGTGAGCACGGCGCGGACGTCTACTCGACGGACCTGTTGCTCACCCCGGCCGACCCGGCCGATGCCGCCGCGGGGATCGCCTTCCGGGCGTCGGGCACCAAGTACTACATCGGCAACGGCAACGTCGCGAGCACAGTGTCCGTCTTCGGCCGCCGCACCGACCTGGAGGGCAACGAGGGCTATGTGTGGTTCGCGGCAGACAGCCAGCACGCGGACTACACGTTGGTCGACAACGTCGTGCACGGCCAGATGTACGTCAGCACGTTCCGCCTCGAGGACTACCCGGTCCGCCAGGAGGACATCCTGCACACCGGGGTCGAGGCGTTCTCGTCGGCGCTGAACACGGTCAACGTCGGCAAGTTCAACCTGTGCACGGCGTCGATCGGCATGTGCGAGCACGCTTTCTACGAGGCGATCACCCATGCGAACAACCGGATCCTCTACGGCAACCCGGTCACCGACTTCCCCCACGTCCGGGGCAGCTTCGTGGACGCCTATGCCCGCCTGGTCGCGATGAAGCTGTTCAGCGCCCGGGCGGTGGACTACTTCCGCAGCGCGAGTCTGGACGACCGCCGCTACCTGCTGTTCAACCCCGTGGCGAAGTCGAAGGTCACCTCCGAGGGGGAGACCGTGATCACCCTCCTGCAGGACATCATCGCCGCGAAGAGCTTCGAGAAGGACACCTACTTCAGCCAGGCCGCCCGGCTGATCGGCTGCCTGCCGAGGCTCGAGGGCACGGTGCACGTCAACGTGGCCCAGATCATCAAGTTCATGCCGAGCTACCTGCTCAGCCCCGCGGACCGCCCGCCGATCCCGACGCGGACCGACCCGGCCGACGACACCTTCTTCTGGGCCCAGGGTCCTGCCCGGGGGGCCGCGTCGGTGCAGTTCGCCGACTGGAGCGTCCCCTATCAGCAGCACGCCGCGGTCCCCAACGTCGCCCGGTTCCTCGAGCAGGCCACCGCACTGCGCAGCCTGCTGACCAGCGCCGGCCCGGACGCGGCCCAGCAGCAGGACCTCGACTTCCTGCTCACCGTGGGGCACCTGTTCTCCCTCGTCGTCTACGGCCAGCTGATCCTCGAACAGGCCGACGCCACCGGGCTCGACCCCGACGTCCTGGACCAGATCTTCGACGTCCAGGTCCGGGACTTCTCCGCGTATGCCGTCGCGCTGCACGGCAAGTCATCCTCGACGCCGACCCAGCAGGAGTGGGCCCTGGCCGCGGTCCGCAAGCCCGTCGTCGACGCCGGGCGGTCCGCTCGGGTGTGGGACCAGGTGCGGGCCCTCGACGGCGCCTACGAGATGAGCCCCTGAGCTGGGCGGAGCCTGTCGGTCGACAGTGGCAGGCTGGGGACATGGGCACCCAGGCGACCCCGCCGCCGGAGGAGAACTACGCCAGGACCTGGCCGGACGACACCCGACCCCCGCTGCCGCAGGTCGGCGACGAGCGCACCATGCTCACCGCATACCTCGACTGGCACCGGCAGACGTTCGCCCTCAAGTGCGCCGGGCTGACTTCGGAGGAGCTGTCGCGCGCGAGCATGCCGCCCTCCACGATGAGCCTGCACGGCCTGCTGCGGCACCTGTCCGGGGTCGAGCGGTGGTGGTTCCAGATCAACTTCGCGGGCGACCCGGGGCCAATGCTCTACTACTCCGACGATGACCCGGACCAGGACTTCACGGACCTCGGTGGGGATGTCGACCAGGCCGTCGCGGTGTGGAACCGGGAGTGCGAGCGCTCCCGGCAGGTCGTCTTGGCCCACGACACCCTCGACGAGACCGGCACCCGGGTCCGCGACGGTCAGCCGATCTCGTTGCGAGGCGTACTCGTCAAGATGATCGCCGAGTACGCCCAGCACAACGGTCATGCCGACCTGCTCCGCGAGGGGATCGACGGCGCCACCGGTCTCTGACGGGCACTGCCGGGCCGGGGCGTGCCGGGACGCCCTCTCGCCGTGGGACACTGGCACCGACTCCTGACCCCGATCCGAGCGCGAGGTTCGCCCCACCGTGTCACCCATGGCCCGCACCGCGTTGCCGCCCCACGCGACGCCGCCGGACCTCATCCGGAACTTCTGCATCATCGCCCACATCGACCATGGGAAGTCGACCCTGGCCGACCGGATGCTCCAGCTGACCGGCGTCGTCGACCCGCGGGCCATGCGTGCGCAGTACCTCGACCGGATGGACATCGAGCGCGAGCGGGGCATCACGATCAAGAGCCAGGCGGTCCGGATGCCCTGGGAGCTCGAGAACACGACGTACGCGCTGAACATGATCGACACCCCCGGGCACGTCGACTTCACCTATGAGGTGTCGCGGTCGCTCGCGGCCGCCGAGGGCGCCGTGCTCCTCGTCGACGCCGCCCAAGGCATCGAGGCCCAGACGCTGGCCAACCTCTATCTGGCGATGGAGAACGAGCTGACGATCATCCCGGTGCTGAACAAGATCGACCTGCCCGCGGCGCAGCCGGAGAAGTACGCCGAGGAGCTGGCCCGGCTGATCGGCTGCGAGCCGGAGGACTGCCTGCGCGTCTCCGGCAAGACCGGAGCCGGCGTCGAGCCGCTGCTCGACCAGATCGTCCGGCAGGTCCCCGGGCCGACCGGCGACCCGGATGCACCCGCCCGGGCGATGATCTTCGACTCCGTCTACGACACCTACCGGGGCGTGGTCACCTACGTCCGGGTGATCGACGGCAACCTCAACCCGCGCGAGAAGATCGCGATGATGTCCACCAAGGCGACCCACGAGCTGCTCGAGATCGGGGTGAGCTCGCCGGAACCCACGCCGTGCGACGGCCTCGGGGTGGGAGAGGTGGGGTACCTGATCACCGGCGTCAAGGATGTGCGTCAGTCGCGGGTGGGTGACACGGTCACCAACGCGGCCAAGCCGGCCACCAGCGCCCTCGGCGGGTACCGGGACCCCAAGCCGATGGTCTTCTCCGGCCTCTATCCCATCGACGGGTCGGACTACCCCGTCCTGCGCGACGCCCTCGACCGGCTCAAGCTCAACGACGCCGCGCTGGTGTACGAGCCGGAGACCTCGGTCGCGCTCGGCTTCGGCTTCCGAGTGGGCTTCCTCGGGATGCTGCACCTGGAGATCATCCGGGAGCGACTGGAGCGGGAGTTCGACCTCGACCTCATCTCCACGCTGCCGAACGTGGTGTACGACGTCACGCTGGAGGGGAACCGGCACATCGAGGTCACCAACCCCAGCGAGTACCCCGACGGGAAGATCGTCGAGGTCCGCGAGCCCGTCGTCCGCGCCACCATCCTCGCTCCGAGCGAGTTCATCGGCGCGATCATGGAGCTGTGCCAACAGCGGCGTGGGTCGCTGCGCGGGATGGACTACCTCTCCGAGGAGCGCGTGGAGATGCGCTACACCCTGCCGCTCGCCGAGATCGTCTTCGACTTCTTCGACCAGCTGAAGTCGCGCACCCGCGGCTACGCCTCCCTGGACTACGAGCCCGACGGCGACCAGGTGGGCGACCTCGTCCGGGTCGACATCCTCCTCCAGGGTGAGCAGGTCGACGCCTTCAGCTCGATCGTGCACAAGGACAAGGCCTACGCCTATGGCGTCTCGATGGCCTCGAAGCTGCGCGAGCTCATCCCGCGGCAGCAGTTCGAGGTGCCCATCCAGGCCGCGATCGGCGCCCGGATCATCGCCCGCGAGACGATCCGCGCGATCCGCAAGGACGTCCTGGCGAAGTGCTACGGCGGGGACATCACCCGCAAGCGCAAGCTGCTCGAGAAGCAGAAGGTCGGCAAGAAGCGGATGAAGATGGTCGGGCGGGTCGAGGTCCCCCAGGAGGCCTTCATCGCGGCCCTGTCCAACGACGGCGAGAAGGCCAAGAAGTAACCGACCACCGGGGTCGAGCTCAGTCGAGCAGCTTCGACCTCAGTCGGTCCGTGTCGTCCGGCCGCCAGCCCTGCCTGTCCAACCAGGCGTCCAGCCCGCCGAACCGGGTGTGCAGGGCCGCGAGCAGCAGGCGCATGGTGTCCGTGCGCGGGGACTGCTGCGCGACCAGCGCCTCGGTGACCTCGACCGCGTACGACGCCCGGCCACTGAGCCTCGTGAGGATCTGGGTGATCCGCTCGCCTGAGGCGACGAAGTCAGCGGTGATCGTGTCGTCGTCGACGCCGGCGACCTTCAGGGCGAGCCCGACGATGGTCCCGGTCCGGTCCTTGCCGGCGGCGCAGTGCACGACGGCAGCCCCGCGGCTTCGCGCGATCGCCCGCAGCGCGGCCACCACCGAGTCGGGGCGCTGGGCGAGGTACCCGAGGTAGTAGTTCGACCAGTAGGCGTCATGGTCCACCTGCGGGTGCTCGTCGTGGTCCGGCCGGGTCAGGGTCGCCCGCGTGTCGCCGGCCCAGGGGAGCTCTCGCTCGCCGGGGGGCAGGCCGGTCTCGTGGGACTGCTCGGGGTACAGGGTGAAGTGGTGGTGGTGCACCTCGGGCCGGGCGCGCAGTGGTCCCTCGCCCTCCTTGGCGACCTCCACGTGGGTGCGCAGGTCCACGACGTCGGTGACGCCGAGCTCCTCGACCAGGCGACGAACCGACCTGAGCGGCAGATCCTGGAGGTTGTCCGAGCGAATCAGCCGGCCCGGCGTGATCACTCGACCGTCGACGGTGGGCAGACCGCCCACGTCGCGCATGTTGACCACTCCGTCGAGCTCGATCCAGGCTGGCGTGTGCACCATCCGACAGTACTGACGGGGTTGCGGCTCCGGCCAACCGGGTCGGGCGCCGGGATGCCTGGTCAACGCTGAGGCGGGCATAGGTGAGGGCCTCGGAAAGTATGAGTTTCCGAGGCCCTCTGACACGAACCGAGGTCCGTGCCGGCCCAGAACCGAGGTCCTGGACGGTTGCTCCGAACCGAGGTCCGGCGCGTGCTCGGGACCGAGGTCCCGAACGGTGACCAGACAAGTCTGGTCGATCGCGAAGTCCCGTGAATCCCGTTCTCCCGAAAGAGAACTGGATGAACTGGTTTCTCCGGTCCCGCCTCCGGCGAACCGGTGGCGTAGGACATTTCTATGTCGTCCCGAGGGCCAGGGGCAAGGGCCTTGGCGAAGAATCTCACGGAGATTTTCGCGGCTTCCGCGTGTCGCGGCAGACACGCCGAAGTCGCCGTCGGCGCGAGCGCGATTCAGTGACGTCGGACCGCGAACCCTGTTGTATCTTGATATCAAGATACATGTCGAGCGGGAAGGAGATCACGGTCGTGCCGTCCGAGCTGGCCACGGATCCCTTGACCCGTCGCGGGATCCCGATCGACCCGAACCTGCGGATCCTTGCCGGCGCCACCCTGGTCAACACCTTCGGCAACGGCGCGTTGGTGACGACGTTCGCGCTGTACTTCACCCACGTCGTCGGCCTGTCGGCCACCGAGGTCGGCGTGGCCCTGTCCGTCGCCGCCGGCGTCGGGCTGCTGGTCCAGGTGCCCCTCGGGCACCTCGGCGACGTCCGTGGTCCACGCGCGGTCCTGCGCTGGCTGACGTTCGGAGCCGGCGTGGCCACCCTCGGGTTGCTGCTCACCCATGACGTGGTGCTGCTGTGTCTCGTCCTCGGCGTCGAGGCGTTGTTCGACCGCGGAGCCAGTGCGGTGCGCAACGGGGTCATCGCCCGGGTCGCGGTCGGCGGTCGGGGGGTGCGGTTCAAGGCGTACCTGCGGGCGACGACCAACGTCGGCATCTCCCTCGGCGCCGGCCTCGGCGGCCTGGCGCTGTGGGTGGACCAGACCTGGGCCTACCTGGCGGTCTTCGTCTTCAACGCGGTCAGCTTTGCGGTCAGCGCCAAGCTCCTCGGGCGACTGCCCTACCTGGCTCCGGCCCCGGAGCGCGCCGAGGGGGAGTCGCGCCTTCAGGTGCTGCGTGACACCCCGTACCTGCTGGTCTCGATCCTGACCGGGGTGTTCGCCATGCACTTCTTCGTCATCGAGCTCGCAATGCCGTTGTGGATCGCCACCCGGACCGACGCGCCGAAGCCGCTCGTGGCCCTGACCCTGCTGGTGAACACCGTCGCGGTGGCGCTGTTCCAGGTCCGGCTGTCGCGGGGGACGAACACCGTGCCCGCGGCGGCCCGGGCGATGGCCGTGGGCGGTGCCTGGATCCTGGGCGGGTTCGCGGTGATCGCCCTCGCCGCGCGTGCTGGTCCGTGGGTCGCGGCCGGCCTGCTCGTCGCGGGGGCCGTGCTCCATGTGGTCGGTGAGATGGTCGGTTCAGCAGGTCAATGGGGGGTCCAGATGGGTCTGGCGCCGCTCGAGCGACAGGGCCAGTACCAGGGGTTCGCCGGGATGAGCTTCTCGCTCGCCTCGGTCATCGCGCCCCCGCTGGCCGCCCTGCTGTGCATCGAATGGGGCGCGCCGGGCTGGCTGGTGATGGGCGGCATCATCGCCACCGCGGCGGTGCTGAACGTGCCCGCCTCCCGGTGGGCGCTGCGCACCCGGGCCCGGTACGGCGTGTACACCCACTCGGGGTGAGGCCCGGCGCCCTGCGACAATCGGCGCATGCCGAGCGCCCTGCCCGACGGCGATCCCGCGCCCCCGCGGGGGGAGCTGCCTCCCGCCGCGCTCGAGGGCCTGGGTAGCGGCCCGTTCGGGCTGTACGTGCACGTGCCGTTCTGCTCGGTCCGCTGTGGCTACTGCGACTTCAACACCTACACCCTCGGCGAGCTGGGCGACGGACGGACCCCGGGGGCCGGGGTGGACACCTTCGCCGCGGCGACCCTCGTCGAGCTCGACCTCGCGGTGCGGGTGCTCGGTTCGCCGGTTCGACCCGTGGACACGGTGTTCGTCGGTGGCGGGACCCCGACGATGCTGCCGGCGAGTGACCTGGTCCGGGTCGTGAGCGGGATCGGTGAGCGCTGGGGTCTTGCCGAGGGTGCCGAGATCACCACCGAGGCCAACCCCGACTCGGTCACCCCTGCCGGGCTGGGCGAGCTGGCCGCGGGGGGGTTCACCCGGGTCAGCCTCGGCATGCAGAGCGCGGTTCCGCACGTGCTTGCGGTGCTGGACCGCACCCACCGGCCGGACAACGTCGGCCGGGCGGTCCAGGCCGCCCGGGACGCCGGCCTGGCGGTCAGCCTGGACCTGATCTACGGGACGCCGGGAGAGAGCCTGGACGACTGGCGGCGCAGCCTCGAGGCGGCCGTGGCCCTCGAACCGGACCACATCTCGGCGTACGCGCTCGTCGTCGAGGACGGAACCAAGCTGGCCGCCCAGGTCCGCCGCGGGGTGGTTCCGGCGCCGGACGACGACGACGAGGCGGCCAAGTACGAGCTCGCCGACCACGAGCTGGCCGATGCCGGCTTCCAGTGGTACGAGGTGAGCAACTGGGCCCGCGAGGACCGGTTCAGATGTCGTCACAACGTCGGCTACTGGAGCGAGGGGAGCTGGTGGGGGGTCGGCCCCGGCGCGCACAGCCATGTCGGCGGGGTTCGCTGGTGGAACGTCAAGCACCCCACCGCGTATGCCGCTCGGCTGGCTGCCGGCGCGTCGCCGGCCGCCGCGCGCGAGGTGCTCACCCCCGAGCAGCGGCACGACGAGTGGGTCCTGCTCGGGGTTCGGCTCCGGGAGGGGCTGCCGGTCGAGGGGCTGTCAGTCGCCGGACGGGCGGCCGTCGCCGGGCTCATCGCCGACGGTCTGGTGGACCCGGCCCTGGCCGTGCAGGAACGCCGGGTCCGGCTCACCCTGCGTGGGCGGCTGCTCACCGACACCGTGGTGCGTCGGCTGCTGGGGCTGGGCTGACGGCCCCGGCGGCTCAGCTCGGCTCGGTGACGAAGTCGATCAGCTCCTCGACGCTGGCCAGCAGCGTCGGCTCCAGGTCCGCATAGCTGCGCACCGTCCCGAGGATGCGTTTCCAGGCGACGGCGATGTCGGTCTGGGTCTCATGCTCCCAGCCCAGTGCGGCGCAGATGCCGTGCTTCCACGACTGGCCGCGGGGGACCACCGGCCACCGCGTCCAGCCCAGCCGTTCCGGGCGGATGGACTGCCAGACGTCGACGTAGGGATGACCCAGCACCAGGACGCTCCGGTCGAGCCCCGGCAGGGAGCGGACCGCTTCGACGACGCGCATCTCCTTGGTACCGGGAACGAGGTGGTCCACCAGGACTCCCATCCGCCGGCCCGGACCTGGGCCGAAGTCCGCGATGGCGCCGGCCAGGTCGTCCACGCCGTCGAGCATCTCCACGACGACACCCTCGACCCGAAGATCTGGACCCCACACCTTCTCGATGAGCTCCGCGTCGTGCCTGCCCTCGACGAAGATCCTGGACCCCAGGGCCACCCGGGCCCGGGTCGTGGCCACGGCCGTGGACCCGCTTGCCGTCCGCGCCGTCCGGTTGCGTGCCGTCCCCAGACGGGCCTGCGCGGCTGCCACCGGAGGCGTGAGGATGACCGGGCGACCATCGATCAGGAAGCCCGGACCGAGGGGGAACCCCCTGCTTCGCTCCCGACGGTCCTCCAGGTGGACCACCCGCATCCCGCCGGCCGTCTCGACCCGCACCACCGCTCCGCACCAGCCCGTCTCGACCTCCTCGACGACCAGACCGGGCTCGGCGGCCACCTCGGTGGCGCGTCCGCCCTTCGGGGCGCGCCAGTCCCCGCTCAGCACGTCACTCCCGTAGCGATCTCTCCCAGACACCCGGGCCACGTTACGGTCGCCGGTCCAGGCATCCGTGCCGACCCGCCGGGCGAACCAGGACCCGTCCGGACCACGTAGACTTGGCACTCCGGATAGTGGAGTGCCAACGCCGACCAGCCGAGAGGGGCGACGTGATGAGCGAGGAACGACGGCTCGCGGTCCTGCGGGCGATCGTGCAGGACTACGTCCAGACCTCCGAGCCGGTGGGTTCCAAGGCGATCGTCGAGCGACACCACCTCGGCGTCTCCGCCGCGACCGTCCGCAACGACATGGCAGCGCTCGAGGACGAGGGGCTGATCCACGCGCCGCACACCTCGGCCGGTCGGGTCCCGACCGACGCCGGGTACCGGATGTTCGTCGACCGGCTCAGCACGATCAAGCCGATGAGTGCGGCGGAGCGGACGGCGATCAGCCGCTTCCTGGCTGGTGCCGTCGACCTCGACGACGTGGTCGAGCGGACCGTGCGGCTGCTGTCGTCGTTGACCCGGCAGGTGGCCGTCATGCAGTACCCATCGCTGACCCGCTCGACCGTCCGGCACATCGAGCTCGTACCGATGGGGCCACAGCGGCTGATGCTCGTGCTCATCGTCAACACCGGCCGGGTCGAGCAACGGGTCGTCGACTCGCACGGAGACCTGACCACCGCCGACGGCCACACGCTGCTGGCCCGACTGCGGACCGAGCTCAACGCGCAGGCATCGGGGCGGCCGCTCACCGAGGCGGCCACCAGGCTCCAGTCCCTGGCCGACCGGTTCGAGCCGCAGGACCGGGACGTCGTCCGGACCGTGGTCCAGGCCCTCGACGACGCCCTCGTCGAGGAGCGGGAGGAACGGGTGGTCCTCGCGGGGACCGCGAACCTGGCCCGTTTCGGTACCGACTTCCCGCAGACCATCGGCCCCGTCCTCGAGGCACTCGAGGAGCACGTCGTGCTGCTCAAGCTCCTGGGGACGCTGGGGCAGGACCACGACGCCGTCGCGGTCCGGATCGGCCACGAGAACGCCCACGAGGGGCTGAGCAGCACCTCGGTGGTCTCCACCGGATACGGCGCCGGCAGTGAGGTGGTGGCTGCCCTCGGGGTGCTCGGCCCGACCCGGATGGACTACCCGACCACGATGGCCAACGTGCGGGCCGTCGCGCACTACGTCTCGCAGATTCTCGGTCCGTGACCGTTGACCGCCGCATGACCCGCCCCAGCTGGACAAGGAAACTCGGTTGAACGACTACTACAAGGATCTCGGTGTCTCACGCGAGGCGACCGCCGAGGAGATCAAACGCGCCTACCGGCGGATGGCCCGCAAGCTGCACCCGGACGTCAACACCGGTCCGGAGGCCGAGGAGGAGTTCAAGAAGGTCTCGCAGGCCTACGACGTGCTCGGCGACCCGGAGAAGAAGCGCGCCTACGACCTGGGCGCGGACCCGTATGCCGCGGCCGGCGCCGGCGGTGCCGGGTTCGGGCAGGGCTTCTCCTTCACCGATGTCATGGACGCCTTCTTCGGTGGTCAGGGAGCCACTCGCGGCCCGAGGTCGCGACAGCAGCGCGGCCAGGATGCGCTGGTGCGGCTCGACATCGACCTGGCCAAGGCGGTGTTCGGCTCCGACGAGGAGCTGACCGTGGACACCGCGGTGGGCTGCGGGACCTGCCACGGCGACGGCGCCCAACCCGGAACCGGCACCAGTACATGCCCTGTCTGCAACGGGCGCGGCGAGGTGCAGTCGGTCCAGCGCTCGTTCCTGGGTCAGGTGATGACCTCACGTCCGTGCCAGGCCTGCCAGGGTTTCGGCGAGGTGATCAGCCATCCCTGTTTCGAGTGCTCGGGCCAGGGTCGGGTGCGGACCCGGCGCACGCTCAAGCTGCGCGTCCCGGCCGGGGTCGACACCGGCACCCGGATCCAGCTCTCCGGAGAGGGCGAGGTCGGACCGGGAGCCGGACCGGCTGGCGACCTGTACGTCGAGATCGCCGTCCGGACGCACGAGAGCTACACGCGGCGCGGCGACGACCTGCACTGCACGGTCGAGCTGCCGATGACCGCGGCCGCCCTCGGGACGTCCTTCAAGCTGAGCACCTTCGACGGGATGAAGGACCTGCTCATCGCTCCGGGAACCCAGACCGGGGACCTGGTGACGATGCGCGGGCTCGGGGTGACCCATCTGCGCGGGACCGGTCGCGGAGACCTCATCGTCCATGCCAACGTGCTGACTCCGACGAAGCTGACGCCCGAGCAGGAGGAGCTGCTCCAGCAGCTGGCGACGCTGCGCGGGGAGGAGCGCCCGCAGGGACGCCTCGCGCCGCTGGAGAAGGGCCTGCTCGGCAAGCTCCGCGACGCCTTCAAGGCCAAGTAGCGGTGCCGGCGCGCTGCCCGGGGAGCCGGTGTGTGCGATGACCGACCGGATGTTCCTGCTCGATGCCGCGGCCTGGGGTGACGCCACCCCGGGTGGCACCGTGACGGTGACCGGCGCCGAGGCGCGGCACGCCGTCCAGGTCGTGCGGCTGCGGGTCGGTGAGCGGGTGCTGCTCTCCGACGGCGCCGGTCGCCGGGCCCGTGCGCAGGTGCGCTCGGTCGGACGAGACGACCTGGTCGTGGAGCTGCTCGAGGTGGAGCTGGTCGTCGAGCCCAACCCTCGGTTCGTCCTCGTCCAGGCGCTCGCCCGGGGCGACCGGGACGAGCAGGCGATCGAGGCCGCGACCGAGCTCGGTGTCGACGAGGTGGTGCCGTGGCAGGCCGAGCGCAGCATCGTCCAGTGGCGCGGGCCGAAGCTGGACAAGGGCCGGGCCCGTTGGCAGGCCGTGGTCGCGGCGGCGACCAAGCAGTCCCGGCGCGGACGGTTGCCCCGGGTGGCGCCGCTGGCCGACCTCACCTCGATCGCTGCCCTGGTCGCCACGGCTGACCGCGCCCTGGTCCTGCACGAGCTCGCCGAGATTCCGCTGGCCGGCCTGACGCTGCCCACCTCCGGGACCGTCGTGCTCGTGGTCGGTCCCGAAGGCGGCATCACCGAGCGGGAGCTCGGCGCGCTACGCGGTGCCGGCGCGACGATGGTGCGGCTGGGTCCGGAGGTCCTCAGGTCATCCAGTGCCGGACCAGCCGCGCTGGCCGTGCTCAACGCCGCCACCCGCTGGCGCTGAGCCCGGCCGGACGGGGGCGACCTCGCCCCATCCGGCGGCTACCTGACCGAGAAGGACACCACCTTCTGGGCGCTGACGCTGCCGTCCTTGGGACTGCGCTCGAAGGCCTTGAACGAGTAGCCGCCTGCCGGAAGCGTTCCGAGGTCAACCGTCCAGCTGCCCTGGGTCGGGCACCCGCTCGACGCGGTCGTGTTGCCCTGCTTGATCACGGCCGAGCCCTGCCTCAGCTCCCAGACCACGTTCGCCTCGAAGGTGCACGCCTGGCCGGTCACCACGACCGGCGCCGAGGCGGGAAGCACCTGGTCGCGCGAGGGGCTGTCGATCCACACCGGCGCCAGGTCGGTGTACCACTCGGCTGACGGCGGGCGCTTGTACACGCCTTCCGGCTGGGTGTCGAAGATCTTGCCGCCCCCGGTCACCGAGATCTGCACCGGCAGGTTGTTCCCGACCGCCGCGGTGGCGGTCCAGACCACCTGCTGGACGCTGATCCGCTGCTGCTCAGGGGTCAGACCGGGCAGGCCCGACCCGCTCAGCACGACCGCGATCTGTGCACTGGTGACCTCGACCTTCGAGGCGGTGGTCCCCGACGGCCACGGCTGGACGTAGCCATCCGAGCTGACGTAGGGCTGGGCGTCGAGCGCCTTGTTCAGCGCGGCGGTGGCTTTCGAAGGCGGGTCGGCGTCCGCAGGCAGCGAGGCGCCGAGGAACTCGCGGACCAAGCCGAACTTGCCGCTTCCGTAGGGGCTGACGAAGTACACCGGCACCGCCTGGGTGGGACCGGCCGGGGCTGCCGACGTGCTCGTGGAGCTGGTGGCGCTCGAGGTCGAGGTGGTCGCCGAGGTCTGCGACGGCGCCGTCGTCGCGCCGGAGGTGGCAGCAACGATCGGCGGGTTCGCCCCCGGCCGGAAACCGATCCAGGCGGCGATCGCGATGAGCGCGACCGCGGCCGCGGCGCCAGCCGGTGCCAGCCACCGGGGCGCACGGCCGGAGCTGCCTCCCGCGTTGACCTGGGTGCGGATGTCGTCCAGCCTGTCGTGCGGTTCCATGTCTCGTGCCTCCTGGGCCAGTGCGACCCGCAGTCGTTCCTCAAGGTCTCCGAAGTCCTCCGGGGAGGTCGGAGTGTGGTCGTTGGTCATGTCGAGCCCTCCATCAGGTCGCGAAGCGCGGCGAGGCCGCGGTGGGCGTGTGACTTCACCGAGCCGGGCGAGATGTCCAGCGCCTCGGCGATCTGGAGCTCGGACAGGTCGCTGTAGTACCGCAGGACGAGGACCTCGCGTTGGCGCTGGGACAGCCGGCCCAGCGCCGCCAGGATGGTGGCGGCTTCCTCGGCGCGCAGGGCAGTGCTCTCGGCGCTCTCCGCGCTCAGCCGTCCGGGAGCCTCCACGCCGCCGGACTCGGTGCGCAGGTACCGGCTCTCGACGCCCTGGTGCCGGAAGGTCGACCGGCACGCGTTGACCACGCTGCGACGCAGGTACGCCAGCGCGTTGCCGTCCTCACGCAGCTGCGCCATCCGTGGATGGGCAGCGACGAAGACGTCCTGGACGATCTCCTCGGCGCGGCCCTGGTCCCGCACCAGCAGCCAGCCCAGCCGCACCAGGGCGGACCAGTGGGCGGCATACAGGTCGGTCAGGGCGTCGTCGGCGGCCCACCGCGCGGCCGACCGCCCCGTTGCATCGGGGTTGCTGCGCTCGGTCACGCCCAACGTTCTCACGTACTACAGACGCGCAGGTGCTGCGACACGTTGACACGACCTATGGTGACGTCATGATCGCGCCCACCTGCCTGTTCTGCCGGATCGTCGACGGCGAGGTCGACGCCCGGGTCGTCGCCCGGACCGACACCTCGCTCGCCTTCCATGACCTGAACGCCCAGGCGCCGACCCACGTGCTGGTGATCCCGCGCCGGCACGTGCAGAACCTCGCCGAGCTGGGGGAGTATGCCGCCGAGCTGGCGGACGTCGTCGCGCTCGCCGCGAAGGTGGCCCAGGACGCCGGTCTGGACCAGGGCTACCGACTGGTGGCCAACACCGGCTCGGAGGCAGGGCAGACCGTGTACCACGCCCATCTGCACGTGCTCGGCGGCCGGACGATGACCTGGCCGCCCGGGTGAGCACGCTGGTCTCGCGCCCCGTTGCGGGGCCTCGACAGCGATGACGGCCGCGGCGCCGTAGACTTGTCCGGACATGACAGACGCTGACCATCACGGTGAACCGCGGGCCGAGGGCCTCGCGGTTCCGACGCACACGATCACGGTGCCGCCCACCATCTCCATGGTCTCGTTGCTCGGACCCCGCGACGAGCTGCTGCGCACCATCGAGCGGGCCTTTCCCGACCTCGACGTCCATGTCCGCGGCAACGAGCTCTCGCTGCGCGGCGACAGCGCCGACGTCGCGCTGGTCGAACGGCTGGTCGACGAGCTGCTCATCATCATCGCCGCCGGACAACCGCTGAACCGCGACGCCGTGGAGCGGTCGATCTCGATGCTGCGCAGCCAGACCCAGGAGCGCCCCGCCGACGTGCTGACGATGAACATCGTCAGCAACCGCGGGCGGACGATCCGGCCGAAGACGCTGAACCAGAAGCGGTACGTCGACGCCATCGACGAGCACACGGTGGTGTTCGGGATCGGCCCGGCCGGTACCGGCAAGACCTACCTGGCGATGGCCAAGGCTGTTGCCGCGCTCCAGGCGCACGAGGTGAAACGGATCATCCTCACCCGGCCGGCCGTCGAGGCGGGTGAGCGCCTCGGGTTCCTGCCGGGCACGTTGAACGAGAAGATCGACCCCTACCTTCGTCCGCTCTACGACGCCCTGCACGACATGATCGACTCCGAGACCATCCCGCGGCTGATGGCGGCGGGCACGATCGAGGTCGCTCCGCTGGCCTACATGCGCGGGCGCACCCTCAACGACGCGTTCATCATCCTCGACGAGGCGCAGAACACCTCCGCCGAGCAGATGAAGATGTTCCTCACCCGGTTGGGGTTCGGCTCACGCATGGTGGTCACCGGCGATGTCACCCAGGTGGACCTGCCCGGCGGCACGACGTCGGGGCTGCGCCAGGCGCGCGGCATCCTCGAGGGTCTCGACGACGTCTACTTCGCCGAGCTGAACTCGGGCGACGTGGTCCGCCACCGTCTGGTCAGCGCGATCGTCGATGCCTACGACCGCTCGGACTCCCGCGACGAGAAGCCGCGCGGCGACCGGAAGCGGCGGACGGTCGGACCGTGAACATCGACGTCCTCAACGAGACCGACTTCGTCACCGACGAGCTGGAGCTCGTCTCCCTGGCCCGGTACGTGATGGGCCAGCTCCGGGTCCACCCGCAGGCGGAGCTGTGCATCAAGCTCGTCGACGAGCCGGCCATGGAGACCCTTCACGTGCAGTGGATGGACCTGCCGGGACCCACGGACGTGATGAGCTTCCCGATGGACGAGCTGCGCCCGGGCCGGGAGGACAAGGAGCCCGAGGAAGGCGTGCTCGGCGACATCGTCCTGTGCCCGGCCGTCGCCGCGAAGCAGGCGGTCGACGCCGGACACGCGACCGAGGAGGAGCTGCTCCTGCTCACCACCCACGGGCTGCTGCACCTGCTGGGTTTCGACCATGCCGAGCCGGACGAGGAACGCGAGATGTTCGAGCTGCAGCGCCAGCTTCTGCTCACCTTCCTGGCCGGTCGCGGCCGGCCCACGTCCTGAGGTCGAGCAGATGATCCCCCAGATGGTGGCGCTCGCCCTGATGAGCGTGGTCTTCGCCTTCCTCCTCTCGGCCTCGGAGGCGGCGATCTTCCGGATGTCCCGGGTGCGCGCCCAGGAGCTGCTCGACGACGGCCGCACCGGCGCCGTGTCGCTGTCCAGGGTGGTCGGTGACTCCGCGGCATACCTTGCGGTCCTGGCGTTCCTGCGGGTCGTCGCCGAGGCGGCGAGCGCCGTCCTGATCACCATCGCCGTGCTCGACCTGCTCGACAACCCGACCGCCGGGCTGTTCGTGTCGATCGCGATCATGGCCGTGGTGTCCTTCGTGATCGTCGGCGTCTCGCCGCGGACGCTGGGCAGGCAGAACTACGACGCGGTGGCGCTGTTCGCCGCTCCGTTCGCGGTGGGACTGCGCAAGGTCCTCGGACCTGTCGCCCTGGTGCTGGTCGGGCTCGGAAACGCGGTGACTCCGGGGGTGGGGTACCGCGAAGGCCCGTTCCAGAGCGAGGCCGAACTGCGGGACCTGCTCGACATCGCCGGCGAGTCCGACGTCATCGAGAAGGACGAACGGGCGATGATCCACTCGGTCTTCGAGCTCGGCGACACCCTGGTCCGGGAGGTCATGGTCCCCCGGACCGACATGGTGACCATCGCGCACGACAAGACCCTCCGTCAGGCGATGTCGCTCTTCCTCAGATCCGGGTTCTCGCGGATCCCCGTGGTCGGCGACGACAGCGACGACACCCGAGGCCTGCTCTACTTCAAGGATGTCGTGCGGCGGATGAACGCCGACCCCGACGCGGCCGGCACCTGGGTGGAGAACGCCATGCGGCCGATGCACTTCGTCCCCGAGAGCAAGCCGGTGGACGACCTGCTGCGCGAGATGCAACGCGACCAGAGCCACTTCGCCCTGGTCGTCGACGAGTACGGCGGCACCGCCGGACTGGTGACGATCGAGGACATCCTCGAGGAGATCGTCGGCGAGATCTCCGACGAGTACGACCGGGAGGCTCCGGGAGTCGAGGAGCTCGGTGACGGCTCCACCCGCGTGCCGGCCACCCTGGACATCGACGACCTCGCCGAGCTGTTCGGTGTCCTCATCGAGGAGGAGGAGGTCGACACCGTCGGCGGTCTGCTGACCAAGGCCATCGGACGGGTCCCGATCCCCGGCTCGCACGCGGACGTCGCCGGGCTGACCCTGACCGCCGAGAAGATGGCCGGACGTCGGCACCGCCTCGCCACGGTGATCGTGCGACGGCAGCAGGCTTCACGCGAGCTCGCCACGCTGGACCTCCCGGGGCTGACGAAGGAGCAGGTACGTGAGCACTGATCCCGCTGGCATCGAGCCCGGCGAGACTGCGCCGGACACCGACACCGACACCGACACCGACAGCGAGCCGCCGCGCACCGAGCCGGAGGTGCCCTACCGAGCCGGGTTCGCGTGCCTCGTGGGTCGTCCCAACGCCGGCAAGTCGACGCTGACGAACGCCCTGGTCGGACAGAAGGTGGCGATCACCTCGTCCAAGCCCCAGACCACCCGACACACGATCCGGGGCATCGCCATGAGCGACGGCGCCCAGCTGATCCTCGTCGACACCCCCGGGCTGCACAAGCCGCGGACCCTGCTCGGTCAGCGGCTCAACGACCTCGTCCGGGAGACCCTGATGGACGTGGACGTCGTCGGGTTCTGCCTGCCCGCGGACCAGCGGATCGGCCCCGGCGACGCGTACATCGCCCGAGAGCTCAGCGAGCTCCAGCTGGCTCGACGGCGACCCGTCGTCGCCATCGCGACCAAGTCCGACCGGGTCGACCGGGACAGGCTGGCCCAGCACCTGATGGCCATCGACAGGCTGGGCGACTGGAGCGACATCATTCCCTGCTCGGCGACCAGCGGTGACCAGGTCGACGAGGTGAAGCAGGTCCTCTCGTCCTACCTGCCCGCATCGCCCCAGCTCTACCCCGATGGCGTGCTGACCGACGAACCCGAGGTCGTGATGATCGCCGAGCTCGTCCGAGAGGCAGCCCTCGAGGGCGTCCGGGACGAGCTGCCACACTCCCTGGCGGTCGTCGTCGAGGAGATGCTCCCGCGCGACGACCGTCGTGACGACGACCCGATGCTCGACATCCGGGTCAACGTCTTCGTCGAGCGCTCCAGCCAGAAGGCGATCATCATCGGCAAGGGCGGCTCACGGCTGCGCGAGGTGGGGACGACCGCGCGGCTCGGCATCGAGAAGCTGCTCGGCCAACGGGTCTACCTCGACCTGCACGTCAAGGTCGCCAAGGACTGGCAGCGCGACCCCAAGCAGCTCCAGCGCCTCGGATTCTGACCCGCAGGTCAGCCGGGAACGGTTGAGACGAGGCAGAACTCGTTGTAGATGAAGAGCTTGCCGAACCGGCGCGGGAACGGGAATGACCACCACGTGCCGGGTTGGAGGCCCGCATCCTCCGCCAGCGACCGCAGCGCCTCGCCGTCGAAGAAGCGGACGTGCGTCTTGTCCGAGGCGTAGCCGCGCTCCTGGGGGCAGACGAACATCACCTTGGCTCCCGGGCGCAGATACGGCAGGTAGAACTTCAGGATGTCCAGTGCGTCGTCTCGCTCCATGTGTTCGATGACGTGCGCCACCAACATTCCGTCGAACGCCCCAGGGCGGGCGCGGTCGCTGGCGAGGAAGTCGTCCACCGTCATGACGTCGTGTCCGAGCTCGCGTGCGACCTCAACGGAGTGCGGGTTGTGGTCCACCCCGAGCGAGCCGGGAGCCAGCGTCTCGAGGTTGCGCCCGATGCCGCAGCCGACATCCAACGTGCGCCCCAGCTGTTGCCGGCGGAGGTTCCACTGGTACGGCGCCTGGACGTTGAGGGCACGCTTCCACCAGACCCCCTGCTTCCTCACCAGGCGCTCCGCGTAGTCGCGGTCTTCGGTGCTCATCGGACTCCTTCGTCAGTCGCAGGTCAGGCGTGGGTGGAGCGGCCGGACAGACCGGTCGATTTCCCCTCGTGGGGCCAGTTCGCTCGACCCGAGCACTCAACCACGCTCCAGCACCTGGACGGTAGCCCATGCCCGGCGCACCGCCTGCGCGTGGTTGCTCCTGGCGCCGAAACGCCGGCCGGCGGCGTGGATCGTCAGCTCGGCGAAGTCGGTGAAACCGATGTCCTTGGCGATGTCCGCCCCCGTGAGCACGTCGTACCAGACCAGTCCGGCGCCCTCCCAGGCCCTGCCGCCGATACCCGTGGCGGCCAGGTAGAAGGCGCGGTTGGGGATGCCCGAGTTGGTGTGCACGCCGCCGTTGTCGTGCTGTCCGTCGTGCGGCAGCTCGACGTACCCGGACATATCGCCTGGTTGCGGGTCCTTGCCCAGCACCGGGTCGTCATACGCACTACCCGGGGACTTCATCGAGCGCAGCGCCCGGCCCTTGACACGGCTGGTGAACAGGCCGGCACCGATCAACCAGTCCGCGTCGGTCGCGCTCTGACCCAGGGTGCGCTGCTTGACCAGTGAGCCGAAGCAGTCCGACACCGACTCGTTGAGCGCGCCGGACTGGCCGACGTAGGTCAGGCCCGCGGAGAACTGGGTGACCCCATGGGTCAGCTCGTGCCCGATGACGTCCACGCTCGAGGTGAAGCCGTTGAAGTACGTCCCGTCGCCGTCACCGAAGACCATCTGCTCGCCGTCCCAGAAGGCGTTGTCGTAGTCCTGGCCGTAGTGCACCGTGGCGACCAAGGGCAGGCCGCGGCCGTCGAGGGAGTCCCGCTCGAAGGCGGTGAAGAGCAGCTGCCAGGTGTCGCCGAGACCCTCGTACGCCTCGTCGACGGCGCGGTCGCGGGTGCTCGGCTCGCCCTCCGCGCGCACGGGCTTGCCCGGCAGCACGGTCCCGTTCGCCGCATCATGGATCGTACGGTGGACCACGGCGGAGGTGCTGGGCGGTGGCTCGGGCGGAGGTCGCAGCCGCGGCGGCGCGCCCGGACCGCGCTCGGGGAGCAGGCCGCGCGCGTCCCCGCGCCGGTCGCCGCGGCCGCGTTCGGTGACGACACTGCGACGGGCCCGCAGCTGCGCGTCGCGCTCCAGCGTCCGGCTGGCCGCCTCGGCCGCGTCCCGATCGGCCTGCGTCCGCTGGTCGGCGCGGGCCAGACGTTCGAGCAGGTAGGGCGGGACGATCGTGCAGTGGCTCGCGTGCGGCAGGCCGTGGGTCATGTGCTCACCGTGCCGGTGACGGCCGGCGGCGGCAACCGGGCAGCCATCAGCCGGTGGACAGGGCATCTCATGATACGGACGCGGTGAGGCAGAGGTGGACGGGTGGGGAGCACCCGGCATACCCTCAGCACATGCGTTCAGCGCGCCTGCTCCTTCGGTGCCGCGACGAGGCCTAGTCCCACGGCCCTCCTCGTCGCGGAGTCCGTGGTGTGCGGCCGGACCACGAGACATGAGCCAGAGGCGCGACGCAGATGATTCACCCCCAGACTCCATCGGGTATGCCGTTCGGCAAGTACCAGCCCTTCCATGAGCAGATCGCGGTCGACCTGCCCGACCGCCGGTGGCCCACGAAGCGGATCAGCCAGGCTCCGCGCTGGTGCGCCGTCGACCTGCGGGACGGCAACCAGGCCCTCATCGACCCGATGAGCTCCGAGCGCAAGAAGCGCATGTTCGACCTGCTGGTCCGCATGGGCTACAAGGAGATCGAGGTCGGCTTCCCGTCGGCGAGCCAGACCGACTTCGACTTCTGCCGCGAGCTCATCGAGGGCGGTCATGTGCCGGACGACGTGACGATCCAGGTGCTCACCCAGTGCCGGGACCATCTCATCGAGCGCACCTTCGACGCGATCCGGGGCTCGAAGCAGGCGATCGTGCACTTCTACAACTCGACGTCCGTCCTGCAGCGCAGGGTCGTCTTCGGGCTCGACCAGGACGGCATCATCGACATCGCGGTCCAGGCTGCCCGGCTGTGCCGCAAGCTCGAGGAGACCGTCCCCGACACGGACGTCTACTACGAGTACTCGCCCGAGTCGTACACCGGGACCGAGCTCGAGTTCGCGGTGCGGATCTGCAACGAGGTCATCGGCGTGATCGACCCGAGCCCGGACCACAAGCTCATCGTCAACCTGCCGGCGACGGTGGAGATGGCGACGCCGAACGTCTACGCCGACTCGATCGAGTGGATGGTGCGGCACCTCGACCGGCGCGAGTCCGTCGTCGTCTCGCTGCACCCGCACAACGACCGGGGAACCGGCGTCGCGGCCGCCGAGCTGGGCTACCTCGCCGGAGCGGACCGGATCGAGGGGTGCCTCTTCGGCAACGGCGAGCGGACCGGGAACGTCTGCCTGGTCACCCTGGGGATGAACCTCTTCTCGCAGGGGATCGACCCGCAGATCGACTTCTCCAACATCGACGAGATCCGCCGTACGGTCGAGTACTGCAACCAGCTTCCGGTCGGCGAGCGCCACCCATGGGGCGGTGACCTCGTCTTCACGGCCTTCTCCGGATCCCACCAGGACGCGATCAAGAAGGGTTTCGAGGACATGGACAAGCAGGCGTCCACGTCCGGCAAGCAGATCAACGAGCTGGTCTGGGGCGTGCCCTACCTGCCGATCGACCCGCACGACATCGGCCGGTCCTACGAGGCCGTGGTCCGGGTCAACAGCCAGTCCGGCAAGGGCGGCGTCGCGTACATCCTCAAGACCGAGCACCATCTGGACCTGCCGCGCCGGCTCCAGATCGAGTTCTCGGCAGTGGTTCAGCGTGGCGTCGACCAGGACGGGGGAGAGGTCGCCCCGGCCGAGCTGTGGGCGACGTTCGAGGACGAGTACCTGCCCTCCGAGTCGGGGTCCTGGGGCCGGTTCGAGCTGGTCAGCGTGCACTCGGACAGCGCCGTCGACGGTGCCAGCTCGCTGCGGGTGACGATGCTGGACGACGGTCGCCAGATCGAGGCCGACGGTGTCGGCAACGGACCGATCGCCGCCTTCACCGACGCACTGACCCGGCTGGGCATCGACGTCCGGGTGCTCGACTACCACGAGCACGCGCTGTCCTCCGGTGGGGACGCGCGAGCCGCGGCCTACGTCGAGTGCGCCGTCGGCGAGCGGGTCCTGTGGGGGGTCGGGCTCGATCCGTCGATCGTCACCGCGTCCCTCAAGGCTGTCGTCTCGGCGGTCAACCGGTTCGAACGGGAGAGCTGAAACCCCCGGCGGGGGCCTTCCCTTGCGCTAACGTCCTTGCGTGTCGAATCGACAGTTGGCTCGCTGGGAGAGCCGGTCGAATGCGCCTCTGCTGGTGGCGGCGACGCTCTTCCTGGGAGCCTATGCATGGCCGATCCTCGACCCTGAGCTGCCCGCCTGGGCTGATCAGGGCTGTTCGATCCTGACCTGGACCGTATGGGCGATCTTCGCTGTGGACCTCGTCGTTCGGCTGTGCCTGGCCGAGCGGCGAGGTGCCTTTCTCCGGCGGAACTGGCCCGATCTCGTCACGCTGGCGCTTCCCATGCTCCGGCCCCTTCGAGCTGTCATCGCGCTGAACGTGCTGGGCCGCAGGGGTCGCGTCTTCGCTCGCGGACGAGTAGTGGCCTACGTTGGAGCCGCGGTCACCATCGTCGGATTCGTGGCGGCTCTGGCCGTGCTGGACTCGGAGCGCGCGAGCCCCGACAGGACGATTCACACGATCGGCGATGGGCTCTGGTGGGCGGCGACCACGGTAACAACCGTCGGCTACGGGGACAGGTACCCGACGACCGCCGAAGGTCGCTTCGTGGGCGTTGGCCTGATGGTGACGGGGATCGCCCTGCTCGGCGTCGTCACTGCCGCTCTGGCGTCCTGGTTCGTGGAGAAGGTCAACGAGGCTCGTGCGGTGGAGGAGAGAACCGAGGCGAGCGTGGCCGAAATCGCGCGCGAACTGCGCTCTCTGCGTCGGGCGCTCGAGGAGAGGGGGCTGGTGTCAACCGACCAGCCGGCGCCGGACTCGCTCGACGTGCGCGCGTAGCACCGCGAGCACCGGTCACCCCGGGGGCCTGGACGCATCAGTCGATACGCGTTCGATCCGGACCTCCACCTCGTCACCGATCGAGAGGTGCGCCGCCTTCAGTGCGGCTTTGCTGACTCCGACGCAGAACCCGCCGCCGGCCACCAGCATGGTGCTGCCGGTGAAAAGCTTCCCGTCGAGCGCCCCGGTCACCCGGTACTGGCGGCGTCCGCCGAGTTCTGCCACCAGGTCCGGTGCGATGTCGACGACCGCCAGCCCGCCCTGCTTGTCCTCATCCCAGTAGCGCACCCGTCCGCGAAACGTTGCCATCAGGCGATCCTGCCCGGTCAGCGGACGCCGCGCGGGCGGAACTGGACCGAGATCCGCGGGCCGACGTCCTTGGTCGTCTTGGGGATGGCGTGGTCCCAGGTGCGCTGGCACGACCCGCCCATGACGACGAGGTCGCCGTGGCCCAAGGGGAGGCGCAGCGCGGTGCAGCCGCCGGCGCGCGGACGCAGCAGCAACGGCCGGGGTGAGCCGAGCGAAAGGATGGCGACCATCGTGTCACGGTCCTTGGACCGGCCGATCCGGTCACCGTGCCAGGCGACGCTGTCCCGGCCGTCGCGGTAGAGGCACAGCCCCGCGGTGCTGAAGCGCTCGCCGAGCTCATCCTGGTAGTGGTCGCCGAGCGCTTCGCGGACCGTGTCGAGCATCGGGTGCGGGAGCGGCTCGCTCTCGGCGTAGAACTTGGTCAGTCGCGGGACGTCGATGACCCGTTCGTACATCTGGCGACGCTCAGCGTGCCAGGGAACCTCCCGCAGAAGTACCTCGAAGAGGTCGTCCGCGCCGGCCAGCCACCCCGGGCGGACGTCGACCCAGGCGCCAGCGGTCAGCTGTCGCCGGTTCAGCCCGGAGGTCAGGCTGCGTAGTTCCATCGTCTCGCCCAGGTCGAGGAGCGATCCCTGCACCGTGAAGGACATGCCGACACGATACCGCGGAATAGGACAGGTGTTCGAATGCCTTTCCGGGCCGGGCTTCCCTGCGCTGCTGGCGGCATGGGGGACAATGGCGTCATGCCCCTCTACCGCGACGAGGCGGTCGTGCTGCGCACCCACAAGCTGGGCGAGGCCGACCGCATCATCACCCTCCTGACCAAGGGGCGCGGACGGGTCCGGACGGTGGCCAAGGGGGTGCGGCGGACCAGGTCACGATTCGGCGCCCGGCTCGAGCCCTTCATGGTCGTCGACATCCAGTGCTACGAGGGCCGCAACCTCGACACCGTCACCCAGGCCGAGACGCTCGCGCCGTACGGGGACGTCATCTGCCGCGACTACTCGGCATACACGGCGGCGACGGTGATGGTCGAGACGGCCGAGCAGCTCACCGAGGAGCACGAGCCGTCCACCCAGCAGTACCTGCTGCTCGCCGGAGCCCTGCGCTCCCTCGGCGGCGCGGAGCACGAGCCGAGCCTGGTCCTCGACGCCTACCTGTTGCGTTCGCTGGCCATCGCCGGGTGGGCGCCGAGCTTCCACGACTGCGCGAAGTGCGGGGCTCCGGGGCCCCACCGGGCCTTCAACGTCGCCGCCGGCGGCACCGTCTGCACGGTATGCCGGCCGCCGGGCTCGGCTGCCCCGGCGCCGGACACCATGCTCCTGCTCGCGTCCCTGCTCAGCGGGGACTGGGTCCACGCGGATGCTTCGGACGACCGCAACCAGCGCGAGGGCAGCGGGCTCGTCGCCGCCTTCCTGCAGTGGCACCTCGAGCGGGGGCTGCGCTCGCTGCGGCACGTCGACCGGGTCCGGACGGCCCGCCCGCTTCCCGCGCTGCACCCCGTCCATCAGCCGGACCCCGAGCTGCCCGTGGACCTGAGCCCGGAACAGGCAGGCACGGCAGAATCCGAGCAGCGCCACCCCGCCCTCGACCGTCATCTCGCGCAGGAGGTTGTGTGACCCCCGCCTACCCGGCTCCCTTCCCGCATCCCAGTGGAGTCCGGCCACCGACGATCCCGCCACAGCTGCTGCCTCGGCACGTGGCCATCGTCATGGATGGCAACGGACGCTGGGCCAACGCCCGGAGCCTGCCGCGGACCAAGGGCCACGAGGCGGGTGAGGCGTCGCTGCTCGACGTCGTGGCGGGGGCCATCGACGTGGGCGTGACGCATCTGTCCGCGTACGCGTTCTCCACCGAGAACTGGCGTCGCTCACCCGACGAGGTGCGCTTCCTGATGGGCTTCAACCGCGACGTCATCCGTCGTCGACGTGACCAGCTGCACGAGTGGGGCGTGCGGATGCGCTGGGTCGGGCGTCGTCCCCGGCTCTGGCGTTCGGTGATCCACGAGCTCGAGGTGGCGCAGGAGCTGACCCAGCACAACACCGGCCTGACCCTGTACTTCTGCGTGAACTACGGCGGCCGGGCCGAGGTCGCCGACGCCGTGGTCCGGATTGCCGAGGACGTCAAGGCCGGCCGGCTCAAGCCGTCGTCGATCGACGAGAAGACTGTGGGTGGCTACCTCAACGAGCCGACGATGCCCGATGTGGACCTCTTCATCAGGTCATCCGGGGAGCAGCGGACGTCGAACTTCCTGCTGTGGCAGTCCGCGTACGCCGAGATGGTCTTCCTGGACACCCTCTGGCCGGACTTCGACCGTCGCCACCTCTGGAAGGCCATCGAGACGTACGTGGAGCGGGACCGCCGCTACGGTGGCGCCAAGGACAAGCCGGCGCCGGATCTCGCACTCCCTGCGCCCTGATCAGGAACACCGCCTACGCTGCCGTCATGGCCCAAACCACACAGGACACCTGGGACGTCATCGTCATCGGCGGGGGAGCGGCAGGGGAGAACGCCGCCGACTACGCCATCCGCGGGAGCGACCGGACGGCGGTCATCGTGGAGTCGGAGCTGGTCGGTGGGGAGTGCTCCTACTGGGCCTGCATCCCCAGCAAGGCGCTGCTGCGGCCTGTCGAGATCCTCGAGACCGCGCGCCACCTGCCGGGGCTCACCAGCCGGATCAACGGTCGGGGGCTGGACGTGAAGGCGGTGCTCGAGCGCCGCGACTCCTTCACCGCACACCTCGACGACTCCAGCCAGGTGAAGTGGGCCAAGGGTGCCGGGATCGACATCCTGCGAGGCCAGGGACGACTGCGCGGACCGCGGACCGTCGAGGTGACCACCGTGGACGGGCCACCGCGCACCATCCAGGCCCGGCACGCGGTGGTGCTGGCCACCGGCAGCCAGGCGTCGATGCCACCGATCGCGGGCCTCGCGGAGGCACTCCCGTGGACCTCGCGAGACGTCACCAACCTGCACGAGGTGCCCCGGCGGGTCGCCATCCTCGGCGGCGGCGTGGTGGCCTGCGAGGCGGCCACCTGGCTGCTCGGACTCGGCGTCGAGGAGCTGACCATCGTCGATGTCGGCGAGCGGCTGCTGCCCCGCTCGGAACCGTTCGCCGGGGACCTGGTCAAGGCGTCGCTGCGCCGGCTCGGCGCCAAGGTCCTCACCCAGCGGAAGGTGGACAGTGTGACCCGGAAGTCTCCCAAGGACAACGGGATCGGCCACATCGGCGGTGGACCGGTGACCCTGCACTTCGGCCGGAGCAAGACCCTCGTCGCGGATGAGCTCGTCGTCGCCACGGGCCGGACCCCCAACAGCGAGGACCTCGGTTTCGAGACCCTGGGCATCGCCGACACCGTGGCCGCCGCTCACGGCTACGTCAAGACCAACGACCGGCTGCAGGTCGACGGTGTCGGCGGTGGCTGGCTGTATGCCGTGGGCGACCTCAACGGTCGGGCGCTGCTGACCCACATGGGCAAGTACCAGGCCCGGATCGCCGGGGCGGTCATCGCCGCCAAGGCCGATGGCGCCCGCCTGGTGGGCAAGGAGTTCCGCGACCAGGCCAGTGAGCGGGTTGTGCCGTCCGTCGTCTTCACCTCGCCGGAGGTGGCCAGCGTCGGGCTGACGGAAGCCGCTGCCCGCGACGCCGGGATCGACGTGGAGACGGTCGAGTACGACGTCGGGAACGTCTCCGGTGCGGCGCTTCTGCGCGACGGCTACACCGGCCGGGCGAAGCTCGTCATCGACCGGGCCAAGGACACGCTGGTCGGCGCGACCTTCGTCGGCAGCGGCACGGGCGAGCTGATCCACTCGGCCACCGTGGCCATCATCGGTGGCGTGACCCTCGCCGACCTGTGGCACGCGGTGCCGTCCTACCCGACGGTCAGCGAGGTGTGGCTGCGGCTGCTGGAGACGCGCCGGTCCTGATCGCTACTCGAGCTCGTCCTCGGCGATGATCGCCACGTCCCGAACCCCGTCGATCGCTCCCAACGACGCGATCAGGCTGTCGGCCGAGGTCGCGCCGACGAGGTCCATCCGCACCGAGACGATGTCGACGCCGTGGTCGGTCACGGTGCCCTGCCCCACGAGCCGGCCGACCCGCCAGCCCTGGCCGGTGAGACTGTCGAGCAGCAGGCGCAGCACACCGCGTTTGTCGGTGTAGGCGATCTCGAGCTGGACCCCGGTGTCGCCGCCGCCCGGCAGGTGCCGGGACAGGGCGGTGAAGCCGAAGACCGAGACGAAGTGCAGCCCGGTCACCACGAGCGCGAGCAGCCACAGGCCAGCCCCGGCGGCCATCCCGATCCCGGCGACCTCCCAGACCGCGGCGGCCGTGGTCAGTCCGCGGACCGCACCGCGCCGGGTGAGGATGAGTCCGGCACCGAGAAAGCCGACACCGGAGACGATCTGGGCCGCCACCCGTGACGGGTCGAGGCGGACCAGGTCCGTGGTCAGGACGTCGGTGAACCCGTACTTGCTGACCATCAGCATCAGGGCCGAGGTGGTGCCGACGATGGCCTGGGTACGCATCCCGGCGCTCTTGCCCCGCAGCTGGCGCTCGAACCCGATGAGGGACGAGAGCAGGAAGGCGAGCATCAGCTCGCCCACCTGGAGCCAGCCCTGGCCGCCGAGAGCGGAAAGATCCGTTGCGTGCACCGTCACCCCCTGGGTTCGTGATCGCTCACCCTAGTCGGGAACGGCAGCGCAGTCGGCGCAGGTGCCCACGATCTCCATGGTGTGTCGCACGTCCCGGAAGCCGTGTTCGGCGCTGACCGCGTCTGCCCAGCGCTCCACGGTGGGACCCTCGACCTCCACGGTTCGCCCGCAGTGTCGGCAGACCAGGTGATGGTGGTGTCCGGTACTGCACTGGCGATAGACCGCTTCGCCGTCATCGGTGCGCAGGACGTCGACCTCGCCACTCTGGGCGAGGGTCAGCAGCGTCCGGTAGACGGTGGCGAGTCCAATCGGGTTGCCAGCCGAGCGGAGTCGGGCGTGCAGCTCCTGCGCCGAGGTGAAGTCGTCGCTCTCGCGGAGCAGCTCGGCGACGGCGCGCTGGCGCCTGGTCAGCGGCTTCGGGGTTCCGGTTGCGTCGGCCATCACCGGCGGACTTCCCCGTGCGCAGCCGGGTCGTGCTCGTCGTAGTGCCCCTCGTGCGGCGCGTGCCGGTGCCCGTCGTGCAGGTAGTCGAGATGATCTCCGTGGGGCACCGCCGGGTGCCCGCACTCCGCGCCGTGCTCGTGGTCGTGCCGTTCCGCCAACGCGTGCCGCCGGGCCGCCACCCGGGCCGAGATCGCGCTGACGAGCGCGGCCACGAGGAAGAACCCGATGGCGAGCAGCACGATGGTGCCCCCGGACGGCGTGTTCGCCGCGTACGACACGACGACCCCGCCGACAGCCGAGACCAGCCCGATGACCATCGCCCAGCGCATCGCCGAGCGGAAGCTGTGACTGACCAGCTGCGCGGCCGCGTTGGGCACGATCATCAGCGCGCTGATCAGCAGCAGTCCGACGATCCGCATCGACACGACGACCGTCACCGCGGTCAGCACGGCCAACGCGATGTTGAGTGCCAGGACCGGCATCCCGCTGGCCCGCGCGTACTCCTCGTCGTTGGCGACGGCGAACAGCCTGGCGCGCAACAGCCAGGTGCCGACCATGACGATCAGCCCGAGGGCCCCGAAGACCCACAGGTCGCCGGCCCGGACCGTCGTGATCGCGCCGAACAGGTACGCCGTGAGGTTGGCCGGGGTGCCTTGCGCGGACTTGCCGATGATCACCACGCCCGCGGCGATCCCGCCGTAGAAGATGATCGCGAGTGCCACGTCGCCGTTGGTGCGGCCGGCGTTGCGGATCAGCTCGATGAGTACCGCGGCCAGGACCGCAGCGACCAGGGCGGTCCAGACCGGCGAGGTGTTGGTGAACAGGCCCACCGCGACGCCGGCCAGGGCCACATGGCCCATCCCGTCGCCGATCAGGGACAGCCGACGTTGCACCAGGAAGACCCCGACGAGCGGAGCCACGAGACCGACGAGCACAGCCGCGATCAACGCGCGCTGCATGAAGTCGTAGCTGAGGATGTCAAGCACGTGGCCTCCTCCTGGTGTCGAGCGGACCTGCCGCGGGAGTGCCGGGCAGGCCTGAGGGACCGACGTTCTCGTCGTCGTGGTGGTGGCTGTGGTGCTCGTGCAGGACGGCCCCGGAGCGTTCTTCGAACTCGGCGCAGCTCCCGTCGAAGGTGACCCGCCCGCCGTCGACCACGAGGACTCGGCTGACGAGCTCGACGAACGCCTCCATCTCGTGGGTGACGATGACCATCGTCACGCCCTGGGAGGCCAGGCGTCCGAGGACCTCGGCGAGGACGTGCTGGTTGGTCGTGTCCACTCCTGCGGTCGGCTCGTCCATCACCAGGACGTCCGGCTGCGAGGCGAGGGCGCGCGCGATCAGCACCCGTCGCTGCTGGCCGCCGGACAGGGTGGAGACGTCCGCCGTTGCCCGGTCGGCGAGCCCGACCACCTCGAGCGCTCCCGCAATCACCTGCCGGTCGGCGCCGGACTGGCGGGCGAGCCACGGCTGGCGGACCAGGCGCCCGGTGGCGACGACCTCCTCCACGGTCGCCCGAACCGAGGCCGAGAGGGTATGGCGCTGCGGCACGTAGCCGATCCGGGCGAAGTCGCGGAACCGGTCGCGAGGCGTTCCGAAGAGCTCGACGGTGCCCTCGAGGTGCTGGGTCAGGCCGAGAAGTCCCCGAACGAGGGTGGACTTGCCCGACCCGTTCGCGCCGAGCACTGCGACGACCTCGCCGCGGCGCACCTCGAGGCTGACCCCGGCGAGCACCGCGCGGTCGGCGTAGCCGAAGGCCGCCTCGCGCAGGGAGAGGATCGGCGCCTCGTTCGCGGCGACGCCGGTCATGAGCAGGCCTGCCCGGTGCGGATGGTCGAGAGGTTGGCGCGCATGACCTCGAAGTAGTCCTTGCCGGCGGAGGCACCGGTCAGCCCCTCCACCGGGTCGAGGACGGCCAGCCGGGCGCCGGTGTTGCGGGCCACCGTCTCGGCGAACCTGGGCTCCACCAGCGTCTCGGAGTAGATCGTCGTGACCCTGCGGGCCCGGACTAGGTCGGAGACCTCGGCGAGCGTCGCCGCGGACGGCTCGACATCCGGGGAGAGGCCGGCGATCGGCAGCTGGGTGAAGCCGTAGCGCGAGGCGAGGTAGCCGAAGGCGGCGTGGCTGGTCACCAGGTCCGTGATCCGGCAGCTGGTCGTCCCGGCCGTGAACTCGGCGTCGAGCGCGGCAAGCGCGTCGGTGAAGACCTTCGCATTCCTGGCGTAGTCCCCGGCATGTGGCGGGTCGACCTCGGCCAGCCGGACCGCGAGTGCCCGGGCGACGTCGGCGTAGCGGGTGGGGTCGAGCCAGAAGTGCGGGTCCTTGGCGCCGGCGGGCTGGGGGCTCCCGCCCGCCTCGACGGGTGCCTCGAGGTCCAGTCGGGCCGTCGTCGTCACGTCGAACCCGTGGTCGGCTGCCTGCTGGGACACCGCGGTGTCGACCGCGGGCTGGAACCCCCTGGCGTAGATGACGAGGGCGGCCCGGCTCAGGTCGGCGACGGCCTTGGGGGAGAGCTCGACGTCGTGCGGCTCGGTGCCCGGCTTGGTCAGGTCGCTCACGGTGACGTGGTCCCCGCCGATCTGGCGGGCGGCGAACTCCAGGGGGTAGAACGAGGCGACGACGGCGACCCGTCCCTCGGATGCGCCCCCGGCTGGCGCCGCGGTGCTCGCGCAGCCGGCGAGCAGCAGCGGCGCCACGATGGCGAGCAGGCTCAGCGAACGGGGGAGTGCGGGCATGACCCCAGTCTGAGGCAAATGAGAATGATTGTCAAAATCGAATTCAACGAGGTCGCGACTGACGTCACTGACGCGGGAAGGCCTGGATCATGACCAGCGCGACGGCCAGGAGCAGCACGGCCAGGCGCAACATCTTCTCGGGACCGGTCAACCGGGGCCACGTGTAGTAGATGAGGAAGGCCACCAGCGCGACGACCAGCAGCGTCGCGATGAACCCGACGTTCGGCACGAAGATCCCGACGCCGATCAGCGCCACGATCACGAGGAACGGGATGATCCGGGGCAGCCGGTTCAGCCGTTCGATGACGGGATAGGTCTTGTGCTCGACACGGGACCGGAAGGGCAGGCTCACGCCGACAAGGGTACGGGCACCGCTGCGCCGTCGTGCACGGCATACCCGTGGGCGAAAGGGGTGGCGCGCGACCGTTAACCTTGGCCCCATGGCCAAGGAGACCTCCACCGTCGACACTGTCGTCAGCCTCTGCAAGCGTCGGGGCTTCGTCTTCCCCTGCGGCGAGATCTACGGAGGCACCCGGTCGGCCTGGGACTACGGACCGCTGGGCGTCGAGCTCAAGGAGAACATCAAGCGTCAGTGGTGGAAGGCGATGGTCACCCAGCGCGACGACGTCGTCGGCCTCGACTCGTCCATCATCCTGCCGCGCCAGACCTGGGTGGCCTCGGGTCACGTGGGGGCGTTCACCGACCCGTTGACCGAGTGCCAGTCCTGCCACAAGCGCTTCCGTGCCGACCACCTCCAGGAGGGGGTCGCCGAGAAGAAGGCCGCCAAGGGCGAGCAGGTCGATCCGGATGACATCCCCCTGACCGAGATCGCCTGCCCCAACTGCGGCACCCGGGGCAAGTGGACCGAGCCGCGCAACTTCAACATGATGCTCAAGACGCACCTCGGCGTCATCGAGGACGAGTCCGGGCTGCACTACCTGCGCCCCGAGACCGCCCAGGGCATCTTCATCAACTTCCTCAACGTGATGAACAGCTCGCGCCGCAAGCCGCCGTTCGGGATCGCCCAGATCGGCAAGTCGTTCCGGAACGAGATCACGCCCGGCAACTTCATCTTCCGCACCCGCGAGTTCGAGCAGATGGAGATGGAGTTCTTCGTCAAGCCCGGCGAGGACGAGGCCTGGCACCAGAAGTGGATCGACGAGCGCACGGCGTGGTACGTCGACCTGGGCATCAGGCCCGAGAACCTGCGCCACTACGAGCACCCGCAGGAGAAGCTGTCGCACTACTCCAAGCGCACCGTCGACATCGAGTACCGGTTCCGCTTCGCTGGCAGCGAGTGGGGTGAGCTCGAGGGGATCGCCAACCGCACCGACTTCGACCTCAAGACGCACTCGGAGCACTCCGGCACCGACCTGCTCTACTTCGACCAGACCAGCGGGGAGAAGTACACCCCGTACGTCATCGAGCCGGCGGCCGGGCTGTCGCGCTCGCTGATGACCTTCCTCGTCGACGCCTACACCGAGGACGAGGCCCCCAACACCAAGGGCGGCGTCGACAAGCGGGTCAGCCTGCGCCTCGACCCCCGGCTGGCGCCGGTCAAGGCCGCAGTCCTGCCCCTGTCCCGCAACGCCGACCTCAGCCCCAAGGCGCGCGACCTGGCCGCCCAGCTGCGCAAGCACTGGAACGTCGACTTCGACGATGCCGGCGCCATCGGCAAGCGCTACCGCCGTCAGGACGAGATCGGCACGCCCTACTGCATCACGGTGGACTTCGAGACCCTCGAGGACCAGGCAGTGACGATCCGCGAGCGGGACTCGATGGCCCAGGAGCGGATCGGGCTGGACCAGGTGGAGGGTTACCTCGCCACCCGGCTGGTCGGCTGCTGACGAGCGGGTGTGCGGTGAGCCTGGTCCCGCGCGAGGCGCTCGGTGCGACCCCGGTCGAACGCGCCCGGGCCGCTGCGGCAGCGCTCGGGCGCGCTGAGCTCGTCCGATGGTGCGCCGACCTGCTCGCCGGGCGGGCGACCTTCGGCGAGCCGGATGGGCCCGACCCCGGCTGGCTGGCCGGGCGTGCGGCCGACGGTTGGGGGGCGCCGAGCCGTCTCGACGAGACGACCGCGTACTGGCCGCGGGTCTGGGCGGCCCGCACCCTCCTGCACGTCTGGGACGACGCCGCGTCGGCCGAGGTGGTGGCCGCGTTGGGCGACCCGGCCTGGCGAGTGCGGGAGATGGGCGCGAAGGTCTGCGCCCGCTGGGAGGTGGCCCAGGCCGCCGAGGCGGCCCTGACGCTGCTCGGCGACGAGGTGCCCCGGGTTCGGGTCGCCGCACTGCGGGCGCTGGAGGCGGTGGGCGAGGGGGAGCACGCCGAGGCCATCCGATCGGCGCTCGCGGACCCGCAGGTGTCGGTGGTCGCGACGGCCGAGCGGGCCCTGACCAGGCTGGCCGACCGGTTGGACCGACCCGTGAGCGGCGGCGACTGACCGTCAGCAGACCGTTCACAACGATATATTGGCAAATAGCGACGAACGGTCGATAGTGGACTCATGACCACCACGACCAGTGCGACCCAAGGGCGGGACCGGGGTGGGGCGACCACCTCCGCCATCTCCCTGACCGGTCTGCACAAGAGCTTCGGCCCGGTCCGGGCCGTGCGCGGCATCGATCTCGAGGTCCAGCCGGGTGAGATCGTGGCCTTCCTCGGGCCCAACGGCGCCGGCAAGACCACGACCATCGACATGATCCTCGGGCTGTCCACCCCCACCTCCGGCTCGGTGCAGGTGCTCGGGCAGAGCCCGCGCAGCGCGATCTCCAAGGGCCTGGTGTCCGCGGTGATGCAGACCGCGGGGCTGCTGCGGGACATCTCGGTCACGGAGACGCTCGAGCTCACCGGGTCGCTCTTCACCCACTCGACCTCGGTCGAGGGCGTGATGCGGCGCGCCGGCATCAGCGACATCGGGAACCGGCGGGTGGACAAGTGCTCCGGGGGGCAGCAGCAGCGGCTGCGGTTCGCGATGGCGCTGCTCTCCGACCCGGAGGTGCTCATCCTCGACGAGCCGACGACGGGCATGGACGTCGCCGGGCGTCGTGACTTCTGGGCAGCGATCCGTGAGGACGCCGGGCGGGGCCGGACCATCTTGTTCGCCACCCACTACCTCGAGGAGGCCGACGCCTACGCCGACCGCATCGTCCTCGTGCGTCAGGGCGAGGTCGTCGCGGACGGCACGGCGGCCGAGATCCGGGCGATGGCCTCCGGTCGCACAATCCGGGTGACGCTGCCCGGGGCCACGACCGAGATGCTGCAGGGCGTGCCTGCCGTCGACTCGTTCGAGATCCGCGGCGAGAGCGTGCTGATCCACTCCGGCGACACCGACTCGGTGGCCCGCTACCTGCTGACCGAGACCGCTGCCCGTGACCTCGAGATCGAGGCCCGCGGCATCGAGGACGCCTTCATCGCCCTCACCGCAACCGCCCAGGAGAGCTCGTGACCACCTCCGCCGACAGCACCGCCCGCGGACGGGTCGAGCGTCGCGTCCCGCCGATGGGCGGGTTCAGCACCACCCTGCTCGGCATCGAGCTCAAGCGCCTGCTGCGCAACCGTCGCACGCTGATCTTCACGTTCGTGCTCCCCGCCGCCCTCTACTTCATCTTCGGGACCGGCCAGAGCTACAGCGGCCAGCGCGCGGGCAACGGCAACGTGACGGCGTACGTCATGATCTCGATGGCTGCCTACGGCGCGCTCATCGCCTCGACGGGCGGTGGCGCGATGGTCGCGACCGAGCGGGCCCAGGGCTGGAGCCGGCAGCTGCGGCTGACCCCGCTGTCTCCCGTCGCGTACGTCGTGACCAAGATGATCGTCGCCATGACCCTGGGCCTGATCGCCGTCATCGTGGTGTATCTGTGCGGCGTCTTGACCGGAGCCAAGATGGACACCCTCATCATCTGGCTGGGCACCGCCGTCATCGCCTGGCTCGGCTCCGTCGTCTTCGCGGCATTCGGACTGTTCATGGGGTACCTGCTGCCGAGCGAGAACGTCATGCAGTTCATCGGTCCACTGCTGGCCATCCTCGCCTTCGGGGGCGGCCTGTTCTCGCCGCTCCAGGACGGCAGCGTGCATCAGCAGATCGCGCAGTTCACGCCGATGTACGGGATCGCGCAGCTGGCCCACCAGCCGTTGACCGGTGCGCCGTTCGACTCCGTCTGGCTGGTCAACGTGGCGGTCTGGCTGGTGATCTTCGCCGGGGGCGCGGTCTGGCGGTTCCGCAAGGACACCGCCCGGGTCTGAGCGCCAGCGGAGTACCGTCACGGACATGGTCCGGATCGCCGTCGCCGCCGTCGCTGACCCGCCGTGACGGCACGAACCCGACTCGTCCTCGTGCACGGCTCGCGGCTGGCGCGATCGCAGTGGCTGCCCCAGGTCCCGCTGCTGACGCAGGAGTTCGAGCTGGTGATGCCGGACCTGCCGGGCCACGGCGTCCGCGTCGGCGAGCGGTTCACCATGGAACGCGCAATCGGTGCCATCGCCGGCGCCGTCGATCCGGTCGAGTCGAGGGACCGGACGGCTGCGGTGGTGCTGGTCGGACACTCCCTCGGTGGGTACGCCGCCATGGCGTATGCCGCGCAGTTCCCCCGACGGTTGGACGGACTGGTCCTCGTGGGCAGCGCAGCCATCCCGACCGGACTGGGCGCCGCGGCATACCGGCGGTTGGCGCAGCTGACCGCGCGCGCCGGCGCCGAGCGGATGACCCGGGTCAACAACCGCGTGCTGCGGCGGCTGTACGCAGCAGACCTGATCGAACCGGTGATCGCGGACGGCTACTTCTTCGACCCCACCCCGCAGGCCTGGCAGGAGGTGATGGACCGCTGCCGGCCGGCGATGCTGCGCGCCGTGACCTGCCCGGTCCTGGTCACCGGTGGCCGGTACGACCAGCTGACCGTGCAGGCGCGTCGCTTCGCCCGGGCGGCGCCGAACGGGCGGGTCGAGCTCGTCCCGCGGGCCGGCCATCTGGTGGGGCTGGACCAGCCGGCGCTGCTGGCCGAGCTGTTGCGCACCTTCGCGCATTCGGTCCAGAACGGCTCGGATGGGACACTGGTGCAGCCATGACCGCTGTCACCGACCTCCGACCCGCTGCCGCCGCGGCCGACGCCGTGCTGCCTCCGCTGCGGATCGGCCGTCATGTCATCGAGTCACCCGTCGTCCTCGCGCCGATGGCCGGGATCACCAACCGGGCCTTCCGCCGGCTCTGTCGGGAGTACGGCGACTCGGGTTCGGCCCTCGGCGGCGCATCCGGCGCGACCTCGCTCTACGTCAGCGAGATGATCACCTCCCGGGCCCTGGTCGAGCGGTCGCCGGAGACGATGCGGCTGATCGAGCACGACCCCCAGGAGAACCCGCGCTCGATACAGCTCTACAGCGTGGACCCGACGACGGCCCGAGCTGCGGCGCGAATGCTGGTCAGCGAGGACCGTGCGGACCACATCGATCTCAACTTCGGCTGCCCGGTGCCGAAGGTGACCCGCAAGGGCGGCGGCTCGGCCCTGCCCTGGAAGCAGGACCTGTTCCGGTCGATCGTCGGTGCCGTGGTTCAGGAGGCCGACCGATTCGACGTGCCGGTCACCGTGAAGATGCGGGTCGGCATCGACGACGAGCACCTGACCTACCTCGACGCGGGCTTGGCCGCGCAGGACGAGGGCGTGCAGGCGGTCGCCCTGCACGCGCGGACCGCCGCCCAGGCCTACTCGGGAACAGCGGACTGGACCGCCATCACCCGGCTGAAGCAGACCGTGACGCGGGTCCCGGTGCTCGGCAACGGCGACATCTGGTCGGCCGAGGACGCGCTACGGATGGTCGCCGAGACCGGCTGCGACGGCGTGGTCGTCGGGCGGGGCTGCCTGGGCCGTCCGTGGCTGTTCACCGACCTCGCTGCCGCCTTCGCCGGCTCGTCGGCGCGGGTGCGGCCGACGCTCGGTGAGGTTGGCGAAACCCTGCGTCGACACACGGCGTACCTGGTCGAGTTCTATGCCGACGAGGGCCGCGCCTGCCGAGACATCCGCAAGCACATCGCGTGGTACCTCAAGGGGTTCCCGGCCGGCTCCCAGCTGAGACATCAGCTGGCCCTGGTCGACTCGATGGCCGCACTCGACCGGCTGCTGGAGACCCTCGAGCCTGACGCCCCGTGGCCGGGCGAGGCTGCCGAGGGCCAGCGGGGTCGGGCCGGCACCACCCGGCGGGTGATCCTGCCCGAGGGCTGGCTCGACTCGCGCGAGCTCAGTGTCGCTCACGCGGCGAGCGTGGCCGAGGCCGAGCTGTCGGTCTCGGGCGGCTGAATGGCTGCCCGGGACGGCGGCACCCCGGAGCGGCCCGCGGTGTTCTTCGACTCCCCACAGGACTTCCGGCTGTGGCTCGAGGAGAACCATGAGAGCGCGACCGAGCTGTGGATGGGCCTGAACAAGAAGCACGTCGTACCGCGCGGACTGACCTGGGAGCAGGCCGTCGAGGAGGCGCTCTGCTTCGGCTGGATCGACTCCAAGGCGCAGCGGATCGACGAGGACACCCGCCGTCAGCGGTGGACCCCCCGCAGACCCGATGGCAACTGGAGCTCGGTCAACGTCGCGCTGGTCGAGCGCCTGACCGCCGAGGGCCGGATGCGTCCAGCCGGCCTCGCGGCGTTCGAGAGACGCCGCCCTGCAGGCCAGGGGGGCTACGCGCATGAGCAGGACGGCGAGCCCGTGCTGCCACCGGAGTATGCCGCGCAGCTCGCGGCGAGCCCGTCGGCTGCCGCGTTCTGGGCTGTCGCGACGACGTCGTACCGCAAGCTGTGCATCACCTGGGTGACCTCGGCGAAGCAGGCGCAGACCAACGACCGACGGATAGCCCAGCTGGTCGAGGCCAGCGCAGCGGGGTGCCTCATTCCCCCCCAGCGCTACGGGGACCCGCCGCGGTGGCAGGCCCGCGCGGCCGAGGCGGCGGCGCTGGCGGGGGCGTCACCACGCTCCGGCTGAGGCGCACGGCATACAGTCCTCAGCGTGGGCAGCTATGACGAGCACGACCGGGAGCGCTGGGTCCGTGAGGACCCGGCGCACAAACGGGCTGACCGCGACGACTTCGCTCGGGACCGCGCCCGACTGATCCACTCCGCCTCCCTGCGCCGGCTGTCGGCCAAGACCCAGGTCGTCCAACCGGGCAGCGACGACTTCGTCCGGAACCGGCTGACCCACTCGCTCGAGGTGGCCCAGATCGGGCGGGAGTTCGGGGCGGCGCTGGGCTGCGACGCGGACGTCGTCGACACGGCCTGCCTCGCGCACGACCTCGGGCATCCGCCGTTCGGACACAACGGCGAGGCCGCACTCGACGCCATCGCCACCGACATCGGCGGCTTCGAAGGCAACGCCCAGACGTTGCGGGTGCTCACCCGCCTGGACGCGAAGCGCTTTCACGCCGACGGCCGGCCCGCCGGACTCAACCTCACCCGCGCCAGTCTCGACGCCGCGACCAAGTACCCCTGGCCGCGTGGCGAAGGGCCCGAGAGCACACGCAAGTTCGGGGTGTATGCCGCGGACCTGCCGGTCTTCGAGTGGTTCCGTCAGGGGGCGGACCAGGCGCGCCGCTGCCTCGAGGCCGAGGTGATGGACTGGGCGGACGACGTGGCCTACTCGGTGCACGACGTCGAGGACGCCATCGCGTCCGGCAGGATCGACCCGCGAGCCCTGCACAGTCGCACGGACATGAGTGCCGTCTACCAGGTGGCCCGGGACAGCTACGCCCCCGACCTGAGCACCGCCGAGCTCGAGGCGGCCCTCGAGCGGCTGCTGGCGACCGGGACCATCCCGACGACCTACCGGGGCACCCGTGCGGACCTTGCCGCCCTCAAGGACATGACGAGCCGACTGATCGGCAGGTTCGTCCTGGTCGTGGAGCAGGCGACGCGGACCCGGCACGGGACCGGGTCACTGACCCGCTACTCGGCTGATCTCATCGTCCCGGCGGAGACCCGCGCCGAGTGCTCGGTGCTCAAGGCGGTGGCGGCCCACTTCGTGATGTTCGTCGGCGAACGCGTTGCCGTGATGGACGGCCAGCGCGAGGTGGTCGAGCACCTCGTGTCGTGCTACCGACAGGATCCGGGACGACTGGACGCAGACCTGAAGGCCGACTATGCCGACGCGCAGAGCGACGCGGAGCGGCTGCGGGTGATCATCGACCAGGTGGCCTCGCTCACCGACAGCCGGGCCACCACGCTGAGTCGGCTGTGGTCCTGACCTAGACTCGCTGCGGAGCGAGGAGGTGCGCGTGTCGGGTCGGATCAAGGCGGATGACGTGACCGCCGTCAAGGAGCGGTCGTCCATCGAGGACGTCGTCCGGGAGCACGTCACGCTTCGGCGCTCCGGGAGCAGTCTGGTCGGGCTTTGTCCGTTCCATGACGAGAAGAGCCCATCCTTCAACGTCAACCCGACCAACGGCTACTACTACTGCTACGGGTGTGGCGAGGGAGGCGACGTCCTCTCCTTCGTCCAGAAGGTCGAACACCTGACCTTCGCCGAGTCGGTCGAACGGCTGGCGCAGAAGCTCGGCTTCGAGCTGACCTACGAGGATGGCGGCTCCCGCCCGCGGGAGGAGGGCGCCGGCAAGCGGTCCCGCCTGGTCGAGGCGCATCGCGTCGCGCAGGAGTTCTATGCCGAGCAGCTCATCGACACCACCAACCCGGCCGCTCGCGCCGGGCGGGACTTCATGCGCGAGCGCGGGTTCGACGGGAACGCTGCCAAGCTGTTCGGGGTCGGTTTCGCACCCCGCGGTGGCGAGGAGCTCACCCGGCACCTTCGCGCCAAGGGCTTCACCGACGACGAGCTCGTGGCCGGCGGGCTGTCGGGTCGAGGCAGCCGGGGTCTCTATGACCGGTTCCGGGGCCGTCTCGTGTGGCCGATCCGCGACATCACCGGCGACTGCGTCGGTTTCGGTGCCCGGCGGCTCTTCGACGACGACCGGATCGAGGCGAAGTACCTCAACACGGCCGAGACGGCGATCTACAAGAAGTCGACCGTGCTCTATGGACTCGACGCGGCGAAGAAGGCGATCTCCCGTGACCGCACCGCGGTCATCGTCGAGGGCTACACCGATGTCATGGCCTGCCATCTGGCCGGAGTCGAGACGGCGATCGCCACCTGTGGCACCTCGTTCGGGGTGGACCACATCAAGACGTTGCGCCGGATCATGAGGGACGAGGCGGACCTGGCACCCTCGAAGGTCATCTTCACCTTCGACGGTGACGCCGCCGGGCAGAAGGCCGCGATGCGCGCCTTCGGTGAGGACCAGCGGTGGGCCTCGCAGTCGTTCGTCGCGGTCGAACGGTCCGGCAAGGACCCCTGCGAGCTGCGCCAGAGCGATGGCGACCTCGCGGTGCGTGCCCTCGTCGAGGATGCCGTCCCGATGTTCGAGTTCGCGGTCCGGACCACGATCGGTCGGTTCGACCTCGACACCGGGGAGGGACGGATCCAGGCGATGCGTGCCGCCGCGCCGATCGTGGCGACGATCCGCGACCAGTCCCTTCGGCCGGAGTACGCCAGGATGCTCGCCGGCTGGCTCGGCGTGGAGGTCGAGCAGGTCGGAGCCGAGGTCAAGCTCGCCCAGAAGGCCGGCCTGAAGCCGACGTCCGGCCCTCGACCGGAGGCGACCACGCACCCGGAGCCGTCGGACTCGGCGATCGAGCCCTCGGCCGCCGAGCTGGCAGGGACGATGCCGCAGCCCGACCTGCGCGACCCCGTGGTGCTGCTCGAGCGCCAGCTCCTCCAGGTCGTCCTGCAGTACCCGTCCCTGGTCGACAAGGCGGAGCTCGACGCGATCGACGGCGCCGCCTTCAGTGCCCCGGCACACCGCGCGGTCTTCGACGGCGTCGTCGGTGCCGGGGGTCTACAGCGCGAGCTGACCACTGCGGCCTGGGCCGACGCCGTCGTCCAGGCAGCGCCCAGCGCCGTCCACCCGCTGATCTCCGAGCTGGCGGTGGGCGCACTGCCGGTCACCATGGACAAGACCACTGGCCAACCGAGTGCCCGTTACGTGCAGTCGCTCACCCTGCGGCTGCGCGAGATGGCACTGACCCGGCAGATCGCCGACGCGCTCAGCCAGCTGCGGCGGATCGACACCGCCGGAACGCCTGACCCGGCCCGCCAGCGCGAGCTCGGCGTCCAGCTCCAGGCCCTGCAGCGCGAGCTCGCCGAGATGCGATCCCGGGCGGAGGACTGATGAAGCTGCCGCGCAGGCACGTCGGCCACGATGCCGGGCTGCCGGTCGAGATCGCGTCGGCGATCGGGCTCGGCAGGGGAGAACGCCTGTTGAACGGCGCCCGGGAGCTCGACGCCGGGGCCTGGCTGGTCGCCACCAACCACCGCCTCGGCCTCCTCGCACCGGAGGGGTCGCCGCTGTGGCTGCGAGCGTGGCACGAGGTCGACGGCGCCTCGTGGGACGCAGAGAGCGGGGTGCTCCGGGTGAGCTGGGTCGCGGCCGGCGATGCCGAACGATGGCGTCTGGGCGACGAGCGGACGTTCCTGCAGACCGTGCGCGAGCGCGTCCAGGCCAGCGTGGTGCTGTCGGAGGACCTGGGCCTGACCGGGCGCCGCACCGGCCGGGCGGTCATCCGCCAGGACCTGGCCAGCCGGGAGCTCCTGGAGCAGGTGATCCTGGGCCGTGGCGCCGTCCCGGACGACGAGGTCAGGCTCGCCGCCGAGCGCGCCCTCGCGTGGCTGCGCGAACAGGTGGGGATGCCGTCCTGATCCCGCGGAACACGGGAAGCGGCCCCCCGCCCGGCCCAGGGGTCAGGCTTGCTCAACCCCGAGGGCGACCTCGCCGTCGGGGGCGCCGCAGGCGTCGACCCGCGATTCCACTCGAGCGCAGATCCTTTGCTACTGTTTCGCGCGCAGCATTCCCCTGTAGCTCAATTGGCAGAGCAGCCGACTGTTAATCGGCAGGTTGTTGGTTCGAGTCCAACCGGGGGAGCTCAGAAGCCCGCCTGACCTGCGCGAACCGGTCTGGCGGGCTTCCCGCTGACAGGTCGGCGGATCACGGTCGGCCTGGGTCCTACGATGATCGTCGCGCCCGCCACCGCCGAGCCCGCGGGTCCGCTGATTCGCCGCTGGCGTCAACGTCGCCGCCTGTCTCAGCTCGAGCTCTCCGAACTGGCTCGCACCTCGACGCGACATCTCTCCTGTGTGGAGACCGGGATCCATCCGAGCCAGGACAAGGTGCTGCGACTGGCGGGTGCGCTGGAGGTTTCGGTGCGCGAGACGAACCGGATGCACCTCGGCGCGGGCCTGCGCGCCGACCTATCCTGACGCCCGGATCGACCACGGGTGACGCCGGACCCTGATGCGTGGCGCCCGGAATCCGGCGATTCGTGTGGGTATCCTCGGGTTCATGGCCCCCATCTGGGCGAGGACGCTGGTCGCGGTGTGGATCGCGGGGGCCTGGGGCGTCATTCAGGCCTCGCCGGTCATCGTGTCTGCGAGCTCGACGCTCGACGTGGCCGAGGTGGTACCCCTGACGCTCGGCCCGTGGGATCCGGCGGAGCTGAGTGCACCGTCGGGGGTGTTGCGCCGGAGGGTGGCGATGCCGGCCCAGATCCCGCCCCCTCCGGCGGCCGAGCCGGCTCCCGAGCCGGTGGTTGTCGCGCCACCGCCGCCGCCTGCGCCGCCGGCGCTGGTGAAGGCCCCTGCGGTGCGCGGTTGCGGCAACCCGGACGGGTCGAAGGTGCTCCTCACCTTTGACGACGGCGGTGACCAGGCTCCGGCCATCCTCGACGTGCTCAACCGGTACGGGGTGAAGGCCCGGTGGTTCCCCACCGGTCAATGGGCCGGGGCACACGGCGACTTCATGGCGCGGCTGACCCAGGACGGCCAGCTGCTGGGGAACCACAGCTACTCGCATCCACGGATGCTCGCCCCGTTGGGCGTCGAGGCACTGCGACGCGAGGTGGCGCAGGGGTACCACCCGTCCACGGTCTTCCGCTTCCCGTATGGCGCCAGCGACGCGACCTCGCAGTCGGTGGTGACGAGCATGGGCTACTCGATCTGCGGGTGGAGCATCGACACCCGCGACTGGCAGGGCCAGTCGGCCCAGGCGATCGTCGACCTCGTCACCGGACAGGCCGCTCCGGGTGCGGTGGTCCTGATGCACCTGAGGTTCCCGGCGGACGTCGAGGCGCTCCCGCGCATCATCGAGGACCTGCGCCGCCGTGGCCTGATCTGAGCCGGCGCGCCACCAGTCAGCCGGCTCCCTCGATGGGTGCGGCCGACCCCGGGCCGGTCACACCTCGGGGGATCGTCGCGCGGCCCTTGGAGCGCAGCCGCTTCTCGACGATGCCCGCCACCGTGGTCAGCCCGTAGTTGATGACGATGTAGATGGCGGCGATGACGATCAGCGCCGGCACGATGTTCGAGGTGTACGAGCCGATCCGCTGGTAGTTGTTGAGCAGCTCGGGGTAGGTGATGATCTGCCCGAGTGCGGTGTCCTTGAGGACGACGACCAGCTGGCCCACCAGGGCCGGCAGCATCGCCGTGATCGCCTGCGGAAGCTGGATGCTGCGCAGCGTCTGGCCGGGGGTCAACCCGATCGCGAGTCCGGCCTCGGACTGGCCCTTGGGCAGGCTGCCAACCCCGGACCGGAGCAGCTCGGCGACGATGGAGCCGTTGTAGAGGGTCAGCGCGACGACGACGGCAGCCAGCGGGTTGATGTCGCTGGCGAAGACGCCGTTGAAGGCGAAGAAGTTGAAGGCCGCGAACATCATGATCAGCACCGGCACCGAGCGGAAGAACTCCACGACGACCGTGCAGAACCAGCGGATCGCCCTGCTGTGCGACAACCTGCCCATCCCGAAGAGCAGCCCGAAGATCGTGGCCAGGACGATGGAGATCGCCGCCGCCTTGAGAGTGTTGATCAGCCCGGGGATGAGGTACTCGGTCCAGATCTCGGCGGTGAGGAAGGGGGTCCACTTGGCCGCAGCGAGGTTGCCCTTCTGGCCGAGCATGTAGAGCGCGAAACCGAGCATTGCGGCCAGCACGAGACCGCCCACGACGGCCGTGATCCGGTGCCGGGCTCTCGCCTTGGGACCCGGGGCGTCGAAGAGGACCGAGGCGCTCATCGCTTCACCGCCAGCCGGTTGGACAGGTGCGTGGTGACGATGCCCATCGGCAGGGTGAGGATGACGAAGCCGATCGCGACGATGAGGAAGATGGGGATGGCCAGGTCGGGGCGGAACTCCTGCATCTGCTTCATCATGCCGCTGACTTCGGCGACGCCGATCGCGGTCGCGACCGTGGTGTTCTTGGTCAGGGCGATGAGCGTGTTGCCCAGGGGCGTGATCGCGCCCCGGAAGGCCTGCGGCAGCATGACCTCGGTGAGGCTCTGACTGAAGGTCAGGCCGACCGACCGCGCGGCCTCGGCCTGCCCCTGCGGGACGGTGTTGACGCCGCTGCGCAGGGCCTCGCAGACGAACGCGGCGTGGTAGACCGACAGGCCGATGATCGACCAGATGATGTTGTTGCGGGCGAAGTCCTCGCTGAAGGTGAAGCCGAGGTTGACCGCCATGACGATGTTCGAGGCGATGATGATCAGTGTGAGCGGGGTGTTGCGCACCGTGTTGACGTAGAAGGCGCCCGCCTTCTGGAAGAGCGCCACGGGGGAGACCCGCATGATCGCGACGATGGTGCCCAGCACCAGCGAGCCGATCGCGGCGAAGAAGGTCAGCAGGATCGTCATCCCGAACGCCGCGAAGATGTTGTACTCCGCGAACAGCTCACCCATGAGTGGTCCCTCCCTGGTCGGTGCCCGGTCTGCTTGAACTGGTCGTCGCGCTCGGGATGCCGGGTGCTCTGGTGAGCACCCGGCATCCCGGGTCTAGGCGATCAGGTGCAGGGAGCAGGCGTGGGCGGGTTGCCGGCCGGCGGCTTGTACCCGGCCGGGCCGAGGTACTTGTCGACCGACTTCTGCCACTCACCCGAGCTGATGAACTTCTTCAGCGCGTCGGTGACCTTCTGGCAGAACGCCGTGTCGCCCTTCTTCACGCCGACGCCGTAGTTCTCCGTGGAGAACGTGGTCCCGACGACCTTGATCTTGCCCTTGTTGGCGTCCTGGGCCGCGTAGCCGGCCAGGATCGTGTCGTCGGTGGTCAGCGCGTCGACCGCGCCGGCCTTGAGGGCGTCCACGCACAGCGTGTAGGTGTTGTACTCCTGCAGGTTGACCTCGGGGTACTTCTTCTGCAGGTTCGCGGCGGAGGTGGACCCCTTGACCGAGCAGAGCTTCTTGCCCTTGAGGGTCTCGGGTCCGGTGATGGCCTTCTCGTCGGTCCGGACCAGCAGGTCCTGCCCGGCGATGAAGTACGGACCGGCGAAGGAGACCTTCTCCTTGCGCGAGTCGGTGATCGAGTACGTGCCGACGATGTACTTCACCTGACCGGTCGAGATGAGGGTCTCGCGCTGTGAGGAGACCGCCTCGACGAACTCCGGCTTGAAGTTGAGCTCCTTCGCGATGTAGTTCGCGACATCGACGTCGAACCCGGTGTAGGTCGACCCTTCCTTGAGTCCGAGGCCCGGCTGGTCGAACTTGATGCCGACCTTGACGGACTCTGCGCCGGCGCCCCCGCCGGCGGCAGTTCCACCTCCGCTGGATCCACCCGAGGTGCCGCTACCGCAGGCCGCCAGGCCCGCGGCCGCGACAGCCGCGATGGCGACTGCGCTGATACGACTGAACTTCATGTGGTGTCCTCCTGGTTGTGCGCGGCCAACCGGTGTGGTTGCCCCGTCGCGATGGATCTCAGTGCGTGAGGATCTTGCCGAGGAAGTCCTTGGCCCGATCCGAGGTGGGGTTGTTGAAGAAGACCTCTGGCGTGTCCGCCTCGACGATCTGCCCCTCCGACATGAAGACGACCCGGTCGGCCGCCTTGCGAGCGAAGCCCATCTCGTGGGTGACGACGATCATCGTCATCCCTGACTTGGCGAGGCCGATCATGACGTCGAGGACCTCGTTGATCATCTCCGGGTCGAGCGCCGAGGTGGGCTCGTCGAAGAGCATCACCTTGGGCTCCATCGCCAGCGAGCGGGCAATCGCCACCCGCTGCTGCTGGCCACCGGAGAGCTGGGCCGGGTACTTGTCGGACTGGTGCTCCACCCCCACCCGCTCGAGGAGCTCCTTGGCACGGGCGTTGGCCGCGCTCTTGCTCAGCTTGCGGACCTTCGTCGGCCCGAGGGTGACGTTCTCGAGGATCGTCTTGTGGGCGAACAGGTTGAAGCTCTGGAAGACCATCCCGACATCGGCGCGCAGATGGGCGAGCTCCTTGCCCTCCTCCGGGAGCGGGACACCGTCGATCGAGATCGAACCCGTCTCGAAGGTGTCGAGACGGTTGATGGTCCGGCACAGCGTCGACTTCCCCGACCCGGAGGGCCCGAGAACGACGACCACCTCGCCCTTGGTGACGGTGAGGTTGATGTCCTGCAGGACGTGCAGGTCCCCGAAGTGCTTGTTGACGCCGGTGATCTCGACCATCGGTCCGCCGCTGGGAGCCGGGCGTGCGACGTCGTTGGGCCCACCCTGAGGAGTTTCGCTCATGTCTGCAACCTATCTGCCACGCGGGGGATCAGACCGTCTTTGCCGAGACGGACACCGAATTGTGAGCACCTGCTGGACGGCGTTAGCGGCTCATCAGCTGACGAGCCTGCCGTCCACTCGGTCTACTCGGCACCATCGGCCTCGTTGCCGAGGCTTGACCGGTGACAATACCGGTCAAGACCAGGGCGATTCCGGCGAGTTGCCCCCATGAGAGGGCCTCGTGTGCCAGGACGACCCCGATCAGGGTGCCGACCACGGGGTTGACCAACCCGATCAGCGCCACTGCGCCCGCCTCGAGTCGGGCGAGCCCGCGGAACCACACGGCATACGCGACGCCGGTGCTGACCACGCCGAGATAGGCCAGACCTGCCAGGGCGGGCAGGTCCAGAGCGGGCGGAGCGCCCTCGACGAACAGCGCCAGAGGGAGCAGGAGGAGGCCGCCGGCGACCAGCTGCCAGGAGGTGAACGCGATGAGGTTGACCGGTGGTCGCCAGCGCTTGACCAGGACGAAACCGAAGGACGCCATGCCGACTGCCCCGAGCGAGGCGAGAACCCCGACAGGATCAACGACGAAGCCGCTGCGCAGGACCAGGAGCGCCACCCCGGTCACTCCCAGCGCCGCACCCAGCAGGGCAACGGGACGCGGCCGTTCGTCGATGATCGGCCAGGCCAGCAGCATCATGACGATCGGGGACGTGGCCGTCAACGTGGCGGCCAGTCCTCCGGGCAGGCGCGTCGCGGCCAGGTAGATGAGCGCGAAGAATGCGCCGATGTTGAGGGGCCCGAGGATGAGGATTCGCCAGACCCAGACGCCATGGGGACGGCGTCGGGTCACGGCCAGCAGGACCAGACCGATCGGCAGCGCCCGGGCGGCGGCCCCGAACAGCGGGCGGTCCGCGGGGAGGAACGACTGGGTCACGTAGTAGGTGGACCCCCAGGCGGCCGGGGCGATCGCCGTGACGAGCGCGGTACGTACAGTAGTTTCCATGGAAGATATAATCTCTTGCCGAGAAGATATATTCCTGGCATGGCGGATCTCGATCATGTGGGCCGAATCATGCAGCAGTGGCGTCGGGAACGTCCGGACCTCGACGTCGCACCACAGGGGATCATCGGCCGGCTCCATCGCGTCGCCGCCGTGCTCGACGGCGAGCTCGACCTGGTCTACCGCGAGTTCGGTCTCGGCGACGGCGAGTTCGACGTCCTGGCCACGCTGCGGCGCGCCGGAGCGCCGTTCGAGCTCACCCCCGGGGAGCTGGGCGAGTCGACCATGGTCAGCTCCGGCACCGTGACCAAACGGGTGGACCGGTTGATGCTGACCGGCCTGGTGTCGCGGCGGACCAGCGAGACCGACGGACGGGGCCGGATCATCGCCCTGACGGCCAAGGGTCGTCGGCTCATCGACCGGGCGTTCACCCGGCACATCGCCAACGAGCACCGGCTCGTCGGGTCGCTGAGTGAGCGGGAGCGTCTCGATCTCGCCGCCCTCCTGGAGAAGTGGGGGCGGTCTCTGGGAGCGTAGGCACGAAGGTGCCTCGGGCCGGAACAGCAGCGCAGGAGGAACACGGCATGGCGGTGAAAATGATGACGGAGCCCGAGGTCCGCTCGGTGATCTCCATGTCGGCGGCCATCGACGCCGTCCGACGGGCGCTGCACGACCTCGCCGACGGTCGGTTTCTCCTGCCCCCGCGCACCCATCACGGCGACGGGCGCTATCTGGTCATGACGGCATACCACCGCCTCGCGGACAGCACCGTGGTCAAGTCGCTGTCGCTCGAGACCCACCGGGTACCGGCCATCGTCGGGACCACCACGTGGACGAGTGCGGCGCGGGCTGACGTCCTCGTGGCCGACGCTGCACCGGTGACCGCTCTGCGCACCGGAGCAATCGTGGGCGTGGCCACCGACGCGCTCGCCGCCACCGACGCGCGACGGCTCGTGCTCTACGGGGCCGGCGGGCAGGCCGCCGACCAAGTCCGCGCCGTCCACGCCGTCCGGCCCCTGAGCCACCTGACGATCGTCACCCCGACTCCCGAGCGGGCGCGTCGGCTGGCCGATCTGCTGGAGCCCGAGCTGCCCGACGTGAGGATCGTCGTCCGCCGACTCGGCCAGGAGGACCTGGCTGAGGCCCAGATCATCTGTTGCGCGACGCCGGCCTCGGCGCCCCTCTTCCGAGCAGACGACCTTCCCTCAGAGGTGCACGTCAACGCGATCGGCTCCTACCGGCCGTCGATGCGCGAGCTGCCGGACGAGCTCCTCGACGACGCGGTCGTCCTGGCGGTCGATGACGTGCCTGCCTGTCTTGCGGAGTCCGGTGAGCTGATCCGAGCCCTGGGCAGGGGGATGTCGACAGGTCGACCGACCGCGCTGCACGACCTGCTCGACAGCAGCCCGCCCGGTGGTCGGACCGTGTTCAAGACCGTCGGCTTGGCGATCCAGGACTGGGCCGTGATGCACCTGCTCGCCGACGCCGTCCTGCGCCCGGCCACCCCGCCGGTCTAGGACCGGCGCCGTCGAGCGGTGCGAGGACTCAAGCCGGCTCGGCGAAGACGGCGACGAGGGCGGCAGCCAGGGTGGCTCGCTCGACCATGCCCGGAACGCTGGTCCACTCATGGCGGGCATGGGCGCCGGCGCCGATGGCGCCGAGACCGTCCAGCACCGGAATACCCATCGCGGCAATGAAGTTGCCGTCGCTGGCGCCTCCCACGGAGGCCTCCTGGAGATCGACCCCGAGCTGCTGTGCAGCCGCCCGGGCGAGCTCGTACATCTGCGCGATGTCGGCTGTTCGGTTCATCACCGGACGGTTCCAGCCGCCGGAGACCGTCAGGCTGGCGCGCTCGTGGTGCGGCTTCAGGGATGCGAGCAGGTCGTCCACCCGGGACTGCTCGGCGGTGCTGGAGACCCGCACGTCCAGGTCCGCGGTCGCCGCGCCGGCCATGACGTTGGGCCGCGAGCCTCCCCGGATCACGCCGACGTTGATCGAGGTGCCCCGAGCCAGGTCGGCTCCGCCGTGCAGCGTGCTGACCACCCGGGCGATCTCGTCGACCGCGCTGGCGCCGAGCTCGGGCTCCAGGCCGGCGTGCGCCTCGACTCCCGAGGCGGTCACCCGGAAGAGGCCCACCCCCTTGCGGGCGGTCTTGACCGCGCCGTCGACGCTGGCCTCCAGCACGAGCACAGCGGCGGCGCCACTGCTGGCGTCCTGGAGGATGGTGCGGGAGAACGGGCTGCCGATCTCCTCGTCGCCGTTGAGGACCAGCCGGACCGGCGGGCGAGCGAGGCCGAGCGCGTCGAGGGCGCGCAGCGCCCAGACCAGCTGAACGAGACCGCCCTTCATGTCGAACACGCCTGGCCCGCGCACGACGTCACCGTCCACGGTCGGCGGCCGCGCGGCGACGGTCCCGGTGTCGAACACCGTGTCGTAGTGCGCCAGGGCCACCACCGTGCCAGTCCCCTGTCCGGGGTAGTCCAGGACGAGGACGCCACCGTGCTCCGCGCTGGAGTGTGCGGTCCTGGTCGCAGGGGGCCCCAGCCGGTCGTTGACCCAGGTTTCGATGGCGCCCAGGCCGATCTCGAGCAGGGCCAGGTCGTCGCTCGGCGTCTCCAGGGTCACCAGGTCAAGGAGGTCCTCGACGAGCCCGCTGGTGTGATCCTCCAGCCACCGCCCGATCTTGGCCACGTCGACGGTGGCCATGGCGTCGAGGCCCGGCAGCGGCCTCACGCGCTGGCCCCCAGCCGGGCGATCCGTTCCGCGGCCATCTCTGCGCCGTCCTCGAGCAGTCGGATCTGCCGGAGCAGCTCGCGCACCATGGGGGTCTGCACCTCGAGGTCCTCGGCTTCGCGCAGGACCGCCTCGTAGTGCGTTGGCACCTCGGTGGGGCGGTGACGCACCGCGAGGTCCCGCCAGATCCCGCTGCGGTCCTTGGCCTGGGTCCGGAGCCACGCGACCAGCGCGTCGGTCGCCCGGTCCTTCGCCGCCAGGTCAGCGCCGGCATACGGGTGCGGGTCGAAAGCGTCGAACGGTTCGAGCCGCACCCCGAAAGCGGCAGCGACCGCGAAGACCTCGGCGGTGAGGCGGTACATCACCTCCCGGTTCGCGTCGATGAGGTCCGCCATCGGCGCGTCGGCCAGGGCCGTGGCGGTGAGCATCGCGCCGAACCCGAGCTTGGACCAGAGGAAACCGGGCACGTTGTCGGTGACCTGCGCGGGTCCCCACGCCTGCAGGTCGTCGACGACGGACGTCACCCGATCGGAGACCGGCCCGTCCATCTCGCCGACCACCAGCGCTCCGAGGCCGCCGTCGAGGATCTCGCCCGGTGCGATGACGTCGGCAAAGAGGTTGACGAAGGCCCCCACCGTGCGCTGGGCACCCACCCGGGCGGCGATGACGTTCTCGTTGAGCCCGTTCTGCAGCGACACGACGAACCCATCCGGCGCCAGCCGGGGTGCCACCCAGTCGAGGGCGCGCTCAGTGGCCTGGGCCTTGACGGCCAGCAGCACCCGGCCGATGTCGGCCGGAGCGTCCCCCACCGAGGCCTCGGCTGGGTGCACCGCGGCACGGACGCGGGTCACCGACGTCGTGCCATCGCGCTGCACGCTGATGCCGCGGGTCCTGATCGCGTCGAGGTGCTCCGGGTCCGCGTCGACGACGGTCACCGGGTGGCCGGCGCGGGCCAAGTGGAAGGCCAGGGTCCCACCGATGGCACCGGCGCCCACCACGGTGTACGGGCTGAGGGTCGTCGATGCGGTCACGTCGAAGGTTCCTTCTCTCGCTGCAGGGGGGTCGTCCCGGCGAAGTGATAGGGCAGGGCCGTCGTTCCGGCCGTTGCCCCGCCGTCGACGCGCAGGATCGCCCCGGTGGTGAAGCTCGCCGCCGGGCTGGAAAGCCACAGGACGGCCGCGGCAATCTCCGCAGGTTGCCCGGACCGACCGAGGGGGTTGACCGCCACCATCGCGGCATACTCCGGCGTCACCGGGTTGACCGGGCTGTCCACCTCGACGAAGCCCGGGGCCACCGCGTTGACCCGCACCCCGGCGGGTGCGAGCTCCACGGCACACGCCTTGGTGGCCATCTCCAGGGCAGCCTTGGAGGTGCAGTAGTGGGCCGCCCCGGGCCTGGCCCGGGTCGCCGCGCCGGAGCTGATGTTGACCACGCAGGCAGACGGCAGACCTTGTGCGGCCATCGCCACGGTCAGCAGCACGGGGGCGCGGACATTCACGTGCTGGACCCGGTCCCAGACCGGCGCGGTCATCTCTGCCAAGGGAGTGGCCGGATAGATCCCGGCGGCGTTGACCAGCACCTCGACTGGTCCGAGCTCGCGTGCGGCTGCCTCGATGACGTCTGCGCCGTTCGGGCGGGACAGGTCGGCGGGCAGGGCTCGGGTCTGGGTACCGTGCCGGTCAGCCAGGGTGGCCATCGCGGCGGCCAGCTCCGTGGCGCGGGCATCGACCCCGGTCACCCGGTCGCCGCCGGCCGCGAAGGCTTCGGCGCAGGCGAGGCCGATTCCGCCCGCAGCCCCGGTGACGAGGACGTGCCGACCGGTCACACGAACTCCTTGTCCTTCGTCTCCGGCATGGTGGCGTAGACGATGCAGCCGATCAGGGCCGCCACCATGACGTAGATCCAGGTCAGGTCCCGGTAGCCGGCCTGGGCCATCCAGGTGGTGATGTACGGGGCGGTGCCACCGAAGATGGCCACGGCCAGGGCATACGGCAGGCCGATGCCCGTGGCGCGCACCTCGGGCGGGAACTGCTCGGACATGATCACGGCACAGTTGGCCGAGTACCCGGTCAGCAGGGTCACCCCGATCAGCTCGACCACCAGCAGCGTTCCGAAGGTGCCCTGGCTGAGCAGCTGGAAGGCCGGGTAGGCGAACAGCAGGAACCCGAAGGCGAAGGCGAACATGGTCGGCTTGCGGCCGATCCGGTCCGAGAGGAGGGCGACGAACGGCAGGAGGCAGACGAAGTAGGCGACGGCGATGAAGTTGGCCAGCAGAGCCTGCTGGAGCGGGATTCCCATCGTCGTGCTGGCGTAGCCGGGCATGAAGCTCAGCCACAGGTAGTACAGGAGGGTTCCCGCGATCGTGATCCCGACGACCCGCACAGCCGCCCGGGGGTGCTCGCGGAAGACCGCGGTGAGGGCGTGGCGGCGGGTGGTGGCACCGGCATTCTGGGCGCGGGTGAAGCTCTCGGTCTCCTCCACGCTGGCGCGAAGCCACAGACCGACCAACCCGAGGATGCCGCCGAAGATGAATGCCACCCGCCAGCCCCACGACGCGAGGTCTTCCTTGCTGAGCATCGACGTCAGGAGGTACCCGGTGCCGGAGGCGATGAGCACCCCGGTGCCGACCGAGACCTGCTGCCACGAGCCGGCGAACGCCCGACGACCCGGAGCAGCGGACTCGACGAGGAACGAGGAGGAGGAACCGAACTCGCCTCCGGCCGAGAAGCCCTGGACCAGGCGAGAGAGCAGGAGCAGCAGCGGGGCGAGGATCCCGATGGTCGAGTAGGAGGGGATCAGGCCGATGAAGATCGACGCTCCCGCCATCAGGCCGATCGTCAGCACCAGCCCCTTCTTCCGACCGTGCCGGTCGGCGTAGGCCCCCAGGATGGCGCCGCCGATGGGACGCATGACGAACCCGACGGCGAAGACCGCGAGGGTCGACAGCAAGCTGACCGCGGGGTCCTTGCTGGCGAAGAACTGACCGGCGAACACCGGTGCGAGCGTGGCGTACAGGGCCCAGTCGACCCACTCGACGGCGTTGCCCACGGAGCCGGCAAGGACGGCCTTGCGCTGCTTCGGGGTCATCTTGCTGCCGGGTTGACGGGCGGTTCCTACGGACTCTGTAGTGGTCATGCGAACTCTCCTGGGGTGCTGGCGGTGGCGGACAGGGTGGAGTGCAGCGTCGAGGGACGCACCAGGTCGGCGACCTGGGCGTGGGTGGCGAACCAGACGTCGCCTTGAGCGCGAATGTGCTCGAGCAGGGAGCGCAGGATCACCAGGCGGGAGCGGTGACCGATGATGTGCGGGTGCAGGGTGAGCTGGAAGAGGCCGCCTTCATCGCGGGCCGACTCGAACTCGTCCATCCAGATCTGCAGCGCCGACCGCGGCGGCATGTACGGACGGAGCCCGGCGTAGCGCTCCATCATGAAGTAGGGCGCGTCATCGCGGATCCATTCCACCGGGATCTCGACGATGCCGGTGGGTCGGCCGTCGGCGAGCAGCTCGTAGGGGTCGTCGTCGCCCATCAATGAGGAGTCGTAGGCGAACCCGAGCTCGGCGATGATGTCGAGCGTGTTCTCCGAGAAGTCCCAGCTGGGGGTCCGGATCCCGGTGGGACGCTGACCGGAGATCTGCTCGAGCGTCGCCAGGGCTCGACCGGTCAGCTCGAGCTCGTGCTCGCGCGGCAGCAGCATGTTCCGCTCGTGGATCCAGCCGTGCACCGCGATCTCGTGCCCCCCGGCGACGTACTCCTCGACCTCGGCCGGGTGCAGCAGTGCCGAGACGGCGGGCAGGTAGAACGACGCCGGGATCTCGAGCTCGGCCAGCAGGGCCAGGATCTTCGGGGCGGCCACGCGAGACCCGTACTCGCCCTGGGAGAGCTTGCCCGGGCTGGTCTCGCCGTCGCGCAACGGGATGGTCTCGTGGTCGGAGTCGAACGAGATCGCCACGGCCACCTGGGCATCCCCGGGCCAGGCGGCGGGAGTGAGGTCCCGGCCGGCTCGCACCCGCGAGACGTGGTGGCGCCAGACCGACTCGGGCCACTGCCAGGGCTCGACGGGCTCGTCGTCCACTGGTGAGGCAAGGTCGTCCGGGGGTTGCTGCTGCGAGGTCATGGGAGCTCCTGGGGGGCAGGTCGGCCGTGGGGGTCGATCGGCACCCAGGCCCGTTTGAGGACCTGGACCTGCATGCTCAGGTCTGCGGACACCACCCCGGTCAGGGCGCCGATCGACTGGGTCGTGTAGGCGTAGAGGTCGCCGTGTGTCGGCAGCACACCCTGGACGATGAGGTTGTGTCGGCCGGTCGAGGCGCTGACGTAACGGCTTGCCGGCTGCTTGGCCAATGCCGTCCCCACCTCGTCGATGCGCCCGGGTTCGACGGTGAGCCAGAGGAGGAACTCGACGTCGAAGCCGATCACGGGTGACTCGAACACGGTGCGGAAGCGCAGGCAGCCGCGGGAGACCAGGGACTCGACCCGTCGAGCGGCGGTCGACTCGCTGATTCCGGTCTGCGCGGCGACCGCGGCATAGGTCGCGCGGCCGTCCCGGGCAAGGATTCGCGCGATCTCCAGCTCCTGAGCCGTCAGGGTGAGCGGCTCCACCCAGTCGCGGTGGGCGTAGTCGATCACTGCGCCGCCGCTTCGCAGGAGGTGGGTAACCCGCTCGTCGAAGCCGCCGGGGTGCCATTCCTCGAACGCGCTGAACTTGCGGCTGACGAGCATCGACTCGGACTCCACGACGTCATCGAGGCCCTCGAGCTGGCCGATGACCGCCATGACGTCCCGGTGGCTCGGCACCACGAGCTCGGCGGTGACGTCGAACGTGCCGATGGTGATCGTGACGAAGCGGGCGGTGCTCAGCGCCGCGGCTGCGGCGGCGACCTGGGCCACCCGCCCGGGGCGAGCGCGCAGGCGCAGGTAGATGGAGATGCCGAGCCCGCACCGCAGGTGGTCGAGCACCCCCGTGACAGCGACCGTCCGGCTCGCCAGGAGCTGCTGGCCGCGTCGGGTGACCGTGGACTCGGACGTGTCCAGGGCCGCGGCGATCTGCTTCCACGACGCGCGACCGTTGAGCTGGAGGGCCCGGACGATGCCGCGATCCAGCTCATCCAGTTCGGGGAATTCCGGCATACGCCGATCATCGGTGGTGGTTCAACCCAAAGTCAAGGCCTCTAGCGACGATATTCGTCAGCCGATCCCCGATGCACCACGAGCGGCGGGACGCTCAGCCGGTGTAGGCCGTCACCGCGTTGACGTGGTACATCTCGTCGCCGGCCGTGTTGTAGATCCGCACGTCAGCCCAGGCGCGGGTGCTCTGGGCCATCGTGTTCGTCGGGTCCGACACGACGTGCCAGTCGCCCGCCACGTTCCAGTTGTTTCCCTTGCGCCCTCCGGCCTGGGTCTGGATCTCGGTCTCGAGGATGGAGAAGTTGCCACCCGAGTTGGCCTTGTTGATCGTGAGGTAGGACCAGTTGCGCTTCTCGCTGTTGCACCAGCCCCAGTACTGGGTGAGGGTGCCAATCCGGTTCCCGTTGGGTCGGAAGACGCCCTTGCTGTTGACCTCCTGCGGACTGGCGCAGCCGGGAGGGACGTTGGCTGCCGCTGCGGCCGGGGTGGCACTGAGCACGCTCCCGGCCAGGGTCAACGCCACGGTGGCGGCAAGGGTGAGAAGTCGCTTCATCGGTAGCTCCCGGGGTGGTGTGCGATCGAGGTCTGGTGTGCGGACCGCCCTGGCGACCCGTGTCTGGAGATAAATGACACTGTGTCGGACCATAGCGGCAGAAACTGACTGACGCGACCGGAACCGCACGGGCACTAGTTCGAGGGCGCAACCGGTGGCGCCTGGGTGGGAACCAGAGCTGCGCCGATCTTGCGGAACAGGGTGTCTGCCCCGTTGTGCGAGTACCGGTAGTCGCCTGTGTCGTCGAACGCCTCGGGCAGGAAGGTGGCGGCGACGGCGATCGCCACCTTCTGGGACGGTAGGTAGGCCATCACCCCACCTTCGCCGGCGAACAGCGGGTTCTGCAGCAGCCAGTCGCCAGAGATGACGATGCCGATCCCATAGGTGTAGTAGTCGGTCTGTGGCCCGCAGGTGGCGCATCCGGCGATCTTGGTCGTCTTGCCCCGCAGCGCCGGCGACACCATGGCCTCGTAGGAGGACTTGGACAGGAGCTTTCCGGAGCCGATGCCGACTGCGCTGGCCTCCATGTCGCGGATGGTGGTGGTCTGGATGGCGCCGTGCGTGATCGTCCAGGAGGGGTTCCAGTAGGTCGAGTCCTCGTAGAACGGCGTGCCGTCGGGGATCTTCAGGGCGGAGCGCCGCTCCGAGGTGAAGGCGTGCAGCGCGGGCTCGGGGATCTGCGGCGTGAACCAGTTGGCGGTGTTGCTCAGCCCGAGCGGCTTGAGCACCTCGTCCGCGAGCAGGGATGGCATGTCCCTTCCGGTGGCCTTCTCCAGGGCCAGCCCGAGCAGCACGTAGTTGGTGTGCGCGTAGTCCCAGTTCGTCCCCGGCTCGTAGAACAGCGGTTTCGAGGTCGCGAAGGCGAGCAGCTCCTGCGGTTCGCGCTGCTTGAACGGGTCCGCGTAGAACGCCGCGTTGAACGCGTCGTTGCCGAGCACGTAGTCGGCGTAGCCGGAGGTCATCTGGGCGAGCTGGCCCAGGGTGACCCGGTCGGAGTGCGGCACCTCCGGCAGCCATCTCGAGAGCTTGTCGTCGAGGCTGACCTTGCGCTGGTCCACCAGCTTCAGCAGGAGCGTCGAGACGTAGGAGATCGCCACGGCCCCATTGCGGAAGTGCATGTCCGTCGTGGCCGGCACCCCAGCCATCGACTCACCGAAGGCTTGGGTGACGATCTCCTGGCCGTCAATGGTCACCCGGACGATGGCCGCCTTCAGGTGCTGCTCCGCCATGGTGGCGCGCACCACCTTGACCACGGCATCGGCTTGGGCGGAGCCGCTGGTGGGCGGTGGTGTGGGGCCGTCAGCCGAGGTGCAGGCGCTCAGGGCTGCAAGCACGCAGACGACGGCGGTCAGGGAACGTTTCGCGGTCACGCCTGAGTGTCGCAGACAGGTGGACAAACCGCCCCTCACTGGACATCGTCCCCGGACCAGGCGCCCGTGGTGCTGCTAGCGTCCTCGGATGGTCAGCCCCGTCATCGTCATCGTCGGTGCCGGCCCGGGTCTGGGGTCGGCCGTCGCCCACCGGTTCGGTCGCGAGGGGTATGCCGTCGCGTTCATCTCACGCAGCGAGCGGCAGGTCGAGCAGCTCGGCCAGGAGCTGCAGGCCGCCGACATCACCGCCGGCTGGACTGCGGTCGACATCACCGACGGCGCCGCCTTCCGTTCTGCGGTGGACCGGTTCGGCGGTTTCTCGGGGACGATCGACCACCTGCACTTCAACCCGAGCCTCTTCCGAGAGAGGGGCCTGCTCGAGCTCAGCGTGGAGGAGCTGCTCGACGATGTCCGGCTCGGCGCGGGAAGTCTGCTCGATGCGGTGCAGGCGGCTCGGCCGCACATGAGACGCGGAGGTCGGATCACCGCGACCGGCAGCATGGCCGCTGACCAGCCGTGGCACCGCGCCGCGACCCTCGGGGTGCAGAAGGCAGGGCTGCGCAACCTCGTTCGCAGCATCGACGCCGCGTTGCGCGACGACGGCATCCGGGCCATGTCGCTCACCGTCAACGGCACTATGGGCACGGGTACGCCCTTCGACCCCGACCTCGTCGCGGACGCGATCTACGCCGCATCCCGACGGGCGGATGCCGACTGGTCCACCGAGGTGGCCTTCGACGGGGGATGAGCGTCCACGAACGGCCCATCGGTGGGGCAGGTGGGGCTTGAACCCACGACCGACGGATTATGAGTCCGCTGCTCTGACCGGCTGAGCTACTGCCCCGGGCGGGACCCGCCGGCATACCAACGCCGGGCGGCCGCGTCGGTGAGCCTACCGACTCCCTCAGGCTACGGTGCGCCCGACAAGGGCCAGCAGCTGGGAGTGGACCTGGTCGGGATACTCCAGGCAGGCGAAGTGCGAGCACTGGAGCTCGAGGTAGCTGGCGCCATGAACCTGCCTCGACGCATGGTGCATCGCCAGGTGGCCGGCCAGGAGGTCGTACCTGCCGGAGACGAACGCCGCCGGGACCGAGATCCCGGACAGCTCGACGTGGGAGTGGCTGGTCAGCGCCGAGGCCAGTCGGAAGTACCAGTCGATGTCGGTACGCAGGAACGCGTCCATGGCCGCCTTGACCTGCCCCGGGTCGGCGGGCGGCAGGATGAATCCGCTGCGGCCGACCACGTGCTCGGCCCAGGGCAGTCGGGAGGCGCGTCGGACCACGGGGGAGAGCGGAGCGCCAATGAGGCTGAGGCCGCGCGCCGCAGCGACCGTCATCGGCTTGCGCAGCAGGTGCGGCACCCGCAGGGGGGAGAGCATCGTCGCGAAGGTCTCTCCGGGCACCCCGCAGACCGCGAAGAGCCCGAGCACCCGGTGCGGCTGGGCGACCGCGAGCTCGAAGGACACGTTGACACCCATCGACCAGCCCGCCACCACCGCGGACCGCTCGCCGGTCGAGTCCAGGACGGCGACGGCGTCCTCGACCATCGAGTGGATCCCGATCGCGTCTCGATTGCGTGGACGGTGGGATCCCCCGACGCCCCGGTGGAACCAGGACACCACCCGTACGCCGCAAGCCGGATCACGCAGCAACGGCCAGAACTCCGGACCGGTGCCGAGGCCGTTGCACAGCAGCACCAACGGGCCGGCTGCGTCGTTGGTCCATGCCTGGATGGTCGTGCCGTCGGCGCTGGTGACCTCGTAGAGACGCATGATCGGTCATTGTCCACGACCCCGACCTCGCGACACGTCGCCCGAAAGACCCGATGAGCGTGGTGCTGGTGTGAACCATGGTGCACAATTGCCTACGCAGACATCTTTTGCGTGGTGCCGAGGTTCGTGGGGAAGACGTCCCTCGCACACAGGAGGTCCAGGATGTCTGTTGCACAGCAGCATGTCACCAGGGGCGTGGTGTTCATCCACTCCGCCCCTACTGCGTTGTGCCCGCACATCGTCTGGGCCCTGGAGTCGGCTCTCGACGGACGGGTCAACCTCGACTGGATCGTTCAGCCGGCCGGCAACCGGCTGGTGCGCACCGAGCTGTCCTGGACCGGCGAGCCCGGTCTCGGCGCGCGGATCGCCAGTGCGTTGCGTGGCTGGGAGAACCTGCGCTACGAGGTCACCGAAGAACCGTCGCCCGGCAACGACGGGTCGCGCTGGTCCCACACGCCATCCTTGGGCATCCACCACACCTGGACCTCGGCCAGCGGTGACGCCGTCATCAACGAGGACCGGTTGCGCGACGCGATCAGGGCCAGCGAGGGTGACCCCCTGCGCCTGCAGGCCGAGCTCGACGCCGCGCTCGGTCTGGCCTGGGACCGCGAGCTCGAGCCGTTCCGGTATGCCGGTGACGGAGCGCCGGTGCGATGGCTGCACAAGGTGGGCTGACCGGCTCGTCGGGAGCGCGGTTCAGGAGAGCGACTGGGCCTTGCCGGCCTCGACCGCCAGGCGGTCGACGAGGTCGTTCATCGGGTCGCCGGAGTGACCCTTGACCCACCTGAAGGTCACGTCCCCGCGCTCGCGGACCAGCTCGATCAGTGGTTCCCAGAGGTCGCGGCTGGCCACCGGCTTCTTCGCGCTGGTCTTCCAGCCGTTGTTCACCCACCCCCTCCACCAGGAGTTGCGGAAGCAGTTCACCACGTAGGTCGAGTCGCTGACCACGACCAGGGGTCCGCTCAGGGCTCGGACCGCTTCCAGCGCCGCCTGGATCTCCATCCGCTGGTTGGTGGTGTGCGGGGCGGAGCCGAAGCCTTGCCGACCGTCCATCGTCGCCCACGCCCAACCGCCCGGGCCGGGATTCCCCGAGCAGGCACCGTCGGTCCACACCGCGAGCACGTCGTCCGTTGCGCCCTGCGCTACCGGCTCGAAGGGTTCCGGGGTCGCCGACCGTGCCGGTCCCTGAGCCTCGACGGCAGCATCGATGCCCAGGTCGAAGCTGCCTTGGGCGCAGCCGAGATGAGCCCACCGGCTCGCCGAGGCCCCCCCGGCGTCGGTGATCTCGTCACCGGGGGCGATGGGTCGGCCGCAGACACCGCAGGTGGTGGCGTACTTCGCAGTCAGTGGCATGGGTCAGCTCGACCGCGCGTGGTGGTGCGGCACCCGGCTCAGGCGGACCTGAGCAGGAGGGCCACGTTGTGACCGCCGAAGCCGAAGGAGTTGTTGAGCACGGCCAGGTCGCCGTCCCCCAGGGAGCGGTGCTCGCCCATCACGACGTCGAGGGGGATGGCGGGGTCGAGGTTGTCGAGGTTGATCGTGGCCGGGGCCAGTCGGTCCCGGATGGACAGGACCGAGAGGACGGCCTCGAGCGCTCCGGCCGCCCCGAGCAGGTGGCCGGTCATCGACTTCGTGCCACTGACCGGGATGTTCCCGGCCGCGTCCCCGAAGGCGCGCACGATGGCCTGGGCCTCGGCGACGTCACCGACCGGTGTGGAGGTGGCGTGCGCGTTGATGTGCGCCACATCCGTGGTGGTCAGTCCGGCACGCTCGATGGCCTCGAGCATCGCCCGGGACGCTCCGGCGCCGGTGGGGTCGGGTGCGGTGATGTGATGGGCGTCCGCGGACATCCCGACGGAGGCCAGCTCGGCGTAGATGGTGGCGCCGCGGGCCTTGGCGTGCTCCTCGGTTTCGAGCACGATGATCGCCGCGCCCTCACCGAGGACGAACCCGTCCCGGGCAAGGTCGTACGGACGGGAGGCCTTGGCCGGGTCGTCATTGCGGGTCGAGAGGGCCTGCATGGCCGCGAACCCGGCAATCGGCAGCGCGTGCACGGCGGCCTCGGTGCCGCCCGCCACGACGATGTCGGCCCGGCCGCTGCGGATCATCTCGGCGCCCAGCCCCATCGCCTCGGCGCCGGAGGAGCAGGCGCTGACCGGGGTGTGCGCGCCCGCGCGGGCGCCGAGCTCGAGCGAGACCGCCGCAGCAGGACCGTTGGGCATGAGCATGGGCACCGCGAGGGGGTAGACCCGACGGGGCCCCTTCTCGCGCAGGTTGTCCCACTGGGTGAGCAGCGTCCAGACCCCGCCGATGCCGGACCCAACCGCGACGGCGAGTCGCTCCGGCTCGACCTCCGGGGCCCCGGCGTCCTGCCAGGCCTCGCGTGCCGCAACCAGCGCGTACTGCGACGACGGGTCGAGCCGGCGCGTCTCCACCTTGCTCAGGACGTCCTCGGGGGGCGTCTGCAGGGTGGCGGCGAAGGTGACCGGGAGCTCGTACTTGGCCACCCAGTCGGCCTCGATGGTCCGCGCCCCTGAGCGGCCCGCCAGGATCCCGGCCCAGGTCTCCGGAACGGTCCCGCCGAGTGGGGTGGTGGCTCCCAGGCCGGTGATGACGATGCGCTGGTCGCGGGTGGACGTCATGGTGTCGGACTCCCTTGGTGTCGGCGCTGAGGGCCGCCGCTGAGTGGTGCTGGATCGGGTGGTGCTGGATCGGGTGGTGCCGGATCGGGTGGTGCCGGATCGGGTGGTGCTGTTCTTGAAGCCTAGGCGTTCCGGCTGACCGGCATGCGGTGTCAGGGTGGCCGCCGCCGGTCGGGGTCCGGGAGAGCGCCGCAGACGGCGCCGCTCCGCCCCGACCGGAGGCGGCGGTGGCTCAGCTCTGGGCGCTGCCGATGAAGGTCACGGCGTCGCGGACGGTCTTGAGGTTCTTGACCTCGTCGTCGGGGATACGCACGCCGAACTTCTCCTCGGCGTTGACGACGATGGTCATCATCGACAGCGAGTCGATGTCGAGGTCGTCGGTGAACGACTTGTCGAGCTCGACGGTGTCGGTCTCGATGCCGGTCTCCTCGTTGACGATCTCGGCCAGACCCTCGAGGATCTCCTGCTCGCTCTGCGCCATCTGGGTGTTCTCCTTTGAGTGTTGTGCGGTGGTGTGCATCGAACGGTGCTGCCGTGGGTGCTGCGCCCCGAATGACCCGTCGGGACTGCGGGAGCTGTCAGGGGATGACGACGACCTGCGCGGCATACACGAGGCCGGCGCCGAACCCGATCTGCAGGGCGAGGCCGCCGCTGGGAATCAGCTCCTCGCGGAGCATCCGCTCCATGGCCAGCGGGATCGAGGCCGCGGAGGTGTTGGCCGTCTCGGCGATGTCGCGGGCGACCGGGATGTCCGCGGGCAGCTTGAGCTGCTTGATCATCGCGTCGATGATCCGCATGTTGGCCTGGTGCGGGATGAAGGCGTCGAGGTCGTTGATGGTGATCCCGGCCTTGTCGATCGCCTGCTGCGCCACCGGCGCCATACCCCAGACCGCCCACCGGAACACGGTCTGGCCGGCCATGCCGATCGCCGGCCAGTTCTTGTCGGTGTCGCGCAGGTCGGTCCACGGCTCGCGCTGCGAGATCGCCTGCCACTGGGCGCCGTCCGAGCCCCAGATGGTCTGGCCGATCCCCGGGGTGTCCGACGGCCCGATGATCGCGGCGCCCGCGCCGTCGCCGAAGATGAACGCGCTGCCGCGGTCGTCGTAGTCGGTGAAGTCGGAGAGCTTCTCGACGCCGACCACCAGGACGTACTCCGCACTGCCGCCGCGAACCATGTCGTTGGCCAGCGAGACGCCGTAGCAGTAGCCGGCACAGGCGGCGGAGATGTCGAAGGCGGCGCACTGGCTGCCGAGCCGGTCGGCGAGGATCGGTGCGGCAGCAGGAGTCTGGTACGGGTGGGTCACCGTGGCGACGAGGATCGCGCCGAGCTGGGACGCCGTGATCCCCGCCGCCCGAAGGGCGTCCCGGGCCGCGTGCTCGGACATGTCGACGACGCTCTCGTCCGGGGCGGCGATACGACGCGAGATGATCCCGGAGCGCTCCCGGATCCACTCGTCGGAGGAGTCGATCCGCTCGACCAGCTCGGAGTTCATCACCACCCGCTCGGGACGGTAGCCGCCGACGCCCCAGATCCGGGCGTGCCGGGAGCCGTCCCCGCCGGCCAGCGTGCCGGTCGCCTTGGAGGTCGGGGCGGGTGAGGTGGGGCCTGCAGTGCTCATGGGGTCAGTCCTGTGTCTGGTAGGAGGCGTGGCGACCGATCAGGGCGCGGGCGGCGTCAAGGTCGTCGGGGGTCTTCAGGGCGACGAGCTCGACGCCCTTCATCGCACGCTTGGCCAGCCCGACGAGGGTGCCCGCCGGTGCCAGCTCGATCAGTCCGGTGACTCCGAGGCGGGTCATCGCCTCCATGCAGAGGTCCCAGCGGACCGGGTTGCTGACCTGGGTGACGAGCCGGCTCACGGCGTCGGCGCCGTTGCTCACGGCCTGCCCGTCGGCATTGGACAGCACCGTCACGCGGGGATCGGCCGGCGCGAGGGCGGACGCCTGTCGGCGCATCGCCTCGACGGCAGAGGCCATGTGGTCGGTGTGGAACGCCCCGGCGACCTGCAGGGGGATCACCCGGGTCTTCGCGGGCGGCTGGTCGGCCAAGGCGGCGAGCTGATCCAGCGTCCCGGCGGCCACGACCTGGCCTGCTCCGTTGACGTTGGCGGGGGTCAGGCCGAAGCGCCCCAGGGCTGCCAGCACCTCCTCGGGCTCACCGCCGAGCACGGCGCTCATCCCGGTGGGGGTGGTGGCGCTGGCCTCGGCCATCGCACGTCCGCGAACGGCGACGAGCACCAGGGCCTCGTCCGCGGACAGGACGCCGGCGGCGGCTGCGGCGGTGACCTCGCCGACGGAGTGCCCGGCGGTCACCCCTGCTGTGCCGACCAGGCCCGGGGAGCCGTCGGGGAAGAGCGCCTCCAGCGTGAGCAGGCCGGCGCCGACGATGAGCGGCTGCGCGATGGCCGTGTCGCGAATCGTGTCCGCGTCGGAGTCGGTGCCGTGTCGGACCAGGTCGACGCCTGCCGGCGACGACAGGGCGACCGCGCGCTCGCGCAGTCCGGGCAGCTCCAGCCAGGGAGCGAGGAATCCGGGGGACTGGGAGCCCTGTCCAGAGCAGACGATGGCGAGCACCCCTCCAGCCTCCCTTCTCGCGCGTTCCGGTGACGTCACCGAACCCAACCAACAATAGTCGCCGCGATTGGAGGTTTCCTACAATGTTCTGGGCGCAGGGCCGGACGACTCGGGGTGGGATGCAGCACGCCGCGATTTGCCGGGCGGCCTTCACCGCAGGGCGGTACAGTCCGCCCATGCGTAGGGCATCGTGGGGGATTCTGCTGTGCTTGACCCTGGCAGCGGGATCGCTCCAGCCCGTGTCCACGGCCCGGGCCGACCAACCGGCACCGGCGGTCGAACGGTGCGGCCAGGCACCGCCCTGGTCGGGCGGGACCCCCTCCTCGATCGAGGGTGGGCTGCACCGGATGGCTCCGGCCCGTGTGATGGACACCCGGTACACCCTCGGCGAGATCGGGGCGGGGTGCGAGGTCATCGTCGACACCAGCGGGGTCGTCCCGGAGGCTGCCACCGCGGTGTCGCTGGTGGTCACGGCAACCGAGTCGGACGCCCGCGGCTACGTGACGGTGCATCCCTGCGACCAGGAGGCGCCGACCGCGTCCAACCTCAACACCCGGCCGGCGGTCACGGTGGCGAACGGCGTCGTCGTCCCGGTGGAGGCCAGCCGCCGGGTCTGCCTGTTCACCTCTGTCGCCACCCAGCTCATCGTCGACGTCTACGGGTGGTTCGGTATCGACGGGGACCCGTTCCACGGACTGGTGCCCGACCGGCTGATGGACACCCGGTCCGGACCGCGGCCCGATGGCGGTTCGGGCCCGCTCGCCGGCGGCAGCGTCACCCGGATCCCGATCGCCGGTCGCGGCTCCGTCCCGGCGCAGGCCACCGGGGTGACGCTGAACGTCACCGTGACGGAGACCGCGGACCGCGGATACCTCACGGTCTTCCCGTGCGGCACCTCCACCACCGTCTCCAGCGTCAACTACGAAGCCCAGGACACCAGGGCCAACCTGGTCATCACGGGCTTGGATGCCTCGGGCTTCGTGTGCGTCCAGACGTATGCCACCGTCGCGGTCGTCATCGACGTGTCCGGGTGGTTCGGCGGCGACGACGGAGACCGGCTGGTGCCGCTGGTCGGCACCCGCGTGTTGGACTCCCGCACCGGGACCGGAGGCTGGACCGGGGCGATCCCGGCCGGCGAGACCCGGGCCGTGGACGTGGGCCTGAACGGCGCCCTGCCCGTCGGTCGCAACGTCGTGCTGAGCCTGGTCGCCACCAACGCGGTGGGAGGCGGCTACCTCAGCGTGTTCCCGTGCGGTCTCCCGCGCCCGCCGAGCTCCTCGCTCAACCTGATCCCGGGCGAGGATGTGGCCAACCTCGCGGGGTTGCCGGTCGGCAGCGACGGCCAGGTGTGCGTCTTCGCCTCGAACGAGACCCACGTCGTCATCGACGTCATCGGATCCCTCGGTTCGCCCGGACCCCTGCTCGACCTGTCCGTCTCGGGAGGTCCGCCGGCCGCGCCCTACAAGCTGACCACGCCCTTCAACCCCGACGGTCACAACTATGGCGTGATCTGCCAGCCGGGCAGCAACACGTGGACGGTGGCGACGAACGCCGTCCACGGCGCCACCGTGACCGTCGCAGGGGCGACGCCGGGCGGTTCCGTCACGGTGAGTCCGGGGCAGGCCGTCGTGGTGACGGTGACCCCCGCCTCCGCGGCGCCCGTCGAGTACTGGGTGCGCTGCCTGCCCAGCGACTTCCCGAAGATGACTGCGGCCCGGCGCGACAAGGTGGTGCCCGGGTGGTACCTGGCCGCCTCCCTGAACTCGCACTACGCCGTCATCCTCGACGACCACGGTGCCCCGGTCTGGTACCAGGACACCCACGCCCCGGTGATCGACGTCAAGCTCCTGCCGGACGGAAACCTGGCGTGGACCAAGCTGCTGGGCGCCACCTACGGGACGACTCCGGATGGCGCCTACGAGGTCCGCACCTTCGAAGGCGCGCTCGTGCGCACCTGGGCGAGCGTGGGCGCGATCACCGATCACCACGACCTGCAGCCGACCGCCGGCGGCACCATGCTGATGATCTCCTACCACCAGCGGGACGACGTCGATGTCAGCGCCCTCGGCCCGCAGTACAGCTCGCCGTCGTCGGTCGTCGACACCTGGATCCAGGAGCTCTCGCCAGCAGGAGCGGTGGTCTGGTCGTGGCACAGCGAGGACCACCTCGACGTCACCGAGACGGTGGCCCAGGAGGACAACCCGGGCATCCTGGCCACACCGGGGTCGCCCACGCAGGTCCTCGACCTGATCCACACGAACTCCGTCGAGCAGGACCCGGCGACCGGCGACCTCATCGTCTCCGCCCGTCACCTCGATGCGGTCTTCCGGGTGCGGCGCGACCCGGGGCAGGCGGATGACGGCAAGGTCCTCTGGAAGCTCGGCGGCAACGCGCCCACGGACTCGGCGACCACCCATCTGACGATCGCTGGCGACTCCTTCGGGGGTCCCCGGCGGCAGCATGATGCGAGGTTGCTGCCCAACGGGCACCTCACGCTGTTCGACAACGAGTCGTTCCACCCGGGAACCAGCTCGCGCGGGGTCGAGTACGCCCTCGACCTCGGGGCCGGAACGGCCCGGTTGGTCCAGGCGTGGGGACGCACCGACGGAGCTCAGGCCTTCGGACTCGGGAGCATGCGCCGACAGGCCGACGGCTCCACCGTGGTGGGCTGGGGCGCCATCAGCCAGCTGTTCTCCGAGTACTTGCCGGGTCACGCCGTACGGCCGGCGATGACCGTCGGCTCGGCCCCGGGAACGCAGAACTACCGCGTGGTCAAGCTGCCCAGCGCCAGCCTGGACCAGTCGGTGCTGCGTCACACGTCGGGCAGCCCCCAGACCGGCTGACCCAGACCGGGCCGAGCGGGTCCGGTCCGGGTCAGGGGCCGTCGGCTCGCTGAGGTCCCGGTGCCCCTTCTGCTCAGTCGCTTGCCGGGCCAGCGCGCAACCCGGAGCGCCAGGGCGTCGGCGCCGGCTCGGCCAGGCGCCCTACCGCCAGGGCCATCCGGACCGTCTGTGCCTCCCGGGGTCGGCTCAGGTCGTACCCGGTGACCTCCTCGATCCGGCCCAGCCGGTAGCGCACGGTGTTGGGGTGGACGAACAAGAGCCGTGCTGTGGCCTCGAGGGCGCAGCCGCCTTCGAGGAACACCGACGCGGTCCGTAGGAGGGCGGGCTGCGCCTCCAACGGGTGGTAGATCCGGTCCACCAGGGCCCGGCGCGCGACGTTGTCGCCGGTCAGCACCCGCTCGGGCAGCAGCTCGTCGGCGCGTACCGGGCGCGGAGCCTGCGGCCAGGCCGGTGCGGCAGCGAGCCCGCTGAGCGCCGCCCGGGCCGAGCGGCCCGCCGCGAACAGGTGAGGCACCGTCGGCCCGACGACGATCGGGCCGTCACCGAAGTGCGCGGCGATCTGGGCGACGACGCCCATCGGGTCGGTGGTGCCCCCGAGGATGACGACGAAGCGGCGGCGTTGCACGGCCGCCAGCGACTCCGCGCCGAGCCGGGTGGCCGCCCGACGCAGGCCATCGACCGCGGTGGTCGGGCTGGGCGACGGCGTGGCCCCCGCGACCACGGTCACCGACGCGACCGATCCCCAGCCCAGGGCGGTCGCCCGGGACTGCATCGAGTCATCGGCCTCACCGCGCAGGACCGCATCGACGACGAGCGCCTCCAACCGGGCGTCCCATGCACCACGCGCCTCGGCGGCCTCGGCGTACACCTGCGCCGCGGCGAACGCGATCTCCCGCGAGTAGCGCAGCACCGACTCACGCAACGTCTGTTCGTCCCCGCTGCCGGCCAGCCCGGTGACATCCTCCTCGACGACGTCGACGACGCTGCGTACCAGGTCGAGCGTCTGGGCCAGGCTGATCGACCGGGTCAGCTCGCGCGGAGCGGTCCCGAAGACGTTTGCGGTGATGGGCTGCTCGTCGCCCTGCGACCGCAGCCAGGCGATGAACGCGCCGATCCCGGCCTGCGCCACCAGGCCCACCCACGACCGGTCCTCGGCGGACAGCGCCCGGTACCACTCGTGGGTCTCCATCCGGCGCAGTGCCGCGGTGGAGAGCTCGCCGGAACTGCCCTCGACCCGGCGCCGGGTCGCCGCCGAGATCCGCGGACGGAGCGACGAGCTGCGTGCTGCGGGTGCCTTGGCCACCCCGCCACCCTATTTGTATGCCGTCCACAAACCGGACAGTCGGGACGGACCTGGTTCGCGGGACCGAAGCACGTCCGGGCGTGTCAGGATCACCTGTGCCCGGTTCCGCTGCCCGCCTGTTCCCCGGACTGCTCGCGCTGCTCCTCGCGGCGGCTGTCGGCGGCTGCGCCGCGGGGTCGCCGCCGCCCGAGTCGAGCGGCGGCCCAACTGCGGTGGCTCTCACCGCCGACCGGCTCCGGCCGAGCGAGCCCGTGCTGATCCTGGGGCACCGCGGAGCCGCCGGCTACCGGCCCGAGGAGACTCTGGACTCGTTCGAGACGGGCGTGCGGCAGGGGGCGGACTTCATCGAGCTGGACCTGGTCTCCACCCGCGACCACGTGCTGGTGGCGCGCCACGAGAACGAGCTGTCCGGGACGACCGATGTCGCCAGTCACCTCGAGTTCGCCGGACGCCGGACGACCAAGTCGGTCGACGGGAGGTCGCAGACGGGGTGGTTCACCGAGGACTTCACCCTGGCCGAGCTCCGGACGCTGCGCGCCCGGGAGCGGATCCCGGCGGTTCGACCGGGGAATGTGGACTACGACGGACGTGACGTCGTCCCGACGTTCGACGAGGTCCTCGCCCTGCGCGAGGCGCTCAGCGCCGAGCTGGGCAGGCCCGTCGGGATCGCCCCGGAGACCAAGCACCCGAGCTACTTCGCCTCGATCGGGCTGCCGATCGAGCCGCCGATGCTCGAGTCCCTGCGTCGGTCCGGCCTCGACACGGCGTCCTCGCCCGTCCTGATCCAGTCGTTCGAGCTGAGCAACCTCATCGCCTTACGAACGCAGTGGGGGCTGCACGCGCGGACGGGGTTTCTCATCGACGCCAAGGGAGCGCCGGCCTCGACGGTTCCCGGAGCTCCGAGCTCGTACGCGAGCTTCACCACCGCGGCCGGGCTGGCGTTCCTGCGTGGCAAGGTCGACGCCATCGGTCCGGAGAAGGGCCTGGTCATCCCGCGGACCTGGCAGGACACCCTCGGTCGCCCGACCGACCTGGTGGCGGCGGCCCACGCGCAGGGCCTGGCCGTCATGCCGTTCACGTTCCGTGCGGAGAACCAGTTCCTCCCCGCCGACTACTGGGTCGGCACCAGTCTCACCGCTCCGGGACGTGCCCAGCAGGAACAGGAGGCGTTCATCGCGGCTGGGGTGGACGGGCTCTTCACCGACCAGCCCGACATCACCGTGCGAGCTCGTGCGTCGGCCGACAGGTAGCGACGATCGGCACTGTCGCCCTGCCGGGACCGGACCTGGGTTCGGCCGATAGCGCCCCCCTGCCACGCACTACCGGCCGAACCAGCGGTCAACCCTTGGGGCTGACCTGCTTCGGGGCGGACTCGTTGTGGCCCCGGTCCACGCCGGTCACCACGTAGGTCACCGCACCGTCGTCGCTGGTGACTGCGGTGTCCGTCCAGGACTGGTCCCCGTCCGTGGCCCGGAGGGTGGCCACCAGGTTGCTGGCGTCGGCCAACGAGCAGTCGCCCGCGGTGACGTGGCCGGTGCCTTCGGGGAGCCGGTACACGGCATACCCGGTGGTGTCCTCGTCGCCGGCGCGCCAGGTGAGCGTGACGCCGTCAGTCGAGCGCCGGGCCTTGACCTCCTTGGGTGCCTTGGGCCCCTGGTCGTCGATCCACGGCATCGACGGGACGAGTGCCGGGTGCTGGTACCACGTCTCGTTCACCAGCGTCGTGGCACCGAGCCGGTCGGCCCGCACGTCCTTGGCGCTGAAGTAGATGTCGCCCTTGACCTCGGGGTAGTGGCTGTTGAACTCGAGGTGGTTGCTCATCTCGCGCGGCTCGTTCTTCCACTCCGGCGACTGCGTCGAGGTGCCGATCTTGTACGTCGCCTGCCCGATGAAGAGCTGGACGTCGTGGCCGCGCACGACCTCGGACCACCAGTCGACCAGGACGTTGTAGTCGGCGACGGCGAGGCTCTCGGCCCAGTAGATCTGCGGGGCGATGTAGTCGATCCAGCCCTGCTGCGCCCAGAGCCGGGTGTCCGCGTAGAGGTCGCTGTAGGTCTGCGCGCCGGCCTGGGTGGCCGAGCCGCGCGGGTCGTTGGCCTGGTTCATCCAGACGGCGAAGGGGGAGATCCCGAACTTCACCCAGGGCTTGGCGGCCTTGATCTGGCCTCCCAGCTCGGTGACGAGCTTGGTGATGTTGTCCCGGCGCCAGTCGGCCAGCGACATCCCGCCACCGTAGGTCGCGTACTGAGCCGAGTCGTTGAACGTCTGGCCCGCGACCGGGTACGGGTAGAAGTAGTCGTCGAAGTGCACCGCGTCGATGTCGTACTTCGTCACCGCGTCCATGATCGCCGACTCGACGAACGCGCGCGCCTGCGGGACACCGGGGTTGTAGTAGAGCTTGCCGCCATAGGCGACCGTCCAGTCCGGGTGCAGCTTCGCCGGGTGGGTCGGGCTGAGCCCGTCGACGTCCGAGGTGAGGTTCATCGTGATCCGGTAGGGGTTGAACCAGGCATGCAGCTCGAGGTTGCGCTGGTGGGCCTGCTCGACCGCGAAGGCGAGCGGGTCGTAGCCGGGGTCGGCGCCCTGGGTCCCGGTGAGGTACTTCGACCACGGCTCCAGCGAGCTGGCCCAGAAGGCGTCCGCGGTCGGGCGCACCTGCAGGACGACGGCGTTGTGGTTCTGGGCCACCGCCATGTCGAACCAGGACCGCAGCTCGGACTGCTGCTGCTCGGCACTCAGCCCCGGCTTGCTCGGCCAGTCGATGTTGACGACGGAGGCGATCCAGACAGCGCGCAGCTGTTCCTTCTGGGCGTGGGGGTCCGTGGGACAGGCCTGCACGGTGCGCGCGCCGACCAGGGTGCTCTCGCCGGCGGCAGCGGTCGTCGCCCCCAATGCCAAGGTGGCACAGGCCAGCGCGGCCAAACCGACGAACCAGGACCGGAAACGCATGTTACCTCCACAGAGAGCGCGTGCAGCGACAGAAAGTTGCAGTCGCAGTCTGCCTCGCCGGCGCCGATTTGGGAAGCCTCCCCGCGGCCCCGTCTGCGAAAGTCCTGAGTGTCCCGGCCGCGGGGGCTAGTCCGTGCCCGAGTCGAACGAGGAACGCTCCAGTGCCTCGTCGACGCCCTCCACGTCGCCCGACTCGTTGCCGGCGGCGATCGCGTCGGCTCCGCCGGACTCGAGCTCGCCGACCAGCGCGGCCGTCTGTCCGGTGAGGAGCTGGCCCTGCGCGGCATACATCTCCAGCTTGGTGCGGGTGTCGGCGATGTCGAGGTTGCGCATGGTCAGCTGGCCGATCCGGTCCACCGGACCGAAGGCGGCGTCCTCGGTGCGCTCCATCGAGAGCTTGTCCGGGTCGTAGCTGAAGTTCGCACCGCGGGTGTCGAGGATCGAGTAGTCGTCTCCGCGACGCAGTCTGAGCGTCACCTCACCGGTGATCGCCGACGCGACCCAGCGCTGCGTCGACTCGCGCAGCATCAGCGACTGCGGGTCGAGCCAGCGCCCCTCGTAGAGCAGCCGCCCGAGCCGGCGGCCCTGGGCATGGTAGTTGGCCAGGGTGTCCTCGTTGTGCACGGCGTTGAGCAGCCGCTCGTATGCCGTGAAGATCAGGGCCATCGCCGGGGCCTCGTAGATCCCGCGGCTCTTGGCTTCGATGATCCGGTTCTCGATCTGGTCGGACATCCCCAGGCCGTGCCGGCCGCCGATGGTGTTCGCCTCGTGGACGAGGTCGACGACCGACTCGAAGGTGGCTCCGTTGATCGAGACCGGACGGCCCTGGACGAACCCGACGGTCACGTCCTCGGGCTGGATGTCCACGGACGGGTCCCAGAACTTGACCCCCATGATCGGTTCGACGCTCTCCAGCGTCGTGTCGAGGTGCTCCAGCGTCTTGGCCTCGTGGGTCGCGCCGAGGATGTTCGCGTCCGTCGAGTAGGCCTTCTCGGCGGAGTCGCGGTAGGGCAGGTCGTGGGCGACGAGCCACTGGGACATCTCCGCCCGGCCGCCGAGCTCGGTGACGAAGTCCGCATCCAGCCAGGGCTTGTAGATCCGCAGCTGCGGGTTGGCGAGCAGGCCGTAGCGGTAGAAGCGCTCGATGTCGTTGCCCTTGTACGTCGAGCCGTCGCCCCAGATCGAGACGCCGTCCTCCTGCATCGCCCGCACGAGCAGGGTGCCGGTGACCGCTCGCCCCAAGGGGGTGGTGTTGAAGTAGGTCTTGCTCCCCGAGCGGACGTGGAACGCGCCGCACGCGATCGCGGACAGACCCTCCTCGACCAGGGCAGTCCGGCAGTCCACGAGTCGGGACAGCTCGGCGCCGTACTGCAGGGCCCGGCCCGGGACGCTCTCGATGTCCGGCTCGTCGGGCTGACCCAGGTCGGCGGTGTAGGTGCACGGGACGGCACCACGGTCGCGCATCCAGGCCACGGCCACGGAGGTGTCGAGGCCGCCGGAGAAGGCGATGCCGACGCGCTCGCCGACGGGCAGGGAGGTCAGGACTTTGGACACCGGCACAGCCTAGGGGCTCGGCCGACTCGCCCTGCCGCCCGGGTGGAGGAGGGTGCGGACCCTCCTGAACCCGGACCCGACGAGTGGGTCAGCTACGACTCCCCGCCGGCGTTGCCGGAGGTACCGGCGGTGACGTCGTCGAGCCGGTACTTCTCGGCAGCCTGGACCGCCTGCTCGGCCGGCACGGCCCCCGACCTGGCGAGCATCTGCAGCGTGCGGACGGCCAGCGAGGGGCCGTCGATGTGGAAGAACCGACGCGCCGCCGGGCGGGTGTCGGAGAAGCCGAACCCGTCCGCGCCGAGGGACATGAACTCGCCCGGGACGTACTGGGCGATCTGGTCCTGGACCGCGCGCATGTAGTCGGAGACCGCGAGCACCGGCCCGGGAGCCTCGGCGAGCTTCTCGGTCACCCAGGGCACCCGCTTCTCGGCGTCCGGGTGAAGGAACTCCTGCTCGTCACAGGCCATCCCGTCCCGGCGCAGCTCACTCCAGGACGTCACCGACCACACGTCGGCGGCCACCCCGAAGTCGTTGGCGAGCAGCTCCTGGGCCTCCAGCGCCCACGGCACCCCGACCCCGGACGCGAGCAGCTGGGCCCGCGGCGGCTCGTGGGTCCAGCCCTCGGTCCGGGCCGGGGCGAGCAGGTACATGCCTCGCAGGATGCCGTCCACGTCGACGTTCTCGGGCTCCTTGGGCTGGACCAGCGGCTCGTTGTAGACGGTGAGGTAGTAGACGACGTTCTCCGGCTTGTCCCCGTACATCCGCCGCAGGCCGTCCTGCATGATGTGCGCGATCTCGTACCCGTATGCCGGGTCGTACGAGACCACCGCCGGGTTCGTCGAGGCCAGCAAGGGAGAATGCCCGTCCGCGTGCTGGAGGCCCTCGCCGGTCAAGGTGGTGCGCCCCGCGGTCGCGCCGATGAGGAAACCACGGGTCATCTGGTCGGTGGCGGCCCAGATCGAGTCGCCGGTGCGCTGGAACCCGAACATCGAGTAGAAGACGTAGATCGGGATCATCGGCTCGCCGTGCGTCGCGTAGGACGTGCCGGCGGCGGTGAAGGCCGCGAGGGAGCCGGCCTCGTTGATCCCGAGGTGCAGGATCTGCCCGTCCACCGCCTCGCGGTAGGCGAGCATCAGGTCGTGGTCGACCGGGGTGTAGTTCTGCCCGTGCGGGTTGTAGATCTTGATCGTCGGGAAGAACGAGTCCATCCCGAAGGTGCGTGCCTCGTCCGGAATGATCGGCACCACCCGCTTGCCGAACTCCTTGTCCCGCATGAGGTCCTTGAGCAGCCGGACGAACGCCATGGTGGTGGCGATCTCCTGCTTGCCCGAGCCCTTCTTCAGCTGGGCATAGGCCTCGTCCCCGGGCAGCTTGAGCGGCTCGTGGCTGACCCGCCGGGACGGCACGCCCCCGCCGAGCGCGGCGCGGCGTTCGAGCATGTACTGGATCGCCGAGTCGTCCTTGCCGGGGTGGTAGTACGGCGGCTGGTACGGGTCGGACTCCAGCTGCTCGTCCGAGATCGGGATGCGCAGCTCGTCCCGGAACGACTTGAGGTCGTCCAGGGTGAGCTTCTTCATCTGGTGCGTGGCGTTCCGTCCGGCGAAGTGCTTGCCGAGTCCGTAGCCCTTGATGGTCTTGGCGAGGATGACGGTCGGCTGACCGGTGTGCTCGGTCGCGGCCTTGTACGCGGCATACACCTTGCGGTAGTCGTGCCCGCCGCGCTTGAGGTTCCAGATGTCGGCGTCGGACATGTTCTCGACCATCTTGCGGGTGCGGGGGTCGCGGCCGAAGAACTGCTCCCGCACGTAGGCGCCGTCGTTCGCCCGGAACGTCTGGTAGTCCCCGTCGTTCGTCGTGTTCATCAGGTGGATCAGTGCGCCGTCCCGGTCGGCCGCCAGCAGCGGGTCCCAGCCCCGTCCCCAGACGACCTTGATGACGTTCCAGCCCGCGCCACGGAAGAACGCCTCGAGCTCCTGGATGATCTTGCCGTTGCCGCGGACCGGACCGTCGAGGCGCTGCAGGTTGCAGTTGACCACGAAGGTGAGGTTGTCGAGCTCCTCGCCCGCGGCGAGCTGGAGCAGGCCACGCGACTCCGGCTCGTCCATCTCGCCGTCACCCAGATACGCCCAGACGTGCTGCTCGGAGGTGTCCTTCAGGCCACGGTTGTGCAGGTACTTGTTGAACTGCGCCTGGTAGATCGCATTCATCGGGCCGATCCCCATGGACACGGTGGGGAACTGCCAGAACTCCGGAGCCAGTCGCGGGTGCGGATAGGACGGCAGTGCCCGCACCGTGCCGTCGACGACGTGGCTCTTCTCCTGGCGGAAGCCGTCGAGGTCGGCCTCCTCCAGACGACCCTCGAGGTAGGCGCGGGCATACATGCCGGGGGAGGCGTGGCCTTGGAAGAAGACGTGGTCGCCGCCGCCGGGGTGGTCCGGACCGCGGAAGAAGTGGTTGAGGCCGACCTCGTAGAGGGTTGCCGCGGACGCGTAGGTGGAGATGTGCCCGCCGACACCGATGCCGGGGCGCTGGGCACGGTGGACGATCATCGCGGCGTTCCACCGCAGGTATCGGCGGTACTCCCGCTCGACGTCCTCGTCGCCGGGGAACCAGGGCTCCTGCTCGGGGGAGATTGTGTTGAGGTAGTCGGTTGCCATCAACGACGGAACGCCGACCTGGCGCTCGCGGGCTCGCTGCAGGAGCTGAAGCATGATGTAGCGGGCACGGGTGCGGCCCCCCTCGTCGACGATGCCGTCGAGCGAGTCAAGCCACTCCTGCGTCTCCTCGGGATCGGTGTCGGGGAGCTGGCCGGGGATGCCGTTGCGGATGGGTCCGGCTTCCTGTCTTGACACGATGGATCGTCCTTTCTGGCGCACCAGGTCCGAGTGGGACCGGTCCCCTCCATCCTCCACCCCGGACCGGGCCGGCGTCACACTCGGGTGGGTTACTGCCCAGTAGTCGAGTCGGCCTGTGCAGAAGCACCACGGCCGCGGGTCAGGCAGGTACCCCGAGTCGGTTGGCCCCGCCGTAGACCGTCATCAGCGGCGACCTGACGAAGGCGACGAGCGTCATCCCCACCTCCTGCGCGAACGTGATCGCCAGCGATGACGGGGCAGACACCGCAGCCAGCACCGGTATGCCGGCCAGGTAGGCCTTCTGGGCCAGTTCGAAGCTCGCCCGGCTCGTGACCACGAGCAGATGCCCGGTCAGCGGCAGACGCTCCTCGCGAGCCGCCCAGCCGATGACCTTGTCGACGGCGTTGTGCCGGCCCACGTCCTCCCGGACCACGAGCAGCTCACCCGACGCGGTGAACAGCCCGGCGGCGTGGATGCCACCGGTACGGTCGAAGGTCTTCTGGCGCGCGCGCAGCAGGTCGGGCAGGGTGGCCAGGAGAGCCGGGTCGACGGGCGTGTCGTCGTCCTCGACGGCATACCGGCCGGTGGCCCGGATGGCGTCGATGGACGACTTTCCGCAGACGCCGCACGCGCTCGTGGTCAGGAACGGCCGAATGTCCCCGCGGGTCGGCAGTGCGACGCCGTCGGCGAGCGTGACGTCGACCACGTTGTAGGTGGGGGAGCCGGACTCGTCCTCGTCCAGGCAGTGCATCAGCTGACGGACGTCCGCGGCCTGCCGGATCAGCCCTTCGGCGTGCAGGAAGCCCAGGGTGAGGTCGAAGTCGTCACCGGGCGTGCGCATCCTGACCGTCAGCGGCGTGCCGTCGACCCGCACCTCGAGGGGCTCCTCGACCGCGATGGTGTCCGGCCGTCGGGTGACGACCGGCGCGGAGGGATCGCTGACATCGAGCCGCACGGAGGGAGTCCGCTGAGTCACCCGTCCCATTCCGGTCACTCTAATGTGTCGGGATGTGCGTGACCGGGACCGCGTCCACTAACGTGGGCCAGCAGTCGGCGCGTTCGCCCGGCGGCACGGAAATGACGGAGGGATCGACAGTGGCAGCGACCGCGGAAGCGGCCTCTCCGGGGTCGGCCTTGACGAAGCTGGGGTTCAGCAAGGGCCAGGTCGTCCAGGAGCTGGGGTACGACACCGACTCAGACAACGAGCTGCGGTTTGCCATCGAGGACGTCACCACGACGGAGCTCGAGGACGAGGAGTACGGCGACGTCGCCGACGCGGTGCTCATCTGGTTCCGCGATGACGACGACGACCTGGTCGATACGCTCGTCGACGGACTGACCAGCCTGGCCGAGGGCGGGTTCCTTGTCCTGTGCACCCCCAAGGCGGGTCGCCCCGGGCATGTCCAGGCCAGCGACATCGAGGAGTCCGCGGTCACCGCCGGGCTGCACACGGCCGGGACGGTCAACGCCTCGAGCGACTGGTCGGCAACCCGTCTGGTCTCGCCCAAGACGCAGCGCCGCTGAGCCGGGTTTCCGCACTGCTGGCAGACTGGCTGCATGAGCCGCTCCCCCCTGCCCCTGACCGTGGGCGACCGTGCGCCCGACTTCACGCTGCGCGACCAGCACGGTCAGTCCGTCTCGCTGTCGGACTTCGCGGGTCGCAAGAACGTGGCGCTGGTCTTCTACCCGTACGCGTTCTCCGGGACATGCACCGGCGAGCTCCGGGAGATCCGGGACGGCCTGCACGACTTCGAGGACGACGACATCCAGGTGCTGGCGATCTCCTGCGACCAGATGTACGCGCTGCGCACGTGGGCTGACATCGAAGGGCACTTCTTCCCGTTGCTCAGCGACTTCTGGCCGCACGGGCAGACCGCTCGCGACTACGGCGTCCTGTCCGAGAAGACCGGTGCCGCCGGCCGGGGCACCTTCCTGGTCGACCGGGACGGGATCGTGCGCTGGGCCGTGGTCAACCCACCGGGTGAGGCGCGTGACTTCACCGCGTACCGACACGCACTGGCCCGACTGCGCGGCACCGAGGCGGCCCGGCTGATCAGCTGAACAGCTGGCCACCGATGGCGGTGCTGCCGTCTCTGGAAACATCCAGACAACTTCGGCACACTTCCGCTATGCCCAAGCCGGACCCCTTGGACGCGGAGGTGTCGCACCGTCGCGTTTCGGACGGGGAGAAGCGGTTCGGTCCGGCTGCCGCAGTCGTCGTGGCTGCGGCCGTCTACGCGGCCCTGCCGGAGAGCGTCCTGTTCGCACCTCGGGTCATCATCCCAGCCGTGGAGCTGGCGTTGTTGGCCGCCCTGCTGCTGACCGACCCGCGCCGGATGGTGGCCGAGACCCGGTGGTCCCGGTCGGTGTCGGTCGCGCTCGCCGTCGTCGTGCTCGGCGCCAACCTCGTCACGCTGACCATCCTCATTGCGCGGCTGCAGGGAGCCCAGACCGAGGCGGGTTCGCTCCTGCTGTCGGCGATGCAGGTGTGGTTGACGAACGTCATCGGCTTCGCCCTCCTGTTCTGGGAGCTCGACCGTGGAGGACCGGTTGCCCGACGCACCCGCCGTCGTGATGCGTTGCCTCCCGCGGACTGGCGCTTCTCTCAGGATGAGAACGACGGCACCGTCGCCGAGGTCGCCGCGACGTCGAGTACTGTCAGCGGCTGGATTCCGACCTTCGTCGACTATCTCTACCTGTCGCTGACCAACTCGAGTGCCTTCAGCCCCACCGACACGATGCCACTGACCACCCGGGCCAAGGTGCTGATGGGCATCCAGGCAACCGCCGCTCTGCTCACGTCACTGTTGGTGATCGCCCGAGCGGTGGGCACCCTGGGGGGTGGCGGCAGCTAGCGACGTGATCACGCCCCCGGGGATCTGCCACACTGCTGCGTGCCCGATGACGCCGGTCGTCCCGGGCGCGGGCCTGTAGCTCAGCTGGTAGAGCACCGCGTTTACACCGCGGCTGTCGTCGGTTCGATCCCGGCCGGGCCCACCCAGGGGCGTCAGTCCCGCTTGGACGCGTCGGTCTCCCTGGGCCGAACCACAGCCACCGGGCAGTGGGCGCGGTGAATCAGGCCTTGGGCCACGGAGCCGAGCAACAGCCCGCGGAACCCGCCGCGACCACGGCTGCCGATCACGACGAGTCCGGCGTCCTCCGACTCGGCGGCCAGCTCCTTCACGGCGTGGCCCCGGACCACATGGGTGCGAACCTCCACGTCGGGGTACTTCTCAGCCCAGCCGGCGAGTGACTCGGCGGTCAGTGCCCGTTCCCCGGCCTCCAGTCGCGCCCACACCTCGGCCTGCGTCGCGTCGGCGAGCACTCCCGGCGTGAACTCGATGTCCCAGGCGTGTACCGCGGTCAGTCCGGCGCCGCGTTGGGAGGCATGGGCAAAGGCATATCCCACCGCCTCGGCCGAGGCCTGCGACCCGTCCACGCCGACCACGACGCCCATCGAGGGGGCCTCACCGGAGCCTTGACGGACCACCACCACCGGGCAGGATGCGTGCGCGGTGACCTGCATCGACGTGGAGCCCACGAACGCGCCGCGCAGCGGACCGAGACCCCGGGCGCCCACGACGACGGTGTCGGCGCGCGCCGACTCGGCGATGAGGACCGCCGCGGCAGTGCCCCCGGCCTCATGGGTGGTGACCGCGACGTCAGGGGTCGCCGACCTGACCCGGTCCTCGGCGTCGCGAAGGACGGCGCGGCACTCCTGCTGCACGGCCTGGGAGATGGGTCCGAGGGCGTCGGCGGCGTAGTCGACTCCCCAGGCGGAGATCAGGAGCAGCGGGAGCCTCCTGCTCTCCGCCTCGGCGATCGCCCAGTCGAGGGCCGCCTTGCCCGAGGCTGAGCCATCGACGCCGACGACGATGGGCGGTTGGCTGTGGGTCATCCGGACCTCCTGAGCGGTGTCGCGCGCCCCGTGGAGCGCTGTGTCACCACCCACGGTGGATCGGAGCGGTCCCGTCGGTCAGGGTCGTTGGTCCCGCGTCCCGATTCGGGCACCACGGATGCCGCTCACGGGACGGGGCAGGGACCAACGGCCCTAGTCGAGTCGTGTCTGAAATGACGAGATGGGACCAGCGGCGACCTGCGCGCTGGATCGGGAGGCACTCATGTCACGCACCAGCGATGACGTCGTGCGGGCCGGAATGGCCGACGCCGACGCCGGCGGGACCGACGTGGTCGTCGCCTACGACGGGACGTGGCGCGGCGACATGGCCCTGCGCAGGGCAGTGCTCGAGGCCGCTCGGCATGGGAGTCGGCTGCTGGTCCTGACCATCGTCGCGGAACCCTCCGGGACGCTCGTTGGAGCGCGTGAGCGGGAGCGGGTGGCCGGCAAGGCGGTCCGCGCGGCGCAAGCGCTGCTGGTGGCCGCCCGGGAGCGATCGGCTGACGTCGACCCGTCCGTGCGGATCGAGACCGTGCTGGCCTCAGACCTCGACGACCCGTCGATCACCCACGCTGCGCGAGCTGCCCGGCTGCTCGTCCTGGGACGGCGCGGCGCGCGCGGTGACGGCGTGTTCCTGTCGGGCACGACGAGTCATGAGCTGGCCCGCCGCTTCAGCTGCCCCCTGCTGGTCTGCCAGGACGGACTGGGACCGAGCCGGCGACCCACTGCTCATCCGCCGCAGGTCATCGTCGGGGTGAACTCGGCCCAGGACGTCGACGTCGTCCTGCCTGCGGCGCGACGGGAAGCCGATGAGCGTGGCGTGGTCCTGACCATCCTGCGGGCCCAGAGCGTCGTGTCGACCGAGCCTGATCTCGTGCTCGAGAACACCTGGGCCTGGCTGCGACATCATCGCGAGAGCGAGGCGACGGATGCCGACGCGCCGTTGGGCCCCGGCACGACCCCGCGGTTGATCGTCACGACGGGAGATCCCGCCCAAGCGCTGGTCGGACATGCCCGCACCGACGATCTCATCGTCGTCGGAACGCGCAGCTGGGGTCGACTCTCGGGTCTGATCACCGGGGCGGTGGAACGCAGTGTGCTGGACCGGATGCCGTGCGACGTCCTCATCGTCCGACCGGCAGACCTTGCCCTGGCCGACCCGGTCCCGGCGGCAGCGGCCAGCGGGATCGGTTCCGGACGGACGTAGCCCCGTCCCGCACCGTCACGGTCGGCGCATCCGGCGCTCGAACGTGCCGACGGCAGCGACCGGACTTCCCGGCCGGCAAGGGGCGCCGGCCGGGAAGCGATTCTGGGTCGCCTCACCGGGCTGTGGAGTCATCCTCTGCCGGCCGGTGACTCTCCTGGTCGGTTCGCACGACTGCCACCGGGCAGTGCGCCTTGCCCAGCACTCCGTGGCTGACCGAACCGAGCATCAGGCCGACGAACCCGCCTCGCCCACGGCTGCCCAGGACGATCAGCTCGGCGCCAGCGGACGCGGCGACCAACGAGTTGACCGGGTGGCCGCGCACGAACTCGTGACGCACGTCGACGTCCGGGCACTTGTCGGTCCACTCCCGCAACTGCGCCCCCACCGCCTCGCGCTCGTACAGCTCGACATCGCGCCAGGTGTCCTCCCAGCTGGTCCCAGCGAGGTAGCTGCCCGGCGGCGGACGCCACCAGCAGTGGATGGCGGTCAGCCCGGCGGCGCGGGACTGCGCCTGGTGGAAGGCGAACCCGAGGGCGGGCGCGGACTGCGTGCTGGCGTCCAGACCCACCACGACCCGACCCTGCTCCGCCCCGGGGACCTCGGTGACCTCACGAGCGGAGACCACGACCACCGGGCAGCGCGCGTGACTGGTCACCTGGCGGGACACCGACCCGAGGACGACCGAGGCCAGCTGACCGCGGCCCTTCGCGCCGACGACGACCATCTCGGCCCGACTCGAGACCTCGACCAGCGCACCGGCGGCGGTCCCGGTGCTCGTCTGCGCCGTGATCGTCACCGACGGAGCGAGCCGCGCCAGCCGTTCCACCTCCAGCTGGGCGCCGATGTCGAGGTCGTCCCGCAGGTCGACGGGGGCGGCGTCGAGCCACTCGAGTGCGTGGACGAGGTGCAGCGGGCGTCCGGTCCGCGTGACTTCGGCCAGCGCCCACTCCGACGCCAGGTCGCTGCCGGTCGATCCGTCGATGCCGAGGACGACCGCGCCGTCCGGGACGAGGTGGTTCTTCATGATGGTCCTCTCGCTCGGTGGTGTCCGGGGACACGCGTCTCCCCTCGAATGTCGTCGGTCCCGGCTCGGCGGGGCAGGGCCGTTGGACCCGGGTTTTGTCCCTCTGCCCGCGCTGGGCGCCGTTCGTGCCTACGATCGGGAGATGACGTCACCGGGTGATCCCAGTTCGTCGTCGTGGCCGGGCACGGGCGCCCTCGAGCTGGAGGACCTGCTGGCCGAGCTGCGTGCGCGTGCCTTCGTGGCCCGTCGCTCACAGGAGCGGATGAGCGATCTGCTTGACGCAGTGGTGGCTGTCAGCAGTGAGCTCGACCTCGCCGAGGTCCTCTCGCGCATCGTCCAGTCGGCCTCCTCGCTGGTCGACTCCCGGTATGGGGCACTGGGCGTGCTCAGTGCAGATGGCGAGCACCTCGTCGAGTTCATCACCCGGGGGTTGTCCGCGCAGGAGCGCGCCGTGATCGGGGAACCTCCGCGGGGCCACGGGGTGCTCGGGCTGCTGATCCGTGACCCGCATCCGCGACGACTGCGGGACATCTCCCAGCACCCCGACTCGTTCGGGTTCCCGCCGAACCACCCGCCGATGAAGAGCTTCCTCGGCGCTCCGATCCGGATCCGCGACCAGGTCTTCGGCAACCTCTACATGTCCGAGAAGCTGGGCGCCGACGAGTTCACCCCGGACGACCAGGCCGTCCTGGTCGCCCTCGCGGCTGCGGCGAGCGTGGCCATCGACAATGCTCGCCTCTACGACGCCAGCAGCCGACAGGGCGCCTGGTCCGAGGCCGTCGGAGAGGTGACCCAGGTGCTGCTCGAGCATGAGGACGAGGGCGCCGCGTTGCGGCTGATGGTGGAGCAGACGTGCACCCTTTCCCGGGGGACCCACGCTTTCGTCGCCCTCTACGACGCCGAGGACAAGCTGGTGGTCCGGCAAGGCGTTCGGCTTGCTGATGGGGTGCTCGCCGATCCGCCGATGGATGGGTGGAGCGCGCCCTTGAGTGGTCCGCACTGGAGGCGGGTCCGAGCCGGGCACCAACCGCTGCTGCTCTCCGGTGACCCGGCACCGACCGACGATCTCGACGACGGGGACCGCCAGTCGCTGACGGCGGACGTGTCCAGGGTGACCGGCGCCTCGCCACACGGTCATCTCGGGTTGGTTCCGCTTCCACCGCGGCACGGGGATCTCGGCGTGCTCATCCTCACCTGGGAGGCCAGCGTCGAGGGGCTGCAGTCGGAGCAGATGGTGCGGCTGAGCGACTATGCGCAACAGGCCGGCTTGGCCCTGCTGGCGGGTCGAGCCCGCCGGGACCGCGCCCGGATGGCGCTGTTCGACGATCGGGACCGGATCGCCCGGGACATGCACGACCACGTCATCCAGCGCCTCTTCGCCACGGGGCTGTCCCTCCAGTCCACGTCGCGGGCGGCCATGCACCCGATGGTGCAGACCCGGCTCGACGAGGCAGTCGACGAGATCGACGCGGCGATCAAGGAGATCCGGCACGCCATCTTCGAACTGCACCAGCCGGCCATGGACCAGACGCCACAGGAGGAGCTCGACGCCCTGGTGACCACGTTCACCCAGGGTTTGGGCTTCTCCCCGTCCCTGCTGGTGGAGGGCCGCTACGGCGACGTTGACGCGCCGCTGCGCTCGGACCTGCTGGCCGTCGTCAGGGAGGGTCTGTCCAACATCGCCCGACATGCCGAGGCCACCCGGGCCGACGTCCGCGTCGTGATCGGACCCGATCTGCAGGTCGAGATCTCCGACGACGGCCGGGGGATGGGGGCGCGAGAGGCTCGTAGCGGGCTGATCAACCTGCGGGACCGAGCCAAGGCCATGTCCGGGGTCTTCGAGGTGCACTCGGTTGAGCCGCGCGGCACGTTGTTGCGGTGGCAGGTTCCGTGGTCCGCCGAGTAGCACGAACGAGGGACCTTCGTCCCGACCCGAACCAGGCCGGTGGTTCATGCTGGGCCATGTGCTCCGACCGCCACGGTCGAGTGTCGAAAGGGAAACGGGCATGACCAGGGACGAATCCGCAGTCGGTGACAGGGGAGTGGGGCACAGATGATCAGCGTCTATCTCCTGGATGACCACGAGATCGTGCGGCGGGGGCTGCGTGAGCTGCTCGAGGCCACCGACGACATCGAGGTGGTGGGGGAGGCGGCGCTGGCCCGGGAGGCGACTCGTCGGATCCCGGTGCTGCGTCCCGACGTGGCCATCTTCGATGCGCGCCTGCCCGACGGCTCGGGTATCGACGCGTGCCGTGACGTGCGATCGGTCGATCCCCGGATCAAGGGACTGATCCTGACGTCGTTCGACGACGAGACCGCGATGACCACCGCGATCCTCGCCGGCGCGTCCGGGTTCCTGCTCAAGGACGTCAAGGGGAACGGTCTGGTGGATGCGGTCCGCCGGATCGCGGCCGGGGAGAACCTGCTGGACACGCCCGCATCCCGGCTGCTGCTCGAGGGCTGGCGGGTTCATGGCGAGACGGATCCTCAGCTGCGGCTCCTGACCCCCCAGGAACGCCGCATCCTGGACCACATCGCCCGCGGCCTGACCAACCGGCAGATCGGACAGGAGATGGGTCTGGCGGAGAAGACGGTGAAGAACTACGTCACCGCCGTCCTCGGCAAGCTCGGGATGGAGCGACGTACTCAGGCCGCGGTATTCGCCGTGACCCGTGACGGCGTCGGGCCCCGTCGTACCTGAGAGGACCTTTGGCCCTGCCGTGGCCTCCCGTCGCGCCGGACCCTCGTGTCATGACCAGCAACGAGATGGCGACGGCCCAAGACCTGTCCACGGCCCAGTCCTGGGGTCTGCTGCGCGAGGCCGTCGTCGGTCGCCTCGCGGTGTCGATCGACGGTAAGCCAGACATCTTCCCCGTCAACCACGTCGTGGACCACGGAAGCCTCGTGTTCCGCACGGCGGCTGGCACCAAGCTCTACAGCGCGATCGGCCACTATGTGGCGTTCGAGGTGGACGGGTACGACCTGTCCGACGCGGCCGCCTGGAGCGTGGTCGTCAAGGGTCCCGCCCGGGAGATCTGGCAGACCGACGAGGCCATCGACGCGCTCGGGCTCCCGCTGTTTCCGTGGCATGACGCGCCGAAGCCGCGCTTCGTCAGGATCGAGCCGACGAGTGTCACCGGCCGTCGGTTCTTCGTCCCCGGCGGCTCGCGCCAGTCCGGCTCCTGAGCCCGGCTCCGGAGTCAGCTCGGCCCACCGGCGGTGTGCACGACGGCAACCGGGCAGGTGGAGCCCTGGAGCACGCCGAGGCTGACCGAGCCGAGCAGGAGCTCGCGAAAGCCTCCTCGGCCCCGGCTGCCGACCACGAGCAGCTCGGCTGAGTGGCTCGCATCCAGCAGGGCCTGCACCGGAGCCGCACGGACGACGTGACACTCCACCGCCGTGTCGGGGTACTTCTCGACCCAGGGTGCCGTGGCCTGGGACATCTGCTCGCGTTGGCTCTGCTCGAGTCGGCGCCACTGCGTCGACCCCGGGGTCGTCACCACGACGCCGTCCATGAAGGCCAGCCACCAGGCGTGCAGCACGTGCAGGTCGCTGCCGCGTTCAGCGGCGGCATCGAAGGCGTAGCCGAGCGCCTGCTCCGCGCTGGTGGAGCCGTCGAACCCCACGACCACCGCGCGGGCCGACGGCCTGGTCGACGGGGTCTCGGGCACGACCACGACCGTGCAGCGGGCGTGCGTCGCCACCTGCAGCGACACCGAGCCAATCAGGGTTCCGGCCAGTCCTCCCCGCCCGCGGGTACCGACCACCACGAGCTCGACCTCGGCGGACTGCTCGATGAGCGTCGCGGCCGCGTACCCCGCGGTGGCCTCACCCGTGACGGAGAGCTCGGGTGCCCGGGCCCGAGCACGAGCCACGGCAGTGTCGAGCAGGTCATCGACGACCTCGGACGGTTCCGTCGTCCCGATCAACGCCGCCGCGATGACGTTGCTGACCCCGAAGGCATGGACCACATGCAGCGAGAGCCCGCGCCGGTCGGCCTCATCGACCGCCCAGTCCAACGCCGCGTCGCTGCCCGTCGAGCCATCGATCCCGATGAGAACCCGTCTGCTGACCTCGGCGTTCATCGCGCCCTCCTCGTGCGGTGGAGCTCCAGCGTCTCGCGTCTGGGCGGGTCGGGCAGGGCATTTAGTCCTTGCCGCTGCGCTGCCTTCCTCGCGCCGCGCTCACCTGACCGGCATAGTGGCGGTCATGGCTCTGCACCGTGGTTCCCGACGGGACGACTCGAGCGTCCGAGGTTCCAACCCGCTCGTGACGGAGGCCAACCCCGCACTCGGGCTGAGACTGACCCCGCCCAAGAGCCGACTGGCTCAGGAACCGGTCCCCGCTGAGGTCGCCTACCAGCTGATCCACGACGAGCTGCTCCTCGACGGGAGCGCCCGGCTCAACCTGGCAACGTTCGTCACGACGTGGATGGAGCCGCAGGCGCAACGGCTCATGGCGGACTGCGTCGACAAGAACATGATCGACAAGGACGAGTACCCCCAGACAGCCGAGCTGGAGCGGCGCTGCGTGGCGATGCTCGCCGACCTGTGGCATGCGCCCACCCCGGAGGAGGCGACGGGCTGCTCCACCACCGGGTCGAGCGAGGCGTGCATGATCGCCGGGCTGGCCCTGCAGCGTCGGTGGGCGGTCCGCGTGGGGGACCGGACCCGTCGGCCGAATCTCGTGATGGGGGCGAACGTCCAGGTCTGCTGGGAGAAGTTCTGTCGCTACTGGGACGTCGAGCCCCGGATCGTCCCGATGCGTGGCGAGCGGTTCCACCTCGAGGCCGAGGAGGCTGTCGCTCGGTGCGACGAGGACACCATCGGTGTGGTGGCGATCCTCGGCTCGACCTTCGATGGGAGCTACGAGCCCGTCGCCGAGATCGCGGCTGCCCTCGACCGGCTTGCGGCCGCCGGTGGCCCGGACATCCCGATCCATGTCGACGGCGCCTCGGGAGCGATGATCGCCCCCTTCCTGGACGAGGATCTGGTGTGGGACTTCCAGCTGCCCCGGGTCGCCTCGATCAACACCTCGGGTCACAAGTACGGGCTGGTGTACCCGGGTGTCGGCTGGGTTCTCTGGCGTGACGCCGAGGCATTGCCCCGGGAGCTGATCTTCGACGTGAACTACCTCGGCGGCCACATGCCCACCTTCGCGCTGAACTTCTCCCGACCGGGGTCCGAGGTGGTGGCCCAGTACTACACCTTCTTCCGACTCGGGCGAGAAGGCTTCCGTGCCGTGCAGCAGGCCGCCCGCGATGTGGCGATGTCGTTGGCCGCCGCCATCGGCGACATGCCCGAGTTCCGCCTGATCACGCACGGCGACGAGCTTCCGGTCTTCGCGTTCACCACCTCGGACGAGGTGACCGGATGGGACGTCTTCGCGCTGTCCCGGGCACTGCGCGAGCGTGGTTGGCAGGTCCCGGCCTACACCTTCCCGGAGGATCGGCAGGACCTCTCCGTGCTGCGGATCGTGTGCCGCAACGGCTTCAGCCACGACCTGTCCACGGTCCTGCTCGACGACCTGCGCAGGGCGGTCGACCACCTCAACCAGGATGCTCGTCCTGGCGTGGCGACCGGCCCCGCGGGGTTCCGGCACTGACGGGTCGGCGAGTGCCCGAGGTGACCTGGTTCGTTCAGGCGTGGGCGAAGGTCGGGCGGCGGGCTGCTCCCCGGCGTGCATAGGGTGGGGTGATGGACGCCTCGCCCGGACCAGCGACCGCGACGACGCCGGAACGTGTCGTCCTGCTCGACGACGAGGGCCGCGCGGCAGGGTCGGCGCCCAAGGCTGAGGTCCACCATGCGAGCACTCCGGTTCACCTCGCGTTCTCGGCCTACCTGTTCTCGGCCGACGAGCTCCTGCTCACCCGCCGCGCGGCCAGCAAGCGGACCTTCCCCGGGCTCTGGACCAACTCGGTCTGCGGCCACCCGGCCCCGGATGAGCCTCTGGCGTCGGCGGTCGGCCGACGGGCGCTGCTGGAGCTCGGAGTCCACGTGGAGAGCCTCAGGCTGGTCCTGCCGGAGTTCCGGTACCGCGCGGAGATGGACGGAATCGTCGAGAACGAACGCTGCCCGGTGTTCGTGGGCACGCTGCGTCGGCATCCGCAGGGAGTGCCCGATCCTCGTGAGGTGCAGGAGACCGCATGGGTCGGGTGGAGCCGCTTCGCGGACGAGGTGCTCAGTGGGCGCCGCGAGGTCTCGCCCTGGTGCCGGGAGCAGGTCCAGCTCCTGGCCGAGCTGGGTGATGCTCCAGCGGACTGGCCGACTGCCGACCCCGCCCGACTGCCGCCGGCGGCCCGGATCGAATGAGCTCCGCTCGGTTTCCGTCCGGGATCCCCGGGTAGGGTCCGGTTCCCGGATCCCCCACCCCAGGACGACATATGACCGCCGACAACGACACCGCCGCTGCGCTCCCCGTCGAGCGACCGGTCCACGCGCCGGCCGACTGCGTGTGGACCGTGCTCGCCGACGGGTGGATGTACTCCACCTGGGTGGTGGGCGCCTCCCGGGTTCGCGATGTGGATCTCGCCTGGCCCGACGTGGGCAGCCGGATTCTGCACTCGGTGGGTGCCTGGCCCGCTCTGCTCAGCGACGAGACGGTGGTGATGGAGTCCATTTCGGGCAGCCTGTTGGTTCTTCGTGCCAAGGCCTGGCCGATGGGAGAGGCGCGCGTGGAGATCCAGGTTCGTCCGACCAGCGCCACAACCTGTGAGGTGACGCTGGTCGAGGATGCGGTGAGCGGCCCCGGGCGGGTCGTGCCCGTCCTGGTTCGCCAGCCGCTGATCGCCCACCGCAACCGCGAGGCGCTTCGGCGTCTCGCGCTCCTGGCCGAGGGTCGACACCGCGAGGCGTCAGCGGTCGTCCAGCAGTCGTGACCAGGCGGTCCTGACCAGCGCCCGCTGCAGGACCCCGCGGCGCCCACTGGCGACGATGGCGGCGCGTGCCGCGTTCCACCCACAGGCGCCGTGGACACCGCCGCCCGGATGGGCCGAGGCGCTGGCCAGGAAGAGTCCCGGAATCGGTGTCTCCGGTCGGCCCAGCCCCGGGGTGGGACGCAGGAGCAGCTGTTGGTGCAGGCCGGCGGTGCCGCCATTGATCGCCCCCTGGGCCAGGTTGGCGTCCGCGCTCTCCAGGTCGGCAGGCGACTGCACGTGCCGGGCCAGCTGGGTGCCGGCGAAACCGGGCGCCACGCACTCGATGGCGCGCTCGATCCGCCGAACCTGCTCGTCGATCTGCCCCGCGCTGCGCGCCAGTCCCCGGGGGACATGCGTGTAGGCCCAGGCCGACTCGGTCCCGTGCGGAGAACGGGTCGGGTCCGCGGTGGTCATCTGGCCGAGCAGGACGAACGGCGCCGCAGGCATCCTTCCGGTGGACAGGTCGGCGGCGACGTCGACGAATCCGTCGACATCCACGCCCAGGTGGACGGTCGCGGCGCTGGCGACCCCCGCGGCCGCCCACGGAATCGGCCGCGACAGTGCCCAGTTCACCTTGACCGTCGCGTGGTCCCATTCGAACCGGTCCAGGTCCCGCAGGAGCTGGCCGGGCACGTCCCGGGGATCGAGCAGCCTGCGATAGAGCTCCGGTGCGCTGACGTCGGCGAGGATGGCCCGACGGGCCATGACCCGGGTGCCGTCTGCGAGCTCGACGCCGGTCGCCCGGCCGTGCTGCACTCGGACCGCGGTGACCTCAGCACCCGTACGGAACTGTGCGCCCCTGGTGCGTGCCCGGGCCACCAGGGCCGCCGCCAGCTGTCCGGCCCCGCCGCGAGGAACCGGGAAGCCGACATCCTGGCCCAGCATCGACAACAGCCAGCCGTAGAGCCCGCTGCCGGCCGCATCCGGAGGGACGTCACTGTGCATGGCATTACCGGTCAGCAACAGCGCGGCGCCGTCGCCCCCGAAGTGCTGTCTCGCCAGCTGTCGCACCGGGGTCACGGCGAGCTGCGCCAGGTCCATGGCGCCCCGCGTTCCCAGCCGGCGCAGCAGGCGACCGACCGCCCTCATCGGCGGGAACGGGCTGAACAGCGCATCCAGGACAGGGTCTCGGACGTGGTGCCACTGCGTCACGAGGTCGAGCCACGCTTGGCCGTCGCCGGCGGCGAACTCCTCGAGTCCCGAGGCGGTGTCGCCGGGATCGGGGTGCAGCAGCGCGCGGCGGCCATCCGCCAGGACGTGGCCGAGGACGATGCCGGAGCGACACCACCGCAGGCCCTGCGCTTCCAGGTCGAGATCGGCGATCACCGGGGAGGCTGCCGCGAGGGGGTAGAAGGCGCTGAACAGGTCGGTGACAAAACCCGGTGCGGTGACCTCGGCGCTGCTGACGCCGCCACCCAGATGGTCGGCGGACTCGAGGACGAGCACATCCCAACCGGCGTCGGCCAGGGCATTCGCCGCAACGAGCCCGTTGGGACCGGAGCCGATGACCACCGCGTCGGCAACCTCGAGTGTCACCACTGGCCCCCTTCAGCTCGACCGTCGTCGCCGGCCTGTTTGACCCACCCACCGCGGGGTACCCGACGAGCATAGGCATCGCTGCGGCCCGCACAAGTCTGCCCGGCCCCAGCCCGTGCCCACGGGTTACGCTCGGCGAAACCGGGTGGTTGAGCCAGAGGGGTCATTGCATGGGTAGAGGTCACAGAGGCGTCCTGGGGCTGGGGGCGCCACGGCAGGACATCGACGAGTCACAGCTTGACGTCGACCCGCCGAAGCACTCCGCCGCCGGCCTGACGGCCGTGGCCGTCAGCCTCAAGCGTGCCGTGCTGGCGATGGGACCGCGCCGGGCGACCCAGGCCCTGCTCAAGCTGAACCAGACGGACGGGTTCGACTGTCAGGGGTGCGCCTGGCCCGACCCGGACCCCGCGCAGCGGCATACGGCGGAGTTCTGCGAGAACGGGGCCAAGGCCGTCGCCGAGGAGGCAACCACGTTGCGGGTGGGACCCGAGTTCTTCGCCGCACACAGCTTGGCGGAGCTGGAGGCGAGGACCGACTACTGGCTCGGGCAGCAGGGTCGGATCACCGAGCCGATGGTGCGCCGCTCTGGCGGAAGCCACTACACGCCGATCTCGTGGGACGAGGCGTTCGCGCTGATCGGGTCGACGCTTCGCGGACTGGACAGCCCGGACGAGGCGATCTTCTACACCTCCGGCAAGACCTCCAACGAGGCGGCGTTCACCTACCAGCTGTTCGCTCGCGCATTCGGCACCAACAACCTGCCGGACTGCTCCAACATGTGTCACGAGTCGACCTCGGTCGCCCTGGCGGAGACGATCGGGATCGGCAAGGGCAGCGTCAGCCTGGAGGACATCCACGACGCCGAGCTGATCGTCATCGCCGGACAGAACCCCGGAACCAACCATCCCCCAATTGCTGACCGCGCTCGAGATCGCGAAGCAGAACGGCGCCCGGATCCTGGCGATCAACCCGCTGGCCGAGGCGGGCCTGCTGAAGTTCAAGAACCCGCAGACGCCGAGAGGGCTGTCCGGGGTGGGGACCGGGCTGGCCGACCTGCACCTCCCGGTCAAGGTGAACGGCGACCTGGCGCTCTTCCAGGCGATCGGCTCGCTGCTCCTGGCGAAGGAGGAGGCGGCAGCCGCGGCGGGTCACCCCGGCTCGGTGTTCGACCTGGAGTTCATCTCGCGGCACACGACCGGCTTCGAGGAGTGGGCAGCGAACGTCCGTGACCTGGACTGGGAGGCGGTCCGGAGGGCAACCGGCCTGGAGCGCGCGGAGATCGAGCAGGCAGCCGAGATGTTCGCCCGGTCCCGGGCGACGGTCACCTGCTGGGCAATGGGAATCACTCAGCATCGCAATGCCGTCGCCACGGTGAAGGAGATCTGCAACGTCGCCTTCGCCCAGGGCAACATCGGCAAGCCCGGCGCCGGCCTGTGTCCCGTCCGCGGACACTCCAACGTCCAGGGGGACCGCACCATGGGCATCTGGGAGAAGGTCCCTGACCACTTCCTGGACGCGCTGGAGCGTGAGTTCCACTTCAGCCCGCCGCGGGAACACGGCTTTGACACCGTGGACAGCATCCGGGCTCTTCGCGACGGAAAGGCCCGGGTCTTCCTGGGCATGGGAGGGAACTTCGTCTCCGCGACGCCCGACACCGTCGTGACCGAGAACGCCATGCGCTCGGCCCAGCTCACCGTCCAGGTCTCGACCAAGCTGAACCGGTCACACGTCGTCTGCGGCGACACCGCGTTGATCCTGCCGGCACTCGGACGCAGCGAGAAGGACCTCACCGGCGGCGCCGTCCAGCGAGTCACCGTGGAGGACTCGATGTCCTCGGTGCACGCCAGCAAGGGACCGCTGAAGCCGGCCAGCCGGCACCTGCGCTCCGAGGTGGACATCATCTGCCGGATCGCGGAGGCGACCGTCCCGGACACCGGTCAGATCCCCTGGGCGTCGTTCCGCACCGACTACACCTCCATCCGACACGCCATCTCCCGGGTCGTTCCAGGGTGCGAGGCGTACGCGGACAAGGTGAACCGTCCTGGCGGGTTCGTCCTGCCGCACCCACCGCGCGACAGTCGGACGTTCACCACGAAGCAGCAGGCAGCCGTGTTCACCGCGAGTCCACTCGACGTGCTGCACGTGCCGCCGGGGCGGCTGTTGCTGCAGACACTCCGCAGCCACGACCAGTTCAACACCACCATCTACGGACTGGACGACCGGTACCGCGGCATCTCGAAAGGCCGACGGGTCGTCTTCGTCCACCCCGATGACATCTCCGGGCTCGGGTTCCAGGACGGTCAGGTCGTCGACCTCGTGAGCGAGTGGACCGACGGGACCGAGCGAAGGGCGCCGCAGTTCCGCATCGTCTCGTACGAGACCCCTCGCGGGTGCGCGGCCGCGTACTACCCGGAGACCAATCCGTTGATCCCGCTGGACTCGACCGCGCTGGGCAGCAACTGCCCGACGTCGAAGTCCGTCATCGTGCGCCTCACCGAACTGTCGGACGGGCCCCGGGGGCCGGAGGGCGGCGGGGACCCCGTCGGCTCGGACGAGGGACACCGGTCGGACGTCCAGCCTGAGCACCTGAGCTGAACCCCTCACGGGCGTCATACCGGTCGGGGCATCCAGGCGCGGTGGGTTTGCCGCAGGCCGGTTTCGGGTAGGTCAGCACTGTTCCAACTTCAGTCCAACCGAAGGGTGAGATCAATGGGTTTCGAGGACAAGGCAGAGAACATGAAGGACGACGTGGCCGGCAAGGCCAAGGAGGCCACCGGCAAGGCGACCGACGACCACGAGCTCGAGGCCGAGGGCCGGACCGACCAGGCGCAGGCCGACCTGAAGCAGGCCGGCGAGAAGGTCAAGGACGCGTTCAAGGACTGACCGGCGCAACGTCGACAGCCGGGTCATCCTCGAGGTGGCCCGGCTTTGCCGTGCTCCGGATCGGGCCACCGCGAGGCGCGACCCGACGAGGCGCCCCGGCGACCTCGATGGCTGAAGTCGCCGGGGCTCGATCGGTGCGAGACCCGGGAACCCGCATCGCTCGTAACCCCCTCCTGCCCCGTTTGCCGCTGGGTATGCAGCCGTTGTCGTTTCGCAACCTCTGACGACCCGCGGTTCCTCCGGCTGGCACCGCGGCCGGAGGTCCTGGCACCGCGGCCGGAGGTCGAGGTCCGGCCCGACGTTTGTTCCCGGGGAGCACCGGGTACGGAGACGGTGCGGCACACAGCGGTGCCGCGCCATCACCTGGGAGGAACCGGTATGACTGACACGCCGATGGACCCGATGAGCGAGACCGACCTGAACACCGACCCGTCGAGCTCCGACGAGGGAACCGCCGATGGTGGCGCGAACCCCTCAGCCGAGGACGGTGGCGCCGACTCGGGTGCCGACGAGGGCCCAGCCGACGGGGGTGCGGATGCGTCGAGCACTGATGGCGGGGCAGACGGTGGCGCCGACGAGGGTGACTCCGGCAGCTGACCGACTGTGACCGCTGTCCTCAAGCACCGGGTACCCGCCCCGCCGGGCGGGTACCCGGTGCTTCCACGTCTCGTTCGGGTGACGACTCGAGACTTCACCGAGCTCCACTGGGGCCGCAGACCATTGCTCTCGCGGGCGACGCAGCTGCCGCAGCCCTTCACCGACCTGCTGGACCGGGCCGCCGTCGACGAGCTGATCTCGCAACGCGGCCTCCGGACGCCATTTCTCAGAGTTGCGAAGAACGGCGACACGCTGGCAGACCGGCAGTTCACCCAAGGCGGCGGAGTGGGCGCCACGGTCGGCGACCAGGTCAGCGACGACAAGCTGCTGCGTCTGTTCAGCGAGGGAGCGACGATTGTCCTGCAGGGCCTGCATCGGTCCTGGGCCCCCTTGACCGGTTTCAGCCAGCGGCTCTCGGACGAGCTCGGTCACCCGGTGCAGGCCAACGCCTACCTGACGCCGCCGCAGAGCACGGGCTTCAGCGAGCACTACGACGTCCACGACGTCTTCGTCATCCAGGTGCACGGGCGCAAGCGGTGGCGGATCCACGAGCCGGTGCGACGGCACCCGCTGCGTTCGGAGCCGTGGACCGATCGACGCCATGAGGTCGAGCAGGCCCGTGGGCGCGAGCCGGTCCTGGACGTCACCCTCGAGCCGGGGGACTGTCTCTACCTGCCCCGCGGCTATCTGCACGCGGCGACGGCACTGGGCGAGGTCACCCTGCATGTGACGCTCGGGGTGCACCCCTGGACCCGGCGTCATCTGGCCGACGAGCTGGCAGCCGTGGCCCTGGGGCAGGCCAGCGAGAGTGAGGCGCTTCGCCGGTCGCTGCCACTCGGGCTGGACCTGGACGACGTCCGGGGCCTCGGCTCGGACGTCGAGATCGTCCGCCAGGCGCTGCTCGAGGCCATCGCCACCGTCACACCCCACGAGCTTGCTCGCCGACTCGGCGACCGCCACCGCGCAGCCCAGCGAGCGGCCCCGGTGGGGCTGCTGGCCCAGACCGAGGCGGCCGACGACCTTGCTGCCGGTCACGTCCTGGTGCTTCGCGACTTCCTCATGCCCCGACTCGAGCGGATCGACGGGCGTGGTGCCCGTCTGACGAGCCGGGCCGGAGAGCTGTCCCTGTCGCCGACAGAGGTGGCTGCGGTTGCTCGCCTACTGGAGCGTCGAGGCGCCGAGGTGGGCGAACTCGGACTCGACCTGGCCCGGCGCCTCCTGATCGGCGGAGTCGTCGTCCTCGGATGACTGCCGGGCAGCGGTCACCCCCGTCGGTCAGCGCAGGCCCTCCTGGGCGGCGACCGACTCGCGACCGGGTCGGGTGAGCACGTCCAGCAGGAAGTCTGCGTCCTCGTAGTGCGCCACCGTGGACAACCCCGGGACGGCGCAGGCGACTCGGTGAGCCTCGTCCCCGCTCATGGGGTAGTCAGCCACCGGGTGCCGCCAGTGCACCAGCACCAGCTGGCCGTCGGGGTCGAGGTGGCGCAGCGCCTCCTCGATGAAGCCGGTGGCCCGGTCCGGCTCGAGGTAGTAGAGCAGCTCGCTGACGATGATGAGGTCGAAGGTCTCGGTCGGCCAGGCGCCGTGCATGTCCCACTGCCCGACGCTGGACTGCGCCGTCGCCGTCGCGGAGGCCGCCAGCCGGGCGGTCGCCTGTTCCACAGCGTCGGGCACGAGGTCGACGGCGAGCAGTCGGTCGACGCGGGAGGCGAGCTGTTCGCTGAGGACCCCGACCGAACATCCCGGCTCGAAGGCGCTCCGGTACCTGGCCCGGGGGAGCGCGGCCATCGTGATGGCGTACTTGCGTCGCTCGTACCAGCGGCTGGTGAACCCCCAGGGGTCGGCAGAGGCGGCATACATGGCGTGGAAGTAGTCCGGGTTCACCACAGCACCAGCTCTCGGGGGCCCACCAACCGGTCGAGGACGAAGGGCGGCAGGACCGCGGCGTCCGCCGGGTCCGATGACAATGGCGTGACCTGGCTGACGAACTCCTCCACTGCGCGCTGCTTCCGGCTCACCTCGGCGTCGCTGAGCAGCAGCACCTGGGCCCGATCCCAGGGGACGGAGGGCTCGTCAGGCTGGGCCCAGTGCCACATCCACACCGGGTACTCGACGAGGACGGCGCCGGTGGCATCGCACGCCTGCGCTGCCGCTCGTCCGACCGCCTCGTGATCGGGATGGCCGTCGCCAGCCCAGGTGGCGAGACAGTGGACACCGGGTCGAAGACACTCGATGAGCCGGTCGCGCAGCTCCCGCTCGTGGTCGGCAACCGCTCCGTCCGGAAACCCGAACCGCGCCGGCGGCGCGACGCCGAGCACGGCACACGCGGCGGCGGACTCCAGCGTGCGCACCCGGCCCAGCTCGGCCGGGGTGATGCACCGCGAGTGCGGGTATGCCGCGTCGCCGTCGGTCACCGCTGCCACCTGGAGCCGGGCGCCCGACTGCGCCAGCCGGGCGAGCAGTCCACCCACGCCGAGGACCTCGTCGTCGGGGTGGGGAGCGACGACGAGCACGTCGTTCCACCCGGTCAGGTCGACGAGCGGAAAGGACCGGGACCACCCGTCCCAGGTGGCCGCGGGGGTGCCCTCGGCATCGTGCCGCACGACGCCGAGTCGCTCGACGTGGCTGTCGGCCCTCATGGAGTGTCCGGTCCGGGAAACAGGGCGGCGGCGAGGCTGGCGAGGTCGCGCTCGGCGTGACTCTGGCGCAGGTAGACGGTAAGATCCGCGACTGCGGCGGCGTGATCGGCGTTCTGGCACAACGGACCCGGTCCGAGGGCCCGACCGACCCGGTCGATGACGGTGGTCGCCGCACTCTCGACCACTGCTCGGACCCGCAACGCGCGAACCCGCGCGGCCCGCTCGTCATCGGGATCGGCATCGACCTCGTGACCAGCCCCGGCGAGCGTCCAGCGCGCCCCGGCCAGCGCGGCGTCGACGGCTCCGAGGTGCGCCAGGGCGTGGGGGTCGAGGGCAGCCCGAGCGGCCGCCGCCCGCAACGTGTCCGCCACCGCCTCGGCAGCACCGAACCAGCAGGCGGCAACGCCGGCCGCGCCGTGCCAGAACCCCGGTCGGCGCAGGTAGTCCTCGCTCGATCCGACGAGCGTCGCCCGGACTCCGTCAAAGGTCACCGTGTGGGTGGCGCTGCGGTCCATGCCGGCGTTCGTCCACCCGCCCCGCTCGACGGTGACGCCCTGCTGGTCGAGGGGCACGGCATACAGACGTCGCAGCTCACCGTGACGAGCGGTGACCAGGGCATGCGTGCACAGGCCGGCACCGGAGCACCAGGCCTTGGCGCCGTCCAGTCGCCAGGCGTCCCCCTGCGGCGTGGCGTCGAGCCTCGGCGCCGGTGGCTCGGCCGCCCAGACTCCCCACCACTCGTCGGCCGCAGTGCCGGCGCCGGTGATCTCGTGAAGGATCGCGTTGGCGTCCTCGTGGGCCTCGACCAGCCGTCCCGCGACGACATCGGTGCGGGCGATCTCACTCAGTCGTTCCCAGCGCTGCGCGGTGTGCCCGCGCCCGGGCAACGGAAAGGGAGCATCAGCGAGGTGCCTCAGCACCATGGTGACGACGTCCGCAACGCGGGGGTCGCGCGCCGGGTGTGGTGAGGTGCTCATGCGGGAAGTGTCCCCTCGAGCTCGGTGAGATAGGACGCGAAACCGTGGGGTGTTCGATCCGAGTGCCGGGCCGAGGTGACGACGGGCGCCTGCGCGGACCAGTCCAGAACGGCTCCCCAGGCCCGGCAGGCCTCGACGAGGGTGACGTCTTCGTGGGCGGGAAGTGGGGCGAATCCGCCCACCGCCCAATAGGTCTCGGCGCTCAGTCCCACATTGGTCCCGTGGACGTGGCGGTGACCAGCGGCGTGGACGTAGCTGCGCTCGTACTCCGGCTGTAGACCGGAATGGCGTAACGACCAGTCCTGCACCTGGATCGTTCCGACGAAGACGTCGTGCCGCCGGGCCGACTCGACCTGCACGGCCAGCCAGTCCGTGGGCACGCGGGAGTCTGCGTCGGTGGTGGCGTACCAGGAACCAGCCGACCGCTGGGCGCACCGGAACCCTGCGGCTCGGGCCGAACCGACGTTGCGCACATCCACCGCCACCGCGTCTGCCTGGCCCCGGATCACCTCCCGCGTCCCGTCGGTGCACGCGTCGAGGACCACGATGACCTGGACCGGGAGCTGCACCTGCGCGACGGCTCGCGCGAGCGAGTCCAGGCATGTCTGGATCTGGGCGGCCTCGTTGTGGGCCGGGACGACCACGGTGATGTGCTCGACCCTCATCGCAAGCTCGAGCCGGGGCGATCCACCGGACGGGGAGACCGGCCGGGGGGCGAGGTTGGCAAGGCCGACATGGGTCTCCTGGGGGTGCGGCGGATGACGGTGACCGAGGTACCCGATGGGCGCTGTTTCATGTGTTCGGCGCATTCACCCGGGACTGGAGGGCGAGCGCGTCGTGAGGCGCGCGCCCGCGTGCGTCGTTGTCGAAGTAGACGTGGACGTCCTGCCCCGACGCAGCCCAGGTCAGGCAGCGCTCCGCCCACCGATCCAGCGAGGCCGGGCTGTACCCACTGGCATACAGCTTCGTGTGACCGTGCAACCGCACATAGGTGAGGTTACTGGTGCGCTCCTCGATGACCGGCCACCGTCCGGCGCTGTCGGCCAGGACGAGAGCCACCTGGTGCCGGCGCAGGATGCGGAAGGCCTGCGGGTCGCGGAAGCTCTCGTGTCGAACCTCGAGGGCGTGGCGAAGTCCGCGTCGACGGTCCGTCGTGGTCACTGCGGCGTCGGCGGTGACCTTGGCGTCATGACGGGTCGCCAGGGCGGCTGCCTGCGTCGTCGTGCGTGGGAGCAGGGTGAGGAACGCCTCCAGGAGGTCAGCGTCGAAACGCGCGGTGGCGGGCAGCTGCCAGAGCACCGGACCGAGTTTCTCGTTGAGGGTGAGCACCCCCGAGGCGAAGAAGTTGGCCAGTGGCTGCTCGACGGCGCGCAGCCGCTTCAGGTGCGTGATGAAGCGCCCACCCTTGACCGCGAAGAGAAATCCCGGGGGGGTCACCTCACGCCACCGCTGGTAGGAGGTCGGACGTTGAAGCGAGTAGAACGAGCCGTTGATCTCCGCGGAGGACATCCGCTCGGCCAGGTAGGCCAGCTCGTCGCGCTGCCGCAGTCCTTCGGGAAAGAAGTCGCCGCGCCACGAGGGGTACCTCCACCCGGAGACGCCGACCCGAATGCTGCCGGTGCGGCTCACCGGCGCGGTGGCGTTGGGCGTGGAGGCACTAGTCCTGCCATGGAGGAGTGTCGTCCATCTTGGCGTAGTACTTGGCCAGATGGTTGCGGACCCGGTCCCGGTCCGCCTCGGGAAGGTCGACGCCGCCACGCGACCCCTGCATCACCGCGGCTGCCGCCATTACGGCGCGCGGGACGGCAACGAGCCTGCCGCCGATGACGTCGGCGATGAGGAGCTTGTATGCCGTGAAGTTCTCCGGCTTGTCCGCGTCGTACCAGACGTGGGCGTCGCGGTACTTCTCGGTGGGCGCCTCCTGCGCGCCGGCCCAGTCGCGCACGCGGCTCTGCGCCGCGTCGCTGTCCCACTGCCGGTCCCGGTCAGCCAGCTCCAGGTCCTGGAATCTCGTCACGCTCATGAGGCCTCCTCGTCATTGCTCGGGTGTCGGGTCAGCTGTCGGGTCAGCTGGCGGGTCAGCTGTCGGGGGGCGCCGGGCGGCAGAGGGCCGACCGGGCGATGTTCGCCAGAAGGTCGGCCGGATCCCGCCAGGTCTCCATGGCGCCGGCCGCCAGCAGCTCGGCCGCGCTGGTGCCGCCACATTCCACCGCGATGCACCGGACGCCGGCCCGACCTGCCGACTCCACGTCCCACACGGAGTCGCCGACGAACACCACGTCCGCGGCGTCCAGACCGACTCGTTCCAGAGCGGCCTCGATGATGTCGGGGGCCGGTTTGCTGGCGTCGGCATCATCGGCATCGGTGGCCGAGTCCAGGACGTCGTCGAGGTCGAGGACCTCGAGCATGGCCGTGAGGTCGCTGTGCGCCGCGGACGAGGCGAGGGCGACGGCCAGCCCCAGACGGGCGCATTCGGCGACCAGGTCACGGGCGCCCGGCAGCGGCGCCACTCGTCGGTGCCACTGCGCAAAGGCGTCGTCGTGGGCACTGACGATCGCGTCGTCCTCGCCGGGGTCGCGCTCGCTGCCGAGGAGGTGGTCCAGCAGCTGGTCCGAGCCCATCCCGACCGCGCGGTGGACTGCCGCCATGGGAACGACGTGGCGGTGCTGCGTCAACGCCTGCCACCACGTCAGCGTGTGCAGGTAGTTCGTGTCGACGAGGGTGCCGTCGAGATCGAAGAGCACGCCCCGGGGCCTCGCGGGCTCGCCGACCGCCGAGGGAGCCCCCGCGTCGAAGGGGTCAGGCGGCATGCCCCGACTCGCTCAGCGCGTCGCGGAGCCGGGCCAGGATGCCCGAGATCAGCCGTGAGACCTGCATCTGGCTGACCCCGATCATGGTGCCGATCTGCTCCTGGGTCAGGCAGTCGACGAACCTCAGCCCGAGGATGGTCCGCTCCCGCTCGGTGAGCTGGGCGATCGCCGGCCGGAGTGACAGCAGTGCGTCGGCCCGGGCGAAGTCGTCCGAGCTGTCCGCCAGCATGTCACCGAGGGGAGTCGTCGCCCCGGGAAAGGGAGCGTCGAGGGAGGCACCGCGGAAGCTTCCGTCGGCGATCCGGGCCTCCGCGACCTCGCGCGCGCCGGCGTTGAGCCGGGACGCGTAGTCCTCCAGCGAGGGAAGGCGGCGCAGCTCCTGGGTCAGGGCCGGGGTCACGGCCCGGATCGCCTGCCCGAGCTCCTGCATGGAGCGGGTGGGTCGTACCAGCCACCCCGCGTCACGGAAGTGCCGCTTGAGCTCGCCACGGATCGTCGGGACGGCATACCCGGCGAAGGTCTTGTCCGGGTGGTGCTGGTAGCCCTTGACCGCCTTGCAGAGACCGAGCATGGCCACCTGCTCCAGATCGTCGTCGTCGATACCTCGTCCCCGGTAGCGGCGGGCCAGCGACACGGCCAGGCTGCGGTTGAGCAGGATCGCCTCGGAACGCAACGACTCGACGCGCTCGGGGTCGGACTCGACGGCTGCCTCGCGCAAGAGCTCCTGCGTGAGCTCATCTCGGACCGAGGTGGCGACTGGTGCAGAACGAATATCGGTGGCCATGGCACGAACTCCCAAAGAGTGTGGTGCGCCCAGCCACGCTGTTTGAGCCGGTTTTGTTCGACCATCAGACAAACACAATATTTACCGGACTGCAACCTTAAGGTTGGGCACCGCACCCCACCGGCGTGTCTCCACCCACTCGGCCGGGTGGTGCCGGCGGGATGCATGGGACGCCTGCCAGCGGGTAGGCGGACGCCACGGTGACCTCCGCGAACCTGGACCGAAAGGACGTCGCGATGCCCACCTACGGATACTTTCTCTCCTGTGAGGAGTACTCACCTGCCGACCTGCTCGAGCAGGCCGCCCTGGCGCAGGAGGCCGGCTTCGACGCCCTCTGGATCAGTGACCACTTCCATCCCTGGACAGCGGCCCAGGGGCAGAGCCCCTTCGTCTGGTCGATGATCGGAGCGGTGTCACAGGTGTGCGACCTGCCGGTCACCACAGCGGTGACCTGCCCGACGACCCGCACCCACCCGGCCATCATCGCTCAGGCGGCCGCGACCAGTGCCGTCCTGTTGGGGGAGAACAAGTTCCGACTGGGCATCGGCACGGGGGAGGCGTTGAACGAGCACATCCTCGGCGATCCCTGGCCCCCGGCTCCGGTCCGCCTGGACATGCTCGAGGAGGCGGTGGAGGTCATCCGCGCGCTCTGGACGGGGGAGGACGTCACGCATCACGGCGAGTTCTACACCGTGGAGAACGCACGGATCTACACGCGACCCGAGAAGCCTCCGGAGATCCTCATGTCGGGTTTCGGCCCGCTGGCCACGGACCTCGCCGCCCGGATCGCCGACGGGTACGTGAACACGAGTCCGGACGGCGAGCTGCTGAAGCGGTTCCGCAGCGCGGCACGACCGGGGGCCACCACGCAGGTCGGGTTCAAGGTCGCCTGGGCGCCGAATGAGGCCGAGGGAGTGCAGCTGGCGCACGCCATCTGGCCGAATGCCGGGCTGCCCGGCGAGCTGGCCCAGGTGCTACCCACCGTGGAGCACTTCGAGCAGGCCTCGACCCTGGTCACCGAGCAGCAGACCCGGGAGTCGGTGACGGCGGGGAGTGACCCGACGCAGCACGTCGAGGCCTTCACGCCCTTCATCGAGGCGGGCTTCGACGAGGTCTACGTCGCGAACATGGGGCCGCACTGGGCTGAGATGTTGCGGCGGTACGGCGACGAGGTGTTGCCCGAGCTTCGCTCACGTCACGCCGGCGGGAGCACCCGGACGTAGGCAGGTCGTAGGTTGGTCCGGTGACCACTGTGGACCAGGCCCCCACCCTTGCTGATGTCGTCGGAGCGCTGGATGCCCTCTATCCCCCGGACACGGCACTCGACTGGGACCGGGTGGGTCTGGTCACCGGGGATCCGGCCCAGCCGGTGCGACTCGTCCACCTGGCCGTCGACCCCACGCTGGCCGTCGTCGAGGAGGCCATCGCGGCTGGAGCCGACCTGCTGGTCACCCATCACCCCCTGTTGCTGCGCGGGATCCACACGGTCGCGACGACGGGCGCCAAGGGCGAGACGCTGACCCGGGCGATCGTCGGGGACCTGGCCATCCACTGCATCCACACCAACGCCGACCTGGCGATGCCCGGAGTGTGCGACGCCCTGGCTACCGCGTGCGGCATCGACTCGCCCACCCCACTCGAGAGTGGACCGGACGCGGCGGGGCGGGTGGGACAGCTCGCGGAGACGATGACCCTGCGGGCGTTCGCCGAACGCCTCACCGCCGCCCTGCCGCCGACCGCCGGGGGGGTTCGGGTCAGCGGAGATCCGGACGAGCTGGTCCGTCGGGTCGCTGTCGTCGGCGGGGCCGGAGACGACCGCTTCGCGGCTGTTCGCGCAGCCGGCGCAGACGTGTACGTCACCGCCGACCTGCGCCATCATCCAGTGCTCGAGGAGCGCGAGCAGAGCCGCGGAGGGCGTCCGTTCCTCATCGACGCCGGGCACTGGGCCAGCGAGTGGCTCTGGCTGGCCGGACTCGAGCGTGCCCTGGCGGGGGCCTTCGGCGGTGTGGCGGGGCCTGCCGGGTCGACTAGGTTGGAAACCCACATCTCAACACTGCGCACCGAGCCGTGGACCTTCGTGCTCGGTGCCAACGCCGCCGGAGGTATGTCCTGAAAGCCGACCCGACCCGCCAGCTGCGGCTGCTGGACCTGCAGGCCCTCGACACCAGGCTGGACCAGATCACCCACGCGCAGGCAACCCTGCCGCAGCTGGCGGTCCTGGTCGAGCTCGAGCAGCAGACGCGCACCCTGGACACCCGCCTGGTCAACGCCAGGACCGCCCTGTCCGACGTCCAACGGGAGCTCGACAAGGCCGAGGCCGACGTGCAGCTGGTCCGCAATCGCGCGGCCAGGGACCAGGCGCGCCTCGACTCGGGTACCGGGACCCCCAAGGATCTGCAGGCGCTGCAGCACGAGGTCGCCTCGCTGTCCCGCCGGCAGTCCGAGCTGGAGGATCTCGAGCTCGAGGTGATGGAGCGCGCCGAAGCGCTCAGCTCCGAGGTGGCGACCCTGGAGGCGGCCCGGGCCGAGCTGACGAGCAGCATCGCGAGCGTCAGCGCCGAGCGGGATGCCGCCCTGGCCGGGCTCAACGACGAGGCCGGCCAGATCGCCGACCGGCGCCACGGCATACTCCCCGGCGTGGGGGAGGACCTCGTGCTGCTCTACGAGAAGGTCCGGTCCAACAGCGGCGGGCTCGGCGCGGCCGAGCTGCGGCAGCGGCGGTGCGGCGGATGCCAGCTGGAGCTGAACCAGCACGAGATGAACCGGATCACTGCGGCGCCGGCCGACGAGGTGCTCCGCTGCGAGGAGTGCAGCCGGATCCTGGTGCGGACCGCCGAATCCGGGCTCTTCGGGCCTTGAGAGCCACCTTCGCGCGGGCACGTCGTGGTCGCCCGGGTGGTGGGCCTCGCGCTGTGACATGCTCGTGCTCATGAGCTACGCGGGAGACGTCACCCCCCACGAGGCCTACGCCGCGCTCGAGCAGGAGCCCGAGGCCGTGCTCGTGGACGTGCGGACCGCCGCCGAGTGGGCCTATGTCGGGATGCCCGACCTGGCCGGACTGCAGAAGCGCGTCGTCGCGATCGAATGGCAGACCTACCCGGACGGGGAGCGCAACGGGGCCTTCCTGGGTGAGCTGCGCGCCGCCGGGGTCGGTCCGGGCACGCCGGTCTACTTCCTCTGCCGATCCGGGTTCCGTTCGGCCGCAGCGGCCGCACTGGTCACCGACGAGGGGCTCGGCCCGGCTTACAACATCTCGCAGGGCTTCGAGGGCCCGACGGACGAGCAAGGACATCGAAGCATCGCGGGTTGGAAGGTGGACGGTCTGCCGTGGCGGCAGGGGTGAGCGGGGCCGACGGGACGCCGCCCAGCCTGAGGCCGGACACGATCGCGGTACGGGGCGGGTTGGCGCGCAGTAACTTCGACGAGACCGCGGAGGCGCTCTACCTGACGTCCGGCTTCGTCTACGAGTCCGCAGAGCAGGCCGAAGCCGCGTTCAAGGACGAGATCGACAAGTTCATCTACTCGCGCTACGGCAACCCCACGGTGCGCATGTTCGAGGAACGGCTGCGCCAGCTCGAGGGCGCGCAAGGCTGCTTCGCCACGTCCTCCGGGATGTCGGCCGTCTTCGTCTCGCTCGCAGCACTGCTCGGCAAGGGCGACCGGCTGGTCAGCTCCCGGGGGCTGTTCGGCTCCTGCTTCGTCATCATCGACGAGATTCTCCCGCGCTGGGGCGTGGAGACGGTCTTCGTCGACGGCACCGACCTCGAGCAGTGGCGGACGGCGCTGAGCGAGCCGACGACCGCCGTCTTCTTCGAGACCCCGAGCAACCCGATGCAGGAGATCATCGACATCCGGGCGGTCTCCGACCTCGCGCATGCGGCCGGGGCGAAGGTGGTCGTGGACAACGTGTTCGGCACCCCGGTCTTCTCCCGGCCCCTGGACCACGGCGCCGACATCGTCGTCTACTCCGCCACCAAGCACATCGACGGGCAGGGGCGGGTTCTGGGCGGCGCGATCCTCGGCCCCAAGGACTACATCGACGGACCGGTCAAGAACCTCATGCGGCATACCGGCCCGGCCATGTCGCCCTTCAACGCGTGGACCCTCGTCAAGGGGCTGGAGACCCTCTCGTTGCGGGTGAACAAGCAGGCGGCCAACGCCTTGGCCTTCGCCAGGGCGCTCGAGGGCCACCCGGCCGTGACCAGCGTCATCTACCCCTGGCTCGAGAGCCACCCCCAACACGAGCTGGCCCGGGCCCAGATGGGCGGTGGCGGAACCGTGGTGACGTTCGTCGTCGACGGGGGCAAGAAGGAAGCCTTCTCGGTGATGAATGCGTTGGAGATCATCGACATCTCCAACAACCTCGGCGACGCCAAGTCGCTGGTCACCCACCCGGCGACCACGACGCACCGCCGGCTGACTCCCGAGGCTCGCGCCGCCATCGGCATCACCGACGGAACGATCCGCATCTCCATCGGCCTCGAGGACGTTCGGGACCTCATCGACGACGTGACCCGCGGCCTGGACCTCCTGCGCTGAGCGTTTATCGGGTGACCCGATAAACGGTCCCTTCCCTCGAGGAACTTCCTCACGGCAAGGTCCCCTTTATCGGGTCACCCGATAAAGTTCCGGGGCGCAGGCCAGCGAGCGGTGGTGTCGAGGATCCACGGACGGCCAGCGCGCTCTGGCTCGGTCAGGGCGACGTCGAACCCCCCGGCCAGGATCTCGGCCAGGGCTCGGGGGGTGCGAGCTTCAGTGCCCACCTGACACAACCAGCGGGCCACGAGACCCCGGGTGTGCTTGGCCATGTGGGTCGCGCCGGGCACCCGGATCTGGACCCAGCCAGTGGCGAGCTCACCCTTCGGGACCCAGGCCGCGGCATACGTGCTGCTGCGACAGTCGACGATGACGGATCGTCCGGCGGCCGCGGTCAGCGGGCCGTCGAGCGGTTCGCGCCACAGGGAGCCCAGGGGTCCCAGCGGCGGCAGGTTGACCGCCATGGACAGCCGGTATGCCGGGATGCGGTCGGTCATCCGCAGCGCGCCGAACAGCCCGGAGACCACGACCGGCCAGCGGTTGGCCCGCCGTCGGGCCGCGGCCTCGAGGGAAGCGTGGTCGAACGCGTCGTACAGCACCCCCGAGTAGACCCGTCCGGCTGCGGCCGTGGGAGCGCTGAACAACCGGGTGTTGCGCTCGATCGGCCCAGCCAGGGTAGGGGAGACGCCGAGCAGGGCAGCAGCATCGACGCGACGGCTCGCCGCTGCGAGTGCACTCGCCACATCCTGCCGAGTCCGGGTGAGCTCGGCGAAGCTCAGCGCGCCGAGGTCCAGCGGCCGACCGCGTGACGCGGGGGTCTTGCCCTCGGAGGGCGGAAGGAGGATCAGCACCGCCGAAGCCTAGGAGATCGCCCGGGGTGGGGAGCCGGGCGGTCCGCTCCGGTCAATAGGGTGACCTCCATGGCCCAGCACGTGATCCGGTACCAGCGCTCGACCCAGGCCCCGCCGGAGCCGACCGCGCAGCATGAGGATGCGCTGACAGCGAGGTTCGCCCAGATCCGGGCCGAGCTCGACGTCCCCGAGCAGTTCGGCCGCGAGGTGCTGGCCGAGGCGGCGGCTGCGGTGAGGGCCGTGGTGCTGCCCGAGCGGGACGAACGCGCCGTTCCGTACCTCACCATCGACCCGCCGGGGTCGATGGACCTCGACCAGGCCCTGCATATCGAGCGCGCCGGCGACGGCTACCTGGTCCGCTACGCCATCGCGGACGTTCCGGCGTATGTCGCTGCTGGGGGAGCGCTGGATGCCGAGGCTCGCCGGCGGGTTGCCACGATCTACGCCCCCGACAAGCGCTCCCCACTGCATCCGCCGATGCTCAGCGAGGACGCCGCGAGCCTGTTGCCCGGCCAGGTCCGTCCCGCCTTCGTGTGGGAGATGCGGCTGGACGAGACCGGTGAGGGCACCGACGTGCGGGTGTACCGGGCCGTCGTCAGAAGTGTCACCCGCTACGACTACGACGGCGTCCAACGAGACCTGGACGCCGGCACGGCGGACGAGCCGCTCGCCCTGCTGCGGGAGGTCGGCCTCAAGCGGATCGAGCTCGAGCGTCGTCGCGGCGGCGCCGGCCTGCCGATCCCTGAGCAGGAGGTCACCCACGACCACCGAGGGCAGTTCGCGCTCCGGTTCCGGCCGCCGCTGGCCACCGAGGAGTGGAACGCCCAGATCTCGCTGATGACCGGTATGGCGGCGGCTCAGCTGATGATCGAGGGCGGACTGGGGATCCTTCGGACGATGCCTGGACCGGACGAGGGGGCGCTGTCCCGGTTCCGACGCCAGGCCCGAGCCCTGGGAGTCGACTGGCCGCAGGACCAGTCGTACGGCGAGTTCCTTCGCGCTCGTGATCTCGCCGACCCGAAGCAGGTGGCGCTCATCCATGAGGCCACCTCGCTGTTCCGAGGGGCCGGCTACACGCCCTTCGATGGAGAGAAGCCGTCGCAACCGAGTCATGCCGCGGTGGCCGCCCCGTATGCCCACGTCACCGCCCCGCTGCGGCGACTGGTCGACCGGTTCGGCCTGGTCATCTGTGCCGCCCTGTCCGACGGGCACGAGGTGCCGCAGTGGGCCCGCGCAGCCCTGCCAGACCTGCCCGGCATCATGGCGGCGGGCGATGCGAGAGCCAACGCCGTGGACAAGGCGTGCACGAACGCCGTCGAGGCAGCCGTGATGATGTCGCACATCGGCACCTCCTTCCCGGCCTGGGTCGTCGATCGGCACGACTCGGGAGATCGCGTGACGGTGCAGCTGATGGACCCGGCGATCGTCGCCCAGGCCCACGGAGAGGCGGAGCCGGGCACCGAGGTCGAGGTCCGGGTGACCGCGGCGGACATCTCCACCGGGAAGATCGAGCTCGAGCTCACCTGACGTGCTGTCCATCAGCCACCCCCCCGCCGCGTCCCCCGTCCGAGGTCGGTGGGCCGGCCGCCGGGGAAAGGCCCTAGGCTGTCCCGTGGATGAGTCGGTCAGGCGGTCGCGTCAGCTGAGCTTCGGCTCAGCTGCCGAGGAACGTCCGGGCTCCACAGGGCAAGGTGGTGGCTAACGGCCACCCGGAGTGATCCGCGGGACAGTGCCACAGAAAGCAGACCGCCTCGCGGTCCAGCCGGTTTCGGCCGGAAGGGCGGCGCGGTAAGGGTGAAACGGTGGTGTAAGAGACCACCAGCACTCCAGGTGACTGGAGTGGCTAGGTAAACCCCACCTGGAGCAAGCTCAGACAGCAGGCGACCGAGGACGGCCCGTCCGATGTCTGCGGGTAGAGCGCTAGAGCCGGCCAGCAATGGCCGGCCGAGATGGATGACCGTCACTGCACCGTTGGCAACGACGACGCAGAACAGAACCCGGCGTATCGACCGACTCATCCACCTCCCGTGGGACCTCGGGCGCCGCTCGGCGCCTCGCTGGCTCTTATCGGGATGATCCGGACCGGCTCGACGAATCCGCGCCGGGCGCGCCGCACGCGCTTGTACCGTGACCAGACAACGCAGAGCTCCACGTGGGAGCTCTCACCAGGAGCCACCGAGCAACCCCGTGGACCTCCGGTCGCCAGGCCCTGGGACCGACCCCCCGACCAGCTGTCGGTGCCCCAGGAGCGAGGGAGGGCGTCATCATGGGTCGGTCTCCGAGTGCCCGAGTGCACCTGCCGCGGGTCAACCCACAGCTCAGCCCGGCGAGCCTGCGCCGACCGCTGGCCCGACGGGCCCGACAGGTCCTGGACCGCTGGTCGGCGGCGTCCGGCGACGCGGACGCCACCGTCCTGCGTCGCGGCGTGCCGATCCCCCCCGGGAGCCTGCGCAACCACATGTGTGGCGAGGTGTTCCTGTCCGACGACTTCTACCTCCAGTCGGCGGTCGTCGAGGCCACCCGGCTGCCGGCCCGCCTCGGCTTCACGACCGGGAGCCGGATCGTCGACGTCGGATGCGGCCTGGGACGGCTGGCCACCGGCATGCTCGCGCAGTTCGGCGAGGACGTGCACTACCTGGGGATCGAACCGAACCTGCCCTTCTACCAGTGGTGTCGCGCCCACATCCAGGAGGCGCACCCCAGCTACCAGTTCGTGCATCTGGACGTGGTCAGCGAGCTGTACAACCCCGAGGGCACCGTGGACGGTGACGCCCTGCGCCTCCCGCTGGACGACGCGTCCGTCGACATCGTCTACGTCTGGGGCGTGTTCACGAACATCATCGCCGAGCACGTCGAGACCTACGTCCCCGAGTTCGCCCGGGTGGTGCGCGCCGGTGGCACCGTCTTCCTCACCGCATACGTCGAGGACGACTGTCCGCGGATGTCGGAGAACCCGGCGGGCTACGTCCCCTTCGACTACGTGGTACCGCTCAACGTGGTGCGGTTCAACCGCGAGTGGATGTTCTCCCTGTTCGAGGCCAACGGGCTCGTGGTCCAGGACTTTCGCTACCACGGGGCGATGTTCCCCATGCAGAGTGAGATCACGCTGACCACGAGCGGCTGAAGCCCGCCCGCGGTCAGTCGAAGCGGATCAGCTGACGGATGGACAGTCCGTCCGCGAGGCGGTCCATTCCCGCGTTGATCTCGGCCAACGAGATCCGATCGCTGATCAGGGCCTCGACCGGCAGCAGCCCGCGGCGCCAGAGGTCGAGGTAGATGGGGATGTCTCGGGACGGGACGGCCGAGCCGAGGTAGCTGCCGATGATCGTCCGTCCGCCGGCGACGAGCGCCAACGGCGAGACGGAGGCCATGGCGCTGGCCGGCGGCAGTCCCACCGTGACCGTGCGACCGCCCGGCCCGGTGAGGTTGACCGCCAGCTCGAAGGCCGCCGCCACTCCGGCCGCTTCGATGACGACCTGGGCAGCCAGCCCCTGCTGCTGCGCTTCGTCCGGGGTCAGCACCCTGTGGGCGCCGAGCTCCTTGGCTCGCGCCAGCTTCCCGGGAACGGCGTCGACCCCGACGACCTCGAGGCCGTCCAGAGCGAGCGCCGTGAGCAGGGCCGCCATCCCGACTCCACCGAGACCGACGACGACCACCCGGTGGCCGGCGGCGGGCTTCCCCGCGTTAAGCACCGCACCGCCACCGGTGAGCACCGCACACCCGAGCAGCGCCGCCACCTCAGCCGGAACGTCAGCGGGCACGGGGACGACGGAGGCACGGCTGACCACCGCATGGGTGGCGAAGCCGGACACGCCGAGGTGGTGCCGCAGCACCTCGGCGCCGCGGTGCAGCCGCAGGCCGCCAGCCATCAGCGTGCCGTCCGTGTTGGCCTGAGTCCCGACCGTGCACGGCGTCAGGCCGTCGGTGGCGCAGGAAGGGCAGTCGCCACAGCGTGGGAGGAACGTGATCACCACTCGGTCCCCGACTGCGAGGTCCCCGACGTCCGGTCCCAGCTCCTGCACGATGCCGGCGGCCTCGTGGCCCAGGAGCATCGGCAGCGGCCGCGGCCGGTTGCCATCGACGACGGACAGGTCCGAATGGCACAGTCCCACCGCCTCGACCTTGATGAGGATCTCCCCGGACCCAGGGGGGTCGAGCTCGCACTCCGACACCCGGATCGGCCGGGAGGCCGCGTAGGGGCGCGACCGTCCCATCTCCTCGAGCACGGCGCCCTGGATGCGCATCCGTCGTCCCTTCGGGTTCGGCGCGACTCGCCGGTGGCAGTGGTCTGGCTCATTGTCCGGTATCACCGCCGGAACCGACCTCGGCGCCGAAACCTGAGCGTTGAGACGTCCGGTGTGCCGGTCTTCACCGTCGGCGCCAGGGTCCGCGCCGTGATCCAAAACCACCATTTCGCATAGTTGTACAACTTTCCACTCACTGCTGATCTGGAGTACCGTTGGCCACGTGCAAGTGGGTGCCGTGGGCGTCCCGGGGGGCACACATGCGGGAAGCGGGCAAGGCATGCGAGTACAGCGTGGGCGGCTGACTGTGGGTCGCGGCTGCCTGATTGAGGGCGCCGGGTAGATGGCGCCCTCGGCCGCTGCGGCTCCGGGATACCGCCACGAGGCCTACTTCTGGGCAGATGAGGATGACTTCATCGCCGGGATGGTCCCCTTCGTGCGCGGCGGGGTCGAGGCCGGCGAACCGGTCATGGTGGCCGTCCCACAGCCGCGGCTGGACCGGTTGCGCGACGAGCTGGGGGCCACCGCCCAGGACGTCACCTTCGTCGACATGGGCGAGCTCGGTCGCAACCCGGCGCGGATCATTCCGGCCTGGCGCAGCTTCATCGAGACGGCGACGGTCGGGGGCCAGTCGGTCCGAGGCATCGGTGAGCCGATCTGGGCCGGTCGTCGAGAGGTCGAGGTGAGCGAGTGCCTCCTGCACGAGAACCTGCTGAACATCGCTGTGGAGCCGGAGGTCCCGCTCTGGCTGGTCTGCCCGTACGACACCGCGCGTCTGGATGAGCACGTGCTGTCCGAGGCCAGGACGACGCACGCTGGGGGTTCCTTCCCGGTGGGGGAGCACGCGCCCCATCCCCCCGACGAGGCGTTCTACGTGGACCTGGCTCAGCCCTCAGCGGCCGTGTACGAGCGCGCCTTCACGGCCGTCGACCTGCGCGTCGTGCATGAGGAGGTCCTGGAGAAGGCCCGCCAGGCGGGCGTTTCCGCGGAGCGGAGCACCGATCTGGCGCTCGCCGTGCACGAGGTGGCCGCCAACAGCGTGCTGCACGCATCCGGCGATGGGGTGCTCCGCGTCTGGGCCGAGCCGTCGGCCCTCGTCTGCGAGGTCCGCGACCTCGGCCAGATCACCGACTCGATGATCGGGCGCCGGTCACCGTCGGTGCAGAGCCCGCACGGGCGCGGACTGTGGATGGTCAACCAGCTCTGCGACCTCGTGCAGATCCGGTCGCACCCCGCCGGCACCACGGTCAGGGTGCACACCTGGCTCTGAGCCGCACGCGGCTGCCGGGGCGGAATCGTCGGCGTAGGTTGGTCCCATGCGCGTCACCCATCTCGGTCATGCCTGCCTGCTGGTCGAGATCGCGGAGACCCGGGTCCTGATCGACCCTGGCGGGTTCTCGTCCGGCTTCGAGGACCTCCGCGACCTCGACGGCGTGGTCATCACGCACCAGCACGCCGACCATCTCGACCGGGAGCGGCTGCCGGACCTGCTTCGGGAGAACCGTCGTGCGATGGTGCTCGCCGATCCGCAGACCGCCGAGCTGCTCGGTTCTGCCGGTGTCGATGTCGTCACCCTGCGCGAGGGCGAGGAGCTCAGCGTGGGCGGTGTCGCGCTGGCCCCGGTGGGGCGACTGCACGCGGTCAACCACGATGCGGTGACTCGGTGCGCCAACGTCGGCGTCGTCCTGCACGCGGACGGCGAACCGCGGCTCTACCACCCGGGTGACGCGTATGACGGCGACCCCGGTCCGGTGGACGTCCTGGCGGTGCCGATCAACGCTCCGTGGGCGAGGGTGAGTGAGTCCATCGACTTTGTCAGGCGCATGGCGCCCACCGGGATCATTCCGATCCACGACGCGTTGCTGTCCGAGGTCGGACGGCGGATGTACATCGCGCACGTCGGAGCCCACGGTGGCGAGGACCTGGTCCTGCACGACCTCGCGGACGGCCGGGCGCAGCGGCTGAGCTGACCGCTCAGCCCTGGCCGGAGTGCGCAGCCGCCTCGACGGCCAGCCGCGCCGCCCCGATGATGCCGGCCTTGTTCTGCAGCGTCGCGGGAATGATCGGGGTCCGCAGCCTGAGCAGGTGCAGGAACTGGTCGGAGTCCTTGGAGATGCCGCCGCCGACAACGAACAGGTCGGGGGAGAAGAGGGCCTCGACGACGCTGTAGTAGCGCTGCAGCCGCTCGGCATACTCCTCGTAGCTCAGCCCGAGGACATCCTTGACCGAGGAGGCCGCGTCGTCCTCGGCGTCCCGGCCGTCGATCTCCAGATGCCCGAGCTCGCTGTTGGGAACCAACAAGTTCCGGTAGAGGATCGCGCTGCCGATCCCGGTCCCGAGCGTCGTCAGGATGACGAGGCCGTCCTCCTCCTTGGCGGCGCCGTAGTGCAGCTCGGCGTACCCAGCGGCGTCGGCGTCGTTGACCAGGGTGACCGGACGGCCGAGCCGCTTGCGCAACGCCTGCTCGCCGTCGAAGTCGACCCAGCCGTGGTCGATGTTCGCCGCGGACCGCACGACGCCGTGGGTGACCACTGCGGGCACCGTGACGCCGATCGGGTGATCCCCGATCTCGTTTTCGAAGTGCGCGACCACCTGGGCGACGACCTCGATGACCGCCTCGGGGGTCGAGGGCTGGGGCGTCTCGATCCGGAGCTTCTTCGCGGTGGTGACGCCCTTGTCCAGGTTGACCGGCGCGCCCTTGATGCCGCTGCCGCCGATGTCGATTCCCAGTGGGTGTCCGTGCTTGCTCATGCCTTCGTCTCCGCGTCGTCTGGGGGATCGGTCAGGGCAGGGTGAGGATCTCGTTGCCGTCCTCGGTGATGAGGATGGTGTGCTCGAACTGGGCGGAGCGGCGACGGTCCTTGGTGACGACCGTCCAGCCGTCGTCCCACATCTCCCATTCGTGCGTGCCGAGGTTGAGCATCGGTTCGATGGTGAAGGTCATGCCCGGCTCGATGACGCGCTCGTACGCCGGCGCCGCGTCGTAGTGCGGGATGACCAGTCCGCTGTGGAACGCGGTACCGATGCCGTGCCCGGTGAAGTCGCGGACCACCCCGTACCCGAAGCGGCGAGCGTAGGACTCGATCACCCGGCCGATCACGTTGACCTGCCGCCCCGGCACTGCGGCACGGATGCCGCGCATCATCGCCTCGCGGGTCCGCTCGACCAGCAGCCGGGACTCCTCGTCGACGGAGCCGCAGAGGTAGGTCGCGTCGGTGTCGCCGTGCACTCCGTCGATGAAGGCGGTGATGTCGATGTTCACGATGTCGCCGTCCTCGAGCGGCCGGGCGTCGGGGATGCCGTGGCAGACCACCTCGTTCACCGACGTGCACAGCGACTTGGGGAAGGCGCGGTATCCCAGCGTGGACGGGTAGGCGCCGTGGTCGAGCAGGAACTCGTGACCCACGGCGTCGATCTCGTCGGTGGTCACCCCCGGAGCGATGATGGCCGCAGCGGCCTCCATCGCCTGGGCGGCGATCCGGCAGGCGACCCGCATGCGCTCGATCGTGTCCGGGTCTTTAACCTCCGAACCGGTGAAGCGCTCGGGGGCCGCTTGGTCGACGTACTCCGGGCGGGGGATGCTGGCCGGGACCGGCCGACGCGGCGAGAGCTCATGTGGCGCGACGCTTGCGAAGGTGACCGGCATACGGTGGAGTCTAGGAGGACATGGGTAGGGACGTGCCGACCGGCGCTCCCCCACACGCATCGGAGGTTGCCGTGCAGTACTGGTACAACGTCAGCACCGGCCGGGTCGAGTCCGACGACGAGCGCAGCCAGGGCGCCGAGGTGATGGGTCCCTACGCGAGCGAGGAGGAGGCGTCCCATGCGCTCGAGACGGCCCGGGCGCGCACCGAGGCCTGGGACGAGGAAGACCGGGCCTGGGACTCCCGCGGCGCGGGGGAACCGGGTGATGACACCGGGCTGGAGGACTGACCGGGGCTAGAGTCGCGCAGTGAACATCGTCTTCGTGGAACCTGCCTTTCCCCGGAACCAGCGCCGCTTCGTGGCAGCGCTGGCCGGTGTCGGCGCCACGGTGATCGGGGTCGGTGAGTCACCCGAGGCCGAGCTCGGCGACGAGCTGCGCGGGCAGCTGCGCGGGTACTACCAGGTCGCCAACGTCACCGACGTCCACCAGCTCGACGCCGCGGTCGGCTGGGCCCAGGGCCAGATGTGGATCGACCGTCTGGAGTCCACGGTGGAGTCGCACCAGATGGCCGCAGCGCAGGTGCGTCAGGGCCGCGGGATTCCGGGGACCACGGTGCGGACCACCTGGCTGTGCCGGGACAAGCCGTCGATGAAGGAGGCCCTGCGACAGGCCGGGGTGCCCACCGCAGCCTCCGCTGCCGTCGAGAGCGCGGACGCCTTGCGCGCCTTCGCGCGCCAGGTGGGTTACCCCTTGGTCCTCAAGCCCCGCGCCGGGGCCGGCGCCCAGGGCACCATCCGGGTCGACACCGACTCCGACCTCGAACTGGCCCTGGAGTCCTTCGAGGGTGAGGCGTCGATCGCGGCCGAGGAGTTCGTCGAGGGCCATGAGGGGTTCTACGACACGATCACGCTCGACGGCCAGGTGGCTCACGACTGGGCGACCCACTACTACCCGAACGTCCTCGAGGCCATGCGACACCGGTGGATCTCGCCGCAGTTCATCACGACGAACCGGATCGAGGAGGCGCCCTTCTACGCCGAGGTACGGGAGATGGGTCGACGGGTCATCGATGAGCTCGGCATCGGCACGTCGGCGACCCACATGGAGTGGTTCTTCGGGCCCAGGGGGCTGCGGTTCTCCGAGATCGGCTGCCGGCCGCCCGGAGTCGGCGCCTGGGACCTGTACTCCGTCGCCAACGATGTCGACGTCTATCGCGAGTGGGCGCACGGGATCGTCCACGGCCGACCCGAGCAGGCGCTGTCCCGGCGGTGGTCCGCGGGCATCGTGGCGCTGCGCCCGGACCGCAACGGCGCCATCGTCGGTTACGGCGGAGCCGACGAGATCCAGGAGCGTCACTCGGAATGGATCATCGACGCCCACCTGCCACCCGAGGGAACACCGACCCAGGGCGTCGAGGCCGGGTACATGGCGAATGCGTGGATCCGGATGCGGCACCCGGACTACGACACCCTGCGAGAGCTCCTCGACGACGTGGGTCGGACCGTCCACGTGTATGCCGGATGACGGCGACCATCCTGCTCGGCCCGCAGCGCTTCCTCACCACGGCCGGAGCGGTGGTCCGCGGGCTGGAGACCGAGGGCCCGGTGGCCGCCGTGACCGCGGGGTGGCGGGACCGCGAGTCTGACGACGGGGAGCTCCACGAGGTCCTGGACGGCCGCAGTCGGAACCTGCACCTCTACGGACGGATGATCGACGTCCTGACCCATGACGCTCACGTCTCGGCGGCTGCCCTTCGGCTGCAGGACGCAGCGCGGGACCTCGCTGGTGTGTACACGACCCGGCTGCGCCACGCCCTCGACGCCGTGTACGCCGTGCACCGACGGAGCGGGAACCCGGACATCATCTCGGCGGCGTTCGACGATGCCATCCAGGCCGTGCGCGACCTCGACACCTGGTACCTGCTCCAGGTCGACCGGCTCTACGAGGACCCCGACCTGGTCGCGGTCATCGACGGAAGTGAGCTGCTCGCCCGGCACCGCGGCGAGGTCGCCGAGATCATCGCGGCCAGTGGGGTGCTCGCCGTCGCGGGGGGACACGTGGCCATGCTCATCCGAAGTCTGCGGCTGTTCGCGGTGCAGCCGCCCGCGCAGATGCCCGTGGTCGCCTGGTCCGCCGGAGCCATGGCGATGACGGAGCGCATCGTGCTGTTCCACGACGACACCCCGCAGGGGTTCGCCGGCGCGGAGATCTGGGACCGGGGATTGGGCCGGGCTCGGGGGATCGTGGCCCTGCCCCACGCGCGTCGCCGGCTTCGTCTGGACGACCGCGCCCGGGTCACGGTGATGGCCCACCGGTTCGGCGGCGCGACCTGCGTGCTGCTCGAGGACGGCTCCCGGGTGGCACTGATGGCGGACGGCTCGCTACCGCCGAAGACCAAGGTGCTCACGACCGAGGGGACCGTCGCCGTCCTGGGGGAGCAGGGATGACCTCACCGTCGAGCACGCCCCCGACCAGCGGCCGTCGGGGCAGGTTGGCCATCAACGGGCTCAAGCAGCGGTTGGCCGGCTCGGACGCGGGCACGATCGACCGGTTCCTGGCCCGGCACACGGTGCCGATCATCGAGGGCCGCTACGCGACGTTCGTCTGGCGCGGCGAGGCCGACGAGGTGATGGTGCGACACCGGGTGGTGGGCCTGCCCGACCCGCTGCCGATGCGCCGCCTGCGGGACAGCGACCTCTGGTCGGTGACCATCGAGCTGCCCGAGGGGTCGCGGGTGGAGTACCAGTTCGACATCGTTCGAGGTGACCATCGGGAGGAGCATGTCAACGACCCGCTCAACTCGAGGGTGGCCCACGGCCCGTTCGGGGCCAGCTCGGTGTGTGCCGCGACGGGCTACATCCTGCCGGACTGGTCCCAACACGACCCGGAGGCCCGCGCGGGGGAGGTGCAGTCGATGTCGTTGCGCAGCAAGGCACTTCGCCGCGAGCAGCCGTTCGAGCTGTACCTGCCCGCCCGGTTCCGGCCGGTCACCCGGTACCCGCTCCTGGTGGTTCACGACGGTCTGGACTACCTGAACTACGCCGCGGCCAGGACCGTGCTCGACAACCTGATCCATCGCGGAGAGGTGGCGCCGGTCGTCGCCGCCTTCGTGCCCCCGGGCAACCGGTTGCTCGAGTACGCGAACAACGCGCCCCATGCCCGGTTCATCGCTCGTGAGCTGGTGCCGTTCCTCGCCGAGCGGCTTCCGCTCATCGAGCAACCGGACGGGCGCTGCCTGATGGGATCCAGCTTCGGCGGAGTCGCGTCGCTGTCGACCGCCGTGCGCTACCCCGGGGAGTTCGGTTCCCTGCTGCTCGAGTCGGGATCCTTCGTGTTCACGGACATCGGCGACGACCACGGCGGAGGCCCGGCGTTCGACCCGGTGGTCAAGTTCGTCAACGCCTACCGGGCCCGCCCGCGCAAGGTGGCCAACCGGATCTACCAGAGCTGCGGGGTGTACGAGCCGCTGATCGCGCCGAACCGGTCGATGGTCTCGACGTTCCGGGATGCCGGCATGGAGGTGCGCTACGTGGAGGCCCGCGACGGCCACAACTGGGAGAACTGGCGCGACCGCCTGCGGGACGCGCTGACCTGGATCTTCCCCGGGGAGCAGAAGTTCATCTATGAGTGAGCCGGGTCGGGGAGGATGAGGGCATGAAGGTCACCGAACGCTGGACGTCGGACAGGATGGGCCGGGAGGTCACCCTGGCACGGTGGGGCCACTACGGGGTGCCGGTGCTGTTGTTCCCGACGGCCGGTGGCGATGCGGAGGAGGTCGAGCGGCAGCAGCTGATCGCCCACCTCGGTGAGGCGATCGAGGGTGGACGGATCAAGGTGTACTCGGTGGACAGCACCGCCGGTCGGGCGATGGTGGCGCGCGAGGGATCGCCGGAGCACCGGATCTGGCTGCTCGACCAGTTCCACGAGACCATCGCGCACGAGGTGGTCCCGGCCATCCATGCGGACTGTGGCGCCCCGCTGGACGTCGTCGCCGCCGGCGCCTCGATCGGCGCGTTCAACGCGTTGGCCTCGGTATGTCGCTCCCCGCACCTCTTCCGGGCTGCGATCTGCATGAGCGGTTCGTACCACCTGGAGAAGTTCATCGAGGGCCCGACCGACGAGCTCCACCACTGCTCGCCGGTGCACTTCGTCCCGGAGCTGCAGGGGGCCCGCCTCGAGCAGCTGCGTCGGCGCTTCGTCGTCCTGGCCTCCGGATCGGGTCGGTGGGAGGACGTCAACGAGGCGTGGACGGTCGCCTCGGTCCTCGGCGGGATGGGGATCCCCAACCGGGTCGACGACTGGGGCGAGTGCTATGACCACGACTGGCCCACCTGGTGGGAGATGCTCCCGGTCTACCTCGCGGAGCTGGGCGTGTGACCCCGGACGTGCTGGCCGCCGCGGTGGAGGCCGTGATGCCGCAGGCCCGCGCCGACCTCGAGCAGCTGGTCGCGCTGCGTTCGGTGGCCGGCGGGGAAGGACTCGGGCCGGACTGCGTCCGGGCGGCCGCCGAGGTCAAGCGGCTCTTCGCCGAGGTGGGCATCGAGGACCTGCAGACCATCGAGACCACCGATGGGAGCCTCGCGGTGGTCGGACACACGCCCGGCCCTCTCGGGTCGCCCACGGTTCTCCTCTACAGCCACTACGACGTCCAGCCGCCGGGCGACCCGTCCGGCTGGACGACCGACCCGTGGACCCTGACCGAGTCGGAGGGCCGGTGGTACGGAAGGGGCGCGGCGGACTGCAAGGGCAACCTCGTCATGCACCTGACCGCGCTCCGTGCGCTGAGCTCGGTCACCGGCTCGTGGCCGGTGGGGATCCGGGTGGTCTGCGAGGGATCCGAGGAGGCGTCCACCGGCGGGCTGGAGAACCTCGTCCGGGCCCAGCCCGAGCTGTTCGCAGCGGAGGCGGTACTCATCGCCGACGCCGGGAACGTCGAGCTCGGTGTCCCGACCGTGACCACGAGCCTGCGCGGGACCGGCAGCGTGCTGCTGACCGTCAGCACGCTCGAGGGGATGGTCCACTCGGGCGCCTTCGGAGGACCCGCCCCGGACGCGCTGGCGGCGATCGTGCACATCCTGGCGACCTTGCGGGACGCGAACGGGGAGACGACGATCGACGGTCTCGACGCCACCGGGACCTGGGGTGGTGCGCCCTACCCGGTGGAGCGGTTCCGTTCGGATGCGGGGGTGCTCGAGGGAGTCGACCTGCTCGGGCGCGGGCAGGTGGGTGACCTGCTCTGGGCCCGCCCGGTCGCCAACATCCTTGCCCTCGACGCTCCGTCGGTGGCCCAGGTCACCGCGTCCATCCCGGCGACAGCACGTGCCGTGGTCAACCTGCGGGTCCCGCCGGGTGTGGACGCCGAGCAGGCGCAGCACCTGCTGATGGCCCATCTGCGTGCGGCCGCGCCCTGGGGAGTTCGGGTCGAGGTCGAGCCGAAGACCCTGGGTCAGCCCTTCGCTGCCCGGACCGACGGGCCGGCGTTCGCGACGCTCTCCCGGGCCATGGAGCAGGCCTTCGGCGTGCCGATGGTGACGACCGGACAGGGCGGGTCGATCCCGTTGTGTACCAGTCTCGCCGAGATGCATCCACGGGCCGAGATCCTCATCCTCGGCGTCGAGGAACCCGCCTGCCGGATCCACTCGCCGGGGGAGAGTGTCAGCCCCGAGGAGCTGCGTCGCACGGCGCTGGCCGAGGCGTTGTTCCTCAGCGCCCTCGCCTCCGGCTGGAGCTGACCGCCGTTCAGCCCGGGCCCCGTCCCGGCTCAGGCTTCGAACGAGTGCTCTGCCGCGGGAAAGGAGCCCGAGGCCACCTCCGCGGCAAAGGCCGTCGCCGCATCGCCGAGCACGCTGCGTAGGTCGGTGTAACGCTTGACGAACCTGGGAGTCTTGCCGCCACGTAGTCCGACCATGTCCTGCCAGACCAGGACCTGGGCATCGCATCCGGCGCCGGCGCCGATCCCGATGGTCGGGATCGCCACCCGCTGCGTGACCCGGGCCGCGAGCGCAGCGGGGACCATCTCCATCACCACTGCGAAGGCGCCCGCCTGCTCGAGCGCCACGGCCTCGTGGAGCAACCGCTCCCCGGCGTCGTCACCGCGGCCCTGCACCCGGTAGCCGCCCAGGGCGTGTTCGCTCTGCGGGGTGAACCCGATGTGCCCCATCACCGGGATGCCGTTGCGCACCAACAGCTCGACCGTCGGTGCGAGATCGATGCCACCCTCGAGCTTCACCGCGTGCGCGAGGCCCTCCTTCATGAACCGGACCGCGCTGGCCAGCCCCTGCTCGGGACTGCCGCCGTAGGAGCCGAAGGGCATGTCTGCGACGACCAGGGCCCGCCTGGCCGCCCGGGCCACAGCGCGCACCAGCGGGATCATCTCGTCCATCGTGACCGGCAGCGTCGTCTCGTAGCCGTAGACATTGTTGGCAGCCGAGTCCCCGACGAGCAGCACCGGGATGCCCGCCTCGTCGAACACCTCCGCGGAGTACATGTCGTACGCCGTGAGCATCGCCCACTTCGTCCCCTGCGCCTTGAGCTGGTGCAGGTGCGGGATGCGGACCCGACGAGCGGCGGGGCTCGGCTCGGCTGGGGTGCTGCCATAGGGGTGGGGCTGCTCGGTCATGCGTGTCGCTCCTCCTGCTCGAGCCAACGGCTGGTGATGGGCAGGCGGCGGTCCTTGCCGAACGCCAACGGCGAGATCTTCGGCCCCGGAGCGGACTGCCGACGCTTCCACTCGGCGCGGTCGACCAACTGGATCACGTGGTCGACGACCGCGGCATCGAAACCGTCCGCGATCAGCCTGGCCCGGCCGTGGGCCACCCCCACGTACCCGGCGAGGATGGCGTCGAGCACCTCATACGGAGGCAGCGAGTCCTGATCGGTCTGGCCGGGACGCAGCTCGGCGGACGGAGCCTTGGTGATCGAGGCCTCCGGAATCGGCGGCGCCTGCCCGCGACCCACGGCATACCGGTTGCGCCACCGGGCCAGCTCCCAGACCAGCGTCTTGGGGACGTCCTTGATCGGTGCGAACCCGCCGACGCTGTCGCCGTAGATGGTCGAGTAGCCGACCGACACCTCGGACTTGTTGCTGTTGGTCAGGACCAGCGGCCCCTCGGCGTTGGAGATCGCCATCCAGATCACTGCACGAACGCGGGCCTGGAGGTTCTCCTCGGCCACCCCGCTCAGCTGGAGCTCGTCCATGAACGCCGAGACCATCGGCTCGATGGGGATGACCCGGTAGTCGAGCCCGAGGTTGTCCGCCAGCGTCCGGGCGTCGTCCTTGCTGCCCTGGGAGGAGTACCTGCTCGGGTTGCTGATGGCCACCACGTTCTCGCCGCCCAGGACGTCGGCGGCGACGGTTGCCACCACCGTCGAGTCGATCCCTCCCGAGACCCCGAGCAGCACCCGGCTGAAGCCGTTCTTGCGGACGTAGTCGCGCAGCCCCAACCCCACAGCCCGCCACACCTCTTCCAGCGGGTCCAGCCGGGGATGCCGCACCGGCTCCTGCCGGGCGTACGGCGGCAGGGCGTCGGCCGAGATGGTGATGTGGTCGACGTCGGCCGGCAGGCCGGGAGGGTCGACTGTCGCCGGGTCCAGGTCGAGGTCGACGAGGATCAGGGCCTCGACGAACTGCGGTCCGCGGGACAGGACCGTCCCGTCGGCACCGACGACCATCGAGTCCCCGTCGAACACGAGCTCGTCCTGCCCGCCGACCATGTTGAGGTAGGCCAGGGTGGAGTTCGCCTCGGCGGCCCGGCGCTGGACCAGCTCGAGCCGGGTGTCGTCCTTGGCCCGTTCGTAGGGTGACCCGTTGATGACCAGCAACAGGGCGGGCCCGACCTCGCGGATCCGGGCGACCGGGCCGTCGTCCTGCCACAGGTCCTCACAGATGGCGATCGCGACGTCGATGCCGTGGACCCGGACCACCGTCAGGCGCTCGCCTGGGGCGAAGATGCGGTACTCGTCGAACACTCCGTAGTTGGGCAGATGGTGCTTGGCATACCGTCCGACGATGCGACCCCGGTGCAGGATGGCGGCACAGTTCTGCGGCAGCTCACGGTTCGGGTCGCCGTCCGGGGCGCCTCGCAACGCCCGGTCGAGGTAGCCGATGACGACGGGCAGGTCGCCGCACCCGTCGTCGGCGAGCGCGACGGCCAGCGCGGCCAGGGCCTCCCGAGAGGCCTCGACGAAGGAGCCGCGCAGGGCCAGGTCCTCGACGGGATAGCCGGTCAGCACCATCTCCGGGAAGGCCACGAGGTGGGCACCCGACGCCGCCGCCCGGGCAACCTGCTCGCGGACCAGTCGGGCATTGCCAGCCAGGTCCCCGACCGTCGGGTTGACCTGGGCCATCGCCAGTCGCAGCTGCGCCATCCGGCGAGCCTAGTGGCCGACCCGAGGGGGCCTGGGAGGGGCTGGATCGTCTGCTCCCGGCAGGCATTGGGTCAAGGACGCGTAAGAACTTGGCGAAGACTGAGGATTCCCTGTCATTGAGCCCGCAGTTCTGATTGGGTGCCCGAGGCGCCCAATCATCCCCTCGGCGTCACGACCACTGGAGGTTTTGTTGAAGAACTGGCACTGGAGAGCCGCCTCAGGGCTGGCCATATCCGCCCTGGCCCTCACCACCATGCAGGCTCCGGCCCAGTCAGCGCCCGTCGGGCCGGACGACGGCCCGATGAACGCCACGAGCCGACCCGACAACCTGCCCCACCCGCTCGGTGACGCCCAGGCGAAGCTGCGCCAGGAGGCGGTGTCCAAGCTGGTGAAGGGCGAAGCCACCCTGGAGACCCGAGGCGGCAAGCAGGTCATCAAGGTCGCCAAGAACCCGAAGGATCCGAAGTCCAAGGACAAGTACGTCCAGTACGCGGTCGACCGCGAGGAGGACATCTTCACGATCCTCACCGACTTCGGTACCCAGACCAAGCCGGGTCAGAGTGCGGCGCCCGGACCGGTGCACAACCAGATCCCCCAGCCGGACCGCAACTGGGACGGCAGCCCGACCGACGACAACTCCACCTACTGGGTCCCGGACTTCAACCGGGACCACTACGTGGACCTGATGTTCGGCCAGGGTGAGTCGTTCCGCGACTTCTACCTCAAGCAGTCCAACGGCCGGTTCCTGGCCAAGGGCGACGTGTCGAACTGGGTCACCGTGCCGTTCAACGAGGCACGGTACGGCTCGAACACGGTCTCGCAGTCGGACGGGTACTGGAACTACGTCAAGGACACCGCCACCGCCTGGTACGACGCCCAGAAGGCAGCCGGCAAGAGCGACGCTGAGATCACGGCCTACCTCGCGCAGTTCGACAAGGTGGACCGGTACGACTACGACGGCGACGGGGACTTCAACGAGCCGGACGGCTACATCGACCACTTCCAGGCGATCCACGCGGGCGCCGGTGAGGAGGCCGGCGGCGGTGCCCAGGGCACGGACGCGATCTGGTCGCACCGGTGGTACGCCTTCTCCACCGACCAGGGCAAGACCGGACCGGCGCAGAACAAGCTCGGTGGGGTGCCGTTGGGCAACTCCGGTCTGTGGATCGGTGACTACACGACCGAACCGGAGAACGGCGGCCTGGGCGTCTTCACCCACGAGTTCGGACACGACCTCGGCCTGCCCGACCTCTACGACACGGCCGGCGGCGACAACGGCACCGGCTTCTGGACGCTGATGTCCGGCGGGTCGTGGCTGAACCACGGCGGCGACTCCATCGGCTCGACGCCCGGCTACATGGGCCCGTGGGAGAAGCTCCAGCTCGGCTGGCTCGACTACGAGACGGTGCAGTTCGGCACCGACAAGACGGTCAAGCTCGGCCCGGCCGACCTGGCCAGCAAGAAGAACGCGCAGGCCGTGCTGGTCACGCTGCCGGACAAGAGCGTGACCACCGAGTACAACACCCCGCACAGCGGCGCGATGGAGTGGTGGAGTGGGTCGACGTCGAACATGACGAGCACCCTCGCCCGGCCCATCGACCTGACCTCGGCCACGACGGCGGCGGTCACCGCGTGGCTGCAGAACGACACCGAGAAGGACTACGACTACTTCTACGGTGAGGTCTCGACCGACAACGGGTCCACGTGGACTCCGGTCGGCGATCCGATCGACGGCACCTTCGACTGGACCCAGATGTCCTGGGACCTCACCCCGTACGCCGGTCAGGCCATCCAGTTCCGGTTCCGGTACAGCTCCGACGGCGGAGTCGACCAGAGCGGGTCCTTCCTCGACGATCTCGCGGTCGTCGTCAACGGGTCGCCCGTCTTCACCGACGACGTGGAGAGCGGTGACAACGGGTGGACCGCGAAGGGCGGCTTCAGCCGGATCAACGGGAGCACCACGGTCACGGCGTCGCACTACTACCTGGCGGAGAACCGCGTGTACTCCGGGTACGACGCGACGTTGCAGACCGGCCCGTACAACTTCGGCTGGTCGACGACGAAGCCGAACTGGGTCGAGCGCTTCCCGTTCCAGAACGGGATGCTTGTCTGGTACGTGGACGGCCAGTACGGCGACAACAACACGAGAGTTCACCCGGGCCACGGGGAGGCGTTGCCGGTCGACGCCCGGCCGGCGCCGATCGTGTTCGCCGACGGGGTCAAGCTGGGCAACCGGCGCCAGCCCTTCGATGCCACCTTCGGCCAGGAGGCCACCGATGCGGTGACCTTCCACCGCAAGGGGATCGAGAAGTCGGTGCCGTCCCAGCCGGCCATCCCGGTGTTCGACGACAGCGAGGTCGACCGCTACTGGAGCTCCGCGAACCCGTGGAACTCGACCAAGGTCGCCGGCACCGGCACGTCGATGACGGTCAAGAAGACCCGTGACGGTGGCAACGAGCTCGAGGTCAAGGTCGCGTTCGCCAAGCCCGCGAAGTGACGAACGACGCCGCGGTCGGCTGACCGCGGCGTCGGGGTCGGCCCCCCGGGCTCCGGGGGGCCGACCCATGTCACCGGCCGTGCGCTCGGGTGCGAGTCAGAAGGTGATGCCCCGGGCGGCGAACCGGTCCCGGACCAACGTCGCTGCGGCGGCACCGTCCCGGGCGGCGGCCTTGAGGTAGGTCGCTCGCGCTGCGGCGCCGAAGCTCGTGTCCGGCGCGTAGTCGAACTGGCTGTCCACCACGGTGGTGTCCCAGGCGGCGGTGCCGAGCCCGAGGGCGGTGTAGCCGGTGCGGATCTCCCAGAGCGCCTGGCTCCAGATCTGCCCGTCGTAGTGGACCTCGCCGCGACGGTCGGCAACGGTCAGGTTGAGGTCGAACCGTCGGATGCAGTGCGGCGCCGCCGTGTAGGAGGTCGCGTCCCAGTCCATCGGGCAGGCGGCCTCGGCGCGCACCGGCCAGCCGTACTGGCCGGCTGCCGCGAGCCCGACGCTCACCGCGAAGTAGTCGCCGAACGCCTCGCCGATCGAGCCGGCGTCCAGACTGGACCCGAAGCCGGGGACCTGGGACGCGTGCACCGCGTGGCCGTACTCGTGCACGATCACCTCGGCGTCCTCGCCGTCGTCGACCCCACCCTTGCCGAAGCGCAGGAAGTCCTGCTTGTCGGTCTGGTAGCTGTTGTCGATGCCGTACTGGTTGATCCGGACGTCCTGAGCGTGCATGTTGACCGGTCGTAGTCCGTGGCCGAAGCCGAGCGACTGAAGGTACTCCTGCGCCTGGGTGACCCAGAAGTACGCCATCACCTGCTCGAACCGGTCGTCGGAGCGGGTGTAGAAGAACGTGTTGGCGGTGCTGTACGCCGCTGGGCCGGTGTTGGTGCGGACGTTCGCCCAGGAGCCGCTGAGGTAGCCGGAGCCGTCGAGGTGGCGCAGTTGGACGGTGGCGTACGCGCTGGCCGGCACCGCGCTGTCGGCGTCCTTCTGGTCGGTGAGGCTCTGGTCACCGCTGGACTGGACCGGGTTGACCATGAAGACCGAGCCGGTGCCCGTGGCGGAACCGCTGCCCGGTTTGGTGGCCTGGGCCGGGGCGGCCGTCAGGGCCAGGGACACGAGGGCCACTGCGGAGGCGGTGGCGATGACGGGGAGCATGCTGGGTCGGATGGGTTTCATGGACGGACCTCCGCGATGACGGGTGGCCGAGGGTTTCCCGGTCCTTCGAGAACCTAGCCCTCCCTGGTGGCCGGCGCACCCGATCGAGAGCGAGCCGGCAGGCCTTCTCGGTAGGGTCCGCGGGTGAGGACCTACGATGACATCGTGCTCGGAGCGGGCCACAACGGACTCACCGCGGCGGCCTACCTGGCTCGGGCCGGGCGCAGGGTGCTGGTCCTCGAGCGGCTGGACCACGTGGGCGGGGCAGCCGTGTCCGCATCGGCCTTCCGGGGGGTGGATGCGCGGCTCTCGCGCTACTCCTACCTCGTCTCGCTGCTGCCCCGCCAGATCATCGAGGACCTGGACCTCAAGGTCCGCCTGGTCCGACGGCGCTACTCCTCCTACACGCCGGTGCCGACCGACCCGACCAGGGGGCTGCTGGTGGACACGGGTGACGCGGAGGCGACGACCTCGTCGTTCCGGGAGGTCACCGGCAGCAACGCGGACTTCGAAGCCTGGCAGCGGTTCTACGGACGGATGGCTCGTCTGGCCGAGCGGATCTGGCCCACGGTGACGCAACCACTGCGCTCCGCGGACGAGGTCCGGGCACTGGTCGACGACGACGACCTGTGGCGCTCCCTGACCGAGCGTCCCCTCGGGCACCTGCTGCGCGAGACGTTCGGCTCGGACCTCGTTCGCGGGGTGGTGGCCACCGACGGGCTGATCGGCACGCTGGCCGACCTCGACGACCCGGGCCTGACCCAGAACATCTGCCTGCTCTACCACCTGATCGGCGGGGGGACCGGCGACTGGGACGTGCCGATCGGCGGGATGGGAGCCGTCACCGGCGCGCTCGAGCGGGCTGCCGCCCAGGCTGGGGCGGTGATCACCACCGACGCCGAGGTGCTCGCCGTGTCCGGCGACGGGCAGGTCACCTGGCGACACGACGGCCGGGAGCACCGTGCCACCGGCTCCGTCCTGGCGGCCCTGGCGCCGGCCACCCTGGACAGCCTCCTCGCACGGACCGGCAGCGCACCGGTGTCCGTCGGGCCGGCGCCGGAGGGCGCCCAGCTGAAGGTCAACATGCTGCTCAGCCGGCTGCCCCGGCTGCGCGACGGCGTCGACCCGGTGGCCGCGTTCTCCGGCACCTTCCACATCAACGAGGGGTACGACCAGCTCCAGGCGGCGTATGCCGCGAGTGCCGCAGGCGAGCTGCCGGACGTCGTGCCGTGCGAGATCTACTGCCACACCCTGTCCGACCGTTCGATCCTGGGAGCAGACCTCTCAGGCACCGAGGCCCAGACCTTGACCCTGTTCGGCCTGCACCTGCCGACCCGGCTCTTCCGGGAGGACAACGAGGCTCAGCGCGCGGCCGCCCTCGAGGCGACGTTGCGTTCGCTCGACGCCGTCCTGGCCGAGCCGATCGCGCCACTGCTGATGGCCGACGTGGACGGCCGCCCCTGCCTCGAGGTCCGCACTCCGGTGGACCTGGAGGAGGACCTGGGGCTGCCCGGCGGCAACATCTTCCATCGGCCGCTACGGTGGCCGTGGGCCGAGACCGTCGAGGAGGTCGGCACCTGGGGGGTGGAGACCTCGCACCCGGCGGTGACGCTCTGCGGGGCCGGCGCGCGCCGCGGCGGGGGAGTGTCCGGCATACCGGGCCACAACGGGGCACGAGCCGTCCTCGAGAGGGCGAACCCGACCGGTTAACGTCCGCGAAACCTCGATGCGGCAAGATCGTCACATGGACCGTCAGCAGGAGTTCGTGTTGCGCACCATCGAGGAGCGGGACATCCGCTTCGTCCGACTGTGGTTCACCGACGTCCTGGGGACGCTGAAGTCGGTCGCCGTCGCCCCGGCCGAGCTCGAGGGAGCGTTCGCCGAGGGCATCGGTTTCGACGGATCCGCGATCGAGGGTTTCGCCCGGGTCTTCGAGGCGGACATGCTCGCCAAGCCGGATCCGTCGACCTTCCAGATCCTTCCGTGGCGCGGTGACAACCCCGGGACCGCGCGGATGTTCTGCGACCTGCGCCTTCCCGACGGGTCGCCGAGCTACGCGGACCCCCGGCACGTGCTGCAGCGGGCCCTGGCCAAGGCGAGCGAGATGGGGTTCACCTTCTACACCCATCCGGAGATCGAGTTCTTCCTGCTCAAGAGTGCCTGGCGCGCCGGGGAGCAGCCGGTCCCGGTCGACGATGCGGGGTACTTCGACCACGTCCCGCACGGCACCGGGCACGACTTCCGACGCGCGGCGATCACGATGCTCGAGAGCATGGGCATCTCGGTCGAGTTCAGCCACCACGAAGGCGCACCCGGGCAGAACGAGATCGACCTGCGCTACGCCGACGCGTTGTCCACGGCCGACAACATCATGACCTTCCGGACGGTCATCAAGGAGGTCGCCCTGGAGCAGGACATCTACGCGACCTTCATGCCCAAGCCGTTCACCGAGCACCCCGGTTCGGGCATGCACACCCACCTGAGCCTCTTCGAGGGGGACGCCAACGCCTTCCACGAGGCGGGCGCCCCCTACCAGCTGAGCACGACCGGGCGGCAGTTCATGGCCGGCCTGCTGCGCCACGGCGCGGAGATCACCGCCGTGACCAACCAGTGGGTCAACTCGTACAAGCGGCTCTGGGGCGGCGGTGAGGCACCGGAGCAGATCACCTGGGGCCACAACAACCGCTCGGCGATGATCCGGATCCCGATGTACAAGCCGAGCAAGGGGCAGTCCACCCGGGTCGAGGTGCGCTCGATCGACCCGGCGTGCAACCCGTACCTCGCCTTCGCGGTGCTGCTGACCGCCGGTCTCAAGGGCATCGAGGAGGACTACGACCTGCCGCCCGAGACCGAGGACGACGTCTGGAACCTCACCCAGGCGGAACGGCTCGCCATGGGGATCGACCCGCTTCCGTCGTCGCTGGGTCGGGCGCTGGAGATCATGGAGAAGAGCGAGCTGGTCGCCGAGACACTGGGCGAGCATGTCTTCGACTTCTTCCTGCGCAACAAGCGAGCCGAGTGGGAGGACTACCGCCGCCAGGTGACCCAGTTCGAGCTCGACCGCTACCTCCCCAGGCTGTAGTGGCTCGCTCCAAGTCTGCCGAAGGTCAGCTCGCCCGGCTCGGTTTCGCCGAACCGGACCGGGCCGCGCGGATGCTCGACGGCACGGTGCTTGCGGGTTTCGTCGACCCGCTCGACGAGGTCTTCCACGACGGGCTCCCGGATGCGCTCAGCCACGCGGCCGATCCCGACCTCGCGCTGCTGGGACTCGTGCGCGTGGTCGAGGCGCTCAACGACAGCCCCGGCTCGCGGATCGACGGGGACGAGGACGCCGGCCGGTTGCTCGCGGCGCTGCGCCGGGACGGACCGGCGCGAGAACGGCTGGTGGCGGTTCTCGGGGCGTCCAGCGCCCTGGTCGACCATCTGGCGGCCCACCCGGGTCACTGGCGATGCGTTGCCGAGGCGCAGCCGCCGACGGCGGAAGGACTGAGGTCCGGGCTGGTCGCCGCGGTGAGCCCGCAGCACCGCGGCGACCTCACGGCATACGACGCGCTGCGGGTGGCGTACCGGCGCGAGCTGCTGGCCATCGCGGCCCTGGACCTCACCTCGGCCGACCCCGTCGCTGCCCTGCCGACGACGGCGGAGCAGCTCGCCTGGCTCGCCGAGGCTGCCCTCGAGGCGGCGCTCGCCGTGGCCCGGGAGGAGTTCGGGCCGGGGCACGAGGACTGCCGTCTCGCCGTCATCGGCATGGGCAAGACCGGTGGCGGTGAGCTGAACTACGTCTCCGACGTCGATGTCATCTTCGTGGCCGAGCCCGCCGACGGCGTCGAGGAGGAACGCGCGCTCGCGGTCGGGACCGAGCTGGCCGCCGCGCTGATGCGGGCCTGTGCCGCCTCGACCGCCGAGGGGACGCTCTGGCCGGTCGACGCGGCCCTGCGTCCCGAGGGACGGCGGGGGCCGTTGGTGCGGACCATCGCCAGCCACAAGGCGTACTACGAGCGGTGGGCCAAGACGTGGGAGTTCCAGGCGCTGCTCAAGGCCTGGGTCTCGGCCGGTGACATCGGCGTGGGACGGGCGTACAAGGACGTCATCCAGCCGATGGTGTGGCAGGCCTCGTCACGGGACAACTTCGTCGAGGACGTCCAGGCCATGCGCCGCCGGGTCGAGGACCACGTCCCGGCCGCCGAGGCGGCACGCCAGCTCAAGCTCGGCCCCGGCGGACTTCGGGATGTCGAGTTCGCCGTGCAGCTCCTCCAGCTGGTCCACGGCCGATACGACGAGTCGCTGCGGTCCGCCACCACGCTGGAGGCGTTGGCAGCGCTGGCGCGGGGTGGCTACGTGGGCCGCGAGGACGCCGCGACCCTGGACGAGGCCTACCGCCTGCTGCGCACGCTGGAGCACCGGATCCAGCTCTACCGGCTGCGCCGCACCCACCTGATGCCGACGGACGAGCGAGACCTGCGTCGGCTGGGCCGGGCGATCGGGCTGCGGACCGAACCGGCCAAGGCCGTCGTCGAGCTGTGGCAGTCCCGAGCCCGGGAGGTCCGACGCATCCACGAGCGGCTCTTCTACCGACCGCTGCTCGCCGCGGCAGCCCGGCTGAGCTCCTCGGACACCTCGCTCAGTCCCGAGCAGGCGCGAGAACGCCTGGCTGCCCTCGGCTTCCGCGACCCCGCGGGAGCGATGCGCCACCTCGAGTCGCTGACCTCCGGGGTGTCGCGTCGTGCGGCGATCCAACGGACCCTGCTGCCCGTCATGTTGGGCTGGTTCGCGGACGAGGCCGACCCTGACGCGGGTCTGCTCGCGTTCCGCCGGGTCAGTGAGGAGCTCGGCTCGATCCACTGGTACCTCAAGATGCTCCGGGACGAAGGCAGCGCCGCCGAGCGGCTGGCCCACATGCTCGGCCGGAGCAGGTATGCCGCGGACCTGCTCGTGCGCTCGCCCGAGTCCGTGTCGATCCTCGGCGATCCCGGCGGTCTGGATGCCCGGACACCCGAGCAGCTGGTGGCGACGATGCGCAGCGCCTCCGGCCGCAAGTCCGACCCCGACGCGGCGATCGCGGCCGTCCGCTCCATCCGGCGGCACGAGCTGATGCGGATCGTCTTCGCTGACCTCACCGGGCAGCTCACGCTCCCCGACGTGGGTCACGCCTTGTCGGACCTGGCGGCGGCGACGTTGCAGACGGCCCTGGACATCGCGATCCGACGGGTCGAGTCGGACGAGGGCGGCCCGCTGGGCACCCGGATGGCGATCATCGGGATGGGCAGCCTTGGCGGGTCAGAGATGGGGTATGCCTCCGATGCCGACGTCCTGTTCGTCCACGACCCCGACCCGGGCGGCTCGGACGAGGACGCCCAGCGTCGGGCGGTGCTGGTGGTCCAGGAGGTGAAGCGGCTGCTCGGGGGCGTCGGAACCGACCCGCAGATGGGCCTCGACGCCGATCTTCGGCCCGAGGGCAAGAGCGGCCCGCTGGTGCGCAGCCTGAAGTCGTACGCCACGTACTACGAGCGCTGGGCGTCGACCTGGGAGTTCCAGGCCCTGCTGCGGGCCCGGCCGGTCGCCGGCGACTCGGGGTTGGGGGCCGAGTTCGTCGGGCTGATCCAGCCCATCCGGTATCCGGATGGCGGGCTCTCACCCGAGCAGGTGCGCGACATCCGGCTGATGAAGGCCCGGGTCGAGGCCGAGCGGTTGCCTCGAGGCGGCGACCGGAAGAACCACTTCAAGCTCGGCTCCGGGGGTCTGACCGACGTCGAGTGGACGACCCAGCTGCTGCAGCTCCAGCACGCCGGCGCCGACCCGAGCCTGCGGGTCACCGGCACGATGGCCGCGCTCGAAGCCGCAACCGCAGGTGGGTACCTGCCCCCTGGCAGCGGCCGCGACCTGCGTGCGGCCTGGATCATGGCGATGGCCCTGCGCAACGCCTCGGTGCTGTGGCGTGGCCGGCCCGCTGACGGGGTGCCCAGCGACCTGCGGGACGCCGACGGGGTGGGCAGGATCATCGGTCGGCCGCCCGGCTCCGGGCCCAGCCTCGGCGAGGACTACCGCCGCGTGGCGCGCCGCTGTCGGGCCGCGACCGATCTCAACTTTTACGACTCCCGATCCACCGGTAGCGTCATCGGATGATGCATCGCCAGGGAGACTCCACGGCGATGCCCTCGTACTCGGCCGTCTTCGCCGTGCGCGGCTACCCGGCCCTGTTCGTCGCCGCTGCGCTGTCCACCTGGGGCGACTACATCGCCCGCCTGACCATCGCGGCCGTGGTCTACCAGCGGACCGAGTCCCCGCTGGCGACGGCGTCCACGCTCGCCGTGAGCATGCTGCCGACGATCTTCGGCCGCAGCCTGCTGGGTCCGCTCGCGGACCGGATCCCGTACAAGTACGTCCTGGTCACCGCCCACGTGACCCGAGCGCTGTGCGTCCTGGCGCTGATCTGGCTGGTCTCCTCGGACGCGCCGGTGGTGAGCCTGCTGGTGATGCTCTTCGTGCTGGAGACATTCGGCGGACCAGCAGTCGCCGCCAGCCAGGTGCTGATGACCGATCTGTTCCGGGACCGGCGGGTCTACGTGAAGGCGATGGGGCTGAGTGCCCTGAGCGAGCAGATCAACCAGGCCGCAGGCCTCGCCGTGGGCGGCCTGATCGTCGGCTTCCTCGGCCCGACGAAGGGACTGATCGTCGATCTGGCCAGCTTCGTGGTCTCGGCGGTCGTCGTCAGCGTGGTCCTGCGCGCGCGGCCCGTCGTCGGCGAGCCGTCCAAGGGGCTGATCGGCTTCCTGCGCGACATCACGACCGGAGGGGCGTACATCGGACGTCACCCGGTGCTGGCGCGGCTGCTCGGGCTGAGCCTCATCGCGGCCCTCGGGATCGCCGCGCCAGAGGCTGTCGCCATCCCGTATGCCGGGGACGCGCGGATGGGTGGCCTCCTGATGGCGGCACCGATCGCCGGCGCCGCGGTGGGCGTCGTCGTGGTCAGTCGCTGGCAGCCTGAGGTCGCCAACTCGCGGATCATCCGGATGGCCCTCTTCATGCCGGCGCCCCTGCTGCTGACCGCGTTCCATCCGCCGACGGGGGTCACCTGGCTGCTCTGGTTCCTCAGCGGCTCGCTGCAGGCGTTCATGCTGCCGCTCCAGTCGACGTTCTCACTGGTGACCCCGGCTGCCCGGCGCGGCACGATCTTCGGACTGGCCGGGGCCGTCTCGGTCACGGCGTCCGGCCTGTCCTATCTCCTGGCTGGCTGGCTCTCCGAGGTCACCACCCCTGCGGCTGCGGTGACCATGTGCGCCATTCTGTGCTTCGGGGCCATCGTCCTGCTCGCGGCGCGGTGGCCCCGCCAGGAGCTGGCCGCAGCGGTGAACACGGCATACCTGTCGGATCGCTGAACCGACCCCCCGCCCGGTGGCTGTGGGCGGCGGGGGACAATGAGGGCACATCCACTCAGAGGAGACCCTCGTGCCTTGGACCCAGTCCGACATCCCCGACCTCACCGGTCGCACTGCCGTGGTGACGGGGGCCAACGGGGGCCTGGGCCTGGAGACCTCCCTCGCGCTCGCGGGCGCCGGGGCGCACGTCGTGATGGCCGCCCGCAACCAGACGAAGGCCGCGACAGCGAGGGCCCAGATCCTCGAGCGCCATCCTCAGGCGTCGCTCGAGGTCGTCGAGCTGGACCTGGGGGACCTGTCCTCGGTCGCCTCAGCGGCGTCGACCGTCCTGCTCGCCCACGACCGGATCGACATCCTCGTCAACAACGCCGGGCTGATGGCCATGCCCCCGCAGCGCACCGCCGACGGCTTCGAGATGCAGCTGGGGGTGGACCACCTCGGGCACTTCGCGCTGACGGCTCATCTCCTGCCGGCCGTCCTGCGGGCCGGTCGCTCCCGGGTGGTCACCGTGACCAGCACGGCACGTCACGTGGGGCGACCGCTCGACGTCGAGAACCCCCACCTGGACGGTCGGTACCGAGCGTGGGGGGCCTATGCCCAGGCCAAATGGGCCAACTACCACTTCGGACTGGGGCTGCATCGGCGATTCGCCGCGGCCGGCGTCGCAGCCGCCAGCCTGATCGCGCATCCCGGCCTGTCGAACACCGATCTCCAGGCAACCACCGTTGCCGCCGGGGGAGCCGGCTGGGCCGGCGGCTTCTTCCACTCCCTGACGATGCGCAGCGGGATGGCGCCCGGCGTCGGTGTCCGAGCACAGCTGCGGGCGGCCACCGACCCCGCGGCGCGCAGTGGGCAGCTGTATGCACCGGCCCTGGTCGCGTTCGGTCCCGCTGTGCGGCGCCCGATCCTGCGCCGGCTCGACCTGGACCGCCGGATTGACGAGCTCTGGCAGATCTCGGAGCGCGAGACCGGTCTGGTGCTCGATGTGGCCGCAGCGGGTGCAGCCGCCTGATTGCGTCGGCGTACAACAATCTCGGGTGCGCTCGGCCCGACTGACGCTCGCCTGGTGACAGTGGGGCGTAGTGTCATGGTGTGGAGCCAGTGTGGCTCTCGCTGAGGAGAAGACCATGGCCGACAAGTCCCCGAGGCAACATCTGACCAAGAAGGCGGGCAAGTCGCTCAAGGAGAAGCGCGCCGACAAGCACGCGAAGAACGAGGCGAAGGACCACACGCCGATCATCCCCGCCACGAAGAAGCGGTGATACGAGATGTTTTTCCTCTTTCCCTCCCGGTTTGTGGCGAACGAGTAGCCTTGAGGTCAATCCGGCGACCACACGGGGTGGGCAATGCAGTTGGCAATCTCGACCACGGTTCTGTCGGGAACGACCGTGGTGACGGTGGCCGGCGATCTCGACCTGCTCACCGCCGGCGAGCTGAAACTTCACGTCGAGTCGATGGCGCTCGCGCGGCGGCAGGTCCTCGTCGTGGACCTCAGCGGAGTCACCTTCCTCGACTCCTCCGGACTGAGCAGCCTGGTCACCATCCGCCGCGCCTTGATGCAGGTGCAGCATGGTCTGGGGCTGGTCGTGTCCGACCGGACCCGGCAGCTGCTCCGGCTGACGAACATGGACGACGTGTTCGCCCTGTACCCCTCCGTCGGGCGTGCGGTTGGCGACCTCGCCAGGGCCAGTTGATCCACAGGTGAGCCAGGGATGGTCTGAAGTCCCCTGCAGAGCCGTATCGAGGCTGGTGAAGGTCGCGTGCCCCTCACCCGTCTGACCGGCCTGGCTGGGTTGGCGGCGGAGCTGGCGGGCGTCAATGACGCTGAGGCGATCACCACGATCATCACCCGGCACGCGGCCGAGATCCTGGGTGCCGCCAGTGCGCTGCTGGCCACCCGGGATGGAGATCGGATGCAGCTGGTCGGACGCCTTGGAGCGCTGATCAGCGACGCCATCGACGGGGACACCTTCTCGGTCGAGGCCGACCACCCGCTGTGCGAGGCGGTCCGAACGGGCGGGTCGGTCATCCTCCTGGGCCGTGACGCCGTGGCCGAGCGGTACCCCCACCTGGTCGGCAGCGGCGACCGATCTCTGGTCGCGATACCGCTCATGACCTCGGACGGGCCGGCGATCGGCGCCATCGGGTTCCGTTTCGAGGAGCCGACCAGCCGACCGGACGCGTTCGAGCTGCAGATGCTCCAGGTCGTGAGCGGCGCCTGCACCCAGGCGCTGACCCGCATCAGCGCCCAGGAACAGAGCCAGGAGCGGGCGCGCAGGCTGCAGTTCCTGGCCGACGCCTCCGAAGCCCTGGCGAACAGCCTCGACTACCGACAGACCCTCGGCACGGTCGTCGACCTGGTCGTGCCCGAATTCGCCGACTGGTGCATCCTGCAGGTCCTCGAGGAGGGTCGACTGAAGACGCTCGCAGCCGAGCACATCGACCCGGCCAAGGCGGCGATGGCGCGTGCGCTCGAGGAGAAGTTCCCCACCTCCCCGGAATCCGAACGCGGATCCTACAAGGTGGCCCGGACCGGCCAGAGCGAGCTGTTCGCCACGGTCACGGACGACATGATCAGGGCAGCGGCTCTCAACGAGGAGCAGGAACGGGTCCTGCTGGCGTTGGAGCTGCGCAGCGTGATGACGGTGCCGTTGGCGACCCGTGGCCGAATCCTCGGCGTGATGAGCTTCGTCTCGTCGAGGAGCGACCGGCAGTTCACGCAGGAGGACCTCGCGTTTGCCGAGGACATCGCTCGGCGCGCCGCCATGGCGATTGACAACGCCGACCTCTTCTCGCAGACCCAGCACGCCGCGCACCAGCTCCAGAAGGCCTTGTTCCCGCAACGGCTGCCGGCTCCTCCCGGCTGGGACCTGGGGGCGCTGTACCGCCAGTCCGGACGGACCGAGGTCGGCGGCGACTTCTACGACATCGTCGTCCTTGCGGATGGCCGGGTCGCGGTGGTCATCGGCGACGTCATGGGCCGCGGCATCGATGCCGCCACAGCCTCGGCGCGGATGTCTGCGGCGGTCCGGGCGTACGTCGCCGACGACCCCCATCCCACGACGGTCGCGGAGAGTCTCGACCGCCTGATGATGCTCGACCAGACGGACCAGCTGATCACGATGGCCTACCTGTTGCTCGACCCAGCCAACGACTGTGCCGAGATCTTCGTCGCCGGACACCTGCCGCCGCTGGTCTTCGGTCAGGACGGGAAGAACAGGTTCGTCCTGGACGGCGGGTCCCCGGCATTCGGGGTCGGGCCAGTGACGAGGATCAGCGGGCGGATCCCGGTACTGCGCGGGGACACGATCCTGCTGTACACCGACGGTCTGGTCGAGCGGCGCGACCAGGACATCGAGACCAGTCTCGGACGCCTGCTGCAGGAGGGTTCCATCCTCCCTCGCGATGACCTGGACGGCTGGCTCGATGCGCTGGTGGACACCATGCCCGACGAGCGTGAGGACGACATCGCCATCGTGGCGATTCGACGCCACACCTGACGTCTGCGTCGATCCCGACCGGTCAGTGTGCCGCAGCCGGGTGCCGCTCCCGAAGCCGCCGGATCATCCGAGCCTCGGTGAACCCGACCTCGCGTGCGGCAGCTTCCCTCGTCCATCCCTGGTCGACCAGCTGCTCCGCTCGCTCCAGTCGGAGCTCCTGCTGGTAGCGCAACGGCGTGGTGCCGGTGGCGGCCGTGAAGAGGCGCTGGCCCGCGGTCAGGATGACAGGACCTGCTCGATCGTGACCACGTCGGCGAAACGCCCGTGCAGCGCACTGGCGGTCCGCACCATGACCTCGCCGCAGGTCATGGTGCCCGAGCCGTCCCACGCGGGCAGGGGATGGGTCGCGGTGGCGTCCAGGACGAATCGGACCGCGTACCCCAGGTCGCTCGCGACTCGCGCCGTCGTCTCGCAGCACTGTTCGGTCCGGATGCCGGTCACCGTGACGTCGGTGACGCCACGACTGGTCAGGTGCTGGGCGAGGTTCGTCGTCGTGAAGGCGTTGTGGCTGGTCTTGTGCAGGGTCGGCTCGCCAGTCTTGGGGGACAGCCCGTCGATCAGCCGCACCTGGCCGAGTGCCGGGTCGAACAGGGTCCCGCTGCCCCGCTCCTCGTGCAGGATCCAGACCACCTCGTCCCCTCGGCTCCTGGCATGGTCCACGAGCCGGGCGATCCGGTCGGCGATGTCGGGCGCCGAGACCGTGCTCCACGCGTCCGACTGACGGAAGGACTCCTGCACGTCGATGACCAGAAGGGCGTGGTTCATGGCTTCAGTCTCGCCCACCGCCGGGCGGCCGAGCCAGAGGGGTTCCGGCCCGTGACCGGAACGATCTGGTCACCTCAGCTGGCGGTGTCGGTGCCGCGACGCCGGAACGGCCGCCACCCGAGGGCGACGGCCGTTCCAGGAAGCTGTGGGGCTTACTTCACGAGGCGCAGCGCGAAGGGATACCGGTAGGTCTCGCCCTTGTTGGCCGCCATACCGGCCATCACGCAGAACACGATGTTGAGGATGAACAGCACCGGGTACAGGAAGAGGCCGATGAGTACCGCGCTGAGGACGGACGCCGCGATCCAGCCGATGGCCAGCGTGATCTGGAAGTTGAGCGCCTCGACGGACTGGTCCTTCGTGAAGGCCGACTCGTTGCCCTTGGTCAGCATGACGATGAGCGGGGCGAGGAAGCCCAGCACGATCCCGCCGATATGGGCCAGCATGCTCCACATCGTCTCGTCGGAGGTGAGGGGTCGACCGACGAGCTCCGAGTAGGGGCCGGTCGGGGCACCTGCGGGCTGGGCCGACGCGCCACCCATGGGGACGACGTTGCCCGGCTGCGGCGCGGGGGATGGCGGCGGCTGATACCCGTGCTGCGGGTCGTTCGATGCAGTGGGGTCCTGTGGTTGCTCGGTCATGGCTTCAGCGTAGGACTCGCGGCGGCCAAGTGGGGCCGTTTTCGCCCGGTATCTCGCGCGCGTGTCGTCTGGCGATCAGACACCCCTCAGGTCCCATCCGCCGCAAGTGACACACGGCGATGGACGCGGTTCCGGAAGCCCGTTCCGAATCCGCGTCCATGGCCGTGCTCAACGAGCTCCGGTTGGTCCGGTTTGCCTAGATGTCGAAGTACATCTCGAACTCGTGCGGGTGGGGCCGGAACCGGATCGGGTCGACCTCGTTGAGCGTCTTCCACTCGATCCAGGTCTCGATGAGGTCCGCCGTGAAGACGTCGCCCTCCAACAGGTAGTCGTGATCCTCGGCCAGCGCCTTGAGCACCTCGGGCAGCGACCCGGGCACCTGGGCGATCGCGTCGTGCTCCTCCGGAGGCAGCTCGTAGAGGTCCTTGTCGACCGGCTCCGGCGGCTCGATCCGGTTCTTGATCCCGTCCAGGCCGGCCATCATCTGCGCCGCGAACGCGAGGTAGGGGTTGCACGACGGGTCCGGCACGCGGAACTCGATCCGCTTGGCCTTCGGGGAGGTGCCGGTGATCGGGATCCGGACGCAGGCCGAGCGGTTACGGGCCGAGTAGACGAGGTTGACCGGCGCCTCGTACCCGGGCACGAGCCGGTGGTAGGAGTTGACCGTCGGGTTGGTGAACGCCAGCAGGGACGGAGCGTGCTTGAGCAGGCCGCCGATGTACCAGCGCGCCATGTCGGACAGCCCGCCATACCCGCTCTCGTCGTAGAACAGTGGCTCCCCGTCCTTCCACAGCGACTGGTGGGTGTGCATCCCGGAGCCGTTGTCGCCGAAGATGGGCTTGGGCATGAAGGTGGCCGTCTTGCCGCCTTCCCAGACGGTGTTCTTGACCACGTACTTGAACTTCATGATGTCGTCGCCGGACTGCAGCAGGGTGTTGTAGCGGTAGTTGATCTCCTGCTGACCGGCGGTGCCGACCTCGTGGTGGGAGCGCTCGACGATCAGCCCGACGTCCTTGAGGTTGAGGCAGATCTTGTCTCGCACGTCGGCGAAGTGGTCGACCGGCGGAACCGGGAAGTAGCCGCCCTTGTACCGGGTCTTGTAGCCGCGGTTGCCGCCCTCCTCGACGCGTCCGGTGTTCCAGGCCGCCTCGACCGAGTCGATGTAGTAGTAGCTGGCGTTCGCCTTGGTCTCGAAGCGGACGTCGTCGAAGACGTAGAACTCGGCTTCGGCGCCGAAGAAGGCGGTGTCGGCGATGCCGGTCGACTTCAGGTACGCCTCGGCCTTGGCGGCGATGTTGCGCGGGTCGCGGCTGTAGGGCTCGTCGGTGAACGGGTCGACGATCGAGAAGTTCATGATCAGCGTCTTCTCGACCCGGAAGGGGTCGAGGTAGGCCGTCGTCGGGTCGGGTACGAGCTTCATGTCGGACTCGTGGATCGCCTGGAAGCCGCGGATGGACGAGCCGTCGAACATCTGGCCGTTCTTGAAGAAGTCCAGGTCGAGGCTCTCCGCGGGTACGTTGAAGTGCTGCATCACTCCGGGCAGGTCGCAGAACCTGACATCGACGAACTTGACGTCCTCGTCCTTGATGAACGTGAGGACATCTTCGGCTTTGGTGAACATCCAACCTCCTGTGGTGGGTCGGCCAGGCGTACCGTCCGCTGACCGATCATGCGCGTTCGGGTGAGACACTAGACGGGCGGGATTTCTCGCCCGTGACCCACATGTTTCGCCGGTGTTACAGACCACGCGCCGGATCGTCGACACCGTGAAGGACCCTACCCGTGACGGACCGCAGGGATCTCGCGTCCTGGCTGCAGGGGCCCGCCTCCCAGCGCCAGGATGCCGACCAGGACCACCCCGGGAAGCGCCTCGGTATGCCGGCCAGTGGACCGGGGTCGATCGCTCGGTTCGGACGCAGGTTGGCAGCGATCTTCATCGACTGGACGATGTGCCAGCTGCTCGCCTTCGGTCTCTTCCGCGTCTCCTTCGGGCAGGCCGGTGCGGGCAGCTGGGTTCCGTTGGGGATCTTCGCGGTGGAGAACCTCCTGCTCGTCGGCACGATCGGGGCGACCTTCGGGCAACGCCTGCTGGGAATCCAGCTGATCTCGATGAGCGGCGGCCGCGCCACGGTCCTGCAGGTGTTCGTTCGGACGGTGCTGCTGTGCCTTGCCGTCCCGGCCCTGATCTGGGACCGGGACGGCCGAGGGCTGCACGACAAGGGCGCCGGCACGGTGCTGGTCCGACTGTCCTGAGGGGCGCCGCACAACGATGGCTGGCACACTCTCGGCCGTGAGCCGAAACACCGTCGCCCTGGTGACGTCCAACGACCCGGAGCTGCACGACCCGGAGGTCGCCCCGATGGCCGCCGCGCTGACGGACCGTGGCGTGCCCACCGAGGTGGTGGCCTGGGATGACCAGCTGGACTGGTCGGCATACGCGCTGGTGGCGATCCGCTCGACCTGGGACTACTTCGACCGCGTCGCGGAGTTCTGCGAGTGGGCCGCCGCCGTGGAGCGGGTCACCCGGCTGGTCAACCCGGCCGACGTCGTCAGGTGGAACTCGCACAAGGGCTACCTCGTCGAGTTCGCCGCCAAAGGGGTGCCCACCGTGCCCACCCAGCTGGTCCCGGCCGAGTCGGTCGACGTCGTCCAGCAGATCGCCGAGTGCCCCTGGACGGAGATCGTCGTCAAGCCGGCCGTCGACGGCGGAGCCCGGCTGGCGGTTCGCGGTGACCGCGAGGACGAGGAGGTCCTGGCGCACGCGGTGAAGCTCGCCAGTCGTGGGGATGTCGTGGTCCAGCCGTTCGTCCCCGGCGTCATCGTCGACGGTGAGCGGTCCCTGATCTTCTTCGACGGCCGGTTCTCGCACGCCGTCCGCAAGGTCCCGGCCTCGGGGGACTACCGCTCGCAGATCCACCTCGGCGGCAGTGAACACGACCACGAGCCGGACTCGGCCGAGCTGCGTACTGCGCTGGCGGCGATCGAGGCGGCCCCTGGGCACCTGAGCTACCTGCGGGTGGACCTCGTCGACTGGGAGTCGGCCCCGAGCGTGATCGAGTTCGAGGCCATCGAGCCCAACCTGTTCATCGGCAGCAACCCCGACCGGATGGACCGCTTCGTGCGGACCATCCAGGACGAGTTGACCCGGCAGCCGGATCGCGCCGTCTGATCGGCATCGGTCAGAGGCGCTGGGCGGTCACGGCCGTGAGGCCGCCGAGGCCGATGTAGGCCAGTCCGACCGCGATCCGGCCCCGGCGGGCCGCGCCGCTGCGGACCCCCATCCGTCGCTGGATGAAACCACCGAAGACCCCGTAGCTCGTGTCCAGCACCATGCCCAGGAGGATGACGATGGCGCCGAGGACCAGGACCTGCGTGGCGACGGGTCCGGCTTCCGGATGGATGAACTGCGGAAAGAACGCCAGGAAGAACAGCGCGACCTTGGGGTTGGAGATCCCGACGACGAAACCCTGACGCCAGCTGGTCCAGGCAGTCGGCTCCATGGCCCCCGGGTCAACCGTCTGCGGTGCCCGACGGTCGATGAGCGTCCGGACGCCGAGGTAGACGAGATAGGCGGCGCCGGCATACCGGATCGTGCCAAGAGCCACGGCCGAGGCCGCGAGGACGGCTGTCAACCCCAGCGCGGTGGCGAAGACGTACACGGCCGTCGATGCCTGGATCCCGAGCGCGGACATGACACCGGACCTGCGACCACCGGCCACCCCCCGGGCGACGAGGAACAGCATCGACGGGCCGGGCAGCAGGATCAGCGCCAGCGCACTGAGTGCGAAGGCGGCCAGCGTCGGCGGACTCGGCATCGCCCGAGTGTAGGCGCCCTGGCGTTTATCGGGTGACCCGATAAACGGGACCTTCGCGCGAGGAAGTTCCTCAAGGGAACGTCCTCTTTATCGGGTCACCCGATAAAGTTCCGGGGGCGAAAAGGCTCAGCGGCCCCGGGTTGAACGGCGGTCCATCCGGGCCTTGGTGGGATCGATCCCCTTCGGGACCGGAGGCCGCAGACCGCCGAGGGCCTTGAGTCGCTTGTTGACGACGGACACCTCGGCCTTGGTCAGCACCGGCTTGAGCCGCTGGACCTTGGTGGTGAGCTTGCGGATCCCGACCTCGTTCTCGCCGCCACCGTCGCCCACGCGCAGCAGCACCACCGGGACTCCGGGCGCAACCCGTTCGATGCGCTTGCGCTCCGCCGCGAGCAGCTTCTGCGCGCGTCCCGCCGGCCCCTCGCCGATGAGGACGACTCCCGGCCGGCCAACGGCGCGGTAGACCATGGCGGCCGAGGACATGTCGTTGGCCCGCGCGGCGTCCGCTGCCACCGGCTGCTGCTCGAAGTACCAGCCGCGCCGCAGTGACGACAAGGTGGCGCCCACGGCACCGGGCTGCCCCTCGATCGAGCGGTATGCCGCCCGCTCGGCCCGCCTGCTCAGGACGATCGTCGCCGCCAGGGCCGCCAGCGGAATACCGATCGCGAGCGCGAAGAAGAGGTACTGGACGAGCACCCCGATGACCGCGACGAGCGCCAGGACGCCCAGGAACGCGAGCGCCATCCACCAGCCGATCTGGGGGTCGACGGCCTTGGCTGCGGTGAACACCTGCCGGACCTGGGCGATGCGCCCGGGCTTCTTGACGGGCGCGTCCTTGGGTGCAGAGTCCTTGGCCATGGGGTTCAGGATACGGGGGCGGCGGCGCGCCCGACCAACGAGGCGGCTTCCTGCCGGGCGGGGGAGTCCGCCTTGGCCGCCAGGTGCTGCAGGTGCTCGGGGATCGGCCGCCCCCACTTGCCCATGGCGGTCGCCCACAGCCGCCCGGCACGGTACGACGAGCGCACCAGTGGACCGGCCATCACCCCCTTGAACCCGAGCTCGGTGGCGACCTCGCTCCAGTGCACGAACTCCTCGGGCTTGACCCATCGGTCGATCGGGTGGTGCAGCTTCGACGGACGCAGGTACTGGGTGATCGTCAGGATGTCGCAGCCGGCGTCGTGCAGGTCGCGGATGGCCTCCTCGATCTCGTCGTCCGTCTCGCCCATCCCGAGGATCAGGTTGGACTTCGTCACCAGCTGCGCCGCCCGGGCCATGCTCAGCACTCGCAGCGACTTCTCGTAGGTGAATGCCGGGCGGATCCGCTTGAAGATCCGCGGCACGGTCTCGAGGTTGTGCGCGAAGACCTCGGGCCGGGCGTCGAACACCTGCCCGACGAGCTCGGGCACCGCACCGAAGTCCGGCGGCAGGATCTCGACACCGGTGTTGGGGTTGAGCAGGTGGATCTGTCGGATGGTCTCTGCGTAGAGACCAGCGGCGCCGTCCGGCTGGTCGTCGCGCGCTACCCCGGTCACGGTCGAGTAGCGCAGTCCCATCTGGCGCACCGACTCGGCGACCCGGCGGGGTTCGTCGAGGTCCAGGGCCTGCGGACGGCCGGTGGCGATGTCGCAGAAGTCGCACCGTCGGGTGCACGTGTCGCCCCCGATGAGGAAGGTCGCCTCCTTGTCCTCCCAGCACTCGAAGATGTTGGGGCAGGCCGCCTCCTGGCAGACGGTGTGCAGGCCCTCGCTCTTCACCATCGACTGGAGGGCGGTGTACTCCGGACCCATCTTGGCCGTCGTCCGAATCCACGACGGCTTGCGCTCGATCGGGGTCTCTGCATTGCGCGCCTCGACGCGCAGCATGCGACGCCCTTCCGGTGCGACGGTCACAGCGGTGCTCCTCGGTTGATGACGGTACTCATGCCAGCGTACGGCGGGGTCGGTTCATTCCGTGACGATGGGTCTGCGGACCGCCACGGGGTCCAGCACCGCACCAAGGTGCTTCTCCACGTGCGGCAAGACCTCCTGGACAGAGACGTCCCGGCCGAGCTCGCGGGAGATCGAGGTCACCCCGGCGTCCGGGATACCGCAGGGGATGATGACGTCGGCCCAGGCCAGGTCCGGGTCGCAGTTGAGGGCGAACCCGTGCATCGTCACCTGTCGGCTCACCCGGATCCCGATGGCGCCGACCTTGCGGTCGGGACCGCGCTCGTCGGCCAGGATCCAGGTCCCGCTCTGTCCGTCGACCCGTCCGGAGTCGATGCCGAAGTCCGCGCAGACCCGGATCATCATCTCCTCGAGCCGACGCACGTGAGCGACGACGTCGATCGGTGCGGCCAGCCGAACGATCGGGTAGCCGACGATCTGGCCCGGTCCGTGCCAGGTGATCTTGCCGCCCCGGTCGACGTCGACCACCGGCGTGCCGTCGAACGGCCGCTCATGAGGTTCGGTGCGCTTGCCCGCCGTGTAGACCGCGTCGTGCTCCAGGAGCAGCACCGTGTCTGGTTCCTGACCGGAGACGACCTTGGCGTGCAGCTCGCGCTGCACCTGCCACGCCCGGTGGTAGTCCACGGAGTCCGGGGCGAAGCCGAGATGCACGAAACGCATGCCGACCAGCGTACGCCCGGCAAAGTGGGGCAATGCTCGCGCGCCTGCTCGGCAAGGGCACGGCAATCGGCCATGATCGGCCCATGACGAACGACGCCGACCCCTCTCGCGGCTCTCTCCACGCAAAAGCACACCCGCATCGCCAGCGCAAGGCGCGCTGGATCGCCCTGGCCGCCGTGCTCGTCTGGTTCGCGATTGCCGCGATCGGCGGCCCGCTCGTCGGGCGCCTGACCGAGGTGCAGACCAACGACAACGCGAGCTTCCTGCCGAAGTCCGCCGAGTCCACCCAGGTCAACAACTTCATCGCGCAGACCACCGACACGCAGTCGCTGTCCTACCTCGTCGTCATCGAGCGTCCCGCGGGCCTCCAGGCCGCCGACCAGAGCGCGATCCAGTCCTTCCTCGCCGGAATCCCCGCGCTGGCCCTGCCGGGCGCTCCGCAGCAGAATGTCGGGCAGTACCTCTCCGGTCCGGTGTCGGCGGCCGTGCCGAGCGCCGACAAGCAGGCGGTGCTCGTGCCGGTGTCGATCCAGGCGGACAAGGCCTCCGACGTGGTGGCCGGCCAGTCGGTCCTGTACGAGGTGGCGCAGGCCCTGCGCACCTCGGCGCAGCAGAAGCTCGGCGCCACCGGACTCAACGTCTACGTCACCGGCCAGGGCGGCTTCCTGGCCGATCTCGTCACTGCCTTCGGGGCCATTGGCAGCATCCTGCTCCTGGTCGCCCTCGGGGTCGTGTTCGTCATCCTGCTCATCGTCTACCGCAGCCCGATCCTGCCGTTCGCCGTCCTGATGACCTCGGTCTTCGGGCTGGCGGTGGCCGCCCTGTTCGTCTACCCGTTGGCCAAGAACGGCACGATCAGCCTCAGCGGCCAGAGCCAGGGCATCCTGTCGATCCTCGTCGTCGGAGCCGCCACCGACTACGGCCTGCTGCTGGTCGCTCGCTACCGCGAGGAGCTGCACGACCACGAGACCGCCTGGCAGGCGATGAAGGTCGCCTGGCGGGCCTCGCTCGAGCCCATCGCCGCGAGCGCGGCGACGGTGATGATCTGCCTGCTCTGCCTGAGGCTCTCCCAGCTCGGCAGCACCCAGGGCCTGGGGCCCGTAGGCGCCCTGGGCATCGTCGGCGCCTTCGTTGCCGCCCTGACCTTTCTGCCCGCGGTCCTGGTCCTCATCGGCCGGCGCATCTTCTGGCCCAAGGTCCCGCCGGTGGACCACGTGCGGCACGACCACACTGGCGGGCAGACCGGACTGTGGGGCCGGGTGGCCGGTCTCATCGGCGGACACCCGCGGCGCACCTGGGCGATCACCTTTCTCGCCCTGGCCGCCTGCGCCGCGTTCCTGCCGACCTTCAACGCCAGGGGCGTCACCCAGTCCGACCTGTTCCTCAAGACGGTCGACTCGGTCACCGGCCAGCAGGTGCTCGGGAAGCACTTCCCGGCCGGTGCGGGCGCGCCCGTCCAGATCGTCGTCCCGCAGGCCAAGGCCCAGCAGGTCGTCACCACGCTCGGCACCCTCAAGGGGCTCAGTGACCCGTTCATCGGCCAGACCCCCGGTCAGCCGCCGAAGGTGGTCAACGGCTCGGTGCTCGTGCAGGCGACCCTGACCGCGTCGTCGGACAGCATCGAGGCCGAGGACGTGATCAAGCAGCTCCGGACGACGTTGGCGCCGAGTGGGCCGGGGATCCTCGTCGGCGGCAGCAGCGCCGTGAACGTGGACATCCTCGACGCGAGCGACCGGGACCTCAGGGTGATCATCCCGACCATTCTCGCGGTGATCTTCGTCATCCTGTCACTGCTGCTGCGGTCCCTGGTTGCGCCACTGATCCTGGTGGCGGCCAACGTGCTGTCGTTCGCGGCGACCCTCGGGGTGTCGGCTCTGATGTTCAACCACGTGTTCCACTTCCCGGGGTCGGACCCGTCGACTCCGCTGTACGGGTTCGTCTTCCTCGTGGCCCTCGGCATCGACTACTCGATCTTCCTGATGACCAGGGTGCGCGAGGAGAGCGTGCACCGGGGCACCCGTCCGGGAATCCTCGTCGGCCTGGCCGTGACCGGCGCGGTGATCACCAGCGCCGGGATCGTCCTCGCTGCGACCTTCTCGGCTCTCGCGGTGCTGCCGATCCTCTTCCTGGTGCAGATCGCGTTCATCGTCGCGTTCGGCGTCCTGCTCGACACGATCGTGGTCCGCAGCCTGCTGGTGCCCGCCGTGGCGCACGACGTCGGTCGTCGAGTGTGGTGGCCGTCGAAGCTGTCCCGGTCCGATGCGGACGACACGTAGTCGCCATCGCCTCCCGGCCACCGCCAGCCGAGGGCCGGAGGGGCGGCTAGGTTGACGGGGTGACGCCCGCGACGACCGTGAGACCTCCCGCCCAGGCAACCTGGACGGGACGATGACCCGGGTCGGCCTGGTCGGGTACGGCGCGGCGGGCCGCACCTTCCACGCGCCGCTGCTGCACGCCGCTGGACTCGAGCTGGCCGTCGTGGCCACTGCGGACCCGGAGCGCAGCCGGCAGGTGGCCCAGGAACATCCCGGCGCTGCCGTCGTCGCCGACCTCGCCACCCTCCTGGCCCGCGCCGACCTTGACCTCGTGGTGCTGGCCTCGCCCAGTGGTGTCCATGCCGACCAGGTGCGTCAGGCCGTCGCCGCCGGCATCGCGGTCGTCGTCGACAAGCCGTTGGCCGTCGACGCTGCGTCGGCTCTGGACGCGGTCGAGTTCGCCCGCCGCGAGGGCGTGCCGCTGACCGTCTTCCAGAACCGTCGGTACGACCCGGAGTTCCGCACGATGCAGCGTGTGATCGCCTCCGGTGACCTGGGACGGGTCCTGCGGGCCGAGCTGCGCTGGGAGCGCTGGCGACCGGAGCCGAAGGACCGATGGCGTGAGAACGCGGCGCCGCAGCAGGGCGGCGGTGTCCTGCTCGACCTCTTCAGCCACCTCGTGGACCAGGCGGTGATCATGTTCGGGCCGGTCCGGAGCGTCTATGCCGAGATCGACGCCCACACGACGCCGGCCGAGGACACCGCCTTCCTCAGCTGCCGGCACGACTCCGGGGTCACCTCGCACCTGGGGGCGACCTCGGTCTCCGGGGCGCCCGGCCCCCGGGTCCGACTCCTCGGCAGCCGTGCGGCATACCTGATCGGGGCCCAGGAGGGTGAGGAGACGGCGTTCACCGAGTGGCAACCGGTGGACCGGGACCACATCGGCTGGCTGGTCCGGGGTACCGAGCGCGAGCCGGTGCCGGGATCGACGGGGGGGCAGGCGGAGTTCTACCGCGAGGTCGCCCGCGCGCTACGCGCCGACCATCCGCAGGCCGCGATGCCGGTGGACCCGCTGGACGCCGTTCGGGTGCTGGCTGTCCTCGATGCCGCCCGGCTCAGTGCCCGGGACGGACGAGTGGTCGAGGTGCCGGGCGTGGGCGGACCCCGGTGAGCATCGCCGGCCGGGTGGTCGTCACCGGAGGTGCCGGATTCATCGGCGCCGCCGTCGTCCGGCAGCTCGCCGCAGCCGGCCACGACGTGGTGGTCCTCGACTCGCTTCGTCCAGACGTCCACCGCGACGGGGGAGCCGCCGCCCGCGCCCGTCTCGCCGAGCTGGGAGTGCCGTTGAGCACGGCCGACGTCCGGGACGTCGCGGCGGTCACCGCGGCGGTGACCCGTGCGGACTCGGTGGTCCACCTCGCGGCCAAGGTGGGTCTCGGGGTCGCGCTCGCGGACATGGACGACTACGTCTCCAGCAACGACCTCGGCACCGCGGTCCTGCTTCGTGCCTGCGCCGACGCTGACGTGCGTCGCGTGGTCCAGGCGAGCTCGATGGTCGTCTACGGGGAGGGTCGCTACGAGTGCCCCGTTCACGGAGTCGTCCCGCCGGGCCCGCGCGCCCTGGTGGCCCTGCGCGCCGGTGACTTCGAACCGCCCTGCCCGCACTGTGGTGCGGGACTCACAGCGGGGCTCGTCGACGAGACGGCACCACTGGATCCACGCAACACGTATGCGGCGTCGAAGGTCGCCCAGGAGCACCTCGCCGGCGTCTGGGCTCGCGAGGGCGCTGGCTCGGCGCTCTCGTTGCGGCTGCACAACGTCTACGGACCGGGCATGCCGCGCGACACCCCCTACGCGGGTGTGGCGGCGATCTTCTCGTCGTCCCTGGACCGGGGCGAGCCCCCGCGCGTCTTCGAGGACGGCGGTCAACGACGGGACTTCGTCCATGTCGACGACGTCGCGACCGCGTTCCAGGTGGCCCTCGGGGCGGACACACCGTCCCACGCGGCCTTCAACGTCGGCTCCGGCGTCGTCAGCACGGTCGGCGACATGGCGGCTGCGCTGGCCCGCGCCCGTGCTGGCCCGGAGCCGGTCGTGACCGGCGAGTTCCGGCTGGGCGACGTGCGACACATCACCGCCTCGAGTGAACGGATCGCCACCGAGCTCGGTTGGCGGGCGCAGGTTCCGCTCGATGACGGCGTCCGTGGCCTGAGGTTCGGCTAGCCGGGTCGGTCAGGCTGGTCCATCGTCTCGCTGGGCAGCACCACGTCGAACCGGCAGCCGCCGGGCACGTTCATCACGGCGATGGTGCCGCCGTGGGACTCGACGACCCCCTTGGCGATGGCCAGTCCCAGCCCGGCGCCGGCGTCCTCGGTGCCCCGCTCGGGAGCCGCGCGCCACCCCACGTCGAAGAGGCGATCGAGATCGGGTTCGGGAATCCCGCCGCATCCGTCGGTGACCGACAGGCGGATGCCGCCCAGGGCGTCCCGCCGCGCGGAGAGGTGGACGGTTCCTCCCGGACCGGTGTGGCGAATCGCGTTGCCCATGAGGTTCGTCAGGGCACGAGCCAGGTGGTCGGCATCACCGGGCATCCCCAGGCGATCGTCGTCCGCCGACTCCAAGCGCAGCTGCACACCACGCCGACTCGCGTGCGCGCCGAGCTCACCGACGATGTCCTGGGACAGCTCGAGCAGGCTGACCATCGTCCGTGGCTGCGTTCGAGGGCTCGTGCCCGCCTGCAACCGGGAGAGCTCGAACAGGTCCCCGACCAACCCGTTCATCCGGTCGACCGTCTGTCGCATCTGTCGCAGCGCAGCCGGAGCGTCGTCGATGACACCGTCCTCGAGGCCCTCGGCCAGAGCGCGGAGTCCGGCGAGCGGGGTGCGCAGGTCGTGGGACATGAAGGCCACCAGCTCCCGGCGGCTGCCCTCGATGGCCGAGGCGCGCTCCTGGGCCGACGCCAGGCGCGCACGGGTGAGCTCGAGCTCCGCGGCGAGGCCAGCGATCTCCGCCGGAGCGGTGCCGTCGTCCGAGGACCCGGTCCACGGCGCGACGTTCGCGGCCGGGGTGGCGAGGTCGCGCAGCGCCGAGGTGAGTCGGCGTGATCCGGCACTGACCCGCCGGCCGAGCACGAAGGAGAGCAGCACCCCGATCACGCTGGCGCAGGCCAGCGCTACGGACACCGCCGTCGAGTCGTGGCTCGAGATGAACATGAGCTGGACGTTCACCACGACCGAGGCGGTCACCGCGAGAAGCGGGACGAGGGCGGCGACGACAATCGACCAGAACACCGACCTGGACCGGACCACTCGAAGCACGACACCGCCCAGGACGGCGATCGCCAGGCAGGTCGCAGCCGTCAGCAGCAGGATCTGCGCCATGTCACCCATCGGTGGTGACGTCCCCGTCGAAGCGGTACCCCGAGCCCCGGATGGTCACCACGATGCGCGGGTCCGAGGGATCGTCCTCGATCTTCTCCCGCAGTCGGCGGATGTGGACGGTGACGGTCGAGGTGTCGCCGAAGTCCCAACCCCACACGCGTCGCATGAGCTGCTCCTTGGTCATCGCCTCACCGCCGTGCGTCATGAGGTACGTCAACAACTCGAACTCGCGGTGGGTCAACGCGACCGAGCGAGCGTCCCGACGCACGGTCCGCGCGGCGAGGTCGACCTCGAGCGAGCCCGAGCTGAGCCGACGCGGAAGCCGCGGCTGCGACCCGAGCCGCTCACCCCGCCGCAGCAGCGCCTGGACCCGCCCCACCGCCTCCCGGGGGCTGAACGGCTTCACCATGTAGTCGTCCGCCCCCAGGTCCAGCCCGATCAGACGGTCGTCCTCGTCGCCGAGGGCGCTGAGAATGATCACGGCAGCCGTGTCCTGCTCGGCCCGTCGCCGTCGCAGGACGTCCAGTCCGGACATGCCGGGCAGCATGATGTCGAGGATGACGACGTCGGGCCGGTGCTGGCTCCACGCCCGAAGGGCGCTCTGGCCGTCGGCCGCGACCACGGGGGTGAATCCCGCCTTGAGCAGGTACGCCGACAGGACACCGGAGACCGTCGTGTCGTCCTCGACGACGAGCACCGTGGCCACCATGCCGCCGAGCCTAGGGGCCGCAGACGACGGTGTCCGACCTCGCAGCCGGTTCTGGCCATGACGTAAGGGTTTCTTCATCCTGCCTGTGGACAGGGTCGGGATCCTCGGTCGCCGTTCGGCGACGATGGGCAGGTGAGCGTGGATCCGAGGGTGAACTCCGACGTCCAGGACGCCCCCGACGTGCGGGGTTATGTCCTGACCGAGCGGGTCGGCCGTGGCGCCGTGAGCACGGTGTGGGCGGCACGATGTCTGCTCGATGGGACGCCCGTGGCGGTGAAGGTCACTCCCGCAGGTCAGGTCGACGAGCAGCAGGCTCGTGGGGCCGCCGCTCGTGAGCGCACGATTCTCGCCGGGGTGGCGAACGACCACATCGTGCGTCTGCGCGACGTCGTGCCGCTCGATCACTCAGCCGTGGCCCTGGTCCTCGACCTTGCCGATGGCGGCAGTCTTGACGACCTGGTCTCGGTCCGCGGTCGCCTGACGCCGGCAGAGGTGGTGACCGTCTTCACCCCCGTGGCGACTGCCCTGCGCGCCCTGCACGAGGCCGGCGTCATCCATGGAGACCTCTCTCCCGGAAACATCCTGCTGACCGGGGAGGGCAAGCCGATGCTCAGCGACTTCGATGCGGCCGGGCTCTTCGGGCACCAGCAGGACGTCGTGCGGGGGACGCCGGGATTCGTCGCGCCAGAAGTGGGTCTGGGCGCCCCCCCGACCCCGGCCAGTGATGTCTGGGCCCTGGGGGCGGTGATCCGGTTTGCCCTCACCGGCGAGCGCGCCGTGCCGTTCGGCGAGGTCGATGACCTGGTCCCCGCTGGGCTGGACCCGGCCTGCGCCGCAGTGCTCTCGGCGACGTTCGCGTCGGATCCCGGCGATCGACCGGCCGCGGACGAGGTGGCGCGGCGGATCTACCAGATCTGCGCGCCCTCGCCGGTCCGCCTCGTGGTTCGTCGTCGGGACCCGGCATCCGCGTTGACTCATCGGATTCGTCAGGCCGCTGCCGAGGCCGAGGGGCCCGAGGACGATGCGACCCGGGCGTCGCGGCGACGGCGATGGCGAACGGCGGCGCGGTGCTCGCGCCCACTGCGGGGGTGTCTTGCCGGGTCACGGGCCAGGGTGGTCCGGCTGATCGGGTCCCGCGCCAGGATCGTCGGGCTCACCACGGCTGTCCTCTTCTGCCTGTCCGCGCTCGGGCTGGCACGGGGTTGGGTCGCGACGCCGGGCTCGGCAGCACACCTCGATGATCCGACCGCGACGGTGCAACGGCTTGCCGACGCGCGCGCCGCCGCCTTGATGGCCGCAGATCCTCAGCGGCTGGGCGCAGCGCTCGCCCCGGGGTCGGCTGCCCACACCGCCGATGAGGGGGTGCTCGCCGCCTTACGGGTGGCTCGGCGGCAGTGGGCCGACCTGAGCTTCCGGGTCCGTTCGGCGCGCCTGATCCGGCTGGTGGGGGACAGCGCCGAGGTCACGGCCGTCATCGACCGCTCGGCCTACACCGTGACCGGCGATGGAGTCCCGGCCCAGCACGTGGCGGCGGCCGCGGGGCAGCCGCTCACCTACGCGTTGACGCTGACGGCACAGGGGTGGCGGATCGCTGACGTGTCCGCCGACTAGTCGCCCGGCGCCCGTACGAGCGTGGACACGGCGTCCTGGAGCGTCTCGTGCCGGTACCGGAACCCGGCACGCTCCAGGACGGCTGCCCGAACCCGCTGGCTGCCCAGGATCTCCCCAGCGAACTCGCCGACCACCGCCCGGATGGCGATCGACGGCGCCGGCAGCAGCGTCGGCCGACGGAGCTGGCGTCCCAGCTCGCGGACCACCTCTAGCTGCGGGCAGGCCCTCGGCCCGACGACGTTGACCGGGCCGGTGATGTCGCGGTGGTCGACGAGATGGGTCAACGCACGGACCGTGTCGGTCAGGGTGATCCAGGACCAGTACTGCCGGCCGCTGCCCAGGGGACCGGCCAGCCCGAACCGGGCGAGCCGGACCAGCTGTTCGAAGGCGCCCGCGTCGGGAGCCATCACCAGGCCGGTACGCGACAGGGCCACCGCCGCGCCGGCCGCGACGGCGGGCTCGGTAGCGGCCTCCCACGCGCGGACGACCGCCGCGAGAAAGCTCTCTCCGCCACTGTTTCGTTCGGTGAGGACCTCGCTTCCGCGGTCACTTCCGTAGAAGCCGATCGCCGAGCCGCTGACCAGCCGGATGCGACTGCCGTGCTGCGCCACGGCTCCGGCGACGGTGGCGGTCCCGTCAGCCCGGGACGAGAGGATCAGCTGCTTGGTGGAGTGGTTCCAGCGGTGATCACCGACCCCCGCGCCGGCCAGGTGAACGACGGCGTCGACGTGCTCCAGGTCGCTCGGGTCGAGGAGTCGCCGTACCGGGTCCCACGAGACCTCGCCCGCGTTGCGCGCCTGCCGACGCACCAGGTGCACGACCTGGTCACCGCGTTCGGTCAGGTGCTTCGACAACGCGCTGCCGATGAGGCCTGACGCCCCGGTGATGGCGACCCGCTGCTGACCCGGATTCGGCACGAAGACGTGGCTCCGGTCTGCTACAACCCGAGGGAGGCTTCGAACGCTCCCTCTTCGAGGCGGGCCTTCATCGTGGACAGGAACCGTGCCGCGTCGGCTCCGTCCACGACCCGGTGGTCGTAGGACAGGGCCAGGTACATCATCGAGCGCACGGCGATGGTCTCGCCGCCGTCGACGTCGCTGACGACGACGGGTCGCTTGACGAGAGCGCCGGTACCGAGGATGGCCACCTGGGGCTGGTTGATGATCGGTGTGTCGAAGAGCGCCCCACGGCTGCCGGTGTTGGTGATCGTGAAGGTCCCACCCGCCAGGTCGTCGGGAGTGATCTTGTTGTTCCGGGTGCGGTCCGCGAGCTCGGCAATCGCGCGGGCCAACCCCGCGATGTTGAGGTCACCCGCGTTCTTGACGACCGGGACGATGAGCCCCTTCTCGGTGTCCACGGCGATGGAGAGGTTCTCGTCGCCGTGGTAGGTGATCTCGTCACCGGTGACACTCGAGTTGAGGTTGGGGTGGGCCTTGAGAGCCTCGACGGCGGCGAGCGCGAGGAAGGGCAGGTAGCTGAGCTTGGTGCCCTCGCGGCTCTCGAAGTCGCGCTTTGCTCGCTCGCGCAGCCGCGCGACCTTGGTCAGGTCGACCTCGACGACGGTCGTCAGCTGGGCGGACACCTGGAGCGACTCGACCATCCGGGCGGCAATGACCTTGCGGAGCCTCGACATCTTCTCGGTGGTGCCCCGCTTGGGCGAAGCCGGCGCGGCGGCCTGGCCCGAGGAGGCCGCCTTGGCCGGCGCACGGTCCTCGGCGGGCGCCGTGGACGCGGCAGGAGCCTTGGCCGCCTCGGCCGCATCGAGGACGTCCTGCTTCCGGATCCGTCCGCCGATGCCGGTTCCGCTGAGGCTGGCGAGGTCGACCTCGTGCTGGGCTGCCAACTTGCGCACCAGCGGTGTCACATAGCTGGCCGCGTCGCTGCCCCGATCGCCGTCGGCATCTTTCGCCGCGCTCTTCGGGGCTTCCTCGGCCTTCGCCGGCTCTTCGGCCTTCGCCGGCTCTTCGGCCTTCGCCGGCTCTTCGGATCTCGGGGGTTCCTCGGCCTTCGCGGGCTCTTCGGCCTTCGGGGCCGGCTCGCTCGTCGGAGCCTGCTCGGCCTTCGGAGCCGCGGAGCTCTGGGACGCGTCGTCGTTCGCGGACCCGGCCGGCGCCGCCGACCCGCTGCCACCGGACGCGCCGCCGATGACCGCGAGCTCAGCGCCCACCGGCACGGTGTCGTCCTCGGCCACGAGGATCTTGGTGACGGTGCCCGCCACAGGGGAGGGGATTTCGGTGTCGACCTTGTCGGTGGACACCTCGAGCAGCGGCTCGTCGACCGCGACGGTGTCGCCCTCGGCCTTCAACCACCGCGTGATGGTGCCCTCGGTGACCGACTCGCCCAGTGCCGGCATCGTCACGGTCTGGCCCTCGGAGTCGCCACCAGAGGTGGTCCCTGCCGCGGGGGCCGTCTGCTCTTGTGCGTCGTCGTCGGCGGAGGCCTCAGGCTCGGAGGTCTCGGGCGTCTCGGGTTGTTCGGTGGAGGGCTGCTCCGGCTCAGGGGAATCCTCCACCTCCTGCGGGGCGTCCTGCTCATTCTGGGCCGGATCGTCGCCCGCGTCGGACGCCTCGGTGTCGGACGCCTCGGTGGCTTCTCCGGCCGCGGCACCCTCGCCGATGACGGCGAGGTCGGCGCCGACCGGGACGGTGTCGTCCTCCTGGACGAGGATCTCCTGCAGGGTTCCGGCCACCGGGGAGGGGATCTCGGTGTCGACCTTGTCGGTGGAGACCTCGAGCAGCGGCTCGTCGACGGCCACCTCGTCGCCCACGTTCTTGAGCCACCGGGTGACCGTCCCCTCGGTGACGGACTCACCCAGGGCTGGCATGGTCACGCGTTCGGACATGGCTTGTGTCTCCTCTGGCTCTGGATGTCAGGCGTGGGCGTGGAGCGGCTTGCCGGCCAGAGCCAGGTGCGCCTCCCCGAGTGCTTCATTCTGGGTTGGGTGGGCATGGATCAGGTTCGCAACATCGGAGGGCAACGCCTCCCAGTTGAAGATCAGCTGCGCCTCGCCGACCTGCTCGCCCATGCGGGCGCCGATCATGTGGACGCCGACGACGGGGCCGTTCTTCTCGCGGACCAGCTTGACGAAGCCCTGGGTCTGCAGGATCTGCGACTTGCCGTTGCCGCCGAGGTTGTACTCGATGGTCTCGACCTCGCCGTACTTCTCCTTGGCCTGCGACTCGGTCAGACCCACCGAGGCGATCTCGGGGTCGCAGTAGGTGACCCGGGGAATCCCCATCTCGTCGATCACCGCGGGTGCCAGGCCGGCGATCTCCTCTGCCACGAAGATGCCTTGCGCGAACCCCCGGTGCGCCAGCTGCAGGCCGGCGACGATGTCGCCGACGGCATACACGCTCTCGACACTCGTGCGCAGCCGCTCGTCCGTGGCGACGAAGCCGCGCTCCAGGGTGACCCCGGCCTCGGCATAGCCGAGGTTCTCCGTGACCGGACCACGGCCCACCGCCACCAGGAGCAGGTCCGCCTCGATCGAGGCGCCGTCCTCCAGGGACACGGTCACCACGTCACCGGACTGTGTCGCCCCGCCGAAGCGGACGCCGGTCCGGAAGGCGATACCGCGCTTGCGGAAGGAACGCTCGAGCTGTTTGGAGACGGCCTCGTCCTCGGCTGCCACGAGGCGGGGGAGGGCCTCGACGATCGTCACCTCGGACCCGAACGAGCGGAAGACGGAGGCGAACTCGACTCCGATCACCCCGCCGCCCAGGACCACCACGCGGGGCGGGACGAGGTCGAGCGTCAGCGCCTGCTCGCTGGTCATGACCCGGCCGCCGATCTCCAGGCCGGGTAGCGACTTGGCGTACGAGCCCGTGGCGAGCACCACGTTTCGCCCGGTGAGCCGACGACCGGCGACCTGCACCGTCTGCTTGTCGGCCAGTCGTCCCTCGCCCTCGACGTACTCGATGGACCGAGACTTGACCAGCCCCTGCAGCCCCTTGTGCAGCCGGGAGACCACGCCGTCCTTGTAGGCGTTGACGCCGCTCATGTCGATCGACTCGAAGGTGGTCTTCACGCCGAACTTCGCGCCCTCGCGAGCGGAGTCGGCGACCTCGGCCGCGTGCAGGAGCGCCTTGGTCGGGATGCAACCCTGATGCAGGCAGGTGCCGCCGAGCTTGGCCTTCTCGACCAGTGCCACACTCAGGCCGAGCTCGGCTGCGCGCAGAGCGCAGGCATAACCGCCGCTGCCGCCTCCGAGGATGACGAGGTCGAAGGTCTCCTCGGCGTCAGCCGACATGGGCGCTCCCTTGTGCAGGATCGATGACTTGCCCCGAGATGCTCGGCGGGTCGCGCCGACGCCCGGGTTGGTTTCCTCACCGCATCTTGTCACTCTTGGGGGCGGCCGTGCCAAGCAGGTGCTCAACACGCGGCCGGTTTGGTCACGGCGGCCGCCGCCCGCGCGGGCGGGTGCGCTGCCCCGAGGGCCGCCTCGCGCGCAGGATAGCCTTCGGCAATGGGATTCCTTGGAAGATTTCGCCGCAGACGATCGACTCAGGTCGGTCGGACGGACGGGCCTTCCATGACCGTGGACCAGGATGCGGTCAAGGACCACCTGAGGAGCTTTGCCCAGAGCCGGCGCGGCGTGGAGGGCTATGTCGAGCCCGCGACGAACGTCAGCGCCGAGAGCCTCATCCTCATCGCGACGAGTGGTGAGTGGACTCGCCGGGCCGTCGGCTCACGCAAGGCGGCCTTCGACATCGCGAAGTCCCTGGAGATCCCGGTCTACGACGTGCTGCTCACCGGGTACCCGCGTCGGATGCGGGAGTGGAACTCCCAGCAGAGGCGACGCGAGCAGCGGTGAGGCGCTGCCCGGTGCGTGCCCGGGACAACGCTTTGGCAGGTCTGCCGCGACAGTGAAAGGGTGGGGACCGCCCCACCCTGCGGGCACCGCTCGACACCCTGGCTCTGGCCGTGGGCACACAGGAGGACAGCATGTCAGGCAAGGCCAAGAACCCCGGTCCGTCGGAAGAGACCAAGGCGAAGTTCCGCGCCGCCCTGGAGCGGAAGCAGGCGCATGCGGGAAAGGACGTCTCCGAGGACGCCGAGCGGTCCAAGGTCCACGACGCGCACGGCCCCGCCAAGGCCCAGCAGATGTTCCGGCGCAAGTCCGGGAGCTGATCGTCTAGCGTGGCCGCATGACTTCCGGCGACGACAGCACCTCACCCGCCAGCCCCTCGGGCAAGACCTCACCACTGCACGAACGGCACCGTGCGCTGGGGGCCAAGATGGCCGACTTCGGCGGCTGGGACATGCCCATCGAGTACCCCGGCGGGGGCGTGGTCGCCGAGCACACGGCCGTGCGTGAGCGGGTCGGGATCTTCGACGTCAGCCACCTGGGCAAGGCCTCCGTCCGCGGGCCGGGCGCCGTCGACTTCGTCAACTCCTGCTTCACCAACGACCTCAGGCGGATCGCTCCCGGGCAGGCCCAGTACACCTTGTGCTGCGACGAGTCGGGCGGCGTCGTCGACGACCTGATCCAGTACGTCACCGCCGAGGACGACGTCTTCCTCATCCCGAACGCCGCCAACACCGCAGAGGTGGTACGCCGGGTCGAGGCAGCTGCGCCGGAGGGCATCGAGGTGCGGAACCTGCACGACGAGTACGGCGTCATCGCCGTGCAGGGTCCGCAGGCGGACTCCGTCCTCGAGGCGCTGGGGCTGCCGACCGGTCACGACTACATGTCGTTCGTGATGGCCGACTGGCAGGGAGCCCCGGTCATCGTCTGCCGCACCGGGTACACCGGCGAGCGCGGCTACGAGCTCGTTCCGCGGTGGTCCGACGCCCCGGGCCTGTGGGATGCGCTGACCGAGGCCATGGCGCCACTGGGCGGCATACCCTGCGGCCTCGGCGCCCGCGACACCCTCCGGACCGAGATGGGCTACCCCTTGCACGGTCAGGACCTGTCGCTGGACATCTCTCCCGTCCAGGCGCGGGCCGGATGGGCGGTCGGCTGGAGGAAGGACAGCTTCTGGGGACGAGAGGCGCTCCTCGCCGAGAAGGAGGCTGGACCACGGCGCATCTCCCGAGGTCTGCTGGTGCAGGGCCGGGGCATTCCCCGTGCGCACTGCGCGGTCACCCGAGGCGGTGAGCCGGTCGGCGAGGTGACCTCGGGCACCTTCTCGCCGACCAAGCGTCAAGGCATCGCGCTGGCACTGCTCTCGCCGGAGGTCGAGCTCGGTGACGAGGTGGTCATCGACGTGCGCGGACGTCAGGTGGCCGCGACGGTCGTCAAGCCCCCGTTCGTGGACGTGCAGGTCCGCGAGTAGGGGCCCCCGGGTCGGTGCCGGACCGACCTGCGGGTCCCGCAGGAGCGGTATGCCGCGCCTCAGCCAGGCGCAGCGTCCTCGAACTGGGGGCGGGTGTCGAACTTCGCCTTGCGGACCGCCCGGCGCAACGCGACGAGCACCCGGCCCCCGACAAGCAGGATCACCGTGCCGGTGAGCACCGCCCGGGGCAGGTCGTAGCCCAGCGAGGTGGCCAGGTAGAACACCGCGTAGTGGCCCAGGTTCGCGAGTGCGGGGTCACCGGGCACGTAGCCGGCGCCCGTCGGGGCGCTCGCCGGCGCGATGAACGGCCAGAACCAGAGGTTCATCACCGCCCCGTAGGCCAGTCCGGACGCGGTGCCGTAGGCCGCCAGCAGAAGCCGCTCGGCGCGCCCGGTCGCCCGAGGCAGGAGGCCGGCCCCCATCGCGACCCATCCGGCCGCCAGCATCTGGAACGGAAGCCATGGCCCGACGCCGCCGGTGAGGAAGGCACCGGTGAGCAGGGCCAGGGCGCCGAGGAGGAATCCCTTGCTCGGACCGAGTACCCGGCCGCCCAGCACGATGAGGAAGAACATCGGCTCGAGTCCGGCCGTCCCGGCGGACAGGACCCGCAGCGCGCCGCCCATGGCTGCCAGGACGCCCAGCACCGCGACCGCCTTGGCATCGAGACCGTGGGCGGTCATCTCAGCGAGCAGGACGAGGGCCAGCAACCCGAGCAATGCGGCGAAGAGCCACGGCGCGTCCCGGCCGTGCTGTTCACCCACCGCGGGGTCGGCGAGAAAAGGCCACCCGAAGGCCACCAGCCCGACCAGGCTCACCAGGGCGAGGGTGGTGACGGCGGCGGGCCGCTGCCTCACGAGGCGGCACCGAGCCCGGACGCGACGTCCTCGACCGTGAGGTAGGGAAGGGGGTGCAGGATCTTGGCCACCTGGGGGGCGAACGCGGGCGAACCGGCCAGGACCGCGCGTGCGGGTCCGTCCGCGACGACCTCGCCCTCGGCCAGGACGACGACCCGGTCCGCGACGTCGGCGGCGAGCTCGACGTCGTGGGTCGCGAGTACGACGGCATGACCCGCCCTGGCCAGGTCGCGCAGCACCTGGACGAGTCGGGTCTTGGCCGGGTAGTCGAGTCCTCGGGTCGGCTCGTCCAGCAGTACCAGCTGGGGGCCGCTGCCGAGGATCACGCTCAACGCCAGGCAGAGGCGCTGACCCTCGGAGAGGTCGCGCGGATGCACTCGCCCGTCCAGCGGTTCACCGACGATCCGGCGCAGCAGGGCAGCGGTCGTGCCAGGAGTGACGTCGAAGTCGGCGTCGGCGCTGGCGCACTCGCCGGCAACGGTGTCGTTGTACAACAGCAGACCCGGGTCCTGCGGTACGAGGCCGGCGGCTCGGACCAGCGCCGACGCCGGTGTGCTGGCGGGGTCGGCGCCGCCGACCCGCACCAGGCCCCCGGTGGCCTCGAGCTGCCCCACGAGGGAGGCCAGGAGGGTGGACTTGCCAGCGCCGTTGCGGCCCATGACGGCGAGGATCGATCCGCCGTGCAGGTCCAGGCTGATCGCGCGCAGCGCCGTCGAGAGTCCGCGGCGGACGGTGAGCCTCTGGACCGACGCGACCACCGGGCCGTCGGCCGAGGCGGGCGGCGGGGCTGGACCCGGGCCGGTTCCCAGCCGGGCGCGCAGGTCGGCGGCCCGCCGACGGGCGTCCCGGATGGACAGCGGTAGCGGGCTCCAGCCCAGCTGCCGACCGAGCTCGATGACCGGCGGATGGACGACCGAGCGGGACATGGCATCGGCGGGGTCGGCGAGCGGCTCGACGCGACCGTTCTCGACGATGAGGACCCGGTCGGCGTGGTGGATGACCCGTTCGAGCCGGTGCTCCGCCAGGACGACCGTCATTCCGAGGTCGTGCACGAGGCGGTGCAGGGCAGCCAGGACGTCCTCGGCCGCCACCGGGTCGAGCGCCGAGGTCGGCTCGTCGAGCACCAGCACCCGCGGTCCTGCCGCCAGCACGGCCCCGATGGCGACGCGTTGCTGCTGACCTCCGGACAGCTCGCTCAGGGCGCGGTCGCGAACGTCCACCAGACCGAGCAGGTCTAGGGTCTCCTCCACCCGGCGTCGCATGGCTCCGGCGTCGACCCCCAGCGTCTCCATGCCGTAGGCGAGCTCGTCCTCTACCGAGTCGGTGACGAACGACGCGAGCGGGTCCTGGCCGACGAAGCCGACGATGTCGGCCAGGTCGCGGGGGCGATGTTCGCGGGTGTCCCGCCCGTCGATGCGGACCCGACCCGAGAGGGTGCCGCCCGAGAAGTGCGGGATGAGCCCGTTGATGCAGCGCAGCAGGGTGGACTTGCCGCTACCGGTGGGGCCGACGACGAGGACGAGCTCACCCTCGTCGATGCGGAACGTCACTCCGCTCAGGGCTGGACGACCGTCGACCGCGTCCTCGTGGGTGACGCCGACGTCCTCGAAGTCGATCATGAGGTGGCCTCGTGAACCCGCCCGCGGGGGCTGCGGGAGCGCAGCGCGGCCAGTCGCGGAGGCACCGGGGTGAGCACGGCCGCGAGCGCCGGGACCACCAGCGCGAGAACCAGCAGCACCGGCACGGCGGGGACGGACAGCGGTACCTGGCTGACGACGACCCCCTCCCATCCGCGCTGCTCGGCCCACAGCAGTGCCGCGGCGGGGATCGCGCCCAGGGTCAGGACGAGCCACTCGGGCCAGGCCCAGGGGTCTCGTCGGTAGCTCGACCGGCTGTCCCGTCGCGTTCCGAGGAACAGGGTCAGGCCGGTGACCGCGATACCACCGAGCAGCAGCGGGATTCCGAGCAGGCCGGTGACCGAGCCGTCCAGCACGCCATAGAGGCCGGCAACGACGCCGACGAGGCCGAGCAGGGTCATCCCGCTGGCCACCCGCCGACCGCGCAGCGAGCGAACCGGGGCGCGGCCATAGCCGCGGGACTCCATCGACGCGGCGAGCTCCAGCGAGCGGTCGAGCGAACCCTCCAGGACCGGCGCGCTGAGCCGGCCCAGCTCACGCAGCCCTCGACCGGAGTGACCACGCAGGCGTCGGGCAGCCCGCACCCGGCCGGCGTGCACCACCATCTGCGGGGCATACGTCATGGCCACGACGACGGCGGTGCCGACGTCGTACAGCGTGGCCGGCACGTAGCGCAGCAGCCGCTTGGGGCTGGCCAGCGCGTTGGCCGCCCCGAGGCAGGCCAGAGTGGCCGCCAGTCGCAACCCGTCGACGGCCGCCGCCACGAGCGACTCGAGCGTGACCGCGCCACCGATCCGCACCCCGGCCACCCAGCCGGGCAGTGGCAGCTCGGGTAGGCGAACGAGCACGATCCTGCCCTGGATGCCGTTGCCGAGCGCGGCGGTCAGCACCACCCGCAGGGCGATCGCGACCAGGCCCAGGACCAGGAACGGGAAGAACGCGTTGATCGTGCCCACCTCCCGACGTTCGAGGACCACCCAGCCGGCCACCACGATGACGAGGACCAGCAGGATCGGGTTCGTCGTGTGAGCAGCCGCCGTCGCGAGTCCGATACCCCACATCCACCAGGCCACCGGATGAAGGACCCGGTGGTCTGGCGACGTGGTGCGCAGGAATGGCATGGGGCGGCTGCTCGCTCGCTCAGCCGGCGCTGCGGCGTCGGCGCAGGCTCCACGCGAGGGCGCCCCCGCCGAGCACGAGGACGACCAGACCCACCCACAGCCCGACCGGACTGCTGCTGGCGGCGGGGCTCGTCGCGACCGGCGCCGCGGTGGCGGGTGCGGCCGTGGCTGAGGCCGTGGTCGTCGGGGCCGCAGCGGTCACGGGGGCGATGCTCACCGGGGTGTCGGCTGCCTTCTGCGCCTCGGAGAGCGTGGCGATCTCGCCGCCACAGCCCGATGCCGGGTAGGCGTCCAGGGCACAGACCAGACCACCGGTTCCGCTGCGTACCTCGGCGACCGCAGCGAGGACCTCGGCCCCGGTGGCGGCGGTCGGCACCGAGGCGCACTGGGCCCGGGGCTTCGGCGGGGTCGTCGTCGCGTCACCGTCCGCGGGTCGACCGAAGTCGATGACCACGGCGACGCGCTTCTTGCCGGTCTGGGCCGGCGTCGTGTCGCACACGGCGGTGAAGCTCGGCAGCGCCCGCGGGGTGCGTGGGGCCGTGCCGGTGCCGTCGTCGACCGCCCAGCGCCAGCCTTCGATGGCACCGTCGGCGGGGGTGGACTTGTCCGGTCCGACCTGGGCGAAGGTCCAGGCGCCGTTGGCCACCTGGTAGTAGCCCCAGTACTGGTAGTTGGCTGCCGACGCCGACTGGGCAGGAAGCACAAGTGCGGCGATCGCACCCAGGACGGCGAACACCGCCAGCAGGGCATGACGGACGGGGTGTGACGGGGTGGGTCTGTTCATGAAATCTCCTCACGGCCGGGGGTGAGAGATTCCGGAACGAGCTGCCGGGGACCTCTGACTCCGGTCCGCTTCCGCGACGGACGTATCTGATGGAGCCGGAATCATCGACAGGTGCTCCGACTCGGCCTCATCGAGACCTCACGGTTGCGGGACAGCGCCGGATTCGCACCGGCTTCCCCTGAACGACGACTTTCGGTGCGCTGACCGTCCCATGTCGGCGCCGGTGCTGTCAAAGCGGTCTCGGTCACACGTCGTAGAGTGCTGCCATGAGTCAAGCGTGGACATGGGACCTCCTGGATTCACAGGGAAATGCCGTCCAGGGCGAGGTCGGCACCTCGAGCTTCCCGACCCAGAGCGAGGCGGAGTCCTGGGTCGGGGAGGAATGGCACACCCTGCTCGACGCCGGAGTCGACGCGGTCACCCTCAGGGCTGACGACACCGTGGTGTACGGGCCGATGAGCCTGCACCCGGCCGAGTGAGGGCCGGGGTGACAACCGAGCTGGCACCTCGACTGGAGCGCCTGCTCGAGGTGAAGGTGCGCGAGGCCCAACGGACCTGGCGCACCCCGGGCCTGTCGGTCGGCGTTGTGCGGGACGGCACGCTGGTCTGGTCCCGGCATGTCGGCTCGGCGCGGCTCGAGCCGGCGGCGCCGGCGGATGACGACACCCAGTTCATGATCGGTTCGATCACCAAGACATTCACGGCCGTGCTGATCATGCAGCTGCGCGATGCCGGCAGGCTCAGCCTGGACGACCCGCTGGGTACCTGGCTCCCGCAGACCCGACACGCGGACGTGACCGTGCGCCAGATGCTGGCGCACTCCTCCGGCCTGCAGCGTGAGCCGGTGGGGCGTGTCTGGGAGAGCCTCGCGGCACCGGACACGACGACCTTGCTCGCCGAGCTGGACCTGGCCGAACGGCCCCTCGACCCGCACTTCGTCTTCCACTACTCGAACCTGGCCTACGCCCTGCTCGGTCAGGTCGTCGAGCGGCTCGACGGCGGTAGCTGGGAGAAGTCGGTGACCGAGCGGATCCTCGCACCGCTGGGGATGACCCGGACCGGGCTGGTCCCGGCGGCCGACCGTGCCGTCGGCTACCAGGTGGACCCGTTCGCCGGCACGGCCACCGAGGAGCCGCTGTTCGACCTCGCGGCCACCGCCCCCATGGGTGGGCTCTGGTCAACCGTCGCCGACCTGGCCCGGTATGCCGCCTTCGTCGCCGACCCCGACCCCGAGGTGCTGGCGCAGGAGAGCCTCGAGGAGATGTGCCGACCCCGGGTCATGGTCGATCCCGACGGCTGGAGCGCCGCCTACGGGCTGGGTTTCGGCATGGCCAGACGCGGCGAGCGGGTCTATGTCGGCCATGGCGGGGCGATGCCGGGCTTCCTCACCGGGCTGCGGGTGCGCCGACCTGACAAGGTGGGTGTCATCGCCTTCGCCAACAGCACCGCGGGGGCAGCGACCATCGCGCTGGCCAGCGACCTGCTCGAGCTGATCCTCGACGAGGCGCCGACGCTGCCCGCCGCCTGGGTGCCCGAGCAGGAGCACCCCGACTTCGAGGAGCTGCTCGGTTCCTGGTGGAGCGAGGGAGAGGAACTGGTCCTCGAGGTGCGTCGGGGTCAGCTGTGGATGCGGGTCCCCGGAGCGACCGCCACCGACGAGACCCGGTTCGCACGCGAGAGCGACACGTCGTTCCGGGCCGTGCAGGGACGCGAACGCGGGGAGCTGCTCGAGCTGGTCCGGGGCGCGGACGGGGCGCTGCAGAAGATGTACTTCGCGACGTATGCCGTCACCCGTTCCCCGAAGGCGTTCGCCGAGCTGGCCGACTGAGGCCGGCCCGACTGAGCCGGACCGACTGAGCCGGACGGCATACCTGCGGGTGTGGCGTGGCCGGGCTCAGGTCGGGAAGGCTCCGCGCTTGACCTGCGGCTTCGGCATCCGGGTGGGCCTGATCTGGAAGCTGCGCATCATCGCGTACATCAGCCCGCCCGGGGGCACCTTGCCCGGGCCGAACTTGGCCGCCAGCTTGGCCTTGATCCGACGCCACATGAAGAAGGCGTCGATGATCGCGACGAGGACGAGTCCGTAGACGAGGAAGAACACCAACAGCTGCCAACGCTGTCCGAGCATGCTCAGGGCGAGCACGATGAGCATGATCGGGAGCATCAGCTCGCCGACGCTCCAGCGGGCGTCGATGTAGTCCCGGATGTACCGGCGCTCCGGCCCCTTGTCGCGCTTCGGCAGATGGGCGTCGTCCCCGGTGACCATCGCCTGGCGCTGCAGAGCCACGGCCTCCTTGCGCCTGACCTTGTCGCTGTCGCGGGCCAGCTTGCGGTCGGTCACCACCAGCGGACGCCGGTTCGCCGCCTCGCTCTCGCGCCGTTTGGGGGTCGGACGGCCCTTCGCCCCGGGCCGCACGTCGTGCGGCGCGGTCGAGGAGGACGCTTCGTCAGTGGGCTTCTTCTTGCTCCAGAACACCCGGCAAGGGTAAGCCGAGAGGCGTCGATTGTTTGCATCCCAGCCTCGCCGGGGGCGGTTCCGGCGCCAGGATGACCGCCGCTAGAGTCGGCTCCCGTGACCGACGACCTGCTGACCTCTGACCAGATCACCGCCATCAAGGGCCGGGTGACCGCCCTGATGCCCCAGGTGCAGGCCGACCTTGAGGCACTCACCCGCATCCCGAGTGTCTCGCTCGACTCGTTCGACCAGCAGCACGTCGAGGAGAGCGCCGATGCCGTGGCCGCTCTGCTGCGTGCCGAGGGGCTCGAGGTCGAGATCGTCCGTGAGGGGGGCCGCCCGGCAGTCATCGGCCACATCGACGGGCCGGAGGGTTCACCCACGGTGACGTTGTACGCCCACCACGACGTCCAGCCCCCGGGGGACGACACGCTGTGGGACAGCCCGCCGTTCGAGCCGACGGTCCGCGGCGGTCGCCTGTACGGACGTGGCGCCGCCGATGACAAGGCCGGGGTGATGGCCCACGTCGCCGCCCTGCGTGCGCACTCGGGCAACCTCCCGGTCGGGGTGACGGTCTTCGTGGAGGGCGAGGAGGAGATCGGCAGCGACTCGCTGCTGACCATCCTCGAGCGACACGGCGAGAAGCTGCGCGCCGATGCCATCGTGCTGGCCGACTCCGGCAACTGGGACATCGGCGAGCCGGCGCTGACGACGACGCTGCGCGGGATGATCCGGGTGGTCGTGACCGTGACGACGCTGGACCACGGGGTGCATTCGGGAATGTTCGGTGGGGTGGTGCCCGACGGGATCACCGTCCTGATGCGCCTGCTCGCTACCTTGCACGACGAGGAGGGCAACGTCACGGTCGAGGGGCTCAAGTCGGGCGAGGCGTCCGACCTGGACTACTCCGAGGAGCGGTTGCGGCTGGAGTCGGGCCTGCTCGACGGGGTGTCGTTGATCGGGTCCGGCACGTTGCTCACCCGGATGTGGAACAAGCCATCCATCACGACCATCGGCTTCAACGCGCCGACGGTCGAGACAGCGTCGAACACGCTCGTCCCGTCCGCCTCGGCGAAGGTCTCGATGCGGATCGCGCCCGACGAGGACCCGCGGACGGCATACCAGCTGCTGTCCGCCCACCTGGAGAAGCACGTGGCCTGGGGCGCCAAGCTGGAGATCCACCTCGACGACGAGGGCCCCGGTTTCGCCGCCAATGCCGACGGTCCGATCTACGACCAGGCCCGCGCCGCGTTCGCCGACGCGTGGGGCGTCGAGCCGGTCGACATGGGCGTCGGCGGGTCGATCCCGTTCGTGGCCAGGTTCGCGGAGAAGTTCCCCGAGGCCGGCATCCTCGTCACCGGCGTGGAGGACCCGGACGCCCGGGCGCACGGGGCCAACGAGTCGCTGCACCTCGGGGAGTTCGAGCGGGTCTGCCAGGCCGAGGCGCTGCTGCTCGCGCGGCTCGGCGCGCTGCCGCGCTAACCGCGGGGCAGGTGCTCGCAGCGTCGGCGCGAAGCGGGTCAGGTGGCGCCGTGGCCGTGATCGCGCCACGGTGGCCAGTGCAGGGTGGCACGTGAGCCGGAGGCCCCCGGCACGCTCTGGGCACGCCTCTCTCGGGCGATGAGCACAGCCGCAGCGACCATCGACAGACCGGCCACAAGCAGCCCCAGCGCCGGGCCGATCATCCCCTCGAACCAGGTGGCGAAGGTCTGCGGCAGGAACCAGATCGTGCCCACGGCCCCGACAGCCAGCAGTGACAACCGGTGCTCCACGACCGCGAGCGCGACGACGACGGCGATGCTCCCCAGCCCGAGGACGACCCCCCAGCCCAGCGACGTCAGCGCCACTGTCGCCCCGACCATGGCGATGGAGCCGGCAAGCAGACCCACCAGGCGGGGTGCGATCCGGCCCAGCCAGCTGAGCGTCGTCCACCCCAGCGCCACCGCCCAGAGTGCGAGTGGGGCGACCCACCAGGCCCCGAACCAGATCGTCATGGCTGCGCCGACGGTGACCAGGCTGGCGATGAAGGTCGCCAGGTGCTGGACCGGATGCCGATGCAGCGCCCACAGTCCGGCAGCGAGCACCGCGGCGCACAGGCCTGAGCCGGCCGTCACCGTCTCCTCGTCCCAGCTCAACCCCTGCGCCAGCAGCAGAGAGACGGTTCCGGCCAGCGCGGCCACCGCCCCGGCCCACATGATCGCCCTGAGGCGGCCGCTCTGGTCGGAGGTGCGTGCCGGGACCAGCGCCCCGGCCGCGATGAGGATCACCGTGGCCGCGCCCGCGATGCCGGCCCGGGTGCCCAGTGCCATCGATGCCCACAGCGCCGAGACGATGAGCCCCACGGCAGCCACGGCGATCGCGCCACCGACATACCCCAGGGCCTCGACGAGGATCGAGGGCATCGCAGCAGCGGGTGTGCCTGCGGCCTGCGTGGATGCCTCGGCGGGCTGAGGGGCGCTTCCCGTGCCGGGGTGCGCTTCCTCGCGGATCCGGTTGGCCTGACCGCTGTCGAGGATGCCGCGGCTGACCCACCTGTCCACCAGTGCGGCGAGCTCCTGCTGCGAGATCGGGCTCATACCTCAGGGTCTCGCCGGCGTGGCGTCCGAACAGGACCATTGGTCCCGGGACCGTGGGGGCGGGGCTCGGAACTTTATCGGGTGACCCGAGAAACGGGTCCTTTCCGCTAGGAAGTTCCTCCAGGGAAGGTTCCCTTTATCGGGTCACCCGATAAAGGTCCCGGGGGCCGTTTCAGGTTTGGGAGGCGCGCCACACGCCGCGGTAGATGCCCTCCCGCAGCTCCACGGCGTACTCCTCGAGCTCAGGCATCCCGCGCTCGGTGGCCACCGCGATCTCTGCCTCGATGTCGTAGTGGACCCGGGTGAACTGGATGCCGAAGGGCGCCGGCTCGGGGGACCCCACGACCCCGTCGAGGATGACGTAGCTGGCGGTCGGCTCGTCGAGCGCGTTGCCGACACTGCCGGCGTTGAACAGGGTCAGGCCGTCGCGGACCTCGAGGTAGGCGTCGTGGATGTCGCCGTAGCCGACCACCGTGGGCAGCGGACCGTCTCCGGTCAGCTCGGTGTTGGCGAACATCCCGTCGAACTCGGCGTCGGTGTGGCTGTAGCGCACCCGCGTGTGGACATCGGCCGCCGACGCATGGAAGAGCCGCACCTGACGACCGCTGATCAGCAGGTCGTGGCTCAGTGGCAGGGCGGCCAGCCAGGGCAGCTGCTCCGGCTTCAGCTCGTCGCGCCACCATCGCGCTGACTCCGAGAGCGCCTCGACGTCCCTGGGGATGAAGTCATCCCAATTGCCGCGAATGTTGACCTCGCACCGATCCCGGGAGAGCTCGACGCAGTCGGCTCCCCGCGGCCCCTTGCCGACGTAGTCGCCAAGGTTGAGGATCTGGGTGATGCCGCGGGCGTCGATGTCGGCCAGGACCGCTTCGTATGCCGTGAGGTTGCCGTGCACGTCGGAGACGATCGCGATGCGGTCCATGGTGTTCCCCTGCCTGAAGGTGTCGTGGCGGTCGGCCGCTAGTCCTTGGACGTCACGCCGGGAAGGGCGAGCATCTGGTCCAGAGCGACCTTGGCCCACCGGGCCACCTCGGGGTCGACCCGGATCGGGTTGACCACCCTGCCCTCCACGAGGGACTCCAGCGCCCACACCAGGTGCGGGAGGTCGATGCGGTTCATCGTCGAGCAGTAGCAGACGGCCTTCTCCAGGAACGCGATGTGCTGCTCCGGGAACTGCTCGCTGAGCCGGTGGACGAGGTTGAGCTCGGTGCCCACCACCCAGGAGGTCCCATCCGGCGCGGCGGCGATGGTCTGGATGATGCGCTCGGTCGAGCCGATCTCGTCGGCCAGCTCGCAGACCTCGTAGCGGCACTCCGGGTGGACGATGACCTTGACGTCCGGGATGTCCCGGCGAGCCTGCTCGACCGCGTCGACGGTGAATCGCCCGTGGACCGAGCAGTGCCCGCGCCAGAGGATCATCCGGGCCCGCTGGAGCTGCTCGCGGGTCAGACCGCCGTGGGGACGATGGGGGTCGAAGACGACGCAGTCCTCGAGGGACAGCCCGAGCTCCCGCACCGCGGTGTTGCGCCCGAGGTGCTGGTCGGGCAGGAACAGGACTTTGCCGCCGCCGTCCACGCCCCCGGTCTGCTCGAAGGCCCACTCCAGGGCGGTCCGGGCGTTGGACGAGGTGCAGATGGTGCCCCCGTGCCGCCCGGTGAACGCCTTGATGGCGGCCGAGGAGTTCATGTAGGTCACCGGGATCACCTGGTCGGCGATACCGGCCTCGACGAGGTCGTCCCACGCGTCGTCGACCTGGGCGATCGCCGCCATGTCGGCCATCGAGCACCCGGCCGCCAGGTCGGGCAGGATCACCGTCTGCTGCGTCCCGGTCAGGATGTCGGCGGACTCGGCCATGAAGTGCACGCCGCAGAAGATGATGTACGGCGCGTCCGGGCGGGCGGCGGCCTGCTGGGCGAGCTTGAACGAGTCGCCGGTGACGTCCGCGAACTCGATCACCTCGTCGCGCTGGTAGTGATGGCCCAGCACGAACACCCGGTCACCGAGGGCGGCCTTGGCGGCTCGGGCCCGGGCGACGAGGTCGGGGTCCGACGGCGCCGGAAGGTCGCCGGGACACTCCACGCCCCGTTCGGACGCGAGGTCTGTGCCCTGCCCGAGGACGAGCAGCGGCATCAGCGACGGACGCGCTGGCGCCCCGTTCTCCATGGAGATGCTCACCCCTCGATCGTATGCCGGGTCGCTGGCTCCGACCGCATCGGCTGTCACCGACCGAGACTGACCGCATACCCCGCCGGAAGACGAGTGCGTGGGATAGCGTCCATCCGTGTCCCGAGCCGTCCAGAGCCGTCGATGAGCCTGACCAGTTCGGCGTTCCTCGTGCTGGTCGTCGCGGTGCTGGTGATCGCTGTCGTGGCGGCCGCCGCGTTGCTCCCGCGGACCCGGGCGACGTTCCGCGGCTTCTGTGCCCGGCTGGTCACGCTCGTCGGGGTCAGCCTGCTGGCGCTGGTGACCGCGGGGGTCGTCCTGAACAACCAGTTCCTCTTCTACGCCGGCTGGTCCGACCTGCTCGGGACGGGCACCGCGACCCACCAGAGCGCCCAGGGCGGGGGAGCCGCCACCAGGGCGGTCGACGCTCCCGTGCCGGGTCCCAGCCTCACCACGGCGCAGCCGCAGGCGCTGCCCGCCCTGCCCAAGCCGGGCGATCGCGTCCAGAGCTACTCGGTCAAAGGGGCTCGCAGTGGACTCAGCGGGCGTGTCGTGGTGCTCCTGCCGGCGGACTACGAGGCGGCCGGCACCACGCGGCGCTACCCGGTACTCGAGGCCTTCCATGGGTTCCCCGGCAACCCCGAGGTCTGGGCCAAGGCGTTCCCCGCGCTGCCGGAGATCGACGCAGCGGTGGCCAGGCGAGCGGTCGCGGCGCCTATCGTCGTCGCACCCCAGCTGGAGTTCCCCAGCGGCACCGACACCGAGTGCGTCAACGGCGCCGCCGGCGCGGCGCAGGTCGAGACCTGGATCGCCGAGGACGTGCCCGAGTTCGTCGCCAGGACCTTGCGGGTGCGAACCGACCGGGCCTCCTGGGCGACGATCGGCTACTCCTCGGGAGGCTGGTGCGCGGCGATGGCGACCATGCTCCATCCGAACGTCTTCGCGTCGGCGATCGTCCTCGGCGGGTACTTCGCTCCCGACTTCAGCAAGGGGTCCCAGCCGTTCGCCGCGGGCAGCGCCGCGGCCCAGCGCTACGACCTGGTGGCCCTGGCGCGCCGACAGCCGCCACCGTGCGCCCTCTGGGTCGAGACGAGCAAGGCCGACGGGCTGTCCTACCCGAGCTCGGCGGCCTTCCTCGCGGCCGCCGCGGCACCGCTCGCGGTCCAGTCCACCGTCCTGCCGGACGCCGGGCACCGGGCATCCGTCTGGATCGACCTGCTGCCCCAGGCGCTCGGCTGGCTGGGCGGCGTCGCATCGGGGTTCGCCCCGTCCTGACGGCGAGCCGGACTCTGACACGATGAACCGGTGCGCGTCGTCATCGCCCCCGACCGGTTCGCCGGCACGCTGACCGCCGCGGAGGCCGCGGACGCGATCGCCGCCGGCTGGCTCGAGACCGCGCCCCGCGACGACCTCGTGCTCCTTCCGCTGTCCGACGGTGGGGCGGGTTTCCTCGACGTGGTGGCGGCGGCACTCGACGGGGAGATGCTCGCCGTCACGGTCGACGACCCGATGCGGCGGCCGGTCCCCGCGGCGGTCCTGGTGACCGAGCAGGAGGGGCTGCGCACGGCATACCTCGATGTCTCCCAGGCGTGCGGGCCCCACCTGCTGGGGGCCGCCGAGCGGGATGCGACGTCGACGGTCTCCACCGGCGTGGGCCAGCTGCTGGAGGCGGCCGTCGGTTCCGGCGCGCGCCGCGTCGTCGTCGGGGTCGGAGCAGTGGCGTGCCACGACGCCGGGGCTGGTCTGCTCGCGGCGCTCGGCGTCGGTCCCGGGCGGCTGGGGTGCGGCGGCCTGGGCCTGTCGGAGCTGACCGCGACGGACCTCACCGGCCTGTCCGAGGCGGTCCGGCGGTTTCACGAGGTCGACCTCGTCCTGGCGACGCCGGCAGACCTGCCTCTGCTGGGGCTCCAGGGCGCCAGCGCCGTCGATGCCGAGAGCCGTGGGGCGAGCCCCGAGCAGGCCCAAGCCCTGGAGTTCGCCTTCGGCCACTTCGCCGACCTCGTCCGACAGGCCCGGCCCGAGCGCACCGACCTGCTCACCGGTCGTCCTCGTCGAGTCGACAAGGAACCCGGGGCCGGCGCCGGCGGGGGCCTGGGCTACGCCCTGCTGCTGCTCGGTGCCCGCAGGGCCAGCGGTGTCGACGTGGTCATCGAGGCGGTCGGCCTGGCCGCAGCCCTCGCCAGCGCCGATCTCGTGGTCACCGGGGAGGGCACCTACGACTGGCAGAGTCTGGGAGACCGGGTCGTGGCAGGCGTGGCCCGGCTGGCCCTGGAGAGCGCCGTCCCGTCGATCGTCATCGCCGGGCAGGTGTCCGTGGGCCGCCGGGAGCGGATGTCGGCAGGGCTGTCCGGAACGTATGCCGTGGCGGACCGCCCCGAGCAGGTGGCGGCGGCCCTGGCGGACCCGGCGGGCACCCTGCAGGCCCGCGCTGCGCGCGTCGCCAGCACCTGGTCGCCCTCGAGGTGAGGGAGGACGTATCCTGTTCAGGCGGTCGGGAACAGATGTCCGACCACCGGGGTTGACGCTGAAGCACAGCCCCAACCGCAAGCCAAAGGACGATACCGATGAGCGTTCAGGACGAGACCGAGACCAGCACGACCGAGGCCGAAGCCCCGACGAACGGCATCGAGCTGAGCGACGTGGCCGCGGCCAAGGTCAAGAGCCTGCTCGAGCAGGAGGGTCGTGACGACCTTCGCCTGCGGGTCGGCGTGCAGCCCGGCGGCTGCTCCGGCCTGATCTACCAGCTCTACTTCGACGAGCGCTCCCTCGACGGCGACGTCGTGAAGGACTTCGACGGGGTGGAGGTCGTCGTCGACCGGATGAGCGCTCCCTACCTCGGCGGCGCGACGATCGACTTCGCGGACACGATCGAGAAGCAGGGCTTCACCATCGACAACCCCAACGCGGGCAGCTCCTGCGCCTGCGGTGACAGCTTCGGCTGACCCGTCCGGGGTGGTACCAGGCCGGCCAGACACCCTGCGGGGTGCGGCCGGCCTGACCGGATCCGCGTGATTGCGCCGCGATCGGGTACGTTCTGCGGGTGAAGATCGCTGTGACTGGCTCCATTGCCACTGACCACCTGATGACGTTCAAGGGCCGTTTCGCGGACTCCCTCGTCGTCGAGCAACTCGACAAGATCTCGTTGTCCTTCCTCGCCGAGGAGCTGGAGATCCGTCGCGGCGGGGTCGCGGCGAACATCGCGTTCGGGATGGCGAACCTCGGGATGCGGCCGCTGCTGGTCGGGGCGGTGGGTGAGGACTTCGCGGACTACCGCTCCTGGCTGGAGCGACACGGGGTCGACTGCGAGGCCGTGCACACCTCGGACACCCGGCACACGGCCCGGTTCGTCTGCACGACGGATGACGACATGGCGCAGATCGCGACCTTCTACGCCGGAGCGATGTCCGAGGCCCGGGCGATCGAGCTCAAGCCGGTCGCCGACCGGGTGGGCGGGCTCGACCTGGTCCTGATCGGCGCCAACGACCCCGAGGCCATGCTCCGGCACACCCAGGAGTGCCGTACTCGCGGGATCCCCTTCATCGCCGACCCGTCCCAACAGCTCGCCTTCGCCGACGGGCCCTTCATCCGCGACCTCATCGATGGCGCCACCTTCCTCTTCACCAACAGCTACGAGGCGCACCTGACCGAGCAGAAGACCGGCTGGACCGACGCGGAGGTTCTCGAGCGGGTCGGCACCCGGGTGATCACCCGCGGTGGTGACGGGGTGAGCATCTTCCGCAAGGGCGAGGAGACGATCGACGTCCCGGTGGCGCGCGAGGTCCGACGGGCTGACCCCACCGGGGTCGGCGACGCGTTCCGCGCCGGCTTCCTCACCGGACTGGCCGGCGACCTGGACCTGCGGCGCTGCGCCCAGCTCGGGTCGATGCTGGCCACCTACGTCATCGAGACGATCGGCACCCAGGAGTACTCACTGGGTCAGGAGCGGTTCCTGGAGCGCCTCGCCGAGGCGTATGGCGCGGACGCCGCCGACGAGGTCCGCCCGATCATCCGCTGCCTGCGCCGCTGACCCGCGACCAGCGCCCACCGGAGGGCACGCCGTGCCGATCGTCCCCGAGCCGTCGCCCTACCTGTTCGACCTGAGCGACGTGCCGGCGGGCGAGGACCTCGTCGCACTGGGGGCGGACCTCGCTGCGGGAACGCTCCTGGCTGCGTACCGCTCCGGCCTCTTCCCGATGGGGGTCGGAGAGCACGGAGCCGCACCGCTGGGCTGGTGGTCGCCGGATCCGCGGGGCATCCTGCGGGTGGGCGAGATGCACGTCAGCCGGTCGCTGAGACGGTCCATGCGGGGGTTCGAGATCCGGGTCGACACGGCCTTCGCCGAGGTCGTCGCCGGGTGTGCCGAGCCGACCCGCGAGGGCCGCTGGATCACGCCGGAGATCGTGGCCGCCTACACCCGGCTGCACGAGCTGGGATGGGCCCACTCCGTCGAGGTGTACCGGGACGACGTCCTCGTCGGCGGTCTCTACGGGATCGGGCTCGGCGGCCTGTTCGCGGGGGAGTCGATGTTCCACCGGGTGCCCGATGCGTCCAAGGCGGCGCTGCTCGGCCTGCACCGGCTGCTCCTTCAGGACGGCGACCCCCGTCGACTGATCGACGTCCAGTGGCGCACCGACCACCTCGCCTCGCTCGGGGTCACCGAGGTCCCGCGGACCGAGTACCTCGAACTGCTCGCCCGGGCGCTGCAGGCGCCCCTGCCGCCGGCCTTCAGCTGACCTTGCGCACGAGGTATGCCGTGAAGCCGTCCTCGTCGGACACGCTGACGAGCTCGTGACCGCGCATCCGGCAGAACGCCGGAACGTCGCTACGGGCCGCCGGGTCGGTCGCCCACAACCGCACCCGGGATCCCGGTCCCAGGCTGCGCAGCTCGGCTCCCAGCCGGATGATCGGCAGCGGACACCGCTGGCCCCGGGCGTCGACGAGCAGCGGCACCTCGGCCGGCGGGGTGGGCCCGGTCGCCGCGGTCACAGCCCCACCGTGTCGAGCCGGGTCCGGACCGCCGCCACGGCCTCGGGCAGGGCGCTGCAGAACGCGTCCACGCCGGACTCGCGTTCGGGGGAGACCGAGGCCAGCGGGAGGGTCACCCGCAGGTTGCCGTGGGTGAGCACCCCCATCGCGGCCAGGACGTGGCTCGGCTCAAGCGTGCTCGCCGTGCAGGCCGACCCCGAGGCGAGCGCGAACCCGCGCCGGTCGAGCTCGTGGACCAGCGCTTCTCCATCGACGAAGAGGCAGGAGAACGTGGTGACGTGCGCCAGGCGGTCAACCGGGTCGCCGACGACCTCCGTGTCCGGGATGCGCGCTGCCGCGAGCCGGATCCGGTCCACGAGCTCGCGGGCCTGGGCGGCGTCGGTCTCGCGCTCGCCCTCGCTCTGTCGCCAGGCCTCCGCGGCCGCCAGGGCGAGCGCGACCATCGGCTCGACCTCGGTGCGGCCGTGCTCGAACTCGCTCGGCGCGCCCGGGCGGCGCCATCGGGTCCGCTCCGGGACGACGAGCACGCCGACCCCGCCCGGGCCCCCCCACGAGTGCGCCGAGCCGACGAGGACGTCGTACTGCTCCGGGACGGGGTCGCGGCCCAGGCCGGCCATCGCGTCCACCACGAGCGGTATGCCGTGCCGCTGGCACTGGTCATGGGCAGCAGCCAGGGGTTGGCGGGTCCCGACCTCACCGTTGGCGCTCTGCAGGCACGCCACGACCGTTCCGGGAACCGCCAGGGCGGCGCCCCAGGCGTCGAGGTCGACCCGCCCCAGGCGGTCCACACCGACCTCGCCCAGCAGGGCGGGGTCCTCGGCCAGGGCGGCCCGGTGGCGTCCCGGCACGAGCACCGCCGAGTGCTCGACCGCGGCGGCGACCACGCGCTCACCGCGGCGCCGCGCGGCATACCTCAGCCCGTCGACAGCAGCGGCCAGCGCCACCGGACCGCTGGGCAGGAAGCTGACCTCCGGGGGCCGGACGCCGAGCCCCGCGGCGATGACCTCGCGCGCCTGGTCGAGCAGGCGGCGGGCCTGTCGCGCCTCGGCGTACAGCCGGTGCGGATCGGCCCAACCCAGCTCCAGCGCGGCCCGGAAGGTCTCGGTCGCCGCAGGGTGGACAGGCGCCTGGGCGCCGTCGAGCAGGACCCGGGATCGGGGCTGAAAGCTCGAATCCGCCACACCTGAACGTTAGTCCCACCCTCGCGTGTCCTGAGCGTGGGGGAGCGGTAGTGTTTGGGCTTCAGAGGACAGCAGACACGGAAGGTGCTCCCGTTGCGCAGGCACGATGACACTCCGGCGCGCGCCCAGCGGCGCGGTTGGACACTCGCAGGAGTCGCGCTCGCCTGCTCGCTCGTCCTGAGCGGATGCGCCGGCAACGGCACCGCATCGACGGGCTGGCTGCCGCAGGGCACCAACGGCGCCGAGATCACCAACCAGACCGCCCGGGTCACCTCGTTGTGGGTGGGCACCTGGATCGCGGCCCTGGCTGTCGGCCTGATCGTCTGGGGCCTGACCATCTGGGTGATGGTGCGCTACCGGCGAGGCAAGGACGACACCGGACTGCCGCCGCAGCTGCGCTACAACGTCCCGATCGAGATGCTCTACACGATCGTCCCGGTCTTCATGGTCGCCGTGCTGTTCTACTACACGGCACGGGATGAGTCGGCGATGCTGGACAACTCCGTCAAGCCGGACCTCACCGTGAATGTCGTTGCGAAGCAGTGGAGCTGGGACTTCAACTACGTCGAGCCCAACACCTACCAGGCGGGGGTCCAGACAGAGCTGGACACCAAGACCGGGGAACCACTGAACGAGATGCCGGTGCTGTACCTGCCGCAGGGCAAGCGGGTCCAGTTCGTGCTCAACTCCCGCGACGTCATCCACTCGTTCTGGGTCCCGGCCTTCCTGCAGAAGCTCGACGTCCTGCCGGGCAAGACCAACCTGTTCCAGATCATCCCCGGCCAGGCCGGCGAGTTCCAGGGCAAGTGCGCCGAGCTGTGCGGCGCGTACCACTCCCAGATGCTCTTCAAGGTCAAGGTCGTCTCGCCCAGCGAGTTCGACGCCCAGATGACCAAGCTGCGGGACTTCGGCCAGACCGGCCAGCTGTCCAACAGCCTCAACCGCGAGCCCGTGCTGCCGGCCGACCAACGGCTCGTTCCCTCCTCCACCGGGAGCAAGTGATGGCCACCACCACCCCGACCGTCGAGTACGCCACCACCGAGCGCGCCGCCGCGCGGCCGAAGCTGCTGCCCGGCCAGACCGTGATCAAGTGGATCACCACGACCGACCACAAGGTGATCGGCAACCTCTACTTCATCACCTCGTTCATCTGGTTCCTGCTCGGTGGCGTGATGGCGCTGCTGATCCGGTCCGAGCTCGCGGCTCCCGGCCTGCAGATCGTCGACAGCCCGGAGCAGTACAACCAGCTGTTCACGATGCACGGCACGATCATGCTGCTGCTCTTCGCGACCCCGCTGTTCGCGGCGTTCGCGAACGCGATCATGCCGATCCAGATCGGCGCGCCGGACGTGGCCTTCCCGCGGCTGAACATGTTCGCCTACTGGCTCTACCTCTTCGGCGGGATGATCGCCGGCGCGGGGTTCCTCACCCCCCAGGGCGCGGCGTCGTTCGGCTGGTTCGCCTACGCGCCGCTCTCGGACAACAGCTACAGCCCCGGGCTCGGGGGTGACCTGTGGGTCTTCGGCCTGGCCCTTGCCGGGTTCGGGACCATCCTCGGGTCGGTCAACTTCATCACGACGATCATCTGCATGCGCGCCCCCGGGATGACGATGTTCCGGATGCCGATGTTCACCTGGACGGTGCTGGTCACCTCGCTGCTCGTGCTGATCGCCTTCCCGGTTCTGGCGGCGGCCCTGTTCGCCCTCGGAGCCGACCGGCGGTTCGGGGCGCACATCTTCGACGCCGAGAGCGGCGGAGCGATGCTCTGGCAGCACCTGTTCTGGTTCTTCGGCCATCCCGAGGTCTACATCATCGCGCTGCCCTTCTTCGGGATCATCAGCGAGGTCCTCCCGGTCTTCTCCCGCAAGCCGATCTTCGGGTACAAGACCCTGGTCTTCGCGACGATCGCGATCGCGGCGCTGTCGGTGAGCGTCTGGGCGCACCACATGTACGGCACCGGACAAGTGCTCCTGCCCTTCTTCGCGATCATGACCATGCTGATCGCGGTGCCCACCGGGGTGAAGTTCTTCAACTGGATCGGCACGATGTGGGGGGGATCTCTGACCTTCGAGACCCCCATGGTGTGGGCGATCGGCTTCATCGTCACCTTCCTCTTCGGAGGTCTGACCGGCGTCATCCTGTCCAGCCCCCCGCTGGACTTCCACCTCACCGACTCGTACTTCGTCGTGGCCCACTTCCACTACACCGTGTTCGGCACGGTGGTGTTCGCCATGTTCGCCGGCTTCTACTTCTGGTGGCCGAAGCTCACGGGGCGGATGCTCGACGAGCGGCTGGGCAAGATCCACTTCTGGATGCTGTTCATCGGCTTCCACACGACGTTCCTGATCCAGCACCTGCTCGGCGTCGAGGGGATGGCCCGTCGTTACGCCGACTACCTGCCGGAGGAGGGCTTCCAGACCGCGAACATCATCTCGACCGCGGGCGCCTTCCTGCTCGGGGCATCCACCCTGCCCTTCCTGTACAACGTGTGGAAGACCCGTCGGTACGCCCCGATGGTCGAGACGGACGACCCGTGGGGGTATGGCGGCTCCCTCGAGTGGGCGACCTCGTGCCCGCCGCCGCGGCACAACTTCGACAGCATCCCGCGGATCCGGTCCGAGCGACCGGCGTTCGACCTGCACCATCCCCAGCTGGCACCGGACGAGGGGACCCAGGCTGATCCGGGCACCCTGACCAAGGTCATGGGGCCTGCGGACCTGGGAGAGGAGAACTGATGAAGGTCGAAAGCCGGCTGTTCCTGATCCTGGCGATCTTCTTCCTGCCGCTCGGACCGATCTACTTCGTCTGGAACGGGGGGACCGAGCTCGCGGGGCCCATCGCGCTGGTGCTGACTGCGCTGCTGTCCGGACTGATCGCCTTCTACCTGACCGTCACCGGGCGCAACTTCACCGACCGCCCGGAGGACAACCCGGCTGCGCTGATCTCGGAGCAGGAGGGTGACTACGGCTTCTTCACCCCCTACTCGTGGTGGCCGCTGTGGCTGGGCCTGACGGCCGCCATCTGCTTCCTGGGGTTGGCTGTCGGCTGGTGGCTCTTCATCATCGGAGCCTTCTTCGGGATCGTGGCCGTCGTCGGCTGGACCTTCGAGCACTTCAAGGGCGAGTACGCCAACTGACGCTCGCTCGGTGCCCGGTGGAGGCCGCGGGATCAGCCCCACCCGAGGTCGTGCAGCCGTTGGTCGTCGATGCCGAAGTGGTGGGCGACCTCATGCATGACGGTGACCGCGATCTCGTCCAGCAGCTCGTCCCGGTCGGCGCACATCCGCTCCAACGGCCCCCGGAAGATCGTGATCCGGTCCGGAAGTGATCCGGCGTCCCACCAGCCGTCCCGCTCGGTCAGGGGAGTGCCCTCGTACACTCCCAGCAGCTCGGGCTCGTCCGGCGGGGGTTCGTCCTCCACCAGGACGGCCACGTTGCTCATCAGCCGGGCCAGCTCGGCCGGGATCGAGTCGAGGGCGTCGCCGACCGCCTGGTCGAAGTCCTCGTCGCTCAGGCCCAGGGATCCGGTGTCGTCAGCGATGGCCGGACTCCGGGAAGCGGACGGTGACCCGGTCGCTGACTGCTCGATAGCCGATCTGCTGGTAGATGGCATTCGAGGTCGGGTTGGCCAGATCGGTGAACAGCACGACGACCTGCGCTCCGTCGCTCAGCGCCGCCTGGGTGCACGCGGCGGTCACGGCGCGTCCGTACCCGTGGCCTCGGTGCGCCGGGGGCGTGTACACCGGCCCGACCCGGGACGATCCGGCCACGATGGCTCGTCGCGTTGCGAACGCCACCGAGGCTCCGGCGGGATCCTCCCAGAGCCACACGCCCTCGTCTGCGACCCGCTGGGCGACGACGGCTCGGGGTGAGGGCTCCAGGGTGCCGGTCTCGATGCAGAAGGCCTCGAACCACGCGGCGAGCTGGTCGATGTCCTCGACCCTGGCGAGCCGGGCCGAACCCGCAGCGGTCGGCGCCGCCACCTGCTCGACGGCATACAGACGTTGCCGCATGCCCAGCTCGCCCTGCTGCCCGGTCAGGCCGGACCAGGCCCCGGCGAACCTCTCCACCGTCTCGGGACGCCCGGTCACGCCGGGTACCGGAGTGCCGGCTGCGAGGACAGCAGAGGCCAGCTCGGGTTCGGACCCGGCTGGCACGGCGGCCAGGAGCAGTGGATGGGGCGGGACCATGCAGACCGCTCCGGTCACCGCTGCACCGCCATCGATGTCCAGATCCTGGTGCCAGCCATACAGATTCGGCCCACCGGGCACGGCGGACCCGGATGTCAGCTGCGACAACAGGGTGAGCGCGACGGTGTTCTCGGCCGGGTCAGCTGCCAGGAACGGCCAGACGGCGTCGGTGAACTCGTCGACGTCGTGGTCGACCTGCCAGCCCATCAGTCGTGGTCAGAGCCCGGACTCGGGAGCGCGCTTGACCACGCTGTGGTCCGCGCCTGCAAGGCTCTCCGGTTGCACCGGGGCGGAGCCGGCAATCGCCTCGTGCTCCCCGTGATGCTGAGCCGCCGCGAGCTCCGCCGGTGTGACGGGGTCGACTCGGTCGTTGAAGTAGAAGTGCGACAGCTTGGCCCGGATCCGTTCCTTGCGGGCGGCGGGGCTGGCGACGCCGTTGGCGTCGGTGCCGCTGTCGAGTGCGATCGGCACGTGCTGCTCGTGCTGAACGAGGTTCCACCGCTCGTAGACGTCCAAGGCGTCGTGCTTCTCGAAGAACTTGCCTTCGGCGGTCCGGATGATGGTGCCGCTCTCCCGGCCGTGCAGCACCGTCTCCCGGTCGTGTCGCTGCAAGCTGAGGCAGATCCGCTTGGTGACCCAGAAGGCGATCGGCGGGACGATCAGTAGCGACCACCGGAACGTGTTGGTGATGTCGTTGATCGACAGGTTGAGCTTGATCGCCATGATGTCGTTGCCGGCCGCGAAGAACAGGATCAGGTAGAAGGAGATCGCCATGACGCCGAGCCCGGTGCGGGTCGGGGCGTTGCGCGGCCGGTCGAGCAGGTGGTGCTCGCGGGTGTCCCCGGTGACCCACCGCTCCAGGAAGGGGTACGCCCCGGCAATGGTGTAGAGCACCGGGATCAGGGCGATGGCCCCGAGGAAGACGTTGAAGCTCCAGGTGCGGCCGAACGCGACGAACTCGAGGAACCCGGGCAGCAGCCGCAGGGCGCCGTCGGCGAAGCCCATGTACCAGTCGGGCTGGGCACCGGCCGTGACCGGCGAGGGGTCGTAGGGTCCGTAGCCCCAGATGGGGTTGATCGTGACCAGCGCGGAGATCAGCGCCGTGACGCCGAAGACCATGAAGAAGAAGCCACCGGCCTTCGCGATGTAGACCGGCATCAGCGGGAAGCCGACGACGTTGTTGTTGGTCCGGCCCGGGCCGGGGAACTGGGTGTGCTTGTGCACGAACACCAGCACGATGTGGGCCGTGAACAGACCGACCAGGATCGCCGGGATCAGCAGGACGTGCACGGTGTAGAGCCGCGGGATGATGGCCTCACCGGGGAAGGCGCCCCCGAAGACCAGGTACGACACGTACGAGCCCACGATCGGGATGGACTGCATGAAGCCCTCTGCGGCTCGCAGGCCGGTGCCGGAGAGCAGGTCGTCCGGGAGGGAGTAGCCGGCGAAGCCCTCGACGATGGCGAGCATCGACAGGATCGTGCCGATCACCCAGTTGATCTCACGAGGCTTGCGGAACGCGCCGGTGAAGAACACCCGGAACATGTGCACCGTCACGGCCACGATGAACAGCAGCGCCGCCCAGTGGTGGATCTGACGGATCAGCAGTCCACCGCGGACGTCGAACGAGATCCCGACCGTCGAGCTGTACGCCTCCGACATCGTCACGCCCTGCAACGGCAGGTAGGAGCCGCCGTAGGAGATCTGCCCGGCGCTCGGGATGTACCAGAACGTCAGGAAGGTCCCGGACAGCAGGCAGATGATCATCGAGTACATCGCGATCTCGCCGAGCATGAACGACCAGTGCTCGGGGAAGACCTTCTTCAGCAGGAAGGCCCCGCCCTTGGCTGCGCCGGTGCGCTCGTCCAGCCAGTTGGCGACGCCACCGACCGTCTTCATCCCGGCGCTGGGGGCGGCCTCGGGCTCGGGGTCGTTGGCGCGCAGCGAGGCTGCGCTGGTCGGGTCGACGGTGGTACTCATCAGCGCTCCCAGTAGCTCGGGCCGACGGGCTCCTCGAAGCCCTGGGGTGCGACGAGGTACCCCGCGTCGTCGACGGTGATCTTCAGCTGCGGCAGGGGCCGCTTCGCCGGGCCGAAGATGACCTCGCAGTCCTTGGTGACGTCGAACGTCGACTGGTGGCAGGGGCAGAGCAGATGGTGCGTGGTCTGCTCGTAGAGGCCGACCGGACATCCGACGTGCGTGCAGATCTTCGAGTACGCCACGATGCCCTGGTAGCCCCAGGAGAGGGCCTTCTGCCCCTGGGCGCCGGGCGCGAAGTCCTTCGGGTCCAGCCGCATCAGCAGGACGGCCGCCTTGGCCTTGTCCTCCAGGACGTGGGTGGACTTCTTCAACGTCTCCGGCATCACGTGGAAGACGGACCCGATGGTCACGTCCTCCGCCTTGATCGGGGTCATCTCCGGGTCGCGGAACAGCCGGATCGGAGCGCCGCCGGGCGGGACGTCCCAGATGGTCTCGCCGAGCTCCTGGACCGCCTTGGTCGGGTTGCCGAGCGAGCCGGCCACCTGTACCACGAAGGGCAGGGCGAACAGGCCGAGTGCCCCACCGAGGGAGTACTTGAGGATCGGACGCCGACCCAGCTGGGCGTCCTCACCGCCGCCGAGGATCAGTCCGACGGCCTTGGCGCGGGTGGCGTCGTCCGAGCGCTGCACGTGCCGTTCCTCGACACTCTCCTCGTCGCTCATCAGGGTCTTGGCCCAGTGCACCGCGCCGGCGCCGATCCCCAACAGGCTGATGCCCATGGACACCCCGAGCACGACGTTGAGCAGGTTCGTCAGACCGATGCCGGGGATGTAGATGCCTCGGGTGTAGTCGATCGCGAAGTAGGCGACGATGAAGACCACCGTGGCGAGCATCGAGAGGCCGAAGAGGCCGGCGACCTGACGCTCGGAACGTCGCGCTGCGCGTTCGTCATGGTCCCCGAGCCGGTGGATGTGCGGCGCCAGTCCGGGGTTCTCGAACCGCGCGGGCAGGGTGCTGGTCTCGACGTGGTGACCCTCGTCGAGGCGGACCACCCCCGACGGGGCGCCACCGGCGGTCGTGACCGCGTCGGCGCTGGGGGAGTTGCCGTCTCCGTGTTGGCTCATGCGGTGGTCGGTCCTGTCGGGTCGAGTTCTGTCATCATCCCAGCAAAGGTCGGCATGTCCATCCCCTACGGCGACTTCTGGCCGAGCCAGACGGCGCAGGCGACCATGAACGCCAGGCCGAACACCCAGACGAACATGCCCTCGGACACCGGACCGAGGTTGCCCAGGTTCATCCCGCCGACGTTCTGCTCGGAGCGGGTGGTCTCCAGCCAGGCGATGATGGCCTTCTTGCCCTCGGGGGAGATGTTCGCGTCGTTGAACACCGGCATCGACTGCGGCCCGGTGATCATCGCCTCGTAGACCTCCTTGCCGGTGGAGTTCTTGAGCGACGGCGCGTACTTGCCCCGGGTCAGGGCGCCGCCGGACCCGGCGAAGTTGTGGCACATCGCGCAGTTGACCCGGAAGAGCTCCCCGCCGAGCGCCACGTCGCCACCCTTGGCGGTCGTGTACTCCTCCTCCGGGATGCCCGGGCCGGGGCCCAGCGAGGCGACGTAGGCCGCCATGGCCCGGATCTGCTCCTCGGTGAACTTCACCTCGCCGCGCGCGGCCTGGACGCTGGGTCCGGCCAGAGGCATCCGGCCGGTGCCCACCTGGAAGTCGACCGCTGCGGCGCCGACCCCCACCAGCGAGGGACCGACCTTGTCCACCCCCTGGGCGTTCAGCCCGTGGCAGGTGGCGCAGTTCGCCAGGAAGAGGGCCTTGCCCTCGGCAACCGAGTCCGCGGTGCTGATCGAGGCCTGGGCGGTCCGGGGTGCGAGCAGCGAGTAGGCGCCGCCGACGACGACCAACCCGAGCAGGAGCAGGATGGCGATCGCGGCGGGGTGACGTCGGCGTGCTGCCAAGGCGTTCAACGTGCTGTCCTGTCGTCAGTAGGTCTCGCGGTGGACGGTGGGGCGCATCGGGCCAGGGCGGTCATTTGAGCAGGTAGATCATCGCGAAGAGGGCGATCCAGACCACGTCGACGAAGTGCCAATAGTACGAGGTCACGACGGCGCTGATGGCCTGGGTGTGAGAGTACCGGCGCGTCGTGAAGGTGCGCCCGATGATGAGCAGGAAGGCGATCAGGCCACCCGTGACGTGCATGCCGTGGAAGCCGGTGGTCATGTAGAAGACCGAGCCGTAGCGGTCGGAGGCGAGGGTCACGCTCTCGCTCGTGAGCTGGGCGTACTCGAGCACCTGTCCGGCCACGAAGGTGGCTCCGAAGAGGTAGGTCACGACGTACCACTCGCGCATGCCCCACTTGGCGATCTCGTAGAGCTTGCCGGTGCGCGCAGCCTGCCCGCGCTCGGCCTTCCACACGCCCATCTGGCACCACACCGAGGACACCACGAGGACGAGCGTGTTGGCGGTGGCGAAGGGAACGTTCAGCTTGCCGGTCTGCTCGGCCCACAGCTCGGGAGACAGCGACCGGATCTGGAAGTACATCGCGAAGAGGCCGGCGAAGAACATGAGCTCGCTGGCGAGCCACACGATGGTGCCCACCGAGACCATGTTGGGACGGGTAGCGGGCCCATGGCCGGTGCTCAGGGGTCGGGTAGGTGCTGCGGATGCGGTCGCCACGGGAGTGATTATTGCGTCATCCGGTGCCTGCGCGCACGCGACCCCCCGGATCGATGCCCACAAACCCCGGATCACGCATGATCGGGCTCCCCGGTAGCATCAGCGCATGATCGCTTCGCAGGCCTCCCCGCCGACCGACCCGGCCCGTGCCGAGCCCTCCCGGCCGGTTACGGCAGCGACGATGCACCGGCTCAACGTGCTCCTGTACAGCGACGACGTCGCCACCCGGGATGCTGTGCGTCTGGCTGTCGGTCGGCGTCCGGCCAAGGACGTGGAGGTCGCTTCCTGGCTCGAGGTGGCCACCCCGGCGGCCGCCGTCTCCGGCACCGAGGCGGGCGGTCTCGACCTGCTCATCCTCGACGGGGAGGCCGCGAAGATGGGCGGGCTCGGGCTGTGCAAGCAGCTGAAGAACGAGATCTTCAACTGCCCTCCCATCCTCGTCCTGACCGGCCGTCCCGAGGACGCCTGGCTGGCGGCGTGGTCGCAGGCCGATCTTGCAGTACCCCACCCGATCGACCCGGTCGCGCTCTCCAGGGCGGTCGCCGACCTCGGGCGTCGGGCGCCTGCCCCCCCGGCCTGAACCGATGACCGGCGAGGGTCAGCACAGCTGGCCGAACGTGTTCGCTGCGCTGCTCGCGGGCCACGACCTCGATCGGGGACGGGCCGAGTGGGCCATGGGCCAGATCATGGCTGGGGAGGCCTCACCAGCCCAGGTCGCCGGTTTCCTCATGGCGCTGCGGGCCAAGGGCGAGTCGGTCGAGGAGATGCAGGGCCTGGCCGACCAGATGCTGGCCCACGCCCACCGGATCGAGGTGCCGGGTCCGAGCCTGGACATCGTCGGCACCGGGGGCGATCGGGCCCACACGGTGAACATCTCCACGATGGCGGCCATGGTGTGCGCCGCTGCCGGGGTCACCATCGTCAAGCACGGCAACCGGGCTGCCTCGTCCTCCTCGGGGTCGGCCGACGTGCTCGAGGCACTCGGCATCGACCTGGCGCTGCCAGCCGACCGGGTCGCCGGGGTGGCCGGGGATGCCGGGATCACGTTCTGCTTCGCCCAGGTCTTCCACCCGTCCATGCGGCATGCCGCCGTGGCGCGACGCGACCTCGGCATCGGGACCGCCTTCAACTTCCTCGGCCCACTGACCAACCCGGCCCAGCCCACGTATGCCGCCGTGGGCGTCGCGGACCTGCGGATGGCGCCGCTCGTGGCCGGGGTGTTCGCCGGCCGTCGGAAGGATGCCGCTGTGTTCCGCGGCGACGACGGGCTCGACGAGCTCACCCTGGAGACCACCTCGACGGTCTGGTGGGTCCGCGACGGCACCGTCCGCCAGGAAGTACTCGACCCGGGCCGCCTGGGTCTGTCACCGAGCCCGACGAGCGCTCTGCGTGGCGGGGACGCCGCACACAATGCCGCTGTCGTGCGGGACGTCTTCGCCGGTCAGTCCGGCGCGGTCCGTGATGCGGTGCTGCTCAACGCCGGCATCGCGCTGGCCCTCACCGGCCCGGACCGGGGGGCCGGCACCGAGGACCTGCACCACGACGTGCGGGTCGGGATGGGTCGGGCCGAGCAGGCGATCGACTCCGGGGCGGCCACGCGACTGGTCCAGCGGTGGGTTGCCGCGACACAGGCCGCCGCCCGGACCTGAGGTCAGCCGCCTTCGAGCCCGAGGCTGAACGCCGCGTCGAGGTCGCCGGTGGAGTAGGTGCGGAACGCGATGTGGGTCGAGGTGCCGGTCACGCCGGTGACCTTGTTGAGGCGGTCCGCGATGACGTCGGCGAACTCCTCGTGCTGGCTCACCCGGACCATCGCGATCAGGTCGGCATCGCCAGTGACCGAGTAGACCTCCGTCACACCGTCAAGCTCGGCGATACCTTGGGCCACTTCGGGAATGCGGTCGACGTCGCAGTTGACCAGGACGATGGCAGTGATCACCGCGCCAGCCTAACGTCAACCCGCCGCTGCGAGCGCAGTGCTCGGTGTCGGTTCGTCGCCGCCTGGCGAGCGCGAGCCGGGCTCGCGGTCGAAGGGCGCCACGCCCCGGGCGCTGCCCGGCTCGAGGCTGGAGCGCACCGCCCCGGCGCCTCCGACCGGACACGACCAGGAGCCGTCGAGGTCGACGATGCGCACCCCGGGTGACTCGAGCCAGCGCAGGATGAGCTCCGCTTCCTCGGTCGTCGCCGCCGGGGCCGGCGAGGTGGGCGCGACCACGACCTCGGCCGTCGCGCACAGGCTCGCGACATAGACCATCGGGTCCGCCCCCGCGGGACAGACACTGACCCCCGCCAGCCGGCCGTACCGTACGCAGACCAGGTCCCATCCGGCGCGCTCGTTCCGGTGGGCGGCGACCAGCTCGGGGCTCGATGCCAACGGGGCGATCCGTTGGGTACGGGCGGTTGCCCGGACCAGGTGCATCAGGCGGTCCCGGACCACCCCGGCATCCTCGAAACGCTCCTGCTCGGACAGCGCCGCCATCCGCTCCCGGATCGCTCGGGTGGCCGGCCGGCCGTCCCCGCTGATCAGGTCGGCGGCCTCGGCGACGACGACGGCGTACTCGGCGACGCTCTGCCGTCCGGTGCACGGCGCGCCACACCGTCCCAGCTCCGCCAGGACGCACTCCGAGCCGGTCCCCTGGGTGGAGAGTCGTCCGGTGCACTGTCGTAACGGGATCACCTCGTGAACGGCGGCCACGGCCGCGTCCGCGGAGGCTCGCGAGGCGAAGGGGCCGAAGTACCGGGCGCCGTCCGCGCGGACGTCCCGCACGATCGACAGGCGAGGGAACGGTTCGACGGTCAGCTTGACCCAGATCGCCCGCTCCGGACGCTTGGACCGTCGGTTGTAGCGGGGCTTGTGCTCGGCGATGAGCCGCAGCTCCCGCACCTGGGCCTCCAGCGTGGTCTGGCAGACGACGGGCTGGATGCTGGCGGCGAGACCCACCATCTCCGACATCCGGCTGCGCTGCTCCGAGGCGGTGAAGTAGCTCCTGACGCGGGTGCGGATGTTCTGCGAGGTGCCCACGTAGAGGGGCCGTCCCTGCTCGTCCTTGAAGATGTACACGCCGGGACGAGCGGGCATGGCATCGGCGAGGAAGCGCTTGCGCCGCTGGGCCGATGTCACCCGCGAGGTGTAGCTGGCCAGCTCCTCGAGCGTGTGCACGCCGAGGTTGCCGACCCGCTCCAGCAGGCCGTGCAGGACGTCGACGGTCGCCCGGGCGTCATGCAGCGCCCGGTGGTCCGGGGTGGTGCTCGCGTTGAACAGCGCGGCGAGCGACGAGAGCTTGTGGTTGCGGGCCTCCTCCCGGGAGACCAGCTGGCGCGCCAGGTGCACCGTGTCCAGGACCCGGAAGCCGGGCCAGGGATGCCCGGTGCCTGCTGCCGCGGCCTTGAGGAAGGACACGTCGAAGCCTGCATTGTGCGCGACGAGGACGCTGTCCCGCGCGAACTCGAGGAACGCCGGCAGCACCGACTCGATGCGGGGCGCCTGGGCGACCATGGCGTTGGTGATGCCGGTGAGCACCTGGATGAACGGGGGGATCGGCTCGCCGGGCTTGACCAGCGTCTGGAACTCCCCGAGCACCTCACCGCCGCGGACCTTCACCGCGCCGAACTCGGTGATCGCACAGGCCGTCGCGCTGCCGCCGGTGGTCTCCAGGTCGACGACGACGAAGGTGACGTCGGCCAGTGCCGTGCCCAGGTCGTCGAGCGTGCCTTGGACTGCCTGCATTCCTCGACGGTAACCGCGAGCGCCGACAGGCCCGCGAAGGCGCGCGGCGGGCCGCCCGGGTCCGCGGTCCGAGGGGTGTCGGTGGGCCGTCCTAGGGTCGGTGGCAGATGGAAGTACGACGCACATGAGAGGGAGGCGTCATGCACAACACCACACCCATGGTCGTCGACTGCGGGACCTGCCCGGTGCGCGAGAGCCGGTGCGACGACTGCATCGTCACCGTGCTCGGGGCCTTACCGCTGGTCAGCCTCGACGGCACCCGGCTGCCGCTCGATGCCGGGGAGCGCCGGGCGGTCGAGGTCTTCGTCCGCGCCGGCATGGTCACGTCGGCGGAGGCCGGGGCGGTCAGTGCGCGCCGGGAACCGTGGGGCGGGGTGCGGGCGGTCGGCTGACGCCCCTGCACCTACCATCGTCGAGTGGACACGGCACCCTCGCGACGGAGCAGGACGGAGCTGCCCTGCGGGGCGGCCCTCGTCGTGTGCCTCTGCGTGCTGCTCGGCGGGTGCAGCGCACTCGGGGGAGAGCCGACGCAGGCCAGCACCACCTCGCACAGCCAGGCCAACGCGGGCACTCCCGCGATCCCGACCGTCGACCCCAACGAGGAGCGACGACAGGCCGTCGCCGACCTCGTCTCCCGGCGCGCCGACGCGCTGAGGACCAGGAACAAGCAGGCCTGGCTCGCGACCCTCAGCGATCCTGCCGGCCCATACGCCCAACGGCAGGCCGAGGTCTTCGACCGGATGCTGCAGCTGCCCATCGTCGACTTCGGCCAGCAGGGGGTCGAGATCGGCCCGCCACCTCCCGAGGCACGACGCGCCGCACTCGGCGCCGACGCCTGGGTCAGTACAGTGCACCTGTCCTACCGGCTCGACGGCTACGACCGCGAGCCCCGCCGGTTCGATGCGTCCTTCACCGTCGTGCGCACCCCGGACGGGTGGCGGCTCGCCGATGACACCGACGGCGGGACGCAGCCCCAGCCGTGGGACCTCCCCGGCCTGACCGTGCTCCGCTCCGCGGGCACGCTGCTGATCGGCAACGGGCCCGCATCACGCCTGCAGGAGTACCTGACCCTCGCCGATGCGGCCCAGGCACGGATCGCCGCCGTCTGGGGGAGCGCGATCCCGAGCGTCGTCGTCGCGCCGGCCACCGTCGAGGAGCTCTCCGCCCAGCTGCAGCGTCCTGATGCCGCTGGTCTGGACCAGATCGCGGCAATCACCGACGGTCCCATCGTCACCGGTTCACCGGCGACGAGCGACCGCGTCTACATCAACCCGGCAGCCTTCGCCCGGCTCAATGCCGACGGCCGGCGGGTCGTCGTCACGCACGAGCTGACCCACGTGACCGTCCGGGGCAGCACCAACCGTGCGGTCCCGATCTGGCTCTCGGAGGGCTTCGCCGACTACGTGGGCTTCCGGGGTCTAAACCTCTCACCGCGCACGGTCGCCGCCGACCTGATGGCGAAGGTGCGGGACGGCACCGGCCCGACCCGGCTGCCCGAGAGCGGGGACTTCGACCCGGGGCGAGGCATCATCGCGCCGAGCTACAACGCCGCCTGGCTGGCGGTGCTGCGGATGGCGCAGACCCACGGGCCGGACAAGGTGGTGGCCTTCTACCGGGCCGTGGCTGGTGGTCTCGCCGTCGACGCCGCCATCGCGAACGACCCGGCGGCGGTCGCCGCACAGGCCTTCGAGGCGGTGCTCGGCACCAGCCAGGAGGCGTTCGTGCAGGACTGGCTCGGCTACCTCAGGACGCTCGCGCACTGACCCCGAGCACGCCCACCGGACCACGCTGAGCCGAGCACGCTGAGCCGAGCACGCTGAGCCGGCTACTCCGGCTTCGCCCCGGCGTAGAGGCCCTCGACCTCTTCGGCGAAGTCGCGCATCACCAGGTTGCGCTTGAGCTTGAGCGAGGGGGTGAGGTAGCCGTTCTCCTCGGTGAAGTCCTCGGAGAGCACGACGTACTTGCGGATCGACTCGGCCTTGCTCACCGCGGTGTTCGCGTCCGCGACCGCCTGGTCGAGCTGTTCGATGACGGCCGGGTGCGTGCGTGCGTTCCTCATCGTCAGGTCGTCGTGTCCGTTGGCCTTGGCCCACGACGGGAGCATCTCCGCGTCGAGGGTCAGCAGCGCTCCGATGAAGGGCTTCTGATCTCCGACGACGATGCACTGCGAGACGAGTGAGTGGGCACGCAGTCGATCCTCGAGCACTGCCGGGGCGACGTTCTTCCCGCCGGCCGTCACGAGGATCTCCTTCTTGCGACCGGTGATCCGCAGGAACCCGTCATCGTCGAGCTCGCCGATGTCACCGGTGTGGAACCAGCCGTCCCGGATCGCCTCCGCCGAGGCCTGCTCGTTGTTGTGGTATCCGCTGAAGACGTTGATCCCGTTGATGAGGATCTCGCCGTCCTCGGCGATCCGGATCCCGACGCCGGGCAGCGGAGGCCCGACGGTGCCGATCTTCACCCGGACCGGGGTGTTGACGGTGGCCGGCGCGGTGGTCTCGGTCAGGCCGTACCCCTCGAGGACCGTGCATCCCATCCCTCGGAAGAAGTGGCCGAGCCTGGTGCCCAGAGGCGCCCCACCGGAAACGGCGTAGCGGACCTGGCCGCCCATCGCGGCACGGAGCTTGCCGTAGACGAGCTTGTCGAAGACGGCATGCTTGGCCCGGAGCCCGAACGGCACCTGTCCCTGGTCCTGGGCCTCGCTCCAGGCGATCGCGGTGGCGGCGGCGGTCGCGAAGATCTTGCCCTTGCCCTCGGCGGAGGCCTTCTGCTCAGCGGAGTTGTAGATCTTCTCGAAGACCCGCGGCACGGCGAGGATGAACGTCGGCTGGAAGCTCGCGAAGTCGTCCAGCAGCGCCTTGATGTCGCTCGAGTGACCCATCTTGGCCTGACCCTCGACGCAGAGCACCTGGATGAACCGGGCGAACACATGCGCCAGCGGGAGGAAGAGCAGCGTCGAGGCTCCGTCGGCCTTGACCACCTGGGCCAGGCTCTCGTACGCGTTCTCGGCAAGGTCCTTGAAGTTTCCGTGCGTCAAGAGGCACCCCTTGGGGCGGCCCGTCGTGCCCGAGGTGTAGATGATCGTCGCCAGCGAGCTGCGGTCGGTGCTGGCCCGCCGCTCCTCGAGGCTGACGTCACTGACGTCCCGCCCGGCGCCGGCCAGCTCGTCGAGCGCGGCGGCATCGACCTGCCAGACATCCCGCAGCCCGTCGACCCGACCGCGGATCTCGGCCACGGTCTTGGCGTGGGCCGCGGTCTCCACGAAGATCGCGACCGCCCCGGAGTCCTCGAGGATCCACGCCACCTGGTCGGCCGAGGACGTCTCGTAGATCGGGACCGTCACGGCGCCAACGGTCCAGATCGCGTAGTCGGCAAGGGTCCACTCGTAGCGGGTCCGCGACATGAGTCCCACCCGATCGCCCACCCCGACGCCTGCCGCGACCAGCCCCTTGGCGACAGCGTCGACCTCCCGACGGAACTCGGCGGCGGTCACCGGGGTCCAGCCGCCATCGGAGCGCTTGGCGAACATCACCCGGTGGGGGATCTCGGCGGCGTTGCGCACCACGGTCTGGGCGAGGTTTCCCTCGGTGGTGGGCTGGCGGAGCGGGGGGACGACGTTGTCCTGCACAGCAGCAACTCCTCGGTGGGTGACAGTGACCGAACGATACCGGTCGGTAGCCCTCCACGGCATCAGGACGGGCGGGTCGATGCTGCGCGCGGGGGCCGGGCGAGGTGACTCGTTGTAGCCTTCGGCCCATGGCCGATCGCACAGAGTCCTCCATCGTCATCGACGCCGCCCCCGGGTGGGTGCTCGACGTCATCGCGGACTTTCCGTCCTACCCCAAGTGGGCGACCGAGGTGAAGCGCACCACGGTGCTGTCCGAGGAGGGCGACGGCTGGGCGGACCAGGTCGAGTTCGTCCTCGACGCGGGCGTCATCAAGGACACCTACACCCTCGACTACGAGTGGGAGGTGACCAAGTCGGGCACCGGGGTGGTGTCGTGGAGCCTGATCAAGGCCAGCGTCCTCAAGGCGATGAACGGCTCGTACACCCTGGCCAAGGACGGCAAGGGGACGAAGGTCACCTACCGCCTCACGGTCGACCTGAACATCCCGATGCTGGGCCTGCTCAAGCGCAAGGCGGAGAAGGTCATCGTCGACACCGCGCTCAAGGAGCTGAAGAAGCGCGTCGAGGGCTGAGGCCCGATGCGCATCGTTCTGTTCACCGGCAAGGGCGGGGTCGGCAAGACCACCACGGCGGCCGCCTCCGCCGTCCGAGCCGCCCGCAGCGGAATCTCGACCCTCGTCATGTCCACCGACGCGGCGCACTCGCTCGGTGACGCCCTGGACCGCGACCTGCAGGCGCAGGGTCCGGTCGAGGTCGAGGACGGGCTCTACGCGCTCCAGATCAGCGCGCACCACACGGTCGACCAGTCCTGGCGGGTCGTCCAGGACTACCTGCTGGAGGTGCTGGCGACCGTCGGCGTCGACCCGGTGGTCGCCGAGGAGCTGACCTCGTTGCCGGGGGCCGAGGAGATCGCCGCGCTGTTGGAGCTGCGCGCCCAGGCCGAGTCGGGCCGCTGGGACCTGATCATCGTCGACTGTGCGCCGACCGCCGAGACGTTGCGGCTGCTGGCCCTTCCCGAGGCGCTGGCCTGGCATCTCGAGCGACTGCTGCCTGGCCAACGCGGGATCCTGCGCACCTTGCGGCCAGCAGCCGCTGCCGCGACGGGGGTACCGATGCCGGCCGTCGAGGTGGTGGACACCGTCAAGGGCTGGTACGAGCAGATGCGTGAGGTACAGCAGCTGCTGACCAGCCCGCAGACCTCGGTGCGCCTCGTGCTGACCCCCGAGCGGGTCGTCATCGCGGAGTCCCGCCGGACCTGGACCTCGCTGAGCCTGTACGGCTTCGTCGTCGACCAGGTGATCGTCAACCGGGTCTTCCCGGATGCGGCCGCGGAGGTCGGCGGCCGGGGCCGCCCCGATGCCTGGCGCAGTGGCTGGAATGCCGCCCAGCGGACCGGACTCATCGAGGTGGCCGACTCGTTCGCCGGGGTGCGGGTGGTCACCTCCGCCTACCTGCCGCACGAGCCCATCGGCGTCGATGCCCTCGACGCGCTCGCTCGCTCGAGCGGCCACGACGACACCGAGTCGTTGCTCGCGCCAGTGCGCCGCGGCGGACTGACGGTCACCAGGCAGGGATCGGAGTTCCTGCTCACCTTGCCGCTGCCGCTGGTCACCGCCGCGCAGGTCGACCTCAAGCGCCGTGACGAGGAGCTGCTCGTCGTCGTGGGGGACCACCGCCGGGTGCTGACGCTACCGGCGGTGCTGAAACGATGCGTGGTCAGAAGCGCGGCCGTGAAGGATGGCACCCTGAGGGTGCGGTTCGTCCCCGACGAGTCGCTGTGGCCCAGCGCCACGCCCGCCAACGGAGAGGCAGCATCGTGACCGAGCAGGCTCATCGGCCGGTCGGATCCGTGGCCGAGGAGACCGGCAGGCTGTTGGCGGCGCTCCTGGCCACCGACACCGGCTCGGCCGACCCGTCGGCCGGCGACGCTCCCGCGCCGGACGGGCCGGACGCGGCGGTGTCGCGAGCCCCGAGCCGGGGCCGCCAGGGCGCAACGACGAAGACGACGGCCGCCAAGAAGGCGCCCGCCACGAAGTCCTCGCCCACGACGCAGCGGTCGACGAAGCGCGCCTCGGCGGCGGCGTCGTCCGCCACGCCGGAGCCCACCGCGGACCGCGAGGGCGCTGCCTCCGAAACCGGGCCGTGCCCCGAGTGCGGGCATCAGGTGGGGGGCACGCTGCCGGTCACCTGCCAGCTCTGCCCGCTCTGCCAGGTGATCAACGTGATGCGTTCGGTCAACCCGGAGACGGTGGACCGGCTGGCCGACCTGGCCGCGGCCGTCGCCGAGACCCTGAGGGACGTGGCCGCCAGTCGATGGACCCAGGCCGGGGGGCAGGGGTCGGCTCGGGCGCGACCCACCGTGCAGGACATCGATGTCAGCGAGGGCGACGCCGACCCGGCGCCGGGCGACGAGGCGGACCGGTGAGCAGCGAGCTGGCCATCGGGATCGACATCGGTGGCACCAAGGTCGCCGGCGGGGTGGTGGACGACGGAGGTCGGGTGCTGACCCGGGCACGCAGGGACACCCCGCACCGTTCGATGTCGCCTGACGTGGTCGAGAACACCATCGTCGAGGTGGTTGACGAGCTGTTCGAGGCGATCGGACGGGAGCGGATCACCGCGGTCGGCATCGGCGCCGCCGGGTTTGTCGCCGCCGACCGGGCGACGGTCGTCTTCGCGCCCCACCTGTCCTGGCGGCACGAGCCGCTCCAGGAGAACCTCCAGCGACGGGTCCGTGTGCCGATCACGGTCGACAACGACGCCAACGCCGCAGCCTGGGCGGAGTGGAAGTTCGGGGCGGGCCGCGGCGAGTCGCACTTCATGATCGTCAACCTGGGCACCGGAATCGGTGGCGGCATCATCCTCGACGGCCGCGTCCAGCGCGGCCGGCACGGGATCGCCGGGGAGTTCGGGCACATGCAGGTCGTCCCCAACGGCTTGCGGTGCGAGTGCGGCAACCGCGGGTGCTGGGAGCAGTACGCGAGCGGCAACGCCCTGGTCCGCGAAGCCCGGTCGCTCATCGCCGCGAACTCACCGATGGCCACGGACCTGCTGACGTCCGTGGGGGGAGACCCGGCCAACCTCACCGGTCCGCTGATCACCCTGGCGGCCCAAGCTGGCGACCAGACCTCGATCGAGCTGCTCGCCGAGATCGGACACTGGCTGGGGGTGGGGATCGCCAACCTCGCGGCCGCGTTCGACCCGGGCACGTTCGTCATCGGGGGCGGAGTCAGCGCCGCCGGCCCGCTCCTTCTCGGACCGGCCCGCGAGACCTTCCGTCGGCAGCTACCCGGACGCGGCTACCGCCCGGAGGCCGAGATCGTCGGTGCCCAGATGGGGAACGAGGCCGGACTGATCGGCGCGGCCGACCTGGCTCGGCTGGACCGATCGCGGGGATGAGACCGAGGCAATGACTCCGACCGGGCCGCCGAACGGCTGTATCCGGGTGGCCACGTACAACGTGCATGACCTGCTCGACGACCGCGCTGCCGCGGCGCGGGTGGTCCGCCGGATCGATCCCGACGTGCTCTGCCTCCAGGAGGTCCCCCGACGACTGCTGGGTGCGTGGAGCGCCGCCTCGTTCGCCCGGGCATGCCGGATGTACTGGTCCGGCCACCATCGGGGCAGTGGCGGCACGACGGTGCTGACGAGTCTCCGGGTCCAGGCTCGGCAGAGCCGACACCACCGACTTCCGGTGCCCGCGTTCGCCCGTCGTCGGGGGTATGCCGTGGCGACCGTCGCGCTGCCTGGGCGGTCCCCGATCACGGTGGCCAGCGTGCACCTGAGCCTGGATCCGGGGGAACGAGAGTGCCATGCCGGCCTCATCCTGGCAGCACTCGCCGGAGCCGGCGACGTCGTGCTGGCCGGGGACCTCAACGAAGAGGCGGGGCCCGCCCACGCGCGGATCACGGACCGGTACCGGGTGGTGTCCCCGGCGGTCCCGACCTTCCCGTCAGCCCGGCCGGAGCACCTGCTCGACGTCATCGCGGCATCCCGGGGGCTCGAGGCCGTGCCCACCGTGGCGGTGCTCCCCGACGAGGCCGACCTGGTCGCGGCCAGCGACCATCGGCCGATATGGGTGGACCTGCGCAGCCCCTGACCGCGTGGTCAGACCGCGCGGCGGCGTCGCGCTGGCCTCACAGTCGGATGCCGTCGTCGTCCTCGTCCCGCTCGGCCGGCTGGCGCAGGACGAGCAGCACGAACCCGGCGATCGACACCAGGATCGCGAAGGTCATCCACCAGCCGTTCCCGTCGCGGTTGAACAGGAGCAGGTAGAGGAAGAGCAGGGGACCGCCGACGAGCGAGCCCAGCATCGTCCAGAAGTGCCGGTCCTCGGACGAGGGCAACGGGGCCGGCGGTGGGGGCTCGAAGTGCGGCTCGACCTCTGGTGGCGTGTGCTGGCGCCACGCCGATCCGACCGGGGACGGGTCGGAGGAGTCGATCGGCTCCTCCTCGAGGGGCTCCGGGGTGTCGGGTCGGCCCGTCACGAAGGGGAGGTCATAGCCCGGGGTGGCCTCGGAACGGCTCGGCTCAGCCATCGGATCAGCCCCGGCGTCCGGCGCCGATGCGGCGGGGGCCGCCGGCCCGTCCGGCGCGAGATCCTCGAGCCCCGGCAGGGGGTCCCCGAAGGGGTCCTGGCCGGTGGCCTCGTCCTGCCAGTGCGCCATGATCGCGGCGAACTGCTCGTCGACCTCCTTGTCGGGCATGGTCAGGATCCCCGTGCTCAGGCGGTCAGTCGTTGGATGAACTGCACGGACTCATCGTGGATCAGTGGAGCGTCGTTGTCGAGCGTGGCCACGTGGTAGGAGTTCTCCAGCCACACCTCGGTCACGTCGGTGCTGCCGATCCGGGAGAGGAAGTAGGCCGAGCTGGACGCCGGCACGACGTGGTCCTCGCGCGAGTGCAGCAGCAGCACCGGCTGGGTGACCTCCGGCAGATCCCGCGCCACCTCTGCCCAGAGCCGGGTCTGGGAGTACATGGCCTGCAGCGGGTTGCGGGTGTACGCCAGCTCCGGCTCTCCGCCCTGCTTCTTCACGTCGTTGGCGATTCCGGGGAACGACGGGACGACGTGGCGCAGCGCGGGCAGGAGGGCCAGGAGCTTGTTGTCGTGCTTGTAGATCGGGTTGACCAGGATCAACCCGGTCACCCGCGGCCCGTGCTCGATCGCGAGCTTCGTGGCCAGCAGGCCGCCCATCGACAGCCCGGCGACGACGACGGTGCGGCAGGAGTCGCGCATCTCCCGGAAGGTCGTGTCGAGCTCGCCGTACCAGTCCTGCCACCGGGTCGTGTTCATCTCCTGCCAGGTGGTTCCGTGACCCGGGAGCCGGGGGAGGCGGACGGTGTAGCCGGCGTCGGCCAGGTGCTGCGCCCAGGGCCGCAACCCCTGCGGGCTGCCGGTGTAGCCGTGGCAGAGCAGGACGCCGATGTCACTGCCGTCATGCGAGAAGGGCTCAGCCCCGGGAAGCACCGTCACGTCGACTCCTTGGGTTTGAGCGTCGGGTTCATCGAAATCCTCGCACGAGCGCACGCTGGGCCCATAGTGCCGTAATGTTCAACGGGTCACACCGGACGAGGGGCGAGGTTCAGGCATTGATCTACTGGGTGCTCAAGACCGTCGTGCTGGGACCACTCCTGAAACTGCTCTTCCGACCGTGGGTCGAGGGCGAGGAGAACATCCCCGAGCACGGCGCGGCCATCTTCGCGAGCAACCATCTGTCCTTCTCGGACTCGATCTTCCTGCCGTTGATGGTGCCGCGACAGATGACGTTCCTGGCGAAGTCGGACTACTTCACCGGCAGCGGGATCAAGGGGCGGCTGACCGCCGCGTTCTTCAAGGGCGTCGGGCAGCTGCCGGTGGATCGCTCCGGTGGCAAGGCGGGGGAGGCGGCGCTCAGCTCAGGGTTGAAGATCCTGCGCCGCGGCGAGTTCCTCGGCATCTACCCCGAGGGCACCCGGTCACCGGACGGCCGGCTCTACCGCGGGCGTACCGGCGTGGCCAGGATGGCCCTCGAGAGCCACGTCCCGGTCCTGCCGGTGGCCATGATCGGCACCGACAAGGCGCAGCCGACGGGCAAGAAGGTCCCCAAGATCATGCGGATCGGCATCCGGATCGGCAAGCCGCTGGACTTCTCCCGGTACGAGGGGATGGAGGACGACCGGTTCGTGCTGCGCTCGATCACCGACGAGATCATGTACGAGCTGATGCTCCTGTCGGGTCAGGAGTACGTCGACGAGTACGCCACCTCGATGAAGGACCGGCTGCTCCACGCGGCGCGGGTCAAGGCCCGCGAGATCCAGGAGGCCGCCAAGCCGGGCGCCGCCTCCCGGGAGCTCGAGGAGGCCCTCGACGCCGGTGAGTTCGGCGACGATGCCCCGACCTTCTCCTCCGACGACGCGACGGCCGACATCGAACCATCGACTGGCCTGGAGAGCACCCCGGGTGAGCCGGACCCGACCGACCGGCGTCCGGGGGACGAGCGCGCGGCCAGCTGAGTCGCTCGGCTGCTCGGCGCCGGAAGCCGGCTCGGACGGTCGCTCAGTCGGTATGCAGGTCGGCTGTGGCCTGGCGCAGGGCAGCCAGGACCCGCCCGTCGATGCCCCCGTCGACCAGCAGCATCTCGTAGTTCTCGACCCCGGCCCACGATGCCAGGGCTGTCGACGCCTGCTCGCCGGGGTGACCCAGCGCGGCACAGCGCGCGGCCACCTCCGCGGCCAGCTCGTCGGTGAGGGGCTGCACGTCCTGGGGCTCGCCGAAGTAGAGGTCGTTGAGGTCCAGCAGCCGAGCCAGCTCGGTCGGGGCGCTCGGGTGGTCGTCCACGCGAAGATCCACCAGCACGCCGGACTCGTCGTAGCCCCGGCCGGCCTCGAGCACGAGCATCGCTGCGCCTTGGCGCCCGCGCGAGTCACCCCCCGCGCGGTCCCCGGCGAGCAGGGCAGCCAGCAGCCGGCGAGGCAGCGGCAGGCCCGCGCTGTCGAGCCAGGCCTGCTCCATCTGCACCACGACCTGCTCGCCGGTCAGGATGTTGCCCTGGATGGCGTACCGACCGGAGGCGCCCCCGCCGGCCCGGCCGCCGGCCCAGGCCATGCACTCGGCTCCGGTGAAGGTCGCCTGGCTGGTCGCGCAGACGACCCCGAGCTGTCGGTGCGCGCGACCGTCGTCCGCGGCCGTCACCGTGGCAACCGCCTGGTCCGCGTCGAGTCCCCGAGCGAGCAGGTCCAGCACGTCGTCGCGGTACGACACCTTGGCCATCGCCTGGGTCGCCACCGCACCGACCCCGATCCGGGCCGCCGGAACGACCGAACCGACGGCGATGAACTTGCTGGCCACGGCAACGCCGTAGGCCTCGTCCATCCAGGCTGCGATCGAGAACGTCATGGACCCGACCCTAGTGTCCGGGCGCCCGGCGGCGTCCACCCGGCGGACCTCGCACGGACCGGTTGCCCGGCACTCCTAGACTTGCCGGGTGAACACGTTCGACAGCACCCTCTTCCAGGCTGACCTCGAGGAGGCTGGCGCCAAGCTGGTGGCGGGCCAGCAGCCCGAGTGGCCGGACGCCCGCGCCCTGCGGGACGCCGTGGAGACGCTGGCGAGCTACCCGCCGTTGGTGTTCGCCGGGGAGTGCGACGTGCTGCGCTCCCGACTCGCCAGTGCGGCCCGGGGGGAGGCGTTCGTCCTGCAGGGTGGCGACTGCGCCGAGACCTTCGCGTCGGCCACGGCGGACAACATCCGGGACCGGATCAAGACCGTGCTCCAGATGGCCGCGGTGCTCACGTATGGCGCCTCGCTGCCGGTGGTCAAGATCGGCCGGATGGCGGGCCAGTACGCCAAGCCGCGCAGCAGCGGCTCGGAGACCCGCGACGGGGTCACCCTGCCGGCATACCGCGGCGACATGGTCAACGACTTCGCGTTCGTCGAGGGGGCCCGCACCCCAGACCCGCAGCGTCTGGTCCGGGCCTACCACGCGGCAGCCTCGACGTTGAACCTCGTCCGGGCCTTCACCACCGGCGGGTTCGCGGACCTGCGCCACGTGCACGACTGGAACCGGGGCTTCATCGCCAACTCGGCGAACGTCCGCTACGAACGCCTGGCCCACGACATCGACAAGGCGATGAAGTTCATGGCGGCGTGCGGCGCCGACTTCGATGCCATGCGCAGCACCGAGTTCTTCGCCGCGCACGAGGCGCTGCTGCTCGACTACGAGCGACCGATGACCCGGATCGACTCACGCACCGGGCTCGCCTACGACACCTCCGCCCACTTCGTCTGGGTCGGCGAGCGGACCCGCGACCTCGACGGCGCCCACATCGACTTCGTCTCGCGCATCCAGAACCCGATCGGGATCAAGGTCTCGCCGAGGGCCGACCCGGACTACCTGCTCAAGCTCATCGACAAGCTCGACCCGGAGCGCCAGCCCGGCCGGCTCACCTTCATCACCCGGATGGGCGCCGGCACGGTCCGCTCGGCCCTGCCACCGATCGTGGAGCGGGTCACCGACTCGGGAGCGGAGGTGACCTGGATCTGCGACCCGATGCACGGGAACACCTTCGAGTCCGAGAGCGGCTACAAGACGCGCAACTTCGACGACGTGGTCGACGAGGTGCTCGGGTTCTTCGAGGTGCATCGCGAGCTCGGTACCGTCCCGGGCGGGATCCACGTCGAGCTCACCGGCAACGACGTCACCGAGTGCCTGGGCGGGTCCGAGAAGATCCTCGACGCCGACCTGAAGAACCGGTACGAAACCGTCTGCGACCCGCGGCTGAACCATCAGCAGAGCCTCGAGCTGGCGTTCCTCGTCGCCGAGATGCTCAGTTGAGCGCTTCGCCCGCGCGCCCTCCGGTGATTCGCGCCGACCTGCTCTCCGACACGCTGACCAGGCCGACCGAGGCGATGCGCGCCGCCATGGCGTCAGCGGAGGTCGGCGACGACGTCTTCGCCGAGGATCCCACCGTGCGGGGGCTCGAGGAGCACGTGGCGCAGCTGCTCGGGCACGAGGCGGGGCTGTTCACCCCGTCCGGTTCGATGGCGAACCAGCTCGGCCTGCGGCTGCACGTCAAGCCCGGGGAGGAGCTGGTCTGCGACTCACTGGCCCACGTCGTGCGGGCCGAGCTCGGAGCCGCCGCGGTCTTCTCCGGGATCTCCTCGCGCACCTGGGTGGCTCGGCGCGGTCTGCTCGACCCGGCCCAGCCGCTGGACCTGATGATCACCGGCAGCGGCCCGTACCAGGTGTGCACGGCGCTCATCGTGCTCGAGAACACCCACAACTTCGGCGGCGGGACGATCCAGCCACTGGAGGCGATCCGCACCGTTCGGCGGGTGAGCCGTGAGCGGGGCGTGCGGATGCACCTCGACGGCGCCCGGCTGTGGAACGCGCACGTGGCCAGCGGGGTCAGCCTCAGTGACTACGGTCGCGAGTTCGACACGGTCTCGGTGTGCCTGAGCAAGGGACTCGGGGCCCCGGTCGGGTCGGTCCTCGTCGGTTCCGGCGAGGCGATGGCCGAAGCCCGGATCTGGCGCAAGCGGTACGGCGGCGGGATGCGTCAGGTCGGCATCCTCGCGGCCGGCGGCCGGTATGCGCTCGAGCACCACCTGGAACGGCTGGCTGACGACCACACCCGTGCCCAGCGGGCCGCGCAGGCGTTCGCCGATGCCGCACCGGGCTCGGTCGACCCCGCCACCGTCGAGACGAACATCGTCATCCTGGATGTCTCGGCTGCGGGGTGGTCGGCGGCGGCACTGGTGGCCCGGGCGATGCAGCAGGGCGTGCGTACCTACGCGGTCGGCCCGACCACGATCCGGCTCGTCTGGCACCTCGACGTCGACGACGCGGGGACCGACCTGGTCATCGACGTCATCTCCAGGCTGTTGGCCGAGCGTCCCCCGGCCTGAGCGCGCTGCGGGCCTGGTGCCCGGGGGGTTAGGTCACCTCGTGGTGCAGGACCTCGGACGGGCGCGCCTGACCGCGACGGCCCAGCAGCTCGACCAGGTACATCGCGCTGAGCACGAGCAGGCCGCCGATGACCATCCGGGCGGTCAGCGACTCGCTGCCGAACAGCACGGCGAAGAGCGCCGCGAAGACCGGCTCGAGCGTCATGACGATCGCGGCCCGGGTGGCGCTCATGTGGGCCTGGGCCCAGGTCTGCGCCCAGAGCGCCAGCACCCCGGCGGCGGTCGCCATGTAGAGCACCGAGACCCACTGACCGGTACCGCTGGGCCAGGTGATCCCGTCGGGGACGGCCGCCACCGAGCAGACCACCGCGATGACGATGACCTGGACCGCGGCCATGCCGGTGGCGTTCGATGCAGTGGAGAGCCGGCCGAGGCCGATGATGTGCAGGGCGTAGAAGACCGCGCAGGCCAGCGTCAGGGCCTCGCCGAACCCGACGGAGACGCCCCGCAACGACAGGACGGCCAGTCCGGCGGCGGCCAGGAGCACGGCATACCAGGTGCTGCGGGGGATGCGCTCACGCAGCAGCGCGGCCGCGAGCAGGGGGGTGAGCACGACGTAGGAGCCGGTGATGAACCCGGACACGGAGGCGTCGGTGTGCGCCAGGCCGATCGTCTGCAGGATCTGGGCCAGGCCGTAGACCGCCCCGAGCCCGAGCCCCGCGGTCCACTGGCGCCGGTCCAGAGCACGCAGCGGACGCCGGAAGATGACCACCATGAGGACGGCCGCGATGGTGAAGCGGATCGCCAGGAAGTCGACCGGGGGCACGGTGGCGACCAGGTCGCGGATGAGGAAGAACGTCGACCCCCAGACCGCCGTGAGCAGGACCAGCAGGGCTGTGGCGATCGTCCGGGCCCGCCCGGTGTCCGACGTCATAGGGTGCGGGTCAGATGATGACGAGGGTGACCGTGGAGCCCTTGCGGACCATCGTCCCCTCACCGGGCTTGGACTGGCGCACGGTGCCGAAGTATCCGCCGAGCACCTCCTCGTAGGCGACGGAGAAGCCCGCGGCCTTGAGGATGGCGGCCGCCTCGGCCCGCTGCTTGCCGACGGTCGCCGGAACGGCGACCATGACCGGGCCCTTGGAGACCACGATGGTGACGGTGTCGCCCTTGAAGAGGTTGCCGGACTTCGGGTCCTGACTGACCACTGCGCCCTCGGGCACCGTGTCGCTGTTGACGGCGGCACCCTCGGCGACCTTGAGGCCTGCCGTCCCCAGGGCCTGCTTGGCCTCGCTGGCCGGTTTGCCGGTGAAGTCCGTCACCGGGATGGGCTGACGCCCCTTGCTCACGCTGATGTTGACCGCGTCGCCCCGCTTCAGCGATGCGCCCGGCTTGGGATCCTGGTCGATGACGGTCCCTGCAGCGACCGTCTCGCTGAAGACGTCGGTCCGGGTCCCCAGCTTGAGGTTGGTGGACTCGAGCGTGGCTGCAGCAGCGTCCGCTGCGGTGTTGACCAGGGTTGGGGCGGCATACCGTTCCTGTCCCTTGGAGACCGTCAGCGTGACCGCGGTGTACTTGCCGACCTCGGCGCCCGCGCCGGGGTCGGCCGAGATCACGATGCCCGCCGGGACGGTCTCGTCGTACGACTCCTTGACGTCGGCGCGCAGGTTCACCCTGTCGAGGGACTGCACGGCCTCGGCCGAGGTGAGCTTGACCACCGACGGGACGATGGTCCGCGATCCGGGACCCATCAGGAACCACCAGGAGCCGCCCCCCGCGCCGACGACGAGCAGCAGGCTGAGCAGGACGGGCCAGAGCCACCGTCTGCGCCGACGTGGGGGCGCGGCGCCACCGGACTTGCCGGGCGGCGCCACGGGGCGGTGCGGGTCAGTCCGGGCGGCGGCCGGGATGGCGGTGGTCCGGTCCAGGGCGGAGGCTGCCGCTGCGCGCGGGTCGCCGACCAGTGGTTCCGCCGGGCGCAGGTCGAGCTCCGTCGTCGACATCAGCGAACGGGAGCGGCGGACCTCGGCGAGGTAGTCACCTGCCGAGGCGGGACGCTTGTCCGGGTCGCGTGCGGTGGCCAGGGCAACGAGCTGGTCGAGCTCCTGCGGGACCGAGGGCACCCGGTCCGACGGCACCGGGACGGACCCGTGGACGTGCTGGTAGGCCACATGGATCGGGGTGTCCCCGTCGAACGCCTTGCGTCCGGTCAGCATCTCGTAGAGCACCAGCCCGACGGCATACACGTCGGAGCGGGCGTCGGCAATGCCTCGCTCGACCTGCTCGGGGGAGAGGTAGGCGACGGTGCCGAGCAGGACGCCGGACGCGTTCGTCGTCGTTGCCGTCGTGACCGCCCGGGCCAGCCCGAAGTCGGCGACCTTGACGACTCCGTCCTCGCGCAGGATGACGTTCTCCGGCTTCACGTCCCGGTGGATCAGACCGGCGCTGTGGGCGGCGTCGAGGGCCTGCAGGATCGGGTCGAAGATGTCCAGGGCCGCCCGGGGGGTGAGCGGTCCCTCGTCGGTCATCACCTCGCGCAGGGTTCGCCCGGGGACGTACTCCATGGTGAGGAACATGTCGCCGTCGTCCTCACCCTGGTCGAAAACAGCGACGACATGGGGGTGGCTCAGGCGAGCCGCCGAACGGGCTTCGCGGTGGAACCGGCTGACGAACGTCTCGTCCTGGGTCAGGGACTGCCGCATGACCTTGACGGCGACCTCACGGTCCAGCCGTTCGTCCAGCGCCAGGTAGACCGACGCCATGCCCCCGTCGGCGATGTGGGAGAGCACGCGGTACCGACCGTCGAGCACACGGCCGACGACCGACTCACGCACGCTGGACGACATGCGCGCCAGTCTACGAAAGGCGAACCGCAATCCCCGGCAGGCTAGCCGTGAGCCGGTGAGGTTTGCCGCACGTGCTCGGTACACCTGCCAGGGTGGTCCTTGCCCGGAACATTATCGGGTGACCCGATAAAGAGGCGCTTCCCTCGAGGACGTTCCTCCAGGGAAGGTCCCGTTTATCGGGTCACCCGATAAACGGGCCCAGCCCAGATCGGTCAGAACTTCGCCATCAGGGCCTTGACGTTCGCGACATACCGCTCCGTGTCGGAGTACATCCCCTTGGTCTTCACGGACGTCAGCCCCTGGTAGTAGCCGGCGATGGCCTCGTCGAGCGAGGTCGTGGAGCGGGTCAGGGCCCGCAGGATGACCACGCCGGCCGTGGCGTTGTCCCGGGCCTGGATCAGGTCGAGCTGCTGACCCACGAGGCTCGAGGCCCACTGACCGGAGGAGGGGATGACCTGCATGGCACCGATCGCGTTGGCGACGGACACCTGGCGGTGGTCCCAGCCGGACTCCTGGTAGCCGACGGCTAGCGCCAGCTTGGGGTCGACCCCGTAGCGGACTGCCGTCGCCTCGATGATCGAGCGCATCTCCTGGCGCGAGGGCGCACCGGCCTTCTTGATCGCCGCTCTGGAGGCGGTTGCCCTGTCGACTGTCGACTGCGGGTAGGTCCGCCCGGCGAAGGTGTTCGCCGCCGACGGTGTCGGGCTGGCCGCCGGAGCCACCTGGGGGACCTGGAGCACCTGGCCCACCTTGATGAGGTACGGCGCGGTCAGGCCGTTCGCCTTGATCAACGACGCCTGGCTGGCTCCGGTGCGGCTGGCGATCCGTTCGATCGTGTCACCGCGGCTGACCTGGTATGCCGTGCTGGTCACGGTGGTCGGCTTCGCGGTCGTGGCTGCCGGTCCGGGCGGGGGGGCCGGGGCGGGGGTGCTCGGGCTCGCGGTGGGCGCGGCGGTCGAGGTTCCCGGGATCCTCAGGACCTGACCGGGTCTGAGGATGCTTGAGGGCCCCAGCCCGTTCGCGGCCATGATCTGGCGGGAGGTCGCAGTCGTGCGCAGGGCGATGTGACTCAGGGTGTCCCCGCGCTGGACCGTGTAGCTCGTGAACGCCGTGGAGGCCGCAGCCGCCGGGGCAGCCGGGCCGTTGACGCTCGCGCCGGCCTTGCCGGGCACCAGGAGCACGCTGCCGACCCGGATCAGTCGTCCACCGTTCGGCAGCTGGTTCTGGGCCGCGATCACGCTGGGGGCGGTGCCGAGCCGGGCCGCGATGTCCACGAGGGTGTCGCCGGCCCGCACCGTGTACTCCTGCCATCCGGCGGGGGCACTGCTCAGGAGCCGGACGACGACCGGCGGCAAGGCGACGGCTGGGGGCAAGGTACTGACAGCAAGTGGGGACATGAGATGTCCTTCCGTTGTGGCCGACGGCGTGACACGCGTGGCAGGTGTGAGCCGTGGGGCTGAAGCGCAGGGTGTGAATCTACACCTCAGACTGACCCGGTGGGGAGTTTCCGCCGGTCGGATCCGGGCGGCCGGGACCAGCCCTCTAGGCTGGACCGGTGCCAGCCCCGACAAGCCCCGACCGCCAGGACGTCGACGACTCCGGGCGAGCCCCCGACACCACTGCCACAGGTGCGACCGGCCCGAACCCCGAGCGCGGTGGGCTGGTCGACCTCGTCGACCTCGTCGGCGAGTGGACCACGGTGCCGGACGTGGCCGAGCTGCTCGACCTGTCGCTGGCCCGGGTCCGGCAGCTCCTGGCCGACCGCCACCTGCTCTCCCTCCGGGTCGGCCCACGCAACGTCGTCAGCATCCCGGCGAAGTTCGTCACCGAGGAGGGGCCGCGGCCGGAGCTGAGGGGCACCTTCACCGTGCTCGCCGACGGGGGCATGAACGACGAGGAGATCCTCCGGTGGCTCTTCACCCCGGACGAGACCCTGCCGGTCGAGGGTGCGCCGATCGACGCACTCCTGGCCGGGCACAAGACCGAGGTCCGACGCCGCGCCCAGGCGATGGCCTTCTGACCCGCCGGCGACGGTAGCGACATCGTGCAACACCTCGGGTATGCCGTGATGCTGGCGTTCTGCCTCGCTGCGACGCTCACCCTGCACCGGGTCTTCCACCTGCGACTGTTGGGGCAGCCCCGTCGCGTGGCCCTGAGCATCCTGCCCGTCGCTGCGGTCTTCATCGCCTGGGATCTCGCGGCCACCCATGCCGGGCACTGGTTCTTCGACCCCGAGCAGACCCTCCCGGTCCGGGTCCTCGGACTGCCGCTCGAGGAGCTCGCGTTCTTCCTGGTCATCCCGCTGGCCGGGCTGCTGACGTTCGAGGCGGTCGGCGTGGTCCTGTCCCGCGGGCGCGACCGGACCGGCGACGGGCAGTCCGGGCGATGACCTACACCGCTGCCGCCGTCATCGCGGTGCTGCTCGCCGTGGCGCTCGACCTCCTGGTCCTGCGAACCCGGGTGCTGGCGACCCGTCACTGGTGGACGGCCTACGGAATCGTGCTGTTCTTCCAGCTGCTGACCAACGGCTGGCTGACCGGGCGCCGGATCGTCACCTACAGTCCCGACGCGATCATCGGCAGCGGCGGCGTCCCCTTCCTGGGTGATGGCCGCCTTGCGTGGGCGCCCGTGGAGGACCTGGGTTTCGGCTTCGCGCTGGTGCTCGCCACCACGGCGGTGTGGGTGTGGCAGGGCAGCACCGCCAGGCCGGGTCGAGCGGGACCGACGCCGCCGACGCCTCCCGTGCACTGACCCTTCTCCCGGCGAACCGGCGAACCGGCGAACCGGCCAGCCGGGGCTGCGACGTCGCAGGGCTCAGGCTGCCCGCGCGGTGCACACCGCGATGAGGGTCTCGAGAACGGCGACGGCGTCCGGGTCCAGACCGCTGGTGGCCCCGAGTGCCGCCTTGGCCTCGGCGGCGAGCGCGGTGATCATCGACTCGACCTGGTCCACCGAACCGGTGTCCCGAAGCACGTCGCGCAGCTCCTCGACCCCGGCGCTGTCCAGGTCGTCCCGCCCGAAGAGCTTGTCGATCAGCGCCGACTGGTCGGGGGTGGCACTGGCGAGCGCGTAGGCCATGAGCACGGTCCGCTTCCCTTCGCGAAGGTCGTCACCGGCCGGCTTCCCGGTCGACTCCGGGTCACCGAAGACCCCGAGGACGTCGTCGCGCAGCTGGAAGGCCTCGCCGAGGGCGAGCCCGTACCGCGAGAGCGCACGCAGTGAGGTGTCCGCTGCGCCGCCGGCCATGGCTCCGATGAGCAGGGGGTGCTCGATCGTGTACTTGGCGCTCTTGTAGCGAATCACGTTGCGGGCAGAGGCGATTCGGTCGCTGGTATCCAGGGCTTCCCACCCGCGGGCCGACTCCAGCAGGTCGAGGAACTGGCCACCCATGAGCTGGGTTCGCATCGTGTCGAACGTGCCCCGGGCGCGGGCCAGATGCTCGGTGGGCAGCCCGGACGTGGCAAAGAGCTCGTCGGTCCACTGCAGGCACAGATCCCCGGCCAGGATGGCCGCGGCCTCGCCGAACCGGTCGCTGTTGCCCGCCCAGCCGCCGTCGGCGTGGTGGCTCGCGATGGCCCGATGCGCGGCCGGCATCCCCCGGCGGGTGTCGCTGCCGTCCATGACGTCGTCATGCAGGAGTGCGGCCGCCTGGAAGAACTCCATGGCCGTGGCCAGCCGGATCAGCGCATCCGAGTCGGGCTGACCGGCCGCGCGGTACCCCCAGTAGAGGAAGGCCGCGCGAAGTCGCTTTCCGCCGGCGAGCAGCCGGGCCACCGTGTCGACCAGCTCGGTGAGGTCGTCACCGAGCTGCCCGAGGACGCCCATCTGGGTCGCGATCTCGGCATCGACGGCCGCCTGCACCCTGGCACGCAGGGCCTGCAGGTCAAGCGGGTTGGTCACGGGTCCTCCGGAGCGGTGAGGAGATGCACGGCAAGACTACGGGTTGCCCCGGGCCCCGCTGACCGCAACCGGGATGACCGCTGGTGCCCGACCCGCGTCGCCGCGCCGCACCGTCGGCGCTGGACCGGTCGAACCGCTACGCACCGTACGCTGGAAGCATGTCCATCGGCACCTCATCGAGCATGCCTCGACCCGTCAACATCACCCGGTCGATTCCCCGGGCGCTCGCCCAGGACCTGCCCAGCTTCAGTTTCGAGTTCTTCCCGCCGAAGGACGACGCCGCCGAGGCGCAGCTGTGGGAGGCGATCCGTCGCCTCGAGAAGACGAGGCCGACGTTCGTCTCGGTGACCTACGGCGCTGGCGGCTCCACCCGGGACCGGACCGTCCGGGTCACCGAGCGGATCGCCCGGGAGACGACGCTGACCCCGCTGGCCCACCTGACCTGCGTCGGTCACTCGACGAGCGAGCTGCGCAGCGTGATCGGTGCCTTCTCCTCGGCCGGCATCCGCAACATCCTCGCGCTGCGCGGGGACCCGGCGGGGGGTCTGGGCCAGGAGTGGGTCCGACACCCCGAGGGTCTCGACCACGCCGACGAGCTCGTCCGGCTGGTCCGCTCCCTCGGGGCCTTCACGGTGGGGGTCGCTGCCTTCCCCGACCAGCACCCCGAGAGCCCGAGCCTGGACTTCGACGCCGAGGTGCTGGTGCGCAAGGCGGACGCCGGTGCGGAGTATGCGATCACCCAGTTCTTCTTCACCAAGGAGGCGTACCTCGGCCTGCGGGACCGGGTGGCCGCCAGAGGCCGGGAGATCCCGATCATCCCCGGCCTGATGCCGGTGACCAACGTCAAGCAGCTCGCCCGGATGACCCAGCTGTCCGGTCAGCCGGTGCCCGAGGCGGTCACCTCGCGGCTGGAGGCGGTGGCGGACGACCCTCAGGCGGTGCGGCAGGTCGGGGTGGAGATCACCACCGAGCTGGCCCAGGAGCTGATCGCCGAGGGCGCGCCGGGGATCCACTTCATCACGATGAACCGGTCACCCGCGACCCTTCAGGTGTGGGAGAACCTCGGGATGACCGCCGCGCAGTAGCGGACGGCACCCCGACGGGCGCCCACCAGCCGCCGTCGCGCGACCCCGCGCCCGGAACGCGTCACGGGCGCCAGGTCGGCGCGTCGTCCCCCTGAACGACTGCCAGACCCGGCGCCCGTGTGCGGCCCCTTGGGACCACAGTGTGTCAGATTCTCACGAGATTGTCAGCATAGACGGCAGGTAATCACAGATCAGGTGACCTCGATGGGCTGTCCGCCGCTCATCCGGAGCAGCTCGTCGTAGGTGGTCGGGAAGACGGTCCGGGGATGACCCCCGGCGGCCCAGACGGTCTCGTACCGCGAGAGCGAGACGTCGATGAGCGTGCGGACCGGGTGGGTGTGGGCGACCGGAGCCACCCCGCCGATGACGAACCCGGTGTGCTTGCGGACGAAGTCGGCCCCGGCTGGGCCGACGTCGGCCAGCTCGAGCAGGTCGGCGATCTTGACGGTGTCGACCCGGTGCGCGCCGGAGGTGAGGACCAGGAGTGGTTCCGGGTGGGAGTCGGGTCGGGTTCGAGCGGCGAAGATCAGCGAGTTGGCGATCTGGGCCGGTGAGATGCCGAGCTGCGCGGCCGCCTGGGCTGCGGTGTGCGCTGCGCTGTCGAGGACGATGATCTGGCCGGAGATCAGGTGGGCGAGGAGAGCTTCGCGGACGCGGACGACCGCAGGGTGACGGAGCACCACCTCGGGGCTCTGCGACTGCTCGGTCATGGGCCGAACGCTAGTGCGTGGCCGCCCGGACTGCGGCAGGTTCCTCCCGACGCGCAGGCCGCTTGACAGGGTGTCCGACCGGGGGAGTACCTTGGATTTATCGAACAGGTGTACGAACCATGACCGTTGAAGGTCGGGGTTCACGCGCCGCTCGATGACAGCACGCCGGCCCGTGACGGGGCGCCTCGACCCCGTCCCGTCAGGGGTCGGTCTGCTTCCCGAGCCGTCTCACGCCCGGAAGGGGCGATGTCGTCATGCGCCGATACAGCGATCCCATCGAGGTGCGCCTCGACGGCCGCACGAGCGACCCACGTGCAGTCCTGACCGAGGCCTCGGCGCCGCCGCAGGCCTTCGTCTGGCGGGGTCGGCTCTACGTCGTCCGGCAGGTGATCGGGCACTGGCGCGAGCGGCGAGCCTGGTGGCGCGAGGCGCTGGACCCGGTTCCCGGCCAGTCCGGGGGGATCGACATCGCCTCTCGGGAACAGCAGGTGTGGCGGGTCGAGGCGAGCCCCGGCCGGGTGCACGGCAGTGGCGTCTTCGACCTCGTCCACGACGACGTCACCCATCCGGGCCGGAGCGACTGGCGTCTCGTCCGTGTCGCCGACTGAGGAGATCCGATGAGCATCCAGAACTCTCCCGCCCCGACCGCCTGGGCCAGTCTCGACCTGCTCGACCGGTCCCGGGCGAGCCTGCTGGCCGCGTGTCGGACGAGCGACGCCGCAGAACGCTATGTCGAGGCCCATCTCGGCGCCCTCCGGGCGGCGGCTGCCCTGCTCGCGGCGTGGGGCAGCTCATCCGGCCGATCGCGCCCGCGCAGTGTCTGGGAGGTACTGCCGACGATCGCACCGGAGCTGAGCGAGTGGGCGACCTTCTTCGCCGGGTCAGCCCGGCAGCGGGCAGCCGTCGAACGGGGCGGCCCGCTCAGCGCCCGGGAGGCGGACGACCTGCTGCGCCAGGGCGAGGTCTTCCTGGAGATCGTCCAGGATCTGCTCGGAGTGCCCCGTGCCGAGCCGTTGCCGGACTACATCGCTCCGGTCTCGGCCCGCGGAGCCTGAGGTCTGCTCATGCGGGACACCTTCGTCCACCTGCACGTCGCGTCCGGGTACTCGATGCAGTACGGCGCCTCGACCCCCGCTGCCCTCGTCCAGCGGGCTGCCGGCTGGGGCCAGCCGGCCCTGGCTCTCACGGACCGGGATGGGCTCTACGGTGCCGTGCGGTTCGTCCAGGCCTGCACCGACGCCGGGATCGCCCCCATCCTCGGCGTCGACCTCGCCGTCCGTCACCCGACGGCGGCGCAGCGTCCGTCATCGGGTAGCGGTGACCGTCAGCGCACCCCGGTCCGTGGTGGTGCGGTCGTCGACCACCGGTTGCCCAGGGTGACCGTCCTGGCCCGCGGGGCACACGCCGGGCTCGACCGCGGAGCGGGATGGGGACGGCTGTGCCGCCTGGTCACCCGGACCCACCTCGGCGGAGAGCGCAGCACCCCGGTGAGCACGCCGGAGCTCATCGCCGAGCTGGCCACGGCACCCGGTCGGCCGGTCGGCCCCCGGTCCGGTCCTTCCGACGGGTCGCCCAGTCCGCTGCTCGTCCTGCTGGGCCCGGACTCCGACGTCGGTCGCGCGGTGCTGCTGCGCCGACGCGCCCAGGCCTACGAGGCGTTGGCCCGGTGGCGGGCCCTGCTGCCTCGGGATGCGCTCGCCATCGAGGTCGTCTGCCACGGCGGTCCCGAGGGCACCCCCGCGAGCCTCGGTCACGCGGCCCGGCTCTACGCCCTGGCCCGGGAGCACGGCATCCGGGTCGTCCTGACGGCTGCCGTGCGGCACGCCGACCCGCAGGAAGCGGCCACCGTCGACGTGCTCGACGCGGCCCGGCGCCTCGTCGCCCTCGACGTGCGACACCTCGACCGGGTCACCACGGCCGGGCACCTCAGCCCCACCCCGGCGATGTATGCCGTGGCATGCGACATCCTCCAGGCCTCCGGGCCGGGGATCAGCGGCGGCGGGCCGCTGGCCCGGGAGGGCGCCGCCGACCTGCTCGAGTCGACCGTCGCCCTGGCCATGGAGTGCATCCAGGACCCGGCCCTCGACCTCGGCATCGGGGCGGTCCACCTGCCGGAGCAGACCGTCCTGGGGATCGACCCGGACACCGACCCCCAGGCGGTCCTCGCCGAGCGGTGCCGCGGCACTGTCGCGACCCGCTACCCACACCAGTCGCCGAGCGAGCTCGAGAAGGTCTCCTCCCGGCTCGAGGACGAGCTCGAGGTCATCGGCGGGCTCGGCTACTCGACGTACTTCCTCACCGTGGCCACGGTCGTCGACCTCATCCGCGAGATGGGGGTACGGGTCGCCGCCCGAGGCTCGGGGGCAGGGTCCCTGGTCAACTACCTGCTCGGGATCTCCGGAGTAGACCCGATGCGGTACGGCCTGCTGATGGAACGGTTCTGCTCACCGCTACGCGCCCAGCTGCCCGACATCGACATCGACGTGGAGTCGGCGCGTCGCACCGAGATCTACGAGAAGGTCCTCGCCCGCTTCGGCGGGGAGCGTGTCACCTGCGTCTCGATGATGGACAGCTACCGGGTCCGGCATGCCATCCGGGACGTCGGAGCCGCCCTGGGGATGGCTCCGTCGGAGGTCGACGCCATGGCCAAGGCGTTTCCGCACATCTCGGCCCGCAACGTGCGCAACGCCATCGCCGACCTGCCCGAGCTGCGGGCCAGCGGGCTCAGCGCTCCCCGTTTCGAGCTCATGCTCGACCTCGTCGAGCGGCTCGACGGACTACCCCGACACATCGCCCTCCATCCATGTGGGGTGATCCTGTCCAACGCCCGGCTGCTCGACCGCACCCCGGTCGAGGCGAGCTGGATCGGCTTCCCGATGAGCCAGTTCGACAAGGACGACGTGGAGACGCTGGGCCTGCTCAAGCTCGACATCCTCGGCATCCGGATGCAGTCCGCGATGGCGCACGCGGTCGACGAGGTCCGTCGGGTCGAGCAGGTGCAGATCGACCTCGACGACCGGGAGCAGGTGGCGCTCGACGACGAGGCGACCTTCCGGTTGATCCGCACCACGCACACCCTCGGCTGCTTCCAGATCGAGAGCCCGGGCCAGCGTGAGCTGATCGGCAAGTTCGGTCCGCAGACGTTCGAGGACCTGATCACCGACATCTCCCTCTTCCGGCCCGGTCCGGTGAAGTCGGACATGATCGTCCCGTTCCTCAATGCCCGTCAGGGCTGGAAGCAACCCGAGTTCCTCCACCCCACCCTCATCCCCGCGCTCCAGGAGACCGAGGGCGTGGTCGTCTTCCACGAGCAGGTGCTGCTCATCGTTGCCGAGACGACCGGGGTCAGCCTCGCCCAGGCCGACGAGGTCCGACGAGCCCTCGGCTCGCTCCAGGGTCAGGCCGAGGTGGAGGCCTGGTGGCGCCCGGCGGCGCTGGCGCGCGGGTACTCGCCCGTCGACGCCGACCGGATCTGGGAGGTGCTCAAGGCCTTCGCATCGTTCGGGTTCTGCAAGGCACACGCTGCGGCGTTCGCCCTGCCGACCTACCAATCGGCATGGCTCAAGACGCATCACCCGGCCGCGTTCCTCGCCGGGGTGCTGACCCACGACCCGGGGATGTATCCCAAGCGGCTCATCCTCGACGACGCCCGCACGCTCGGCATCGCCATCCTCGGCCTCGACGTCAACGCCTCGACAGGGGAGTTCACCATCGAGAGGCTCGAGTCGTGGGGTGAGTCGTCATCGTCGCAGTCCGCGCCGGCGCATCCGGACCTGCCCGACGGCCGCGCCTTCGGCATCCGGCTCTCGCTTGCCGACGTCAAGGGCATCAGCGAGGCGGAGGTCGCCCGGATCGTCGCAGGCCAGCCGTACTTCAGCCTGGCCGACTTCTGGAACCGTGCCCAGGTCGGTCGTCCGGTGGTCGAGCGACTCGTCCTCGCCGGGGGGTTCGACTCGGTCTACGGCATCGGCTCGGTCACTGCCGCCGCCCTCGGTGCGAGCAGCTCCGGCGGGGTACGCAGCGCCGCGGGGTCGGGGCTCGGGCGACGGGGCAGGATCACCCGGCGGGACCTGCTGCTGCACGTCGCCGAGCTCGATCGCTGGTCACGCTCGCTGCGCAGTGGGGCGAGCCGCAGGTCGGGAAGGGCCCCGGGCAGAAGGGGAGTGCTGACCGGCCGGGCCGGGCGCGAGTCGCCGCCAGGTGACATCGCAGCGCAGGCTGCTGCCCAGTCCCAGGCGGCACGGGCGGTGGTGCCGGCAGCCGAGCAGGCCACCCAGCTGACGCTCGACCTCGGCGACACCCCCCAGCTCGAGCGCGGTAGCGGCCTGCTGGAGATGACCGGACCGGAACGGGTCCGGGCCGAGCTCGACATCCTCGGTCTGGATGCCAGTGCCCACATCGTCGACTTCTACGGGCCGATGCTCGATGCCCTCGGCGTGACCCGGTCCCGGGACCTCCTGGCTGCCCGCAGCCGCCGGCAGGTGTGGGTCGCCGGGGTGAAGGTCGCCACCCAGACCCCGCCGATCCGGTCCGGTCGCCGGGTGGTCTTCCTCACCCTCGACGACGCGACGGGTCCGGTCGACGCGACCTTCTTCGAGGACGCGCAAGGTCCCTATGCCGGCACCATCTTCCACTCCTGGATGCTGCTCGTCCGCGGAGTGCTCCGGCGCACCGGACCTCGAGGGGTGTCGGTCCGGGCCACCGGCGCGTGGGAGCTGTCCGGTCTGTGGGAGGCGTGGACCCGGGGTGGTCTCGATGCCGTTCTGGCGGCTCTCGCCGTGGCCGACCACGAGGTGATCGAGGCCGCTGCGATGACCGCGACCGCGGCCGATGCGGCCGATGCGAACGCCCCGGCCGGCGATCGCCCGCGCGGGGGGCAGCGGGATGCCGAACCGCAGGGCGCTGGGCGCGGACGCGCAGGCGGAATGGGCGGGGTCCGGACCCGGCGGGTCCTGGTCCATGCGTCGGGATTCACCCAGTCGCCGTACGCCGACGTCAAACCGGCCGGTGGCGACGTCCGGTCAGCCCGCGAGCTCGGTGCCGCCGCTGCCGTCCCCGATCCCGCCAGCCCCCGACCTGCGGGGCAGCAGGACCCGAACGACGGCACCGGGGACTTCGGGGCTCCACCACGCAAGCTGTGGCACTCCAGCCCGGGCAGCTCGGGGCACTAGGCTCATGACACGGTTGACGAGACGCACCAGGCTTGGTGGCGAAGGGAGCACGACGTGGCTGACGACCAACGTCAGACCAGGCGTGCCGGCGCGACCTCGTTCCGGATGCAGGCCATCTGGTCGACGGTGGGCGACCTCGCTCGCTCCCGTGCGGAGCACCTCGGTCGACCGCTGCGCGTTCTCGACCTCGGCGGCGGCACCGGCGGGCTCGCCGTCCCCCTGGCCGAGCTCGGGCATCAGATCACCGTCATCGACCCGAGCCCGGACGCCCTCGCCGCCCTGGAGCGGCGCGCAGCCGAGTCCGGGGTCGGGGACCGGATCACCGCGCGCCAGGGAGACGCCGACACCCTCGCCGAGGTCCGACCACCGGAGGGCTTCGACCTCGTCTGCTGTCACGGCGTCCTCGAGGTCGTCGACGACCCCGCGGCCACCCTCGCCGCTGTCGCCGTGGCCGTCGCCCCCGACGGGCATCTGTCACTGCTGGTGGCCGGGCGCCTCGCGGTGGTCCTCGCCAAGGCGATCGCCGGTGACTTCACCCAGGCGCGAGAGGCGCTCACCAGCGTCGACGGACGGTGGGGCAGCAACGACCCGCTACCGCGCAGGTTCGACATCGCCCAGCTGGAGTCACTGCTCGACCGGGCCGGGTTCACCAGCGAGCACATCCATGGCGTGCGCCTGTTCGGTGACCTCGTGCCAGCGGGCACGATCGACAGCCCCGCAGACCGGGCCGCCCTCCTCGAGCTCGAGGAGGCCGTCGTCGAACACCCGGCATACGCCTTCCTCGGGGGACTCGGAGCAGGGATCCATGTCCTGGCCCGGCGAGCCTGACCCGACCTGCTTCCCGGCGTCACGATGAGCCGCCGCCAGTACGCCGCGCCGACCCGCTCGGGCGACGAGGAGCCGGACGACGCCGGCTGCACGATCCTGCACGTCGACATGGATGCCTTCTATGCCATGGCGTCGCTGATCGACCGGCCGGACCTGCTCGGACAACCCGTCATCATCGGCGGCGGGGGCCGCTCGGTGGTCCTCTCCGCCACCTACCCCGCCCGGGCCTTCGGGGTCACCTCGGCCATGCCGATGGCCCGCGCCCGCCGGTTGTGTCCCCAGGCCGTCGTCCTGGAGCCGGACCATGCCCGGTACGCGCAGATCTCCGACGCGATCATGGCCACCTTCACGTCGGTCACCGACATCGTGGAACCGCTGTCCCTCGACGAGGCCTTCCTCGACGTCTCGGGGGCGAGACGACGACTGGGCTCGCCGCGGGTCATCGCCCAGATGCTGCGCGACACGATCGCCGACGAGCAGGGCATCACCTGCTCCGTCGGGGTCGCACCGACGAAGTTCGTCGCCAAGCTCGCCTCCGGGCTGGCCAAGCCCGACGGGATGATCGTCGTCCCGCAGGCCGAGGCGCTCGGTTTCCTGCACCAGCTGCCCGTGGGCGCCCTGTGGGGCGTCGGTGAGCGCACCGAGGAGGCCCTGAGCCGGCTCGGCCTGCGCACCGTGGCCGACATCGCGCACACCCCGGTCGAGACCTTGCGCCGGGCCCTGGGCGAGGTGTCCGGGTCGCACCTGCACAGCCTCGCCTGGGGGCGGGACGAGCGCCCCGTCGTCCCGCAGCGCCGGGAGAAGAGCATCGGCGCGGACGAGACCTTCGCCCACGACGTCGACGACCCGATCGTGATCCACCGCGAGCTGCTGCGGCTCAGCGACCGGACCGCCGCCCGGGTTCGCGCGGCCGGGATGATGGGCCGCACGATCACGATCAAGGTCCGGTTCGCCGACTTCACGACGATCACCCGGGCCAGGACCCTGCGTGACCCCACGGACGTCTCCCGGGAGATCTACGCCACCGCCCGGAGCCTTTTCGACGCGCTGGGCCTGCAGCGGGCCCGGGTCCGGCTGGTCGGGGTGCGGATGGAGGGACTCATCGAGAGCGAGAACGCGCCGCTCCAGGGCATGCTGGACGAACCGGACCACGGCTGGCGTGACGCGGACCGGGCGATCGACCGGGCCAGTGCGCGGTTTGGTGCCGGGGCTGTCCGTCCGGCGTCCCTGGTCCGCGACCCGGACGATGGCCCGCCCCGGGGGTCTGGTCGGCCATGACGTCGACCGGACACGGGCCGGCACAGGTTTGAGGGGATCTGGTTCCCTCCCGCGTCGAGCAGACCTATATTGAACTCCTAGAGTGACTCACGACGAGAACGTGGGCAGCACCCGAAACTTTGTCGGGCTGCCGAACGTCCTATGGGTGAGGGACAGGTGCGAAGGAGGTTCGCGGTGCCGCTGTCGGAGCACGAGCAGAAGATGCTTCAGGCCATGGAGCAGGCGCTCTATGCCGAGGACCCCCAATTCGCGACCCACATCACCAACCATGGGCTGCACCAGAACAAACAGCGCCTGATCCTGGGCGGCATCGGCATCGTCGCGGGTCTGGCCCTTGTGGTCCTCGCCGCCCTGAACTCCGTCATCTGGCTGGGAGCCGTCGGCTTCGCGCTGATGGTCGCCGGGGGCGCCTACGCCTTCGCGCCGGCCAAGAAGACGGTCCTCGGCGCCGTGGCCGAGGACGGCTCGGTCCGCCGGCCCGGCGGGGCCGGTCCGCGCAAGGACCAGCGCTCCGGCTTCATGGAGCGACTGGAGCACCGCTGGGACAAGCGCCGCCACGACGACTGGTAGGACTGCGGTTCGCGGTCGACCGCGAGGTGCTGCCCACGCGACGGGCCGACTGGCTGCCGGGTGAGCGATCCGCTCAGGCTCCGGTGCCGAGCGTCAGCAGGCCGACGACCCAGACGGCGATGATGGCGAACCCGGTCAGCAGCTCGATCCCCATCGACAGCGCCATCCCCTTGAGGGCGTGCTGGGTCGCGGACCAGGCGGCACCCCGGTCGTGCCGGCGGGACAGCTCGACGAGGAAGATCCCCAGGACGAAACCGATCAGGGCGCCCACGACCGGCACGACGAAGAAGCCGACGACCGCGAGCACCACGGCCAGCAACAGCGTCCCGGTCCCCACCCCGGCCCGGCGCATCCGCTGGCCCGGGATGACGTACTGGGTGACGACGCCGGCGACGTACAGCAGCGTGGCGACCCCGAAGACGGCCCACGCCAGCGGCGCGGGGTGGTCGTAGGCCCACAGGGCGGTCGACAGCCAGACCAGGACCAGCCCGGGCAGGACGGGGACCACGATCCCCACCAGGCCCACCAGCATCAGCAGTCCGGTGACAAGCGTGAGGTTCATGTGGTCTTCACCACATGAACCTCACGGTCGGTTTCGCGACGTCGCTTGATGACGCTGGTCTCAGCTCGTCATCCTGCTCATCCTCGCCGGGTCAGTCGATGGAGGCTGTGGTCTCGACGAGCCGGTCGGTCTCGTCGTGGATCTCGCTCGCGCTGGCCTGCAGCTGGGGCAGGTGCTGACGCCCGTGGTGGGCGCAGAACAACAGCTCGCCGCCGTTCACAAGGCGGGCGCGAATGTAGGCCTGGGCGCCACATCGGTCACAGCGGTCTGCTGCGCTGAGGCTTGGGGCCAGAGTCGTGTTCACGTCTGCCTTCTCTCTTCGTCTCGGTCGGTGTGGTTCTCCCGCGAGGCCACTGCCGGTCATATCCCTATGACTTCCATCGTCCGCGGCTGGTTGTCGCGTACGAGCCTGTCCGTGCTAACAGTCAAGCACGCCGTAACGTTCCCGAAGTGCATTGGTCCGTCGTATGACACACGTCATGTCGAAAATGTGATGAGCACGTGAGGGGTTCGTTGCGGGTGGGCCGAGCGGATGGCGCGCCTGTCCAACGTCACGGGGATCACCGGTTAACCTGCCTCCAGCACGCGCTCGACGCTCGGTTCGCCTGGTGACCAGATGACCGTCCGGTTCGGGAATACGCTCGATGAAGGGATGTTCGTGGCCACCGCCGCACGCAAGACCGCCGGGTCCGCCGGCGACTACACCGCGCGGCACCTGCAGGTGCTCGAAGGGCTCGAGGCGGTTCGCAAGAGACCCGGGATGTACATCGGCTCACGCGACCAGCGCGGTCTGATGCACTGCCTGTGGGAGATCATCGACAACTCGGTCGACGAGGCCCTCGCGGGCGCCGGCGACCGGATCGACGTCGTCCTCTACCCTGACGGCTCGGTCGAGGTCCGCGACCAGGGCCGAGGTATCCCCGTCGACATCGAGCCGCGGACCGGGCTGAGCGGCGTCGAGGTCGTGTTCACCAAGCTGCACGCCGGTGGCAAGTTCGGTGGAAGCTCCTATGCCGCGACCGGCGGCCTGCACGGCGTCGGCTCGTCCGTGGTGAACGCCCTGTCGTCCCGGCTCGACGTCGAGGTGGACCGGGCCGGCAAGACCTACGGGATGTCGTTCCGCCGGGGTGAGCCCGGCGTCTTCACCGACCGCGGGGAGCACTCCCCGGATGCCGACTTCACGGCATACGTCAAGAACAGCGAGCTGCGGGTCATCGGCAGGGCCAAGCGTGGGGTCACCGGGTCGCGGGTGCGGTTCTGGCCCGACCCGCAGATCTTCGAGAGCGGCACCCTGCTCGACTACGGGCTGCTGGCCTCGCGCGCCCGGCAGACCTCCTTCCTCATCCCGGGGCTGCGGCTGGTGATCCGCGACGAGCGCCGGCTGCCCGGGACCCCGGGGGAGTCCGGACCCCACGAGGAAGTCTTCCACCACGACGGCGGGATCGCCGAGTTCGTCGAGTACCTCGCGCCCGACGCGCCGGTGACCGACGTCTGGCGCCTGCAGGGGTCCGGTTCCTTCACCGAGACCGTGCCGGTGCTCGACTCGCAGGGACACATGACCCCGACCGAGCTGCAGCGCGAGTGCCTGGTGGACGTGGCCCTGCGGTGGGGCACCGGCTACGACGCGCGAGTCCAGTCGTTCGTCAACATCATCGCGACGCCCAAGGGTGGCACGCACATCGCCGGGTTCGAGCAGGCCCTGCTCAAGGTCTTCCGGAAGCAGTTCGACGTCAACTCGCGCCGGCTCAAGGTCGGCAGCGACAAGGTCGAGAAGGACGACATCCTCGCCGGGATGACCGCCGTCGTCACGGTCCGCCTCTCCGAGCCACAGTTCGAGGGGCAGACCAAGGAGGTACTCGGCACCTCCGCGGTGCGCACCATCATGTCCCGGGTGGTCGAGCAGGAGCTCACCGACCGCATCGTCAACCCCAGACGCGGCGAGAAGCAGCAGGCTGCGCTGCTGCTGGACAAGGTCGTCGCCGAGATGAAGTCCCGGATCAGCGCCCGGATGCACAAGGAGACCCAGCGTCGCAAGACCGCCCTCGAGTCCTCGTCGCTGCCGGCCAAGCTGGTGGACTGCCGCACCCGGGACGTCGCGCGGTCCGAGCTGTTCATCGTCGAGGGCGACAGCGCCCTGGGCACCGCCAAGCTGGCCCGCTCCTCCGACTACCAGGCGCTGCTGCCGATCCGGGGCAAGATCCTCAACGTCCAGAAGGCGTCGGTGGCGGACATGCTCAAGAACGCCGAGTGCGCCGCCATCATCCAGGTGATCGGCGCCGGTTCCGGACGCTCCTTCGACCTCGACTCCGCGCGGTACGGCAAGGTCATCATCATGAGCGACGCGGACGTCGACGGCGCCCACATCCGGACCCTGCTGCTCACCCTGTTCTTCCGGTACATGCGTCCGTTGGTCGACGAGGGACGGGTGTATGCCGCGATGCCGCCGCTGCACCGGCTCGAGGTGATCAACGCCGGCGGGAAGAAGAACGACTACATCTACACCTACAACGAGGCCGAGATGCGACGCACCCGAGCCTCCATCGAGAAGCGCGGCAAGAAGGTCAAGGAGCCCCCACAGCGCTACAAGGGCCTGGGTGAGATGGACGCCGACCAGCTGGCCGACACCACCATGGATCCTCGGCATCGGACCCTGCGCCGGGTCACGACCGGGGAGGCCGAGAGTGCCGAGCGGGTGTTCGAGCTGCTGATGGGCAACGACGTGGCCCCGCGCAAGGAGTTCATCGTCGACTCGGCCGCCGCCCTCGACCGGGCGCGCATCGACGCCTGAGCCGGTGCCCGGCCCGGATCATCCGCGAACCGTCCGAGCGGGTCGGACTGCTGTGGATCGCCTGTCAAGGTGACCGCTGCCGCCCGGTACCGCGTCCGGGCCCGTCTACCATGACGGGGTCGGGCGCTCGCCCGGCGAGCGGCCCCGAGGGAGACTTCATGGATCAGCAGTCCGGCACCTCGCAGCCGGGTCTCGACGCCGCTGACGGCACGGGCCCCGACGCCGCAGCCGTCCCGACATCACAGCCCGAGACTCCGCAGCCCGAGACTCCGCAGCCCGAGACGTCCCGGTCCGAGGCACCGCAACAGACCTTGCCGGCGCAGTCCCAGGCCGAGCTGCCGGCACCGGTGCAACCGGCCGGAGCCATCCTGTCCGAGGCCGAGGTGGCCGACGCCCAGGAGCTGCTGCACCGAGTCTCCCGGGCCTTCGGCGCCAAGGTGGTCGGTCAGGCGAGGCTGCAGGAGACGCTGCTGATCGGGCTGCTCACCGGCGGGCACATCCTGCTCGAGTCGGTGCCCGGGCTCGCCAAGACGACGGCGGCGTCCACCTTGGCACACGCCGTGACCGGCACCTTCAAGCGGATCCAGTGCACCCCCGACCTGCTTCCGAGCGACATCGTGGGCACGCAGATCTATGACGCGTCGAAGGCCAGCTTCGAGACCCAGCTCGGGCCGGTCCACGCGAACTTCGTCCTGCTGGACGAGATCAACCGCTCGAGCGCCAAGACGCAGTCGGCGATGCTCGAGGCGATGCAGGAGCGGCAGACCTCGATCGGCGGGCAGATCTACCCGTTGCCCGAGCCCTTCCTGGTCCTGGCCACGCAGAACCCGATCGAGCAGGAGGGCACGTACATCCTCCCGGAGGCCCAGCTCGACCGGTTCATGCTCAAGGACGTGCTCGACTACCCGACGCTGGAGGAGGAGGCCGAGGTCCTCTACCGCATCGACGCCGGGGTGTTCCTGACCGACCAGGAGTCGGTCGTGAGCCTGCAGGACGTGCGCCGGCTGCAGGCTCTCGCCCGCCGCGTCTACGTCGATCCGGCGATCATCCGGTATGCCGTCGGGCTGGTGTACGTGACCCGGCACGCCGAGCGGTACATCGACCCCGCCCTGGCGCGTTTCATCGAGTTCGGCGCCAGCCCGCGCGGCAGCATCGCCTTCGCCCAGGCGGCCCGGGCCAGGGCCCTGCTCGCGGGTCGTGACCACGTGGTCCCGGACGACATCAAGGCGCTGGCCCACCGCGTCCTTCGCCACCGGGTCGTCCTGGGGTTCGAGGCGGTGGCCGAGGACGTTCGGGTCGAGACCGTGATCGACGCGCTCGTCTCGACGGTCCGCACGCCCTGAGGGTGGAGGGTCGCGACCATGCCCGCACTGCTGACCAAGGTCAAGAGCAAGCTCTTCATCGTCGCCCATCGCAAGACGTGGGGGCTGCTCGACGGTGAGTACGCGTCGGTCTTCCGGGGGCGCAGCCTGGACTACGACGACCTGCGGCAGTACGTCCCCGGCGACGAGGTCCGCGACATCGACTGGAAGGCCACGGCACGGCACGGCGCCCCGCTGGTCAAGCGGTACATCGCCTCGCGGCGCCAGACCGTCCTGATGGTCGTGGACACCGGGCGCGGGATGGCTGCCAGGACCAGCAGCGGCGAGACGAAGTCCGCCGTGGCGATCACGGCGTGCGGGATGCTGGGGTACCTCGCGCTGCGCCACGGTGACATGGTCGGGCTGGTGGAGGGCGACGCGACCGGGACCCGGCCGCACCAGAGCAAGGGCACCGAGGCCCACCTCGAGCGGCTGCTGCGGGTCATCGCCGGCCGGACGGCGCTGACGTCCGGGCCGAGCCGGCTGCACGAGCAGCTCAGGTACGTCGCCGAGCACTATCGCCAGCGGATGCTGCTGCTGGTCGTCGCGGACGACCGGGACCTCGAACCCCGGGACGAGGGTCTGCTGCGCCGGCTGCACGCCCAGCACGAGATCCTCTGGCTCACCGTGCAGGACGTCGACCCGACCACGAGCGCGCCGGGGGAGAGCGCCTACGACGTCGCCGACGCGGTGGTGCTCCCGCCGGAGGTGCGCTTCGACGCACGCCTGGCAACGGCGTACGGCGCCGCCGTGCGGGCTCGGCGCGAGAGGGTCGAACGCATCCTCGACGAGCTGAGCATCGTCCACGCCCGGGTGGGGTCCTCCGACCAGGTGATGGCCACGGTCTTCCGTCTCTTGGAGAGGCAGCGTCGCCGTGTCCGCTGAGGAGTTCTACCCGCCGATGACCTACTCGCCGCTCTGGCTGGTGCTCGGGACCGTCATCCTGCTGGCCATCGCCGGCTGGGGTGTCGTCATCTGGGCGCAGACCCGCCCGCCGCGACCGGCAGCGGTGGTGCCCGAGCCGCCCGGGTGGCGCCTGGCCCAGCTCAAGGCCGGCTACCTGGCCCGGATCGACGAGATCGTCCGGCTGGTCGAGCACGATGACCTCTCGCCGCGGCGCGCCCACCAGGAGCTCAGCGCCGCCGTGCGTCAGTTCGTCGAGGAGGCCTCCGGGCTGCGGGCCCCGACGATGACCCTCAGTGAGCTCGGCCGCAGCGGGGTACCGGCCCTTGCGCCGGTCACCGACATCGTGCTGCGCCTCTACCCGGTGGAGTTCGGACCGGACGCCTCCGCCCCGGTGCAGCATGCCGCCGACGTCGCGCGCGGGGTGGTCTCGCGATGGACCTGAGGCAGCCCGGACTACTCCTTCCCGGGATCCTCGGGCTGGCGCTGGTGGTGCTGGTGGTGTGGCTGCTGCTGCGTCGCCGGCACGACTCGGGCACGGTTCCGGTGGCCAACAGTGAGCTGCTGCGTCAGCTGCCCGAGTACCAGCAGGCGATCCGGGCCTACCGCCTGCGGGCCCTGGTCGTCGCGGCGGTGGCAGCGATCGTCGGGGTCATCGCGATCGTCGGCGCCGCCCGCCCGGTCCAGCGTCAGCTGGTCAATCCGGAGAAGGTCAACCGTGACGTCGTGCTGTGCCTGGATGTGTCCGGGTCCATGATCGACGTCGACGCAGAGGTGGTCGGGACCTTCCGGCGGCTCGCCGCCGGCTTCCAGGGGCAACGGTTGTCGATGGTGATCTTCAACAGCTCTGCGGTGCCGGTCTTCCCGTTGACCGATGACTACGCGTTCGTGGACGAACAGCTTCGCCAGGCGCAACGGGCCCTGGACACCCTGGATCCGAAGGACCCGTTCTTCGCCGGCACGCTCAACGGCGCCGGCAGCTCGCTCATCGGTGACGGGCTGGCCACCTGCCTGCGCGGGTTCGACCATCCCGAGCTGACCCGGGCCCGCTCGGTCATCCTGGCGTCCGACAACGAGGCGGCGGGCAAGTCCCTGTTCACCTTGCCCGAGGCCGGCCAGCTGGCGTCGACGGGAGCGATCCAGATCTATGGGATCAACCCGACGGACAGCCCCGGCTCCTCGGCGGCGCGGGAGATGCGGACCGTCGTCGAGTCCAGTGGCGGGATCTACTACGCCTTGACGGACGTCTCGGCGGTCAAGGGGATCCTCAGCGCCGTGAACGCGCGGGAGGCGACCCGGATCCCCGCGGCTCCGGTGCTGACCATCCGTGACCAGCCGGGGTGGCCGATGGCACTGGCGGGCGCCGGCCTGCTGGGTCTGCTCGCGGTCCGGAGGCTCAGGTGGCGACCGTGAGCTGGCTGCCGATTGCTGCCTGGCCGCTGCTGCTGCTGGTGGCCGGTGTCGCGGCCCTGCTGATCTGGTGGCCGGCGGGGCGACAGGAGCGGTCCGATCCCACCTCGACGCGGGTGCGCCGCTCGGGCATGGTCGCACTGCTGCTGGTGGCCACCCTGCGCCCGGGGATCCCCGGAGGGGATGTCAAGGTCAACTCCTCGGACCTCGACGTCTACTTCGTCGTCGACACGACCTCGTCGATCGCCGCAGAGGACTATGCGGGAGGTCGACCCCGGTTGGACGGGATGCGGGCCGACATCAAGGCGATCGCGAGGCAGCTGCCCGGTGCCCAGTACAGCGTGATCACCTTCGACCACGAGACGGTGACCCGGTTGCCGCTGACCTCCGACGGTGCGGCTCTGGCCACCGCGGCGGACACGGTCCTGCCGGAGACCTCCACCTGGTCGCAGGGCAGCAGCGTGACCGTTGCCCGATCCGCCCTGGTCCGCGCCCTCGACCGCGGTCGCGCATCGCATCCCGAACGGGCCCGGCTGGTCTTCTACCTCGGGGACGGTGAGCAGACGGTGTCCCGCTCCCCGGAACCGTTCGACGTCGAGCCGAGCCTGGTCAATGGTGGCGCGGTCCTCGGCTATGGCACGGCCGCGGGTGGCCAGATGAAGGAGACGGGTACCCGCAAGGACGCCTACATCCTCGACCCGGCCACCGGCCAGCCGGCCCGTTCGGTGCTCGACGAGGCGCAGCTGTCCGCCATCGCCGAGCAGCTGGGGGTGCCCTACCTGCACCGCACCGCCGACGACGGGGGTGCTGCGGTCGTGGATGCCGTGCGGCTCAAGGAGCTGGGCACGCTCAGTGGCTCCGACGACGCGCGCGTCCTCGGTGGGCGGGCGGAGCTGTACTGGCTCCTGCTGATCGCGGTGGCCGTTCTGGCCGGTTGGGAGGCTGCCGTCGCGCTCGCGGTGGTGACCTCGGTGCGAGCCCAGTCGGGTCGACGCAGTCGCGGGCGGGCCGCTCATGAACGCGAGATGACCCGATGACCGCGGCGACGACGACCCGACCAGCCACCGGCACCGCTGTCGAACCCCCCGTGGAGGCGGCGGAGGCGCGCGTGGTCCGGCTGCGACTGCGCCGCCGCCTGATCTGGTGGTCCCTGCCGGTCGTCGGGATCCTGGTGCTGATGGCCATCAAGCTGATCGCGGTCGTCGTCCTCGGGGTCCAGGCCCGGGTGAGCTTCGACGCCGATGACGCCGTCGGCGTCGAGCTGGCCGCCGCGGGGCTCGGTGTCGCCAATCTCATCGAACCCCACAAGGCATACTTCGCCGCCGGAGACGCCCGGGTGCTGGCCGGTGACTTCGAGGGTGCCCGGTCCGCGTTCGAGGGCGCGCTGGCACTGGCCCCCCGGGACGGGGTCGAGGCGTGCCAGATCCGGGTCAACCTGGTGCTCAGCCTCGAGAGGCTGGGCGACGCGGCGAAGACGTCTTCCGGGGTGGCGGCCGCCAAGCCGTTCTACGACCGGATCGACGCCGTGGTCGCCGAGGCGCCCGAGGGCTGTTTCCAGCCCGAGGCGGGCAACACCGGCGCGGAGCTCGGCGCGGCCCGGGAACGCGCTCAGGAGAAGGGCGACCAGCCGCAGGGTGACCAGCCCGGGCAACAGGGCGGCGACGCACCCGCGCCCCCGGGATCCGACAAGCAACAGCAGCTCGACGACCTGACCCGGGAGAACCAGCAACAGCGGGCCCAGGGTCAGGGCAACGCCACTCGGGGAGCGCCCCCGAAGGCCGACAAGCCCTGGTGACACCGCCGCTCGGCTCAGGCGTGAGCGCGGATCGTGGTGAGCCAGGTCCAGCTGGGTGACCATGCCTTGCCGCAGGAGTCCGGTCGGGCAGCGCCTTCGTCTCGGTCCAGGTCGACCAGCCACGAGCGGCCGTCCGCGTGCTGGACCGCCACCGTCTCGTGGTCGGCGGAGTGCGACGGGGCGTCGGCGGCGGCACCCGTAGTCAGGGCCGTCAGCACGCCCAGGTCAGTCTCGCCGATCGCCGCTCGGACGGCCGACTCGGCCGCCTGCGCCACCGGCGCGAGCGCGCTGGAGCCACGATCGTGGCGCGGGCCGAGCAGCTCGTGGGGAAGGCGGCCGTCGTCCGCCGCCTCGAGCAGGTCCCGCGCTGCCGGGTGGTCCAGGCCCGCGAGCATCCGCCCCCAGGGCAGCAGCACTCCGGTCGGGGCATAGCGGTGACCTCCGGTGTGCGAGCACTCCCACACCCGTCCCGGGTATGCCGTGTGCCCGGCGGCGGCGACCGGACGTCCGCGCACGGCACAGCACACGTCGCGGCGCCCGTTGGTGCACACCAGCAACACCGGCTCAGCCCGGATGAGCCCCGGAACCGAGGCGGCCACCGTGACCTCGTCGCCCCTGGCGAGCGCCGCGAAGTCCATGCCGAGCAGGTCCTGCGGTGAGTCGACCTCGCTCGTGAGCAGCCAGGCGCCGGGGCCCGACCAGGCCACGTAGCACCGACGTGGGGAGGGCCGGCCCGAGTCGGGATGGTTGATCGGCCGCCGGATGAGGATGAGGCGTCCGCCGACCCCGCCGCAGGCCTGCTCCAGCGCGACGCCGAGCCGAGGCTCCAGGTGGGACTGCGAGGCGGCCTGTCGGCCCCACGGACCGTTCTGCTCGAGAGCCACCCAGAAGACGGCCCGAGAGGCCGTGCCGTAGGTGGATGCCCGGGCCCGGTCAGCCAGCACCGAACAGGCATCCGGCTTGCTCGTCGGGTGGCTCACCGCAGTCCAGCGATCACCGGGAGCCGGCGATTCGGGCGATCACCGTGGAGACCGGGGTACCCGAGCCGTCCCGCTTGCCGGTCGGTTCCGGCAGCTCGATGGCCACCCCGTTGGCGGCGGCCGCCCGAGCCGGGGTCGGTCCCGCCCAGGAGACCACCAGCGTGTCCTCGCCCTTGAGGAAGCGGTGGCAGCGGACGCCGCCGGTGGCGCGTCCCTTGGCGGGGTACTCGGCGAACGGGGTGACCTTGAGGGCGCCCGGCTCCGTTCCCGGCAGCGCACCGGAGGAACCACTCGCGGTGACGACGATCGCGTCCCGCTGGGGGTCCACGGCACCGAAGAAGGTCACCCGCGCACCGGCCGCGAGCTTGATTCCGGCCATCCCGCCCGCCGTGCGACCCTGCGGACGCACCGAACCCGCGGGGAAGTGCAGCAGCTGGGCGTCGCTGGTGATGAACACGAGCTCCGCCGTCTCGGTGGAGACCTCGCAGGCGCCGACGACCTGGTCACCGTCCTTGAGGGAGATCAGCTGCCAGTCCGCCCTGCTCGGATGCTCGGGCGTCACCCGCTTGACGACGCCCTGCGCCGTGCCGAGAGCCAGCGTGGGGGAGTCCTCGCCCAGCGACACGATGGTCAGCGGTTCCTCGCCGCGGGGCAGGTCGACGTATGCCGCGAGCGGGGCTCCGCCGGACAGGGACGGAGCCCCGTTCGTGGGCGGCAGCGTCGGCAGCTCGAGTGCGGAGAGCCGGATCATCCTGCCCTGGCTGGTGACCAGGCCCACGGAGCCGTGAGCGGTGGTTCGTACGGCGCCGATGATCGCGTCGTGCTTCGAGCGCGGGCCGTCGCTGACGAGCGGTTCGTCGGTGGTGGTGCGGGCCAGCAGGCCGGTCGAGGACAGGAGCACCCAGCAGGGGTCGTCGGCGACCTCGAGTGGCATCGCGGCTCCGGCCGGGGCAGCGCCGGTGACGGCGTTGCCGGCTGACTCGAGCAGGACGGTCCGCCGCGGCGTCCCGTGCGCCTTGGCCACCTCGGCCAGCTCGGCCGAGACGGTCCGCATGAGCAGCTGCTCATCGCCGAGGATGGCGCGCAGCTGCTCGATCTGGCGCTCCAGCTCGGCCTTCTCGGTCTCCAGCTCCATCCGGGAGAACTTGGTGAGCCGGCGCAGCTGCAGGTCGAGGATGTAGGTCGCCTGGACGTCGGACAGCTCGAAGACGTCGATGAGGCGCGCCTTGGCGATGCCGGCGTCGTCGGACGAGCGGATGACCTGGATGACCTCGTCGATGTCGAGGATGGCGACGAGCAGTCCCTCGACGAGGTGCAGCCGCTCCTCGCGCCGGCCCAGCCGGTGCGCCGTGCGGCGCCGGACCACGTCGGTGCGGAAGTCGACGTAGACCCGCAGCAGGTCCTTGAGGCCGAGGGTGCGGGGTTGCCCGTCGACGAGCGCGACGTTGTTGATGTTGAACGAGTCCTCCATCGGCGTCAGCCTGTAGAGCTGCTCGAGCACCGCCTCGGGGTGGAACCCGTTCTTGATCTCGATGATCAGCTGGAGGCCGTGCTGGCGGTCGGTCAGGTCCTTGACGTCGCTGATCCCGAGGAGCTTCTTGGACTGGACCAGGTCCTTGATCTTCTCGATGACCTTCTCGGGACCGACCAGATAGGGCAGCTCGGTGACGACGATGCCCTTGCGCCGGGGCGTCACCGACTCGATCCGGGCGGTGGCCCGGGTCCGGAAGGCGCCACGACCGGTGAGGTAGGCATCCCGGATGCCGTCGAGGCCGACGATCCGCCCGCCGCCGGGCAGGTCGGGGCCGGGCACGAACTTCATCAGGTCGTCGAGCGAGCAGGAGGGATGGGTGATCAGGTGCCGTGCCGCGCCGATCACCTCGACGAGGTTGTGCGGTGCCATGTTGGTCGCCATCCCGACCGCGATGCCGCTCGCGCCGTTGACCAGGAGGTTGGGGAAGGCGGCCGGCAGCACGCTGGGCTGGACCTGGGTGTCGTCGTAGTTCGGGACGAAGTCGACGGTGTCCTCACCGAGGCCGTCGACCATGAGCAGGGCCGACTGCGCCATCCGCGCCTCGGTGTACCGGGCCGCAGCAGGACCGTCGTCGAGGGAACCGAAGTTGCCGTGCCCGTCGATCAGCGGCAGCCGCATGGTGAACGGCTGGGCCACCCGGACGAGGGCGTCGTAGATCGCCGTGTCGCCGTGCGGGTGGTACTTGCCCATGACCTCCCCGATGACGCGCTGGCTCTTGACGTGCGGCCGGTCGGGGCGCAGCCCGAGCTCGCTCATGCCGTAGAGGATCCGCCGCTGGACCGGCTTCAGCCCGTCCCGCGCGTCCGGCAGGGCCCGGGAGTAGATGACGCTGTAGGAGTACTCGAGGAAGGCGTTCTGCATCTCCTCCTCGACACCAATCTCGATGACGTGTTCGACGACGTCGTCATCGGGCGGGGGAGTTCTGGTGGATCGGGCCATGCCGGGCGATGCTCCTCGAGGTCCGTGGTGCTCGAACGCTCCATCATCACCCACCCGGTGGAAGGCCGGGCACCCGACTCGCCGTTCAGTCCGGGCGTGCACCGCCGAAGCGACCCCAGTGCGCGACCTCGCCGCCGGTCCGCTTGTGCCGCAGCAGCGAAGGGCTGCGCGGGCCCGAGTCACCGGCAGCGGCATACCCGAGTGACACGACGCCGACGATCGTCCGGTCGGACGGGATCAGCAGGCCCTCCCGGACGGCGGTATGCCGCTCGGGCGGGACCCCGAAGAAGAGGCCGCCGAGCCCGTGGTCCACCGCCGTGAGCAGGATCAGCAAGGAGGCCATGCCGGTGTCGACGTCCCAGTACGGGACCGGCCAGCGCCTCTCGTCGCGGTCGGTCCACCCCTTGTCCGGCTCCGCGTAGCGGTCGAGGTAGGCCTCCTTGTCGGACAGGCAGACGATCAGGAGGGGGGCCGACCTCAGCGCGCGCAGCCAGGCGTCGGCAGCCGAGTCGGGGTCGGCTGTCGCATCCCAGAAGGTGGCCCGCTCGTCCGGCGTACGCAGCACCACGAAGTCCCAGCCCTGGCTGTTGCCGGCGCTGGGGGCGCGCACGGCGTTGTCGAGGCAGGCGGTGAGCACCTCGTTCGGAACGCTCCGCTCGGGGTCGTAACGGCGCAGCATGCGGCGGTGGCGGACGACGGCGGAGAACTCCATGGGCGGGAATGCTGTCAGATCAGGCGTCGTGGGATCATCGGGCATGCCCGCCGACCGCAACCCACCGCTCGGATATCCGACGGCGTGGGAGGTCGACGTCGTGCTGCGGGACGGCTCGGTCGCCCACGTGCGACCGATCACTCCCGAGGATGCGGACCGGCTCCGCGCCTTTCACCAGGGCCAGTCCGACGAGTCGGTCTACCTGCGCTTCTTCGCCCCGCTGCGTGAGCTGAGCGACCGGGACGTGCAGCGGTTCACCACCGTCGATCACGACTCCCGGGTCGCCCTCGTCGCGACGGTGCGAGGTGACATCGTCGGAGTGGGCCGGTTCGACCGGACCGAGGGCCGCACCGCCGAGGTGGCGTTCAACATCTCGGACGGCTTCCAGGGTCGCGGAATCGGTTCGGTGCTGCTCGAGCACCTGGCCACGATCGGGCAGGAGCTCGGCGTCGACCGGTTCGTGGCCGAGGTCCTGCCGCAGAACCGCAAGATGATCAGCGTCTTCAAGGAGGCGGGGTACGAGGTCGACCACCAGTTCGAGGACGGGGTGATCGCCGTCTCCTTCGACATCCGGCCCACCGAGGCGTCCACGGCGGTGCGACTCGATCGGGAGCACCGCTCCGAGCAGGTCAGCGTTCGCACGGTCCTGTTCCCCGAGTCCATCGCGGTGATCGGGGCCAGCCGGCGGGAGAAGTCGGTCGGCAACCGGCTGCTGCGCAACATCCTCGACGGCTGCTTCACCGGGGCGGTCTACGCGGTCAACTCCGAAGCCCTCGAGGTGCACGGAGTTGCCAGCTACGCCACGGTGCTGCAGACCCCGGGTCCGGTCGACCTGGCCGTGGTGGCGGTGCCTGCGGAGGCCGTCCTGAAGATCGTCGAGGAGTGCGCGGAGAAGGGGGTCAAGACCTTGCTCGTGGCCTCGGCCGGATTCGCCGAGAGCGGGCCTGAGGGCTCCGAGCTGCAGGATCAGCTGCGCCGCACTGCCCGGGCAAGCGGCATGCGCGTGATCGGGCCGAACTCGTTCGGCCTGATCAACACCAGCCCGGACGCCTGTCTGAACGCGTCGCTCGCACCGGAGATGCCGAGACCGGGCACGCTGGGGCTCTTCGCGCAGAGCGGGGCCCTGGGCATCGCGGTGCTCGCCTCCGCGGCGCGCCGGGGGCTCGGCGTGTCGATCTTCGCGTCGGCAGGCAACCGGGTGGACGTCTCCGGCAACGACCTGATGCAGTACTGGATGGACGATCCGCAGACCGACGTCGTGGGTCTGTACCTGGAGTCGATGGGCAACCCGCGCAAGTTCTCCCGGGTGGCGCGTCAGCTGGCCCAGACCAAACCGGTGATCGTCGTCTCGTCCGGGGTCTCGGCCCAGGGCGTCCCGCCGGGGCACCGGACCCGGCCGACCAACGCCCCTCCGGCAGCGTTCGACGCGATGTTGCGCCAGGCGGGCGTGATCCGGGTGGAGAACATCCACCAGCTCTTCGACGTCGCCCAGCTGGTCCAGCACCAGCCGCTGCCGCAGGGTCAACGGGTGGCGATCGTCGGGAACTCGGATGCGCTGGGCACGCTCACCGCGCAGGCGTCGCTGAGCTGGGGTCTGGAGGTGACCCACGGCCCGGTCTCGCTCTCGCCCGAGGCGCTACCGGCGCAGTACTCCGCCGCCCTGCAGGCCGCGTTCGACGATCCCGAGGTCGACAGCGTGCTGACCTGCTTCATCCCCCCGCTGGAGACCCTCGACGAGGAGGTCATCGCTGCCGTGCGCGATGTCTCGAGCCTCGCCCTCAAGCCCTGTCTGGCAACGTTCCTGGGAATGCACGGCGTCAGCGAGGCGCTGGCCATCGGCAGTCCGGACGACCTGCGGCGGCGCATCGTCCCCGCCTACGAGATGCCCGAGGACGCGGTTCGGGCGCTCGCGGCGGCGACCCGGTACAGCCAGTGGCGGGCCCGGGACAAGGGCTCCGTGGTGGCGCCCGAGGGCCTGGATCGCGCCCGCGCCGCGACGGTCGTCGAGGCTGTGCTCACCGACGCGCCGCAGGGTCGGCCGCTGACCCGGGTCGAGGCGGCCGAGCTGCTGGCGGCCTACGGGATCCGGCTCTGGGGCGCCCGGCGGGTCGAGACCGCCGAGGAGGCGGTGCTCGCCGCCGAGGAGCTCGGCTACCCGGTGATCGTCAAGACGACCTCGCCGATCCTGCGGCATCAGCCGGGGATCGCCGGGGTGCGTGGCGACCTCGAGGGACCGGACGCCGTTCGCGCGGCCGTGGACTCGCTGCGAGCGAGGCTGGGTCCCCTCGCGCAGGGGGAGCTGCTGGTCCAGAGCATGGCCCTGCCCGGGGTCATCTGCGTGCTGTCCAGCCGGGAGGACCCGCTCTTCGGCCCGGTGGTGAGCTTCTCGGTGGCCGGTCCGCCGACCGAGCTGCTCGAGGACATCGCGCACCGGATCCCTCCGCTGACGGAGGTCGACGTCTCGGATCTCATCTCCTCGGTCCGGGCCGCGCCGATGCTGCACGGTCATCGTGGCGCGATGCCGGTCCACCGCGCCGCGCTCACCGACCTCGTGGCGAGGCTGGCCTGCCTGGCCGACGACCTGCCCGAGGTCGAGCACGTGCAGCTCAACCCGGTCAACGCCTGGTCCGGCGGAGTGGACGTGCTCGATGCGGACATCGCGGTCCATCCGCCCCGCACCCGCAAGGACACCCTCCGTCGGGCGATGACCTAGCCCGGGCAGCGCAGGCCCGGGACCGGTCCGACCGGGTTTGGTGCAAGGATGACGGCATGAAGGTACCCCCCGACGCACGCTCCGGGACCCAGCTGCCGGCCGACCTGATGACGGCGATCGAACGAGCGGGCTACTACCCGGCACTCGTCGCCGACGTCGTCGAGTCCGCCCTCGGGGGCGACGCGGTGGTGGCCCACCTGGTGCATCAGGAGACGACGCTCGAGCAGGACACCGTGCGCCGCCACCTCACCGTGCTGGCCACGACGTCGACCAAGCTGGTCATCGCCCACGCCGACGATCACAACGAGCACGAGCCGGGCCGGGCGGTGGCGACGGCGACCAGCGAGACCGTTCCGCTGTCCGCGGTCCGCGGGGTGATGCTGACCCATGTCGTCGCGTCCCCGGACTCGTACGTGCGCGGCTCGCTCGGGCGGGAGCTGACCCTGACCCTCGGCTGGGGGGCCGTGAGCCGGCTCGACCTCGTGCCGGCCACCTGCGGCGACCCCGAGTGCGACGCCGACCACGGGTTCGAGGGGACCGTGGCCTCGGACGACATCTCGTTGCGGATCAGCGCCGACGCCGACGGTGACGATGCGCTGTCCAACGCGCTGCACTTCGCCCGGATCCTGTCCGGCTCCATCGGCCGCGGTGGAGGGGCAGGTCCCGGCCAGTGAGTCTGGCGGGGATCGCGCCACCTCCGTATGACGCCGGAACGCTGGCCTCGGTCCTGCCGGCCGTGGCGGCCAGCCTCGGCTCGGCCCGGTATGCCGGGCAGCACCCGTTCGACCTGACGCCGGCACGGCGGGCCGTCGTCGTCCTCATCGACGGGCTCGGTGACGACCAGCTGCGCCAGCGCGGCGGGCACGCCCCGTTCCTGCGCTCCCACCGGCCGGTGACGGCCCGGATCGAGTGCGGGTTCCCGACGACGACGGCGACCTCGATGGGGACCTTCGGGACCGGCCTGCCGCCCGGGGCGCACGGACTGGTGGGGTACGAGGTCCTGATCCCCGGCGAGGACCGGCTGCTCAACGAGCTCTCCTGGGAGAACGGGCCGGACCCGGTGCGCTGGCAGCCGGCTCCGACGGTCTTCGAGGCGGTTGACGCCGAGGGCATCGCCGTCACCCGGGTCGGCCCCGCCTTCTTCGACGGCTCGGGACTGACCAGCGCCGCGCTGCGTGGCGGACGGTTCTCGGCCGCCCGGGAGCTCGACGAGCGGGTCGAGGCATCCGTGCGCGCCGTCTCGGCCACGTCCCGGGCCCTGGTGTACCTCTACTGGGGCGAGCTGGACAAGATCGGCCACGTGTTCGGCTCCGCCTCCTGGGAGTGGGGGGACGAGCTCGAGTCGATCGACCGCGCCCTGTCCGCGCTGGTCGAGCGGGTCCCGGCGGACACGGCCGTCTACCTGACGGCCGACCATGGCATGGTCGACGTCCCGCACGCGCTGCGCGTCGACCTGGCCCACGAGCCCGACCTGCTGGCCGGGACCAGGCACGTCGGTGGCGAACCCCGCTGCGTCCAGCTGTACTGCGAGCCGGGGGCGTCCGGCGACGTGCTGGCGACGTGGCGCGATCGACTTGACGGACAGGCCTGGGTCGTCGGCAAGGAGGAGATCATCGACCAGGGCTGGTTCGGGCCGGTGCGCCCGGGGGTCTCGGCGCGGATCGGCGACGTCCACGCCCTGATGAAGGAGTCCTATGCGGTGGTCCACTCGGGGCGGACCAGGCCCGAGATCCTGGCGCTGCGGGGGCTGCACGGTTCGGTGACGCCGGCCGAGCGGGCGATCCCGTTGGTGCGCATCGCGCCACGGAACGCATAGAGTTCGCGCTTGTGGCTGAGCTCGTCTTCTTCTCCGGGACCATGGACTGCGGAAAGTCGACCCTGGCTCTCCAGATGGACCACAACCACAGCGTCCGGGGCCGTGCCGGGTTGATCTTCACCAAGCTCGACCGGGCCGGCAACTCGGTGCTCTCCTCCCGGCTGGGGCTCTCGACCGGGGCTCGCGAGGTGACCGACGACGTCGACTTCTGGGACCTCGTGGTCAGCGCCGCGACGAGCGGCCATCGGGTGGACTACCTGATCTGCGACGAGGCCCAGTTCTACACGCCGCTTCAGGTGGAGCAGCTCGCTCGCATCGTCGACGAGATGTCGGTCGACGTGTTCGCCTTCGGCATCACCGCCGACTTCAAGGCCCAGCTGTTCCCGGGGTCGCAGCGGCTGATCGAGCTCGCCGACCGGGTGCAGGTGCTCCAGGTCGAGGCGCTCTGCTGGTGCGGCAACAAGGCGACCCACAACGCCCGGGTCGTGGATGGCGTGATGGTGATGGAGGGGGCGCAGGTCGTGGTCGGCGACACCCAGCCGGCCAGCAGCGGCGTGGTCGAGTACGAGGTGCTCTGCCGACGGCACTACATGCGCCGGATGACCTCGCACGCGGCGCGGTCGGCGGCGGTGTCGCCGGAGGTGCTTCCGTTCGACCTGGACGTCTGCCCGGTGCCGCCCTCCGCGGGCTGACCGGCGAGCCGGCTCAGTCCCGACGTGCGCCGAACATGATGTCGTCCCAGGAGGGTACGGACGCCCGGTTGCCGCGACGTGCGGCCTCCGCGCGGTCGGCCTGCGGGTCGTCGGCGACCGGAGCCGACGGTTTCCGGCCCGCGGCGGCGGTCCGCGCCGGAGCCTTGCGCGCCGTCGTCGACCTCGGACGGTCCTGCTCCGGCCCCTCGGCGATGGCGTCGGCCTCATCCTCGGGATGGCGATGTGCCGGCGGGGGTGGCCCGTCGGCCACCGGGTCGTACGTCAGCTCGGCCAGCGGCAGTGCGTCGACGGGCAGGCTGTCGGCGCCCGGTAGCTCGGTCGGCGCCGGCTTACGTCGACCGGTCGAACGCCGGCCGCGAACCGTGCTGCGCTCGCGCATTGCCGTCATCAGGTCCACGGGTTCGTCCCGGGCCGGCCCGCGCGTCCCGGGACCCGCCGAGCCCAGCCCTCCCTCGGCCTCGACGTCGTAGACGGCTGATGTTCGTGGCGAGGCCACGCCTGCGCGGGCCAGGGGTCCCTTGCTCGAGGGGTCCTCCTCCTCGCTCAACCAGCGCGCCTCGTCGTCCGTGGCGTCCACGGTGCGCGAGGCAGGGTCGAACGTCCAGGAGGCCTGTCGCTCGCGTCCCCCGGCCACGAAGTTCAGCACCAGCGTCCACCGGCCCTCGTCGGCCGAGCGCCAGGCGTCCCACTCGTTGGTGCTCGGGTCAACGCCCCGGGCGCGCATGCGTTGGGCCACCCGACTGGTCAGGGTGGGGACGTCGGAACCGGTCGACCCACCGCGGGTCCGCATCCTGACCTGGCGGGCGAGCTCGGCGACGTACGCCCGCTCAGCCAGGATCGGGCCCTCATACTTGCGGATCTTCTCCACCGGCCAGCCGGAGCGTTCCGCGACCTCCTGAGCGCTGGAGCCGGAGCGGATCAGTGCCTGGACCTCTCGAGGGCGCATGCCGGTATCCATCTCGATCTGCAGCTGGCCGAGCCGGGGACGGTCGCGCCGCGCGGCAGCGCGCAGCGCGTCGTCGAGGGGGACCGTGAACCGGACGCCGTCCTCGCCGGCGAGCAGCAGGTGACGCCCGTCCTCGTGAACGCCGATGAGCCGAAGGTCCTGCATCGCACACTCCTGGGTTGCCGTCTTCAGGCCAGACTCTGCCACGCGCGACATACCCGGGGAAGCGGCCACGCCGCACGCCGACGCGGCAGGTAGCGTTTGTGGACATGACCCCGAAGTCCACCCCATGACCACCGGCCGATGAGCGAGGCGCCGAACGCGAGCGCAGGCACCGACCTGCTGGCCCCGTATGACGCAGTGGTGCTGCTCTCGTTCGGGGGCCCGGAGTCCCCGGATGAGGTCCTGCCCTTCCTGCGCAGGGTGACCGCCGGGCGCGACATCCCGGACGAGCGGTTGGCCGAGGTCGGCGAGCACTACCACCAGTTCGGGGGCCGCAGCCCGATCAACGACCAGAACCGGGCCCTGATCGCGGCGATCGAGGCCGAGCTGAGCAGCCGCGACCTGACGCTGCCGGTGCTGTGGGCCAACCGCAACACCGCCCCCTTCCTCGTCGACACCCTCCGCGAGGCCAACGACCGTGGACTGCACCGCCTCGTGGTGGTCACCACCAGCGCCTACTCCAGCTACTCCTCGTGCCGGCAGTACCGAGAGAACCTCGCCGAGGCGGTCGCTGTGGCCCGCGACGAGGGCATCGTCGTGGAGGTGGACAAGGTCGGCCCGTATGCCGGTCGGGCAGTCTTCATCCGACCGAGCTCGCGGCTGGTGGTGGAGGCGCTTCGTCCGCTGGCGCAGCTGCCGGCCGGCGAGCTGGCGCTGCTGTTCGTGACCCATTCGATCCCGGACGCCATGGATGAGACCTCCGGCCCGGGAGATGGGGACGGGCGGCTCTACCAGGAGCAGCACCACGACCTGGCCCACGCGATCACGGCTGACGTGCACGACGAGCTGGGGTTGGCGCTGGCCACGGAAGTCGTGTACTGCTCGCGCTCCGGACCGCCGTCGCAGCCCTGGTTGGAGCCCGACGTCAACGACCGGCTGGAGCAGCTGGCCGCCGAGGGTCGAACCGTGGTCGTCGTGGCGCCCATCGGGTTCATCTCGGACCACATGGAGGTGGTCTACGACCTCGACACCGAGGCGGCGGCCACCGCCGAACGGCTGGGCCTCAGGCTGGTCCGGGTGCCGACGGTGGGAACCGACAGCGAGTTCGTCTCGGGGCTCGTGGACCTCGTCGTCGAGCGGGCCCGCGAAGCCCGGGGGGTGCCCACCCCCGCTGCGCCGGACGGCGCTCGGCCACCGGGGGTGATGCCCTCGGTCTGCGCGGCCGGGTGCTGCCCCAACCTGCGCGAGGCACTCCCAGCCCTGTGCGGCAGCGACTGATGAGCCCCGACATGGACGACATCCGCGGCGGCGACGACCTCCACGACATCGACGTCCTCGCGCTGGAGCGGCTGGCCGTGGCCGTGGCCGTCGAGGCGGCCCGGCTGATCACCGACGAACGTCCGGCCCAGGTCTTCGCCGCGGACACGAAGTCCTCACCGACGGACATCGTCACCGTCATGGACACCCGGGCCGAAGAGCTGATCCACACCCGGCTGCTCCAGGCCCGGCCCGGTGACGGCATCCTCGGCGAGGAGGGGGCCGACCACCCGGGGGAGACGCCGATCACCTGGGTGGTCGACCCGATCGACGGGACGGTCAACTACCTCTACGAGATCCCGGCGTATGCCGTCTCCATCGCCGCGGTGACCGGCGACCCACGCGTGCCCGGGCAGTGGACCGTCCTGGCGGCAGCGGTCGTCGACCCGTCGGGTGGTCGGGTCTTCCATGCTCGCCGCGGGGGAGGAGCGCACCTGTCGACGACCGACGGACAGCTCGTCGCCCCGCTCTCGGTCGGCGCAGTCCCGGACCTCGCCGGGGCCCTCGTGGGCACCGGGTTCGGCTACACGCAGCAGCGACGCCGGGAGCAGGGCGTCCTGCTGCTGGAGGTGCTGCCGCTGGTGCGCGACATCCGTCGGATCGGCAGCGCTGCCCTGGACCTGTGCATGGTTGCCAGCGGCCAGCTCGACGGCTACTACGAGGTGGGACTGAACCCGTGGGACCTGGCCGGTGGCTGGCTGGTGGTGACCGAGGCCGGGGGAACGGTCACCGGCACGGATGGTGGAGCACCCTCGGCCGAGCTCGTCGTGGCCGGCAACCCGGCCGTTCACGCGGCCCTGGCGGCGTTGGTCGACCGCTGACGAGCCGCCAGCCTGAGCCGGTGCGGTCAGGCGGCGTCGGGGCGGAACCGCACCAGCTCCGGCACGCGGACGTCGTTCTCGTCAGCCAGCCGCTGGATGGACTCGAGCTCTCCGGTGTGGATGTCGACCGAGTAGTCGTCACCCGACTTGCGGGCCTCGTCCAGGGACCTCAAGGCCTGCTTGGCGCGGTCGCGAAGCTCTGTCTGAAACTCTGACATCGTGCACCTCCTACTTGCGTGGGGGGAAGGCGGTCGCGCGAGGACAGGCCGTCTGGCGGTCCCGATGCGGCATGAGGAGCATATGGGCCTCACCGGGGCGAGTGGCATCTGGGGCGTTGCCGGAAACGGCAAGTTCGGGTCAACGAGTCGCCATGACGGCGATTGACCTGCATTGATGTCGTCACTATGTCGTGAGTCACAGTGGTCCCGGCAGGGGGTCCGGCCGCGCGGTGACACGCCGAGGGGTGGGACGGAGGGTGACGTTTCGGCGATTGTGCGGCACAATCCGCCGCGCAGGGCATCATCAGTGCTGCACCGGGCACAAACTGGCCGGTCTCCGCGTTACATCCACAAGATTCCCAACTCCATAACCCCCCGGCCCATTTCAGGAGAGCGACACCATCCATGGCGACTGACTACGACGCGCCACGCAAGACCGACGACGATCTGTCCGAAGACTCCCTCGAGGAGCTCAAGGCGCGTCGCGTGGACAAGTCCTCGTCGAGTGTTGACGTCGACGAGACGGACCAGGCCGAGGGCTTCGAGCTGCCCGGCGCAGACCTTTCCGGCGAGGAGCTGTCGGTCCGCGTCCTGCCCCGACAGGCCGACGAGTTCACCTGCTCGCAGTGCTTCCTCGTCCACCACCGCAGCCAGCTGGCCAAGAAGGTCGGCGGACAGATGGTCTGCCGGGACTGCGCGGCTTGATGACCGGGAGCACCGCTGACACCGCGGGGCCGGCCCACCACGACGTGGCCGGCCCTCGCGCTGTCCCGGTGTCCATCCGGCGGCTGGATCCCGACCTGCCGCTGCCTTCGTACGCCCACCCGGGTGACGCCGGCGCCGACCTGCACGCCCGGGTGGACGTGGCGCTCGCCCCGGGAGAGCGGGCGCTCGTGCCCACCGGGGTCGCCATCGCCCTCCCGCCGGGGTATGCCGCCTTCACCCACCCGCGCTCGGGGCTGGCCACCAGACACGGAATCAGCATCCTCAACGCACCCGGGACGATCGACGCCGGCTACCGCGGTGAGATCTACGTCAACCTCGTCAACCTCGATCCCACCGAGCGCTTCGTGGTGCGCCGGGGCGACCGGATCGCCCAGCTCGTCGTCCAGCGGGTGGAGCAGGCGGTGTTCACCGAGGTCGATTCGCTCCCGGAGAGCGTCCGGGGGGAGACTGGGCACGGCGCCAGTGGCGGCTTCGGAGCGACGGCCCCCGCGGGCTGAGCTCAGACATGACCAGATGAAGGGCTAGGACGTTGGGAATCTTTCGGCGAGCACGCAAGGGCGACGACGCCGTTGAGGACGGTTCGGCGGTGCTGGACGAGGTCGGCGGTGCCGAGCCCAACCCGGCCGACGGCGAGGCCGTCGCGGACGCACCGGCAACCGAGCACCCTGACGGTTCTGCGGAGCCGTCCTTCAGCCGGGCTCGCGGGCCATTCGACAGCTCGGAGGTCGACGAGGACCCGGACCACCTCGACCTCGGCTCGATCAGGCTCGTGCCGATCAACGGGATGCAGATGCGGCTCGAGCTGGACGAGAGCCAGCAGACCGTTCTGTCGGTCCATGCGCTCATCGCCGACTCCGGGGTCCAGCTCCAGGCCTTCGCCGCCCCCAAGACGCTCGGTCTGTGGGAGGAGATCCGCGACGAGATCGCGGACAGCATCGTCAGCCAGGGTGGCACCGCGGACGCCGTCCGCGGCCCGCTGGGGATGGAGCTGATGGCCAGGATGCCGTCCCGCGGGCCTGATGGCCGGACGGTGTTCCAGCCGGTGCGCTTCCTCGGGGTCGATGGACCGCGCTGGTTCCTGCGGGCCGTGATCAGCGGGCCTGCCGCAGTCGACGAGACCGCGGCCGAGCCGCTGGTCGAGCTGGTCCGTGGCGTGGTCGTGGTGCGTGGTGACGAGGCCATGCCGCCGCGTGAGGTCCTGCCGCTGCGCCTGCCCCCGGACGTTCAGCCCGGCCCCGACGCGGCCGCCAGCGGTGCGGACGGCTCCACCGAGCCGACCCGCAACGCCAGCGACCTCAGCCCGTTCGAACGCGGGCCCGAGATCACCGAGGTGCGATGAGCGACGAGCGCTCCGACCGGGGTCCGCTCGGGAGGTTGGCCGAGCGGCTGACCCGCACGACCCACGACATCGAGGACCGCGAGCTCCAGGCGGACGTCGACCGGGTGGGGGCAACCCCGATCCGTCAGCTGGAGAACCGACAGCGGGCCGACGTGTGCGGCTCGGTTCGCTCGGTGACGTTGCGGCCGCGGATCGACGTGCCGGCGCTGGTCGTCGAGATCTACGACGGCAGCCGTCCGCTGCACCTGGTCTGGCTGGGCCGGCGGGAGATCGCCGGGATCCAGCCGGGTGTCCAGCTGCGCGCCTCCGGACGGGTGTCCTACTACCGCGGCATCCCGACGATCTTCAACCCGTCCTACGAGATCGTGCCCAAGAATGGCTGACCAGGCTCGCGACCGGGTGGCGCCACCGACCTTCGTCACCGTGGAGGAGCTCTTGCGGGCTCGCCTCTCGGGGGCGATCGGCGGCTGGCGCGGGGCGCTGGAGTCGGCGCTGCCCACCATCGCCTTCGTCATCGTCTGGACCACCCGCCAGGACGTCCGCACGGCGGTGATCGCCGCGGCCGTCGCCCTGGTGGCGCTGGCCGGGCTGCGGCTGGCACGCCGGGAGACGCTGCGCTTCCTCGGCTACGCGGCGGTGGGGGTCGCCGTCGCGGCGTTCTTCGCGCTGCGCTCCGGCCGGGCCGAGGACGCCTTCCTGCCCGGGATGATCCAGACCGCGGTCTTCGGCCTGGCGATGCTGGTGGCCAACCTCATCCGCTGGCCCCTCTTCGGCTTCCTCATCGCCGCCGGCGACCCGGAGCTCGCGGCGGCGTCCGGACGGCTGAAGGAGGGCGGACGCAAGGGTGCGCCCCGTGACGAGGAGACGCTCGCGCAGGCCGCCGCGGACGAGGCCGCCGTCAAGGAGGCCTTCACCGGGTGGCGGCGCCACCGCGGCATCGTGTCGGTGGCGAGCCGACTGGGCTGGGTGATCGTGGCGCTCGACGCCATCCGGCTGTTGATCATGGTGCCGCTCTACCTGGGCGGGCAGGTGGCGGCCCTCGGCGTCGCGAAGATCGGCCTCGGCTGGCCGGCATACCTGCTCGCGGTCGTGGTGATGGGCCTGCTGCTGCTGCGCGGTCACACCCCCTTGGACGCCCCGAGGTCCTGACGTCGCTCGGACCCGGTGGCGGGCCTGCCGCGCTCAGTCCCCGACGCGCGGCACCCGGTGACCCGGCGAGAGCATCTGCTCGAGTGCGTCCTCACTCTCGGGGGTGGTAATGAACAGCAGCTCGTCATGTGCCTCGACCGCGTCGTCCCGACTCGGGGCGATCGGCCGGTCGTCGCGGATGATCCCGACCAGGACGGTGTCCGCCGGCCAGACGATCTCCCCGATCCGGGTGCCGATGTAGGGGCTCTCGCCGGGCATGGTCAGCTCGACCATCGAGGCCTTGGCCTGCTGGAACTGGAAGATCCTGACCAGGTCACCAACACTGACCGCCTCCTCGACCAGCGCCGTCATCAGGCGCGGGGTCGAGACGGCGACGTCGACGCCCCAGGACTCGTCGAACATCCACTCGTTCTTGGGGTTGTTCACCCGGGCGACCGTCCGGGGCACGCCGAACTCGGTCTTGGACAGCAGGGACACCACGAGGTTGGCCTTGTCGTCGCCGGTGGCGGCGACGACGACGTCGCACTCCTGGACCTTGGCCTCCTCCAGCACCGCGATCTCGCAGGCGTCCGCCAGCAGCCAGGCCGCCTCGGGGACCCGGGACGCCTGGACGTCGTCGGCGTCCTTGTCGATGAGCAGGACCTGGTGGCCGTTGTGCAGCAGCTCACGGGCGATCGAGCGGCCGACGCTGCCCGCTCCGGCGATGACGACGCGCATGGGAACCTTCCTGGTGAGCTGAGGGTCAGTGGGCGGGCGGCGGCTGGTCGAAGGCGTGCTCGATCCGGGGCAGGTCGTTCGTCGCCGCGGCGACGTGGACCTGGTCGCCGTCCTGGAAGACGGTGTCGGCACCCGGGATCAGGCCGTCGCCGAGCCGGGTCACGAAGCAGATCCGGCTGCCGGTCAGCGACTCGATCTCGCTGATCCGTCGACCCACCCAGGAACGAGCCAGCGGCACCTCGGCGATGACCACGTGACCACTGGGATCGGTCAGCGCGGGGACGGACCCCTGCGGCAGCAGCCGCTGGATCATCTGGTCCGCGGTCCATCGGACCGTCGCCACCGTGGGTATGCCGAGCCGTTGGTAGACCATGGCCCGGCCCGGGTCGTAGATCCGCGCCGCGACGTGCTCGACGCCGAACGTCTCGCGGGCGACCCGGGCCGCGAGGATGTTCGAGTTGTCACCGCTGGAGACCGCGGCGAACGCGTACGCGTCCTCGATCCGGGCTGCCTTGAGGGTGTCCCGGTCGAATCCGAGCCCGGTCACGGTCATCCCCTCGAACGCGCTGCCGAGGCGGCGGAAGGCTGCGGGCTCGACGTCGATGACGGCGACGTCGTGCCCGCGCTCGCTCAGGCTCTTGGCCAGAGTGGAGCCGACGCGGCCGCAGCCCATGATCACGAAGTGCACGCGACGAGACGCTACACCGCCGCGTCGGGCTGGTGTGCGTTGATGCGGACCGTCGCGGCATACAGTGTGCCCGTGGCAAGTTCCGGGCGGGTCATCAAGCAGCTCCTGGTCGGTCGTGCCATGCGCAGTGACCGGCTCGGCGAGACGCTCCTGCCGAAGCGGCTCGCGCTGCCGATCTTCGCCAGTGACGCGCTCTCGTCGGTGGCCTACGCGCCCGACGAGATCCTGCTCATGCTCGGGATGGCCGGCGGCGCGTTCGTCACCACCCACTCGTGGCAGATCACCCTCGGCGTCGTCCTGGTCATGCTCGTGGTCGTGGCGTCCTACCGGCAGAACGTCCACGCCTACCCCTCCGGCGGAGGCGACTACGAGGTGGCCACGGTCAACCTCGGTCCGCGCGCGGGCCTGACCGTGGCGAGCGCCCTGCTCGTGGACTACGTCCTCACCGTTGCGGTCTCGGTCTCCTCCGGGGTCCAGAACGCGGCCACGGCGTTCCCGGCGATTCGGGGCCGCGAGGTCCACGTGGCTGTCGGGCTCGTCGTCCTGCTCACCGCGATGAACCTGCGCGGGGTCCGGGAGTCGGGCAAGACCTTCGCGGTGCCGGTCTACCTCTTCATGATCGGCATCCTCGGGATGGGCGCCTACGGGTTCGTCAAGGTCGCCACCGGAACGCTGGGCCAGGCCGAGAGCGCCAAGTACACCCTCATCCCCGAGGCGGGGCACGAGGAGATGGTCGGCATCGCGGCCGCCTTCCTGCTGCTGCGCGCGTTCTCCTCCGGCTGCGCCGCACTGACCGGCGTCGAGGCGATCTCCAACGGGGTTCCGGCCTTCCAGAAGCCGAAGAGCAAGAACGCCGCGACGACCCTGCTGCTGATGGGGCTGCTGTCGATCACGATGCTCTCCTCGATTGTCGGCCTCGGCCGAGCCACCGGCATCCAGATCGCGGACGACCCCGGGCAGCAGCTCCTGCTCAACGGCCAGCCGGTCGGCGAGAGCTACATCCAGGACACCGTCCTGGGTCAGCTGGCCAAGGCGGTCTTCGGTGACTTCTCAGCCGGCATCGTGTTCGTCTCCATCGTCACCGGCCTCATCCTCATCCTCGCGGCGAACACGGCCTTCAACGGCTTTCCGGTACTCGGCTCGATCCTGGCCAAGGACGGCTACCTGCCTCGCCAGCTGCACACCCGGGGCGACCGGCTCGCCTTCTCCAACGGCATCCTCATCCTCGCCGCGGGAGCTGCCCTGCTGATCGTCGCCTACCAGGCCAAGGTCACCTCCCTGATCCAGCTGTACATCGTCGGGGTCTTCGTCTCCTTCACCCTGAGCCAGAGCGGGATGATCCGGCACTGGAACCGGCACCTGCGCACCGAGCGGGACGCCAAGGTCCGCGCCCGGATGATGCGCTCGCGGGTGATCAACGCCGTCGGCGCCACGATGTCCGCGGTGGTCCTGCTCGTCGTCCTGGTCACGAAGTTCCTTGAGGGAGCGCGGTACGCCATCCTCGCGATGGCGATCCTGTTCCTGCTCATGCTTGCGATCAAGCGGCACTACCACCGGGTGAGCGAGGAGCTGAAGCTCACCGAGGAGGACTCTCCGCTGCTGCCCAGTCGGGTCCACGCGATCGTGCTGCTGTCCAAGCTGCACAAGCCGGCGATGCGGGCGCTGGCCTATGCCCGGGCCACCCGGCCGACCTTCCTGGAGGCCGTGACCGTCGACGTCGACCCCGAGGAGACCGCTGCGCTGCGTGAGGAGTGGAGCCGGCGCGAGATCCCGGTGCACCTCAAGGTGCTCTCCTCGCCCTACCGCGAGATCACCCGCCCGATCATCGAGTACGTCCGGTCCCTGCGCAGCGGCAACCCTCGGGACGTCGTCGTCGTCTACATCCCGGAGTACGTGCTCGGCCGCTGGTACGAGCAGGTCCTGCACAACCAGAGTGCCCTGCGGCTCAAGGCCCGACTGCTGTTCACCCCAGGGGTGATGGTCGCCAGCGTGCCGTGGCAGCTGCGCTCGTCGCAGGGCCAGGAGGAGGACCTGTACGACGGCCCCGCCGTCGGCTCGGTCCGGCGCGGCCCGTCGTGAGCGGCACCGACGGGGCGTCCGGGCAGCTCGTCGGTCAGGAGTGGGTGGTCGAGGTCGGTCCGGTCGCCCACGGCGGCCACTGCGTGGCCCGCCACGACGGCCGGGTCGTCTTCGTGCGTCACGCGCTGCCCGGTGAGCGGGTCCGGGTCCGGATCACCGAGGGCCGGGTCAAGGACCGCTTCCTGCGCGGCGACGCCGTCGAGATCCTCAGCGCCGCCCCCGAGCGGGTCGTGGCGCCCTGTCCGTTCGCCGGACCGGGCCGGTGTGGAGGCTGCGACTTCCAGCACGTCTCGCTCGCGCACCAGCGGGTCCTCAAGGCGGCGGTCATCCGGGAGCAGTTCCAGCGCCTGGCCGGTCTGGACGTGGCGGTCCCGGTCGAGCCGGTTCCCGGCGACGCCGGCGGGCTGCGGTGGCGCACCCGGGTCGAGTTCGCCGTCGATGCCGCCGGCCGTGCCGGGCTGCGCCGGCACCGCTCGCACGAGATCATCCCGGTCGACGACTGCCTCATCGCCGCCGATCGGGTCATCGACTCCGGCGTGCTCGAGACGGTCTGGACCGGATGCACCGGGGTCGACGTCGTCGCGGCCGACCACCCCGACGACGCCGTGGTGGTGCCGATCCCCGAGTCGCGGGTGCCCCGGATCGGTCAACGGGTCGAGACCCCCTCGTGGTCGGCTGACTTCGAGCTCGGCGCCCGGGGGTTCTGGCAGGTCCACCCGGGCGCTGCTGCGCTGTTCGTCGAGCACGTGCTGGCCGAGGTGGCGCCGACGGAGGGTGAGCGAGCCGTCGACCTGTATGCCGGGGTAGGTTTGTTCGCCCTGGCCCTGGCTGACGCGGTGGGACCGAGCGGCGCCGTGCTGGCCATCGAGGCCGACCCGAAGGCCGTCCGGGACGGCACGGGGAACGTCGCCGGGCACCCGCAGGTGGAGTTCCGGGTCGGACGGGTCGACCGCGCGCTCAAGCCGGTGCTGCGCCAAGGGGTCGGGGCCGACATCGTCGTGCTGGACCCGCCCCGCACCGGTGCCGGCAAGGCGGTGGTCGCCGACATCGTCGCACTGTCGCCCCGGGTGATCGCCTACGTGGCCTGCGACCCGGCTGCGCTGGCGCGGGACACGGCATACCTGGCCGCGGGCGGATACGCCCTGCGCTCGCTGCGCGCCTTCGACGCCTTCCCGATGACGCACCACCTGGAGTGCATCGCCGTCTTCGAGCCCCGGCCCGCGGCATCCGCCGGTTCGAGCGGCTGACCCACCCCTGCCGAATGCCGCGGATCGGTGAGAGGCTGGCGGCTATCGCGCTGATCCGTGACACGGGGCTGACAGATCCGGCGCGGTGTGGTTAGATTATCTTGACGTCAAGATAGTTTCGAGGAAGGGAGCCCGTCGTGGGCAACGGATCGGTGGACAGCTTCTCAGCCCGAGGCGAGCTGGCGGTGGGGGACCAGAGCTACGAGATCTACCGGCTGAGTGCCCTCGAGGGCACGGCCGACCTGCCGTACAGCCTCAAGGTGCTGCTCGAGAACCTGCTGCGCACCGAGGACGGCGCGAACATCACCGCCGACCACATCCGGGCCCTCGCGGGCTGGGACGAGAACGCCGACCCCGACACCGAGATCCAGTTCACCCCGGCGCGGGTGCTGATGCAGGACTTCACCGGAGTGCCCTGCGTCGTCGACCTGGCCACGATGCGCGAGGCGGTCGCGGACCTCGGCGGCGACCCGGCGAAGATCAACCCCTTGTCGCCGGCCGAGATGGTCATCGACCACTCCGTGATCATCGACGTCTTCGGGCGCGCCGACGCCTTCGAGCGCAACGTCGAGATCGAGTACCAGCGCAACCATGAGCGCTACCAGTTCCTGCGCTGGGGCCAGACCGCCTTCGACGACTTCAAGGTCGTGCCCCCGGGCACCGGCATCGTCCACCAGGTCAACATCGAGCACCTGGCCCGCACCGTGATGACCCGGGAGACGGACAGCGGCGTCGTCGTCGCCTACCCCGACTCCTGCGTCGGCACCGACTCGCACACGACGATGGTCAACGGCCTCGGCGTGCTCGGCTGGGGCGTCGGCGGCATCGAGGCCGAGGCGGCCATGCTCGGCCAGCCGGTCTCGATGCTCATCCCCCGGGTGGTCGGGTTCAAGCTCACCGGGTCGATCCCGGCCGGCGCGACGGCCACGGACGTGGTGCTGACGATCACCGAGGTGCTGCGCGAGCACGGCGTGGTCGGCAAGTTCGTCGAGTTCTACGGCGACGGGGTCGCCGAGGTCCCGCTGGCGAACCGGGCCACGATCGGCAACATGAGCCCGGAGTTCGGCTCCACCTGCGCGATCTTCCCGATCGACGAGGTCACCCTGGGCTACCTGCGCCTCACCGGTCGCACCGAGCAGTCGGTGGCGCTGGTCGAGGCGTACGCCAAGGAGCAGGGCATGTGGCACGACCCGTCGGTCGAGCCGCGGTTCTCCGAGCGCCTCGAACTCGACCTCTCGACGGTGGTCCCGTCGATCGCCGGACCGAAGCGCCCCCAGGACCGGATCGCGCTGACCGACGCCAAGAGCGCCTTCCGCAAGGTCCTGCCGACCTATGTCTCGCACCGCGAGGGCGACCCCGGTGCGGCCACCAGCTTCCCGGCCAGCGACCCGTCCCCCGACGGCGTGAAGGCCGGTACCAACGGCGGCGACAAGCCGGCGAACGAGGGTGACGGCAGCACCCGCCCGAACCGACCGGTCTCGGTGACCACCGCTGACGGCCGGACCTTCGAGATCGACCACGGCATCGTCTCGATCGCGTCGATCACCTCGTGCACCAACACGTCCAACCCGTCGGTGATGATGGCCGCGGCGATGCTCGCCAAGAACGCGGTGGAGCGCGGCCTGACCGTCGCCCCGTGGGTGAAGACCTCGATGGCTCCCGGCTCGAAGGTGGTGTCCAACTACTACGACAAGGCCGGCATGTGGCCCTACCTGGAGAAGCTGGGCTACCACCTCGTCGGCTACGGCTGCACCACCTGCATCGGCAACTCCGGGCCGCTCGACGAGGCCATCTCGGCCGCGGTCCAGGATCACGACCTGGCCGTGGTCTCGGTGCTCTCCGGCAACCGGAACTTCGAGGGTCGGATCAACCCCGACGTGAAGATGAACTACCTCGCCTCGCCGCCGTTGGTCATCGCCTACGCCCTGGCCGGGACGATGGACTTCGACTTCGACAGCCAGCCCCTGGGCCAGGACGAGCACGGGGAGGACGTCTTCCTCAAGGACATCTGGCCGTCGCCGCAGGACGTGGAGGAGACCATCGCCCGGTCGATCAGCACGGACATGTTCACCAAGGACTACGCCGACGTGTTCGCCGGCGACGAGCGCTGGCAGTCGCTGCCCACCCCCGAGGGCAAGACGTTCGAGTGGGACCCCGAGTCGACCTACGTGCGCAAGCCCCCGTACTTCGACGGGATGACGATGGAGACCACCCCGGTCAGCGACATCGAGGGTGCCCGGGTACTGGCCCGGCTCGGGGACTCGGTGACCACCGACCACATCAGCCCGGCCGGCTCGATCAAGGCCGACAGTCCGGCGGGGCGCTACCTCGCCGAGCACGGCATCGACCGCAAGGACTTCAACTCGTACGGGTCGCGCCGCGGCAACCATGAGGTGATGATCCGGGGCACCTTCGCCAACATCCGGCTGCGCAACCTGCTGCTGGATGACGTCGAGGGCGGGTTCACCCGCAACTTCCTGGCCGACGGCGAGCAGAGCACCATCTACGACGCCGCGGCGGCGTACCAGGCAGCCGGCGTCCCGCTGGTCATCCTCTCCGGCAAGGAGTACGGCTCCGGGTCGTCGCGGGACTGGGCGGCCAAGGGCACCCGGCTGCTCGGCGTCAAGGCGGTCATCGCGGAGAGCTACGAGCGGATCCACCGCTCCAACCTCATCGGGATGGGCGTGCTGCCGCTGCAGTACCCCGCCGGCGAGAACGCCGAGTCGCTGGGCCTGGACGGCACCGAGACCTTCTCGATCAGCGGGATCACCGCCTTGAACGAGGGTCGGACGCCGAAGACGGTCCACGTCTCGGCCACCAAGGACGGGGGAGCCCCGGTCGAGTTCGAGGCGGTGCTGCGGATCGACACCCCCGGCGAGGCCGACTACTACCGCAACGACGGCATCCTGCAGTACGTGCTGCGCTCGCTCGTCACCAGCTGACCGCCGCAGGCAGGCCGGCCCGTCCCGATCCGGGGGCGGGCCGCTTGCCTCGCTCGGGCAGACGTGAGAGTGTTGTCTCGATAGAACACTCTCACGTCTGGATCGTCATGACCAACCCGTACGGCGACATCGAGCTGGACCCGCAGGGGATCCGGGTGCTGGCCCATCCGGTCCGACTGGCCCTCCTGACCAGGCTGCAGGCCAACGGCCCCAGCACGGCGACCCTGCTGGCGCCCCAGGTGGGGGCCAGCCCGTCGGTCACCAGCTGGCACCTGCGCCACCTGGCGAAGCACGGCCTGGTGCAGGACTCGACGCGCGAGGGCAGCGGTCGGGAGCGGTGGTGGGAGGCAGCCGCCCGCGGGTTCCGGTTCACCCCCACGGATGAGGCAGGTCTCGAAGCCCAGCGCGCGCTGTCCGCCGTGATGCGCGTGGTCGAGGGCGACATCCCGGCCCGGTGGGAGTCAGAGGTCGAGCCGCACCTCGAGCCGGCCTGGCGCCGTGCTGCCGGGCGGTCGAACACCACCGTCCTGGTGACCCTCGACGAGCTGACCGCCATCGAGCAGGCCATCGAGACGGTGCTGGCCCCCTACGTCCTGCGCAAGGACGCTCCGTCGGACGAGGTCCCCGCCACGGCTCGCGCCGTGCGGATCCTGCGGCAGGTGCTACCCGGCCCGGCCGCACCCACGCCGTGACCGCCTCCTCACCAACCGGGACGCCGTCCGGGACGGCGGGCGAACCCCTCCGGGCGCCGCTGTGGCGGGACCGGCGCTTCGCCACGTACTGGGCGGGCCAGGGTGTCTCCCAGCTGGGCGACCGGGTCAGCGAGCTCGCCCTGCCGCTGATCGCCGTGACCGCGCTGCAGGCCAGCCCCACCGTCGTCGGCCTGCTGACCGCCGCGGTCTGGGCACCGCATCTGCTCGCCCTGTTCGTCGGAGCGTGGGTCGACCACCAGTCCCGCAAGCGTCGACTGCTCATCGCCGCCGACCTGCTCCAGGCCGTCGTCATCCTCACGCTCCCGGTGGCACACCTCGTCGGAGCGGTCACCCTCGCGCAGCTCTTCTTGGTGGCGCTGGTCGCCGGCTGTGGCGCCGTGCTCTACCAGACCGCGTACCCGAGCTTCTTCGTCGCGCTGGTCCGGCGCGAGCAGTACCTCGAGGCCAACGCGCTGCTCAGCGGCACGCGGTCTGCATCGTTCATCGCCGGCCCGGCGATCGGCGGGGGCCTGGTCCAGGCCCTCACCGCACCGGTCGCGATGGTCGTGGACGGGTTGTCCTTCCTCCTGTCTGCGCTGCTGATCGGCCGGGTCCGGGTCGACGAGTCCGTCCGCCGGAGCGACCTGACGCCCGAGCCGATGTGGGGGCGGGCCCGAGCCGGGATGCGCTTCCTGCTCCGGCACCCCTACCTCAGGGCATCGCTGGCCTGCTCGACGACCCTGAACTTCTTCAGCTTCGTCGTGGCCGCCCTCGTCATCCTCTACGCGAGCCGGACGTTGGGGCTGTCCGCCGGCGTCATCGGGCTGGCCTTCGGCATCGGCGCATCCGGCGGTCTGCTGGGGGCAGTGCTGGCCACCCGGGTGGCGCGGTGGATCGGCGTCGGGCGTACCATCGCGGCCGGATCGGTCCTCTTCAGTGCGCCGATGGCACTGCTACCGCTGGCTACCGGCTCAGACCTGGCCAAGGCGGCGCTGCTCGCGGGCGTCGAGTTCCTCAGCGGGGTCGGGGTGATGCTGTTCGACATCAACCTCAATGCGCTCCAGACGGCGGTGACTCCCGACGAGATGCGCAGCCGGGTCGCCGGGGCGTTCTCGAGCGTGAACTACGGCATCCGGCCACTCGGCGCCGTCGTCGGCGGCCTGAGCGGCACGACGATCGGGGTGGGCCCGACCATGGTGGTCGCCGCGCTGGGGGGAGCCGTGGCGTTCCTATGGCTGGTTCGCTCACCGGTCATCTCCACCCGCGGCATCGCCGAGCTGGAGCCGGTCCACTCCTGAGGTGCAGGCTGGTCGCCAACGGTTTACCATCGCCTCTGAGTATGCGTGAACGGTTCACCAGTGCCCGTTCACCCGACGAGAGAGAGCCGCCATGGTCGACGCCCCAGCTCCAGATGCCACCCCCGCCGCGGGCCGCGTGGTGACCCGCAGATCGGCGCTGGGGCTCGGGATCGGGTTCGGCGCGACGGCGGCTGGAGTGCTCGCGGCGTCGGGGGCCCGGGCCGCAGCCGCCTCCACTCCTGCCACGCCCAGTCGCCAGGCCGAACCCGGCGACCGGCACGTCCAGCTCACCGCATTCAGCCGGCACGACCTGCGCCGGGGATCCCACGAGGGCACCGGGTGGGAGGACGACGTGGTGCGAATCGCCGCTCCCAGCGCGACCCGGGCCTACGTCGACCCGTTCGGCAGCGGCACGCCGGTCAGCTATGACCAGGCCACCTGGCTCTCCCCGGTCGTCAGCACCTCGTTCCCGTTCAACGAGCTGATCGCCTCCTGGAACGTCGAGACGCCGGACCAGACCTGGGTGGAGGTCCTGGTCCGGGGCACCGACGAGACCGGGACGCTGTCGGGCTGGTACGTGCTGGGACGCTGGTGTGCCCAGGACCCGGCCGATGGCGGGGCGATCCACCGGACGTCGGTGAACGGGCAACGGACGACGCTGGCCAACGTGTGGACGGACACCCTGCACGTGTACAACCCGCACCGGCTGCATGACTGGCAGCTCCAGGTCAACCTGCTGCGCCCAGCGGGTACCAGCCAGAGCCCGAGCCTGCGGATGGTCGGCGCGATGGCCTCCGGGCTGCCCGACGAGTCGACGGTCCCGGTGAGCCCCGTCGGTCGCGGAGCCGGTCTGACCCTGGACGTACCGACCCTCTCCCAGGAGGTCCACATCGGGCACTACCCGCAGTGGGACAACGGGGGAGAGGCCTGGTGCTCGCCGACCTCGACGGCGATGGTCCTGCGGTACTGGCAGCGTGGTCCCGGGGCGGCGGACCTCGGCTGGGTCGAACCCCAGGTCGACGCCGAGGTGGACCATTCGGCCCGCAACGTCTTCGACTACACCTACGACGGCGCCGGCAACTGGCCCTTCAACACGGCATACGCGACGCGGTACGGGCTCAACGGGTTCGTCACTCGGTTGCGCAGCATGACCGAGGCCGAGGAGTTCATTCGCGCCGGCATCCCGCTGATCATCTCCGTCTCGTTCGCCAAGGGCGACCTCGACGGGGCAGGCTACGGCACCAATGGTCACCTCATGGTCGTCGTCGGGTTCACCGACACGGGCGACGTCGTCGTCAACGACCCGGCATCACACCTGGTCAAGGACAACGGGCAGGTGCGCGCCACGTATCGCCGGGACCAGCTGGAGAACGCCTGGGTGCCGCACTCGGGAGGCGTGGCCTACGTCATCCACCCGCAGAAGGTGCACCTGCCGCACCCCCTGGTCAAGGACGAGCCGAACTGGTGACCCGGATCATCAGGGGGGTTGTCACACTGGGGGGGTGAGCTCTCCCGTTCCCCCTGGCTGGCCCCGCACGGTCCCTCCCGCCCACACACCCGGCTGGGAGGACAAGGCGGTCTCCTGGCTGCTGGACCACTGTCCGGCGGACTACCGCGGCTACGCCGGCTGGCGCAAGAACCCGATCGCCCTCGCCTGGCTGGCGGACCGGCACATCGACGGCCAGGTCTCCGCGATGCGCCAGGCCTACCGGGAGGCACGGGTGCAGCTGGGCGAGCACGTCCCGGCGGACGCGCTGGCCGAGATCATGACCAACCTCGAGGCCGAGGGGCTGCGACTGATGGGCGCCAGACGAGGCGCGGCGCTGCTGCTGGAGGCGATGCAGGGCAAGCGGTTCGTCCCTCGGCTCTGACCTCGGGTCCGGGGTGGACCGGGCGGTGGCCGGCCGGTCCGCTCGACCGGACCTCGCCCACCCACCACGGTGTGTGGGAATCTACCCATACCGGGATCGATCACCTGCGCGGGAGTGGATCATGAAGCTCTTCTTCGATGACGCCGAGTTCGACGGGCAGCTCCAACGCACCGCAGCGAAGGCCGGCTGTGGCAGCTGCGACCTCGGCGAGGTGCTCGCCCTCTCAGCCCGGATCACCCCCGGCGACTACGACAGCTGGTATCGCGAGTGGTACGCAGCCGCCCAGGACAACCAGCGGCTCGCCGAGACCGAACGTTCCGCTGGGCACCGGCACAGTGCCGGTTAGGCGTTCCTCAGGGCCAGCGAGTACTACCGGTCGTCGTACTTCTTCTGCCGCAGCGACCTGGACAGCCCCCAGCTGCTCGACGCCTTCCATCGGTGCGTGGACACCTTCCGGGCGGCCGCACCGCTGCTGCCGGTCTCGGTGGAGCCGGTGGCCATCCCGTACGAGGGCACTCACCTGAGCGGTTACCTGATCCGCCCGAGCACCGGGACTGCCAGCCCGACGGTCCTCTTCCCTGCCGGTTACGACTCACCGGCCGAGGAGGCGTACTCCCTGGGCGCCTACGAGGCGGCGGTGCGCGGCTTCACCGCACTCGGGTTCACCGGCCCCGGCCAGGGCGCTGCCCTCTTCGACGGGCGGCTGCCGTTCCGGCACGACTTCGAGGCGGTCGTCGGACCCGTCATCGACTTCGTGGAGTCCCGGGCCGACCTCGACTCGCAGCGGATCGCGCTGGTCGGCAGGAGCTTCGCCGGGTACCTCGCGCCGCGAGCGGCCAGCGTCGAGCGGCGCGTCGGCGCGCTCGCAGCCGACCCGGCGCAGGTCGACATGGGCACCCCCTTGCGGTCCCGGTTGAGCCCGTCCATGCTCGCCCTGCTCGACGCCGGGGATCCGGCCTTCGACGAGCAGATCTGGGCGGCGTACCCCGGCACGCACGGGAAGGAGTACTGGCTCTCCCGGGCTCACGCGCACGGCGTCTCCGGCCCGCTCGAGCTCGCCGCGGAGATGCAGCGCTGGGTGGTGGACGTCGAGGCGATCAGCTGCCCGACGTTCGTGTCGTTCGGCGAGGGGGACTTCGCCGAGTCCTCGACCCAGGGTTTCTACGACCGCCTGACGGTGGACAACAAGCGGTTCACCAGATACCTGGACGCCAACGGTGCGGGCGGGCACTGCGAGGGGATGGGTCCCTCGCGGTACTTCACCGACCTGTTCGGCTGGCTCCAGGACCTCTGGCCCGAGGACGGGCGCTGACGCAGTCACGACGGACGGGCGCGCTGAACTACAGTGGATCGACCCATCTCGGCGAAGGGACCGACACCACCGTGGCACTGCTCGACTCGATTGACGGACCCGAGGAGCTCAAGGAGCTCGCGCCGGAGCAGATCCCGACGCTGGCCCAGGAGATCCGCGACTTCCTCGTCTCGTCGGTCTCGCGTACCGGCGGCCACCTCGGGCCCAACCTCGGCGTCGTCGAGCTGACCATCGCGATCCATCGGGTGTTCGACTCGCCCCGTGACACGGTGGTCTTCGACACCGGTCACCAGTCCTACGTGCACAAGCTGCTGACCGGGCGGCGAGACTTCGACCGGCTGCGCAGCAAGGGCGGCCTGTCGGGGTACCCGAGCCGGGAGGAGTCCCCGCACGACGTCGTGGAGAACTCGCACGCCTCGACGGCGCTCTCCTGGGCCGACGGGATCGCCAAGGCCCGACGGCTGACCGGGCAACGAGACCGGCACACCGTCGCCGTCATCGGCGACGGGGCGCTCACCGGCGGCATGGCCTGGGAGGCGATCAACAACATCGCCGCGGACAAGGACCTGCCGCTGGTGATCATTGTCAACGACAACGAGCGCTCCTACGCCCCGACCACCGGCGGCCTGGCCGATCACCTGGCCACGCTGCGCACCACCCGCGGCTACGAGACGTTCCTCGACTGGGGCAAGAGCACCCTGTCCCGGACGCCGGTGATCGGGGGCGCGATGTACGGGGCGGTGCACGGGATGAAGAAGGGGATCAAGGACATCGTCGCCCCGCAAGGGATGTTCGAGGACCTGGGCCTGAAGTACCTCGGTCCCATCGACGGGCACGACGAGCCGGCCGTCGAGACGGCGCTGCGGCGGGCTCAGGCCTTCGGTGGACCGGTCCTCGTCCACGTCCTGACCAAGAAGGGCAAGGGCTACGACCCGGCGCGCAACCACGAGGCCGACCGGTTCCACGCCGTGGACAAGATCAACCCCGAGACCGGCCTGCCGTTGCAGGTCAAGGGGAGGATCTGGACGGACGAGTTCAGCGACGCGCTCCTGGAGGTCGCCCGGGACCGGCCGGACGTCGTCGCCATCACCGCAGCGATGCTGATCCCGGTGGGGCTGGGGGAGTTCGCGGCCCGCTACCCGGACCGGGTCTTCGACGTGGGCATCGCCGAGCAGCACGCCGTCACCATGGCGTCCGGACTGGCCTTCGGGGGGCTGCACCCGGTGGTGTGCGTCTACGCGACCTTCCTCAACCGGGCGTTCGACCAGCTGCTGATGGACTGCGCCCTGCACTCCGCCGGGGTCACCTTCATCCTCGACCGGGCCGGCGTCACCGGAAGCGACGGTGCGTCGCACAACGGCATGTGGGACATGACCGTGACCGGCATGGTGCCCGGACTGCACCTCAGCGCACCTCGGGACGCCCACGAGCTGGCTCGCGCCCTGAGCGAGGCCGTGGACATCACCGACGCGCCCAGCGTGATCCGGTTCTCCAAGCAGAACCCGCCCGCCCCGATCCCTGCCGTGCGCACCACCGGGACGGTCGACGTGCTCTTCGAGCCGCAGGGCCCCGGCAGGGTCGACCTGCTGCTGGTCGGCCTGGGCGAGATGGGCGCGACGGCGATGTCGGTGGCCGAGAAGCTCACCGCACAGGGTCACACGGTGCGGGTCGTGGACCCCCGCTGGTGCCTCCCGGTCAGCGACGACCTCGTCGAGCTGGCGCGCGACGTCAATGCGGTGGCCGTGCTCGAGGACAACCTCGTGATCGGTGGAGTGGGGTCCCAGGTCAGCCAGGCGCTGCGGGATGCCGGGATGTACCTGCCGGTGCACCTGCACGGCATACCCAAGCGGTTCCTGGCGCACGCCTCACGAGGTGAGGTGTTGGAGGAGATCGGCCTGACCCCGGACGCGATCGCCGACCAGCTCACTGCGGCGCTCGAGCGCTGACCCCCGCTGCGGGGCCTTGGTGTTCCGGCACACCCTCCGGGATCCACTGTGGAGCGGCACCCCATGATCAGGCCCCGACCACTCCCGTAACTTCCTGCCATAGGTGGCGGGGTCAGCCAAGGTCTGCGCGCAACGGTGCGTGGGGGTGCCCGCGGAAGTGGAGGACGTCGATGTCCAAGCGGTGGAGTGCAACCCTGGTGGGCGCAGCGATCGGTCTGTCCCTGGCGGCATGCGGAACCCCCGGCGCGAGCAGCCCCGGAGCGCCGGCCGGCACCGCGACCGGCGCCGCCGGCGGCGCGCCCTACAAGGTCGGCCTGGTCTACTCCAAGACGGGACCACTGGCGGCCTACGGCGAGCAGTACCGGGACGCGTTCACGGTGGGTCTGGACTACGCCACCAAGGGAACGGGCGCGGTCAACGGCCACAAGATCGAGGTCACCGACCAGGACGACGCGGGTGACCCCGCCAAGGCCGTGACCGCGGTGACCGGGCTCATCGGCAGCGGGAACAAGATCATCGCCGGCTCGACGTCCTCGGGCGTGGCCCTGCAGGTCGCGCCCCTGGCCAAGGACAACAAGGTGCTCTTCATCTCGGGCCCGGCGGCCACCGATGCCGTCACCGGCGCGAACAAGTACACCTTCCGGTCAGGTCGCCAGACCTACCAGGACATCGCCACGGCCGGGACCATGGTCGGCGACGTCAAGGGCAAGAAGGTCACCGTCTTCGCCCAGGACAGCGCGTTCGGCAAGGCCAACGAAGCCGGCGTCAAGGCCGTCCTCGGCGGCAAGGGGGCCACGGTCAGCTCGGTGCTCGTCCCGGCCGCGGCGACCGACTTCACCCCGTTCGCCAGCCAGGTCAAGGACCAGAAGCCGGACCTCCTCTTCGTCGCCTGGGCCGGCACCAACGCCAGCCAGATGTGGCAGACGCTGTCCCAGCAGGGCGTGTTCGAGACGACCAAGGTGGTCACCGGCCTGGACATCAAGCCGACCCACGCGCTCTTCGGTGAGGCCGGGGAGAAGATCAGCTTCCTCTCGCACTTCTTCGCCGGGGCGGCCAGCAACGAGGCCTACGCCGCGCTGGAGAAGGGACTCAAGGCGCAGAGCAAGGAGGTCGACCTCTTCACCGACGACGGCTTCGTCGCCGCACAGATGGTGGTTCGGGCGCTCACCGAAGGTGGCCAGGACGTCGACAAGATGATCACCGCCCTGGAGGGCTGGAAGTTCGAGGGTCCCAAGGGGGCGATGCAGATCCGCGCCGAGGACCACGCCATGCTCCAGCCGATGTTCACCGCCAAGCTGACGAAGTCGGGCACGGGTGTCACGCCGCAGCGGGTCACGACCCTGGCCCCCGGGGACGTCGCGCCGCCGGTCACGCCCTTCAAGTGATCGAGGCCGCGGGGATCGGGTGGCGCGTCGGCGGCGCCCGGATCCTCGAGGACATTACCCTCTCGGTTCGAGCCGGTGAGCTGCTCGGCATCATCGGCCCGAACGGGGCGGGGAAGTCCTCCCTGGTCAACATCCTGTCCGGCGTGCTGCGCCCCTCGACCGGGCGCGTGCTCCTCGGCGGACAGGACGTCACCCGGCGCAGTGCGACCCGCCGGGCCCGGATGGGACTGGCGCGTTCCTTCCAGACCTCGGCGCTCTTCGACGGTCTCAGCGCCGCCGAGAACGTCCGGCTGGCGCTGCAGGCCGCCCGCCCCGGGTCGCTGAACCCGTTCCGCGGGGCGGGCAGCACCGTCGACCTGCGACGCGCCGGTGAGCTCCTCGACCGGGTCCGGATGCCCGGCATGGCGCAGGTGTCCGCCGGTGGGCTCTCGCACGGCGACCGCCGCAAGCTCGAGCTGGCCATGGCCCTGGCGTCCACGCCGCAGGTGCTGCTCCTGGACGAGCCGATGGCTGGGGTCTCCGCGGAGGATGTCGAGGGGCTCACCTCGATCATCGGGGAGGTGCGGGACAGCGGCGTCGCGGTCGCGATGGTGGAGCACCACATGCACGTCGTCCTCGGCCTGGCGGACCGGGTGGCCGTCCTGCACCACGGCGAGCTGCTCGCGGTGGGGACGGCGACCGAGGTCACCGCGGACGAACGCGTCCAGCAGGCCTACCTCGGGGAGGCGTTGTGAAGCCGGAGAGCGTCCTGGAGGTTCGGGACCTGCACGTGCGCTACGGCGGGTCGCACGTCCTGCAGGGGGTGAGCTTCAGCGTCCCCGCCGCCGGGGTGACCGCACTGCTCGGACGCAACGGGGTCGGCAAGACCACGACCTTGCGGGCGATCCTGGGGCTGGCGCCTCGGGAAGGTCAGGTGCTGCTCGCGGGCGCCGACCTGACCAGCCGCTCGACGGCACGGATCGTGCAGGGCGGCGTGGGGTACGTCCCCGAGGACCGTGAGGTCTTCGCCGGTCTGACGGTCGAGGAGAACCTGCGCCTGGTCGGTGGGGACGTCGGCGTCTCGGCACCGATCGTCCAGGAGCTCTTTCCCGACCTCGTCGGGCGCCACGCGCAGAAGGCCGGGACCCTGTCAGGTGGCCAGCAGCAGATGGTCTCGCTGGCACGAGTCCTGTTACGCGAGAACACGTTGCTGCTGATCGACGAGCCCACCAAGGGCCTCGCGCCGAAACTGGTCACCGAGGTCGCGGACGTGCTTGCCCGGGTTGCCAGGCACACCCCGATCCTGCTGGTCGAGCAGAACCTGCCCCTGGTCCGGCGCATCGCCGACACGGTGATCGTCCTCGACGCCGGCAAGGTCGTGCACCGCGGCGACGCCGCAGCCCTGCTCGGCGACCCGCAGCTGACCCGCGAGCTCCTGGGAGTGTCGATGCGCCGCGAGAGCACGGGGGAGAACGACGATGAGTGAGGCCGTCCTGATCGTCGTCACCGGCCTCGGTCTGGGGGCGCTGTACTTCCTCGCCGCGTCCGGGCTCAGCCTGATCTACGGCCTCATGGGGGTGCTGAACTTCGCCCACGGCGCCTTCATGGTCGGCGGTGCCTATGCCGGCTGGCTGACCATGACGAAGCTGTCGCAGTCCCTGTCGGTGGGCTGGCGCCTGGCGGCGGCGATCGTCGTCGCGACCCTCACCGGCGCGGTGATCGGGTTCGTCGTCGAGGTGATCCTGATCCGCCCGCTCTACCGCCGGCACATCCAGCAGGTTCTGGTCACCGTCGGTCTGTCGCTGGCCGCCATCGCCGCGGTCCAGGGGATCTGGGGCTCGGACCCGCACCGGCTGAACCGGCCCGACTGGTTCACCGCGACCACCGACGTCCTGGGCACCCGGCTGCCGAACGACCGGTTCGTGTACCTCGCGGTGGCGGCACTGGTGTTCGTCGGCCTGCTCGCCCTGCTGCACTTCACCCGGCTCGGTCTGATCATCCGCGCCGGTGTCGAGAACCGGACCATGGTCGAGGCGCTGGGGATCAACGTGCAGCGCACGTTCACCATCGTGTTCGCCATGGGTGGCGCTGCCGCGGGACTCGCCGGAATCCTCTACGCGATGTATGCCGGGAGCGTGTCGCCGGGGCAGGGCGGGTCGCTGCTGATCTACGCGTTCATCGTGGTCGTCATCGGGGGCATGGGCTCCCTGGCCGGCACGGCGGTGGGCGCCGTGGCCGTCGGACTGGTCCAGCAGCTGGCGAACTACTACGCAGCCAGCGGCGTCGGTGACCTGTCCGTGGTGCTCCTGCTGGCCGCGGTCCTGTTGCTGCGGCCGAAGGCCATGGAAGGGGTACACGCATGAGGTTCCTCAAGGCACTTCCCGCGCTGGCTCTGCTCGCGGTCCTGGCCTACCTGCCCTATGTGTCGGCGTCGATCCCGGGGATCTTCCCGGACCGGGTCAACGGCCCCGGGTCGATGCAGCTGCTCGCGACCTGCCTGACCATCGCCGGCATCGCGCTGAGCTATGACGTGCTGTTCGGACGGACCGGGCTGCTGAGCTTCGGGCACGCGCTCTTCGTCGCGGCCGGCAGCTACCTGCTGTCCATCTCGATGGCCCGGCTGGGTCTGCCACTGCCGCTCGCCGTCCTGCTGGCGCTGGCCGGGACGACGGTCCTGGCGCTCGTCATCGGCGCGATCGCGCTACGGGTGGGCGGGATCGCGTTCGCCATGGTGACGCTGGCCTTCGCCCAGGCGGCGGCCATCGTCGTCCTGCGCAACCCGGCGGACCTCACCGGTGGGGAGGAGGGACGCACCCTCAACCGCGCCGCGATGCCGGACCTGCTCGTGGGTGTCTCCAACGCGCCATACCGGTACTGGACCGCGCTGGCGTTCGTGGTCCTCGCCTGGCTGGCGGTCAGCTGGCTGTCCCGATCCCGGGCGGGTCATGCGATGGCCGCGGTCCGCGAGAACGAGGCACGTGCCGCCGTCCTGGGCCTCGACACCTATCGGACCAAGCTGCTGGCAGTGGTCGTGGCGTCGTTCCTCGGCGGGCTCGGCGGGGTGGTCCACGCCCTGGTCCTCGGCGGTTCCAACCCGCACCTGACCTCGGCCGAGTTCACCCTGTCGCTCCTGGTGATGGTGGTCCTCGGCGGCGCCGGAAGCCGCTGGGGAGCGGTCCTCGGCGGATTCCTCTACACGTACGCCGACAGCCGGCTGGTGGAGATCTCCGGCACGCCCGCCCTGGAGGCCCTTCCCGAGGTCATCCGCCAGGTCCTGTCGCAGCCGCTGTTCATCCTCGGGGTGCTGTTCATCCTCGTCGTCTACTTCGCGCCGTCCGGACTGACCGGTCTGGGGCAGCACCTGTTCGGCAGCCGGCTGGCCCGCCGGAGCACCCTGCGGCAGCAGTCCGTGCGAGGGGGAGAGTAGCCATGGAGCAGCACAGCACGTCCGGGTTCCGGATCGAGCTGGCCGACGGCGGGCTGGACATCCACGACCTGAGTGTCGGCGTCCCCCGCGCGTCGGCGCCGGTCGTGGTCGGGATCCACGGGATCACCGCGAACGGGCTGAGCTGGCAGTGCGTGGCGGACGAGCTGTTCCGTCGTCGCGGTCCCGGGTCGGTCCGCTTTCTTGCTCCGGACCTTCGCGGACGGGGAGACAGCCGGGACGCACCCGGGCCGTACGGACTGGCGACCCACGCTGGCGACATCGTCGCGATCGCCGACGTGTTCGGTGCCCGTCCGCTCCTCGTGGGCCACTCGGCCGGGGCGTTCGCCGCCGCGCTGACCTGTGCGCTGCACCCGGACCGGGTTGCCGGAGCCGTCCTGGTGGACGGAGGGGTGGCCTTCCCGGCGCCGCCGGACCTCGACATCGACGCTGCGCTGCAGCGCGTCATCGGCCCGGCCATGACCCGGCTGACGATGCGCTTCGCCACCCCGGAGGCCTATCTCGACTTCTGGCGTGAGCATCCGGCGCTGGGTCCGGCGCTGGCCGGACCGCAGGGACCGGAGATCCGCCGGTATCTGCTGCATGACCTCGTGCCGGTGGACGAGGGCCGGACTCCCGCGGACGACACGGCAACCCCGGATGGTGGGGCGGGATGGGTCAGCTCGTGCAGTCTCGAGGCGGTCCGCGCCGACGGGGCCGACGTCCTCGGCGACGAGATGGTGCACGCGGCGGCGAGGAAGGCGATCGCTGCCGGGTTGCCGCTGGAGCTGGTCTGGGCGGCGCGCGGGCTGTTGGACGAGGACCAGGGGCTGTATGACGCATCCCGGCTCGCGGCCCTGGACCTGCCTGCCGAGCTGAAGGTGACCGCCGTTGCCGACGCCAACCACTACACGGTCATCCTCGGTGCGGACGGGGTGCGAACCGTCGTTGACGCCATCGAGCGCCAGCTCGGCTGAGGCGGGGCACGCTGCGATCCTCGACGACTCCGGTCAGGTGCCGGCGACCATCAGGTGACGCAGCCTCAGGGCCAGCTGGAGCTCGAGGGCGCGCTCCGGCCGCTGCCAGTCCGTTCCGAGGAGCGCCGAGATGCGTTCGAGCCGTTGCGCCACCGTGTTGACGTGCACGTGCAGCCCGGTGGCGGCGTGCCGGGGGCTTCCACCCGCGGCGAAGTACGCCTCGAGCGTCGCCACCAGGGTGGTCTTGCGCGCGGCGTCGTACTCCAGGATCGCCCCGAGCACCCGGTCGACGTAGGCCGCGACATCGGGATCGGAACCGACGATCAGGCCGGCGAACCCCAGGTCCGATGCCGCGGCGCCGGATCCCTGGTGTCCGAGGGCGACCAGCGCACCGACCGTGCGGACCGCCTCGGCATGCGCCGAGGTGACCGCATCGATGTCGCTGAGTGGGCCGACCCCGGCGACGGTGACCTCGGTGTTGCGGCGCAGGCGCGAGGACATCGTGGTGGCCAGGGCGCTGGGGTCACGGCCGGAGACGAGCGCGACGACGTCCCCCTCGTGCTCTCCGACCACCCCGGCGGAGCCGATGGCGGCGTGCGTCGACAGAACCAGCGCCCGCCGGTTGGATCCCTCCGTCCCGCGCAGGACCAGCAGGCAGTACGGCTTCTGCGTCTCCAGCCCGTAGGCCCGGGCGGCCTGCACCCGGTCTGCCCGGTCGCCGCGACCGGCGATGAGGTCGGAGACCAGGTCGGTGCGCATCTGCTGCTGGGCGTCGAGGGTCTGTCGCTCGAAGAGCAGCACGAGGGCGGTGACCACCGCGGCCCGCTCGATGGTGCGCTGGTCGGGGACGTCGAGCCCCTCGATGCCGCCGAGGACCAGCAGTCCCAGCTGCTGGTGCGCCGCCGTGATGCCGACACCGTAGCGGTCCTGCTCCATGACGAGACGGCCCGACCCGGCCGCGGCCTCGGCGAGTGAGCCGTCCGCGAGCGGATCCCGTTCGGAGGAGTCGGGATTGCCGGGCGGCGCGGCGCCGCTCTCGCTGCGCCGCACACCGTTGTCGTCGAGCAGCACGACCCACCCGCCGAGCAGGTCGCCGAGGGCGTGGGTGATGTCATCGGCGCCTCCGCCGGCCAGGACGAGGTCGGCGAACCGGTCGTGGGCTGCGGCGGCCCGCTCGACGCCAGCGGTGTGCCGGCTGACCGTGTCGTGGGCCTCGGACAGGGCGGCCAGCGCCTGCTCGGTCTCGCGCAGCGCCCGGACCTGGACGATCGTCACCGCGGCCAGCGCGGCCAGCGAGGTCAGCAGGGCCACCTCGTCGTGCGAGAACGGACGCGGGGAACGGTTGGCCGCGAAGAGGACCCCGACGAAGTTGTCCTCGACGATCAGCGGCGTGCCGCAGATGGCCACGATGCCCTCCTCGCTGACCGCGCTGTCGATGGGCCCGGTGTGCTGGAAGCGTCGGTCGGCGAAGTAGTCGGCCGTCCAGTACGCCTTGCGGGTCGACGCGGCGAGTCCACCCAGCCCGTCGCCCAGGGCGAGGCGGACCGACTGGAACGCGGCCGAGATCGACCCGTCGGTCGCCCGCATGAACGTGTCCCCCGGCTCCGGGTCGTAGAGGGTGAGGTAGGCCAGGTCGGTGCCGAGCAGGGTGCGTGCGCGGCGCACGATGGCATCGAGGACACCATTGGGGTCGCTCAACGAGGCGAGGTCACGGGCCGTCTCCACGAGGGCGGACAGCTCGGCCTCGCGCCGACGCCGGCGGTCGATGCCATCGCGGATCCGCAGCGCGAGGTCACGCTCGGTCTCCGGCGCGCCGACGGCGGACAGGTCAGTGGTGGAGGCGTCGTTGGCCAGCAGCCGCAGCAGCTGGAGAGCAGCGCTCTCCGTCGTGGTCGTGGTGTTGGCAGCCATGGTTCGGGAGTCTAGGTGGCGCTGGGGTGGGTTCGGGCCCTATACGGCGTCCCGGGCGGCGGCATCACCGTGCTGTCCAGCCGCCGTCCATCACCATCGAGGCCCCGGTGATCGAGGCGGACGACGGCCCACAGAGGAAGGCCGCCAGGTCGGCAACCTCGGCGGGTTCGATGAGTCGCTTGACGGCGACCGCCCCGAGCATGATCTTCTCGATCACCTCGGACTCCGGAATCCCGTGGGTGGAGGCCTGGTCGGCGATCTGCTTCTCGACCAGGGGCGTGCGCACATAGGCCGGGTTGATGCAGTTGCTGGTGACCCCCTTCGCGGCGCCCTCGAGCGCCACCACCTTCGACAGGCCCTCGAGCCCGTGCTTGGCGCTGACGTAGGCGGACTTGAACTCGCTGGCCCTCAGGCCATGGGCGCTGGAGACATTGACCACCCGGCCCCAGCCCCGCGCGTACATGTGCGGCAGCACGTGGCGGATCAGCCGGAAGGGGGAGTGGAGCATCAGGTCGAGGATGAGCTCGAACCGCTCGACCGGGAAGTCCTCGATCGGCGCGATGTGCTGGACCCCGGCGTTGTTGACCAGGATGTCGACGTCCCGCGGCAGCACGTCGAGCCGGTCGAGATCGGCGAGGTCGGCGACGATGGTGCTCACCCCCGGGCGATCCGAGAGCCCCGCCAGTGCGGCATCGTCCCGGTCGACGGCATACACCTGGGCGCCGGCAGCGAGGAAGCGCTCGACCGTGGCGGCACCGATCCCGCTGGCTGCTCCGGTGACCATGGCCTTGCGGCCGGTGAGGTCGATCGCCGCGCCGATGGGGCCGGCCTCCGTCGTCGGTGACATGACGCTGACCCTAGGTAGCGCCGCTCCGTCCACGCATGTGCTGGCCACCCACACTTCGCGCGAATGTGTGTGGGCCATGCCGCCCAGCTGGTGCTCAGATGTCTCGGAAGACCTCGATGGTCGCCCCGAGGGCGTTGAGCCGCTCGGCGAGGTCCTCGTACCCGCGGTTGATGACGTAGACGTTGCGCAGCACGGACGTGCCGGGGGCCGCCAGCATGGCCAGCAGGATGACGACACCGGGCCGTAGCGCGGGTGGGCACATGACCTCCGCCGCGCGCCACCGGGTCGGGCCCTCGATCAGCACCCGGTGCGGGTCGAGGAGCTGGACATGACCGCCGACCTTGGCCAGCTCGGTGAGGTAGATGGCCCGGTTGTCGTACACCCAGTCGTGCAACATCGTCGTACCCTCGGCCTGCGCCGCGATCAGCGCGAAGAAGGGCAGGTTGTCGATGTTGAGCCCGGGGAACGGCAACGGGTGGATCTTGTCGATCGGAGCGTGCAGCGGACCGGGCACGGTGGTGAGGTCGACCAACCGGGTGTGACCGTTGACCGAGCGGTACTCGTCGGACATCTCGTAGCGCATCCCCATCCCCTCGAGGGTGGCGAGCTCGATCTCCATGAACTCGATCGGCACCCGGCGGATGGTGATCGTCGAGTCGGTGACGACGGCGGCGGCCAGCAGGCTCATGGCCTCGATCGGGTCCTCGGATGGCGCGAACTCGACGTCGACATCGATGGTGGGGACGCCGTGGACGGTCAGCGTGGTCGTGCCGATGCCCTCGATCTTGACGCCGAGCTTCTCCAGGAAGAAGCAGAGGTCCTGGACCATGTAGTTCGGGCTGGCGTTGCGGATGACGCTGACCCCATCGTGTCGGGAGGCGGCCAGCAGGGCGTTCTCGGTCACGGTGTCGCCGCGCTCGGTCAGCACGATGGCCCGCTTCGGGCTCACGCCGAGGTCGACCTTGGCGTCGTAGAAGCCATGCGTGGCGGTCACGTGGAGACCGAAGGCCCGCAGCGCGGCCATGTGCGGCTCGACCGTGCGGGTGCCGAGGTCGCAGCCGCCGGCATAGGGCAGCTGGAAGCTCGGGTAGTCGTGCATCAGGGGACCGAGGAACATGATCACGGTGCGGGTCCGGCGGGCGGCCTCGACGTCGATGGCGGCGAGGTCGAGCCGTTCCGGCGGGATGATCTCGAGGTCGTTGCTGTCCGGGAGCCAGCGGGTCTTGACACCGATCGAGGCGAGCACCTCGAGGATCCGGTTGACCTCCTCGATCCGGGCCATGCTGCGCAGGGTGGTCCGTCCCCGGTTGAGCAGTGCCGCGCAGAGCAGCGCCACGGCGGCGTTCTTGGAGGTCTTGACGTCGATCGACCCGGTCAGCTTGGTCCCGCCGACGATGCGCAGGTGCTGCGCGCCGGAGTGCCCGAGCGAGACGAACTCGGAGTCGAGGCTCTCCCCGACCCGGGCGAGCATCTCCAGGCTGAGGTTCTGCTGACCCTGCTCGATCCGGGCGACCGCACTCTGGCTGGTGCCCAGCGCCTTGGCCAGCTCGGCCTGGGTCATCTGCTTGTGCCGGCGCGCGTCGCGGATGAGCGACCCGATGCGGACGAGATAGTTCTCAGTCATCCGATGAGCCTATCTCACATATGAGATATCACAGCATCGCCGATCGGTCCCACCGAAGGCGACGTATGCCGGGAAGGCGAGTTCCCGACATACGTCGCCGCTCGTGGTGCGCCCGGTCAGGCCGGGACGCTCGCGACCCCTCGGGGGAGGAAGCGCTTACCGGTCATTCTCTCAGAGATTCCGGTGCGGTCCAGCAACGGCGTCAGACCGCCGTTCCAGAACTGGAAGCCGGCGCCGGTGATCATGGCGAGGTCGAGGTCCATCGGGGCCTGGGCGACCCCCTCGTCCAGCATAATCCGGGCCTCCTCGGCCAGGGCCCCGAGGACCCGCTCGCGCACCTGCGCCAAGTCGAGGACGACGGGCTCGGTGGGGGACGGAAGCATGGCGACCACCTCGGGGTCGAGGCAGGGCCGGCCTTCGGACCACAGGTAGAACCCCGGCTTCTTGGCGGCGACCACCTCGCGGATGGCCTGCGCCACGTGGAACCGGTCCGGGAAGGCGGCGTTGAGGGTCTCCAGGTTGTGCAGCGCGATGGCTGGTCCGACCAGACCGAACAGGACGAACGGCGGCATCGGCGCCAGCCCGGCGAAGGCGCTGTCGGCCACGTCGATGGGGGTGCCCTCGTCGACGATCCGACCGATCTCGCTGGTCAGGCGCCCGAGCAGACGGTTGGCGATGAACGAGGGGGAGTCCTTGACCAGGATGCAGGTCTTCTTGAGGGTCTTGCCCGTGGCGAAGGCCGTGGCCAGCGTGGCGTCGTCGGTCAGGTCGCCGGGGATGATCTCCAACAGGGGCATCACGGCGACCGGGTTGAAGAAGTGGAAGCCGACGACCCGCTCGGGGTGTTCGAGGCCGGAGGCCATCTCCGTGATCGACAGGCTGGACGTGTTCGTCGCCAGGACGCAGTCGGGGCGCACGACGGCCTCGACCTGGGCCAGGACCTCCTGCTTGACCGACATCTCCTCGAAGACGGCCTCGATGACGAAGTCCGCGTCGGCGAAGGCGTTCTTGGTGGTCGAGCCGGTGACCAAGGCGGTGTAGCGACGCAGCCGGTCGGGGTTCAGCCGGCCCTTGGCGGCCAGCTTCTCCAGCTCCGCGTGGACGTGACCGACCCCCCGGTTGACCCGCTCCTCATCGAGGTCGGTCAGCACGACGGGCGCTTCGAGACGCTGGACGAAGAGCAGCGCCAGCTGGCTGGCCATCAGTCCGGCGCCGACGATGCCCACGGAGGTCACCGGGCGTGCCAACCCCTTGTCCGGGGCGCCTGCCGGTCGCTTGGACCGCTTCTGGACCAGGTCGAAGGCGTAGAGCCCGGCCCGCAGCTCGTCGCCCATGAGCAGGTCGGCGAGGGCGTCGTCCTCGGCCGCGAAGGCCGCGTCACGGCTCGCGGTCCGGGCCGCGGTCACCAGCGTGATCGCCCGGTAGGGCGCGGGTGACTGGCCGCCGGTCTTGAGGTTCGCCAGCGAACGGGCAGCCTTGGTGGCGGCGGTCCACGAGTCCTCATCGCGACCCACCTCGACGCGGTTCACCTCGACGGTGCCGGCGATGACGGTGCCCGCCCAGGCCAGGGACTCCTCGAGGAAGTCGGCCGGCTCGAACATGACGTCGGCCAGGCCCAGCTCGAAGGCCTGCGGCCCCTTGAGCATGCGGTTGGTGTTGAGCGGGTTGTCGATGATGACCTTCAGCGCGCGCTCCGGCCCGACGAGGTTGGGCAGCAGGTAGCAGCCACCCCAGCCCGGCACCAGCCCGAGGAAGGTCTCGGGCAGGGCGACGGCGGGCACCCCGGCGGAGATGGAGCGGTAGTCGCACGAGAGAGCCAGCTCGAGGCCACCGCCCATGGTGGCGCCGTTGACGAACGCGAACGTGGGCACCGGCAGGTCCATCAGGGTCGCGAACGCCCGGTGACCGGCGCGAGCGATGGTCAGCGCCTGGGCCCGGTCGGTGAGCTGGGGAACCCCGCTCAGGTCCGCGCCCACGGCGAAGATGAAGGGCTTGCCGGTGACCCCGACGGCGTGGATCTCCCCGGCGGCGGCGCGGTCGCCGAGCCGGTCCAGGGTCGCCTGCAGACCGGCGATGGTGCCCGGGCCGAAGGTGTTCGGTCGGGTGTGGTCGTGCCGGTTGTCCAGGGTGATCAGGGCGAGGGTGCGACCACCGGGCAGGGTGACGTCCTGGACCGGCGTCCAGGTGATCACCTCGTCCGGGAAGAGGTCGGTGAGGTCGGCGGCAGACGGCGCGCTGGTCGGTGCGGTCATGGCTCAGGCCACCTTCTGGTCGCTGGCGGAGGTCCGGTAGTCGGCGTGCTGCGGGTTCTCCCAGATGCACGCCCCACCCATCCCGAGGCCGATGCACATCGCCGTGACTCCGTAGCGGACGTCCGGGTGCTCCTCGAACTGGCGGGCGAGCTGGGTCATCAGGCGGACGCCGGAGGATGCCAGCGGGTGCCCGGTGGCGATGGCACCGCCGTAGCGGTTGACCCGTGGGTCGTCGTCGGCGATGCCGAAGTGGTCGAGGAACGCCAGCACCTGGACCGCGAAGGCCTCGTTCAGCTCGAAGAGCCCGATGTCCCCGATCCCGAGGCCGGCGCTGCGCAACGCCTTCTCCGTGGCCGGAACCGGGCCGATGCCCATCAGGTGCGGCTCGACCCCGACGAAGGAGTAGCTGACCAGCCGCATCCGGATCGGCAGGCCCAGCTCGGTGGCGGCCTCCTCGCTGGCCAGGATGCAGGCGGTCGCTCCGTCGTTCAGCCCGGCGCTGTTGCCGGCTGTGACGTTCCCATACGGCCGGAACGGGGTCTTCAGGTCGCTCAGGCTCTCCAGGGTCGTCCCCGGTCGCGGGGGCTCGTCCCGGACGGCGAGGCCATAGCCCTTCTCCGCGTGCCGGGTCGCCATCGGGACGAGGTCCGGCTGGATCTTCCCGTCGGCGTAGGCGCGCTCCAGCTTCTCCTGGGAGCGCACGGCATACCCGTCGGAGCGCTGCTTGGTCAGCTGTGGGAAGCGGTCGTGCAGGTTCTCGGCGGTCGAGCCCATCACGAGCGCCGACTGGTCGACGATCCGCTCTGCGAGGATCCGGGGGTTCGGGTCGACACCTTCACCCATCGGGTGGTGCCCCATGTGCTCGACTCCACCGGCGATGGCGATGTCGCAGGCGCCGAAGGCGATCGAGGAGGCGGTGTTGGTCACTGCGGTCATCGCGCCGGCGCACATCCGGTCGACCGAGTAGCCGGGCGTGGACTGGGGCAGCCCGGACAGCAGCGCGGCAGTGCGGCCCAGGGTCAGGCCCTGGTCACCGATCTGGGTCGTCGCCGCGATGGCCACCTCCTCGACGCGCTCCTTGGGCAGCTCGGGATGACGTCGCAGCAGCTCGCGGATGCATCGGATGATCAGGTCGTCGGCCCGGGTCTGGGCGTAGATGCCCTTCTCACCGGCCTTGCCGAACGGGGTGCGGACACCCTCGACGAAGACGACCTCGCGCAGCGAGCGGGGCATCGGAACTCCTCCAGGACGTGGGCTGGGACGGCGTCGTCCCGCGATCCGATGCTACTCGCGGGTAACCAGGCCGTGGTGGTGCGTCGGCGTGAGGGTGGTCACCATGGCCCGGGCGGGCCCACGACCGGCCTTGTCGCTGTGCGCGTCGCGCTCAGGGGTTGTCGGTGAGGGCACCCACGATCATCGGCGCCACGATCTTGATCTGCCACGGCCGCGCGCCCATCTCGCTCAGGGCGAGTCCGACCGCCGCCTCACTGGGGTCATCCGGAGGACTCCACAGGACCCGGCGCAGGATGTCCGGAGTCAGCACGTTCTCGACCGGGACGCGGTGCTCCTCACAGAAGGCGGCCAGCTCTTCCCGGGTCTGGGCCAGCCGTGCGGCGGCGACGGGGTCGCGGTCCGCCCACGCCCGCGGGGGCGGCGGGCCGACTCCCTGCAGCGTCAGCGCCGGCAGCTCGGACTCCGGCAGGGAGCGTGCTCGGTGAATGGCTTCGAGCCAGGCCTTGACGTTGCGCCGGGCCGAGCGCAGGTCACGCACCCCTTCGATGTCGGCGGGGGACTCCGGTGCGGCGAGCGCCAGGTCGACGATGACGGAGTCCCGCAGGACCCGGCCCGGAGAGGTGTCCCGTTGCTCGGCCAGCCGGTCGCGCGTGTGCCAGAGCTCGCGGACCATCGCCACCCCCCGGCGCTTGCGGACCTTGTGCATCCCGGAGGTCCGTCGCCACGGGTCGACCCGGACGGGAGGTCCCTCGAACAGGGTGAGCGCGGCGAACTCCTCGAGGGCCCACTCCGTCTTGCCCTGCTCGTGCAGGTCCGCGGCGATCGCGTCGCGCAGCTCGACGAGCACCTCGACATCGAGCGCGGCATAGCGCAGCCACGGCTCCGGCAGCGGTCGCGTCGACCAGTCGACGGCCGAGTGCTCCTTGGCCAGCGACAGGCCGAGGTAGTGCTCGACCGCGGCTCCCAGACCGACTCGGGGCAGGCCGACCAGGCGAGCGCCGAGCTCGGTGTCGAACAGGGCGCTGGGGCGCAGGCCGACCTCCGACAGGCAGGCGAGGTCCTGGGTCGCGGCGTGCAGGACCCACTCGGCGTGGCCGATCCCCTGGGCGATGGGAGACAGGTCCGGGCAGGCGATGGGGTCGATGAGCCAGCTTCCGGATCCTCGGCGGCGCAGCTGGATGAGGTAGGCACGCTGGCCGTACCGGTGCCCGGATGCCCGCTCCGCATCGATCGCGACGGGTCCCTCGCCGGCGGCGATCGCCTCGGCGGCCTCGACCAGCCGCCGTTCGTCGATGACCACGGGTGGGACGCCGTCCGAGGGCATCAGCAGGGGAGTCAGCCGGCGTTCGGGTTCCCCGGCTCGGGTGTCACTGGCCGGCTCATCGGGCTCGGGGGTGGTGGCGTCGTCGTCGGGGTGGACGGGCTCCGTCCGGTCCGCAGCGGCCGCCGGGCTGGGGGCCTCGATCCCGGTCGGGGTGACCGGCTCGGCGCGGACCGCAGCCTCATCGGCATCACTGAACTCCGGGGTCATCCGCTGGAGGGCAGCGCGACGCGACCCGACACCACGCGGTGTCGTTTCTCCGCCCCCGGAGGACGATCGGGTGCTGTTCCTGCTCACAACAGCGACCTTATGCCGTTCGTCCGCACATCAGCGACGCTGGCCGGGGAGCGCCACGACTCCCTCGGGCAGGGGCGGCAGTCCGGCGATGGTGCACAACAAGTCGGACCAGGCCAACAGGTGAGCCCCCAGGTTGTCGCCGTGCGGGGTCCAGGAGGCCCGGACCTCCATCTCCACGGTGGGTCCGCGGTCGGCCAGACCCGCGAAGCTCTCGGACACGACCCGGGTGACGGTGCCGGCCTCCGTGCCGTAGTCCAGGCCCCGGGCATCCAGCGCGTCGATCAGCCAGGACCAGCCGACGGCGCCCAGCATCGGATCGCCGGCCACCTCGGGCTCCAGCTCGGCCCGGGCGAAGGTCACCGCCCGCCACTGGCCCTCCCACGGCTGGGGGCAGGACGGGTCGTGCAGCAGTACGAAGCGCCCGGAGGCCAGTTCGTCCTCGTCCGCGGGGGAGCCGATCACCTCGGCGGTCAGCGCAACGGCATACGGCGCGATCCGCTGTGGCGCGGGCACCTCGGTGATGCGGATCTCAGGCCGCAGGCGGGCGTCGCGCAGGGCCGCCGTCGCCCGCGCGAAATCGGGGGACTGTTCACCGGAGATGGTTCGACCACGCACTCCTTGAGAGTAAGTCTCCGGCGGCTGTCGTGGTGGCAGGGCGCGCCGATACGGTGTCGTCCGTGTCCCTCACCGCGGCCCTGCTGGGGCTCTCCTCCTCCTTGCTGTGGGGGGTCAGTGACTTCCTCGGCGGGCTGCGTTCGCGCGTCCTGCCCCCGGCCGCGGTGGTGGGCTGGTCGCAGCTGGTCGGTCTCGGTGCCCTGACCGTGGTGGTGCTGACCGTCCAGCCGTTGTCGGGCACGGCGTGGATCCCCTGGGCGGTGGCCGCCGGCCTCATGGGTGCGGTCGCCCTGGGCTCCTTCTACGCCGCGCTGGCCACCGCGCCGATGGGCATCGTCGCCCCCATCGCCGCGATGGGAGCCGCAGTCCCGGTGATCCTCGGGGTGCTCACCGGTGACGCCCCGAGTGCGCTGGCCTGGCTGGGCATGGTGGTCGCCCTGTTCGGGGCGACCCTGGCCAGCGGTCCGGAGCTGAGGGCGGGACTGCACGTCCGGCCGGTCGCGCTCGCCTGCGTTGCGGCACTGGGCTTCGGGCTGGTGCTGTTCTGCATCGACCGGGGCGCCCGGACCTCGCTGGTGTCCACCCTGTGGGGGATGCGGCTGACAAGTGTCGCGCTCTTCGCCACGCTCGCCCTGACCCGCCGGTCGGTGGGGGGCGCGCGGTGGCGTGACTTCGTCGTCCTCATCCCCATCGGCCTGGCCGACCTGCTCGCCAACGCCACCTTCGCCCTCGCAGCGGCCCAGGGCATGGTCAGCGTCGCGGCGGTCCTGGCGTCGCTCTACCCGGTGGTGACGATCCTGCTGGCCAGAGGGCTGCTGAACGAACGGCTGCGGGCGATCCAGAACGTCGGTGTCGCCCTGTCCCTGGTCGGCGTCGCCGTCATCGCCTCGAGCTGACCCGACGGCGTCCGGCAGGTGCCCCGCTGCGTGCGACGATGGAACGGTGACTTCCGCGCCACCCGATGCCCCTGATGCCTTGGCCGCCCCGGCCACGAGTGACCTCGTTCGCGCCGCGCGCCGACAGCCGGTCACCCGCACCCCGGTCTGGTTCATGCGCCAGGCGGGTCGCTCGCTCCCGGAGTACCGGGCACTGCGCGAAGGCATCCCCATGCTCGAGTCGTGCCGCCGGCCCGACCTGGTCGCCGAGATCACCCTGCAGCCGGTCCGTCGTCATGACGTCGACGCGGCGATCTTCTTCAGCGACATCGTCGTACCCCTCGCGGCGGTGGGTGTCGATCTCGACATCGTTCCCGGGACCGGTCCGGTCGTGGCCCGGCCGTTCCGCACCCGCGCCGACCTTGATCGGCTCCCCGAGCTCACTCCCGACCACGTGCCGGACATCACGGAGTCGGTGCGCCTGCTCGTGGCGGAGCTGGGGCCGACCCCCCTCATCGGGTTCGCCGGGGCACCGTTCACGCTGGCGTCGTACCTGGTGGAAGGTGGCCCGAGTCGCCACCACGCACTCACCAAGTCCTTGATGCAGGGGGACCCCCAGCTGTGGCACGACCTGTGCGACCGGCTCGCCCAGATCTCGGGTGCCTTCCTGCGCGTGCAGGCCGAGGCCGGAGCCAGCGTGGTCCAGCTCTTCGACTCGTGGGTCGGTGCGTTGCCACGCGAGGACTACGAGCGGTTCGTCCTGCCGCACTCGGCTCGGGCGCTGGCGGCCGTGGCCGACCTCGGCGTCCCACGGATCCACTTCGGGGTGGGGACCGGGGAGTTGCTCCCGTCGATGGGGCGGGCCGGTGCCGAGGTGGTGGGGGTGGACTTCCGGCTGTCCCTGACCGAGGCGGTGGCCCGCATCGGTCAGGGGTATGCCGTGCAGGGGAACCTGGACCCCGCGCTGCTCTTCGCGCCGTGGGAGGTCATCGACGCCAAGGTCCGTCAGATCGTGGCCGAGGGCCGGGACGCCCCCGGGCACATCTTCAACCTCGGCCACGGCGTCCTGCCCGACATCGACCCCGACGTCCTGACCCGGATCACCGCCCTGGTCCACGAGATCTCCGTTCGCTGACGTCGTCTCGCGAGTGAGCCCTGAGGTCACTCCGGTTCGCTGACGTCCGGTGTGGCCGGTCCGGAGCGCCGACGCCAGATGAGGAACACCGGCAGGGCGAGCACGGCGAGAGCGGTGACGAACGGCAACGCCGCGCCGAGCCCGGTCAGCAGACCGCCCAGCAGTCCGACGAAGGCCGACCAACCGGAGCGCAGCCCGTCCAGGAACCCGCCCTGACCCGGCGGGGTCGGGCTACTCGTGCCGTTCGTCGTCAGGACCACGCTGACCGTCGACATCGTCGTGCGCTGGTCCAGGGAGGCCAGCCGGGCCTTGAACGACTCCAGGTCGGCCTCCCGTCGGGACAGCTCGGTCTCGAGGACGACGATCTGGGCGATGTCGGTGGCCCGGACCATGAGGGCGCGAAGGCGGTCCAGGCTCGCCGTCATCGTGGCGATCCGCGACTGCGTGTCGACGTAGGTGCTGGTGACGTCCTGGCTGTTCGAGGTCCGCTGGACGACGGTGCCCAGTCGGGCGAGCTGCTCCAGCACGCTGTCCAGCGAGTCGGCGGGGACGGAGATCGTCACGATGCCCGTGTCGGTGCGAGTCACCGGAACGCCGGGCGAGGGCATGCTCAGCTCGTTCCCGATCCCGGGTGCGCTCGAGGGCCCGGCGGGCGGCGCTGGCTGCGCGGTGGCAGCCGTGCCGGACAGGGGAGTCGGCTGGGGGTCCGGCTGGGGCTGACCGGTGCTGATGTTCTCGCTGGTGACCGTGCCCCCGGCGCCGACCGCGATCCCCCGCACCTGGGTCGCGCCGGTGGGGATGTCGTTCACCCTGAGTTGCAGGTATGCGGTGCGCGCGATCTTCTGCCCGGCGGTCGGCAGGACCGCGGAGCCCTGAGCCGACTGGCCGGAGACCGAGGCATCGCCACTGTCCCGCACACCGCCCGGCGCTGCTGCGCCCGGTTTCGACTCCGGGGCTGCCCCGGGCGCCGGGGCAGTTCCGGCGGACATGTTCGCCGAGGTCGTGCAGGCGGCCAGGGCGAGGGCCAGGACGAGGCTGGCGCCGATCGCACTGGCACGGATGTGACGTGTTGTCGTGGGCATGTCAGGCCTTCCGTGGTCGGGTCTCACCCTCAGGACAGCCCGGCGTGCCGGACCGTTCCATGGCGGCGGTCTCGGTTCGGCAACGACGACGAGCGGCCTCCCGCGGTTCTGCGCGAGGCGGCGGTCTGACATCGTGGCGTCATGCCTGCTGTGCGGATTGCCGTGGTCGGCGGCGGGATCACCGGGCTCGCTGCCGCCTGGGAGCTGAGCCGCACCCTCAACGCCCCGGGCGCGCTGGGGATGCTGGGCGAGCGGCCCGAGATCGTCGTCGTCGAGGCCACGGGTGCGGTCGGCGGCAAGCTGCGCACGGCGACGGTCGGGGGGCACGAGCTCGACGTCGGGGCCGAGTCGATGCTCGCCCGCCGACCAGAGCCGCTCGAGCTCATCTCCGACGCCGGCCTGGCGGAGTCCGTGGTCCACCCCCGTGACGTGTCCCCGGGCGTCTGGTCGCGGGGCCGTCGGTGGCCGTTGCCGCCCGGCACCTTGATGGGAGTGCCGTCCGACCCCGGCTCGGCACTCGGTCTGCTCACCGCACCGGAGGTGGACCGGCTGGCCCACGAGCAGCTGCTGCCGCCACCGACCCAGGACCTGTCGGTGGGCGACTTCGTCGAGGCGCGGCTCGGTGCGGCCGTCGTCGATCGGCTCGTCGAGCCGCTTCTGGCTGGGGTGTACGCCGGACACGCGAGGCGGCTGTCACTGCAGGCCACCGTGCCGGCGCTGTGGGCAGCCAGCCAGCGCGGCGTCGGCGTGGTCCAGGCCGCCGCGGACGCTGCCCGCGTCGCGACGGCCCTCGGCGCCGGCGGGCGGCCGCCGGTGTTCGCCGGGTACCGAGGTGGCCTGGGTCGCCTCGTCGCGGACCTGGCCAGCCGGCTGGGGGCCGAAGGGGTCACCGTCCGGACCTCGACCACCGTCCGTGAGCTCCGAGGGACGCCGCAGGGCTGGGAGCTGCTGACGGGACCCACGACGGAACCCACCCGGCTCGATGTCGATGCTGTCGTCCTCGCCCTGCCGCCGGCCCCGACGGCCCGCCTGGTGGGTCCGTTCGCACCCCAGGCGGGCGAGCGGCTGGGCGCGATCGAGCTCGCCTCGGTCGGCGTCGTCACGCTGGCGCTGCCCCGGCCGACGAACCGGGCCGGCCAGGGCCGATCCGAGAGCGGCACCGCCGGTGCGCTGGCGTCCCTCGCTGCCAGCTCCGGCTTCCTGGTGCCGCCGACCGAACCGGTGTCGATCAAGGCGGCGACGTTCAACTCCTCGAAGTGGCCGTGGGTCGACGATCTCGACCCGTCGCTGTTCTACCTGCGTGTCTCGATCGGCCGGGCCGGGGAGGCCGCGGTGTTGCAGCGCGACGACGCCGACCTCGTCGAGCTGGCGCTGGCGGATCTCGAGACCGTACTCGGCGGGCCGCTGCCGAGGCCGGTGGCGGCGCACGTCCAGCGGTGGGGTGGTGGTCTGCCGCAGTACGCCGTCGGGCACCTCGACGCGGTGGCGCAGATCAGGGATGAGATCGCGGCAGTGGCCGGTCTGGAGGTGGCGGGCGCGGCATACGAGGGGGTGGGTATTGCGGCCTGCATCTCCTCGGGGCGGCAGGCCGCACGATCCGTCGCCACCCACCTGCTAGCACGAGCGGGCCGGTTGCGAGAATGAGGCCATGAGCCGCAAGCCCTCCCCGAGTCAGGTCCGCGAGATCAACGCCAGCGTCCGTTACGCGATGTGGTCGGTGTTCGCGACGGTGGAGCCACTGGACGAGGACCGGGACAAGATCGCTGGGGAGGTCACCGCGCTCTTCGCCGAGCTGGAGGGCGAGGGGGTCACGATCCGGGGCGTCTACGACGTTGCCGGGCTTCGGGCGGACGCCGACCTGATGATCTGGTGGCACGCCGAGACGATCGAGCAGCTCCAGTCGGCGTACCACCGCTTCCTGCGCACCGAGCTCGGCACCGCGCTCGAGCCGGTCTGGTCGGTCGCGGCGCTGCACCGGCCCGCCGAGTTCAACAAGAGCCACGTACCGGCCTTCCTGGCCGGCGAGGACCCCAAGGGGTACGTGTGCGTCTACCCGTTCAACCGCTCCTACGACTGGTACCTCATCGACGGGACCGAGCGGCGCGACATGCTCGTCGAGCACGGGCAGCTGGCCCGGGACTTCCCGGATGTGCGCGCCAACACCATCTCCGCCTTCGCGCTGGGCGACTACGAGTGGATCCTCGCGTTCGAGGCCGACGAGCTGCACCGGATCGTGGACCTGATGCGCGAGCTGCGGGCGGCGAAGGCGCGGCTGCACGTGCGCGAGGAGGTGCCGTTCTACACCGGTCCGCGGGTCTCGGTGCCGAACCTCGTGGCCGCCCTGCGCTAACCGACTGGGTGGCCGTCGGGGACCTTGTTGGCGTCCCCTTTATCGGGTCACCCGATAAAGGGGACCTTTCCTCGAGGAACTTCCTCGAGGAATGAACCCGTTTGTCGGGTCAAGCGATGATGCACAGCGTCCCGTGGGCCGTTCCCATCCTCCACAGGTCCCAACCGAAGCTCAGGCACGGTGGCCGCTCGCGACGATGGTCAGACGATGGATCTTTCGTTGCACCGACTGGCCGAGAGCCAGCACGGGATCTTCACCACAGCTCAGGCGACGTCACTGGGATGGCACCGCAAGGACCTTCATAGGCACGTCCGGTCCGGGGCCATCGTGCACCTCGGGCGAAGTCTCTATGCCGTCCCGAGTGGAGCCTTGGAAAGCGCCATCGGCCGGCATCGCGCCCTGTGTCGCGGGGCGTTGATGTTGTATCCCGATGCCCTGCTCAGCCACGTCAGCGCCGTGGTCAGCCACGACCTGCCGATCTTCGGGATGTCGTTGGGGCGTGCCTTCCTCATCCGTCCTGTGGGCGCCGAGGTGCTCACGCAGAGCTTCGTGATCAGGCCCGGAGGAGCCGCCAACTCCGTCGTGAGTTCCCTGGGACGGGCGGTGGACCCGGCCCGAGCCATCGTGCAGCACACCCTGGACAACGGGGTTGCGGCCGGGCTCGTGGCCGCTGACGCTGCCCTGCACCGGGGCGTGATCGACATGTCGGCACTCCAGCAGGCGGTCGAGGAGGTCCGCGGCTGGCCCCGATCCTCCCGAACGAAGACACTGATGACATTCGTCGATGGGCGGTCCGAATCTGTCGGCGAGTCAAGACTCCGCTTGGATCTTGCTCTTGCCGGCGTACCCGTGGTGCCGCAGGTCGTCATCCGCGAGCCCAGCGGTGCGTTCGTCGCGAGGGTGGACCTGCTTGTGCGCGGGACGAAGATCGTGATCGAGTTCGACGGCCTGGTCAAATACCGCGAGAATGCCTCGGAAGTGGTAGTCGCCGAGAAGCTGCGCGAGGATCGGCTGCGGGGTTTGGGCTACCTGGTGGTCCGGGTGACCTGGGCGGATCTAGCCCGACCTGACCGCGTCCTCGCCCTGGTACGCGCAGCGCTGCAGACCCAGGCTCGAATCTCCGCCCCGCCCGCGGCCTGACCCGACAAACTGCACCGTCACTCGAGGAAGTTCCTCGCGCGAACGACCCCTTTATCGGGTCACCCGATAAAGAGCGGGCCACCACCGGCATTGTCGAAGCCTCCCCAGCCGACCGGCTCGTCACTACGCTGACCGGATGAGTGAATCCTCGAACACCTGGGACTTCAGCGGCCTGCGGGCGATGTTCCTCAACGGGACTCTCAAGAAGTCGCCGGCCGTGTCGAACACCGGCGGCCTGATCGAGGTCAGCGCATCGATCATGCGCAAGCACGGCGTCGAGGTCGAGGTCCTGCGCACGATCGACCACGACATCGCGACCGGCGTCTACCCGGACATGAGGGAGCAGGGCTGGGAGACCGATGCCTGGCCGCAGATCTGGGAGCGGGTCAAGGCCAGTGACATCCTCGTGGTGGCGGGGCCGATCTGGCTGGGCGACAACTCGAGCATGACCAAGAAGGTCATCGAACGGCTCTACGCCCAGTCCGGTCAGCTCAACGACGAGGGCCAGTACGCGTTCTACGGCCGTGTTGGCGGGGCGCTCATCACCGGAAACGAGGATGGCGTCAAGCACTGCACGATGAACATCCTCTACAGCCTCCAGCACCTCGGCTACACCATCCCGCCGCAGGCCGACGCGGGCTGGATCGGTGAGGTCGGCCCCGGACCCTCCTACCTCGACGAGGGGTCCGGGGGACCGGAGAACGACTTCACCAACCGCAACACGACCTTCATGACCTGGAACCTCATGCACCTGGCCCGGATGCTGAAGAGCGCCGGCGGCATCCCGGCATACGGCAACCAGCGATCGGCGTGGGACGAAGGGGAGCGCTTCGACTTCGAGCAGCCCAACCCCGAGTACCGGTAGCCCCAGCTAGGTATTCACGCTCAGGACTTGGGCTGGAGGGTGAGGCTGATCGAGTTGATGCAGTACCGCTGATCGGTCGGCGTGCCGTAGCCCTCGCCCTCGAAGACGTGGCCCATGTGCGACCCGCAGTTGGCGCAACGCACCTCCACCCGGGTGGAGCCGAAGCTCTTGTCCTCGATGTACTCGACCCGGTCCTCGGCGAGCGGCGCGTAGAACGACGGCCAACCGCAGTGCGAGTCGAACTTGGTGTCGCTGCGGAACAGCTCGGTGCCACAGGCGCGACACGAGTAGACGCCCTCGGTCTTGGTGTCGGTGTACTCCCCGACATAGGGGCGCTCCGTGCCGGCCTGGCGCAGCACCTGGTACTCGGCGGCGGACAGCTCGGCCCGCCACTGCTCGTCACTCTTGCTCACCGCGTACGTGCTGTCGGCCTGCTGTGCCTGGTCGCGGCTGGACTTGCTGAACATGTCCCTCTCCTTGCTTTTCGGGTCACTCCGGACAACAGCGGCGGGCCGAGGAATGCTTCCCCGGCCCGCCGCGACGTAAGCAACCGTTAAGCCGAGCCGACTACTTCACCTCGAGTGGTGTCGACACGGTCCGCAGGTCCGTGGCGGTCACGACCACCTGGTGCTGCCCGAGGCTGGTGGCGGCCGGGATGTCGATGTCGACCTTCGCCGTACCGTCGGGAGCGATGGTCACGGAGGCGAGGGTGGGACCGCCGTCGAGCGAGACCGCCAGCGTCGCGCCAGGCTGCCAGTCGCGCAGGTGCAGCTTGACCGACTTACCGGGCTTCACCTGGGGTGGGGACAGCTGGACCGTGCCCTGCTGGACCGGAACAGGCAGGACGGTCAGCCCGGTGGAGGCAGTCGCGCCGTCGGGGCTCGCGGCCGAGACCACATGCGCGCCCAGCGCAGTCGCTGCCGGAACCGCCAGCGTGAACGTCGCTGCTCCCGCGCCATCCGTCGTGACGTTGCCGACCGGCGAGCCGTCGAGGGACAGGGTGAAGTCCCGGTTGGGGTACCAGCCGGTCAGGGTGGCCTGGGTCGGGCTGCCGACCACCACCGAGGACGGGTCGAGGGTCAGCGTTCCCTGTCGGACGCTCGGCCGGATCCGGACGACCTGCGGGTCGTGGTCGGAGGTCTGCACCGCGAACTCGGAGTTGACGTGGATGACGTCGTACTCGACATCGGTGACCGCCTTGGTCAGGAAGATGTGGTCGAGAACCTGCGAGACACCGTTGAAGACGTAGGTGTACCGCTCGTTGACCGGCAGGGTCAGGATCAGGTCGGTCAGGGTGGCACCGTTGTCGGTGAGCGTGTTCATCGGGCCCGAGAACTGGTAGTCGTTGAAGTCTCCAGCGAGCACGACGTTGGCACCGGGGTCGGCGGCCAGCACCTGCTTGACGAAGTCGTTGAGCACGGTGGCCTGCTGGTTCCGCTGGACCTCCGAGCTGCGGTTCGGTGGCTGGAACCGGCCGTCGGCGCTCTGGTCGCCACCCTTGGAGTTGAAGTGGTTGGCGACGACGATGACCTTCTTGCCCTGGAAGACGAACTCGCCGGCCAGCGGCTTGCGCGAGCTGGTCCAGGCCGAGTTCGTCGGATCGACTCGCCCGGGGTTGACCGAGAGCGTCGCGGTGCCGTCGGGCGCGGTGCTGGCGCTGACCGCGGTGGTCGAGTCGCCGGCCGTTCCGGGAGCGAGGGTCACCCGGTTGGGGTTGTAGAGGAAGGCGACCCGGATGTTGCCACCGGGCTGCCCGCCGTCCATGCCGTCGACGGGGTTGATCTGCGACCAGGAGTATGCCGGGCCGCCGGCCGACGAGATGGCCGCGACCAGCTTGTCCAGGGTGACGTCGGCCGCGACGATGCCGTTGTTCGTGGAACCACTGTTGTCCTGGATCTCCTCGAGGGTGATCACATCCGGAGAACGAAGGTTCGTCACGACCCCGGCACCGAGCTTCGCGTACTTGTCCGCCGGGTCACCCGGGGCGAGGTTCTCCACGTTGTAGGTGGCGACGGACAGCTGGTCGGCTGACGAGAGGCCGGCCGTGGTACCGGTGAGGTTGTTGTCCTGGCGGGCACCGAGCTGGGTGGCAGCGATGTCGTAGCCGCCGAAACGGGACCAGTCGACCGGCCCGGTCGTCGGGCCGGTCAGGACGTCGCCGACGTTCGCGGCCGGGACCGAGCCGTTGACCGGGGCGACCAGGAGTCGGCCCGTGGGGGTGTCCGCGTAGCTGGCCAGGTAGTTCCCGCCACGAGGGGTGGCGAGGTTGGTCGGCTTGGTGGTCACGTAGATCTCTCCGAACTGCTGCTGGCCGGCGCCCACGACGCGGGCGTCGTTGACCTGGACCAGCATCCCCTCGTGGGCCTCCCAGAACTCCAGCGCGGAGTTCGTCGGGTCCACCGGGGAGATCGTCTCGATGTTGTTCCCGCCGGTGACGGTCGGCGCGTAGGTACCCGGGACCGTGGTCGGGGTCAGCACCAGCGGCGCCGGCAACGGGTTGCCGCTGGAGGCGGTCGTCACGGTCGTCGGGGTGATCTCGGTGACCGAGAGGTTGGAGGTGGTCGCGACCGTCTCGCCGGAGGAGAGCACGTAGAAGTCCGACACCTTGCCGGTCACGAGGACCGAGTCCCCCACCGCCACGGTGGGGCTGGAGGTGAAGACGAAGATGCCCGAGGAGGACGACGGTCGGCCGGCGTCGGGGTTCGTCTGCTGGATCCAGAAGCCGCGGCTGCTGCCACTGGTGCGAACGGCGGTGACGATGCCGGGGACTCGCTCGACGGTGTTCCCGCGCTCGGGCGAGAGGAAGCCGGGGCCCTGGATGTCCTGGATGCTCAGCGGACCGGGCACGCACTCGGCCGGGGTCGGAACGGCCGAGCAGTCGAGTGGCGGCGGGGGAACCGGCGCCGCCGCCTTCGGTGTCGGGGCCTCGATGGTGAAGTCGTTGGCGTTGTCGCCGGTGTTGGTGAACGGAGTGATCCTGCGGTTTGCCGAGGTCGTGTTGCTCAGTCCCGGGGTCGGGTGGCCGCCTGCGGCGTCGTTCGCGGTACCGAAGCCGACGAAGTCGAGCACCCCGGTCGCGCTCGAGCAGGCCGCAGCGCACCCGCTCAGTGCGACCGTCGAGGTGACCAGTGCGACCTTGCCGGACGAGGCGCTCATCGCGATGCTTCCGGTCGCGTCCGCCGGGGGCAACGGCGGCGCCCCCGCGTTGGCGCCGGCTCCCTCGGCGACGAGGTAGTACGCCCCCGGGGCGATCGAACCGGTCAGCGGCGTCGTCGCCCAGGACGTGCCCGTTGCCGACGCGTACTGGACGCTCCAGCCGGCGACGCTGACCGGGGACGCGCTCTTGTTGTAGAGCTCGATGAAGTCGTTGCGGTACTGCGCACCGGAGTTGCCGCCACCCCCGTAGACCTCGCTGATCACGACGGCCGAGCTGGTGTCGACCGCGTGGGCGGGCTCGGTGGCGGCGAGGCTGGCTCCGAGCACGGCCAGGACGGACAGCGATGCGAGGGCGGATCTGCGCAGGACAAGCATGAATGCTCCCGAGGGTGGAGGAACGGGCTGGACCTCGGTGACGAGATCCGGTCTGGAATGACGACCCGGCCGGGGCTGGGGCCAGATGGACTGCCGCGAAGACGGCTGAAGGATCGACGATAGGGGCGCCCGGCGACCCTGTCCGGCGCTTTAGGTAAACAGCAGGTCAAGGATCAGCGGGGAGTGCCGCGGGGTCGGATCCCGAGCGCGGCATCTAGGCTGCGGTCATGGCAGCGGAGGCGACCATCCTCGACATCCCCGGTCCGGGCTCGACCGTCCGCAAGGTCCGGGTATCCAGCCCGAGCCGGGTGCTGTGGCCGGACTCTGGCATCACCAAGCTCGACCTGGCGCAGTACCTCGTCGCGGTCGGTGACCGCTTCATGCCGCTCGTCGGCCACCGCCCCGTGACGTTGCAGCGCTTCCCCACCGGGATCGAGGGTGAGGAGTTCTATTCCAAGAACCCGCCTCGGGGCGTGCCCGATTTCGCCCAGGTCGTGACCGTCACCTACCCCTCGGGGCGACGCCACCCGCAACTCGTCATCGATGAGCTGGCGACCGCAGTGTGGGCCGTGCAGATGAACACGATCACCTTTCATCCCTGGCCGGTCACGGTCGGCGACGCGGAGCACGCGCTGGACAACCCGGACGAGCTGAGGATCGACCTCGATCCGCAGCCGGGGCGCAGCTTCGACGATGTGGTTGCCGCAGCGAGTGCGCTGCGCGAGGTCATGGCCGACGCCGGGCTGACGGCATACCCGAAGACGTCCGGAAGCCGGGGCATCCACGTCTACAGCCGGATCCGACCCGACCACGAGTTCCTCGACGTGCGGCACGGCGTCATCGCGATCGCTCGCGAGCTGGAGCGACGACGTCCCGAGCTCGTGACCACGGCATGGTGGAAAGAGGAACGCGGCGACAAGATCTTCGTCGACTTCAACCAGGCCAACCGGGACCGGACCATCGCCTCCGCGTACAGTCCCCGCCCGCTGCCCGGCGCACCGGTGAGTATGCCGTGCACCTGGGAGCAGCTCGAGGAGGTCACGCCCGGGCAGTTCACGGTCCGTACCGTCCCGGACCTCGTCGCCTCCGAACCCGACCCCTGGGCCGACATCGACAGTACCGCCGGGGATCTCACGGCCGCTCTCGGGTGGTGGGAGCGGGACCTCTCCGATGGCCTGCCCGAACTGAACTTTCCCCCGGACTACCCGAAGATGCCCGGTGAGCCGCCCCGGGTCCAGCCGTCCAAGAAGCGGTATGACGACGCGCAGTACCAGCAGTCCGAAGGCGGGTACCTGCGCGACAACCCGGAGGAACCACCCGGCGAGGGCTCCCGTCGCCGCACCCGGAAATGACCGGGCGCCCTCGGAGACCGGTGGGCCGTTTATCGGGTGACCCGATAAACGGCCCCTTTCCTCGAGGAACTTCCACACGGGAAGGCCCCCTTTATCGGGTCACCCGATAAAGTCCCGGGGGCCCGTCAGGGCGTGGCGAGGACCTCGCCGAGATCGTATGCCGGTGCCCGGTCCACCTGGTCCAGGCGGCACGACGTCGGCTCACGATCCGGCCGCCATCGCACGAACGTCACCGCGTGCCGAAAGCGCCGTCCCTCCATCTGGTCGAAGGCCACCTCCACCACCCGTTCCGGGCGTACCGGGACGAACGACACGTCCTTGCTGGCGGAGAACCGGGACCGGTCGGTGGCCGCGTCGACCACCTTGCCGTCCTCGTCGCGGATCACCAGCGGTTCGAACTCCTCGACGAGCTCCAGCCGGCGAGCGTTGGTGAACGCTGCGATGCCGCCGACCGGCACCAGCTGGTCCTCACCCTCGTGCTCGGTGTACAGCCCCAACAGGAGCGAGCCCACCCCGCGCCCGGACTTGTGGACCCGGTACCCGTAGACCACCGCGTCCGCCGAGCGGTGGTGCTTGATCTTCAGCATGGTCCGCTTGCCCGGGGCGTAGGGCTGCTCCAGGGGCTTGGCGACCACTCCGTCGAGGCCGGCGCCCTCGAACTGCTCGAACCAGCCAGCGGCGACCGTGGCGTCGGTCGTCACCTGGGTGAGGTGGATCGGGTCCTCGTCGGCGAGGCCCTTCAGCGTCCCCTCGAGGCGCTCGCGCCGGTCCCGGAACGGCTGCTCGAGCAGCGACTCGTCACCGATGCTGAGCAGGTCGAAGCAGACCAGCTCAGCGGGGGTCTGCTCGGCCAACAGCCGCACCCGGGACTCGGCCGGGTGGATCCGGGCCGAGAGGTTCTCCCAGTGCAGCCGCTCGGCCCCGGGCTCGCCGGTCCGCACGACGATCTCGGCGTCGATCACGCACTTCTCAGGCAGTAGTCGGCGCACGTGCTCAACCAGCTCGGGGAAGTATCGGGTCAGCGGCTTGCTGCCGCGACTGGCCAGCTCGACCTCGTCGCCGTCCCGGAGCACCAGGCACCGGAAGCCGTCCCACTTGGGTTCGTAGGCCAGACCACCCGGGACGCTGTCAGCCGCAGGCACCCCCTTGACCGCTTTGGCGAGCATGGGCTGGATCGGCAGGTCGATGGGTTGGTCCACGCGTCCATTGTGGACTGAGGCGTCCGGACTGACACGATGACCTCGTGTCATCGACCAGACAGCGGCGTCAGCCCACGCGGGGTGCAGCCAAGGCAGCAGCATTCGGCGGCGCGGCGGCGCTCGGGCTGGCCCTCGGCGGCTCACTCGTCGGCGCGTCCCTGTTCGCCCGCAAGGTCCTGACGCCGGACGCCCGCAGGGCGGACGACACCGAGGTGCTCGCAGTCAGCGACAGCCAGGTCACCTTCGCCCTGAGTATGGAGACGGTGGTGCCCGGACGCTTCGGGTTGTGGCTGGACGGGGGATCGGGCCACGCCCGGGTCGGCCAGATCCGGCGGCGAGACGACGACGCGCGAACCGTGGTCCGGGACCTGATCGCCGTCGACCGGGGCGTCCTGGCGCCAGGGCCGGCGAGGTGGAACCAGTACTACTACTGGGACGCCCCGCCGATGAGCATGGGCCTGCCGTCGCGCGATGTCGGGGTACCGACCGAGCTCGGGCCGATGCCCGCGTGGCTGCTGGAGCCGGAGGTGTCCAACGGTCGGTGGGCGATCCTCATCCACGGACGCGGTGCCCGGCGCGAGGAGTGCCTGCGCGCCCTGCCGGCGCTGCGCCGACTCGGCTACACCTGCCTGGTCATCTCGTACCGCAACGACCTCGGAGCCCCGGCCGCCCCCGACGGCCGCTACAACCTCGGGCTGAGCGAATGGCGCGACGTCGAGTCCGCGATGGAGTATGCCGTGCGCCACGGCGCGGAGGGACTGGTCCTGGCGGGCTGGTCGATGGGCGGCGCGATCGCCCTGCAGACCCTGAACCTCTCGATCCTCAGCCACTTGGTCGAGGCGGTCGTGCTCGACTCCCCGGTCATCGACTGGGGTCACGTCCTGGCCCACCATGCCCGGCTCAACCACGTGCCACGCAGCCTGGGCCTGCTCGGCACCCTCGTCATGGGGCGCCGGGCGTCGCGCCGGCTCGTCGGGGTCCACGACCCCGTCGACGTGGCGCGGACGAACTGGGTGGCGCGGGCCGACGAGATCCGGCACCGAATCCTCATCCAGCACTCGGTCGACGACGAGTTCGTCCCGGCCGGTCCGTCGATCGAGCTCGCCGCTGCCAGGCCGGACCTGGTCACCCTCGAGCGGTGGGACACCGCCCGCCACTGCATGGAGTGGAATGTCGACTCGGACCGGTGGGATCGGGTCCTGACCGGTTTCCTCCAGGCCTGACGTCGAGCGGCGGACCCGACCGGGTCACGCAGGGCCGTCAGGTGGCTGCCGGCGCAGCCAGCGGCCCATCACCGTGCCGTCCTGTTCGACGAGTACCCGGGGGACGAACGGGTCGTCCCGTGCCGGCGTCGCCGTGATCCGGCCACCGTCACCGCCGAGGATGTGCGGGGTCAGCGAGAGGCACAGCTCGTCGACGACGCCCGCCTGGAGGAACGACCCGAACAGATGTGGTCCGCCCTCGACGAGGACTCGTTCCCAGCCCCGGGCCGAGAGCTGGTCACGAAGATCGCCCGGGTCGAGCGCGTCGCCGCCACAGACCAGCACGTTGGCGGCGCCGAGCAGGGCTCGAGCCGCCTCCAGGCCGTCGGAGCCGGCGTGGGTGGCGAGCAGGACCGTTCCGGGAGCGTCCTGCCCGGCGGCGGTGAGCGCAGCCGGCAGCACGGCGGAGGCGGATACGACGACGAGGGGCAACGTCCGGGCCAGCGCCTGAGCGGCCCGGACCGCACTCCACCGGTCGTCGACCGCGAGTGGCCCGTAGCCCTCCGCGCGCACGGTCCCGGCGCCGACGACGACCACGTCGCTCAGCGCCCGGACGAGCTCGAACACGACCTCGTCGGCGGCGGTGTTGACCGAGCCGGAGCGCCCATCAGCGCCGGTGGCGGCGCCGTCGAGGCTGGCTGCGAAGTTCGCCCGCAGCCACGACGAGCCCGGCGGGACGGCATACAGCGCGGCGAGGTCGCCGTCGTGCAGGACGGCACCCGGGGCCGGTCCGGCGGCGAACGGCGCATCGGCAAGCAGCAGGCGCATGCGCCCAGTATGTCGCCGGACCGGCACCCAGCCGCGGGCGTACGGCAGGATGACCGCCATGGGTCACGAGACGATGTCCGAGCTGCTCCGCGTCGACGAGGGTTTCGTCCTGGCCGATGTGGACACCGACGCCACCCCGGGATTCTCCGGCGGGAAGAAGAAGGGGCGTCGGGCCCTGGCCGCACACGCCGACGAGCTGGACGACTGGCAGGAGCGGCTCTACGCCGAGTCGACGGCCGGCGGCGAGCGCTCGATCCTGCTGGTCGTCCAGGGCATGGACACCTCGGGCAAGGGCGGCATCATGCGCCATGTCGTCGGCGCGGTGAACCCGCAGGGCATCAAGGCGACCGCCTTCAAGGCGCCGAGCCCCGAGGAGCGCAAGCACCACTACCTCTGGCGAATCCGCGCCGCCCTGCCCTCACCGGGCAGTCTCGGGGTGTTCGACCGTTCGCACTACGAGGACGTCCTGATCGTCCGGGTACATGACCTGGTCCCGAAGGAGCAGTGGACCAAGCGGTACGCCGAGATCAACGCCTTCGAGCGCGAGGTCGTCGAGTCGGGCACCGAGATCGTCAAGGTGATGCTGCACGTGTCCCGGGACGAGCAGCGGGACCGGCTCTCGCGACGCCTCGACCGGCCGGACAAGCACTACAAGTACCACAGCAGCGACATCGAGGAGCGGCAGCACTGGGATGCCTACATGCAGGCCTACCAGGTGGCGTTGACCCGCTGCTCGACCAAGCCGGCGCCCTGGTACGTCGTCCCGGCCGACCACAAGTGGTTCGCCCGGTATGCCGTGCAGCAGCTGTTGCTGGAACGGTTCCGGGCGATGGATCCGCAGTGGCCGGACATGGGGCTCGACGTCGCGTCGGAGCGGGCGAGGCTTGCCGCAAGCTGATCCGGCGCGACTGCTTCGGCCGCACCCGCTCGGGTGATCCGCGGGGCCGTCAGCCGAACGCCCTGTCGATGACGGCTGTTCCGGCCCCGGCCAGGTCTGACGAGAGAGTCCCGAAGGTGTGCCCGCGAGATCCTCCCAACCGGCTGGCGATGAACGCCTCGGCCACGGGTGCGGGGGAGTGGCGCACGACGAGCGACGCCTGCAGCACGAGGGCCAGGTCCTCGACCAGCCTGCGGGCGCCGACCTGGGCGAGCATGGGGTCGGCCGCGGACACCGCGTGGGCTGAGGCGAGGACCGCGTCGGTCGCCTCGTCGAGGCGGCGATCGAGGCCACGCGCCAGGGTGACCTCCTTCTCGAAGGCCTCCAGGGCCAGCGGCTCCCGGCCGAGTGCCCGCAGCACGTCGAGGGCGTTGACGTTGCCGGAACCCTCCCAGATCGAGTTCAGCGGGGCCTCGCGGTAGAGCCGCGCCAACCCGTTCTCCTCGACGTAGCCGTTGCCGCCCAGGCACTCCAGGGCCTCGGCGACCATCGGTGCGGTGCGCTTGCAGACCCAGTACTTGCCCACGGCCACGGCGAGTCGGGAGAACGCGGTGTCACCGACGTCGACACTGTGCGCCAGCCGGGTGGCCAGCAGGCTGGCGGCCTCGGACTCCAGGGCGAGGTCGGCCAGGACGTTGCGCATCAGCGGCTGGTCGACGAGTGGGCTGCCGAACACCGCGCGGTGTCGGGCGTGGTGCGTGGCGCGGACCAGAGCCTGACGCATCGTCGCTGCCGACCCGAGCACGCAGTCGAGCCGGGTCGCCGAGACCATGTCGATGATCGTGCGGACGCCGCGCCCCTCCTCGCCCAGCCGGCTGCCCCAGGTCCCGTCGAGCTCGACCTCGGCGGAGGCGTTCGAGCGGTTGCCGAGCTTGTCCTTGAGCCGCTGCAGTGCGAACGGGTTGCGCGTCCCGTCCTCGAGGACCCGCGGGACGACGAAGCAGGTCAGGCCACCGGGCGCCTGGGCGAGGACGAGGAAGACGTCGTTCATCGGGGCGGAGCAGAACCACTTGTGGCCGGTCAGCCGGTAGGTCTGGCCCGGGACTGGTCCGCCAGGGGAGGCGATCGCCCCCGTGGTGTTGGCCCGCACGTCGGAGCCACCCTGCTTCTCGGTCATCCCCATTCCGGACAGCGCGCCGCGCTTGTCGGCGACCGGACGCAGGCCAGGGTCGTACTCGCTGGAGGCGAGCTTCGGCACCCAGACCGCGGCCAGCTCCGGGTCGGTCATCAGGGCCGGCGCGGCGGCATACGTCATCGAGAGCGGGCAGCCGTGCCCGGCCTCGACCTGGCTCCACACCATGAACCCGACAGCCCGGCGCAGGTGCGCTCCGCTGTCGCGCGGGGCCGTCCACGGCTCAGCCGTGAGCCCGGCCCCGACGGCCACGTCGAGCAGCGAGTGCCAGGCGGGATGAAACTCCACCTCGTCGATGCGTTCCCCGGTGGTCGAGTGGGTGTGCAGTCGCGGTGAGCTCCGGTCGGCCTGGTCGCCCCATGCCTGGGCCTGCGCGGACCCGGCCAGCCGGCCGAGCTCGTGCAGCCCGTCGACGTCCTGCGGGTTACCCCAGCGGCCGAGCGCCTCGGTGAGCACGGCATCGGAGCCGAGGACGTCGTAGTCCGTCAGTGGCGGAACCTGGTTCGTCACGTCGTGGGTGGTCACCAGCGCATGCTACTCGCGAGTAGCGCTGCTGGATTTGACTCATCCGTAACACCAGTCACCCGTGTCACACCGGGGATCCCCCACCGTCGGCGGCTAGCGTGGTCGCCGATGACGATCAAGGCGCAGATCGTGAGCGAGCTGGACAAGGTCCAGGGGGCCACGACAACGGCACGGGTGGTTCTGGAGACCATCCGCGCCTGCTTGCGCTACCGGGTCACCGGACTGGCCTCCGAGGCGGCCTTCTTCATGCTCCTCTCGCTGCCGCCACTGGTGCTCGGGCTGTTCGGCGGGGTGGGGTACGTCGGCGAGTGGTTGGGCACCGGCGCCGTCGCCCAGGTCACGGTGTCGATCCGCGAGTACGCCGCGCAGTTCCTCACCGAGGACAGCATCACCCAGGTGCTCGTCCCCACCGTCAACGACGTCTTCCACGGCGGCCGGTTCGACCTGGTCTCGATCGGGTTCCTGCTCGCCCTGTGGTCCGGGTCCCGGGCGCTGAACGTCTTCGTCGACACGATCTCGATCATGTACGGACAGAGCGGGGTCCGCGGGATCGTCCGCACCCGGGCACTGTCCTTCTCGTTGTATCTCATCGCCCTGGTCTTCGGGGTGTTGATCATCCCGCTGGTGCTGATCGGCCCGACAGTGATCGACGGCTGGTTGCCCGAGCCGGTCCGCTTTCTCGGTCTGCTCTACTGGCCGGTCGTCGTCATCGCCACGGTGGCCGCGCTGACGACGCTCTTCCACATCGCGACCCCACAGCGGGCCTCGTGGTGGCGGGATGCTCCCGGCGCGGTGGTGGCCCTCGTCATCTGGGTGCTGGCGTCGTTCGTGGTGCGCGGCTCCATCGCGGCGTCCTTGGACGGGACCTCGATCTATGGGCCGTTGTCGGCGCCGATCGTCATTCTCATCTGGCTCTACGCACTGGCGATCGCGGTGCTGATCGGGGCGGGCCTGAACTCGGCGACCCGGGTGCTCTGGCCGGTCGAGGCCCGGGTCAGCTCGAGCGCCCGGCTGGTCGCCTGGGCCCGGCAGGAGGTGGAGCGCCGGCGGACGCCGATGGACTACGGACAGGACCCGGCCCTGGACGCGGAACTGCTCGCGCAGGACCAGCAGTACATCGACGGAACCTGGCCCGGACGGCCGGTACGCAGCAGGGCCCAGCGATGGCGGCGGGCCTCCTGATTGCCCTCCGGATGCCGGCCGGGACCGGTTTTGGAAACGTGCCGGGAATCCGCTAATGTCTACGAAGCATCGAGCGGGGAAGTTACACCGTTGATGTTCCGCGGACATAGCTCAGTTGGTAGAGCGCAACCTTGCCAAGGTTGAGGTCGCCGGTTCGAGCCCGGTTGTCCGCTCGGAGGTTTGCCGCCTTCACGGTGGAGTGGCCGAGAGGCGAGGCAGCGGCCTGCAAAGCCGCGTACACGGGTTCAAATCCCGTCTCCACCTCCGAGAGACGCTCGACCGGGACGATGGCAGGTCCCAGCAGGACGCTTCATCAGTAGGACCGCGGGGCGATTGGCGCAGTGGTAGCGCGCTTCCTTGACACGGAAGAGGTCACTGGTTCAAACCCAGTATCGCCCACCAGCAGTAGGCCGCTTGGAGCTCGACCCCCGAGAGTCACCCGACACGCCCGACGGTCTGCTCCGACCTGTCGCAGCGAATGGGCCGCCTGCGTCGTCGGCTAGCCTGCCAGCGTGCAGCACGCGAACCCGCCGTCTGGGCGGTGGTGTGCGTGCCCGGAGTGGGGTCGGAACATCTTGCGCCTCCTCCGGAACGGCCGGCCTTCCCCGAGAGGACTTCTGCGTGACTCGTCGTAGCGAAGGTGGCGCATCGGGCACCACTGTCGTGGGTCAGTCCGGCCGGCGATACCGATGGACTGAGCTGATGACGTACCTCGCCCTCAGCGGGCTGGTGTCCGTCGTCGTCGTCTTCATGCTGCGGTTGTGGCGCGCGACGTGGAACATCCCGTTCTTCTACACGAGTGACGCCGTCTACTACAGCGGGATTGCCAAGACGACCCTCGAGCGGGGCTGGTACGAGTTTCAACCCGGTCTCGGCGCGCCGTACGGCCAGCGCTTCCATGACTTCCTCTTCGCGGACAATCTCCACTACGTCATCATCCGGGCCCTGGGCCTGTTCACTGACTCCTGGCCAGTGGCATTCAATGCCTACTACGTTCTCGCCTTCGTGTTCTGTGCGTGGGGCGCGCTGTGGTTCTTGCGCCGAGAGGGCGTCAACAGGCCACTGGCCGTGGTCCTTGCGGTGCTGTTCTCCGTTGCGCCGTACCACTTCTTTCGGAATGAGACGCACTACGTGCTGGGGGCCTACTGGAGCGTGCCGTTGATGCTCATCGTGGCGATGGACGCCGTGCGGGGGCGTCCGCTCTGGTCGAGGAATCCACGAGCCGGCAGAGTCGTCGGGCTGCTCAGCGGTAAGGGTGCGATCGTGGTGCTGCTGCTCGTGGTGGCGGGCAGCACGACCGCGTACTACGCAGTGTTCGGAGCGGCGCTACTGGGGGTTGCGGGGCTCGCGGCGTTGGCCCGGACGCGGGACTGGAGACGCTTCGTCGGTGTGCTCGCGGCCGCGGCGGTCCTTGCGATGACCATGGTCGTGAACCTGCTGCCGGACCTGCTCTACGCTCGCGCGAACGGCGCGAACCCCGGGGCAGTCCTGCGGGGCCCCGGGGGAGCAGAGTTCTACGGACTCAAGCTGATCTCCCTGCTGCTGCCTGCGCCTGGTCATCCCATTGGAGCTTGGGCTGCCTTTCGAGCAGAGTACGACCTCACCCGGCCCCTCCCGAGCGAGTACCCCGCGCTGGGAACGATCTGTGCCATCGCTCTGGTCGCTGGCCTCGTCGTTGCCTGCGGTCGCATCGCTTCTGCGGGCAGGCGAGGTCACGCGCCGTCGGACATGTGGCGTTACGAAGCCGTCGGCTTTCTCGCATTCCTGACCGTCATCGTCTTTCTGTTCGGCACGGTCGGGGGCGTCGGCGCGTTCTTGTCCTTTGTGTCAAATTCCATCCGCGGCTTGAACCGCATCTCCATCTTCATGTCCCTGCTCCTGCTCGGGATCGTCGGCCTGTATGTCCAGGGAGCCGGAGCGTGGCTTTCGACGAGGATCGCGCGGACGGGTCGTGCGAGATCCTGGCGCCGCGGGCGGATCACTCAGGTCATCATGGTGGGGCTCGCTGGGGGGTTGTTGGTCGTGGGAGTGCTTGACCAGCAGACTCAGGGGTCGGTGCCTCCGTACGCGCAGAGTGAGGCGATGTGGACGAGTGACGACGTCTTCGTCCAACGCTTGGTGGACACGCTTCCTGCCGGCTCGATGCTGTTCCAGGTCCCCTTCAGGCCGTATCCGGAGGCCGGAACTCTTCACGACTCCGGGGATCAGGATCCGATCAAGCTCGCACTTCATACGACGAAGCTGCGCTGGTCCCTCGGCGGAATCAAGGGCCGTACTGAGGCCGACTGGTCCGGAACTCTTCTGCAGCGACCTCCGGATCAGGTCGTGGAGGTCATCACCCGGATGGGATTCTCGGGAATCGTCGTCGATCGCTGGGCGACGGATGACCGGGGGGCGGCACTCGAAGCGTCCTACGCACCGATCTGCGGACCACCATCGTTCATCAGCCCCGACAGTCGATGGGCCTTCTTGTCGCTGCAACCACAACTCGATCGTGCCAACGCCTCGATGACCCCTGAGCAGCGGCAGGAGCTGACAGCGCAGATCCTCCACGGCGCCGGTTGAGCGGCAGGGTCAGTCCGGGCGCTGGATGGGTGCGCCCACACGATCGCAGCGCCCGGCATGATGCTCATCATGACCATCAAGCGCACCATGCCGGACTTCGCCACCAAGGACTTGGCAAGGGCAACCGACTTCTACGTGGACGTCCTCGGCTTCGAGGTCGTCATGGACCTGGGCTGGATCGTCACCCTGAGCGACCCGGCGAATCCGCAGGCCCAGCTGAGTCTCCTGACTCACGACGCCACCGCACCGGTCATCCCCGATGTGTCCGTCGAGGTCGACGACGTCGACGCGGCGCATCAAGCCGCCCGCCGGGCCGGTGCCGAGATCGTGCATCCACTCACCGACGAGCCCTGGGGAGTCCGGCGCTTCTTCGTGCGGGATCCGAACGGGAAGATCGTCAACGTGCTGGCCCACCGGGCCACCTGAGGGCGGTGGAGTCCCGCCTCGACGATCGTCCTACTGATGGCCAACCGGGACGACCCAACGGAAGGCGCTGAGGATCGGCCTGCGGCACCAGCACGAGGATGAGCAGCCACACCGTCGCATCCCTGCCGCCTCCGCGGCCCGGGTGCCCAACGCCGCGCCGAGGTAGAGCGTGACGACTACGATGGTGGCGCGCCTCATCTGCCCCAGTCTACGCCCCGGTTCCGGTGTCCTGCCCGGGTCCACGCTTGTGTCCTGGCGACATGATGTGACAGACCTCAGCGTCGGTGCAGTCCGACGGGTCGAGGTGGTGACTGCGACTGATGAGGCCGTCGAGCTCGGCTTCGAGGGTGGCGAGCTCGCGCCTGCGGGCCCGCACGTCCTGGCGCTTCGTCAGCAGGAGTGAGTGGACGTGGGCGCACGGGACGGTGCCGTCCCGGCGCAGGTCGAGGATGCTGGCGATGTCGACGAGGGCGAGGCCAGCCCCTTGCGCGCTCCGGATGAACTGGAGCCTGGTCAGCGTCGAGGGGCCGTAGTCGCGGTACCCGTTGGCGCCTCGCCGCGGCGGGGGGAGCAGACCCCGGCGCTCATAGAAGCGAATGGTCTGGGCCGCCAGGCCGGCAGCCTCGGCGACTTCTCCGATGCGCATGGCACCCACTGTAGGCCTTGACCTTGCACCGCGGATCAAGGTTTACGGTTCCAGATATGGACATCACCCTGCTCTACTTCGAGGACTGCCCCAACTGGAAGGTCGTTGACGCGCGACTAGCGGTTCTGGCGGGTGAGCGTCCCGACATCACCGTGACTCGCCAGCTGGTCGAGACCGCGACGGAGGCCGAGCGCGTCGGCTTCCTCGGTTCACCCAGCATCCGGGTCGACGGGGTGGACCTGTTGGCCGAGCCCGGTTCGAAGGTGGGCCTGTCGTGCCGTCGGTACCCCACCGCAGACGGGTATGCGGGAGCTCCGACCCTCGAGCAGCTGCGCGCGGCTCTCGCGGACGCGTGAAGGGACCGCCATGAACAGGTCCGCTGACCTCATCGTCATCGGCGCAGGCATGGCCGGTGTGGCTGCCGCGAACAAGTGCGCAGCCCGAGGATGGCAGGTGGCCATCGTCGACTCCCTGCCCTACGGGGGCACGTGCGCGCTGCGCGGGTGCGACCCGAAGAAGATCCTGCGACGTGCGGCCGAGATCATCGACGGCGCGCGCCTGATGCAGGGCAAGGGGATCAACGACGCGGGGCTCTCGATCAACTGGCCGGACCTGATGAGGCACAAGCACGGCTTCACCGACCCGGTGCCGCGCAACATCGAGGACGGGCTCCTCGCCAGCGGGGTCACCACCCTTCACGGCTGCGCGACGTTCACCGGAGCGCAGCGCATCGAGATCGACGGCAGCCCCCATGACGCACACCGCTTCCTGATCGCCGCCGGAGCGACGCCACGTCCGCTGGAGTTCCCCGGCCACGAGCACCTCGTGGACAGCACGGAGTTCCTGGACCTCGCGGCCCTACCGGGTCGGATCCTCTTTGTCGGAGGAGGTTTCATCTCCTTCGAGTTCGCCCACCTCGCTGCTCGGGCCGGCACCGCTGCGGTGATCGTCGACCGGGGCGAGCGCCCGTTGAAGGGCTTCGACCCTGACCTGGTCGAGCTGCTCGTGGAGCGCGGAACCGAGGTCGGCGTCGAGCTGCGGCGTACCACCACGATCGTCGCCGTCGAACGGGTCGGTGGCGCCTACCGGGTCACCCTGGAGCGGGCCGGGAGGCAGGAGGCGGTCGAGACGGACCTCGTGGTCCACGGTGCGGGACGCGTCGCGGATCTGTCCGACCTGGGCCTGGACGCCGCGGGGGTCGAGTGGGGCGCGCGCGGCGTCGAGGTCCAGCCACATCTCCAGAGTGCGACGAACCCGGCGATCTGGGCTGCGGGGGATTCCGCGGACACCGCCGGGATGGCGCTCACCCCGGTTGCGGTCTCAGAGGCGAAGGTGGCAGCGTCGAACATGCTCTCCGGCACGCGCACCGTGCCGAACTACACGGGCACGCCCACTGCGGTCTTCACGATTCCGGAGCTCGTCCGAGTCGGGATGCTCGAGCACGAGGCCGTGGACCAGGGGATCGACCTTGCCGTCCGGTACTCCGACACCAGCGGCTGGTACTCCAACTATCGGATCGGTGAGCGCACAGCGGCCGCGAAGATCCTCGTCGACCAGTCGAGCGACCAGATCGTGGGCGCACACCTGCTGGGCCCCGAGTACGGCGAGCTGGTCAACACCCTCGGTCTCGCCATCAGGCTCGGTCTGACCACCCACCAGCTGAAGTCCGCCACGGCCGCGTACCCGACCGTGGGGTCCGACCTGGGGTCGATGCTCTGACCGGACTACCGCAGGCCGGCTGCACGATGGGCGCCAGTTCGCGCGCGGAGGGAGTGTCAGAGTTGAGGAATGCGCCACGACCCGGCATCGTGCACGAGGGTGGCTCGAGTCCGACAGGGGAGTGGGCAGTGACGACAGGCATGGCCGTCCAGATCGGTGACCCTCGGGCGCCGGTGACGATCGACGGAGCCGCTGAGGTCGGACACGAGAACGGCTGGGCGTGCTTCGACCGGCTTCCGGTCAGCGATCCGGGCTACGACTTCCATCACGCCCTGCGGGTGAAGTCCGGCATGCCAGCCGGGGTGCGGCTCTCCTTCGTTACCGATGCGACGGCACTGCAGCTCGAGGTCTATACCGACATGCCGGCGGAGCTCGCGGCTGAGGTGCGGCCGTTCGACGTCCTCGTCGACGGGGAGCGGGTCTCTCGCAGCCTCGTCGTCGGGACGGGCACGGTGGAGGTCGGGGGACTGTCGTCGAGCCTGAAGCAGGTTGAGGTATGGCTGCCCCAGTTCGGCCGGGCGCGGTTGGGGCGGCTCACCCTTCCTGATGCGTCGGTGCTTCATGCGACCGGGAGCGAGGGCCCCCGCTGGGTCGCCTACGGGAGCTCGATCACGCAGTGCCGGGGCGCGGACGGTCCGTCCCAGACGTGGCCAGCCCTGGTCGCCCGACAGTACGGCTACCGACTGCAGGGACTGGGCTTCGGTGGGGAGGCCCACCTCGACGGCGACGTGGCGCGATTCATCCGCAGCCGCCCGGCCGACCTCATCTCCCTCTGTCTGGGGATCAACATCTACGGCTCGGCCACCTACTCCGCGCGGTCTCTCGGCCCCGCCATCCAGTGGTTCGTGCGCACGGTGCGCGAAGGACATCCGGCGACCCCACTGCTCGTCATCTCGCCGATCGCCTCACCGGAACGGGAGTCCCAGCCCAACGCGGTGGGGATGACCCTGGCCGACGTGCGCACCACCGTCGCGCAGAGCGTGGGCTCGCTGAACCAGGCCGACGACATCCGACTGCTCGACGGCCGAGAGCTCCTCGGCCCGGACGACGCCCACCTGCTTGAGGACGGCTTGCACCCGAACCAGGACGGCTACACGCTCATGAGCCGGCGCCTCGTCGAGCTGGGCGTGCTGGACCTGACCCGGCGAAGCTCCGCCTGAGCACCCGGCTGGGCTCGCCGCCGAAACCCCGGACCCGAAGTGCGTCCCCATCCAGCTCGACGATCGCGAACGCCGTGGGCTCGGTCTGCACCATGCCGCGCAGGGTCAGGTGCGCGACTCCCCGCCGGAGGGCCAGTGCGCCCCGGTGGTTGTGTCCCGAGAGCACCGCCAGCACGCTGTCGGTGCGGTCGAGCACAGAGAGCACCTCGGTCGAGTTCAAGGCGGTGTGTTCGCCGGCCGGCGCGAGCGGGTGGTGCAGGAAGATCACCACGCACTGGCCGACCGTTTCCGCCTCATCGAGCTGACTGGTCAGCCACCGCAGCTGCTCCTGGTCCACCGCCCCGTTCCACGGGCGCGCGTTCACCTGGCCCTGTGCTGCCATCCGGGCGAGGACCTGCTGCCGCCGTCTCCACGGGGGAGATCCCGGGACCTCGACGAGAACGGAGTCCTGGTTGGAGTCGAGGAACACGAACCGGAAGGGACCGACCAGGCGCTGGTAGAACCGAGCGGGCATGTCGAGCATCCGGGTGGCGGCAGTGACGTCGCCACCCGTAGCAGTGAGGTCATGGTTCCCGAGGACGTGCCAGACCGGCATGGAGCAGCGCGAGAGGACGCGCGACAGCGGCTCCATGTCGCGCACCGCGCGGTCGACCATGTCCCCGAGCCCGACCACGAAGTCGACCTGCTCGGCCTCGAAGACGTCGGCCGCTCGGCGGAGCTTGGACAGGCTCGCCCGGTAGTTCCTGCGGGTGCCGTCGACCTCGGCGTACTGGCAGTCGGCCACCACGCCGAACCGCACGCTCCGGCCAGGATTCGACGTCATCGACATGCAGCGCCTCTCGCCGGCCTCGGGCTGGTACCTCAACCACCCTAGATGGACCGATCCACTCGCGGGTCATCGCCGGCCGGACAGCCGGCGCGACCGCCGCGGCTAGGAGCCATTGTTTTCTCTCGGCAACTTTCGTAGGCTGCCGGTGCATGAACTCGAAGTGGGAGATCGAATCCGCTCAGATCATCGGTCAAGGACTGCGCCGCCGCGGCTTCCTCACCGGCGCCGGGCTGGCGATGACCGCCGCGGTCCTGGCCGGCCAGCCGCAGCGGGCACACGCCACGGCGGCCCGGGACAACGAGTCCACGGACTACCCGTTCACGCTCGGGATCGCGTCGGGAGATCCGCTTCCCACGGCGGTGGTCATCTGGACTCGCCTCGCGCCCCACCCCTACGAGGTGGGCGGCGGACTTGGCCGTGCGAGCTATCCCGTTCAGTGGATGGTGGCCGAGGACCCCGGGTTCGCGCGGGTGGTTCGACGCGGCACGGCCAGGGCGCACGCCGAGTACGCGCACAGCGTGCACGTCGACGTCACCGGCCTGGAACCGAACCGGGAGTACTGGTACCGGTTCCGCCGCGGACCGCACCTGAGTGACATCGGCCGAACCAGAACCGCTCCGGCGCCGGGGTCGCGATTGGAGAGCCTGGACCTCGTCGTGGCCTCGTGCCAGTCTCTTGGGGCCGGCTGGTACCACGCCTGGCGGGACGCCGCAGCCGAGCCGGCGGATCTCGTGTACTTCGCCGGCGACTACATCTACGAGTACCAGGTGGACTCGAGCTCGGTCCGTTGGTCCTCCACCCCGACGCTGCCCGACGACTACTCGCGTCGTACCGACACCCTGGACCGCTTTCGCCAGCAGTACGGCCTGTACAAGACGGACCCCGACCTCCAGGAGGCTCACCGCGTCTCCCCGTGGATGACCACGTGGGACGACCATGAGGTGGTCAACGACTACGACGCCATGGACCCGCAGCTGTTCCAGCTGCGCGCCAACGGCTACCGGGCGTTCTGGGAGCACATGCCGCTGCGCCCCCCGCAGTTCCCGGTGGGCCACACGGCGCGCATCCACCGGCGCCTCACCTACGGCGACCTGGTGAGCTTCCACGTGCTGGACACACGTCAGTTTCGGACCACGCAGTTTCCCGGCGGCGCGATCGGGGACGGTCCGCAGCGCCGCGACCCGTCGCGGCAGATGCTCGGCGAGGAGCAGGAGGCCTGGCTGCTCGACGGTCTCGGCGCCGGGCGCACCACCTGGGACGCGATGGCGAACACGGTCCTCTTCAGCCGTCTCGACAGCGACGACACCGAGGGAGAGCGATTCTCGACCGGTCAGTGGGACGCCTACCAAGCCGCCCAGCAGCGGGTCATCGACACGGTCGTCCAGAAGGATCTGGGTGGGTTTGTCGTGCTGACCGGAGACATCCACCGCAACTACCACCTCAACGTCCTCAGCGACTTCGAGGACCCTGAATCGGAGGTGGTGGGGGTGGAGTTCGCGGGTACGTCGATCTCGAGTGGTCGCGACGGCATGGAGACGGACGCGGGGCTCGAGCTGCGCAAGAGGGCCAACGCGCACCTGGTCAGCGCTGATCTCTGGCGCGGGTACCTGCGGTGCCGTATCTCCCACGCGCAGTGGGCCACCGAGGTCCGCGCGATTGACCGGATCAGCTCGGCGCAGTACCGAGCCTGGACCAGCCAGACCCTGGTGACCCGTCCGGGGCGTCCGGGCATCGTCCACGGGTGACCTGAGCGGGACGCCGCTCGCTGGCTGGACACGTCCGTGACAAGGAACCCCGCCCGAGGCTACGGTGGACCGATCTATTCATCGTTGTAGGGAACAGGGGTAGTCATGACCGGCGCGCACGAACGGGACCTCGGAGAGAACGCGTGGCAGCGCGGCATCGGACGTCGGCGGTTCATCGGCGGCTCGGCGGCTCTGGCCGCGTCGGCCGCGACGATCGCCGGTGCCGAGTCGGCACGCGCGGTGTCGACCCAGCCGACGATCGCCGCCGCACAGGACGGCACTGCCCGGGTCACGACGATCGCGATGGTCACCGACGTCCACATCAACCAGGAGGACCCGGAGCCGGGTCGCCGCTTCGTCGCGACGATGGAGGCGATCGAGGCCGAGAACCCTGACCTCATCATCGACTGCGGAGACCAGACCGACCACGGTGACCGCGGCGCGCTGGAGGACTATCGCGCGATGGTCCCAGCCGCTCTGCGGGACCGGCTCCACCTCGTCCCGGGCAACCACGAGGAGCGATTCGACTGGTCGGCCAAGGAGACCTGGCGCTCGGTCCTCGGAGCCAGCTCCTCGACGGTGACGGTGGACGGCCTCCAGGTGATCCTGTTCGATACCTCCACCGTCCAGCAGGTGCAGGCATTCGCCTCCGACGATGATCTGAGCTGGCTTCGCGAGCAGCTCGAACGCGGCGGCCGTGACCAGCCGAGCATCATCGTGAGCCACCACCCCCTGGTCGGCGAGGGCATGTACTTCATGGCCCGCGAGCAGGCTCTGCTGGACGTGGTCGACCGGTACAAGGTCCGCGCGGTCCTCACCGGGCACGTTCACCAGGAGATCATCCGACGGTGCAACGGGCTCACCCTGTTCACCGGCAAGGACAACAAGCGGCACGCCGGCTTCTACCGACTGGTCCGAACCGTCACCCCGACCTCCGACCTGCTCGACGTGACGTACGTCGCCGTCCCCGACCCGACCGACCCGAGTGCCCCGGTCGGCGAGACGCCGGTGCTGACCATCGACCTGGGCGACCCCGGGCCGGGGGAGAACGTCCGGACCGTGCACACTCGTGCGCGGGTCGAAGAGGGTCAGGTTGCGATCAGCGCCGTGGTGCCCACCCGGTCCGCCGTGGCCGGGGTCGCCGCCACGATCTACGCGCCCTTCGTCTTCTTCGCCCGTCACGACGACACGTGGACCGAGCTCGAGCAACGCGGGGCGACCTACACCGGCAGCATCCCGCTCGGTGACCTCCCGGCTGGTGCCTACCGCGTGATCGTCAGGGTGACCGACGAGGAGGGCAACCAATGGCGGGAGACGACCGAGCTCGACTACCCCGGGCCGGCCTTGGCCCCGCTGTGGCACGACGAGGTCGACGGTTCGATCCACGGCGCCATGGCCCAGTTGGCTGGAATGGTGGTCGCGGCCAGCGTGACCGGTGCCGTCGTCGGATACCGCCCGACACGCAAGCATGCCGGGCAGGTCTGGAGCCGACAGCTGGGACCGGTCTACACCAGCCCCGCCTTCGCTCCTGACGCCACAGCGGTGTACCTGCCGTCGGCGGACCATCGGCTGCATGCCCTACACCCTGACGACGGGAGGACGCTCTGGTCGACCGACCTCGCAGCGCCGGTGGTCTGCGACCCGTTGGTCGCCGAGATCGGCGGTGCCTCTCGGGTGGTCGTGGCGGCGGGGCTGCGGATGTGGTGCCTGGACGCGACGACCGGGACCGTGGTCTGGCAGCTGGACCTGCCGAAGCTGTCCGCAGGACGTCCCGCCACCGATGGGGAGCGGGTGTTCTTCGGCTGCGGGGACGGCGCCGGCTGGTGTGTCGACGGATCCACTGGCGGGCTGATCTGGCGCACGGTGGTGACCAGCGGCAAGAAGGCCAAGGAGCCGCAGGATGCCCCCTGGACGACCGACGTCCTGCTGCTCGCCGGGGTAGCCATCATCCAGACGCGCAATCTCGCCGTCGCGCTCGACCAGGGCACGGGGGCCCTGGTGTGGAAGATGAGCGGCGACTTCGGCTTCTGCACCCCGGCTGCCGTCGGCGCATCAGCGATCCTCGTGGAGGGAGTCGGCACGGCCCGGCGGGTGGACGCGGCCACCGGCACAGTGCTCTGGTCGGTGCCCACCGGTCCGAACATCGACAACCCGGCGGTGCTGATCCACGAGGGGCACGCCATCCTCACCAGCTCGAACGCCATGGTCTACCGCGTGGATGTCGCCGACGGCAGCGTCGAGCTCCTGCGGCACGTCTCGAACGCCATGGTCCTCTCGACCCCGGCGGTGGTGGAGGAAGAGGGTCTGCTCATCGTCGGCGACCAGGACGGGGTGGTGAGGGCGTTCGACCTGTCCGCTCGCTGAGCCGGCTGTCACCCGGGTGGCCCGGGCGAGTCCCAGCCGTCCGCGACGGGTCGGGCGGTTCCGGGTGCGCTCCTGTCCGCCTCTGCGGTACCTTCTGCCGTGATGTGAATCACACACACATTTCACGATGAAGGGGGAGAAAACATGCAGGCGCTCAGCAGAACTCACCGACTGCTTGCTGCATCGTCGTTCGCGATCGCCACGATCGTCGGTGCTGCCGGGGTTGCTCAGGCGACCGCGGTGTACTCCATCTGGGGGAGCTACGGTCCCATCCAGGGGATCGCCTACGCGAACCAGGCGGTGACGAACAACAACAGCATCATGGTCGGCCACATCAGCGTGAAGTCCACCAACGGGAAGACGATCCCCGGGGGCTGGAGTGGGGGACGGGCCACGCTGTACCGCAACGGGGCGGTCTGCTCGAGCGCGAGCATGACCTACTACTCGAATCCCACGACGAGCTGGTCCGGTGGAACCACGATCAAGAACTGCGGTCACGGCGACTACACGACCAAGGGTGTGACTGCGGCATACAACGGCAACGGTTACAGCAACTACTACACGTTCACCTCACCGGTTCTGGCCTACTGAGCGACAGGGGATCGACATGAAGCTTTCGAAACTGACCACCTTGATGCTCGCCTCGACCGCCGGGCTGGCGTTGGGGGCCGGGGCCACCTTCGCGGCCGCGGCGGCGTCCGGCGCGAGCGACTCGACCAGCCTGCGACCGGTGCAGACCGTCCAGACCCACGTGTTCGAGCGCAACGCCGCCGGGCAGACCTTCGGGTCCGAGCTCGATGCGGCCACGCCCGCGGATGCCCCGGACCTGATCGAGGCGTACGCCACCAACGGCGCGCTGGGTTACCTGAAGAAGGCCGACCTCTTCGGGGCAGGTCCCGCCAGCCCACAGGCGGCACTGGCGGCGCAGGTCACCGGCCCGAGGGTCATTCCTGTGGTCGCTCGCGACGGCGTGACCCCGGTGGGAGTCTTCGAGCTCACCGTGATGACCGGCATCGGCTGACGTCCGACGGTCCGGCGTGGTTCCTGACCCGGCACCGGGTCAGGAACCACCCCGGGGTTCCTCGGGAAGGGACCGATCCCGCTGCACCGAACGGAACTCGGCAATCTCCGACCGCAGCTCCTGGACCTCCCGGGTGAGCTCCTGCACCTCCTGCTGGGTGGCCGACTCGACGGCCTGCTCGCCCTCGCGAATCTTGGCCAGCAGCCAGGAGGCGAAGGAGGCGGTGACGACGCCCAGAAGGGCGATCCCGGAGACCATCAGTCCGGCAGCCACGAATCGGCCTGTCGCCGTCGTCGGGTAGAGATCCCCGTACCCGACCGTCGTGATGGTGGTGACCGACCACCACAGGGCGTCGCCGAAACCGTTGATGTTCGCGCCGGGTCGACCCCGTTCGGCATCCAGGACCGCGACCGAGGAGACGAAGAGGATCAGGGCTCCCGCGATGAGGACGTACAGGGGCAGCCGGCCACGGACCTTGTCGGCTGCCCGGCGGTTGACGAAGTTGAGCAGGGTGACCAGCCGCAGCAGCCGCAGGGGACGCAGCAGCGGCAGCGCGATGACGGCGAGGTCGGGCAGGTGGGTCAGGACGAAGCGTCGTCGCCGTCTGGAGAGGTAGACCCGGGCCAGGTAGTCGACTCCGAACATCGACCAGGCGAGCCAGGCCACCACCTCGCACCCGCGCACCCAGCGCTGATCGAGTCCTGGTTGGAGCACGGGCCAGGCGTAGGCCGCGAGGAAGAGCAGGGCGGCCGTGCTCAGCGGCCAGTCCGCCGACGCCTCCCACCGGGCACGCCGGGGCTCGGGCGAGGGGACGAGGGTTGCTGCTTCCGGTGACGACACGAGTCCATGATGCCGTCCAGGCGCCGTCATGGTCGCGGCTGCGAGCTAGTGGCGGTACTCGACCACGGCGAGCTCGTCAGGACCCAGCCGGATCCGGTGGCTCGCGAGCCCGCCCGGCGGCTGCACCGGGCGTTCGGTGCCATCGAGCCGGTGCTCGCTCGCCACCGAGGCGCCGTCCGGGTAGCCGACGGCGGCAAGGTCGAGCGTGAACTGGCCGTCCACGACGGCGTCACTCGGGTTGGCGACGACGACCATCGCCCGGTCCGGCAAGGTGTAGAGCCGCGCCTCGCAGCCGCGCACGGTGAGGCCCTCGAGGTACCGGAACTGCCCCTCGACGAAGTACGTCAGGAACCGGCGGCGCAGGGCGTTGAGGCGTCGCAGCAGGGCGACCAGCTCGGGATGCTCACTCAGCCGGTCACTGCGCATGTCCCCGGGCATGAGGTTCAGCAACGCGCCCTCCATGAACCCGAGGACGGCTCCGCGAGGGTGCTCGCCGACGTTGGCGTTCAGGCGGAACTGCGGAAACACGTACCGGAACGGAGCCACGTCCGGCATCTCGAAGGCATTGCGCCAGTCCCAGGTGTAGTCCAGGACGGGCACCTTGAGGTCGCTGACCCACTCCCCGGAGAAGCTCCCCTCTGGTCGCGCGTGCCGGATCATCGCTCGTGCCTGTCGCCCGAAGCTCAGCAGCGCGTCACCTTCGCCGTCTGCCGGGCCGTTGGCGTCCGGGGAGAAGTTCGGCTCGCGCCAGGCGTAGAACTGGTCGAAGCAGATGCCGTCGGCTCCTCTGGCAAGCAGGCGCTGGTACTCGGCGAGTCCCGTCTGACACCAGTCCGTCGACAGGGCCGAGCCCTGGAGCAGGGCGTGCGAGCCGTAGAAGAGGGACGGGAACCGGGGCAGGAATCCGGGGCCGTACGTCCAGTTGCTCCCGATCACCTGTCCGCCGGCATTGCGGTGCAGCCAGGCCGGGTCGGTCTCGTCGGTGTCGCGCAGGATGTGGTGGCTGACGAACATCGACACCGGGACCCCCAGCTGGCGGCAGTCCGCCAGAGCGCGGTCCAGGTCCGCGGAGCTCCCCAGCCGTTCGTCGTCGATGAACGGATAGCCGTTCTTGCGCCACCAGTGCCAGAACACGAGCTCGGCCACCCCGAGTGCCGGGTCCGCGATCTCCCTGGCGTACTCGGTCAGCTCGGGGAAGGTGAACGTCGGCGGGTTGCTGCGGACCGCCGGCCACACCGACCTGACCGCGAGCGCCTCCCGGATCCGGGTGGGCGCCTGGTACGGGTAGGCATGAGAGGTGAAGCTCTGGTAGGCCTTCGCGCCTTCGTACCAGTCTCCCCGATGGGCCAGCAGGACGTAGTCACCACTGTCCCAGCTCTCACCAGGGGCAATGAAGGGGTAGTGGACCCAGCGCAGGTCGTACCGGTTCTCCCCCCGGGACCGTCTTTCGACGACGAGGCCCTGGGTCCGGTACTCCGGATTGCGGGAGTAGAGCGTCACCCCGCCGTCGGCGTCGCCGTAGTCGAGCCACTTCATGTTGAAGTCAAGGGAGCCGTACCAGAAGTACGACTGCAGCGGCAGCTCGGAGTGGGTGAGGTCGTCGGGACGCATCACGAGCTCGCGGGACAGCTGCATGCGGCGGCCCGGCAGCTGCAGCCGCAGGGTCGGTACGTCGGCATCATCCGCCGGTGCACCGTCGGTGCCGGGCCCGAAGCGTTGGGCGATCTCGCCATGCCGGGACGGACGACCACGGAAGGGGTCCGGCCCAGGATCCCCGCCGTCGAGGCCCAGCAGCTGGGGGAAGGCGACCTGCGGGATCACCACCTCGCTGCGGTTCTGCACCCGCGCCCGCAGGACCAGGCCGGCGTCGGTGGAGTCGAGGTCGATCCGGGTCTCGATGTCGAGGTCGGCGTGCCCGGACGTCATCCCGGAGTAGGTGAGGGTGATGCCCCCCGGTCTCTGGACGAGTGTGGGACGACCGTGCAGGCCGACGTCGAGCGAGTGCGCGGGAAAGTCATCCAGTGGCACGGCCACTCGAAGCAGCCCCTGTCCCCGGTGTCCGTCAACCAGCCGCCGCTCGTTCGGGGGGACGTCGAGCGCGGTCAGGCATCCGGTCTCGGGGTCGATGCTCACCCGGCCCGGACCCGCCTCGATGCTGATCGTCTGCTCGCTCGGGCTCATCGTACTGCTGCTCCCGGTCACCACTACTTGTCCGAGCCCATCATGAATCCGGAGAGGAAGAACCGCAGGCCGGACAGGTAGAGCACGAGCATCGGGATCAGCGAGATGACCAACCCGGCCATGATGGCGGGCACATCACTCGCGAACTCGCCCTGGAAGATGGTCAGGCCGGCGATCAAGGTCCGCTTGTCGGTGTTCTGCAGGAAGATGATGGCGATGAGCAGCTCGTTCCACACCCACAGGGTGTTCACCAGCGCCAGGGTCACCAGCCCCGGCCGTGACAGGGGCAGAGCGATCTTGAGGAAGAGCCGCAGGTGACCGCACCCGTCCATCCGGGCCGCCTCGAACAAGGACACCGGAAGGCGACGGAAGAAGGCCGTGAGGAAGTAGGTCGTGTACGGGATCATCAGTCCGATGTAGATGATCGCCGCACCGTGGTAGGTGTTGATCATCTTCATCGTCACCATCACCCGGAACAGGGGGATCACCATGGCGACGGACGGCGCGCCCAGCAGCGCCACCAGACCGATGAAGAGGACCTTGCTGCCGCGGAACGGCACCCAGGCGAAGGCGTACGCCGCAGCGGCAGACAGGGCGATGGCGATCGAGACGGACACCCCGGTCAGCACGGTGCTGTTGAGGACCCACCGCATGAACATGTCGTTCAGCAGCACGGACTTGAAGCTCTCCAGCGACGGCTCGAGGGGCAGGGCGAGCTCGTCACGGGCGTAGGCGATCTGGGTCTTGAAGGCCGTGGTGACCATGAAGTACAGCGGCAGCAGCGAGACGAGGGTGGTGATGAGCAGTACGGCGTGCTTGGGCAGCCACGCGATCGTCCGCCGTGCGCGGACCGGGGCCTGGGCGGTGGTCACAGCACGTCCTTCTTCCCGAGCCAGATCAGGTAACCCGACAGGAAGGTCAGGATGGTCACCAGGAGCAGGGTGGACAGGGCGGTCGAGGCGCCGAAGTCGCCGTAGGTGAAGCCCCGCGTGTAGATGTAGTACTCGATGACGTAGGTGCTCGTGCCCGGGCCACCCCGGGTCAGCACCAGGACGTAGTTGAACACCCAGCTGAGCAGGGCGATGACGACCACGCCGGCGTAGAAGGACACGATCGTCGCCATCTGGGGGAGGGTCACGTACCACAGCGTCTGCCACCAGTTGGCGCCGTCGACCTTCGCGGCGTCGTAGAGGTCGGTGGGCAGCTGGCTCATCCGTGCCAGGAAGAGAATCACCCCGAAGGCGACCTCACGCCACACGATGACCGCGGCTACCGTCCAGATGGCAGTGGTGGGGTCGCCGAGCCAGTCGTGAGCGAGGAAGCCGAGATGCAGGTTCTCCAGGACCCGGTTGACGAACCCGTGCGCCTGCAGGATCTGCCCGAAGACCATGGCGGCCACAACCACCGGGACGATGTACGGCAGGAAGATCAGTGCGCGATACAACCTCCAGCCGCGGACCTTGTCGAAGAGCAGCTGGGCGATGACCAGCGACAGCACGATGACGATCGGCAGGACGACGAGGAGCTTGGCGTTGTTGGTCAATGACGCGAGGAAGATCGGGTCCTCGAACAGTGCCTGGTAGTTGCCGAGGCCGATGAAGGCGCCGGTGAGCTGGTCGCGGAAGCTCTCCCAGGCGACGGCGATGATCGCGTAGACGTAGACGAAACCGACGAAGATGAAGGCCGGGATGACGAAGGCTGGCCCCGCCAGCGCCCCTCTGCGGCGCGCGGAGCGCGCTGCCCTCAGGCGCTGACGGGGGACTGCTCGGACGAGTTCGGCCACATCTACCCTTGGGCCCAGGCCTGGAAGTTCTTCAGGTCGGTGGCCTGGGTCTTGCGCCACTGGGCGAGGCGGTCGTCGATGTCCTTGGCCGCGCTCTCAGGCGTGCTCGACCCGGAGAAGAGCGACTGGACGCCCAGGAACACGTTCTCGCGGTCCATCTGGGCGGGCCAGAAGTTCTGGTAGCCGATGGTGGACTGGTTCGCGATCATGTCGTACAGCTGCCGGTCCTGGGGTGTCTGGATCGTCTCCTTGGGGAACCGGTCGTCGGCAGGGAAGAAGCCGGACGCCTTGTACATCCCGGTCAACGCGTCCGCGGTGTGCAGGTACTTGAGGAACTTGGCCGTCTCCTCCTTGTGCTCGGCGAACGAGGTGATGAACAGCGGAGTCGGGTTGATGCTCATCCGCCCGGCGATCGCCCCGGTCCCCCACTTGGGCGGGGTCATCACACCGAGGTCATCCTTGAGCTCCTTGTGGAACTGGGTCAGCGAGCTGCTGACGCAGATCGCGGACTTCCCGGCGAGGAACATGTTCTGCGAGTCCTGGTACTGCAGCGACGTCACGTCGTCGTTGAAGACCTTGGCGTCGATGAGCTGCTTGACCACCCGCAGCCACTGGGAGTACTTCGGGTCGGTGTAGGGAACGTTCCCCAGCGCTGGTTGCAGGATCTCCTTGGCGTTGTCCAGGGTCTGCATGTTGAACAGGCCGGAGAAGTTGCCGATGCCGGTGAGGTTCTTCAGTCCGTACCCCCACGGGATGGTTCCCGAGGCGCGCAGCTTCTGGGCCATCGCCATGAGCTCGTCGACGGTCTTCGGCGGGGCGTCCCGGTCCAGCCCCGCCTTCTCGAAGAGCTTCTTGTTGTACATCAGGGTGATCGGGGCGTTGTACCAGGGCAGTGCCCACAGCTTGCCCTGGTAGCGGTACTCGTCCAGCCCGATCTGGGGCGAGATGTGGGACAGCTCGTCCTTGCCCACGAGGTCGTCGAGCGGGTGCGCGCAGTTGAGCCAGACGAACTGCATCGTGTAGGCGCCCGCGTACTGGAAGTCGAGGCTGGGCCCGCTCTTGGACTGGCATGCCGTCCGGAAGTTCCCGACGAGCTGCTCCGGGGGCTGAACGACGGCGTTGACCTTCGTTCCGGCGTTGGCGGCCTCGAACTTCTTGATCAGGCCGTTCAGCCACTCGGACATCGGGGCAGAGGACTCCACCGAGGCGTTCCACCAGAACTCGATGGTCTTGGTCGCGCCCCCGGACGACGACCCGCCCGACGAGCCCGAGGAGCAGGCGGAGAGGAGGGGTGCTCCGGAGACGGCGAGCGCAGCAAGCCCCACGCCCTTGACGAAGGAGCGCCGGGCCAGGGGATGGCTGGTGCTCATCGACGGCGTCGGTGGGGGAACCACGGGTTGCGGTTCGTGGGGAGTCGATGAGCTCGGCACGGCCATGGGACGCTCCTCCGGTCTGGTGGTTCGCGCTCCCAGCCGTCAGGATGACGAGCGGACCGCGTATCCATACGTTGGATCGTCACATCGTTCCTTCGTCTCTGCGGACTGTCAAGCATTTCCCACAAGTCGCGTCACAGTGGGGCGTGTCAGGTCAGGAGCTCGATCAGGTCGGGGCGGAGATAGGCGCCGGCCTGGCCGGCGCTGAGGCCACCATCGACGGGCATGACGATGCCGGTGATGAAGCTCGCCTCGGCAGAGGCCAGGAAGGAGACCGCGTTGGCCACCTCGTCGGGCCGGCCGGTGCGCCCGAGCGGGTACCCGGCGGCCGCGTTCTGCAGACCCTCGCCACCGATCAGTCCGGGGGCCACCGCGTTGACCCGGATGCCCGCCGCCCCCTGCTCGAGGGCGAGGACCCGCACGAGCGCGTTCACCCCACCCTTGGCGGCCGCGTATGCCGCGATGCCCGGGGAGGCCATGCTCGCGACGATGGACGAGACCGCGACGATGGACGAGCCCCGGCCGAGGTGCGGAATGGCCTCCCGACAGGTGAAGAACGTGCTCGCCAGCGTGCTCTGGATGGTCAGCACCCAGGCTGCGTCATCGGTGAGCTCGGCCCGTGCCCGGGGCTGTGCAGCAGCTGCCGGCACGACGACGTCAAGGTGTCCGCCGAGCTCCTCCGCAGCCCGGGTGATGGCCGCGCGCACCTGGTCCGGGTCGCCACAGTCCGCGACGAGGTGCGCGTCGAAGGCGCTCTCGTCGACGAGAGGGTCCCGGCTGATCCCTACCACCCGGTCCCCTTGGCCACGGAACTTCAGGCTGATCGCGTGCCCGATGGACGACGAGGCGCCCACGATGAGGACGGCTCGGCCGTTCGATCTCCTGGACATGCCGTCCTCTCGCCTCGGAGTCATCCGTCGGACGCCGTCCCGACAGGACGGCCCGGCGGTCGGTTGGCCCAAACGTAGCAACCTTGTAGCCTCGTGTCGCCGTTGACAAGAAAGTCATAACGTTACTAGGTTGCTGGGTCATGAGGGGAGGACAGCTTGCACATCGTTTCGATCACCACGATGACCTTGCGGGAGGCTGAGCCCTCGCTGGCCGAGTGCCTGCTGGTGCGCCTCGAGTCCGATACGGGACTCGTCGGTTGGGGCGAATCCCAGGGCCACCGGGACGCCACCCAGCGCATCGTGACCAGCCGGCTCGCCCCAGCGCTGCTGCGGTACGACCCCCGCGCCTGGGGCCCGATGCGTCACGAGCTGCGCCGGGCAGCCGCCCCGAACGGTGCCCCGAGCTCGGGGGCGAGCAATGCCGTGGCTGCCGTGGACAGTGCGGTTCGCGACCTGGCCGCACGGGCTCTGGGCGTGGGACTGGCCAGCACGCTGGGTGGGCGGTACCGCGAGAGCCTGCCCTGGTACGTGACCGGCCTCGAGGGCGAGAGCGGTGCGGACCGCGCCGAGCAGGCGAGCCGGTGGGTCGAGCAGGGTGCCCGAGCCATCGAGCTCGGGTTGGGTCGCGGGGTTGCGCTGGATCTGGCTGAGGCCGAAGGGATCCGGGACGCGGTCCGCCCCGAGACCAGACTGTTTGCCGACGCGGCGCGCGGCTACGACCGATCCTCCGCGACGCGGTTGGGACGCGGCCTGGAGCAGCTCGGGGTGGAGCGCCTCGGCTCCCCTCTGGCGAGTGAGGACCGGACGGCGCACGCGCTGCTGGCCGCCGACGTCGACATCGCCATCGCGGTGGGCCGGGGTTTCGCAGGCGCCCGGGAGTTCATCCCGTGGTTCCGGGACCACGCGGTGGACGTGGGCCTCGCCGACGTCACCCTGATGGGGGTCAGCGAGATCGCCGGCCTGATCGACCTGGCGCAGGCGTTCAATGTGCCGATCGACCTCACCCCGGCGCAGTCCACGGTGGTGGGGACCGCCGCGTCCTGGCACCTCGCTGCGACCCTGCCGGACTTCCATGCCCACGGGGTCGACCCCGGAGCGCTGTCGAGGACCAACGGGTGGCTGCACCAGCCGCTTGAGGTGTCGGGCGGACACCTGGCGGTGCCGGACGGCCCGGGGCTGGGAATCGACATCGACGAGCAGCGGTTGGCCCGCGACGTCGCGACCGAGGTCACCGTCCATGCCTAGGGCTCATGCAGGGAGGTCGAGCGCATGATCATCACGTCCGTGACGGCCTTCGCGGTCAAGGCCGGGCAGGTGTACGCGATGTCGGGCGCCGTGAGCAGAGGGGAGTGCCTGCCCGGCAGCGAGTACCTGCGCTTCGGCAGCTACCCCCAGCTGTACTCCCAGCGTTCGCAGGCCGCGCTCATCAGGGTCGAGACGGACACCGGACTCGTCGGTTGGGGTGAGTCGCAGGCGCCGGTCGGGACCGAGGTCATTCTGACGATCGTCAAGGAGATCCTGGCCCCCGCCATCCTGGGCCGGACTGCCGAGGAGACCGGGCCGCGGGCCCGGGACATGTACGAGACACTCCGGGTACGCGGCCAGATCGGAGGCTTCCAGCAGGACGCCATCGCGGGGGTCGAGACGGCGCTGTGGGACCTGAGGGGTCAGTCCCAGGGTCAGTCCATCGCCGAACTGCTCGGCGGACGACGTCGCGATCGACTGCCCTGCTACGTGACGGGCCTGCGCGCGACGTCTGCCGTAGCCAGACAGCAGGAGGCGGCCGACTGGGCCGCCCAGGGAATCGGTGTGAAGCCCTGCCTCGGCCTCGGTCACCGCGAGGACGCCCAGGAGATGACCGGGCTGCGGTCCGCGATGGGGGACGGGGCCGTGTTGCTCATGGACGCCCTCTGGTCGTACGGGTTCCCGGAGGCCGTTCGGATCGGCAGGGTGCTCGAAGAGCTGGGAGTCGGGTTCTTCGAGTCGCCGCTGGCGCCGGAAGACATCCACGGCCACGAGAAGCTCTGCGCGGAGCTGAACCTGCCCGTGGCCGTGGGTGAGCCGATGCGGACCCGGCACCAGTTCCTGCCCTGGCTGGAACGCGACGCACTCGACCTCGCCCAGCCCGACCTCATGCGCAACGGAGTCGCCGAGACGCGGGCGATCGCCCAGCTCGCCGAGGCCTTCGACACGCCGGTGGCGCTGCATACCGGATGTGTGACCGTCGTGGGCATGTCGGCGACCTGGCAGCTGGCATCCACCCTGCCCAACTTCCTGATCCAGGAGTACCAGCCGGTGATGCTCGAGACCTTCAACCCGTGGCTCGCCGAGCCGATGTCGGTGCTGGACGGCGAGCTGGTCGTCCCCACCGGCCCGGGCCTCGGGTTGCAGATCGACGACGACCGGGTCAGCGCCATGGCGACCTCGAGCGTGACGGCCTCACTGTGACGGCCACACCGTGATGGCGCTCCTGCCGTTCGCGGCGGTCCTCATGGCCGGGGTGATGACGGGGATGACGGGTTTCGGCTTCAGCGTGTTGGCTGTGCCGCTGCTGGTGCTGGCGTATGGCCCGCACGACGTCGTGATCATCGTCCTGTGCCTGGTGCCGATCACCAGTGCCGTGCTGGTGCTCAGCCCGCACCTGTCCGGTCGGGTCGACCTGGGGCTCTGCGCGCGGCTGACCGGCTGGTCCGTCCTGGGCCTGCCGGTGGGCGCGTTCATGTTCAGCCGGTACGAGTCGTCGCTGCTCAGCGCGATCATGGGCGTCGTCATCCTGGCCTATGCGGTGGCGAGCCTGGCGTCGCGCCAGTGGCGCGTCCCCCGGATCCTGATGGTCCCGAGCGGGGTCCTCGGCGGGCTGCTGGCCACCAGCACCGGCCTGAGCGGGCCTGCCGTCGCGATGTACGTCCACGGACGTCGGATGCACCACGACCGACTGGTCGCCACGATGGCGGGGTACGTCGGTGCGATCAGCCTGCTGGGCCTGGCCTGGCTGGCGGTCCAGGGCCAGGTGACCTCCACGACGCTCGCGTATGTCGCGCCACTGGCCCCCATCGCGGCCGGTGGCGTCCTGGTCGGCCGCTGGTGGGCACGTCGGAAACACTCGACCATCGAACGGATCGCCTTGCAGGCCCTGGCCCTGATGGGCGCGTGGACCGTGGTCCGGGCGCTGGTCGGCTCGTGACCCCCCCTGACGCCGAAACCGAACACCGAAAGGGAATGCACATGACGCCAACGGGAGCGACCCTGCGGGGCATCCTGCCGATCCCGGTCACCACCTTCACCAGCTCCGGCGAGCTGGACCTTGACGGACTGCGCAGCCAGGTGGACTTCTGCCTTGGCGCCGGTGCGCACGGGCTGGTCTACCCGGGGGTGGTGAGCGAGTTCTACACGCTCACCGACCAGGAGCGGTACACCGCGGTACAGACCTGCGTGGACGCGGTGGCCGGACGCGTCCCGGTCGTCGTCGGCGTCTCCGCCAGCTCAACAGCCGCGTCGGTGGCCTTCGCCAGGCAGGCCGCTGAGCTGCACGTGGACGCCGTGATGACGATGAGCCCGTTCGTCCAGCACTTCTTCAGTCCCTCGGCCGACTACGTCCTCCAGCACGTGGCCGCCGTTGCGGCCGCCGCAGCGGTTCCGGTCATCCTGCAGAACGCGCGAATCGGGTTCCCGATCGGGGTCAGCGCCGTGGCGTCCCTGGTGGACCAGGTCCCCCAGGTCCGGTACATCAAGCAGGAACCGAACCCCCCGACGCACGCCATCTCGGAGCTCATCGAGAGCGTCGGCGATCGGGTCGATGGCGTCTTCGGCGGGGTCGGCTGCATCTACCTGGTCAACGAGCTCGAGCGCGGTGCGGCCGGCTCGATGCCTGCTCCTGCCGTGGTGGACCGGATCGTCGAGGCCTACACGGCATACGGTGCGGACGGGCCGCAGGCAGCGCAGGCGATCCTGGACCCGCTCGGCACCCTTTTCACCCGCGAGCTGCTCTACAACGCCGTCTTCATCAAGGAGATCCTGCGCCGACGCGGTGTGATCTCGTCGGGCATGGTCCGGATCGCCTCACCAGCCATGGACCGGTGCGACCTGGAGGATCTCGATCGGATCCTCGCGTCGGTGGGTCTCGCGTGACGGCGGCAACCGAGCGAGGGGGAGTGACATGAAGGCGCTGGTCTATTCGGCACCGCTGCAGATGACGATGGAGGACCTTCCTGAGCCGGTTGCCGGACCGGGCCAGGAGCTGATCCAGGTGGCCGCTGCGGGGATCTGCGGCTCGGAGCTCGAGGGCTTCGCCAACCAGAGCCCGATGCGGGTTCCGCCGCTGGTGATGGGTCATGAGTTCTCCGGGATCAGGGTCAGCGACGGCGCCCGGGTGACGGTCAACCCCCTCAGCGCCTGCGGGAGTTGCGACCTGTGCACCCACGAGCGACCGAACCTGTGCGCGCAGCGACGACTGCTCGGCGTGCATGACCCGGGTGGCTTCGCCGAACGGGTGGTGGTGCCCCGATCGCAGTGCGTGGAGATCCCCCACGAGGCATCGTTGGCGCAGGCCGCGATGATCGAGCCGCTGGCCAACGCAGTCCATGCCCTGCGCGTGGCTCACGACCCGGACTGGCCGGTTCGCAGTCTGGGCGTCATCGGCGCCGGAGCCCTGGGGAGCGCGGTCGTCCTCGCCGCGGTCGGCACGGGCGTCAGCCGGATTGACGTCGCGGACCGGGTCCCGGCACGGCTCGCGCTGGTCGAAGCCGCCGGGGCGACGTCGGTGGGGGAGAGCGTCGGGAACGACCTGGACCTCGTCATCGACTGTGTCGGCAGCACCGAGACCAGACGCGTCGCGGTGGCAGCGCTCCGTCCCGGAGGGACCGTCGTGCTGCTCGGGCTTCACGACGCCGAGCTCGAGCTCAACGGGCAGGACCTCACTCGCAGCGAGAAGCGGGTCATCGGGACGTTCGCCTACGCGCCGGGCGACTTCGAGGCCGCAGCGCGCCTGTGTTCGCGGGTTCCGGACACCTGGTTCGACGAGGTGCCGCTGGCCGACGGCGTCGACGTGTGGCACCGCCTCCTGGCCGGACCGGGCGCCGTACCCAAGACGCTGCTCCTTCCGTAGCACGACGCGTCCCCTCGAAAAGGGGGTAACGTTCCAACCAAAGAGCAGGTGTCCGTAGAGGAGCAGGTGATGTCGATCCAGTCGTCTGAAGTGCCCCTCCATGCGGTGATCCGCGCGCACCTTCTGGAGCAGATCGAGCAGGGCCAGCTGCGTCCGGGCGACCAGATTCCCACCGAACCCGAGCTGATCAGCACGTTCGACGTCAGCCGCACCACGGTCCGGAGGGCGCTGCGGGACCTCGAGACCATGGGGCTGATCCTGCGCCAGCCAGGCCGGGGGAGCTTCGTCCGGGAACCCCAGCTCGAGCCTCGACTCGACCGGCTGACGGGCTTCGTCGAGGACATGGCGGCCCTGGGACTGACGGCGACAGCCAGGGTGGTCACAATCGAACGCATCCCCGCCTCCCCGGTGGTCGCGGACCGCCTGCGGCTGCAGCCGCGCGACACCGTGGTGCACATCGAGCGGGTTCGTCTGGCGAACGGTCAGCCGATCTCCTTCGACGACAGCTACTTCCGAGAGGACCTCGGGACGCGGGTCTCGGCGGAGAACCTGGAGAACGAGCCCTTCTACAGCATCCTCGAGGAGAAGTACGGACTTCCCCTCTCGCAGGCCGAGTACGTGCTCGCCGCGGCGCTGGCCGACGCCCGAACGGCCGACTTCCTCATGCTCGGCGAGGGTGCGCCGGTCCTCGTCATCGAGCGGACGTCGTACACCAAGGATGATCCGAGGCCGGTGCTCTTCGAGTACCTGCACAACCGGGGAGACCGGATGCGCTACCGTCTGCGCCTCGACAGATGACGGCCCGGTCGCTCAGGTCCGCTCGGGGGAGTCGCCCCGCCGGGGGCGTCAGGGTGCGGCGATCTGCGCGGCCATGTGGCCCGCGCCGTAGCCGTTGTCGATGTTGACCACGGCAACCCCTGGCGCGCAGGCGTTGAGCATCGTCAGCAGCGCTGCCACGCCGTGCAGTGACGCGCCGTAGCCCACCGAGGTGGGCACCGCCACGACCGGCGCCGACACGAGTCCGGCCACGACGCCGGGCAGCGCGCCGTCCATGCCGGCGGCGACCACGATCACCCTGGCGGCGCGCAGCAGGTCGAGCTTGCCCAGGATGCGATGCAGACCGGCGACTCCGACGTCCACGACGAGTTCACACTCGCGTCCGAGATACCTCGCCGTGAAATAGGCCTCGCGGGCGACTGGCAGGTCCGACGTGCCCGCGGCGGCGACCACCACCCGGCCTCCAGTGGCTGGAGGGAAGGTGGGTGGCCACGCCACGAGTCCGGACGGCTCGTCGTAGAGGGCATCAGGCAGCTCGGTGAGAATCGCCTTGGCCTGGGTCGGGTCCGTCCGCGTGAAGAGCGTGACGGTGCCCGCGCCATCCGCCCGCTCTCGACGCGCGGCCGCGATGCCGGCGACCTGCTCGAGGCTCTTTCCCTGGCAGAAGACGGCTTCTGGGTAGCCGCGACGTCGCGCCCGGTCCTCGTCGAACTCGAGGTAGTCCGCGATGGCCTCGGGAGGCTGCCACGGCTCAGTCATGGGGTGCCTGCGTGCCGTGAGTCATCGAGACGAGCGGAAGTGTGAAGGCGCCGGACTGGATTCCGTTCAGGTCCACCGTGACGAACCGGAATCCGGCCGCACGAAGTCGCTGGTCGATCGCCGTCCTGCACGAGACTGCGCGTTCCAGGTCAGCCGGGGGCAGTTCGATCCGGGCGATGTCTCCATGGTGGCGAACCCGGCACTCGGGGAACCCCAGGTCGACCAGGGCAGCCTCGGCCTGCTCGACCTGGGCCAGCTTCCGGGGGGTCACCTCGGTGAAGTGAGGGATCCGGGAGGCCAGGCACGGGGCCGCCGGCTTGTCGGCGCACGGTAGCCGCATGGCGCGGGCCACCTCACGGACGATGCCCTTGGTCATGCCGCCTTCGGACAACGGGCGCAGCACGGAATGTGCGCTGGCTGCGCCGGCTCCCGGTCGATCGGGGCGCAGCACGTCGTCGGCGTTCTCGCCGTAGGCAACGGCGGACAGCCCGTGCACGGCGGTCACCTCATCGTCGATGCGGGTGAACAGCTCGTCACGGCAGTGGAAGCACCGGTCCGGGCCGTTGGCCACGTACGCCGGGCGCCTTCCCTCCTCGGTCTTGATCTCGACGAGGGGGATGCCCACATGGGCCGCGACCTTCCTCGCGGCATCCCGTTCGGCCGCAGCGAGGCTGGGCGAGACCCCCATGATGGCGACCACGCGGGCTCGGCCCAGATGGTGGACCGCGAGGGCGAGCAGGACGGCGGAGTCGACCCCACCGGAGAACGCCACGCCGAGTCGCCCGTCCACCCCGGACAGAGACTGGAAGACGCGCTCGGCGGCAGCCCGTGCCTCCACACCGAGTTCGGCGGTCCAGGTGCTACCGGCCATGGTCGTCCTGTCGAGCGTCATGATGTCCTGCCTTTCAGTTCGACTGCACGCTGCAGCAGCCGTTCGCGAACGAGCAGCACGTGCCGTTCCGCCTCTGCCTGAGCGAGGTGCGCATCACCGGAGCGGATCGCCTTGACGATGGACTCGTGCTCCTTGATGGCCTTCGCCGGCCACTCCTCGGGACGCCCCGCAAGGATCCCGACCGTCAACCGTTGGTAGATCGGCCCGAGTGCGCGGACCAGCTCCGGGTTGTCGCACGCATCGGCGATGCTGCGATGGAAGTCGAGGTCGGCCCGGATGATACTCGCTGTGTCGCGCGCGGCGAAGGCTGCGCGGTGCGCCGCCAGGGACTCCTTGAGCCGGGTCATGGAGGCGGCAGTGGCCCGCGTCGTCATCAGTGCAGCGGCGAGCCCTTCCAACGGAGCCCGCACCTGGTAGAGGTCGGCGAGCATCTGAAGATCGGGAGCAGCCACCACGGCGCCATGGTTCGGCTTCTCAGCCGCCAGGCCTTCGCTGACCAGGCGCTGCACGGCCTCGCGGATGGGGCTACGGCTGGTGCCCAGCTCTGACGCCAGGGCCGGCACACTGAGCCTTGCTCCCGGGAGCATCTCGCGGTCGAGGATCCGTCCGAGCAGGACCTCGTAGACCTGGTCGACCAGGCGCTCTCTTCTGATGGTCACCATGGCTACCGACCTATGACTCGTCGGGGTCGACGGGGGCCTCGTGGATGCCCCGGCGAGCCCGGTGACCGGTGAGCAGCTCGAGCGCCTTGACCACCGCGATCGAGTCCTCATCGCCGTGGCCTGCCGCGAGACCCATCGTGTTGAGGGTCTGGGCGGCACGACCCACCATCATCGGGACGCGCGCATCGTCGGCCATCCCCAGGGCAAGGGCGTTGTCCTTGTGCATGAGCCGGAGGGAGAACGTCGGCTCGAACCGCCCTTCGACAGCGCGAGGGGCAACGTCCTTGAACAGGCCACTGACCGACGCGGCGCCGGAGTCGAGGACGATGTCGACGAAGACGCCCGGATCGAGGCCAACCGCCTCGGCCAGGACGAGCACCTCGGCGGTGATGGCGTTGATCGTCCCGAGCATCAGGTTGTTCAGGACCTTGATCGCCGACGCACGTCCGACCGCACCGACGTGCACGACGTCGCTGGCCAGCGGTGCCAGTGTGGTCCGGGCGACCTCGTATGCCGTGTCACTTCCACCCACCGGGATCGTCCAGCTGCCCACCCGCTCCGGCCGGCCGAGAACCGGGCAGTCGGCGTAGCTGCCGTCCACCCGCCTGAGCTCCTCCTCCATCCGTTGTGCCGTCTGTGGATCGTTGGTGCTCGTGTCCAGCAGGATGAGCTCGTGCGACCCGGCCAGGAGCTCACCGATCGCCGCCTCGACGACCGACGGGGTCGGGAGAGAGAGCACGACGACCCGGCAGTGACGGGCCAGCACGCCCAACGACGTGGCGACGGGGATCCCCGCGTCCTCGGCCCGGCGTCGGCACTCGGCGTTGGTGTCGAGCGCCAGCACCGATGTTCCGGCGCCATGAAGCGTCCGGGCCATCGGCCAGCCCATCGCACCCAGACCCACGACGCCGACGGCGGCTCCCTTCAGGGGGTCAGGAGTGGCGGTCATGTCCCTGCCTGGGCCGTGCTGAGGAAGAGCGAGGTGTCGAAGAAGGTCTTCGGCTCGACGTACGTCGGTACGCCGCCGAGCTCCACGTAGATCTTCTCGACGCCGCCGACCCAGTCCAGCACGGCGCCCGACTGATAGTGCTTGACCCACTCAGCGTTCGAGAAGTCGGCCTGGTACTTCACCTGGTGCTCCAGGTCGGTGAGCGCGGCGTCCTTGCCGTACCAGGTCTCCTGGACCCGCTTCAGCGACTCCTGCGGGTTCGTCCGGAACTCGTCGTTGGAGGCCAGCCAACCCTTGATCAGCTTCTGCAGCACCGGCTTGTTCTTCTCGTAGTAGGCGTTGTTGGCAATCCAGCCGTCAGCGATCTGGACCTCCGGGTAGTTGCCCGCGGTGTCGATCATCGTCGCGCCCGGACGCGCCTCCTTCAGGCGCAGGTCAAAGGGCACCCACAACGCAATGGCGTCGACCGCTCCGGAGACGAATGCCTGCACCGCGTTGGGCATCGCAGCGTTGACCACGTTGACGTCGCTCCGCTTGAGACCGGCCTTGGTCAGGGCTGTGTGCAGGTAGACATCCGCGGTGGTCCCCTGGGTCGTCGCGACCGACTTGCCCTTGAGGTCTGCGATCGTCTTGATCGCCGAGCCGGGCTGCACCCAGAGCTGGGCGGTGGCCTTCTCCAGGGAGTTGAGCATGAAGATCTTGCCCTGTCCGCGCGCCGGGAAGTTGGAGGTGACGCCGCCCATGATGGCCACGTCGATGCTTCCCCCGGCGAGGGCCTGGCTCACGGCGATGCCGGTGTCGAACTTGATCGCCTCGACGTTGAGCCCCTGCTTCGCGAAGTGGCCCTTGTCCAGGCCCAGCGCGAGCTTGTCGTCGACGGCGATGGTGTGCAGGTAGCCCACCTTCACCACAGTGGCGTCCTTCGACGGCTGCGCCGAACCCGAGCCCTTGCCCTCGTCCAGCGCCCCGCAGGCGGCCAGGGGCAGCGTGAGCACCAGCATCGTCGCGAGCTTCTTCCAGAACATCAGGAGGTCCTTCCGGTCGTGGGGATCGAGGACATGCTGCGCATGACCCCTTCGAGGTGGCGACGCAGCTCGATGAACTCCGGCGTCAGGCGTGAGGCGGGGGTTCGCGGAAACGGCACCGGGACATCAAGTACCTCGTGAACGCTGGTCGGTCGTCCGGTGAGGACGACGACCTTGTGGCTGAGGAAGATCGCCTCCTCGACCGAGTGGGTGATGAACATTGCGGTGCGCCGCTCCTGCTGGTTGGCCTCGAGGAGGAGCTCCTGCATGAACTCACGGGTCTGTGCGTCGAGGGCGGCGAAGGGCTCGTCCATCAGGAGCACTTCTGGGCTGGTGGCATAGGCCCGGGCGATGGCCACCCGCTGTCGCATCCCACCGGACAGCGTCTTGGGCAGCGCCTTCTCGAAGCCCTGCAGGCCCATGAGGTCGATGTACTTCACGACCGTTGCGGCAATCTCCGCCTTGGGGCGCGGGTTGCGTCCGACGGTCAGGCCGAAGGCGATGTTCTGCTCGACGGTGAGCCAGGGGAAGATGGCGTACTGCTGGAAGACCACTCCGCGGCGCTCATCGGGACCGTCGACCAGCTCGCCATCCATGAGGACCCGTCCGGTGTCGGGGTTGAGGAAGCCGGCGGCCATGCTCAGCAGGGTGGACTTGCCGCATCCGCTGGGCCCGAGGACTGCGACGAACTCGTGCTTGGGCACGTCGAAGGTGACCTGGTCGAGCACCTCCACTCGGCGACCGGCCGCACCGAACCCGGTGCTGACGGCCTCGAAACGGATCTCTGGTCGTTCGTCAACGGACATCAGCGCTCCACCCTGTCCTGCCAGCTCGTGAGTCTTCTGGAGAGCACTGCCAGCAGTCGGTCCATCACCAGTGCGGAAAGGCCGATGAGGGCGACTCCGCCGTAGATCATGTCGATCTGGAAGAAGTTGGCAGCGCTTTGGATCGTGGCCCCCAGGCCCCGGCGGGCCGCGATGAGCTCGGCGGCCACGAGGGTCGCCCAGGACACACCCAGGGCCACCCGGACCGCGACGAGGATCTGCGGGACCGTGAGGGGAAAGACCACCCTGCGGAAGATCTCCAGTGGGGTGGCCCCCATCGCCCTGGCGGCGCGGACGTAGATCTCGTCGATGGACGCAACGCCCTCGTAGATGACCACCACGGCCGAGAAGAACGCGGCGTAGACGAGGATCGAGAGCCGGGCGGTCTCGCCGATGCCGAGGTAGACGATGACGAGCGGGATCAGGGCGATCGGTGGCAGCGCCCGAAAGAAGCTGACCAATGGGTCGAACATCGCGCGGAGTGTCCGGTACCACGCCAGGACGAAGCCGACGGGTACAGCGAGGGTGCAGCCGATCAGGACGCCGATCAGGACGCGCAACACGCTGAGCTGGACGTCCTTGATCAGGTCGTCGTCCTGGAACCGCACCGCTACCGCGCGGACGACCTGATCGGGGCGGGGGAGCTGTCCCGGCGGGAACAGCCCACTCAGGGCGACGGCGTACCAGATGGCGATGAAGATGCCGAAACCCGCCAGGGGCAACAGTCTTCGGGACTCTCGCAGGTGCACCAACGCTCCCTAGCAGGACGGTTGGACCCAGTTGCTCCAGGTCGGACTGGTGGAACATTACATGTAGTGTGTAGATCTGCCAAGGATGGTCCAGCCGTGCGACGAGGAGTGACATGCGGGTCGAGCTCGAGTATGGAGACGGTGTGATCGCAGCCGAGCTGCCGGATGACAGTGTGGTCGTCACCCCGGAGTCGGCGACTCACGAGCCGGATCCACTGGCGGATCCGGTCGAGGCGACTCGCGCCGCGCTGGCCCGCCCGCTGGGGTCGCCGCGGGTGGCCGAGCTGGTGCGCCCCGGCGCCACGGTGACGATCGCCTTCCCGGACCGGGTGAAGGGTGGCACGCAGGCCACGGCGCACCGCAAGGTGGCGATCGCGGCCCTGCTGGACGAGCTCGAGCATGCTGGGGTCCGTCCCCGCGACATCCGCCTGGTCTGTGCCATCGGGCTGCACCGAAAGAACTACCAGGCGGAGTTCCTGGACTACTTGGGTGCGGAGGTCGTGTCGCGCGTACCTGCCAGCAACCTCGTCAACCACGATGCCGAGGATCCGAACGGGATGGCCGACCTCGGCCTCTCCGAGATCGGCGACCCCGTACAGGTCAACCGGAGCGTTCTCGACTCCGACCTCAGCATCCTCATCGGGCACACAGCGGGAAACCCCTACGGGGGCTTCAGTGGCGGGTACAAGATGCCATCCACCGGTCTGACCTCGTGGCGGTCCATCGCCTCACATCACAGCCCGAGCACCATGTACCGCGACGACTTCGTCCCGGTCAGCACCACGAGTCACTTCCGCTCCCAACTGCGCTCGATCGGCCAGCGGATCGAAGCAGCGATGCCCCAGCCGTTCTTCTCTGTCGACGCGGTCCTGGACTCCCGCTCGCGTCAGCTCGGGGTGTTCGCCGGAGCCATCCCCGACGTCGAGCAGGCATCGTGGCCGCTGGCCGGGACTCGGACCGAGCTCGCCGTCCCGGGACCGCCCGCCGACGTCCTGGTCATTGGTATGCCGCGCTCGTTCCACTATGGCCCGGGAATGGGGTCAAACCCCATCCTGATGATGCAGGCGATCGGTTCGAGCGTCGTCCGGGCCAAGCGTGCACTCGTCGAGCGACCGATCGTGATCGCGGCCTCGATCTGCGACGGGTGGTTCAACGGAACCGACTTCCCGCCCTACGAGGAGGCCTACCGGCTCCTGCAGTCGTGCCACGAACCCGCGCAGATGCAGCAGTTCGAGGAGCAGCTCTCGACCGACCCCGAATGGATCCAGCGCTACCGGTTCCAGTACGGCTACCACCCGTTCCACGCCTTCTCGATGATCTACATGGGGGGCGAGGCGATGCAGCACAGCAGCGCGGTGTTCGTCGCCGGCGCGCGGGAGCCCGGACTGGCACGGGGGATGGGCGCTCGGACCACCGCGACCGTGGAGGATGCGCTGGACCAGGCTCAGGGCCTGCTCGGTCGTCCGGCGCGGGTACTGGTCGTCCCCAGGCTCTCCAGTCCCGCGTTCCATCTCGCCGCAACAGAGCGCGAGTCCACCGTCTGATGGCCCTCCACCTGTGGGTCGACGCCCGAGCCGGGGTTGCCGGGGACATGCTGTTGGGCGCGTTGGTGGATGCCGGCGCGGGTTTGGACGCCGTGCAGGCCGCCGTCGACGCCGTGCTGCCCGGCACGGTCCGCCTTCGCGCAGAGCAGGTCACCCGGGCTGGAATGCGGGCCACCAAGGTCAGTGTCGACGTGCTCGAGAAGGACCAGCCGACGAGGCACTGGAGTGAGATCCGTCAGCGCATCCAGGACGCAGCCCTGCCGTCCACCGTTCGCTCTCGGGCCATCGCGGTGTTCGCGCTCCTCGCCCGGGCGGAGGCGCGCGTGCATGGTGTCGAACCCGAGGAGGTGCACTTCCACGAGGTCGGCGCCTGGGACTCGATCGCGGATGTCGTCGGAGTCTGCGCCGCGCTGGAGTCGCTGAAGGTCTGGGACCTGTCCGGCGGACCGGCGGCCCTTGGCAGCGGCCTGGTCAGCACCGGCCACGGAGCGATGTCGGTGCCGGTCCCGGCCGTCCTGGAGATCGCGCGGGACTGGCGGGTCACGTCGGACGGACCGAGTGGCACGACCTCCGGTGAGCTGGCCACGCCGACCGGGATGGCCCTGCTCGTCGGGCTGTCACAGGCCTGCGGGGAGCTCCCACCCATGGTCATCCAGGCGACCGGGGTGGGAGCCGGCCAGAAGGAATTTCCTGGTCATGCGAACGTCGTCCGGGTGGTCCTCGGCGAGCGAACGCCTGACCCGGGAGGCGTCCCGGCGGGAACGTCGGCGGCCACCATGACGGTGCTGTCGGCGAACGTCGACGACCTGGACCCGCGCGTCTGGCCGTCCGTGCTGGACCAGCTGATCGGGGCCGGCGCAGCCGACGCGTGGCTGACCCCCATCCTGATGAAGAAGGGCCGCCCGGCGCACACGCTGTCGGTGCTGGTGGGTCCTGGCCAGCGTGAGCCCGTTCGTCAGCTGATGTTTCGGCTGACCACCACCATCGGGGTGCGGGAGTGCGACGTGAGCCGAACCGCGCTGCGGCGAGAGTGGGTGACGGTCGTGGTTCACGGGCTTCCGGTCCGGATCAAGATCGCCTCCGACGGCGACGAGGTCCTGCAGGTGATGCCGGAGTTCGAGGACGTCGTGGCCTGCGCGGAGAGCCTCGGACTGCCCCAGGCGCAGGTGCTGCAGGTGGCCAACGCTGCCGCAGAGGCAGCCGGCCTGCGGTGTCAGGGTTCACCGGCCGTCAGCTCGGTTTCGGGGGAGGCGGCCATCACCGGCCCGGTCGGCAGGACCACACGAGAGCGGACTGGCTCATCCTGACCGGTTGAGGGGCCCGAGGGGGCCGTTCGGTCGACCCCCTGCACCGCTCGCACTCCGTAGACTTTCCGGGTCGCCCAGGACCGCTGGGCGACTGGACGTGGTGATCTGAGGAGGGGTCCGTGCGACGAGGGGGAATGTGCTGACGGCGGCCGTCCTCGCGACGATGCTGGTCCCCCTGCCGAGCTCTTCCGCGCTGGGGGTTTCAGCCCCGTCGGCTGGCGACGTCGCAGCCGAGGTGCGCCTGGAGAGGGTCTGTCAGACCAGCACCCACGAGGTGGCCTGCGGCGCGATCCGGCAGATCCGCCCCTCGCCGCGGTCTGTGGCACCGAATGACGCCGGAACGGTGGAGCCGAACGCCCTGCCGAGTGGGTACGGGCCCGGCGACCTGCGTAGTGCCTACAACCTGACGACGGGCGGGAGCGCGGCGACCACCGTGGCCGTCGTCGCCGCGTACGACAACCCGTCGGCGGAGTCGGATCTGGCGACGTACCGCTCGACCTACGGGCTGCCGCCGTGCAGGTCGACCGACGGCTGCTTCCGCAAGGTCAACCAACGTGGCGACGCGGGTCCGCTGCCGGCGCCGGACTACAACTGGGCGGCGGAGATCTCCCTCGACCTGGCCATGGTCTCGGCCATCTGCCCCGGGTGCCGGATCCTGCTCGTCGAGGGGGACCGGCCCACCCTCGGGTCCCTCGGTACGGCGGTCAACACGGCTGTGGCCATGGGGGCGAAGTTCGTCTCCAACAGCTATGGGGCTCCGGAGCCCTCGAACGCGAAGGACTTCGACGACGCGTTCTACGACCACCCGGGCGTCGTCATCACGGCAAGCAGCGGCGACAGCGGATACACCGGTGCGAACTACCCGGCCTCCGGCAGGGGGGTGACGGCAGTGGGGGGGACCACGCTGCGACGGGCGACCAGCCCACGTGGCTGGGTCGAGACCGCTTGGGGCGGGGCAGGATCGGGCTGCTCGGGCTACGTCGCGCGCCCGGACTTCCAAACCGGCCTCGCCACGGGCTGCACCCGCCGCGCCGAGGTCGACGTATCGGCTGTCGCAGACCCGCAGACCGGCGTCTCGGTCTACCACACTTACACCTCGTCGCCGGCCACCGCCGGCTGGCAGATCTATGGTGGGACCAGTGTGTCCGCCCCGATCATCGCGGCCGTCTACGCGTTGGCCGGTGACCCCGGGCCGACGGACTCGCCCAACTCGTACCCGTACGCCAACACGGCCGGCCTCAACGACGTGACCACCGGCAGCAACGGCACGTGCGGCGCGCCCATGTGCACCGTCGGACCCGGGTGGGATGGGCCGACCGGTCTGGGAACTCCCAACGGGACGGCCGCCTTCGCCGCCAATGGCCTGGCGTACGACAGCCCGAGGCCTGCCGGCGAAGGGTTCGTGGCTGCGGGGCCGACGCGGGTGGTGGATACCCGGACGGGTACCGGGGTGCCGGCGGGTCGGGTGGGTCCGGGTGGGAGCGTGACCGTGACGATGCCGAGTCCGCCGCCGGGGGTGAGTGCGGTGGTGCTCAACCTCGTCGCGACGAACCTGGCGAATGCGGCGGCGACGTACGTCTCGGCGTGTCCGGCGGGGCAGGCGCTGGCATCGTGCGCGCAGACGTCGTCGATCAACCCGTATGCCGGGGTGGACATCGCCAACCAGCTCACCGTCCCGATCGGGGCCGACGGGAAGGTCCGGCTGTACAACGCCAACGGCAACGTCGACCTCGTCGCCGACCTCGCCGGCTACCACACCGGTGGGTTCGTGGCTGCGGGGCCGACGCGGGTGGTCGATACCCGGACGGGTACCGGGGTGCCGGCGGGTCGGGTGGGTCCGGGTGGGAGCGTGACCGTGACGATGCCGAGTCCGCCGCCGGGGGTGAGTGCGGTGGTGCTCAACCTCGTCGCGACGAACCTGGCGAATGCGGCGGCGACGTACGTCTCGGCGTGTCCGGCGGGGCAGGCGCTGGCATCGTGCGCGCAGACGTCGTCGATCAACCCGTATGCCGGGGTGGACATCGCCAACCAGCTCACCGTCCCGATCGGGGCCGACGGGAAGGTCCGGCTGTACAACGCCAACGGCAACGTCGACCTCGTCGCCGACCTCGCCGGCTACCACACCGGTGGGTTCGTGGCTGCGGGGCCGACGCGGGTGGTCGATACCCGGACGGGTACCGGGGTGCCGGCGGGTCGGGTGGGTCCGGGTGGGAGCGTGACCGTGACGATGCCGAGTCCGCCGCCGGGGGTGAGTGCGGTGGTGCTCAACCTCGTCGCGACGAACCTGGCGAATGCGGCGGCGACGTACGTCTCGGCGTGTCCGGCGGGGCAGGCGCTGGCATCGTGCGCGCAGACGTCGTCGATCAACCCGTATGCCGGGGTGGACATCGCCAACCAGCTCACCGTCCCGATCGGGGCCGACGGGAAGGTCCGGCTGTACAACGCCAACGGCAACGTCGACCTCGTCGCCGACCTCGCCGGCTACTACACCAGTTCCTAGCCACCAGTCGGAGCCATCGCAGGTGCACCGCTGTGCGTGTCCGGCGCTGGCCGGGGGCTGAGCTTCGCGGTCCTCCCAGGCTGGGCTTCGCTCAGCCGCCGACGGCATCCGTGCGCTCGGCCAGGCGCACCCGGCTCGCGCGAGCCTCGGCACCGGCCGCGAGACCTGCCAGCGCCTGCTCCTTGTGGTGGCACGCGGCGGCGTGTCCGGGAGTCACGTCGAGCAGGGCAGGCTGTTCGTCCGCGCACACCGGCGTCGCCAGCGGGCACCGGGTGTGGAAGCGGCAGCCCGAGGGGGGGTTGATAGGCGAGGGGGGATCGCCGGCCAGGATGATCCTGTTCCCCATCAGCCGGCTCCGGGCCCGGTCGACGTGCGGAGACGCGGACAGCAGGGCCTGGGTGTACGGGTGCGCCGGGCCGGTGAAGAGCTCCGTCGTCGGCGAGGTCTCGGCGAGTCGGCCGAGGTACATCACGGCGGTGCGGTCGGAGACATGACGGACCACGGCGAGGTCGTGGGCGATGAAGACGAGACCGATGCCCAGGCGCTCCTGGAGCGAGCGCAACAGGTTGATCACCTGAGCCTGCACCGACACGTCGAGCGCGGACACCGGTTCGTCACAGACGAGGACCTTCGGCTCGAGCGCGATGGCCCGGGCGATCCCGATCCGTTGGCGTTGCCCTCCAGAGAACTGGTGCGGGAACCGCGACATCATCTCGGGGGAGAGGTTCACCAGCTGGAGGAGCTCCGCGACGCGATCGCGTCGCGCCGCCCGGGTCGGCTGCATGCGGTGCACGATGAGTGGCTCTGCGATGAGGTCATGCACCGTCAGCCGGGGGTTCAGCGAGGTGTACGGGTCCTGGAAGACCATCTGGATGTCCCGGCTCAGCGACCTCCTCGACGTGCCCCGCAGGCTCGCGACATCCCGGCCAGCGACCTCGATCGATCCGGAGTCTGGGCGCTCCAGCCCGACGAGCATCCTGGCCAGGGTGGTCTTTCCGCAGCCGGACTCGCCCACGATTCCCAGCGACTCACCGCGGCGCAGGCTCAGGCTCACGTCGTCGACGGCGCTGACCCGGGTCCGGCTGAAGCTGCTCCGCCCGACGTGGAAGGTCTTGGTCAGGTTGCTGGCACTCAGCACGATCTCAGCGCTGGACACGGAGGACCTCCTCGGTTCGCAGGCAGGCAGCCTGTCGCTCGTGGGCGACGGTGACCAGCTCGGGGCGGGTGGTCCGGCACGTGTCGACGGCCCAGGCGCAGCGGGGATGGAACGCGCAGCCGGACGGCAGCGCCGCGGGTACCGGGGGGCTCCCGGGGATCACCGGCAGCTCGGAACCCACGTGACCGAGCGTCGGTACGGAGGTGAGCAGGGCCTCCGTGTAGGGGTGGGCGGGTCGGTCGAACAGCGCGTCGGCACTGGCTCGCTCGACGATCCGGCCGGCATACATCACGGCGACGGTGTCGGCCACCTCGCACACGACGCCGAGGTCGTGGGTGATCAGGAGCACGCCCATGTTGAGCTCCCGGCGCAGCCGGTCCAGGAGGTCGAGGATCTGTGCCTGGACGGTGACGTCGAGAGCAGTGGTGGGCTCGTCGGCGATCAACAGCTCGGGTTCCAGGGCGATGGCCATCGCGATCAGCAGCCGCTGGCGCATGCCGCCGGAGAACTGGTGCGGATAGTCGTCGATCCGGCTCATGGCTCCGGGGATTCCCACCAGTGACAGCATCTCGGCGGACTGCAGCCGAGCCTGCTTTCGGCTGGCTCCCTGGTGCTGCCGGTACAGCTCACCGATCTGGTCCCCGATTGTCAGCACCGGGTTCAGTGCCGACAAGGCGTCCTGGAAGACCAGGCTCATGGTGGACCCGCGCAGCCGGCGGAGCTGGTCCGAGCTCTGGGTCTGCAGGTCGGTCCCGGCGACCTCGAGGGCCGTGGCCGACACGTCGGTGTTGCGGACGTCGTGCAGGCCCATGATCGCGCGAGCGGTCACGGACTTTCCGGACCCGGACTCGCCGAGCAGAGCCAGCAGCTGTCCCCGGGCCACATCGAGGCTGACGTCCCGGACCGCGGGGATGGCTCCGCGCCTGCTCTGGAAGCTGACCGACAGCCCACGAAGGCGCAGAGCGAGCGTGGGCTCGCCCGAGGGCTGGGCGGGCAAGCGGTCAACGCTGGGTGCTGCCGTCATGGGGCTCCTCAACTCACGACCCGGATGGGCGTCCTGCTGGTTTATCTCGCTCAAGTTAACCTACCGCCGAATTACTATCAAGACCCTTGACATCCGCGCCGCATAATTGCAATGATCACCAAACGCAGCGCTGACCCCGGCCTCGGGTCAGCCTCCCGCACGGCTTGTCGTACTCGTATGTCAAAGGAGAACACAGTGCTAGAACCCGCCGAGCAGTACAAGCAGTACCGCTCCTACAGCTATCTCGAGGCCGGAGTCGACTACCCCGACATCCCGATGGCCAAGGAACTGGGTCGGGTCCCCGCGTATGCGGGCCTCGACCTGTCCGCAGAGCAGACCCAGCGAACCGAACGACTGCTGCGCGAGAACACGGTCATCTCGCTGCACGACCACCCGTCGATCTTCCCCGAGGACCTGACCAAGGACCTGCGAAGCTACATCCGGACCGGACGTGAGCTGACCGGTTACGAGGGCCTCTCTCGCTCGGGTATGACGGCGGTCTTCGACAACGTCATGGACGGCACCTGCTGCATCAGCAGCGACGGCGGGTGGAAGTGGGTCGACGTCCTGCACGACCTGGGCATGCGGATGGCGGACCTGGCGCACCAGGACTACCTGGTCAAGGGCGAGTCCCTCCAGGACATCCGGGACGCCCACGAGCAGGGCAAGATGGCGCTGGTCTTCGGCCTCGAGGCCGCCACCATGATCGAGAACGAGGTCGACCGCCTCGACATCCTCTACGGCTTCGGCGTCCGCCAGATCGGGATCGCCTACTCCGAGGCGAACTACCTCGGCAGCGGCCTCAAGGAGCGCGGTGACGGCGGCTTGACCTACTTCGGCGAGAAGGCCGTCACCCGGATGAACAAGCTGGGTCTGGCCATCGACATCTCGCATTCCGGTGACGTCACCTCGATGGACGTGATCAAGCACTCCACCAAGCCGATCTTCATGACACACTGCGGCTCTCGCGAGGTCTGGCCGATCAACCGGATGAAGCCCGATGCGGTGATCAAGGCGATGACGGAGCGAGGCGGCGTGATCGGCCTCGAGGCAGCGCCACACACCACCTTGTCCCGCGAGCACCCTGCTCACTCGCTCGAGTCGGTGATGGACCACTTCACGCACCTGGTGGATGTCGTCGGTATCGAGCACGTCGCCTTCGGTCCGGACACCCTGTTCGGTGACCACGTCGGACTGCACGACGCCTTCACGGGCAACCTGTCACTGGGGCAGGCGCATGGCAATGTCGAGTTCGAGAAGCAGCCCTACGTCGACGGTCTGGAGAACCCGGCGGAGTGCTTCTACAACATCATCGGCTGGCTCGTCTCGCACGGCTACTCCGACCACGAGATCTCGGCGGTCGTCGGCGGCAACGTCATTCGCGTTCTAGAGGAAGTGTGGATCTGATGTATTCACCTCGCATGTCCCGTCTTGCCCTGCTGGCTGCCGTCGTTGCCGTCGTCGGGGCCTGTGCCCCCAGCGGGCCGGCCAGCTCGACCGACAAGGGGACGTCGGCTGCGGCCGGCTCCGCAACTCTGACCATCGCGACCACCACCGACGTGGTGAACCTCAACCCGTTGCTCGGCAACAGCCGCACGGACAGCTGGGTCACGGACCTGATGTACCCGCGGTTGCTGACCGTGAGCAACGTCGGCTCGAAGGAGCCGAACCTGGCCACCAAGTGGGGCTACAGCGCCGACGGAAAGACCGGCTTCTACGAGCTGCGGGATGACTTCGTCTGGAGTGACGGCAAGAAGGTCACCGCCACCGACGTCGCCTACAGCATCAACACGATCAAGACCCAGAAGCCGAAGGGCGGCGTCGTCTACGGGTTCATGGGCAGTCTCGACAAGGCGGTCGCCGTCTCGCCGACGCGGGTCGAGCTCCAGCTGACGAAGCCGGACAGCATCGTCGTTCCGGAGGTGGGCTTCTGGATGACGGTCGTCCCGGAGCACGTGTTCGGCAAGAACCCCAAGATCGACGACTTCGCGAACGCCTCCGACTGGGTCAGCGCCGGGCCGTACAAGCTCACCTCGGTGGCCAAGGGTCAGAGCTACACCATGGAGCGGGTGGACTCGTTCCCGCTGGCGCCAGGGGGCAAGCCGACCCTGGCCAAGGTCGTGTTCAAGGTCTACCCGGACGTGAACACCGAGATCCTCGCCCTGAAGAAGGGTGACGTCGACGTCATCGCCAACGCCCTTCCCCCGGCCCAGGTCAAGGACCTCAAGGCCACCAACGGGATCACCGTGGCCGAGGTGCCGGGCCTGGGCTTCACCCACGTCACCTACAACATGAAGCGCAAGCCGATGGACAACGTGCTGGTTCGCCAGGCGCTGGCCCACGCGGTGGACTACAAGGCGATTCGCGCGGTCGCGGTCCAGGGACAGGCGGTCACCGCCAACAACAGCCCGATCACCGACTCGCTCAAGGAGTTCGCGGACCCCTCGCTCAAGGAGTACGAGTTCAACCCGACCAAGTCGAAGGAGCTGCTGGAGAAGGCTGGCGTCAAGAACCTGACCCTGTCGATGATCTACTCCCTGCAGGACCCGGTGGTCTCGGCCTGGTCCACGATGATGAAGGACAGCGCCGCCCAGGCGGGTATCACCATCGACCTCAAGGGTCTGGACCGGAACACCTACCTGGCCAAGACCGCCGCTGGTGACTACGACATCTACGCTGGGTCGTTCGCCATCATGGACGAGCCGGTCTCCAACATGGCTCTGCAGTACCTGCCCGACGGTGCGATCAACTACTCCCAGGTCAACGACCCGGAGCTGACCGCGCTGATCACCAAGGCCCAGGCCACGGTCCAGAAGGACGAGCAGAAGCAGCTGGTCCAGAAGGCGGCGAAGTACGTGCACAACAACATGATCGACAACATCATGTACGTGCAGAACCTCAACGTGGCCTACAGCAGCAAGTGGGAGGGCTTCGTGATCAAGCCCAGCGAGCTGCTGTCGATCATCGACCCGGTGTCGCTGGCGCAGGTCAAGCTGAAGAAGTAGCCCCCTCCCGCACGAGCCGAAAGTGGTACTGATGCCTCCGTTCGCCTGGTTCGCCTTGCGCAGAGTGGCCCACGGGTTGGTGACCCTCTGGTTCGCGATCACCATCACGTTCCTTCTGCTCCGGCTCCTGCCGGGGGACCCGGCGACGGCCATCGCCAGTACCAACATGGACGCTGCGATGCGTCAGGACCTGCTCACCAAGTACGGCCTGACGGAGTCACTGCCCATCCAGTACGGCAAGTACCTTGCCGAGCTGCTCCAGGGAAACCTGGGAACGTCGTTCAGCCAGTCGGAGCCGGTCGCCACCGTGCTCATGTCACGACTGCCCTGGACGCTGCTGCTGACCGGGTCGGCGCTCCTGCTGACCGTCGCGGTCGGCATCCCCCTTGGCGTGATCGCTGCCACGCACGCCAAGGGGGTGCTGGACCGGATCGTGCAGGTGGTCGGCGTCGTCGGACAGTCCCTGTTCGTCCCCAGCGTCGGCATCTTCTTCCTCTTCCTCTTCGGCCTCCAGCTGCAGTGGCTGCCGATCGGCGGTGCCTACAGCGAGGACGTCTACGGAGCGGCGTGGTACCTCGACGTACTGCGCCACCTCGTGCTGCCATGCGTCAGCCTCGTCCTGGTGTCCCTCGGCTCCTACGTGCTGACCTTGCGATCGACGCTGATCGAGTCGCTCGGTGAGGACTTCTGCACGCTCGCCCGCGCCAAGGGCACCCCGGAGCGGATCGTGGTCTGGAAGCACGGACTGCGCAACGCGCTGCTGCCCACCACGACCCTGCTCGGGCTCCAGCTCGGGTTCATGGTCGGCGGAGCGGTTCTGACCGAGACGATCTTCGCCTACCCCGGGGTGGGCCGAGCCATCTACGACTCCGTCATCCGGTTGGACTTCCCGGTCCTGCAGGGAGCCTTCGTCCTGCTCGCCGCGACCGTGGTCCTGGCCAACATGGTTACCGACCTGGCCTACGGCATCCTTGATCCCCGAGTGAGGACAGCATGAGTGTGCTCCTGACCGACGTCGACACCGAGCCGGTCGCCGACCAGGAGGGCGCCGCGGCGGCGACCTGGTACGCGTTCCGCCACAACCCCATGGGGCTCTTCGCACTCATCCTGATGATGTTGCTCATCGTCGTCGGCGTCTGCGCGCCGTGGATCGCCGAGTACCCGAGCGGGTTCAGCGACGCCGTGCTCCGGCCGCCGTCCGCCGAACACTGGTTCGGCACGGACAACCTCGGCCGGGACATCTTCGCCGAGGTCGTGTGGGGGACTCGGATCTCGATGACCGTGGGTGTCTGCGCCTCCGTACTGGCGATCACGATCGGGGTGATGATCGGCATGCTCGGTGCCTACTTCCCCCGGGTCGACACCGTGCTCGGGATGATCGTGGACCTCTCGCTCTCGCTGCCCGTGCTGCCGCTGATGATCCTCGTCGCCGCGCTGGCCGGGCCGTCGCTGGGGACGATCATCCTCGTCATCTCGTTCTTCTCCTGGCCCGAGGTGGCCCGGGTGGTCCGCTCCCAGGCGTTGTCCGTGGTGAACCTGCCGTACATGGACGCGGCCCGGGTACTCGGCGGCGGCCATCGCTGGATCCTGCGCCGGCACCTCCTGCCCGCGGTCGCCCCGGTGATCACCGTCACCGTGGTCCTGACCGCCTCCCGTGCCGTCGTCTCCGAGGCAGGTCTGTCCTTCCTCGGGATGGGCGACCCGAGCAGCTGGTCGTGGGGCCGGATCCTCTACGAGTCGCAGCAGTCCGGGTCGATGACCAGTGCCTGGTGGACGACCCTCTTCCCGTCGATCGCGATCCTGCTGCTCGTCGTGGCCGCCACCCTGATCGCCATCTCGTACAACGACGCCCGCAACCCGCGCACCCGGGAGGCCTGAGTGGGCTTCCACCAGCGGCTGGGTGCCGGCTTCTATGCGACGGTCCAGGACCGGGTGCGAGCCCGGCTGGCTGCCGATGGGCTGACGGGGGTCATCTGTGACCATCCGGACGACGTGGCCTACCTCACCGGCTTCTTCCACCATCCCTGCGAGCGGCCGGTGGTCGTCCACCTCGGCGTGGACGGGCCGGTCACGCTGCTGGTCCCGGAGCTCGAGCGTGAGCACGCCCAGTGGCAGGACGTGGCTGCGAACCTGGTCAGCTATCCGGAGTTCCCCGGAGTGGTCGAGCCGTTGTCGCACCTGACCGGGGTCATCGGTCGACTCGGACCGGTCGGGTTCGGGCCGAGCATGAGCGTGGGGCGGCTGGGGCTGCTCGAGGGCGTCCTCCCGGATGTCGCGCTGGTGCCGTCGGATGCCGTCACCCTGACCCGGTACGTGAAGGAACCCGAGGAGCTGGTCCTGCACCAGGAGGCGGCCCGGATCACCGACCTCATGCTAGCCGCCGGGATCTCGCTGATCACCGACGCGGTGGCCAGCGGCGGGGTGCTGCCCAGCGAGTCCGAGCTGGCGGCCCATGTCGGCCGCGTCGGCACCTCGACGATGTATGCCGAGCACGAAGGTGTCGTGGTCCTCGGCTTCCTCGCCGGTGGCCTCGTCTATGCCGGCCCGAACAGCGCCAAGCCGCATGGCCTGCCCTCCTCCTACCGTCTTCGGGCGGGCGACACCTTCATGCTGTCCCTCGGTTGTGCCGTCGGCGGACGGTTCGTCGAGGGGGAGCGCACGTTCATCCTCGGTGAGCCCAGTGTCCGGCAGCAGCGGTACTACGAGACGGTTCGCGCCGCCCAGCAGGTGGGGATCGACTCGATGCGTCCCGGGATGACCTGTGCCGAGTCGAATGCCCGTTGCCTGGACGTGATCCGCGAGGCCGGTCTCGGCGAGTTCCTCCAGCACCGCCAGGGCCACGGCATCGGCGTGGGGATGCATGAGCCACCGTGGCTCGAGGACGGTGACGACACCGTGCTCGAGGAGGGTTTCGTCGTCTCCAACGAACCGGGCATCTACATCCCCGGTCACGCCGGCTACCGGATCTCGGACTCGATGCGGATCACCGCCGACTCGGCGGTGCCGTTCACGGCATACCCCAAGGCCCTCGAGGACGTCGTCATCGGCGCCTGAGCGCGTTCGCCCAGCGAAGAAATGAGACCGCATGTTCGTCGAGATCAACGACAACCACCTCAACGTCGAGGTCATGGGCCCCGACGAGGCGCCAGTGATGATCGTCCACCACGGGGCCCCCGGCCTGGGGTCGCTCGCGGAGCCGCGGACCAGCTTCGGAGCGTTCTCCGATGAGTACAAGGTCGTCGTGTTCGACGCCCGAGGCTCGGGACAGAGCGAGGGGAAGGGACCCCTGACCCATGAGCAGTGGGCGGCAGACGTCGAGGGGCTACGACAGTGGGTCGGGGCCGAGCGTTTCATCATGGCCGGCGGATCCTACGGTGGCTTCATCAGCATGGAGTACGCCGTCCGGCACCCGCAGCGCCTTCTGGCGATGGTGCTTCGCGACACCTCGGCAGACAACGCGAACGAGGCGATGGCCCGAGCCAACGCGCTGTCCAGTGCCCGGGTCGAGCTCGACCTGGCCAAGTTCCACCGGATCATGGAGGGGACGACCCGCGACAACGCGGATCTGCGCGAGTGCTGGGCAGAGATCCTCCCGCTCTACGACCACGTGTACGACCCCGCGGTCGTGCAACGCAAGGTCGAGGCGACGACCTACCGGTACGAGACGCACAACTGGGCGTTCACCCAGAACATGCCCACCTACGACATCAAGGACAAACTGGGCGTGATCGCCTGTCCCACGCTGGTCACGGTGGGCCGCGGCGACTGGATCACCCCGGTGGCGTGTAGCGATACGATTTCGTCGCTCATCCCCGGGGCGCGCCTCGAGGTGTTCGAGGAGTCGGGCCACTCCCCGCAGATCGAGGAGTCGGAGAAGTTCCAGCGCATCGTCCGGGAGTTCCTGGCCGAGGCGCTGACACAAGTGAAGGGGTAACCGGGTGCCGATCGTCCCGACCGACTTCGACGAGCTCGACCGCCGGATCATTGCCGGTCTCCAGGCGGACGGTCGAGCCAGCTGGACCGAGATCGCGGAACGGGCTGGCACCTCGGTCGCGACGATCACCCGGCGCGGGCAGCAGCTCCTCCAGTCCGGTGCGGTGCGGATCGGTGTCAGCAGCGACATCAACTCCCCGGGCGCGGCGGACCTGTTCATGCTGCGCATCGGGTGTGCTCCAGGCAAGCAGATGCAGGTGGCCCGCTCGCTCGCCCAGCGCACCGACCTGCGGTTCCTGTGCCTGGTCACCGGCAGCTGCGACCTGCTGGCAGAGCTGGTCTGCAAGAAGGCGGAGTCGCTGCACGGGCGGCTGATCAACGAGATCCAGGCGATCGAGGGGGTCGAGGTGTGCCAGAGCGACCTCGTGCTGCACACCTACAAGGTCAGCCAGGCCTGGGCGCAGCAGCTGATCTCCCCGTTGGAGCCCCAGAAGGTCGATGACAGTGAACCGCACACCTGCGACCCGTCCCACTTCGACGAGACGGACCTGCTCATCCTCAAGGCGCTGCGTCAGGATGGCCGAGCCAGCCTCCGCTCCGTGGCAGAGCTGCTGGGAGTCAACGAGAGCACGGTTCGGCGCCGCTTCGACACCATGCGCGAGCGCGGCTGCGCGTGGGTGCTGACCCTCGTCGCGGCCTCAGCCCTGGGGTTCGAGTCGGAGATCATCCTCAACATCTCGGTCACGCCGGCCCGGCTTGACGACCTCGCCCGCGAGCTGGCCTCGGTGGTCGGCGTGCGCTTCCTGGCCGCGACACTGAGCTGCTCGCTCATCTGCGAGGTCATCATGCCGACCACCGAGGACGTGTACACGTTCTTGACCCAGAGACTGGGCAAGATCGACGGGGTCCTGAGCTGGACCGCGAACGTCGAGCTGCTCACGATCAAGCGGGGCTTCCTGGAGACCCCGTGGTGGACCGACGCCGAGGCCGACGTCACGCCCCACCGCTGACCACCTGGCCGACGTTCCGTGGCTGGTAGCCTCCGTGCTCCAGTGGATCTTCGAAGGGGACGACGCATGGCACGGCTCGGGGCCGACGAGGTGGCCCCCGGCCTCCGCCGCGGCCGACGGGACAGCGAGCCGGGCATCCCACGGACCGTGGCCTCGTGGTTCCGCGTCCATCGTGCAGAGGTCATCTCGGCGGGGTCGGCCTATCTGGCCCTGGTCAGTGTGCTGCCGATCCTCACGACGCCGTATCGCTCGGACGACAAGATCAGTGCCGAGATCCCGAACGAGATCACCGGGAGCGGCCTCGCAGCCGTTCGTTCGGCGCTGGGAGTCGCTCACACGATGTTCGCCCCGTGGATGGCCGATCGGGGACGCTTCTTCCCGGGTTCGGCCCTGTGGACCGTCAGTGTCTTCACGGCCTTCCCGAGCAGACTGTCCTACAAGGTCTTCCTCGCCGGCCTGGTCCTGATCATGGTGCTGCTGACCGCCTTGATGCTGCGCACCCTGGTCGGGAGGGCTTCGGCCCACGTCGTGGTGGTCACCCTCGCCGCCAGCCTCACCCTGCGAAACTGGTTCGACGGTCTCGACACCTTCACCGGCGTCCTGCCCTTCACCATCTGTCTGACACTGGCGACCGGACTGCTGCTGCTTAAGGGACGATCCTGGCCGAGCGCGGTGACGGCTGCCCTGCTGTGGACCTATGCCCTGACCTCCTACGAGGTGGCCATCCTGCTGGCGCCGACGCTGGTGATCCTGGTGATCACCCGCCGACGGTGGCAGCGGACGCTACCGGTCCTTCTCTCCACCCTGGGCATCCTCGCCCTGGTGGCCGTTCTGCGCAGCAGGGCGCTCAATCCGCCCGGCGATGCGTACACCCTCAATCTGGATCCGTCGGCGGTGTTGGCCACCTACCTTCGCCAAACACTGTCCGCCCTTCCCCTGGCTGAGCAGTGGTACCCGGGCGCAGCGCCGCTCACTGTCGACCTGCCGGTGATCGCGCTGATGATCGGCCTGGTCGGCATTCCGGCAGCCGTGGTGCTCAGCGCGCTGTCCCACGGCACCAGACCCGAGAGCTGGCCCCGGCTTGGTGTGGCCACCCTTCTCGGGCTGTCCTGCTGGCTGTTGCCCCCGCTGCTGATCGCGGTCAGCCTGGGCTGGCAACGCGAGCTGCCCCCGGGGGAGGGGTACGTCAGCGTCGTGTGGGGGTACGTGGGGGTCAGCATCCTGATGGCAGTGGGCTGGATCGTCCTGGCTCGACGCGCGGCCACTCGTCCGACCGGGCTCCGCCGGTTCGCACTCCACTCGAGCACGGCCGTCATCTCCGTACTGTGCGCGTTGACGGTCGCGCAGAGCGCGACGATCGCCTCGTTGGTGCAGACCCAGTCGATGTGAGTCGCCCCCGGCCGGGCCACGGCTCCAGCCGATCCCGAGGTGACGGCCGTGCCGGGGGATCAGTCGTGACGTGGCAGGAGCACCGGGACGTGGGGCGTCGCGCCGTCGTCACCCCAGGTGAGCACCCCGGCATACATCGCCCGTCGCTTGGTCGGGTCGGTGACCACACCGTCGTAGTCGCAGGGCGCGTTGTCGTCGGTACAGACCCAGGCGTGCAGGAAGATCCGGTCCGGTCCCTGGCCGTCAGCGACGACGTCGGCCCCGCCAGGACCACAGAGGCCGGTGTTCGCCTTGTCCAGCAGGACGTGCTCGGGCTTGTCGGCGAAGGACCACAGGTCGCTCGAGCGACGCCAGACCGTCGAGTACCTGCACTGGTCATACCAGTTGGCCGAGGCGAACAGGATGTACTCGGTGCCGCGTTGGACCAGGACGGGGTTCTCGATGCTGTCGGCATGGCGGAACAGCTCGTGGCTCGACTCGCCGCGACCGTGCAGGCCGTCGGCCGAGAGTGGGAACATCCGCAAGGTGCCGGGGGTCTTCTGGGTCTTGTACAGCAGGTAGCGCTGGCCGTCGTCGGCCTGGAACGGGGACGGGTCGATCACCCCCGAGGTCGGGTCCGGACGGTCGGCAGCGAGGTCCTCGCCCGCGAGGTTGACCTTCGGGCAGATCAGCGGCGTGGCGCTGGGCTCGTACGGACCGGACGGGTGGTCGGCGACCGCCGTCCCGATGCACCGCTGGCCGCCGAAACCCTTGGCCTGGGCCGCGTAGTAGAGGATCCACCCGGCTGACGTGTGCACGACGTCCGGCGCCCATACCGCGCCGTTGCCGGACGCCCAGTCGCCCCAGCGGGACAGCGCATCGGGCAGTGGCAGCCAGGGACCCTGGGGGTTCTTCGCGGTGGCGACCCGCGCCAACCCGCCGGTCGTGAAGGCGTAGTAGCTCCCTTCATCGCGGACCAGCCCCGGGTCGGCAGCGCTGCCGCTCGGCGCATAGACCGGTTCCGGAGGTCCTTGCTTGGCCTGGGCGTTGGCTGAGAAGCCGACTGCACCGGCCAGGCAGAGTGCGGCGACCCCGACCGAGGCGAGGGTCCGGATGCGGGTGCTCATGGGGCGGTCCTTCACGTCGGGAGGCGGGGTTCCGCAATTTACATCGTTATAGAGGCCCAGACAAGGGCCCTCACCAGTCGTGCACCGTCCCGTCCTGCAGCCGGTTGAAGGGCAGGTATGCCGGCTGGTACGGGAACCGGGCCGCCTCGGCCCCATCCAGCTCGACCCCCAGGCCGGGTGCCTCGCCGGGGTGGAGGTAGCCGTCGGTGAAGGTGAAGGTCTGGCGGAACACCTCATTGGTCAGCGAGCCGTGCTGCATGTACTCCTGGATCCCGAAGTTGTGGATGGCCAGGTCGAGGTGCAGAGCAGCGGCAAGTCCCACCGGGGAGATGTCCGTCGGTCCATGGATCCCGGACTTGATCTGGTACTGGGCCGCGAAGTCCAGCAGCCGTCGCATCGCGGTGATTCCTCCGGTGTGCGTGACAGCAGAGCGCACGTAGTCGATGAGCTGCTCGCGGATCAGGGTCTGGTAGTCCCACACGGTGTTGAACACCTCACCGATGGCCAACGGGGTGGTGGTGTGCTGACGCACGAGGCGCAAGGCCTCCTGGTTCTCCGCCGGCGTGCAGTCCTCCAACCAGAACAGGTCGTACGGCTCGAGCGACTTGCCAAGCCTGGCGGCCTGGATCGGGGTCATCCGGTGGTGCCCGTCGTGCAGCAGTGGCAGCTCCGGCCCGAACTCGTTCCGCACCGCCTCGAACACCGCGGGGATGTGGCGCAGGTAGGCCCGCGAGTCCCAGTCCTCCTCGGCGGGCAGCGGTGCCCGCTGCGCGGGTTCGTAGTCATAGCGGGTGCCGCCGATGGAGGGCTGGGCGGCCACCCCGTACACCGCGTTGATCCCCGGTACCGACGTCTGCACCCGGATCGAGCGAAAGCCCAGCTCCAGGTGGTGTCGGATCGAGTCGAACAGCTCCTCGGTGTCTCGGCCCGAGGCGTGTCCGTAGGCCATGATGCCGGTCCGGGACGCCCCACCGAGCAGCTGGTAGAGCGGCATCCCCGCCGCCTTGGCCTTGATGTCCCACAAGGCGACGTCCACGGCCGCGATGGCCGCCATCGTCACCGGGCCGCGGCGCCAGTACGCCGAGCGGTAGAGGAACTGCCAGGCGTCCTCGATCCGATGGGCGTCGCGGCCGATCAGCAGGGGCACGACGTGGTTCTCCAGGTAGGAGGCCACCGCCAGCTCCCGACCGTTGAGCGTGCCGTCGCCGAGCCCGGAGATGCCCTCGTCGGTGCTGATCCGCAGGGTCACGAAGTTCCGGTCCGGGCTCGAGACGATCACGTCGGCGGAGACGATCTTCACAGGCAGTGCCCTTTCGAGGTGGGTGCGGGTTCAGCTGAGGGTCGGAAGGTCGGTCGTCGGCGGGCGTCCCGCGGCCCTCGTCCCGGCGAGCCGGCGCCTGCCGGGTGCGGTCAGGCACTGCCGGGGCACGTCGTTCTCACACGGTTCGGGCCGAAGACCTCGTTCACGCCGAGCAGGCCGCAGACCACCGTAGCCGGGTCGTCGCTGCCGCGCACGGCGCCGCGCAGCCCGCCGGGAGGGGACGCGGTGCAGCCGTCACCCTCGCGAGCGAACGCGCATACCTCCCTCCTGGTGGACCCACAGCCGGAGCGAGCCCGCCAGGATCACCAGCGCGCCGATCAGCAGGAGCCAGGTCAGCGGCCGACTGGTGTCGAACTCACCCAGTGCCCGAAGGACACCGACCACGATCAACACGAGCATGAGGACGGCGACCTGAACCATCAGCCGCAGCGTGGTCCATCGCGCATCGATGACGGTGACCAGGCCGGCCGCGCCGAGACAGAAGACCGCACCGACCACCCGGCACGTCAACGGCGTCAGGGCCCACGGCCAGAGCGGGATGACGCGCTCGGGCAGGACGACCATGAACAGGCCCTGGCCGAGCGCCAGAAGCCCGACCAGAGCGACGGCCCAGCGGGCGGTGGTGCCGAGTCGATCGGTGGTGGCGTCCGTCCGGGAACGGGTTGCGCGGTTGGCAACCCAAGCGCCGATGACCAGCCACGGAGCCGTGAAGTACAACCCGGCCCACACCCAGAAGGCAGGGTGGGTGTGGTTGAACCGGTCCCAGTGCAGGATCGTGGCCACCCCGAGCAGGGAGGCGAACAGTGCCACCGAGATGAAACCGGTCGAGATGGCGGACCACCGGCTCGCACGCAGCACCCGGAGGAAGAAGTAGGCCCCCCCGAGGTACGCGGCCCCGAGCATCATTGGCGTCATCGTCGGCGTGATCGTCCACGCGAAGAGCCGTGTGGTGCTGCCCGGGAAGAGGTAGAGCAGCACGAAGGCCACGAGCAGGAAGGGAAGGATGAACAGGGACAGGATTCGGGTGTACGTCAACACCCGATCGTCCGAACGCCTCGAGACGGTCTGGACCACGGCTCCTCCTGGGGTCGAGAATAGTCGCGGCAGGGCTCTCGGATGAGGAGTTCTGATGACTGCGGCTGACTGCTCGACCGAACCACGCCCGATCCGGCGGGTGCTCGACGAGATGCAGACCCAGCTGGACCTGCTCCCTCCGGCGGCGGAGTCGAGACGGCCCTTCCTGGCGACGTACCTGCGCACCACCGTCGCCGTGTCCAGCGCGATCGACGACTCCAGGTTCGCGGATCCCGGGTGGGTGGAGGAGCTGGACATCGCGTTCGCCGAGCTCTACCTGAAGGCCCTGTCGGCCGACCTGTCCGGGCGGCGCGTCGCCCGCCCCTGGGCGCTGGCCTTCGGCGCGACGGCGTCACTGCCGGCCCTGCGCCACGTCCTGCTCGGAATCAACGCCCACATCAACTACGACCTGCCGCAGGCGTTGCTGGCGGTCATCTCGGACGCAGAGTTCGACCAACCCACGCTGCTGGACAGGCGTCGCGCGGACCACGAGCAGATCGATGCCGTGTTGTCGTCCCGGGTCGCCGCGGAGGACGCCGAGCTGGCCGCGGGCTCCGGCCGAGCGCTGCTGGACAGGCTGCTTCAGCCGCTCAACCGGGCGAGCTCACGGCGCTTCCTGCGTGAGGCGCGAGCCAAGGTCTGGCACAACACCCTGGAACTGCAGCGGGCCAGGCTCTCGAGCCCGCAGGCGTATGCCGTGCGCCTGGCCGAGCTGGAGCTGCTCAGCGCTGCCAAGATCGCCGACCTGCTGGCGCCCGGACAGGTCCTGCTGCGTCTCGCCGCGGCGGGCTTCGGCGTGCTGCTTCCTCCGGCGCAGGACCCCGGCGGCGCGTCTCGGACGCTCAGCTGAGGTTCTGCAGGCGCACCTGGCCGCGGGAGACCAGTCGGTCCTGCTCATCCCGGGTCTCGACGATCCACACCTGCTGGGATCGTCCTCGGTGCAACGGCGTGGCCGTCGAGTGGAGCGTCCCCTCACGGACCGCGCGGAAGAAGTCGGTGCTGTTCGACACCCCGACGATGTGGCCCCGGTCGCCCAGCCACAGGGAGGCGCCGACACTGGCGAGCGTCTCGACGACGGTGCAGTGGACGCCGCCGTGGACGATGCCGTGCGGTTGGTGCAGTGCCGCGGTGGCGGTCCAGCTCACCGCCACCTCGTCGCCGTCGGCGCGCAGGACCTGCATCCCGAGCTGGGCGGCGAACGGTCCCAGAACGCCGTTGGTGACGTTCGCGTCGTTGAGGTCCACGTCCAGGGGATTCACGGAGTCACTTCTTTCGACGGTCAGCGGGTTGCCGCTCATTATGGTCACCTCGCGTCGCGCCGACGGCACGGCATACCGTGGTCGCATGGATGGGGGCCTGGACCAGCTGAGGCGCGAGCGGTTCGGGACGGCGCGTGTCGCCACGCTGGCGACGGTGCGCCCCGACGGTCGACCCCACCTCGTGCCGATCGCCTTCGCCCTCGACCAGACGGTCGGACCGGGCACCCTCTGGACGGCGGTGGACGGCAAGCCGAAGCGCACCACGGCGCTGCGTCGCCTCGCCAACATCGAGCACGAGCCTCGGGTGAGCATCCTCGTCGACCACTACGAGGACAGCTGGGACGGCCTCTGGTGGGTGCGGGCGGACGGTCGGGCCGAGGTCGTCCCGGCCGGGTCCGCCTCGGAGCGCGCTGGTCTGGACGCCCTGGTGGCGAAGTACGAGCAGTACCGGTCCAGCTCTCCGAGCGGCCCCGTCATCCGGGTCACCGTCCGGCGCTGGGCCTCCTGGAGCTTCCGCTGACGCTCGACTGAGCGCCTCACCGAGCACGCTGTCGTCCGAGAGGGCGCGGGTCAGGGAGGATGGACCCGATGACTCTCGCCGACGCCCTCGACTCGTGGACCACCCCGCCCGAGGCGGACACCGTGCTCGAGGCGTTCACCGACTGGGTGAGCGGCCAGGGCCTGACCCTCTACCCCACGCAGGAGGATGCCCTGCTCGAGGTGGTCTCCGGGTCCAACCTCATCCTGGCCACGCCGACCGGCTCCGGGAAGAGTCTGGTCGCGGCCGGTGCGCACTTCGCGGCACTGGCCGCCGGAGGTCGCAGCTACTACACCGCGCCGATCAAGGCCCTCGTCTCGGAGAAGTTCTTCGCTCTGTGCGACGCCTTCGGGCCCGAGCGGGTGGGCATGATGACCGGAGACGCCTCGGTGAACGGCTCGGCGCCCATCATCTGCTGCACCGCCGAGGTGCTGGCGAACATCGCCCTGCGCGAGGGCGCCGGTGCCGACGTGGCGCAGGTGGTCATGGACGAGTTCCATTTCTACGCCGAGCCGGACCGCGGCTGGGCCTGGCAGGTCCCCATCCTCGAGCTGCCCGGGACGCAGTTCGTGCTGATGTCGGCGACCCTGGGGGAGACCGAGCGGTTCGAGCAGGACCTCGTCCGGCGCACCGGACGGCCCACCGCCGTCGTGACCAGCGTGGAGCGGCCCGTCCCGTTGACGTACCACTGGGCGATGACGCCGCTGCACGAGACGCTCGAAGAGCTGCTGGCGACACGCCAGGCACCGGTGTATGTCGTGCACTTCACCCAGGCAGCGGCGCTCGAGCGAGCCCAGGCGCTGATGTCGGTCAATGTCTGCAGCCGCGCGGAGAAGGACGAGATCGCTGCCTTCCTCGGGGCGTTCCGGTTCTCGGCGGGATTCGGCAAGACCTTGTCGCGCCTGGTCCGGCACGGGATCGGGGTGCATCACGCGGGGATGTTGCCGAAGTACCGTCGACTCGTGGAGCAGCTGGCCCAGAAGGGTCTGCTCAAGGTCATCTGCGGTACCGACACGCTCGGGGTGGGGATCAACGTGCCGATCCGCACCGTCCTGCTGACCGGGCTGACGAAGTTCGACGGAAGCCGTCAACGACTGCTCAAGGCACGGGAGTTCCACCAGATCGCCGGGCGGGCCGGGCGAGCCGGCTACGACACCGCGGGGACGGTCGTCGTCCAGGCGCCCGATCATCTGGTGGAGAACGCCCGGCTCGTCGCCAGGGCTGGGGACGATCCCAAGAAGCTGCGCAAGGTGCAACGCAAGAAGCCGCCGGACGGCTTCGTCAACTGGTCGCAGGACACCTTCGAGAAGATCATCACGGCACAGCCCGAGCCGCTGGTCTCGCGGATGCGGGTCAGCCACGCCATGGTGCTCAACGTGATGGCGCGGCAGGAGGACCCGTTCGCCGCGATGCGTCGGCTGCTCCGGGACAACCATGAGGATCCGCGCCGGCAGGTGCGGCACGTTCGACAGGCGGTGCAGATCTACCGATCGCTGTTGGCCGCCGGCGTGGTCGAGCGGCTCGACGAGCCGGACGAGTACGGGCGACTGGCCCGGTTGGTCGAGGATCTCCAGCTCGGCTTCGCGCTGAACCAGCCACTCTCGGCCTTCGCGCTCGGTGCGGTCGAGGTGCTTGACCCGGACTCACCGGAGTTCGCCCTCGACGTGCTCTCGGTCGTGGAAGCGACCCTGGAGGACCCGCGCCCGATCCTCATGGCCCAGCAGTTCACGGCGCGCGGCGAGGCCGTGGCGGAGATGAAGGCCGAGGGGATCGAGTACGAGGAGCGGATGGAGCTGCTGGAGGAGGTTTCCTGGCCGAAACCCCTCGACGAGCTGCTCGGCCAGCTCTTCGCCACCTACCGCCAGACCCATCCCTGGGTCTCCGAGAGTGCGCTGTCGCCCAAGTCGGTGGTCCGGGACATGTACGAGCGGGCGATGACGTTCGGCGAGCTCGTGGCGTTCTACGGGCTCACCCGGTCCGAAGGCATCGTCCTGCGCTATCTGTCCGACACCTACAAGGCGCTGCGTCAGACCGTCCCCGAGCAGGTCAAGACCGAGGCCGTCCTCGACATCATCGAGTGGCTCGGTGCGGTGGTGCGCCAGACCGACTCCAGCCTGCTCGACGAGTGGGAGGCGCTGACCGACCCCGAACGGCAGGACGGGATGCCGGTCAGCCCGGACACGGTCGTCGCCGCACCGCGCCCGGTCACCGCCAACGAGCGCGCCTTCCGGGTCCTCGTCCGGAACGCGATGTTCCGTCGAGTCGAGCTGCTCTCCCGCCGCCAGTGGACCGCCCTGTCCGACCTCGAGACGGACCCGCCTGGCTGGGAGCCGGATCGCTGGCAGGAGGCGGCCGAGGCGTACTTCGAGCAGCACGACGAGGTGGGCGCGGGTCCGGACGCCCGTGGACCGTCACTGCTGCAGATCGACAAGCATCGTGACCGGTGGCTGGTCGAGCAGGTGCTCGACGACCCGGAGGGCGACCACGACTGGCGGATCCGCGCCGAGGTCGACCTGGGCGCGTCGGACGAGAGCGGTGAGCCGGTGATCAGGGTGACGGACCTCGTCGCGATGTGACGCTGGCGGGGCCGGTGGCCTTCCCGCTCGGGCTGGCGCGCCGGTTCGTCCCGCTTTGCCCGGTTGACCACCGGGAAGAACCACCGTTTACCGCTCCATTGCTGGGAATTCGCTGGTTATGGGTACGCGAGGGGGGCGGGAGGAGTTGGCTGCACCCACGACCCGGATCCCCGTCCGGGCCGACCAGCCATCAGGAGACCCCCGCCGATGCGCACCCACCTGATCACCGTCCTCGTCGTCCTGGGCTCGACTCTCGGGCTGGCAGTCGGGAATGTCGAGACCGCCACCGCCGTCCCGACGTCCGACTCGCATGGCAAGCGGCTCTGCACCTCGGCGCCAGCAGGCGAGGCAGCCTGCATGGCGATCGAGATGGTCGACGCCTCGGGCCGGCGGCTGGACCCCCTCAGGGCGCGTCCGGGCAGGTCCGTCACCACCAGTCCGGCTGCTGCCACCGGCGTCTCCGGTCTGACGCCCGCCCAGATCCAGTCGGCCTACGCGCTGACCGGGCTGACCTCAGGGGGCAGGACGGTGGCCATCGTGGATGCGTACGGCTACCCGAACGCCGAACGTGACCTCGGCATCTACCGCTCCCAGTGGGGACTACCCGCCTGCACCCGCGCGAACGGGTGCCTGCGGGTCATCAACCAGAACGGCGGTGCGGTCCTGCCGAAGTTCAACGCCGGCTGGGCGGCAGAGCAGGCACTGGACCTGGACGCGGTGTCGGCGACCTGTCCCGACTGTCGGATCCTGCTGGTCCAGGCCCGATCGGCGTCGTTCACCGACCTCGGCACTGCCGTGAGCACGGCAGCCCGGCAGCCCGGTGTCGTGGCGATCTCGAACAGCTACGGGGGCGGCGACATGGCCGACTCCAGCTATGGCGCCGCCTACAACCACCCGGGGATCGCCGTCACCGCGTCAACCGGCGACAGCGGCTACCAGGGCGGGGCCTTCCCCGCGTCGTCCCGCTACGTGACGGCAGTGGGCGGCACGAGCCTGGTCGCGGCGCCCGGCACCCCCCGCGGATGGAGCGAGTCGGTCTGGAGCGGGTCGGGCTCCGGCTGCACCACGCTGAATGCGGCGCCGGCGGGTCAGACTCCGGCGATGACCGGCTGCGGCGGACGGGCGATGGCTGACGTGGCTGCCGTCGCCGATCCGGCGACCGGGCTCGCCACGTACGCCCCCACGAGCAAGACCAGCTCGTCCTGGGCCCAGTACGGCGGCACCAGCCTCTCGGCGCCCATCATCGCGGGGGTCTACGCGCTGAGCGGGAACACCGTCGGGTACGCCAACAGCATCCCGTACGCCCATCCTGGAGGCCTCTTCGACGTCTCGGCCGGCAGCAATGGCAGCTGCACCTCCTGGTGTACCGGCAAGGCCGGCTGGGATGGGCCGACGGGACTGGGAACCCCGAACGGCACCAGCGCCTTCTGAGCGTCGGACGCGGGCACAGAACCACCCGTTCGGACCATGTTCCGACCACCGGCAGCGTCGGAGACTGGAGGTCTGTGCAGGGCAGATCCGACTCCATCGGAGGTCCCCATGATCACGTCCGTGCCCATCACCCCAGTGCTCCCGGTGAGCGACCTGGAGCGGGCCACCACCTTCTACCGGGATCGGCTCGGCCTGGCCGACGCCGGCATGGAACCCACCGGAAACCATCTGCTCCAGGCGGGGCAGGGAACGAAGATCGCGCTCATGGCTGCGGAGGACGGAGCCCAGAGCAAGCACACGGTCCTCACCTTCGAGGTGAGCAATGTCGGTGCCGAGGTCAAGGAGCTCGAAGCCAACGGGGTGTCCTTCCTCGACTACGACCTGCCCGAGCTCAAGACGGTCGACCACATCGCCGTCCTCGGGGACGAGAAGGCCGCCTGGTTCACCGACAGCGAGGGGAACATCCTCTGCCTGCATGAGGCTCAGAACGGCAGCTGACGGCGGGATACCGTGCCTGAGCTGGGTTGAGGATGATGCGACGGCACTTCGGTCTCGAACCGCGGCGGCGACACCTATCATCGCGGGGTGGACGTCGCCCGGTTCCCCGATCGTCGCGCGCGCGGGGTCCGCGAGGTCCTGACCGGTCGCGCCGCGCTGGAGGCGCTCGACACCGAGGGGTTCTGGGCCGTCGTGCTCACCTTCGAGGGGGGCTTGACGGCAGTGCGGTTCGACGTCGTCACGCACGATGGCGAGGATGAGCCGGGGCGGACCGCGCCCGACTGGCCCGCGCTCATGGGCTCGTGGCACAGCTCGCTCGACCGGACGGCATACCTGGCGGCCGTGCGGGAGGTCCGCGAGCGGATTGCTGCCGGGACCGTCTACCAGGCCAACATCTGCCGGGTGATGAGCCACGACCTGGCTGAAGATGCCGACCTCGACGGTCTCGACCTGCTGCTCCGCCAGGGAAACCCGGCACCGCACGGCTCGAGGATCCGGGTGGAGCGCGCCGGTCTGGACATCGTGTGTGCCTCGCCCGAGCTGTTCCTGGGCCGAGTCGACGGACGGATCGTGTCGGGGCCGATCAAGGGCACCGCCAGCAACGTCGAGTCGATGCTGGCCAAGGACTACGCCGAGAACGTGATGATCGTCGATCTGGTGAGAAACGACCTGTCCCATGTGTGCCGGGAGGGCACGATCGACGTCGAGGCGCTGTGCACCGTGGTGGAGCACCCCGGACTGACTCACCTCGTCTCGCGGGTGGCGGGGGAGCTGCGCCCCGGGCTCGGATGGGCGCAGATCCTTGAGGCGACGTTCCCGCCGGGATCGGTGTCGGGCGCCCCGAAGTCCAGCGCCCTGACCACGATCCGGGACCTCGAGTCCTCCGCACGCGGGCCGTACTGCGGCGCCGTGGGCTGGGTGGACGCCGACCGACGCGAAGCGGAGCTGGCGGTCGGGATCCGGACCTTCTGGGCAGATCACGACCAGGGTGGCCGCCGATGGTTGCGGTTCGGCACCGGGGCGGGAATCACCTGGGGTTCCGATCCGGAGGGGGAGTGGCAGGAGACCGAGCTCAAGGCGTCGCGACTGGTCGGACTGGCCTGCGGCGCGATCCGCCCTGCCGCCACCGACTGAGGTCTGGGAAGGTTGCACCATGTCAGTTCGCGTATGGGTCAACGGCCAGCTCCTCGGCCCGGACGATGCCGCCGTCTCGGCGCTGGACCACGGGGTGACCGTCGGCGACGGGGTTTTCGAGACGGCGAAGATCGTCGACGGGCAGGGTTTCGCGCTCACCCGGCACGCCCGTCGGCTGGACCGCTCGCTCGCAGGCCTGGGGTTGCCGCCGGCCGACCACGATGTCCTCGCCGAGGGGATCAAGACGGTGCTCGCGGCCGGGGAACCGATCCCGTTCGGGCGGCTGCGGTACACGATCACGGGCGGGGCCGGGCCGCTGGGATCGGATCGGCTCGGTGCGGCGCCGACCTACATCGTCACGGCTGGTGAGCAGCAGCCGCCGCCGGCGTCCGCCAAGGTCAGTGTGCTGCCGTGGACGCGGAACGAGCGCTCTGCCACGGTCGGGCTGAAGACCACCTCGTATGCCGAGAACGTGGTCGCCCTGGCCAACGCCAAGCAGGTGGGTGCTCTCGAGGGAGTGTTCGGGAACACCCGTGGTGAGCTGTGCGAGTGCACCGGGTCGAACATCTTCGTCGTGCTCGATGGGCAGCTGTGCACGCCACCGGTCGAGTCCGGTCTGCTCGAGGGGATCACCCGCGAGCTCGTGATCGAGTGGTGCCGCGCGGGTGGGCTTCCGGTGCTCGAGCGGACCCTGCCCCTGTCGGTGCTGGAGTCGGCCGACGAGGTGTTCATCACCAGCTCGACCAAGGATGTCCTGCCCGTCCATGCGGTCGACGAGCGGATCCTGACCCCCGGCCCGGTGACGGCGCGGGCTGCCGCGCTCTTCGCTGCGGGCGCCCTGACGGACCTCGACCCCTGACATGGACGAACTGACCCGTCGGGACGACGACGACAACATCCTGCTGGATGCTCACGACGACGACTGGGCCTGGCGACGCCGGATCCGTGCCCGACCGGCCACCCACCGGCTGTACCGGATGGGGGTCGGTGCGTTGGGACTGGTCATCGTCATCACCGGCCTCATCCTGGTGCCCGCCCCGGGGCCGGGGTGGCTCATCGTCTTCATCGGCGTCTCGGTCTGGGCGTCGGAGTTCGAGTGGGCTCAACAGCTCCTGCGCTGGGCACGTGGCGTGCTCGGGCGCTGGAACACCTGGGTCCTGGCGGCCCCCTGGTGGGTTCGAGCCGGGATCGCGCTGGCCACGGCCGCCCTGGTGGGCGCCATCTTCTGGGCGTACCTCCTCTGGCGGGGACCGCCGACGTTCCTGCCGGACGGGATCGAATCGTGGCTGGCCTCGCTCCCGGGGGTGAATTAGCACGCGGTGCGGCCACCGGCTATCCTTTCGCCTCGTGCCGGCTGAAGCCAGCGGCACGGTACGGACGTGTAGCTCAGTTGGTTAGAGCGTTCGCTTCACACGCGAGAGGCCAGGGGTTCGAGTCCCTTCACGTCCACCGTCGGCCGTCGCCGGGCGGATCGGCACCGGCCGGGTTTACGGTAGAGCCATGGCAGTGGTCTCGAGCATCTTCATCTATCCCGAGCGGGATGCGCTGGGTCAGTCGCTGCGTTCCGTCGGCATCTCGGCGGAGGGGCTGGACGACGACCGGCGCAAGCGTGCGCCGGTGCACATCGTCAGTGTCGCCACCTTCGTGAGCGAGCACCCGCGAGCCAACCTCGTCCTCGACCTGGGCACCGAGGAGCTCTATGCCCTGGTCGGCCGACGGCTGAGGATCGGGGGCGTCGAGCTGGAGGTCACGACGCGCGCGGGCACCTGCAGCGGCGTCTACGCGGACGTCGCCGTCCCGGGCTCCCTCGCGGTCGGCGACCGGGTCACGGCCTCGACCGACGCCTGACCGTCAGGGTCGGTACCGGTCTGGGTGATGGCGCAGGGCCCCGGCTACCGTTCCCGCGCGGCGGCCGCACCCGATGGTCGTCCACGGCCGGCAGCGGCCACGTACGCCGAGAGGTGCTCGCCGGTCAGGGTCGAGCCCGAGGCGACGAGATCGGCCGGGGTGCCCTCGAAGACGACCCGCCCACCCTGGTGGCCGGCGCCCGGGCCGAGGTCGATGATCCAGTCCGCGTGGGCCATCACCGCCTGGTGGTGCTCGATGACGATGACCGATGTGCCGCCATCGACCAACCGGTCGAGCAGGGCGAGGAGCTGTTCGACATCAGCCAGGTGAAGGCCGGACGTGGGTTCGTCGAGGACGTAGACCCCACCCTTCTCGGCCATCCGGGTGGCCAGCTTGAGCCGCTGCCGCTCGCCCCCGGAGAGGGTGGTGAGCGGCTGGCCGAGGCTGAGGTAGCCGAGGCCGACGTCGACGAGTCTGCTGAGGATGGCATGTGCCGCCGGAGTGCGTGCCGGCCCGGTGGCGAAGAAGTCCACGGCCTCGCTGGCTGACATCGCGAGCACCTCGCTGATGTCGCGACCGGCGAGGCGGTGCTCGAGCACCGACGCCTCGAACCGCTTGCCCTCGCAGTCCTCGCAGGTGGTCGCGACGCCGGCCATCATCGCCAGATCGGTGAAGACGACGCCGGCCCCGTTGCAGGTGGGGCAGGCCCCCTCGGAGTTGGGGCTGAACAGGGCCGGCTTCACGCCGTTGGCCTTGGCGAACGCCTTGCGAACCGGCTCGAGCAGGCCGGTGTACGTGGCCGGGTTGCTCCGCCTCGAGCCCTTGATCGCCGCCTGGTCGATGGCGACCACTCCCTCCCGGCCGTGGATCGACCCGCCGACCAGCGAGCTCTTGCCGGAGCCGGCGACACCGGTGATGACGGTCAGCACCCCGAGCGGGACGTCGACGTCGAGATCACGCAGGTTGTGCCGCGACGCGCCGCGGATCTCCAGGGTGCCGGTGGGGCTGCGGACGCTCTCCTTGACGCGCGCGCGATCGTCGAAGTGGCGCCCGGTGATCGTGCCGCTGCCGCGCAGCCCCTCGACCGTGCCCTCGAACATCACCGTGCCCCCCTCGACGCCGGCACGCGGGCCGAGGTCGACGACGTGGTCGGCGATCGAGATCGCCTCGGGCTTGTGCTCGACCACCAGCACCGTGTTGCCCTTGTCGCGAAGGCGCAGCAACAGGTCGTTCATCCGCTGGATGTCATGGGGGTGCAGCCCGATCGTCGGCTCGTCGAAGACGTAGGTGACGTCGGTGAGGGCGGATCCCAGGTGGCGGATCATCTTGGTGCGTTGCGCCTCGCCCCCCGAGAGGGTTCCCGACGGCCGGTCCAGCGAGAGGTACCCCAGCCCGATCTCCACGAACGAGTCGAGGGTGGCGCGCAACGTCCTGAGCAGTGGTGCCAAGGACGGCTCGTCCACAGCGGCCACCCACTCGGCCAGGTCGCTGATCTGCAGGGCGCACAGGTCGGCGATGTTGCGGCCCTTGATCTTCGACGACCGGGCCTGCTCACTGAGTCGGGTTCCGTTGCAGTCCGGGCAGGTGGTGAAGGTCACCGCCCGCTCCACGAACGCTCGCACGTGCGGCTGGAGTGCGTCGACGTCCTTGGACAGCATCGACTTCTGGATCCGGGAGACGAGGCCCTCATACGTCATGTTGATGCCCGCGATCTTCATCCTCGTGGGCTCGTGGTGAAGGAAGTCCTCACGTTCGCGCTGGGTGTACTTGCGGATCGGCTTCTGCGGGTCGACGAAGCCCGACTCGCTGTACAGCCGGTAGTTCCAGCCACCCGGCGTGTATCCGGGGATCGTCAGCGCGCCCTCGGCCAATGACTTGGTGTCGTCGTAGAGCTGGGACAGGTCGATGTCGGAGACGGTGCCTCGGCCCTCGCACAGCGGGCACATGCCGCCGAGGATGCTGAAGCTGCGCCTCTCCTTGACGGTCTTGCCACCCCGCTCGAGGGTGACGGCGCCAGCTCCGCTGATCGAGGGGACGTTGAAGGAGTACGCCTTCGGCGAGCCGATGTGCGGCTTCCCGAGCCGGCTGAAGAGGATCCGCAGCATCGCGTTGGCGTCGGTGGCCGTGCCGACCGTGGAGCGGACGTCGGCGCCCATCCGCCGCTGGTCCACGATGATCGCCGTCGTCAGCCCCTCGAGCACGTCGACCTCCGGGCGCGCCAGGGAGGGCATGAAGCCCTGGACGAAGGCGCTGTAGGTCTCGTTGATCAGGCGTTGCGACTCGGCGGCGATCGTGGCGAACACCAGCGAGCTCTTGCCCGACCCGGAGACCCCGGTGAAGACCGTCAGCCGGCGTTTCGGGATCTCCAGGCTGACGTCCTTGAGGTTGTTCACCCGCGCGCCGTGCACGCGGATCATGTCGTGGCTGTCAGGACCGTGCGGAGTGGACGGGGTGACCATGATCCCCACGCTAGCCGGGGGCGACCGGACGGCGCTTCTCGGCTGCTGGCCGCCCGCCTCGGTCGGCGCGGGACTCAGGAGGCGAGGGTCGGGCCCGCCGCCCCGTGGTCCTGCGGCACGGACGCCTCCGACTCCTCAAGCGGCCGGATGAGTGGACTTCCGAGCCACTCGTCGGTCAGCCCGAACCCGTCGACCAAGGTGCGCGCCATCGGCCGGAGCTCGCCGCAGAGCCAGTTGACCCGCGCGATGACCGCCTTCGAGTGGGCCGGTGACAGCCGGTCGTGCTCGAGGTACCAGGCCCGGTTGGCCTCGATCGTCGACAGGGCATACAGATCGCAGACCCGGTTCAGCAGGTCCTTCGTGGGCTCGTCCTCGCAGTCGTCGATGCCCGCGACGAAGGCTTCGAGGACCACCCGGTCGATGTGCGCTCGGGCGGCGCCGATCAGGTGGTCCTGCGCCTCGTTGAAGACCGCGAACTGGTCGGCGTCGGGCTTCGTCGCGCGCTGAAGGCGCATGGCGACGCTCTCGAGCATGTGCCGCTCGCGGTCGAGGAACAGCTCCAGCTGGCGACCACGATCGGCCTCGGCATCGTCGTCGTCCCGTGGCGGGGCACCCGAGACGATCCGGGAGATCAGGCTTCGGGTGGAGGTGCGCTCGAGAACGGCATCGGCGAAGATGCGGGCGCCGAAGCGGATCTTGCCCAGCCGTTGCAGGTCCCCGAAGGACTCCTGGAACTCGGTCAGCAGGCCCTTGGCGACGAGCTGCAGCAGGACGGTGTTGTCGCCCTCGAAGGTGGTGAACACGTCGGTGTCGGCCTTGAACGCCGGCAGTCGGCTGTCAGCCAGGTACCCGGCCCCGCCGCACGCCTCGCGCGCCATCTGGATCGCTGCGGTCGCGTGCGTGGTGGACGCCACCTTGATGGCCGCGGCGCGCGCCTCGAGCTCGCGCTGGGCCTGCTCCGAGGCGGCACCGCCCTGGGACTGGATCTCGTGCATCTGCTCGACCAGCTGGTTCTGGGCGAACACCAGGGCGTAGGAGGTGGCGATCGCCGGCAACAACTTTCGCTGGTGCATCCGGTAGTCGAGGATCGGCACCTCGACCTGCGCGCCGGGGGCCGCGAACTGACGGCGGTGCTCGGCATACCGGGTCGCGATCGTCAGGGCCGACCGAGTTGCCGCGGCGGCACCACCGGCCACGCTGACGCGGCCACGCACCAGGGTGCCGAGCATGGTGAAGAACCGGCGGTTCTCGTTCTCGATGGGCGAGGTGTACTGCCCCTGCTCGTTGATGTCCCCGTACCGGTTGAGGAGGTTGGTCCGCGGCACCCGCACCTGGTCGAAGGTCAGCCGGCCGTTGTCGACGCCGGGCAGGCCGGCCTTCGGCCCGCAGTCGCCGATCGTCACCCCGGGCATCGGGTCACCCTGGGCGTCCCGGATCCGGACCAGCACGCAGTGCACGCCGTGCGATCCCTCAGCCGTGACCAGCTGCGCGAAGACGGCTGCCATCTGCGCATCCCGGGCGGCGTTGCCGATGTAGTCCTTGCGCCCCATGATCGACGGGGTGTGCACGACGAGCTCATCGGTCTCCGGGTCGTAGGTGGCCGTCGTCAGCAGGTTCTGGACGTTGGAGCCGTGGCCGGTCTCGGTCATCGCAAAGCAGCCCTGGACCGACGCGTCCAGCATCGACTCCACGTACTCGCGATGGTGGCGCTCGGTGCCGAGGTTGGTCAGGGCCCCCCCGTAGAGACCGAAGTGGACGCCGGCCTTGACCCACAGCGACAGGTCGCCGTGACCCAGGAGCTCGAAGGCGGTGACCGAGGCGCCGTAGTCGGCGGTGCCGCCCATCGACTCCGGAACGCCATCACGGGCATAGGGCTGCTTGGCCACCTCGACGAGCTGCGAGGCGGTGTAGGCGCGGTACTCCTCGGTACTGAGCGGACCGGGCGGGGGGCCGAAGCGGCGCGCCTCGCCGGCACGAACCTCCTGGCGGACGTGGGCCCAACGGCCATCCAGGGCCGAACGCAGGGACAAGGCGAGGTCGGTCATGGGTGGTCCTTCGGCTGGAGGGTGGGAACGGCAGGACGGGAGCGGGACTGGGGGAGCGGGTGCGCGGCAGGGGGGATCGGGGCCGGCCACGCCGTGGCCAGTCCGGTCCAGGCGAGCGCCGTCAGGTGTGCGGTCAGGTCCGTCCGCGGCATCCCGGCAAAGCCGGCCTCGCCGGCGAGCCAGGCGTCCGCGGCCGCGCGGACCATCCCGACCACCCCTTGCCCCCAGACCGCTGCCGCCGCGACCTCGTGGCCGGCGGCCCGGAGGGCCTGCTCGATCACCAGCGAGATCTGCTGGGCGATGTGGCCGCTGACGCTCGCTGCGGGGTCGCTCGGTGAGGCCCCTTCCGAGCGGTCGAGCAGCGGGGCCGTCACGATGAAGCGGTAGACCTCGGGGTCCCGCTCGACCAGGAGCAGGTACGAGTCGATGGCTGCGGCGATGAGCGCCTCCGGGCTCGCGGTGACCTCGGCCAGCGGCGTCCCGGTCTCACCGAGGGCCTTGCTGAGGTCACGCAGGATGAGGGAGTCGACGCGCTGGGCGACGGCCTGGTAGAGGCCGTTGCGATCGGTGAAGTGGCGGTAGAACACCGTCTTGGAGGTGCCAGCAGCGGCGGCGATGTCGTCCATCCCCACGCTGGCACCATGCTGGCGGATCGCGCGAAGGGTGGCCTCGACGAGCTCGCGCCGCCGGGCCCGCCGGTGCTCTGCCCACCGGGTGCTGCGCCCATCGGCGGCGCCCGGGGCCTGCGGCGTTGTGGTGGTGGTCACGGTTCGGACAGTAGCAGGTACTCGGCGTACCTGCTACTGTTCGTATCAGATAAGTGGCCGAGGACAGGTGGCGCTCGATGGAGCCGTCCTCCGCCTCAGGACCGACCCTCAACCGCAGGAGATCGCCGTGGCATCCACAACCAGTCCCCGTCGCACCGCCGTACTCGGCAGCAACCGGATCCCGTTCGCCAGGTCCAACGGCCCGTACGCGAAGGCCTCGAACCAGGACATGTTCACGGCGGCCCTGGACGGGCTCGTCGCGCGTCACGGTCTGGCCGGGGAACGGCTCGGGGAGGTTGTCGGGGGAGCAGTACTCAAGCACAGCCGGGACTTCAACCTCACCCGCGAAGCGGTGCTCGGCTCGGCGCTCGACCCGGCCACGCCGGCCTACGACGTCCAGCAGGCCTGCGGCACCGGGCTGGAGACCGCGATCCTGGTCAGCAACAAGATCGCCCTCGGCCAGCTCGAGTCCGGCGCGGCCGGCGGAGTCGACTCTGCCTCCGACGCGCCGATCGCGGTGAGCGAGGGGATGCGCCGCACCCTTCTCAAGGCCAACCGGGCCAAGACCCCGCTGCAGCGGGTCAAGGCCTTGTCCGGGCTGCGACCGGGCCACCTCGTGCCGAACCCCCCACGCAACGTCGAGCCCCGCACCGGTCTGTCGATGGGCGAGCACATGGCGATCACCGCGAAGCAGTGGGAGATCAGCCGAGAGGCCCAGGACGAGCTCGCGGCGCGCAGCCACCAGAACCTCGCCGCGGCCTACGAGCGGGGCTTCTTCGACGACCTGATGACGTCCTACCTGGGCGTCACCCGGGACACCAACCTGCGGCCCGACACCAGCGTCGAGAAGCTGGCCAAGCTCAGCCCCGCGTTCGGCAGGGGCGAAGGGGCGACGATGACGGCGGGGAACTCGACGCCGCTGACCGACGGGGCGTCCGTTGTCCTGCTCGGTAGCGAGGAGTGGGCGGCCGAGCACGGCCTCAAGCCGCTGGCGTACATCGTCGACGGCGAGACGGCTGCCGTCGACTACGTCCACGGGGCAGAGGGCCTGTTGATGGCGCCGGCATACGCGCTGCCGCGGCTGCTCGAGCGGGTGGGGATGAAGCTGCAGGACTTCGACCTGCTGGAGATCCACGAGGCCTTCGCGGCGACCGTGCTGACCACCCTCAAGGCGTGGGAGTCCGAGGAGTTCTGCCGGGACCGGCTCGGTCTGGACGCGCCCATCGGCTCGATCGACCCGAGCAAGCTCAACGTCAACGGCTCGTCGTTGGCGACCGGGCACCCGTTCGCTGCCACCGGTGGACGGATCCTCGGGTCGTTGGCCAAGATGCTGCACGACAAGGGCACGGGATCTCGTGGCCTGATCTCCATCTGCGCCGCTGGTGGCCAGGGCGTGATGGCGGTCATCGAAGCCGCCTGACGCACCACCTTCCGTTCCACGACCCACTGCCCAGGAGCACTCATGGCCGACGCCTACACCCAGTTCGTCAACAGCCGGATCGGAAAGCAGATCGCCGGGAGGACCGGGATGCCGCGTCCGGCCACGCTGCGCCGCTACACACCAGGTGCGCCGGTCATCGAGGGCGCCGTCCTCGTCGGCGGTCATGGCGCCGCGCCGCTGTCGAAGCGCGTCGCGGCATACCTCTCTGGCGAAGGTGTCGACGTCGTTGCCGAACAGCCCGCAGAGGGACGGCTCGCAGCGGTCGTCGCGGACCTCTCGACGGTGCAGACCCCGGCCGACCTCGAGTCGCTTCGGGCTCTGGTCGGGCCCGCGCTCAAGGCCCTCGCCCCGAGCGGCCGGGTCCTCATCATCGGCACCTCACCCGGGGCCGTGTCCGACGACGTGGCCCGCGCGGCGGCGTGCCGGGCCCTCGAGGGCATCACCCGCTCGATCGGCAAGGAGCTGCGGGCCGGGGCGACCGCCAACCTCGTCCTGATCCGCGACGGTGGCGAGGAGAACCTCGACGCCACGATCCGGTTCTTCCTGTCCGGACGCTCCGCATACGTCGACGGCCAGGTGGTCGAGGTCGGCGCCACCACCGGTGACGGGGCCGTGGCTCCCGCCGACTGGGCGGCGCCGCTGGCGGGCAAGGTGGCGGTGGTCACCGGCGCGGCACGCGGGATCGGGGCGTCGATCGCCGATGTCCTGGCCCGAGACGGCGCAACGGTCGTCTGCGTCGACATCCCGGCCGCCGGAGACGCACTGGCCCGAGTGGCCAACCGGGTGGGCGGGTCCGCGCTGCAGCTGGATGTCACCGCACCGGATGCCGGCACCCGGATCGTCGAGCACGCCCGGAGTCGTCACGGCGGACTGGACATCGTCGTGCACAACGCCGGGATCACCCGGGACAAGCTGCTGGCGAACACGGACGCGGAGCGGTGGGCCTCGGTTCTCGACGTCAACCTCAACTCGGTGCTGCGGATGAACGAGGCGATCCTGGCACCCGGGGGCATCAGCGACGGGGGACACATCGTCTGCGTCTCCTCGATCGCCGGCATCGCCGGGAACCGGGGCCAGAGCAACTACGCGGCGTCCAAGGCCGGGATCGTGGGACTCGTCCAGGCGTTGTCGGCCGACTCCGAGGTCCGCCGCCGGGGGATCACCGTGAACGCCGTGGCACCCGGGTTCATCGAGACCGAGATGACGGCGAAGATTCCCCTGGCGACCCGGGAGATGGGTCGGCGGGTGAACTCGCTCGCGCAGGGAGGCCTGCCGGTCGATGTCGCGGAGACCATCTCGTGGTTCGCCCAGGACGCCAACGCCGGGGTCACCGGTCAGGTCCTCCGGGTCTGCGGCCAGAGCCTCCTCGGAGCCTGACGTGACCGAGACCCTGACCTTCGACCACGTCCCCGACCTCAAGCCGCTCTTCGCCAGGGCAGTGCTCAACGGTCGGTTCGGCGGCACCGTCCTGCCCGACGTCCGCGCCCAGCTGAGCGCGGTCCGTATCGACCCGGACCACGTGGTCGACTACGCCCAGCTCTGCGGCTTCTCCGTCGGATCCAGCCTGCCGATCAGCTACCCGCACGTGATCGGTTTCCCGCTCCAGGTCGCCGTCATGTCGCGGCGGGACTTCCCGGTGCCGCTGGTCGGACTCGTCCACCTGGAGAACACCATCACCTGGCAGCGGCCGCTGGGCTTCGACGAGGTCCTCGACCTCACCGTGTATGCGACCCACCTTCGCGGACACAAGCGTGGTCGCCTGGTCGACCTGGTCACCGAGGTCTCCAGCGATGGCGAGCAGGTCTGGCGCGGGGTGAGCACCTACCTGGCTCGCGGCAAGGGCGACCCGGATGCCGTCTCGGCGGACCTGCCCGACATCGCCGCCGTACGGGAGCTGCCGGCCGGGGCGACCTGGCGGTTCGACGACGGTGTGGGACGGCAGTACGCGGCCGTGTCCGGAGACGTCAACCCGATCCATCTGCACGTCCTGACGGCGAAGGCGCTCGGGATGCCGCGGATGATCGCGCACGGAATGTACACCTACGCCCGGGTGCTGGGCGCCCTCGGCCCGAAGCTGCCCAGCGCCGGAACCTCGACCGTGTGGTTCCGCAAGGCCGTGCTGCTGCCGAGCACCGCACTGCTCCGCTCGTCCGCAGAGGGCGATCTGGCCGTGTTACTGCCCACGAAGGGGTCCGGCGAGCACCTGATCGTCACGGTGCACTGACGGCTGCGCCGCCCGGGCCCTTTATCGGGTCACCCGATAAAGGGGACGTTCCCGTGAGGAACTTCCTCGAGCGAAGGACCCGTTTCTCGGGTCACCCGATAAACGCACCTCGGCGCCGCCCACCGGTAACCGCGGTGCGTGGGGTCCGACGAGCCGGATAACCTTGGGCCCGCCGTGAACCCACGGCACACCCTGCCGGCACGGGCCGGCTCGACCCAAGGAGAAGCGCCACCGTGGCTGCCGAAATCACCGTGTCCGTCGCCGGAAGCGAGCGGTCGGTGGCTGCGGAGACCACGTCGGCCGATCTCTTTGCCGACGACCGTTCCATCGTCGTGGCCCGGGTCAACGGGAAGCTCGTCGACCTCGATCATCCGCTGGCCGACGGGGACGTCGTCGAGCCGGTGAGCGTCGACTCCCCGGACGGGCTCGACGTGCTGCGCCACTCCGCGGCCCACGTCCTGGCTCAGGCCGTCCAGCAGACCCACCCCGACGCCAAGCTGGGCATCGGCCCGCCGATCAGGGACGGCTTCTACTACGACTTCGACGTCGACGTCCCGTTCACTCCCGAGGACCTCAAGTCGCTCGAGAAGGTGATGCAGCAGATCATCAACGAGGGCCAGACGTTCAGCAGACGGGTGACCAGTGATGACGCGGCGCGGGCCGAGCTCAAGGACGAGCCGTACAAGCTCGAGCTGATCGGCCTCAAGGGTCCCGGTGCGGCTGAGGCGGCCGAGGGCGCCGAGGCCGAGGTGGGCGCCGGCGAGCTGACGATCTACGACAACCACCGCCGCGACGGGGAGCTGGCCTGGCGTGACCTCTGCCGCGGTCCGCACCTGCCGAACACCAAGCTGCTCGGCAACGCGTTCAAGCTGACCCGGTCGGCCGCCGCCTACTGGCGCGGGTCGGAGAAGAACCCCCAGCTGCAGCGGGTGTACGGGACGGCGTGGCCGACCAAGGACGACCTCAAGGCCTACCTCGACCGGCTGGCCGAGGCCGAGCGTCGCGACCACCGCAAGCTCGGCCGTGAGCTCGACCTGTTCTCCTTTCCCGACGAGATCGGGTCCGGCCTGGTCGTCTTCCACCCCAAGGGCGGCGTGGTCAAGCGGGAGATGGAGGACTACGTCCGGCGGCGGCACATCGAGGAGGGCTTCGACTACGTGGGCACCCCCCACATCGCCAAGGAGGGTCTGTTCCACACCTCCGGGCACCTGCCGTACTACGCCGACGGCATGTTCCCGCCCATGGAGATGGAGGGCAGCGACTACTACCTCAAGGCGATGAACTGCCCCATGCACAACCTCATCTTCAGGTCCCGGGGCCGTTCCTACCGTGAGCTGCCGTTGCGGTTGTTCGAGTTCGGCTCGGTCTACCGCAACGAGAAGTCCGGCGTGGTACACGGCTTGACCCGGGTGCGGGGGATGACGCAGGACGACTCCCACTCGTACGTCACCAAGGAGCAGGCCGGCGCGGAGATCAAGCACCTGCTCGACTTCTGCCTCGGCCTGTTCCGCGACTTCGGACTCGACGACTACTACCTCGAGCTGTCGACGCGTGACGACTCCAAGCCGGACAAGTTCGTCGGCAGCGACGAGGAGTGGGTCGAGGCCACCGCCGTCCTCGAGCGGGTGGCCACCGAGTCCGGGATCGAGCTGGTCCCCGACCCCGGGGGCGCGGCGTACTACGGACCGAAGATCTCCGTGCAGTGCCGAGACGCGATCGGCCGTACCTGGCAGATGTCGACCATCCAGTACGACTTCAACCAGCCCAAGGGCTTCGAGCTGGAGTACCAGGCCGCGGACGGCTCACGTCAGCAGCCGGTGATGATCCACTCGGCGAAGTTCGGCTCCATCGAGCGGTTCATCGGCGTCCTCGTCGAGCACTACGCCGGGGCCTTCCCCCCCTGGCTGTCGCCGGTTCAGGTACTTGGCGTCCCGGTCGCCGAGGAGTTCGACGAGTATCTGCGTGGCGTCCTGGACCAGCTGCGCGGGAAGGGAGTTCGCGTGGAGCTCGACGCCTCCGACGACCGGTTCCCCAAGAAGATCCGGACGGCGAGCAAGGCCAAGGTGCCCTACGTCCTGATCGCCGGGGAGGACGACCGGACCGCCGGGGCGGTGTCGTTCCGCTACCGGGACGGCTCGCAGCGCAACGGCGTCCCGGTCGAGCAGGCGATCAACGAGATCCTGACCGCCATCGAGTCCCGGGTCCAGGTGATGTCCGCCCCCACCCCCTGAGCGGTCGCGGCCCGGGATTTCGGCGCGCGGAGTGCACCTGTCGGTGCCATGCTCCCGCTACGCCGTCATCTCGGGCGGCACGACCAGCAGGGGGATCACCATGGGGACAGCTCGACTGACGCTCGGCTCGACCGGGCTCGCCGCGACGGCGGCGCTGATGCTCACCGTCGTCGCGTGGCCGGCGCAGGCCGCCGGAACCTCGTACGTCGCGCTGGGCGACTCGTACTCCTCGGGAGTGGGGACGCGCACGTACATCAACGACGGGACCTCGTGCCAGCGGTCGGTCTACGCCTACCCGTCGCTGATCGCCTCGGCACGCAGCTACACCCTGAACTTCCGAGCCTGCTCCGGCGCCACCGTCGCCGATGTCACCAACACCCAGCTGAGCGCGCTGAGCACCAGCACGTCATACGTCAGCATCAGCGTCGGCGGCAACGACGCCGGGTTCGCGAGCGTCCTGACCGAGTGCGCCCAGCCGGGCTGGATGAGCAACTGCAACGGCGCCATCGACAACGCGCAGAACATCATCAACAACACCCTCCCGTCGCGTCTGGCGACCCTCTACTCCAGCATCCGGTCCAAGGCCCCGAACGCGAAGGTCGTCATCGTCGGGTACCCCAGGATCTTCAACGGTGAGGACTGCAATGCGGGCACCTGGTTCTCGCCCGCCGAGGAGACGCGGCTGAACTACACCTCAGACCTGCTGAACGGCAAGATGTCCACGGCCGCGAGCAACGCCGGCTTCACCTTCGCCAGCGTGACGACGCCGTTCGTCGGCCACGCCGTCTGTGACAACCCCGAGTGGATCAACGGCCTGTCCAGCCCGGTCAGCGAGTCGTACCACCCGAACAAGACCGGTCAGTCGTCCGGCTACACCCCGGTGGTCAGCCCCAAGCTGACCGGGGCTCCGCTCACCGTCACCCCGGCGATCGAGAGCAGCGCCCTCGCCTCGGAGCCGCTGCTGGTCGAGCAGTCACGCCGGTATGCCGCCGCTGACGCGACCATCACCCCGAAGCCGTTCGTCGCGCCGGACCTGGCCTCGCCCCGGGCCCGGGCCGCCGCACTGGCCGCCGGTGTCGACCTGACCAGCCGGGAGAGCATCGACGCCGCCGACCGGCGTTACGACGCCATCCAGAACCCGGGCCGCTGACCGGCAGGCTGGCCCGGCATGGCTACGATCGACGCCATGACCGGGCCAGCAGGGGACGCCGAGACGGCGGATGATTTCGTCGGCCTCGAGGACGGTTTCGAACGGTTGTGGACCCCGCACCGGATGGTCTACGTCGGCAGCCAGAAGGGGAGCGACGAGGCGGGTGAGGGCTGCCCGTTCTGCACCGCTCCCACCAAGAGTGACGCGGCCGGGCTCATCGTCCATCGCGGCGAGCACTGCTACGTGGTGATGAACCTCTTCCCGTACAACCCCGGACACGTCCTGGTCTGCCCGTACCGGCACGTCTCGCGCTACGTGGACCTCACCGACGAGGAGACCCACGACTTCACCACGCTGACCAAGCAGGCGATCCTGGCGCTGGAGGCGAGCTCGAGCCCGATGGGGTTCAACATCGGGATCAACCAGGGCGCCGTGGCCGGCGCAGGGCTGGCCGCCCACCTGCACCAGCACATCGTCCCCCGCTGGGGCGGGGACGCGAACTTCCTGCCGGTCATCGCCCAGACCAAGGCGCTACCCATGCTGCTGGAGGACGTCCGCTCCCGCCTCGTCGCGTCCTGGACGGACCCGGTCGGCCAGTAGGCTGGGCCACGCCATGCTGAACCGACTCCTGCGCGAGACCTGGACCAAGGTCATGACGCCGATCGCCGCGCTCTTCCTCAAGCTGGGGATCAGTCCGGACGTGGTGACCGTCGTCGGCACCTTGGGCGTGACTGTCGGGGCGCTCGCCTTCTTCCCCCGAGGCTCGTTCCTCGTCGGCACGATCGTCATCGTGCTGTTCATCTTCAGCGACAACGTCGACGGGGTGATGGCGCGGATGTCCGGGCGGCAGGGCAGCTGGGGGGCGTTCCTGGACTCGACGCTGGACCGCGTCGGCGATGCCGCGATCTTCGGGGCCCTGGTGCTCTACTTCGGCGGTCCCGGCCCGGACTACCACCAGCTGACCGCCGGGTTGGCCCTGGCCTGCCTGATTCTCGGCATGGTGGTCAGCTACGCCAAGGCTCGGGCCGAGGGGTTGGGGATGACCGCGAACGTGGGCATCGCCGAACGCGCCGACCGGCTCTTCCTCGTCCTGCTGGCGACCGCCCTCGTCGGGTTCGGCCTGCCCACCGTGCTGCTCACCGTCGTCCTCGCCCTGCTGGCAGTGGCCAGCTTCGTCACCGTGCTGCAGCGCATGGTCGCGGTGCGCCGGCAGGCGCTCGCGGCCGGCAGCCAGTCGTCGTGATCGGCGTGCTGGTCGCGGATCTGCGCCGCAGCGCCACCGACACCGGCGTGGTGCTGGGGTACCGGTTGGGCTTCCGAGCCATCCGCGCGCTGCCCGCCGGCCCGGCATTCCGACTCTTCGACATTATTGCCGACCTGGCCACCCGCCGAGGCGGCAAGGGCGTGCAGCGGCTGCGGGCGAACTACGCCCGGGTGCGCCCGGAGCTCGATCCCGGCGAGCTCGACCGGCTGGTGGCCGAGGGGATGCGTTCGTACATGCGCTACTACTGCGAGGCGTTCCGGCTGCCCGACCGGTCGTCGGAGGAGCTGGCCGCGGCGACGCGCGCCAATGGGGACGGCCCGCTGCGCGAGGCACTGTCCACTGGGCGCGGGGCTGTCGTCTTCGTCTCGCACACCGGCAACTGGGACACGGCAGGAGCGTGGTCGACGACCCACCTCGCTCCGGTCACCACCGTCGCCGAGAGGCTCGAGCCCGAGGAGGTCTTCCGCGAGTTCTTCGCCTTCCGGGAGTCCCTCGGCATGACCATCCTGCCGTTGACCGGCGGACCCGATCCCTTCCCCGAGCTGAAGAAGGCCATCGGCCGTGGTGACTTCGTCGCCCTCTTGGCCGACCGGGACCTGACCCACAGCGGCCTCGAGGTGGACTTCTGCGGCCACCGCGCCCGGATGGCCAAGGGTCCGGCGGTGCTGGCGCTGATGACCCAGGCGCCGCTGTTCGCCGCGGCCATCCGGTATGAGGACGCCCCCCACGTGCCGGGCAGCGGCAAGGGCATCGTCATCGACTTCAGCCCGCAGATCGCGGTTCCGACGCAGGGGTCGACGCGGGACAAGGTCGCCGCGATGACCCAGGCCTGCGCCGACTACCTGACCGGGCAGATCACCGAGCACACCGCGGAGTGGCACATGCTCCAGCGGGTCTTCCTCGAGGACCTGGACGGCGAGGGTCCCCGATGAGGATCGGCATCGTCTGCCCCTACTCCTTCGACATGCCCGGGGGCGTCCAGTACCACGTTCGCGACCTGGCCGAGGTGTTCATCGCCCAGGGCCACTACGTCAGCGTCCTGGCGCCGGCGGACGAGGGAACCGAGCTGCCGGACTACGTCGTCTCATCCGGTCGGGCGATCCCGGTGCGCTACAACGGCTCGGTGGCCCGCTTGAACATCGGCCCGATCAGTGCCGCGCGGGTGTCGAGGTGGCTCGAGGCCGGAGACTTCGACGTGATCCACCTGCACGAGCCGATCACCCCCAGCGTGGCCATCCTGGCCCTGTGGGCGGCTGAGGGACCGATCGTGGCGACCTTCCACACCTCGAACCTGCGCTCCCGGGCGCTTCAGGCGGCCTACCCGGTGGTCCGGCCGAGCCTGGAGAAGATCACCGGCCGGATCGCGGTCTCCGAGGACGCCCGCCGCACCGTCACCACCCACCTGGGCGGGGATGCCGTCGTGATCCCCAACGGGGTCTTCGTCGACCGGTTCGACCTGGCCGAGCGGAACCCGGACTGGGTCGGCACCCCGCAGCGGCCAACGATCGCCTTCCTCGGCCGGATGGCCGAGCCTCGAAAGGGTATGCCGGTGCTGGCCTCCGCGCTGCCGGCGGTACTCGAGGCCTTCCCCGGGTTGCGCGTCCTGGTCGCCGGGCCGGGCGACCCCGCTGAGATGCGGGCGGCGATGACCCCGGCTGCCGCAGCCGCGTGCGAGTTCCTCGGCGCGGTCAGTGACGAGGACAAGGCCCGGCTGCTGCGCTCCGTGGACGTCTACGTCGCACCGAACACCGGAGGCGAGAGCTTCGGCATCATCCTCATCGAGGCGATGAGTGCCGGCGCGGTCGTGCTCGCCAGCGATCTGCCGGCGTTCATGCGCGTCCTGGACGGCGGTCGAGCCGGGGCGACCTTCCGCAACGAGGACGGCGCCGCACTCTCGGCACGACTGGTGGCGCTGCTGGGCGACCCGGCCGAACGTCAGCAGATCTCGGCCGCCGGCCGGAGCAGGGCCCAGCTCTTCGACTGGTCGGTCGTCGCGGCGGATGTGATGGCGGTCTACGAGACCGTCACCGAGGGCGCTGCCCGGGTCAGGCCGTCGACGGACGCCGGCTCACGCTGGGCCCGGCTACTGCGCACCGGACGGGGCGTCTCGTGAGCTCGCTGCAGTGGGTGCCCCTGGTGCTGGTGGTCGTCGTGGCGCTGGGCTGGTACCTCTCCTACAACGCGGCACGGTTGGACCGGCTGCACGCCCGCGTGGAGGGAACTCTGGCCGCCCTCGACGCGCAGCTGGTTCGTCGGGCCGAGGCGACGCTGGAGCTCGCCAACAGCGGCCATCTCGACGCCGCTTCCACACTCATCCTCGCGTCGGCGGCCTCGGACTCGATCGGCATCGTCGACGCCGGGGAGCGCGAGGCGATCGAGTCGGATCTCACCGAGGCGCTCGAGGTGGCCCTGACCCCGGACGTCATCACCGTGCTGCGGGCGACCGACGAGCTGACCCGGGAGACGTTGGCCCGGGTCGCTGCCGCCGGGATGCGGGTCCAGCTGGCCCGCCGCTTCCACAACGACGCGGTCACCGACGTCCGCCGGGTCCGCCGTCAGCTGTTGGTTCGGCTGTTCCGGCTGGCCGGGTACGCCGAGCTGCCGGCAACGGTGGAGTTCGACGACGAGTTGCCGAGCGGGCTGCGGGACTGACCCGCCGGCACCGGCTGCGAGACGGACGGATTCGGGACTGGGTCATCGAGTCACTACGATGGGACCTCAGCCACCGGACGTGGGTCCGGACCCGCAGGGGACGAGAACGAGAGCAGTTGAGACGCACGTGACACAGCAGTCGCAGCAGGACCGGACCACGCCCGAGCAGGGTCCGGTTTCGGGCACCCAGACCGGGACCAACCGGGTCAAGCGGGGAATGGCGGAGATGCTCAAGGGCGGCGTCATCATGGACGTCGTGACCGCCGAGCAGGCGAAGATCGCCGAGGACGCCGGAGCGGTGGCCGTGATGGCCCTCGAGCGCGTTCCCGCTGACATCCGGGCCCAGGGCGGGGTCTCGCGGATGAGCGACCCGGACATGATCGACAGCATCATCGCGGCCGTCTCCATCCCGGTCATGGCCAAGGCGCGGATCGGGCACTTCGTCGAAGCGCAGGTCCTGCAGAGCCTCGGGGTGGACTACATCGACGAGTCCGAGGTCCTGACGCCCGCCGACTACGCGAACCACATCGACAAGTGGGCGTTCACCGTGCCCTTCGTCTGTGGTGCCACCAACCTGGGCGAAGCCCTGCGCCGGATCACCGAGGGTGCGGCCATGATCCGCTCCAAGGGTGAGGCCGGCACCGGGGACGTCTCCAACGCGACCACCCACATGCGGCAGATCCGGCAGCAGATCCGACACCTGCAGAACCTGCCCGAGGACGAGCTCTACGTCGCGGCGAAGGAGCTCCAGGCCCCGTACGACCTCGTCGTCGAGGTCGCTCGCGCCGGCAAGCTGCCAGTCGTCCTCTTCACCGCCGGCGGGATCGCCACTCCCGCCGATGCCGCGATGATGATGCAGCTGGGGGCCGAGGGCGTCTTCGTCGGCTCCGGAATCTTCAAGTCCGGCAACCCCGCCCAGCGCGCCGAGGCGATCGTCAAGGCGACGACCTTCTTCGACGACGCCGACATGGTCGCCAAGGTCTCCCGTGGACTGGGTGAGGCGATGGTCGGGCTCAACGTCGACGAGATCCCGCAGCCCCACCGGCTGTCCGAGCGCGGCTGGTAGCAGACCACGGGCCGTCCGCCGGGCCTCAATGGTCCGGCCGGCTGCTCAGGAGCTGCGTGGTCGGCTCTTGTCCGGCATCGACTCGGCGTGGCGGTAGGAGCGCAGCACCCACTCGTGCACCTCGTCGCCGTCGGCGGCGTCGCCCGGTACCACGACGAACGACGTCATCGTCCGCCCGGGCATCGGTGAGAACTCGACGTCCTCCCCGTAGGCGGCGATGAACTCCCGGCGGTCCGCGTCGGAGAGTCGCAGGACGAGGGAGTCCTCGTACAGCGACATGAACATGTTCCCGTTGAGGGTGCAGCTGGGATAGCCGAACATCGGCTTGCGTCTCGCGCTCGGGACGAGGTCGGCGAGCTCCTCGAAGCGCGCGAGCATCCGTGGCGAGGACTTGGCGAAGCCAGGCATCGGTGCCTCCTGATTGCTGTCCGGACGAACCTACCGGTGCCCGGAGCGGTGGTGGGCGGCGAGGAGGTCCTGGCCCCAGTCCCGTTGCAGGTCGCGCCACACGGTGTGGACGTGGTTCGCCCCGTCCTGGGTGTTGTCGTACTCGATGAGGAACGTCGGGCCCTTGATGGCGTAGTAGTGGCGCTGCCGCGGTTGCACCGAGCCGGACCAGGCGAAGGTGACCCGTCCCTGGCCGGCCTCGACGACGGCCTGCCAGGCCGGGCCGGCGATGTCGTCGTGCAGGCGCCCGAGGTAGCACTGGACCAGCGCGTCGAGGCGCCGCTGCTGCGCGGGGTCCAGGTCGCACCAGTGCACCCCGGACGGAACCAGCCCCGGGTCGGCGACCGGGTCGCGGCGAGTGGTGATGTCGTCCGGAGCCGAGCTGGACACCACTGCTGCCCGGCGTTGGTCCGCGTCGAGGCCCTCGAGCAGCTCCCGGGCCAGACGCTCCTCGGAGCGCAGCACCTGCCACCCGGTGCGCGGCCCCCGGGTGACCACGCCGGGGTTGGCTCCGAAGAAGGTGGGAGTCCCGGCCACCTCGTCGCCCACGATCGTCAGGTGCACCGCCAGGTGGTGGCCGGACAGCGTCCACGCCCACACCGGGCCCGCCGGGTCGCCCATCAGCCGGAACCAGTAGTGCAGCGGGTCCCGACGTTCCCACCCGGCCCGGCCCTCGGCCTGCTCCAGGTCGCCCAGCACCCGTTCGAGCTCCATCACGTCACCGGCGGTCCGGGCGCCGGCGCCGCTGAGACCCGACTCGACCAGCCGGCTCACCTGGCGCAGCTGCGCTGCGTCGAGGTCGCCCAGCATCACTCCGGGTCGAGGCCCGGGCAGGTAGGTCCAGGTGCGGCGATCGGGGGTCTCGAAGGGCGCTATCGCCGCGGCGCGGGTGGTCTCGTCCAGGCCGTCGACGAGCCGACCGGCCAGGTCGCGCATCCGCTCGACGAGCTGACGGCTCATGTGACCGTGGCTCTCAGCGCGAACTCCTCACGCGCGAACTCCTCGTCGGCGAGGACCAGAGCCAGCTCCGCTGCGGCGACCCGGGCATCCTCGTGAGAGGTGTAGAGCGGGGCGAAGCCAAGCCGGATGATGTCGGGCTCACGGAAGTCGCCGATCACGGCGCGCGACATCAACGCCTGCACGACGGCATACGCCTGCGGGTGACGCAGTGACACCTGCGAGCCTCGTCGAGCGTCCGCCCGCGGCGTCGCGACGGGAAGGTCGACGCCCAGCTCGGCCAGGCACTCGAGGAAGAACCCGGTCAACGACAGGGAACGGGCCCGGACCGCGCCCATCGAGAGCCCGTCGTATGCCGTGAGGGCCGCCTCAAGGGACAGCAGGCTGAGCATCGGCCCGGTGCCGGACCGGGCCCGGGTGATGGACGGCGCCGGTTCGAACTCGCGCTCCATCCCGAACGGCCGGGCATGACCGTGCCAGCCCGAGATCGGGTTGGCGAAACCCCGGTGATGCTCGGACCGGACGTAGATCCACGAGGGTGCCCCCGGCCCCCCGTTGAGGTACTTGTATCCGCACCCGACCGCGAAGTCGGCCCCGTCCGAGTCGAGCTGCAGGTCGATCGCGCCGGCGGAATGGCAGAGGTCCCAGCACGCCAGGGCACCGACCCGGTGCGCCTCGCTGGTGATGGTCGGCAGGTCCCACAGCTCGCCGGTGCGGTAGTCGATGGACGAGTAGGACACCAGGGCCAGGGATTCGCCGAGCTCGGCGATCCGAGCCGGGGCTGCCCGAGGCGGGACGAGCTCGACGCTCAGCCCGGTGAGCCGGGCGGCCGACTCGAGGATGTAGAGGTCGGTCGGGAACGAGTCCGGGTCGGTCAGCACGACGCGTCGGCGGGGGTTCATCGACGCGACGGCGACGAACACCTTGAACAGGTTGGCCGAGGTGGAGTCGGTGACCACGACCTGACCTGCTGCGGCGCCGATCAGCCCACCGATCCGGTCACCCACCCGCTCCGGTGCGCCCCACCAGTCGAACTCGTTCCACGAGCGGATCAGCCGCTCACCCCACTGCCGCGTCGCCACGTCGGCCAGGGCGGCCGGGACGACCTTCGGGAGGGCGCCGAGCGAGTTGCCGTCGAGGTAGACCACGCCGTCGGGGAGCAGGAAGGCGGACCGACGGTCGGCTTCCGTGTGCCGGGCGTCCAGTTCGCGCGCCCGGTCGACGAGGCTCTGCATACGCCCGACGTTACCCGCCACGGGTGGCTACGGCCCGAGGGCGTAGCGTTCCGCCCGTGGTTGCCCGCATTCCGATGATCGGTGTCCTGGCCGTGCAGGGGGACGTGCGCGAGCACTCCAGCGTCCTGATCGGTCTCGGAGCCCGGGTCGTCCCGGTTCGACGGCAGGACGAGCTCGCCCGGATCGACGCCCTGGTGATCCCGGGGGGTGAGTCGACGACGATGGACAAGCTGGTCCGCGCGTTCGAGCTCTTCGAGCCACTGCGGGCGCTGATCCGCGGCGGCCTGCCGGTGTACGGCTCGTGCGCCGGCATGATCATGCTCGCCGACCGGGTGGTCGACCGGCGCGAGGGACAGCAGACCTTGGGCGGGCTCGACATCACCGTCCGCCGCAACGCGTTCGGACGACAGGTCGACTCCTTCGAGGAGGACATCCACCTGACCGGGCTCGACTCGAGGATCCACGCGGTCTTCATCCGCGCGCCGTGGGTCGAGGACGTGGGGGAGGGGGTCGAGGTGCTGGCCCGCGTCGAGGATGGACCCGCCGCCGGTAAGATCGTCGCCGTTCGTCAGGGTGCCCTGCTCGCCACGTCCTTCCACCCGGAGGTGACCGGTGACGCGCGGGTGCACGAGATGTTTGTCGAGATGGTGAGGAATCGTCCATGAGCGGCCACTCCAAGTGGGCCACCACGAAGCACAAGAAGGCTGTCGTCGACGCCCGGCGGGGCAAGCTGTTCGCCAAGCTGATCAAGAACATCGAGGTCGCTGCCCGCACCGGTGGGGGCGACATCACCGGCAACCCGACGCTCTTCGACGCGGTGCAGAAGGCCAAGAAGACGTCCGTACCCAACGACAACATCGAGCGGGCCGTCAAACGAGGCTCCGGCGCCGAGGCCGGTGGGGCCGACTGGCAGAGCATCACCTACGAGGGGTACGCACCCCACGGCGTCGCGATCCTCATCGAGTGCCTGACCGACAACCGGAACCGGGCCGCCGCCGAGGTTCGCACCGCGCTCACCCGTAACGGGGGACAGCTCGCCGACCCGGGCAGCGTCTCGTACGTCTTCACCCGCAAGGGCGTCGTCATCGTCGCCAAGGAGCAGGCCGAGCGCACCCTGACCGAGGACGAGCTGCTGGAGACCGTGCTGGACGCCGGCGCCGAGGAGGTCAACGACCTCGGTGACAGCTTCGAGATCGTCTCCGAGGCCGCCGACTTCGTCGCGATCCGGACCGCCATCCAGGACGCGGGCATCGACTACGACTCCGCGGAGGCATCGTTCGTGCCCACCCTCCAGGTGGAGCTGGACGCGGACGGCGCCCGCAAGATGTTCCGCGTCATCGAGGCACTGGAGGACTCGGACGACGTGCAGAACGTCTACGCCAACGGGGACGTCAGCGACGAGATCCTCGCGCAGCTCGACGAGGACTGACCCCGCCCGGCGCGTCATCGCAGGCATCCGCCCGCTGCGCGTGTAGCGTCGGTCCCGAACACCTGTTCGGACAACGGGCCACCGGCCGCGACGAGGGAGGTATGCCGTGCTGCGTGTCCTCGGCGTCGACCCGGGCCTGACCCGATGCGGTGTCGGTGTGGTCGAGGGAGCTCCCGGACGTCCGCTGCGGATGGTTCAGGTGGGCGTCATCCGCACGTCGCCGACCCTGCCGCCGGCGGAGCGGTTGCTCGCGCTCCAGGGGGAGATGCAGGACTGGGTGCGCCGGCACAGCCCCGACGTCGTCGCGATCGAGCAGGTCTTCGCCGACGTCAACGTCGCCAGTGTGATGGGGACGGCCCAGGCGACCGCCGTGGCCATGCTCGCCGCCGCGGCACACGGCATCCCCGTGCACCTGCACACTCCCACCGAGGTGAAGGCCGCGGTGACCGGTAGCGGTCGGGCGGACAAGGCCCAGGTGACCGCGATGGTCACCCGCCTGCTGCGCCTGGACGCGCCCCCGAAGCCCGCGGACGCCGCGGACGCCCTGGCGTTGGCGATCTGCCACCTCTGGCGCGGGGGAGCCCAACGGCGGATCGACGACGCGGTGGCGCGGGCTGCCGAGCGCTCGGCCCAGCACCCTCGCAGAGCCGTGGCTCGATGATCGCCTCGGTGCAGGGGACCGTGCGGCGCGCCGGCCTCGACTCGGTGGTCATCGAGGTCGGCGGAGTGGGCATGCTGGTCCACACCACACCGGCCACGGCCGCGTCGATGCGGACCGGGTCCAGGGCCTCGCTCTCGACGACGCTGGTGGTGCGGGAGGAGTCGCTGACCCTGTACGGCTTCCTGGACGACGACGAGCGGACGATCTTCGAGACCGTCCAGACGGTGTCAGGGGTGGGGCCGCGGCTCGCGCTGGCGATGTTGTCGGTGCACAGCCCCGACGCGGTCCGGCTGGCCGTCAGCACGGCAGATGTCAGCGCGCTGACCAAGGTCCCGGGCATCGGCCGGAAGGGGGCCGAACGGATCGTGCTCGAGCTCCGGGACCGGATCGGCATCCCCGCGGGAAGCGCCCAGGTCAGCGACCAACCGGCCACCGCGGCGTGGCAGGGACAGGTCCGCGAGGCACTCGTGGGACTGGGCTGGAGTGTGCGCCAGGCCGACGACGCGCTCGAGGCCGTGGCTCCCCGGGCGGCCGACGGTGCGAACGTGTCCGCCCTGCTGCGGGCGGCCCTGCAAGAGCTCGGGCGGTGACGAGGATGGACGCCGAGGGCGTGCAGCGCGACCCCGTCGACGACGGGTCCTACGAGGCGACGGTCCGGGTGGTGGATGGCCGCCCCGACGAGCAGGACCGACAGGTCGAGGCCGCACTTCGGCCCCGACGGCTCGAGGACTTCCCCGGCCAGACCCGGGTGTGTGACCAGCTCGCCCTGGTCCTGGAGGCGGCCAAGCGCCGCGGGAAGCCCCCGGACCACATCCTGCTCTCGGGCCCCCCGGGACTGGGCAAGACCACGCTGGCGATGATCGTCGCCGCCGAGCTGGAACAGCCGATCCGGGTCACCTCCGGACCGGCCATCCAGCATGCGGGCGACCTTGCCTCCATCCTGTCCTCCCTGGCCGAGGGGGAGGTGCTCTTCCTCGACGAGATCCATCGGATGTCCCGTGCCGCGGAGGAGATGCTCTACCTCGCGATGGAGGACTTCCGGGTCGATGTCATCGTCGGCAAGGGACCCGGCGCCACCGCGATCCCGTTGGAGCTGCCCCCGTTCACCGTCGTCGGGGCGACCACCAGGGCTGGCCTGCTGCCGGCGCCGCTCCGGGACCGGTTCGGGTTCACGGCGCACCTGGACTTCTACCTGACCCGGGACCTGGTCACCATCCTGCGGCGCTCGGCCGGGCTGCTGGAGATCGAGGCCGACACCGCGGGCGTTGAGGAGATCGCGATCCGCTCGCGGGGCACTCCGCGGATCGCCAACCGCCTGTTGCGTCGCTGCCGGGACTGGGCCCAGGTCCACGGACGCCACGTCGTGGACCTGGACTCGGCGAAGGTCGCGCTGGAGCTCTTCGACGTCGACGAGCGGGGCCTGGACCGGCTGGACCGTGCTGTCCTCGAGGCGCTGTGCCGACGCTTCTCCGGGGGGCCGGTCGGCCTGGGCACCCTCGCGGTGGCCGTGGGCGAGGAGTCGGACACCGTCGAGACGGTGGCCGAGCCGTTCCTGGTCCGCGAGGGCCTGATCGTGCGGACGCCCCGCGGCCGGGCCGCCACCCCGCAGGCCTGGCGACACCTGGGGCTGACCCCGCCGGCCGCCAGCGGCGACTTCCTCGCCGGCGGACAAGCTGCACTGCTCCCGCTGGACGACGAGGGTCGGTTCGGAGGGTGACCGCCAGTCTCCCGACGGGCACGATCCGGCTCGGCAGATCACAATGTGACCCGGGCATCGGACGTGCTTTGGCTCAGCGCCCGCGCCTCACCTAGACTCTCGCGGGCACGTCGGCCCGCACGGGTCGGCACTGACGCAGCCGCGGAGACGTTCTCCTGAGGAGCTGCCACCACCGGTCAACACGAAGGACGTCGTTCATGTCGCAAGATGGCACGCTGAGCGTGGTGCTGCTTCCCCTGCTCCTGCTTCTGTTCGTGGGCTTCATGTTCTGGAGTCAGCGCAAGCGAGCCCGGGCGATCCAGGACATCCAGGCAGGGCTGACCGTTGGCGACGAGGTGTGCACGACCTCGGGACTGTTCGGACGGATCACCGACCTCGACGACCTCGTCGTCACCCTCGAGATCGCTGCCGGGACCCGGGTGCGATTCGACCGCCGGGCGGTCGCCACCAAGGTGGACCGATCCGCGAGTGGCCCCACCCTGTCAGGCCCCGGCTCCGCGCCCAGCGACTCGGCATAGGGCGCGACCGTGGCCATCGACGCACGCAAGCGCAAACCTCTGCGCGTCCTCGCTGTTCTGCTCGCTGCCGTGATCGTCCTGTTCGGGGGCATCGCCGCAGCGGCGAAGTGGAGCGACGCCGGACTGTCTCCCAAGCTGGGCCTCGACCTCGAGGGCGGCACCCAGATGGTCCTCGAGCCGGTGCTGGCCGACCCGAACGCCACGGTGAACGCCGGCCAGCTCGACAAGGCTCGCGACATCATCCGCCAGCGGGTCGACTCCTACGGCGTCAGCGAGGCCGAGGTGACCACGCTCGGCGGCCGCAACATCGTGGTGTCGATCCCCGGCCAGCCGGACGCCAAGACTCTCGATGCCATCCGCAAGCCGTCGCAGCTGCGCTTCCGGGCCGTCCTGGAGATCGGCTACGGCTCGCCGCAGGAGGCCGCCGCAGCGAACCCGACCGGAACCGCGACGGCCCCGCAGCCGGGGACGGCCACCACGGCGCCCCCCTCCACCACCACCCCGCCGCCGGTCTTCACCCCGAACGCCCCGGCCACGGCCAGCCCCGGAACCTCGGCGAACGGCGCCGTGCCCCGTGCCCTGGTGGCCGAGGATCCGACCACCCCACCGGGCAGCACCCCCACTCCGGGGGCGACCACCCCTGCCGGCACCGCGACCGGTCCGGACCCGGCGGGAACGCCCACGACCAAGCCGACCAGCGCCAGTGACCTCGCCTGGGTGACCCCGGAGGTGCAGAAGCAGTTCACCGAGCTCGACTGCTCGAAGCCGGAGTCCGTCAGCGCGTTCGTCGACGACCCGGCCAAGCCGCTGGTCACCTGCTCGGACGACGGCAAGCAGAAGTACGTCCTCGGTCCGGTCGAGGTCGACGGGACCGACATCGCCGATGCCACCTCGGGCTTCCAGCTCGGTCCGAACGGGCAGCCGACCAGCATCGTCGAGGTGTCCCTGACCTTCACCGGCGAAGGCGCCCAGAAGTTCGGTGAGGTGACGACCCGCCTGCTGGGCCTGCAGGGCGTGCAGAACCAGTTCGCCATCGTTCTGGACAAGAAGGTCATCTCAGCGCCGACGACCCGGGCCGCGATCACCAACGGCCGGGCGAGCATCACCGGTTCGTTCACCATCGACAGCGCCCGGGCGCTGGCCCAGCAGCTGAAGTTCGGCGCCCTGCCGATGTCGTTCTCGCTTCAGACGCAGGAGGACATCAGTCCGACGCTGGGGAGCCAGCAGCTGAGGATCGGCCTGCTTGCGGGGTTGATCGGCCTGCTCCTCGTGGTGGTCTACTCGCTGCTGCAGTACCGCTTGCTCGGGCTGGTGACGGTGGCCTCGCTCGTGGTCGCGGCCCTCCTGACGTATGGGGTACTGACCTTCCTCGGCTGGTCGTACAACTTCCGGCTCACCATGGCCGGGGTGACCGGCGTGATCGTGGCGATCGGCGTGACCGCGGACTCGTTCATCGTCTACTTCGAGCGGATCCGGGACGAGGTCCGCGAAGGGCGACCGCTGACCGCTGCGGTCGAAGCCGGATGGCGGCGTGCCCGGCGAACTATCCTCGCCGCCGACGCGGTGAACTTCCTCGCCGCCTCGGTCCTCTACCTGCTGGCCTCGAGCAACGTTCGCGGCTTCGCGTTCGCCCTCGGAGTGACCACCCTCATCGACCTCGCCGTGGTCTTCCTCTTCACCCATCCGCTCGTGGCGCTGCTGGCGCACACGAAGTTCTTCGGCGGCGGACACCCGCTGTCCGGTCTGGACCCCGAGCGGCTCGGCGCGAAGCCTCGGTACGTCGGGCGTGGCAAGTTCTCGGGTCCCCGGCCCGCCACTGCGACAACCCGGCCCCTGGCCGAGGGGAAGGCCTGACGATGATCAACTTCGCGCAGGTCGGAAACGACCTCTACACCGGCAAGCGATCCATCGACTTCATCGGCCGCCAGAAGACCTGGTATGCCGTGTCCGCGGTCCTCATCGTGCTGGCGCTCGTGGGCATCTTCGCCCGCGGGCTGAACTTCGGCATCGAGTTCCGGGGCGGGTCGGAGTTCCGGGTCAACGGCGTCACGAACACCCAGTCCTACGAGAGCAAGGCGCGCAGCGCGGCCTCCTCAGCCGGGATCCAGGGCAATGTCCTGTCCACCGTCGTCGGCGGCGACTCGGTGCGGGTGCAGACCGAGGCGGCGAACGAACGCAACGAAGCGGCGAAGACCGCCCTGGCCGAGACCTTCGGGGTTCCTGCCTCCCAGGTCAGTGCCTCGTTGATCGGTCCGTCCTGGGGGCAGTCGGTGAGCAACAAGGCGATCCAGGCGCTCGTCGTGTTCCTCGTCCTCGTGGCGCTGGTCATGGCGATCTACTTCAGAACCTGGACGATGGCCGTCGCCGGGTTGGTGGCCCTGTTGCACGATCTCGTGATCACGGTGGGGATCTATGCCCTGTTCGGGTTCGAGATCACCCCCTCGTCGATGATCGGCTTCCTCACCATCCTGGGCTACTCGCTCTACGACACCGTCGTCGTCTTCGACAAGGTCCGTGAGAACACCGAGGCGGCGATGGGCAACCGCCGGATGACCTACCGACAGGCGGCCAACCTCGCGGTCAACCAGACCCTGGTGCGCTCGATCAACACCACGGTGGTCGCGCTGCTGCCGATCGCCGCGATCCTCGTCGTCGGGTTCACCTGGCTCGGTCCGGGGACCCTGCTCGACCTGAGCCTGGCCCTGTTCGTCGGCATCGGTGTCGGTGCGTACTCCTCGATCTTCATCGCCACGCCGATGCTGGTCGACCTGCGTCGCAACGAGCCGGCCGTCAAGGAGCTGGACAAGGCCGCCACCCGGAGCCAGGAGAAGTCCCGCGCCGCAGTGCCGGTGGGAGGCGAGGCTTTGCGGGAGGATGCCGATTCGCAGGCCGTGCCGGTCCGCTCCTCGCCGTCCCCCACCGGGGGAGACGGTTCGGGCCGCGAGGTGCACAAGTGGGCGCAGAACGGCCCGCGCAACCAGCCCAAACGACCGCCGAAGTCCAAACGGTGAGCTCGGAGCCCGCCCAGCGGGAGGTGCTGCGGGAGCTGGTCCTGTCGCGGCTGCGTGACATCCCCGACTTCCCCGAGCCGGGCGTGCTGTTCAAGGACTTCAGCCCGCTGCTTGCCGACGGTGAGGCATTCGCAGCAGTCGTCGATGACGTCGCCCGCAGGTATGCCGGGCAGGTCGACGTCATCGTCGGGATCGAGGCGCGTGGCTTCATTCTCGGCGCCGCGGTGGCCTACCGGCTGGGCGTCGGCTTCGTCCCGGTGCGCAAGGCGGGGAAGCTTCCTGCCGCAACGCATCGGGCCGAGTACGTCCTCGAGTACGGGTCCGCGGTCCTCGAGGTCCACCAGGACGCCTTCGTGACGGGGATGCGCGCCCTCGTCATCGATGACGTCCTGGCAACCGGCGGCACCGCGGCTGCGACCTGCGACCTGGTCGAGCGTGCCGGCGCCACCGTCGTGGCCGTGGAGATGGTCCTCGAGCTCGCCTTCCTGCACGGGCGGGACAAGCTCCCGGGCCGGCAGGTCAACGCCCTGGTCACCCTCTGACGCAGCACGGCAGGCCGGAGCACGATTCCGGGTTGACTAGACTCGCTGCATGAGTGAGGAAGTCCGCGAAGACGCGACGTCGTCCCCGACGACGCCGTCGCGCATGCGGGCGCGCCTGGCTCGTTTTGGCGGACCACGAAGCGGCGGCAACCCGGTCCTCGAGCCGCTCCTGCAGACGGTCCGCACCACGCACCCCAAGGCCGACCTGAGCGTCATCGACCGGGCCTACCACGTGGCGGAGCAGGCGCACCGCGGGCAGATGCGCAAGAGCGGGGACGCGTACATCACCCACCCGCTGGCGGTGGCGACGATCCTGGCCGAGCTGGGCATGACCCCGGCGACCCTGGCGGCCGCGCTGCTGCACGACACGGTCGAGGACACGGCATACGGGTTGGACGAGCTGCGCCGCGACTTCGGCGACGAGATCGCTGGGCTGGTCGACGGAGTCACCAAGCTGGACAAGGTCGTCTACGGGGAGGCCGCCCAGGCTGAGACGGTCCGCAAGATGGTGGTGGCGATGGCCCGGGACATCCGGGTCCTGGTCATCAAGCTCGCCGACCGGCTGCACAACGCCCGGACCTGGCGCTACGTCTCGAGGGAGTCGGCCCAGCGCAAGGCCCACGAGACCCTGGAGATCTACGCGCCGCTGGCCCACCGGCTCGGGATGAACACCATCAAGTGGGAGCTCGAGGACCTGTCCTTCGCGACCCTGTACCCCAAGGTGTACGACGAGATCGTCCGGCTCGTCGCGGACCGTGCGCCGGCGCGCGAGGAGTACCTGGCGGTGGTCCGCAGCCAGGTGACGGAGGACCTGCGCGGGGCCAAGATCAAGGCCACCGTGACCGGGCGGCCGAAGCACTACTACTCCGTGTACCAGAAGATGATCGTGCGCGGTCGTGACTTCGAGGAGATCTACGACCTGGTGGCGGTCCGGGTCCTGGTCGAGACGGTCCGTGACTGCTACGCGGCGCTCGGGTCGCTGCACGCCCGGTGGAACCCGGTCCCGGGGCGCTTCAAGGACTACATCGCGATGCCGAAGTTCAACATGTACCAGTCCTTGCACACGACGGTGATCGGGCCGGAGGGCAACCCGGTCGAGATCCAGATCCGCACGCACACCATGCACCGCCGGGCGGAGTACGGCGTGGCGGCCCATTGGAAGTACAAGGAGGATGCCCGCCCGGGTACCCCGTCGGTCGGGGGCGGCGAGTCCGGTCCGGTCAACGACATGGCCTGGCTGCGCCAGCTCCTCGACTGGCAGCGCGAGACCGAGGACCCGGGGGAGTTCCTCGACTCGCTGCGCTTCGAGATGGGCGGGGGTGAGGTCTTCGTCTTCACCCCGAAGGGCGCCGTCATCGCCTTGCCGTCCGGGGCGACCCCGGTGGACTTCGCGTATGCCGTGCACACCGAGGTCGGTCACCACACGATCGGCGGGCGCGTCAACGGCCGGCTCGTCCCGCTCGAGTCGGTGCTCGAGAACGGTGACGTCGTCGAGGTCCTGACCTCCAAGGCCGACGGCGCCGGGCCGTCCCGGGACTGGCTCACCTTCGTCAAGAGCGCCAGGGCCCGGAACAAGATTCGGCAGTGGTTCTCCAAGGAGCGTCGCGAGGAGGCGATCGACAGCGGCAAGGACGCCATCGCCAAGGCGATGCGCAAGCAGGGCCTGCCGCTGCAGCGGCTGATGACTGTCGAGACGCTGTCCGGGATCGCCGGTGAGCTGCGCTACCCGGACATCGACGGGTTGTATGCCGCGGTCGGCGAGGGGCACATCTCGGCCACCCACGTGGTGGGCCGCCTGGTCGCGTCCTTCGGTGGCGAGGAGGGAGCCAGCGAGGACCTGGCCGAGGCCACCGTCCCGACCAAGACCCGCAGCCGCCGCAGCAGCGGCGATCCCGGCGTGGTCGTGGTCGGCACGGCGGACGTCTGGGTGAAGCTGGCCAAGTGCTGCACGCCGGTGCCCGGCGACGCGATCCTCGGGTTCGTCACCCGGGGGAGCGGGGTCTCGGTGCACCGCAAGGACTGCACGAACGCCGAGTCGTTGATGGCCCAGAGCGACCGGCTGATCGAGGTCGAGTGGGCGCCCTCAGCGTCCAGTGTCTTCCTTGTCCAGCTGGCGGTGGAGGCGCTCGACCGCAACCGCCTGCTCAGCGACGTGACGCGGATCCTGTCCGATCATCACGTCAACATCCTCTCCGCGTCGGTCCAGACCTCGCGGGACCGGGTCGCCATCTCCCGGTTCACCTTCGAGATGGGCGATCCGGGCCATCTCGACCACGTGATCCGCGCGGTGCGCAAGATCGACGGGGTCTTCGACGTCTACCGGATCACCGGGGGCAAGCCGACCCTCGAGGACGGACGCTGACCGGTCCGCTTCCAGGCTGACCACGCGAGAGGGCGGCCCCACCGGGTGGGACCGCCCTCCACCACTCGCACCGTGTGGAGTGGATCCGCTCGGATCAGCTGGCGCCGGTGTACGGGTTGTCGCGGTAGCTGTCGTTGGGGTCAGCGCAGCCGCGGTCCTCGATACAGGCCACGACCGTGGCGTCGTTGATGGCCCGACCGCTGTCCCAGTAGGTGGTCGACTCGGTGTAGGGCGTGGACTTGCAGCCCCCGACATCCTCACGGGTGTTACCGACCGTGGTCCAGAAGGAGTCCCCGATGTACCGGACCTTGAACTTCAGCTGAGCTCGCTTGTCGTCTCCGGGGCAGAAGTCATTGACCCGGATGTTGTCGAAGTTGACCCGGTGGCTGTTGGACCACCGGATGTCGGCGCTGGCGTGCGAGCCCCCGCCGTTCCCGGAGTACCACCAGGAGTCCACCGGACCATTGACCGCGGCGGCCGGGCCAGCGGTGAGCCCGAGCATCCCGATGACACCCAGGGCCGTCCCGACTGCCCCGACGGCGACCCGGCCGAGCCGCTTGCCTGATTGACATTTCCTCACTTGATTGTCCCCTTACTCGTGAATTATCAACGCGTCGTTTCTAACGGTGATTCACGACGAGTGCAACCGGAGGTGCGGCGTGTCGGCCCAACTCCCGACTGGCCTGCCGATCAGGCGGTCAGACCCGGCTCGGTCGACTCAGCTGCCGAACTCCTCGACGCCGGCGCGGGCCTGGCTGAGCCACTGCTCGCGGGCCTCGAGCGCGGTCTTGGCCTGCTCGATCTTCGTCTCGTTGCCAGAGGCTTGGGCCTTCTCGAGGTCCTTGCGCAGGCCCGCAACCGCCGTCTCGAGCTGGTCCACCAGGCTCTGGGCCCGCGCGGCGGCCTCCGGGTTGCTCGAGGACCAGCGCTTCTCCTCGGCGTCCCGGACCGTCTGCTCGACGCGACGGATGGCCTTCTCGGTCCGGTCGATGTCGGCCCGCGGCACCTTGCCGGCCTTGTCCCAGCGATCCTGGATGCTGCGCAGCGCGCTCTTGGCCTGCTCGAGGTCGGTCACCGGCAGGACCGCCTCAGCTTCCTTCAGGAGGGCGAGCTTGACCTCGAGGTTGCCCTGGAAGGACTTCTCCTCGGCGGCGACCACCTCGTCCTTGGCGTTGAAGAAGGTGTCCTGAGCGGTGCGGAACCGCTCCCACAGTGCGTCGTCGTCCGCTCGGCTGGCCCGGCCGGCCCGCCGCCACTCATCCATCAGCTTCTTGAACGCCCCAGCCGTGGTGGCCCAGTCCTTGCTCGTCGACAGGCGCTCCGCCTCGGCAGCGAGCCGTTCCTTGGCGACCTTCGCCTCGGCCTGCTGACCGTCGAGCTGGGCGAAGTGCACCCGGCGGGCCCGGTCGAAGCTGTTCCGAGCAGCACTGAAGCGCTGCCAGAGCGCCGACTCGGAGGTGCGGTCCAGTCGCGGACCCGACCGCTGGTGCGCCTTCCACTCATCGAGCAGCTCCCGCATCCGGGCGCCGCTGTTCTTCCACTGGATCTTCTCCTCCGGCTGAGCAGCGATCTTCTCGGCCTCGGCGACCAGCCGCTCGCGCACGGCGCGACCCTCATCCCTGGCCGCCGCCCGCTGCTGGGACTCCTGGGCCTTGCGGCTCTCAACTGCCGCACCGATCTGCGTCACCCGTGCTTCAAGGGCGGCCAGGTCACCGACCGCCTTGGGCTCGTTCGCCAGCTCGCGCAGGCTCGCCAGGCTCTCCTCGGCGTCCTTCGCGGAGATGTCCGTCTGGGTGACCCGCTGGTGCAACAGCTCTGCGGCAGCGAGGATCTCGTCGTACTTGCGACCGAAGTAGGCCAGCGCCTCTGCCGCCGTCGCGCCGGGGTAGGCGCCGACCTCGCGCTCACCCTCGGCGGTCTTGACGTAGACCACCCCGTCGTCACCCACCCGGCCGAAGGCTGAGCGGTCGGGTGCGCCGTGGCTTCGGGCGAGCAGCGCCGGGGACGGGATCGCGGGCGAAGTCGCCGGGTGGGCCGGCATGACGGCCGGGGTCGGAACCGGCGATGCCGGCCGTGCCGCGGCGGACGGGACAGCCTCGCCCGTTGCCGTCGGCTGCTCCGTTGGCGTCGGCTCGTCTCCTGGCGAAGGTTCGCCTGCCCCAGCCGGCTCGGGTGCTGGCGTCGACTCGTCCGCTGGCGTCGGCTCGTCCGCTGGCGTCGGCTCGTCGACCGCAACGACCTCCGGAGCCGGGGCCGTCGGTTCCACGTCCTCGGTGACCGACTCCGCCTCGGGGGCGGAATCGGGGGCGTGCCCGGAAGGCGCCTCGGACGGGGCGTCTGCGGCGGTGGTGTCTTCCTCTCGGGAGAGGTCGGCGTCAGTCACGGTGGTCAGGCCTTCGGTTGGACATCCACACTGAGGATGCTGATCGGGGCGAGCGGCGAGGTCTGGTTGGTCGGGTTGATTCCGGCGGCGGCGATCTTGTCGACGATATCCATTCCGGCGGTGACCTTGCCGAAGATCGTGTAGCCGTTCCCATCGCCCGACTTCGGCAGCTTCGTGTCCTTGTAGACGATGAAGAACTGGTCCGAGTTGCTGTTCGGGTCGCCGCCCTTGCGCGCCATGGCGAGCGTGCCGGTGGGGTACTCGTCGTTGGCGGGCACGTTCTCCACGCCGTAGTGGTAGCCAGGACCGGGGCCGCTGCCGGTGCCGGTGGGGTCACCACACTGCAGGACGAAGATGCCCTGCGCCTGACCGGTCAGCCGGTGGCACGGGCTGGGGGCCCAGTAGCCCTGCTTGGCCAGCAGAATGAACGAGGACACGGCCGCGGGGGCCTTGGCGCCGTCCAGGTCGACCGTGATCGCACCACAGTTCGTCGTGATGGTGGCGACGAACTGCTTGCCCTTGGCCGCCTCGAGATCCGGCTGGCTCGTCGGCGCCTTGACGGCGCTCTGGGCGGGCGGCACCGGCGTGCAGCCGGCCAGGACGGAGGGCGTGACAGTGGGGGTGGCGCTCGCCGTGGCGCTCGGGGCGGCCTGGCTGGTGCTGGCGGGCTCCGGGGTCACCTCGGTGCGGTTGGTCAGCACATTGGCCAACCAGACGAACCCGAAGACGACCACCAGAACCCCGGCGACGGCGAGCATGGCCTGCTTGTCACGCACGGACTGAGCCTCCCTCTGCGCGAGCTTCTGCTCGAGCTTCTCGTGGCGACGACGCTCCCGGGCGCGATCCTGAGCCTTGGTCAAGCGCGCACTCCTTGTCGATCACGTCGTCGATGACCCGAACCGGCCGGGACGAAGGGTCAGTCTAGGCAAGGCCCCGATGTCCGCCACCGCAGCGGGGTCACGAGTCCATGACGGTTCACCACTGCGGATAGCCTCACCCTGTGCTGACGATCGCCTTTCCCGCCGCCGCGTTCGCAACCAACTGCTACGTGCTGGCCACCGGCCCCGGGCAGGACTGCCTGGTGATCGACCCCGGGATCGGCGTCGAGGGCCAGCTCGCCGACGTGCTGGCCGAGCACCGGCTGCGGCCGGCGGCGGTGCTGCTGACCCACGGCCACGTCGATCATGTCTACTCGGTGACGCCGGTGTGCGGCGGCGACACGGCGGCATACATCCACGGGGACGACCGGTATCGCCTGGTCGACCCCCTCTCCAGCCTGGACCCGGGCCTGGTGGGCATGCTCGAGCAGCAGTTCGGTCAGCAGTCCCGTTGGCGCGAGCCGGAACGCGTCGTGACCCTTGCCGACCGCGATGTCCTCGAGCTGGCGGGACTGGGCCTGACCGTCCTGCACGCCCCGGGCCACACCGAGGGATCGGTGATGTTCACGCTTGCCGAGGTCCCCGACCAGCTGCGGGACGCCACGGGTGCCACCTCGACCTGTGTCAGCGGCGACGTACTCTTCGCCGGCTCGATCGGCCGCTCTGACCTGCCCGGCGGCGACGCGGCCGTCATGGAGCGCACCCTGCGAGACGTGGTCCTGCCGCTGCCCGACGACATGGTCGTGCTGCCCGGGCACGGACCCGGCACCACGATCGCCCGGGAACGGGCACAGAACCCCTACCTGCAAGGATTGACCTCGTGAGCAGCGGTCCCAAGTCCACCAAGGTCATGCCGATCAGCGGCTTCCCGGAGTACCTGCCCGGGGACCGGATCGTCGAGCAGCGGTTCCTCGACGTGATCCGGGAGACCTTCGAGCTGCACGGGTTCTCCTCGATCGAGACCCGATCCATCGAGCCGATCGAACGCCTGAGCGCGCAGGGCGAGGACGCCGACAAGGAGATCTACGCCGTCTCCCGCCTCGCTGGCGGCGACGAGGGCTCGCGCTGGGGCCTGCACTTCGACCTGACCGTCCCGCTGGCCCGGTACGTGCTGGAGAACGCGGGCAAGCTCAGCTTCCCGTTCCGCCGCTACCAGATCCAGAAGGCCTGGCGCGGTGAGCGGCCGCAGGAGGGCCGCTACCGAGAGTTCACCCAGGCCGACATCGACGTGGTGGACGTCGGTGAGCTGTCCGCGCACTTCGAGGCCGAGATGCCGCTCGTGGTGGCGGACGTGTTCACCCGGTTCCCGGTGGGCGACTTCGTCATCCAGGTCAACAACCGGAAGATCCCCGAGGGCTTCTACCTCGGCATCGGGCTGACCGACGTCGTCGGCACCCTGCGGATCGTCGACAAGCTGGACAAGATCGGGGCCGAGAAGGTCGCCGCCCTGCTGGTCGAGGCGGGGGCGACCGACGCGCAGGCGGAACAGTGCCTCGCCCTGGCCGGGATCCGCACCAGCGACCTGTCCTTCGTCGAGCAGGTCCGCGGCCTCGGGGTCAGCCACCCGACCCTGGACGAGGGCCTCGACGCCCTCGCTGCCGTCATCGCCACCGGTATGGAGCACGCGCCGGGCCGCGTGGTCGCCGACCTGCGGGTGGCCCGAGGACTGGACTACTACACCGGGACGGTCTACGAGACGCAGCTCGTCGGCCACGAGTCGTGGGGGTCCTTCTGCTCTGGCGGGCGCTACGACTCGCTCGCCTCCGACGGACGGACCAGCTATCCCGGGGTGGGCATCTCGATCGGCGTCTCACGGATCCTCGGGCTGCTGCTTGGGCAGGGACTGGTCCAGTCCTCCCGGACCAGCCCGGCGGCCGTCCTGGTGGCGCTGCGCGACGACGCGTCGCGGTCCGAGTCCGTTGCGGCCGCAACAGCGCTGCGGGCCCGGGGGATTGCCTGCGAGGTGGCGCCCGGTGCGGCGAAGTTCGGCAAGCAGATCAAGTATGCCGAGCGGCGCGGCATCCCCTACGTATGGTTCCCCGGAGCGGGCGGGGACGCCGACCAGGTCAAGGACATCCGCAGCGGGGAGCAGGTCCCGGCGGACGCGGCAGAGTGGCAGTGCCCGACCGCGGACCTGCGCCCGATCGTCGAACGCACGGACTGACCGCTGGCTGGAGCTGCTGGGCCGCTCACTCGCGCAGCTCACCCGGAGGCCGCAGTCCACTGGAGCGCAGCTCGAGCAGGGCGAGACTCCGGACCGTGGCCACCTCGCGCCGGCGCCAGGCCCCGGCGGGGTCGGCGCTGATCCGGGCGAGTCGGTGCATGGGCTGGCGGGCGATGGCCCGCAACGCAAACAGGTCGAGGTCGGCGTCGGCGTCGAGGAAGCGCTGAGCGGCGGTCGCCCGGCGCACGAAGCGGATCCGGCTCGCCAGCCAGATTCCGGTGACCAGGACGATCGGGGTCAGCGCCGTGACCAGGGCGAGCACCAGGGCCATCCGGTCCACGGCCGTCCCCAGGTCGCGGCCGACCTGGCTGATCTGGACACCGGTGTCCGCGGCCGAGTCGAACGGCTGACGGAGCCGGTCCCCGACCAGCGGAAGCCGGCTGAGCTGCTCTCCCGCGCCGGTCATGCTGTCCCTGAACGAGCCGCCCGCGCGGGCGAGCTCGTCGGTGGGTTGGCGAAGCGAGCCCACCGCGTCGTGGACGGCCCGCCCGACCCAGGCCCAGATCCCGATCCAGCACAGCGCGAAGATGTCGGCCAGCAGCTGCGCCGTCCGGCGGGCTGGCAGGTCGGCGTAGAGCTTCATGAGGGCCTCCAGTCGTCACCCCGGGTGCGGGGCCTTGGGGTCAACCTACGTCCGGGCAGATCCCAACCCCAGCAAACGGCAACCGGGGCCGGTCTACACTCGACTCGCTCCACAAGAGCGAACTGGCAGCCCCGGCAGTGTGGCCGGTGCGCCGGCCGACGAAGGACGTGCATCCCGTGAAGGTCGCCATTCCCCGCGAGGTCAAGAACAATGAGTTCCGGGTGGCGATCACGCCGTCTGGCGTCAACGAGCTCGTCCAGCACGGGCACGACGTGTTCGTGGAGAAGGACGCCGGTCTCGGGTCGTCGATCGAGAACGCGGCCTACGTCGCCGCCGGAGCGAAGATCCTCGACAGTGCAGACGACGTCTGGGGCGAGGGGGAGCTCGTCCTCAAGGTCAAGGAGCCCGTGGCGCAGGAGTACCACCGGATGCGCGAGGGCCAGACCCTGTTCACCTACCTGCACCTGGCCGCCGACGAGCCGCTCACCGAGGAGCTCTGCGCCCGCAAGGTCACGGCGATCGCCTACGAGACCGTCGAGCTCCCCGACCGGTCGCTGCCGCTGTTGGCGCCGATGTCGGAGGTGGCCGGGCGCCTGGCCCCCCAGGTCGGAGCCCACACCCTGATGCGGGCCCAGGGCGGACGCGGCGTCCTGATGGGCGGTGTCTCGGGCGTGTACGCAGCCAAGGTCGTCGTGATCGGGGCCGGAGTCTCGGGGATGAATGCCGCAGCGATCGCCCTGGGCATGCAGGCCGAGGTGCTCCTGCTCGACCGCGATGTCCGCAAGCTGCGGCATGCCGACGCGATCTACCAGGGGCACTGCCAGACCGTGGCGTCGAACGCGTACGAGGTGGAGCGGGCCGTCATCGACGCCGACCTGGTCATCGGGGCCGTGCTCGTGCCGGGAGCAAAGGCCCCGACGTTGGTCAGCAACGAACAGGTGTCCCGGATGAAGCCCGGCTCGGTGCTCGTCGACATCTCCATCGACCAGGGCGGATGCTTCGAGGACTCGCGTCCGACGACCCATGCCGACCCGACGTACCCGGTGCACAACTCGGTCTTCTACTGCGTTGCCAACATGCCCGGGGCCGTCCCGCACACCAGCACCTACGCGCTGACGAACGTCACCCTGCCGTACGCCGTCGAGCTGGCGAACCGGGGATGGCGGGACGCGCTGCGCCGGGACCCGGCCCTGGCGCTGGGCCTGAACACCCACGCCGGCGCGGTCACCTACGGCCCGGTCGCGGAGGCCCACCAGCTCGAGCAGCTGCCCCTGGACGAGGTGCTCCGCTGACGGAACCAGGCGCGGCTGACCTCCCGGGCGGCTCGCCGCAGGGCACGGCGCGACGCACGCCGGTGCAGGACGCGGTGCGCAGCTGGCTCAACCACCTGGAGGTCGAGCGCGGGGCCGCCCGCAACACCCTGGCGTCCTACCGGCGCGACCTGGAGCGCTACACGACGTTCCTCGCCCAGCGGCAGGTCGTCGCCGCCGACCAGGTGACCGAGACCGATGTCAGCGAGTTCCTCGCCTCACTGCGCGAAGGATCCGGAACGCGGCAGCCGTTGTCGGCCTCCTCGGCGGCGAGGACGATCGTGGCGGTGCGGGGGTTCCACCGGTTCCTGGCGCTCGAGGGCGAGGCGGTGAGCGACCCGGCCAGTGCGGTGCCGCCACCGCGCCCACCCAGCCGGCTGCCCAAGGCCATCCCGGTCGAGGACGTCGAGCGCCTTCTCGAGGCCGCGTCGGTGGGGGACACCGCGCTGTCGTTGCGGGACCGGGCGCTGTTCGAGGTCCTCTATGGCACCGGGGCGCGGATCTCCGAGGCCGTCGGGCTGGACGTGGACGACCTGGACATCGGCGCCGAGGACCAGGGTTCGGTACGGCTGCGCGGCAAGGGCGACAAGGAACGCCTCGTCCCGATCGGGCGCTACGCCCGCGAGGCGGTCGGCGCCTACCTCGTCCGGGCCCGCCCTGCGCTGGCGACGGGCGGCCGTGCCGGTCCAGCGGTCTTCCTCAACCAGCGTGGGGCACGCCTGTCCCGACAGAGCGCCTGGGCCGCACTCCAGACCAGTGCCCGGCGGGCCGGGATGACCGGCCACATCTCCCCGCACACACTGCGCCACTCGTTCGCGACCCATCTGCTCGACGGGGGAGCCGACGTCCGCGTGGTCCAGGAGCTGCTCGGGCACGCCTCGGTGACCACGACCCAGATCTACACGATGGTGAGCGTCCAGCGGCTGCGCGAGGTGTATGCCGGCGCGCATCCGCGGGCGCGCTGACGATGGCCCGGCGAGCCGCCGAACGGGGGCCTGAGCCGGGTCACCGGTCCCCCTCGTGTCTGGCTCGCATCGAGCCGCTGCGCTGATAGGGTCGCGGGGATCAGCGAGAGGCTGACCGACCAGTTCGACGCACCCGGGAAGTGACCACCTGTGACCGCAGAGGTGAACCCGCCCAGCGAGACGGCAACGGACCAGGGGACCGAGGACCAACGGCCCCTCGCTCCACCCACGGATCTCGCGACCCACGAGCATCGGCTCGAGTCCTCCCCACCGACCGCCCACGAGTCCGAGCGGCCGGTCGGCGACGGTCGGGGACGCGATGAGCCGCTCCCGGGCACCGAACGAGCCGGGGTCGGCGCGCTCGGCGCCACCGGCCGGCCGATGCCGGACTTCCCCGAGCCCCAGCCGCTGCAGGGACACGGCCCGGCCCGGATCATCGCCATGTGCAACCAGAAGGGTGGCGTCGGCAAGACCACGACGACGATCAACCTCGGCGCAGCGCTGGCCGAGCTCGGCCGACGCGTGCTGGTGGTGGACTTCGACCCCCAGGGAGCCCTGTCGGTCGGCCTGGGGATCCGGGTCAACGAGCTCGACGTCACGATCTACAACCTGCTGGTCGAGCGCGACCACGACATCCGGGACGTCATCCAGTCGACCTCGACCCCGGACCTCGACGTCGTCCCCGCCAACATCGACCTCTCGGCGGCGGAGGTGCAGCTCGTCGGCGAGGTGGCCCGCGAGCAGATCCTCATGCGGGTGCTGCGACCGGTCATGGACGACTACGACGTCATCCTCATCGACTGCCAGCCGTCCCTGGGACTGCTGACCGTCAACGCGCTGACCGCCGCGCACGGGGTGCTGATCCCGCTCGAGTGCGAGTTCTTCGCGATGCGCGGCGTGGCCCTGCTGGTGGAGACCATCGACAAGATCACCGACCGGCTCAACCCCAGACTCCAGGTGGACGGCATCCTCGCGACGATGTACGACAGCCGCACCCTGCACAGCCGTGAGGTGGTCCGGTCCGTGGTGGACCACTTCGGCGACCAGGTCTTCCACACCGTCATCAGCAGGACCGTGAAGTTCCCGGACGCGACCCTCGCTGCCGAGCCGATCACCACGTACGCGTCCACGCACGGCGCGGCCACGGCATACCGTCAGCTCGCTCGTGAGCTCATCGCCCGTGGTGGGGCGGCCTGATTCGATGATCGACGCCTCGCCCGCCGACCTCGTCGTCGGCGCCTCGGGGGAGACTGGACCGGACGACGATCAGCCCGAACCGCGCCTGCCCGCAGCCACGGCACCGGTCCCGGACGAGCAGGTCGCACCGGGCGGAGTGTTCACCCGGCGTGGCGCCTCGGTGCCTTTCAAGGTCCACCTGAGCAACTTCGAGGGCCCGTTCGACCTGCTCCTGGGGCTGATCTCCAAGCACAAGCTGGACATCACCGAGATCGCCTTGGCGAGCGTCACCGACGAGTTCATCACCCACATCAAGGCCGCCCAGGCGGCGGACACGGAGTGGGACCTCGGTCAGGCCTCCGAGTTCCTGCTGATCGCCGCGACCCTGCTCGACCTGAAGTCCTCGCGGTTGCTGCCGCAGAGCGCCTCGCAGGACGAGGAGGATCTTGCCCTCATCGAGGCCCGAGACCTGCTCTTCGCCCGACTGCTGCAGTACCGCGCCTTCAAGGACATCGCCAAGACCTTTGCGCAACGCATGGGCACCGTGGGCCGGATGGCCGCGCGTCAGGCGGGTCTGGAACCGCAGCTGGCGAAGCTGCTTCCCGAGCTGATCATGGGCATCACTCCCGAACAGCTGGCCATGGTGGCCGCACGGGCCATGGCCCCCCGGGTGCCACCGAGCGTCGGGCTCGAGCACCTGCATGCGCCGCAGATCAGCGTCCGGGAACAGGCCGGCGTCCTCGTCGAGCGGCTGCGCCGCGAGCGCAGCTGCTCCTTCCGCACCCTGGTCTCGGACGCGCAGTCCACACCGGTCATCGTGGCCCGTTTCCTGGCCCTGCTCGAGCTGTTCAAGGAGTCGGTCATCGCCTTCGAGCAGGCACAGGCCCTGGGTGAGCTGACCGTCCGCTGGACCGGGGCCGACGACGGGGAGCTCGTGGTGAGCGATGAGTTCGACGACGTGGACTCCGAGTCCGCCGCCGAGGCCGATGACCGCGATGACCGTGAAGCGTCACCAGACCAGGAACCGCCGGGAGAGATCGATGACTGAGCACGACACCACGGACGAGCGGGCACGCACCGTCCCCCAGATCGGGAGGGACCACCACGACGTCGCCGACCCCGACGGGCCGACCGACGAACAGGTCGCGTTCGACATCAACGAGTTTCCGGGCGGAGCCCGATCGGCGATCGAGGCGGTGCTGATGGTCGTCGACGAACCGGTCAGTGAGGTCACGCTCGCCTCGGCTCTCGAGCTTCCGGTCGAGGACGTCCTCGAACAGCTGCGGGCCCTGGAGGACGACTACACCCGGGCCCAGCGGGGGTTCACCCTGCGCAGTCTCGGCGGCGGCTGGCGGATCTACAGTCGTTCCGACTACGCCCCGGTGGTGGAGAAGTTCCTCCTCGACGGTCAGCAGGCCAAGCTCACCCAGGCCGCGCTCGAGACGTTGGCGGTGATCGCCTACCGGCAGCCGGTCTCCAGGAGCCGGATCAGTGCAGTTCGCGGTGTGAACGTCGACGGGGTCGTGCGGACCCTGGTCAACCGCAACCTCATCCAGGAGCTCGACGACCCGGGAGAGAGCGGGGCCATCCTCTACGGCACCACGGCGTACTTCCTCCAGCGGATGGGGATGGGATCGCTCGACGAGCTGCCGGCGCTGGCTCCGTTCCTGCCCGAGGTGGACCTGCTCGACGAGCTGGCCGAACAGGGTCGGTCATGAGTGGGCAGCCCGGCCGCGGTGGCCGGTCATCGGGTCCGCCGCGCGGGGGCCGGCCAACCGGAGGGGCCAAGGGCGCCAGGGAGGCCAAGCCCTCGAAGGACTCCAAGGGTGGCAAGAGCGCCCGCTTCGCTGGCTCGACGAAGGCCAGCCAGCCCACCAAGCTGCCGTCGCGCCGCGAGGTGCCCGCTGTGGACGTGCACGATCCCGACGGTGTGCGGCTGCAGAAGCTGCTCGCGGCGGCGGGGGTCGGCTCGCGCCGCGTGTGCGAGAACCTCATCACCGCCGGACGGGTCGAGGTCGACGGACAGGTCGTTACCGAGCTCGGGGTGCGGATCGACGCAGATCGCCAGACCGTCCACGTCGACGGGGTCCGGGTCCAGCTCGACGAGTCCCGGGTCTACCTCGCGTTCAACAAGCCCACCGGGGTGGTCTCGACGATGAGCGACGACCTGGGTCGGGTGTCCCTGGCCGACTACGTGGGCAACCGCCCTCAGCGGCTGTTCCACGTCGGACGCCTGGACGCGGATACCGAGGGTCTGCTGCTGCTGACTAACGACGGCGACCTGGCCCACCGGCTGCAGCACCCGGCATACGGAGTGCTCAAGACGTACCTCGCCCAGATCCCCGGGCCGGTGCCACGGGACCTCGGTCGCAGGCTGCGTGACGGGATCGAGCTGGAGGACGGTCCGGTCGCGGTCGACTCGTTCAAGGTGGTCGACTCGCAACCGGGTCGGGCGCTGGTCGAGGTGGTCCTGCACGAGGGCCGCAAGCACGTCGTGCGACGGATGCTGGACGAGGTGGGCCACCCGGTGATCACGCTGGTGCGCACGCAGGTCGGCCCGATCCGGCTCAACGACCTCAAGTCCGGCCGGATGCGCAAGCTCAGTGCCGACGAGGTCGGCAAGCTCTACACCGCGGCCGGTCTGTGAGACGCAGGTCCGGTATCCGGACTTCGGCTCGCTAGCCTTGGACGCATGACCCTTCACGTTCGGATCGTCGGGACCGGTCTCATCGGAGCCAGCCTGGGGATCGCGCTCTGCCGTAAGGGGTTCCGCGTGTCGCTGTCGGACCCGTCTCCGACCGCCGAGCGGCTCGCCCGCGACCTCGGAGCGGGTGAGCTCGCTGCCGAGACCGCTGACCCGCCGGACCTGGTGGTCGTCGGCGCGCCACCGGATGTCACCGCGGCCGTCATCATCGCCGAGCTCACCCGGTGGCCGGACGCCTTCGTCACCGACGTCGCCTCGGTCAAGGGGGCGGTCGAGGACGCGGTCCGCGGCGGGGGCGGCGACCTGACCCGGTACGTCGGCTCGCACCCGATGGCGGGGCGGGAGCGCAGCGGCGCCATGGCCGCGCGCGGGGATCTCTTCTCCGGTCGGGCCTGGGTGGTCGTCCCGACGTCCGCGAGCAGACCGGCAGCGGTCGAGGCGGTCCGGGAGATCGCCCAGGCCGCAGGGTCCGCGGTGAGCGTCATGAGCGCGTCCGAGCACGACGCGGCGGTGGCGGTGGTCTCGCACATGCCGCAACTCGCCGCGAGCCTGGTGGCCAGCCGCCTGCGGGACGTGAGCGACCCCGCTGTGGCGCTGGCCGGGCAGGGTCTGCGGGACCTGACCCGGATCGCGGCCAGCGACCCCCGGCTGTGGACCCAGATCCTCGCCGGGAACGCCGGTGCCGTCCGCGACGTGCTGCGTGAGGTGCAGTCGGACCTCGGTGAGGTGCTCACGGCACTGGAGTCGATCGACCGAGCCGACTCACCCGGTGCTCTCGAGGTGCTGCACCGAGCCATCGGGAACGGCAACCTGGGGCACGCGCGGATCCCCGGCAAGCACGGCACCGCGCCGACGGCGTATGCCGCCGTGGTCGTGGTGGTCCCCGACCGACCGGGCGCACTGGGCAAGCTGTTCACCGACATGGGGGAGGCGGGCGTCAACCTCGAGGACCTGCATCTGGAGCACGGCTTGGGCCAGCCCTTCGGTCTTGCCGAGGTGTCGGTACTGCCCGGGGCGGCCGAACACCTGCGCCAGGCCCTCGACGAGCGCGGTTGGCGAGTGCACGACTGACCGGCGCCGTGACCTAGGATTCCGAGCCATGCCCTCGACCTCGCCTCCGGTCCACGACCTGGTGGTCGCCATCGACGGACCGTCGGGTTCCGGCAAGTCGAGCGTCTCGCGGGCGGTGGCGCAGGCGCTCGGGATCGGCTACCTGGACACTGGGGCGATGTACCGGGTCGTGACGTGGTGGTGCCTCGACCAGGGCATCGATCTCGACGACGAGCACGCCGTCGCCCGTGCCGCAGAGGCGCTGCCGCTGGAGCTCGGCTCGGACCCCGAGGTCCTCACGGTCACCGTGGCCGGGGTCGACGTCGCTGCGGCCATCCGTGAGACGCGTATCTCATCCGTGGTCTCCATGGTGGCCACCAACCTCGGAGTGCGGGCCACGTTGGCCCGGCGGCAGCGGAAGCTCATCGCCGAGATCACTGCACGGACGGGCGGTTGCGTCGCGGAGGGACGGGACATCACGACGGTGGTGGCCCCTGACGCGGATGTGCGGGTGCTCCTCACGGCCAGCCAGGAAGCCCGGCTGTCTCGTCGGGCCAAGGAGCTGCACGGGGAGGCGCACGCCGATGCCCTGGCCGCCACCCACGACCAGGTGGTGCGCCGCGACCGGGACGACTCGACGGTCTCGCAGTTCCACCGCGCCGCCGACGGGGTGGTGACCCTCGACACGTCGCACCTGGACTTCGACGCCGCGGTGGCGGCAGTCCTCGACGTGGTGCACGGCACCATCACCGGCCGGTCCTGACGCTGTCCGCCCCGCCTCGGGCACTCCTGGGCCTGCCCCGGGGAGCCCACAGGGTCCGGCTCGGCACGCGATGTGCGTCGGGAGCGGCATCCTGAGGGAGAATGGGTGGCTGCCGTCCGATTCGACGGCCCGATGCACGTGACTGAACGACCGAACGAGGACCTTGTGAGCGACACCACCGACCCCATCCGCGACCTGCCGACGGAGGCCCCGGTCGACGAGCCGGCGGACGATGGCGCCTCCGTCGAGCGCGCCCTCCGGGTGGGCCTCGACGACTTCGACCTGAGCGACGAGGACCGGGCCCTCCTGGAGTCCGACGGGGTGGACGCCGACGGGAACGACCTGGCTGGACCCCAGCCGGTCGTGGCGGTCGTCGGCCGGCCCAACGTCGGCAAGTCGACCCTGGTCAACCGGATCCTCGGGCGCCGGGAAGCGGTCGTGGAGGACGTTCCCGGGGTGACCCGGGACCGGGTGGCCTATGAGGCCGAGTGGGCGGGACGCAGGTTCACCCTCGTCGACACCGGTGGTTGGGAGGTCGACGCCACCGGCATCCACCTGAGGGTGGCCGAGCAGGCCGAGATCGCCGTCGAGCTGGCCGACGTGGTGATGTTCGTCGTCGACGCGGTCGTCGGGGCGACCGACACCGACGAGGGAGTGGTCAAGCTCCTGCGCCGATCGGGCAAGCCCGTCGTCCTGGTCGCGAACAAGGTCGACGACCAGCGCTTCGAGTCAGACGCGACCGCCTTGTGGAACCTCGGACTGGGTCAGCCCTACCCGGTCTCCGCACTGCACGGGCGGGGCAGCGGCGATGTCCTGGACGCGGTCCTGGCGGTGCTGCCGGACTTCTCGGCGGTGGGAGAGGCCTACCGGCGCGGTGGCCCGCGACGTGTCGCCCTCGTGGGCCGACCGAACGTCGGCAAGTCGAGCCTGCTCAACCAGCTGGCCGGCTCGGAGCGGGTCGTGGTCGACAACGTCGCCGGCACGACGCGCGACCCGGTCGACGAGCTCATCGATCTCGGCGGCAAGACGTGGCGCTTCGTCGACACCGCCGGCATCCGACGTCGGGTGCACCAGACCCGCGGCGCGGACTTCTACGCCTCGCTGCGCACCCAGACCGCCCTGGAGAAGGCCGAGGTCGCCGTGGTCCTCATCGACGCCCAGGAGAGCATCGCCGAGCAGGACGTGCGGGTCATCCAGCAGGTGATCGACTCCGGTCGCGCCCTGGTGGTCGCCTACAACAAGTGGGACAACCTCGACGAGGAGCGCCGCTACTACCTCGAGCGGGAGATCGACCGGGACCTCGTCCAGATCCCCTGGGCGCCGCGGGTCAACATCTCCGCCAAGACCGGTCGCCACATGGACCGGCTCGTCCCGGCGATCGAGACCGCGCTCGAGTCCTGGGACTACCGGGTGCCGACCGGGCGCCTCAACGCCTTCTTCGGCGAGGTCGTCGCCGGGCATCCCCACCCGGTCCGCGGCGGCAAGCAGCCCCGCATCCTCTTCGCCACCCAGGCCTCGACCCGCCCGCCACGGTTCGTGATCTTCGCCTCCGGATTCATCGAAGCGGGCTACCGGCGGTTCCTGGAGCGCCGGCTGCGCGAGGAGTTCGGCTTCGAGGGCACCCCGATCGAGGTATCGGTCCGGGTCCGGGAGAAGCGTCGCCGCAAGTAGTCCTGTCTACATCGTTAGAAATTTCTGCCTCGAAGTACTCGACACCGAGTCCCTCCCTCCCTACGCTCGGGCGCACAGGGGGGCTCGCCCAGGGCCGCCGTCATGACGAGTCCAGGGGGATTCATGCATTCTGTTTCGAGACGATCAGTGGCACAGCTCATCGCAGCGGGCGCGTGCGCCGTGGCCATGGCCGGGACCGGCACAGCCGTCGCGTCGGCGGCGTCAAGTGCCCCACCCCAGGCTGCATCCGCAGCCGCCCCGCGGCCCGAGCTGCGGGTCCCGTTCCACTGCGGGGAGGTCTGGCGCGGCAACGCCTGGAGTGGTCACAACCCGTACTACGCCATCGACTTCAACCAGGGGTCAGGGGACTTCGACAAGGGACGCCCGGTGCTGACCAGCGGGGCCGGGACGGTCGTCGCCTCGGGTGACGTCGGAGCCGGCTACGGCCAGCGGATCATCATCTCGCACGGCGATGGGTGGGAGACGCTCTACGCCCATCTGGAGAAGGGCAGCCGGACCGTCCAGACCGGCGACACCGTGGCGGCCAACACGGTGATCGGCAAGGTCGGCAAGAGCGGCGGGCAGACGTGGTCGCACCTGCACTACGAGCAGCGCAAGGACGGCAACGACGTGGCCATCCGGTTCGGGTCGAACACGTGGGTCACCTACTTCAGCGAGGTCAACTACCAGCGCAACGAGGACTGCTGACCCCAGCGGGCCGGTCCGGCTCGGCGACGGCCGTCCGAGTCGGACCACCGGGCCCGCTGGCCTGCGACAGGACCGGGCAGTGAAAAACCTACACATTTCAATACTAGACAGTGACTCGTTCACTCCCTAGTCTCGGGACCTTCAGGGGGGTCGCTCGGGAAGGGCCACCAATCAACTCGAGTCCAGGGGGATTCATGCATTCAGTTTCGAGAAGGTCGGTCAGCAAGCTCATCGCAGCCGGTGCCATCGCGGTCGCAGTGACCGGAGCCACCAGCGCTGTGGCCTCGGCGGCCGCGAGCGGCCCCGAGGCGGCCACTGCGGCGGCGGGTACCCGGCCGGTCCTGCGGGTTCCGTTCCACTGCGGTCAGGAGTGGCGGGGGGCCACCTTCTCTGGTCACCAGCTCGCCTACGCCATCGACTTCAACCAGGGGTCGGGGAACGACGACAAGGGCAAGCACGTCCTGGCCAGCGCGGCCGGGACCGTGACCGCCTCCAGCGATGTCGGCTCGGGCTACGGCCAGCGCATCATCATCAAGCACGCCGGTGGATGGTCGACCTTGTACGCGCACCTGCTGGACGGCAGCCGCACCGTCTCGGTCGGCGACACGGTCGCGGCCAACAAGGTGATCGGCAAGGTCGGCCAGAGTGGTGGCCAGAGCTCGTCGCACCTGCACTACGAGCAGCGCGACGGGAACAACAACGACCAGCCGATCCGGTTCGGTCAGAACACCTGGGTGCAGTACTACGCCACGGACTACTTCACCCGGACCAACGACTGCTGACCAGACGCATGACGGTGGCCTGATCCGGTTCGCCGGATCAGGCTGCCCTCGTCGTCGGGGGTGCGCTCAGTCGGTCCCGACGCGGTAGTGGTGCCCGATCTGCATCTCCTCCGCTACGGCTTCGAGCCACGGCTGGGGTTGCGGCCAGTGCCCAGCGGTCTCGAGCGCCCGACGCAGGTTCCGCAGGATGACGTCTCGATGGTCGCCCAGGTGGTTCGACGCCACGCTGTCGATGATGGCCTGCAGCTCGTGGCCGACGGCACGGTGGCGTTCGAACCGCTCTTCGTCGGTGTCGACCGCCGCGTCCGTCTCGGGGGTGCGCCCGACGACGTCGGTGATGGCGTGTGCCCAATGATCGCTCATCTGAGGCTCCTCTCACAGGACTCCAGCGTGCCCCTGATCGGGTCCGAACGCCAGTGCACGACGCGATTTCGGGCGGACCCCGACGGTGCGCTAAGGTTTCGTTCGCTCTCCCGATCGGGAGTGCGAGCCACGGGCTGTGGCGCAGCTTGGTAGCGCACTTGACTGGGGGTCAAGGGGCCGCAGGTTCAAATCCTGTCAGCCCGACCGAGAAACCGCCTCTGACCTGCGGAAACGCGGGTCAGAGGCGGTTTCGGTTTCGACGTGGATCCTCAGAATGGTCGTTTACTAGACGTAAACGATTTCGAGGCCTACGGATCCGAGCGCGCGTCGTCGCTCTCAGCGAGCCGCTCGAGGAGCTCGGAGAGGTCGGCTGAAACCGGAGGCTTTGCGATGTAGTGGTCCCGGGTCACCTGGCTTGAGGAGTGTCCGAGCTGGCGCGAGGCGAGCTCGGACGTAGTCGCCTCGGAGATCAGCGTCGCGACCGTCTTGCGGAAGGTGTGGGGCGTCACCCACTCATAGCCTGTGTCCTGCCGGATTTGCCGCCACCGACGCTCGATGTTGACGACCTGGTGCCAGGTGCCGTTGCGGGTTGCGAATACGGCGTCGTTCTCGTTGGGTGTCGCGAACTCCCGGCGCACGCGCAGCAGCTCGGTGGCGAATCGGGGGAGGACTACGGTTCGCCGGCTGGCGTCCGACTTCGGCGTGGGCTTCCGATACGTGCCCTTCCCTGTTTCGGTCTTGATCGTGCCCGACACCGTGAGCACCGGCAGGTCACCATCGAGGTCCAGGTCGCTCCAGCGCAAGGCCAGCACCTCGCCGATGCGGCACCCGGTGGCGAGCATCAGGTCGATTATGTCGGCCATGTCGCCGGTGGCCTTCGGTCCGGGGCGGTCCGAGTTGACCCACCGGCGTACAGCGGCGCGGATCTCGACCAGGTCCTCGACCCGAAGCGCCTTGGTCTCCTGCTTCGGTCGGTGAACTCGGCTCGTCCCGCGGGCCGGGTTGGTCGGGATCGCATCGTGTCGGACCGCGAGGTCGAGCATGGCCCCGAGGACGACCTTGGCCTTGCGTTGCCGGTTCACGCTCTGATCGCGCAACCTCAGCAGGAGCCGGTCGAGCCGCCCCGTGGTGGCCTCGCGGAGCTTCAGTCCACCGACACTGGGTAGGACCAGGTTGTCCAGCACCCGCCGGTACTCGTTGATAGTGGTCTGCTCGATCCGTCCTTCGGCCTCGAGACCGCTGATCCATTGGGTGGCGAGATCGATCAGCCGGGTCTCTGCGGTGAGGAGCTCACCTGCTGGCGCGGTGCGCATGCCCAGGACGTCTCGAAGCGCTCGCTCCGCAGCGGCCTTGCTCGGACCAGTCGCGGTGACGCGGCGAGTGTTGCCGTCGGTGTCACGGAACCGAGTCAGGGCTCGATAGTTGCCGTCGCGGATCTTCTCGGTGGTGATAGTCCCCCAGGTACCGAGGGGGAGTGGTGGCCTGGCCATGGGCTACTCGCCCTCTGCGGGCTCGAGGTGCTCGACGATCCAGGCGTCGAGGTCCGCGCGGCGGTAGCGCAGGCAACCGCCCATCTTCACGGCGCGTGGTCCGAACCCGACCCGGCGTGTCCGCCAGGTGTAGAGCGTCGCCTTCGGGATGGCGAGGTAGACCGCAGCCTCGTCAATGGTCAGGATCATGCTCACTTGGCTGGTGTCGACGGTGGTACTCATCGTGTGCTCCTTCGTGGTCACGAGGACAGGTTTGCCCTCGTAACAGAAGGTGTGCAGCCCTCACCGCGCGGCCTGTGGAGAATCGACCCCTAATCGAGCTTCTGGAGCGATCGCCGATGCATCGCCGGGCGAACGGTCTCCTTGACCCCGACCGGCGAGACCTCGCGGGGAGCATCTGCTGCTCCGTGACGTCGGTTGTCGGGTTGCGATCGCGCTTGCTGTGTTTTGCGCTCTTAGCCAGAGGTCGCAGGTTCAAATCCTGCCCCCGCTACTCGTCAGGGCCGTGGATCCAGTGGATCCACGGCCCTGTTTGGTCTGGTGATTTGATCGTGTGGGCAGAAAGTGTCCAAATACTCGGGCTGAACGCCCGGCGTGGGTATCTCCCGCGGAATCTGTGCCCGTCGGTGCTCAATGTTGCCTGCAGCCGCGGTCACGGCAGTGCACCTCTTGGTCATGGAGACCAACACCCTGAACGGCCTGGAGCCGTTGATCGGCATCGAGGAGCTCGCCGAGTATCTCGGCGTGCCCATCAAGACGCTCTACAAGTGGCGTCAGGAAGGCACCGGCCCTTGCTCCGTGCGGGTCGGTCGTCACGTCCGGTACTTCGTCTGCGACGTTCGGGACTGGCTCAGCCAGCGGCGCGGCTTCGATCAGATCGATTCGGCCGACAAGGCTGGGTGATCGGTCGTGGGTAGGCCGCGCACACCTATCGGTACCTTCGGGGAGATTCACTTCGAGAGGACGCCGTCCGGCCTGGTCCGGGCTCGGGCTCGCTACCGCGACGATGACGGCCAGGTCCGTCGGGTTTCGGCGGTCGGCTCGACGCAGAAGACTGCCGAGCGAAACCTCAAGGAGCAGCTCGGGAACCGTATAAGCCGGACCAACTACAACGAGATCACCCCGGACAGCTCGTTCAGGCAGCTCGTCGACCTGTGGCTCGATGACCTTGACCTGACGGGAAAGGTGGCTGAGAGCACGCGGGCGCTGTACGAGCGCAACATGCGCCAGCTCGTGCTGCCGGTGTTCGAGCACTACGCCCTGAGAGAGGTGACGGTCGGTCGGGTCGACCGCTTCCTTAAGGCGCTCGCGGCGAGCAAGAGTTACAGCACCGCGAAAGGAGGCTGGCTCGCGGCCACGCCGTTCACCTTGCGCCGTCCCCGGACCGTCCAACGCGCGGGGTATGCGTTGATCGGGCCGGCGCAGCGCTGGTTCGAACATCTGGACGCCAAACCGGGCCAGTACAGTGAGAGCGACATCTCGCCCTACTTCTGGCACAACGGGCGCTACCCGGAATCCGAGGAGTACGCGGCGCTCGAGGCCGGCAACTTCCAGGACTACCGACTGCGCATCAACGGGCTCATCGCCGCACCGGTCGAGCTCAGCCTCAGCGAGCTTCGAGCAATGTCACACCACGAGCAGATCACGCAGCACTTCTGCATTCAGGGCTGGTCCGGTGTCGCCAAGTGGGGCGGCGTCTCCATGGCCACGATCATGCAGCGGGTACAACCGCTACCGGAGGCAGGCTGGGTCGTTTTCTACTCCCTCGGCGAGGGTTCCGACGGCGGCATCTACTACGACGTCCACCCGATCGAGCAGATGGCCTTCCACCTGACGATGCTGGCCTACGACATGAACGACGAGCCTCTGTCGTTCGGCCACGGCGCACCGCTGCGGCTGCGCAACGAGACCCAGCTCGGATTCAAGCAGGTCAAGTGGATCAAGGGCATCGAGTTCGTCGCCGACTTTGCCGACATCGGTGGCGGGCACGGCGGCTACAACCAGGACCACGAGTTCTTCGGCTATCGCCAGTCGATCTGAGGTACGGAAAGGTCTCCATGAACACCTCCCTCACCGCGCTCAGCCGCGAACAGCTCAAGTTGGCACTCGCGGCCTCGAGCGGCCGCAGCGCGCATACTGTCTTTGGCGGCAGTGAGCATCAGCTACGACAGACCCTCATCGCCCTCGCATCCGGCCGCATGCTTGACGAGCACAGCAACCCCGGGGACGCCACGGTCCACGTGCTGCACGGACGCGTGCGACTCGCCTCGGGCGACGTCAACTGGGACGGCGCGGCTGGACATCTGATCGCCATACCTGACGCCGTTCACAGCCTCGAAGCGCTGGAGGATTCGGTCGTTCTCCTCACCGTAGTCAACCGAGCCTGAACCGACGGGGATGGTCTGCGATGGGGTCGAGTCGATCTGTGCCTAGCTCACCGCGCTGGGCGCCAAGATCGCCCCGCGACCTACTGCGAGAACCGTGGTCGCCCGCCGACCGTCCTGGAGACCAGCGACGCCAACCTCAGGCCCACTGGTCACTCGGGCGCACGTGGAGAACTACGGTGTCCGGAAGGTCTGACTGTCCCTGAACCGAGTAGGAACTGGGACCGGATCTTGCTCTCCGGTACCGGGAACTGCACCGGGGTGGTGGGACCTCGGAGATGTTCAGCCGCGCCACGAACGAGCGGTCCCCTGGCCAACGCTGCCGTCACCGTGGCGACGGTCGTCGACCGACCCCGGCAGTCCCGCCGCTTCCGTGTTACCGCTCGTCGTCGTGCTGGCCGATGTTGAGCTTTCCCTTGATCCGTTCGATTCCCTCGGAGGCGACCGCTTTGGCCGAATCGCGGACGACGTCCACCTCGTCGGGGTCTCCGTGTAGCAGCGCCTTGGCGGTGTTCTTGGCGAATTCCATGGTGATCTTCGGGGGCAACGGCGGCACGTTCTTGCTGGTGTATGCGTCGATCAGGGTCACTCCTTGATGCGCGAACGCCGCATCCCACGCCGCTGCGACATCGTCGTCGCTCGTGACGCGGATCCCTTTGAACCCCAGCAGTTCCGCCCAACCGGCGTAGTCCACCGACTCCACGTCCTGGGAGACAGGCCACACAGGGTTGGCGTCTTCAGTGCGCATCTCCCACGACACCTGGGTGAGGTCGTTGTTGTGCAGCACCATGACGATGAACTGCGGGTTGTCCCACTTGCTCAGGTACTTCTTGACCGTGATGAGCTCGTTCATGCCGAGCATCTGGAAGGCGCCGTCGCCGATGGTGCAGACGACGCAGCGGTCAGAGTGGGCGAACTTCGCCGCCGTCGCGTAGGGCATCGCGGCCGCCATGCTCGCCAACCGGCCCGAGAGGTCACCCATCATGCCGTCGCGCAGGCGGATGTGGTGCCCGTACCAGTCCGCGGTGGACCCGGCGTCGCAGGTGACGATCGCCTTGGCCGGCAGCCGCTGGTTCAGCTCGTGGTAGACGCGCCGTGGGTTGACGCCGTCGGAGTAGTTGAGCATCGCCTGGGCCTGCATCTCGTTTTCCCACTCGACCATGCCCTTGGCGACCCGATCCTGCCACGACAGGTCGGTCTTCTGGTGCAGGTGAGGGATCAGCGCGAGCAACGTCTGCTTGACGTCACCCCAGATGTTCAGTTCGGTTGGGTAGCGCAGGCCCATCTGCTCCGGTTTGAGATCGACCTGGATCGCGCGCGCCTGGCCGGTCTTGGGCAAGAACTGCGAGTAGGGATAGTTGGTGCCGAGCAGTACCAGGGTGTCGCAGTCGTCCATCTGGTGCTGGCTGGGGCGGGTGCCGAGCAACCCGAGTTGCTGGGTGTGGAACGCCACATCTGAGGGAACGACCTGCTTGGCCCGCAACGCGGTGATGATGCCGGCGCCGCACAGTTTCGCCGCCGCCAGCACCTCGTCGGTGGCGCCGTTCGAGCCGTGTCCGACCAAGAAGGTGACCTTGTTCCCCGCGTTGATGATCTCGGCTGCCTTCTCGATCTCAGCTTGTGGTGGAACGATTGAGATCGACGGTGCCACCGAACTGGACCGCGATACCCCGTTAGCCGGTTTCAGTTTCGGCATGTCCATTCCCTGTACGTCGTGCGGTAGCACGATGACGGCAGGGCCCAGACGTACCAACGCCGTTCGGAATGCCGTGTCGACGACGGCCTGAGCCTGCTGCGGGGTCACGATCGTCTGTACGTAGACCGCGACGTCTTCCATCGTGCGCTCGAGGTTGTCTTCCTGCTGCTCGAACGTGCCCAGCGAACTGATGGCCTGTTGGCCCACGATCGCGACGACGGGCTGGTTGTCGCTCTTCGCGTCGTATAACCCGTTGAGCATGTGGAAGGCGCCGGGCGAGGAGGTGGCGATGCAGACACCGACCTCGCCGGTGAACTTGGCGTGTGCCGTGGCCATCAGCGAGCAGATCTCTTCGTGCGTGGGGCGGATGTAGTCCAGGCCGTCGCCTTCGCGTTGAGCTGCGCCGAGGGCGCCGTCGAACTCTCCGATGCCATCACCGGGGAATGCGAAGACCCGAGTCACACCCCACTCACGGATCCGTTGAATGATGAAATCGCTGACATTGGCCATGACGCTTCTCCTGTTGTCGGTGTGCCGTTCTATCTGATAGTTGCTTTGACGCAGATGATTGAGTCGCTGCCTTCGTGGGTTTCAGACCGTCGGCCCCTGGCCACTGTTAGGCGACGCGGTAGCGCTCGGCGTCCGCGACTCGGAGGGTCAGGCCGTTGCCGGGCGCTTCGTCATTGGGGGTGATGGTCCCCCCCGTCGGGTCGAGGGTGCCGTCGAAGAACATCGACTCGATGCGGACGTGGTCGTGGAACCACTCGAGGTGACGCAGGTTGGGGATAGCGGCGGCGACGTGGGCATGCAGGTGCGGTCCGCAGTGGCCCGATATTTGCAGGCCGAAGGATGCCGCTACAGCAGCGACCCGGATGAATTCGGTGATGCCGCCGCAGCGCGAGACGTCGGCCTGGAGGCAGTCGACAGCGCCGGCTGCGCACATCCGGCGGAAGTAGAAGAGGTCGTAGCCGTACTCCCCGGCGGTGACGTCGGCGGTGACGGCGTCGCGTACCTCGCGCAGGCCCTCGAGGTGATCAGAGGAGACCGGCTCCTCGAACCAGCGCACGTCCAGGTCGGCCGCGGCTGCCATCACCCGGATCGCCTGTTTGCGGGTGTAGCCACCGTTGGCGTCGACGAACAGTTCGGTGTCGTCTCCGATCACGGCGCGGGCCTGTGCCATGCGATCGAGGTCGCGTTCGGTCTCGGTGCCCCAGGACTGCCCGATCTTGATCTTGACCCGGGGGATCCGCTCCTCGATCGCCCATTTGGCCAGTTGCTCGCGCAACTGACGGGCGTCGTACGTCGTGAAGCCCCCGCTGCCGTAGACCGGCACCTTGGTGGTGACGGCGCCCAGGAGGTGGTGCAGGGGGAGGTCGAGCAGCCGGGCCTTGAGGTCCCACAAGGCTACGTCGACTGCGGCGATGGCATAGCCGGCGATGCCGGGGCGGCCAGCGTTGCGCACCGCTTTGATCATGGCCTTCGAGGATCCGGGGACGTCCATCGCGCTGCGTCCTTGCACCAGACCGGCAATCTGGTCGCTGATCAGGGTCGCGCAGGCGGTGGGGCCGTAGGTCCACCCGATGCCCTCGACGTCGCCGGAGCGGGCTCGGACCACCACCATGGTGGTGGAGTCCCAGCTGATCGTGCCGTCGGCCTCGGGCGCATCAGTGGGCACGGTGTAGGCACTGACCTCGACGCTGTCGATCGTGGCGCCGGTCACGGCGTTGATGGTGGTGTCGCTCATGCGGACTCCTTGGGGGTGTGCTCGTCGCTGGTAGACCCACTCATGCCAGCTCCTTGTGAAATCAGTTGCCTCGACGCGAGGTCGAGATGAGACGCTCGGCTGCTCTGGCGGCGACGGCCATGATGGTCAGGGCCGGGTTGGCGCTGCCCTGGGTGGGCAGCACGCTGCCGTCGGTGATGTAGAGATTGGGGACCGCGAAGGTGCGGCACTCGGCGTCGACGACGCCCTCTTCCTGGTCGGTCGCCATCCGCGCTCCACCGACCAAGTGGGCGAAGCGGTCGATGGTGATCACTTCGTCCGCGCCTGCGGCGTGCAGGATGTCCTCCATCACGCTTTGGGCGGCCCGCATCAGAGCGGCGTCGTTGTCGCACTGGGAGTAGGAGAAGTGGGCGACGGGCAGGCCGTGACGGTCCTTCTGCTCCGAGAGGGTGACCCGGTTGTCCGGCTGGGCCAGGAACTCGCACAGGGCCCCGAGACAGGACCAGTGCACGTAGTCGCTCATGTATTCGCGCAGGTCGGCGCCCCAGTGCCCTTGTGCCGCAACGTGTTCTGCCCACGTGATCGGCAGGGGTGAGACGGTCTGGATGGAGAACCCACGCTTGTAGGGCTTGGCGGGGTCGGTCTCGTAGAACGCCTCTGTACTGACCTCGGGCGGCGGTGCCTTGTACATACGCACCTCGGCGTCGAATCGGCCTGCAGTCTGCGGAGCGCCCTGCACCATGAGGTAGCGACCGACCTGGTCAAAGTCGTTGCACAACCCGTCGGGAAAGCGGGCGCAGGCAGAGTTCAGGAGCAGTCGTGGGGTCTCGATGGAGTAGCCGGCGATCACCACGACCGCGGCGCGCTGGAAGTGGGGGACGCCATCACGCACGTAGTGCACCCCGGTGGCTCGGCCGCTGCGCTCATCGATCTCGATCTTGGTGACCATGGCGTTGGCGCGGACCTCCGCCCCGTGGGCCAAGGCGTCCGGGATGTGGGTGATCAGCGGTGAGGCCTTCGCGTTGACCTTGCAGCCCTGCAGGCAGAAGCCGCGATAGATGCAGTGGGCCCGGTTTCCGAACCGTCCGTTGACGATCGCGACCGGACCGACCTTGGCCGTGAGCCCCAGGTGGTCGGCGCCGCGCAGGAAGATCTCCCCGTTGCCGCCGACCGGGTGCGGTCGGTAGGGGTAGGAGTGCGGATCCCCCCAGGGCCACTTCTCACCGGCAACGGGGAGTTCCTCCTCCATCGCCTCGTAGTAGGGCTTCAGTTCGGGGTAGTCGATCGGCCAGTCCGCTCCGACACCGTCGCGGGTGTAAGTCTCGAAGTCGCTGGGGTGGAAGCGTGGGGTGTAGCCGGCGTAGTGGACCATTGACCCGCCAACACCGCGGCCCGAGTTGTTCGACCCCAAGGGCACCGGATCAGACCCGGAGATGACCCGGGGCTCGGTCCAGTAGAGGTGGTGCGAACCGGCCTCGTCACTGACCCAGTCGGCTGCCGGGTCCCAGAAGGGGCCCGCGTCGAGGGCAACGACCTTCCAGCCGGCTCGAGCCAGTCGCTGGAGCATGGTTGACCCGCCGGCACCGCACCCGACGACCAGCAGGTCGACTTCGTCGATGTCATCGAAACGACGCATGTCCTGACGTAGTTGGTGGTTGACGCGTTTACCGTCGGCGGGAAGCAGCCACGCCGACTCGTTGCGATCGCGCACGTTGCTCATCTTTGGACTCCGCGCCGGCCTCGCAGGGGGTCCTCGGACGGTCTGGCGTCGTGCACCTCGAAGGGCTCGAGTTTGTCCACGCCAGCGTTCTTGTAGCCGCGGGGGTAGGCCGGGCCGGAGAAGCCGATCTCGCTCCACGCCGAGGGATGGGAGTAGAAGGCGGTGCATGCGTAACGCGTCCACAGGCTCCACACCCGCTTGGCACGCAACCCGTGCCAGTCGTCAGTTCCACGGTCCTGAACGGCTTGGATCAGGCTCGCCTGCTGTTGGCTGGAGCACGCCGCGAAGCCCGAGTCGAACTGCTGCCTCGCATCGGCATCGAGGGCGCTCAAAGTGTCGCGCCAGGCTTGACCGTCAGCGGGCATGTCGTCGTAGTGCCAGCCGTCAGTCTGCTGCTCGGCGAGCCGAGAGTCGATGAGGTTGACGAGGGGGACCTTGGCCACAGGCGTGGGTTCGTCCTGCTGTCCGAGCAGTTGGTCGCACAGCGCGGTGGCGATGCCCTGCTCGTGGGGGGTGAAGAATCGGATGTCGGGTGCCATCCCGGTCCGCGCGAGTACGACGCCGGTGGTCACCGGGTCCCAGTGGCTGCTCTGGTCGAGCACGTCGAAGCCGGGGAAGCGACCGGACCAGGGACGGGCGGGAGGCGGAGTCGCAGAACTCACCTTGGGCTCACTTCTCGCGCCGCAGGATGGCGGCCAGCAGGCCCATCCCACCCACCATCGTGACAAGCAGCGGTGCCAGCAGGGGCGGCCCCATCTCCATGTTGTATCTCGCGTTGTGCCAGCCGCCCGGCTTCTGGGAGATCCCGCGCGCGTGCAGATAGGTCCCCTGCAGGCCGTTGGCGATGATCGTCAGGGAGGCGATGGGCAGAAACGTCTTGGCCATCCGATGGTTGAGCGCCCCGGCGATGCCGGCTGCGGCCCCGACGGGTCCCAGCGCGACCGGAATCCACATCAGCTTGTTGCCAAAGCTTGCCGAGTCGTGCTCGAAGAAGATCTCAGTCGCCGTGACCACCGCCCCGACGGCGGTCAAGGCGGACAGGCTGCGTTCGAAACGGCCGGTCTCGATATTGCGAACCATCCGATCGATCCCGTGGAGGACCGGTTCGGTGACCGTGGCGCTACTTGATGCTGCTGCCATGTTTCTGATCCTCTCGATGCCTCGCTGCCGGGCGTGCTCTTCGGGGGACTTCAGGCACTGACCACGTCAACGAGCAATGATTGCGTAACAGCAACAGTATCGCAATGCTTGCGGAGTCGCAACAATCCGGCATACTGGCGTCATGAAGAGTGCGACAGGCGAGACGGCTGGTTCACCGGTCACCGCTGCTCAGGTCCATGCCGTCATGGTCGCCGCTCAGGCTCTGGTCGGCGTGGCCGCCCAAGGAGTCGCGCAGGTCGAAGACCGCGTGACGCTGCCGCAGTTTCGCGTGCTCATGCTGGTTGCCACCCGCGGCGGGCTGAACCTGGGGGCCCTGGCCCAGGCCATGGGGGTGCACCCTTCCAACGCCAGCCGGGCTTGTGACCGCCTCGTCGATGCCGGCCTTCTGGCTCGATCGGAATCCACCCTCGATCGCCGCAACCTGATGCTCGAGCTGACCCCCGACGGGCAGGCGCTCATCGATGAGGTCATCGACCATCGCCGCAACGCCATCGCCACCATCCTCGAGGGTCTCCCAGAATCCCGGCGACGCACCCTGGCCAACGCCATGCTCTCCTTCGCAGAGGCCGCCGGTGAGATCCACGGCGACTCGGCGTGGAAGCTCGGCTGGGCCAGAGCAGACTCCCAGGGATCCACCGGACAGGGCTGAATCAGATCCCCGCGGCGTTGGCGTAGAACTGCTGGTCTTCTCGCCATCCGCCCATGCCTTGGCCGATGTCGGTGACGTCGGCGACGAACTCGATGCCGACCACCCACTTGACCATCTTGAACCCGAGTTGAGTCTCGAGCCTGACCCGCACGGGAGCTCCGTGCTCCACGGGCAGGGGGGCCCCGTTCATCTCGAGGGCGAGGATGGTTTGGGGGTCGTGGGCCAGGTGGATCGGGATGGTGCCGTAGAAGAACCCGTACCGACCTTCTCCTTCGGTCAGGCCCTTGTCATCCATGGCGTAGAACACGACATGTCGGGCTGCAGGTGAGGGGCGCACCTCTTCCATCAGGCGAGCGAGCGGCACCCCCGCCCACTCGGCGACCGCAGTCCAGCCCTGGATGCAGTTGTGTTTGGTGATCTGGGTCTGCTCCCCCAAGGCCCGTAGCTGCTCCAAGGAGAGGTTCATGGGGTACTCGACCAGCCCGCCGACGCTCAAGCGGTAGTCGCGGAACTCGTTCGCAGTCAGATCCTGGTAGGCGTCTCCCGGCGGTGGGTAGCCGTTGACCCGGAAGTATGGGGAGATGTCGCCGCGGTCGAGGTGCTGCCTGGAGGAGAACGTGCGCGAGATGGCGCGTTCGAAGGGATTCACGATGAAGCCCAGGAGGCGTTGAGTGCGCCGGCGGTAGCGAAGCGAGAACCAGGTGATGATCACGTGGAGGACGAGGATGACGAACAACCCGGCCAGTCCGATGCCGAGGGCCAGCCTGCGGTCGCCACCGGGGTCGCCGAGCACGATGGCTGCGAACTCCTTCGGCACCCCGTGGACGATGACCATGGCTGTGTGCACGACGATGAAGGCAGCGAAGGCGCACATGAGCAGAAAGTGCACGCTGCGGGCCCCCTGCTTGCCGCCGAACAGCTTTCCGTACCAAGGAAAGCGGGCCAGGACCGATGGTGACATGGCCGCGCCGGAGGCGATCTGAAGCGGCGCCATGATGAAGATGACGATGAAGTAGGCGAGTTTCTGGGCGGGTTCAAACGGCTGCCCGGGGATCTTTGCTGGGAGCTCGAACTGCAGGTAGACCCCGATCGACTTGATCGAGTCCGGGACCAGGGACCAGTGTTGCGGCACGAGGTAGTGCCAGTACCCGGTGACGAACACCATCACGATGTAGACGGCCCCGGTGAGGATCCAGAATTGGATGCTCATGAAGTGCCAGTGCCGGCCCAGGCCCAGGTTCTTCTTACCGGGCAGTGCGACCAGCGGTGACCACGACGCCTCCTCATCCAACGAGGACCACGGCTTGCGCGAGTCGGATCCATACGCGGTCTTGGAAAGCCGGAGCCACTCCCGACCCGGTGGGCTGTCGTCATGCCAGTACAGCTTCGGGAAGGCCGAGAGCACCTCGAACCCGGACCGGAACAGCAAGAGCATGAAGAAGAGGTTGAGGAAGTGGGTGATGACCACCCACATCGGGAAGAAACCAGGCACTAGATCTGCTCCTTAGCGCTCCACTGACGCGGGCCGGCGGGCCGGTAGCCGTTCAGGTGGCTACGTTCACAACGGTGTTAGCATAAGCGCAAAGTTTGCGAGAGCGCAACGAACTATGGCAGAATGAGCGTTGTGAATACGGCCAGGGATGCGGGCGCCCGGGTCCGCACCGGCCCGCGTGATGACTCGCCCGATGGTTCGCCCGGCACGCGGCTAGCCGAGTTGCGGGCCACCCTGCTCGGTGGCCGTGGCCCAGGTGCCTCTGACGAGGAGGTCACCGACCACACCCGCAACCGGCCATGGCTCGGCGCCGTACCCGCACCCGTCGAGCGCGCGCTGGTCCAGAGGCAGACCGAACAAGTCCGGGCCGGTGAGCCGATCGTGAATCACCGCGTGCTCCGAAAGGAGCGTTCCCGCACGGTTCGAGCGGCCGCCCTGGGCGCCGCGGCTGCGCTGGTCATCCGGGCGGTCCTGGTACGACGTGTTCGATCACCGCGTCATCGCCGCGCGTAGAAGCCATCCGCACCTAGAGAGGCCAACCATGGATCAACTGCCGTCCGGCGCACAGTTCGAGATCGTCCACGGCGAGCAGCACGCGACCATCGTCGAGGTCGGTGGCGGCGTCAGGGCCTATGGCGTGGGTGGTGTCGACGTGTTGCAGCCCTACGCCGTCGACGTGATGTGCGACGGAGCGCACGGGGCACCTTTGATCCCGTGGCCGAACCGGCTCGGTGATGGCCGCTACCGCTTTGACGGGAACGACTATCAGGTGGCCCTGACCGAGCCGGAGAAGCAGAACGCGATCCACGGCTTCCTGCGTTGGCGCCCCTGGAGTTGCCGAGAGAACCAGGAAGACCGCGTTGTGATGACCACGACGCTCTTCCCCTTGGAGGGCTACCCCTTCACTCTGGACGTCCAGGTCAGCTATCGCCTCGACGAGACCGGTCTGAGCGTCACGACCACCGCCACCAACGTCGGTGATCAGCCAGCGCCGTACGCCTGCGGGCAACACCCCTACCTCTCGCCGGGGGTGGGCAGCGTCGACGGGTGCACCCTGCAATTTCAAGCGGACACCCGCATCCTGACCGACCCCCAACGCCAGCTTCCCACCGGCCGCGAGGCCGTCGCCGGAACGGCCTACGACTTCCGAGAGGGCAAGAGGATCGGCCCCCTCGTCATCGATGACGCCTTCACCGATCTGCGCCGCGACGACCGGGCCCGGGCCTGGGTGTGCCTCACGCGCGTCGATGACCGGGTGGTCCGGTTGTGGGTCGACCAGGCCTACCCGGTGATCGAGATCTACACCGGCGACACCCTCGCGCCCCAGCGGCGCCGTCGAGGACTGGGCACCGAGGCCATGACCAGCCCACCCAACGCGCTCCAAAGCGGCGAGGGGCTGATCCGGCTCGAACCCGGCGACACCTTCAGCGCGAGCTGGGGCGTGGCCATGACCGAACCAGGCCAACGAGGTGAGCCACTCAACTGATCCATAGAGCTCGCTCGAACAAGGCCGACCGAACAGGGCTGAATGCCCGTGAAGGAGTACAGATGTCTCGCGTAGTCGTAGTGACCGGAGCCAGCGGGGGGATCGGGCGGGCCACCGTCGCAGAGTTCGCGCGCCGCGGTGATCGGATAGCCCTGATCGCACGGGGACAGACCGGGCTGGACGCGGCCGCCGCTGAATGCCAGGAACTCGGAGCGGCCACCTTGACGGTGCCGCTCGACGTCTCCGACGCCTCGGCTGTCGCGGCTGCCGTCGAGCGCATCGAGACCGAGCTCGGCCCCATCGACGTGTGGGTCAACGTGGCGTTCACCTCGGTGTTCTCCCGCTTCGATGACATCACGCCGGAGGAGTACCGCAGGGCCACCGAGGTGAGCTACCTCGGCTACGTCTACGCCACCATGGCCGTACTGCCGCGGATGAAGGCGCGCAACCGGGGCACGATCGTGCACGTCGGGTCCGCGCTGGCCTATCGCGGCATCCCCCTGCAGACTGCCTACTGCGGTGCCAAGCACGCCATCCAGGGATTCCACGAGGCGCTGCGCTGCGAGTTGCTGCACGAGCACAGCAACGTGCACGTGACGATGGTGCAGATGCCGGCCGTCAACACCCCGCAGTTCTCGTGGGTGCTCTCCCGCTTGCCAAAACACCCCCAGCCTGTGCCACCGATCTACCAGCCAGAGGTCGCCGCCCGCGCCGTCCTGTATGCCGCTGACCACCCGAAGCGGCGCGAGTACTGGGTGGGGGCGAGCACCGTGGGCACCCTGCTGGCCAACGCCGTCGTGCCGGGCCTGCTCGACCGCTACCTCGGACGGACCGGCTTCGCCTCGCAGCAGACTGCGAATCTGCGCACCGACGGTGACCCGGTCAATCTCTGGGATCCCGCCGATGGCGAGGATGGGCGTGACTTCGGCGCCCACGGGGTGTTCGACGACCGGGCCAAGGCGAACAGCCCCCAACAGTGGCTTGCCCACCGCTACCCTCAGCTCGGCGCTGCGGCCGGTGTGTTCGGTGCTGCTGCAGGTGTCGCTGTCGCGGTAGGGCGCCGTAGATGAGCGGCGCGCACCACAACGGAGGCGACATCCTCATGCGCGCTCTCGGAGTGGCCGGCATCGCCTGGGGGAGCGCGATCCTCACGGCGGGGTCGTTCATCTGGCGCCGCCTCGATGGTCAACGACCTTCGCAGGGTGACCAGATCGCCCTCCGATTCCTGGGGGCCCGTCACGTCGCGACCGGGACGATCCAGGTGCTCTTTCCCCGTCGACTCCAACGCGTGGAGATCGGCATCGATGTGATCCACACCGCGACCATGGTGGGCCTGGCCGCACTCGACCCGCCCCGCCGCCGTCCGGCCCTGGTCACCGCTGCAGTGGCGTTGGCCAGCGCAGCCGCAGGGATGGCGATCCGTGCACGCTCCTCACGTGATTCGCCCTCCAGTTCATGAGCACCTCCAAGCGGGCGAAGGGCGGGGGCGGCCACGACCGTCACCACGCGCTCCTGGTCCCGCCACAGGCTCTGCGTGACTACGCGTTCCTGGCCGACGGGTACCGCGGCGCGATCATCGAAGTGGTCCAACCATCCGCCAGGTGGCCGACTATCTTCTGATCCGAACCCACTCCGCAGTCGAGCTCATCGATCGCTGCGAGCGTGCCGACCTCGTCTAGCGTGAGCGAGACGCCGACGATCGCCTCGTCGTGCGCTTGCGGCTTTCGCCTGACGGCGACAAGATCCTCGCCGATCTCAGTGGAGCAAATCTGGAGGAACTCGCCCGACTCACGCCGCTCTTCGAGGCCATGCTCGACGCCCTCGGCACACCAACGGACCGGTAGTCCGGTGTACCTGGTAACGATCGCTCCGTGGCCCTGCTTCCAGCGGGGGCATCGGACGACGCGGCGCGACCGGGCCGGTGACCGAGAGGGTTGAGGCCGCCCAGGACGGGACGGAGGCGTCGTCGCTCCCTAATGCGGGCGTCGGCGGGCTCCAGTCGTGTGCCGCGAGTTTCATGGCGGCTCGGTTCAGTTCATCATGTCGCCGGGTCCGATGCCCTCGTGGACGTCGCCGTCGCGAAGCTGTCGCATCTCCTCTCCGACGGCGAGGTGGGTGCGAGCGTCGTACAGGACTCCTCCACCGACGCTGGCGGCTCCGCCGACCAGCAGCAGCACGGTGCCGGCGATGGACTCGGTCCAGGACAGAACGGCGATGCCCCATCCGAGTAGGCAGGCACCGAGCAGGGCGAGGATGAGGCCGCCCCAGACCCAACGGGGTCGCACCAGGTGGCTTCGGTGTCGGCGAGCCAGGTAGGTCACGTTGTCAGTCACGGTCTTCTCCTCAGGTCGACTGCTGGTGGTTTGTCGCGGCCGCCCATCACAGCTAGGTCGTGCGGACGCGGAGGGGCTCCCAGGCGTGGATGTCGGGGACGTGGACGTCGAGGCGGCACCTGTCAGTGCTGCTCATGGGTGCTGGTTCCTTCGATGAGATGAGCGGAGCTCAGGCCCTGATGGTGCGGCGGGCGGTGTTCCGGATCCGGGCCGCGCGTGAGATGGACGGTGGCACGCAGGTCGGCGACGGTGAACAGGAATGCTGCGGCAGCGCTGGTCGTCGCCAGGCGCCTGTGGGCCGGGATGAAGTGGGCGAGGGTGACCATGGATGCGGCGTGGACCAGATCGACGGTCGCGTCGGCGGCAGGTACCCAGCGCCGCCGCACGATGGCGCCGGCAAGACCCTGCAGGACGTACCTGGCGCCGAGGGCTTGAATGAGCCGGCGCGTTCGGGAGTCGGCGATCGATCCGCGCCGATGTTCCCGTGAGCGCGTCGAGACGGTCTTCTTGGGTAGGTCGGGTCGGACCACCAGGGTCACGCCCAGGGCCAGTCGGGCCGCGGCGGCGGTGCGCATCAGCGTTGCCTGGCTGTTCGGCGGCCTCCGGCGAGGGCCGCGGTCGCGGCTGCCGTGGCGAGCACGCGTCGGTGCTGGGACGCCCACGCCTGGGGGGAGTGTCGGAAGGCTCGGTCGTCGAAGAGGCCGTGGGCACCGTAGTCGCGGTGCTCGTCAGCGGGCTCGAAGAGGTTGGCCGGCTGGTCGGACGGTTTCGGGTCGTCGGTCTGCTGGGAGGCGACTCCGGTCCGGGCGAGGTAGCGGTCGAGGAGCACCGCCGGCGACGCGGTTGCCGATGATGGTGGCGACGGTGGCGGCGCCGACCCAGTAGGCGCGTCGTTCGGGGTGGTCGGCGGCGTACAGGACGCCGCGGGCGGCGACCTCGGGCTGGTAGATCGGCGGAACCGGTTGCGCCTGCATCGGCAGCTTGGACAGCACCCAGCTGAACTGCGGGGTGTTGACGCCCGGGCATCGCCACGGAGGTGACGCGGACGTTGCTGTGGTCGTGGCGCAGCTCGGTCAGCAGGGACTCGTGGAAGCCCCACATGGCGTGCTTGGCGCCGCAGTAGGCCGACTGCAGCGGGATCCCGCGGTGGGCCAGGGCGGACCCGACCTGGACGATCACGCCGCGGTCGCGCGGCAGCATCCGGCTCAGCGCGGCTGCGGGTGCCGTTGACGAAGCCGAGGTAGGTCACCTCGGTGACGCGGCGGAACTCCTCGGGCTCGATGTCGACGAAACGGGCGAAGACCGAGGTGAACGCGTCGTTGACCCACACGTCGATGGGGCCGAGCTCGGCCTCGACGCGGTCCGCAGCATGCTCGAGCGCCTCGTGGTCGGCGGTGTCGACGCTGATCGGCAGGGCGGTGCCGCCGAGGTCGCGGACCTCGCGGGCGGCTGCTTCGAGCCCGGTGCTGCCGCGGGCCAGCAGGGCGACGTGGTCGCCCTGCGCGGCGAACAGGCGGGCGCTGGCGCGTCCGATGCCGCCGGACGCTCCGGTGATGACGACGACGCGGGGACTCTTCGTTGGGTCTGCATGAGTGTTCCTCCTCGGTGGAGTGCGGGGGTGCGTGGGTGGCGCCGGGTCAGCGGGTCTGCGCGGGAAGCCTGGCGCGTTGACCCCGGCCTCCCCGAGACGGTGGGCGCTCTCCAGCAGCAGGGCGTGGACGAAGGCCTGGGGAAGGTTGCCGCGGAGCTGGCGTTGGACGACGTCGTACTCCTCGGCGAACAGCCCGGGCGGTCCCAGGGCGGCGCGGTTGCGTTCGAACCAGCGCAGGGCGTCCTCGCGTCGGCCGCGGTTCAGGCTGGGCCAGGGACATGAGGAACCCGCACAGGACGAAGGCGCCCTCGGCTTCGTGCAGGGGCCGGTCGGGCGTGCTGGCGGAACCGGTAGACGTAGCCGTCGTCGGTCAGGTCCTCGAGGACCGCGGTGATGGTGGCGAGGTTGCGAGGGTCGTCGGCAGCGTGCCGCGCCGCGGATCGCCGGGCAGGAGGAGCGCGGCGTCGACGGCGGCGTCGTCGGGGGAGCGTTGCCACCGGCCGGTGGGGTGCAGGCAGTCCCGGTTCGACCGAGCCGACCAGCGTCGTCGGCCTGGTCGCGCCAGCACGTCGGTGTCTCCGCGTGGCTCGCGCGCCGGCGGGTGCGACGGCGCGCAGTCCGGCGGCGCACATGAGGCGGGAGTGGGCCCAGCGACGGTCGTCGATCTCCCAGATGCCGGCGTCGGGTTCGTGCTGGCGCTTCTCGATCGCCGTCGACCAGGGTCTGACCGCGCGTTGCGGCCGTCGTCGGTGTCAAGTCGGCCGCGACCGATCCGCGGCCGCGAGGAGCAGCAGCGCCTCACCGAGCGCGTCGAGCTGGAACTGGTTGGTTGACGTGGTTGCCGGTCCGCACAGGCGCGCCGGGGTAGCCGGGCAGGCAGGCACGTTCGTCCGGCACGGCCGGTCCGCCGTCGACGGTGTAGGCCGGGCGCAGGTCTGGCCCGTCGGTCAGGACCCGCTCGGAGACGAACCGGACCGCAGCGTCGAGGAGGGCGTGGCCGCCGATGACGGCGGCCGCCTGCCCGGCGTAGCACTGGTCGCGGATCCAGGCGTAGCGGTAGTCGTAGTTGCGTCCGCGGTCGGCGCGCTCGGGCAGCGCGGTGGTGGCGGCAGCCACCATGGCGCCGGTGCTGCCGGTCAGGCCACGCAGCACGGCGTAGGAGTGCCGGGAGTCGCCGGTGGCGACGGAGGTGCTCAGGTCTGGCGCGCCGTGGCGCCAAGCCCGTTCGGTGCGGCTCCCACAGCTCGGTCCGGGTCCGGCAGCTGGCCGGGTCAGGGCGGCGGCGGCTGATCTCCAGGACCAGGTCGTGGTGATCGCCGGCCGGCACGTACAAGATCGACGCGCAAGGCGTCCGTCGACCAGGTGCGCGTGCGTCGGAGCCCCGGACCAGCGGAAGTGCAGGTCGCCCGATGTGGCCCGTACCAGGTTCCGTCCTGCGCTGCGGCGCGACGGTCATCGCGCGGGCGCCGAACTCGGCGCGGCACGTCCAGCTCGACCTCGACGTGCGCCTCGCCGAGCGTTGGCCTCGATGCGACGAAGCAGCACGACCCGTTCTGGGTCGCCGGGGAAGGCGAGGGCCTCGCGGCACTCGGTGACGGCGTCGGTCGACGACCCAGCGGCTGCGCCAGATGAGGCTGTCCGGTTCGTAGTAGCCGCCCCACACGAACCGGTCGTCGGCGGGGCTGACGCCGTAGCCGCCGTGTCCGCCGAGCAGGCTGGAGAACACGGCGTCGTCGTGCCAGCGCGGGCGCGCACAGGAACGCGATGTCGCCTCGGGGTCCGACCAGGGCGCCGCGTTCGCCGTCGGCGATGCAGCGCGTACTGGCGCAGCACGTGGGGGACGGGTCGGACGAGGTCGCTGGTCGAGCGTCGGGTCATGGCGCGACGATCAGGGCTTGAGGTGCGGCCGCCTTCATCCGGGTGTTCAGCCAGGTGAGCTGTCGCGAGGTCTCGGCGGTGCTGGAGGTGGCGATCTCGAGCAGTTCGCGGTCGCGTAGTCCTTGGGCGCCCTGGGCGATCACGGTCCAGGTGGTCTGCACCAGGGTGGCGAGCAGGTGCAGGTCCTGGAGGTCGCGCAGCAGCCCGATCTCGCCCTCGCGGGTGCTGGGCCAGGCCGTCGGCGTGGAGTCGCTCGGGTTCGTCGACGTCGTCCTGCTCGCCGTAGCGCTCGACGACCGGAGCGAGGGCGTCGCGGTGGTCGCTCGCTCCAGCCGGCCAGGAGTGTGGCAGGTGTGGAAGACGTCGGCCTGCCGGGCGTGACCCTCGGCGACGGCTCGGAAGGAGTCCGCCAGCGTCTTCTCGCTGTGGTCGGCGAGACCGACGTAGGTCGGCGAGGTGCGGCATCAGGTCCTCCTGGGACGGGTCGAGGGCGTAGTGCGGGGTCTCGTCGAGCACGTGGCTCGACGTCGCCGCACCGCCGCCGGTGGCGGGGCGCGCGGCGTGGGCCGTGCCGGCGGGCAGGAGCGGAGGCCGTCGTGGTCGGCGCCGGCGCGGGGCCCGTCGCCGCGTCGCAGCCGGGTCACTCGGCAGGCGGCGGTCTTGAAGGTCGGTTGCTTGGAGACCGGGTCCCACACGGTCATGGTGAGCTCGTTGGCCGAGCCGGTGGTCGGCGTCGGTGCGAGGTCGTCGGGGTCCCAGTGGCCGTAGTGGAACGGCGCGAACACCGCGCCCGGCATCACCCGCCCGATCCGGGCGCGCACCTCGATCGCGCCGCGCGGGGACTCGACTCGGACCCAGTCGCCCTCGCTGATGCCGCGCTCGGCGGCGTCGGTCGGGGAGAGCTCGACCCACGCGTCGGGCGCGGCCTGGTTCAGTGATCGCGCGACGGCCGGTCTTGGTGCGGGTGTGGAACTGGTAGACGGTGCGACCGGTGGTGAGCAGCAGCGGGTAGTCCTCGCGCGGGCTCCTCGTGCGCCGGCGTGTAGGCGGCGCCCTTGAGGAAGGCGCGACCGGCCGGGTGCATCGCCCGGTGCTCCTGCTCGGTGACCGCCCCGCCGGTGAGCAGGTCGTGGCCGTAGGTCTCGCAGTAGTCGGTGTCGGTCGGGAAGACGCCGTCGGTGTAGAGCCGGTCGGTGCCGTCGGGGTGCTCCTCGTTGACCGGCCACGGGATGCCGGACGGGCCGCGCAGCTTGTCGTAGGACAGCCCGGTGTAGTCGACTGGGCGGCCGGCGGTGACAGCTCGCCCAGGCGTCGAAGGCCTCCTCGGCGCGTGCGCCACTTGATCAGCGGGCGCGCCGTCGCGGTCGGTGAAGCCCATCGCGTCGGCGTACATCAGGAAGATGTCGAGGTCGCTGCGCGCCTCACCCGGCGGCTCGACCGCCTGTCTCGGAGAGGTGGACGGTGCGGTTGACGTTGGTGAAGCATCCGGTCTTCTCACCCCAGCCCGCCGCCGGCAGCACGACGTCGGCGAGCTCGGCGGTCTCGGTGAGGAAGAGGTCCTGGACGACGACGAAGCACTGGTCGCCGGCCAGGATCTCGACGGATCCGGGCGGACTCCGGCATCGAGACGGCGGGGTTGGTCGCCGAGATCCACAGGAAGCCGATCGACCCGGTCTCGGCGTAGCGACATGATCTGCATCGCGTGGGTGGGCGGTGCCCAGTGCGGGATCGTCATCGACGTCGACGTTCCACAGCGTCGGCCAGCTGCTGGACGTGCGTCGGGGTTGTCCCAGTTGCGGAACCCCGGCAGGTCGCCGTCGGCGCCGCACTCGCGGTTGTTCTGCGCGGTCGGCTGGCCGTTCATCTGCAGCACGCCCGGCGCCGGGACGGCCGATCATGCCGCGCAGCAGGTGCAGGTTGTGCACCGCCACGGAGGCGGCCGTCGCCTGGTGCGACTGGTAGAAGCCTTGCAGCACCGTGGACAGCACGCCGCTCGCTCTCGCCGAAGATCCGCGCCGCTCGGCGCACGTCGTCGGCGTCGACCCCGCAGATCGTCGGCGACGTGCTCGGGCGTGTACGGCTCGACGGTCGTCGCGGAGCTCGTCGACGCCGATGGTGTGCTCGCCGACCCAGTCGTCGTCCACCCAGCCGTGGACGAACAGCTCGCGGGTCAGCCCGTTCATCAGGGCCAGGTTGGTGCCCACGCGCGGTGCGAGGTGGACACCCCCGGTGCGCTCGGCCTCTTCGGCGACCGCGGTGCGCCGAGGGTCGACGCAGACGATGCGGGGCGGGTCCTCGCCGCGGGTGCGGTCGAGGATCCGCGTCCACAGCACGGTCTGCGTCTCGGGCATGTTGTGCCCGTAGAGGAAGATCGCGTCGCAGTGCTCGATGTCGGTGTAGGAGCCGGGCTGCCCGTCGGCGCCGAACGACTCCTTGAACGCCGCCGCGCTGGTCGCGGTGCACAGGCGGGTGTTGCCGTCCATGTGCGGCGTGCCGAGCCCGGCCTTCCCGATCACCGCGAGCGTGTAGTACTCCTCGAGGAACAGCTGCCCGGAGGTGTAGAAGCCGTGACTCAGCGGACCCTTCTCGTCCAGCAGCTGCTTCGACACGCTCGACGATGCGGCCCATCGCGGTCTCCCAGTCGGTCTCCACCAGCCGACCGCCCTCGCGGACCAGCGGACGGGTCAGCCGGTCCGCCGAGGACGGCCCACGGCGTGACTGCCGTACAGACCCTTCGGCCCCAGCCGCCCGTGGTTGACCGTGTCGCCGGCCCGTCCGCGGACCCCGACCATCCGGCCGTCCTTGACCGCGATGTCGACAGCCGCAGCCGTTGCTGCACAACAGGCACGCGGACTGCACCCAGCGCTCCACGTCGCCCTCGGCGACGCCCTCCTCCAGATGGAGGTCCACGCGGGCCGGCCAAACGGTTCCGCGTGGATGCGGGGTGCGTTCGCCCCAGATATCAGTGATCCGATCAACCATGGGGTCGTGACCTTTCCTTGTGACTCTTCAGCGGGAATGCCGAACGAGTCACCTATATGCGTACACGCATGTATGCTATTAAGCAAGTAGCCGCAGAGCGAAGGAGCCAACCATGGTCAAGGCAGCCCCAGCCCCGGATCGGACCACCGCGCAAGCGGCCGAGGCCTTCATCACTGCCAGTCGCGCTCTGGTCGGCATCGCCATCCGTTCGATCAACGCGGCATCCGCCGACATCACGCTTCCCCAGCACCGCGTGATGGTGGTGTTGGCGGCAGACGGCCCACAGGGGATCAGCCAGTTGGCCGATCAGTTGGCCATCGACCAGTCGAATGCGAGCCGGCTCTGTGACCGGCTCCAGCGACTCGGGCTGATCGCCCGGCAACGGTCGAGCACGGACGGTCGAGCCGTCCACGTCCACCTCACGTCTTCGGGAGCGAAGCTCCTGAAGGAGGTGAACGCCTACCGACAGCGTGAGGTCGGGCGCGTCTTGTCCACCATGCCCCGGCGAACGGTCGAGGCAGCCGTGCAGGCACTGACCGACTTCAGTCAGGCCGCCCGCGAGGCCACCGAGCAGGACTGGTCCGCACATCAAGTCTGAGGCGCAGCCGGGCTAAGAACTGATGTCCTGCTCACCCCGTATGAGACTTTGAGGAGATTTCCACGATGGATTCGTTGCCGATGTGGCTCTTGCTCACGATCTTCGTGGCGTCAGCCGGCGTCATCTGGGGCGCCGGCATCCTCCTTTCGGAGACCACCGACACCCTTGACACACGATTGCATCTCGGCAGTGCGTTCGGAGGACTCATCGTGCTCGCAGTGGCCACGAACCTGCCCGAAGTCGCGATCACGGTCAGCGCGGCGTTGGCGGGGAACGTGGACATCGCCGTCGGCAACATCTTGGGTGGGATCGCCATCCAAACGGTGGTAATTGCGGTACTGGACATGTTCGGGAAGCGCGCGCCGGACGCAAAGCCGCTCACCTACCGGGCGGCCTCGCTCACGCTCGTGCTCGAGGCCCTCGTCGTCGTGGCCGTGCTCACCGTCGTCGTCGCGGGCAGCCAGCTGCCATCCAACCTCGTGGTCGCCCGGTTGACGCCGGACGTGATCCTGATCGCCATCTTGTGGGTGATCGGGCTGCTCCTTGTCCAGCGCGCGGGCCGTGGCCTGCCTTGGCACCAGGGGGGAGAAGCGCCTGATGCGACCCCGCACCCGCAAGGGCATCGCACGCGTCACCGAAGCCACTCACAGGCGGCGGAAGCTTCAGGACCGGAGAAGGCACCAGATCCCCATCACCCGTCCACCCGCCGTACCGTTGCCCTGTTCGCAGCAGCAGCCGTGGCCACGCTGGTCGCCGGCGTGACACTCGAGAAGTCGGGCGAGGCGGCGTCCTCACAGATCGGGCTCACGGGCGTCCTTTTCGGGGCCACTGTGCTGGCCCTGGCGACCTCCCTGCCCGAGATCTCCACCGGCCTTCAGGCGGTCCGTCAGGGCGACGACAACCTCGCGATCAGTGACATCTTCGGGGGCAACGCCTTCCTGCCCGTGCTGTTCCTCGTCGCAACCGTCATCTCCGGCGCCGCGATCCTGCCGCGCGCACACGCCAGCGACATCTACCTCACCTCACTCGCCGCTTTGCTCACCCTCGTCTACGCGGTAGGACTCATCTTTCGCCCGCAACGGCGCGTCCTGGGCATGGGCGTCGATTCGCTGAGCGTGTGCGTGCTGTACCTCGTTGGACTGGGCGGACTCATCGCCATCGCACGATGACCTCCAACATAGGCGCAACGATCGATCACATGCATCTGACCGGAGGCGCCCCACCATCGCATCGCCGACTTCGAGCTTCACAACGCCGTGCGGGGATCACGTGACCACCGAGCATCCCCGGATTCCCGACGAGTTGGCGAACCTGTGCGTCGTCGACGTGGTGGTGCGACTGCCCAAGCTGATGCCCATCGACACGCGTGTGCGGGACGCGCGAGCCGCGTTGCGCGACGACCACGTCCACATGCTCCTGCTGACTGACCAAGGGCGGCTGCGCGGCACTCTGACCCGTGGTGACATGCCAGATCACGCGGATGACATGGCCTTGTCACTGACGTATGCCGTGATCGAGGGCCGCACCGTGAGCAGCGACCTGCCCGCGGAACAGGCACGACTACTCATGATCAGTCGGGACCTGCGGCGGATGGCGGTTGTCGACGCCGATGGCAGTCTTCTAGGTCTGCTGTGTCTGAACCGCAGGCACACTGGCTTCTGCAGTGACGAGGACGTCAACGCGCGGGCGACCGCGCCACAGTGAAGACGAACGGTCGCCTCCGTCAACACGCCTACGAGGAGAACCCCATGCAGAAGGAGTCACTGACGGGACTGGTCCGGCATCACCTGGAGACGGCATCGAGCCAATCCAGCGGCCGCAGCGCTCACACGATCTATGGCGGACACGAGCATGTCCTGCGCCAGACCTTGATCGCCCTCCGTGCCGGCTCGAGATTGGACGAACACGAGAATCCCGGCGAGGCGACGGTCCAGGTCTTGCACGGCCGCGTCACCCTCATCGCGGGCGACGACAGCTGGAATGGATCACCCGGCGATCTGATGATCGTTCCCGACTCCCGGCACGCCCTTGAAGCGGTCGAGGACTCGGCTGTGCTGCTGACCGTCGCCCTGCGAAGCTGAGGAAGGACGGCCATCCCAAACGACCGGCGCACGTTGAGGAAGCGACGGGCGCCGACCGCGGGTCCTGTCCGATCGGAGGTGGACGCTTACTAGTCGGAAACCCCGTCAGAACGGCGCAGATCCGAGCCCCTGCGAGCAAAGCCGCGCGAGCCGGCCAGGAAGCGTCTTCGCAGGTCAGCACCACTTTCCGCGAAGAGCAGCAAGACAAGACCGCCTGCCTGCTGGGGGTCAAGGGGCCGCAGGTTCAAATCCTGTCAGCCCGACCGATGAAACCGCCTCTGACCTGCCACGCAGGGCAGAGGCGGTCGTTCGGGTGATGCCCGGTCGTCCCCGCGGACAACAGGATGCGCTCACCACACCATCCCCAGCGCGCGCGGTCCCGTCGGACGGAGGGACTTTCTACCCGCGCTTCTGGGGCCGCGCCGCGCCAGGCTGGTAAGCCAACCGAGGAGCGTCGCGCCCGGCGGGTGGGCAGCGAGCCAGTCAGGAGACATCAGGTGAAGATCCAGGTCAACACGGACAAGAACATCGACGGCGGCGCCGACCTCACCGGACAGGCCACAGCCGACCTGGCGAGCGCGTTGGCCAGGTTCGAGCACCGGCTGACCCGGGTCGAGGTCCACCTGCGCAACGAGAGTGCGGGCCGGACGACGGGGGAGGACCTCCGTTGCCTGATCGAGGCTCGACCTGCGGGCCTGGACCCCGTTGCGGTCACCCATCACGCCGCGACCCTTCCCGACGCTGTCCGCGGAGCCAGCGACAAGCTCGAGGCGCTGCTGTCCGGCCTGTTCGAGCAGCGCGAGAGCCAGGCATCGAGAGACACGATTCGCGGCCGGTGACCAACCACCGCCGACCCGGGTCTGTTCTGCCGTGGGGTGGGACTCAGCGGGGGCGCCAGCCAGGGACGAACCGCGGGGTCTGCCGCGCATACTCGGCGTAGTCCTGGAAACGCTCGGTCAACCGTCGCTCCTCCCAGCGTGCCTTGATGTTGATCAGGATGACCAGGGCGACCCCGCAGGCGGCAACGGACCAGCTGCGGCCACCCAGGACCTGCGAGGCCGTGAAGAGGATCAGTCCGGCGTAGATCGGGTGGCGAACGACGCGGTACAGGCCGTCGGTCCGCAGACGTGCATGCGCGTTGGGAAGCGGAGCGGCCGTCAGACCCCGACGCAGCGCCACGGCAGCCAGAAGGATCAGTGCGACTCCCGTCCAGGTGCCCACGGTCGCGGCGGCGGCAACCCCGCGGGGAAGGGGCCATGCATCGCCGCTCGGCAAGAGGAGCACGATCGCGAGGAGGACGAACTGGGCGGCGACGAACGACCAGGCGACCACCGACTCGTGGCGCGGGTCCGAACGCGCGGCCGGAGATGACGGTTCGACGGGAGTGTCTCGCTCGCAGTCGTCCACACCAGCACTCTCGCACCCATCCCGGCACGATGTCGGGTCGGGACGTGAGTCTCTGTACTAGCTGGATGATCCTGGCGACGGACTCCTGTCGTCGCCTTCGAGGGGACGACCTCGGCGGGTTCAGCCGCCGAGGGCGTGAACCATGTTCATCACGGTGGCCATCTGCGGACCGGAGCGGGTTGCGTAGTTGGTGTCGTTCGGGCCGAGGTAGCCCCACCAGTCCCAACAGCCCTTGGGGTTGCCGAAGGTCTCGTCGACCCGCGCCTGCGGGTAGAGGACCACGAGCTTGTTGCTGTCGGCGTACTGGTTGAGGAACGCGTTGTCCACGAAGGTGGTGCCGATCTGACCGGCCGTCTGCAGGCAGCCATGCAGGGCCACGACGAGCCGGCAGGACTTCCCGTCCGCACAGGCCTTCGGGAGGTACAGGTAACCGGTCGGGCCCATCCCGATGGCGGCCGCGCCGACCCGGGTGAGGTCACCGGCGCCGATGCTCGGTGGCGCGGCATACGGGTCCTGCGAGTAGGCGATGACCGCGCCCTTCGGCGTCCCGGTGTTCGGCTTGTCCACCCTGCCGAACATCGTCTTGAGCATGTCCCGCTCGGCGTCGAAGCCGCAGTCGTTGATGAACGGGGCCTGGGTGATGCCGCACGTGTTGGGTCCCAGCGGGCTGATCCAGGCGTGACCCGCGGCGACCTCGGACGAGTACGTCAGGGGGGTGCCGTAGTGCTGGTAGAAGCCGGCGAGGTCGTCGGCGACCGACCCGTAGACGGTGGTGTCCTGGGTGCCGTGGAACGCCCACGTCGGCTGGTTCCGCAGGTTGCTCGTCGGGTCGATCAGACCGCTCTGCGCCGCCCGGTCGGTGTACTCGATCAGGGCCGGCAGGTTCGTCGGCACCGTGTTGGCGGTGCAGGCCGTCAGCGCGATGACCAGGCTGTCCTGAGCGCAGTAGTACGGACCGGCGCTGAAGATCCCGGCGCCGCGGAACGTGGCCGAGTAGGCGACCTGGAGCTGGGTGGCCATGTACCCGCCGGACGAGATCCCGGCGACGTAGCTGTCCGAGATCCGCAGGGCGGGCAACGTCGGCGTCACCGGGTTCGGCACGTCCGCCGACGCGGTCGCCGTCCCGACGAGGGGCAGGGCAGCCACGGTCAGGGCAGCGGTGAGAACGCTGACGGTGCGACGAACACGCATGGTGGACCTCCATCGAATCGACCCCGGGTCGCCATTGTCACCGACCGGGTGGGACGCGGCACCGTGCCGCCTGCACATGCGCACAGCGGCCGTGGTGTGGCCGGCCCACCCCGAAGCCTGCCGGCGGCCTGGGCGGGGTCGGAATCGACGGACACTGCCAGGCCCCGGCCGGCGACGATGCGGGTCACGATGGGGTCACCCCCGGGTGGCCCGTCCGTTATGGGGGAATCCCACGGTTAGGCTTCACGGGTGGCGGAGGAGAGCACCGGGTCGCGGGAGGGTACCCAGGAGCAGGTGAGCACCCAGGTGTTCACCGTGCCCAACGTGCTCTCGATGCTCCGGCTGCTGGGGGTGCCGCTGTTCATCTGGCTCCTGGTCGGCGACTATCTGATTGCGGCCTTCATCGTCCTGGCGCTGTCGGGGATCACCGACTACCTCGACGGCAAGATCGCCCGCCGCTACCACCTCGTCTCCAGGGTGGGGGAGCTGCTCGACCCGCTGGCCGACCGGCTCTACATCCTCACCACGCTCATCGCCCTCGCCTGGCGGGACGTGCTGCCGGTGTGGCTGGTCGTCCTGCTGCTGGGCCGAGACGTGTTCATGGGCGTGGTCATCCTCATGCTGAAGCGGATCGGGCAGACCGGTCTGCCGGTGCACTTCGTCGGTAAGGCCGCCACCTTCAACCTGCTCTACGCGTTCCCGATTCTCCTGCTGTCCCAGGTGCCGGGAACCCTCGGCGACATTGCCCAGCCGATCGGCTGGGCGTTCGCGTGGTGGGGGATCGTCCTCTACTGGATGGCTGCCGGTCTGTATGCCGTCCAGGCGGCCTGGTTGCTGCGCAGTGCCGCGCGCGACCCGCGGCGAGCCTGAGGTGGCCCCGTTGGATGCCCCGGAACGTCCCCGCGACGCCTCGATGACCCTGCTCAACGAGATCGTCAAGCGACCGCTCGACCCCGGCTACGCCGCAGCTGCCGAGCGACGCAAGGCCGCCGGGCTGCCCGGGTCGACGGGGCTTCGCAGTCCGCTGCTCATCGTGACCGCGCTCGTCCTCGGGTTCGTCCTGGTCGTCGCGGCCCTCACCCTGCGGCCCGCCGGCACCACCGCCTCGCGCGACAAGGCGATGCTCATCGACCAGATCCAGAGCCGGCAGGACCAGAGCGACGCGCTGGAGGCCGAGGGGAGCTCGCTGAGCACCGAGATCCAGATCCTGCAGGACGCTGCCCTCGGCGGCGGGCAGCCTGCCCTGACCAGCGAGATCGCACGCCTGGCCCTGATCACCGGAGAGGTGGCGGCCGAGGGTCCGGGGCTGGTGCTGACGATCGACGACGCCGCGGACGCCAGCGCCGCGAGACAGCTCAACCCGCGCGGCGGCAACGCCTTTGCCGAAGGACGTGTCTCGGCCCTCGACCTGCAGGTGATCAGCAACGGGTTGTGGGAGTCCGGCGCGGAGGCGATCTCGATCAACGGTCAACGCCTGACCTCCCGGGCCGCGATCCGGTTCGCCGGGGAGGCCATCCTGGTGGACTACCGCCCCCTGTCCCCGCCGTACGCGATCACGGTGATCGGCGAGCCGAGGGCAGTGCAGACCCGGTTCGCCAGCACGACCGCCGGCAGCTACCTCAAGGCGCTCGGGGACAACTACAAGATCCGGTCGAGCGTCAAGACCTCCGACCGGGTCGTGGTGCCCCGCAGCCCCTCGCTGGACCTGACCTTCGCCAGGCCACCCTCCGGCATACCCTCGTCGTCGGCGGCTACGCCCACGGGTGGGCCGACCTCCGGCAGTGCGACCGCGCCGCGACCGTCGACGCCCACATCCACGAAGTCCCCAACCCCCTCGGAGAAGACACCGTGATTCCTGCGATCGGCCTGCTGCTCGGCATCGTCGGCGGACTGCTCCTGCACCCGGCTGTGCCGTTGTGGTTGCAGCCCTACCTGCCGATCGCCGTGATCGCCGCGCTGGACGCGGTCTTCGGCGGCGTGCGAGCGGTCCTCGACGGCATCTTCAACGACAAGGTGTTCGTCATCTCGTTCCTGTCGAACGTCGTGGTGGCCGCGTTCATCGTCTTCCTCGGGGACCAGCTCGGCGTGGGCACGCAGCTGTCCACCGGTGTCGTCGTGGTCTTCGGGGTCCGGATCTTCTCGAACGTCGCGTCGATCCGTCGGCACCTGTTCAGCGCATGAGGGAGGATGAGCGGGCCATGACCCCCGAGCCGACCTCACCTGACCCGACGGCGCCCGACCCCGCTTCGGCAGCTGACCCCGCCGCCGGGACGTCGAAGTCGTGGATGCGCCGCGGATCCCCGTGGGCCCGGCTGGCTCGGATGGCGGCACCCCGGCGGACCCGGGCCCAGCTGCTGGCTGCCGTGCTGGCTGTCGCCTTGGGGTTCGCCTTCGCGACCCAGGTCCAGCAGACCCAGCTCGGCGGGCTGGAGTCGATGCGCCAGGACGACCTCGTGCAGGTCCTGGACGACGTCAGCCAGCGTTCGGCCCGTCTCAGTCAACAGGTGCGCGACCTCGAGGCGCAGCGCGACCAGCTGGTCAGCGGAGCAGGCACCAGCCAGGCGGCGATCGCCCAGGCACAGCGGCGGCTCGACGCCCTGCGGATCCTGGCCGGAACGGCGCCGGCGCAGGGGCCGGGGGTGCGGATCACCATCGTCGACCCGGAGCGCAAGGTCACCGCGACGGTCCTGCTGGACGTGCTGCAGGAGCTGCGTGACGCGGGGGCGGAGGTCGTGCAGTACGGCAACACCCGGATGGTGGCCGGGTCCTACTTCGTCACGGCCGGCACCGAGGTGCAGGTCGACGGCCAACCGCTGAGCCGCCCGTTCGCCATCCTGGCGATCGGCGACAAGGCCACTCTCGGCTCCGCGATGAGCATCCCCGGTGGCATCGTCGAGACGGTCCGCCGACTCGGGGCGACGGCCGTCGTCGAGCAGCTCGACGTCGTCCGGGTGGACGCGTTGCAGACGCCGAGGACGCCTCGTTACGCTCAGCCTGTGCCCGACAAGGCCACGCCGACGAAGTAGTTCACGCCAAGGAGCGACATGAGCGAGCTGGAGTACCCGGACAACGTGCACTACACGGCCGACCACGAGTGGGTCCAGGAGACCCCCGAGGGCACGGTCAGGGTCGGCATCACGGCCTACGCGCAGGATGCCCTCGGCGACGTCGTCTACGTCTCGCTGCCGACCGTGGGGGACACGGTCGCGGCCGGGGACTCCTGTGGAGAGGTCGAGTCGACGAAGTCGGTCAGCGACATCTACGCCCCCGTCAGCGGTGAGGTCACGGCGGTCAATGCCGCCCTCGACTCCGCCCCGGAACTGATCAACTCCGCGCCCTACGCCGAGGGCTGGATGTACGAGCTCCGCCCGAGTGACAGCGGACTCCCGGATGGACTGATGGACGCCGCGGCGTACCGCGAGAGCCTCGGCTAGGCCCCAGCGCCCCCAGCCGGAAACCATTCCCGTTGTCTCACCCTTCATCTAGGGTTGAGGCTCGGAGCAACCAAGGAGATCGCGCATCGATGTCGGACCACACCCAACACCCGGAGTCCTCGCCTGTGAGCGAACCGACCACCATGCGGTTCCAGGGGGTGGGCGAGCACGAGAAGGTCGACCTGGAAGGCCGCGGCCTCTCCGCGGAGGACCAGGCCACGATCGATGCCCTGCGTCCCGGCACCGCCCTGCTGGTGGTCCTGCGCGGTCCCAACACGGGGGCTCGGTTCCTGCTCGACGACGCCGAGGTCAGCGCGGGTCGACACCCGGACAGTGACATCTTCCTGGACGACGTGACCGTCTCGCGCAAGCACGCCCTCTTCGTCAAGGAGGGTGACGGGTATGCCGTGAAGGACGTCGGCTCGCTCAACGGCACCAACGTCAACCGGGAGCTCGTCGAGAACGCCGTGCTGCACACCGGTGACGAGGTCCAGATCGGCAAGTTCCGACTCGTCTACTACGGCGGCACTCGCTGAGCATGCGCTCACGCGCAACCGCGTCGAGGTCCATCGGCGGCGTGCTGGCCGAGCTCAAGGCCGAGTTCCCCGACGTCACCATCTCCAAGATCCGGTTCCTCGAGGCCGAAGGACTGGTCACCCCGCAGCGCTCGGCCTCCGGGTACCGCAGCTTCTCCGACGCTGACCTGGAACGACTGCGTTACGTGCTGACCGCCCAGCGTGACCGGTTCTGGCCGCTCAAGGTCATCCGCGAGGCGCTGGACGCCATCGACCGTGGCCTGACCCCACCGACGGACGAGGCTCCCGCAGCCACGGGCCAGCCCCGCGCGCCGGTGTCGGAACCCGACCCGGACCTTCCCACGGCCGCCGCGCTGACGAAGACCTCCCGGCTGCGGCTGACGGCCCGAGAGCTGCGCGAGGCCGGTGAGCTCGACCTGGCGACATTCGAGGCGTTGCAGACGTTCGGGCTGCTCCGACCGGACTCGGACGGTCACTTCGACGATGCGGCGCTGGCCATTGCCCGAGCTGCGGGCGCACTGGCGGGGTATGGCGTCGAGCCTCGACACCTGCGACCCTTCCGGACCGCGGCCGACCGTGAGATCGCACTGGTCCAGCACATCGTCGGGCCGACCGCGGCGACTGGTCGGAAGCGCCGGCCCGGGCAGCCTGCTGCGGAGATCCTGCGCCAGTGCATCGCCCTGCACTCGGCGCTGGTCCGCTCCGGACTACCGGACTGACGGACACTGCCACCCGGCTGGACAGGTGGGTGGGGGCGGCGGGGTAACGTGGGGATTGTGAAACCGGTCGACGTCCTCGGGGTTCGGGTGGAGATGCCCACGAACCAGCCGATCGTGCTGCTCCGGGAGCGGGACGGTGACCGCTATCTGCCGATCTGGATCGGTGCCGCCGAGGCGACCGCCATCGCCTACGCGCAGCAGGGGGTCGTGCCGCCGCGGCCGCTGACCCACGACCTGCTCAAGGACATCATCGACGGACTCGGGCACGTCATCACCGAGATCCGGATCGTCGAGCTCAAGGACAAGGTGTTCTACGCCTCCCTGGTGTTCGACGGTGACCACGAGATCAGCGCCCGGCCGTCGGATGCGATCGCGATCGCGTTGCGCACCTCGGTGGAGATCCTGGTGGCGGAGGCCGTGCTCGACGAGGCCGGCGTCGCGCTGACCCCGGACGAGGACGACGAGGTCGAACGGTTCCGCGAGTTCCTGGACCAGGTCTCGGCGGAGGACTTCGAGAACCCGTCCAGTACCGGGCCGGGCGAGGAGTCCCCACCCCAGAGTTGACCTCTAGTCGAGGTTGAGGGTCGCGTCGAGCTGCGACACGCCGGTAGCGCTCAGGGTGCAGTGGTCGTTGACGCTTGGCCGTGCGTAGCCGTACCGTCAGAGGTTCGGAACGACTCACATGTAGTTACACGCAGGTCATCAGGAGGTTGCCGTGAACGCCACGGGAGACGCGCAGTCACGAAACACGCACGTGCCCGTCGCTGCGCAGGGGCTGCTCTTCGACGACGACCTGCCTGTGCTGAGCGAGGACACCGGCTACCGCGGTCCCACGGCCTGCAAGGCGGCCGGGATCACCTATCGCCAGCTCGACTACTGGGCCCGTACCGGACTGGTCGAGCCGTCAGTGCGCAGCGCGACGGGCTCCGGGACGCAGCGCCTGTACGGCTTCCGCGACATCCTCGTGCTCAAGGTGGTCAAGCGCCTGCTGGACACGGGAGTCTCGCTCCAGCAGATCCGGGTGGCGATCCAGCACCTCCGGGACCGTGGGGTCGAGGACCTGGCCCAGATCACCCTGATGAGCGACGGTGCCACGGTCTACGAGTGCACCTCGGCGGACGAGGTCATCGACCTGGTCCAGGGGGGCCAGGGCGTCTTCGGCATCGCCGTCGGACGGGTCTGGCGTGAGATCGAGGGCTCGCTGGCTGCCCTGCCGAGCGAACGTCCGGAGGACGAGACGCCGGCGGCGCACGCGGATGACGAGCTGAGCGCCCGGCGGCTGCGCAAGACCTCCTGACCGACCCCTTCGGGGGAGCGCTGGGCGTCGACTGCGGCCACCTGTTTGGGGTTGGTCGAGCCCGGGATCTTTATCGGGTGACCCGATAAAGGGGACCTTCGCGTGAGGAAAGTCCTCGAGGGAAGGGGTCGTTTGTCGGGTCAAGCGTAGACAACTGCGCGGCGCTGGTAGATTTCACTCGCTGCAACAACCCACGTGGGAGAGCCCCCGGGACGATCGTCAGATCGTCAGCCGGGGCGCCGAAGGGGCAACACCCCGGAACCTCTCAGGCGCCAGGACCACATGGGTGAGGCAACTCTGGAGCGCCGCTCATGGTCGTCGACAGAGGGGGAGCACTACCGCGACGACTGCGACCCCGAGGAGCACCCATGGCCACCACGACCGAGTCCATCGACGGTCTGACTGCGCCGCCGCCGGCTGCAGCCGCGTCCGCGCAGCTCACCGCCGACATCGCGGTGAACGAGGCGGTCAACGCCGAGTTCGCTCCCTTCGTGCAACGGCATATCGGCCCCACGCCGAGCGATGTCGACGCCATGCTGGAGGTGGTCGGTCAGCCGTCACTGGACGCGTTGGTGGACGTTGCCGTCCCGGGCAGCATCCGGGCCGAGCGCGCCCTGCGCCTTGAGGCGGCACCCTCCGAGAGTGCCGTCATCGCCGAGCTGCGCGGGCTGGCCAGCCGCAACACCGTCCTTCGTTCGATGATCGGCCTGGGCTACTACGGGACCGTCGTCCCGCCGGTCGTGCAGCGCAACGTGCTGGAGAACCCCGCCTGGTATACGGCGTACACCCCCTACCAGCCCGAGATCTCGCAGGGTCGGCTCGAGGCCCTGCTCAACTTCCAGACCGTCGTCAGCGACCTGACCGGCCTCCCGATCGCCGGGGCGTCGCTGCTGGACGAGAGCACCGCAGTCGCCGAAGCGATGACCCTGATGCGCCGTTCCTCCCGCGCAGCGGCCGACGCTGTGCTGCTCGTCGACCAGCACGCGCTGCCTCAGTCGATTGCCGTGATGCAGACCCGGGCCACGCCACTGGACATCGAGCTCGTGGTCGCCGATGTCAGCACGATCGACTCCGTCGAGTCGCTGCGTTCTGCGGCCGGTGACCGCGACGTCTTCGGGGTGGTCGTCCAGTACCCCGGCGCCGACGGCGAGATCCGCAGCTTCGGCGCGCTCGCCGACGTGGCGCACGAGCACGGCGCCCTGGTCGCCGCGGCAGCCGATCTGCTCGCCCTGACACTGATCACCTCACCGGCCGAGTGGGGCGCCGACATCGCGGTCGGCTCGAGCCAGCGTTTCGGCGTGCCGATGGGCTTCGGCGGTCCGCACGCCGGCTACATGTCGGTCCGGTCCGGGCTCGAGCGCTCGATGCCCGGCCGGCTGGTCGGCGTCTCGGTCGACAGCGACGGGCACCCGGCCTACCGCCTCGCGCTGCAGACCCGCGAGCAGCACATCCGTCGCGAGAAGGCTACCTCCAACATCTGTACGGCTCAGGTCCTGCTCGCGGTCATGGCGAGCATGTATGCCGTGTGGCACGGCCCCGAGGGGCTGACGGCCATCGCGCAGCGCGCCCACGGCTTCGCCCGGACGCTCGCCGACGGCCTGCGGGCCGGCGGCATCGAGGTCGTCAACCAGGCCTTCTTCGACACGATCACGGTGCGGGTCCCGGACCGGGCCGAGTCGGTGGTCCGGGAGGCCGCGGTGCGCGGCGTCAACCTCTTCCAGGTGGACGCCGACACCGTCTCGATCAGCGTCGACGAGACCACCTCCGGCGACGACGTCTCCGCGGTGTGGGGGGCGTTCGGCGTTTCCGGACCGGTCGCCAGCCCCGCGACCGACGCAGCCGGGTGGGGGAGTGAGCTGACCCGCACGTCGGACTTCCTGACCCATCCGGTCTTCCACTCGCACCGGAGCGAGACCGCGATGCTGCGCTACCTGCGTCGGCTGGCAGACCGCGACTTCGCCCTCGACCGGGGGATGATCCCGCTCGGATCGTGCACGATGAAGCTCAACGCCACCACCGAGATGCAGGCCGTCACCTGGCCCGAGTTCGCCGACCTGCACCCGTTCGCTCCCGCCAACCAGACCGAGGGGATCAGGTCCCTGATCAGCGACCTGTCCACCTGGCTGTGCGAGATCACCGGCTACGACGCGGTGTCGCTGCAGCCGAACGCCGGCTCGCAGGGTGAGCTGGCCGGTCTCCTGGCGATCCACGCCTACCATCAGGCCAACGGCGACCACGGCCGCCGGGTGTGCCTCATTCCGGCCAGCGCGCACGGCACCAACGCCGCATCCGCCGTGATGGCCGGGATGAAGGTGGTCGTCGTCAAGACCGCCGCCGGGGGCGACATCGACATGGCCGACCTGCGGGCGAAGGTCGAGCAGCACGCCCCCGAGCTGGCCGCGATCATGGTGACCTACCCGTCCACCCACGGTGTCTACGAGGACACCATCGGTGAGCTCTGCGCGATCGTTCACGACGCCGGCGGCCAGGTCTACGTCGACGGAGCCAACCTCAACGCGCTGGTCGGGCTCGCCCAGCCGGGCAAGTTCGGGGCCGACGTCTCGCACCTGAACCTGCACAAGACCTTCTGCATCCCGCACGGCGGCGGCGGACCCGGCGTGGGTCCGGTCGGTGTCCGGGCGCATCTCGCTCCCTACCTGCCGAACCATCCGCTGGCTGCCGAGGCCGGACCGGCCACCGGCGTCGGCGCGATCGCCGGCGCACCGTACGGCTCGGCCAGCATCCTGCCGATCTCCTGGGCCTACGTCCGGCTGATGGGGGGTGCGGGTCTGACTCGGGCGACCGAGGTGGCGGTGCTCAGTGCCAACTACATCGCCGCCCGGCTGCGCGACCACTTCCCGGTGCTGTTCTCCGGGCACGAGGGCATCGTGGCGCACGAGTGCATCCTCGACGTGCGGGAGATCACCCGGGAGACCGGGGTCACCGTGGACGACATCGCCAAGCGGTTGATCGACTACGGCTTCCACGCACCGACGATGTCCTTTCCGGTGGCGGGCACGCTGATGGTCGAGCCGACCGAGAGCGAGGACAAGCGCGAGCTGGACCGGTTCTGCGATGCGATGATCGCGATCAGCGGGGAGATCGAGGAGATCCGTCGTGGCGAGGTCCCGGTCGCGGAGTCGATGCTGCGGCACGCACCGCACACGTCGCTCTCGATCGCCGCGGAGTGGGAACACCCGTACGAGCGTCGGGCGGCGGCCTTCCCGGCCGGAGTGTCCGCACCAGACAAGTACTGGCCGCCGGTGCGTCGCATCGACGGGGCCTTCGGAGACCGGAACCTGGTCTGCGCCTGCCCGCCGCCGGAGGCGTTCGAGGACTGACCGGTCAGGGCCGCTCTCGAGGGGTGACCGGGTGGCTTCTCGGGGCCGGCTCGCTCAGGCGGCGGGGGAGTCCAGTCCGATGACCTGGACACTCGAGCCGGTCGCCCGTTTGGACACACTGATCTGGGCGCGGATCCTGGTGCGCAGGTCGCTGACGTGGCTGACCACCCCGACCGCACGACCGCCGTCCCGCAGGTTGTCGAGCACGGCGAGGACCTGCTCGAGGCTCTCGTCATCCAGAGTGCCGAACCCCTCGTCGATGAACAGGGTCTGCAGGTCGAACCCACCGGCCTCCTCCCGGACGGCGTCGGCGAGGCCGAGTGCCAGGGCCAGGGAGGCCATGAACGACTCCCCGCCGGACAGCGACGCGGTATCCCGAACCTGCCCGGTCCACAGGTCGTGCACGACCAGACCGAGCCCGCTGCGCCGACCCCCCTTGGCCAGGTCGTCGGAGTGCTGCAGCTGGTAGCGCCCGTCCCCGAGGACGGTGAGCCGTTCGTTGGCCAGCACCGCGACCTTCTCCAGTCGCGCGGCCAGGACGAAGGACGACAGCCGCATCCGCAGGGTGTTGTCCCCGCCGATCCCCGCCATGGCGTCGGCGAGGTGCGCCAGCCGATCGGCCTCGAGTGCCGCTGGACCGAGGAGCTGGGCCCGTTCGCTCACCTGCCCGGCGAGCTGGTTGAACGCCCGTGCCGCGACCTCGGCATGGGTCTGGGCCTGTTGGGCGGCCCGCACGGATACCCGCGCCGACGCAGCCGCCTCGGCCACCGCGACGAGGTCGACCGGGGGCTGGTCCAACGCAGCGCGCACCTCGGGGTCGGCCAGGGTGGCCTCGGCCGCTGCCCGCCGAGCATCGAGCAGGTGCAGGGTCATTCGGAGTCCGGCGAGCTCGTCTGTCGGCGTCGTCGCCTCCCGGACCTGCTCGACATCGCGGAAGCCGTTGGCTGACAGGGACTCGCGCAGGGCCGTGTGAGCCCGGACTCGCTCCGCGGCGAGGTCAGCGTGCGTGACCAGGGCGTCGAGCAGCGCCTCGGCGCTCTCGCGGGTCTCCAGGTGCTCGGCCAGGACCTGGTCCGGGCTCGTACTGGGCCCGCCTGTCGAGCCGTTCCTGCCGCTGCGGCACGGGCAGCCCAGCTCATGGTTGGTCAGCTGCTGCTCGATCGCGGCTGCGAGCTCGGTCTGCTGTCCATGGAGCTCGGTCCAGGTGGCCTCGAGACCCGTTCGCTCGGCGGTCAGCGCGTTCAGCTCCTGGGTGAGGCGGTCGCACTCGCGCTGCGACTGCTCGGCCCGGTGCGTCGCGAGCTCCAGCCGGGCTGCTGTGGTGCGTCCGGCGTCCCGACTCGTCCGGGCCAGCTTCAGCGCCTCGCGCAGCCCCTCTCCGTCGGGGCTGGTCCGCTGCGACCCACCAAGGTCTGCTGTCCGGGTCGCAACGAGCTGCTGCTGCGCGGCCCAGGCCTCCACCTGGCGTGAGGTCTCGGTCCTCAGGCGCTGCCAGTCCCGTTCCGCCAGTGCGACGTCATCGGTGCTGACCCGAGTCGTGGGGGTGGCCGGATGGGGGTGATCGAGGGCCCCGCAGACGACGCACTCCTGCCCCGGCACGAGCGTCGTCGCCAGCTCGGCGGCCATCCCGTCCAGCCGAGACTGCTGGAGGCGCTGGTAGGTCTCGCGCGCACCCTGCTCGCGATCCCGGGCGGCTCGCACCAGGTCGGCCAGCTTCGTCGCCTGTGCCGACGCCACCTCGAGCTCGAGGGTGAGCCGCTGCGTCTCCTCGAGCCGGGACACCTCCCGTTCGGCCTGGTCCACGTCGAGCACTGCCGCGGCGGCGACTGCCTGGTCGGCGAGCGCCGCGACCCGCCGAGCCTGGTGCGCCTCGAGGTCGGTCAGCAGTCTCTGCCGGGAGGTCTCGACGAGGTCGATCTGGGACCGGAGCCCCGCCGACCGGCGGCGACGGTCGGTGAGGGTGCGCGCCGATCCGATGACCTCCGTGAGGGCGCCGTCATGCTCGCGCAGGGTGCTGACCCAGCCGCGGACCGCCGCGACCTCCCAGTCCGCAACGCCGTGAGCCGCCAGGGCAGTCCGCGCCGCCATCAGTTCGCCGGCACTGCGCTCGACTCGGGCAGCGATCCGGTCGAAGGCGCGCACGTCGCCCGACACGGCCTGGGCCCGGACGGCTGCGTCGACCCGGGACGCCGCCAGCCGGTGGTCCTCCCGGTCGGTGTCGAGCCGCGCCAGGTCGTCCCGGGCACGTCGGCCACGGCGCTGGCGGTCGGCTGCGGTCTCGGCGTCCGCGCGGGCCTGCTCGAGAGCGCTGGAGGTCGCATCCGCCGCGTCGAGGCAGGCCAGCGCCTCGCTGGCATGGACGCCGAGCACCTCACCCACCCGGGCCAGGGCCCCGGGGAGTTCCTCGAGCGCCAAGGCGGACCAGTCGGGCGCGTCCGCGAGCACCTCACCCGGGATCTCGGCCAGGACGTCCTCGAGCCGGGACAGGTCGGTTGTCAGGACCGCCCGGGACTCGGACACCTGCGCGGCGCGCACCCGGCGCTGCTCCACGAGCCAGGCCTCGATGCCGGTATAGGTCGAGATGTCGAAGAGCCGTTCGAGCAGCGCCCGTCGTTCCTCCGCGGTGGCCCGAAGGAAGGCGGCGAACTCTCCCTGAGGAAGCAGCACCACCTTGCTGAACTGGTCCAGGCCCATCCCCAGCACCTCGGTGATGATCTCCCCGACCTCGTCGGCCCGGGTGCTGCGAGGCAGCCACCGTCCGGCCACGTGCTCCTCGAGGACCACCGTCGCCTGGGTCCTGACCTGACCCTGGCCACGCCGTTTCGCCCGCATGAACTCGGGCGAGCGGGTGACCCGGAACCGGCGGGTTCCCGTGGTGAAGTCCACCGTGACCGAGGGTACGGCGTCCGACGCGGCGTGGTCGCTGCGCAGGGCCCGACCTCCCGGACGCGAGCCGGGAACTCCGGCATACAACGCGAAGCAGATGGCGTCGAGCAGGCTGGTCTTGCCAGCTCCGGTCGGGCCCTGGATGAGGAAGAGCCCGGCCGCCCCGATCGCCTCGAAGTCCACCTCGACGGTCTCGGCGAAGGGGCCGAAGGCAGTCACGGTGAGGTGGTGCAACCTCATGCCGCACCCTCGCGGGACGCCTCGAGGTCAGCCAGTCCCGGCAGCATTGCCCCGAGCTCGTCGGCCCGGCGGGCTCGCTCCACCCGGGACGCGTCGAGTGCCGTGCGCACCAGGGACTGCTCGTCCAGGGAGGCCCCCTGACCGCCGCGGACGTGGGCCAGGAAGTCGCAACAGACGTCGAAGTCATCGGTGGACGAGGCCAGCCGTGCCGCATACGTCCGGACCGGCTGGATCTGCCCCTCGGGGTCGAACTGGAGGACGAGCGTGTGCGGGAAACGACGCTTGAGCTGGTCCATCGCGCCGAGCGGGCGGACCGGGTCGGTCAGGGTCACCTGGCAGTATGCCGCGCCCGCCGAGTCCAGGTCCGGGTCGGCCAACACGTCCTCGAGCCGGCCGCGGAGCAGTCGCAGGGGTCGATCCACCGGCGCCTCGACGAACTCGGCGCGCACCGACGAGCCGTCGAGGTCGACCAGCCAGCTGCCCTTGGTGTGGGAGTGCTCGCTGAACGACATCGGCACCGGTGAGCCGCTGTAGCGGACCTGCTCGGAGAGCCGTTGCGAGCCGTGCAGGTGACCGAGGGCGACGTAGTCGGCCGCCGCGAAGACATCCGGGTGCACCGCACTGACCCCGCCGACGGAGATGTCGCGCTCCGAGTCACTCGTGGCGCCCCCGGTGACGAAGGCGTGCGCCATGACGACCGACTGTCCCGCCCGGGTAGCGAGGTCCTCCTCGACGCGCTTCATCGCCCCGCGAAGGACCCCGGCGTGGGTGCGCTCCGTGGAGCCCACCGCAGCCGCGGTGATCGCGGGCTCGAGGAACGGCAACGGATGAACCGCGACGTCCCGGATCATGACGGGGGTCCCGATGTCGGCGACGCGGGAGCGGATGTGCAGCCCGGACCGGGCCAGTAGCTCCGCCGCGAAGCCGAGACGGATCGCCGAGTCGTGGTTGCCGCTGGAGAGGACCACCTGCGCCCCGGCGTCGATCAGGCGGGTGACGGCGTCGGACAGTAGGGACACCGTCTCCGGAGACGGAAGGGCCCGGTCGTAGACGTCGCCGGAGACCAGGACGGCGTCGACCCGCTCCGCGCGGACCACCTCGACCAGGTGGTCGACGAACGCGGCCTGGGTGCCGAGCAACCCCACCTGGTGGAACGAGCGTCCCAGGTGCCAGTCGGAGGTGTGGATCAGGCGCACCCTCCGAGGCTAGGACGCGGTGGTGACAGACCCCGGGATTTGGCCGGGTGCGCCCACCCGGCATTCGCTCGGTTCCTCGCGGTGTGGCGCGGCACGGCATACGCTCCGGGCATGGGAACTGAGGTGCGGTCCGCGAGCTTCACCCGGGAGGAGCGCCAGCGCTACCGCGAGAAGGTGCGGATCGGCCTCGACGTGTTCGAGCGGATGCTCGCCCACAGCCAGTTCGAGTTCGACCGCCCGATGACGGGGATGGAGATCGAGCTCAACCTCGTCGACCACGAGTACCGTCCCCGGCTGGACAACGCCGAGGTGCTCAAGGCCATCGAGAACCCCGACTACCAGACCGAGCTGGCCCGGTACAACATCGAGTTCAACGTCACGCCCAGGCCGCTGCCGGGCCGGGCCGCACTCGAGCTGGAGGGCGACCTGCGCGAGTCGCTCAACGAGGCCGAGCGCAAGTGCAACGAGGTGGGCGCCCACATCGTGATGATCGGGATCCTGCCCACGGTCATGCCCGAGCACTTCGAGGGCGACTGGATGAGTGCGAACACCCGCTACCAGGCCCTCAACGACGCGGTCCTCGCGGCCCGGGGGGAGGACATCTACCTCGACATCGAGGGGCCGTCGGGGGAGCGGTTGAACCGGTTCGCCGACTCCCTCGCCCCGGAGTCGGCCTGCACCTCGATGCAGCTGCACCTGCAGGTCGAGCCGATCCGGTTTGCCGAGCACTGGAATGCGGCCCAGGTGCTCGCCGGCCCGCAGCTCGCCGTGGGCGCCAACAGTCCCTTCTTCTTCGGCAGGCAGCTGTGGCACGAGACCCGGATCGAGCTGTTCAGCCAGGCGGCGGACACCCGTTCCATCGAGCTGAAGAACCAGGGGGTGCGGCCCCGGGTGTTCTTCGGTGAGCGGTGGATCACCTCGATCTTCGACCTCTTCGAGGAGAACGTCAGGTACTTCCCCGCGCTGCTGCCGGAGATCTCGGACGAGGACCCGGTGGCGGTGCTCGAGGCCGGGGGAGTGCCCCAGCTCGCCGAGCTGCGGCTGCACAACGGCACCGTCTACCGCTGGAACCGCCCCATCTACGACATCGTCAACGGACGACCGCACCTGCGGGTGGAGAACCGGGTCCTGCCCGCCGGCCCGAGCATCATCGACACGATGGCCAACTCGGCGTTCTACTACGGTGCGCTGCGGATGCTGGCCCAGGAAGACCGTCCGGTGTGGTCGCGGATGAGCTTCGTCGCGGCCGAGGAGAACTTCTTCGCCGGCGCCCGCGACGGGATCGACGCGCGGCTCTACTGGCCGGGCAAGGGGGAGGTGCCGGCCACCGAGCTCGTCCTGCGCCACCTCCTGCCGCTCGCGGAGGAGGGGCTGAGCCAGTGGGGAGTGGCCCAGGAGGTCCGCGACCGGTTCCTGTCGGTGATCGAGGGGCGGTGCCTCACCGGGACGAACGGGGCCTCCTGGCAGATCGAGGCGGTGCGTCGGTTCGAGGACAGCGGCATGGACCGGTCGGAGGCGCTGCGCCGGATGCTGGCGCTCTACGCCGAGAACATGCACGAGAACGCCCCGGTGCACACCTGGCAGCTTCCCTGATCGTTGGAGCCTGGTCGCGGTCGCGCCCTGTCGGTGGCACGGCATACCATCGGAGTGTTCGGACCTTGACGCCCTTGACGCCGAAGGAGGGGCCATGAACGACAACGTCCTGCCGATCACCACCCGTAACGCCGTGGCGGCCGGCGAGCTCCTGAGCACGGTGGAGCGGCTGCTCGAGGAGCGGATCGCGGCCCTGGCCGAGCAGGGTCGAAGCCTTCGCTCGCTCGGGGACCTGGAGGAGCTGGCTGCCACGATGGTCGCGGCACTGCCCACCGTGCACCCGCACGACACGGCGCTCGGGCCGTTCTACGACACCAGCGGCCTGATCCAGTGGCTGAGGGTCAGTCGGCAGGCCCTGGCGGACCGGGTCCACCGCGGCACGCTGCTCGCCTGCCGCAGCGCCGACGGACACCTGCTCTATCCGGCTCTGCAGTTCGGCCGCACCGGTCAGGTCCGCCCGGGAGTCGTCGATGCCGTCGGCATTCTGGCCCGCTCGGGTGCCGACGGGTGGACCATCGGGACCTGGCTCACCTCGCCCACACCCGCCTTCGACGGACAGAGCGCCGTGGACTACCTCGTGGTGCACCGGTCCTCGCAGGCCGCCGTGGAACGCGTTGCGGCCGTGGCTCGCGCCGACGCGGCCTCGTGGGCCTCGTGAGCGCACGCGAGCAGGTGGCACAACGCCCACCGAGTGGACCTCTGGACGCCTTCCCGACCATCACCCTCACCCCGTCGACGCCGATGTACCGCTGCCACCGCGCCGACCGGGGCGCCTGGTGGTTCAGCTCGTCCGGAGACGGGCGCTTCGACCTGAGCGCGCCCCGCGGGACCTGCTACCTCGCCGACTCACCGCTTCATGCCCTGAGGGAGCGCCTCGGGATCGTGCTGGGGGCCAGCCGGGCGGTCCCGGCCTCGCTGCTCGAGCACGTCGTGGTCTCCGCGCTGGGTGTGCCGGAACCGGTCGCGCTGGCTGACCTCCAGTCGTCCGCCGCCACCGACTTCGGGGTCACCCGCGAGCTCGAGACGATGGTGCCGTATGCCGTCCCGCAGGCGTGGGCCGGTGCCCTCGCCGCGGCGGGTCACGGCGGCATCCGCTACGGCCCGCGGCTGAGCACCGGACCGGCGTCGGCGTATGCCGTCTTCGGCGCCGCCGGCGTGAGGGACTGGCCCGAGGACGCGGAGCCGGAGCAGGCCGCGAGCGTCCCCGGTGCGCCGATCGCCGTATCGCCGCCACGCCGCTGGGACGTCACCGTGGTCCGCCCGCCGCGCACCCGCAGCCGCTGACCCCCCAGCTGCGGCGCGCTCAGGCCGGTGCATCCGCCACGGCGTTCCAGCTGCGGATCGCCGCCTGTCCGTGCTCGTGACCGAGCACGCTGACCGACCCGGCATCGAGCAGCAGCCGGGCCCCGAGCTGCGGCGCCTGGTGCAGGAACACCGATGCCAGGATCCGGAGGCAGTGGCCGTGCCCGACCAACGCCACGTCACCGTCGCGCAGCAGCCCGCGAATCTCGCTCAGCACGGCGGCTGCGCGGGCCGCGACGGCATCGATGGACTCCCCATTGGTGGCGCCAGGGACGACTCCGTCCTCGAACACCGTCCACGGATGGCCGACCCGGGCCCGGATCTGCGGTGTCGTCAAGCCTTCGTAGCCGCCGTAGTCCCACTCGACCAGGCGTGGCTCGAGCTCGATCCCGGTCAGCCCGGCGAGCTCGGCAGTGCGCCGGGCGCGCTGCAGGGGAGAGGACAGGACCCGGGCGAACGTCCAGCCCTCGAGCAGACGGCCCGCACGCCGGGCTGCCGCCTCCCCCTGCGGGGTCAGCGGCAGGTCGGTCAGGCCGGTATGGCGTCCGACCCTCGACCACAGCGTCTCGCCATGCCGGATCAGGACCAGCCGCCCGTGCGGCTGCGTCGGCTCAGGCAGCTGCGACAGCTCAGGCAGCTCGGTCGGGTCGGTGGGGGCACTCACTCCTGCACCCTACGGTCGAGCGGCCCGGCTCCGGGTCAGGACACCGGCGGGCTGGCGCCGGACCGGGGGGCTCGTGGCAGGCTGACCGGATGGACCTCGCCTACCGGATCGTCAACGTCTTCACCCTCGACGACGACCCCTTCTCCGGGAACCCGTTGGCCGTCTTCGAGGACGGCTCCGGGCTGGGCAGCGGGCAGATGCAGGATCTCGCCCGGCAGCTCAACCTCTCCGAGACCACCTTCATCACCGGCCTGCGCCCCGGTGACGGCGTGGACGCCGCAGTGCGGATCTTCACCCCGAACTACGAGCTGCCCTTCGCTGGGCACCCCACCCTGGGGACGGCATACGTGGTGGCCCAGCTGCTGGGAGCAGGCGCGAGCGAGGTCGTCCTCGGGATGCCGGCCGGCCGGGTCCCGGTCCAGCGCAGCCGGGACGGGTGGACCTTGACCACCGCCGTCGCCCCGGCTGTCCGCGAGGTCACCGGCGCGCTCGACGACCTGGCGGGCATGGTTGGCCTCACCCCGTCGGACCTCGGCGAGGGACCGCTGTGGGTGAACACCGGCGTGGAACAGCTGGTCCTGCCGGTGGTGTCGGTGGAGGCACTGGGTCGCGCCATCGCCGACCCGAGGCTGCTGCGCCGGCATGCCACGTCGGCGCTGGGGGAGTCGCTGGTCTACCTGTGGACGAGCACGGGACCTGAGACGATCGAGGCTCGCCTGTTCTTCAGCCAGGGTGCTGGCGTCATCGAGGATCCGGCTACCGGATCGGCGTGCGCCAACCTGGGCGGGTGGTTCCATCACCAGGGCAGGCGGGACCTGCGCCGGACCGTCCGCCAGGGAGACCACGTGCACCGACCGTCGCAGCTGCACCTCGAGGTCGGCGTCGACGGCGCCATCCGGGTGGGCGGTGCGGTTCACGACCTCGGCACCGGGACGGTGCGCCTCTAGGACAGGATGGGTCCATGCCCGCATATGTCGCCTTGCTGCGCGCCGTCAACGTCAAACCCCGTTGGGTGAAGATGGAACGGCTGCGAACCGTCCTGTCGGCCAACGGATTCAGCGACGTCGCAACCCACATCCAGAGCGGCAACGTCTACCTGCGCACCCCGGTGCGCGCTGCGACGAAGGTCCGCTCCGAACTGCAGTCCCTGTTGTCCGCAGAGTTCGGCTTCGACATCCCGGTCGTGGTGCGGACACCGGCCCAGCTGGCTGCCCTGGCCGAGCTGGTCGACACCCTCCGCTCGCCGCTGTCCGCCGATGCGCGGGTCTACGTGGCCCTGGCAGACCAGCGGCTCCAGCGTGCCGCGACGGATCGGATCGAGGCCTGGGACGAGCCCGGGGAGCGGGCCGAGGTCCACGGGAGCGACGTGGTGCTGTGGCTCGACGTGCCGGCTCATGCGGCGAAGCTGACCAACGCCAGGCTGGAGAAGCTGACGGGGACGACGATGACCACGCGAGACCTGAAGGTGGTTCGCGCACTGGCCGCCAAATGGGCGGCCTGAGCCGGCACCCGGACGACACGGCGCGGCGGCGGAGCGCCCTGCGAAAAGCGGGACAGCACAGGGATTCGTGCTCATCATGGGGTGATGTGGTGGCTGGCCGCACAGGTACGCAGGACACCGTTCACCGTGGCGCTGTGTCTGGTGATGGTCCTGCTCGCCGTGGTGACCCGCACCCTGTGGGACCCGCTGGTCAACCAGCCACTGCGCGACTACGTGGCCTATGGGGTCCCCGCGCTGCAGGCCGGCCGGTGGTGGACGGTCCTTTTCGGTGCCCCGTTCGCGCTGCACCCGATGCAGTACCTGCCGATCCTGCTCGGCCTGCTCCTGCTGGGTGGGTTCGCCGAATGGCGGTTGGGCACCCGGTTGGCCGCCCTGCTCGTCATCGGCTGCCACCTGGTCGCAGTGGGCGCCACCGTCGCGTTCCTCGGCGCGGCCAGCAACCACGGCTGGGACTGGGCGACGGGTCTGTCCTACCTGACCGACACGGGGTTGTCGGCAGGCTTCCTCGGGGCGGCAGCCGCAGCGACGGCGACCCTTGCCCCGGTGTGGCGCACCCGCGCTCGCGTTGCCCTGCTCGGGTACGTGCTCGTGTCGGTCCTGTACGTCGGGTCGATGGCCGACGTGGAACACACCTTCGCCGTCGTCGTGGGGCTGGTGCTCGGACCGCCGGTCCTCGGGCGCCGACCTCGGCTGCAGCTGCACGGCCTGACCCGGCGCGGCTACCGCGGGCTCGCGGCCGGCTTCCTCGTCCTGTCCGCCATCGGAGCCCTGTTCGACTGGCTCGCCCCGGTGAGCGGACCGTTGACCCGCACGCTGGCCCGTGGCATCACCATGGAGTCGACCGGGGTGGGCCGCGGCGTACCGGTCGCCGTGGCCCTGCAGATCGTCGTGTTCAGCCTGCTCGCGCGCGGGGTCTTCCGCGGACGCCGACGAGCCTGGGTCTGGGCCGTCGGCACCACTGTGGGGGTGCTGTTGATTCTCGTGGTCCGCGCCATCGGCCTTGGCCTCGAGCACCGGCCGGGGTGGCCCGCCCTCAGCTACCAGGTGGCCCTCAACCTGGCCGGCCTGTGGGTGCTGACCGCCGGCCGGCACGCCTTCCGCACCGTTTCGCCGCGGCGCGCCCGGACCGGCTCGCAGCGGAGCCTGGCGACGGTACCGGACCGCAGCCAACAGGACGCCGCGCGTCGGATCCTGCAACATCAGGGCACCGTCAACCGTCTGGGCTGGATGACCACGTGGTCGGAGAACCGATGGTTCATGCCGACGCCGGATGCCGGATACCTCGCCTACCGCGTCCACACCGGGGTGGCACTCGGGCTCTGCGACCCGGTGGCCGGCCGCCGGGAGGACCGGGCCGGGTTGCTTGCCGCCTTCGCTGACGAGGCACAGCGCGAGGGTCTGATCCCGTGTCTCTTCTCCGCGACCGCGGAGGCGGCCCAGCACGCGCAGGACCTCGGCTGGCATGCCGTGAGGGTGGCACAGGAGGCGGTCATCGACCTGCCCACGATGCAGTTCCGCGGCAGGCAGTGGCAGGACGTGCGGACCGCGATCAACCAGGCCACGCGTCACGAGGTGACCTGCATCCTCGGCAGGCTGGCCGACCAGCCTCGGGCGATCAGGGAGCAGGTTCGGGAGATCTCCGCCCACTGGGTCGAGGACAAGGGTCTTCCCGAGCTGGGGTTCACCCTTGGGGGGGTCGAGGAGGCCCTGGACCCGAACGTCCGGATGGGAATCGGCGTCGATGCCAGCGGCCGGGTGCACGCCGTGACCTCATGGATGCCGGTGCACGCGGACGGTGCCATCGTCGGGTGGACCCTCGACGTCATGCGGCGCCGCCCGTCGGCCTTCCGCTACTCGATGGAGCACGTCATCTCGTCGGCCTGCCTGGAGTTTCGCTCGGAGGGGTGTCGGTGGGTGTCGCTCTCCGCGACGCCGTTGGCCGAGGCGCCTGGGGCGGGGGATTCGGCGGACCGCGAACCACTTGATGGATTCCTCGTGCGCCTCGGCAGAGGCCTCGAGCCGTACTACGGCTTCCGCTCGCTAGCGGCCTTCAAGGCCAAGTTCCAGCCGCGCTTCGAGCCGCTCTACCTCGTCTTTCCCGACGAGGCGGCGCTGCCGCGGATCGGGATGGCGCTGAGCCGCGCCTACCTTCCGGAGGCGAGCCTTCGCGAGCTCGCGCGGTTGGCGATCTCGGCGCGACCCGGGGGAGGGTCCCGGGACGCGCAGGCTCACCTGCGTCGAGGGGTGCTGACCCGCCACTAGGCTGCGGGTCATGCTCCCGGAGACCACGGCCCGTCCCCGTCATCGGTGGCGCCGGTGGGTGGCGATCGTCACCGGGTCCCTCCTGCTCCTCGTCCTGACCGGGGCACTGGCCTTCGTGGTCAGCCCCTGGCCCGGTTCCCTCGTGCTGCGTTACCTCTTCGACAGCGGTGGGGCGAGGACCGCGGCGGCGATGACGGCCCACGTCCCGGACTCGGTCTCCGGCCAGACGAACCTCGCCTACGGTCCGGGCCCGGACGAGCTGCTCGACGTCTGGTACCCCACGGGCACGATGTCCTCGCTGGGCACGGTCCTGTGGGTCCACGGCGGGGGATGGGTCGGCGGAGACAAGTCCACCGTGGCCCCCTACCTGAAGATCCTCGCCTCCCAGGGGTACACGACGGTCGGGATCAACTACTCACTGGCTCCCGGTGCGACCTACCCGACACCGGTGCTCCAGACCAACCGGGCCCTGGGCTGGGTCACCGCGCACGCGGCAGAGCTGCACGTGGACCCGACGCGCGTCGTCCTCGCCGGCGACTCGGCTGGAGCGCAGATCGCTGCCCAGGTCGCCTCACTCATCGTCAACCCCGCCTATGCCGCCCAGATGCAGCTCACCCCTACCTTGCCGGCGTCCAGTCTGGTTGGCACCGTGCTGAACTGCGGTCCCTATGACCCGCCGATGATCGAGGGAGCCACCGGCCTCGACGGGTGGTTCATCAAGACGGTGGGTTGGGCCTACCTCGGGACTAAGGACTTCACCGACCCACGCGTGGCGCAGGCGTCCATCGTGGACAACGTCAATGCCAGCTTCCCGCCCGCCTGGGTCTCCGGCGGCAACGGGGACCCGCTCACCCCTCAGGGACAGGCTCTGGTCGCCGAGCTCACCGGTCTCGGCGTGAAGGTCACCCCCCTCTTCTTCCCGGCGGACTACGAGCCGAAGCTGCCCCACGAGTACCAGTTCAACCTCGACACCGCAGCCGGCCAGTCGGCGCTGACCGGCACGGTGGCCTTCCTGGCTCAGGTGCTGCGGTAACCGGGGGCCCTGACCTGGAGCACGGTCGGGCCGCAGACCGGTGCGGTAGACTCAACTTGTGCAAGTTGAGCAAGTGCGTGAGGCAACCGAGTTCCTCAGCGTGGGCGACGTCGCCGCGCAGCTGGGGGTTGCGCCTGCCACCGTCCGCAGCTGGGGCCGCCGATACGGCCTCGTTCCCGCGTCCCGCACCGAGGGGGGGCACCGACGGTACGCGCCGCACGAGGTGGCCACCCTCCGGGCGATGCAGGAGCTGGTCGGCACCGGGATGTCGCCCGCCGAGGCCGCGCGCCGTGCGCTCGCCGGGGCCGGCGTGCCCCGACCGGAACACGCCCAGCACCCGGCCCGCCCGGCGGTCCGACGGAGCCGTCCCGGCGGGCCGGGGGGACGGGTGCTCGCCGTGCCCGGTGGCGGACCGCAGGCCCGCGGGCTGGCACGTTCCGCGAGCCGACTGGACGCCGAGGCGGCCACCGGTCAGCTGCGAGACCTGCTCGTCAAACGTGGAGCGGTCGAGACGTGGAGTGACGTGATCCTGCCGGTGCTCCTGGCCATCGGAGAGCGCTGGATGACGAGCCCGAACGGCGTGGCCATCGAGCACGTCCTCAGTGAGGCCACGATGGACGCCGTCCGCAGCTACTGCCTGTTCCTGCCCGCCCCGGCGCCAGGCCGTCCCGTCCTGCTGGCCTGCACGCCGGAGGAGGCGCACACCCTCCCGCTGCACATCCTGCGGGCCGCATTGACCGAGAAGCGGGTCGCCACCCTGATGCTCGGCGGCCGGGTGCCTTTCGAGGCGCTGTCCGCCACGGCGCGACAGACCGGGGCGCGCCGGGTGTTCCTGTGGCGCTCGCCCTGCGAGACCCCGGGCACCTCGGACCCGACCGAGGGCTGGGTTCCGGCGACGGTCGTCGGCGGGCTCGGGTGGCAGGGGTTCCCGCTACCGGACGACACCTACTGGGTCCGTGATCTGCCGGCCGCCGTGCGGGTCCTCACCGCTGCGTAACTTGTGCAAGTTGTCACCCGATCACGAGAGGCGTTTGCTGGTGGAGTGACCGGGGGAGCGGCGGTCCGCTCAGCCCGCCCGGCGCGTGCTCGCTCAGCGGTACTCAGCGGGCCGAGGTCGTCGGTGCGTTGAGCCGGGCAAGGGTGCACAACGCGGTCGCGGTGGCCTGCTCCACCGCTGCGGTCAGCGACGGTCAGCGACGGCCGGCAAGACGCCACGCACTGGGGAACAACCCGGCAGCGACGGCAACCTTGATCAGGTCTCCGATGAGGAACGGGATGACTCCCAGGGCCAGCGCCTTGGCGAAGCCCACCTGAGCCACGACCATCAGCCACGGAACTCCGATGGCATAGATCGCCAGGTTCCCGAGCACCATCACCCCGGCGGTACTCAGCGGACCGCGGGTCGCGCCCCGCTCGGCCAACCGGCCGACGAGGAGCGCCGCGAGGATGAACCCGACGACGTACCCGAACGACGCTCCAGCGGCGCCGGAGGTGCCCTGGGCGAACCACGGCACCCCGACGACGCCCGCGACGAGGTAGAGGCCCATCGAGAGCATGCCGCGCACGGTGCCGAGGCTGGCGCCGACCAGCAGGACGGCGAACGTCTGCAACGTCAGCGGGACCGGCGTGAAGGGAAGCGGGATCGCCACCTGGGCGGCAAGGCCGGTCAGGGCCGAGCCGCCGAGCACGAGGGCGACATCGCGGACGGCGCCGCCGGGAATGACGTCGCCGAGGACGCGGGGTGCGGGGAAGGTCATCGACATGGAGGTGACGCTAGCGGATCGCGCCGATGGACGGCATACCAGTCCCGGGTTGGCGAGTCATCGAAGGACGTCGGTCACGGCGAAGCCCGGGGGAGTCTCCAGCTGGCCGAAGGTGCACGACGCGGCGTCGCGGTCCGGGCGCCAGCGGACGAACTGGGCGGTATGCCGAAATCGGGTTCCCTCCAGGTAGTCGTACCGGGCCTCGACCACCCGCTCCGGACGCAGCGGGGCGAACGACAGGTCCTTGCCGGCGTTCCACCGGCTCGCGTTGACCCGCGTCGCGGAGGCATCCTCGCGGGCGGCCCACGCCCAGGGGTGGTCCTGCACCGGGATGACCAGCGGCGCGAGCTCGAGGAACAGGGCCCGGCGGGTGGCCATCGGCAGCGCACCGATCACGCCCACGGACTGCAGCGCGGCGGCATCGTCGTAGAGGCCGAGCAGGAGCGAGCCGATCGCTTGCGGGTCGTTCTTGTGGCTCCGGTACCCGGCAACGACGCAGTCGACGGTGCGGACGTGCTTGACCTTCGTCATCACCCGCTTGTCCTGCTGGTAGCGCAGGTCGGCGCGCTTGGCGATGATCCCGTCGAGGCCGGCGCCCTCGAACAGGTCGAACCATTCCGCGGCCTGCCTCGGGTCGTCGGTGACCGGGGTCAGGTGGAGGGGTGCCTTCGCTTCCTTCACGGCCTGCTCCAGGAGGTCTCGACGGTGCGCGAACGGTTGCTCGCAGAGGGACTCGTCGCCGAGCGCCAGCAGGTCGAAGACGACCAGGCTCGCGGGGGACTCACGCGAGAGCCGGCTGACCCGGCTGGTGGCCGGATGCAGCCGGCGCTGGAGGGCCTCGAAGTCCAGGCGGTCAGCAGCCGGGTCGATGAGGATGATCTCCCCGTCGACGACACACCGCTCGGGCAGGTTGGCCAGCACCGCCGCGACGACCTCCGGGAAGTACCGGGTCATCGGTCGCTCGTTCCTGCTGCCGATCTGGACCTCGTCGCCGTCCCGGAAGACGACCGACCGGAAACCGTCCCACTTGGGCTCGTACAGCTGGCCGGCCGGGATGTCGGCGGCGAGCTTGGCCAGCATCGGCTTCACGGGCGGCATCACCGGCAGGTCCACATGCCCATGGTGCCTGCTGCGGACCGCATCCGTGCGGTTCCGTCCGGCGGGGGCGGGGCACGGCAGGAGTCACTCGGGTGAGGCGGCCGCCGAAGAGAGGGCCCGGTTAGAGAGAAATGACATAATGTCGATTATCGGCGTTACAGGGAAGACGGTGAGGTCTCCGGACAGCCGACCGGGCGCCGCATCCCCGGCGGCGCACCGCGGACCACCTTGACCGGACAAACGGACGTTTCACGTAAGGAAGTTCCTCCAGGGAAGGATCCGTTTATCGGGTGACCCGATAAACGGCCGTCCCGGCGCCCACGACTCGTGTGCTACTTCATCGTGCCTTGGCTGACCCCGCCCTGGAGCTGGCGCTGGAAGATGACGTACATGATCAGCACCGGCGCGATGGTGATGACCACCGCGGCGAACAACCCGCCGTAGTCGACGTTGTACCCCTGCTGCGAGGCCATCGAGAACAGCCCCTGGGACAGGACGTACTTGTCCTTGTTCGGGTTGAGCACGGTCGGTAGCAGGTACTGGTTCCACAGGCCGAGGAAGTTGAAGATCGCCACCGACGCGAGCCCGGGCTTGGCCATCGGCAGCATCACCTGGAAGAAGGTCCGCCAGTCACCCGCGCCGTCGACCTGGGCCGCCTCGTAGATCTCCTGCGGCAGGGTCTTGAAGAACGAATGCAGGAAGAACACCGTGAACGGGTAGGCGTAGGCAACGTAGACCAGGATCAGGCCTTGGTACGTCCCCAACAGGTTGCTGTTCTTCAGGACGAAGAACAGCGGGACCACGGCCAGGAAGATCGGGAAGGTGTTCCCGAGCAGGATCAGGTAGTAGATCAGCGTGTTTCCGCGGAACTGGAACCGGGCCAGCACGTAGGCGGACATCGCTCCGAGCATCATGACGAGGATCAGCGCGGCACCGACGATGATGACGGTGTTCGCGAAGTACTTGGCCACCCCGATGGTGTTCCAGGCCCGGACGTAGTTGTCCCAGTGGAAGACCTCGGGAAACGCGAACGGCGAGACGTTGATCGTCCGGGAGTCCTTCAGGGACGAGAAGAACGTCCAGACCAGGGGCAGGACCACCGCAAGGGACCAGAGGGTCAGGACCAGGTGGGAGACCCCGGCAACGGTCCGGTCACCCCGGGTGCTGCTGCGTCTGCGGGCGGGACCAGGGCCACCGTCCTGCCCGGTGGAGCCCGCTGGGAGGCGGGCACTCGGGGGCGTCGTCGACGCCTCGGCGGGTGACTCGAGGCGGTCCTCGGGAATCGTCACCGGGCCACCTCCTTGCGCCGGGCCGACAGCAGTACGCCGATCGACACGAGCAGGGTGACCAGGGCCAGCACGACGCCCATCGAGATGGCGTAGCCGAACTTGGCCTGGCTGAAGGCCTGGTCGTACAGGTACTGCGAGACCACCAGGGCCTGGTTGTCCGGACCGCCGCTGGGGGCCAGGATGGCCATGAAGGTGAAGGCGTCCAGCCCGAAGATCGCCATGTAGACGATCGCCGTGGAGACGTTGTCCCGGATCAGCGGGACGGTGATCTGCACAGCGGTGCGCAACCGGCCCGATCCATCGAGGCGGGCAGCCTCGAAGATCTCCGCGGGGATGCCCTTGATCGCGGCCACGAACAGGACCATGTAGAACCCCACGAAGCTCCAGACGATGGCCACGATGATCGAGCCGAGGGCGAGCCTCGGGTCCCCCAGCCAGGGCGTGTTCTTGAGGTTGGACAGGCCGATGGCGTCCAGGAAGCCGTTGAGCAGCCCACCTTGCGGGGAGTAGATCTGCTGCCAGAGGATGCCGGTGACGATTGCCGGGATCGTGTAGGGGAAGAACGAGACGACGCGGTAGATCCCGCCGCCGCGGATCCCCCGCGTGGCACCGCGGGACGTTCCGCCGACGGTGACGATGGTGGCCAGCGCCAGGGCGAGGGTGATCGTGACGAGCGGCAGGACCACGGCGAGGATGACGTTGTTGCGCAGCGCCCTCCAGAACAGCTCGTCCTGGAACAGCGCCTGGTAGTTGCTGAGCCCGATGAACTCGGGGTTCGGGTCGAAACCCGTCCAGTTGGTCATCGAGTAGAAGAAGGACTGGATGATCGGCGAGACGACCAGGTAGCCGTAGAGCACCAGCGGCAGCCCGAGGAAGACGGCGAAGAAGGACACGCGACCGAACGACAGGTTGCGCGCGCGGCGACGGGGGGCGCTCGGGGCGCCACCCGCCACCGGTGCGGTGACCGTCAAGTCACGAAACCTTGTACTTCTTGACCGCGGGGTCCTCGCGGACCTTGTCCGACATCGACTGGAGCTTGGTGGCCAGGTCAGCTGCCGACATCTGTCCGGACAGGAAGGTGTTCCAGGTGGTCTTGAGCTCCTTGCCCATGGCGTAGAACGCGCTGTACCGCCAGGTGAACGCCTCCGACTCCCCCGCGTTCTGGATCTTCGTGGCCGAGGCGAGTGCGGTCGAACCGAACCCGTCCGCCGGAACGGTGCCCTTGACGATGGTGGCGCTCTTGACCAGCTTGGAGGTGTTGCTGGCGATCTCCTTGCTGAGCATCTGGCGCAGGTACTCCTTGCCCCCTGCGGGGTTCTTGCCCTTCGGCACGATGAACGGCTCCCCCGCCGCGCCGTGGTAGCCGTTCTTCAGCTTGATGTCGCCACTCAGGGCCGGGGCCTTGAGGCAGGTCATCGCGAAGCCGGCCGGCTGGATGTCCTTCATCTCGTTCTCCAGCCAGGAACCCGAGGGGTAGAGCAGCGCCTTGCCCTGGACGAACTGGGTCTGCGCCTGGGTGTGGATCATCCCCGACCCGCCCGGCAGGAAGTACCCCGCCTTGACGGCTGCCTCGATGGCGGCGAAGGCCTCGGTGACCGCGGGCTGGGAGAAGCTGCCCGCGTCGAGGTTGTCGATCTTCTTGATCACGTCGACGCCACCCTTGCGGGCCGCCATGGACAGGGCCAGCTCGTGGTAGTAGTCGGCCGCGTTCTGGCCGCCGAAGACGAACAGCGAGATGCCCTTCGCCTTGGCCTTCTCCCCGAGGGCCATCACCTCGTCCCAGGTGGCCGGCGGCTGCCAGCCGTTGTCGGCGAAGATCTTGGCGCCGTACCAGAGCCCGAACACCGTGTAGAAGTAGTTCATCTCCAGCAGCTTGCCGTCATAGGTACCGGGGTCGGTCGCGCCCGCGATGAGCGTGTCCTTGACGGTCTTGCCGTCGAAGCCGACGGCCGGGGCGCTGAGCAGGTCGTCGAGCGGCTCGACCTGCGACTGGATGCCCGCGAACGGGATGTGGTCGGCGCCGGAGTTGTCGATCACGTCCGGGGGGTTACCGCCGACGAACCGCGGCTGGAGCTCGGTGTTGATCTTGGTCGTCGAGCTCACCTTGGCGACCGTCCCGCCCCACAGCGCGTTGTATGCCGCGCCGGCGTCGATCGCGTACTGGTCGCCGAAGCCACCCTTGAAGATGACGACGTCGACCGGGGCCTTGGGGTCGATCCCGAACGGGTTCTTGTCGCTCTTGGCACCTCCGGGGGCGGCCGAGGCCCCTCCCCCGGCGCTGCCTCCGCCGGTCGCGCAGCCGGCCAGCGCGCCCGCCATCGGCACGGCGAGCCCGGCCGCGAGGGTGTATCTCAGGAAGTCCCGTCGGTGCAGCCCAGACCTGGCGGCCCTGTCGACGGTCGACTCCGAGTTCTGCTCCGATGCATCGTTCACTGCGCCGCGTCCTTTCGGTGGTCCACCTGCGAAGGACGGCTGCGCAGCCGCCCTCTCGGTCCTGAGATCAGAGCATGCCGGAGGCCGGCAACCACCAGACCCGTCACCTGCTGAGGTCGTGGCGCTGGTTCACAGGGCTGTCGAGATCATTCACTGACCCATATTCGTCTGGTGACCGTACAAAATCAGTTCTCCCTGCAAAAGTCAATGGCGGATCCGTCATCCCCTCGCGGCCGACACGCGCCTGTGGGAGCCTTCGGCGCATGGTCGACGACGTCGCGGTCAGCACCGCCCCCCCGCCGTCCGCACCGTCGCGCGACACTCCCGAACAACGCGCCTGGTACTTCTACGACTGGGCCAACTCCGCCTACGTGACCACGACGGCCACGGTCCTGCTCGGTCCCTACCTGACCTCGGTGGCGAACGAGGCTGCCTGCCCTGGCCTGGAGGACGGTCAGGCCTGCCTCCAGGACCTCGACATCCTCGGCATCCCGGTCGACCCCGGCTCGCTCTTCGCCTACACCGCGACGATCTCCACGATCATCTCCGCCATCGTGCTCGTCGTCGTGGGAGGGATCGCGGACCGCAGCGCCAGGCCGGTGCGGCTGTTCGGCGGCCTGGCCTGGAGCGGGTCGCTCGCCGCCTGCCTGCTCTTCCTGGTCACCGGTTCGAACTGGCAGCTGGCCGTGTTCCTGTTCATCATCGCCAACTTCTGCCTCGGCTCGTCCCTGGTGATCTACGACTCGCTGTTGTGCCGGATCGCCCCGCCCGATGACCGCGACCGGGTCTCGTCCAAGGGGTGGGCCTTCGGCTACTTCGGCGGTGGGCTGCTCCTGGCGCTCAACTTCGGCCTGGACATCTTCCACACCCAGCTGGGCCTCGAGCGGGGCATGTCGACCCGGATCAGCCTGCTCTCCGCCGGCCTGTGGTGGGCGGGGTTCACCATCATTCCCGTCCTGGGCCTACGCAAGCTGCACGGCACCGCGGTACCGGCCGTGGCGCGCAGCAAGGGCGCCGTCCTGGGCAGCTTCGCCCAGCTCGCCAACACCTTCCGCGAGCTGCGGCTGTTCCCGCAGACCCTGTTGTTCCTGCTGGCATACCTCTTCTTCAACGACGGCATCCAGACCGTGATCGGCAGCTCGAGCATCTACGGGTCGGTGGAGCTGGGCTTCTCCCAGGAGACCGTTCTCGGGGTCTTTCTCTTCGTCCAGTTCGTCGCGTTCGGCGGGGCCATGCTGTTCGGGCGGATCGCCGCCCGGGCCGGCGCCTGGCGCACGGTCCTGGGCAGTCTCGTCGTGTGGACGCTCATCGTCGTGGTCGCGTTCTTCGTCCCCGCCCGGAACCTCGGGCTGTTCATCGCCCTCGCCCTGGCGATCGGCCTGGTCCTGGGCGGCAGCCAGGCGCTGTCGCGCTCGCTCTACAGCCAGCTCATCCCCCGCGGCCGCGAGGCCGAGTTCTTCAGCCTCTACCAGGCCATGGAGCGCGGGACGAGCTGGTTCGGGACGCTGATCTTCGGACTGGTGCACCAGTTCACCCACTCGTACCGCTGGGCGATCACCGCCCTGGTCGTCTTCTTCATCCTCGGGGGCATCCTGCTGTCCCGGGTGCGGATGCGCGAGGGCATCATCGCCGCAGGCAACGAGGTGCCCCAGGTCGTCTGAGGCACGGGTCCGCCCCCGCGGACCGCGGCCGATGTGATCCTCATCTCAGCCGACCCCACGTGGAGGTACCCGCTGCCGTGGGCAGGAACAATGCCACGGCGTTTCTCGTTGGAACGTCTGAGTAGTTGAGGTGCTTGGGACCGATTTCCGAGCCCAGGACACCGATGACAGGGAGGACTGCCATGGCTGACCGTTCACTCCGAGGGACCCGACTGGGGACCTTCAGCATGGAGTCAGACACCAACGTCGTGCCCAGCGAGCGTCGCATCACCACCTACGTCTGCCCACTGGGCCACCGGATCGAGCTGCCGTTCAGCGTGGAGGCCGATGTGCCCCCCGTCTGGGAGTGCCGCTGCGGGAACGAGGCGAAGCTCCTCGACGGACCCGAGCCCGAACCACGCCAGGTCAAGCACGTCCGAACCCACTGGGACATGCTGCTCGAGCGCCGCTCCATCCCTGAGCTGGAGGAGCTCCTCGAGGAGCGGTTGGTCCTGCTTCGGGAGTCGCGCGGCGAGAAGCCGCGTCGCAAGCGCAGCGCCTGACTCGTCCGCCGACCGCGAATGCCCGCCCCCGCACCGCAGGGGCGGGCATCGTCGTCAGAGGATCTCCCCCTCGATGACATCGTCCTCCGGAGGGTCGGCAGCCGGCCGGTGCCCGGGAGCAGTCGGACGCGTCGGCCCGGGCTGTCCGCGGAAGCCGCCGATCAACCGACGGGCGACGACCGCCTCCAGACTGCGCCGGGCCGCAGGACGGGTGAGCGGCAGGATGAAGCCGAAGCCGACGATGTCGGTGAGGAAGCCCGGCGTCAGCAGCAGCACCCCCCCGACGAGCACGAGGGCGGCGTCGGCCAGCTCCCGGGACGGCATCTGACCGGTGCGCAGAGCGGACGACAGGGCTTGCCAGCTGCGGGAGCCTTCGCGCCGGACCAGCCAGGCGCCCAGGGCCGACTCGGCCAGCAGGAGGAAGAAGGTCGGCCAGCCCCCGATGACGTTCCCGACCGCGACGATGGCGGCCACCTCCAGCAGCGGCACGACCAGCAGCGCCAGTACCAGGAGCAGCGACCACCGGCGGCGTGCTCTCCCGGGGTTGCGCCCTAGAGCCGGTGCCACTGCGCCTCCCGACGTCGCCCCACCAGCCGCTGGACCGCGGTCCTCGCCTGCCCGCCCCGGTAGACGGCGGCCCAGGCGGTGATCTTGCTTAGGGACTCCACGACGATGTCCTGGCTCATCTTGGAGTCCCCGAGCTCCCGCTCGACGAACTCGATCGGCACCTCGAGGACGGACAGCCCGGCCCGGACCGCACGCCAGGTCATGTCCACCTGGAAGCAGTAGCCCTGCGACTGGATCGAGCCGAGGTCCAGCCGGCGCAGGGTCGAGGCACGGTAGACCCGGTACCCGCCCGTGGCGTCATGAACCGGCATGCCCAATGCCAGCCGGGTGTAGATGTTGGCGCCGACGCTGAGGGCCTTGCGGTGGGCCGGCCAGTTGAGCACCGAGCCCCCCCGGATCCAGCGGGACCCGATGACGGCGTCGGCCTGCTCCGCAGCGATCAGCAACGCCGGGAGCTGCTCCGGCTGGTGGGAGCCGTCGGCATCCATCTCGACGGCGGCGTCGTAGCCGTGGTCCAGGGCCCACTCGAACCCGGCGAGGTAGGCGGCGCCGAGACCGGCCTTGCCTTCGCGGTGCAGGACCTGGACCTGCGCGTCGGCCTGAGCGATGGCGTCCGCCACGGCTCCGGTGCCGTCCGGGGAGTTGTCGTCGAGGACGAGGATGTCCGCCTCGGGCACAGCTGCCCGGGTCCGGGCCACGATCCGGGGAAGGTTCTGCCGCTCGTTGAAGGTGGGGATGAGCACGAGGACCCGGCCCAGCGGGCCGCGGCTGTCTGGGTCGACCAAGGCGGATCCTTCACGGTGGTGTCGAGCGGTGCGGGCGGAACCGGAGTGCGGCGACCGAGCCTACCGGCGACGCCGCGCTCGCCAGGACCCGAGGACGAGGGCCAGCAGCGCGACACAGGCCAGGTACTCCGGCCACGGCCCGAGGACGGTGGCGAGGGTCAGGTCCGAGCGCAGTGGCAGTGCGCCGGACAGCACCGCACGGGTGAACAACGAGCTGGGCTGGAGCACGGTTCCGTCCGCACGGATCAGTCCGCTGACCCCCACGGTCGAGACGTGGACGATCGAGCGTCCGTGCTCGATCGCACGCAGCCGGGAGATCGCCAGCTGCTGCACGGACTCGTTGGTGAACCCGAACGTCGCGTTGTTCGTCTGGACGAGCAGCAGGTTCGCGCCCAAGCGCACGTTCTCCCGGACGAGGTCGTCGTAGGCGACCTCGAAGCAGATCGACGGACCGGCGTGGATCTCGCCGCCGGCTGCGGCGGGCACCGTGAAGATGACCGGGCGGTCGCCGGCAACGAAGTCCTGCCGGACGAGGTCGACCTTGTCACTGAACATCCGGAAGAAGGACCGGTTGGGGATGTACTCCGCGAAGGGCACCGGGTGCTGTTTGACATACCGGTCGCTCAGTCCGGTCCCCGGCAGGTACAGCAGTGACGCGTTCGAGACCTCGGGAGCCGGCTCCTCGAGGAGCGCCCCGACCACCAGCGGTGCCCTGATGGCACCGACCGCTCGGGAGATCTCCGCCGCGGCGTCGGCGTTGCGCAGCGGGTCGATGTCGGAGGCGTTCTCCGGCCAGACCACCAGGTCGGGTGCTCGCATCCTGCCGTCCGCCACGGCGGCTGCCGCCTGGAGGGTGGCCTCGACATGGTTGTCGAGGACCTGGCGCCGCTCCGCGTTGAAGTCCAACCCCGGCCGGGGGACGTTGCCCTGGATCGCCACCACCTGCGCCGGCTGGCCGTCGGTCGCCAGCGGAACCGCCAACCCGCAGAGCGCGACCACGGGCGCCAGCAGCAGGACGCCCACCGAACCGAGCAGGGCGGTCGTGGGGCGTCCGGCCGCGGCACCATCAGCGCGGGCCCGTCCGGTCCGGTGCCGGCGCCACTGGGCCAGCCGAACCAGCCCCGCGGCCAGCAGCGCGCCGCTCAGGGCCACGGCGAAGGTCACCATCGGGGCACCGGCCAGCGCCGCCAGCCGACCGTCCGGGGCGTCGGCCTGGCTGAACGCCAGCCGCACCCAGGGAAACCCGCCGTAGGGGAACCGGTCACGCAGGGCCTCCTGCGTGACCCAGGCCAGCGCGACGAGCACCGGCCGGACCCGGTTCCCGGCACCGCCCGGAGCGCTGGACTGGGCCCATCCGCACACCCCGGCCATGAGCGCGAAGAAGGCCGACTGCAGCCCCGCCAGGGCCAGCCAGGGGATGATCCCGACCACGACACCGGACCAGCTCAGCGTGACGGTGAAGAAGACCAGCCCGGCGGTCATCCCGAGGAGGGCGCCGCCACGGAAGCCGGCGCCGAGGGTGGCGAGCGCGAGCAGGCCTACCGCCACCGGGGCCAGCGCCCAGAGGTCGTACCCCGGGAAGGCGAGGCACAGCACAGCCCCACTGAGCACGGCGAGCGGAAGACGGCGGAGCACGGCGTAACGGTAACCCGCGGGATGCGCCGTGACGCTGCCCGGGCTCGGCGCCCCTCCCCACCCCCCGACAGCAGCAGGGCCCACAGCGCCTTTGGGACCAACCCAGAACCGACGGGATGCCGGTTCCCCAGTTGTTGTCTACTGAGCGCTGCGGGCCCTGCCGCCGTTCGCCAACCGCTCACACGGGCTCCGAGATCGTGAACCGTCCGGCGGGCCTGGTGGTCGGCGGCTGCGCGCGCAAGCCGCCGAAAACTCCCTTGTGGTTCACTCCCCCGGACCGCCTGCGGCCGTCCCGGCTAACAACGTGTGCCAAAACTACTCGCTGTCAACGTCCTGTCAACCCTGCGTTCACCTGCGGGTATGCGCGTTCTCGCAGGTCACGGGCACGCTCCAATCCTGTTATGTCACAGACTCTTTCGGCGCTCTCGGCGTGTCGCTCGACGACACGCCGTGTTCCCTGACCGAACGTGTCCATCGAGCCCCTCCCGCATTCCGCGCACCGGAACAGCGCCTCGCAGTGCGACCGGCTGCGCCCGGTCGGGTGACTGCCTCACGGGACGACCACGACGCCCCGCGCGGTGGTCGCCAGGAGTGCTGGGTCGAGCACGGCTGCCCGGGACTCTCCCAGCTGGGGCATCCCCCGCGCCACCACCCGCAGCTCGAAGTCCAGCTCGCGACTGCGGGCACCGACCCGGACCAGCCGGGCCTCGATCTCGATGACGTCTCCAGCCCGCACCGGCGCGCGGAACTGCACGTCGCTGTAGGCGGCGAACAGCCCCTCGTCGCCGTCGGTGCGGATGCACAGCTCGGTCGCCACGTCTCCGAACGCCGCCAGCGAGTAGGCCCCGTCCACGAGGTTGCCGGCGTAGTGGGCGTGGCTGTACGGCACGTAGCGGCGATGCACGACGACCAGTCCGGCCTCGGGGCGGCCGGCGGCGGGGGCTGGGTCGCCGGGTGCCGGCTGCACCGGATCGGTGAGACTCATGCCGTGCTCCTGGGTGGGGGGACGAGCGCGTGGACAAGGTAGCTGGCGACCTCGCCAGGGGTGGTCCCCCGCCCGAAGATGCGGTCGACCCCGATGTCCCGCGCCCTGCCGTCCTCGAACCGGGGGCCCCCGGCGACGAGCAGCGGGACCTGACCGGCAGGGTACGCCTCGCGGAACGCCGCCGACATCTGGCTCGTGTTGTGGATGTGGGCGTCGCGCTGGGTCACGACCTGGCTGACCAGGACCGCGTCGGCGCGTTCGGCCCGTGCCCGCGCGACGAGCTCGGGGACCAGCACCTGGGCGCCGAGGTTGACCACCGTGATCTCGCGGTAGTACTCCAGGCCCTTCTCGCCGGCGAATCCCTTGATGTTGAGGATGGCGTCGATGCCGACCGTGTGCGCATCGGTGCCGATGCAGGCGCCGACGACGACGAGCTTGCGGCGCAGCGACCGCTTGATCGCCAGGTTGATCTCCTTGGCGCCGAGCAGGGGGTATTCGCGCTCGACGACCTGGACCTCGCGCAGGTCCACGAGGTGGTTGACCGAGCCGTAGACGACGAAGAAGGTGAAGTCCGGACCCATCGCCTTGGCATGCACCAGGAGGGCGGGGTCCATGCCCATCTTCGTGGCCAGCTGGAGCGCTGCCCCCTCGGCTCGCTTGTCGTGCGGGATCGGGAGGGTGAACGACATCTGCACCATCCCGTCCCCGGTCGTGTCGCCGTAGGGCCGGACCAGGTCGGGGACCCCTCCCCCGCCGAAGGTATGCCGTGTGCTCACCGCGAGCTCCCTTCCTCCAGCATCGTGATCGCCGGGTTGTCGTACCCCTGCGGGCCGGTGGCCCGCTGGACGACCCCCTCGAGGCCCTTGCCCGCGTCGGCCGGCCGCTTCATCAGCCCGAACGTCCCGTCGGCGATCGCGGACAGCAGCGGTGGCGACCCGTCGGGCTGCTGGTCGTCGACGATCCGCTGGAGCAGGTCGACCGCCTCGGAGAGCACGAGTCGGGCCCGGGTCTGGATGAAGCCGTCGCGCGGTGGGTGGAAGTCCTCGACGAGGCCGCCGGCGGCGCCCAGCACGTACCGGACGTTCTGCAGGGCCAGGTCGCGGTCGGACAGGAAGGGGGTCACCACGGCCTCGGTCATCATCCCGACCAGGAGGATGCCCTGGCCGGTCATCGCCCCGACCAGGTTGAAGAAGCCGTCGAGCAGGTAGCCGCGGAAGACGTCCCCGGTCATGTGCTTGGTCGGCGGCATCCACTTCAGCGGGGCCTTCGGGAACAGCTGGCGCGCGAGCATGGCGTGGGCCAGCTCCATCCGGAAGGAGTCCGGGATCTCCGGCACGATCTCGAAGGCGTGCCCGAGCCCGAGCTGCCAGTCCTGCAGCCCGGCCTCCTTGGCGAAGTACTCGTTGAGCAGCTGGCTGACGGTCACCGTGTGTGCCGCCTCGACCGCGTCCGCGGTGGTCAGGTAGTTGTCCTCACCGGTGTTGATGATGATGCCCGCCCGGGCGTGGATCTGGCGCGAGAACCGCTGGTCGACGAAGGTCCGGACCGGGTTGATGTCGCGGAAGAGGATGCCGTACATCGAGTCGTTGAGCATCATGTCGAGCCGCTCCATGCCGGCCAGGGCGGCGATCTCCGGCATGCAGAGACCGGAGGCGTAGTTGGTCAGCCGGATGTAGCGCCCGACCTCCTTGCTCGTCTGGTCCAGGGCGGCCCGCATCAGCCGGAAGTTCTCCTGGGTCGCGTAGGTCCCGGCATACCCTTCGTGCGTCGCGCCCTCGGGGACGTAGTCGAGCAGGGACTGTCCGGTGGATCGGATCACCGCGATGACGTCGGCTCCCTCCCGGGCGGCCGCCTGGGCCTGCGGGATGTCCTCGTCGATGTCGCCGGTGGCCACGATGAGGTAGATCCAGGGCTTGCGGTCCGGGTCGCCGTGCCGGCGGACGAGCCGGTCCCGGGCCGCTCGCTGACGGTCGATCCGGCGCAGCCCGTGAGCGACTCCCCGGCGGGCGGCGGCGCGGGCCGCGCCGAGCTGCCGTCCCTCCGGCAGCTGGAACGAGGCCGTGCCACTGGCTGCGGACTGGGCGAGGGTGAGCAGGTCCGCCGCTTCGCCCCGTCGAAGGGCGTCGAAGACCGGCGTCGTGACCCCGTGCTCGAGCCCCACCTGCGCCCGCACCGCGTCGACGAGGTGGTTGACCCAGGGGACGCGCTCGTGGTCGGCGCCGGCGAGCCCGGCCAGCCGTAGCGTCGCGCGTTCCACCGAGACGGTCGTGTGTCTGCGGGTCAGCCGCACCACCGGCGACCCGGCCCTGCGGGCCAGGGAACGAGCCTGTCGGACGACGGCGGGGTCGAGCTCGAGACGAGCGGGCTTGACGGTCACCGGGCCAGACTAGCGAAGAATGTGGATCCTCCGGCCAGCCACCGGGTTGACCGCAAGAACCACGTCAGACAAGTGAACTGTCGGCCGATCCTGCACTCGTATCGCTGGCGGAGCGGCGAAACGACGGTCAGGATGCGTCATGGACCACGCGCCCGTCCACCACGGTGCGGGTCGCCACCGGGACCGGCTGCGCCTCGTCCAGCTCAACCAGTGGTCCACGGTGGTCCCAGACCACGAAGGAGCTCGAGCCGCCGGCTCGCAGCTGCCCCCCACCGACGTCGACGCTTCCCTCGGCCACATGGCCGCCGACGGTGTGCGCCTGCACCGCCTCAGCGATGCTGAGCCGTTCGCCGAGCTCGTGATGGTGCACGCAGCCACGCACCGCCTCCCACGGCGCGAACGGGGTGACCGGTGAGTCGGAGCCCAGGGCGAGCGACACGCCGGCGTGCAGCATCGATCGGTAGGGGTTCATCCCCCGGACCCGAGCCGGTCCCAGCCGCTCGGCATACATCCCGTGCGGACCACCCCAGGCTGCGTCGAACGCGGGCTGGACACTGGCGACGACGCCCAGTCGAGCCAGCCGCCGCAGGCCGTCGGGGTCCACCATCTCGAGGTGCTCCAGCCGGTGCCGCGCGGCGCGGAAGTCCGCCTCCCCCGTCACTGCGGCGGCGGCCTCCATCCCGGCGATCACCGTGTCCACGCCGAGGTCGCCGATCACGTGGAACCCCGCCTGGACCCCGGCCCCCGTGCAGGCGACGAGGTGATCGCGCACCTGCTCGACGCTGAGGAAGGTATTGCCGCGGTGGCCGGGGTGCTCGGGGTGGTCGACGTAGGGGTCCCGCAAGCTGGCCGTGCGGGACCCGATCGAGCCGTCGACGCTCAGGTCTCCGGCGAGCCCGTGCGCGTGATGCCGGCCGACCAGGTCGCGAGCATGCTGCACCGACCCGGCCAGCTCGGCCCAGTAGCCGACCACCCGAGGTGAGGCCGGATGCCGAGCGACGTCGAGGACGTCGGCGAAGTCGTCAGCCGAGCTGACGATGGGGCCGCCGTTCTCGTGGACCACGCCGATCCCGGCTGCGGCGGCCGCGCCCAGGGCCAGGGCGATGTCCGCGCGGCGCTGTGCCGGCGTCACCGAGTCGGCAAAGGTCTCCCGCGCCCGGTGGTGGGCGTCGGTGATCACCAGGCCCGCGGCCATCCTGCCGTCCGCCTCGGCGACCCGAGCCGCGACGGCCAGCGCCGAGGAGATCACTGCCGAGTGACCGTCGACCCGTGGTGCGTAGACCAGCCCTCCGTAGGTCGCCCGGTCCAGCTCCGCGGCGGTGAAGGGACGGCGTCCGGGCCAGGTGGTCTCGTCCCAGTTGGGGGCGAACACGGCGCGGCCGGCGTTGGCGCGTGCCGCCGACTCGATCCGGGTCAGGGCCTCCTCGCGGGACCCGACGCCGCTCAGGTCGACCCCGCGCATGCCGGCGCCGGTCTGCGAGAGGTGGACGTGCGCGTCGACGAACGTCGGGGTGACCAGGGCCCCGTCCAGCGGGATCACCTCGCTGGCGGCGTCGACGTGCCGCTCGGCCTCGGCGTCCAGGCCCAGCCAGAGAATGGTCGGGCCGGCGACCAGCATGGACCCGGGCCGGGCGACGGGGTCCGAGGTCAGCAGGTTCCCGCCGCGATAGAGCGTCAGCGCATGTTCGTCCACGCCGGCCACCCTAGGTGCTCCCCGCGGCTCTCGGTGCACGGCTCCCGACACCCCGGCAGACCGGTCAGACGACGAAGGCCTCCGGGTAGAGGGCCTTGGCGATCGACGTGCCGAGGTCGGTCGCCGCAGAGGTGAAGTTCGTGGCCTCGTTGCTCACCGCGACCACGGTCGCCCCGGCCGCCGGGTAGTGCAGCACCAGGGCGCTGTAGCCGATGATCGCTCCGTTGTGACCGACCATCGAGCCGAACTTGGCCACCCCCAGTCCGTAGCTGATCAGCTGCTGGCCGGCCAGCGGAGCCGTCACCAGCCGTCGCTCCTGGGTCTGCCTCGACAGCAGGGTGCCGCGGGCGAGCTCCTGGCCCCACAGCTTCAGGTCATCGACCGTGGAGATCATCGCCCCTGCCCCGGCGGACACGACGGGGTTGACCCGGTTGGCGACGGTCGGCGGTCGGGCCGTGTTGTCGAACGGGAACGGGTGGTGCGGGTCCTTGACGCCGGTGAGGTCAGGCAGGTAGGCGGTGGGATGCGGCTGCGGCATCTCTGCCGTGGTCGGGTAGCTGGTGTGCCTCAGGCCGAGCTTGCCGATGATCTCGCTGGTGATGACCTCGCCGAGCGGGCGACCGGTGACCTTCTCGACGATGAGCCCGAGCAGGACGTAGTTGGAGTCGCAGTAGACCACCTTGGCACCGGGCTCGAAGGCGGGCTGATGGGCCTTGATGATCGCCAGGGTCTGCCCCGCCGACCACGCCATCGCCGGGTCGGCGTCGAACCTGGCGAGGAAGGCCTCGTCCCCGGTGAAGTCGAAGATCCCGGAGGTCATCGACAACAGGTTCTCCACCGTGATCCGCCCGCCGTTGGCGATTCCCGGGACGTAGGAGTCGAGCCTGGAGCCCAGGGAGATCTTCCCGGCGTCCACCAGCTGGAGCACCGCGGTGCCGGTGAACGTCTTGGTGATGCTCGCGATGCGCGCCAGGTCATCCGCTCGGTAGGGCTCCTTGGTCGTCAGGTCCGCCACTCCGACGGTGCGTCGCCAGACCGAGTCGCCGACCCAGAGCCCGACGGAGGCTCCTGGCACCCCAGTGGCCGTCATGCCCCGGGCGAGCAGGTCGTCGAGCTTGCGGACCGTGGCCTCGTCCAGGACCACCCGTGGTACTGAGCCGGGGGTCGGCGCCGTGCCGGCTCCGGTCGTCGACTCCGGCCGGGATCCGTTCGATGCGGAGCAGCCGGCCAGCGCCAGGGCTGCCGCACCGCCCGCCAGGGCTTCCCGTCGGGTCAGCCGACCGAGCGGAGCCTGCCTGGTGCTGCTCAGGGTCAGACCCATCACCACTCCTGACGGAGAAGACGCCCCGGATCTCGTGACTGTAGCGCCCAGTGCAGCCCGCGGGGCCGGTATCGAGAGCCTTCCCCGGCCGACCCGGGGCACGACGGCCTCCCCTACCCTGCCTCCATGAGGACACGCCACCACGACCTCGTCGTCATCGGCACCGGGTCCGGTAACTCGCTGCTCGGCCCGGAGCTGGACGACCTCGACATCGGGCTCGTCGAGGGCGGGAGGTTCGGCGGGACCTGCCTCAACGTGGGGTGCATCCCGACGAAGATGTTCGTGCTGCCCGCCGACCGGGTCGTGGACGCCGTCGACGCCGCCCGGCTGGGCGTGCGCGTCATGCACCCCGCTGCGGACTGGGCGGCGATCCGCGACCGGGTCTTCGCCCGGGTCGACGCCATCTCCGCCAGCGGTGAGAACTACCGCAGGACGGCCGCCAACGTCAGCCTCTACCGCGCGATGGCGCGCTTCGTCGGGCCGATGACCCTGGACACCGGCACCGGCGTCTCGCTGACCGCGGATCGCTGGGTGATCGCGGCCGGGAGCCGGCCCCGAGCCCTGGACGTCCCGGGGTTGGCGGTCGACCCCGAGCGGGGGATCCACACCAGCGACACGATCATGCGGCTGGAGACCCTTCCGCGGCGGATGGCCATCGTCGGGGGCGGCTTCGTCGCGGCCGAGTTCGCCCACGTCCTGGACGCCATGGGTACCGAGGTCACCTGGGTACACCGCGGCGGGACGCTGCTCACCGCCGAGGACGGCGCCGTCAGCAGCGCGTTCACCGCCCTCGCCGCTCAACGTTTCGACCTGCGGCTGGGGACGACCGTCGCAGCAGCGCAGCGGGCCGTGGACGGCACCTGGACGCTTCGCCTCGACGCAGCGGACGGACACACCGAGGTGGAGGTCGGCGCGGTCCTGCTCGCGGTGGGACGCCAGCCGAACACCGACCTCCTCGACGCCACGACAGCCGGCCTCCCCCTGCATCCCGACGGACGGCTCGTCGTCGACCCGCAGCAACGCACGCCGGTGGACGGCGTCTACGCCCTGGGCGACGTCAGCAGTCCGTTCGAGCTCAAGCACGCGGCCAACCACGAGATGCGCGTCGTGCGGCACAACCTCGTCCATCCGGACTCCCCGGTCGCCAGCGACCACCGGTTCGTCCCCCACGCCGTCTTCACCCACCCGCAGATCGCCTCGTTCGGCCCCAGGGAGGAGGACCTGCGGGCTGCGGGGGTGGCCTGCCACAGCTACACCCAGCGGTTCGCCGACGTCGCCTACGGCTGGGCGCTCGAGGACACCACCGGGTTCGTCAAGGTCGTCATCGACCCCCAGACCCGGCTCCTGCTCGCCGCCCACGTCATGGGCCCGCAGGCCGCGACCCTGATCCAGCCCCTCATCCAGGCGGCGCACTTCGGTCAGCGCGCCGACGACGTCGCCAGGAACCAGTACTGGATCCATCCCGCACTCAGCGAGGTCGTCGAGAACGCCTTGCTCGGCCTGGACTGACGACCGGTCAGCTCGGGCCGAGCCGATGCTCGAACAGGCCGCGCACCTGGTCGTTCGCCCGAAGCAGGCCCAGGGCGTATGCCGCGTGGCCCGGGACGTAGCCGTTCCCGACCAGCATCCGCACGTCGGCGGCCAGACCCTCGGCGCCCAGGGCAGCGGCGGCGAAGTTGGTCGCCATCGAGAAGAAGATCACGGTGCCGCCCTGCGCGGTGGCGAGGATCGACGGCTGCTCACATCCGGGCACGTCGACGCACACGACGGTGACCTCGGCTGGACCGCCCGCCGCCTCGACCGCCCCGCAGAGACCCAGCGGCGACCTCGCGTCGGCGATGACGACATCGTCGGCCAGCCCGCTCCCGCGCAGCGCCTGCGCTTCACGCTCCACCGGGACCACGGCGATGACCCGCCCCGCTCCGGCCTCTCTCGCCGCGGCCAGCGACAGCGACCCTGACTTCCCGGCCGCGCCGAGGACACACACCGTCGGGCCCGTCCCCGACTCGGACTGCGCGGCATACTCCTGGACCACCCGTGCGACGAGGGCCGGCGCTCCACAGACGTCCATCACCATCAGCGCGAGCCGGGGGTCCAGGTCGTCCGGCAGCACCGCGGCGATACTGCGTCCGAACAGGATGGCGTGCCCCGTCGCCGGGACCTGCTCGCCGAGCCCGTCCCAGCACTCCAGCGCGTCGGTCACCGCCAGCGGGGTCAGCGAGAGGGACACGAGGGTGGCCACCCGGTCGCCGGGAACCAGTCCCAACGGGCTCTGCGGCCCGACCTCCTCGACCGTGCCGATGAGCATGCCGCCCGACCCGGTCACGGGGTTCTGCATCTTGCCGCGCCGCGCGATGATCTCGAGGACCTCGCTGCGCAGGGCAGCACCGTCGGTCGCTCCGTCGCCCCCGCGGTGCTTCTCGGCCAGATGACGGTAGGAGGCGGCATCGAGGTTGAGCGTGTCGAGCGCGATCCGGACCTCGTCCGGCCAGAGCTCCGGCCGGGGGTCGAGTCGTTCGGCGGCCTGAGGCAGCGTCACCCGGGGCCCCGACGGCTCGAGGACCCGGTGCAGCCCCACCGGTGAGGACGGACCCGGCGGCCACGGGCGGTCGGCAACAGATTCTCCCGAAACTGCCTTCTCCTGCACAGAACCTCCTGACAAACGACGACACGGGCACGAATCCTGCGGCTGTGGTGAGCGCTCACGGGATGTTCTGCATTATCCTGCCATGTATGACCACCACCATCGAGCAGCCGTACCACTACCGACAGCGGGAGCTGGTCGAGCCCGACTGGACCCGCCTGCCCGGGTGGCGCGGCGTCACCGAGGCAGAGTGGAACGACGTCCAGTGGCAGCGCGCGCACTGCGTCAAGAATGTCAGGCAGCTGCGCGAGCTGATGGGTGACCTGCTCAGCGAGGTCTTCTACACCGACCTCGAGCGGGACCAGGCCGAGCGGGCGACGATGTCGATGCTGGTTCCGCCACAGATGATGAACACGATGGTCCCCTCGGTCGACGACGGCCTGCCGGCGCCGGGACCCGCGTTCACCCGCGCCTTCTACGCCGATCCGGTCCGGCGGTACATGCTCCCCGTGTTCTCCGACCGGCGCACCGACTGGCCCTCGCACCCCAACGCCACTCGCGACTCGCTGCACGAGCACGACATGTGGGTCACCGAGGGCCTGACCCACCGCTACCCCACCAAGGTGCTCGCCGAGCTGCTCCCGACCTGCCCGCAGTACTGCGGCCACTGCACCCGGATGGACCTGGTCGGAAACTCGACGGCCCAGGTCAGCAAGCTCAAGCTGGCCGGCAAGCCGGTGGACCGGTATGCCGCCATGCTCGGCTACCTGCAGCAGACGCCGACCGTGCGGGACGTCGTCGTCTCGGGGGGTGACGTCGCGAACATGCCGTGGAAGAACCTCGAGGGCTTCCTGGACAAGCTGCTGGAGATCGAGAACATCCGCGACATCCGGCTGGCCACCAAGGCCCTGATGGGCCTGCCCCAGCACTGGCTGGCCGAGGACGTCGTCGACGGCGTCGGCCGGGTCGCCGGGAAGGCCCGCTCGCGTGGGGTCTCGCTGGCCATCCACACCCACGTCAACAGCGCCCAGTCGGTCACCCCGGCGGTGGCCCGGGCGACACGGGCGATGCTCGACGCCGGCGTGCGGGACGTGCGCAACCAGGGGGTCCTGATGCGTGGGGTCAACGACACCCCGCAGCAGCTGCTCGACCTCTGCTTCGCCCTGCAGGACAACGCCTCGATCACGCCGTACTACTTCTACATGTGCGACATGATCCCGTTCAGCGAGCACTGGCGGGTGTCGTTGGCGCAGGCGCAGCGTCTGCAGCACGCGATCATGGGCTACCTGCCCGGGTTCGCCACCCCGCGGATCGTCTGCGACGTGCCCTTCGTCGGGAAGCGCTGGGTCCACCAGCAGGACCAGTACGACACCGAGCGCGGCATCTCGTACTGGCGCAAGAACTACCGGACCTCGATCGAAGGTGACGACGCCGAGGCGCTGTCCCGGGAGTTCGTCTACTACGACCCGATCGACACCCTGCCGGAGTCGGGACAGGCCTGGTGGCGGGAGCACGCCGACGCCGAGGTGTCGCACGCGGCCGCCGTGCAGCAGGCCCGGGTCAGCCGGGGCCTCGCCCAGGCTCAGCTGGTCTGAGAGACCTCGTCGGGGGGTGGCGCAGCGCTGACGGAGCCGCCCAGCCGCTCCTTCATCGCCGCGTCCACCGCCTGGCCGAGCGAGTCCTGGAAGGCGGCGAGCAGTGCGTGCCCGGCCAGCGGGATGACCTGCTCGACGGTGTGCTGCATCTGCCCCCACTGGGCGGCCGGCATACCGGCGTCGACGAAGTCGTCCCACAGGGCCTCGCGGAAGAGGTTGATGAACAGCTCGGAGACCGCGTCGGCGTGCTCGCGCAGGCGCGGCACGAGCTCGATCACGGCGGCGGGGTCCACGCCGAGGGCGATGACCTCCAGGCCGGCTCGCAGGAGCGCCGGGTTGTCGATCCGCAGCCTGCCGTCGGGCAGCTCGTGGGCCAGTCCCAGCTCGACGAAGGAGCTCACCAGCGCCGGGTCATGGGCGATCCCCGCCTGCCGGGCGATCATCCGCGGCTCGATGACGTCGGGCTCGAGCTCACGCCACGGCCGCATCAGCGCGTGGTACAGGCCGAGCGCCTGGGTGCCGCTGCCCGGGGCGGCGGTGATCAGCTTCTCCGCCGCGCTGAGGGTGTAGCCCTGTTCCAGCATCTCGTGGACCAGCGTCAACCGGGAGACGTGCTCCGGACCGTAGAACCCGGTGCGGCCAGCCAGCCGGGGGGGCGGCAGCAGCCCTCGACTGCTGTAGGCGCGCACGTTACGGACGGTCATCCCGGTCTGGGCGGCCAGCTCGTCGATCGTCAGCTCCCCGTCCCGACGCCCGCGAGGGCCACTACCGGAGCTGTCGCCCTTGCTGGCGTGACGTCGGGGCACGCGGTTCAGGCTACCGGGCACGACAGGCCGTCGTGGTCAGTCCTCGGCATCCTCGGCCGTCTGCGGCGCCGGGGTGTGCCGGCCCTCCCACGGCGTGGAGAGCACCACGGTGGTGCGGGTGCGGACGTTGGCCGCCGTACGGATCCGGGCCAGCAGGTCCTCGAGGGCCATCGGCGTGGCGACCCGGACCTTGAGGATGTAGCTCTCGTCGCCGGCGACCGAGTGGCAGGCCTCGATCTCGGTGATGTGCGACAGTCGGTCGGGGACGTCGTCCGGCGCGGCCGGGTCGAACGGTGACACCGCGATCATCGCCGTGAGCGGCAGCCCGATGGCCTCCGCCGCGACCACCGCGCGGAACCCGGTGATCACTCCGCGCTCCTCGAGGCGGCGGACCCGTTGATGGACGGCCGAGGTGGACAGCCCGGTGGCCTTGCCCAGGTCGGTGAAGCTCATCCGGCCGTCGGCGGCCAGCAGGTCGACAAGTCGGCGATCGAGTCTCTCCACCCGGCACAGGGTACGCAACGGGGCGGCGGCGAGGTGGGAGGCGCCGCCGGGTGGCACGATGGCCGCATGCCAGCGCCCGCGGAACGCCTCATGCTCCTGGACTCGGCCAGCATCTACTTCCGGGCCTTCTACGGGGTGCCCGACCAGCGCTCGGATCCGGGTGAGCCGCCGAACAACGCCGTCCGGGGCTTCCTCGACATGCTGGCCTCGTTGGTGGACCGTTATCGGCCCACCCACCTCGTCGCGTGCTGGGACAACGACTGGCGACCGGACTTCAGGGTCGCCGCGATCCCCTCGTACAAGGCCCACCGGGTGGCCGACCCGGCGACCGAGGAGGAGGACGTGCCGGACGACCTGGCACCGCAGGTGCCGGTCATCGTCGACGTGCTCGCCGCACTGGGCATCCCCCGGATCGGCTCCGACGGGTACGAGGCCGACGACGTCATCGGGACGCTGGCGCACGCCTCCCGGGGGGTCCGGCCGGTCGACATCATCACCGGCGACCGGGACCTCTTCCAGCTCGTCGACGACGAGGCGGGCATCCGGGTGATCTACACCGCCCGCGGCGGGGTCCGGGACCCTGACCTGGTCGACGAGGCGTTCCTCCTGGACAAGTACGCGGTCGTCTCGGGAGCCGCCTACGCCGACATGTCCGTGCTGCGCGGTGACACCAGCGACGGCCTGCCCGGGGTGGTCGGGATCGGCGAGAAGACCGCCGCCAGGCTCATCGCGACCTACGGCGACCTGATCACCCTCCGGGCGGCCGTCGACTCCGGGGACCCGGCGATCAAGGGGGCGCAACGCACCCGCCTGGAGGCCGCCTCGGACTACCTCGACGTGGCCCCCACGGTGGTCAGGGTCGCGCTCGATGCGCCCGTTGCCGCGCACCGCGCGGAGCTGCCGACCGAGGTGGCGGACGTCCGCCTGCTCAGCAAGGTGGTATCGGAGTTCGGGGTCACCAGCTCGGTCAACCGGGTCCTGGCGGCGCTCGGGATCCACTGACCTGGTCGGCCTCGGTCAGGTGCCGGCTCAGCCCGGAGCTGCATCCGCGTAGGCCTCGGTCTCCGTTGCCTTGGCCGAGAGCCAGACCCGCTGGCCGGTATGCAGCCCCAGCTCCGCCACGGCAGCCGGGGTCAGGTCGACCAGTGCCTCCGGCTCGGCCACGACCTGGGCCCGGACGCGGTCCGCCAGCAGCTCCAGGCCGCCGATCGTCCCGGCCCAGACGTTGCGCGGGCTGGCGTGCTCGGGAGGGGTCGTGTGGATGGTGATGGACGACGGACGCAGTCCCACCAGGACCCGCCCAGGACCGTCCACCCCGTCTGTTCGGGTGACCGCGAGGGCGCCCCCACCGTCGAGGACGACGGTGCCGTCGTCGCCGAGCCGTCCGGCATACAGGTTGAGTCCGACCAGACGGGCGACGTACTGGGTGGCCGGTCGGCGGGCCACCTCCGCGGGAGTACCGTCCTGCACCACCCGGCCTCCTTCGACGACGAGGAGCCGGTTCGCCAGCACCATCGCCTCGAGGGGGTCGTGGGTGACGATGAGGACCGGCCCGGGAAAGCTGCGCAGGTGCACCCGGAGCTGGGTGCGCACGTCGAGGCGAGCCTGGGCGTCGAGCGCCGAGAGCGGCTCGTCCAGCAGCAGCAGCGTCGGCTCGGCCGCGAGAGCCCGGGCCAGCGCGACACGTTGCGCCTGGCCGCCGGAGATCTGGTGCGGTCGTCTGGTGGCCAGGCTCGCCAGGTCCAGGGCCGCCAGCCACCCGGCGGCCCGGCGGCGGGATGCTCCGCGTCGGGCACCGCGCGAGCGCAGCGCAAAGGCGACGTTGTCCAGGACGCTCAGGTGCGGAAAGAGCCGGTAGTTCTGGAACACCAGGCCCACCGGACGCCGATCGGCCGGCACGAACGTCCCGGCGTCGGCGTCATCCAGCGTCTGGTCGCCCAGGCGGATGACGCCCTCCGTCACAGCGGTCAGGCCGGCCAGGGCGCGCAGCAGGGTGGTCTTGCCCGCGCCGTTGGGGCCGATCACGCCGAGGACCTCGCCCGGGGCGACGTCGAACCGGACCTCGAGGTCGAAGTCCCCCCGGCGGACGGTGGCATCGACGTGCAGGCCGGCATCGGCTGCCCGGCTCGACGCCAGGGTCGGTGGTGGCCGGGAGATCATGCGCTGCTCCCAGCTCGTAGCCACCGGTCGCGCAACGCCGCGAGCACGGCGATCGACACCAGCAGCATGACCAGCGACAGCGCAATCGCCGCCTCCGGGTCGCTCTGCAACGCGAGGTAGACCGACAACGGCATCGTCTGGGTCCGACCCGGTGCGTTGCCGGCGAACGTGATCGTGGCACCGAACTCGCCCAGGGCCCGCGCCCAGCACAGCACCGCGCCGGCGACGAGGGACGGCGCGACCAGGGGCAGCGTCACCCGGCGGAACACGGTCAGGCGTGACGCGCCGAGCGTGGCCGCCGCCTCCTCGTACCCGCGGCCGGCGGCCCGAAAGGCCCCCTCCACCGTGACCACGAGGAACGGCATCGCCACGAACGTCTCGGCCACCACCACCCCGGCGGTGGTGAACGGCAGGGTGATCCCGGTCCAGTCGTCCAGCGTGCGCCCGAGCACTCCTTGCCGACCGAAGGCCAGCAGCAACGCGACTCCGCCGACCACCGGCGGCAGGACCAGGGGGACCGTCACCAGCGCCCTCAGCACGGCGATGCCCCGCCATCGGGCCCGGGCCAGCACCCAGGCCAGCGGCACACCGAGGACCAGGGAGACGACCGTGGCCGAGCTCGCGCTGAACAGCGAGAGTCGCAGCGCGTCGACCACCTGCGGATCGGCCAGCAACCTGCCCATGGCCGGCCAGGGGGCGCGCAGGACCAGCGCGACCAGCGGCACGAGCAGGAAGAGGACCCCCAGGGCGGCCGGCACCCCCAGGGGCCACGGGATGGCGCCGTGCTGGTCGACCTCCCGCGACCGGCGGCGCGCCGTGCTGGTCACGGGCGCTCGAAACCAGCCGCGAGGAGGACGGCGGCCGCCGTGGGCGAGAGCACGTAGCTGGTGAACGCCGCGGCCGCCGGCCGTCCCGAGGCCCGGTTCAGGGTGGCGATGGGATAGGACGTCGAGGTGTTGATCCCCTCGGGGATGGTGATCCCCTCGACCGAGCCGGGCGCTGCGCGCACATCGGTGACGTAGACGAGGCCGACGTCCACCTCGTTGAGACGGACCTTGGTCAGGACGGCCTTGACGTCGCCCTCCTGGGTCACCGGCGTCACCGAGATCCCGGCACTGGCAAGGACCCGGGCCGCCGCGGCCCCGCACGGCACCGCCTGCTGGCACAGGGCGACCTTGACGTCGGTTCTGGCGAGGTCCGCGATCCCGGTGATTCGCGCCGGGTTTCCCCGCGGGACGGCGAGCTGCAGGACGTTCCTCGCGAACACCGTCGCTCCCGGCGTCGCGCCAGCTCGAACGACCTGGTCCATGTTCTGCGGGCTGGCAGAGGCGAAGACGTCAGCGGGGGCGCCGGCGTTGATCTGCGCCGCCAGCCCCGAGCTGGGGCCGAAGTTGAAGACCACCCTGACTCCCGGGTGACTGCTCTCGAACTGCTTCCCCAATGCGGTGAAGGTCTCGGTCAGCGAAGCGGCCGCGAAGACGACCACCTCGCCCGAGTCCTGCGCGGAGGCGGATCCGCCTGGCGTCGTCCCGCCGGCGCATCCGGCGAGGACGGCCAGCAGCACCAGGCACGCCACGCTCCCCGATCGACGGCGCACGGTGCTCCTTGCCTGGGCAGATCTGGACGGCTGATGGTGCCTCAGCCGCGTTGGGGAACCTCGACCACCACGTTGGTGGACTTCACCGCGGCGATCGCCAGCACCCCCGGACGGAGCTGGAGCTCGTCGGCCGCCTCGCGGCTCATCAGCGAGACGATCCGGTGCCCGCCGGACTGGATCTCGACCTGCGCCATCACGGTGTCACGGACCACTCGGGTGACCAGGCCGACGAACCGGTTGCGAGCCGACTCCGAGGTCACCGGACCGGGGTCGAGCCGCTCGGCCGACCTGGCCTGCTCCTGGGCGAAGGCGGCCAGGACCGCGCCCTCGATCGCCACCCGTCCCGAGCCGTCGGTGACCGCCGCGAGGCGTCCCCCTTCGATCCAGCGGCGCACGGTGTCGTCGGAGACCCCCAGCAGCTCTGCCGCCTCGCGCACCCGGAATGTCGTCACACCCCAGATCCTAACCGCAGGTGCGGGAATGGGAACCACTTTCATCTGCAGAATCGGTGACGTGGAACACAGGGGGACGCATCTGCCGCTGGACGACGACCCGTGACCAGCTCAGTCGATGCGGTCTGCCGCGACGACCCCCCGCATCACGGCATCCCCGGCCCGGCGTGCGGTGCCCGCCAGCTCCGCCGTCGGCGCGGCTTGCGCGATCTGGCCCAGCAGGTCGACGATCTGCTTGCACCGGCGGACGAAGTCCCCGGCGGCGATGTCCGAGTCGCGTAGCACCAGCTCGAGGCGTTGCCCGCTGGCCCAGCGGTGCACCATCCAGGCGATCCCGCCGTCGGGGTCCCCCGTCACGGGCAGGGCGTGGTCGCGCTCGCGGTCCTCCAGACGGCTCCAGACCTGCACCATCGCCTGCCACGCCTGCGCGACGTCATCGTTCGGCATCCGGGGCGAGATGTCGCTCTCCTCGCGTCTCGGCTCGTGGATCAGGGTGGAGACGACGGACGCCAGACCGGCGGGGTCGAGCCGTTGCCAGATCCCCTGGCGCAGGCACTCTGCCGCGAGCAGGTCCTTCTCGGTGTAGAGCCGGCGCAGCTGCTCCCCCTGCTCGGTCACCACCTCTCCCCCGGCTCCGAGGTATCCCATCTCGCCGAGCAGGTCACAGATCCGGTCGAACGTCTTGGCGACGGTGTTGGTCCTCCCGTCGACCTTGCGGCGCAGACCCTGGGTCTCGCGCTCCAGCCGCCACCAGCGCTCTGCCCAGCGGGCATGGTCCTCACGCTCGGGACACTGGTGGCAGGGGTGCTCGCGCATCCGGCGGCGCAGGACCAGGACCTGATCCTGGCTCGAGTCGTCCGCGCCTTCCCGTTCGTGGGCGGCCCGAGACCGTCCCCTGGGCGGTGGCTCATGCGGCACGGCGATCCGCAGGCTGGTTGCCAGGTCGCGGCGCGACTTCGGGCTCTTGGCATTGAAGTTCTTCGGGATCCGGACCGTGGCGACCGGCGCGACGGGGGTCGGTACATCGACCACGGTCAACCGTCGAAGCTGCCGGTCCTCGGTGACCACCGCCGGCGACGGAGCGCCCTTCCTGGCTCCTGGTCGGTGCGGGTCGGCCTGCACCACGACGGCATACCCGGCGCGTCGACCGGTGGGGATCCTGATGACATCGCCCACCCGCAGCGCCTCCAGGCTGAGTGCGGCCTCCGCCCGCTGGCTGGCGGCTCGCTGCTTCACCGCGTCCTTCTCCACCGTCCGGATCTCGTCCCGGATCCGTGCGTACTCGCCGAAGTCGCCGAGGTGACACGTCATCGACTCGGCGTAGCCGGCCAATGCTTCCTCGTTGCGTCGGATCGTCCGCACGAAGCCGACCACCGCCCGGTCGGCCTGGAACTGGGCGAACGAGGTCTCCAGGATCTCGCGCGCATGGTCCCGGCCGAACTGGGCGACCAGGTTGACCGCCATGTTGTAGGTGGGCCGGAAGCTCGAGCGCAGCGGGTAGGTGCGGGTCGAGGCCAGACCGCCGACAGCCAGCGGGTCCAGGCCACGGTTCCACAGCACGACGGCGTGGCCCTCGATGTCGATCCCCCGCCGCCCCGCGCGGCCGGTCAGCTGGGTGTACTCGGCGGGCGTGACATCGACGTGGGCCTCTCCGTTGAACTTCACCAGCCGCTCGAGGACGACGGTGCGGGCCGGCATGTTGATCCCCAGCGCCAGGGTCTCGGTGGCGAAGACCGCGCGGATTCGGCCGGTGGTGAAGAGCTCCTCGACGATCTCCCGGAAGGTCGGCAGCATCCCGGCGTGGTGCGCGGCGTACCCGCGACTCAGGCCCTCGGCGAAGTCCCAGTAGCCGAGCACGCTGAGGTCCTCGTCCTCGAGCCCCTGGATCCGTTCCTCCACCTGGCGTCGGATCTTCTCCCCTTCGGCCTCGGGGATGAGCCGGACGTGCTGCGCGAGCAGCTGGCTCACGGCCGCGTCGCAGCCCACCCTGCTGAAGATGAAGGTGATCGCGGGCAGCAGGCCCTCGCGATCGAGGCGGCCGATCACCTCGCCCCGGGAGGGGCCACCGCCCGGCCGGGAGCCGCGGGCGAAACCCCGCCCGGCAGTGCCGCCACCGGGGCCACCGCGTCGCCCACCCGGGTACCGTCCGGTGCGCCCACTGGTCTGGCCGCGCCGACCCCGGCCCGGGGCTGCCTCCTCGTGGACGGAACGCCGCGAGTCGTTGCCGATCGCCTGGAGCAGCTCGGGGCTGAGCCGGGCGGCCGGACCCGCGCTGCCGCCGTCGGTCCCGCTGACCGGGTCCACCACCTCCTCGACGAAGAGGTCGAAGAGGTCCTGACCGACCATCATGTGCTGCCACAGCGGGACCGGGCGGTGCTCCGAGACGATGATGTCGATCCCGCCGCGCACCTCGGCGAGCCAGGCACCGAACTCCTCCGCATTGGACACGGTCGCCGACAACGACACGACCAGCACCTCCGGCGGCAGGTGGATGATGACCTCCTCCCACACCGCCCCGCGGAACCGGTCGGCGAGGTAGTGCACCTCGTCCATGACGACGTAGCCCAGACCGGCGAGGGTCGACGAGCCGGCATACATCATGTTGCGCAGCACCTCCGTGGTCATCACCACGATCGGTGCCTCGCCGTTGACCGAGGAGTCCCCGGTCAGCAGGCCGACGTTGCCGGCGCCATGGACCCGGACGAGGTCGGCGTACTTCTGGTTGGACAGCGCCTTGATCGGCGTCGTGTAGAACGCCTTCTGCCCGGTCGTGAGGGCGAGGTGGACCGCGAACTCACCGACGATCGTCTTCCCCGCGCCGGTCGGCGCCGCGACGAGGACACCTTGACCGGCCTCCAACGCGCGACACGCCTCGACCTGGAAGTCGTCCAGCGGGAAGTCGAGGCCCGCGCGGAAGGTGGCGAGCTCACTGGCCTCGTGCCGGGCCCGGTCCTGCGCGGCGGCGAACCGATCGGCGGCTGACATGCGCTCAGGCTACGTCAGCGACCCCGGCAGCCGCGGGGCCACCACGCGCAGCGCCCCGGGCACGACCTCCACCTCGATCGGCAGCCGCGCGAACCGCTCTCCGTCGGCCTGGGCGACGATCCCATCCGCCTCGAGCCGCACCCGTCGCCCGCGGAGGATCTCGACCCGGGGATGGCGGACGTGGGTTCCCCGGAACACCCTGGGGAACACCTTCAGGAAGGCCGGGATCGAGATCTGGTGCAGGATCAGGATGTCGAACAGCCCGTCGTCGAACTCCGCGTCGGGGCAGACCAGCATCCCGCCGCCGAATGCGGGTCCGTTGGCAACGGCGACGAGCATCGCCTCGGTCTCGCGCCGGACGCCGTCGATCGTGACGACATACGGGATGGCGGCGAAGGTCGGCAGCTCGCGAAGGACAGCCAGGGGGTAGCGCAGCGCGCCGGTCGGCCACCTCATCCGCGCCGCCCGTTCGACGACCACCGAGTCGAAGCCGCCACCCAGCACGCCGATCCACCATCGGAGGGACCCGTCGGGGAGCACGCACCGACCCGCATCGATCGTCCGCACCCGACCCAGTGTGACCAGTCCCGCGGCGGCCTCGGGGTCGTTCATCGGCAGACCCAGGGCGCGGGCGTTGTCGTTGCCCGTCCCCGCCGGGACGATGGCGAACGGGATCCCGCGGCCGGCGGTGAGATTCGCCGCCAGATGGACCATTCCGTCGCCGCCGACGACGCAGACGAGGTCGACCGCGTCGGCGGCGAGGGCGGCAACGGCGCGCTCCCGGGAGTCACCGAGGTCGCTGCCGCTGAGGTCGAGGATCTCGTGCCCGTCCGCTGCGAGCCGGGACCTGGCCCGGACGCCTACCGCTGCCCCCCGGCCCCGCCCGGAGGTCGGGTTGACGAGGAGACCGATCCGCAGCTGGGGGGTCGATGGCACCAGCGAACGCTACAGCGCCGACGCCTGGTCGTCCGGCAGGTTCTGCCACTCGGCGGTGGGCGCCCGCTTGGCCCGGCGGCGGTCCAGCAGGAACGCGATGCCGACGGCGAGGTAGTACAGGGCGACCATCGGCAGCGCGAGGGCGATCATCGACCACGGGTCCGGGGACGGTGTCATCATCGCCGCGAAGAGGAAGATCAGGAAGACCGCCGGTCGCCAGGTCTTGATCATCAGCCGTGCCGGCAGGACCCCCGCCGCGTTCAGTCCGACCAGGAAGACCGGCAGCAGGAAGGCGATACCGAACGCCAGGATGAACTTCAGCACGAAGTTGAGGTAGTCGGCAGCCGGCAGGATGTTCGAGGTGCCGGTCGGGGTGAAGGACAGCAGCGCGTCGATCGCCCTGGGCAGGGTGAGATAGGCCAGCCACCCGCCGATCAGGAACAACGGCACCGCCGCGCCGATGAACGTCAGCGAGGTGCGCTTCTCCTTGCGGGTCAGACCCGGCACGATGAACGCCCAGACCTCGAAGAGCCAGACCGGGGAGGCCACGACCACACCCACGAACAGCGCCACCGTGATGTGCATGGCGAAGGGGTCGGTGAGATTGCCGAAGCTCACCTGGACGATGGAGCTGCCACGCTCCTGCTGAAGGTTGGTGATCGGCTCGATGAGCTTCTTCAGCAGCGGCTCGTAGATGAACCAGCCGCCGATCCCACCGACGAAGATCGCCCCGATCGAGATCAGGACCCGACGTCGTAGCTCCCTGAGGTGGTCACCGAGGGACATGCGCCCCTCAGGATCGCGCTGACGGCGAAACCTGCCCTTGCTCATGGGTCAGCGCCGGTTCACGTCGTGGGGCTCGGGTCTGGTGCGGCGCTCAGAGCGCCGGGTTGTCGTGCCGGGCCTGCTCGTCGGAGGCCTCCTGGGGCGGCGCCGGCTGCGCGACGACCGGGGGGACCAGCGGCGGCTGGGTGGCCTGCGGCTGCGGGACCTGCGGCTGTGGCTGGGGCTGGCCGCTCGGATCCGGCGTGACGGGCGCGTCCGCAGGCGGCGTCTGCTGAGGGGCCGGGACGACCCCGGCGACGGTGTCGCTGGCCGCGGGGCTGGGCTTGCTCTCGGTCCCGTCGTTCTTCATCTCGGACATCTCCGACTTGAAGATCCGCATGGAGCGGCCGACGCTGCGTGCGGCGTCGGGCAGCTTCTTCCAGCCGAACAGCACGGCGATGAGCACCGCGATGATCAGCAGGTGGCTGGGCTGGAAGAGGTCTCTCCACATGGCTTGTTCTGGCCTTCCGGGTCGGCGTGTTCTAGGAGTCTACGCGGCGAGCCCAGGACGGACGGTTGCCGGCCCGACGCGCGCGCCGCTGTCCGGCCAACGTCTCACGGGTGCGCTCGCGTTCCGTGCGCAACGCCGCCGGGTCCCCGAAGACTGCCAGCTGCTGGATCGTGTCGGATGTCTCGCCCAGCTGCTGGACCTGCTGCTGGACCGCATTGAGCCGCGCCTCGGTGACCCTCAGCTCCTGGGCCAGCTCCCGCGACGTGCGCCAGCCGACGCGCAGCTTCGCCCAGAGGTACCACGCGGCGCCGAGGACGAGCACGATCCAGATCAGGATCCACACGAGAGCTCTCATCGTCATCGACCCTCGTCGCGACCGGTTGGTGCGGGCTCGCCGAGTTCCTGCTCGTCGTACGCTCCCAACGCCTCCCGGGCACCAGCGGAGACCTCGGCGAGGAGACTCGCCGGCGAGACGACGCGAAGGTGGCCACCCATCCGCCACGCCAGCCGGCGAACCCACGCCGGATCGCTGACCCGCAGCGTCACCCGCCGATGGCCGTCGCCGAGCTCCTGGACGGACTCGGTCGGGTAGTAGTCGACGATCCACCCGGCGGACCGGTCCGTCTCGACGACGACCTCGAGGTCATCGTCGTGAGGCGTGAACGCCGCCCCATCGAGGTCCCGGGGCCTCGCCTGGGGCGGCGCGACCCCCTCGGTGTCGAGGATGTCGAGGCTCTGGATCCGGTCGACCCGGAACAGGCGGACGTCCTCCGCCCGATGGCACCAGCCCTCCAGGTACCACCGCGCGTCGAGACTCACCATGCGCATCGGGTCCACGTCGCGTTCGCTGACCTCGTCCCGCCCCGGCACGAGATACCGCAGGTGCACGCGGCGATGGTCCCGCAACGCGATCCGGGCGTCGGCGAGGGTGGACTGCTGGGCACCGTCGTCGATCGAGACCTGGACCCGGGCGCTGGCGGCACCGACCGCCCCGGTCGCCTCCTCCAGCTTGCTCAGCGCGCGTGCCACAGGCTCGTGCTCGGCGATCCCGGGGGTGGTGGCGAGGGCCCGGAGACCCACCATGAGGGTCAATGCCTCGTCAACGCTCAGCCGCAGCGGCCTGGCGATGTGATCCGCGTTCCCGAGGTACACCCGGCCGTCCTCCCAGTCCGCCTCGATGAGGTCGTCGGGCATCCCACCGGGCGTCCCGCAGAGGAAGAGCAGCTCGAGGTCGGCGACGAGCTGCTCCCGGCTGACCGCGAACTCCGCGGCGGCCGCGTCGATGTCGACGCCCTGGTGGTTGAGCAGCCACGGGACCATGGTCAGCAGGCGCGAGAGCCTGCTGGTCGCGGACTCCGCCGCCTTGCGAGTCGGACTCATGAGGCCACCCCTGTGTCGTCATGGCGGGCCAACGCCCCGGTGAGTCGGCGCACCACCGCGTCGCGCAGCTGCGACGGTGCCACGGCGACGGCGTCCGGGCCGAAGCCGGTCACCTCGTCGGCAAGCCGGTCGAGGTCCTGGAAGTCGAGCTCGAGCACGGACCACCCGGGCGCGTCGTCCCGTACGGCCGACGCTCGCCGGCGCAGGCTGTTGCCCGCTCCGGCCCGGACCCGTACCGACGCGGTCGCCGGCTGGCCACCGGCCGACTCGGTGAGCTCGACGAGCTGCCGTGGCTCGTGACCGGGCGGGACCTCGTACGCGCCGGGCGAGCCGGTGGTCCTGACGCCGGACTCGACGCGGCTGAGACGGAAGACGCGCTCGTCCGCACGGTCGAGGTCGAACCCGGTCACGTACCAGCGTCCGCGCCACTGCGTCAGTCCCCAGGGCTGGAGGGTCCGGCGTGAGGTCTCCCCGTCGGGCTTGCGATACTCGAACGACACGACCTGCCGGTGGAACACCGCCTGGCGCATGGGTTCGAACGACTCCTCGGTCGTGCGCACCACGGGCTCGATACCGAGCAGCGACGAGTCGTCGATCTCCACTCCGGCCGCTCGCAGCTTGCGCAACGCCGCGGCGGCCGAGCCGGCCAGGCTGGCCCGTGCCCAGGTCCGTCCGGCGAGCGACAGGGCTGCCACCTCGTCGGGTTCGAAGGTGATCTCCGGCAGCGCGTACTCGCGCTTGTCGATCCGGTAGCCCAGCTCGTCGTCGAAGAGTGGGTCGATGACGGCGGTGACCAGGGGGATCCCGAGCTCGCGGAGCTCATCCTTGTCCCGCTCGAACATCCGGTCGAAGGCCTCGTCGGACGCGGTGGTCAGGTACTGCGGGACGGCGCTGCGGATCCTCGCCTTGGACAACGGCATCCGGGTGGACAGCAGCGCGATCACCAGGTTGAGCAGTCGCTCGGTCTTCGCCGCTGCCGTGGGTTGGACGCTCATGGGGCCCGACGCTACCCGAATGGTCCGGTCGTGCTGTGCGACGCCGTCGGTAGTCTGCCCGGGTGATCCGGATGCGCAGCGGGACCATCGTCGTGGTGGTGGACCAGTGGCCCGGTGTCGTGGTCTGCCTGGTGCGACTCGACGACCCCGGTGGCAGCGGGGTCGCTCGGCCGCCCGGGGCCGTGGCCGCCGAGCCGGAGACGGTCCGGGCGCTCGCCTACACCGACCTGGTGGGAGTGCCCCAGCCGCAGGACGCCGTCCTGGTCAACGTCAGCGCGCTCGACCGCGGGCTCGGCACCGGCGGCTTCGGCCTCGTCGTGGCGCTGCCCGCGCGACTGCCGCAGACCTCACTGGAGCGTTGGCCGGGGCACGTCGTGAAGGCTAGGTACACCCCGTTGCAGCTGATGGTCCTCGGCGTCGACGAGCAGGACAGCCCGCACCACGACGTGCTGGCCGAGGCCACCTCGATCGAGGACCTGCCGGTCATCGTGGCCGACCTGCACTCCGCGGTGCCTGCCATCATCGCCGGGCTTCGCCAGCACGCTCCCGGGGTCAAGGTCGCTTACCTGATGACGGACGGCGGGGCGCTGCCGCTGGCGTTCTCACGGACCGTCGCCGGACTGCGCGAGAGCGGCTGGCTCGACTGTGCGATCACCGTGGGCCAGAGCTTCGGGGGTGACCTGGAGGCCGTCAACGTGCACTCCGGCCTGCTCGCCGCCGCGCTGGTGGTCCAGGCGGACGTCGTCGTGGTCGCCCAGGGACCGGGGAACCTGGGCACCGGGACCCGGTGGGGCTTCTCCGGAGTGTCGGCCGGTGAGGCCCTGAACGCGACCGCCACCCTCGGTGGTCGGGCCGTTGCCTCGCTACGTGTCTCGGGAGCAGACCCTCGGGCCCGGCACCGCGGCATCTCGCATCACAGCATCACCGCGTACGGGCAGGTCGCGCTCGTCGAGGCGGACCTGCCGGTCCCCCGGCTCGGCGGGGCGCTCGGCGCGCTGGTCGACGCACAGGCAGACGAGCTGGTGACGCGCAGCAACGGCCGACTGCGGCGCCACGACGTGGACCTCGAAGGCCTGGACGAGGCGCTACGAGCCGCCCCGGTGACGCTGAGCACGATGGGACGCGGCTTCCCGGACGACCCGGCCAGCTTCCTCGCCGCGGCTGCCGCCGGACGGTATACCGCGTCCCTGCTCTGAGCCGGTCAGCGTACGTCGACGAGGTCGACGACGAAGATCAGCGTCTCGCCCGGCTTGATGGCCCCGCCGGCGCCTCGCTCCCCGTAGCCGAGGTGTGGCGGAATCGTCAGCTTGCGCCGACCCCCGACCTTCATCCCGGCGATCCCCTGGTCCCAGCCCTGGATGACGCGGCCACCTCCGAGCGGGAAGTCCAGCGGTGCGCCTCGGTTCCACGAGGCATCGAACTCCTCGCCGGTGGAGAAGGCCCAACCGGCGTAGTGGGCGCTGACGGTGTGGCCCGCGCGGGCCTCGTCGCCGGTGCCCTCGATCAGGTCCTCGATGACGAGGTCGGTAGGGGCCTCGTCGCCGGGGAAGTCCAGCTCGGGCTTGGAACGGTTGGGGTCGAGTGCCATCAGGCGTTTCCTCTCGTCGGGGGTATGGGTGCTGCGAGGTGCCGCGCTGGTCAGCTGGCGTCGAGGATGTCGACGACGAAGACCAGCGTGGAGTTCGCCGGGATCTTGCCAGTGGCCTTGTCCTGGTAGCCGTCAGCCGGCGGGACCACGAGCAGCACCCGCGAGCCGACCTTCTTGTCGACCAGTCCCTTGTCCCAGCCAGGGATCACCGCGCCCGCGCCCAGCTCGAAGCTGAACGGGGAACCCTTGGTCCAGGATGAGTCGAAGACGCTCCCGTCGGCCCAGACGACACCGGTGTAGTGGACGGTCAGCGTCTGGCCCGCCTTCACCGGGGCGCCCGTGCCGTCGATGAGCAGCTGGCTGACCAGGGTCGTCGGAGCAGCGGCCTTGGGCACGGTGATCGCAGGACCGGACTTCTTGTCGAAGGTGACCGTGGGCAGGCCGCTGACCGGGGGCACGTCGGTTCCCTCGGCGCTGGCCAGGGGCGTCCCGACCGACAGGACATCCGCGACGACCACGAGGTTGTCGGTCGGGCCGATGCCGGCGGCGGCCTGACCGGCCGAGCCGAACGCGTCGACCGGGGGAATCGCGAAGAGGATGCGCGAGCCGGCCTTGACCCCGGTCAGGGCGGTGTTGAGCCCGGGGATCGTCTGGTCGCTGCTGAGGACGAACGACTGTGAGCCGCCCGAGTCGTAGTCGCTGTCGAGCTGCTTGCCGTCCTTGCCGAGGAACAGCACCGACCGGACCGTGACCCGGCTGGTCGGTCCACTCTCCTGCCCCGAACCGTCCTTGAGGACCTTGACCGCCGTGGCGCTCACGCTCACCGGGAGGGTGGCGATCTTCACCGTCGGGGTCTTCGCCGGGTCGTCCCCGGTCACGGTGATCCCGTCCAGGATCTTGAGGTCCTCCGGCTTGTTCAGCGGCTTGTGGGCCCCGCTGGTGGCCGTCGCTGAGGCAGTCCCCGTCGTGGCGCCCCCTTCGGGGCTCGAGGAGCTGCAGGCGGCAAGCAGGGACAGGGACAAGGCGGAGGCAACGACCAGGGCCTTGGGGAATGAGCGCACGCGGAGGACCTTCAGTTCGGGATCGGGAGGCGAGTCACTGTAACGCGGCAATCTGTGCCGACGGTCAGGCGTGCGTCACATGCTCTCGATCAGACGGGCTACCCGGCTGTCCTCGGCCGCAAACGGGTCCTTGCACAGGACGGTCCGCTGAGCCTGATCATTGAGCTTCAGGTGCACCCAGTCGACGGTGAAGTCCCGGCGGTGCGCCTGGGCGGCCCGGATGAAGTCCCCTCGCAGCTTGGCTCGGGTGCTCTGCGGCGGACGGACCTTGGCCCGGAAGACCTCGATGTCGCTGCACACCCGAGCGGCCAGCCCGCGCTTCTGCAAGAGGTAGAACAACCCCCGTCGACGGTTGATGTCGTGGTAGGCGAGGTCCAGCTGCAGGATCCGCGGGTCGCTCAGGGAGAGCCCGTGCTTGTCGACGTACCTGCTGATCAGCCGGTACTTCATCACCCAGTCGATCTCGGTCTCGACGTCGCTGAGGTCGCCCGAGTCCACCGCCCTGAGTGTGCGCCCCCACAGGTCGAGGACCTGCTTCTGGATCGGCGTGGTCAGGCCTTCGCGCTCCACGAAACCCAGGGCGCGCTCGTAGTACTCGCTCTGGATCTGCAGCGCGGACAGCTCGCGACCGTTGGCGAGCTTGACCGTCTTGCGGCCGGTCATGTCGTGGCTCACCTCGCGGATCGCCCGGATCGGGTTCTCCAGCGCCATGTCGCGCATCACGACACCGGCCTCGATCATCCGCAGGACGAGGTCCGCGGACCCGATCTTGAGCAGGGTCGTGGTCTCCGACATGTTCGAGTCACCGACGATGACGTGCAGCCGCCGGTACTTCTCCGCGTCGGCGTGGGGCTCGTCGCGCGTGTTGATGATGGGACGGCTGCGGGTGGTGGCCGAGGACACGCCCTCCCAGATGTGGTCGGCGCGCTGGCTGACGCAGAACTTCGCCCCAGCACTGCTGGTCACGACCTTGCCGGCACCGCAGGTGATCTGACGGGTGACCAGGAACGGGATCAGCACGTCGGAGATCTTCTGGAACTCCCCCGCCCGTCCCACGAGGTAGTTCTCGTGGCACCCGTAGGAGTTGCCGGCCGAGTCGGTGTTGTTCTTGAACACGTAGATGTCGCCCGCGATGCCCTCCTCACGCAGCCGGATCTGGGCATCCTCGACCAGGCCCTCGACGATCCGTTCTCCGGCCTTGTCATGGATCACGACCTCGCGCAGGTCGTCGCACTCCGGAGTCGCGTACTCCGGGTGCGAACCGACATCGAGGTACAGCCGAGAACCGTTCCCGAGGAAGACGTTGCTCGAGCGACCCCACGAGACCACCTTCCGGAAGAGGTAGCGCGCGACCTCGTCCGGAGTCAGCCGGCGTTGACCGTCGAACGTGCAGGTGACCCCGTACTCGTTCTCGATCCCGAAGATCCGCCGCTCCATTGCCCCACCCTAAGCCGCTGGCCCGGGTGCGCCGAGGGTTAACGGCCGGGACCCGGCGCGGCGGCCGCCTCCTGTCGCTCGGTTTGGCCGTTCGGCCCTGGCGATGGTCCGTTCGGCCGAGGTCCGCAGCAGCGCGCGTCGATAGCGTTTTTGCATGGCACGAAGGTCCTGACGGGGTCCGGCTTTTCGAGCAGGGACAGGGCTATCCAGACCACCATCGAAGGACTTGACCATGCCCACTTGCACTTCTGCGCGCCCTCATCCACGACAGCCGCACGTCCGTCAGGCGCTGACCGCGCTCGTCGCGACCGCCAGTGCGCTCACGCTCCTGGCCGGATGCTCCCCGAACCGGGTCGGCACCAGCGGCCGACCGACGGCAGGTGGTCCGGGCCTCGAGCTGGTGGCCCAGAGCGAACCACCCCGCGAGATCGCCCACCCGGCCGCTGCCCGGCCGTTCCGCGAACCCGAGGTCCCCGCGCCCGCGCCGCCGCCGGCGGCTCCTGCTGCACCGGCACCGGCGCCGGCAGCCAAGCCTGCCGCGAACCCGCCTCCCAAGCCACAGGCGGCCAAACCGGCAGCGCCGAAGCCAGCCGCGCCGGCACCGGCACCCCCGGCGCCGGCACCGGCGCCCGCGGCTCCTGCGGCGTCCGGGAACAACGCCTTTGCCTCGCGCCTGTTCGCGTTGACCAACCAGGCCCGGGCGAACGCCGGCCTGAGTCAGCTACGGGGCTCGGGATGCGCCCAGTCGGTCGCGAACCGGTGGGCGAACCGGATGGCCGAGGAGCAGCGCATGTACCACCAGGACATGTCCGCCATCGGCAACGCCTGCCCCGGCTGGCGTCGGGTCGGCGAAAACGTCGCCTACGGCAACGTCAGCGCGGACACGATCTTCTCGATGTGGATGAACTCCGCCGGACACCGGGCCAACATCCTTCGTCCGGAGTTCAACCAGGTAGCCATCTCGGCGGTCCAGGACGGCAACGGCGTCTGGTGGGCGGTGCAGGACTTCGTCCAGTCCTGAGGGGGCACCAGGGGCCGACGGGCGACCCGGTCGTCGCCCGTCGGCCTTGCCCTGACCAGCCCGCAACCCGGTCAGCAGGTGACTTCCGGATCTGTAATCATGGGGGTCATGTCCGATTCCTCGATGGCACCCGGTGTGCCCGGAACCGAGCATTCCGACACGGGAGACGTGACCGCGCAGGCCCTGTCCATCCTCACCCGGGCCCAGGAGCACGCGGACGCCCTGCGTGCTGCTGTCGAGGAGCAGGCAAGGGCCGCCGGCGAGAGCGTCGCCGCCGATCGCGCGGAGGGCGAGCGACTGCGCGAGGCGGCCGAGGCGCTGCACGCCGATGCGCTGCGCACCCTCAACCGCGCCAAGGCACGGCTGGCCGAGGCGGAGCACGACGCCGGCGTCCTGGCCGAGGACTCGGCGGAGCAGGCAGCCCTGGTGACCGGTGCGGCGATCCGGACCAGCGAGGAGGCGCTCGCCGCCGCGTCCGAGCAGGCGGCCCAGACCGTCGCGGACGCCGAGTCGGAGGCCGAGCGGCTCCGGGCGCAGACCCAGCAGGAGTACGCCGCAGCGATGCAGGCCGTGGCCGAGCACGAGGCCCAGCGGATGGCCCACCACGACCAACGACTTCAGGCAGTCGACGAGGACGACCGTCGACGCAGGGCGGAGGGCGAGGCGCACGTCGCGGCGCTGGTGGACACCGCCACCACGGAGGCCGACCGGATACGGCGTGAGGCGCAGGCCGACGCAACGGGCTGGCGCGAGGAGGCGTCCGCGGTCCTTGCGGCGCACCGCGAGGAGGCCGAGAAGGTCCTCGCCGAGGCGCGTGCCCACGCAGAGGAGCTCACCGAGAGCACGCAGCGCAACGCGGACGAGATCCTCGCCGCGGCGCAGCAGCACATGCAGTGGGCACAGTCGACGATGCGGGAGATGCTCGACGGAGCCAGTGACGAGGTCGCCAGGCTCAAGGCCGCGACCCATCGCGAGCTCGCCCAGCACGCCCGCGATCGCCGCCAGCGCGTCCAGGAGCTGGTCGCCCAGACCGCCCACGCCACGCGGCAGCTGGTGACCGAGGCCACCGCCGAGTCCAACCGCCTCCGCGCGCAGGCCGAGGCGGTGCTCGCCGCCGCCGAGGAGGATGCCGCGAGGACGGCGCACCGCGCGTCGCAGGAGGCCGCGGCGGTTGTCCACGATGCCGAGACGACGGCCGCGGCGCACACCGAACGGTCCGAGCGACGCCTGGCCGAGGCCGAGCACGGCGCCCGCCTCATCAGGGAGCGCACCGGGGCCGAGGTCGAGCGCCTCCAGCGGGAGGCCCACGAGAACCGTCGTACTGCCCGGGCCGAGCTGGTTCAGACGATCGCCGAGGCCCGGGCCGAGGCGGATGAGCTACGCACCCAGGCCAGGACGATGCTCGCCGAGGCTCGCCAGGAGGTCGCGGCGCTGACGGCCCGGCGGGACGAGATCACGGCACAGCTCGGCAACCTCTCCGGCGTCATCGAGGCGCTCGCCGTCTCCGAGTCCGCAGCCCCGCAGGACACCCGTGGCATCGACCCCGCCGCGCTGCCCGAGAACGAGCCGGCCGCCCCGGGGGCCGTCCCCCAGCACGACGAGGATGCCGACGACCACCGGCACGAAACGCATTCCCACGGTGATCCGTTCACCCACTCCGATCCGGACCACGCCCCGACAGAAGCCGCTGAGGCAGAAAAGATGGCACAACGATGAGCACCAACCTCCCCTCCTTCCGCACCGTGCTTCGCGGCTTCGACCCCACTCAGGTCGAGGCGGCCCTCGAGGAGCTCGGCAGTGCGCTCGAGGCTGCCCGTCGAGAGGCGGCAGATCGAACCGTCGAGCTGGCGAAGGCCCAGTCCGCCCAGAACGAGATCGCCAACCGCGTCGCCGCAACGACGGCCCGGATCAACGAGCTCGAGGAGGCCCAGCGGACTGCAGCCTCCCCCACCTACCAGGACCTGGGCGAGCGGATCGCCACGATCCTCTCGCTGGCCGACGAGGAGGCCCAGGAGATGCGTGGCGTGGCCGCCCTCGACGCCCAGAAGCACCGGGACGAGACCGCGGCGGCCGCCACCCGCCTCCGGGCCGAGAGCGACCGGTACGCCGAGGACGTGCGGAGCAAGGCCGAAGCCGACGCCGCCCGCATCCTCGAGGAGGCCAAGAAGGCCGCAGACGCGATGCTGGACCACGCCGATCGGGAGTCGTCGGCGCGCCGCGAGGAGGCCGAGGCGATGTTCGAGAACCAGCGCGCCAAGGCGGCAGCGGCAGCGGCCGACTTCGAGACCACCCTGGCCGATCGTCGGGACCGGGCAGCAGCGGAGTTCGCGGCACAGCTGGCCACCCAGGAAGGGGCCCTTGCCGACGTGCAGTCGCGCGCCGAGCAGCTGGCGCACGAGTCGCAGACGGCCCACCAGGAGGCCCGCAGTGCGGCCAACGCGACGATCGAGTCGGCGTCCGAGGAGGCGGCCCTGCTCATCCAGCAGGCCCGCGAGCAGGCCGATCGGATCCGACGAGACTCGGAGCGCGAGCTGGCGGCGGCGACCGCTCGCCGGGACAGCATCAACGCCCAGCTGACCAACGTTCGGCAGATGCTCGCCACGCTGGGTGGGGCGGCCCTGGCCGAGCAGGTGGCCGACATCAAGGATGCGGTGCCGATGGACCCGGAGGACCCCCAGGCGCCGAGCGCGGACGAGCAGGATGACGAGCCCTTCGACCAGCTGGCCGAAGCCGGCGAGGACGAGGCAGGCGCAGCGCCCGCCAGCGACGACGAGGACGCTGAGGACTCGGCGCCGGACGGCGACCCGGTCTCCGCGGACGACGCCGAGGTCGAGGGCACCGAGGACGAGGGCACCGAGGACGAGGACAGCGAGGACGAGGACAGCGAGGACGGCGCCGTCACCGCCGAGGCGGCGCACACCCGCTGAGCTGCCCGCGGACCGCAGGAGGGTCAGCCGACCGGCAGGACCTGTTCGATGGCGGCGACCAGCTCCTCGGATCCGGGCAGCGTGCCCGGACGGAAGCGGGTCACCGACGCGGCGCCGGGCGCGACCAGGAACTTCTCGAAGTTCCACTGGACGTCGCCGGCCTCACCATTGACGTCAGGGGCCTGGGTCAGCTCCTCGAACAGCGGATGCCGGTCCTCACCGTTGACATCCACCTTGGCGAACATCGGGAACGTCACACCGTACGTCGCGCTGCAGAACGTCTCGATCTCCTGCGCGGTGCCCGGTTCCTGCCCGCCGAACTGGTTGCAGGGGAACCCGAGGACGAGGAGGCCGCGGTCCCGGTAGCGCTCCTGCAGCCGCTCGAGCTCCGAGTACTGCGGGGTCAGGGCACACCTCGAGGCCACGTTGACCACGAGCAGTGCCTTGTCCGCGTAGTCCCGCAGGTCGACCGCGTCCCCGCTGAGGGCGCGGACGCGGTGGTGATGCAGGCTCATCAGGCGGTGTCCCCTGGGTCGTCGGATCCCGTGGTCCCGTCGTCGGGCTCGCGCGCCTCGGGGTTCGGTGGCCGGTCGGTTCCCGGGGTCTCCCGCCGGTCGCCCATCAGGACGTCGTGGTGTCCCGGCCGCTTGTCGTCCGCCTCGGGAGCATCCGAGATCTCGTTCTCCGAGTTGAGCAGGTCCTCGAGCAGCTGCCCCGCGATCCGACGGAACTTCCGTCGCGGCCGCTGGCGGTCCAACACGGCCACCTCGAGCTGGTCGGCGCTCAGCACTCGAGCCTCGCCGCCGTTGGGGTCGGCCGCGAGCGTGTCGACGGCCAGGGTCAGCGCCTCGCCGAGCGACAGTCCGGGCCGCCAGCGCTGCTGCAGGGTCTCCTCGGCCTGGGCAATGGCCCCACCCATGACCACGAAGCCGTGCTGGTCGGCCACCGAGCCGTCATAGGTCAGCCGGTAGATCTGGTCGTGGGCGGTGTCCTCGCCGATCTCCGCGACGACGATCTCGATCTCGTAGGGCTTGGGCTCCTGGGTGAAAACCGTTCCGAGGGTCTGCGCATAGGCGTTCGCCAGGCCCCGGGCCGTGACGTCCGTGCGGTCGTACGAGTACCCCCGCAGGTCCGCATACCGGATGCCGGCGACCCGCAGGTTCTCGAACTCGTAGTACATCCCCACGGCAGCGAAGGCGATCCGGTCATAGATCTCCGAGATCTTGCGCAGGCTCTGCGGGTTCTCCGCGACGAAGGCGATGCCGCGGTCGTAGCCGAGCACCACCACGGACCGACCCCGCGCGATGCCCTTGCGCGCGTAGTCCGCCTTGTCCTTCATCAGCTGTTCGGGCGAGACGTAGAAGGGCATGCTCATCGCGCACCTCCGGGGTTACCGCGTCGTGCTTCGATCATCGTCTCGACGGTGCTGCTGAGGGTCTGGTCGTCGAGGAACCGGACTCCCTCCACATCGACCAGCGCCAGCGTCGGCCAGATCCGTCGTCCCACATCGGGTCCCCCGGTGGCGGAGTCGTCGTCGGCGGCGTCGTACAGCGCCTCGAGGGCGATCATCACCGCGCTGGCCTCGTCCATCGCCGGGCGCCACAGCTTCTTCAGCGAGCCGCGCGCGAAGAGCGACCCCGACCCGATGCTGTGGTGGTCATGCTCGCGATAGCACCCGCCGGTGACGTCATAGGAGTAGATCCGACCTCGACGCTCGTCAAGGTCGAACCCGGCGAACATCGGCACGACGGTCAGGCCCTGCATCGCGTTGCCGAGGTTGCCCCGGATCATGCTGGCGAGGCGGTTCGCCTTGCCCTCCACGGACATCAACGCGGCCTCGATCTTCTCGTAGTGCTCGAGCTCGACCTGGTAGAGCTTGATCAGCTCGATGGCGAGCCCGGCCGTGCCGGCGATCCCGACGACTGAGTACTCGTCGGCCGCGAACACCTTCTCCATGTCACGGTTGGCGATGAGGTTGCCCATGGTCGCCCGGCGGTCGCCGGCCATGAGGACCCCGTCCGCGTACTCCACGGTGACGATCGTCGTCCCGTGCGGCGCCTCGACGCTGCCACCCACGGGAAGCGACCGGCCGCCGGGCAGCAGCTCAGGCGCCACCTTGCCGATGAACTCGCTGAACGAGGAGGATCCGGGCACGCGGAAGGCGTCGGGCAGTCGACCAGATGTCAGGTCTGGTCTCACTGGCCGCCCTTTTGGACGAAGCCCCGGACGAACTCCTCGGCGTTGGACTCGAGGACGCCGTCGATCTCGTCGAGCACGTTGTCGATGTCGTCATCGAGCGCTTCCTTGCGGGCGCTTGCCTCCGGGGCGACCGGAGTCGGCTCGGGGGCCTCGTCGGGCTCGTCCTCGCGGCGCTGCGGCCGGCTCTGCTCCTGGCTTGGCATGGTTCTCCTTCGCTTGCACCGAGGCTCACGCGACGGCGCGCTGCCGATGTCACGACCCTAACCCGACGCCGCGTCCAGTTCGCGCAATAACGTCGCCACGTCGGGGCTGCGGTCGATGATCTCTCCGACGTGAGCGCGGGTCCCCCGTTGCGGCTCGAGCATGGGCACCCGTTGCAACGCCTGTCGGCCCGGGACGTCGAAGATCACCGAGTCCCACGAGGCAGCCGCGACGTGAGCCGCATACTTCTCGAGGCACTTGCCGCGGAACCAGGCCCTGGTGTCCTCGGGGGGCTGGGTCATCGCGTTCTTGGCGTCGACCGCGTCGACGAGGCTGGTGAGCCGGCCCCGCGCCGCCAGTCGGTGGAACAGGCCCTTCTCGGGCCGGACGTCGCTCCACTGGATGTCGATGGCGCGCAGCCTCGGGTCGTCCCAGTCGAGTCCGTCGCGCTCCCGGTACCCCTCGAGCAGCTGCAGCTTGGCGACCCAGTCCAGGTCCGGGGCGCAGGAGAACACGTCGCCCCCCAGCCGGGTCAGCACCTCGGCCCACAGGCGCATGACCTCCGCGGTGTCGACGTCGTCATCACCGCCGAGCCCGCGGACCTCGAGATAGGCGGCCGCCGCGTCGTGGTACTCCCAGAGCAGCTCGACCGCGGTCATTCTTCGCCCGTCACGCAGGGTCACCAGCTCGGCCAGCGAGGGGTCGTGGGAGACCGCGTGCAGGGTGGCCACCGGCTTCGCCAGCGTCAGGTCCGAGGTGATCGCCCCGTCCTCGATCATGGCGAGCACGATGGCCGTGGTCCCCACCTTGAGCAGGTTCGCGACGTCGCAGTGGTTCGCGTCGCCGATGATCACGTGCAGCCGCCGGTAGAGGTCCGCGACGGCGTGGGGTTCGTCCCTGGTGTTGATGATCGGACGCTTGAGCGTCGTCTCCAGCCCCACCTCGACCTCGAAGAAGTCGGCCCGTTGGCTCAGCTGGAAGCCGGGCGTGCGGGAGTCCTGGCCGATCCCCACCCGCCCGGAGCCGACCATGACCTGACGGGCCACGAAGAAGGGCACGAGGTGGCGGACGATGTCGGCGAACGGGGTGTCCCGGCGCATGAGGTAGTTCTCGTGCGTGCCGTAGGACGCGCCCTTGCCATCGGTGTTGTTCTTGTAGAGGTTCACGCCGGGGCTGCCGGGGACCGCGCTCAGTCGGCGAACCGCTTCGAGCATGATCATCTCGCCCGCCCGGTCCCACGCGACGAGGTCCCGCGGGGTGGTCACCTCGGGTGAGCTGTACTCGGGATGGGCATGGTCGACGTACAACCGGGCGCCGTTCGTCAGGACCACGTTCGCCAGGGTCGGGTCCTCGATGTCCGTCAGCTGGCTGGCGTCCGCCAGCGCCCGGCTCATCTCGAAACCACGGGCGTCGCGCAGGGGCGCCTCGTCGGCGTAGTCCCAGGACGCCCGGCCCGATCGCACCCCGTGAGCGCTGGCGTAGGCGTTGACGACGTGCCCCGAGAGGATCATCGGGTTCGCGGTGGGGTCGCCGGGCACCGAGATGCCGTACTCGGTCTCGATACCCATCACCCGGTGAACCGTCATGCCGGTCACCCTATGTCTCGCCTGCGCCCTGCCGCGGGCACACTGGGGGCATGTCACGCATGCCGTTGCGCACCCGAGTCTTCACCGCCGTCTACGACCGGCTGGCGAGAAGCTCGGTGGCTGGCTTGGAGCTGTCCGAGATCCAGGCCCTGCGCGACCGGGTGGCGCCGACGACACGACCGTTCACCTGGGTCACCGGAGCGGTGCCCTCCGGAGTCCGGATCGAGGAGCTGAGCTTCGCCGGTCGCGACGGACAGGACATCTCGGTGCGTCTCTACCGGCCCGACGGGGACGGACCGCATCCGGTGGTCGTCTTCGTCCACGGCGGCGGGTGGGTGGTGGGCAGCACCCGCGGATACGACCCGCTGTGCGGGTTCATCGCCGATGCGGTCCCTGCCGTGGTGGTGAGCATCGACTACCGGCTGGCTCCCGAGCATCCCGCGCCGCAGGCGGTGCTCGACTGCGTCGACGCGGTCCGCTGGGTGGGCGCGGCCGCCGCGGGGTTCGGTGGGGACCCGGAGCGGATCGCCGTGTGCGGTGACAGCGCCGGTGGAAACATCAGTGCCGTCGTGTGCCAGGTGATCCGGGATGAGGGTGGCCCGGCCCTGGCCCACCAGGCGCTGCTCTATCCCGGGACCGACGCCACGCAGAGCTTCCCCTCCGTGCAGGCGATGGCGAACGCCCCGATGCTGACGCTCACGGCCATCAACGCCTATCTCGAGCTGTACGTGGAGGCCAGCGGCCTCGACCGGCAGGACCCCCTGGTCTCGCCGATCTGGGCCGAGGACCTCTCCGGCCTGCCGCCCGCCCTGGTCCAGACGGCCGATCTCGACCCGCTGCGCGACGAGGGACGGGCGTATGCCGCCCGGCTGGCCACCTCCGGGGTGCCGGTCCGCACGACGAACTACCTCGGCGCACCGCACGGCTTCATGAGCATTCCCGGCGCGACCCTGTGTGGGCCCCAGGCCCGTCTCGAGCTGGTCACCGAGCTCAGGCTCCACCTGACCGGCCTGGCGATGGTTCCCCCGGGGCAGGCCAGCCCGTTAGGCTGAGCGCGATCTCCGCCGTCCTTCGAAGGGTGCACGTGAACGACGTCGTCGTCTTCTCCGGAAGCGCTCATCCCGTGCTCGCGGACCGCATCTGCGAGCACCTCGGAGTCACCCGCTCGCCGGTGGACATCAAGCGCTTCAGCAATGACTGCCTTCAGGCCCAGCTCCTGGAGAACTGCCGGCAGCGGGATGTGTACCTCATCCAGCCCCTGGTGCCGCCCACCCAGGAGCACCTGATGGAGCTCCTGCTGATGATCGACGCCGCGCGAGGCGCCTCCGCCGCGCAGATCACCGCGGTGATGCCGCACTACGCCTATGCGCGCTCCGACAAGAAGGATGCCTCCCGGATCTCCCTGGGTGGACGACTCGTGGCGGACATGCTGGTCGCGGCCGGGGTCAACCGGGTGCTGACCATGGCACTGCACGCGCCCCAGGTGCACGGGTTCTTCTCCGTGCCCGTGGACCACCTCACCGCCATCGGGGTGCTCGCGGACCACTACCGCGGCGGGGACCTGCAGGACACCATCGTGGTCTCCCCCGACCTCGGCAACGCGAAGACCGCGACCCAGTTCGCCCGGCTGCTCGGACTGCCCGTCGCCGCCGGCTCGAAGCAGCGGCTGGCCGACGACCGGGTGGTCATCGACTCCATCGTCGGCGACGTCAGCGGTCGGCGGGCGATCATCCTCGACGACGAGATCGCGACCGGCGGCTCGATCATCGAGCTGCTCGAGCGGCTGAAGGACTACGGCTGCACCGAGGCCTCGGTCGCGTGCACCCATGGTCTCTTCGCCGGAAACGCCGTCGAACGGCTGCGCGACCACCCGATGATCAGCGAGGTGGTCACCACGGACACCGTCCCTCACCCGCGGGAGTGGTCCGGGCTGCGGACCCGTTCGGTGGCCGAGCTCTTCGCCGAGGCGATCTCACGGATCCACCAGGGCAAGTCGGTGTCCTCCCTGTTCGAGGGCGTCGACCCGACCCACGCGCCGCCGCAGCCGAAACTGCCGTTCTGACGTGTCACCTCCCGACGTCTTGGGGGGGTTGCCTCGGCGGGGGCGTCCGGCTGCCGACCCCAGCGCGGAGGCCTTGTTGCCGTGGCAGGGGGCGCTGGTCGACATCGTCCTGATCCTCGTCTTCGCCGGGATCGGGCGCGCCAGCCACGCCGAGGACAACGCCGTGCTCGGCGCCGCCCTGACCGCGTGGCCGTTTCTGGTCGGGGCGGCGACCGGCTGGATGCTGGTCCGCTGGCGGTCCGGGCGTTGGCCCCTGGCCCTGGGACCCGGTATCTCCGTGTGGCTGCTCACCGTGCTCGTCGGCCTGCTGCTGCGGGCCGCGACCGGCCAGGGTACGGCGCTGCCCTTCGTCGTCGTGGCCGGCGTGGTGCTCGGCCTGTTCCTGCTGGGGCCACGCGTGCTGGTGGCCCGCTTCCTCGTCCGGACCTGACCCGGCAAGCCGGCGGACTCAGGGCTCGACGGGGCTCACAGGTACTGACCGGTGTTGGCCACGTTGTGGATCGACCGGCCGGGCTCGGTGCCGTCCTTGCCGTTGATCAGGGTGCGGATGTAGACGATCCGCTCCCCCTTCTTGCCGGAGATCCGCGCCCAGTCATCGGGGTTGGTGGTGTTAGGCAGGTCCTCGTTCTCCTTGAACTCGTCCACGCACGACGCGAGCAGGTGCTCGACCCGGATGCCCTTCTGGCCGAGGGTGAGGAAGTCCTTGATCGCCATCTTCTTCGCCCGGTCCACGATGTTCTGGATCATGGCGCCGGAGTTGAAGTCCTTGAAGTAGAGGATCTCCTTGTCTCCGCCGGCATACGTCACCTCGAGGAACCGGTTCTCGTCGATCTCCGAGTACATCCGCTCGACGGTGGCCTGGATCATCCCCTCCAGCGTGGCGTCGCGGTTGCCGCCGTTCTCGGCCAGGTCGTGCTCGTGCAGGGGCAGGCTCGGCACGAGGTACTTCGTGAAGATGTCCCGGGCGCTCTCGGCATCCGGACGCTCGATCTTGATCTTCACGTCGAGCCGGCCGGGCCGCAGGATCGCCGGGTCGATCATGTCCTCGCGGTTGGACGCGCCGATGACGATGACGTTCTCCAGTCGTTCCACACCGTCGATCTCGGACAGCAGCTGCGGCACGATCGTCGTCTCCACATCGCTGGAGACGCCGGAGCCACGGGTTCGGAAGAGCGAGTCCATCTCGTCGAAGAAGACGACGACGGGGGTTCCGTCCGACGCCTTCTCCCGAGCGCGCTGGAAGATCAGCCGGATGTGCCGCTCCGTCTCACCGACGTACTTGTTGAGCAGCTCGGGGCCCTTGATGTTCAGGAAGTAGCTCTTCTCGGTGGCCTTCCCGGTCCGTTCGGCCACCTTCTTGGCCAGCGATGCCGCGACGGCCTTGGCGATCAGCGTCTTGCCGCACCCGGGCGGGCCGTAGAGCAGGACGCCCTTCGGCGGGCGAAGCTGGTGTTCCTTGAACAGGTCGGGGTGCAGGTACGGCAGCTCGACGGCGTCCCGGATCTGTTCGATCTGCCCGGCCAGGCCACCGATGTCCTCGTAGGCGATGTCCGGGACCTCCTCCAGCACGAGGTCCTGGACCTCGGCCTTCGGGATGCGCTCATAGACGAAGCCCGAGCGCGGGTCGAGCATCAGCGCGTCGCCGACCCGGATCGGCTCGCCCTCCAGCGAGTCGGCCCGACGGCATACCCGCTCCTCGTCGGCATGGGCCACCACGAGGATGCGGTCGTCGTCGAGCAGCTCCTTGACCATGACCACCTCCCCGATGCGCTCGTAGCCGCAGGTCGCCACGACGTTCAGGGCCTCGTTGAGCATCACCTCGCGTCCGGCGCTCAGCGTGGCCGGGTCGACGTTGGGGCTGACCGCCACCCGCATCTTGCGACCCGAGGTCAGGATGTCGACCGTCGCGTCGTCGTACGACTCGATGATCAGGCCGTAGGCGCTCGGTGGTTGCGCCAGCCGGTCGACCTCCGACTTGAGGGTCACGATCTGCTCGCGCGCCTCCTTGAGGGTGCGGACCAGCCGTTCGTTCTGGTTGCTCAACGTGCTCAGCGACGTCTGCAGCTGGAGCACCCGGTTCTCGAGGTCCCGGGACCGCGACGGGCTGTGCCGCAGGGTCTCGCGAAGATCGCGGACCTCGTCGCTGAGCAGGTCACGCTGGCGCGCCAGCTCAGTGGAGTCTTCCGCCGAGAGCGGGTCCGACGTCAGGCGGTCATCCGCCGGCTCGTTCGGGGGCTCGTTCCGGGGGCTCGTGTGCTCGGACATCGCCACCTCCTGGCTCGGATCTGCTGCCCTGATCCAACGCTGACAATTCGACCCTAACCCCGTTTGTCACCGAGCCGTCGGAGGTTTCGGTCACAGTCCGGCGCGCGCGTCGGATCTTCTTCTCGGAGACCAGGCGCTCGCCGAGGTCCTCCGCGGTCCACTGGGCGGCCTGTTCCGAGCCCTCCCCGGAGCTCTCCTCGCGCTCCGGCTGGCCCTGCGCCCCCTTTGCGGGACGGCGGGTCCGGCGGGGAGCAGTGACGCCCGGCGCGAGTCGTCGGGTGCTGATCAGGAAGCCCGTGTGCCCGTGCATCCGGTGCTGTGGCCGCACGGCGAGCCCCTCCAGGTGCCAGCCGCGCACCAGCGACTCCCACGCGGAGGGCTCGGTGTAGCCGCCGTGCTCGCGCATCGCCTCCGCGACCCGGGAGAGCTGGGTGGCCGTCGCGACGTAACAGATCAGCACGCCTCCGGGGACCATCGCCTCGCCCACGGCCTCGAGGCACTCCCAGGGAGCCAGCATGTCCAGTACCACCCGGTCGACCGTTCCCGTCCCCACCTCGCCGGGCAGACGCTCCGCCAGGTCACCGACCACGATCCGCCAGGCCGGGTGCTCGCGGCCGAAGAAGGCAGCCGCGTTACCGCGAGCGATGTCGGCGAAGTCCTCCCGGCGCTCGAAGGAGACCAGCTCGCCGTCGTCGCCGATGGCCCGCAGGAGGGACATGCTCAGCGCCCCGGAGCCGACCCCGGCCTCGACCACCCGAGCCCCCGGGAAGATGTCTGCCATCGCGACGATCTGCCCGGCGTCCTTCGGGTAGATCACCGCAGCGCCCCGGGGCATGGACATCACGTAGTCGGCGAGCAGCGGGCGGAGCACGAGGTACTCCGCGCCGGAGCTGTTCGCGACGACCGAGCCGTCCGGCCGACCGATGACGTCGTCGTGGGCCAGTCGACCGTGGTGGGTGTGGAACTCCCGGCCCGCCTCGAGGGTGATCGTGTGGAGACGCCCCTTGCTGTCGGTCAGCTGGACCCGGTCGCCGACCACGAAGGGCCCACGTCGAGGACCTGTCGGGGAGGGGGTCTGGGCGGCGTCACTCACAAGGAGCGAGTCTAGGTGGCACTCAGCCGAACGCGGTGTTGAGGTCTGCGACCGAGACCGTGCCGAGCACCTGGCCGACCCGGTCGATGACGAGCACGACCCCGGGCGAGTCCGCCTGCCGCTCCAGCTGGGGGCGTCCGACCAGTGCGGCGACCACGCCCGACACGTCATCGCCCAGCTCGGCGACGACCACCCACCCCTCAGGCTGACGGGCCAGGACCGCCGCGACCGGCACCCTGTCGCGGCGCATCGGGTCGACGCCCAGCAGCGTGGCCACGTCGACGAGACCCAACGGCTGACCGGACGGGTCGATCGCCACCACCCGGCGCTCGAGCCCGTCTGCCGCCGGCTGGAGCCAGGAGTCCGTGGCCCCCATGCCGGCCAGGACGCGTTCCGCCGAGTCCGTGGACAGCACCACGTTGACCGGTCGCAGCACCTGGGAGAGCATCACCCGCTCGATCGTCCGGCGGCTCTGCCCGGCACGAATGGCGCTGGTTGCTCCCATCCAGAGGAAGGCGCCGATGAGGCCGCACCACGCGATGGTGAAGAGCGAGGGTGGCTGGCCTTGGAGCAGAGGCCGTCCGAGCAGGACGACGATGATGAGGATGGTGAGGACCCGTCCCGACCAGCCGGCGACGATGAGACCCCGGTTGCGGTCACCGGTCACCTTCCAGACCAGCGCGTCGACGATGAACCCGCCGTCGAGCGGCAAGCCGGGCAGCAGGTTGAAGGACCCGACGAAGACGTTGGTGAGGATGAGCGCGCCGAGCAGCAGCGGGACCACGCCGTCGGTGAAGGGGCGGAGCGCGAGGTAGCCCAGTCCGGCCAGTGCCAGGTTGCCGAGCGGTCCCGCGACGGCGATGGCCGCGCTCGTCCCGGGGCGGGCGACCGAGCTGTCGTAGACGGTGTGCCCACCCCAGAGGTCGGCCACCACGCGATCCACCCGATAGCCGAAGCGCCGGGCGACGACGGCATGCGCGGCCTCGTGGGTGAACACCGAGAGCAGCAGTAGCAGTGCATAGGCGAGTGCCACGGCATACCCGAAGGTGCCGCCTTCGGCGGTCGTCCTCGGGTGCTGGACCTGAGGTCCGAAGGTCAGGACGATGACCGCCGCGATGATCGGCCAGCTGCGCCCGATGTAGACGGGCACCCCGCGCACGCTGCCGATATGCCAGCCATGCGCCCGAGAGGGGGCAGCACTGCCAGTGGACATGACAGGATCCTATTCCCTGGGCAGGTGACCGACATCGTCGGCCCGCCGTCGGGCAGCTGCGGACCTCGTGCCCCGGACCGCCGGGGGGACGCGTCATACTGGACGACGATGCCCGCACCCGAAGCCCGAGGTCCCATGAACTCCCCCACCGCCCACGACACCCCGTCGACCGCTGGAGGGCTGCGACCCGACGCGACCGAGGAGCTGTCCCGCCTGCTGGGCGAGCGGATCCTCGTCATGGACGGGGCCATGGGCACGATGATCCAGCGTCACGAGCTCGGCGAGAGCGACTACCGCGGGGTCCGCTTCGCCGACTGGGACAGCGACCTCCAGGGCAACAACGACCTGCTGACCCTGAGCCAGCCCGAGATCATCAGCGGGATCCACCGGGAGTACCTCAAGGCCGGCGCGGACCTGGTCGAGACCAACACCTTCAACGCCCAGCGGATCTCGCTTGCCGACTACGGGATGGAGGAGCTCGCCTACGAACTCAACTTCGAGGCGGCCCGGCTGGCCCGCGCCGAGTGCGACCGGATCACCCAACGCAACCCGCAACGGCCCCGGTTCGTCGCGGGGGCGCTCGGTCCGACCAACCGCACGGCCTCGATCTCCCCGGACGTCAACGACCCCGGCAAGCGCAACGTCACCTACGACCAGCTCGTCGAGGCCTACCTCGAGCAGGGGCGCGGACTCGTCGACGGTGGAGCAGACCTGCTGATCGTCGAGACCATCTTCGACACCCTCAATGCCAAGGCCGCGATCTTCGCCTGCGAGACGCTGTTCGAGGAGTACGGGCGCCGGTGGCCGGTGATCATCTCGGGGACCATCACGGACGCCTCGGGCCGCACCCTCTCGGGACAGGTCACCGAAGCCTTCTTCAACTCGGTCCGGCACGCCCGTCCCCTCGCCGTGGGCCTCAACTGCGCCCTCGGGGCCGCCGAGATCAGGCCCTACCTCGCGGAACTCTCGCGGATCGCGGGCTGCTTCGTCTCCTGCTATCCCAACGCCGGGCTCCCGAACGCCTTCGGCGAGTACGACGAGAGCCCCGCCCAGATGGCCGCGGTCATCGAGGAGTTCGCCTCCAGCGGGCTGGTGAACCTGCTCGGTGGGTGCTGCGGCACCACCCCCGACCACATCGCGGCCATCGCCAAGAGCGCCGAGGGCCGCACGCCCAGGGTGCCCCCGGTGGTGGAACCCGCGCTGCGCCTGTCCGGGCTGGAACCGTTGACGGTGACCAAGGAGTCCCTCTTCGTCAACGTCGGCGAGCGGACCAACATCACCGGCTCGGCTCGCTTCCGCAAGCTCATCAAGGAGGAGGACTACCCCACCGCGCTCAACGTGGCCCGCCAGCAGGTGGAGGCCGGCGCTCAGGTGATCGACATCAACATGGACGAGGGGATGATTGACGGCGTCGCGGCGATGGACCGGTTCGTCAAGCTCATCGCCACCGAGCCGGACATCTCCCGGGTGCCGTTGATGATCGACTCCTCGAAGTGGGAGGTCATCGAGGCTGGCCTGAAGTGCGTCCAGGGCAAGCCGATCGTGAACTCCATCTCGATGAAGGAGGGGATCGAGCCCTTCGTCGCCCACGCACAGCTGTGCCGCAAGTACGGCGCGGCCATCGTCGTGATGGCCTTTGACGAGGACGGTCAGGCCGACAACCTCGAGCGACGCAAGCAGATCTGCAAGCGGGCCTACGACGTGCTCGTCGACGAGGTCGGCTTCCCACCCGAGGACATCATCTTCGACCCGAACATCTTCGCCGTCGCGACCGGGATCGAGGAGCACGCGAACTACGGGGTCGACTTCATCGAGGCGACCCGATGGATCAAGGAGAACCTGCCGGGTGCGCTGGTCTCCGGAGGGGTCTCGAACGTCTCCTTCTCGTTCCGGGGGAACAACGCCGTGCGGGAGGCGATCCACGCCGTCTTCCTGTACCACGCGATCCAGGCCGGCATGGACATGGGAATCGTCAACGCCGGGGCGCTCGTGGTCTACGACCAGGTGGACGCGGAGCTGCGCGAACGCATCGAGGACGTCATCCTCAACCGGCGCCCGGACTCCGCAGACCGACTGCTGGAGATCGCCGACCGGTTCAACACCGGGGACACGAAGCAGGAAGCCATTGCCGAGGAGTGGCGCTCGCTGCCCGTGGGCGAGCGGATCACCTACGCGTTGGTCAAGGGCATCGACGAGCACGCCGAGAGCGACACCGAAGAGCTGCGGCTCGAGATCTCCGGGCGCGGTGGTCGCCCCATCGAGGTCATCGAGGGCCCGCTGATGGACGGGATGAACGTCGTCGGGGACCTCTTCGGCGCCGGCAAGATGTTCCTGCCGCAGGTCGTCAAGAGCGCCCGCGTGATGAAGAAGGCCGTGGCCCACCTCATCCCGTTCATCGAGGCCGAGAAGAAGCCCGGGGACGTGGAGCGGGCCAAGGGGAAGATCGTCATGGCGACGGTCAAGGGCGACGTCCACGACATCGGCAAGAACATCGTCGGGGTGGTGCTCCAGTGCAACAACTACGACGTCGTCGACCTCGGGGTGATGGTCCCCGCCCAGAAGATCCTGGACGCGGCCATCGCGGAGAAGGCCGACATCATCGGCCTGTCCGGCCTCATCACGCCATCCTTGGACGAGATGGTCAACTTCGCCGCGGAGATGGAGCGCCAGGGCTTCGAGATCCCGTTGATGATCGGTGGGGCCACGACCTCGAAGGCGCACACGGCCGTCAAGGTGACACCGAAGTACCACGGCCCCGTCGTCTGGGTGAAGGACGCCTCGCGCTCGGTTCCCGTTGCCGCGGCGCTGCTCTCGGATGAGCTCCGTCCCCAGCTGCTGGCCGACACCAAGGCCGACTACGACTCGGTGCGGGCACGTCATGCTGCCAAGCTCAACGACCGTCCGCTGCTTCCGATCGCCCAGGCCAGGCAGAACCGCACCCCGATCGACTGGAGCGGGTACCGACCGCCGCGACCCCGCCTGCTGGCCCAGCAGGCCAAGGACGTCTGCCAGGGCCCGACCTGCGACCACCGGCACGGGATGGCCACCCAGTTCGTCAAGACGTTCCACGACTACCCGCTCGAGGAGCTGCGCCGCTACATCGACTGGACGCCGTTCTTCGCGGCCTGGGAGATGAAGGGCCGCTACCCCGACATCCTCAACAACCCGGCCTCCGGCGAGACCGCCCGCAAGCTCTACGACGACGCCCAGCGGATGCTCGACCGGGCGATCGAGGGCAGCTGGCTGCGGGCGAACGGCGTCATCGGGCTCTTCCCCGCGAACGCCGTCGGTGACGACATCGAGGTGTACGCCGACGAGACCCGGACCGAGCGGATCGCCACGCTGTGCAACCTGCGTCAGCAGGGCGCCCACCGCGAGGGCATCCCGAACCGGTCGATGGGCGACTTCGTCGCCCCCAAGGACACCGGTCTGGCGGACTACGTCGGCGGCTTCGCCGTCACGGCCGGCCTGGGCAGCCACGACAAGATCATGGAGTTCAAGGCCGAGCTCGACGACTACAGCGCGATCCTGCTCGAGTCCCTCGCCGACCGGCTGGCCGAGGCGTTCGCGGAGCGCATGCACGAGCGGGTCCGCAAGGAGTTCTGGGCCTACGCACCGGACGAGAGCCTCGACAACGTCGCCCTCATCGAGGAGCGGTACAAGGGCATCCGGCCAGCGCCGGGCTACCCCGCCTGCCCGGACCACACCGAGAAGCAGACGCTCTGGTCCCTGCTCGACGCCACGACGAACACGGGGATCGAGCTGACCGAGAGCATGGCGATGTGGCCGGGAGCGGCGGTCAGCGGCTTCTACTTCTCGCACCCCCAGTCGCAGTACTTCGTCGTGGGCCGGATCAGCCGGGACCAGGTCGAGGACTACGCCGCGCGCAAGGGGTGGACCCTCGCCGAGGCGGAGCGCTGGCTGAGCCCGAACCTGGCCTACCAGCCCGAGGACTAGCTGCCCGGACCGGGCGGCCGGCAGCGGGTGTCGGTCGACCGGCATACAGTGCGGGCATGACCTCAGGTGAGAGCACCGCGCTGGTGGGGAAGGCCCCTCCCGGGCCCCTGCCAGGTCGCTCAGCGGCCCTCTCCCCCAGCCGGGCTGCGGACTTCATGCAATGCCCCCTGCTCTACCGGTTCCGGGTCATCGACCGACTTCCGTCGCCGCCCTCGCCCGCAGCGGCCCGGGGCACCCTCGTCCACGCCGTCCTCGAGCGCCTCTTCGACCTGCCAGCGCTCGACCGCACCCCGACTGCCGCGGCCGCGCTGGTGGCCCCGGAGTGGCGCCTGCTCGTCGAGTCCGAGCCCGAGCTCGCCGACATGCTGGCCGCCGACACCAACAGCACCGAGGAGAGCTGGTTCAGTGAGGCGGTCACGCTGATCAACACCTGGTTCACCCTCGAGGACCCCACCAGGCTCGAGCCGGCCGAGCGCGAGCTGTACGTGGAGGCAGAGCTCGACGGGCTCACCCTGCGCGGGTACGTGGACCGGCTCGACGTCGCGCCCAACGGGGCTCTGCGGGTCGTCGACTACAAGACCGGGCGGTCCCCCTCGGAGCTCTTCGAGGCCAAGGCCCTCTTCCAGATGAAGTTCTATGCGCTCGTCCTGTGGCGGATGCGGGGCGTGGTGCCGCAGATGCTCCAGCTCGTCTACCTGGGGAACAGCGAGCTGATGCGCTACAGCCCGGACCAGGCGGACCTGCTCGCGACCGAACGCAAGGTCAAGGCGTTGTGGACCGCGATCGAGCGTGCCGCCACCACGGGAGACTGGCGGCCGCGAGTCTCGAAGCTGTGTGACTGGTGTGACCATCAGGCCCTGTGCCCGGCCTGGGGCGGGACGCCGCCGCCGCTGCCGGACAACGCCGACCTGCTGGCGATCGACCCAACGGTGACCGGGGAGGTCGACCCGGTCGGCGACTGACCCCCGGGAAGGGCCGACCGAGGCAGCGTCAGCGCTCGTCCACCATGACCTCGATGGTGTAGTCCTCGGCCCGGTAGCAGTGCGAGCCGTACTCCACCGCAGCACCGTTGGCATCGAACGCGCTGCGCGTCATCGTCAGAAGTGGTTGGGTCCCCTTGAGCTCGAGGTAACGCCGTTCGGCGGGGGTCGGCATCCGCGCCCCGATGCTCTGGTGGGCCACGACCGGCCGGACTCCCCGCTGCCGAAGGAGCTCGTAGAGTCCGTGGTCCTCCAGCGCCTCCCGGCTGAAGTCGCTGTATGCCGGCGGCAGCCAGTTGCGCAGGATCGCGAACGGGGCGCTGCCGGCCAGTCGGAGTCGGACGATCGACAGCAACGGGGTGCTCTCCGGGATGTCCAGCGCCCGGGCGGCCGTCGGGTCCTCGCACAGCCCCAAATCCAGGACGGTCGTGCGCGGAGTGCTGCCGGCGCGGAGCAGGTCGTCGTACAGGCTGGTCAGCTCGGCGCGCCGGTGCACCTTGCGATTGGCCACCCGTGTGCCGAGACCCTGTCGCCGCAGCAGCAGGCCCCTTCCGACCAGTTCCTGGATCGCCCGCCGGACCGTGGGACGCGAGAGCGCGAGCCGCTTGGCGAGGTCGATCTCGTTCTCGAACAGGTCCCCGGGCATCAGCTCGCCCGAGGTGATGGCGGTGGTCAGCTGCTCCGCCAGCTGGTGATACAGCGGCACCGGCGAGGCGCGGTCGACGTGCAGGTCGAGCTCCTTCGCGTGCCCCATGCGCCCCGACCTCTCTCGCCCCGATTCGCTCGCTTCCGCGAGTGCGTTCTAATGTTAGGACATATTCTTGACACCTGTCTCCCCGGAGCGGCACGCTGGCGGCGCGAGCCCGCCCGGCGGCAGTCGGACCACGAGGAAAGGACCCCATGCGGATCGGTCTTGCCGGCGTCGGACGGATCGGCGCCTTCCATGCGCAGACGCTCCTGGCCATGTCGCAGGTCGACGAGCTGGTCGTCACCGACCTGGACCCCGTCGCGGCTCGCCGCACTGCCGACCGGCTCGGCTGCGGCTGGGCCGCCGACCCGCACGGCCTGCTGGGCGCTGCCCCGGATGCCTTCGTCATCGCGACGGCGACGCCGGGACACGCCCCCCTGCTGCGCGCCGCGATCGACGCCGGCGTGCCGACGTTCTGCGAGAAGCCTGTTGCCGCCACCCTGGCCGAGACCATCGAGCTCACCCGTCTGGTCGCCGCCTCCGAGGTGGCGGTCCAGGTGGGTTTCCAGCGTCGCTTCGACCGGGGCTACCAACGGGCACGACAGGCCGTCCAGGGCGGCGAGCTGGGCTTCGTGCACACGATCCGGGCCAACACCATCGACATGTCGCCCCCGGCGGCTGCCTACATCCCGACCTCCGGGGGGATCTTCCGGGACTGCAACATCCACGACTTCGACGTGCTGCGGTTCGTCACGGGACGTGAGGTCGTCAGCGCGTACGCCTGCGGCAGCAACAAGGGTGACGCATTCTTCGCCGAGGCCGGAGACGTCGACACCGGCGCCGCCCTGCTCACCCTCGATGACGACACCCTGGTGCTGGTCTCCTCCGGGAGGTACAACGGCGCGGGTCAGGATGTCCGGATGGAGGTGATGGGTTCCCTGGGCACGATCGGCGTCGGCCTGGACGATAGCCTCGCGGTGGCCTCGGCCGAGGAGGGGGTCGCCTTCCCCAGCGGACCCGTCACGACCTCCTTCATGGATCGCTTCCTGCCGGCGTACCGCGCCGAGCTGGTCGCCTTTCTCGACGTGGTACGCGGCTCGATCCCCTCTCCGTGCACGCTGCCAGACGCATTGGAGGCCTTCCGCACCGCGGAGGCCTGTGACCTGTCCCGACGCGAAGGGCGCATCGTGCGCCTGAAGGAGATCGACACGCTGTGAACTCGACCAACCCGTCCCTGCTCGACCGCGTCGCCGGTGCCCCGATCTCCTGGGGGGTCTGCGAAGCCCCCGACTGGGGGTGGCAGTACGACAGCGCCACGGTGCTCAGCCAGATGCGTGCGGTGGGCCTGCACGCGACCGAGTTCGGCCCCGACGACTTCCTGCCCGCCGACCCGGGCGAACGTGCATCGCTGCTGGCGGCGCACGACCTCGCCGCGGTGGGCCAGTTCGTTCCGGTCGTGCTGCACGACCCGACCCACGACCCCCGGCCCGAGGTCGAGCTCGCGATGGACGGGCTGGTCGCGGCGGGAGCGTCCGCCGTCGTCCTGGCCGCGGCAACCGGTACCGACGGCTACGATGCGCGGCCGGTTCTCGACGGTGACGGTTGGGGCACCCTGCTGGGCAACCTCGACCTGCTGCAGGAAGCGGCGGCGGCGCGCGGTCTCACCGCGTCCCTGCACCCCCACGTGGGGACGATGATCGAGTCCGGCGCAGAGACGGACAAGGTCCTCGCCGGCAGCACCATCGCCCTCTGCCTCGATACCGGACACCTGCTCATCGGCGGCGGCGACCCCGTGGCCGTGGCCCGTCGACACCCCGAGCGCATCGCGCACGTCCACCTCAAGGACGTCGACAACGCCCTCGCCGAGCGGGTCCGCAGCGGCGAGCTGACCTACACCGAGGCCGTCAAGGTCGGCCTATACCAGCCGCTCGGCGCAGGCGACGTCGACATCGCCGCCATCGTGACCGCTCTCGAAGGCGCCGGGTACGCCGGCTGGTACGTCCTCGAGCAGGACGCCTTCCTCGACGCGGACCCCTCCCAGCCCGATGGCTCCCCCGCCCCGCTCGACGACGTTCGCGCCAGCCTCGAGCACCTGCGTCAGGTGGCTGCCTCGCTCCAGCTGACCCGGCGGTGACCGGGATGGGTGCGTCCACGGCGTACGAGCTGGTGAGCATGGGGCGCACCGGCGTGGATATCTACCCGCTCCAGCACGGCGTGGGGCTCGAGGATGTCCAGACCTTCGAGAAGTTCCTCGGCGGCAGTGCGACCAACGTGGCGGTGGCCGCTGCCCGGTTCGGCCGGCGTACCGCGCTGATCACCCGGACCGGACGCGACCCGTTCGGCAGGTACGTCCACCGGGCGCTCCGCGAGCTCGGTGTCGACGACGTCTTCGTCAGCGACGTCCCAGGCCCGCCGACTCCGGTCACCTTCTGCGAGATCTTCCCCCCGGACGACTTTCCGATCTGGTTCTACCGCTACCCCACGGCCCCGGACCTGCTCATCGAGCCGGAATCCCTGCCGCTGGAGGCAATCCGCTCGGCCGACATCTTCTGGTGCACCGTGACGGGCCTCAGCCAGGAACCGAGCCGAGCCGCGCACTTCGCCGCCTGGCGGGCCAGGGAACGTCGAGCGCACACCATCCTCGACCTCGACTACCGCCCGATGTTCTGGCCGGACGAGGCCGCGGCCCGGGTACAGGTGGAGCGGGCCCTCGAGCAGGTGAGCATCGCCGTCGGCAACGCCCAGGAGTGTGCGGTCGCGGTCGGTGAGCGGGACCCGGGCCGGGCCGCGGACGCCCTGCTGGAGCGCGGCCTGTCCCTGGCGATCGTGAAGCAGGGGCCACGCGGAGTCCTGGCGGCCACCCCCGACGAGCGCATCGAAGTGGCGCCGTTCCCGGTCGAGGTGGTCAACGGGCTCGGTGCCGGCGACGCCTTCGGCGGCGCCCTCTGCCACGGCCTTCTCGCCGGCTGGCCGCTGGAGCGGGTGATCACCTTCGCCAACGTCGCCGGCGCCATCGTGGCCTCCCGCCTGGAGTGCTCGACGGCGATGCCGACGCAGCAGGAGGTCGAGGACCTGCTCGCCACGGGCTCGCAGGTCCGTCGATGAGCGCGGCAGACGCCCCCGGGCGCAGGCTGCACACGCTGGCCCCCGCCGCGCGCGCGGAGATCACCGATGTCCGGGCCACCGACCCGGCCCGGATCGACGAGCGGTGGCGCACGCGACGACGTCGGCCGCTCCTGCCCGAGGACGGGCGACTGCTCCTGGTCGCGGCAGACCATCCGGCCCGGGCGGCGCTCGGAGTCGGCGCGAACGCCACCGCGATGGCGAGCCGTCCCGAGCTCCTCGCCCGGCTGGTGGAGTCCCTGGCGCGGCCGGGCGTCGACGGCGTCCTGGCGACACCGGACGTCCTCGAGGACCTGCTGCTGCTCGGCGCCCTCGAGGACAAGGTGGCGATCGGTTCGATGAACCGCGGCGGGTTGCAGGGGTCGGTGTTCGAGCTCGACGACCGGTTCACCTCGTACACGCCCGACTCACTGGCCAGCCGGGGGCTGGAGGGCGGCAAGATGCTCACCCGGATCGGCCTCGGCGACCCGGGGACCGCAGCGACGCTGGAGGCCAGCGGCGCGGCGGTCACCGCCCTGGCAGCCCTCGGCCTGATGGCGATGATCGAGCCGTTCATGTCCGAACGGTCCCATCGCCGGGTCACCAACCTGCTGGACCCGGACTCGGTGATCCTGTCGATGCACGTGGCCGGAGGGTTGGGTGCGACCAGCGCCCACACCTGGCTCAAGGTGCCCGTCGTCGACGACCTCGCCCGCGTCATGGACGCCACCACCCTGCCGGTGATGCTGCTGGGCGGAGACCCCAGTGGCGACCCGCACGACACCTATGCCGAGTGGAGCCGGGCCGTGCAGCTGCCTCCGGTCCGGGGGCTGGTCGTCGGCCGGGCGCTGTTGTACCCGCCGGACGACGACGTCGCCGCCGCGGTCGACATCGCCGCCGAGATCGTGCACGGGGCTCGCTCATGAGTGTCCCGGCTGACCAGCGCCGTCCGGGTACGTGGGTGGTCCCCGCCGGGTCGACGGGCAGCCCCGCCTGGCCGGTCGTGGTGACTGCGGGCGGGGCGGACTGGCATCACACCGGGCTGCTGGTCACCACGCTCCAGCCGGGTCACCGCGGTGAGCCGGTGGCCACCGGCGAGCTCGAGTACGTCGTCGTTCCGCTGTCCGGCGCCGTCGACGTCGAGGTGTGGGGGGGTCCGGACGAGCCCTCGCGGATCGAGCTCGCCGGGCGCCCCGACGTGTTCAGCGGCCCGACCGACGTCGCGTACGTTCCCGGCGGGTACAGCTTTCGGTTGTCGAGCGCCGCTGGCGCCCGCGTCGCCCTGGCCACGGCCGTGGCGAGCAAGGGCAGGATCTCCCCGCGGCCCCAGCACATCCGCCGCGACGAGGTCCCGGTCGAGCTGCGCGGGGCCGGCCGGGCCTCCCGGGAGGTGCGCAACTTCGGTGTCCCGGGGGTGCTCGAGGCCGACTCGATCATCGCCTGCGAGGTGGTCACCCCGGCGGGCAACTGGTCGTCCTATCCCCCACACAAGCACGATGAGGAACGACCGGGCCAGGAGAGCGAGCTCGAGGAGATCTACTACTTCGAGGTGGCCACCCAGGCGGGGGCGCAGCCGCAGCGGCCCGCCGATCCGGTCGCCTACCATCGCGTCTACGGCACGCCCGAGCGCCCGATCGACGTGCTCGCCGAGGTGCGGACCGGTGACGTCGTGCTCGTCCCCCACGGCTGGCACGGGCCCGCGATGGCTCCGCCCGGCTACGACCTGTACTACCTCAACGTGATGGCCGGTCCGGGTCCGGAGCGTGCGTGGCTGATCTGCGACGACCCGGCGCACGGGTGGGTGCGCGACACCTGGACTTCCCAGGCCGTCGACCCCCGGCTGCCGACCACCGGCCCCGACCCCGTGACGAAGGAACAGTGATGAGCGAGTCCATCCGGTTGACGGTTGCCCAGGCGATGGTGCGGTTCCTGGCGGTGCAGCATACGGAGCGCGACGGTGAGCGCCAGCCGCTCTTCGCCGGCTGCCTGGGGATCTTCGGGCACGGCAACGTCGCCGGGATCGGTCAGGCGCTGCTCGAGTCCGAGCTCGGTGAAGGGGACGCCCCGGTGCTGCGCTACGTCCTGGCCCGCAACGAACAGGCCATGGTGCACACGGCCGTCGGCTTCGCCCGAGCCAAGAACCGGCTGCAGACCTGGGCCTGCACGGCCAGCGTCGGTCCGGGCTCGACGAACATGCTCACCGGCGCCGCCCTCGCCACAGTCAACCGGATTCCGGTGCTGCTGCTGCCGAGCGGGACCTTCGCCACGCGGGCGTCGAGCCCGGTCCTTCAGGAGCTCGAGTACCCCCTGGCCGGCGACGTGACGGTGAACGACGCGTTCCGTCCGCTGTCACGCTACTTCGACCGGGTGACCCGACCGGAGGCCCTGCCCTCCGCCCTGCTCAACGCGATGCGGGTGCTCACGGACCCGGTAGAGACCGGCGCGGTGACCCTCGCCCTGCCGCAGGACGTGCAGGCCGAGGCGTTCGACTGGCCGACGGAGCTGTTCGCCGAACGGACCTGGCGGGTGGCTCGCCCCCCCGCGGAGCTGAGCGCGGTCGCCGACGCCGCGGCGGTGATCCGCACCGCGCAGCGTCCGCTCGTCATCGCCGGTGGGGGGGTGCACTACTCACAGGCGGAGGCAGCGCTCGAGGCGTTCTGCCGGGCGACCGGCATCCCGGTCGGCGAGACCCAGGCCGGCAAGGGGTCGCTGACGCACGGTCATCCCCAGCTCATGGGTGCGGTCGGCGCCACCGGCACGACGGCGGCCAACGCCCTGGCTCGCGAGGCAGACGTCGTCATCGGCGTGGGCACCCGGTGGAGCGACTTCACCACCGCCTCGCGGACCGCGTTCCAGGACGGCAGTGTCCGCTTCGTCAACATCAACATCGCGCGTTTCGACGCCGGCAAGCACAGCGGCCTGGAGGTGGTCGCGGACGCCCGTGAAGCGCTCACCGCGCTCACCGCGGCCCTCCAGGGGTATGCCGTCACGGCCGACGGCCGCAACCGTCACCAGCAGCTGTGGCGGGAGTGGGACGAGCAGGTCGAGGCCACCTACCGACCGGCGGACGAGGTCACCCAGCGCCTCGCCGCGGGGGTGCTGACCCAGGGCGAGGTCCTGGGCGTCGTGAACGAGTACTCCGACCCGCGCGACGTCGTGGTCTGCGCCGCGGGATCGATGCCCGGCGACCTGCACAAGCTCTGGCGGGTCAGGGACGCCCACGGCTACCACGTCGAGTACGGGTTCTCCTGCATGGGCTACGAGATCCCTGGCGGGATCGGCGTGCGGATGGCAGCCCCCGACCGGGATGTCTTCGTCCTGGTCGGCGACGGGTCGTACCTGATGCTGCCCGGCGAGCTGGTCACCGCCGTCCAGGAGGGGATCAAGATCATCGTGGTCCTGGTTCAGAACCACGGCTTCCACTCGATCGGCAACCTGTCGGAGTCACTGGGCTCGCAGCGGTTCGGTACGCGCTACCGCTTCCGGTCCGGTTCCGGACGCCTCGACGGCGAGCGGCTGCCGGTGGACCTGGCCGCCAACGCCCGCAGCCTGGGCGCGACCGTGATCGAGGTGTCCTCGCGCGACGAGCTCGTCACCGCGATCGCGGACGCCAAGGCAGCGCCCGCGGACGGTGGCCCCGTCGTCATCCACGTCGAGACCGACCCGAGCGTCTCGGCGCCTGACAGCCAGGCGTGGTGGGACGTCCCGGTCAGCGAGGTCTCGGCCCTGGAGTCGACCCGGCACGCGCGGGACGACTACCTCGAGCAGCGACAGGCACAGCGGACCTATCTCGCTCCGCCGTGACCCGCAGTGCCCTCAGCGGGTCACGGCCGCACTGACCAGGCTCATCAGGTCCTGCGGCGACACGCCGAGCAGGGTGGGGATCTGCACGGCGCCGGCGAGCCGGGGAACCGCCACGATGTGCGGGACCGCAATCGTCGGCACCCCCGCCGCCACCGCCGAGCGCACCCCCGACGGAGAGTCCTCGATGGCGATGCAGTCGCGCACGTCGAGGCCGAGCAGGTCGGCAGCGGTCAGGTACGGCTCCGGGTGCGGCTTGCCGTGCTGCACCGAGTCGCCGGGCACCACGACGTCGAACGACCCCGGCGGGAGGAGCTCGACGAGCAGGTCGGTGAACGGACGCCACGACATGGTCACCAGCGCCGTGCGGACGCCCTCGGCCTGCAGCGCCGTCAACAGCTCCAGCGCACCGGGGCGCCACGGCACCCGCTGGCGCACTCGTCGCATGACGCCGTGCATGAGCCGGTCGACGACCTCCACCACGGTCAGGTCCACGGGCGAGTGGTCGAGGATGTACTGCGCGGAGACCTCCAGCGCGTTGCCGACGAGCGCCTTGCCGTGCTCCTCGGTCCACACCCCGCCGTACGACTCGACCAGGTCGTGCTCCTCGGCCATCCAGTACGGCTCACTGTCGATCAGGGTGCCATCCATGTCCCACAGGACGGCGGCCGGGAGCGCGGGGGCGATGGTGGTCACGACGGGCAAGTCTAGGCGGGGGTTGGCCCGGCATCCGCCGGGGCACGACATAGGGTGTCAGTCGTCGGTCGATTCGGGCCGACACCCGTGGACCTGACCGGCCGGAGGCGCTTCGTGATCGAGCTCGAGGACGTTCCCGAGCTGCGCGACCCCATCCTGATCGCTGCCTTCGAGGGGTGGAACGACGCCGGTGAGGCCGCCACCTCGGCGATCGCCCACCTGGCCGACGTCTGGGACGCCGAGCCGATCGCGGCGCTCGACCCCGAGGACTACTACGACTTCCAGGTGAACCGTCCCCGGGTCGCCACCGAGGGCTCGCAGCGCCGGATCATTTGGCCGACCACCCGGATCCTGCTGGCCCGGAACACCTCGCTGGACCGCGACGTGGTCCTGGTGGAGGGGATCGAGCCTTCGACCCGTTGGCGGTCCTTCACGATCGAGCTGCTCGAGCTCGCCGAGCAGCTGGGGGTGACCACGTTCGTCACCCTGGGTGCGCTGCTCGCGGACGTGCCGCACACGCGCCCGATCCCGATCACGGCCACCTCGGACGACGACGACGTGATCCACCGCTTCGATGCGGAGTCGAGCAAGTACGAGGGGCCGACCGGCATCGTCGGGGTCCTGACCGACGCCGCCTCGCGAACCGGGATCACCGCCCTGACCTGCTGGGCCGCCGTGCCGCACTACGCGGGTGGGACGCCTTCTCCGAAGGCGACGCTGGGGCTGCTGAGCAAGCTCGAGTCGCTCTTCAACATCACCATCCCCCTGGCCGACCTCCCCGAGACCGCGCGCGCCTGGGAACGCGGGGTCAACGAGCTGGCGGAGTCCGACGACGAGGTCGCGGAGTACGTCCACGACCTGGAGGAGGCGACCGACACCGCTGACCTGCCCGAGGCCACCGGAGACGCCATCGCCCGGGAGTTCGAGCGCTACCTCAGGCGCCGCGGCGACGACAGGCCCCCGACGAGCTGAGCCGCGCTCGGCGACCACCGCCGGGCGATCCGAGCCTCAGAGGCGCACGCCGAGCAGGGCGTCGACGGCGCGCGAGACGACACCGGGGGCGCCGACCTCATCTCCGCCGTGGCTGATCGACTCCGACACCCAGCGGTCGACCGCCGCCAGCGCCCCGGGTGAGTCGAGGTCGTCGCTGAGGCGCTCGCGCAGCCGCGCGACGGTCGCCTCGGACGGCGGTCCGCCGTTGCCCGACAACCCGGTCCGCCACGCCTCCAGCCTGCGCTGCGCGGTGGCCAGGACCTCGTCGCTCCACTCCCAGGGCGTCCGGTAGTGGTGCGCCAGCAGGGCCAGCCGCAGCGTCATCGGGTCCACGCCCTCGAGGCGCAGCTGGGAGACCAGGACCAGGTTGCCCTTCGACTTGCTCATCTTGGCCCCGCCCAGCCCGACCATCGCCTGATGCATGTAGGTCCGGGCGAAGGGCTCCGACCCGGTGACCGCCTCAGCATGCGCGGCGCTCATCTCATGGTGCGGGAAGATCAGGTCCGTCCCGCCACCCTGGATGTCGAACGGCATTCCCAGGTGCTCGAGGGCGATGGTGGTGCACTCGATGTGCCAGCCCGGTCGCCCGGCGCCCAGGGACCCGCCCGGCCAGGACGGCTCCCCCGCGCGGCTGGCCCGCCACAGCAGGGGGTCCAAGCGGTCACGTTTGCCCTCGCGGTCCGGATCCCCGCCCCGTTCGGTGAACAGCGCGAGCATCTCCGGTCGGGTCAGCGACGACACCCTGCCGAACTCGGGACGGGCGGTGGCGTCGAAGTAGACGTCGCGGCCCTCGCTGTCCGGGACGTCAACCAGGTATGCCGTGCCGTTGGCGACCAGGGTCTCGATCGCCTGCACGGTCGACGGGATGCTCTCCACGGCGCCGACGTAGTGGTCCGGCGCGATGACCTGGAGGGCGGTCATGTCCTCGCGGAAGAGCGCGGTCTCGGCCAGCGCCAGGTCCACCCAGTCGATTCCGTCGCGCTCGGCGCGTTCGAAGAGCGGCTCATCGACGTCGGTCACGTTCTGCACGTACGTCACCTCGTGGCCGCAGTCGCGCAGGACGCGGCCCACCAGGTCGAAGGTGACGTAGGTCGCCGCATGTCCCATGTGGGTCGCGTCGTACGGGGTGATCCCACAGACGTAGAGGCCCACGCGGGGCCCCGGCAGCACCTGGTGCACCGAGCGCGTTGCCGTGTCGAACACCCGCAGCGGCAGACCGGCCCCCGGTACGGCCGGGATGAAGGGCGAGGGCCAGGAGATCACGGGTGGAAGCCTAACCGCCGGTCCGTGACCCGCCGACTGCGGCTGTCGTCAGAGCGCGGGCCAGGGGATGTGCGGCCATCCGGGGTTCGGTCGGGGGTGGGTGCTCGTGCTCAGCAGGGTGGCCACCCGGCGCTGCACCGCGCGCAGGTCGGCCTGCGGCAGATGTCCGGCCAGTCGCCTGGACAGGGCGGACTGGCCGTCGGCGAGCAGCGCGTGCAGCGCCTCGAGACGCTCGAGGTCGACCGTCCGCAGGGGTTCCCCGGCCCACCCCCACAAGACGGTGCGCAACTTGGGTTCCGGGCTGAACGTGACCCCGTGGTCGAATCCCCAGAGGCGACCGGCGCCGTCGCGGACCAGGTGCGAACCCTTGCGGTCGGCGTTGTTGACCACGGCATCAAGGACGGCGACGTCCCGCAGGTCGTCGTGGTCCTCGTGGACCACGGTGACTGCGGCTCCGTCGCTGAGCTCACCGTCGAGAACCGACAGCCACCCCGAGGGGACCAACCCGCGCGGCACGACGTCCACCGGCCGGTCCGGCTCGTCGCTGAAGGGATCCCCGATCCACAGCTGCACCGAGCCGGGTCCGTACGGCCCGTCGCGCAAGACCGTTGGCGGGACGGCCCCCCACCCGCCGGCCCGCGCCACCTCGAAGGTCGCCACCTCGCGCCCGGCCAGGGTCCCGTCCGGGAAGTCCCAGAGCGGGCGCTCTCCGCGGACGGGCTTGTAGATGACGTGCACCGGAGCACCGGGCCTGATCGCCTCCGCCGCGGCGCCACGGACCTCGCAGAGCAGCGCGACGTTGGAGGCGTCGGAGAGCTGCCCGACGAGATGCAGGTCGCCAGCCTGGAGGGCATCGACCGCGGCGTCGACGTCCGTGGCCGACCGGGGGCCATCCACGGCTCAGCGCTTGTAGCCGTTTGCCCTCGGACACACGTGTCCGGTGGGATCGAGCGGCCCACCGCAGAACGGACACGGCGGTCGTCCGGCGGAGATCAGGGCCAGGGCCCGGCGGGCGAAGGCGCGCGCCTCAGGCGGGTCGAGCACGACCCGGACGCTCGCTCGATCGGCGGTCGTCGCTGCTGCTTCGGCCAGATCCGCGATCTCGGCCTCTGCCTCGTCGGCGGACTCCGGATCAGGCAGGTCGGTGTCGAAGGCCTCGATGATGACCATCGATCGGGCCGGGTCCCAGGCCAACGAGAGGGTGGCCACCCGGAACTCGTCCTCGATCGGCGTCGCCAGCGGCGCCATGTCCTGCTCATCCGCCGGCACCGACTCGGCCTCGGCGGCCGGGGCGAACTCCCGTAGCAGGTCGTTCACGCGCTCGGCCAGCACCGTCACCTGCTCCTTCTCACAGGAGACGCTGACCAGGCGACGACCTCCGCTGGCCTGGAGGAAGAACGTGCGCTGTCCGGGCGGGCCGACGGTCCCGACGACGAACCGGTCGGGTGGATCGAAGTCGTGCACCGGCATACCTGGACCCTAACCGACACCGGTCGACGCCGTCCCGGCGCCGCCGCCCACCGCTGCGTCACCGGGGTCTGCCGCCGCGTCGTCGGAGCCCTCGGGGAGGGAGGCCGGCCGCAGCGTCGCCAGGTCGCCGCCGGTGTCGTTGCTGCGCAGCAGGAACGGACGCCGCGACGTGTAGCGCACCACCGATACCGAGGCCGGGTCGACCTGGATCCGCTGGAACTGGTCGAGGTGGGCTCCGGCCGCGTCGGCGAGGATCGCCTTGATGACGTCCCCATGGGAGATCGCCAGCCAGATGGCCCCGGCCCCTGCAGCCGACTCCACCTCGGCGTCGACCTGCCGGACCGCCTCGAGCGCACGGGACTGCATGGCCGCCATCGACTCCCCCGGGAACTCGTCCCCGTCGGGGAAGCGTGCCGCGGAGGGCTGGTCCTGCACGACCCGCCAGAGATCCTCCGTGGCGAGGTCGGCGAGCTTGCGTCCGGTCCATGCACCGTACCGGCACTCGCCCAGCCGGTCCTCGATCTGCACGGTGAGCTCGCGAGCACACTGCCCGATCACGAGCTCCGCTGTCTCCTGACACCGTTGCAGGGGTGACGCGACGACTCGGCTGACCGGCAGGCCGGCCGCCGCGATCCGGGCCCCCAGGGCCGTCGCCTCGCGGCGGCCCTGCTCGTCGAGGCCTACTCCGGGCGTCCAACCGGCCAGGATGCCGGAGGCGTTCGCGGAGGTCCGGCCATGACGGATCAGCAGGACGGTGGGCACGAGGTCACTCTAGGCGCCACCGCCTGCCGGGATCCGCACTCGGGGCACGGTGGCGGCACCGCCGCCACCGTGCCGGACCTGTCAGGGCGTCGGGTCGGCGTACCTGCCGCCGTAGATGCTGCTGTTGCCGAACGACTGGCTGCCGCCCTGGGCGCAGTCGACATTGGGCGCCGGCCGCTCACCGGGCAGCGTTGCCGCGGCCTCGACGGCGGCGTCCCGGTCCTCCTGCTCCTCGACCTCCACCGGCTTCATCGCGCCACTTGACACCGAGTCGACGATGGCCTGGCGGTAGGCGTCGACGAGCGGGCAGTCGGCCGCCTCCCGGGCGTCGTTCCACACGGCGACCACCGCGTCTCGGGTGGCGAACGCGTAGTTGTAGTCGCCGAGGAACTCGGCGGTCAACCCGTTGGCGCTTGACCCCCGCGCATCACCGGTGACGCCGCGGTGCAGGGAGGTCAGCGCTCCGTTCGGTGCGACGTGGACGACCACCCCCAGCATCGGACGGGGTGCGCTGGTGGTCGACTGCCAGGGGGCGAGGAAGGCGTTGTAGGTGACGTAGACGTCCCCACCGTCCGGAGCGAGCGCCACGGCTGGCTGGTTCGCCCGGTCGCCCGGCTCGGACACGACCGCCGGAGCGCTGTAGCTGTCTCCCCCGTTGGACGATCGGATCAGGTAGGCCTTCTCCAGGTTCTGGCCGGCCCGGTCGTCGGACCAGGTGACCGCGATCTCGTTCGTCGCGTCGGCCCCGGTCGGCGAGCCGTTGGCGATGTCGATGCTCGGGAACGTGTTGGTCCGTGCGCCGGCCACTCCGTCGATGGTCAGCCGCCCCTGGGCCGGGTCGGGCTGGCCGATCCCCGCGGTGGCGACGATGGCCCGGGGCCGTTCGAAGGTCGCCCCTCCGTTGAACGAGCGAGCCTGGAAGAACACGTCCTGGCGCGTCGTGACGTCGGTGCCGGACCAGACCACGTAGACCACTCCTCGAGAGTCCGTCCGGATCGCGCAGCCCTGACGGCCACCGGTCTGGGAGTTGTTCGTGGCGGCCGACAGCTGGCTGTTGCGCCAGGTGTCCCCACCGTCGCTGGACCGGGCGAACAGCACCGGCTCGGGCGCGCCGTTCCCATTGCTGCGGAAACCGACGTTGCAGACGTAGACGTTGCCGAAGTACGGGCTGGACGACGCGTTGTCGGCCCAGATCTGCTCCTTGTCGCTGAACAGCGCGCTGCTCTGCTTCGTGACGACGACCGGCGCCATCCAGGCGTTGGAGTTTCCGGCCATGGCGCCCGCGACGTCATCCGTCCGGGAGACCGCGATGGCGGCCGCTCCCTTGAACGGGGACTGACCCGGGAACGGGGTCGCGATGTTGGCGTAGTACAGGCGCTGCCCGTTGGCCCAGGCAAAGCCGCCATTGGCCCCGGGCTTCGGCCCGAAGACCAGTTCGGGGTCGCCGTTGGAGACCATCCCGCTCTCGTAGTACTTCGGCAGCGTGCCGATGCCGCCGACGGACGGAACGCAGCCGGTGCTCGTCGCCGGCGGGGTTGGACGACAGGACGCGTTCCTCGCGGAGTACCCGGTGTACGTCGGCTGGGTCCAGCTGACCCCGCCGTCGGTGGAGAACTGGATACCCGAGACACCCACGCCCGCGGTGAACGGACACGTCTTGGGGTCACCCGCGCTGCAGCGCTCGAGGTCGATGTTGTCGTTGGCACCGGCCGCCACGATCGACGGGTTCACCGGATTGACAGCCACCGCCGGTTCGTTCTGCTTGTTGTGCGAGAAGTACCGGTCGTCGCTACCGACCGTGACCTCCGAGTCCGGGGTGGGCCCCGGAGCGGCCGTGGCGAGCATGGGTGAGCTCACCAGGACGAACGCGGCGGCAGCGGCCGCCAGGCGCCAGGATGTGCGCATGTTCCCTCCTTGACGATGGTGTGCGTCAAGGGTCCGACTGATCCCCCTGCGGACCCCTGTCGCAGTTTCCTCCTGCGCGCAGTCGGTCACAAGACGAGCTCGGCCGGCAGAAAGCGACCTCCGCTGGACGAACGGGGACAGATCGCTCGGCACGGGTGGATGCAATCGTCGAGCTTTCGTGGTGGAGTACGTCGGTGATCGTCGACCAGGCCATCTATCGCGACGGGGTCCGCCAACAGTGCGGCGACCTCGGCGCGGAGCTGACCTCGCTGCGCGACGAGGACCGGGGCGGGTTCCTCTGGATCGGTCTCAAGGACCCGACCGACGCCGAGTTCGACCTGGTCAACGACGAGCTGAGGCTGCATCCACTGGCCGTCGAGGATGCCGTCCGGGGCAACCAGCGGGCCAAGATCGAATACTACGAGGGCAGCCTGCTGGTGGTGCTGAAGACGCTGCGCTACGTCGAGGAGACGTCGGACATCGAGACCGGCGAGGTGATGGTCTTCCTCGGCGACCGGTTCGTCGTCACGGTCCGGCGTGGCGAGGGCAATCCGCTCGCCGGGGTCCGCGCCCGCCTGGAGCAGAACGCCGAGCACCTCAGCCTCGGGCCGGCCGCGGCCCTGCACGCCGTCATGGACTCCGTGGTGGACAACTACACCCTGGTCGACCGGGAGATCTTCGAGGACCTCGATGCCATCGAGCAGCTGGTGTTCAGCGGCACCCGCAACGTCGACGCGGCCGCGATCTACCGCCTCAAGCGGGAGGTGCTCGAGATCCGTCGGGCGTCGGTGCCCCTGGCGGACTCGATGCTGCGGCTGCACAGCGACCCGCAACGGCAGCTGATCCAGCGGGACAGTGCCGACTCGCTGGCCTTCTTCCGGGACGTCGAGGACCACCTGCTGAAGTTCAACGATCACATCGAGTCCTATGACCGTCTGCTGACCGACATCCTCAACGCACACCTGGCTCAGATCTCGGTGCAGCAGAACGACGACATGCGCCGCATCTCGGCCTGGGTCGCGATTGCTGCCGTGCCCACGATGGTCGCCGGGGTGTACGGGATGAACTTTCGCAACATGCCCGAGCTCGAGGCCAGCGTGAACCTCTCGGGGCAGGAGGTCTACTACGCCTACTATCTGGTCCTGGCCGGCATGGTCGTCACCTGCGCCGCGCTCTACCGGGCCTTCAAGGCCTCGAACTGGCTCTAGGTCGCTGAGAGGACCCCGCCGGCCAGCACCGCCAGGAGCACCAGCCCGAGCGCGACCCGGTAGTAGACGAACGGCCTGAGCGTGTTGGAGGCGACGAACCGCAACAGCCACGCGATCGAGGCGTAGGCGACCACGAAGGCCACCAGGATGCCGACCGCCATCTCCCCCTTGCCGAGGGCGGACAGGTCGGTCTTGGCTGCCTCGTAGAAGCCGGCCGCCGTCAGCGCCGGGATGGCGAGGAAGAACGACAGCCGGGTGGCGGTCACCCGGTCGAGCCCGCGGAACAGCCCGGCCGAGATCGTCGCGCCGGAGCGGGACACCCCCGGGACGAGCGAGAAGCACTGGACCAGGCCGATGACCAGGCCGTCCTTGACGGTCACGCTGGCTTCGCCGCGTTCGCCGCGTTCGCCCCGGTCGGTCAGCAGCTTCGCGTGCCTGGACTCGGCGAGCCACATGACGGCACTCCAGAGGATCAATGCGACCGCCACGACCCAGAGGCTGCGCAGTGCTCCCTCGATGAGGCCCTTGAGCGCGAAACCCACCAGGGCCACGGGGATCGACCCGACGATGACCGCCCAGGCGAGGGAGTAGTCGTGCTCACGGCGGGCAGGGGCACTGGCCAACCCCCGGAACCACGCCGTCAACAGCCGGACGATGTCCTTGAAGAAGTAGACGATGGTCGCGGCGATGGCTCCCAGCTGGATGATCGCCGTGTATGCCGTGACCTCGGGCGCGTCGACCCGCAGACCGAGCAGCTTCTCGGTGATCGTCAGGTGACCGGTCGACGAGACCGGGAGGAACTCGGTGAGCCCTTCGACGACGCCGAGGATGACTGCGGAGAGGTAGGTCAGGTCCGACACGGGTGCTGCCTTCGGTAGGAGTCACGGGCACGGACGGTTGTACCGGCGCCGACTGGGTGTTCACTGTGAGGTCCCGCTCCGGGCTCAGTCGAGGCCGGCCTCCCCCATCAGCTCGGCCATCGTACGGACCACCTGGAGCCGTTCGTCCAGGGTGGCCGCGAACGGGGTGATGCTCAGCGTGGTGACGCCCGCGTCGGCATACCGGGTCATCCGCTCCTTGATCCGCTCCCGCGGCCCGATCAGCGCCGTCGCGTCGATGAACTCGAACGGGACCGCGGCTGCCGCGTCCCGCGGCTGGCGCGCCAGGTAGAGGTCCTGGATCCTGGCGGCAGCCTCCGCGAAGCCCATCCTGACGGCCAGCTGGTTGTAGAAGTTCTGCTCGCGCGAGCCCATCCCCCCGAGGTACAGCGCGCAGTAGGCACTCACCGCGGCTGCTCCGCTGGCCAGGTCCTCGCCCAGCACCACCGGGACCGACGGCACGACGTCGAAGCCGGCGAGCGGCTCGGCCTCGGTCCCGCGCCCGGCGAGGCGGGCTCCCGTCGCCAGGGAGTCGAGCAGACCCCGGCTGTGCTCCGGGCTGTAGAAGATCGCCAGCCATCCGTCGGCGACCTCGCCGGTCAGCTCCAGGTTCTTCGGACCCACCGCGGCCAGGTAGATCGGTATCGACGCGCGGACGGGGCGGACGGTGAGGCTGAGTGCCTTGCCCGGGCCGTCTGGCAGCGGCAGGGTCCAGTGCTTGCCGGCGTACTGGAGCTTCTCGCGCCGCAGTGCCAGGCGAACGATCTCGACGTACTCCCGGGTGCGCCCGAGCGGCGCGGCGAAGGGCACCCCGTGCCAACCCTCGCTCACCTGGGGGCCGGAGACCCCGAGGCCGAGGCGGAACCGCCCCCCGGACAGGGCGTCGATCGTCGCCGCGGTCATCGCGGTCATCGCCGGCGTCCGCGCCGGGATCTGCATCACCGCGGCCCCGAGGTCGATGCGCTCGGTCCGGGCGCCGATCCAGGACAGCACGCTGGGCGCGTCCGATCCATATGCCTCGGCAACCCAGACCACGTCGTACCCGAGCGTGTCGGCCTCGATCGCCAGGGCGAGGTTCTCCCGGTCGTTACCGGTCCCCCAGTACCCGAGGTTGAGTCCGAGCTTCATGACTCGCAGGCTATCCGGCGGGGCACGTCGAGGGCGCCGCCGCGGACGACTAGCGTACGGAGACATGCGCCACAGACGTCTCGGGTCCTCGGGCCTGTCCCTCTCCCGGATGGCCCTGGGCACCATGACCTGGGGAATGGTCCTGGAGCCGGAGGTGTGTCGGGACCTGCTCAAGACCTACCTCGAGGCCGGTGGCAACGTCGTCGATACGGCCTACGGGTACGGCGGCGGCAGCGCCGAGAGTCTGATCGGCTCGTTCCTGGGGGACGTCGTCCCACGCGATGACCTGGTGATCTGCACCAAGGCCGGCATCGAACGTCGCGGCGCCGACCGGGTAGTGGACGTGTCCCGGGGGGCGCTGATGCGTCAGCTCGACGCGTCGCTGGCGCGGCTGGGTACCGACTTCGTCGACCTGTGGCTGGTTCACACCTGGAGCGACGAGGCGCCGCTGACCGAGACCCTGAGCGCACTGGAGTTTGCCGTCACCTCGGGCCGGGCCCGCTACGTGGGGGTGTCCAACTACTCGGGTTGGCAGTCCGCCAGGGCGTTCTCACTCCTGGAGAGCGCTCGGATCCCCTTGGTGGCCAACGAGGTCGAGTACTCGCTGACCAACCGAGCGGCCGGGCGGGAGGCGGCCGAGGCGGCCGCATCGCTCGGGTTCGGCCTGCTTCCCTGGTCGCCCCTCGGCCGCGGGGTTCTCACCGGCAAGTACCGCAACGGCGTGCCGAGCGACTCCCGGGCTGCATCGCGCGACTTCCCGAACTTCGTCGAGAACTTCCTCGACGAGCGGAGCACGGCCATCGTGGAGGCGGTGTGCACGGCAGCCCGCGGCCTGGAGGTCTCCCCCACCGAGGTGGCGCTGGCCTGGGTACGCGACCGCCCGGGCGTCGTCGCGCCCATCGTCGGGGCGCGGACCACCGCTCAGCTGCGCACGGCTCTGGCCAGCGAGGACCTGGAGCTGCCCAGCCAGCTCGTCGAGGCACTGGACGAGATCTCGTCCTGAGGTCAGCGGCTACCGGGGCTGCTCACCGAGTGACTGGCCTGGCCGAGGACTCGCCATCGGCCTGGGCGTCGTCATCAGCCTCGTCATCGTCGTCATCGTCGTCGTCATCGTCGTCATCGTCGTCATCGTCGCTGTCGTCGCTGTCGTCGCTGTCGTCGAAGTCGATCTCGTCGTTGGCCAGCCCGGCGTAGACCGGAGTGGACTCGTCGCCGTCCGGCTCCGGAGCCCAGTCCTCGTCCTCGTCCTCGTCGTCGTCCTCGTCGTCATCCTCGTCGTCGAACGGGCCGTCATAGATGGCCAACGGGGTCGCCACCTCCGTCGCGCGGAACAAGGCCTCGTCGTAGTCGTCGAACGCCTCCGCGAGATCGTGCGCCGCGGCGATGACATGGGGGTCATCGGGGTCCTGGCGGGAAGTTGCCACCTCGAGGTGGCGCTCCAGCGCCGTGACGAGGGTGGCAAGCGCGGCACGCGGTTCGGCGGTCATACCCCCGACGGTAGCGGTTCCTGGGTAAGAATAGGCACACCATGATCGAGTACGAGTACCGCGTGCTGACCTTCGGCCGTCACGTCGGCCTGGCCGACATTCGCCGCGCGCTCATGGAGCACGCGGAGTACGGCCAGTGGGAGCTCAGCCGCAGCGTCCTCTACATGGGCGGCCACCGGCGCGCCTGGCTGCGGCGCAAGATCATCCGGGTCCGTCGCACCGCCTAGCGGGGCCGGCACGAAGCGTCCCGAACCCGGGTCAGGCGATCGCCAGGAAGCTCCGCAGGACCCGGGCCCCGAACCGCAGCGACTCGACCGGGACCCGCTCGTCGATCCCGTGGAACATCGGCGCGAAGTCGAGGTCGGCCGGCAACCGCAGCGGGGCGAACCCGTAGCCGGTGATCCCCAGCCGGCGCAGCGCCTTGTTGTCCGTCCCGCCGGACAGGCAGTACGGCAGGACCGAGGCCCCCGGGTCCTCGGCCAGCAGGGACTGCTTCATCGCGGTCACGAGGTCGCTCTCGAACGGCGAGTCCAGCGCGATGTCGCGGTGGTGGACCTCGACCTCGACGAAGTCACCGGCCAGCTCGCGGATCGTCGCCATCAGGTCGTCCTCATGGCCGGGCAGGAACCGGCAGTCGAGGGAGGCGGACGCGGACTGCGGGATGACGTTGTGCTTGTATCCCGAGTCGAGCATGGTGAAGTTCGCGGTGTCCTGCAGGGTGCCCAGGACGAACCCGGCGGCACCACCGAGGTGGGCCCTGAGCGCATCGGCGTCGACCTCGTCGCCCGTCGTGTATGCCGTGCCGGTCAGCTCGCCCAGCCCGTCGAGCAGCTGGCGCACGGAGGCGATGTACTCCCGGGGCCAGACGTGGGCGTCGATCCGGGCGATCGCCTGGGCGAGCCGGACCACCGCGTTCTCGTCATTGGGCACCGAGCCGTGACCGGCCCGGCCGCGGGCATGCAGCCGTAGCCACGCGATCCCCTTCTCTGCCGTCTGCAGCAGGTAGGCCCGGGTCGGCTCACCGGTCCGGGCCGACGGCACGGTGACGCTGTAGCCCCCGACCTCGCTGATCGCCTCGGTCACCCCCTCGAACCACTCCGGGTGGTTCTCCACCACCCAGTGGGCGCCCTCGGTCCCGCCGGCTTCCTCGTCCGCGAAGAAGGCGAAGGTCGTCGTCCGCGCCGGCTTGGTGCCGGACCGCGCGAGGTGGCGGACGTTGGCCAGGATCATCGCGTCCATGTCCTTCATGTCGACGGCGCCCCGGCCCCAGATGCAGCCGTCGCGCTCCTCGGCGGAGAACGGGTCGACCTGCCAGTCGGCGGCGTTGGCCGGGACGACGTCGAGGTGGCCGTGCACGGCCAGGCCCGGCCGGCCGGGGTCCTGCCCCTCGATCCGCACCATCACGCTGGCCCGGCCGGGCCGGCTCTCGACGAGGACCGGGTCGAGGCCGACCTGGGTCAGCTCGGCCATCACGTACTCGGCGGCCTTGCGCTCACCCGGCCCGGATCCATCGCCGAAGTTGGTCGAGTCGATCCGGATCAGCTCGGCGCAGATTCGCGCCACCTCGTCCTCGGGCGCGATGGACTGGGGTGCAAGCGGGGTCTCGGACATGCCGTTCACCTTAGGCGGTGCCCGTCACCCGGGGTGGGTCGACAGCGTCTGCGAACGAGGTGCAGTCCGGTCGCAGGGCGAGCACCATGGGGAGATGGCCGCCGCACCAGTCGCGCATCACCCCTCCTCCACCGTCCCGGAGGCTCAGACGGGGCTGGCGCGGATCACCTACCGGTACCTGCGCTGGCTCATGATCGTCCTTCCCCTGGTTCTCCTCGCGGTGACGGTGCTGACCGCCGTCCAGCAGCGGAGGTTGGAGTCGTCGATCAGTGCCTACTATGCCGGGCCGGTGCGCGACGTGTTCGTCGGTGTCATGGTCGCGGCCGCTGCCTGCATGGTGGCCTACCAGGGCGCGTCCCTGCTCGAGGACTACACCCTGAACGGCGCCGGGTTCTATGCCGTCTTCGTGGCTCTCGTCCCGTCCTCGTTGGAGCGCATCCTGACCGAGCTGCGAACCACCCCCACGCCGGACCGCTTCACGGCAACCGACTACGTCTGGTTCCTGCGCTTCGCCCTGTCCGTCGTCCTCGTCCTGTGCGCGGTCCTGCTCGTGGTGGAGCTGCGGACCCGGCGCGCAACGCGGCTCTGGGAGAGCCACGGCCTGAACAGACTGTTCGTCGTGTTCTCGGGCGCCGTCCTGGCCGCTTTTCTGGCGTTGGCGATGGTGCAGCTGTGGGGCCATCCCGCAGCGGACGTGACGATGGACGGGCTCCCCCTTCCGCTGCTGGACAAACAGCTGCGCATCCATGACCTGGCCGCCATCCTGCTCATCGCCTCCCTCGCGGTCGCGGTGTGGAGCCACGCGTACCCGGAGACCGTGGCCACGCGGGAGAACCTGACGGCTCCCGACGACACCGACCGGGAGCTCAGCAACCGGTACCGGGCGATCTTCTCCCTCATGCTCGCCGGGCCCGTCGTCCTGATCCCCGTCAACGCGGTGCTCGGGCACTACGTCATCTTCCTCGAGTGGTGGGAGATCCTCGCGTTCTGCCTGTTCTGGATCCTGGAGACCATCCGGGTCAACCGGCTCGCCGTCTGACCCGCGGCGTCGCCCCGGCGCAGAACGCGGCTGCCGCCCCATGACCGGCTGAGGTGTGGCGCGCGGTCAGAGGACGCCCCGAGGCAGCCGGGCGTGCCGGTTGACGTCCTTGTACAGCAGGTAGCGGAACCGTCCCGGGCCCCCGGCGTAGCAGGCCTGGGGGCAGAAGGCACGCAGCCACATGAAGTCCCCCGCCTCGACCTCGACCCAGTCCTCGTTGAGCAGGTACACGGCCTTGCCCTCCAGCACGTAAAGACCGTGCTCCATCACATGGGTCTCCGGGAACGGGATCGCTCCACCGGGCTCGAACGTCACGATGTTGACGTGCATGTCATGGCGCAGATCGGCCATGTCGACGAACCGGGTCGTCGTCCAGGCGCCGTCGGTACCGGGCATCGGCACCGGCTCGATGTCCTGCTCGTGGGCGACGAACGGCGGGGGCACCTCCAGCCCCTCGACGGGCTCGTACGCCTTGCGGATCCAGTGGAACCGGACCGTCTCGGCACCGGCACGCGCGGTCCAGGCCGTGCCTGGGGGGAGGAACGCGTAGCCACCGGGGCGCAGGTCGTGGGCCGCCCCGTCGATGGTCAGGGCGAGCTGCCCCTCCATGACGAAGAGCACCCCCTCGGCGCCCGGGTCCAGCTCCGGCTGGTCGCTGCCGCCGCCGGGCGAGACCTCGACGATGTACTGGGAGAAGGTCTCCGCGAACCCGGACAGCGGTCTGGCGACGACCCACAGCCGGGTCTGCTCCCAGAACGGCAGGAAGCTCGTGACGATGTCGGTCATCGTCCGGCGCGGGAGCACGGCATACGCCTGGGTGAACCGGGCCCGGTCGGTGGTCAGCTCGTGCTGGCCCGGAAGGCCGCCATGAGGGGCGTGATAGCTGGGGGTGGGTCGGCTCGTCATGCCTGTCCTCTGCTCAGGAGCTGCCCTCGCGGCGGCTCGTCGATGTCGATCTCGATGCCGCGCAGCCAGGTGCTGCGGACCGCACCCCGCAGGGAGAGCCCGTCGTACGCGGACACCTTGTTCTTGTGCTGCAACCGGGCGGCGTCCACGACGATGGTCTCGTCCGGCGCGAAGACGCAGAAGTCGGCATCGGCGCCCACCGCGATCCGGCCCTTGCGGTGCAGCCCGGTCTGATCCGCCGGCGCGCTGGCCATCCAGCGCACCACGTCGCTCAGGTCGTGACCTCGCTGGCTCGCGTGGGTCCAGACCGCCGGCAGCCCGACCTCCAGCGAGGCGATCCCGCCCCACGCCGCCCCGAAGTCGCCGGTGTCGAGGTGCTTGAGCTCGGCGGTACACGGCGAGTGGTCCGAGACCACGAGGTCGATGTCACCCGCCGCCAACGCCGCCCACAGCTGTTCCCGGTTGTCGGCCTCACGGATCGGCGGGCAGCACTTGAACTGGGTGGCACCGTCGGGGATCTCCCCGGCGACGAAGCTGAGGTAGTGCGGACACGTCTCGACCGAGATTCGGATGCCCTCGTGACGGGCTCGGCGCAGGATCGGCAGCGCGTCGGAGCTGGACAGGTGCAGCAGGTGCACCCTCGCCGAGGTCCGTCGGGCGAGGTCGACGAGGTCGCTCACGGCCCGGTTCTCGGCGTCCCGGGGTCGTGAGGCGAGGAACCCGGCATACCGGTTGCCCCGCGCCGGCTCGGCCCGTTCGATGGTGTGGCTGTCCTCGGCATGCACGATGAGCAGGCCGTCGAACCCGCAGACCTCAGCCAGAGCAGCCTCGAGCTGCGTCGAGTCCAGGGACGGGAACTCGTCGACTCCACTGGGAAGCAGGAAGCACTTGAACCCGAAGACCCCGGCGTCGTGCAGCGGCCGCAGCCGACCCAGGTTGCCCGGCACCGCGCCGCCCCAGAACCCGACATCGACCCAGGCCTGCCCGGCCGCGGCGGACCGCTTCACCTCGAGTGCCTCGACCGTCGTCGTCGGCGGGATGCTGTTCAGCGGCATGTCGACGATCGTCGTCACGCCGCCGCGGGCGGCCGCTCGGGTGGCCGAGGCGAACCCTTCCCACTCGGTGCGCCCGGGCTCGTTGACGTGCACGTGCGAGTCGACGAGCCCGGGCATCAGCACCTCGTCGGGGCCGAGCTCGATGACGGCGTCCACCGACGGGTCACCCTCGAACGGCTCGATTGCCGCGACGACCCCGTCCCGCACCAGGACGCACGCGGGGACCTCTCCCGCGGGGGTGAGGACTCGGCGTCCACGGAAGGCGATCACGCTCATCGCCCGGTCCCGGGCTGGGCCGCCGCGGCGGCCACGTGGTCGTGGGCGATCCGCCGTCCGATCGCCTGAATCAGGGGCCCGGGCCGGGAGAAAAGCTCCTCACGGTCATCGCTGAGCTCCTCGAGCGTGTAGGCCGCAGTGACCCCCGCGGCGGCCAGGGTCGCCTCGTCGAGCTCGCACCTGCCCGCCACGACGACCGTCGGCACGCCAGCCGCCCGAGCCGCGGCGGCGACCCCGGCCGGCGCCTTGCCGTGCAGCGTCTGCTCGTCCACCGAGCCTTCGCCGGTGACCACGAGATCGGCCCCGGACAGGGCCCGGTGGAAGCCGGTGAGGCCGAAGAGCAGCTCGACGCCCGGCTCGAGTCGGGCGCCGAGGATGGCCAGGGCGCCGAAGCCCACACCCCCGGCGGCTCCAGCGCCCGGTGTCTCGCGCACGTCGGTACCGGTTGCGTCCGCCACGAGGTCGGCCCATCGGGTCAGCGCCGCGTCGAGCTGGGCGACGTGCTCGGGCGATGCCCCCTTCTGTGGTCCGTAGACAGCCGCCGCACCGCGAGGACCGAGCAGCGGGTTGTCCACGTCCGACGCGACGAGGAGCTCAGCCTCCGCCAGGGCGGGATGCAGTCCGGAGAGGTCGAGGGATGCGGCCTGGGACAACGCGGCACCGCCGGGTGCGACCGCGACGCCCGCAGCGTCCGCGACCCGGGCACCGAGGGCGGTCGCCATCCCGGCGCCCCCGTCGGTGCAGGCGCTGCCGCCGATTCCGAGGATGATCCGGGTGCAGCCGGCGTCGAGGGCAGCCCTGAGCACCTCGCCGGTCCCCGAGCTCGATGCGGTCAGTGGGGCAGGTTCGCCGCCGGGCAGCCGGGACAGCCCGGACACCTCTGCCAGCTCCACCACCGCCGTCTCTCCCCGCCTGCCGAACCCCGTCGTCACCGGCTCGCCCGTCGGGCCGGCCGCGACAACCGGCACCCGGGTGAAGCCGGCAGCCAGGGCCGCCGCAAGCGTCCCCTCACCGCCGTCGGCCACCGGAACCCAGACGACCTCGACATCAGGGCGGACGTCGGCGATGCCCGCGCTCAGGTGTGCGGCCACCTCGGCGGCGGTCAGGGTGCCCTTGAACTTGTCAGGAGCCAGGAGCACGCGAGTCATGGAGCTGCTTTCTCACGGTCAGGTCGGGGCCGGCAGGCTGAGTCGATCATGCCTGTCCCGGTCGAGATTGGCACACCACCGTCGGGCGTCGTCGCTGAGCCGGCCCGTCCGGGCAGTCCGGACGCCACCGCGGCGCGTGCCATGGCGTGCGTCGCGTCGGGCACCGACTCCACGAGATGGATGTCTCCTTCCACCTTCCTCGCACTCCCGAAGACGGGTGCTCGGCATCAACCCGGCGTGGAGACGGTCGATCACGCCGCAGTCAGTCCCGTGCGAGGGTCGGATGGGCCATCCGTTCGAGAGCCAGCAGGTCCAGGCCCACCTGGTCCCGGACCTCCGCGTCGGTGATCGCTCCGCAGTGCACCCCGCGCGCGATGAACCAGGCGAGGGCACGCGCCGTCGCGGGCTCGTCGAGGAAACCGGACTGGGCGTTGGTCAGGTAGGCCGCCAATCGCGCGGCTGCCTGCCCGAACCCGCTGCGGTAGAAGGCGAAGGTCGCGGCATACCGGGTGGGCAGCTGCGCGGGATGCAGGTCCCAGCCCTGGTAGTAGCCGCGCTCCAGGGAGCGCCGCACCAGACGCCCGTGCAGCCGGGCCGCGGCCAGTCTGGCGGCCGGCTCCCCCACCGGGAGCACGTTCGTGGATCCGTCGGACAGCCGAACCCCGGTACCGGCGGCGGCCACCTGCATGACCGACTTCGCGTGGTCGGCCGCCGGGTGCTCCATGCTCTGGTAGCGAGCCGCGATCCCGAGCGACGCCGAGTAGTCATAGGTGCCGTAGTGCAGTCCCGTGCAGCGTCCCGCAGCTGCGGCGATCATCCGCGCCACCGCGGCCGTACCATCGGCCAGCAGGATCGACTGGGGCGTCTCGATCTGGATCTCGAACCGCAGCGCTCCCCTCGCCAGCCCGTGGTCGACCTCGAGCTGCGAACAGAGCAGGTTCATCGCCTCGACCTGCGCGGGCGCACTGACCTTGGGAAGCGTGACGACGAAGCCGTCCGGCAGTCGTCCGGCCCGGATGGTCAGCTCGACGAACCGGTCGAGCGTCAGCAGCCCCCGTCGTCTGGTGGCCCGCTCGAGGCTCTTGAACCGGATGCCCGTGAACGGTGGGGCGCTCCCCCGCTCGCGCGCCGTCGCCAGCCGACTCGCTGCCGTCTCGACCGCAGCATCCTCGTCCTCGTCCGCCCGAGCGCCGAAACCGTCCTCGAAGTCGATTCTCAGGTCCTCGATGGGCTCGGTCTGCAGCTTGCGGCGCACCAGGGGCAGCACCTGGCTGGCGAGCGCCTCGTCGCAGTCGAGCAGGTCGGCCAGGGTGGCCGCATCCGGGGCGAGGGCGTCGAGGGTCTCGACGGCCTGCCCACCCCACTGCGCGACCAGGTCCCAGCTGAACCGGTCCGCCGGGACGTACACCGTGTGGACGGGCTGCCGGGACCCGTCATCGCCCGGATAGCCTTCGTCCAGGTCCGCATCGGTGTCGGCCAGCATCGCGTCCAGCCGCGCCGCTAGCCCCTCCAGCCGCGTCATGACGGACCTCCCATTCTGAGAACGGATAGTGTTTTCCGTTCAGCGATAGTAGGCACCGTTGGTCGGCGATATACTCCGACATACGGAATCTCCAGCCCTTGCACGTCCCGAAGCCTCCCACGGTCGCCTCGCGAGACGAACCCCAGAAAGGGAGCCACGTGGCCCTGCCCTCGCCGTCCGACCCCGCGACGAGCGTGGCGGCCGAGGCCACCGGCGGCTCCCCTGGGGCACCGGGCCGGCCCGGCGGCGTGCAGTCGCTGGGCAGGGCGTTCGAGATCCTGGAGAAGATGGCCGACGCCGGCGGGACGATCGGCCTGTCCCAGCTCGCGGCGGAGTCCGGCCTTCCGCTGCCCACGATCCACCGGCTGATCCGGACCCTCGTCGACCTCGGCTACGTGCGCCAGGAGAGATCCCGGCAGTACACCCTGGGGCCGAAGCTGATCCGCCTCGGGGAGACCAGCTCGCGGATGCTGCGGTCCTGGGCCCAGCCCTACCTGACTGAGCTGGTCGACCACCTCGGCGAGTCGGCCAACCTCGCCATGCTCGACCACGACCAGGTCGTCTACATCGGTCAGGCACCCTCACGACACTCGATGCGGATGTTCACCGAGGTGGGGCGGCGGGTGGCGCCGCACTGCACTGCGGTCGGGAAGGCGATGCTCGCCGCGGAGCCGCAGGACGAGGTGCGAAGCCTGTTGCGGCGCACTGGAATGCCGTCGCACACCGTGCACACGATCACCGACCCCGAGGTGTTCCTCGCCGAGCTGTCCCGGGTCCGCGCCCAGGGGTATGCCGTGGACGACGGTGAGCAGGAGATCGGTGTCCGCTGCGTCGCCATTGTCGTGCCGGACGCACCGACCCCCATTGCGATCTCGGTCTCCGGGCCGACCGCGCGGATGACTCCAGACCTCATCACCCGGGCCGCGCCGCTGCTGCGCGATGCCGCCGCACGCCTGTCGCTCGACCTCGCCGCCGGCGCCACCTAGGCCCATCCGTCCGACGGTGCGCGAGCGCTACCAGGCCCGGGCCACGCGAGCGAGCCACTCGCTGACGAGGGACTCGAACACGGCCCGCTGCGCCGACGTCGGCAGTCGATGGTCGGCCTGGTCGAGCACAGCCAGGGTGCCGTGCGGGTAGAGCTCGAGCGCGGCGACGGCATCCGCATAGCCCACGGTCGCGTCCTGGCGGCCGGCGATGAGCAGGGTGGGACCGAGGTACGGTGACCCCCCTGCCGTCGGGTCGCGCAGGCCATAGCGATCGGGGTCGTCCCGGATGTCCATCAGCACGGGATCGGCCGCTCGAGCGCGTTCCGGCTCCCACAGGACGCGTTCCTTCTCGTCCGCCTCTGCCAGGGTCTCCGGGGAGAGCCCAGCCGAGCCCAGCGTCCTCGGCAGCTGCCGCTCGTCGTCGCCGGCGATGAGCATCGGCACCCGCATGAGCAGCCCCTTGACCGAGTCCGGATGGTGATGGGCCAGGGCCCGGGCCAGGTTGGCCCCGGCCGACATCCCGGCGACGGCATACGGTTCGTCGCCCAGACGGCGGCCGAGCATGCCGTCCACGATCTCCAGGATGTGGTCCGCCGACGGCTCCCCCGTCAGGGCCATGCTGCCGCCACTGCTGGGCAGGTCGACATACCACCGCCTCCAGCCGCTGGCCTTGGCGAAGACGGGCTCGAGGTCGGCCTGCTCGACCCGCCCGCTGAGCAGCCAGCCGTGCAGGATGACGATCGGCCGACCCTCGCCGACGACGTCGACGCAGAGACTGTCAGCACCGGATGACGGCTGGATCTTCGTCACGTGATCTCCCCTCGAGCGACGAGTGGTGCCAACACTGGCTGTGGAGACGCACCTTACCGAGCCGTGCGGATGACAGACTCTGGTCAGGACCGGGCCCCTGGACGAGGTCGCGGTGAGGCTCGCGTACGACGAGGTGGCCGACACGTACGCCGACCAGTTCCGCTCGACCGAGCCGGAGCTGCCCGTTGAGCTCGCGATGCTCGAGCACTTCGTCTCGCTGCTCCCGGGCGAACGGCGGGTGCTCGACGCCGGCTGCGGCGCCGGCCGGATGCTGCCCGTGCTGGCCGGCCTGGGCTGCCTCGTCGAGGGGGTCGACCTCTCGCCGGAGCTGGTTCGCCGCTGTCGCCCCGACCATGCTGCGTTCTCGTCACAGGTCGCGCCCTGAACGTGTTCAGCGACGATGCCGGATCGCCAGGTACACGGTGTTGGCCGCTTCTCCCCCCGTCAGCGGATTGGGGAACGGGACGACGCGGGCCTCGGCGTGCTCGAAGGCCTGGCCCATCCGGCGCACCACCTCGGGATCGGGCGGCTCGTCCGACCACAGCGCGAACGCCCCGCCGTCGACGAGCATGGCCGCAACGCGGGCGAACCCCTCGCTCGTGTAGAGGTCACCGTGGTCGTCGCGCAACAACCAGTCGGGTGCGTGGTCGATGTCCACCAGGACGGCGTCATAGGCCCGGTCGGCACGACCGGCACGGACCATCTCGAAGAAGTCGTCGCGGACCAGCCGTACCCGAGGATCCGCGGCCAGCCCTCGGGTCTCGGGCAACAGGTCGCGTTCGTGCCACGAGATGACGACCTGAAGGGCCTCGACGACCGTCAGCTCGGTGACCCGCTCGTCCTCCAGTGCCGCCCGTGCGGTGTAGCCGAGCCCGAGCCCACCCACCAGGACCGTCAGTGACCTGCCCGGCACCGCCGCCAGACCGATTCGGGCCAGCTCGCGCTCGCCGGTGGTGAACTGACTGGACATGAGAAAGTCATCCTCGAGCTTCACCTCGTACACATCCCGTTCGGTGACCCGGTCCCAGCGCCGGCGAAGGCTGACAGCCCCCCACGGGGTGTCCCCCCAGTCGAGCTCCTCGATCCTCATCCACCGAGACTAGTTGCGCCCTCGGGTCAGCCGACGTTCTCCAGCACCACTGCCAACCCCTGGCCCACGCCGATGCAGATCGCCGCGACGCCCCATCGCTGGCCGGAGCGCTGCAGGCTCCGGGCGAGCGTGCCGAGCACCCGGGTCCCGGACGCGCCCAGGGGGTGACCCAGAGCGATGGCACCGCCGTGCGAGTTGACGATCTCGGGGTCGATCCGCCACGCGTCCAGGCAGACCACGGACTGCGCAGCGAATGCCTCGTTGAGCTCGACCGCGCCGACGTCGGCCCAGGAGATGCCCGCCCGGGACAGCGCGAGGTTGGCCGCCTCGACCGGGGCGTAGCCGAAGGCCTGCGGCTCGAGCGCACTCACCCCACGCCCGGCGATCCGGGCCAGCGGAGCCAGCCCGGTCAGCTCAGCAGCCTGCTCGCTGCCGATCAGCACCGCGGAGGCGCCGTCGCTGAGCGGGGACGCGTTGCCTGCCGTCACCGTTCCGCCGTCCGCGACCGACCGGAATGCCGGCGACAGCTCGCCCAGTCGGTCCAGACTGACCTCGGCACGGATCGACTCGTCCCGGCCCAGGTCGCAGCCGGACACCGGGACCACGAGGTCGTCGTAGAAGCCGGACTCCCAGGCGGCGTGGGCCAGCCGGTGAGAACGCTCGGCGAAGCGGTCCTGGCGCTCGCGCGTGATCCCGTGGCGCGCGCGGAGCTGCTCGGTGGCCTCGCCGAGGGAGACCGTCCACTCCGGACGCATCGAGCGGTTGACCAGCCGCCAGCCCAGCGTCGTCGAGACGAGGTCGAGATTGCCAGCCGGAAAGGGACGCTCGGTCTTGGGCAGGACCCAGGGGGCGCGGCTCATCGACTCCACACCACCGACGATCATGACCTGCGCCTCGCCGGTCTCGATCTGCCGCGAGCCGATGATGGCCGCATCGAGACTGGATCCGCAGAGCCGGTTCACCGTGGTGCCCGGGACGCTGACCGGCAGTCCGGCCAGGAGCACCGCCATCCGTGCGACGTTCCGGTTCTCCTCGCCCGCACCGTTGGCGTTGCCCAAGACCACCTCGTCGATGCGCTCCGGGTCGAGCTTCGGCGAGCGCGCCACGAGCTGTCCCACCACGAGCGCGGCGAGGTCGTCCGGCCGGGTGCGGGCCAACGCCCCGCCAAACCTCCCGAACGGGGTCCGGATGGCGTCGTAGACATAGGCCGCGGTCATCGAAGTCCTTCGTCATCGGGGTGCGCGATCCCGAAGTATAGGGACGCCCTCACGCGCAGGGCCGACCTCGTTCCACCATGATGGTCCCCGTGGAGAGCACCGAGCAGACCCTGTTGACCGGCCGGATCGTCACCCCGGACGCCGTTGTCGAGGACGGCGTCGTGCTGCTGGTTGCTGACCGCATCGCCTTCGTCGGACCGTCGTCCCAGCTTCCCCGGGAGCATGCGGGCGCCCGGACCCCGGAGGGATGGGTGAGCGGCCGCACCCTGCTGCCGGGACTGGTCGACGCCCACTGCCACGGCGGCGCCGGAGGCGAGTTCGGGCCGGACCTCGACTCTTCCCGGCTCGCCGCCCGGCACCACCACCTGCACGGCACGACCACCCTGCTGGGCAGCCTCGTCTCGAACGGTGCGACCGAGCTGCTGCACGGCGTCCGGAGCTGCTCATCACTCGTCGCCGCGGGCGAGCTGGCCGGTATCCACCTCGAGGGTCCCTTTCTGTCGATGGACCGACGGGGGGCGCAGAACCCGGCCGTCCTGACCGACGTGGACCCGGCGCTGGTCGAGTCCCTCGTGCTGGCCACGGCCGAGGCCGGAGCGCCCGGAGCAATCGCCCAGATGACGTATGCCCCAGAACGCCCTGGTGGTGACGTGCTGCCGAGGCTGCTCGCCGGCCACGGGATCATCCCGGCGCTGGGCCACACCGACGCCGACGCGGACACGGCCTGGGCGTCGCTGCGAGCCGGCCGCGAGCTCGGCGTGCGCGGCGGTCGACCCCTGGTCACCCACGTGTTCAACGGTATGCCGCCGCTGCATCACCGAGCGCCAGGCCCGGTCGCGGCGTGCCTGGCCCAGGCCGCCGCCGGCGACGCCGTCCTCGAGGTCATCGGCGACGGGGTCCACCTGTCGGCCGGCACCGTCCGGATGCTGTTCGAGCTCGTCGGACCCGACGCCATCTGCCTCATCACCGACGCCATGGCGGCGAGTGGGATGCCGGACGGCACCTACCTCCTGGGCGGTCAGGAGGTGACGGTCGCCGAGCGCACCGCGCGGCTCACCGAGGGAGGGTCGATCGCCGGCGGCGTGGCCACCCTGCTCGACGTGGTCCGGTGGTGCGTCTTCCAGGCCGGCATCGGCCTCCTCGACGCGGTCACTGCTGCCAGCCGCACGCCCGCCCGCACGCTCGACCTGCCGGGCGTCGGTACCCTCGAGGCCGGCCACCGGGCCGACCTGCTGGTCGTCGATGACGGACTGGCGCTCCATGCTGTCCTGCGTCACGGCCGGTGGCTGGAACGACCCGTCGCGCGGCGCTGACCCCACCGGGGGCGGGCCGGGAGGTCAGCCCCCGGCGAGCAGCACCAACAGCCGGGCTGCCTCGTCGGTCACCGCGGTTCGAGCGGCACCCAGGTACCGGCGCGGGTCCACGACCGTCGGCTCGGCGCCGAGCAGGTCACGCACCGCCCGGGTGAAGACGCCATTGAGATGGGTGGCGATGTTGATCTTGGTCATGCCCGCGGCGACCGCGGCGACCAGGGCGGGGTCGGCGACGCCGGAGGAGCCGTGGAGCACCAGCGGTACCGGCACGCGCGCGTGGATCGCCGCGATGAGGTCAAGGTCGAGCTGTGCCGAGCGGGTGGTCATCGCGTGCGAGGTCCCGACCGCGACGGCCAGCGCGTCGACGCCGGTGTCGGCGACGAACTGCGCCGCGGCCTCCGGGTCGGTCCGGGCGCCCGGAGCATGGACGCCGTCCTTGCCGCCGACCTCCCCCAGCTCGGCCTCGACGCTGACCCCCGCAGCGTGACAGCGTTCGACCACCGTACGGGTCAGCCGCCGGTTCGCCTCGTCGTCGAGCCGGGACGCGTCGAACATCACCGAGGTGAACCCGAGCTGCACCGCCTCCATGACGAGGCCGTCGTCCTCGGCGTGGTCGAGGTGCAGCACGCACGGCACCGAGGCAGCCACGGCGATCGCCCTGGTGGCCACGCCGATCGGGGCGAGTGCGCCGTGGTAGCGCACCGCGTTCTCGCTGATCTGCAGGACGACCGGCAGGCCGGAGCGCTCGGCGGCGGCCACCAGGGCCTGCGCGTGCTCGAGTTGGATGACGTTGAAGGCAGCCACGCCGCGATGCTGGCGCACCGCATCGGCAAGGACGTCGTCGAGCCTGGCCAGGGTCATGCCCGCGCACCGTCCACGTGCACGTCCTGCCGCAGGCGCGCGACATCGTCGGGATCGACCTCGCCCGCCACCGGCTGGAGCACCGCCGCTGCCGACCACGCCACGGCATCGTGCATCGAGGTGGCCCAGTCCTGGCCACGAGCCAGTCCGACGGCCAGGGCTGCAGCCAACGCATCCCCGGCGCCGGTGGGGTTCCCGGCCAGGCGGGAGCGCAGCCGGGCACGCCATACGGAGCCGTCGTCGGTGAGGGTGACCAGACCGTCGGCGCCGGACGACACGCAGACGTTCCGCGCCCCCGCCGAACGCAGGGCCTGAGCCGAGGCCACGAGGTCCCCGGGGCCCATCGTCTCGATGAGCTCGGCGGCATTCGGCTTGGCCAGATCGGGCCCCGCCGCCACCGCCAGCCTCAGCGCCTTACCCGACGTGTCGAGGACACTCCTTCCGCCGCAGGCCCGGACCACGGTCACCAGCTGACCGTAGGCGTCCGTCGGAACTCCCGGCGGCAGGCTGCCCGAGAGGACGACGACGGAGCTGCCCGTTCGGTCGATCAGCTGCGGCAGACCGTCGAGGAAGCCGGACCACTCGGCCTGGGTGACCAGGGGTCCCGGCTCGTTGAAGACGGTGGCCTGCGCCGGCTCGCCGCCGACCACGGTGACGGTCCGACGGGACTCCCCCGCACAGCCGAAGAACGCGTGGTCGATGCCTCGGCGGTCGAGATCGGCTGCCACGCGCTCCCCGACCGCTCCGGCGAGCAGGCCGGTCGCGGTGACCGGGAACCCGAGCCGGGCCAGCACCGAGGCCACGTTCACCCCCTTGCCCCCGGCGCGCTCGGTCACCCGGCGAACCCGGTGGCTGCGCGCCGGCACCAGCTCGTCGACGTCATAGGTCACGTCCAGGGCGGTGTTGAGGGTGACGGTGAGGATCACTGGGCATCCCAGGCGAGGCAGGCCGCCCCGAGGCTTCCAGCCCGGTCCCCCAGTGCCGCCCGGGCGACCGTGGGCGGGCGCTGGAACGTCAGTCGGGACTCGATCTGCGCCCGCAGCGGTTCGAGCAGCGTCGCCCCGCTCTGGGCCAGGCCACCGCCGACCAGGACGAGCTCGACCCCGGTGATGGTCACCGCGGCGACGATGGCCGTGGCGAGTGCCCGGACCGCGCCGTCCCAGACGGTGACGGCGGCGGGGTCCCCGTCGGCCGCCAACCGGGCGACGCTCTCGGCGTCGGTGACCCGGCCGGTGGCGGCCGCGTACTGCCGGGCGATGGCGGCGGCCGAGGCCAGGACCTCGAGACAACCGCGCGACCCACAGGCGCACGCCGGACCGTCCGGGTCCACGGTGACATGCCCGAGCTCGCCCGCCCATCCGCCGGCAGAGACCACGGACCCGTCGAGCATCAACGCGCCGGCGATGCCGGTTCCCACCGGGACGAAGAGGACGTTGCTCGCTCCCTGGGCTGCCCCCAGCCGCGCCTCGGCGACCAGCCCGGCCCGCACGTCGTGCCCCAGCACGGTCGGAACCTCCAGGGCGGCCTCGACGACGTCCCGGATCGGCAGGTCCCGCCAGCCGAGGTTGACCGAGAGCAGCCCCACCCCGGTGAGGTCGTCGACCAGCCCCGGCACCACGACGCCGCACCCGACGAGGCGACCTGCGCTTTCGGACGCTCCCAGCTGGGCGACCAGCCGACGCACCGTTGCCTGGATCACGGCGCCGATGTCCGCCACGGTGTCGAGGGGGGTCGGCTCGGTGACCCGGGTCAGCACCTCCAGGCCCCGGTCGACCAGCGCGGCCTTGATCCGCGTACCGCCGACGTCGACGGCCGCGACGAAGTCCACGGTGGACCGCACGTCAGTCGTGGCTCGGCGCGAGGATGATCGACCGGGTCAGGTGGCGCGGCGCGTCCGGGTCGAGCCCTCGGCGTCGCGCCACCGCCAGGCAGAGCCGATGCACCCGGACGAGCTCGGCCAGCGGGTCGATGCCCCGGTGCTCGAAGTGCGCACCGGTCCGGGTCACCTGCTCGGCCAGCCCGTCGGGAACGTCCCCGAGCGACCAGACCGCACGTCCTGCGGTCGCGATGCTCACCGGGCCGTGCCGGTACTCCATCGCCGGGTACGACTCGGTCCAGAACTGCGCCGCCTCGCGCAGCTTGAGCGCCGCCTCGTCGGCCAGTCCGACGGTCCACCCGCGACCGAGGAAGGTCAGCTGCTCCGTCTCGACCAGGCCGGCCAGGCAGCTGGACTCGTCCTCGGCCAGGACCGCCCGGGCGTCCGCCACGGCGCCGCTCAGGTCCTCACCCAGTGACGCCCGCAGCAGCGCCAACGTCGAGGTGGCGAAGCGCGTCTGGACGATCGACTGCTCATCCACCTCGGGCAGCAGGACCACCCGGTCGGCGAGCTGCGTCAGGGCAGTACCGGCCGTCGCGACGATCGCCGTGGTCGGGACATCCCTGGCGCGCAGCCACTCGACGACCTCGATCACCTCGGTGGTCGTGCCCGACCGGGAGATGGCAAGCACGGCGTCATAGCCACGTCCGAACAGGTTCTCGCTCGCCGCGAACGCATCGGTCAGGCCGTGACCGCGCGCCTCGCGCAGGGCGGCATACGCCATGGCCATGAAGAACGACGTGCCGCAGCCGACCACGGCGACCCTCGCCCCCTCGGCAGGCAACGCCTCGCGCACCTCCTCCAGCCGATGGGTGACCCGAACCCAGTCGTCCGGCTGGCCGAAGACCTCGCGGGCCAGGTGGCCGTGTTGGTGGTCGGTCATCGATCTCCCTGAGGGCAGGTCCCGACGGCTCCACGCGCGCGGGTTCGTTCAGCGCCCGAATTATTTCGCCGAAAACCGTCGAGCGTCAACCTGCTGACCCACATTGACCGGGTCCCGGAACACCGTCTCGAGGGCGAGGTGGGCACCGCCGCGGGCGGCCGCCGTCAACCCGAGCGTCGAGCCGCGGACGTCGCACCGGGCGTCGGCGGAGACGAGGCGCTCGGTGACGTGTGAGGTCACCGGCCCGACGAGGTAGTCGGCCAGGTAGGCGAAGTACCCGCCGAGGACCACCAGCCGGGGGTTGAGGACGTCCGCCAGCAGGGAGACACCCAGACCGAGGTCCCGCGCCACGGTGTCGATCGCGGCCCGGGTCCGCGAGTCGCCGCTCTCAGCCCGGTCGATGATCTCGGCGAGCCGCTCCTCGAGGGGTCGCTGGGGATCGCACACCCGGTCGTCCGGCTCCGCCACCAGTCGCAGGAACGCGGCCAGGCCCACCATCGTCTCCCAGCACCCTCGACGCCCACAGGCGCACGGCAGCCGGCGCGGGTCGAGCGCCAGGTGGCCGATCTCCCCGGCGAACCCCGAGAAGCCCCGCACCAGTCGCCCGTCCGCGATGATGCCGCCGCCGACGCCGACGTCGCCGGTGACGTACAGCAGGTCCCGCACCTCCGAGTGGGACACCTGGGCAAACTCCGCGACAGCACCGAGCTTGGCGTCGTTCTCCAGATAGATGGCCGGCGCGCTGCGCCCCAAGGCCCGTCCGAGCCTGCTGACCAGCTCGACGTCACGCCAGCCGATGTTGGGGGCGAAGAGCACGGTGCCGGCCTCGATGTCGATCGATCCCGGAGCAGCCACCACCAGGGCCACCGCAGCGGCTCCGCGAGATGTGAGGGAGCGCTGGGTCGCCTTGACGAACTCGGCAGCCGCGTCGATCACCTCCTCGACCTCCAGACCGGCCGCATCGATCGGTCGGGTCTGCGCCAGCAGCACCTCTCCGGTGAGGTCCAGGGCGTTGACACTCAGGTAGTCGACGTTGATCTCGAGCCCGACTCCGCACAGGTGACGCCCGTCGAGGTGCAACGCCAGCCCGGGGCGCCCGACGGAGCCGGCCCGGTGCAGCTCTCCCTCGGTGACCAGGTGGCGCTCCAGCAGGTCCCCGATCAGGCTCGAGGTCGTCGCCTTGGACAGGCCCGTCTCGGCCGCGATCCGGGCGCGCGACTGACCGCCGTTGTCCTTGAGATGTCGCAGGATCAAGCCGAGGTTGCTGCGCCGCATCGAGGCCTGATCGGACCGGAGGGGCGCACCGCGCCGGGCGTCCCCGGAGGCTGGCTGCGGTGGTTCCACGAAGGGTCTCCTCCATCATCCGGCTCCCCAGACGAGCGTCATCGGTGGATGACGACGCGGAGCAGTCCCGATTCCACCGCATGCCGTTGACTTTCGCAATCTTCGTTAGGACACTGACCGAACTAATCTCAACCGACCCGGCGAGGGCTACGTCTTGACCGACCTGCGCGTGCAGACGTTGACGATCTCGACGGCTCCGCTCGGGCCGCTGAACCCGCTTCCGCCGCTCTTCGCCACCGCCGACACCCATCAGGTCACCGACACTGCCGGGCTCGACTCCGAGATGATCCGGAACATCGGCTACGGCCGGGTCACGTCCGTCCTGCCCTATCTCCTCCAGGACGGGTACGGCCGGATCCGGTCCGACGTCGATCACCCGGTCATCGTCCTGGAGAACGACCTCCTCACCGCCACCTTCCTGCCCGGGCTCGGTGGTCGTCTCTGGTCGCTCGTGGACCGCCGCAGCGGGCGCGAGCTGCTGCATCGCAACCCGGTCGTCCAGCCGGCGAACCTCGCGCTGCGCGGTGCCTGGGTGGCCGGTGGCGTCGAATGGAACGTCGGCACCATCGGCCACTCGCCGACGACGTGTGAACCCCTGCACGCAGCGCGGGTCGACCTGCCGGACGGGACGCCCATGGTGCGGATGTACGAGTTCGAGCGGCTGCGCGAGGTGGTGTTCCAGATCGACGCCTGGCTGCCGGACGGCTCGCCGGTGCTCTTCGTCCATGTCCGGATCACCAATCCGGCGTCAGCACCCGTGCCCACCTACTGGTGGTCGAACACCGCGGTCGCCCAGGCTCCCGACGTCCGGGTGCTGGCCCCGGCCGACAGCGCCTGGCACTTCGGGCAGCACCGGCGGCTGGGGCGGGTCCCCATCCCGTACGGAGGCAGGCTCGACCACAGCTACCCGGCACGCGCTCGCGAGGCAGCGGACCACTTCTTCGCCCTCGACGACGAGTCCCCCTGGATCAGCGCCGTGGACGGCGCCGGCCTCGGGTTGTTCCAGGCGTCGACGCGGCAGCTGCGAGGCCGCAAGCTCTTCGTCTGGGGCACCAGCCGAGGCGGCACCAACTGGCAGGACTGGCTCGGCGATGCTGACGCCCGCTACTTCGAGATCCAGGCCGGCTTGGCCCGGACGCAGCTCGAGCACGTTCCGCTGGAGGCGCGCGCAGCTGTGTCCTGGGTGGAGGCCTACGGACCCATCGCCGTGGATCCCGTCTCGGCACACTCGCCCAACTGGCACGAGGCGGTGCGCGCGACCGGAGCCGCGGTGCGCGAGCTGGCCCCGACCACCCTGCTCGACGACGCCCTGACCACGGCGCTGGCAGCCGCGGACACAGCGCCGACCACCGTGCTGCACGTCGGTTCCGGGTGGGGAGCACTGGATTCGCGGCTGCGGGCTGCCTGCTCGGAACCTCGCCTTGCCCTGACCGGGACCCCGTTCCCCGACGACACCCTGGGTCCGGCTCAGCAACCCTGGGTGGACCTCCTTCGCACGGGGGGGATGAACGCGGAGGATCCGGGTCAGGCACCGCCGTCGTACCAGGTGAGCCGACGTTGGGTCCCCTTCCTGGAGGCCGGCAACGGCTGGGCGGAGGCCCTGCACCTGGGGGTGGTCCGAGCCCACCGCGGCGATCAGGATGGCGCGCGTCGCGCGTGGGCGGTGTCCCTGTCCCGACAACCATCGGCGTGGGCCCATCGCAATCTCGGCGCCCTCGCGCGCTCCACCGGAGACCGGGAGCTGGCCGTCCGGGAGTACACCTCGGCCCTCGCCCTCCAGCCGCACCTCGTGCCGTTGACCCTCGAGCTGATCGGTGTCCTGCTCGACTCAGGACACCCGGACAGGGTGCTGGAGATCGTCGACGCCCAGCCTGCTCGGTCCCGGGACCATGGGCGGCTCCGTTGGGCCGAGGCCCGAGCCGCCACCCTCGTCGGGGATCTCGACCGAGCTGCCCGGATCATCGACGGCGACCTCGTCCTGGCCGACCTGCGCGAGGGAGAGCAAGCGCTCGACGGACTGTGGTTCGGCGTCGAGGTGCTGCGTCGGGCGCGCGCCCGGGGGGTGGACGTCAGCGACGAGCTGCTCGCGGAGGTTCGAGCCACTGCGGTGGTGCCGCCGCGGCTCGACTTCCGGATGTTTCCCGTTGCCGACAGTGGCGTCTCGTGAGCCGTCGGTGAACCGCGAGCTCAGCGGGCGTCCCGACCACGGGCGACGTCAGCGCGCGGCCGGCTCCCGTGCGCCCGGTCCGGATCGCGTAGGGTTGCCTGACGCCGCAGGTCCGGCTCTACCGGCCCGGCGAGTGCCGCCTGCAACATCACCTGCTGCCGTTCCCTCCGACGAAGGCGTAGCTGTGGACGACGTGGAGCCTCGACTCGCACGGATCGAACGGCTCGTCGCTGCCCAAGCCGGTCCAGCCGAGCCCCGAGGTGGAGCACTCGACAAGCTCAGCCGGGTGTGCGGCGCCGTGCTGGAGTGCATCCCAGCCAGCGCCGCCAGCGTCAGCATGATGACGGCCGACCAGCCGGGCACGGTCGTCGCGGACGCCGGTGTCGGCGGTGGTGCCCTGGCCGAGCTGCAGTTCGTCCTCGGGGAGGGTCCTTGCCTGGACGCCTTCGCCTCGCGGCGCCCCGTCCTGGAGTCCCAGCTGGCGACCGGTGGCCTGCGGCGCTGGCCGCACTACTCCGCCGCCGCCCTCGCCCGCGGCGCCCAGGCGGCCTTCGCGTTCCCGTTGCAGTTCGGCGCGGCCCGTCTCGGGGTGCTGGACATCCTCCGGGACAGGCCGGGCAGCCTGTCCGAGACGAACCTGCACGACGCAACCACCTTCGCCCAGGTGGCCATGTCGTCGCTGCTGGACGGCCAGGAGGGCGCTCCCGATGGGGGTTCCGGGCAGATGGTCGAGGAAGTCCTCATGCCGCAAACCGAGCTCTACCAGGCCCAGGGCATGGTGATGGTCATGCTCGGGGTGACGCTGACCGAGGCGATGGCCCGGCTGCGGGCGCACGCGTTCTCGCACGAACGATCACTCGGGGAGGTCGCGCGGGACATCGTCGCGGGTAGACTGAGTCTGCAGCGCGATGATGGGCAATGATGGGACGGACGCCGTAATGCACCCTCCGGACTGGGGTTTGGGGTATCGCGCCCACGGTGGTCGAGGGAGCCGGAAAACATGACGTCAGTACCAGCTGGACTTCTCGCCAAGGTCTTCGTCGAGGTCGCGGACACCCTGGTGGACGAGTTCGACCTGATCGAGTTCCTCGAGATGGTCACCAGGAACACCGCCAGGATCAGCCAGGCAGATGCCGCGGGCCTGCTGCTGGCTGACCAGGAGGGTCAGCTGCAGTTCATGGCCGCGTCGAGGGAGTCGGCACGACTCCTCGAGCTCTTCCAGGTGCAGAGTCGCGAGGGTCCGTGCCAGGACTGCTTCCGGGACGGGGTGCCTGTCCTCAACACCGATCTGGCCCAGGCATCAGCGCGATGGCCGTTGTTCGCTCCCCGGGCGGTCGAGGCCGGCTTCGGCGCCGTCCATGCGTTCCCGCTCCGGCACCGTGGCACGGTCATCGGGGCCCTCAACCTGTTCAGTACCAGCCCCGGTCCGATTCCCGCAGCCGAGGCCGAGCTCGTGCAGGCCCTCGCCGACGTCGCGACCATCGGGCTGCTGCAGGAACGCGCGATCCACCACGCGGAGATCCTCAGCGAGCAGCTGCAGGTCGCCCTGAGCAGCCGGATCAGCATCGAGCAGGCCAAGGGAGCGCTGGCCCAGATGCACGGTATCGGTGTCGATGAGGCGTTCGACATGCTGCGCAAGTACGCCCGGCGAGGCCATCACCGGCTCGTTGACGTGGCGCAGGCTCTCCTCACCGACCCGCAGCAGCACCCCGAGCTGACGAGGCGCTGACGACTCCACCGCCTCGGGCAGCACCGCCTCCGTTGCCCTGGCAGGACACCGGAGCACCTGACCCGCTCAGGACCGTGGACGACAGTGGTCCGTCACCACCGAGACCCCGATCGACCATCCCAGTGGATGGTTGACACCCTTCCGCGGGCGGGTGTAGACCAAGGAGAAGTCACATCGGTGGGCCGACGGCCGGCCCATTGGACTAAGGGGCCTGGCCTCTCTTGGCTCCGGAGAGCGGGGATTGGATGCTCACGCCAGAGGCTGTCAAAGCTGAAGAGACTCTCATCCACGTACTCTGGATCAATGCGGGGCTCAGTTGCGACGGGGACTCCGTATCGCTCACTGCCGCAACGCAACCGAGCATCGAGGAGATTGCCATGGGAGCCCTGCCGGGGCTCCCGCAGATTGCGGTCCACTGGCCGTTGATCGACTTCGAGTGTGGTCCGAACGGTGGCGCGGACGACTTCCTCGAATGGTTCTTCAAGGCGGATCGGGGAGAGCTCGAGCCGTTCGTCCTCGTGGTCGAGGGCTCGATCCCCAACGAGCAGCTTCATGACGAGGGCTACTGGTGCGGCTTCGGCAACGACCCCGCCACGGGCCAGCCGATGACGACGAGCGAGTGGCTCGACCGGCTCACGCCCAAGGCGACCGCCGTGGTGGCGGTCGGCACCTGCGCCACCTACGGCGGCATCCACGCGATGGCCGGCAACCCCACCGGCGCGATGGGCGTGCCCGACTACCTGGGCTGGGACTGGAAGTCCAAGGCCGGCATCCCGATCGTCTGCGTCCCGGGCTGTCCGATCCAGCCGGACAACCTCTCCGAGACGTTGACCTACCTGCTGTACATGGCCACCGGCCAGGCCCCGATGATCCCCCTCGACGAAGCGCTCCGCCCCACCTGGCTGTTCGGCCAGACCGTGCACGAGGGCTGCGACCGGGCCGGGTACTACGAGCAGGCCGACTTCGCCACCGAGTACGGGTCCCCCAAGTGCATCGTCAAGCTGGGCTGTTGGGGACCGGTGGTCAAGTGCAACGTGCCCAAGCGCGGCTGGATGAACGGCATGGGTGGCTGTCCGAATGTCGGCGGCATCTGCATCGGCTGCACCATGCCCGGCTTCCCGGACAAGTTCATGCCCTTCATGGACGAACCGCCGGGCGGCAAGCTCTCCACGAACGCGATCGGACTCTACGGCAACACGATCCGTCGCCTGAGGAACAAGACGACGTCCACCCTGGACCGCGAGCCCAAGTGGCGCAGGCGGGGCAAGGAACTGGCCACCGGCGCGAGGCGCACCTGGTAGGTCGCTGTACTGAATCCTACAGAGAGGCGACGTGATGACGTCGACGACGGAACGCACCAGCCCGGCGGGCACCGGCAGCGGCAGCGAACTCGTGGAGATGGCCTGGGACCCGATCACCCGGATCGTCGGGAGCCTGGGCATCTACACCAAGATCGACTTCACCCAGCGCGTCGTGGCCGAGTGCCACAGCACCTCGTCCATCTTCCGTGGGTACTCCATCTTCATGAAGGGCAAGGACCCCCGGGACGCCCACTTCATCACCAGCAGGATCTGTGGCATCTGCGGTGACAACCACGCCACCTGTTCCTGCTACGCCCAGAACATGGCGTACGGGGTCAAGCCTCCGCACCTCGGCGAGTGGATCGTGAACCTCGGCGAGGCCGCAGAGTACATGTTCGACCACAACATCTTCCAGGAGAACCTGGTCGGGGTCGACTACTGCGAGAAGATGGTCTCGGAGACGAATCCGGGTGTTCTCGAGCAGGCCAACCGCACCGAGGCACCGCATGCGGACGCCCATGGCTACAAGACCATCGGCGACATCATGCGCTCGCTCAACCCCTTCACCGGTGAGTTCTACCGAGAGGCCCTCCAGGTCAGCCGGATGACCCGCGAGATGTTCTGCCTGATGGAAGGACGGCACGTCCACCCGTCGACCCTGTACCCGGGTGGGGTGGGGACCGTGGCGACGATCCAGCTGATGACCGACTACATCAGCCGACTGATGCGGTACGTCGAGTTCATGAAGAAGGTCGTGCCGATGCACGACGACCTGTTCGACTTCTTCTACGAGGCGCTGCCCGGCTACGAGATGGTCGGCAACCGTCGCATCCTGCTGGCCTGCTGGGGCTCCTTCCAGGACCCGGAGCACTGCAACTTCGAGTACAAGGACATGACGAACTGGGGTCGCAAGATGTACGTGACGCCGGGCATCGTCGTGGACGGCAAGCTCGTCACGACCGACCTGGTCGAGATCAACCTCGGCATCCGGATCCTGCTCGGCTCGTCGTACTACGACGACTGGGAGGACCAGGAGATGTTCGTCAAGAACGACCCGCTGGGCAACCCGGTCGACCGTCGTCACCCGTGGAACCAGCACACCAACCCCAAGCCGCAGAAGCGCGATCTGGACAACAAGTACTCCTGGGTCATGTCGCCACGCTGGTTCGACGGCAAGGACTACCTCGCCCTCGACACCGGCGGCGGCCCGCTGGCCCGGCTGTGGGCCACAGCGCTCGCCGGCCTCGTCGACATCGGCTACGTCAAGTCCACCGGGAACAGCGTCCAGATCAACCTCCCCAAGACGTCCCTCAAGGGGCCCGTCGAGTTCGAGTGGAAGGTGCCGCAGTGGAGTAACACGATCGAGCGCAACCGCGCTCGGACGTACTTCCAGGCGTATGCCGCAGCCTGTGCGCTGCACTTCGCCGAGAAGGCGCTCGTCGAGATCCGGGCCGGCCGGACCAAGACCTGGGAGAAGTTCGAGGTTCCCGACGAGGGCATCGGCTGCGGCTTCACCGAGGCGGTCCGCGGCGTGCTCTCACACCACATGGTGATCCGGGACGGCAAGATCGCGAACTACCACCCCTACCCGCCGACACCGTGGAATGCCAACCCGCGGGACTCCTACGGGACACCCGGCCCGTACGAGGACGCCGTCCAGGGTCAGCCGATCTTCGAGGAGAACGACCGGGAGCACTTCAAGGGCATCGACATCATGCGCACCGTGCGCAGCTTCGACCCCTGCCTGCCCTGCGGCGTGCACATGTACCTCGGCGAGGGCGTCAAGCTCGAGAGGCTGCACTCACCGACCCAGTCGGTCGGCTCGGAGTAACGTGTCGACGCACCCCGGCCCCACGTCCACCGACCTGCGGGCCACGGGTGAGCGCATCGACACCCTGGTCGATGCGAGTGCAACCGCGGGCCCGGTCGCTCGCGAACGTGCCGAGGAGCTCGTGCGGCTCGTCGTCGATCTGTACGGCTCCGGGCTGGAGCGGCTCCTGGAGATCGTCCACGAGCAGGGTGGACTGGACGACGCGACGCTGGACGCCCTGGCCGGTGACGATCTCGTCGCGAGCCTGCTCCTCGTCCACGGCCTGCATCCGTACGACGTGACGACCCGGGTCGAGAATGCCCTCGAAAGCGTCCGTCCCTACCTGGGCTCGCACGGCGGCGATGTCGAGCTGCTGGACGTGGCCGACGGGGTGGTGAGGCTGCGAATGCTCGGCAGCTGTGACGGGTGTCCGTCCTCGTCGGTGACCCTGAAGCTGGCGGTCGAGGGGGCGATCGAGGCCGCCGCGCCGGAGGTCGGTTCCATCGAGGTCGAGGCGGCCACCGAACGGCAGAAGGCGGGTCCGACCATCTCGGTGGAGTCGCTCTTCTCCCGGGTCGGTGACGGCGCCGCCCTGCAACCCGACACGGGTTCGAGCTGGGAGCAGGTGCCGCAGCTGGTCTCCCTGGCGCCCGGCAGGGTCACTCAGGTGGTCGTCGGCGACACCCCCGTCGTCGCCTGCCGAATCGGCACCGACCTCTTCGCCTTCCGCGACCAGTGCGCCCGGTGCGCGCGGGCCATGGACGGCGCGGTGCTCGCCAGACGGCTGGGCGGGCCGGTCAACGAGGCCATCCTGCAGTGCCCGGCCTGCCGGGCGCACTACGACGTCAAGCGGGCCGGAGCCTGCCTCGACGCGGACGACCTCCATCTCGACCCGCTCCCCCTGCTCTCCGACGGCGTGACCGTCTCGGTCGCTGTTCCGTCCCCGGTCTCGGCATGAGCGGGCCGGGCCGGTCCGGGCAGCCACTCGGGGCACTTCGGCGGTTGTCCCAGAACCGCCCTGCTCCGTTCGCCGGCGAACGGTGCGAGATGTGCGCCACCCCGATCGACGAGCCGCACTCCCACGTCGTCAGTCTGGAGAGCCGAGCGCTGATGTGCACCTGCCGGCCGTGCTACCTCCTGTTCAGCGACCAGGACGCCCACCTGAGGTACCGCTCGGTCCCGGAGCGGTACCTCTCGTTCCCCGACCTCGCACTGGACGCCCGAGCCTGGGACGAGCTGCAGATCCCGGTGGGCCTGGCCTTCCTCTTCCGGAACTCGGTCCAGGAGCGCACCATCGCCTTCTATCCCAGCCCGGCGGGGGCAACGGAGTCCGAGCTGCCACTCGACGCCTGGGACCGCATCCTGGAGCACAACCCCCAGCTCGCCGTGCTGCGCCCGGACGTCGAGGCACTGCTCGTGCGTCGTACCGACGGACCGGCCGGCTCATGCCACCTGGTCCCGATCGACGCATGCTACGAGCTGGTGGGCCAGCTGCGCATGCTGTGGCGCGGCTTCGACGGCGGCCGCGAGGCGCACGACGCCATGGACGAGTTCTTCGCCCGCGTGCACAAGCGCAGTCGCCCCGCGCCGGAGGCGGCCGCCTCATGAGCGACTACTCGTTCGCGGTCGCGGACATCTTCGCCGAGCCGTACGCCGTGGCTCCGCAGCTGACCGCCCGGCTGCGGATCGAGGAGCACACCGGTCAGGTCGTGCACGCGGTCGCGCTGCGCTGCCAGGTCCGGATCGAGCCGCAGCGCCGGCACTACGACACCACCGAACAGGAAGCCCTGCGTGGCCTGTTCGGTGAGCGCGAACGGTGGGTCGACACCCTCAAACCCTTCCTGTGGATGCAGTGCAACACCACCGTTCAGGGGTTCACCGGGAGCACGGACGTCGACCTGGCGCTGCCCTGCACCTACGACTTCGACGTCATCGGGTCCCGCTACCTGCACGCCCTCGACAGCGGAAGCGTCCCGATCAACCTGCTGTTCTCGGGCACGGTCTTCACCAGGGGCAGCAGCGGGTTCGGCGTTCAGCAGGTGCCCTGGGACTGCGAGGCGCCCTACGACCTGCCGGTCACCGTCTGGCACGACATGATCAAGTCCTACTTCCCCAACTCGGGCTGGATCCGGCTGGACCGGGACGTGTTGACGCGCTTGGCCGACTACCGGGCCCGACACGGCCTGATGACCTGGGAGGAGACGGTGACAACCCTGCTGGCCACCGACGAGGAGACAGTGCCATGAGTCTCGACCTCGTGCGGTCGATTGCGGACGCGGTGCTCTACGAGGGGTACCTGCTCTACCCCTACCGCGCCAGCTCCAGCAAGAACCAGTCCCGCTGGCAGTTCGGCGTGCTCGGCCCCCCCGGCGCATCCGCCGACAGCTTCGGCGAGGAGCCGGGGATGGAGATGCAGTGCCTCATCGCGCCGGGTTCCGACCCGTCCGGCTCCGGCGCCATCACCGTGCACCTGCGATTCCTGCAGCTTCAGGTCCGCGAGACCCAACGTCTCGGCGCCGACGGCGGGTTCGTCCCGGTGTCGTCGCTCGAGGTGGCCGGGCAGTCGGTGCTGAGCTGGGACGAAGCGGTGGAGCAGGAGCTCACCCTGCCGGAACACCGTCTGGACGAGCCGTTGGACACGGTGCTCGAGGTTCCCGGCGGCGAGGACCTGGAGCCGGTCACCGACGCGGACGGAGGCGAGATCGGCCGGATCCTCCGGCGTCGCTGGCCGCTCGCCGCCCGGGTCCGGATGACGGCGACGCCGGACGACGACCATCTCCGCCTGTCCGTGGCCGTGGACAACATCCATCCCGAGGTCGTCCGGGACAAGGACACCGCCATCCGCACCTCCTTGATCGGCGCTCACGTCGTGCTGGAGCTGCGCGGCGCCGAGTTCGTCTCCCTCCTGGACCCGCCGGGACCGGCGGCGGATGCGGCCGCCCGCTGCCGGCAGCGTCGCTGCTGGCCCGTACTGGCTGGCCCGGCTGGCTCCACCGACGTCGTCCTGGGCGCCCCGATCATCCTCTACGACTACCCGGAGGTCGCCGAGCAGAGCCAGGGAGCGCTCTACGACGCCACCGAGATCGACGAGATCCTCACCCTGCGGGTGATGACGATGACGGACGAGGAGAAGACGCAGGCCCGGGCGACGGATCCACGCGCTGCTGCCATCATCGACCGCTGCGACGAGATGACCGAGGCAGACCTGCAGCAGCTGCACGGCATACTCCGCGATCCCTCTGCGCCGGCCCTGCTGGGCGCCGCTGGGCCCCGGTCCGTCACCGCTCCCCCCACCTCGAGCCCCTTCGTCGACCTGCGCGACGCGGAGCCACCAAGCTTCGAGACCGGCGACGTCCCGTGGTGGGACCCGGAGGCAGACGCGAGCGTCCAGCCGGAGGTGGACGCCGTGGTGATCAACGGCGTCCGTGTCGCCCAGGGCAGCCTGGTCCGAGTGCATCCGTCGCGACGCGCGGACGCGCAGGACCTCTTCTTCGCGGGGCAGGTGGCCAGGGTCACCGCGGTGCTGTCCGACGTCGACGGCGAGGTACACGTGGCGCTCGTCCTGGTCGACGACCCGGCTGCGGACCTGCACGAGTGGTACGGGCGCTATCTCTACTTCTCGCCGGACGAGCTCGAGCCGTTGTCCGGCGCAGACCAACCAGGAGATCGAGAGGAGAGCCGAACATGCAGACCGTAGGAATCATCGCAACAGCATTGGTCGCCGTCGTCGTGGTGGCTGCCGTGGTCGTCGGGGTGGCGTCCATCCCCGACATCCGCAGGTACATGAGAATTCGCTCGATGTGAGCCAGGAGAGGAGACAGCGATGAGCGAGGAGACCGGAGCAGAGCTTCAGGAGGAGCCTCAGGCAGAACGCGGCCGCGAGGGCTCCCGCGACACCGGCGCCGACGGCCCCGGCGGGGGCCCTGCCGGCCGACCGTCCGACACGGCGGACCACGACTCGGACACCGGGGTCAAGCCGGACGGCTCGAAGGACGACGACGCTCCCAACCTGCAGTCCGGCGGCGGCTGACACCTCACCTCGAGCGCGAAGGGGACACCGCATGACTGATGCCGACAGCCCGCAGCCGAGCGTGCTCGTTGCCGGGATCGGCAACATCTTCCTGGCCGACGACGGCGTCGGCTGTGAGGTGGTGCGCCACCTCGCAGACCTGGCCGAGATCCCCGAGGTGACCGTCACGGACTACGGCATCCGCGGTATGCACCTGACCTACGACCTGCTGCCCGGCTGGGACCTGCTCGTGCTCGTGGACGCCGTTCCCGACCGGGGTCAGCCCGGGGCCGTCGACCTCCTGGAGGTGAAGCCGGACCAGGCGGCATCGGGCCAGCTCGACTCCCACGGCATGGACCCGATGGCCATGCTCGCCGGGGTCGGCGACCTCGGCGGGCAGCTGCCCCGGACCTGCCTGGTCGGCATCCAGGTCCAGGACGTCCACGAGCGGATCGGCCTGTCCGACGCCGTCACCGCCGCAATCGAACCCGCGGCGCAGGCCGTCCGTGAGATCGTGCAGGAGCACCTGCGTCGAATGGCTCCGCAACGCATCCAGGAGGTGGGCTGACCATGTGCCTCGGCATCCCCGGCCAGGTGGTCGAAGTCCTCGAGGGCAACAACGGCCAGCTCGCCCTCGTCGACGTCGAGGGCGTCGCTCGGAAGATCAACATCGGCATGCTCGAGGACGAGACGCTGGAGCCCGGCGACTGGGTGATCATTCACATGGGCATGGCGCTGGAGAAGGTGGAGGCACAGGCGGCCACCGCTGCCCGCTCCGGCCTCGAGCTGCTCGGTCGCGGAACGGACGAGACGTGAGCCAGACTCCCGATGGCGGCACAACCCCGGGACACCGTCACGCGAAGGTCGGCGGCCCCCAGCTCTTTGCGAGGTATGCCTATCCGCCGAACGCCCTCGGCTACTGCGGTCCCACCGACCACCTGGCTCTGTTCGAGTACGGCTCGGCCGGGGTGACCGATGCCGGGCTGGTCGACCTGGCCAAGGGTTTCCACGGTGCGTGGCCCTACCTCGAGCTGATCGCGAAGGGCACCGGCATCCGCGACCCGCTGGACCGACGCGTCGTCGAGGCGTACTGGATCGGCAGCCCTCTGCTCGACCGGATCAGTGCCGTCGACATCGGCAACTCGATGGAGGACCGGTTCCGGTCACGGACCGGGCATGAGTTCTCCCACCTGGCCGAGGGGGTCGTAGCTGGCGGCGTGCCCCACCACAGCTTCCACGTGTTCGAGGTCTACCCGTGGGTCGGTCTGCTTCGGGACGACCGCAAGGCCCCGACTGCGGTCTCGGTGCTCGACCGGTGCCGGATCCGCTGGGGGACGGTGCAGACGGTGCTCGGGGACCGGGTCGTCGTGCAGTCGCGACCGATCGTCTGGGACGGTCGGCTGCTCTCGCTCGGTGAGCCGGTGGCCGAGACGGCAGAGTGCGCGCGCGCCGGGGCAGGTTTCATCGGCGACCTCGTCCCCGGTGACGTGGTCTCGCTGCACTGGCACTGGGTGTGCGACCGGCTCACCGACCGCGAGCTCGCCCAGCTGAAGAAGTACACCGCGCGGCACCTGGCCATCGCGAACTCCGGTGTCGAGCACCGGGGAACGGCTCTGGCGATCGGATGAGGACCGTCATCGAGACCCGGCGCGCGACATGGGCGGCAGCCATCGCCGGTCTCACCGCGATCACCATGGCCGCGTGTGGCGCGTCGCCCGGCCCGGCCTCCGGGACGAGCGCGCCGACGTCCGGTTCTGGTGGCAGCGCAGGCGCGTCGATCACGCTGTACACCTCGGTCACCCAGGAGACGGTGGACGCGGTCACGGCCGGCTACCAGCAGGCCCACCCCGGGTCCACCGTGACGGTGTTCCGGGCCGCCACCGGGCAGCTCAATGCCCGGATCGCCGCCGACCTGCGTTCGGGTGGGCTCAAGGCGGACGTCATCTGGGGCACCGACCCCCTCTCCATGCAGGCCTACACCGACCAGAGCCTGCTCGCGCCCTGGCCGCTGCCGGAGCTGACCTCGGTCCCGACCGAGTACCGCACTCCCCGGTTCTGGGGCACTCGCCTGCTCTACCTCGTCATGGTCGCCAAGAAGGGGCTGCAGCCGGTGCCGCGGACCTGGACGGACCTGACCAACCCGGCGTATGCCGGGAAGGTCGCCATCCCCGACCCGGCCTTCGCCGGCTCCGCCTTCGCCGCCCTCGGCTACTTCTCACAGACCCAGGGGATGGACTTCTACAGCAAGCTCCGTGCCAACGGCGCGGCGCAGGTGGCCAGTATCCCCGATGCCGTCACCCAGGTGGCCCAGGGGACGTACTCGGTCGGGATCACTCTGGACTCCCAGGTCCGGGACGCCGTGACGAAGGGGTCCCCGGTGGAGCTGGTCTGGCCCGAGCCCGGGGCGATCGCGCTCTATAGCCCGATCGCCCAGACGACCGCCTCCGCGAACCCCGGCGGCGCCAAGAGCTTCATGGGCTACGTGCTCAGCCCCGACGGGCAGCAGCGCATCGCCACCACCGGATGGCAGCCCATCGTGCCCGGGATTCCCGGTCCCGCCCAGCCCCCGGGCGCGAAGTCGGTCTCGCCCGACTGGACCGCACTGTTCGGTCACCAGGAGGAGCTGCTGACGAACTACCGGTCGGTGTTCGTGCAGTGAGCCATGCGTCGGCGCACCCCAGGCAGCTGCGTCACCTGCTGGTGCTCGCCGTCCTGCTGCTCGTTGCGGGTCTGGTCCTGGTCCCGCTCGCCTTCCTCGTCCACGGGGCCCTCGAGGGAGGAGTCTCCGGGGTGGCCGCCACCGTGGCCCGCAGTGACCTACGCACCGCCCTGGCGCACACGGTCCTGCTCTGCCTGGTCGTCACGGCCGCCTCGCTCGCCGGCGGCACGGCACTGGCCGTTGCCTTCGACCGGTCGATGATCCGGCGACCGGCGCTCTGGCGGGTGGCGCTCGTCACGCCCCTGCTGGTGCCCCAGTTCGCGCTGACCCTCAGCTGGTCCCAGGCCTACGGGAACGGTGGCCTGCTGGACCACGTGGGTGGCGTCACCATTCCCGACCTCTACGGGATGACCGGCATCGCGCTGGTGATGATCGTCGACGCCGTGCCCGTGGTGTGGCTCGTCGTCACCGCCGGTCTCGCGGTCCGCCGCGAACCGGACCTCGTCCGGGCCGCCCGGGCCAGCGGCGCCGGAGCATGGCGCGCCTTCGTCAGCATCGACCTTCCCCTGCTGCGGGCACCACTGCTGGCCGCCGGAGCCGTCGTGCTCGTCGGGGTCGTCAACAGCTTCGCCGTGCCCCAGGTGCTCGGCTCGGCGAAGGGCTACCAGACCCTGGCCACCCTTGCGTACCAACAGCTCGCCCTGTCGGCGACTCCAGCGGCGTTCAGCAGGCTGTGCGTCATCGCCCTGCTGATGGTCCTGCTGGTCCTGCTCACGATCGGGGCGGCAGACCGGGGACTGGGCCGGATCGGCCCGGGCTTCGCCAGAAGCGGGCTGGGCGGGGCCAGCTTCGTCCACCGGCCGTCCCGGGCCACCCGGCTGGTGTCGATCGCCATCACGGCATACCTGGTGCTGGGGATGGTGCTGCCCCTGGCCTCCCTGCTGCTGGCCTCGGTGACCCGGGCCTCCGGGCTGGCGCCGGTGCCGGCCAACTGGTCGTTGACGAACTACACGGCGAGCCTGGCCGGTCCGGCTCTGTCCGCTCTCGGACGCACCCTGGTCCTGGCCGCCGTCGCGGCGTTCGTGGTGACCGCGCTGGCGGCCGTCGTCGTGGGCGTGGGAGGCGAGGCGCGTCGCCGGCTGGGAACCGCAGTGACCATCGGGTATGCCGTGCCCGGCACCGCCCTGGCGATCGGCGTGCTCATCGCCTACGGCTCCTGGCTCGGCGGGTCCGCGGCAATCATCCTGCTGGCCTACCTGGGCAAGGTCTGGGCCCTGGGCTACCGGGCCCTGGCGGCGGGCGCCGACCGGGTGGCGCCCGAGCTCGGCCAGGCGGCCCGGGCCAGCGGCGCTGACCCATGGACCACCTTCCGGACCATCACGGCGCCGGTGATGGCGAGCGGGTATCTCGCGGCCGCGGGGCTGGTCGTGCTGTTCGCCGTGCACGAGCTCACCATGAGCAGCATCCTCTACGGGCCTGGCACCGAGACGTTCGCCGTGGTCGTGCTGAACCAGCAGCAGCTCGGGGACGCCGGGGGTAGCGCCGCCCTGGCCGTCGTCCTCACCGCCCCACCCTTGCTGCTCATCGCGCTGGGATCGGCTCTGCTGGGCCAGAAGCGAGTCCGGCGAGGGCACCCGGAGGCGACCCTTCCACCGCCGAGCTCCCCCCTGGCGACCGCGAGGCACCGATGAGCGGTCCCGCCTTGCGGCTGCAGGACGTCACCGTCACCTACGGCTCGGTGCTGGCCCTGTCCGCGCTCGACCTCGAGGTCGGCGAAGGCGAGGTGATGGCGCTGCTCGGATCCTCGGGATCGGGCAAGACCACCCTGCTGCACACCGTCGCCGGTTTCATCGTGCCGGATGGCGGATCGGTGTCCCTCGGCGACCGGGTCGTCGCGGCGCCGGGCCGGTGGGTGCCGCCGGAGTCCCGTCGGGTCGGCCTGGTCTTTCAGGGCGCCGCGCTGTGGCCGCATCTGAGCGTGCTCGACACGGTCGCCTACCCGCTTCGGCGCGGGGGTGCCACCCGGGACAGCGCGGTACAGGAGGCCGCCGGGCTCCTGGAACGTCTCGGCCTGTCGGCGCTGGGCGATCGCCTGCCAGCGCAGCTCTCCGGGGGCGAGCAGCAGCGGGTCGGGCTGGCGCGGGCGCTGGCCCGTGACCCGGCGCTGTTCCTCTTCGACGAGCCCACTGCCCATCTGGACACTCACCTGCGATCGATCGTCCTCGAGGAGATCGCCCGCCGACGCGAGACGTTGGGTGCGGCGGCGTTGTACGCCACGCACAATGCCGCGGAGGCGTTGGCGATCGCCGACCGGGTCGCCGTCCTGCGTGCCGGTCGGCTCGTGCAGGTCGGCGCGCCCCGCGAGCTCTACGAGCGCCCGGCCGACGTCGACACCGCTCGACTGACCGGGCCGGCGTCGTTCGTCGTCGCGGACCGGCTGCCCGACGGTATCGTCGGCTCAGGGTCGACTGCGACGGGAGGTCAGGTGCTGGTCAGGCCGGACTGGGTCCACCTTGACGGCGACCTGCCCGGCCAGGTCGAGAGCGTCCGCTACCGCGGGCCGTCCACCGACCACGTCATCCTCGTGGCGGCCGGCCGCCTGCTGGTGAGCACACCGGGGCCACCCCGTCGAGGGGCGGGTGAGCGGGTCGGGGTCCGGATCACCCAGGCCTGGCCGATGGGTGACGATCGAGCGCTCGAGTCGGAAGGCGTCGAGCTCACGAAGGCGGCCACCGATGCATGAGCTGTCCCTGTGCGGGGCCATCTACGACATCGCCGAACGGGCGGCCGGCGGCCGGGACGTGGCGGTGATCCACCTCCAGGTGGGGGCGCTGCGCCAGGTCGTCCCGGACACGTTGACCTACTGCTGGATGGTGGTCTGCGACGACACTCCCCTGGCCGGTTCCCAGCTCGACCTCGAACTGTGTCCGGCGATGCTGCACTGCGCGGCCTGCGAGCACGACTCCACGTTGCGGCGGGAGCTGGTCATGAGGTGCCAGGCGTGTGGGTCCGACCAGGTCACGGTCACCGGCGGCGAGGAGCTCCTCGTCACCTCACTCGAGCTGGCGGAGGTATAGCGATGGGGCGGTTCCACCGTCACGACGACGGCACCCAGCACACGCACGATCATGACGATGGTGTGTCCTCGGAGCACGGCGATCTCTCCGCCTACCGGACCGGCCCGGAGCGGGTGCAGGTACTCGAGCGGATCTTCGACGAGAACGACCGGTCGGCGCGTGCCAACCGGACCCTGCTGGACGCCCACGACGTCGTCGCGGTCAACATGATGTCCTCCCCCGGCGCCGGGAAGACCACCCTCCTCCAGCACACGTTGGCCAGCCTTCGCGGGAAGACCAGGGTCGCGGTCGTGGAGGGCGATATCGAGACCAGCATCGACGCCGACCGCCTGGCTGGGTACGGGGCGCAGATCGTCCTGCTCAACACCTCCAGCGGGTTCGGCGGCGAGTGCCATCTGGATGCCCCGATGGTGAGGTCGGCGCTCGAGCGCGTCGAGCTGGCAGCGGTCGACCTGCTCTTCGTGGAGAACGTCGGGAACCTGGTCTGCCCGGCCGAGTTCGACGTCGGGGCTCACCACCGGATCATGGTCTACTCGATCACCGAAGGCGAGGAGAAGCCGCTGAAGTACCCGGTCATGTTCCGCTCGGTCGACCTCGTGCTGGTCAACAAGATGGACCTGCTGCCCCACCTGGACTTCGACCTGGCGCTGTTCGAGCGCAACCTCGCGGCGGTGAACCCCTCGGCAACCGTCATCCGGGTCAGCGCTCGGACCGGCGACGGGGTTCAGGCGTGGCTGGACTGGCTGGCAGCGACGTTGCCGTCGCCCAGCCTGCCACCCTGACCCGCTGCACCCTGATCCGCGCCGCGCGGACGACGGCTCACTGACGGCTCGGCAGCGAGGGGTCAGAAGCGACGGCTCAGGCGCATGGCGAACGGCCGACCATCGGGGTCATAGACGAGGCGGTAGAGCACGGCTGCCCAGGCCAGGGTGGATCGGCTCAACGGCTCTTGCCCGATGGGGCGGACCCGACCGGCCGGACGGGCTCCGGTGCGGCCGGCGTCATACCAGGCCTGGAGGTCTCGCGCGGCGTTGGCGAAGGCAGTGAAGGTGTCCTCCAGCTCGAGGTCGTGGGCGCCCTCGAGGTGCTCCTGGATCATCGTGAGGCGCAGGCTGCGTGCGTAACCGGGGTCGCACACCGCCGCGGCCAGCTCGGAGTCGTGCGTCCACGAGCGCCGGTTGAAGTTGTCGGAGCCCACGCTGGCCCAGACATCGTCGACGATGCAGACCTTCGCGTGGACGTAGATCGGCGTCCCCTGGTCGTTCTCGATCCCATAGAACGCGACACGGCCCGGCGCCGCCCGGCGCAGCTGTGTCATCAGGTGCTGGCGGCCCACGAGGTTCGGTGGCATCGAGACGCGCCCGTCCTGGTCCGGGAAGTGCGGCAGGACAGCCACCAGGTGCAGCTGTGGGTTGCGCCGAAGGGCCCTGACGAAGGTGGCGGTGACCTGCGGGGACCACAGGTACTGGTCCTCGACGTAGATCAGCCGCTCGGCGAGGGCAAGCGCCTTGGCGTACCCCCGGGCGACGCTGCGCTCACCCTGGGGTGCGAACGGGTATCCGCCGAGCCGTTTGGGGTAGGTCCGCAGCAGCTGGACCGGGAGCTGTCCGTGGGGGCCCGGGTCGGGCAGCTGCGGCGGCAGCGGCGTCGTCCGGACGCCGGTGCGCCGGACCTGGTCCGCGATCCGGCGAATCGGTGACCGGCTCAGCGCCTGGGGGTCGTCCCACCGCTCGCGGAAGACGGCCTCGACGTCGCCGACCGCCGGCCCCTGGATCCGCAGCTGGACGTCGTGCCAGGCGGGGCGGTCCCCGTACACGTCCGCCATCGGCTGGGTCTGCGGGTCGCCGAGGTGACGTTCGTCGTCACGGCGGCTGTGGCACAGGTCGATTCCGCCCAGGAAGGCCACGTCCCGTTCCTCCTGCCCGGGATGGCGCAGGATGACGAACTTCTGGTGGTGCGAGCCGCCGGTCCGCACGCGCATGTCCAGGACGACCTGCCCCCCGGCCTCGTTGATCCGCTCGCCCAGATGCCGGTTCTCCCTGCTGGAGAAGGCCAAGCGGTCCCAGTGGGAGCGCCAGACCAGCCCTCGGACGTCGACACCGCGACGAGCCGCCCTGCAGAACAGCTCCGCGACGGTGTCCGCGCTCTCGTCGGTCAGGCGCTCGTCGGGGTCACCCCGCCAGTCGACGAACATCAGCAGGTCGCCGCGGACCATCCGGTCGACCCGCTGGTGGAGCTCGGAGAAGTAGGTGCCGCCGTGAACGAGCGGGACGACGCTGTTTCCGACTGTCCAGGCGCGCTCATCGTGATGGCGTCGATCGAGCACGGTGGAGGCATTGCCTCGCTCACGGGCGGTCAGGAACCACGATTCCGGGTCCATCCCGAGTGTCCCCTCTCCGAGCGGTGTGTGGCAGGAACCCTACCGACCACGCCGCCCACGCGGGCAGAACCCCGGCCACCGTCGTGGAGCTCCACGACGATGGCCGGGGTGGGAGTGAGCGCCACGGGGGTAGCGCTCACTCCCGGCGCCGGGTCACACCCTTCTGCTCAGACGGGTGCCGTCCTTGCCCCGGCGGGCCAGCAGGATCGTCCCGGCCCCGATCAGCAGCACCAGCAGTCCGACCCCGATCAGCACGAACGGTGAGGTGGTGTAGCCGGTCCTGGCCAGGTTCGCCGCGGCGAAGACCCCGGCCACCCCGATGTCGACCCGGCAGAACGCGGTGAGGTTCTGCTCGACGTCCGGCAGGCACGCCGGGCCACCGTCCCCGGGGACGGACGGGTCCGTCAGGTGCGGGTCGTAGACGATCACCGTGTTGCGGACCAGTCCGTCGCTGTCCGGCTGCTGGTCCAAGGTGATGCTGTAGGTGACCTCGGTGCTCTCGCCCGAGCCCAGCACCCCGGTCCAGGTCAGCTCCGGCTCGGTGTAGAGCAGGCTGCCGGTGCCGGCGGCCGCGTCGTCGTTGTACCGCGCGTCATCGAGGACGTCACGCAGGTCGTCGACCACCCGGCCGGGCCGCTCCGCGGCCATGTCACCTGGACCGACGTTCGTGATCGTCATCGTGTAGACGATCTGCGAGGTGTCGGTCACCGGGCTGGGGACGGTCGCAACCTTCGTGGCCAGCAGCCTCGGGAACGCCACGTCCAGCGGCGCGCACGGGTAGCCCGTGTCCGGCTCGGCTCCGTCGACGCAGACGTCCGGCGTGATCGGGTCGTCCGGGTCCAGCGGCTCGAACGCGATGTTGTCCACCACCCGGTCGCCAGCCAGGGTGAGGGTGACCGTGTAGGCCAGCTCCACCTTCGCCCCCGTCGGGATCGGCCCGGTCCAGGAGAGATAGGGCCGCGCGTAGGAGACCTCCCCGACCTCCCCGTCGGGCTGCCCGCCGGACGGGTACGCCAGTGCGGAGCCGTCGTCGTTGAAGGTCGCGTCGTCCAGGACCCGGGACAGGTCGTCGGCCACGAACGCCGGGTAGTCGGCCTCGGTGAAGTCGCCCGCACCGGTGTTCGACGCCGTGACGGTGTACTCCACCCGGTCGCCCACCCGGGCAGCGGTCAGGTCCGGGGCCGCCTTGGTCAGCGCCAGTCGCGGCAACAGCTCGGTGACCTGCGCGCAGGCCCGCCCGTCCGGCGAGTGCGCCGACAGCATCGGCACCGCGCAGGACTCCGGCGTCACCGGCTCCTGCGGGTCGGTCGGGTCGAACGCGATGTTGTCCACCACGGTGTCCCCGTCCAGGGTGATCGTCACCGAGTAGGTGATCGTCGCGGTGTCGGTGTCGGTGCCGCTCTGGCCCAGCTGCCCGGACCAGGACAGCCACGGCTCGGCATAGCTCACCTCACCCGAGGTCGCCGCCTCGGACCCCTCGTCCCAGGTCGCGTCGTCGAGCACCCGCGACAGGTCGTCGGCGACGTACGCGAGGTGCCCCTCGGTGAAGGCACCCAGGCCGGTGTTCGAGGCCGTGATCGTGTAGGTCACGGTGTCGCCCCGACGCGCCGTCGCCAGGTCGGGAGCGGCCTTGGCGAGCTCCAGCCGCGGCAGGACCTCGTCCACTCCGTCGCAGGCCCGGTAGGTCTGCGGGTCCTCCCCGTCCCGGCACTCTGCGGGGGTCTCCGGGTTGTCCGGGTCGACCGGCTCGAAGGCCAGGTTCACCAGGTGGGTGTCCCCGGCCACCGTGATCGTCACCGCGTAGGTGATCGTCGCGCTGGCGGTGTCGGTGCCGCTGGGGCCCAGCTCTCCGGACCAGCTCAGCCACGGCTGCTCGTATCCCGCGTCACCACGGGACGCCTGCAGTGATCCGTCGACCCAGGAGGCGTCATCGAGGACGTTCGACAGGTCGTCCGCGACGTAGGCCAGGTGGTCGGGCGTGAACGAACCCTGACCGGTGTTGGTCGCGGTCACCGTGTAGGTCACCACGTCGCCCGGACGGGCGGTGGCCAAATCGGGCGCTGCCTTGGTGATCCGCAGCCGCGGCAGGACGTCGACGACCACGTCGCAGCTGCGACCTTGCGGGTCCTTGCCCTGGGCATCGCACTCCGGCGCCGGGGTGGGGTTGACCGGGTCCGCAGGGTCGAAGGCCACGTTGCGCAGCATCGTGTCTCCGTGCAGCGTGATCCGCAGGTTGACCGTGATGATCGCCTCCTCCTGCGGGTTGAGGCTGCCGCCCCATCCCAGGTAGGGCGAGGCCGGCGTCGGCTCGAACCGCCAGGCACCCCGGTCCTTGACCGCACCCAGGTACTCGGCGTCGTCCAGGACCATGCTCAGGTCGTCGGTCAGGTATGCCGGGTAGGCGTCGGTGAACGGTCCCGAGCCGGTGTTCTTCGCCGTGATCGTGTACGACACCCTGTCGCCCGGTCGAGCGGTGCCGACCCCGTTGGCCACCTTGGACACCTCGAGCCGCGGCTTGTTCGCCACCACCTGGGCGCACGAACGGCCAGAGGGGTCGCTTCCGTTGACGCACTGCTGCGGGGTGACCGGGTTGGCCGGGTCGACCGGGTCAAACGCCATGTTCTCGACCACGGTGTCCCCGGCCAGCGTGAGGATCACCGAGTAGTCGATCGACGCCGACTGATTCACGCCGAGCGGCCCCGACCAGCCCAACCACGGCGCGGCATACGAGACGGAGCCGGGCTCTCCCGTCCGCACGCGGGCGTCGCCGTTGTACGCGGCGTCGTCCAGGACGTCGCTCAGGTCGTCGAACATGGTCGCCGGCGCTGCGTCGGTGAAGGGGCCGTTACCGACGTTCCGCACGGTGACGGTGTAGTGGACCGTGTCACCGATCCGTGCCGAGGTCAGGTCCGGCGACACCTTGGTGACCTGAAGCACGGGTCGTGGAACCTGAACCTCCGCACAGGAGCGACCCGTAGCGGGGTCAGCTCCGTTCGAGCACGACGCAGGTGGCTGCGGCGTCAGCTCATCCGAGCTGTCGAACGCGAGGTTGTCCTGCAACCCGTCGCCGCCGGCCTTGGCCGTGACGGAGAACGTGATCGTCACCATCTCACCGACGCCGAGCGGCCCGGACCAGGTCAGGAAGCGACCCGTGAACGGCTGCAGGCCCGGCCGGTCCGCCCCGGCGGAGCCGGCGTTGAAGTCGGCGTCGTCCAGCAACCCCTGCAGGTCGTCGGTGACGCTCGCCGGGTTCGTCGCGTCATACGCGGCCTTGCCGGTGTTCGTCGCCGTCACCGTGTAGGTCACGGTGTCCCCGGGACGCACCCCTTCCATCGGTGACGCCGACTTGGTCACCGTCAGCCGCGGGATGTCGAACGCCGTACACGCCAGTCCTCGCCCGCTGGCCGGGTCCGTGCCCGGACCGGGCGGGCTGCACGCCGGCGCCGGCGCCCCCGGGTTGGCCGGGTCGGGCTCGAACGCCACGTTCGCGACGTGCTGGTCCCCGGCCTTGTTCAGCACAACGGTGTACCAGATGTGCGCTGCACCTTGGGGGTCCAGCGGCCCGTTCCACCGGATCCGTGGCTCGCTGTAGCTGACCACGCCACGGTCAGCGCGCAGGCTGGCGAAGTCCAGCGTGGCGTCATCCAGCACCTCACTGAGGTCGTCGACCAGCTCCGCGTTCGGGTAGATGCCACCGGGGCCATACGGTGCCTCACCCACGTTGGTGATCGTGATCTCGTAGTAGACCTCATCACCCAGACGGCTCGAGGACGAGCCCGTCGACGTCTTCGAGACCACCATCTTCGGCGGCTGGATCGGGTGCACGGTCGCCGAGCCGTCGTTGTTGTCCGGGTTGGGGTCGAGCTCGCGCCCGTCACCCTCGACGTGCGCCCAGTTCGTCACATCGCTGGTGCGCTCGGTGAGCACCGCACTGAAGAGGTACCCCTTCGACGCATCGGCAACCAGGGCGCCTCCGGCGACCGTCACGACCTTGCCGTTGATCGACACCGAAGGATCGGAGCTCTGCGGATCGTCGAGTCCGTCCGGCAGGGTGTCCGTGATGGTGTAGCCCGATGAGTCGTCCGGACCACCGTTGTGCACGGTCAGGGTGAAGGTCACCCGTTCGCCCGGGTTCGCACTCGGGCGGTCCGCCGTCTTGATGATGCTGAGGTCCGCCCTGGCCGGTGTCACCGTCGCCGTGCCGGTGTTGTTGCCGGGGTTGGGGTCGGGCTCGTCGCCCCCCACGCTCGCCGAGTTGGTCACGGGCGTCGTGGAGCTGAAGACCGCCGTGAAGGAGTGTGACCGCGTGGCCCCGCTGGCCAGCGCCATCGAGCTTCGGCACTCGATCGCCGTACCTGCCTGCGAGCAGCTGCCGTCAGGGAACTGGGGGTTGCTCAAGCCCGCCGGCAGCACGTCGGTGATCGTGTACCCGGTCGAGGTGTCCGGACCCTGGTTCGTGACGTCGAGGAAGAACGTCACCCGCTCACCCTGACGGGCCGGATCGGCGCTGACCCGCTTGACCAACGACAGGTCGACCACCGGCGGGGGCGGAGGGGCGGCGGTGATCGTCGCGCTGCCACTGTCCCCGGGGTTGGGGTCGTTGTCGCCGTTGACATAGGCGGTGTTCGTGACCGAGCTGGTGGAGTCGAACGTGGCGGTGAACGAGTACCGGTCGATCCCTCCATTGGCCAGCGGCGCATTCTTGCGACACGTCACCGAGCCGTTGTAGGTGCAGCCTGCCGGCAGGTTCGTGGGGGCGCCCAGGCCGGGTGGCCACGCGTCGGTGATCGTGTAGCCGGTCGACGCGTCCGGTCCTTGGTTGGTCACCGTGAAGGTGAAGGTGACCGCAGTCCCCTGCGGGACCGCGGTGTTGGGGGTGGCGCTCTTGTCGATGACGAGGTGGGCGTTGGTCGCGACCGGGGGGCCGACCGTGGCCCGTCCCAGGTGTGTTGCTCCAGTTCGGGTCGTCCTCGTTCGGGTGACGGTCGCCACGTTCTCCAGCTGCGTCGGCAGTCGAACACCGCCGAGAAGGTGAAGGTCGCGCTCGCACCAGATGCCAGGTCGCCCCCGTTGACCAGTACGTTAGTGGGACCGTTCGGCGCGTCGATCACCGACTCCGACCTCGTCAGCCGTCCGAGGTCGCTGAACCCGGCGGGAACGTCGTCCCTGACGTACGAATCCGGAGAGTCACCCGGGCCGTTGTTGGTCACTTGAGGGTGAAGGTCCACCCGTCGCCAGGCGACGCCGTGACGGCGGACGCGACTTGACCAACGCGAGGTCGGTGGGCAGCCCGGGATCGCCGTCCCGTCGTTCGATCCTTCGCTGTGGTCCGACCGGGTGCAGCGCTATGGAATGAAGGTCGGTGTGCCTGTCCCGGGTTCGTGATCTCGACCGAGGTGATGTCGCCGGTGCGGTTGTCCGACAGGCCGATGGTTTGTTGGCGTACGTCCACTGCGCACCGGGCTGTGAGTGGGTCGGGCTGCCCGATGTTCCCGGCGTCGAACTCGTCTGGCTCGGCCCGTGCTGGGGTTCAGCCGCACGGCGGTCATGGCTACGGCAGTCGCAGTCGGTGTCGTGGTCGAAGCTCCAGAAGTACCCGCCGAACCAGGCGATGTCGGGAGCCGTCATCCGGTCGTTCCAGATCTCCATCTCCTCTTGGCTCCGGTGATGATGTTGAGAGCGGTCAGCACTTCTGGGTGCCGCCGGACCCACGCTCCCGGGCGAGACGGTGTAGTAGCGGCCGTCGCTGACGGCGGTCGCGCCCGGCGAACGCCCCACTGTTGCTGAGGGCGAGTCGACCGAGTATCCGGTGTTGGTCGTATACGCCACCTCTCCCGATCCGGATCACGTCTCCGTCGGAGTAGCCTGCCTGTCCGCGGCGGATCGTCACGACCGCGTAGATGAACTGGTCCGGCGGGTTGAAGGCGATGCGTTGTAGTCCATCGGCGAGGGGCGCTCCCTCGTCGTCCCAGGACATCGAACCATCAGCGTTCTGGACGATCCGCCTCAGAATGGTGTCGGTTCTGGCTGACGTAGACATCCGGGAACGCCGGGTCGAAGGGCTGCGGGTCGCCCGGCACGGCCGACGGCAGGAGCGGCGATCGTCACCATGACGGCTGCGGACAGCAGCCCGGCGACCATCGCCACCACGGCGCTGAAGGCGATGCCGGCCGGAGCGACCCGTGCGTGCGCGCCGCACGAACCTGCGAAGCCACGGTCATCGGCCGGAAGCTGGAAGTAGCGAAATGCATGACACTCCTGATCTCTCACTGCAGCCCGTTCGCGCGGAACGACCCCCGTTTGCCCCGACATCCGTATGGATGCGCGGGTTTGGTGGAGACTCTGTTCCGGTCCGGCTGCGGCGCGCTAGATCAGGCGGCCGTTTTCACCCTGCATTTCACCCTCGGCCCTGGTGCGGCATCCCGCGCAGGCTCGGCGGGAGCCCGGCCACCTGGAGATGACCGGTGTCACCGATCGTGACGGCGCGGGGCACGGCGAGGCCTGGGCTGCGGCTCTCGAGCATCAGCGTCGTGACCGAGGTCGGCGCGAGGAAGAACCCGGCCCAGACCGCCGGCACCGGCAGGGCGAGCAGGTGGGCCAGCCAGGTCATCCCGAACCCCGCGTGGCAGAACACCGCGACCACCTGGTCGCCCGCGTCGTCGAAGGCATACCCCTCGGCGCGACGGCGGTACCCGAGGCTGCCCAGGAAATCGTCTGACGACGAGGTCAGGCTGCGGTACCGACCGTCGAAGTCGTATGCCGAGAAGGCCCTCAGCGGCTGCCACATGTCCCCGGTGCCGTCGGGGGGCTCGGCCCGGACGGACTCACCCGGGATGTTCCACGGGGCGACCTGCCAACCGCTGAGGTCGGTGATCTTCTCGAGCTGCAGCTCCGCGGTCCAGGGCAGCACCACCGGCTCGAGGCCGGTCCGCTCGCTGGTGTACCGGGCGGTCGCCCGGGCGCGCCCCATCGGCGAGGTGAACACCTGGGTCAGACCCTCGCCCGACATCCGCACGGCGACCGCAGCCGCCTCCCGGTGGCCGAGGTCGGTGATGGTGTCGCGTTCGTAGTCCGGGTCCGCGTGCCGGATGATGTGCAGCTTCAGCATGAGGGCCCGGCGCCGGGACGGCGGGGCTGGTGCCCGAACCTCGTCGCCACCAACCCCTCGGTCCGCACCCGAGGCGCCACGCGGCGTTTGCCTCCGCTGGTCGGGCTCGGGACGATCTTCGGCGTCACCCCCTCGATCCGCTCGACCCAGTCGACCAGGCGTCGGGACAGCTCGAGGCGCACCTGCGCGTGGTCGTCGCTGTCGACGAGGTTGAGCAGCTGGTGGGGATCCAGCTCCACGTCGTACAGCTCCTGCTCGACGTAGGAGTCCGCGGCGCCGCTGGTCTGCGGGTCGACATCCTCGGCGCAGACGAAGTAGGTGTACTTCGGAGTGCGCAGGACCCGGCCGACGTCGCGCTCGGTCACCTGGCTGAAGCCCTCGTCGGGGCGATCGGACTGCTGCCCGCGGGTCAGCGGGACCAGGGACCGGCCCTGCATCGTCGCGGGGACGTCGATCCCCGCGGCATCGAGCAGGGTCGGGACCAGGTCGACCGTGTTGACGATCGAGCCGATCTGTCCGCCGCCGCGGAAGCCGGGACCATCCAGGACGAACGGCACCCGGATCGAGGCGTCGTGGCAGCTGCGCTTGAACTCCGCGTTGCGGGTCCGGAAGTGGGAGCCGTGGTCCGAGGTGAAGGCGATGATCGTGTCGTCGAGCAGGTCCAGGCTGCGCAACGCGTCGCGAAGCCGGCCGAGGCACTCGTCCAGACGTTTGACCTGCCCGAGGTAGCCGGGCATCTGCCGCTGCGCGCTGCCGCCGAGCGCGGCGAGGTCGGGCGGCATCCACGTGCCGGCATACCGTTCGGCGTAGCCCTCCGGTGCGTCCTGGCTGTCGGTCTCGTTCTGCTGGTGCGGCTCCAGGTAGGAGACGAACAGGAAGAACGGCTCCGACTCGTGGTCGGCAATGAACCGGATCGCCGCATCGGTCAGCGCATCCGCGCGGTATCCGGGCAGCGAGACCGCCTGGTCGTCCTCGTCGAAGACGATCGTCCGGTAGGCGTCCGAGGTGAACTCCAGGGTGTTCGATGCCAGCCACGAGGTGTAGCCGGCCCGGCCCTCGGGCGGGACCGGAGCCCTGCCCTCGGCCAGGTGCCACTTGCCGATGTACCCGCACGAGTACCCCTCGTCGCCGAACCGGCGGGCGACGGTGTCGGCGTCGGCCGGCAGGGCGATGTCGTTGCGGTAGACCCCGGTCTGGCTCGGGTACATCCCGGTCTGCAGCGACGCCCTGGCCGGTGCACAGAGGGGGTTCGGGGTGATCGCGCAGGCGGCGTGGGTTCCCTGCACTGCCATCCGGTCGAGGTTCGGCGTGAGCTCCACCGGGTTTCCGGCGAACCCCGTTGTGTCCCAGCGCTGCTGGTCGGTCATGAACACCACGACGTTGGGTCTGCGCGACCGTTCAGCCGGACTCGGCATGCTCTCTCCCCTGGTTCTCGTCCTGTCGGTGGGCGGCGACGCGCCCGCCGGTGCGTGCGGTTGACAGCCAAAATGCCGTCCCACCTATACTGTACTAGACCGATCTACTCCCCATGCTGCGCGCGACCGCGCCGACGACCAGAACAGGCGGACGATGAGCCAGGAGCAACACCGGATCGGGCTCACCCACACCGGGTCACACGAGCGCTGGCCGGCGCGGGAGGACCAGTCCCCCGGCGCGCCCAACGTCCTGGCCATCGTCCTGGACGACGTCGGGTTCGCGCAGTTCGGCTGCTTCGGCGCCACGATCGAGACGCCGAACATCGACCGCCTCGCCGCCAGCGGGCTGCGGTACACCAACTTCCACACCACCGCCGTCTGCTCACCCACCCGGGCCTCGCTGCTGACCGGGCGCAACCCGCACTCCGTCGGGTTCGGCTGCGTCACCGAGCGGATGGCCGGTTTCCCCGGGTACTCCATGCTGCTGCCGGACAGCTCCGTGACCATCGCCGAGATCCTGCGCCGCAGCGGCTACCACACCCGGGCAGTCGGCAAGTGGCACCTGACCCCGTCGTACGAGACCGGACCGCAGGGCCCCTTCGACCGGTGGCCGCTCGGGCGGGGCTTCCAGCGGTTCTACGGCTTCCTGTCCGGAGTGGCCGACCAGTTCCATCCCGAGCTGACCCGGGACAACTCGCTCGTCGAGCCGCCCTGTGGTCCCGAGGACGGCTACCACCTCAGCGCGGACCTCGTCGACGAGAGCATCACCCAGATCAGCGACCTGCAGGCGCTGTCGCCGAACCGGCCGTTCTTCCACTACCTCGCCTTCGGCGCCGCGCACGCTCCGCACCAGGTACCCGCCGAGTGGATCGAACGCTACCGGGGAGCGTTCGACCACGGCTGGGACGTGGAGCGCGAGCGGATCCTCGCCCGCCAGATCGAGCAGGGGGTCATGCCTGCCGGAACCACCCTGGGCGAGTCCAACCCCGGCGTCACCCCCTGGGCCGACCTCACCGCTGACGAGCGCACCGCCTTCGCCCGCATGATGGAGGTGTATGCCGGGTTCCTCACCCACACCGACGCCCAGATCGGCCGACTGCTCGACCACCTCGAGAGGACCCGGGCCCTCGACAACACCATCGTGGTCCTGCTGTCCGACAACGGCGCCAGCGCCGAGGGCGGACCGGACGGCCTGATCGACAGCGTGGCCGCCGACGACGGCATCGACGCGACGTCGATCTCCCTGCTGGACGACCTCGGTGGTCCGGACCTCGACAACCACTACCCGTGGGGGTGGGCACAGGCCGGCAACACCCCCTTCCGCTGGTACAAGCAGTTCACCCATGCCGGCGGCATCACCAACGGGCTCCTGCTGAGCTGGCCGTCCGGCGGCGTCCCGGCCGGGGAGATCCGCACCCAGTACCACCACGTCATCGACGTGGCCCCGACGCTGCTGGACCTGATCGGGATCGAGCCGCCTGCGCAGGTCGCCGGGGTCACCCAGCAGCCGATGCACGGCGTCAGCATGCGCTACAGCCTCACCGACCCGGCAGCGGACTCCCGCCGGTCCAGCCAGCACTACGAGATGTTCGGGAACCGCGGCTTCTGGCGCGACGGCTGGATGGCGATCTCCCGGATGCACCCGACGCCCGAGCGCGCCCGACCGCCCACCCCGGCGCCGACCCCGGTCGCCGAGGCCGTCTGGGAGCTCTACGACCATCGTTCGGATCCCACCGAGTGCCACGACCTGGCGGCCGAGCGACCGGACCTGCTCGCCGAGATGGTCAACGCCTGGTGGGCCGCTGCCGGTCAGTACCAGGTGCTGCCCATCGACGAGCGCCCCCGCAAGCAGCGGTTCCCCGCCCAGGTGCCGCTCCCGCTCGGTGCCGACCCGGACGGCGCCACCTTCCCCGGCCCCGGGGGCCCGTACGAACGGGGGGGCGCCCCGCGGATCGCCGGCCGTTCCTTCACGCTGACCGCCGACATCACGGTGTCCGACGGCCCGACCGAGGGAGTCCTCTACGCCTTCGGGGGCCGGCACGGGGGCTACGCCTGGTATGTCGACGCCGGACGGCTCGTCTTCGAGGTGACCCGCTCACCCCTGTCCAGCGAGACGGTCAGCGCGGAGCTCGACCTGGCCCCCGGACCGCATCGCCTGACCCTCACCGTCGCCACCGAACCCGACCGACCGGTGACCGTCCAGCTGCGCCGCGACGACGAGCTGCTCGAGCAGGGCACGGTCACCGCCCTCGTCGCCCGGATGCCGGTCCACGCCGGACGCAGTCACGTCGGGCGGGCCGGCGACCGTACTGCGAGCCGCGCCTTCGATCCCCCGTTCGCCTTCACCCAGCAGCTGCACTCCCTGAGCGTCCGTCCGGGCGTCACCAGCGAACCACCCACCGAACCGGCCGTCTTCGCGGCAGAGATGCGGGAACAATGAGCAACGCCGAGCGCCCGGTCGACGCGGGCAGCACGTTTCGCGGCCACATCGGCCAGACCTACCGCGACTCCACCCCGTACTGGCCGCCCGTCGCTTCGGCGACCGGTCGCCCGAACGTCGTCTTCCTCGTGCTCGACGACATCGGCTTCTCCAGCCTGGGCTGCTACGGCTCCGAGATCTCCACGCCGGCCATCGACGCCCTGGCGGCTCGGGGGCTGCAGTTCACCAACTTCCACGCCACGGCGCTGTGCTCGCCGACCCGGGCCAGCCTGCTCACCGGTCGGAACCACCACGCGGTGGGGATGGCCTACCTGTCTCACGTGGACGACGGCTACCCCGGCTACCGGGGGCACATCAACCACGACAGCGCGACGTTGGCCGAGATGCTCGTGGAGCAGGGCTACAACACCCTGGCCCTGGGCAAGTGGCACCTCGCGCCGATGGACCAGACCACCGCCGCCGGCCCGTACGACCAGTGGCCGCTGGGGCGCGGGTTCGAGCGGTTCTACGGCTTCCTCGAGGCCCTGACCGACCACTACTACCCCGAGCTGTTCTACGACAACCACCCGATCCCGGCGCCGGGGAAGCCGGAGGACGGCTACCACCTCACCACCGACCTGATCGACCACTCGTGCCAGTTCCTGCGCGAGCAGACCTCGATCTCCCCGGAGAAGCCCTTCTTCCTCTACCTCGCCTTCGGTGCGACCCACACGCCGTTCCAGGCGCCGGCCGAGTTCATCGACCGCTACAAGGGTGTCTACGACGTGGGTTGGGACGTCATCCGCGAGCAGCGCTACCAGCGCCAGCTCGACGCCGGGATCATCCCGGACGGCACCGACCTGCCGCCGTTCAACGACGACGTCCGACCGTGGGCCGAGATGGACGAGGCGGAACAGCGCCTCGCCGCGCGCTTCCAGGAGGTGTATGCCGGTTTCCTCGAGCACACCGACGCGCAGATCGGCCGGCTGGTCGACTACCTCGAGGAGCTCGGCCGGCTCGACGACACGATCATCGTCCTGCTCGGCGACAACGGCGCCAGCCAGGAGGGCGGCCAGCACGGGGTGCTGAACACCACCGAGTACGAGAACGGGCACACCTCGAGCCTGGAGGACGCGCTGGCCCGGATCGACGAGATCGACGGGCTGACCGCTCACGTCAACTACCCGCTCGGCTGGGCGCAGGCAGCGAACACCCCGCTGAAGCGGTACAAGCAGAACACCCACGCCGGCGGTATCCGCACCTCGATGATCATGAGCCTGCCGGACGGCGTCGGCGCCGGCCAGCGTCGGCCCGGGTTCCAGCACGTCACCGACATCGTCCCGACGGTGCTCGACCTCGTCGGTCTCGAGGCACCGCGCGTGCACCGGGGCCTGGAACAGCGGCCCATCGACGGCGTCAGCATGCTCGACGTGCTGGCCGAGTCCGAGCCGGTCACCCGGCCCCGCACCCAGTACTTCGAGACTGACGGCCACCGGGCGATCTGGAAGGACGGCTGGAAGGCCGTCGCCTGGCACCGTCGCGGGTCGGACTTCGCGCAGGACCAGTGGGAGCTGTACCACGTGGACGAGGACTTCTCCGAGACCCACGACCTGGCGCAGCAGCATCCCGACATGCTCGCCGAGCTCGTCGAGACCTGGTGGGAGCAGGCCCGGCTCAACGACGTGCTGCCGCTGGACGACCGGGGCTTCGCCGAGCGGACGAACTCGCACTTCCGCCCCGGGTCGCCCAAGGACCGCAGCCGCTTCGTCTACCTCAACGACATCCAGCACATCCCCACTGCTGCGGCCCCGCCGGTCTGTGGACGCTCGGTCGAGATCAGCGCCTCGGTCCACCGCGAGGACCCGGCGGTGAACGGCGTCCTCATCGCCCACGGCAGCGTCAACAGCGGGTACTGCCTCATGGTCGATGACGGGCACCTGACCTACGACTACAACTACTACGGGCAGCACACGATCGTCCGGTCGCGGGAGCCGGTCCCCGTCGGGGACTGCGAGCTGACGATGCGGTTCGTCAAGGACGAGGCCGGAACCGGTGGCGAGGTGCGGCTGCTGGTCGACGGCCGATCCGCCGGCGAAGCCCGGCTGGAGGAGACCTTCGAGCACTTCGTCGCCTTCCAGGGCATGGACATCGGCGCGGACCGGCTCTCGCCGGTCCGCGAGAACGCCAAGGACGAGTACCCGTTCGCCGGAACGCTCAAGCAGGTGTGTGTCGAGATCCTTGATGGCGAGGTGCGTCGCGAGTACGAGCCACGCGACTAGAGTGAATCGAACTACCGGGTGCGCCGCTGGTGCCCGTGGCGACCGACGGAAGGGCACCGCAGATGCAGACGACCGAGGGTCCGGGGGTCGCTCCCCGGCGGGTCACCCTGGCGGACGTCGCCGCGCGCGCCGGCGTCTCCAAGGCGACCGCGTCCCTCGTGCTGCGCAACGCGGGCAACCTGCACGAGTCGACCCGCGAGCGGGTCCGCGAGTCGATGCGCGAGCTCGGCTACGTCTACCACCGGGGCGCCGCGTCGATGCGCGCCCGTCGGACCTTCACCGCCGGCCTCGTGGTCCCCGACCTGTCCAACCCGTTCACCGCCGAGCTCGCGACCGCCGTCGAGGCCTCCCTCGAACGTGAGGGACTGGTCACCCTGATGTCGAGCGCCTTCGAGGATCCCGAGCTCCAGCAACGCCTCGTGGCCTCGATCGTCGAGCGTCAGGTGGACGGCATCCTCGTCTTTCCCGCCATCGGCTCCGACCCGAGCCTGGTTGACGGTCTCGTCGCACGCGGCGTGCCGGTCGTCGTGGCCGTGCGCAACCTGCGCCCAGGCCTGGCCGACTACGTGGGGATCGACAACGTCGCCAGCGGACGACTCGCGGCGGAGCACCTCGTCGAGCACGGGTGCCAGCGCATCGCCTTCATCGGCGGTTATGCGGAGCTCATGCCCCGCCAGGAACGGATCGCCGGCATCCAGTCGGTGCTCCAGTCGGCGACGTCTGCAGCGCTGGTGGAGGACCTCGCTGGTCCGGCCACCGGCGAATGGGGGCGGGGAGTCATCGACCGCCTGTTCGGGGACGCGCCGTACCCGGACGGGATCGTCTGCCAGAGCGACGTCGTGGCGTTCGGCCTGTACCGCGGGCTGCGTGACCAGCGTCCGGAGCTGCTGGACACCGTGCGGATCGTGTCGCACGACGACGTGTCCGAGGCGGCGCTCTGGGAGCCGCCGCTGACCAGCGTTGCCGCCAACGGCGCCGACGTCGGGCGGCGCTGCGCCGAGGTGCTGATGAAGCGGATCGCGGACCCGTCCTCCCCCGTCGAGCAGGTCCTGCTGGAGCCACGCCTCGTGGTCCGCCAGTCCTGCGGCTGCCCCTGAGGAAGCCGCTTCCCGGTTCTCCCCTCCGTGCACCGGGGTGGGTCAGGCGCCTGTCGCAGCACGTCATGGTCGGATCGGGCACTTCGACGCGCGTAATCCTCGGACCGTTGCTAACGTTGAATAGATCGATCTAACCCTGTGCCTAGCGATGGATGGTCACCATGGTTCACCTTTCCTCTCGGTCCCGGGCCCGCGGCCTCATCGCCCTGCTGGGTCCGGTCCTCGTCACCGGGGTCCTGCTCACGTCATCGACGGGCACCGCCTCGGCGGCCGTCGACCAACCGCTACCGACGATCACCGATCCACCCCCCTTCGGCTGCACGTCCTCCCCGGACGGGCGCTACAAGGTCTGCATGAACGACCCGGCGTCCACCGACCCGGCCCAGCAGGAGCCGGTGCTTCCAGAGCTGACCCGGCTGACGAAGCTCACCCAGAGCGGCGACACGATCCGGATCGCCATGTTCAACTGGTGGTACAAGAAGAACGGTCAGTCGTTCGACGACTCGAAGATGCAGGAGTTCACCGCCGAGGTCATCGCTGCGAAGAACCGCGGGGTCACGGTTCAGGTCGTGCTCGACGACCACTCGGACCCGGCCGAGAACACGGAGCTCAACGGCATGACCCAGCCCTGGGACGAGCTCGAGGCGGCGCTGGGGTCCAGCTTCGTCTCCTGCGGGACCGACGGCAACGACGACTCCCGGTGCCTGATCAACCCCGCAGCGAACACGGGGATCAACCACAACAAGCTGTCCCTGTTCAACATCAGCGGGACGAAGTACTCCGTCGTCTCCTCGGACAACTTCGGCGCGAAGGGCATGTACGACATGTACCAGAACGCGGTCGAGGTCGTGGGCGACGACAAGCTCTATGAGCACTACTACGCCTACTGGGACAAGCTCAAGAACAACAACTGGGGCACCTGGACCACGGCCAACAACCGCACCGAGAACGGCAGTCTCAACCCCACCTCCGGGGTGGTCGAGACCAAGGGCTACGTCTACCCGCATCCCGAGTTCGCGGACTCGGTCGCGAACATCCTCGGCGGCGTGACCGCCTGCCCGAGCAGCGGGAACCGCAAGATCTGGCTGGCCTTCCCGAACATCGACAAGGCCCGGCTGGACGCCAACGGCGGACGGTTGCAGAACCTGCTGACGAAGCTCGCCGACCCCCAGGGGATGAAATGCTCGGTGAAGCTCCTCACCCAGGACAACAACCTCAACGCGAGCACCAGGACAGCCCTGCAGAACACCAAGGCCGAGATCGTCGACGTGCCGTGCCTGCACAGCAAGTACCTCATCGTCGATGCCACCAGTGAGGACATGAACGGGAACAACCCCGCCCCCCGCGAGCTCGTCTGGACCGGGTCGAGCAACCTCGGTGACGGGTCGGCCTGGACGGCAGCGAACAGCAACATCCTCGTCGAACAGCACGACGTGGTCCGCAAGTATGTCTCGAACTTCACGGCGATGTGGAACCGCAACTACCAGCCGTCCGTGATCGACCCGGCCTGTGGCGAGTAGCCGCTCGTGACACCAGCGGTGGGGTGGCCGGTCACGTCCCGGCCACCTGGCCGCACGTCATCGTAGGGTGGAGACCATGAGCGACAGCGCTACCGAGGAGACCCCGACGTCGTCGGCCCCGGCGTGCTGCGTCCCGACGCTCGCCGCGGCGAGCCTGGGACCACCGGCCGCACGGAACGACAGGGCGGAGGGATCGACCATCGTCTCGGCCGACCCCTCGACGCACCGCATCGAGCAGTGCGACCTACCCGGCGGATCGTTCCGGATGGGGGACGCCACCGGGGACGGGAACCCGGCGGACGGCGAGACGCCGGTCCACCAGGTCAGTCTCGGGCCGTTCTCGATCGACGCGACCAGCGTGACCAACGCCGACTTCGCCCGGTTCGTCGACGCGACCGGGTTCCGCACCGAGGCCGAGGAGTTCGGCTATTCCGCCGTGTTCCACCTCGCGGTGCAGGCCGGCCCCGACGAGGTGATGAACCCGGTGCCCGGCACTCCCTGGTGGGTTGGCGTGCTCGGCGCCGACTGGCGCCACCCCGGCGGAAGCCGCTCCGACCTCGACGGCCTGGACGAGCACCCGGCCGTGCACATCAGCTGGAACGACGCGCAGGCCTACTGCCGGTGGGCCGGTCGCCGCCTGCCGACCGAGGCCGAGTGGGAGTACGCCTCTCGCGGCGGCCGCGACGGTGAGTGCTACCCGTGGGGCAACGACCTGGACCGCGAACGGTGGCAGACCAACATCTGGCAGGGCACCTTCCCGACCGAGAACACCCTCGCCGACGGATTCCTCACCACCGCGCCGGTGCACACTTACTCCCCCAACGAGTTCGGCCTCTGGCAGACGGTCGGTAACGTCTGGGAATGGTGCGAGGACTGGTACGACCCGCGCTACTACCAGCGCTCGCCCAAGGAGAACCCCACCGGCCCGGAGAAGGGGGTCGGCCGAGTGCTGCGCGGTGGCTCCTACCTGTGCCACGACTCGTACTGCAACCGCTACCGCAACGCCGCCCGCTCCTCCAACACGGCCGACTCGTCGATGGGCAACGGCGGCTTCCGCACGGTGTCGCAGGCCGCTGCGAGCTGATCGCCCGCCGTCATCCCGAGCCGGTCAGCGACGGCCCGCCGCGGTGTCCGCGAACCGTCGCTGCGCCAGGGGCGCCCGGCCCGTCCGGTGCAGCAGCACCCGGGTGGCGGCCCTCAGGGTGATGTCGATCCCCGGTCGGGCGGCGACGGACGCGGCGACGTCCGCGAACTCGGCGACCTCGTCCAGCAGCGCGATCTGGTGCAGCGCCAGCAAGGCCACCTGGGCGTCCTCGGCGAGCGCCGCTTCGCACAATGTCTCGTACGCGGCGGCATCGGCCCAGAGTCGATACGCGAGGCCGGCCGCCCAGAGCGAGACCGGTGGATAGTCATCCGCGACCAGGCCAAGGATCTGCGCACGGAGCGGCTCGAGACTGCTCGCGTCGTGCGAGTGCAGCCCGACGACCCCCCAGTAGCGCAGGACCGCTGTGTCTGATCCCAGGAGCCGACGCTGGGCGGACAGCGCACTCGGGTCACGCCGACCGGACAGCAGGGCCGCGTCAACGACGTCCTCGATGGGGTAGGCCGAGGTGAGGCGGTGCTCGTACGGCGTCGTGTCGTCCGAGATCCGGGACAGCTCGTACTCCGGCAGGAGCATCACGTCCCGGTCGGCGATGAGGTGCTCGCGCAGGGCCGCTCGACAGGCGTCCGCGCGACCGGCCAGTGCCGGGTCGTCGATGAGGTTGCTCATCTCCCACGGGTCCTCACGCACGTTGTACAGCGACTCGTAGGGTCGCGGGCGGAAGAGTGCGTCCTGTTCGTCGGTCAGCAGCCCCCCTGCCTGGTCCTGTCGCATCAGCGTCTTGATCTCACTGATCTCCTGGTACTCGATCCAGCGCATCTGCGGCTGGAACGGCATGAAGTGCCGCGCGTACAGGTGGTCCCCCGACATCACCGCGCGTTCGAGGTCGGTGCCCTCGTCGGCCCGGTCCGACGCGCCGAAGCCGAAGTCGGGAGCCGGTGACCGTCCGGGACCCAACAGCACCCGCCCCGACATCTGCTCCGGGACGGGCAGTCCGCAGATGCTCAGCATCGTCGGCGCCAGGTCCTCGAAGCTGACCAGCTCATCGGTCACGACCGACCCCCGCGGCCACGGGGACAGGTGCTGCCACCGCTCGGGCAGCCAGATCGCCATCGGGACGCGGTAGCCCAGGGCGATCCCGTTGGTCTTCCCGCGGGGCATCCCCTCCCCGTGGTCGGCGAAGAAGCAGATCACCGTGTTTTCGCGCAGGCCGTCGCCCTCCAGCCGGTCCAGGATCTCCCGGAGCTGACGGTCGGTCAGGGCGATCGAGTTGTGGATCCGCGCGAACTGCCGGCGCATCTGAGGTGAGTCGCGCAGGAACGGCGGCATCTCGACGTCCGCGTCGCTGACCACGGCGTCCTCGGGGAGCTGTCCGAGGATGTGGGACCGGTACTCCTCGTACGGCAGTGACATCGTCCACATCTGGTGCGAGGTCATCACGTTGAAGACGGAGAAGAAGGGCTGGCTGGGGTCGGTACGCCCCCACCAGCCCGCGTCGGCGGACGACTCGTCCCAGGACTGCGCCACGAGCCGGTCGTGGGCACTGGTGTTGTAGTCCGTCTTGACGTTGTTGCTCGCGTAGTACCCCGCCTCGCGCAGGTAGGCCGGGAACCCGATGACGCGCTGCGGGATCGGGTAGGCACTGCGGTGGTGACCGGTGCCGAGCTGCCAGGGCGGGCAGCCGGTGATCAGGGCGGACCGGCTCGGCGCGCAAACCGTCCCGACCGAGTACGCGCGCTCGAACCGGATTCCTTCGTCGGCCAGCGCGTCGATCGTCGGCGTGTTCGCCGTGCGCGCCCCGTAGGCACCGATGAATTGCGGCGAGGTGTCCTCGATCGTCAGCCACAGGACGTTCGGCCGGTCGCGTGTCGTCAAAGTCACCCCTTGACAGCCCCGGCGACCGACTCGACGAAGTACCGCTGCAGGAAAAGGAACAGCAGGATGATCGGCAGCAGCGCGATGGTCGAGGCGGCGGCCATCCCGGCCCAGTCGGTCAGGTGCTCGCCCCGGAAGCTGTAGATCCCGACCGAGAGGGTCCTCAGCTCGGGACGGGACAGGGTCAGCACCAGCGGCAGCAGGAAGTCGTTCCAGCTGTGCATGAACTGCAGGATCACCGCGGTCGCGATCACCGGCTTGGACAGGGGCAGGTAGATCCGGGTGAAGATCTGGATGAACCCGGCCCCGTCGATCTTCGCCGACTCCTCGAGCTCGTTGGGCAGCTGGGCGAAGAACCCGGCGAAGAGCAGGATCATCACGACGTGCGCCCCACCGGCCTCAGCGAGGGCGACCCCCCACAGCGACGTCGAGAGCCCCATCGCGGAGATGAGGTCGAAGATCGGGATGATCGTGTAGCCCTCGGGCAGGAAGATCGCGGCCGCGAAGAGCCCGATGATGACCTTCCGGCCGGGGAAGCGGTACCGGCCGAGGACGTACCCGATCATTGCGGTGGCGCTGACCGCCACGACCACCGAGACCACGGTGACGAACACGCTGTTGAAGAAGTACTGGCTGATGTGGGCGTCGTTCCACGCGCGAACGTAGTTGTCGAGCCGGATCACCTCCGGCGCCAGACCGAGCCCGCCGAAGATCTCGGAGTTGGTCTTGATCGAGGCCGAGACCATCCAGATGAACGGGTAGACCCACAGCAGGGCCGTCCCGAGCAGGAACGCCGTCAGGATGGTGCCCCGGATCCGCGATCCCCACGACCGACGAGACTTCGGTCGGGGCGCCGTCCGGCTGGGCTCCACCGCGGCGTCCACGGCACGCTGGCGCAGATCCTCGCTGATCGTCATGCTCGTCCTCCTCCCAGCTGGCCCCGCATGTTTCGAGACTGACGCACGGCCAGCCCCTGAAGCAGCGCCAGTACCAGCGCAGCAGTCCCGAAGAAGCATCCCGCGGCGGAGGCGTACCCCAACCTGGGGATCCCTCCGGCTGTCTCCGAGGCGAAGGCGGTCTGGTAGATGTACACCTCGATCACCTGGGTGCTGAAGTACGGACCGCCTTCGGTCATCGCCTGGACGAGGGCGAAGGCGTGGAGGTTCTCGTTGGCGGTCAGCACGATGATGACCACCGCGAACGGCGCGAGGATCGGAACGGTGATGTGCCGCAGGATGGCCCACGCTCCGGCCCCGTCGACCTTCGCCGCGTCGTAGTAGCTCTGCGGCACGGTCTGCAGGACAGCCAGCCAGTAGATCATCGTGATCCCGGTGTTCTTCCAGACATGGACCATCAGGACCGACCAGAGCGCCGAGTCCGGGTTGGACAGGAAGTCGATCGGCGCATCGATGAGGTGGAGCTGCTGCAGGGCCTCGTTGATCGGGCTCCCGTAGGACCCGAGGATGAAGGTCATCACGATGCCGACGATCGCGGCCGTGGTCACGACCGGCATGAAGAACATCGTCCGGAACACCGGGCTCATCCGGAGTGCCTGCCGGTTGAGCAGGATCGCCAGGGCCAGCGCGACGCCGACCCTCAGCGGCGTCCCGAAGAGCACGAAGATCAGGGACCGCCCGAAGGCGTCCCAGAACAGCCCGTCGCCCCAGAGCTCCTGGTAGTTGCCGAGCCCGACGAAGTCCTTCGCCGACGAGAAGCCGTTCCAGTCATAGGTCGAGTAGACCCAGGACATGACCATCGGGTAGAAGGTGAACAGGCCGGCGAGGATCGTCGCCGGCGCCATGAAGACGTAGCACCAGAAGGGGGTCGAGTACCGCTGCCAGCGGCGGGCGGGGGCAGCGGTGGTACTGCGATCCGCATCAGTCGGGGTGCGATGCGATGTCAGGCTCATCCGTCACAGCTCTTTGTACTGCTGTGGCGTGTAGTCCTTCGACGGGTCCCAGTTGGGGAAGACCCAGTCCTCGCGGGAGATCTTGGCGCCCTTGGCCCGGGCCGCGGCGATGGCGTCGTCGAGCGCCTTGTTCAGACCACTGTTGAGCTCGGTGAGGGCCTTGCGCGCGTCGGTGATCTTGCCGGTGAAGATGCCCTGGACGATGTCGTTGATGTCGGGCTTGACCGGCTTCAGGGCGAGGGCGACCTTGTCGGCGTCGACGTTGCGGATCGAGACGATCGGCGATGCGCGCATGATCTCCTGAGCCAGGCGGTCCGCCTCCTTTGCCATCGGGTCCAGGTCGAACTTCTTGGCCATCTCCATCGCTTGCGGGAAGACCGACACCAGCGTGCCTCGGCTGAGCCGGATCAGCTCCGCCTGACCGTCGACCGAACCCATGTAGGCCAGGATGTCGCCGGCAATCTCCGGGTGCGGTGACTTGGCGTACACCCACAGGTTGTTCACGCCGACGTTCTCGAAGGGCTCGGTGTACCGCTTCCCCTTCTCCCGCGGCGGCTGCTTGACCAGGCCGAACTCCCACTCGGGGTTGGACACCCGCCACCCCTCGATGTTCCACGGCCCGTCGAAGGTCATCGCCGCGACGCGGTTGGGCATCCGACCGGTGACGTCCTGGTTCTTCATCGTCAGGTAGCCGGGGAACATCGACTTGTCGGTGACGAACGCCTGCAGCTGCTCCAGGCCCTGGAGCATCTCCGGGGCATCCACGGCATACTCACCGGTCTTGTAGTCCATCCCGCCCATCGTCTCCGACGACCGCCAGCCAGCACTCACCGCGAGCTCCATGACCACCCGGCCGATCCGCTGCCCCCCGGGGACGATGAGGCCGTAGGTCTTGCCGGCCCCCTTCTCGGTGATCTTCCGGGCCGCGGCCCGCATCTCGTCCCACGACCCGAGATCCCGGGCCGGGTCGATCCCGGCGTCGCTGAAGGTCTTGACGTCGTAGACGACCATCTGGGACAGCCGCCGGTTCCCGTTCAGCGGCAGGGTGTAGAGCTTGCCGTTGAACACGTGCTCGCCGGGAACGAACGAGCCCTCCGGCCACGCCTTACGCCACTGCTCGAAGTCGGGGATGATGTCCTCGAGGGGACGGACCCAGCCCTCGGCGATGGCGGTCGCCGGGGGCACCGCCTGCGGCAGGGCGAACAGGTCGGGCGCCGACCCGTTCCGGATGCCGAGGGTCACCGTCTCGTTCACCACCGGCCAGCCCTGGCCGGTGTAGTTCAGCGTGACGTTGGGGTGCTGGGCGTGGTACGCCTCCACCACGGCCTTGTTGAACGGCACCTTGGACGCGCCACTGTCCACCCACCGGAAGGACACCTCGCCGGTGGGCAGCTTGGCCTTGTTGGCGGGGAAGGTGATGCCCTTGGGGGTCACCGCGGCGGCGTCGCCGGACACCTTGACGCTGCAGGCCGACAGGGCGATCGCCCCCCCGAGCCCCAGGCCCAGGCCCAGGACGCCGCGACGGGTGAGGTTGGCCGGACCGGACGATTCCGTGGACACCACGGGAACTCCTCTGCTCTGGGGACACCGATAATAGATCGGTCTACTTGGAGGTTAGGTGAGCCCAGTGCGACATGTCAACGATGGAAAGGATCTGTACATCGATAGAAATTCCCCTTAGCATCCCGATGCACCCCGCATTGCCTGTCAAGCCCCGGCCGTGGGGCGCGGCTCGGACTGAGGAGAAGCCCATGAGGTACCACCGCACCCGGTTGACGATCGTCCTCGGAGCGCTGCTGCCCTCAGTCGTGCTCGTCGCCATGGCTCCGGGCGCGCTTGCCGACGAGGGCACCACTCCGGTCGTCAAGATCCGGACCAACAAGCCGATCGGTGCGGTCTCGCCCTACCTCACCGGCTCCAACAACGACCAGTTCTGGGACGACTCGCATGGCCTGTGGGACAGCCAGGCCGGTGCGCCGAACGCCGCGGTTGTGGCCCGCACCCGACAGGCAGGCGTCGGGATGGTCCGCTATCCCGGCGGCACCCCGGCGGCGCTCTTCGACTGGAAGACGGCCATCGGACCCACCGCAGATCGCCCCTGCCAGACGGTCGGTCAGCCCAACGGTGGCCCGGGCCCGGTCGACGGTAGCTTCGGGCCGGACGAGTACATGGCCTTCATCGAGGCGACCGGCGCCCGACCCGAGATCATGACGCCGATGATCAACGAGACTCCGGCCGATGCCGCCGACTGGGTGGAGTACATGAACGCGCCGGTGGGCACCAACCCGCGCGGAGGCACCGCCTGGGCGCTGGTGCGGGCTCAGAACGGCCACCCGGCGCCCTACGGCGTCCAGACCTGGGAGATCGGGAACGAGCCGGACCGGACCGGCCAGGTCTACTGGCGCAGTCCCGACCCGGTGACGAACCTGCGCGAGTATGCCTTCGGCGGGACCGAACCGCAGGTCGGCCAGAAGCTCCAGCGTGGCTGCGACCGGCGGGCGTCGGCGTCCAAGGGGGACGGCGCCGCCAACCAGGAGCTCACCGTGCTGTACCCGCCGGTCGTCCCGGACAGCCAGACGGTGTACGTCAATGGCACGGCCTGGACCGCCGTCGGGGACCTCGCGACGGCCGGCCCCGGGGACCAGGTGTACGCCTTCGACGCCGAGTCCGGCGCGGTGCGCTTCGGTGACGGCACCCATGGGGCGCGTCCGGCCAAGGGCACGACGCTTACCGCCGACTACGTCCCGCAGACCAAGCCCGGGTTCACCGACTTCTACCGCGAGATGAAGCTGGCCGACCCCTCGATCGACGTATGTGCGACCTGGGCGCCGATCACCACCGACGCCGGCCTCGGCACAGCGTCCTTCGCCCAGCTGATGAGCCAGGAGGGACGTGCCGACGACTACGACTGCGTGCTGATCCACCCGTACACGAACTTCAAGACGATCTTCGGTGACGGCAACTGGGAGACCGCCCAGGAGGGCCACGACGAGTACTTCCTCGGCGAGAAGCGGGCTACCGCCATGGTGTCCGACCTCATCGACGACGTCGCGGCGAACGGCTCCGGCCGTCAGTACGTCGCCACGTCGGAGTACGGGGCCTTGTGGTTCGGTGGCATGAACGACATCTCGTCCTACCCGCACTGGGACACCTCGATGTCGCACGCGCTCTACATGGCCTCGCAGTGGGCCAACTTCTCCCAGCTGAATCTGCCCTGGGCGATGGGCAACACCCTCATCGGGGACAACCCGAACGTGCTGCGCTCGGTCCTCGGCGGCCTGCCGGACCTGGTGTACACGGTGGACGCCGTGATGCGCGAGCAGTTCGCCCCGTTGGTCAGCGGTGGCGGGACCACGGTCGAGAGCAGCGTGGAGAACAACCCCCAGGCGATCCCGGTCGAGGGCGAGGACCTCGAGGAGTTCGGCACCTACGACGCACTGACCACGACGGCCGCCCTCGGCGACGACGGGCGACTGCGCATCGCGGTGGTCAATCGGCACCCCACGGACGCCGTGACCGCAGAGGTGCTCACCGCCGCCTACCCCCACGGAGACGTCGCATCGGTCACGACCGTCGTCGGGGACTCGTTCATGAGCTACAACGGCCCGACCGATCCCACGGCCGTGCAGATCGAGCGCGGAACTGCGCCAGCCCAGAGCAATACCTTCAGCTACACGTTCCCCGCCCACTCGACCACGGTCATCGAGCTGTCCCCCGCCAGCTGAGCGCTTGGGCCGCGTTGCCCTTTATCGGGTGACCCGATAAAGGGCCCCTGTCCTCGAGGAAGTTCCTCGAGGACAGTGCTCGTTTCTCGGGTCACCCGATAAAGGCCCCGAAGCCCCAGCGCGCTCGCCGAGGGCGGAGTCTCGTCAGTCGGTGTCCCGGGGCGCCGTACGACGGCCCTGCAACACCTGTTCATCGCGGGCCATCCGTGCCTCGTAGTCCTGCCAGAGCCGGAAGGCAGCCCCACCACTGAGGATGAGGCAGACCCCGGACAGCAGCGCCATCACCGCGAAGACGACGTTGTTCGCCGCTCCGAATGCCAGCAGTGAGGCACCGAGGAAGGCGAGCCCGAGGATGCGGACCTGGTCGGCGTGAACCTGGGTCCGAGGCATCGTCCGGGACGGGTCCCCGCCATGGCGGGCCGTGGACATGATTTCGGTATTCATCGTGATCCCCCTTCGTCACCAGTCTGCATACCGAGACGCGCGCGCGCGGCGAATTGACGTATTTCCGACCGATCCGGGACGGTTGGGCTGCCTTCTCGGACCGGTCTGCGACAGCGGTGCCGGTTCGGTCCGAACGGCCGATCCGGACCCGGTGCCACCAGCCCTAGTGTCGGGCTGTGGGTGGACGACTGAGCTACCTGGACGGGGTGAGAGGGTTCGCCATCCTGCTGGTCCTGGTTGCCCACGTCCTCCCCGAGACGTTGACCGTGACCGGCCCACTCGGGGTGCAGCTCTTCTTCGTCCTCTCGGGCTACCTCATCACGACGTTGTTGGTGAGCGAGTGGGGGCGCCACGGAAGGATCGAGCTACCCCGCTTCTTCATCCGGCGCGCCCTTCGGCTCTTTCCGGCTCTGCTCGTGATGCTGGCGCTGTACCTGGGCGTCCTGCTCATGCGCGGGGACGGACCGGGCCTGCGCCAGGGACTGGTCGGGGCGGCGGTCGGACTCACGTACCTCATGGACCTGGCCCGCGCCGTCCACGCCGACGTGCCGGCCGAACTGGGCCACCTCTGGTCGCTGTCCGTCGAGGAGCACTTCTACGTCCTGTGGCCGCTGGTCGTCGGCCTCGCTCTGCGTCGCCGCGGCCCACCGGGGCTGCGTCGCGCGCTCGGCCTCGCGCTGGCCGTCAGCCTCCCCGCAGGGCTGCTGTATGCCGTCCTGCCACTGGTCAGCACCGTCGACTTCTTCTTCCTGCCGACCGCGTGGATCGGCAGCCTCGTCGCCGGCGCCTACCTGGCGCTGGCGATCCCCCATTGGCACGATCGGATGGCGAGGACGGCTGACGGTCGCAGCAGGCGAGTCCCTGCGTTCCTGTCGCCGGCTCCGGTGGCGGCGGCCACGCTGGCACTGCTCGGCTTCCTGTGCGCCGAGCAGGTCTGGATCAGTCCCAGCATGATTCTGTTGGGGATCCCGCTCACCACCCTGGTCGCCGCCGGCCTGTTGGCGCGCATCACCATGATCCCCGGCCTGCTGCGTCAGGCACTGGAGGCGCCGCTGCTCGTCCGTCTCGGTCAGATCTCCTATGGCGGGTACCTGCTGCACCACCCGTTGATCCTGCTCACGGAGGAGACGATCGGCACCGGCCCGGGCTCCCGGGTGCTCGCCGTGGCGGCGGCGCTGGTCCTGGCGCAGGTGATGTTCCGCTTCGTCGAGGCCCCCGTCCTGCGGCTCGGATCGCGATGGGCTCCGAGGTCTCCCACCACCTCCGCACGGCGGATCCGGGCATCCCGGAACCAAGCCGACAAGGCCATTCACCGTCAGGCCTGAGGGCCATCGGCCATCAGGTCGCCGAGGCGACGGGGTCCTTCGTCTGGGGCCTGGCGGTGGTCGGCACCAATGCCCTCATCCTCACGGTCGTCTGGACGATCGCGCAGATCGCACCGCGGTAGTGCCGACGAGGCCGGTAACCGGACCGGGGGGTGCACGCCAACGCGCGCTATCGCTCCAGATTCGTGCTCAACACCAGTGTCCGGAGGGGGACTTGAACCCCCACGCCCGTTAAGGGCACTAGCACCTCAAGCTAGCGCGTCTGCCATTCCGCCACCCGGACAGGGTACGAGGCAGGCCCTCAACGGAGGCCCTGCCGCGACCCGAAACGTTAGCACGCAGGTGCCTCCAACCTGTAAACGCCTGATCCCCTCCGTCACACCCGACGCGCGACCCGTGACCCGGTCCCGACACCCTCTCCCGGGCGTGGATCGGACGGGCTGGACACGAGGCCACCTGCGCCCGCCGGCGCAGCGCGGGCGGTGGCAGACTGCGCTGGTGGCCGGCATCGCTCTCAGCACCCGCGCAGGACGGCTGGTCCTGACCGCTGTCGTCCTGGGATCCGGAATGGCCATCCTGGACGGCACGGTCGTCACCGTGGCGCTGGTGCGCATCGGGCTCGAGCTCGACGCCAGCCTCTCCGACCTGCAGTGGATCAGCAACGGCTACCTGCTCTCGCTGGCGTCCCTGATCCTGCTCGGGGGCTCGCTCGGAGACCGTTTCGGGCGGCGACGCATCTTCGTGACCGGCGTCGTCTGGTTCGCCATCGCCTCGGCGGCCTGCGGGCTCGCGCAGAGCCCGAGCCAGCTCATCGTCGCCCGGGTGCTGCAGGGCGTGGGCGGAGCCCTCCTGACGCCGGGCAGCCTGGCCATCATCCAGGCGACCTTCCGGCCGACTGACCGGGCGAAGGCGATCGGCGCGTGGTCTGGTCTGGGCGGGATCGCCGCCGCGCTCGGTCCGTTCATCGGCGGGTGGCTGGTCGAGTATGCGAGCTGGCGGTGGGTCTTCTTCCTGAACATCCCGCTGGCGGCGGTCGCCGTCTGGATCGCCGCCAGCACCGTGCCCGAGACCAAGGACGACGCGTCCGCGCGCCGGTTCGACGTCGCGGGGGCGTTGTTGGCGACCCTGTCCCTGGCCCTGCTCACCTATGCCCTGATCCAGCACGAGCAGCTGGGGTCGACCTGGATGGTCGCCGTTCTTGCCGCCGGCACGGCCATGGGCGTCGGCTTCGTGATGGTCGAGCGGTCCAGTCCCCACCCGATGGTCCAACCCTCGCTGTTCGCCTCCCGACAGTTCGACGCCGCCAACCTGATGACCCTGCTGGTGTACGCCTCCATGGGGGCCGTCTTCTTCTTCCTCACCCTGCAGCTGCAGACCGTGCTGGGGTACGGGCCGCTGCAAGCCGGTCTGGCCAGCCTCCCGGTCACCGTCCTGCTGCTGCTTCTGGCGGCCAAGGGGGGTGAGCTCGGGACCCGGATCGGCCCGCGGATCCCGATGACCGTCGGGCCGATGGTCTGCGCCCTGGGGACGGCACTGCTGGCAGGCGTGGGAGCCGGAACGAGCTACTGGCTGGGCGTGCTACCCGGTCTCGCCATCTTCGGCGTCGGGCTGGCCCTGCTCGTCGCGCCACTGACCGCCACGGTGCTGGCCGCCGCACCGGACCGGTTCGTGGGGGTGGCCAGCGGGGTGAACAACGCGCTGGCCCGGACCGGCAGCCTGCTGGCGGTGGCCGCGCTACCCGCGCTGGTCGGACTGGCCGGCGCGGACTACCAGATCCCCGAGGCGTTCTCCCCGGCCTACGGCATGGCGATGTGGATCTGCGCGGCGCTGCTTGCCGCCGGGGGTGCAGTGTCCTGGCTGCTCATCCGCAACCCTCAGGTCTCGCCCGCCTCCCCGGACGCGGCGGGCGCCGATCGCGGCTAGGCCGCGGCGCGGAGCCCCTGAGCTCGGAGCTCAGCGCTGGTACCAGGGAACGATCCGGGCACGCGCCAGAGTGTGGAAGAAGAGGTTGAACCCGAGGACGGCCGGCGAGGCGTCGTGCGGAAGGTCGAGCCTCTCGACGTCCACCGCGTGGACCACGACGAAGTACCGGTGCGCGATGTGCCCCTCCGGCGGCGCCGCTCCGGCGAACCCCCTCCTGCCGGCGTCGTTGCGCAGCTGGACCGCACCGTCCGGCAGGCCGGTTCCCTCGTCGTCGCCGGCGCCGGTGGCCAGCTCGGTGGTGCCGACCGGCAGGTTGGCCACGGCCCAGTGCCAGTACCCGGATGCCGTCGGCGCGTCCGGGTCGTAGACCGTCACCGCGAAGCTCTTCGTCGCTGGCGGAAAGCCCGACCAGCTCAGCTGCGGCGACACATCCTGCCCGCCGACCTGGGCCGGCGGCAGCTCGACGCCGTCGGCAACATCGGACGAGGTGAGCGTGAAGGTCGGGACCTGCGGGAGCGCTGCATACGGGTCATGAGCCATGGGGCTTCCTCCTGCGTCGGTGGCGGTGACGACTCGGCGCGGACGCCATCGGGGACGCCGCGCTCCTGCGACGTTATCCCGCACCGCACCCGATGGCACTCAGGCAGCTCGCTCCAGCTCGGCCAGCGCAGCCAGCGCCCGATCCGCGTGGACGGTCATGTTGATCTCCGAGGTGATCGCGTCGGCAACCACACCGTCGCGGTCGATGACGAAGGTGGCTCGGCGGACCGGGCTGATGAACCGACGTTTCACGCCGAAGGCGGTCGCCACCACCCCATCCACGTCGGACAGCAGCGGGTAGTCCAGTGACTGCTGGGCGGCGAAGGCCGCCTGCGCGCGCATGCCGTCCACGCTGATCCCGATCCGCTGTCCGCCCAGAGCCGCGAACTCCCCGGCCAGATCACGGAAGTGGCAGGCCTCCTTCGTGCACCCCGTGGAGGACGCCGCCGGGTAGAAGAAGAGGACCACGGGACCCTGAGCGAGCAGCACCGACAACTGATGGTCGAACCCCCGCTGGTCACGCAACGTGAAGTCGGGGGCGAGCTCGCCCACAGGCAGGATCTTCATGGTTCTCCTTGAGTCCGGTTGCTGGTGGTTCGTCACCGTCGGCGATTCGGATTGGGGCTCGCACGCCAGCCCCCCCAGACCACCTATCCTGCGCGAGTGACCTTCTTCCGGGACCTCGCGGTCCTCCTGCGCTTCGCCGGCTTCCGGCGGCTGTTCGCGGTCAGGCTGCTGTCCCAGGGGTCCGATGGCGTGTTCCAGGTCGCCCTCGCGGCGACCGTCCTCTTCTCACCGACCCGAGCCCCGACGGCCATCGCCATCGCGATCGCCTTCGCCACCATCCTGCTGCCGTTCACCGTGCTCGGTCCCTTCGTGGGGGTGTTCCTCGACCGGTGGCCACGGCGACGGATCCTGATGCTCAGCAACACGGTGCGGGCCGGACTCCTGCTCGTCATCGCTGCTCTGGTCTCCCGCGACGACCTCGGACCGATGTTCTACCTCCTGGTGCTCACCGCCTTCTCGGTCAACCGCTTCCTGCTGGCCGGCCTGTCCGCCGGACTTCCGCACGTGGTGACCCGAGAGGTGCTGGTCACCGCCAACGCGGTGTCCCCGACCTGCGGGACCCTGGCCTACCTCACCGGCCTGGCCGCCGGCGGCTGGATCCATGCCCTCACCGGCAGCGACGCCACGGTTCTCGTGGTGGGTGCCGGCTGCTACCTGGTGTCGGCCGTGGTGGCCCGGTTCCTGCCCGACCTCGGTCCGGATCTGGCTTCTGCGGACACCGCGGTGCGCGAGGCAGTCACGAACGTGGTGCACGGGCTCGTCGACGGCATTCGGCACCTGCCCCCCCTGGGGCGGCTCGCCCTGGCCGTGGTCGCCGCGAGCCGTCTGCCCTACGGGGTGATGATCGTCGGCACCGTCCTGCTCTACCGCAACCACTTCGAGACCACGGACGCCGCGGCGGGCCTGGCCGGGCTCGGCGTCGCGGTCGGCGCCTCCGGACTCGGGTTCGCGGGCGCCGCCCTGCTGACCCCCACGTTGACCAAGCGGGTCGGCATGCACCGCTACGTCGCTGGACTCAGCCTGCTGGCTGCCGTGATGCAGGTGTTCCCGGCCATGCTGTTCTCCCGATGGGGGATCGTCGTCTCGGCGTTCGGACTCGGGCTGGCCACGCAGGGCGTGAAGATCTGCGTGGACACCACGATCCAGCGGGTGGTCGGCGACGTGTTCCGCGGTCGCATCTTCGCGCTCTATGACGTCCTGTTCAACGCGGTGTTCGTCCTGGCCACCGTCCTCGCGGCTGTCATCCTGCCTCCGGACGGTCGCTCGTATGCCGTCCTCGCCGGTGCCTCGCTGTGGTACCTGCTGATCGCGCTGGTCGTCCTGCGAGAGTGGCCGGGCCGGGCCGCCATGGCGCCGAGCCAGCTTCCCTGGCGGGGGCCGGCGCCGAGTCCGACCCAACCGTGACGGGGTCGCGATGACCGCAGCTGGGGTCTACCTCGTCGCCGGCGTGGCTCTGCTCCTGGCGGTGTTGCTCCCCGGCGTCCTGACCCGGTTCGCCATGTCGGCGCCGGTGGTCCTGGTGGGACTCGGCATGCTCATCGGGCTGCTCCCCCTGCCGGCCGGCGTCAACCTCGACCCGGTGGCCAACCGCAGCCTCATCGAGCACCTGAGCGAGGTCACCATCCTGGTGGCCCTGATGGGCGTCGGCCTGGCGCTCGACCGACCGCTGAGGCTGCGCGACCGGGGGTCGTGGCGCCGCTGGTCGCCCACCTGGCGCCTGCTGGCGATCGCCATGCCGCTGACCATCGCGGCGGTGGCCCTGCTCGGCTGGTGGGGGCTCGGCCTTGCTCCCGCCGCCGCCCTGCTCCTGGGTGGCGCCCTCGCCCCGACCGACCCGGTCCTGGCCTCGGACGTCCAGGTCGAGGGCCCCCAGGTCGGCAACGTGGAGGAGATCGACGAACGGGACGAGGTCCGGTTCGCCCTCACCTCGGAGGCCGGTCTCAACGACGCGCTGGCCTTCCCGTTCGTCCATGCGGCCCTGCTGCTGGCCACGGCCGGCTCGGTGGCGACGTGGGGCCTGCGCTGGGTCGCCTACGAGCTGATCGCCCGGATCGCCCTCGGGGTCCTGGCCGGGTTCCTCGTCGGCAGAGGTCTGGCCGCGGTGGCGTTCCGCTCGCCGCGCAGGTCACTGCGACTCGCCGAGCGCGGAGAGCCGTTGCTGGTCGTGGCGGCGCTGCTCACGGCATACGGGTTCAGCGAGCTGGTCCACGGCTACGGGTTCCTCGCCGTGTTCGTCTGCGCGATGACACTGCGCGCCGCCGACCCCAGCCACGCGTACCACGAGTCGATGCACGGAGTGGTGGAGCGTCTCGAGCAGCTGCTCACCCTGGCCCTGCTGCTGATGCTCGGGCTGGCCCTGACCCACGGCCTGCTCACCTACCTGGACTGGCGCGGTGTGCTGCTCGCCCTCGCGCTGGTGCTCGTCATCCGACCGCTCGCCGGCCTGGTGGCGCTGAGCATCGCGGCGGAGCGCCATGGCACTCCGGTCCTGACCCACGGGGAACGGTGGGTCACCGCCGTCTTCGGGGTGCGGGGCATCGGCTCGATCTACTACCTCGCGTTCGCCGCCGGCCAGGCGACCTTCCTCGACGAGCGCTGGCTGTGGTCCACCGTCGCCTTCACCATCGTCCTGTCCGTGCTGCTGCACGGCATCGCGGCGACCCCGGTGATGGCCTGGCTCGAACGCCGTCGGGAGAGCACCACCACGCCGACCCCCTGACAATCTCCCGGATGGTCACTGCGCCACGGCAGCGGTCCGGACTCGGGCCCGCTCTCGGAATGGTGACAACTGGCCAACATGGGGGCCGCGGTGTCCTGTCACGACGGAACGACCCGCTATGGTCCCACTCATGTCCGCCCCTCTCACGGCCCCAGCGCCGACGCGGGTCGAGCCTGCCGTCACGAAGCGGGCGTCCCGACGCGGCGGGTTCACCGCCTTCCTGTACCTCGTGCCTGCGCTGGCGGTGTTCGCCCTCTTCATGTTCTGGCCGCTGGTGCGTTCCGTGCTGCTGTCCGTCCAGGGCACCGACATCATCGGCCGGCCGAGCGGGTTCGTCGGTGGGGTCAACTACACGAGGCTGTTCGCCGACCCGAACTTCCTGCAGACCCTCTGGGTCACCTTCGCCTTCGTCCTGGCGACGGTGATCCCCAGCATCCTCATCGCCCTGGCGATCGCCCTGGCCCTGCAGGAGCGGATCCGGGGCATCAAGTTCTTCCGGACCGCCTTCGCGCTGCCCTTCGCCTTCTCGGTGGCCACGGCCTCGGTGATCTTCCAGGTGCTCTTCAACCCGGCCGCCGGGGTCCTGAACGGCCTGCTCTCCTACGTCGGCGTGGGCAAGGTCAACTGGCTCACCGACCCGAACGTGGCGCTGTGGTCGGTGTCCGCGGCGACGGTCTGGATGCAGCTGGGCTACAACCTGCTGATCCTGTCCGCCGGACTCGGCGCGATGGACGAGGACGTTCTCGAGGCGGCGCGGCTCGACGGGGCCTCCGGCCTGCGGCTGAACCGGTCGATCGTCATGCCCCTGATCACGCCGCAGCTGTTCTTCCTCGTCGTGACCGGCACCATCCACGCGTTGCAGAGCTTCGGCCAGATCAAGATCCTCACCGTCGGTGGACCAGAACGGCGCACCACCACGCTGGTGTACTCCATCTACGACCAGGCCTTCGCCAACAACAACTCGAACTTCGGCTACGCCTCCGCCCAGGCCATCGTGCTGCTCGTGATCGTGCTCGCGATCACGGCGATCCAGTTCGGCATCCTCGAGCGGAAGGTGTTCTACCGATGAACCGCCGGCCGAACCTGTTCACCTACGTCTTCCTGGGCTTCATGTTCGTCCTGATCATGTTCCCGGTGTACTACGGCATCGTGGGGTCCTTCATGGGCACCCGGGACACGAACTCGTTCCCGCCGGCACTGGCCCCGGTCAGCGGCTTGTTCCCGGAGAACTTCTCCAACGTCCTGAACATCATCCCGCTGGGTCGCCAGTACACGAACTCGATCCTGCAGACCGCGGCGATCACCATCGGGCAGCTCGTCACGAGCGCACTGGCGGCCTACGCGTTCGTGTTCCTCAACCTGCGCTGGCGCACCTTCTGGTTCGCGGTGTTCCTCTCCACGATGATGATCCCGTACGAGGCGATCATCATCCCCAACTACCTGACCGTCTCCGAGTGGGGCCTGAAGAACACCATCCTCGGCCTGTCCCTGCCCTTCCTCGCGACCGGCTTCGGGACCTTCCTGCTGCGCCAGTCGTTCCTGAGCTTCCCGATGGAGCTGCGTGACGCGGCCCGGGTCGACGGGGCCGGCCACGTGCGGTTCCTGCTCGCGATCCTGCTCCCGCTCAGTCGCCCGACCCTCGCCGCGCTCGGGATCTACTCGGCCCTGTCTGCGTGGAACATGTACTTCTGGCCCCTGCTGATCACCGAGCGTCCCGAGTTCCAGACGATCCAGATCGGCATCGGCCAGCTGCAGACCTCCGACGGCGACGATCCCGGGATGGTCCTGGCCGGTGTCGTCCTCGCCCTGATCCCCACCCTGCTGCTGGTGATCTTCGGCCAGCGCTTCATCGTCCGCGGCCTCACGGCAGGAGCCGTCAAATAGGGGAGCACCCGCGCCACAGCGCCGCTCGCCGAGCCGGCGCCACCCACCTCCTGGGGCAGACCCGGGTGAGAGAAGGAGAAACAAGGATGTCGACACGACAGGTCAAGATTCTGGGGGGTCTCACCGCCTTCGGGCTCGCGCTGGCCGCCTGCAGCTCCGGCGGCGGCGGTTCCGCGGACGGGGAACAGGGGGCTCCCGCCAAGGGCGTCCTCGACAAGGCCAGCGGGGTCACCAAGGTGACGTTCTGGCACGCCATGAACGGCACCAACGCGGAGGTGCTGACCAAGCTCGTCGGTGAGTTCAACGCCGCGCACACCGGCAAGATCCAGGTGGACGCCACCTACGCCGGCACCTACGACGACACCATCACCAAGTACAAGGCGTCGATTCAGTCCAAGGCCACCCCGGACCTGGTGATGATCTACGACATCGGCACCCGGTTCATGATCGATGCCAAGCAGGCCGTGCCCATGCAGGCCTTCATCGACCGCGACAAGCTCGACGTGTCCGACCTGCAGCCCAACATCGCCGGCTACTACACCGTCGACAACAAGCTGTACTCCATGCCGTTCAACACCTCGATGCCGGTGATGTACTACAACAAGACCCTCTTCCAGAAGGCCGGTCTCGACCCGAACAAGCCCCCGGCCACGCTGGCCGAGATCACCGCCGCCTCCAAGAAGCTGGTCAAGTCCGGCGGGGGCACCCTCGACACGGCCTACGGCGCGGCGATCTACGGCTGGCTGCTCGAGCAGTTCGTCGCCACCGCCGGCGAGAACTACTGCGACCAGGGGAACGGCCGCAGCGGGCTGGCGACGAAGGTCCTCTTCGACCAGGGCGCCTCGGTCGAGGTCGTCAAGTGGTGGCAAGGCATGGTCAAGGACGGGTTGGCCGCCAACACCGGCCGCGAGACCAAGGCCGCTCAGACCGCGTTCAAGTCCCAGCAGGTCGCCATGGTCCTGGAGTCGACCGGTCAGCTCGGTGGCTTCACCGCCGCGGCCAAGGAGGGTGGCTTCGACCTCGGCGTCGCCTACTACCCGAAGGTCAAGGCCGGCGACGCCGGTCCGATCATCGGCGGCGCCTCGCTGTGGATCAACGGGGTCGGCCACGCCGACGCCCAGAAGGAAGCCTCGTGGGAGTTCGTGAAGTTCCTCGCCGACAAGAAGAGCCAGGCGACCTGGCACACCGGCACCGGCTACTTCCCGATCTCCAAGGGCGCGCTGAACGAGCCGTCCGACGTCGCGTACCGCAAGGCGAACCCGCTGTTCGACGTGGCCGTCAAGCAGCTCGAGGCCACCAAGGTCACGCCGTCGTCGACGGGCTGCGCCCTGGGCGTCATGCCCCAGTCGCGCAAGGCGTCCGAGGACGGTATCGAGAAGGCGCTCAACGGCGCCGACGCGCAGAAGTCGATGGCTGACGCGGCCGCCGGCCTGCAGACGGAGATCCAGAAGTACAACGCCTCCGTCAAGTAACGAGCCCGGCACGCAGCCGGTCCGGATCGAAGGGGTCCATCGTCGCCAGCGCGACGGTGGGCCCCTTCGGCAGTACCCGTCCCGTCCCCTACCCTGATCGGGTGCCAGGAGCCGCGGTTCAGCCGACCACCGAGCGGCGGGTCTCGGACCCGGACGGACTGCTGGTCACCCCTCGACACGGCTGCGGCACCAGCGTCCTGGTGCTCGCCGGCTCCAGCGGTCGGGTGGATGCCGACCGAGCCCGCCAGCTCGCCCGTCACGGGGTGACCGCGCTGTCGATCCGGTGGTTCGGCGGCCCGGGTCAGCAGCCGGGGCCCTACGAGGTGCCGCTGGAGACATTCATCGAGGCTCTGGACCAGTTGGCGTCGACCGGGGACCGGCTGGCCGTCGTCGGCACCTCGTTCGGCGCGGAGGCCGCTCTGCTCACCGCGTCGCGCGACCCCCGGGTCACTGCCACCGTGGCATTCACCCCGACGCCGGTCGTGTGGGCTGGTGTCGCCCCGGGGGTGGAGCCCGGAACCACCCGGCAGACCTCGCACTGGACGTGGGCCGGCGTGCCCCTGCCGTTCGTGCCGCTCCTCGAGGACTGGACCTCCCCCGTCGACCCTCCGGCCTTCCGCGAGCTCTACCAGCTCAGCCGCCGGGCGCATCCGGTCGAGGCTGCCGGAGCGGCGATCCCGGTCGAACGCATCGAGGGCGAGGTCGTCCTGGTCGCCGGCGAGGACGACCAGGTCTGGCCGGGCGCCGACTTCGCCCGAGAGATCGCCGCGCGTCGGGCCGTCCACGGCCTCGACAGCCACGTGTTCACCCATCTCAGGGCCGGGCACCGGACCGTGCTGCCCGGCGAGCCGGCCGTGCGGGTCGGGATGACGATGGCTCGGGGGGGCAGCCCTTCGGCCGACGCCGAGCTCGGCCGCCTCAGCTGGCCGACCATCCTCGAGGTCCTGCGCGGTCAGGGCGCCCGGAGCACGTAGAAGCTCACCGCGCTCGCCGCCGCCACGTTGAGCGAGTCGACGGCCCCGGTCATCGGGATCCGCACCGTGAGGTCTGCGGCTGCGACGGTCCGGTCCGACAACCCGTCTCCTTCGGTGCCCAGCACGATGGCCAGCCGCGCCGGAGGATCGGCGGCCAGCTCGTCCAGGGTCGCCGCGTCGTCACGCAGCGCCAGGGCCGCGACGGTGAACCCCGCCTCGTGCAGGATCTCGATCCCACCCGGCCAGGGGTCGATCCGGGCCCACGGGACCTGGAAGACGGTCCCCATCGACACCCGGATGGCGCGCCGGTACAACGGGTCCGCGCACCGGGGAGTGACCAGCACGGCATCGACCCCGAGAGCGGCGGCCCCGCGGAAGATCGCCCCGACGTTGGTGTGATCGACGATGTCCTCGAGGATGGCAACCCGCCGGGCGTCGCGCAGCAGGTCCGGCACCGACAACGGCGCCGGCCGGTGCATGGCGGCCAGTGCGCCCCGATGCAGGTGAAAGCCGGTCAGCGTCTCGATCAGCTCGTGCTCCCCCACGAAGACGGGTATGCCGTCCGCCTCGGCTGCCGCGACGAGGTCTGCCAGGTCGGTGAGCCACCGCTCGGCCATCAGGTAGGACCGGGGCCGATGACCCGCCGCCAGGGCTCGACGGATGACCTTCTCCGACTCGGCGATGTAGAGACCGCGCTCGGGTTCGGTCCGGCGACGCAGGGCAACGTCGGTGAGGCAGACGTAGTCGGCCAGCGGTCCGTCCCCGTTCGCCCGGTCGACGTCCAGCGAAGTGATCCTGATCGGCATCAGGGGAACCAGACCAGCTTGACGATCGCGACGACACCGATCGTGATGATCAGCGCGCGCAGGACGGTCGGCGGGATCCGGCGCCCGACCCGGGCGCCGAGCACCCCGCCCACGAAGGCGCCGACTGCGATCAGCAGGACGACCAGCCAGCTCACGTAGTCCCGGGCGAACAGCACGAAGGTCGTGGCGGCGACGATGTTGACGATGAGGCTGAGGACGTTCTTGTAGCCGTTGAGCCGTTGCAGTGGCTCGGCGCTGAGCGCGGAGAACAGCCCCATCAGCAGGACACCCTGTGCGGCGCCGAAGTACCCGCCGTACATGCCGGCGACGAGGACCCCGATTCCCATCAGCCAGGCCTGCCAGCCGGGGACCGAGCCCTCGTGGTGGCGGTTCGCCGCGGCAGCCTGGAGACGTGGCCCCACGACCACGAGGACCAGCGCGATGAGGACCAGCAGCGGCACGATGGTCTTGAAGGCCTCCGGCGGCAGGACGAGCAGCAGCCCAGCGCCGACGAGCGAGCCGAGGAAGGACAGCGGAGCCAACCGACGCAGCACCCGGGACTGGCCGACGAGCTCGTGCCGGTACCCGTAGCTGCCGCTGACCCCACCGGCCACCAGGCCGATGTTGTTGCTGACGTTGGCCACCAGCGGCGGGTAGCCCAGGAAGAGCAGCACCGGGAAGGTGATCAGGGTGCCCGACCCGACGATCGTGTTGATCATCCCCGCGCCCATCCCCGCAGCGAGGATGGCGAGGACCTCGGGCACGGACACCCGGTCACCCTACCGAGGGTGACCGGGTGTCCTGACGTGCGGTGGTGCCGCGCGGGAGGCGGTCGGCTGTTACTGCTTGCCGGTCAGGTCGGGCGGCGGGACCTGGTCGGCGGCCGGGGTGATCGGCGGCTGCCGACGCAGCGGCGGCGCGGCGTGCTCGGTCGCCTCCGCGCTGGCCTGGCCGGCCTGACCGCGAGCCTCGGCGAGTGCCTTGGCCGGGTCCTCGAGCACCGTGTCGGCGAACGCGTCGTCCTCCGGACCCGGGTCGACCCAGTCGATCTCGTCGTCGCTGTCGTCCATCGACTTGTCCCCGCCGAGCGCCCCGCTGATCCCGCGTAGCGCGTCGGTCACCTCCGAGGGGATGATCCACATCTTGTTGGCGTCCCCCCGGGCGAGCTGCGGCAGCACCTGCAGGTACTGGTAGGCGAGCAGGCGCTGGGTGGGCTTGCCCCGGTGGATCGCAGCGAAGACCTGCTGGATCGCGCGGGACTGTCCCTGGGCCTCGAGGATCCGCGACTGGGCTGAGCCCTCGGCACGCAGGATCTGGGACTGCTTCTCGCCCTCCGCCGTCAGGATCGCCGACTGCTTCACGCCCTCGGCGTTGAGGATGGCGGCGCGGCGGTCCCGCTCGGCGCGCATCTGCTTCTCCATCGAGTCCTGGACCGAGTGCGGCGGGTCGATCGCCTTCAGCTCCACCCGGTTGACCCTGATGCCCCAGCGGCCGGTCTCCTGGTCGAGGACGCCGCGGAGCTGGGCGTTGATCTGGTCGCGGGAGGTCAGCGTCTGCTCGAGGTCCAGCGATCCGATGACGTTGCGCAACGTGGTCACCGTCAGCTGCTCGATGCCCTGGATGAAGTTCGCGATCTCGTACACCGCGGACTTGGCGTCGGTGACGGTGTAGTAGATCACCGTGTCGATGCTCACGACGAGGTTGTCCGAGGTGATCACGGGCTGGGGTGGGAAGGTCACCACCTGCTCGCGCAGGTCGATGTTCGCCCGCACCTTGTCCACGAACGGGACGAGCACGTGCAGTCCATCGTCCAGCGTCCGGCTGTAGCTGCCGAGCCGCTCGACGATCTGGGCGGTCTGCTGCGGAACGATCCGCACCGTCCTGGCGGCAACGATCGCCAGGAAGACGATGAGCAGTCCGACCACGATGAGTGTCAGCGCGCCGCTGTCCACGAGTACTCCATTCCTGCCGGCCCCCTGGGGCTGGCCCCTCGGTGTCTGCGGGATCGAGCCGACCTCGCAGGTCAAACCATGCTCTTGTGGCCCGGTGTTCGGCGACCGCGCCGGGTCAGCTGTTCAGTTGTGGCGGGACGACCTTGGTGACCACGGCCGTCGCGCCGTCGATGGCCAGGACCCGGACCTCGTCCCCGGGCTGGGTCTCCTGGCCGTCAGCAGTCCGGGCGGACCAGGTCTCACCGCCCAGCTTCACCCGGCCCGAGGTGCCGGTGATGGTCTCCAGGACGAAGCCGGAGCGACCGATGTACCCCGCCGTGCCCATCTTGGCGTCGCCTGCCCGGGCCGTGAACCGACGTTTGGCCCACGGGCGGACCAGTCCGAGCAGGATGCCCGAGACGACGACCGCGACCACGGCCTGAAGCGGGAACGGGGCCCCCACTGCTGCCGCACCGGCACCGCCCAGAGCCCCACCGGCGAGCATGAGGAACACGAAGTCGACCGTGGCGGCCTCGATCGCGCCGAGGGTCAACGCCACGCCGACCCAGGCGAGCCACCAGTAGTTCTCCACACTCGTCACCCTCTTCCGATGTGTCCGACGTGCCTACCTGTATGACGCTTGCCCGCCTGCGGGAGTTCCGGAGCCGGGGGCCGACGCGAGCGCATCGGGGTCGGCGGCGCGTGCCGACCACCGCTCCCCGTGGCGCTCGAGAACCAGCGGAAGGCCGAACGTCGTCGAGAGGTTCTGTGCGGTCAGGGTGGGCTCGAGCGGGCCAGCGGCGACGATCTTGCCGTCCCGCAGCAACAGCACGTCGGTGAACGAGGGCGGGATCTCCTCGACGTGATGGGTGACCAGCACCAGGGCCGGCGCGGTGGTGTCCGCGGCGAGCGCGCCGAGGCGGGCGACCAGGTCCTCGCGTCCGGCCAGGTCGAGCCCGGCCGCCGGCTCGTCCAGCAGCATGACCTCGGGGTCGGTCATCAGCGCCCGCGCGATCTGGACCCGCTTGCGCTCGCCCTCGCTGAGGGTGCCGAACTCACGGTCGGCAAGGTGCGCCGCACCCAGCGCCTCCAGCAGGAGCATGGCGCGGACGTAGTCCGGTGTGTCGTACTCCTCGCGCCATCGGCCGACGATGGCATACGACGCCGTGACGACGACGTTGCCGACGAGCTCGTGACCGGGGATCCGCTCGGCGATGCTCGAGCTGGCCAATCCGATCCGGGGACGCAGCTCGAACACGTCGACGGCCCCGAGGACCTCACCGAGCACGCCCGCGACCCCGGAGGTGGGGTGCATGCGGGCGGCCGCGAGCTGCAGGAGAGTCGTCTTGCCGGCGCCGTTGGGGCCGAGCACGACCCAGCGTTCCCCCTCCTCCACCTCCCAGGTGATGTCGTCGAGCAGGTGGTTGCCGCTGCGAACCACGCTCACACCAGCGAAGGCGAGGACGTCGCTCATGCGGCAACCCTAGTTCACTGCCGCAGGCACCTCACGCCACCTCGCCGACGTCGCAACCCCGCGACCTAGACTGGCTCGATGCCCGCTCTGCCCGTCTCGGTGCGGCTCGCCGTGTGGTCGACCGCCGCCTTCCACGGGCGGCTCGACCTCGACGAGGCGATCGCCCGCGCCCACCCCGACCTGGACCACTGGACCGGCGACCTCGGACGGCTGCACCTGTGGCGCGATCTCGGGGAGAGCGCAGTGCTGGTCGCCCTCCCCCGGCCGGGCGACCTCACCGGTATGCCGCGCGCGCAGGTCGAGGTCTCGGGTGCCGCAGCCGACGTCGGCGAGTGTGTCTACGTTCCCGGGATGGGCGGCCTGCTCGTGCCGGGCCTGTCGACGTTCGGTCCCGCGGGTGACGAGGGCACGACCGTCGAGTGGACCGCCTACGACGCCCAGCCGGTGGCCCGGCACGTCCTGGAGTCGGTCAGCCTGGGCGAGCTGGAGCGAAGCCTGATGGACGCCGTCCGGGACGGCGCCGCGGTCCTGGAGACGACGGACGGTCGACCGTGGTCGGCGGACCCGCGGTCGAACGCCGAGCAACGCCTGCGCGACGGGCGGTGGGGGCTACCCGACGGCTTGGCCCCGGCAGCCGTCCGGCTGATGGGCATGGCGGCCCGGATCGGCGTGATCGCCCACGAGGGCCTGCAGCTGGCAGCGGCCGGTCCCGCACTGGACGTGCACTCCTCGTCCCGGCGTGAGGCCGGCCTGCGGGCCTTGCGATCGGCTGCCGATGCGGCGCTGGCGGGGGCCACCAACCTCGCGGTCATGCAGCTGGCCGGTTGGCGACCTGCCTGATCGCCGCGGGCAGGTCCTCAGCCGCCGAGCACCTGACGGTAGACCTCCAACGTCCGGTCGCCGATGGTGTCCCAGGAGAAGTGCTCGATGGCGCGTCGTCGTCCGGCGCGGCCCATCGTCGCGGCCCGGGCGGGATCCCGCACCGCCTCGGCGAGATGCGCGGCGAGGCTGTCGACGAACGCCTGCGGGTCAACGGGCGTCCCGCTGCCGTCGTCGACCTGCTCGATCGGCACCAGCCATCCGGTCTCCCCGTCGACGACCACTTCCGGGATGCCACCCGTCGCGGTGGCCACCACGGCCAGCTCGCAGGCCATCGCCTCGAGGTTGACGATGCCGAGCGGCTCGTAGACCGACGGACAGGCGAACACGGTGGCGGCGGACAGCAGCGCGATGACGTCCCGGCGCGGCAACATGGTCGGGATCCAGACGACGCCCTGGCGGGTCGCGGTCAGCTCGGCCATCAGCTGCTCGACCTCGGCGAGAATCTCCGGGGTGTCGGGTGCTCCGGCGCACAGCACGAGCTGGACGTCCGGCGGCAGGGACGCCGCGGCCCGCAACAGGTAGGGCAGGCCCTTCTGCCGGGTGATCCGGCCGACGAACATCACCGAAGGCTGGTCCGGGTCGACCCCGTGACCCCGGACCACATCGGCGTCCTGCTGGGGGTGCCAGAGGTCGGCATCGATCCCGTTGTGCACGACAGGGACCCGGTCGGGGTCCAGAGACGGATAGCTGCGCAGGATGTCGGTCCGCATCCCGGCGCTGACGGCGATCACGGCAGCGGCGTTCTCGTAGGCCTGCCGCTCGGCGAAGGACGAGACCCGGTAGCCGCCCCCGAGCTGCTCGGCCTTCCACGGTCGCATCGGCTCCAGGCTGTGGGCGGTGACCACGTGCGGCATACCGTCCAGGAGGCCGGCCAGATGGCCCGCGAAGTTGGCGTACCAGGTGTGCGAGTGGACCAGGTCCGCGCCGGCACAGTCCCGGGCCATGGCCAGGTCGACACCGAGCGTGGTGATCGCCGCGTTGGCTCCGGCGAGCTCGGCGAGATCGGGGTAGCCCGTCGTCCCGTCCTCGTCCCTGGGCTCGCCGAAACACCGGACCCGCACGTCGAGGTCGCCGCGCAGCCGCAGCGCCCGAACGAGCTCCGCCACGTGCACCCCGGCACCGCCGTAGATCGCCGGGGGGTACTCCTTGCTGAGGATGTCGACGCGCACCCTGTTGACACTAGCCCTGCCCAAGTCCACCCGTGCTCGGTCCGGCGCCCCTAGGGTGGGTCAATGGCGCGCCGGTCACAGAACCCCAAGGTGTTGGCGATCGTCCTCGCGGGCGGCGAGGGCAAGCGACTGATGCCGCTCACCGCCGACCGGGCGAAGCCCGCCGTCCCGTTCGGCGGGATCTACCGGCTGATCGACTTCGCCCTGTCGAACGTCGTCAACTCCGGCTATCTCAAGGTCGTCGTGCTGACCCAGTACAAGTCGCACAGCCTGGACAAGCACGTGACCTCCACCTGGCGGATGTCGACCCTGCTGGGGAACTACGTCGCGCCGGTCCCGGCCCAGCAGCGGATGGGTAAGGACTGGTACCTCGGCAGCGCCGATGCGATCTACCAGAGCCTCAACCTCGTCCATGACGAGAAGCCGGACATCATCGTGGTCGTCGGCGCCGATCACGTGTACCGGATGGACTTCTCGCACATGGTCGCCCAGCACGTCGAAACGGCGGCGGGCGTCACCGTCGCCGCGATCCGCCAGCCGATCTCGCTTGCCGACCAGTTCGGGGTGATCGAGGTCGACGACGCGGACACCCGGAAGATCGGCGCCTTCCTGGAGAAGCCGACCGACACCAAGGGCCTGCCGGACAGCCCGCACGAGGTGCTCGCCTCGATGGGTAACTACGTCTTCGACACCGACGTGCTGATCGACGCCGTGCTGCAGGACCACGGCCGCGCCGGGAGCAAGCACGACATGGGGGGCGACATCGTGCCCGCCTTCGTCGACGAGGGCCGCGGGTACGTGTACGACTTCAAGGACAACCCCATCCCGGGGGCCACCGAACGGGACCGAGGCTACTGGCGCGACGTGGGGACCATCGACTCGTACTTCGAGGCCAACATGGACCTCATCTCGGTGCACCCGGTCTTCAACCTCTACAACTACGAGTGGCCGATCTACACCGCGAGCGCGTCCTTGCCGCCGGCGAAGTTCGTCCACGGCCACGGCGACCGGGTCGGTGGGGCCATCGACTCGGCGGTCTCGCCCGGCGTGGTCGTCAGCGGGGCGCAGGTCAGCGGCTCGGTGCTCGCCCCCCGAGTTCACGTGCACAGCTACGCGACGATCACCGACAGCGTGATCCTCGACGCCGTCGATGTCGGCAGGTCCGCCGTCATCCAGCGCGCCATCATCGACAAGAATGTCGTCGTGCCACCCCACGCCAGCATCGGGGTCGACCACGACCACGACCGGGCGCGCGGTTTCCACGTAACCGAGAGCGGCATCGTCGTGGTCGGCAAGGGCCAGTCCGTCCCCGTGTAGCTGACGCCCGGATCGCGGACCGGGCTCGTCCGAACCGGGTGGGTGACGCATCATCGAGGGATGAGCCCCGCCGCCGCGCACACCGACCTCGACACCGCCCGGGTCGCGGTCCAGATCCAGCCCCAGCACTTCGACTACCGCGAGATCCGACGACTCTGCGCCACGTTGGAGGACCTGGGCGTGGACGTGTTGATGAACTGGGATCACTTCTTCCCGCTGCGCGGCGACGCCGACGGCAAGCACTTCGAGTGCTGGACGATGCTGGCCGCCTGGGCCGAAGCGACCGACCGGGTCGAGATCGGCGCGCTGGTGACCTGCAACAGCTACCGCAACCCGAACCTGCTCGCGGACATGGCCCGGACCGTGGACCACATCAGCGAGGGCCGACTCATCCTCGGGATCGGCTCGGGCTGGTTCGAGCGGGACTACGCACAGTACGGCTTCGACTTCGGCACCGCCGGCACCCGCCTCGACGCGCTGGGCCGCGACCTGCCGACCATCAGAGCTCGCTGGGAGCAGCTCAACCCCCGGCCCACCCGGGACATCCCGGTGCTCATCGGCGGGGGCGGAGAACGCAAGACGCTGCGGATCGTCGCCGAGCAGGCGGACATCTGGCACGGCTTCGGCTCGGCCGAGACGATCGCGCACAAGCACGCGGTGCTCGACCAGTGGTGCCTCACCGTCGGCCGGGACCCGAGGCAGGTCGTCCGCTCGTGCGGGGTCGCCCCCACCCCGGGCCGACTGCGCGAGGAGGTGGACAGCTACCCGACGAACGCCCAGCAGCTGTACGACGTGGGGACCCGGCTGTTCACCACCGGCATCTCCGGCGACCAGCCGGGGCAGCTGGACCGGATCCGCGAGCTGCTGGCCTGGCGGGACGACGTCAACGCGCGACCGGCCCCGCCTGCCCGCCCGGATCGCGGACCGCACTGACCGGCATCCGGACGCGCTGGGTAGCCTTGGGCGGTGAGCGAGCCACGGACGACCGAGCTGCCGGGCACCGAGCCCGCCGACCCGGGCGAGGACGCGCGGACCCTGCTGGTGACGATCTCCGGGGATGACCGCCCCGGGGTGACCAGTGCCCTCTTCGACGCGATCGCCGACGTCGGAGCCGAGGTGCTCGATCTCGAGCAGGTCGTCGTGCGCGACCACCTGACCCTGGCGATGCTCCTGTCCGCCGGACCGCAGACCGAGCGGCTGGACGAGGTGATCACGCTGGTCGCACGGGATCTGGGGATGAAGGTCAAGGTCAGGCGCGGCACCGGGGACTCGGGGCGACGCCGCACCGGCCGTGCAGCCGTCGTGCTGCTCGGCGGTCCGCTGCGAGCGAGCGCCATCGCCGCCGTCACCGCCCGCATCGCCGGGCATGGCGCGAACATCGACCGGATCCGGCGGCTGTCGCGCTACCCGGTCACCACCGTCGAGTTCGACATCTCCGGGGCCGAGGTGGACCGCCTGCGCCGTGAGCTGGCCCTCGAGGCCACCATCCAGGGCGTCGACATCGCCGTCTCCGCCTCGGGCCTGGCCCGGCGCGGGCGGCGGCTGGTGGTGATGGACGTCGACTCGACCCTGATCCAGCAGGAGGTCATCGAGATGCTCGCCGCACACACCGGCCGTGAGGCCGAGGTGCGAGCGGTGACCGAGCGGACGATGCGCGGCGAGCTCGACTTCGCCGAGTCGCTCCGGGAGCGGGTGCGGGCGCTCGCGGGGTTGGACGCCTCGGTCCTCGACGAGGTCCGACGGTCGGTCGTCCTGACTCCCGGGGCGCGAACCCTGGTCCGCACCCTGAAGCGGCTGGGGTTCAGCGTGGCGCTGGTCTCCGGCGGGTTCATCGAGATCGTCGGCGCCATCGCCGAGGAGCTGGACATCGAGCGGGCCGTGGCCAACCGCCTCGAGATCGTCGACGGACGGCTGACCGGGAACGTCGTCGGGGAGATCATCGACCGCGCCGGCAAGGCGCGGGCGCTGCGGCGGTTCGCGGACGAGGCTGGCCTGCCGCTGTCCCGGACGGTGGCCATCGGCGATGGCGCCAACGACCTCGACATGCTGGCCGCGGCCGGGCTCGGCGTCGCCTTCAACGCCAAGCCGGTCGTGCGCGAGCAGGCCCACACGGCCGTCAACGTCCCCTACCTTGACGCGGTGCTCTACCTTCTCGGGATCACCCGCGAGGAGATCGAGGAGGCTGACGCGCAGGACGGCACGCCGACGCCGGCACCCGCACTTCCGCCCCGTTGATTCCTAGGATGGGCCCCATGGCACGCACCAGCGGTCCCCGGTCTGCACCCCATCGCACCCTGCTGATCATCGGCGGGGCCGAGGACAAGGTCGGCCGCTCGGTGGTGCTGCGCCGCTTCGTCCGGCTGGCCGGCGGACGGCACTCGCGCATCGTCATCATCCCGACCGCGTCCTCCTTCGTCGAGGAGGCGGTCCAGACCTACGAGGCGGTCTTCTCCCGGCTACGAGCCGGCAGCGACGTCCAGACGGTGCACGCGGACTCCCGCGCCGCCGCCCACGACCCGCAGCTGGTGGCCCGCCTCGACAACGCGACGGGCATCTTCATCTCCGGCGGCAGCCAGCTCAAGCTGAGCCAGTACCTGGTCGGCACCCCCGTCGGCGACGCCATCCATGCGGCATACCGGCGCGGAGCCGTCGTGGCCGGCACCTCGGCAGGGGCCTCGATCATGAGCCGGTTCATGATCTCGCTCGGTGATGAGGGGCTGACCCCGCGCCAGCGGGCGAGCCAGCTCAGTGCCGGGCTCGGTCTCCTGGAGAACGTCATCGTCGACCAGCACTTCGACCAGCGCGGCCGCTACGGCAGGTTGATGTCACTGGTCGCAAACTCGCCCAACCTCATCGGGATGGGCGTGGACGAGGACACCGCAACGGAGATCCGCGACGAACGGGTGCTGTCCATCCTCGGGACCGGCAGCGTCTTCATCATCGACGCCCGGGCTGCGATCACCGATGCCCCGGATGCCCGCAGGGGCGCGCCCCTGCTCGTTTCGGGCGCAGTGGTGCATTCACTGCCCACGGGGGCTACGTTCGACCTTCACGACGTCACCCTGACGGACTTCGTGGAGCGGCACCCCGACATCGACGTCGTGGTGGGCTCCGCGCGGGACGGCGCCCCTGCGTCGCAGATCCCCGCCCGCGAGGCGTCCAGCTGAGCGGCGACCGGCCGTCCGACCCCGTGCGGAGCCCCACCGGCGCCCACACACTTCGTCCGAGGAGAACCTGATGGCGGCTGAGCGCCCCACCCCCGCCGGCCCGCTGTCCCCCGATCTCAGCATCGTCGAGTCCCGGGTGTACCGCGGACCGAACCTCTGGTCGTACGAGAAGGCCATCCACCTCGTCGTCGACCTCGGCGTCCTGGAGGGCTATCCCACCGACACCATCCCCGGCCTCACCGAGGGCCTGCTCGAGGCGCTGCCGGGGTTGGCCCGCCACGCCTGCTCGCGCGGTCACGCCGGGGGCTTCGTGGAGCGGCTGCACGAAGGCACCTGGGTGGGCCACGTCGCCGAGCACGTGGCGCTGCAGCTGCAGAGCGAGGCCGGCCACGACCAGCGCCGCGGCAAGACCCGGGGGGTCCGCGGGGTGCCCGGACGCTACAACGTGGTCTACGGCTACACCGACGAGACCGTGGGTATGGCGGCCGGTCGACTGGCCGTCCGGCTGGTCAACCACCTGGTCCGCGCCGAGGACGGCTTCGACTTCGGCGACGAGCTGGACGCCTTCCTCCGGCTGGCCCAGCGCACCGCGTTCGGTCCGTCGACGGCGGCGATCATCGAGGAGGCGGTCAGCCGCGACATCCCCTGGATCCGGTTGAACAGCGCGTCGCTGGTCCAGCTCGGCCAGGGCGTCCACGCCCAACGCATCCGGGCCACCATGACGTCGCGGACCGGGGCGCTGGCGGTCGACATCGCCAGTGACAAGGACCTCACGACGAAGCTGCTGGCCTCGGCCGGGCTGCCCGTGCCCCGGCAGGAGGCCGTTCGCACGGCCCAGGCCCTGGTCGAGGCCGCCGAGCGGATCGGCTACCCGGTGGTGGTCAAGCCGTTGGACGGCAACCACGGCCGGGGGGTCTGCCTCAACCTGCAGAACGCCTCCGAGGTGGAGCAGTCGTTCGAGATCGCTCGCAGCGAGTCCCGGCGCGGAACGATCATCGTCGAGTCCTTCGTCACCGGCCGGGACTACCGCTGCCTCATCGTCGGTGGCCGGATGCAGGCCATCGCCGAGCGGGTGCCGGCCCATGTCATCGGCGACGGTGAGCACACGGTGCGGGAGCTCGTCGAGATCACCAACGCGGACCCCCGTCGGGGCGTCGGGCACGAGAAGGTCCTGACCAAGATCAAGGTGGACGCCACGGCGGAAGCCGTGGTCGCCGGGCAGGGGCTGGGCCTGGATGACGTCCCACCGTCCGGCGAGATGGTCAAGCTCGCGCTGACCGGCAACATGTCCACCGGAGGCATCTCCGTGGACCGCACCTTCGAGGCCCACCCGGACAATGTCGAGATCGCCGAGGAAGCGGCGCGGATGATCGGGCTCGACGTCGCCGGAATCGACTTCATCTGCCCCGACATCGCCTCGCCGGTCCGCGAGACCGGTGGAGCGATCTGCGAGGTCAACGCCGCGCCGGGCTTCCGGATGCACACCCACCCGACGGTCGGGGTGCCACAGTTCATCGCCAAGCCGGTGGTCGATCTGCTCTTCCCACCGGGTACGCCGTCGCGGGTGCCGATCGTCGCGGTGACCGGGACCAACGGCAAGACCACGACGTCGCGGATGATCGCGCACATCTTCAAGGGCCTCGGCCGCAAGGTGGGCATGACCTCCACGGACGGCATCGTCATCGACGAACGGCTGGTGATCAAGGCCGACGCGTCCGGTCCCAAGTCGGCCCGGATGGTGTTGCAGAACCCGCGGGTGGACTTCGCGGTCATGGAGGTGGCCCGGGGCGGCATCATCCGGGAGGGCCTCGGCTACGACCGCAACGACGTCGCCGTCGTGACCAACGTCGCGCCGGACCACCTCGGCATGCGGGGGATCAACACCCTGGAGCAGCTCGCCGCCGTCAAGGCCGTCATCGTGGAGGCGGTCCCGCGGGACGGCTTCGCGGTCCTCAACGCCGACGACCCGCTGGTGCGCCAGATGCGCCGCAGGTGCTCCGGTGAGATCGTCTGGTTCTCGCTGGAGTACCCGGGCAGCGACAGCCGCGAGTTCATCGAGAGGGCCTGTCGCCGCGGTGGTCGGGCCGTCGTGCTGGAGCAGACCGAGCGCGGTGACATGATCGTCATCAAGCACGGGCGGCGCAGCATGCAGCTCGCCTGGACCCACCTGCTCCCCGCCACGTTCGGGGGGGCCGCCCGGTTCAACGTCGCCAACGCGCTGGCCGCGGCCGGAGCGGCGTTCGCCGCCGGCGCCCCGCTGCACGACATCCGCCAGGGGCTGCGCACCTTCACCACGAGCTACTACCTCTCCCCCGGCCGGATGAACCTCGTCAACGTCGACAACGTCGAGGTGTTCATCGACTACTGCCACAACCCCGCCGGGATGCGGGCGATCGGCGAGTTCGTCGACAACTATGTGCTGCAGACCGAGGGCCGCTCGGAGCTCAAGATGTCCCGGATCGGCATGATCGGCGCCACCGGGGACCGTCGCGACGAGGACATCCGTGAGCTCGGCACCGTGGCGGCGGCTCACTTCGACGTCATCGTGGTCCGTGAGGACGACCGGCTGCGCGGCCGCAAGCCGGGCGAGGCCGCCGAGCTCGTGGCCGAGGGGGTGCGCCAGGCCATGGCCGACGGCGCCCGCTGCCGACAGGTCGAGGTCGTCCTCGACGAGATCGCTGCGGTCAACCACGTGATGACCCGCACCAACCCGGGCGACCTGGTGATGATGTGCGTCGACAAGCACGCCCAGGTGCTGGCCGAGCTGGAGAACCGCACCAAGCATGCCCAGGCCGGCTCACATGCGAGCGAGATCGCCGGCGACCCGGACCTCGACCCGGACGAGCTGTCCCAGACGGCCCAGGCAGAGGGCGAGGAAGCCCAGGAGGAGGCGATCAGCTCACCACCACCAGTGGTGACGCTGGACGCACCCGACTCCGACCAGCACCACGAGGCCCCAGCGGCTACGTAGGCCCGCCTGCCGTCGGTCAGCCCGCGCGGCCGGTCCGGACGGCCTGGGCCTGCGCGTGCAGGTCCTGCCGGTATGCCGCCGTGTCGTCGTCCGCGGCGTGGTCCAGCAGCGCGTCCACCAGGTCGGCCACCGCCTCGGCGGCCTGGCCCGAGTCCAGCTGGGTCAGGGCGCGCAGGACCACCGCGGAGACGTTCCCCGGCTGGCTGGCCTCGACCTCGTCCAGCAGGTCCAGCGCGCGCCCTGGGTCCCCGAGGTCCCGGAAGACCGACGCCGCCCGCAGCTGTGCCCGGCGGCGGTGCGGTTCGCGCAACCCCGCGGACAGCGCGCGCTCGAAACCCGCCACTGCCGACTCCGGCTGTCCGGCCGCTGCCAGTGCGCACGCCCACTCGAACAACAGCCGGGCGTCGCGCGGGTGCGCCTCGCTCAGTCGTTCGGCCAGGGCGACCCGTTCGGCAGCGTCCGGGTTCGCCCACAGCTCGGCGATCTGCGCCTCGGCCTCGTGCTCGCCGCGGGCGACGACGACCTTGCGGCGGATCGCCCGGGCGTCATCCACTGTCGCGCCGAGCTCCTCCAGCCGCGCTGTCACCTGAGGCCGCTGGTCGTGGGTCATGAACGCGAGGACGTCGCCGTCGCCCAACGGCCGGACCACTGCGTCGATGCCCTCGAGCTCGGACCCGAACGACTCCACCTCCGCGACGCCGACCCGCGCGAGCCCGGCGCGCAGGTGCTCGTCCAGCTCCTCGATGGTACGACCGCGCAGATACCCCGGCTTGTGCGCGAGGACGATGTGGTCGGCGACCTTCCCGGCGATCTCACCGAGCCCCTCGATGGCCTCATCCGGTCGGTCACCCGTCGCGCCGAGCCCGAGGTGGACCCGGGCTCCCGGCGCCTTCAGACCCACGGCAACCTCGAGCAACGCCTCGAGCCCGGCCTCGTTGTGGGCCATGTCGAGGATGACCGTGGCGCTGCCGCCGCCGTCCAGCGGCAGCGAGTAGGTGTTGAGCCGACCCTCGTTCAGCACCGGGTCGGGCTGGAAGGTGCGCAGGCCGTCGATGACACTCGCTCGTGGCAACCCCAGGCCGAGAGCCGCGGCGGTGGCCGCCAGAGCGTTGGCGATGTTGTGTCGGGACAGGCCCGACAGGGTCACCGGCACGTCGACGATCTTGACCAGCCGGTCCGGATCGGATCCCGCGGTGAGCACGACGATGTCGCCGTCGAGCACCGTGATTCCCCGTCCCCCCGAGTCCTGCGCCTCGCGCAGCGCCGGAGAGTCCGGGTCGAGGCTGAAGGCCCACGGCTTGGCCTTGATCCGGTACCGCATCGCCCAGACCCGGGGATCGTCCCCGTTGAGGACGACCCACCCGCCCGGGCGGGTGATCGTCGTGACGATGGCCTTCACCTCGGCGAGCTGGTCGAGGGTGTCGATCCCCTGTAGGCCGAGGTGGTCGGCGGTGACGTTGGTGACCACGCTGACGTCGTTGGCGGCAACGCCCATTCCCTTGAGCAGCAGTCCCCCGCGGGCCGTCTCGAGCACCGCCACCTCGAGGCCGGGCGTGGCCAGGACCTCGCGCGCCCCGCCGGGACCGGAGTAGTCGCCGGCCTGGACCGTCTGCCCCATCACGACCACCCCCGACGTCGAGCTCCAGGCGGTCTTGCGGCCGGCCGCCATCGCGATGTGGGCCACGATCCTCGTGGTGGTGGTCTTCCCGTTCGTGCCGGTGATGGACACCACCGGGATCTTGGGGACGATGACCGCCGAGCCCGGGCCGGGGTCGTCCGACCGGACCCGGTCGGCGGCCCGCTCGATGGCCCCGTCGATGTCCTGCGGATCAGCCACCAGGAGGTCCGCGAGCACCGGGCCGAGCTGTTCCCCGGCGGCGCGCCCCCAGGTGCGATGGCGCCACGGGATGGCCACGATCAGGTCGTCGACCGTGCTGCCGGTCCGGGTCCGGACACCGAGCCGGTTGACGCCGATCCCGCTGGCGATCCGGCGCATCACGTGGGCGGCGAGCCGCATCACGAACCGCTGGCGCTGGGCGGAGCCGGCAGAGCCCGGTCGCGACGAGCCCAGACCGAGCCGGCGGGCCAGGTCGGCCGCCTCGCGCCGGTCGAGGGCCAGGTAGCCCGGCAGCGCCAGGCTGACCTTGACTGCGGGCCGGGCGAAGTACAGGTTCGGTCCGTCGAGGACGCGGACCTCGGCCACGACGACCCCGGGGTCGGCCGGCGGCTCGGTCACGGGGTCTGCGGCGCTCGGAGTCATGCGCGGGAGCCTAATGCGCGGACTCATCGGGGCGTGCAGCGCTCCCGCCGTGGGGTCACTGCCCCATCGCGTGCACGCCGCCGTCCACGTGGACGATCTCGCCGGTCGTGGCGGGGAACCAGTCCGAGAGCAAGGCGACACAGGCCCGAGCGGACGGCACCGGGTCGGTGCGGTCCCACCCGAGCGGAGCCCGCTCGTCCCAGGAGCCGGCGAGCGTCTCGAAGCCGGGGATCGACTTCGCCGCCGTGGTGCCGATCGGCCCGGCGGAGACGAGGTTGACCCGAATGCCCCGCGGGCCGAGGTCCCGGGCGCAGTAGCGGCTGGTCGACTCGAAGGCCGCCTTGGCCACGCCCATCCAGTCGTAGACCGGCCAGGCGTACTTGGCGTCGAAGGTCAGGCCCACGACGCTGCCGCCGTCGGCCATCAGGGGCAGCGCCGCGACGGCCAGGGCCTTGAGCGAGTAGGCCGAGGCGTGCATCGCGGTGGCGACGTCGTCCCAGGTGCCTTCGAGGAAGTTGAAGGCTCCCTGCGGTGCGAACCCGATCGAGTGCAGGACGCCGTCGAGACCGTCCAGGTGCTCGCGAGTGCGCTCCGCCAGGGTGTCCAGGTGCTGCTGGTCGGTGACGTCGAGCTCGATGACCGGCGGCGTCGTCGGCAGCCGCCTGGCGATGGTCTGGGTGATCTTCATCGTCCGCCCGAACGAGGTGAGCACCACCTGCGCCCCCTCCTCCTGGGCCAGCTTGGCGACGTGGAACGCGATGGACGAGTCCATCAGGACGCCGGTGATGAGCAGTCGCTTGCCCTCGAGGATTCCCACGGTGTTGCCTCTCTTCGTCCTGCGCGTCAGTGGCCCATGCCCAGGCCGCCGTCAACGGGGATGACGGCGCCAGTGATGTATGCCGCGTCGGGGCCGGCGATGAACCGGACGACCCGGGCGACCTCCTCGGGGGTGCCGAAGCGGCCCGAGGGGATCGACGCCAGATAGCTCTTCTTGAGGTCCTCCGGCAGCTCGCCGGTCATGTCCGTGTCGATGAACCCCGGCGCGACGACGTTGGCCGTGATTCCCCGGCCGCCGAGCTCGCGCGAGATCGAGCGGGCCAACCCGACCAGCCCGGCTTTGCTCGCCGCGTAGTTCGTCTGGCCCGGCGAGCCGTAGAGTCCGACCACACTCGAGATCAGCACGATCCGACCACGACGCAACCGGATCATCCCCTTGCTGGCCCGGCGCGCGCAGCGGAAGGCGCCGGCGAGGTTGGTGTTGATCACGTCGTCGAAGTCGGCGTCACTCATCCGCATCAACAGGGTGTCGCGGGTGATCCCGGCGTTCGCGACGAGGACCTCGATCGGTCCGCCCAGCTGCTCCTCGGCCTCGTCGAACGCCGTGTTGACGGAGGCGCTGTCGGTGACCTCGCACCGCACCGCCCGCAGCCCCGGCGGCGGCTCGCCACTGCGGTGGGTGATGACGACCTTGTCGCCGGCCTCCTGGAAGGCGGTGGCGATGGACCACCCGATCCCCCGGTTTCCCCCGGTCACGAGGACGTTTCGGGGTGGGTTCTCCGGGTCGGTCATCGTGGCTCCGCTCCTGGGTCGCTGGTCTGTGCCGCTGGTCTCCCGCGGGAGCGACGCTAGCCGACTACCCACGGGTACGTTGCCGGGGACCCGGCGTACCCTTGTGGAGTGAAGCACATCGTGGCCAGAGGACGGACCACCGACCACGCGTCGGCGCCGGTCCAGTCGGTCACCAGCGCACCCCAGTCGAACGCCGACGACCAGGGCGCGAGGATGCGGCGCTACCTGCTCGCGATGGGGATCCGCACCGTCTGCTTCGTGCTGGCGATCGTCGCGTCCGGGTGGCTGCGCTGGAGCCTGGTCGCGGCGGCGGTGGTGCTGCCGTACGTCGCGGTCGTCCTGGCCAACGCGGTCGGGCCGAGGCTGGGTCAGGCGGTCGCGCCGATCCGACAGGTCACCGAGGAGCGGCCGGCACTGACCGGCGTCATCGACGAGCCCCGCATCGCCCCCCCGGCTGACGAGCCCCCCGCCCCCGGATGAGCCTCTTCGGTCTCGACACGCCCGACGCGGCCCTGCGGTGCAGCGCCAAGGGGTGCCGTCAGGAGGCGGGCCAGGCGCTGCTGTGGAACAACCCGAAGCTGCACACCGGCGAGCGGCGCAAGGTGTGGCTGGCCTGCGCGGACCACGTCGGCACGCTCGGGGACTTCCTCTCGGTGCGCGGGTTCCTTCGGGACACCATCGACGTCGCCGAGCTCACCGACGCGCACGGCTGACGCCGGCGTCGGCACCGGCCGGCGGTGCTCAGCCGCCGATGGCGGACATCGGCCGGTCGGGCTGGTGGAAGTCCGGGTCGCCGATGCCGTGGCCCTTGGCCTTGCGCCACATCTCGCCGCGGATCAGGTCGGCCAGGTCCTCATCGGTGGCGCCGTCGCGCATCGGCCCCCGCAGGTCCGTCTCCCGGTTGGAGAACAGGCAGTTGCGCACCTGGCCGTCGGCGGTGAGCCGGGTGCGGTCACACGCCGCACAGAAGGGGTCGGACACGCTGGCGATGATGCCCACGGTCTGCGGTCCTCCGTCGACGAGGAACCGCTCGGCCGGCGCGCTGCCGCGGGTCCCGTCGGGCAGCGGAGTGAGGGTGAACCGCTCGGAGAGCCGCTCACGGATCTCGTCGGCACTGATCATCTCGGTCCGGTCCCAGGCGTGCTGGGCGTCCAACGGCATCTGCTCGATGAACCGCAGCTCGTACCCGCGGTCCAGGCACCAGGCCAGGACATCGGCGACGTCGTCGTCGTTGATCCCGCGCATCGCGACGGCGTTGACCTTGACCGGGGTCAGTCCCGCGGCGGCCGCGGCGGCCATGCCCTTCTCGACGTCCGCGAGCCGGTCACGGCGGGTCAGCTCGGTGAACGTCTCCGCGTCGATCGTGTCGAGGCTGACGTTGACCCGGTCCAGCCCCGCCCCGGCCAGGCTGGACGCCAGCCGCTCCAGCCCGACGCCGTTCGTGGTCATCGCGATCTGCGGTCGCGGCGTCAGGGCGGCGATGCCGGTCACGAGGTCGACCAGGGACCGGCGCAGCAGCGGCTCTCCGCCGGTCAGCCGCACCTGCTTCACGCCGAGACCGACGAAGACTCCGATCACCCGGAGCATCTCGGCGTCGGAGAGCATCTCGTCCTTGGCCATCCACGGCAGGCCCTCGGCGGGCATGCAGTAGGTGCAGCGCAGGTTGCAGCGGTCGGTCACCGAGACCCGCAGGTCCCGGGCCACCCGGCCGAACTGGTCCGGCAGTGACGCCTGACCGACGGGTCGCAGGCGCGGGGTCGGCAGGGTCGTCATACCTCCCACTGTAGGCGCGATACCCGACAGATACCGTCTGAGGGTGGTGCGCACCCTATTCACCGTCCGATGGTTGCTCGCCGTGCTGCTGGCGGTCGCCTTCGCGGCTGCGTGCGTCTTCCTCGGTCGCTGGCAGTGGGGCCGGTACGAGGACCGGCAGGTCCGGGCGGCGGCGATCACCGCGCACTACACGGCGGCGCCGGTTCCCTTCGCCACGATGGTGGGCCGGCTCCCGCTCACCGAGGACGACGAGTGGACCCGGGTCACCGTCACCGGAAGGTATGCCGCTCAGCAGCTCCTGGTGCGTAACCGGGCCCTCGACTCCACGCCCGGGCTCGAGGTCGTCGTCCCGCTCGACGTCGAGGGCGGCCGGCTCCTGGTGGACCGCGGCTGGGTCCGGAACCCGGACTCCGCGACGGCGCAGCCGACCGTGCCCGCGACGCCGGACGGCACGGTGACCGTCCAGGGCTGGCTGCGGCGGGCCGAGCCGGATCTCGGCAAGAGCCTGCCGGCCGGGCAGCTGGCCAGCATCAATGTCGGCAACGCCCGGGAGCAGGTCGGGGGCGCGGTCTTCGACACCTACCTGGTCCTGGAGTCGGAACGGACCTCGGCCGGCGGTACCCCCGCCCGCCCGGCCCCCCTCGAGCAGCCGGACACCGGCCTGGGACCGCACCAGGCGTACGCCGTGCAGTGGTGGCTGACCTCGCTGTTCGGGTTCTTCCTGCTCGGTCATCGGCTCCGGGTGGCCCGCCAGCTCGGCACGCCGGACCAGGTCGGCGACCCGGCGACCCCGGGCCGGCCGGTTGGCGCCCGAGCGAAGAAGGTGCGGATCTGGGACGAGGAGGACGGCTGAGCCGCACCGGCGCGCCGGCGCTCCGACCGGCGTGGCGGGCACTCAGGTCGTGACCGGCGCGCGCTCCTGCTCATCCGCGAACTGGGTCCGGTAGAGGTCGGCGTACAGCCCCGACCTGGCGAGGAGCTCGACGTGCCGGCCCTGCTCGACGACCCGGCCGTTGTCGACGACGAGGATCTGGTCCGCGCCGCGCACGGTCGACAGGCGGTGCGCGATGACGATCGACGTCCGCCCGGCCAACGCCGCATCGAGGGCGCGCTGCACGGCCGCCTCGGACTCGGAGTCCAGGTGCGCCGTCGCCTCGTCGAGGACGACGACGCGCGGGCCCTTCAGCAGCAGCCGGGCGATGGCGAGCCGCTGCTTCTCACCGCCGGAGAGCCGGTGGCCGCGGTCGCCGACGACGGTGTCCAGGCCCTCGGGGAGCTGGTCGACCAGCCGGATGATCTGCGCCGCACGCAGCGCCTCGAGCATCTGCTCCTCGCTCGCGTCAGGTCTGGCGTACGCGAGGTTGGCCCGGATCGTGTCGTGGAAGAGGTGCGCCTCCTGGGTGACCACCCCGATCGAGTCGTGGATCGAGGCCAGCGACGCCCTCGTCAGGTCCATGCCGCCGACCCGCACCACGCCGGTGGTGGGGTCGTAGAGCCGGGCCACCAGCGAGGTGATCGTCGTCTTGCCGGCGCCACTGGGACCGACGAGGGCGACCAGCTGGCCCGGCTCGACGACGAAGGAGACGTCGTGCAGGACGGGCTCGCCCGCATTGCGGTCACCGGTGGCGGTCGACTCCAGCGAGGCCAGCGACACCTCGTCCGCGGACGGGTAGCGAAAGCCCACCGCGGCGAGCTCGACTCCCAGCGGGCCACTCGGCAGCTCGCCCGCCCCGGGCTGCTCCTCGATCAGGGGCTTGAGGTCGAGGACCTCGAAGACCCGCTCGAAGGAGACCAGCGCGGTCATGATGTCCACCCGCACGTTGGACAGGGCAGTCAGGGGTGCGTAGAGGCGGGCCAGCAGGGCCGCGAGCGCCAGGAGGGTACCGATGGTCAGGGTCCCGTTGACCGCCATCACGCCGCCGAAGCCGTAGACCATCGCCGTGGCCAACGCCGCGACCAGCCCCAGGGCGACCATGAACACCGTCCGGTTCATCGCGATCCGGACGCCGCTGTCGCGCACCTTCGCGGCACGCTCGGCATACTCGGCGTCCTCGCGCGGCGGGCTGCCGAAGAGCTTGACCAGCAACGCGCCCGCGACGTTGAACCGCTCCGTCATCCGACTGCCCATATCCGCGTTGAGGTTCATCTGCATCGCCGACAGGCCCGCCAGCCGGCGCCCCATCAGCCGGGCTGGGATGAGGAAGAACGGCACGAGCGCGAGCGCGCCCAGGGTGAGCTGCCAGGACAGGGTCGCCATCGCGCCGACGATGAGCACCAGCGACACGGCGTTGCTGACCACACTCGAGAGCACCGACGTGAAGGCCTGCTGAGCGCCGATCACGTCGGAGTTGAGCCGGCTCACCAGGGACCCGGTCTGGGCCCGGGTGAAGAACGCGATCGGCTGGCGCAGCACGTGCGAGAAGACCTGCGCGCGCAGGTCGTAGATCAGGCCCTCACCGATCCGGGCCGAGTACCAGCGCTGGACCAGGGTCAGCCCGGCGTCCACGACGGCCAGCGCCGCCACGAGGAGGGAGAGCCGGATCACGACGGCCGAGTCCTGCGGGGTGACGCCCTCGTCGACGAGGTTCTTCAGCAGCAGGGGCACCGCGACCATGACGAAGGAGTCGATGACCACGACCGCGAGGAAGAACAGGATCGGCCTGGTGTAGGGCCGGGCGTACCCGAACACCCTGCGGCGGGTCTCGGGCTTGAGCTTCATGTCCTTGACGGAGGAGTCCTTGGTGAGGGACCGGACCATCATCCACTGGTGGTTGCTCACGGACACCTCCTCATGCGCGCATCAACGCCCAGCCGGGTGCGCCCTATTCCACCAGCCGCGCCGGACAGTCCCGCCCTAGCCGGCGACCGCGGCGCCGCCGGCGGCCAGCGCCTGGAGCAGCCTGGCCTGGGTCTGGCGCTCGACGATGAGCTGCTCCTGGGGCGGGTTGGTGATGGCGGCCCGCAGCAGCGGTTTCAGCTCCCGCAGGGCGCGGTCCGGGGTGGCCAGCAGCGCCTGCACGAGATCGGCCGTCGCTGCCGCCAGCTCGCCCGCCGGGACGGCAGCGGTGGCGAGCCCGATCGAGACCGCCTCCTGCGCCCCGACGAACCGGCCGGTCGCACAGATCTCGAGCGCTCGCGAGTAGCCCACCAGCCGCACCAGGGGTGAGGTGCCGCCCAGATCCGGCACCAGTCCCAGGCTCGGCTCGCGCATCGCCAGCTGCGCATCGTCGGCCAGCACTCTCAGGTCCGCGGCCAGCGCCAGCTGGAACCCGGCGCCGACGGCGTGCCCCTGGACGGCGGCGACGACCACGGCTGCGGACTCGGCCCAGCCGGTGAATCCGCGCTGGAACTGCGCGATGGCCTCGTCGAGGCCGACCCCGGAACCGGCGGCGAGAGCCATCAGGTCCGGCTCCCCCGGCATACCTCCCGGGGCGAGCATGCCGCGGTGCAGGCCGGCCGAGAAGGACTGCCCCTCGGCCTGGAGTACGACGACCCGCACCTCGTCCGGGGTCTGCCGGGCCGCCGTGGCCAGCGCCTCCCAGAGCGACGGCGTCTGGGCGTTGCGCTGCACGGGGTTGGCCAGGGTGACGGTCTGGACCGGGCCGTCCACCGTGACCCGGAGCCAGGGGTGGATGCTGACGTCGCTCATCCCCGGAGGCTACCGGTCTGGTGCCTGACCCGGTTCCGCAGGACGCCGGGTCTCAGGGGACGACGACGGTCATCCCCGCGGTCACTGGTGGGCTGCCGAGCGCGACCAGCGCAGCCGGCGCCTCGTCCAGCCCCACGACCCGGCCGACCAGCCGGTCCGGGCGCAGGGCGCCGGCGGCGATGAGCTCCAGCATCGGGGGGTAGTCACGGGCGGCCATCCCGTGCGAGCCGTAGATCTCCAGCTCGTGAGCGAGGACCAGGCCCATGGGCAGCGCTGCCTGCGCGTCGACGCCGAGCAGCAGCCCCACCTGGACGTGCCGACCGCGACGGCGCAGCGACCGCACCGACGCGGCCGCCGTCGCGGCCGACCCCAGGGCGTCCAACGAGACCGACGCCCCGCCGGCGGTGACCTCGCGCACCGCGAGTGCCGGGTCACCGCCGCCTGCCTCCACCACCGCCTCGGCGCCGAGCTCGGACGCCCGGGCCAGCGCGACGGGCGACACGTCGACGGCGACCACGCGGGCACCGAGGGCGACCGCGACCATCAGGGCGGACAGGCCGACCCCGCCGCAGCCGTGCACCGCGAGCCACTCGCCCCGGCGGAGGCGGCCGTGCGCGGTCACCGCCCGGTATGCCGTTGCGAAGCGGCACCCCAGCGACGCGGCGGTGACGAAGTCCACCGAGTCCGGCAGCGCCACGAGGTTGGTGTCCGCCGCGTGGATGGCCACCCGCTCCGCGAAGGACCCCGGTCCGGTGAAGCCCGGCTGGGTCTGGTCGGGGCAGACCTGTGCCGCGCCGGAGCGGCACCAGACGCACTCCCCGCACCCGCAGACGAACGGCACGGTGACCCGCTCCCCCACCTGCCAGCGCCGCACGCCGGAGCCGACCTGCGCGACGGTCCCGGCCAGCTCGTGCCCGGGGACGTGCGGCAGCGGCACCGGGTCATGGCCCTGCCACGCGTGCCAGTCCGAGCGGCACACCCCGGTGGCACCGACCGTGACGACCACCCCACCTGGCGGGCAGACCGGCTCGGGCATCTCGACGACGACCGGGACCGCCCCGTAGGCGGGGTAGCTGACGGCTCTCACTGCTGGTCCCCGGGCACTGGTCCTCCCGCTCCTCACGCTCAGCCCCACTCGTGCAGCCACCATCCCATGCGCGACGGGCCTCGAATCGGGCAGGATCGCGAGATGACCGAACACGACGTCAACGAGGACGAGCTCGACGAGGCCGTCGACCGCATCGTCGAGCTGGGCAAGCCCCGGCTGCACCGCTCGTTCCCGATGCAGGTCCTCACCGGGGCGGTGGGCGGCGGCGAGCTCGGCCTGGGGATTCTCGCCATGTTCGTCGTCGAGCACCAGACCGGCAGCATGCTCCTGGGCGCACTGGCCTTCTCCATCGGGCTGCTCGCCCTGCTGCTCGGGCACAGCGAGCTGTTCACCGAGGGCTTCCTCGTCCCGGTGACCACGGTCGCGGCGAAGGAGGGGACGGTGACCCAGCTGCTCAAGCTCTGGGCCGGCACCTTCATCGGCAACATGGTCGGCGGGTGGGTCTCGATCGGCCTGATCGTCGTCGGCTTTCCCGAGCTGCACGAGCTGATGCTGGAGAAGGGCAAGACCTACGCCGAGGTCGGGCTGGGCTGGCGGTCGCTCGCTCTGGCCGTCCTGGCCGGGGCCGCGATGACGCTGCTGACCCGGATGCACAACGGCACCGACGACGACGTCGCCAAGTCCATCGCGACCGTCGCCATCGCCTTCGTCATCGCCGGGACCGGGGTGCTGCACAGCGTCCTGGACTCGCTGGTGATGTTCGGCGCGATCCTGTCCGGCTCCGCCACGGTCGGCTATCTCGACTGGCTCGGGTTCGTCTGGTGGGTGGTCCTCGGCAACATGGTCGGCGGCATCCTGCTGGTGACGGTGACGCGGCTCGCCCGCAGCCGCGAGCGCCTCCAGGAACAGGGTCGCCAGGCCGAGCACGGGTCCCGATGACCCTCCCCGGTGCCGCGCCGCTCGTCCTCGTCGAGTCCGGCGTCAGGCCAGCGAGATGAGGTCCATGTAGTCCGGTCCCCAGAGGTCCTCGACGCCGTCCGGCAGCAGCAGGATCCGCTCCGGCTCCAGGGCCGCCACCGCGCCTTCGTCGTGGGTCACCAGCACGACCGCACCCTTGTAGGTCTTCAGTGCCCCGAGGATCTCCGCCCGCGAGGCGGGGTCGAGGTTGTTCGTCGGCTCGTCCAGCAGCAGGACGTTCGCGGCCGAGACGACGAGCATCGCCAGCGACAGCCGCGTCTTCTCCCCACCGGACAGGACCCGGGCCGGCTTGTCGACGTCGTCTCCGGAGAACAGGAACGACCCGAGGGTCTTGCGCACGTCCGTCTCGCCCAGCTGGGGCGCGGCGCTCTTCATGTTCTGCAGGACGGTGCGCTCGATGTCGAGGTTCTCGTGCTCCTGGGCGTAGTAGCCGAGCTTGAGGCCGTGGCCCGGCTCGACCTCGCCGGTGTCAGCGGTGTCTGCGCCGGCCAGGATGCGCAGCAGGGTCGTCTTCCCGGCGCCGTTGAGGCCGAGGACGACCACCCGCGAACCGCGGTCGATGGCCAGGTCGACGTCGGTGAAGACCTCCAGCGACCCGTAGGACCGGGACAGCCCACTGGCCCGCAACGGTGTCTTGCCGCACGGGGCCGGCTCCGGGAAGCGCAGCTTGGCCACCTTGTCCTGGGTCCGCTCGCCCTCGATGCCGGCCAGCAGCCGCTCGGCGCGGCGGGCCATGTTCTGGGCCGCCACCGCCTTGGTCGCCTTGGCCCGCATCTTGTCGGCCTGGGCCATGAGGACGCCGGCCTTCTTCTCCGCGTTCTGGCGCTCGCGCTTGCGTCGCCGCTCGTCGGTCTCGCGCTGGAGCAGGTACGGCTTCCAGCCGATGTTGTAGATGTCCATCTCGGCCCGGTTGGCGTCGAGGTGGAAGACCCGGTTGACCACCGTGTCGAGCATCTCCACGTCGTGGCTGATGATCACCAGCCCACCCTTGTAGGACTTGAGGTAGTCCCGTAGCCAGATGATCGAGTCGGCGTCGAGGTGGTTCGTCGGCTCGTCGAGCAACAGGGTCTGGGCGCCGGAGAAGAGGATCCGGGAGAGCTCCACCCGTCGTCGCTGGCCGCCGGACAGGGTGCGCAACGGCTGGCCGAGGATGCGTTCCTGCAGCGACAGCGCGGACGCGATCGCCGCGGCCTCGGACTCCGCGGCATACCCGCCCTGGGCGGTGAACTCGTCGTCGAGCCGGGTATAGCGGCGCATCGCCTTCTCGTGCACCACCTCGTCCTCGGACGCCATCAGCTTCTCGGTCTCGCGCAGGTTGCGGATGATCGTGTCCAGACCGCGCGCCGAGAGGATCCGGTCGCGGGCCAGGACCTCGAGGTCGCCGGTGCGCGGGTCCTGGGGCAGGTAACCGACCTGGCCGGACGAGGTCACCTGACCGCCGGCGGCCTGCGCCTCGCCGGCCAGGACCTTGGTCAGAGTCGTCTTGCCGGCACCGTTGCGACCGACCAGTCCGACCCGGTCGCCCTCGGCGATCCGGAAGGTGGCCTGCTCCAGCAGAAGTCGGGATCCAGCACGAAGCTCGATCCCGGTGGCGGTGATCACGGCAATACCCTTTTCGTTGTCTGCCGCACATCGTCACGGCTTCTGGTCAGCCCCCATTTTGCCACTTGTCAGCCGATGATCCGAACTCGCGCGGCCAGCACGGTGTTCTCCCGGGCGCGTGGGAGAGCCCCCGGCACTCCGGTAGCCTCGCTCAGCGTGAGCAGCAGCCGGGTGACCATGCGTCCGATCTCCGCCGAGGAGCACCTCTCCTTCGTCACGCAGAGGTCCGGCAGCTTCCTGCAGACCCCTGCCTGGGGACAGCTGAAGAACGACTGGCGGAGCGAGTCGCTCGGCTGGTTCGCCGGCGACGAGCTGATCGCGACCGGCCTGGTCCTGTATCGGCAGCTCCCCCGCGTCAAGCGGTACCTCGCCTACCTGCCCGAGGGGCCGGTCACCGACTGGGCCGGGCCGCACCTGCTCGAGGTGCTGCGCTCCCTGCGCGACCACGTCCGCGCCCAGGGCGCCTTCGCCCTGCGGATCGGTCCCCCCGCCATCGTGCACCGCTGGCACGCCGCGACGATCAAGGCGGCGATCGCCGACGACGCCGTGACGTCCCTGACCCACGTCGAGCCCGATGTGACCGACGACACCGGCGTGGCGCTGCGGGCCAACCTCGAACGGCTCGGGTTCACCCACCTCGCGGCCGAGGACGGCTTCTCGGCGGGGCAGCCCCAGTTCGTCTTCCAGGTCCCGCTCGCCGGCAAGCAGGAGGAGGACCTGCTCAAGGGAATGAACCAGCTGTGGCGTCGGAACATCAAGAAGGCGGCCAAGCTGGGCGTCGAGGTCACCCGCGGGAGCATCGACGACCTGCCGCTCTTCCACACCGTGTACGCCGAGACCGCCGAGCGCGACGACTTCATCCCCCGCCCGCTGGCGTACTTCGAGCGGATGTTCGAGCACATGCTGGCCGAGGACCCGGACCGGATCCGGTTGTACCTCGCCCGGCACGAGGGCGATCTCGTCGCGGCGACCACCTGGGTCCGGGTCGGCGAGCACACCTGGTACTCGTACGGAGCCTCCACCGCGCACAAGCGCGAGGTCCAGGGCTCGACCGCCATCCAGTGGCAGATGATGCGGGACGCGCTGGAGGCCGGCGCCGGTGTCTACGACCTGCGGGGGATCACCGAAACCCTCGCCGCCGACGACCCGCACATCGGGCTGATCCGGTTCAAGGTGGCCACCGGCGGCGAGGCCGTCGAGTACGTCGGCGAGTGGGACCTGCCACTCAACCGGGTGCTCTACAAGGCCTTCAACCTGTACATGAAGCGTCGGGGCTGAACCATGGCGCTGGTCCTGCACGTCGACGGTCCACGGTGGCGCGAGCACCAGGCCCGTGCCCTCGCCGAGAACCCCGCCCTGGTCCCGGTGGTCAAGGGGAACGGGTACGGCTTCGGCCTCGACCTGCTGCTCGCCGAGTGCGTCCGGCTGAACGGTGCGCACGGCGTCGACATGATCGCTGTGGGGACCTACCGCGAGGCGCTCCTGGCCACGCAGGGCTTTCCCGGTGACGTCCTGGTCATGGAGCCCTACCGCGAGGTGCTGCACGCGAGCCTGGCGCACCTGGACGCGCCGGCGCTGGTCCACACCATCGCCTCGAGCAGCGACCTGACCGACCTCACGGCTCGCCTGGAGCGACCCCGGGTGGTCCTCGAGGGGCTGACCTCGATGAACCGGCACGGGATGTCCCTGCCCGACCTGCAGGCCTGCGCCCGGAACCGCCAGGGTGCGGACATCGTCGGAGCCACGCTGCACTTCCCGCTCGCGCAGTCCGGGCACCTCGAGGAGCTCAGCAGGTGGTTGTCGGTGGCCGAGGTGAGCACCTGGTTCGTCTCGCACCTGTCCCGGACCGAGCTCGCCGCGGCCGGCGAACGACACCCGAGCCTGCTCATCCGGCCGAGGGTCGGGACCCGGCTGTGGCTCGGGGAACCTGATGCGCTGGACGTCCGGGCACAGGTGCTCGATGTGCGGGCGGTCCGGACCGGCGAGCACGCGGGCTACCGTCAACGGAGGCTCAAGGACGGCTACCTGCTGGTGGTCAGCGGCGGCACCGCTCACGGCGTCGCGATGGAGGCGCCCACGGCCGCGGTGACCGTCCGGCAACGTGCCATCGCGGTCGCCGAGGGAGTCCTCGAGGCCGCCGGACGAGTCCGCTCGCCGTTCACCGTGTCCGGGCGCGGCACCTGGTTCGTCGAGCCCCCACACATGCAGGTCAGCCTGATCAGCCTCGCCGAGAATGCCGTCCCACCCCGGATCGGCGACGAGGTCGAGGTCCGCGTGCGGCACACCACCCTGCACGCAGATACGGTGGTCATCTCGTCTTCCGACCCAGGAGGATCCCGGTGAGCTTCAACGACGGCGCGCAGCTCGACACCTCCCAGGTCTCCTCGGGCGGCAGCGGTGGGTTCGGCCGGGGCGGCGGGGGGGGTGGCTTCCCCGGTGGGATCCAGGTGGGCGGCGGCATCGGTGGACTGATCCTGCTCGTCCTGGTCATCGTGTTCGGCGGTGGGGTGCTCGACGGCGGCCAGACCGGGACCGGGCCGGCCCCGCAAGGACAGAACGGGTCGCTGGTCCCCGGACAGGTCAGCGCCGGGGGGGCGCAGTCCGATGCGGCCTTCGCGCAGTGCCGGACCGGGGCCGACGCGAACCGCAGCGACAGCTGCCTGGTCATCGCCACGGTGAACAGCGTGCAGGCCTACTGGTCCAAGGCCCTGCCGCGGTACGGCAAGCGGTACGTCCCGGCGAACACCGTCCTGTACTCCGGCCAGACCGCCTCCGCGTGCGGGACGGCCTCCAACCAGGTGGGGCCGTTCTACTGCCCGCTGGACTCGCTGGTCTACATCGACGCGAGCTTCTTCCAGGAGCTCCAGACCAAGTTCGGCGCGAACGGTGGACAGCTCGCCAAGGAGTACGTCATCGCGCACGAGTACGGCCACCACGTCCAGGACCTGCTCGGACTCCTCGGCCGGGGCCAGAACGACCCCCGGGGTCCGGAGTCCGGCTCGGTGCGCCTGGAGCTGATGGCCGACTGCTTCGCGGGGACGTGGGTCAAGAACGCGACCGAGACCAAGGACGCCAACGGCACTCCCTACCTCAAGGCGATCACCGATCAGGACATCGCCTCCGCCCTGTCTGCCGCGGCCGCCGTCGGCGACGACCGGGTCCAGAAGGCCACCCAGGGCCGCGTCACCCAGGAGTCGTGGACCCACGGCTCGAGCGCCGCCCGACAAAGGTGGTTCACCGCCGGCTACACCACCGGGGACATCAACCAGTGCGACACCTTCGCGGTCACGACGGTGGAGTGAGCTGGACCCACCGGACTCACGCCGGGTCCGCTTCCTCCTGGCTGACCAGGCCGACGAGGTTGCCCTCGGAGTCGCGGATGAACGCCTGCCACTCCACCGTCCCGGCCGGGCCCAGACGGTCGTCGGGGTGGATGAAGATCTCCTGCGGCTCGCCGGCGACGGGCACGCCGAGGGCACGCAGCTCCTCCACGCGCTGGCGCACCGACGCCACGCCGAGGTAGAGGGTCGCCGGGGTCGCCGCCCGCTCCAGGAGCAGGCGCACCCCGCCGAGGTCGAAGAAGAGCAGACCGGGCGGGTCGAACCGGCCCACCGGCCCCGTCCCGGTCAGCAGCGTGTAGAACTCGGCAGCGCGGTCGAGGTCGTCGGCGTGCTGGGCCACCTGGACGAGGTCCCTGCTCCGATCGTCCCGGGCCGTCCGGCCGTTGTCCACGGATCCACGTCGCTGCCGGCGACGGCTCGCTCCCTGCCGGGCTGCCCGGCGTCAGCCCCGGAGCACGCCGCCGGAGGGCAGGTCGAACCAGCGGAGGTGCTCGAAGTCCACCGAGACGTGGACGTCGTGCTCCGCGAGGTCGGGCGGCGTGGCGGCCGCGAGGACCTCCGCGGCCTCCCGCAGGTGCTCGGCGAGCATCACCTCGCCGCCCCGGGCGTCCGACACAGGCAGCGTCACCGTGCCGTCGTCGCCGTACCGGATGTCACCGAGCCGCACCGGCGGCTCGACCACCCCGCGCCGGTGCCGCCACAGGCCGGTCGCCGTCTCGAACGTGTAGTCGCCGAGCAGGCGCCATCCGTCGCGGGCGACCATCCGCACCGCCTCGATCACGTAGTCGGCGACGGCGTCGGAGAGGAAGTAGTTGAAGTTCACCCGGACCCAGCCCGGCTTGATCCCCTCGCAGCCGCCCGCGATCTCCCGCTCGAACGCGTGGCTACGCTCGAGGTCGATGCCGAGGAGCCGGTGCCCGTAGGGCCCGGCGCAGGAGCAGCCGCCGCGGGACTGGATGCCGAAGAGGTCGTTGAGCAGGGCGACGACGTAGTTGTGGTGCAGGTGGCTTCCCGAGGGAGACCTGACGACGAACGAGACGATGGACAGCCGGGGAGCCTCGAGGTTGCCGAGGATCTCCAGGGCCGGCTCGTCGCTCCAGGCCGTGACCGCCCGATGGAGGAGGCGCTCCTCGGCCGCCCGGATCGTCGCGGTGCCGACGGCCTCCTTGAGCTGGAAGACCAACCCGGCCCGGACCGACTCGATGATCGCCGGCGTCCCCCCCTCCTCGCGGTGCGCGGGGTCGGCGAGGTAGGCGTGGTCCTCGGTGTTGACGTACGCGACCGTGCCCCCGCCGGGCGTGACGGGGACACGGTTGGCGAAGAGCTCGCGACGGGCCACGAGGACTCCTGGGGTCGACGGTCCACCGATGAACTTGTGGGGAGAGAGGAAGATCGCGTCCTTGTACGAGAGCGGGTCGCCGCCGTCGGGCGCCGACATCTCGATGTCGACGTACGGTGCGGCGGCCGCGAAGTCCCAGAACGCGAGCGCCCCGTGCCGGTGCAACAGCGCCGAGATGCCGCGGGTGTCCGAGACGATGCCGGTGACGTTCGAGGCGGCGCTGAACGAGCCGATCAGCAGAGGCCGGGCGGCATGCTCCTCCAGGCGGGCGGACAGGTCGGCCTGGTCGATGAGGCCGTCGTCGTCCTCGCGGATCGTCACGACGTCGGCGATGCTCTCGCGCCACGGGATCTCGTTGCTGTGGTGCTCGTAGGGGCCGATGAACACGACGGGGCGCTGGTCTGCGGGGATGTGCTGGGAGAGCTGCCAGCGGTCCTCGAGGGCCGACGGGATGCGCAGGCCGAGGACACCGACCAGCTTGTCGATGGCGCCGGTGCACCCCGATCCGGCGAAGACGACCACCGTGTCGTCGTCGCCGTGGACCGCCTCGTGGATGATCCCCCGCGCGTCCTCGCGCAGCCGGGTGGTCTGCAGGCCGGTGCCGCTGGACTCGGTGTGCGTGTTGGCGTAGGCCGGGAGCACCTCGTCCCGGATGAAGTCCTCGATGAAGGTCAGCGCGCGCCCGGAGGCGGTGTAGTCGGCGTAGGTGACGCGGCGCGGCCCGTAGGGGGTCTGCATCACGTGGTCCTCGCCGACAACCGACTCGCGGACCCGTCGCAGCAGCGCCTCGGCGCGACGATCGGCGGCAGTGCGTTCGGGCATGGGTCCAGCGTCCCACGACGACGCGTCCCAGGAGGCTGGGTCCCGACCGTCTCGCGGCCCGGCGTTTCCACGATGTGTCCTCCGGTTGCCCGGAGCCGGCATGCGTGACTGAATGACTGGACAGCACACGTTGGGGACAATCATTCACCTGGAGGCGTCATGCCACGGACACCGATCTCCCGCCGACGCCTACTCGCCGCCGCTGCGGCGGCCACTGCCGCCGTGTCGCTGACGGTCGCTGGGTCAGCCCCCTTGGCGGCGTGGGCGGAGTCGCCGGGCTCCGGGAAGGAGGTCAAGCCGGGTGACCTGAAGTCCATGTCGCTGGAGGAGAAGGTCGGCCAGCTGTTCATGCAGTACGTCTACGGCTCCGACGCCACCACCCCCGACCCGCGCAACGTTCCGCTGTACGGCGTCCAGTCCCCCGCCGAGGTCGTGGCCAAGTACCACCTCGGCGGTGTCATCTACTTCGCCTGGACCGACAGTGTCCGCAACCCGGAGCAGATCGTCGGCCTGTCCAACGGCCTCCAGCAGGCGGCACTCGAGTCGGGGGCACGCGTCCCGCTGCTCATCGCGACGGACCAGGAGCAGGGAGTCGTGACCCGTTTCGGTCCCCCCGCCACCCAGTTCCCGGGCTCGATGGCTCTCGGAGCCGGCCGCAGCACCGACGACGCCCGCACCGCCGCCGCGATCACCGGCCAGGAGCTCAAGGCCGTGGGGATCAACACCAACTTCGCGCCGGACGCCGACGTCAACGTCAACCCGCTCAACCCGGTGATCGGGACCCGGTCCTTCGGGTCGGACCCCACGCTGGTCTCCTCGCTGGTCGCCGCCCAGGTCCGCGGGTACCAGAAGGACGGCGGGGTGATCGCCACCCCGAAGCACTTCCCGGGCCACGGCGACACGGCCACCGACAGCCACACCGGGATCCCGGTGATCACCCATTCGAAGCAGGAGTGGGCGCAGGTCGACGCGCCTCCGTTCGAGGCGGCGATCAAGGCCGGTGCCTCGATGATCATGACCGGCCACCTCGTCGTGCCGGCCCTCGACCCCTCGGGCGACCCGGCCACCCTGAGCGAGCCGATCCTCACCGGGGTCCTGCGCGGTGAGCTGGGCTACAAGGGCGTCATCGTCACCGACTCGCTGGCCATGCAGGGGGTGCGGGAGAAGTACGGCGACGGGGAGGTCGCGGTGCGGGCAGTCCTGGCGGGCGCGGACCTGCTGCTCATGGCCCCGAACCTGGACGTCGCCTACTCCGCCGTCCTCCAGGCCAGCCGGAGCGGCCGGATCAGCCCGGACCGCCTGGACGAGAGCGTCAGGCGGATCCTCCACCTCAAGCACGAGCAGGGCATCCTCAAGCACCCGCTGACCGACCCGGCCCGGATCCCTCACGTCGTCGGCACGCCCGAGCACCTGGCGGCCGCCGACGCGATCGCCAACCGCACCGGCACCGTCGTGAGGAACGACGCGGCCACCCTGCCGATGGCGGTCGGCGGCGCGAAGGTCCTGGTGACCGGGTACGGCGTCACCACCACGACGACCTTGGCGAATGCGCTGACCGACCGGGGCGCCGCGGTCACCCGGCGAGACACCGGCAGCTCACCGACGGACGCGACCATCGCCGACGCGGTCGCCTCAGCGCAGGGGCAGGATGTCGTGGTCGTCACCACGATGAAGGCCTGGGACACGGCGGTGACCGACCGCCGCGGGGGTCAGCAGAAGCTCGTCAAGGAGCTGCTGGCGACCGGCACGCAGGTCGTCGTGGTGGCAGTCCGCGACCCGTACGACATCGCGTACCTGCCGGGAGTCCAGACGTACCTCGCGACGTACTCGTACAACCCCGTCGCCATCGAGGCCGCCGTGCGGGTGATCACCGGTGAGGTGTCGCCCGCGGGCACCCTGCCGGTGGACGTCCCGGTCGCCGGGGACCCCTCGACGGTGCTGTACCCGTTCGGTCACGGGCTCACCTGGTGAGCGCCGGACCTCCCGACGCAGCCCGGAGGCGACGGCGCGCCGCGCTGGTCCTCAGCTCGGCCCTCGTCGCGGCGGTGACGGTGCTGGGCACCGCCTCGATGTCACGCGCCGCCGGACCGGGGTCCGGTGACGACCCCCTCCCCGGCCGGCACCACGGGTCCGCGGACCGGATCACCGTGGCCAGCTACAACATCCACGCCGGGGCCGGCCAGGACAACGTCTTCGACCTCGACCGGCTGGCGACACAGATCGCCAGCCTGGATGCGGACGTGGTGGGCCTGCAGGAGGTGGACGTGCACTGGGGCGCGCGCTCCCAGTGGCAGGACACGCTGCAGGAGCTGGGCCAGCGACTGCACATGCAGACCGCCTTCGCCCCGATCTACGACCTGGAGCCCTCGGCGCCGGGACAGCCTCGGCGCCAGTACGGGGTGGCGTTGCTGTCCCGCCACCCCATCATCTCCAGCGAGAACCACGACATCACCCGGCTCTCGACCCAGGTCCCGGATGCGCAGCCCGCGCCGGCGCCGGGGTTCCTCGAGGCCGTGGTCCGGGTGAGCGGGAGGCCGCTGCACGTCTACGTCACCCACCTGGACTACCGAGCCGACCCCCGGGTGCGTGAGCTGCAGGTGGCCGACACCCGCCGGCTGCTGGCCCAGGATCCGCATGGAGCCGCCCAGCTGCTGCTCGGCGACTTCAACGCCGAGCCGACGGCACCCGAGCTCGCGCCGCTCTGGGAGAGCGTGGGTGACGCGTGGGTCCGCGCCGCGGCGACCGGTCCGGGCTCGACCTATCCGGCGGGTACGCCGGTCAAGCGGATCGACTACGTCACCGTCAGCAGCACCATCCGGGTGCTCGCAGCGGCTGTTCCCGACGACGACCTGGCCCGCCTGGCCAGCGACCACCGCCCCGTCAGCGCGACGGTACGGCTGCCCCATCGACCGGAGGACCACCGATGACCTCGCTCAACCGCAGACAGCTCCTCGGCGCAGCGGCCGCCAGCGCCGCCGCCCTCCCTTTGGCGGCCTCGGCCGCCGCGGCCCACCCGGGCGGGGTCGGCCGGCGCGAGCACCGGGACGGACGCGTCGGTACCGGAGCGCAGCGACTGAGGGACGGTCGCTGGAAGGAGCTGCGTGGCCAGCGGGTCGGCGTGGTGACCAACCCGACCGGAATCCTCGACGACCTCAGCCATGTCGTCGACGCGATGGTGGCCTCGGGAGAGGTGAACGTCGTCGGGGTGTTCGGGCCCGAGCACGGCTTCCGCGGCACCGCCCAGGCCGGCGACTCCGAGGGCAACCACGTCGACCCCCGCACCGGGGTCATGGTCTACGACGCGTACGGAGCGAGCTCCACCAAGCTCGCCGCGATCTACCGCCAGGCCGGGGTCGAGACGGTCGTCTTCGACATCCAGGACGTCGGCGCCCGGTTCTACACCTACATCTGGACGATGTACGAGGCGATGAAGGCTGCCGCCGAGACCGGGGCCCGGTTCGTCGTGCTCGACCGTCCGAACCCGGTCGGCGGCTCGGCCCGGGGACCGATGCTGCAGCCGGGGTTCACTTCCGGGGTCGGCAAGAAGGAGATCCTCCAGCAGCACGGGATGACCGTCGGCGAGCTCGCCCGGTTCTTCGACGGCGAGTTCCTCGCGGCCGAGGTGGGCTCCCGGCTGTCCGAGTTGACGGTCGTCGAGCTCGACGGGTGGGACCGCCGGCAGACCTTCGCCGACACCGGCCTGACCTGGGTGATGCCCAGTCCGAACATGCCGACCGAGAGCACCGCACTGCTCTACCCCGGGACCTGCCTCTTCGAGGCGACCAACCTCTCGGAGGGGCGCGGCACGACCCGGCCGTTCGAGCTGATCGGGGCGCCGTACGTCGACCACCAGTGGGCCGCCGCGCTGACCCGGCAGAAGCTTCCCGGGGTGGAGTTCCGGGAGGCCTACTTCACCCCGACCTTCAGCAAGAACGCCGGGAAGGTCTGCGGCGGGGTCCAGGTCCACATCACCGACCCGAGCAAGGTCGAGGCCATCACCACGGCCACCCACATGATGGTGCAGGCCCGCCGGCTCTACCCGCAGTTCGACTGGCGCGGAGATGCCGGGCGCTGGATCGACCTGCTCACCGGGTCCACCCGGTTCCGCGACCAGCTCACGGCCGGGGCCGCCGCAGACGACATCGTCAGCGCCTGGCGCAGTGAGCTGTCCGCGTGGGAGAAGCGGACCAGGGGCTACCTGCTCTACCGGGGGGCCTGATGTCCGCTCGAGTGCGCCTCACCGCGGCGCTGACCGGTGCGGCGCTGCTGTCCGCGGCGGTCATCGGCTCGGGCGTCGCCTCAGCCGACGGCGCCGGCGCCCGGTACGACCGGCCCTTCGACGCGTTCTCCGGCGCCGGGACGACCCTGCGGGACGGGTCCCCCCAGGACGCCGGACTCGACCCGCGACCGATCGACGAAGCCCTGACCCAGATCGCCGGCTGGACCGAGTCGGTGGACGGCAAGCGCCCGCTCTACGCCGGCGCCGTGACGGTGATGGGTCACGCCGGCACGGTGGTCACCCGGGAGCCGACCGGCCACGCCGTCCGCTACGCCGACGGGTCCGGCACCGAGCTGCCGCGTGCGCAGTGGGTCCCGATGCGCGAGGACACGATCTTCGACATGGCCTCGGTCTCCAAGCTGTTCACCTCGATCGCCGTGGTGCAGCAGGTCGAGCAGGGTGCCGTCAGCCTCGACCAGCCGGTGGCGACCTACCTGCCGGCCTTCGCGGCGCACGGCAAGGGGGGCATCACCGTCCGCCAGCTGCTGACCCACACCTCCGGCCTCAAGCCGTGGATGCCACTGTGGAGCGGCTGGCCGGACCGGGAGTCCCGGATCGCCGCCGTGCTCGACGTGGAGCCGACCTCGCCGCCGGGGACCACCTACGTCTACAGCGACCTCAACCTGATCACCCTGGGCGTGCTGCTCGAGCGAGTGACCGGACGCCCGCTCGACGCGCTGGTTCGGACCGGGATCACCGCGCCACTGGGGATGACCGACACCGGGTACAACCCCGACCCCTCGGTGCTCGACCGGATCGCGGCGACCGAGTACCAGTCCACCCCGAACCGGGGCATGGTCCGCGGCGAGGTGCACGACGAGAACGCGTGGTCGCTCGGCGGGGTCGCCGGGCACGCCGGCGTCTTCTCGACCGCGCAGGACATGGCCGTCCTCGCCCAGGCGATGCTCAACGGCGGGACCTACGCCGGTCACCGGATCCTGTCCCGCGACAGCGTCGAGTCGATGATCACGGACAACAACTCGGCCTTCCCCGGCCACGCGCACGGACTCGGCTTCGAGCTGGACCAGCGGTGGTACATGAGCGGCCTCTCCAGCCCCAGCACCGCTGGACACACCGGCTACACCGGCACCTCGGTGGTCATCGACTGGAAGTCGCGCTCCTTCGTCATCCTGCTGTCGAACCGCGTCCACCCGAGCCGCAGCTGGGGCAGCAACAACCCCGCTCGCCGGGTGGCTGCGCAGGGTCTGGCCCTGGCGCTGGCCGTGCAGCCCCGTCAGGGGAAGACGGCCTGGTTCAGCGGGACGCGGGACGCGAGCACGGCGACCCTCAGCACGGGCCTCCTGCCGGTGCCCGAGAAGGCCTCGGTGACCTTCGACCTGTTCGTCGACACCGAGAGCTCGGACCCGCTGACCCTCGAGAGCTCCACCGACGCCGGCGCCACCTTCCAGCCGGTGCCGTTCACCGTGCGCGAGCACGGACGGACGACCAGGACGGACGGATCGATCGCCACCAGCGGCACCCGGACCTGGGTCGAGGCCCACGCGGACCTCGCCGAGGGCCCGCAGATCCTCCGGTGGCGCTACAGCACCGACTCCCTGTACCTGGGGCGCGGGGTCTACGTCGACGGCATCCGGGTGCAGGGCAAGGGCGGCCCGGTCCTGGACGGCGAACGGCATCCGGAGGCGCTCATCGCGCAGGGCTGGACCTCGTCCGGGCGCTGACCGGCGTTCAGTCCGGTTCGGTGAGCTCGACCCGGACGGCACGACCTCGCCGCAGGGCGTCCTCGAGGACGGCCCGGCGGGGGTCGGGCAGGTCGTAGAGCTCGCGGCGCGGCAGGTCGAGGAGGCAGCGCAGGCCGGAGCCGTCGAGCACCTGGGCGACCAGCGCCCGGTCGCCGCCGACGACCAGCCCGTGCGGGATACCGGGGGCGCCGGTCTTCGGGGACTCGTCGCCGCCAAGGAGGATCCGGACGGCATGTCCGACGACCGCCTCGACCAGGGCGTCGGCCTGGTTCCCGCGACGGCGGGCGAACCGGTGCTGCGACCAGCCACCCGCGGCGGTACGGGACTGGACGTGCCGGCTGCCCACCTTGGAGGCGGTGATCACTCCCTGGCGGGCGAGCGCGACGGCATACCCACCTCGGCGGACCAGCACCACACCCAGCGGATCGTGCCGGAAGTGCCCGAACCGGGCGACGGCGCCGTCTGCGCCGGTCGCGGCGGTGACGACGGCGTCCTCGGTCTGGACCTGGACGCCGTCGTGCCGCTCACCGAAGCCGGTGACCCAGCGCTCGAGCCGCTCGGGAGCGACCTCGATCAGCCGGGTGGTCACCCGAGCAGGGTCACAGGTTGAAGCCCAGGGCGCGCAGCTGCTCGCGGCCGTCGTCGGTGATCTTGTCCGGGCCCCACGGCGGCATCCAGACCCAGTTGATCCGGAAGCTGGAGACGAGGCCCTCCAGGGACTGGCGGGTCTGGTCCTCGATGACGTCGGTCAACGGGCAGGCTGCCGAGGTCAGCGTCATGTCGATCACGGCCTGGGACTGCGAGTCGACAGTGATCCCGTAGACGAGGCCGAGGTCGACGACGTTGATGCCCAGCTCGGGGTCGACGACGTCACGCATCGCCTCCTCGACGTCCGCGACGTTCGGAACGTTCGTCGGGGTATCTGAAGCCGTGTCGGGGGTGGAGGTCTCAGGCATGGTTCAGCCCTTCTCGTGGGTGGCGGTCGAGGAAGCAGTGGTGATGTCGACACCGGCGCGGGCCAGTGCGTCGGTGAAGGCGGTCCAGCCGAGCAGGGCGCACTTGACCCGGGCCGGGTACTTCGAGACGCCGGCGAAGGCGACGCCGTCCCCGAGGATCTCCTCGTCGCCACCGTCCTGCCCCTTGGAGGTGAGCATGGCGCGCATCGCGACGAAGGTCTCCAGGGCCTGCCGTACGGTCCGGCCGGTCACCTCATCGGCGAGCACCGACGAGGAGGCGACCGAGATCGAGCAACCGGTGGCGTCGTAGGACAGGTCCGAGACGGTGGCGTCCAGGCCGGCGCCAGCGAGCTCGACCCTCAGGGTCACCTCGTCGCCGCAGGTCGGGTTGACGTGGTGGACCTCCGCGTCGAACGGCTCGCGCAGCCCGGCGTGCTTGGGCCGCTTCGAGTGCTCGAGGATGAGCTCCTGGTAGAGATCCATCAGCGGCCTGCCTGCGAGGTGTCGGTGCTGACCGTATCGGCGCTGTCCGTGCCGGTGCTCTCCGTGCCGGTGCTGACCGGCTCGAGCGCGAAGATCGCCGGGACCAGGTCGAGCGCGGCGAGCAGTGCCTCCACCTCGGCGACGGTGTTGTAGGGCGCGAACGTGGCGCGGGTGGTAGCGGGAACGGCGAGCGCGCGGTGCAGCGGCCAGGCGCAGTGGTGACCGACCCGGACGGCGACGCCGTGGTCGTCCAGGACCTGGCCCACATCGTGGGCGTGCACCCCGTCGACGACGAAGGCCACGGCACTGCCGCGGGCGGCCGAGTCGTGCGGACCGACCACCGTGACCCAGGGCCGTTGGGCCAGGCCCTTGAGCAGGTGCTCGCTGAGCTGGTGCTCGTGGGCCAGCACCCGGTCCATGCCGAGCCCCTCGAGGTAGGCCACCGCCGCGGCCAGGCCGATCGCCTGGGCGGCCATCGGCACGCCGGCCTCGAACTTCTGCGGGACCGGAGCATAGGTCGCGCCCTGCATCGTCACGGTCTCGATCATCGACCCGCCGGTGAGGAACACCGGCATCTCGTCGAGCAGCTCCGGACGGCCCCACAGGACCCCGATGCCGAGCGGGCCCAGCATCTTGTGACCGCTGAAGGCCAGGAAGTCCACGCCGAGCTCGGCGACGTCGATCGGCAGGTGCGGGACCGACTGGCACGCGTCCAGGACGACCAGCGCGCCGCACTCGTGCGCTCGCCGGGTCAGCTCGGCCACCGGGTTGACCGTGCCGAGGACGTTCGAGACGTGGGTCAGGGCCAGCACCGTGGTCCGGGCCGACAGCAGCGTGTCGAGGTCGCTCAGGTCGAGGCGACCGTCTGCGGTGACCGGGATCCAGCGCAGCGTGGCGCCGGTGCGCCGGGCGAGCTCCTGCCACGGGATGAGGTTCGCGTGGTGCTCCATCTCGGTGACGAGGATCTCGTCACCGGGGCCGATCTCGAACCGTGAGCGGGAACCGGACGGCATACCTCCCCCGCCGCCATGGGTGGCGTTGGAGAAGGCGTAGGCCACGAGGTTCAACGCCTCGGTCGCGTTCTTGGTGAAGACGATCTCGTCGGGCCGGGCGCGGATGAAAGCGGCGATCGTGGCCCGCGCCGACTCGTAGGCGTCCGTACCCTCCTCGGAGAGCTGGTGCGCCCCGCGGTGGACCGCGGAGTTGTGCCGCTCGTAGAAGCCGCGTTCCGCGTCGAGGACGGCCGTCGGCTTGTGCGAGGTGGCGCCGGAGTCGAGGTAGACCAGCGGCTTGCCGTCCCGCACGGTGCGCGTCAGGATCGGGAAGTCGGCCCGGATCCGGGCCACCTCCTGGTCGCTGAAGGGCTGTGCGGTCGTCGACATGCTCAGGCCTGAACCGCCGTGAGGTAGCGGTCGTACCCTTCGTCCTCGAGCCGGTCGGCGAGCTCCCGGCCGCCCTCCTCGACGATCTTGCCGTCGATGAAGACGTGCACGAAGTCGGGCTTGATGTAGCGCAGGATCCGCGTGTAGTGGGTGATCAGCAGCACGCCGATGTCGCTGCCCTCCTTGACCCGGTTGACGCCCTCGGAGACGACCTTCAGCGCGTCGACGTCCAGGCCCGAGTCGGTCTCGTCGAGGATCGCGATCCGCGGGTGCAGCAGCTCCATCTGGAGGATCTCGTGACGCTTCTTCTCGCCACCGGAGAACCCCTCGTTGACGTTCCGTTCGGCGAAGGCAGGGTCCATTCGCAGGGCCTCCATCGCGCCCTTCATGTCCTTGACCCAGGTGCGCAGCTTGGGAGCCTCGCCGTCGATCGCCGTCTTGGCGGTGCGCAGGAAGTTCGAGACGGTGACGCCCGGGACCTCGACGGGGTACTGCATCGCGAGGAACAGGCCGGCGCGGGCCCGCTGGTCGACGGACATCGCCAGGACGTCCTCGCCGTCGAGAGTCACCGTGCCGCGGGTGATCGTGTACTTCGGGTGGCCGGCGACGGAGTAGGCCAGGGTCGACTTGCCCGAGCCGTTCGGGCCCATGATCGCGTGCGTCTCGCCGGACTTCACGGTGAGGTCGACGCCGCGGAGGATCTCCTTGGTGCCGTCCTCGATGTCGACGCTGACGTGCAGGTCGCGGATCTCAAGTGTGGTCATCTGTGGTCACATCTCCAGGTGCTGGGTGGTGCGGGTCAGGGGGTGGTCTGGGTGACGGACACGTAGACGTCTCCGTCGTCGATCTTCACGGGGTAGACGGCAACCGGCAGGGTCGCCGGCGGACCGGACGGCTCCCCGGTGCGCACGTCGAAGCGCGAGCCGTGCAGCCAGCACTCCAGGGTGCAGCCGTCCACCTCGCCCTCGGAGAGCGAGACGTCCGCGTGCGAGCAACGGTCGTTCAGCGCGTGGATGTCGCCGTCGCCGTCGCGGACCAGGGCGATGATGACGCCGTCGACCTCCGCCTGGGCGACGCTGCCCGGCGCCAGGTCGTCGACCCGGCACACGAGGGTGAACTCCGCGCTGTCCTCCTGCGGTGTCGGCTGGGCGCTCATACGTCCGCCCCAGCTGCGGCGGCCTGGGCCAGCTCGGTCTCAATGTCGGCGATCAACCGCTCGCGCAGCTCGGCCACCGGGATCTGGTGGATGACGTCGGCGAAGAAGCCGCGCACGACCAGGCGACGGGCCTCGTCCTCGGGGATCCCCCGAGCCTGCAGGTAGAACAGCTGCTCGTCGTCGAACCGTCCCGTCGCCGAGGCGTGCCCGGCGCCCACGATCTCACCGGTCTCGATCTCCAGGTTCGGCACCGAGTCGGCCCGGGCCCCGTCGGTCAGGACCAGGTTGCGGTTGAGCTCGTAGGTGTCCGTGCCCTCGGCCTCGGCCCGGATGAGCACGTCGCCGACCCACACGGTGTGCGCGTCTGCGCCCTGCAGGGCGCCCTTGTAGGTGACCCGGCTGGTGCAGTTCGGCGCGTTGTGGTCGATGAAGCTGCGGTGCTCGAGGTGCTGGCCGGAGTCCGCGAAGTAGACCCCGAGGAGGGTCGCCTCGCCGCCGGGCCCGGCATACCGGACGTTCGCGTTGACCCGGACGATCTCCCCGCCGATGGTCACCGAGATGTGCTTGTACGAGGCGTCGCGACCGACCTGGGCATCGTGCTGGGCCAGGTGCAGCGCCGCGTCGTCCCAGTGCTGGACGCTGACCACGGTCAACGAGGCACCGTCCCCGACGATGACCTCGACGTTGCCCGCGTGCTCGCCGCCGCCCTCGTGGTCGAGCACGACGACGGCCCTGCTGTGGTGCCGGGCCTCGATGACGTGGTGGGCGTTGCTGCGACGCCCCTGGGTGCCCTTGACCACGACGGTGACCGGCTCGGTCAGCTCGGCCTCGGCCGGGATGACGAGGTGCAGGGCCCGCGGGGTGTTCGCGCTGGCGACGGCGGCGGCCCGGTCGGCCGGGACGAGGACGGAGCCGCGCGGGGCCTGGCGGGGGGCCAGGGTGCCCACTTCGACCTCGCCCGGGGCGGTGACGTCGTACGACACCGCGCCCTCGTCGTCGGCCGTGTCGCCGAGCAGGGCCCGCAGCCGGTCGACCGGCGTGAACCGCCACTCCTCCTCGCGACCGGTCGGCATGCCGAACGCGTCCACGTCGAAGGAGGTGCGCCGCTCGGCGCGCGACTGGTCCGGGACGAAGGCCGCCCCCGAGTCGGTGTGCGCGGCGGATCCCGGGGTGAGTGCCGCCGAGGTGGTGGGGTCTGACTTCTCCAACAGCGGCATCAGCCGACTGCTCCTTCCATCTGCAGCTCGATGAGCCGGTTGAGCTCGAGGGCGTACTCCATGGGCAGCTCGCGGGCGATCGGCTCCACGAAGCCGCGGACGATCATCGCCATGGCCTCCTCCTCCGTCATCCCACGGGACATCAGGTAGAAGAGCTGGTCGGCCGAGACCTTCGAGACGGTGGCCTCGTGGCCCATCTGCACGTCGTCCTCGCGGACGTCCACGTAGGGGTAGGTGTCCGAGCGGCTGATCGTGTCGACCAGCAGGGCGTCGCACCGCACGGTGGACTTGCTGTTGGTGGCGCCCTCCATCACCTGGACCAGGCCGCGGTAGGACGTGCGGCCACCGCCTCGGGCGACGGACTTCGACACGATCGTGCTCGAGGTGTTCGGAGCCGCGTGGACCATCTTCGCGCCGGCGTCCTGGTGCTGTCCCTCGCCGGCGAACGCGATCGACAGGGTCTCGCCCTTGGAGTGCTCGCCGAGCAGGTACACCGCGGGGTACTTCATCGTCACCTTGGAGCCGATGTTGCCGTCGATCCACTCCATCGTCGCGCCCTCGGCGCAGGTCGCCCGCTTGGTGACGAGGTTGTAGACGTTGTTGGACCAGTTCTGGATCGTGGTGTAGCGGACCCGGGCGTTCTTCTTGACGATGATCTCGACGACCGCGGAGTGCAGCGAGTCCGACTTGTAGATCGGCGCGGTGCACCCCTCGACGTAGTGCACCGACGAGCCCTCGTCGGCGATGATCAGGGTGCGCTCGAACTGCCCCATGTTCTCGGTGTTGATCCGGAAGTAGGCCTGCAGCGGGATGTCGATGTGCACGCCCGGGGGCACGTAGATGAACGAGCCACCGGACCACACCGCGGTGTTCAGCGACGCGAACTTGTTGTCGCCCGCGGGGATCACCGAGGTGAAGTACTCCCGGAAGAGGTCCTCGTGCTCGCGCAGGCCGGTGTCGGTGTCGACGAAGATGACGCCCTTCTCCTCCAGGTCCTCGCGGATCTGGTGGTAGACGACCTCGGACTCGTACTGCGCCGCGACCCCGCCGATGAGGCGCTGCTTCTCCGCCTCGGGGATGCCGAGCCGGTCGTAGGTGTTCTTGATGTCCTCGGGCAGGTCGTCCCAGGTGGTGGCCTGCTTCTCGGTGGACTTCACGAAGTACTTGATGTTCTGGAAATCGATACCGGTCAGGTCCGAGCCCCAGGTGGGCATCGGCTTCTTGCCGAACAGGCGCAGCGACTTCAGCCGCAGGTCGAGCATCCACTGCGGCTCGGACTTGCGGCTCGAGATGTCGCGCACGACGTCCTCGCTCAGCCCACGCTTGGCGGTCGCGCCGGCGGTGTCGGAGTCAGCCCAGCCGTACTCGTATCGGCCGAGGTCCTTCAGACCGGGGTTGAGCTCTTCGATGTGGGTGCTCATCGCGAGGACCTTTCCTGGGTGAGAGCGGTGTGCTTCGGGGTTCGGGGCGGGGTGGAGCTGGCCTGGATGGTGCGCGGCCGCGTCTGCGTCAAGGCGCCGGACCGGCCTGGTGTTCCCGGGTCAGACCGGGCGGTCCGGTCTGCCGGGACGCGCGTCGCGTCGCTCGTGCTCGACGGCAGCTGCGGGGTGGGGATGAAGGTGGTGCAGACGCGGTGTCCGGCGGCGAGCGTGGCCAAACGCTGGACATGCACCCCGAGCAACCGCGAGAAGGCGTCGGTCTCGGCATCGCACAGGGCCGGGAACTGCTCGGCGACGTGCTTGACCGGGCAGTGGCCCTGGCAGAGCTGGACGCCGGCGAGCCCACCGGAGCCCACCGGGCGGGCCGAGGCGGCGAAGCCGTCCTCGGTCAGGGCGGTCACCAAGGCGTCGGCGCGGGCGGCCGGGTCGGCCCCGGCCGCAGCCAGCTGCCCGGCATACCGGGCTTCGACGGTGGCGATCCGTTGCCGGGCGAAGTCGGCCACGGCCTCGGGTCCAGCGGTCTGCTCGAGGTAGCGCAGTGCCTGGGTCGCGACGCCGTCGTAGTCCGAGGGCAGTGCCTCGTGACCGGCGTCCGAGATGACGAAGGCGCGCGCCGGACGGCCCCGACCCCGGGTCTGGCCGGCCATCGGGTCGTGCTCGGCGACGGCGCCCTGCTCGGCGAGGGCGTCGAGGTGGCGACGGACGGCGGCAGGGGTGATGCCCAGGTGCGTGCCGACCTCGGCCGCAGTGACCGGACCGTGCTCGGACACGACGGAGAGCACCCGCTCGCGGGTGCGCTGCTCCAGGTGCTGTGAGGAGACCTCACAGTCCACTGGGGAGTCGCCGTCGATAAACACCACACCATTGTGACGTAATTCAGGGGGAAGGTGTAGTAAGGCCCACCTAAGCCCGGGCTGACCTGCGGTGGAGCCTAGACTCCCGGCGTGCGCCATGCCCCCCCGTTCGCGGTCCAGCTCGACGGGGTGCAGCGTCGGTTCGGGGCGACCACGGCCCTCGACCGGCTGTCCTGGTCGGCCGCCGCGGGGCAGGTCACCGCGATCCTTGGACCCAACGGGGCGGGCAAGACCACGGCCATCGAGTGCGCGGTGGGGCTGCAGCGGCCGGACGCTGGCCGGGTCGAGGTGCTGGGCGGCGACCCCTGGCGGTCCTCCCCCGGACACCGGGCCCGGGTCGGCGTGATGCTCCAGTCCGGCGGCCTGCCCAACGGCACCCGGCCGTTGCGGCTGCTCGAGCACCTCGCGGCGCTGTATGCCGCTCCTGCCGACCTACCGGCCCTGGTCGAGCGTCTGGGCATCGACCGGTTCCGCGGCACCACGGTCCGGCGGCTGTCCGGAGGCCAGAAGCAGCGCCTCGCACTCGCCGCAGCGCTGATCGGCAGGCCCGAGGTGGTCTTCCTCGACGAGCCGACCGCCGGACTCGACCCGCACGGACGGCTCGACGTCTACGAGCTGATCGAGCAGGTCCGGGACGAGGGCGTCACCGTCATCGTGACCACCCACTCGTTCGAGGAGGCCGAGCGACTCGCGGACCACCTGGTCATCGTCAGCGAGGGCCGGACCGTCGCCGAGGGCTCGGTCGGCGACGTGGTGGGCGACAGCTCGCTCGCCCAGGTGTACTTCGGGCTCACCCGGCGGGTCCGGCGATGACCGTCCCCGACCCGACGCTCCCCCCGTCGTCCGCGCCTTCGGGCGGGGCGGCCGCCGCGCGGGCCCGGATCCTCGCGCAGACGCGCTTCGAGCTGGGGACGCTGTTCCGCAACGGCGAGCAGCTGCTCGTCTCGCTGGTGCTGCCACTGGGCGCGTTGGTCGCTCTGGCGCTGACCCAGACCCCGTCGCTCGGGCCGGGGCGGCGGATCGACCTGGTGGTGCCGGGAGTCCTGGCCCTCTGCATCATCTCGGCCGCCTTCACGGCCCAGGCGATCAGCACGGCCTTCGACCGGCGCTACTCGGTGCTGCGGTTGCTCGGCACCACGCCACTCGGGCGCGACGGGCTGCTCTGGGCCAAGGCGTGGGCGACCCTCGGGGTCGAGGCCCTGCAGTGGGTGGTGCTCGGCGGTGTCGGCTTCGCCCTCGGATGGCAGCCGCAGCTCTCGGGCCTGCTCGCCGCGCTGGGTTTCCTGCTCGCCGGCACCTGGGCCTTCGTGGCTCTCGCCCTGCTGCTGGCCGGAACCGTTCGGGCGGAGGGAGTCCTGGCGATCGCCAACCTCGTCTGGATCCTGCTGGTCGTGCTCGGCGGGGTCCTCATCCCGCGCAGCGAGCTGCCCGGCGGACTGACGCATCTGGCGGGCGCGCTGCCCTCCTCGGCCCTGGCCGACGGCCTGCGGGCGGCCTTCGTCGAGGGCCGGCTGGACGGCATACCGCTGCTCGTGCTGGTGGGCTGGGGGCTGGTCGCCACCGTCCTCGCCCGGCGGACGTTCCGCTGGTCCGACTGAGGCGGGCCCGCAGGGCACCCGGTCTCGCAGGCCCTCGGGCCGGGATAATGGCGCGATGAGCGACAGCCCGGTCCTGAGACCGATGACCGTGGACGACGTGCCCAGCGTGCTGAAGCTCAACGCGCGCGATGTCGAGCTGCTCTCCCCCATGGACGAGGTCCGGCTCGGGCAGCTGCGGACCTGGACCCACCGGGCCGACGTGATCGACGTCCGCGGTCAGGTGGCGGGCTTCGTGCTGACCTTCGGGCCGGGGACCGAGTACGACTCGGCCAACTACGCCTGGTTCGCCGAGCGGTTCGCGGACCGGTTCTGCTACCTCGACCGGATCGTGATCGCGCCGTCATATCGTCGCCGTGGCCTGGGCCGGTTCGTCTACGACCAGCTGGAAGCGGCCGCCGCGCCATGGGGCCGGATGGTGCTCGAGGTCAACGTCCAGCCCCCGAACGACGCCTCACTGGCCTTCCATACCGGTCGCGGGTACGTGGAGATCGGCCGGCGGGCCAGCCCGGGACACGTCGTGGCGATGATGGTCAAGGAGCTGTGACCGTCCCGGTCGTGCTGAGGCGGGGATGAGGCGGCGGTTCCTTGGGGATGCTCGACCGGCACGAGAGCCGGAATCGGCGTCATGGGCCCCGTCTCCGTGCCTGGTGCCGGTCGAGCGCCCCCTGACTCGGTGAACCTCCGGGAACACCACGACCCGGGACCGGGGCCGGATCAGCCCGCGCGGTGGCCCCACCTACGCTGATCCCGTGCAGATCCCCGCCGTCCGGCCGTCGCTGGTCCGTCCGATCCTCGTGGCCAACCTCGTGGGTGAGGTTCTCATCGTCGTCACCGGCGGCGCGGTCCGGCTCACCGGCAGCGGACTCGGCTGTCCGACCTGGCCCGAGTGTGTGCCCGGCTCGTTCCTGCCCGTGCCGGAGCAGGAAGAGGGCATCCACAAGCTCATCGAGTTCGGCAACCGCACGCTGACCGGGCTGGTGGGGCTGCTCGCGATCGCGGCACTGTGGGCGGTCTGGACGCACCTGAGCTCGCGGCGGCGACTGCACGTCGTCGCGCTGGCGCTGGTGATCGGCGTGCTGGTGCAGGCGGTCGTCGGCGGGATCACCGTCCGGACCGGGCTCAACCCGTTCAGCGTCGCCTTCCACTTCATGCTCTCGATGGTCATGGTCGCCCTGGCCACGGTGCTGGTGACCGGCGCGAAGGACCCCGAGCCGCCGATCGACGGGCCGGTCGTGCCGCCCCTGGTGCATCGACTGGGCTGGCTGACGTCAGGCGTGGCCGGCCTGGTGCTGGTCCTGGGCACGATCGTGACCGGCTCCGGCCCGCACTCCGGCGACGCGGTCCAGCCCGCGCGTACCGGATTCGATCCCCGCTTCGTGTCCTGGATCCACGCGGATGCCGTGATGCTGTTCGTCGGCCTGGTCGTGGCGATGCTGGTGGCGGTGCTGCTGACCAGTGAGTCGCAGCCGGCGCGCCGGGCCTGGCGGATCGTCCTGGTGGTCACCCTGGCCCAGGGGCTGGTCGGCTACGTCCAGTACTTCACCAAGCTGCCTGAGGTCCTCGTCGGGCTGCACATGCTCGGGGCGTGCCTCCTGGTCGTCGCCATGACCGCAGCGATGATCAGCCTCCGTCGGACTCCGATCTGAGCTCCGTCCGCCCTGCGCGTTTATCGGGTGACCCGATAAACGGGACCTTCACTCGAGGAATGTCCTCACGCTAAGGACCCCTTTATCGGGTCACCCGATAAAGGGGCGGCCAGCCCCCACCCGGTATGCCGGTCAGCGCAGGACAGGCAGGTGCAGCAGCGGGTCGACGGCCACCCCGACGAACAGGATCGTCAGGTAGGTGATCGAGAAGTGGAACAACCGCATGGGCTTGAGCACGGCCTCACCGGAGCCGAGCTGGGCGTGCCGCAGCAGCCGGTGTGCCTCGCCGATGAAGAGGCCGCCCGCGAGCAGGGCTGCCCCGAGGTAGAGCCAGCCCATCCGCCCGACGGGCACCAGCAGGAGCGAGGTGGCGACCATCGCCCAGGAGTAGGCCACGACCTGGCGCGCGACGACGACGAACCGCTCGACGACCGGCAGCATCGGCACGTGCGCGGCGGCGTAGTCGTCCTTGAACTTCATGGACAACGGCCAGTAGTGCGGAGGGGTCCAGAAGAAGATCACCATGAACAGCACGACCGCCGCCCAGGAGAGTGAACCGGTGACGGCCGACCATCCGATCAGCACCGGCATGCACCCGGCCGCGCCGCCCCACACGATGTTCTGCGACGTCCGGCGCTTGAGCAGCACCGTGTACACCCCGACGTAGAAGGCCAGGGCGCCCAGCGCGAGAGCCGAGCTCAGCACGTTGACGAAGACCGCCAGCCACACGGTGGAGGCCACGCCGAGGACGCCGCCGAAGACCAGCGCCGCGCGGGGCGAGATCGTCCCGGTCACCAGGGGCCGGTTGCTGGTGCGGTGCATGATCGCGTCGATGTCGCGATCGACGTAGCAGTTGAGGGTGTTCGCCGCGCCCGCTGACAAGGACCCGCCGACGAGCGTGGCGACGACGAGCCAGAGCGAGGGCACCCCACGAGCCGCCAGGAACATCACCGGCACCGTGGTGATCAGCAGCAGCTCGATGATCCGCGGCTTGGTCAGCGCCAGGTACTGCCCGAGGACGAACCGCAGTCCGCGACCGCCCGGACCGGGAGTCGCCGACAGTCCGGCGCGAGGGTCCAGTACGGTCACGACGTCCTTCGGGGCAGCAGGGGTGACGAGCGCCGCCAGTCTAGCCGGGCGGTCACGATCACCGTGGCGGGAGGGGCGCGGTCCCGGATGATCCGGGCCGGAGCCGGGGACTAGGCTCGGAGCGACCGCCGTCAGGCTCCGAAGGAGACGAGTACGTGACCACAGCTTCGGCTTCCCGATCTTCGATTCTCGCCAAGCGCAGCGCGGATCTTCCCCGGCCGCTCGCGAAGAAGGCCGGCTGGACGGACCTGGACATCCGCGCGGTCGACACGGCGCGGTTGCTCGCCGCCGACGCCGTGCAGAAGGTCGGCAACGGACACCCCGGTACGGCGATGTCCCTGGCCCCTGCGGCCTACCTGCTCTACCAGAACGTGATGACGCATGACCCGGCCGACCCCGCATGGCTTGGACGGGACCGCTTCGTCCTGTCCTGCGGGCACTCCAGCCTGACCCAGTACATCCAGCTCTTCCTCTCCGGCTACGGCCTCGAGGTCAGTGACCTGCAGGCGCTGCGCACCTGGGGCAGCCTGACGCCGGGCCATCCCGAGGTGCACCACACCAAGGGCGTCGAGATCACCACCGGCCCTCTGGGCAGCGGGCTCGCCTCGGCCGTCGGGATGGCGTTCGGCCAGCGTCGCCAGCGCGGTCTGCTCGACCCCACCGCCAAACCGGGTCAGAGCCCGTTCGACCATCACGTCTACGTGCTGGCTTCCGACGGCGACATCATGGAAGGCGTCAGCCACGAGGCCTCCGCGCTCGCGGCCCATCAGGAGCTCGGGAACCTCACCCTGATCTACGACCAGAACCACATCTCGATCGAGGACGACACCGAGATCTCCTTCTCCGAGGACGTGGCGAAGCGCTACGAGGCCTATGGCTGGCACGTGGTGACCGTCGACTGGCGTCAGCAGGCCGCCGACGACCAGGGAGGACACCGCTACGTCGAGGACGTCGACGCCCTGCTGGCCGCGATCGAGTCCGGCAAGAAGATCACCACGAAGCCGACCCTCGTCGTCCTCAAGACGATCATCGCCTGGCCCGCCCCGACGAAGCAGAACACCGGCAAGTCGCACGGCTCGGCCCTCGGCGCCGACGAGGTCGAGGCGACCAAGGGGTTGCTGGGCTTCCCGACGAAGAAGGCGTTCACCGTCGAGCGTCCCGTCCTTAGCCACGCACGCCAGGTGGTCAAGCGCGGCAAGGCGGCCCACCAGGCCTGGAACAAGCGGTATGCCGCCTGGCGCAAGGCCCACCCCGAGCGCGCCGTCCTGCTCGACCGGCTCGTCGCCGGCGACCTGCCCGAGGGCCTCGTCGACGCCCTGCCGACGTTCCCCACCGACCTCGACAAGGGCATGTCCACCCGGGCCGCCTCGGGCAAGGTGCTCGGCGCGCTCGCCTCCGTCATGCCGGAGCTGTGGGGCGGCTCGGCCGACCTCGCCGAGTCGAACAACACGACGATGGCCGGCGAGCCGTCGTTCATCCCCAAGGGCAAGCAGACCAACGAGTGGAAGGGCGGCCCGTACGGGCGCACCCTCCACTTCGGCATCCGCGAGTTCGGAATGGGCTGCATCCTCAACGGGATCGCCCTCGAGGGGCTCACCAAGCCCTACGGCGGTACCTTCCTGGTCTTCTCCGACTACATGCGCGGCGCAGTCCGCCTCGCCGCCATCCAGAAGCTGCCGGTCACCTACGTGTGGACGCATGACTCGATCGGGCTCGGCGAGGACGGACCGACCCATCAGCCGGTGGAACACCTCGCCGCCTTGCGCGCCATGCCCGGCCTGGACGTGGTGCGCCCCGGCGATGCCAACGAGACTGCCGCGGCGTGGGCGGCGATCCTGCGCAACGGCCGTCCGGCCGCACTGGCCCTGACCCGGCAGAACATCCCCGTGTTCGACCGGAAGCGGTTTGCCAGGACCACGGCCGTGGCCAAGGGCGGCTACGTCCTGGTCGACGGTGGTGAGAACGGCAAGCAGGCGCCCGAGGTCATCCTCATCGCCACCGGCTCCGAGGTCGGCATCGCCGTCGACGCCCGGGAGCGCCTCGAGAAGGCCGGAATCCGCACCCGGGTCGTCTCGATGCCCTGCCGCGAGTGGTTCGAGGAGCAGACGGCCGCGTACCAGGAGAAGGTCCTGCCCCGAGCCGTGCGGGCCCGGGTCAGCGTCGAGGCCGGGGTCTCGTTCGGCTGGCACGACATCGTCGGCGATGCCGGTCGGAGCATCAGCCTCGAGCACTTCGGGGCGTCTGCGGACTACCAGACCCTGTTCCGCGAGTTCGGCATCACCGCCGAGGCCACCGTCGCGGCGGCACGGGAGTCGCTCAAGGCGGCGGCCGCCTCCCCCGGGAGCGCACCGACGGTGAACGGCACCAACCCCCGCAAGCGCACCGACGGCGCCCGCACCGACACCACCGCTCGGCGGAGCACCGCCAAGAAGAGCGCAGTTTCCGCGTCCTCCACCCGATAACGCCTCACAGCAAGGGATCTGACGACATGACGAACAGCAACCTGCAGGCCCTCTCCGACGCCGGCGTCTCCATCTGGCTGGACGACCTGTCCCGGGACCGGCTCAACACCGGCAACCTCACCGAGCTGATCAAGACCAAGAACGTCGTGGGTGTCACGACGAACCCCTCGATCTTCCAGGCGGCGTTGTCGCAGGGCACGGCATACGACGAGCAGGTCGCCGAGCTCGCGGCTGCGGGCAAGACCGTCGACGAGGCGGTCTTCGCCCTGACGACCAAGGATGTCGCGGACGCCTGCGACCTGTTCCGACCGGTCTTCGACCGGACCAACGGCGAGGACGGCCGGGTCTCGATCGAGGTGGACCCGCGGTTGGCCCACGACACGGAGCGGACGTCCGAAGAGGCACAGCGGCTCAGCGACGCCGTCAACCGGCCACAGGTGTACATCAAGATCCCGGCCACCCGCGAGGGACTGCCGTCGATCAGCGCCACCCTGGCCCGCGGGATCAGCGTCAACGTCACCCTGATCTTCGCCCTGGACCGCTACCGGGGCGTGATGAACGCCTACCTCGACGGCCTCGAGCAGGCGGACCAGGCCGGTCACGACCTGTCCACAATCCGTTCTGTCGCATCGTTCTTCGTCTCCCGGGTGGACACCGAGATCGACAAGCGACTGGATGCGATCGGCAGCGACGAGGCACTCGCGCTCAAGGGCAAGGCGGGCATCGCCAATGCCCGGTTGGCCTACCAGGCATACGAGGAGGTCTTCTCGACACCCCGCTGGGAGAGCCTCAAGGCAAAGGGAGCGCACCCCCAGCGCCCGCTCTGGGCATCGACCGGGGTCAAGGACCCGGCCTACCCCGACACGATGTACGTGACCGAGCTGGTGGCGCCCGGTGTGGTCAACACGATGCCGGAGAAGACGCTGAACGCCACCGCGGACCACGGCTCGGTCACCGGCGACACGATCACGGGCAACTACGCCGATGCGCAGAAGGTCCTCGACGACCTGGACGCGATCGGCATCTCCTACACCGACGTCGTCACGCTGCTGGAGAAGGAAGGCGTCGAGAAGTTCGAGAAGTCGTGGGCCGACCTGCTGGACGAGGTCGCGACGGACCTCGAGAAGGCCGCCAAGTGAGCGCTCTGTCGGTCACCGCGTCGGGAGCCGCTGCGGCCGCGATCGCCACCCACGTCCCCCAGCTCGTGGCCGACGGCTTCGCGTCCAAGCTCTTCGCCCAGGACCCGACGTTGTGGGGGCCGGACGCCGAGTCCGAGTCCCGGATCCGGCTCTCGTGGGTCGGGCTCGCGCGCAGCTCCCGCCCGCTCGTCGGCGAGATCTCGGCGCTGCGGGACGATTTCCGGACCCGGGGACTGGACCACGTCGTCCTGTGCGGGATGGGCGGCTCGTCGCTGGCGCCGGAGGTCATCTGCGCCACTGCCGGGGTCGAGCTGACCGTCCTGGACTCCTCGCAGCCGGACTACGTCCGGGCCGCCCTCGCCGACCGGCTGGACCGGGCGATCGTGGTCGTCTCCAGCAAGTCCGGCTCCACCGTCGAGACCGACTCGCAGCGGCGGGCGTTCGAAGGCGCCTTCACCGAGGCCGGCATCGACCCGACCGAGCGGATCGTCGTCGTCACGGACCCGGGCAGCCCCCTGGACAAGGATGCCCGGACCACCGGCTACCGGGTGGTCAACGCCGACCCTGACGTCGGCGGCCGGTACTCCGCGCTGACCGCCTTCGGCCTGGTCCCCAGTGGCCTGGCCGGCGTCGACATCGAGGCCCTGCTCGACGACGCCGAGTCGGTGGCCGACCTGCTCGCCGCCGACGACGACGCCAACCCCGGCCTGCGCCTGGGCGCGGCCATGGCCGGTACCGAGCCGCTGCGGGACAAGCTCGTCCTCGTCGACGCCGGATCGGGCATCCCCGGGTTCGCCGACTGGGCCGAACAGCTGATCGCCGAGTCAACCGGCAAGAGCGGAACCGGGATCCTGCCGGTGGTCGTCGCCGGCGACAGCGACCCGGAGGTCCAGTCCCCTGCAGCCGACGTCACCGTGGTGCGGCTGGTCAGTCTGGACGACGACGCCGACGCGGCACCCGAGGACGAGGTCGACACCGGGCTCGACACCCACCGGTGCGAGGTCCACGTCGGGGGCTCGTTGGGCGCCCAGATGCTCCTGTGGGAGGTGGCCACCGCTGCCGCCGGCCGCATCCTCGGCATCAACCCGTTCGACCAGCCGGACGTCGAGAGCGCCAAGAAGGCGGCCCGCGAGCTGCTCGAGCAGGGCACCGGCGACTCGGGCGCGCCCGCCGCGACGGACGGTGCCATCGAGATCCGCTCACTGGGCGGGGACTGGCTGGGCAGCGCGAGCACGGTACCGGCGGCCCTCGACGCCCTGTTCGCGCAGCTCGACCCGAACCGGGGCTACGTCGCGGTGATGGCCTACCTCGACCGGCTGCAGGACGCGGCGCTGGCTGACAGCCGGCACGGCATCGCCCTGCGGACCGAGCGGCCGACGACGTTCGGCTGGGGGCCGCGGTTCCTGCACTCGACCGGCCAGTTCCACAAGGGCGGACCACCGGTGGGCGTCTATCTCCAGATCACCACGGCGCCACGGCAGGACCTCGCCATCCCCGGTCGGGAGTTCACCTTCGGCGACTTCATCGCGGCCCAGGCCGGCGGCGACGCGGCGGTCCTCGCCGAGCACGGCCGCCCGGTCCTGCAGCTGCACCTGACGGAGCATGACGCCGGGTTGGCGCAGCTGGAGACGGTGTTCGGAGTACCCGGCACCGACCCGACCGCATGAGCCCGAGCCGGGTCGCCCCGGGAGTCAACCCACTGCGGGATCCGCAGGACCGTCGGCTTCCCCGCATCGCCGGACCCTGCGGGATGGTCCTGTTCGGAGTCACCGGGGACCTCTCGCGCAAGAAGCTCATGCCGGCGATCTACGACCTGGCCAACCGTGGGCTGCTCCCCCCCGGCTTCTCGCTGGTCGGGTTCGCCCGGCGCGACTGGGCGCACCAGGACTTCGGTCAGGTGGTCTACGAGTCCGTCAAGGAGCACGCCCGGACGCCATTCCGCGAGGACGTGTGGCGCAACCTGGCCGAGGGGTTCCGTTTCGTCCCGGGGACCTTCGACGACCCGGCGGCCTTCGACCTGCTCGCCGAGACGGTGCACGCGTTGCAGCACGAGCGCGGCACCGGCGGGAACCTCGCGTTCTACCTGTCCATACCGCCCGGGTTCTTCGCCCAGGTCTGCGAGCAGCTCCAGCGCTCCGGGCTGGCGACCTCGGACGACGAGAGCTGGCGGCGGGTGGTCATCGAGAAGCCGTTCGGCCACGACCTCAAGAGCGCGCGCGTGCTGAACGACATCGTCGGCTCGGTGTTCCCGCCGGACGCGGTGTTCCGGATCGACCACTACCTGGGCAAGGAGACCGTGCAGAACATGTTGGCGCTGCGCTTCGCCAACCAGATGTTCGAGCCGATCTGGAACGCGAACTACGTCGACCACGTCCAGATCACCATGGCCGAGGACATCGGTATCGGCGGTCGGGCGGGCTACTACGACGGCATCGGCGCTGCCCGGGACGTCATCCAGAACCACCTGTTGCAGCTGCTCGCGCTGACCGCCATGGAGGAGCCGGTCTCCTTCGGGGCCGACGACCTGCGCGCCGAGAAGGAGAAGGTCCTCTCCGCCGTCCGGATCCCCGCCGACCTGGCGAAGCACACCGCCCGCGGCCAGTACGCCGCTGGCTGGCAGGGTGGGGAGGAGGTCGTCGGCTACCTCCAGGAGGAGGGGGTGGCCACGTCCTCGAGCACCGAGACGTATGCCGCGGTGAAGCTCGAGATCGACACCCGGCGCTGGGCGGGGGTCCCGTTCTACCTGCGCACCGGGAAGCGCCTCGGCAAGCGGGTGACCGAGATCGCCGTGGTGTTCAAGAAGGCCCCGCACCTGCCCTTCGACGACACCGCCACCGAGGAGCTCGGCCAGAACGCCATCGTCATCAGGGTGCAACCGGACGAGGGCGTGACCATGCGATTCGGGTCCAAGGTGCCCGGCAACCAGATGGAGGTCCGGGACGTCACGATGGACTTCGGCTACGGGAATGCCTTCACGGAGTCCTCGCCCGAGGCGTACGAACGGCTGATCCTCGACGTGCTGCTGGGTGACCCGCCGCTGTTCCCCCGGCATGAGGAGGTCGAGCTGTCCTGGCGCATCCTCGACCCGATCGAGAAGTGGTGGGCCAGGCACGGCAAGCCTCAGGCCTACCCCGCGGGCGGGTGGGGGCCGCCATCGAGCGACCAGCTGATGGCCCGCGACGGCCGCACCTGGAGGAAGCCATGATCGTCGACCTGCCCAAGACCACGAGTGCGGCGATCAGCAAGAAGCTGGTGCGGCTGCGCAACGACGTCGGCGCGATGACGCTCGGACGGGTGCTGACCCTGATCATCGTCGTCGACGACAACGAGGCCGACGAGATCATCGGCGCCGCCAGCGATGCCAGTCGACAGCACCCGTGCCGGATCATCGTGCTCGTGGCGGGGAACCGCCGGGGCACCAACCGGATGGACGCCCAGATCCGGGTCGGCGGCGACGCCGGCGCCAGCGAGGTCGTCGTGCTGCGGCTGTTCGGTGCCCTGGCCAACCACGGGCAGTCCGTGGTGGTCCCGTTGCTGCTGCCCGACTCCCCGGTCATCGCCTGGTGGCCGCACGACTTCCCAGCCGACCTGCGCCGGGACCCGATCGCCCAGATGGCCCAGCGTCGGATCACCGACTCAGCGGAGTCGAAGAGCCCACGCGCGTCCCTGAAACGGCTGGCCAAGCTGTACAGCCCGGGCGACACCGACCTCGCGTGGACCCGGATCACCCTGTGGCGGGGACTCCTGGCGGCCGCGTTGGACGGACCCCCGTACGAGCAGGTCACCGCGGCAGTGGTGGCCGGCGCGGCGGACTCGCCGTCCTCCGACCTCCTGGCCGGCTGGCTGGCCCAGGAGCTCAAGATCCCGGTGAAGCGGGTCCGAACCCGCGCGGGCAGCGGGGTCAGCAGCGTCCGGATGGACCGCAAGGGTGGACCGATCGACCTGGTCCGCCCCGATGGCGCGGTCGCCACGCTTTCCCAACCGGGACAACCGGATCGGCGGATCAGCCTGAAGCGACGCGGCCTGGCCGAGTGCCTCGCCGACGAGCTGAGACGGCTCGACGTGGACGAGACCTACGAGGCGGCGCTCACCAAGGGGCTGACCCGGGTCGCCCCGCCCTCCCGCACCGCCAGCGCGGCCGCCGCCGACGGCGACACTCCATCGCTGTCCGCGGCCCGGCGCGCCGCCGCCCGGAGCGCGCGCAGCTCCCGGGCTCGCGCGGCATCGAGGATGACCAAGGCGCCCCCCGCACCGCAGGCGGCGCAGGACCAGGCCGTCCGCAAGGCCACCAGCGCGAAGCTGGCCCGGGCGCGGAAGTCATCGTCGTGACGGCGACGACCCCACTTGTCGTGGTGCACCCCGACAAGACCGTGCTCGGTCAGGCCTCGGCAGCGAGGCTGGCCACGGCCATCCTCGACGCCCAGGCCGCCCGGGGGCAGGCCGAGATCGTCCTCACCGGTGGCTCCATGGGATCCGCCATCATCCAGGCCCTCGCGGCGAGCCCCCTGCGGGAGGCCGTCGACTGGGCTGCGGTCACCGTCTGGTGGGGCGACGAGCGCTACCTGCCGGCTGGGGACCCGGACCGCAACGACACCCAGAACGACGCGGCCGGGCTGGCCGCCCTCGGGCTCGACGAGGCCCGGGTCCACCGGGTGGCCGGACCGGACCGGAGCACCTCCGCGGAAGCCAGCGCCGCGGCATACGCGCAGGTGCTGGACGCCGACGGGTCGGGGCTGTTCGACGTGGTCCTGCTGGGGGTCGGCCCGGACGGCCACGTGGCGTCGCTCTTCCCGCACCATCCCGCTCAGCAGAGCGCCGGCGTCCTGGCCACCGCAGTCCACGAGTCGCCCAAGCCGCCGCCAGACCGGGTATCCCTGACCTTCGAGTGCCTGGACCGCGCTCGGGAGGTGTGGTTCCTCGTGGCGGGTGCGGACAAGGCGCAGGCGGTCGCAGCGGCCCTCGCCCCGGGGGTGGGCCGGTGGGACGTGCCGGCGTCCGGGCCGCACGGCAGCGAGGGCACCCGATGGCTGCTCGACGCCGAGGCCGCCAGCGCCCTCCCGGGCCGCTGAACCCGGCGGACTACTGGATCAGGCCGCGCTGACGCAGGGTGGCCAGGGCCTCGTCGAGGATGGCCTTGCCGTCCGCGTCACTGCGCCGTTCCTTGACGTAGGCCAGGTGGGTCTTGTACGGCTCGACCTTCGGGGGGGCCGGGGGGTTCGCCTGGTCCTGACCGGCCGGGAACCCGCACCGGGGGCAGTCCCAGGTCTCGGGCAGGACGAGGCCCTGGTCCTGGGCGAAGCTCGGACGGGTCTCATGGCCGTTGGAGCACCAGTAGGAGATGAAGACCCGGGGGGCGGCGTCGCCGCGCTCGGCCTCGCCCATCGGTCCGGCGCCGACCCGGCTGCCACGAATTGCATTACCGCTGGCCATGGGAGCTACCTTTCAGGACGCGAACCGGGCGAGTAGCCCGAGGCCCACGACGGTGACGAACCAGATGATTCCCACGGCGATGGTGAAGCGGTCGAGGTTGCGCTCGGCAATCGACGACCCACCGAGCGAGCTCGAGACGCCGCCGCCGAACATGTCGGAGAGGCCCCCACCCTTGCCCTTGTGCATGAGGATCAACAGGATCAGGAAGAGGTTTGAGAGGACCAGCACAATCTGGAGGCCCAGTTTCACCGCGTTCACGCTTGGTGGTGTCCCATCTCGGCTCGACAGCAGCGGATGCCACCCACGGAGCGGGTTGCAGTGGTCAGGATAACCTGCACGGCCGGTGTTCTCCCAACGCCCCCGAAATCACGGTGGCAGGACCGCCCGGATCGGCTCAGCCGGTGACGTGCTCGCGGTAGCGACAGATCGACGCGAACTCCGCCGGGTCGATCGAGGCGCCCCCGACCAACGCCCCGTCCACGTCCTCCTGAGCCATGATCGCGGCGATGTTGTTGGCCTTGACCGAGCCTCCATACAGGATCCGGACCGCGTCAGCGACGTCGCCCGAGTACAGCTCGGCGAGCAGCGTACGGATGGCCGCACAGACCTCCTGCGCATCCTCCGGGGTGGCGACCTCACCGGTCCCGATGGCCCAGATGGGTTCGTAGGCAATGACGATGGTGCGCGCCTGCTCCTTGCTCACCTCGGCGAGATCGGCCCGCAGCTGGTCCAGCACGTACTCCACCTGACGACCCTCCTTGCGGATCGAGAGCCCTTCTCCGCAGCACAGGATCGGTGTCAGCTCGTGACCGATGGCCGCGCGCACCTTGGCGTTGACCGTCTCGTCGCTCTCGTGGTGGTGCTCCCGGCGCTCACTGTGTCCGACGGCCACGTAGGTGCAGTGCAGCTTCGCGAGGAAGGCGCCGGAGACCTCCCCGGTGTATGCCCCGGAGCTGTGCCGGCTCAGGTCCTGGGCGCCGTAGCACAGCGCCAGCTTGTCCCCCTCGACGAGGGTCTGGACCGAGCGGATGTCCGTGAACGGTGGGAGGACGGCCACCTCCACCGCGGAGTAGTCGTGCTTGGCATCCCGCAAGGTCCAGTCGAGCTTCTGCACCAGGTGGGTCGCCTGGAGGTGGTCCAGGTTCATCTTCCAGTTGCCCACGATCAGGGGGGTCCGTCCGGAGGTCGCGCCGGGACGGCTGGATGCTCTGGATGCTGCGGCCATCAGTGGCCTTCCTCGTCGAGAACGGTGAGACCGGGCAGCTCCCTGCCCTCGAGGTACTCGAGGCTCGCTCCCCCGCCCGTTGAGATGTGACCGAACTGGTCGTCGGTGAAGCCGAGCTGTCTGACGGCAGCGGCCGAGTCGCCGCCGCCCACCACGGTCAGGGCACCCCGGGCGGTGAGCGCGACGAGGGCCTCGGCCAGGGCTGCGGTCCCGGCCGCGAACGGTGGCATCTCGAAGGCACCCATCGGCCCGTTCCAGAAGACCGTGCGGCAGTCGGCCAGCCGTTCGGCGAACAGGCGGGCCGACTCGGGACCGATGTCCAGTCCCATCCGGTCCGCGGGGATCGCGTCCGCGGCGACCACCTCATGCGCCGAGTCGGCCGAGAACCCCGTGGCCGCAACGACATCGACGGGCAGGACGATCTCGACGCCGCGTCGCTTCGCGTCGGCGAGGTATCCGGCGACAGCCTCGACCTGGTCCTGCTCGAGAAGGCTGGTGCCCACCTCGTGCCCCTGGGCCTTGAGGAAGGTGAACACCATCCCCCCGCCGATGAGCAGGCGGTCCGCCGTCTGCAGCAGGTTGGCGATGACTGCGAGCTTGTCGGAGACCTTCGCCCCACCGAGCACGACGGCATACGGCCGCTCGGGGTCATTGGTCAGGCGGCGCAGCACGTCGACCTCTGCAGCCACCAGGTCCCCGGTCGCGTGCGGCAGCAGGCGGGCGACGTCGTAGACGGATGCCTGCTTGCGGTGCACGACGCCGAAGCCGTCGGAGACGAACGCATCCGCGAGCCCGGCAAGACGACTCGCGAAGTCGGCCCGGTCCGCGTCGCTCTTGGCCGTCTCCCCCGAGTTGAACCTCAGGTTCTCCAGGAGCACCACGTCGCCGTCGCCGGCGTCGGCCACGACTGCCTGAGCCGAGGGCCCGACGGTGTCCTCCGCAAAGGCGACCGGCCGTCCGAGCAGCTCGCCCAGCCGCGTCGCCACCGGAGCCAGGGAGTAGCGAGGCTCGGGAGCGCCCTTCGGCCTGCCGAGGTGGGCACACACGATGACCCGCGCGCCCGCGCTCGAGAGCGCCTGGATCGTGGGCAGTGAGGCCCGGATCCGTCCGTCGTCGGTGATCGTCGCGCCGTCCAGCGGCACGTTGAGGTCGGAGCGGACCAGGACCCGCTTGCCGCGCAGGTCACCCAGGTCGGCCATCGTCTTCACGGCTGTCCCTCTCGGGTCAGAGGCTCTTGCCGACGAGCGCGACGAGGTCGACCAGCCGGTTGGAGTATCCCCACTCGTTGTCGTACCAGCCGACGACCTTGATCTGGTTCCCGATCACCTTCGTCAGGCCGGCGTCGAAGATGCACGAGTGCGGGTCCGTGACGATGTCGCTGGAGACGATCTCGTCCTCGGTGTACTTGAGGTATCCCTTGAGCGGGCCGTCGGCGGCAGCCTTGATCGCGGCATTGACCTCGGCCACCGTCGTCTCGCGCCCGGCCTCGATGGTGAGGTCGGTCGCGGAACCGGTCGGGACCGGGACGCGCAGCGCGTAGCCGTCCAGCTTGCCCTTGAGCTCGGGAAGGACCAGACCGATCGCCTTGGCGGCGCCGGTGGAGGTCGGCACGATGTTGATCGCCGCAGCGCGCGCCCGGCGCAGGTCCTTGTGCGGACCGTCCTGGAGGTTCTGGTCCCCGGTGTAGGCGTGGATCGTCGTCATCAGGCCCTTGACGATGGTGAACTCGTCGTTCAGGACCTTGGCCATCGGGCCGAGGCAGTTCGTCGTGCACGACGCGTTGGAGATCACGGTGTGCTTGGACGCGTCGTAGGCCTCATGGTTCACGCCCATGACGATGGTGACGTCCTCGTTCTTGGCGGGGGCCGAGATGATGACCTTCTTGGCGCCGTTGTCGACGTGCACCTTGGCCTGGAGCGCGTCGGTGAAGAAGCCGGTCGACTCGACGACGATGTCGGCGCCCACCTCGGCCCAGGGCAGGTTGCCCGGGTCACGCTCGGCGAACACCCGGAATGACCTGCCGTCGACCGCGATCTCGGACTCGGTGAAGGTGACTTCGCCGTCCAGCCGGCCGAGGATGGAGTCGTACTTGAGCAGGTGGGCCAAGGTCGCGTTGTCGGTCAGGTCGTTGACGGCGACGATCTCGACGTCCGCACCCGAGGCCAGCACGGCGCGGAAGAAGTTGCGGCCGATGCGGCCAAATCCATTGATCCCTACGCGGACAGTCACAGTTCTCAAACCTTCCGGATGGTCGTCCATGGCGGCCTCGCTCACACCGCTGCGCGGCAGGCGAGGTCTGCGCCAAACCCTAGTGCCACCCCGCGGCCGGGTGCTGAGGGGTCCGCGCTACGGATGGGTAACCGCCGGGGTGCAACCTGCGACCTGTCCGTCACTCCAGCATGTCGGCGGTGAGGTTCGCATCCGTCCCGGGTACGCCGTGGTCCTGGGCCCGCTTGTCTGCCATCGCCAGCAGTCGGCGGATCCGGCCGGCCACCGCGTCCTTGGTCATGGGCGGGCTGGCCAGCTGGCCGAGCTCCTCGAGGGAGGCCTGCTTGTGCTCGAGGCGCAGGACGCCGGCCTCGCGAAGGTGGTCCGGCACCTCCTCACCGAGGATCTCCAGGGCTCGCTCCACCCGGGACCCGGCAGCCACCGCAGCACGGGCGGACCGTCGGAGGTTCGCGTCGTCGAAGTTGGCCAGCCGGTTGGCCGTGGCACGCACCTCGCGCCTCATCCGACGTTCCTCCCAGGCGAGGACGGCGTCGTGCGCCCCCAGCCGGGTGAGCATGGCGGCGATGGCGTCACCGTCGCGGATGACGACCCGGTCCACGCCCCGGACCTCACGGGCCTTGGTGGGTATGCCGAGTCGGCGCGCAGCCCCGACGAGAGCCAGCGCGGCCTCGGGGCCGGGGCAGGTGACCTCGAGGGCCGACGACCGACCGGGCTCGGTGAGCGACCCGTGGGCGAGGAAGGCCCCACGCCAGGCGGCCTCGGCGTCACAGGCTGCCGCGCTGACCACCTTGGGAGGCAGGCCGCGGACCGGCCGACCCCGGGAGTCGATCAGCCCGGTCTGTCGTGCCAGGGTGGCGCCCTCCTCGACAACCCGGACGACATACCGGCTCCCCTTGCGCAGGCCGCCAGCGGACATGACGAGCACCTCGGTGCGGTGGCCGTACACCTCGGCGATGAACCGGCGAAGCCGACGGGCCGCGTTGGCGGTGTCCAGCTCGGCCTCGACGACGATCTGACCGCCCACGATGTGCAGTCCCCCGGCGAAGCGCAAGGTTGCAGCCACCTCTGCCTTGCGACAACAGGGCTTGGTCACCTCGAGCCGGCTGAGCTCATCCTTGACCTTCGCCGTCATCGCCATGCTGGTCATCCTGCCATTGAGTCGTGCCCGGCGTGCAAGGGAGCGAACGGTGCAGCGGCGCAGTGCTGCCCTGCGGTGCTACCGCCGCGGAAGCCGTCACCCTAACCGATGATGTCGCGGTACGCGGCGGCCAGTCTGAGGTGGTCATGGTGCCCCGGCGCACCCGTTGCGGACACGGACGCCACGACGAGCTCGGCGCCGAGTCGAGCCGCGCTGGACCGCAGCACCGGCTCGTCGTCGATGCAGCTGGGGTCAGCGAGGACGACGTCGATCCTCAGCTCGGGGGCATGCTTGGCCAGCGAGTCGAGATGGTCCTGAGCGCGGAATCCCTTGGTCTCCCCGGTATGGATCTCCAGGTTGAGGTTGAGCAGGGTGCGGGCGGTCGTCCTGGTCAAGGCGTCCCGCAGGCTCGGGACGAGGACGTGCGGCAGGACCGAGGTGAACCACGACCCGGGTCCGAGCAGTACCCAGTCGGCCTGCTCGACGGCGGCCAGGGTCTCCGCCGGGCAACCGGGGTCGGCCGGGATGAGCCTGACCGCCTGGACCTGCCCCTGCGACGAGGCCACCCGATGCTGTCCCCGCACCACCGTCTGATCTTCGGGTCGGGCGGCGTCATGGCCGAGGATCTCCGCCTCGATCTCGAGCGGAACACTGGCCATCGGCAGGACCCGGCCACGCGAGTTGAGCAGTCGGCCGACCAGGTCGAGTCCGCCCACGGTGTCGTCGAGCAGGTCCCAGAGGGACACGATGAGCAGGTTGCCCAGGGCGTGGCCGGCCAGCGGACCCTCGCCCTGGAACCGATGCTGCAGCACGTCGCGCCAGGTCAGGCCCCAGTCGCTGTCGTCACACAGAGCAGCAAGCGCCATCCGCAGGTCCCCCGGGGGAAGCACGTCGAACTCCTCGCGCAGTCTCCCGGACGAACCTCCGTCGTCCGCAACGGTGACCACGGCAGTGACCCGGTCGGTGATCAGCTTGAGTGCGCCGAGCGACGACGCGAGGCCGTGGCCGCCCCCGAGAGCCACGACTGTGGGGGCGTTCGGCCGGTGTTCGATCATGGTCATTCGCGGCCCAGGTCACGATGGACCAGGAAGGTGTCGACGCGGTCACTGGCCAGTCGACGGGCCAGCTGCTCCGCGACGGCCACCGACCGATGCTTGCCGCCGGTACAGCCCACGGCGAGCGTGACGTACCGACGTCCCTCACGCACGTATCCGTCGATGACCGGTTCCATCAGGGCGATGGCGCCGTCCAGGAACTCCTGGGCACCGGGCTGCTCCAGGACGAACGCGGAGACCACCGGGTCCTTTCCGGTCAGCCCCCTCAGCTCCGGCACCCAGTAGGGGTTGGGCAGGAAGCGCATGTCCTGGACGAAGTCGGCGTCCAGCGGGACTCCGTACTTGAAGCCGAACGACATCACCGCCATCCGCAGCTGCGCTGCGCCCTCGCCCTGGAACAGGGACGTCATCTTGGCCGACAGCTGGTGCACGTTGAGGCCGGAGGTGTCGACGATGATGTCGGCTTCGGAGCGCAGCTCGCCCAGCAGCTTGCGTTCCCGGTGGATGCCGTCGAGCAACCGGCCGTCGTCCTGGAGTGGGTGCGGGCGTCGCACGCTCTCGAACCGGCGCACCAGCGCCTCGTCGGTCGCGTCGAGGAAGACGACGGTGGGTCGACCGCCGTTCCTGGAGAGATCGGCCACGATCTCGCCGAAGTCGGCGAAGATGCCGTGGCTGCGGACGTCGACCACGGCCGCCACCCGTGGGGTCGACCCGTTCGGGACCCGGTCGAGGTACTCCTGATGAAGGTCGAGCAGGTGCGGCAGCATCTGCAGCGGGAGGTTGTCGACGACGTAGAAGCCGAGATCCTCCAGGACGTTTCCCGCCGTGGTCCGGCCGGCGCCGCTCATCCCGGTGAGGATGAGCATCGGCTCCGTGGCCGGTCGCGGCTCCGCCTGGGTCGTCATGACGGACCTCCTGTCCATGTTGTCAATCGAGAACCTCACCGGTGGTCACGTTAACGGCCGGGGAGCCGCCCGACGAGTCCTGCGCGAGCCTGGTCGCGATCGTCTGCGCCAGGGTCGGCCCGATCCCGGGAACCTGCTGGATCTCGTCGACATCGGCCGATCTCAGCCTCTTGACCGATCCGAAGTGCTTGAGCAGCGCCTTGCGACGGGCCTCTCCCAGCCCGGGGATGCCGTCGAGGGCGGAGACGGTCATCGCCTTCGAACGTCGCTGCCGGTGGAAGGTGATGGCGAAGCGGTGCGCCTCGTCTCGCACTCGCTGGAGCAGGTACAGGCCCTCGCTGGTACGCGGGAGGATCACCGGAAACGGCTGCCCGGGGACCCACACCTCTTCCAGCCGTTTGGCCAGGCCCACGAGCGCGACGTCGTGGATGCCCAGTGCCGCCAGGGCATCCCCCGCGGCGTTGACCTGCGGCAGCCCACCGTCAACGACGACGAGGTTCGGCGGGTAGGCGAACTTGCGCGGTCGGCCGGTCACCTCGTCGATCGGCCCGGAGCCGCGACGGGCGCGCTCGTCGGCGTCCAGCGACCCGCCATTGGAGTCGTCCTGGCCGGGGTCGTCGGGGATCTCGACGTCCCGGGCTCCGTCGCGTTCGTCCAGGTAGCGCTGGAAGCGGCGGGTGAGCACCTCGCGCATGGCCGCCGTGTCGTCGATGGTGGCCGGCTGCCCGTCGGGACCGGAGGCGAGGGCCCCCCGGACGATGAACCGGCGGTATTCCGACTTGCGCGGCAACCCGTCCTCGAAGACCACCATCGAGGCCACGACATTGGTGCCCTGGACGTGGCTGACGTCGTAGCACTCGATCCGCAACGGAGCCTCGTCCAGCTCGAGGGCCTCCTGAAGCTCCTGGATCGCCTGGCTTCGAGCGGTGAGGTCCCCGGCTCGGGCGACCTTGTGCCGGGCCAGGGACTGCTCGGCGTTCCGTCGGACGGTCTCCATCAGTGCCCGCTTGTCACCACGCTGCGGCACCCGGAGGTCGACCTGGGCGCCGCGCAGCCCGGACAACCACGTCTGGACGGCATCCCGCTCACTGGGCAGGACCGGCACGAGCACCTCGAGCGGCACCGCATCGGACCCCTGGTCGCCGTACACCTGCTGCAGGAGGTGCCCGACGAGCTCGGGGGTGTCCTCGCTCTCCTTCTCGACGACCCAGCCGCGCTGACCCCGGATCCGGCCACCGCGGACGTGGAACACCTGCACCGCCGCCTCGAGCTCGTCGTCGGCCAGCGCGAACACGTCGGCGTCGGTCGCGTCGCCGAGAACCACGGCGGACTTCTCCAGGGCCTTGTTCAGGGCGCCAAGGTCGTCGCGAAGCCGGGCGGCCAGCTCGAACTCGAGCGCCGACGAGGCCTGCTTCATCCGCGTCTCGATCCGCCTGACGAACTTCGAGGTGTTCCCGGCCATGAAGTCGCAGAAGTCCTCGGCGATCTCCCGGTGCTCCTGCGGGCTGACCCGACCGACGCAGGGCGCGGAGCACTTGTCGATGTACCCGAGCAGGCACGGGCGACCGCTGGAGGCCGCCCGCCGGAACACGCCTGAGCTGCAGGTGCGCATCGGGAAGACGCGCAGCAGCAGGTCGAGGGTCTCCCGGATCGCCCACGCGTGGGAGAAGGGACCGAAGTACCGGGTTCCCTTGCGCTTGGCTCCCCGCATCACCTGGGCGCGCGGGAACTCCTCCCCGAGCGTCACTGCCAGGAACGGGTACGACTTGTCGTCGCGGTACTTCACGTTGAAGCGCGGGTCGTACTCCTTGATCCAGGAGTACTCCAGCTGCAGCGCCTCGACCTCGGTCGCCACGACGGTCCACTCGACGCTCGCCCCGGTACGGACCATGGTCGCCGTACGGGGGTGCAGTCCGGCGATGTCCTGGAAGTAGGACGACAACCTCGGACGGAGTGACTTCGCCTTACCGACGTAGATGACCCGGCCGTCCCGGTCCCGGAACCGGTACACGCCGGGATCCACCGGGATCTCCCCCGGCCTCGGTCGGTAGGACGACGGGTCAGCCACGAATCCACTCTAGGTCGCGGCGACGACCACCCCTGCTCGGGCGTGCTCGAGCAGGGGTGTCTGCACCGCCTCAGCTGACGGTGACGGTCCCGCCGGTGACAGTCGCGGTGCGCGGCGGCAGGGGTCGCTTGGCTTCGCTGTCCGGGGTCGGAGCACCGGTCGAGATGTCGAACTGGCTTCCGTGACAGGGGCAGAGGATCTTGCCGGCCTCGACCTTGGTGACAAGGCACTGCCGGTGAGTGCAGACCGCGCTGAAAGCCTTGAACTCGCCGGCTTGAGGCTGCGTCACGACGATGCTCTGCTCCGGAAAGATCTTGCCGCTCCCCACCGGGATCTCGCCGGATGCAGTGGTGAGGCCGGCGCCGGCCCCGCCGGAGGCGCTGGGGGCGGTAGGCGTCGATGACGGGCCGCAGGCGGCGACAACCCCGACCGCCGCGGCCGCGACCCCCAGTCCGCCAGCCGACGCGATGACCGTGCGCCGGCCCACCGGCGACGAGGGTGAAGAGGGCATGGGCTGCTCCTTGACGTGGGGGCGGACCGGACGACCGCGGACCGGCCTGACCTCGACTGTGCCAGAGCATCCCGGGAGTCCTCTGTCAAAGGACGGTCAAGCGTCCCATGGATGGGAAATTTCTGTCCTGTATTTGGTCAAGTAAGAACAGATCGCCCGCATAACGAGACAGACACAAGGGTGCCAAGGACCCCCCGCTGGGCCGACCAACCGGGTTAGGGTTCGGACGCTCGCGGTTGTCGCGAGGGTCTTGGCTCCCTGCCGGACCGAACAACCCAGGAGGAACTGTGCAGCAGCGTTCCATTGTCCGAATTGGTGTGCCGCTTGCCGTGGCTGCCCTTGCCCTCTCTGCCTGCGGATCTCGCGGCGACTCCACCACCGGCGCCGGTACGGCCGGCGGCTCGACGAAGACCGCCAAGATCGGCGTCCTCGTCCCGTTGACCGGTGACCTGTCGGCCCTCGGAAAGGGCATCCAGCACTCGGTCGAGCTGGCCGTCAAGCAGGCCAACGACACCAACGCGATCCCGGGCTGGAAGCTCGAGGTCGTCTCGGTGGATGACGAGGCCAAGGCGGACGTCGGCAAGAACGGCGCCACGAAGCTCGCGGCAGACGACGGCGTCGTCGCCGTGGTCGGCAACCTGAACTCCAGCGTGAGCCAGCAGACCCAGCCGGTCTTCGCCTCGGCGAACATCACCCAGGTCTCCCCGGCCAACACGAACCCGACGCTGACCCGCGGGGCCTCACTGGACAAGCGGCAGTACCCGACCTACTTCCGCACCTGCACCACCGACCTGGTCCAGGGCGCGTTCGCGGCCAAGTTCCTCAAGGACCAGGGCATCACCAAGGTGGCCACGGTCAACGACAAGAAGACCTACGGTCAGGGCCTGGTCAACGCGTTCACGGAGAACTTCAAGAAGGACGGCGGCACCGTCGTCGCCGCCGAGACGATCAACCCGGACGAGTCGAACTACCAGGCCGTGGTCTCCAAGGTCGCCCCGTCGGCGCCCCAGGCCGTCTACTACGGTGGGGAGTACCCGCAGGCTGGACCGCTCTCCCAGCAGATGAAGGCCGCCGGCCTCAACATCCCGCTGATGGGTGGCGACGGCATCTACGACCCGAAGTTCATCCAGCTCGCCGGTGCGACGAGCAACGGTGACCTCGCGACCTCGGTGGGTGGCCCGACCGACAGCACGGCGGCGGGCAAGAAGTTCCTCGCGGACTACGCGGCGGCCTCCTACCCCGAGCCGGCTGCGGCCTACGGCGGTTACGCCTACGACGCGGCTAACGCCATCATCAACGGGCTCAAGGTGTCGCTGGCCAGCGCCAAGGACGCCAAGTCCGCTCGTGACGCGACCATCGCCGCGGTCGGCAAGGTCTCGTTCGACGGCGTCACCGGTCAGGTGAAGTTCGACGAGTTCGGCGACACGCTCGCCAAGGTCATCACCGGCTACAAGGTCGACGGTGGCAAGTGGGTCTCGGTCAAGACGGAGACCATGAAGTAGTCCATGCTGTAGAAACAACGCAGGGGTGGGCCCAGGCCCGCCCCTGCGTTGTTGCAAACTCGGGGCCGGACGGACAACGCTGGTCAGTGGCAAACAAGGGAGAGCCGGGTGGCGGTCGGATGAACGACTTTCTGCAGCAGTTGATCAACGGGTTGACCCTGGGGTCGTTGTACGCCCTCATCGCCGTGGGCTACACGGTGGTCTACGGCATCGTCCAGCTGATCAACTTCGCCCACGGCGAGGTGTTCATGATCGGCGCCTTCGGTGCGCTGGCCACGTGGACCGTGCTCTTCAAGGCGACCACGACGGTCTGGGTCCTTCCGGTGATGCTCGCCGGCGCGATCCTCTCCTCGGTGGGGATCGCCGTGCTGATGGAACGGTTCGCCTATCGGCCCCTGCGAAACGCTCCCCGGCTGGCGCCACTGATCACCGCCATCGGGGTATCCGTCTTCCTCCAGGAGGCCATCCGCCTCTTCTACCCCGGCGCCAAGAGCAAGATCCCGTTCCCGGCCATCGACGTGGTGACGGGTTCGGCCCTGACCGTCGGCGGGCTGACGATCCAGCGGCCGGCCATCTTCACCGTGGCGGCGTTGATTGTCTGCGCCGCCCTGCTGTGGGTCTTCATCAACCGGACCAAGCTGGGCCGGGGGATGAAGGCGGTCTCGCAGGATCCGGACACGGCCCGGCTGATGGGCATCAACGTGGACCGGATCATCGTCGTCGCGTTCGTCCTCGGTGCGGTGCTCGCAGGGGTCGCCGGCGTCGCCCAGGGCCTGCAGAACAACAACATCGACTTCCGGATCGGCTTCCTCGCTGGTCTGAAGGCCTTCACGGCCGCCGTGCTCGGCGGCATCGGCAACATCCAGGGCGCCGTCGTCGGCGGCCTCCTGCTCGGGGTCGTCGAGTCCATGGCCACCCAGTTCATCCCGGGGCAGTTCGGAGGGTCGTCCTGGAAGGACGTCTGGGCGTTCGCGCTGCTGATCATCGTCCTGTTCTTCCGGCCACAAGGCCTCCTCGGAGCCAGGGTGGTGGACCGGGCATGAGCGACACCACCTCCCTCACCCCGCCCGAGAACCAGACCTCGGGCGAGCCGACTCGCCGGACCTCGCCCCTGGCGTGGCCGATGGCTGCCGCCGGCACCGTGCTCCTCGCAGCAGGGTGCCTGCTGGCCTGGAGCTACGTCCCGGACGTCCTCGGCGACCTGACGATCAACTTCTACCCCGGCACCCTGCAGATCCTGGTGCTCATCCTCGCCGTCGTCGCCGCGGTTCTCCTCCTCGCCCACCGCGGCCCCCTCCGTGGCCTGGGCCGCTGGGTCGACACCGCCGCCGCGTTGCGCCCCCTCGGCATCGGTACCGCCGCGGTGATGGTGCTGAGCATCGCCACCATCGGGCTCTCGAGCGGCGGTCTGGTCAACGTCGAGCCGGGTGGCTGGATCTCCCTGGTGGGCGGGCTGCTGCTCGCGGCGGGTGGCATGCTGCTCCCCGCGCAGCAGACGCGGGACATCCTGCGAGCCCACCTCGCGGGCTGGCTGGAGATCCTGGTCATCGTCGCCCTGCTGGCCCTGGCCCTCTTCGGATCCGCGTTCGCGCTCGACCAGGAGGACGGGGCGATCTTCTCGATCTTCCTGGTCCTGACCGGGGCGATCGCCTTCGCCCTGGCCAAGGGTCACGTGTTCACCTGGATCGCTCTCATCGCCCAGCGGCACCGCCACGTCCTGACCCTGGGCGCGTTCACGGTCGCGTTCCTGTTCCCGTTCACCCAGAACGGCTCGGACGCGAACATGTCGATTGCGACCCAGGTGCTGATCTTCGCGGCTACGGCCCTCGGCCTGAACATCGTCGTCGGCCTCGCCGGGCTGCTCGACCTCGGCTACATCGCCTTCCTCGGCGCCGGTGCCTACGTCGGAGCGATGCTGTCGACCTCCGCGTTCGCCACCGTCGGGTGGAAGCCGCCGTTCATCATCGTCGTCCTGGTCGGCGCCCTGGTCTCCGCCACGCTCGGGTTGATCATCGGGACCCCGACCCTTCGGGTGTCCGGGGACTACCTGGCCATCGTCACCCTCGCCTTCGGTGAGATCTTCCGGCTGTCGGTGAACAACCTGGACGGGAACAACGGTCCGGACCTGACCAACGGACCAAACGGCATCCCGGCCATCCCCGATCTCTCGATCGGGTCGTTCAGCTTCGGGGACAGCCATGAGGTGTTCGGCATCGTGCTCGGCCGGTTCGCCAACTACTACTTCCTGCTGCTGGTCCTCGCGGCGTTCATCATCATGGTGTTCACGCGGCTGAACAACAGCCGGATCGGCCGGGGCTGGGTCGCGATCCGGGAGGACGAGAAGGCCGCCGAGGCGATGGGGGTCAACGTCTTCGGGCTGAAGCTCTTCGCCTTCGCCAGCGGTGCGTTCCTGGCCGGCATGGCCGGCACGGTCAAGGCGCACCAGGACGTGTCCGTCACCCCGGACCAGTACGTGTTCCTCGAGTCGGCCTTCCTCCTCGCCGCGATCGTGCTGGGCGGTATGGGGACCGTTGCCGGAGTGCTGATCGGAGCCACCATCCTCAAGCTCCTTCCGGAGAAGCTGCGGTTCGTCAGCGACTACCGGCTGCTGATCTTCGGGCTCCTGCTGGTCGTCATGATGCAGTTCCGTCCGGAGGGCATCATCGCCAGCCGGCGCCGCAAGCTGGAGTTCCACGAAGAGGACGAGCGGCTCGCCGAACGCATCGACAAGGACCACACCGGGGAAGAGGTCACAGCATGACCGCCACCAGCCAGACCCAGGCCCCCGCCCCGTCGGGCGGACGGGTGCTCCTCGAGGCGCGCGGCGTCATCATGAGGTTCGGCGGCCTGACCGCCGTCAACAACGTGAACCTCAGCGTCGCCGAGGGCGAGATCGTCGGCCTGATCGGGCCCAACGGCGCCGGCAAGACGACCTTCTTCAACTGCCTGACCGGGCTGTACAAGCCCACCGAAGGCGAGGTCATCTTCAACGGGGCAACGCTCCCGCCCAAGCCACGGGCCGTGGTCATCGCCGGAATGGCTCGGACCTTCCAGAACATCCGCCTGTTCCACAACATGACAGCCCTGGAGAACGTCATGGTGGGCCGGTACTGCCGGACCAGCTCGGCCGGACTCACCTCCATCCTGCGAGGTCCCAAGTTCCGTCGGGAGGAGGCGGCTACCCGGGCCCGTGCCGACGAGCTGCTCCGGTTCGTCGGACTACCTCGCTCCCACGAGCACCTGGCCAGGAACCTGCCGTACGGAGACCAGCGCCGGCTCGAGATCGCGCGGGCCCTGGCCACCGACCCCAAGCTGCTCCTGCTCGACGAGCCGACGGCGGGGATGAACCCGCAGGAGACGCGGGAGACCATGGACCTGATCTTCAAGATCCGGGACAGCGGGATCGCCGTGGTGGTCATCGAGCACGACATGCGGTTCATCTTCAACCTCTGCGACCGGGTGCTGTGCCTGGTCCGCGGAGAGCTCCTCGTCTCGGGCAGCCCGGCCGAGGTGCAGTCGGACCCGAGGGTCATCGAGGCGTACATCGGCACCGGCGACGATGACGACGACGACGATCCATCCACCCAGAAGGAGGCCGGCCAGTGACGGCGATGCTCGAGGTCCGTGACCTTCAGGTGGCCTACGGGAAGATCGAGGCGGTCAAGAAGATCAGCTTCTCGGTCGACGAGGGTCAGATCGTCACCCTCATCGGGACCAATGGAGCCGGCAAGACGACGACGCTGCGGACCATCTCCGGCCTGCTGCGTCCGTCCGGCGGGTCGATCCACTTCCAGGGCAAGCCGATCTCCAACGTCGCCGCGCACGACATCGTCACGCTCGGCATCGCGCACTGCCCGGAGGGTCGCAAGATCTTCCCCCGGCTCAGCGTGGAGGAGAACCTGCTGCTCGGCGCCTTCTCCCGCAACGACAGCGGGATCCGGGCGGACCTGCATGCCGCCTATGAGCTCTTCCCGATCCTCGAGGAGCGGTCCAAGCAGCCGGCGGGCACCTTCTCCGGCGGTGAGCAGCAGATGCTGGCCATGGGCCGGGCCATGATGAGCCGGCCCAAGCTCCTCATGCTGGACGAACCTTCCATGGGGCTGTCCCCGATCATGATGAAGCGGATCATGTCCACGGTGCGTACCCTCCAGTCCCAGGGCACGACCATCCTCCTGGTGGAGCAGAATGCCCAGGCCGCCCTGAGGCTGGCGGACAAGGGCTACGTCCTGGAGGTGGGCAACGTGGTCCTCGAGGGAACCGGCCAGGAGCTGCTGTCCAGCGACGACGTGCGCAAGGCCTATCTCGGCGAGGACTGAGCACCGCTTCGCTCAGGCGGACCTGCGCGTTCGCGACGTCGATCGGCTGGCTGCCGCAGTGGCGGTCCCGCTCTTGGTTCCGGCCGCGGCAGTCTTCTTGGCACCCGCACTCGCGGGGGTCGTCTTCGCGCTCGCCTTGGTAGCGGTCGTCTTCTTGGCGGTCGTCTTCTTGGCGGTCGCCTTCTTGGCGGTCGCCTTCTTGGCGGTCGCCGCCGTGGCCGTGGCCTTCGTCGCGCTCGCCTGCTGGGCAGCCACCTTCTTGGCAGCGGTCTTCGGTCCGCCTCGGACCGTGCCACTCATGCTGGGGCGTGTCGAAGGCCCTGCCGCCCGCGACTTGCGCAGCACCGACGCCAGGAACTGCCCGGTGTAGGAGTGGCTGACGTCGGCGACCTGTTCCGGCGTTCCCTCGGCGAGGACCTGTCCTCCGCGCTTGCCGCCTTCAGGACCCAGGTCGACGATCCAGTCCGCACTCTTGATCACGTCGAGGTTGTGCTCGATGACGATGACGGTGTTGCCCTTGTCGACCAGGCCCTGAAGCACCTCGAGGAGCTTGCGGATGTCCTCGAAGTGCAGTCCCGTGGTGGGCTCGTCCAGCACGTAGATCGTTCGCCCCGTCGACCGCTTCTGCAGTTCGGTGGAGAGCTTGACCCGCTGCGCCTCACCGCCCGAGAGCGTCGGCGCAGGCTGACCGAGCCGCACGTAGCCCAGGCCCACGTCGTTGAGCGTCCGTAGGTGCCGCGAGATGGCCGGGACCGCGGCGAAGAAGTCGGCCGCCTCCTCGATCGGCATGTCGAGCACGTCGGCAATGGTCTTGCCCTTGAAGTGGACCTCCAGCGTCTCCCGGTTGTAGCGCGCGCCGTGGCACACCTCGCACGGGACGTAGACGTCGGGAAGGAAGTTCATCTCGATCTTGATCGTGCCGTCACCGGAGCAGTTGTCGCAGCGGCCGCCCTTGACGTTGAAGGAGAACCGGCCCGGCAGGTAACCACGGACCTTCGCCTCCGTCGTCTCGGCGAAGAGCTTGCGCATGTTGTCGAAGACGCCGGTGTACGTCGCTGGGTTCGAGCGCGGGGTCCGGCCGATAGGACCCTGGTCGACGTGGACCACCTTGTCGAGATGGTCGAGGCCGGTGACCGTCTTGTGCCGCCCCGGAACGTGTCGAGCCCCGTTGAGCTTGTTCGCGAGGACGTTGTACAGGATGTCGTTGACCAGGGTCGACTTGCCCGAGCCGGACACCCCGGTGACCGCGACGAGGTTGCCGAGCGGGAAGGAGACCTCGACGTCCTGGAGGTTGTTCTCCCGAGCGCCCCGGACGGTCACCTGCCGACCGTCCTGCGGTCGGCGAACCGCCGGAATGCTGATCTCGCGGCGACCGGAGAGATACTGCCCGGTGATCGAGTCCGGATGGTCGAGCAGGCCCGCCACCGTGCCACTGTGAACCACTTGGCCGCCGTGCTCGCCCGCTCCCGGCCCGATATCGACGACCCAGTCCGAGGCGGCGATGGTGTCCTCGTCGTGCTCGACGACGATCAGCGTGTTGCCCAGGTCGCGCAGCCGGGTCAGGGTCTCGATCAGCCGGTGGTTGTCGCGCTGGTGCAGCCCGATCGACGGCTCGTCCAGCACATAGAGCACGCCGACCAGGCCGGAGCCGATCTGCGTGGCGAGGCGGATCCGCTGCGCCTCCCCACCGGACAGGGTGCCCGCCGGACGGTCCAGCGAGAGGTAGTCCAGACCGACGTCCAGCAGGAACCCCAGACGTGCCTCGATCTCCTTGATCACCCGTTCGGCGATCTGACGTTCGCGCACCGAGAAGTCCACGTCGCTGAGGAAGGCCGCGCACTCGTTGATGGCGAGCGCGCAGATCTGCGAGATGTTCATGCCGCCGACGTGGACTGCCAGGATCTCCGGCTTGAGCCGCGCGCCGCCACACTCCGGACACGGCACCTCCCGCATGTAGCCCTCGTACCGCTCCCGACTCCACTCCGAGTCGGTCTCGGCGTGCCGGCGCCGGACGAAGGGCACCACTCCCTCGAAGCCCGTGGTGTAGGACCGGTCGCGCCCGTACCGGTTGCGGTACTTGACGTGGACCTTGTAGTTCTCGCCGTGCAGCAGCGCCTCCCGCGCCCGCGCCGGCAGCGACTTCCACGGCGCGTCCATGGAGAACTTCAGGTCCTCGGAGAGCGCGCTGATCACCCGCTGGAAGTACTCTGCGGACCCGGACCCTTGCGCCCACGGAGCGATCGCGCCCGCGTTGATCGACAGGTCGTCGTCCGGCACCAGCAGGTCGGGATCAACCTCGAGCTCGGTGCCGATGCCGGTGCACTTGGGGCAGGCGCCGAACGGTGAGTTGAACGAGAAGGAGCGCGGCTCGATCTCGTCGATCGAGATCGGGTGGTCGTTCGGGCAGGCCATCTTCTCCGAGAAGCGCCGTTCCTTCAGGGCGCCCGGCTCGTCGGGGCCGACGTCGACGAAGTCGATGAGGACGACCCCACCGGCCAGCCCCAGCGCAGTCTCGACAGAGTCGGTCAGCCGCCGCTTCGCACCGGTGTCGTCACCCTTGGCCACGAGACGGTCGACGACGACGTCGATGGTGTGCTTGACCTGCTTCTCCAGCTTGGGCGGCTCGGACAGCGAGATCACCTCGCCGTCCACTCGCGCCCGGGAGAACCCCTTGGTCTGCAGCTCGGTGAAGAGGTCGACGTACTCCCCCTTGCGCCCCCGCACCACCGGCGCCAGGACCTGGAACCGGGTGCGTTCCGGAAGCTCCAGCAGCCGATCGACGATCTGTTGGGGCGACTGGCGGGTGATGGCCTCCCCGCAGACGGGGCAGTGCGGACGCCCGGCACGCGCGAACAGCAGGCGGAGGTAGTCGTAGACCTCGGTGATCGTCCCGACGGTCGAGCGGGGGTTGCGGTTGGTCGACTTCTGGTCGATCGAGACCGCCGGGGAGAGACCCTCGATGAAGTCGACATCGGGCTTGTCCATCTGGCCGAGGAACTGGCGCGCGTAGGCGGAAAGTGACTCGACGTAGCGGCGCTGTCCCTCGGCGAAGATCGTGTCGAAGGCGAGCGACGACTTGCCTGACCCCGACAGCCCGGTGAAACAGATGAGGCTGTCCCGAGGCAGCTCGACCGAGATGTCCTTGAGGTTGTGCTCCCGCGCGCCGCGCACGACGAGGGAGTCGTGTCCGTGGCGGTCGGCGGGCGATGTCGGGGGAGACGCAGAAGTCACGTTGGCAACCATAAGTCCGACCACCGACAACGTCTCAATCGTGGCGTGCGCAGGTGCGGGATGGTCCGGTTGACGGCGCCGAGGTGGCGCGAGGGCGACGCCCCATGTCTGGCACGGGTGTGGCCGGTGCAACCTGTGGGGCTTGAGTGCACGGATATCCTCATCTCATGGCCGAGCCCCCGCACACCCCGATCGCCGACTACGCCGTCATCGGGGACATGGGTTCCTGCGCCCTGGTCAGCCGCGGCGGCTCGGTCGACTGGCTCTGCCTGCCGCGCTTCGACTCACCCTCCTGCTTCACCGCGATTCTTGGCACCCCCGAGCATGGACGGTGGCTCATCGGCCCCACCGGCACGGCGCGGACCACCCGTCGCTACCTGGGCGACTCCTTCGTCCTCGAGACGCTCCACGAGACCGACTCGGGGATCGTGCGGGTGATCGACGCCATGCCCACGGACGACGGCCGGGCGGACATCGTCCGCATCGTGGAGGGCGTCAGCGGAACGGTCCGGATGGAGCACGAGTGGGTCGTGCGGTTCGGCTACGGCAAGGTCAAGCCGTGGGTCAGCCGGGGGCACGGGCCGGCCGGCGACAAGGACCCGATCATCTCCGCGGTGGCCGGACCGGACATGCTCGTCCTGCGAGGCAGCCGCCTGCCGACCGCCTCGGACGGGCGCCACCGGGACGAGTTCGACGTGGCCGAGGGAGACCTGTTGACCTTCTCGACCACCTGGCGGCCCTCGCACCTGCCCACCCGGTCGCCGCTGGACAGCGAGCTGGTCGTCGAGGCCTCCCTGGAGCAGTGGCAGGAGTGGTCCGACCGGTGCGGATACGACGGTCCCTACCGCGATGCCGTGATCCGGTCCCTGCTCGTCCTGCGCCTGCTGACCCACGCTGCCACCGGTGGCATCGTCGCGGCACCGACCACCAGCCTGCCGGAGGACTTCGGCGGCGAGCGCAACTGGGACTACCGGTTCTGCTGGCTCCGGGACGCCTCGCTGACCCTGGAGGCGCTGCTCGGGTCGGGCTACCTGCACGAGACCGAGCTGTGGCGGCAGTGGCTGATCCGCGCCGTCGCCGGCGATCCCGAGGACCTGCAGATCATGTATGCCGTGGATGGGGGCCGGGAGCTGCCCGAGCGGGTGCTCGACCACCTGCCGGGCTATGCCGGGTCGACTCCGGTCCGGGTCGGCAACGACGCCGTCAACCAGCTGCAGACCGACGTGCTCGGCGAGGTGATGATCGCCCTGGCCCTGGCCCGGTCGCTCGGCCTGGAGGAGTCGCAGCAGTCCTGGCGGATCCAGTGCGCCCTCGTCGACGAGCTCGCCACCCGCTGGCAGCAGCCGGACAACGGCCTGTGGGAGATCCGTGGGCCGCTGCGCCACTTCACCCACTCCCGGGTGATGGTGTGGGCCGCCTTCGACCGGGCGATCTCGGGCGTCGAGAACCACGGTCTGCACGGCTCGGTCGAGCGGTGGCGGGTGCTGCGCGACGAGGTCCGCGACGAGATCCTCTCCAAGGGGTTCAACACCGAGCGCAACACGTTCACCCAGCACTACGACACGACTGAGGTCGACGCGTCCCTGCTGCTGATCCCCATCTGCGGGTTCCTGCCCCCCGACGACCCCCGCGTCCTGGGGACGATCGAGGCGGTCGAGCAGGACCTCATGCAGGACGGCTTCCTGCTGCGCTACCGGACCGAGAGCGGCGTCGACGGCCTGTCCGGCGACGAGCACCCGTTCCTGGCCTGCTCCTTCTGGCTCGTTCAGGCGTACGCGGCGGCGGGGATGCAGGACAAGGGCCATGAGCTGATGCAGCGCCTCGTCGCCCTGGTCAACGACGTCGGCCTGCTCGCCGAGGAGTACGACCCAAAGAACGAGCGGATGGTCGGCAACTTTCCCCAGGCCTTCTCCCACCTCACCCTGATCGGGGCTGCCCACGCGCTGGACGGAAACACTACGGTGACGGCATGAGCGCTGAACACAGCACACTCGACCAGGACCGGGCCGCCGTCGGCGCTGCCACGGCTGAGCTGCTCGCGCACGCCCGGCGGCTGGATCCCACCTCCCTGGGCGAGCCCAGCCTCTGCGCCGGATGGACCCGCGGGCACATCCTCACCCACGTGGCCCGCAACGCGGACGCCCTGGTCAACCTCGTCAGGTCCGCCACAACGGGTGAACCGATCCCGATGTACGCCAGCCCGCAGGCGCGCGACGCCGACATCGAGGCCGGGGCGGGACGCCCGCTCGACGAGCAGCTGACCGACCTCGAAGAGAGCGCGGGCCGCTGGCACGAAGCCGTGCAGCGGCTCGGCGACGAGCATGCCGACGCCCGCGTCGAGGCACGCAACGGGGTGATGCTCCGTGCGGGGCACCTGCCGTTCATGCGGCTGCGCGAGGTGGTCTTCCACCACGTCGACCTCGACGACGGCTTCGGGTTCGCCCAGGTCGAGCCGGAGCTGCTCGAGCGCTTCCTCGACGACCAGGTCCGCCGCCTGCGCCACGACCCGCAGACTCCGTCGATGACGATTCGCACCGACGAAGGCGACAACCACTCGATCGGTGACGGTCGGCCCACCATCTCCGGGAGCCGCGCCGCCATCCTCGGCTGGCTGACCCGGGGCCTGACCGACGACGTCGTCGGGGACCTCCCGACGCTCCCCTTCGGTGGCTGACGAGTATGCCGGGGTGGTCACCCCCGGCGGCCCCAGCGACGTCCGGGAGCTCGCAGCGCTGACCATCCGCAAGTGCAGCGTCTCGGAGATGGACAACAACGCCTACCTGCTCACCTGCCGGGTCACCGGTTCCCAGCTGCTCGTGGACGCCGCCGACGACGCCCCTCGCCTCCTTCCGCTGGTGGCCGAAGGGTCCGGTTCGCTCGACCTCGTCGTCACGACCCACCAGCACTGGGACCACGTTCGGGCCCTGGCCGAGGTCGTGGCCGCCACCGGCGCCCGGACGGCCGCCGGGACGGACGACGCCGATGCCTTGCCGGTTCCGGTGGACGACCGGCTCGCGCAGGGTGACCGGGTGGGCTTCGGCGGCATCACCCTGGATGTCGTCCTGCTGCGCGGTCACACACCGGGCTCGGTCGCGCTGGCCTACGACGACCCGGAGGGCCGCACCCACCTGTTCACCGGTGACTCGCTCTTCCCCGGGGGCGTCGGCGGCACCTCCAGGCCGGGCCAGAGCTTCGACTCCCTGATCACCGACGTCGAGACCCGGATCTTCGCCGTGTACGACGACGACACCTGGGTATACCCCGGCCACGGCGGGGACACCACCCTCGGCGCCGAACGGCCGCAGCTGGCCGAGTGGCGTGCCCGCGGCTGGTGACCGGCCCGGCAGCCACCCGCACCCCGGAAGGAGCGAGCATGACCACCCCGCAGATCGTCATCAACGAGATCGTCTTCGACGCGCCGAACCTTGAGGTCGAGTCCCGGTTCTGGGCGGCTCTTCTCGGCGGGGAGGTGACCGAGCGGGAGGAGGACTGGGTGACGGTCACCGGGCCGGACGGCCGGAAGGTGGGGGTCCAGCTCGCGCCGGACCACGTCCCGCCGCAGTGGCCGGACGGCGCGCCGCAGCAGATGCACCTCGACCTCCAGGTCACCGACATCGCCGCAGCCCACGCCCATGCCGTGGCGCTCGGGGCGAGGGTGCTGGCGCCCTCCGACGGGCCGGACCTGTCGAAGCAACGCGGCTTCGTGGTCTATGCCGACCCGGCCGGCCACCCCTTCTGCCTCTGCTGGTAGCGGCTCACAGCAGCCTGGCGGCGGCCTCGCCGATCGCCGCGAAGGTCGGCAGGACCTCGGTCCCCCGGTCGGCCCCACCCGACTGCAGGTCGGTCGCCGCCACGGCGATCGCCACCCATCGCTCAGCTCGCTCGAGCAGGGCGACCTCCGTGCGGACGCCCGGCAGGTCCCCGGTCTTCGAGGCCACCAGGACATCCGAGGCGAGGTAGGCGGGCAACCCGTCCCGGAACTGCTGGCTGCGCAGGACGTCCAGTGCGCGCCGCGTTCCCGCGGGCTGCAGCAACAGTCCTCGGCGGAGCTGCACCACCAGCTCGACCAGGTCGCCGGTCGACGTCTCGTTCTGCAGCCCCCGCTCGGCCGCCGCGAAGTCCATCATCCGACGCCGCAGACGGGTATGCCGTGCGGCCGCCCGGTCCAGCAGGTCGGTCACCGCGTCGAAGCCGATCAGGTCGATGACGGCGTTGGTCGCGTCGTTGTCGCTCAGGGCGATCATCAGGGCGAGCAGCTCTCGCAGCGGCAGGCTGCTCAGCGAGGGCACCAGGCAGAGGGCGCCAGAGCCGCCCACGCGGTCGACCGGAAGGCTGACCTGGTCGTCCCACCCCACGGCGCCGTCCTCGACGCAGGTCAGTGCCGCGAGCAGGACCGGGACCTTGATCGTGCTCGCCGCAGTGACGACCCGGTCCGGGTCGCTGGTCCAGGTCCAGTCGTCCCAGGCTCGCACGGCGACGCTGAGTCGCCCGGGTGCGTCGGCCACGATCGCCCGGAGCCGAGCCGTGGTGTCCGCCCTCTGCTCGAACGCCATGGCTGAAGTATGGCCCAGGTCCCGCGGCCGAGCAGCGCTCGTGTGAGGATGGCATCCGTGAAGCCGATGCGGGTCAACGTCTCCGTCACGACGCTGTGGGTCTCCCCCGACCGGCCGCGTCCGGTCGACGCACCGGCCATTGCGGACAGCCCGGACCCCGCCGCGTGGCTCGCCGCACTGGACGCCCATGCCGCTGACGCGGACCAGGGGCGACTGGGGCTGCACGGTCGGGTGGACAGCCAGCTCCTGGCCGGCGAGCCGCTGTTCGTCCTCGACGCAGCCGCGGACCACGCCGGCTGGGTGCAGGTCGTCTGTCCGTGGCAGCCCAGCGAGCGGGACGAGCGTGGCTACCCCGGATGGGTGCGCCGTGCCCACCTGATCAACGACGACACGCCAGGTCACGCTCGGGGGCCGGAGAACGACTCGTGGGCCCTCGCCCAGCAGGACCGTGACCAGCCGGTGCTGGCACTGGCCCGGCAACACCTGGGCCTGCCCTACCTGTGGGGCGGGCTCTCGCCGCTCGGCCTGGACTGCTCCGGGCTGGTCCACCTGGTTCACCGGGAGCTCGGGGTCGTGGTACCACGAGACGCGCACGACCAGCAGGCAGCCTGCATACCGATCGCGCTGGACCAGGTGCAGGCCGGCGACCTCTACTTCTTCGCGCGCGACGGCAAGCCGGCGCACCACGTCGGGATCGTCACCGAGCCCGGGTCGATGATCCATGCACCGGAGACGGGGCAGGGCATTGCCGAGGAGCCGCTGGATCCCGACCGGCTGGCCACCCTCAGCGGGGCCGGACGGCTGCCGCAGGCCCGGGCATGACCCGGGACCAGCTGGTCGCCCACTGCCTGGGCAAGCCGGGCGCCTGGCTCGACGAGCCGTGGGAGGACAGCCTGGTGGCGAAGGTCGCCGAGAAGATCTTCGCGGCCATCGGGGACGAGTCGGTCGGGCTCAAGTGCGGAGCCAACCGGGACGAGGCCGACGAATGGCTGCTGCAGTACCCCGATGACGCGACGGCGATGCGCTACCTCGGTCGTTCGGGCTGGAACACGCTCCAGCTGCGGGGCGCGATCGACGACGACGAGCTGCGCGACGCGGTCGATGCGTCGTACGACGCCGTGGTGGCCCGGCTGCCGCGCTCACGCCGGCCCTGACCTGTCTTTTTCGTCGGACGGAGCGCGTGTGTCATGCTGGAGGACATCACGGAGGGGAGTATCCCCACACGCGGCATCCTCGTCATCACGGCACCTCGGCTCCGGCCCGGGCACCCGGGGAGCCGGGCCGCCTCGGGCGGGAGAGACCTCCGGCCCCCTGCCTGATGCACGGTGACCGGAAGGTGCGTTGTTCGTGGATGTCTCCCCGTTGGTCTGGTGGACCACTGTCGGCCTGTTGACCGCCTTCCTGGTGGTGGACATCGCCGTCATCGCGCGCCGGCCCCACGTGCCCAGCATGCGCGAGGCCGCAACCCATCTCGCCGGCTACGTGGGAGCGGCCATCCTGTTCGGCCTCGGTGTGTGGGCGCTGGCCGGAGGTCAGTATGCCGGGGAGTACTACGCCGGATGGCTGACCGAGTACTCCCTGTCGATCGACAACCTCTTCGTCTTCCTGCTGATCATGGCCAAGTTCCAGGTGCCCGAGCGGTTGCAGCAGTCGGCGCTGCTGGTCGGCATCGTCATCGCGATCGTGCTGCGCGGGATCTTCATCGCCCTCGGCGCGGCGGTGATCAACCAGTATGCCTGGGTCTTCTACCTCTTCGGCGTGTTCCTCATCTACACGGCGGTCAAGCTCGTGCGCGAGAGTGGCGACACCGACGAGGAGTTCGAGGAGAACCGGTTCCTCAAGTGGGTGGAGCGTCGGTTGCCGGCGACCCCGGAGTTCCACGGAACCCGGCTGACCACCGTCCAGGCCGGAAAGCGCCTGATGACTCCGATGTTCGTCGTCATCCTCGCCCTCGGCACCACGGACCTGCTCTTCGCGCTCGACTCGATCCCGGCGATCTACGGACTCACGAAGGAGCCCTACCTCGTCCTGACCGCGAACATCTTCGCCCTGATGGGACTGCGCCAGCTGTACTTCCTCATCGGTGGCTTGCTACGGCGCCTGGTCTACCTCAACCTGGGTCTGTCGGTGCTGCTGGCGTTCATCGGGGTCAAGCTCATCCTGCACGCGCTGCACGAGAACGCGCTGCCCTTCGTCAACGGGGGCCAGCCGCTGCCCGTCTGGGAGATCCCCATCTCCGTCTCTCTGGTCGCCATCGTCGGGATCCTCGGCGTCACCACGGTGGCCAGCCTGGTCAAGACTGCGCACGACCGCCGACTCGACGCCTCGCAGGAGCTGCTGGTGGCCGAGCGGGACCCGGACGACCCCCGCCCCTGACCTGCGGTGCAGGACCGGGTTCAGGTGCTCGCCGCCTCCGCCGGGTCGCCTCGGCCATGCGCTCCCATCACCAGCGCGCTGGCTCCGACGACGAACGCCATGCCCAGCAGCTGGGCGGCGGTCAGCCGCTGGTGCAGCACGATGAGCCCGGCCAAGGCGGCGACCGCGGGCTCCAGGCTGAGCATCACCCCGAAGACCCGGGCGCTCATCCGGCGCAGGGCCAACAGCTCGAACGAGTAGGGCAGCACGGATGACAGGACCGCGATGCCCAGCCCGCGCAGCAGGACGTCGCCGGTCCACTGCGGGATGGACAGCAGCCCGAAGGGAGTGACGACCACCGAGGCGACGACCATGGCCAGGGCGAGCCCGTCGAGCTTGGAGAAGGCCGATCCGGTCCGCGCCGAGAGCACGATGTACGCGGCCCAGCACACACCTGCCGCGGCGGCGAGACCCAGGCCGACCAGATCGAGGTCGGCCCACGGCGTGCTCAGCGCCTCGGAGATCAGCAGCACCCCGACCGCGGCCCCGAGGACCGCCACGGCATCGCGCCACCTGCGGGACAGCGCCGCCGTCAGGGTCAGCGGACCGAGGAACTCGATGGTCACGGCCACGCCGATCGGCAGCCGTCCGAGCGAGGCGTAGAACGACCAGTTCATCAGGGCGAGCGCCAGACCGAACAGCACGACGGTCGCCCAGGCGCGGCGGTCGTGACCGCGGACTGTCGGGCGGACGACGGCCAGCAGGATCACCGTCCCGATCAGCAGCCGGAGGGTCACCGAGCCTGCGGCGCCGATCGTCGGGATCAGCGTGGCTGCGAGTGCGCCGCCGAACTGGACGGACAGAACCGCGAGCAGGACCAGCACGGGTGCCGGCACCCGTGCCGCGCCGGAGGGACGTGCGGTCCCGTGCTGCTGCTGGTCGAGCGCCTCGCCTGAGCTCACGAGGTCGCTCGGGTCATCTGCCGCAGCTCCTTCTTGAGGTCGCCGAGCTCGTCCCGCAGCCGGGCCGCCAGCTCGAAGTGCAGCTCGGCGGCGGCTTGGTGCATCTGCGCGGTGAGCTCCTGGACGAGGTTGGCCAGATCCGTGGCCGCCATCCCCTCGAGCCGGCCGCTGCCGGCCACGCCGAGGTCGGCGGCGAGCGCTCCACGGCCGCCACCACCCTTCGCCGACTTGCCCCGCGACTGGCTCCGCCCGCTACCCAACAGCGCCTCGGTGTCCGCGTCCTCGCGGGCGAGCAGGTCGGTGATGTCGGCGATCCGGCGTCGCAGCGGCTGGGGGTCCACGCCGCGCTCGAGGTTGTACGCGACCTGCTTCTCCCGGCGCCGCGCCGTCTCGTCGAGCGCCTGCTGCATCGACGGGGTGACCTTGTCGGCATACATGTGCACCTGACCGCTGACGTTGCGGGCCGCCCGGCCGATCGTCTGGATGAGGCTGCGCGCCGAGCGCAGGAAGCCTTCCTTGTCAGCGTCGAGGATGCTGACCAGGGACACCTCGGGTAGGTCCAGCCCCTCGCGGAGCAGGTTGATCCCGACCAGGACGTCGTACTCGCCCATCCGCAGCTCGCGCAGCAGCTCGACCCGGCGCAGGGTGTCGATGTCGGAGTGGAGGTAGCGGACCCGGACCCCCTTGTCCAGCAGGTAGTCGGTGAGGTCCTCGGCCATCTTCTTCGTCAGCGTGGTCACCAGGACGCGCTCGTTCTTCTCGGCCCGGGTGTTGATCTCATGCAGCAGGTCGTCGATCTGGCCCTTCGTCGGCTTCAGCACGATCTCGGGGTCCACCAGGCCGGTCGGCCGGATGATCTGCTCCACCGCAACGCCCGACTTCGCCAGCTCGTAGCTGCCCGGAGTCGCCGAGAGGTACAACGTCTGGCCGATCCGCTCGAGGAACTCCTCCCACATCAACGGCCGGTTGTCGGTCGCACTCGGCAGCCGGAAGCCGTGGTCGACGAGCATCCGCTTACGGGACATGTCTCCCTCGTACATCGCCCCGATCTGCGGGACGGTCTGGTGCGACTCGTCGATCACCAGGAGGAAGTCCTCCGGGAAGTAGTCGATCAGGCAGCTGGGTGCCGAGCCGGCCGGCCGCCCGTCGATGTGTCGTGAGTAGTTCTCGATCCCGCTGCAGGAGCCGACCTGACGCATCATCTCGACGTCGTAGGTCGTGCGCATCCGCAGCCGTTGGGCCTCCAGCAGCTTGCCCTGCCGCTCGAGCTCGGCCAGCCGGTCGGCCAGCTCCAGCTCGATGCCCCGGACCGCGCGTTCCATCCGCTCCGGACCAGCGACGTAGTGGGTCGCGGGGAAGACGTACATCTCATCCTCCTCGCGGATCACCTCCCCGGTCAGGGGGTGGAGGGTGTACATCCGCTCGATCTCGTCACCGAAGAACTCGATCCGGATCGCGTGCTCCTCGTAGACCGGGATGATCTCGACGGTGTCCCCCCGGACGCGGAACGTCCCCCGGGTGAAGGCGAGGTCGTTGCGGGTGTACTGCATCTGCACAAATCGGCGGAGCAGGTCATCGCGCAGGATCTGCTCCCCCACCCGCAGCTGCACCATCCGGTCGACGTACTCCTGCGGAGTGCCCAGCCCATAGATGCAGGAGACCGAGGCAACCACGACGACGTCCCGGCGGGTGAGCAGCGACTGCGTGGCGCTGTGCCTCAGTCGTTCGACCTCCTCGTTGATCGAGGAGTCCTTCTCGATGTAGGTGTCGGTCTGGGGGATGTACGCCTCGGGCTGGTAGTAGTCGTAGTAGGAGACGAAGTACTCCACGGCGTTGTTCGGGAGCAGCTCCCGGAACTCGTTGGCGAGCTGGGCGGCGAGCGTCTTGTTGGGAGCCATCACGAGCGTCGGCTTCTGGACCTGCTCGATCACCCAGGCAGTCGTGGCCGACTTGCCGGTTCCGGTCGCGCCGAGCAGCACGGTGTCCCGCTCGCCGGCCGTGATCCGGCGGGCGATCTCCGCGATCGCGGTCGGCTGGTCGCCGCTCGGGGTGAACTCCGAGATCACCTCGAACGGTGCCACGGTCCGCTTGATATCGGTGACGGGACGCATGGGTCTACGGTAAGCCCCAGCACCGACAGCCCGGACGCCCAGCCCAGGGGTGGACGAACCCGGGCATCTCGCCCGATGTCGCTTTGTGACGAGACGGGTTGCCTCGCAGGCAGGTCTTCACACGGGCGCACAGGAGGTCTACGGTGACCTCCTGCTCCACCCCGGGATCGCCAATTTCATTCTGGGACAATAGAACTCATACCAGACAATCCAGTTGACCAGGGGGTTAACGATGTCTCATGCAACGAGTCAGAAGATGGTCAGGATTGCCATCGTCGTCGTGGTGCTGGCCGCCCTGCTCGCCGTGATCCGGCTGACCATGTCGGCGCTGGGCCCAGAGATGTGGCCCGACGCACGCCAGTTCTCCCGGTCGCTACCGGACGGGTCCGGCCCCGGTTCCGGCCCCGTGCTGGCTGCGCCTCCGGTGCGAGATCCTGCCGGGCCGGCGCCGGGTCAGCCGCCGGGCCAGCCCGGTGAGCCCACCGACCGGTTCGCCGGTGAGGTCGGGGCCGTGAGTGACGCGGCCGCGCCGAACCCGGCGGGGACCCAGGGGCTCAGTACGGGGGCCGGCGCCGATGCGGCTGCCCACTGCCCCGAGGGCACTGGTCCAGCGGTCCGCGAGTCAGCGACCGGCGGGTCCTCGGCACCGTCCTCGGGCGGGTCCTCGGCACCCGCTCCGGCACCGGCACCCGTTCCGGCGCCAGCGCCAGCACCGGCACCGGCACCAGCGCCAGCTCCGGCTCCGGCGCCAGCGCCAGCGCCAGCTCCGGCACCAGCGCCAGCTCCGGCACCGGCACCGGCACCCGCGCCGGCTCCCGTCCCGGCCCTGCCCGTCCCGCTGCCAGGACTGCCCGGCCTGCCCGGCACCTCGATCTGACCTCGATGGCGTGACTGCCTCGGCCTCGGTCAGGAGCGGAGGTCGTCGTGGGGCGCACGCCAGCCGGTTGCCCGCGCCCACTCGCGGGCAACCGGGTAGGCGTCGGCGAACCACGGTTCCTTGTTGTTCACGTACTCGGTCGTCGACCCGGTGGCCGCGAGGATCTGCCGCTTCCGATCGGCATACGCCTGCCGCGCCCGAGGCTCGGCCCGCAGCCAGTCGCGGAAGAGCAGGGCGAACTCCCATCCGGGCGAACCCCGCTCTCGCACGTGCAGGTGCGCCACCCGCCCGGGATCAGCCGACCCGTGGAACCGCTTCTGCCACCGACTCGGATCATCACCACCGGGGTGGGGGGTGTCCTGACCGAGGTCGGCGACGCGCAGGAACCCGCGGGACTCCAGTCGTTCGACGAAGTCCGGGTCGTCCGCGTCTGACAGTCGGCGCACCGTGACCTGGAGGTCGATGACGTCCTTGGCGATCAGCCCCGGCACGCTCGTCGACCCGATGTGGTCCACGGTCACTGACCGTTCCCCCAGGGCGTCGTCGATCCTCGCCACCAGTCGGGCCGCCTGCGCAGGCCAGCTTGGATCGGGGTCGACGACCGCCCCGGCCTCAGGACGCCGGCTGCGCAGGCGGCGCAGCAGGTTCTCGTTGTAGGGGACCAGCCGGTCCGACCAGAGCTCGTGGACCCGACGTCTAGTGCCGGACAGCTCGCCGTCGTTGTCGATCCAGACGTCGGCCGCGGCGCGCCGTTCCTCATCGGTGGCCTGGGCGGCCATCCTCTTGCGGGCGTCCTCGGCGCTCATCCCCCGCTGGGCGACCACGCGCTCCAACCGCACCGCCGGGCTCGCGCCCACCACCACACTGAGGTGCTCATGCACCCACAGCCGCCGTTCGACGAGCAGCGGCATGTCGAAGACCGTGATCCGCCCCGGGGCGACCCCGCCGCGCAGCTCGGCCACCCGGGCGCTGATCGCCGGGCCGGTGATCGCGTTGAGGTCTGCCAGCCGGGCCGGATCCGCGAAGGCCACCTTGGCCAGGCCCGGGCGGTCCAGGGACCCATCCGGCCGGACCAGGTGGGCCCCGAAACGGTCCGCGAGCGCCGCCAGCGTCTCGCTGCCGGGCTCGACCACCTCACGAGCCACCCGGTCGCCGTCGATGACCACGGCGCCCAGCCCGGCGAGCAGACCAGCAACGGTGGACTTGCCGGAGCCGATTCCCCCGGTCAGTCCGACGGTCAGCACGGCGCCAGCGTATCCCGACGGACGCGAGAAGGCCCGGACCTTCCGGTCCGGGCCTTCCTGCTGTGCTGGAGCCCCGCGGGGGGCCGTCGTGCCAAGCGGGTGAATCAGTTGCCGGTGAGCTTCTCGCGCAGCGCCGCCAGGGCCTCGTCGGAGGCCAGCGTGCCCTCCGCCTCGACGACCGGACGGGCAGCCGGACGCTCGTCGCCCTCTTCGGCGGCCTCGTCTCCGGTCGCGGACGAGTACGACGCGGTGTTGTCGCCACCGCCGGCAGCCGCCTCGGCGTCGGCCTTGGCCGCAGCCTCGACCTGAGCCTTGTGCGCCTCCCACCGGGTGTGCGCCTCGGCGTACTGCTTCTCCCACTTCTCCCGCTGGGTGTCGAAGCCCGGGAGCCACTCGTTGGTCTCCGAGTCGAAGCCGTCGGGGTACTTGTAGTTGCCCTCGTCGTCGTACTCGGCGGCCATGCCGTAGAGCGTCGGGTCGAACTCGGCAACCGGGGCGCTCTCGTCGTTCGCCTGCTTCAGCGACAGCGAGATGCGGCGACGCTCGAGGTCGATGTCGATGACCTTGACGAAGATCTCGTCACCGACGTTGACGACCTGCTCCGGCAGCTCCACGTGGCGCTCAGCCAGCTCGGAGATGTGGACCAGACCCTCGATGCCGTCGTCCACCCGGACGAACGCGCCAAAGGGAACCAGCTTGGTGACCTTGCCCGGGACGACCTGACCGATCGCGTGGGTCCGGGCGAAGTGTTGCCACGGGTCCTCCTGGGTCGCCTTCAGCGAGAGCGAGACCCGCTCGCGCTCCATGTCGACGTCCAGCACCTCGACGGTGACCTCGGTGCCGACCTCGACGACCTCGGACGGGTGGTCGATGTGCTTCCAGGACAGCTCGGAGACGTGCACCAGGCCGTCAACCCCGCCGAGGTCGACGAAGGCACCGAAGTTGACGATGCTGCTGACGACGCCCTGACGGACCTGACCCTTCTGGAGCTCCTTGAGGAACGTCGTGCGCACCTCGGACTGCGTCTGCTCGAGCCAGGCGCGACGCGACAGGACCACGTTGTTGCGGTTCTTGTCGAGCTCGATGATCTTCGCCTCGATCTCCTTGCCGACGTACGGCTGGAGGTCGCGGACCCGGCGCATCTCGACCAGGGAGGCGGGCAGGAAGCCGCGCAGGCCGATGTCGAGGATGAGTCCACCCTTGACGACCTCGATGACGGTGCCGGTGACGACGCCGTCCTCTTCCTTGATCTTCTCGATCGTGCCCCAGGCGCGCTCGTACTGAGCCCGCTTCTTGGACAGGATCAGCCGACCCTCCTTGTCCTCCTTCTGAAGGACCAGAGCCTCGACCTCGTCGCCGACCTTGACGACCTCTGAGGGGTCGACGTCGTGCTTGATGGAGAGCTCGCGGGAGGGAATGACACCCTCGGTCTTGTAGCCGATGTCAAGCAGGACCTCGTCCCGGTCGACCTTGACGATGACACCCTCGACGATGTCTCCGTCATTGAAATCCTTGATCGTCGCGTCGATTGCGGCGAGCAGTTCTTCCTCGGTGCCGATGTCGTTGATGGCAACCTGAGGGGCGGTCTTCTCGACCGTGCTGGCAGTCATGTAGTAGGAACTCCGATGGTGGACAAATTGGATGGGCACAAACAGATGGCGCACACGCGTGCGCCCGTCCACCCTACCGGTGCGACAAGGACCCGGTCAAAGTCGCCGGAGCGCGGGAGACTGTGCCCATGAGCACCTTCGAGCAGGCCAGCTCCGCGCCCGGCTCTGCCGGCGCGGCCACCGGGTCGCCGAGCGGGTCCCTGGCGGGCTCCGTGGCACGTCGGGCGGCGGACCAGCGCGAGACGGTGGAGGCCAACCGCACCTGGTGGGACAGCGAGGCCACCGACTACTACCTGGAACACGGGGGATTCCTCGGTGATGCCGACTTCGTCTGGGGTCCGGAGGGGCTGCGGGAGGCCGACGCCGGGCTGCTCGGACCGGTCGATGGCGCTCGGATCCTCGAGATCGGGGCAGGAGCCGCGCAGTGTTCGCGCTGGCTGGCGGGCCAGGGCGCGACCGTGGTCGCTTCGGACCTGTCCCGGGGCATGCTCGACCAGGGAGCCGAGCTGAACCGGACGGCCGTCGAGCCACGGCTTCGGGTACCGCTGCTGCAGTGCGACGGCCTCGCCCTGCCCTTCGCCGACGCGAGCTTCGACGTCGTGTTCACGGCATACGGTGTGGTGCCGTTCGTGGCGGACTCGGCAGCAGTCATGCGCGAAGCGGCCCGGGTCCTGCGTCCGGGCGGCCGGTTCGCCTTCTCGACGACGCACCCGCTTCGGTGGGCGCTGTCCGACGACCCGGGTGAGGCGGGGCTGCGGATCCTGCAGTCCTACTTCGACCGGACTCCCTACGTGGAGCAGCACGGTGGGCGGGCCACCTACGTGGAGCACCACCGAACCCTGGGCGACCGGGTCCGTGAGCTCACCGCGGCGGGCCTCAGGCTGACCGACCTCGTCGAGCCAGAGTGGCCGGAGTCCAACACGTCGACCTGGGGCGGATGGTCACCGCTTCGCGGACGGCTCATTCCCGGGACGGCGATCTTCCTCGCCGAACGGGTCTGACACCCAGCCGCGCTCGGGCCCCGGGCGGGTGCGGCGGCGCGGGGATCAGTGGGCCGCGTCGTGCCAGGAGCGGCCCACACCGACACTGACGTCGAGCGGGACGTCGAGCTCCACGGCTTGGCCCATCTCGCGACGGACCAGCTCCTCGACGTCGGCGCGCTCCCCCGGAGCGACCTCGAGGACGAGCTCGTCGTGGACCTGGAGCAGGATGCGGGAGGCCGCCGTCGAGTCCCGCAGCGCCCGGTCCACCCGGAGCATGGCCACCTTCATGATGTCCGCCGCCGATCCCTGGATCGGCGCGTTGAGGGCCATCCGCTCGGCCATCTCGCGGCGCTGTCGGTTGTCCGACGTGAGGTCCGGGAGGTAGCGCCGGCGGCCGAGCATCGTGGCGGTGTAGCCGGTGCTGCGGGCCTGCGCGACGAGCTCGTGCAGGTAGTCCCGGACTCCGCCGAACCGCTCGAAGTACTCGTCCATCAGGGCCTTGGCCTCACCGGTGCCGATCGACAGCTGCTTGGACAGCCCGAAGGCGGACAGGCCGTAGGCCAGCCCGTAGGACATCGCCTTGATCTTCGAACGCATCGCCGCGGTCACCTCGTCGATGCCGACGGAGAAGACCCGCGAGCCGACGAAGCTGTGCAGGTCCTCGCCCGAGCGGAACGCGGTGATCAGCCCCTCGTCACCGGACAGGTGCGCCATCACCCGCATCTCGATCTGGCTGTAGTCCACCGACATCAGCGACTCGAACCCGTGACCGACGATGAACATCTCCCGGATCCGGCGCCCCTCCTCGGTCCGGATCGGGACGTTCTGCAGGTTGGGGTCGGTCGAGCTGAGCCGCCCGGTGGCCGCGATGGTCTGGATGTACGTCGTGTGGATCCGCTGGTCCTCGGCGACCGACTTGAGCAGGCCCTCCACGGTGACCCGCAGGCGCGCGGCGTCACGATGGCGCAGCAGGGCCTTGAGGAACGGCTCGTCGACCTTCTGCCCGAGCTCGTTGAGGGCGTCGGCGTCGGTGGTGTAGCCGGTCTTGGTGCGCTTGGTCTTGGGCAGCTTGAGCTGCTCGAAGAGAACCTCCTGCAGCTGCTTCGGCGACCCGAGGTTGACGTCCCGACGACCGATGGAGTCCCAGGCCTGCTCCTGGGCCTCGCTGACCGCGGCAGCGAAGTCAGCTTCGAGCGACTCCAGCTGAGGGGTGTCGACGGCGACTCCCACCCGCTCCATCCGGGCCAGCACGTCGACCAGCGGCAGCTCGACCTCGCGCAACAGCTCCGTCCCGCCGGTGCGCTCGAGCTCGGCGTCGAGGGCCTCGGCCAGCTCGAGGATCGCCCGGGCCACGACCATGGCCTCGCCCGCCGCCTGGTCGCCCTCCCCCTCGAAGTCGAGCATTCCCTGACCATGCGGGTCCGTGTCGTTCTTCAGCTCGCGTCGCAGCATCCGCAGCGTGAGGTCCCCGAGGTCGTAGGAGCGCTGGTCCGGCTTGACCAGGTAGGCGGCAAGAGCGGTGTCGCTGGTCAGTCCGGCCAGGGTCCAGCCGCGCGCCGCCAACGCATGGGACTGCCCCTTGCTGTCGTGCATCGCCTTGGCGCGGTGGGGATCGGCGAGCCAGGCGGCGACGGCCTGCTCGCCGTCCTCGTCCAGCTCCGCTACCTCGAGGTATGCCGCCTGGCCGTCGGCGGCGGCGATGGCCAGCGCCTGGGCATCGCCGGTGCCCCGGGCCCAGTGCCCGATGACGCTCAGCCCGACCCGCGGACCCCTCGCGGCGTGCTCGGCCAGCCAGGCGGGAACCTCGGCGCTGGTCAGGACCGCACCGTCGACGTCGAACCCGGCCTCGGCCTCGACCGTGACCGCCTCGAGCGTCGCGAAGAGACGCTCGCGCAGCACCCGGAACTCCAACCCGTCGAAAACCGTGTGCACCTCCTCACGGTCCCAGGTCTGCCGCTCGAGCTCGGCCACCTCCAGGGGCAGGTCCATGTCCCTGATCAGGGCGTTGAGCCGGCGGTTGCGAAGCACGCCGTCGAGGTGCTCCCGAAGGGACTCACCGGCCTTTCCGGTGATCTGGTCGACGTTCGCGACGATGCCGGGCAGGTCACCGTGCAGGGTGATCCACTTGGCCGCCGTCTTCGGGCCGACGCCGGGAACGCCGGGAAGGTTGTCCGACGACTCCCCGACCAGGGCCGCGAGGTCGCTGTAGCGCTCGGGCGGGACGCCGTACTTCGCCTCCACCGCCGCGGGGGTCAGCCGGGTGAGCTCGGAAACACCCTTGACGGGGTAGAGCAGGGTCACCCGGTCGGAGACGAGCTGGATCGCGTCCCGGTCCCCCGAGCAGATCAGCACCTCCATGTCCTGCGCGACCGCCCTCGTGGTCAACGTCGCAATGATGTCGTCTGCCTCGTACCCCTCGGACTCGACGTAGCGGATCTTCAGGGCATCCAGCACCTCGTGCAGCAGGGAGACCTGACCCTTGAACTCATCCGGCGTCGCGGAGCGCCCGGCCTTGTACTCAGGGTACTCCTGGACCCGGAAGGTCTTGCGCGAGATGTCGAACGCCACGGCGACGTGGGTCGGCTCCTCGTCACGGAGGACGTTGATCAACATCGACGTGAAGCCGTACACGGCGTTCGTGTGCTGACCGGTCTTCGTCGAGAAGTTCTCGGCAGGCAGGGCGAAGAACGCCCGGTAGGCCAGCGAATGTCCGTCGAGAAGGAGGAGGCGGCTCACGCGAGCAGCCTAGGCCACCTCGACGACAACGTCCGACGGCCTCGGTGGCACCTCGGTCAACCCCCGCGGACCGCAGAGGTGGTCTCCCGAACGGCCCGGCTGCGCGCGGTCCGGCGCCGCTGGAGCACCTGCTCCAGGGAGTAGCGGGAGTCGCCGCTGCCGGACAGCTTGCGGTGCAGGGCGATCGGGGTCGTCACCCGGCGGACCACGGTCGGGGTGAATCCGAGCCGGGCGAAGAAGCGGTTCGCGTCGCGCACCTGGGAGGGGACGTTGCTGGCGATCTGGTCGGCCCCCACCCGGTCGGCGTGCGTGGCGGCGGCGGCCAGCAGCTGGCGCGCGACCCCCTGGCGGCGGCGTTCGCGGTGGACGTAGAGCTGGTCGATCGCCACGCAGGGGGTGTCGACGAAGACGCCGGAGCTGCTGTCGGAGAGGACCAGGTAGCCCACCGGGGTGTCCTCGATGAGCGCGATGAAGGCGGCGACGCCTTCTCGTTCGAGAGCGGCGCCGAGGGTGCCATCGGTCGCCAAGCGGTGGGTCGCCTCGGGACTGCAGCCCCCGTCGACGCGGTTCTCGACCCACAGGTCGATCAGCTGCTGTCGATGCCCTTCGTCGACCCGGCGAACGAAGACCTGGGGACGCGACACAACAGCCTCCTGAAATGACCGATGAATGACTGCGATCCCCCACCGCACCCGCTCCGGCGACCGCCGCAACCCTCCAGACTCTAGATCGGCGCGGTGGCGAACGGGAAGGGGGGTGGCAGAGAATTTATCCCCCGGAAGGCGACACCCTCGACACAAAGCGACAACCGGCCCAGAGCGGACCGTCGTGGACCGCGGACCTTGCTGTGGGAACGGCGGGGTCGCTCAGCTCGTCGGGAGGCCGCTGATCACGGCGTCCGCGACCTCCTTCATCCCGAGCCGGCGGTCCATCGCGGTCTTCTGGATCCAGCGGAAGGCATCCGGCTCGGACAGCTTCAGCTGCTGCATGAGGATGCCCTTGGCCCGGTCCACCGCCTTGCGGGTCTCCAGGCGCTCCCCGAGGTCCTGGATCTCGCTCTCGAGAGCGGTGAGCTCCGACCAGCGTGAGCGGGCGATGTCGATGGCCGGGCCCAGGTCGTCCTGGGTGAACGGCTTGACGATGTAGGCCATCACGCCGGCGTCGCGGGCACGCTCCACCAGCTCCTTCTGGCTGAACGCGGTCAGCATGATGACCGGGGCGATCCGCTCCTTGCCGATCTCCTCGGCGGCGCTGATCCCGTCGAGCACCGGCATCTTGACGTCCATGAGGACGATGTCCGGGCGGTGCTCGCGGGTCAGCTCGACGGCCTGCTCGCCGTTGCTCGCCTGGCCGACGACCAGATACCCCAGCTCACCCAGCATCTCGGTGAGGTCCAGCCGGATCAGTGCCTCGTCCTCGGCGACGACGATGCGCAACTGCTCGGTCGCGTCGTCCGGGCCGGATTCCTGGTCGGCGCCGAGCCCCTCCGCGACCTCGGACTCGGAGGGGGTCACGGGCCGCTCGTCACTCATGCCTGGAAGCCTAGCGGTGTGCCACGATGGCCCATGCACGCAGACCGCAACGCCGGGACGGACGTCGCGGCGTCGCCTCGCGCCTCCCGCTACCCGCTCCTTCCGGTGCGCGATGCCGAGGGCGCCCACCGCTTCGAGCTCTTCGTGGTCAGCGCGGTGCTGGCGATCGCCGCGACCCGGCTGTTCCTGGTGGCGACCGGGTTCCCGCAGATCGGCGGGGACGGGCTGCACGTGGCGCACGTGCTCTTCGGTGGGCTGGCGATGGTCGTGGCCCTGCTGGTCTTCGTGCTGTTCCTCGGTCGGCGCGCACGGGACGTCGGGGCGCTCATCGCCGGGGTCGGCTTCGGCCTGTTCATCGACGAGGTGGGCAAGTTCGTCACCGGCGACAACAACTACTTCTACGAACCCGTCGCCGCCATCATCTACATGACCTTCGTGGCGATCTGCCTTGCCGTCGCCTACCTCGTCCAGCGACACCCGCTCACCGACCGCGAGCTCATCGTCAACGCCGTCGAGATGCTCAAGGAGTCCGCCGCGCACGACCTCGACGAGTCCGAGCGGGCCAGGGCGAAGGCGCTGCTTGACGCGACCTCGACGTCCGAGGTGCTGCGGGCCCCCCTGCTCGAGCTGCTGGGCACCCTGCCGACCACGCCGGTCGACCGGTCCTGGGTCGCCAGGCTGTACGGCTGGGGCAGAGAGCGGACGCTGGGGCTGTTCCGGTCCGAGCGCCTGCAGCGCCGCGCGGTCGTGCTCTTCCTGGTGTTCATCGCGGTGTCCCTGGTCGCCCCGACCAGACAGGTCCTCGTCGACCCGACGGTGCGGAACCTGCTCTACGAGGCCGCAGCCGTGGCATCGCTCGTCGTCGCGTCGGTGGCGGTTCGACTCTGGGGTCGCGGAGACCGGCTCCGGGCCCTGCGTGCCTTCGACCTGTCGCTGACCCTGCAGCTGCTCGTCGTGCAGTTCTTCCGACTGCTGGCCGACCAGTTCGCCGGCTTCGTCACCGTCTTCGTCAACCTCGCGCTGATCGGGGTGTGCGAGGCGATGCTCTACCGGGAGGACCGGGCGGCGGCGTCCGGAGCGGCGATCGGCGCGGCAGGAGATGCCACAGAGGGTGCCGGGAGCGGGACTTGAACCCGCACGGCCTTTCGGCCAGAGCATTTTGAGTGCTCCGTGTCTGCCATTCCACCATCCCGGCGAGGAGGCCGGGCCAGCATACCGGCCGGGCCGCCGAGGTGAACGCCACTGCTCAGGGGGCGAGGTCCTGGTAGGCGGGGGCGACCTTGTTCTTGGCGTCGCCGATCTTGTGCACCCGCAACGCGTTCGTCGAGCCGGGTATGCCGGGAGGTGAGCCCGCGACGATGATGACCCGGTCCCCCTCCTGGCACCGGCCAGACGACAGCAGCGAGTTGTCCACCTCGAGGGCCATCTGGTCGGTGTGCCGAGCCATCGGGACCAGGAACGTCTCGATCCCCCAGACCAGGGCCAGCTGCGAACGGGTCTCCTGAAGGGGCGTGAAGGCCAGCATCGGCAGCCTTGACCGGATCCGGGAGAGGCGTTTGGCCGAGTCACCCGACTGGGTGAACGTGACCAGGAACTTCACGTTGAGCAGCTCACCGATCTCGACGGCCGCCCAGGTGACCGCACCACCGGTGGTGTGCGGCTTGGTGCCCAGCGCGTGGATCCGCTCGAGACCGTGGTCCTCGGTCGCCACGATGATCCTCGCCATCGTCTCGACGGCCTGAATCGGGAACGCCCCGATGCTCGTCTCCCCGGAGAGCATGATGGCGTCGGCCCCGTCGAGGACGGCGTTGGCGCAGTCGCTGGCCTCGGCGCGGGTCGGCCGGAAGTTCTCGATCATCGACTCGAGGACCTGGGTGGCGACGATGACCGGCTTGGCATTCTGTCGGGCGATCTCGACGGCACGCTTCTGCACCAGCGGGACGTCCTCCAGCGGCAGCTCGACGCCGAGGTCGCCTCGGGCGACCATGACGCCGTCAAAGGCCTCGATGATCTCCTGGAGGTTGTCCACCGCCTGAGGCTTCTCGATCTTGGCGATGACCGGCAGTCGCACGCCGAGCTCGTCCATGATGGCGTGGACGTCCTCGAGGTCCTTGGCGGACCGGACGAACGACAGGGCGACCATGTCGGCGCGCAGGCCGAGCGCCCAACGCAGGTCCTCCTTGTCCTTCTCGGACAGCGCCGGGACGCTGACCGCGACGCCGGGCAGGTTGATCCCCTTGTTGTTCGAGATCGTGCCGCCCTCGACCGTCTCGGTGATGATGTCGGTGTCGGTCACCTCGAGGGCCCGGAGCGAGACCTTGCCGTCGTCGACGAGCAGCAGGTCGCCGGGGCGGACGTCCCCGGGCATGCCCTGGTAGGTGGTGCTGACCCGGTCCTGGTCCCCCGGGACGTCCTTCGTGGTGATGGTGAACCGGTCCCCCTTGGCGAGGGTCACCGGCCCCTCGGCGAACCGCCCGGTGCGGATCTTGGGCCCCTGGAGGTCGACGAGGATGCCCACCGCTCGGCCCAGCTCGTCGCTCGCCTTGCGCACCGAGGCGTAGACCTCCTCGTGCACGGCATACTCGCCGTGCGAGAGGTTCAGCCGGGCGATGTCCATCCCCGCAGCGACGAGCGCTCGCACCTGCTCGGGGGTCGACGTGGCTGGTCCGAGGGTGCACACAATCTTCGCTCGTCGCATGCTCAAAACCCTATGTCTTACTCGCGCGTAGCCCGGAACCCGTCCGCGCCTCGTCCCAGCAGGTGGGCGGACGCTCAGACGGTCAGCGGACGATCCGTCGGGTTGATCGGTCGGGGCAGCTGGCTGGAGCCGGTGAGCCAGGCATCCACCCCGTTGGCGGCGGCCCGGCCCTCGGCGATCGCCCAGACGATGAGTGACTGGCCACGCCCGGCGTCGCCGGCGACGAAGACGCCCGGCTGCGAGCTCATGTAACTGTGGTCGCGGGCGACGTTGGAGCGCTCGTCGAGGTCGACCCCCAGCTGCTCTACCACGCCGGGCTGCTCCGGCCCGAGGAAGCCCATGGCCAGCAGCACCAGCTGCGCCGGGATCTCCCGCTCGGTCCCTGGAACCTGCTCGAACCTGCCGTCCCTGAGCTCCACCTCGACGAGGCGCAGCGCACGCACGTTGCCGTCGTCGTCGCCGAGGATCTCGGTGGTGTTGACGGCATAGACCCGCTCGCCACCCTCCTCGTGGGCGCTGGCGACGCGGTACGTCATCGGGTAGGTCGGCCAGGGCTGGCTGGCGGGGCGGTCCTCCCCCGGTCTGGGCATGATCTCGAGCTGGGTTACCGATCGGGCACCCTGCCGGTGGGCCGTCCCGAGGCAGTCCGCCCCGGTGTCCCCGCCGCCGATGATGATGACGTCCTTGTCGGTGGCGAGGATCTGGTCCTCGACGGTCTCCCCCAACGCGACCCGGTTGCCCTGCGGCAGGTAGTCCATGGCCTGGTAGGTGCCGGTGAGCTCGCGGCCGGGGACGGGCAGGTCGCGCGGCACGGTGGCACCGACGGCGAGGACCACGGCGTCGTACCGGTCCCTCAGCTGCCGCCCGGTGATCTGCACCCCGACGTCGACGCCGCTGCGGAACCGGGTCCCTTCGGCCTCCATCTGGGCGAGCCGGCGGTCGAGGACGGACTTCTCCATCTTGAACTCGGGGATGCCGTAGCGCAGCAGGCCACCTGGCTTGTCCGCGCGCTCATACACGGCCACCGTGTGACCGGCCCGGGTCAGCTGCTGTGCGGCGGCCAACCCAGCCGGACCCGAACCCACCACGGCCACGGTCTTGCCGGACAGCCGCTCCGGAGGCTGGGGGGTGACGCTCCCGGCCTCGAAGGCCCGGTCGATCGTGGTGACCTCGATCTGCTTGATCGTCACCGCGGGCTGGTTGATCCCGAGGACACAGGCCGTCTCGCACGGCGCGGGGCACAGTCGGCCGGTGAACTCCGGGAAGTTGTTCGTCGCGTGCAGCCGCTCGATCGCCTCGCGCCAGTCTCCCCGCCAGGCCAGGTCGTTCCACTCGGGGATCAGGTTGCCCAGCGGACAACCGTTGTGACAGAAGGGGATCCCGCAGTCCATGCAGCGGCCGGCCTGACGCTGCAGCTCGGCGACCTCTTGCTCCTGGTAGACCTCCTTCCAGTCCTTGATCCGCACCGGCACCGGGCGACGCCGGGGCAGCTCCCGGTCCCGGACCTTGAGAAAGCCTTGAGGGTCAGCCACGGGATGCCTCCATGATCCGGTCCCAGACCTGCGCGCCGTCGAGATCGAGGCCCTCGAGCTCGGCCTGGGCGCGCACGTCGAGGACGCGCTGGTAGTCGCGGGGAAGAACCAGGGTGAAGCGTCCGCGAGCGTCGTCCCAGTCCTCGATCAGGCGGTGCGCGACGGCGGAGTCGGTCCAGTACGCGTGCTGGCTGAGCAGCTCGTACAGCGGCCCCTCGTCCTGGGTCCGCAGCGGCATCAGGTCGACCAGCTCGGGGTTGACCAGCTCGGGCCGCAGGTCCAGGACGTAGGCCACCCCGCCGGACATCCCGGCCGCAAAGTTGCGCCCGGTCGGTCCGAGGATGGCGACGGTACCTCCGGTCATGTACTCGCAGCCGTGGTCCCCCACGCCTTCGACGACCGCGCTGGCCCCGGAGTTGCGCACGCAGAACCGTTCGCCGGCCTGGCCCCGCAGGAAGATCTGACCGGTCGTGGCCCCGTAGGCGATGACGTTGCCGGCGATGACGTTGGCCTCGGCCGACATCGACGCGTTCCGCTCCGGGCGCACCACGATCCGGCCGCCGGACAGGCCCTTTCCGACGTAGTCGTTGGAGTCGCCCTGCAGCACCAGCGTCACACCCGCCGGGAGGAAGGCACCGAACGACTGGCCGCCCGACCCGGTGAACGTCAGCTCGATCGTGTTGTCCGGCAGTCCGTGCGGGTGGGCCTTGGTCACCTCGTGGCCGAGCATCGTGCCGACCGTCCGGTTGACGTTGCGCACCGCCACCGAGGCCCGGACCTGCTCCCCGTCGCGCAGCGCCGGCTGGGCCAGGGCGATCAGCTGGTGGTCGAGCGCCTTCTCCAGGCCGTGGTCCTGAACGGTGGAGTTGTATGCCGTGCCGCCGGTCGGATCCTCGACGCCGGCCAGGATGGGGCTGAGGTCCAGCCCCGATGCCTTCCAGTGCTCGACGGCCTTCTCGGTGCTCAGCGCGCCGACCTGGCCGACGGCCTCCTGGACCGAGCGGAAGCCCAGCGCGGCGAGGTGCTCGCGGACCTCCTCGGCGATGTACTCGAAGAACGTCTCGACGAACTCCGGCTTGCCGGTGAACCGGGCTCGCAGCTCGGGGTTCTGGGTGGCGATGCCGACGGGGCAGGTGTCCAGGTGGCAGACCCGCATCATGATGCAGCCCGAGACGACGAGCGGCGCGGTGGCGAAGCCGAACTCCTCGGCGCCGAGCAGTGCGGCGATCACCACGTCCCGGCCGGTCTTGAGCTGACCGTCCGCCTGGACGACGATGCGCTCGCGCAGCCCGTTCAGCCGCAGGGTCTGCTGGGTCTCGGCCAGGCCGAGCTCCCAGGGTGCCCCGGCGTGCTTCAACGACGTCAGCGGGGACGCCCCGGTGCCGCCGTCATGACCGGAGATGAGGACCACATCGGCGTGTGCCTTGGACACCCCGGCGGCGACGGTCCCGACGCCGACCTCGGAGACGAGCTTGACGTGCACCCGAGCCGAGGGGTTGGCGTTCTTGAGGTCGTGGATCAGCTGGGCCAGGTCCTCGATGGAGTAGATGTCGTGGTGCGGCGGCGGCGAGATCAGCCCCACCCCGGGGGTGCTGTGCCGGGTGCCGGCGATCCACGGGTACACCTTGCTGCCGGGCAGCTGGCCGCCCTCGCCGGGCTTGGCGCCCTGGGCCATCTTGATCTGGATGTCGTCCGACTCGGTGAGGTACAGGCTGGTCACCCCGAACCGTCCCGAGGCGACCTGCTTGATCGACGAGCGCCGAGCGGGGTCGAGCAGCCGGTCCTCGTCCTCGCCGCCCTCGCCGGTGTTGGACTTGCCGCCCAGCCGGTTCATCGCGATGGCGAGGTTCTCGTGCGCCTCCTGGCTGATCGAGCCGTAGCTCATCGCGCCGGTGCTGAACCGCCGGACGATGTCGGTGACCGGCTCCACCTCGTCGATCGGCACCGGCTCGCGTCCGCTGGCCGCGGCGTCGGCGAACTGGAACAGCCCACGCAGGGTCATCAGCCGTTCGGACTGCTCGTCGACCCGGGCGGTGTACTGCTTGAAGATGTCGTACCGGCGCTGGCGGGTGGAGTGCTGCAGCCGGAACACCGTGTCCGGGTCGAACAGGTGCGGCTCACCCTCGCGGCGCCACTGGTACTCGCCGCCGACCCACAGCTTGCGGTGGGCCTGGTGGATCCCCTCGGGCGGGTAGGCCACGGCATGACGGGCGGCGACCTCCTCGGCGAGGACCTCGAGCCCGACGCCGCCGAGCTGGCTCACGGTGCCGGTGAAGTACCGGTCGACGAGGTCCTGGGCCAGGCCGACCGCCTCGAACACCTGCGCACCGCGGTAGGACGCAACCGTGGAGATGCCCATCTTCGACATCACCTTGAGGACGCCCTTGCCGAGCCCCTTGATGAGGTTGCGTACGGCGGTCTCCGCAGCAACGCCCTGCAGGGTGCCGGAGCGGACCAGGTCCTCGACCGACTCCATGGCCAGGTAGGGGTTGACCGCGGCCGCGCCGTACCCGATGAGCAGGGCGACGTGGTGCACCTCGCGGACGTCCCCCGCCTCGACGAGCAGTCCCACCTGGGTCCGCGTCTTGCACCGGGTCAGGTGGTGGTGCACGGCCGAGGTGAGCAGCAGCGACGGGATCGGCGCGAGGTCGCGGCCGGAGTCGCGGTCGGACAGGACCACGAAGCGGGCCCCGCGGCGGATGGCCGTCGAGACCTCCTCGAAGATCTCCTCGAGGCGGGCACGCATGGCGTCGGCACCCCCCGAGACGTCGTACAGCCCCCGGACGACGTGGGTGGCGTAGCCGGGCAGGTCGCCGTCCGCGTTGACGTGGACGATCTTCGCCAGCTCGTCGTTGTCGATCACCGGGAACGGGAGCACCAGCTGGCGCGCGTGCGCGGGCGAGACCGAGAGGGCGTTGCCCTCGGGCCCGATGGTCGTCCCGAGGGAGGTGACCAGCTCCTCCCGGATGGCGTCGAGTGGGGGGTTGGTCACCTGGGCGAAGAGCTGGGTGAAGTAGTCGAAGATCAGCCGGGGACGGCTGGACAGGACGGCGATCGGGCTGTCCGTCCCCATCGAGCCGAGCGCCTCTCCGGCTGTCCGGGCCATCGGGGTCAGCAGGATCCGCAGCTCCTCCTGGGTGTAGCCGAAGGTCTGCTGCCGGCGGGCGACCGACGAGGCGGTGTGCACGATGTGCTCGCGCTCGGGCAGGTCCTCGAGGTTGATCAGGCCGGCGTGCAACCACTCGTCGTAGGGGTGCTGCGAGGCCAGCGAGGTCTTGATCTCCTCGTCGGCGATGATCCGGCCGTGCTCGGTGTCGACGAGGAACATCTTCCCCGGCTGCAGCCGTCCGCGCTTGACGACGGTGGCCGGGTCGAGCTCGAGCACGCCCGACTCCGAGGCGAGCACGACGAGTCCCTCGTTCGTGACGGCATACCGGCCCGGCCGCAGGCCGTTGCGGTCCAGGACCGCACCGACGAGGGTGCCGTCGGTGAAGGTGACACAGGCCGGCCCGTCCCACGGCTCCATGAAGGTCGAGTGGAACTCGTAGAACGCCCGCCGCGCCGGGTCCATCTCGGTGTGGTTCTCCCACGCCTCGGGGATCATCATCAGCACGGCGTGCGGCAGGGAGCGGCCACCGAGGTGCAGCAGCTCGAGGACCTCGTCGAACGTCGCGGAGTCGGATGCGCCGGGGCTGCAGATCGGGAAGATCCGCTCGAGGTCCCCGGGGATGATGTCCGAGGTCAGCTGGCTCTCCCGCGCGCTCATCCAGTTGCGGTTGCCGCGCACGGTGTTGATCTCGCCGTTGTGCGCGATGAAGCGGTACGGGTGGGCCAACGGCCAGGACGGGAAGGTGTTCGTGGAGAACCGCGAGTGGACCAGGGCGAGCTCGGTCTCGAAGCTGCGGTGCGAGAGATCGGGGAAGAACGGCTCGAGCTGCCCGGTGGTGAGCATCCCCTTGTAGACGAGGGTGCGGGCGGACAGCGAGGCGAAGTACACGTCGGTCTCGAGCTCGGCCCGCTTGCGCAGGCAGAACGCGAACCGGTCCAGGCCGAGTCCGACGTGGCGGCCCACCGCCGAGGAGACGAAGAGCTGGGCGAAGTGCGGCATGCAGGCCCGGGCGACGTCGCCGACGAGGTCCGCCGTGACCGGCACGTCCCGCCAGCCGAGCACCTTGAGCGACTCCTGGGCCGCGATCTCCTCGATCCGGGCGACGACCTCGGCCCGGGCCGATGCCTCGGCGGGCAGGAAGGCCAGGCCCACGGCATACGCGCCGGCCAGCGGGAGGGTGAAGTCGACCACCTCGCGCAGGAAGGCGTCGGGGACCTGGGTGAGGATGCCGGCGCCGTCACCGACCAGCGGGTCCGCGCCGGTGGCGCCCCGGTGGTCGAGGTTGCGCAGCGCGGTCAGCGCATGGTCGACGATGTCGTGACCGGCGCTGCCGCGCATCGTGGCCACCAGCGCGACGCCACAGGCGTCGTGCTCCTGCTCGCTGCGGTACAGGCCGGTGTCCGGCGGCTGAGCCGAGAAGAGGGGGCGCTGGGAGGACACCACAGTCTCACCGTCCTTGGTCGTCAGTCCACGAGGCCGTCACAGACCTCGAAGACATGGGAACGCGGCTGGACGGCGTCGGCCAGTGCTTCTCGCAGGATAGCGGGGCGGCCGCCTAGTCCCACTCCCTGAAATAGGTCATTCCGTACTGTGAGACGAATTCTGGGGCTCCGCAGGCTCGACCGTGTCCGTCGTCACCACGGGACGGCGGGCGAAGTGCAGGTAGAGCACGACGCCGAGCGCGAAGACGAGGACCGACACCCAGACGTTGACGCGCAGCCCGAGGATGCGGTTCGCCTCGTCGGTGCGCATCAGCTCGATGACCACCCGGCCGAGCGGGTAGCCGGCGACGTAGAGCGCGAAGATCTGGCCCGGCTTGAAGCTGCGGCGATGGTCCAGGGTGAGCAGCACCGCGGCCAGTGCCAGGCAGAAGACCGCCTCGTAGAGGAAGGTCGGGTGGAAGATCCCGGCGACCACCGGGTTGCCGGCCGGGTCGAGGACGGCGTGCCCGGCCTGCTGGTCCCACTCGTAGACCTTCAGGCCCCAGGGCAGGGTCGTCGCGGAACCGTGGATCTCGTTGTTGAAGTAGTTGCCGAACCGACCCAGGGCCTGGGCGACCAGCACGCCGGGGGCAGCGGCGTCGACGAAGTCGAGGAAGCTGACCTGGTGGCGACGGCAGCCGATCCAGGCCCCCGTCGCGCCGAGGGCGACCGCCCCCCAGATCCCCAGGCCACCCTCCCAGATCTTCAGCGCGTTGAGCGGCTGCCCGCCCTCGCCGAAGTAGGCCTGGGGGGAGGTGATGAGGTGGTAGATCCGGCCGCCGAGGATGCCGAACGGCACCGCCCACGCGGCGATGTCGATGGTCAGGCCGGCGCGTCCGCCGCGCGCGCTCAGCCGACGCTGGGTGATCCAGACCGCCACAACGATCCCGGCGAGGATGCACATCGCGTAGGCGCGGATCGGGATCGGTCCCAGGTACCAGACGGCGGTCGTCGGGCTGGGGATCTCGAACGCGAGGGTGCTGATCATCTGGCTCCTACCGAGGTGCGGCCGGCGCGGACCCCGCCGGCGAGGTCTTCGACCAGCTGGCGCAGGGCGCGGATGCCGTCGTCGTGGGTGGGGGCGTCGGTCAGCGCCCGGACGAGGGCGGACCCGACGATGACGCCGTCCGCGAACCGGGCGACGTCCGCCGCCTGCCCGCCGTGGGACACTCCGAGTCCGACGCAGACCGGTAGGTCGGTGACCGCCCGGGTGCGCGCCACCAGGTCCTCGGCAGAGCTGCCAACGGTGTCCCGGGTACCGGTGACACCCATGGTCGAGGCGGCGTAGACGAACCCCCGACAGGCACTGGTCGCGGTGAGCAGGCGCTCGGGGGTCGAGCTCGGCGCCACGAGGAAGACCCGGTCGAGGCCGTGCTCGTCGGAGGCCTCGATCCAGGCGCCGGCCTCCTCCGGGATGAGGTCGGGGGTGATCAACCCGGACCCGGCCCCGTGGGCCAGGTCCGCCGCGAAGGCGCCGACCCCCCGGCGCAGCACGAGGTTCCAGTAGGTCATGACCAGGGCCGGCGCCCCGGCGGCATGGACGGCAGCGGTCGCGGTGAAGACGTCGGCGACCCGGCTGCCACCGCGCAGCGCCAGCTCGGCCGCGTGCTGGATCACCGGACCGTCCATCAGCGGGTCGCTGTACGGGACGCCCACCTCGACGATGTCCACGCCGGCATCGACCATCGTGGTCATCGCCTCGATCGACCGGGGCAGGTCGGGGTAGCCCACCGGCAGGTAGCCGATCAGCGCCGCACGTCCCTCTGCGCGACATCGATCGAGGACGGCGCTGACCGAGCTCATGCCTGGACTCCGTCGGCCAGGTCGACCGGTCCGGAACCGGCGGCCGGGGCAGGTGCCTCGTCGGCGTCGCCGTCGAGCAGCCCGAACCAGGTCGCCGCGGTGTGCACGTCCTTGTCGCCTCGACCGGACAGGTTGACCAGGAGCACCGCGTCGGGCCCCAGCTCCCGACCGAGCTCGATCGCCCCGGCCAGCGCATGGGCGGACTCGATGGCGGGGATGATCCCCTCGGTCCGGCACAGCAGCTGGAACGCGTCCATGGCCTGCTGGTCGGTGATGGGCCGGTACTCGGCCCGGCCGCTGTCGAGCAGGAACGCGTGCTCCGGACCGACACTCGGGTAGTCCAGGCCCGCCGAGATGGAGTGCGACTCGACGGTCTGGCCGTCGTCGTCCTGCATCACGTAGGTGTAGGCGCCGTGCAGCACGCCGGGCGCACCAGCCGAGAAGCGCGCCGCGTGCTGCCCGGTCTCGACGCCGCTTCCGCCGGCTTCGAGCCCGATCAGCCGCACCGAGGTGTCGTCGATGAACCGGTGGAAGATGCCCATCGCGTTGGAACCCCCGCCGACGCAGGCGAGCACGGCATCCGGCAGCCGCCCGACGAGGTCGAGGACCTGACCGCGCGCCTCGATCCCGATGATCCGGTGGAAGTCGCGCACCATCTCCGGGAAGGGGTGCGGGCCGGTCACGGTGCCGAGGACGTAGTGGGTGTCCTCGACGTTGGCGACCCAGTCACGCAGCGCCTCGTTGACCGCGTCCTTGAGGGTCTGGCTTCCGTTGGTGACCGGCACCACCTCGGCGCCGAGCAGCCGCATCCGGGCGACGTTGAGCGCCTGCCGGTCGGTGTCGACCTTGCCCATGTAGACGACGCAGTCGAGCCCGAGCAGGGCTGCGGCGGTGGCGGTGGCGACCCCGTGCTGGCCGGCGCCGGTCTCGGCGATGACCCGCCGCTTGCCCATCCGCTGGGTGAGCAGCGCCTGACCGAGGACGTTGTTGATCTTGTGCGACCCGGTGTGGTTGAGGTCCTCCCGCTTGAGGATCACCCGTGCGCCGCCGGCGTGCTCGGCGAAGCGGGGCACCTCGGTGATGATGCTCGGGCGGCCGGTGTAGGTCCGGTGCAGCCGCTCCAGCTCGCCGACGAACTCGGGGTCGATCATCGCCTTGCGCCGCACCTCGTCCAGCTGCTCCAGGGCAGGGATGAGGGCCTCCGGCACGTACCGTCCACCGAACTCACCGAACCGGCCTGCTGTGGTCATGACGAGACCCCTGTCCTGACGGCGGTGAACTCGCGGACGCTCTCGCGTGGAGCTCCGCCGGTGACCAGCGCCTCGCCCACGAGGACGCCGCGCGCCCCGGCAGCGGCGTACTCACGGACGTCGGCGACGCTTCGGACGCCCGACTCGGCGATGGTGGCGATGCCGTCGGGGATGAGCGGGCGCAACCGCGCGAACGTCGAGCGGTCGACCTCGAGGGTCTTGAGGTTGCGCGCGTTGACGCCGATCACGGTGGCCCCGCTGTCGACGGCGCGGCTGGTCTCGTCCTCGTCGTGGACCTCGACCAGGGCCGTCATGCCGAGGGACTCGGCCAGCTCCCGCATCCCGACGAGATCGCCCTGGTCGAGGGCAGCGACGATGAGCAGGACCAGGTCGGCGCCCCAGGCCCGCGATTCGATGACCTGGTAGTGCGTGACCATGAAGTCCTTGCGCAGCACTGGAATCGACACCGTCCGGCGTACCGCGGCGAGGTCCTCGAGGCTGCCGCCGAACCGGCGAGCCTCGGTGAGCACGCTGACCGCGCTCGCTCCCCCCGCGGCGTACTCCGCGGCCAGGGCGGCGGGGTCGGTGATCGGTGCGAGGGCGCCCTTGCTGGGACTGCGGCGCTTGACCTCGCCGATCACCGCCACGCCCGGCGCGGACTGCAGGGCGTTCCGTGCGTCCATCGCGGGCGCGATCTCGGTGACCGCGCGCTCCACCGCGGCACGGGGCGTGCGCTCCTGCCGTTCGGCGAGGTCGGCGCGCACCCCGGCGATGATGTCATCGAGAACGCTGGGCATACCGGAAGGCTACGGGGTCCGATGGGCCGCTGCGTGACGTGGGTCGACTGCCGGACCAACGCAGCACCCGACCCCTGGCCAGCGGGGGTTCGGGGTGCCGTCGTCTCGAGCCTGCGGCTCAGCCGATCGCACGCCGGACGGTCACTGCGGAGCTCGGACGACGACGGTGGTCATGGTCACGATCGCTGTGCCGGTCCGACCGCATTCGTGCCCGTGTCGTTGTCTCCCCGGTCAGGGCGCGAGCCAGGCTCCCAGCGGGAGCATCGGCAGGTTCCGCCACACGGTGAAGACCAGGAAGACCACGACGAGCACGGTGGACTGTCGCCGGGACACCACCAGCCGGCGGACCGGGATCCGCCGCCAGCCGGCACGGACCCAGATGACCCAGGACGCCGCGATGAACGGGAGCAGCAGCATCGCCGGGAGGTTGGACGATAGCGCTGCCGCGACGTCCCCATGGCTCAGCGCGGCGACCCCGCGCAGCCCCCCGCAGAACGGGCACCAGAACCCGGTGACGGCATGGAACGGGCACAACGCGAACGGCGCGACGTCGATGCCGTTGGTCTGGTGCAGGCGGAGGATGACCGCGCCGACCCCGAGGGCCGTGACCGCGGGAGCGAGCAGCGCCCGGCCGCGCGACGTCGTCGCGTTGCCGGGCGCTGTCTCAAGCAGGACCATCGGGGTCATTCACCCGATGCTAGGCGCATCGATCACTTGGCGACGGTGATGACGACCGTCTTCAGCAGCTTGTCGGCGATGGTCTGCTTCTTGGCGTCCCACAGCGGGAAGAGCCAGCCGATGTAGCAGATCAGGCTGTCGACGACGTGGGCGATGTCGCGCACGAACGCCATCAGGGCGCCGATCGGCTGACCGGTCGCCTCACTGACGAGCTTGGTGCCGGCCACGCCACGCCCGAAGGTCACCCCGGTGCCACCACCCTTGATCCAGCGGTTGTACACCCCGATGGCGAGGATGTAGACGAAACCGATCCAGTAGATCACCGAGGGCCCGCTCATCACGCCGTCCGCGTCGGCCTTGGGAGCACCGATCCAGTAGAGCAGGTAGCCGGGAATGTAGATGACGACGAAGTCGATGAGACCGCCCACGAAGCGCTTACCCCATGTGGCCAGCTCGCCGGTGTAGGCGACCGGAGCCGCAGCGTCGGCGGGGGGCGGGGGTGGGGTCGAGTCATAGGACATGGGGAACCCTTCCTGGTGAGTCCGGTGCGCCCCCTGGTCGTGAGCGACAGCCCGCACACTAGTGGCAAGGACGGGGCAAATGGGGTTTTTCAGGCGGCGCGACACGAGTTGTCGCGGTTCTGTGACCCAACGCCCGCAGCCCGCGCCACGGAGCCGGACCGGCCCAGCTCAGCTGGTGCCGCTGTCCGCCTCGTTGCCGCCGGGCACGGTGCTCTCGGTGCCCTCGTCGGCAGCGGCCCTGCTGCGCGAGCCGACCACGGCCGCACCGTAGCCAGCCATCGCCAGGACCTTCCCGGCCACGACGCCGAGGACGGCGATGACGACCCCGACGACGAACCAGAGCGTCGACGGGAAGACCACCGCGAGGGACATCACGAGCGAGGCGACGATGAGGATCGTCACCGCCGTCCAGGCAGCCGTGCTGTGGCCGTGGTTGTCGTGCTCGTCCATGAGGGTCGTCGCTCCTTCGCGCGGCAGCTGCCGCAAGTGCCTGAGGTCGGGTGCCGCACCGGGGTGGGGTCCGGCACATTGTGTCAGGTCCGGTCCTGCTCCGGCCCGATGGTCGGGTCGTTTCCCTCGCTCAGGTCGTCCCACGCCGATCGGTGAGCACCGCGCTCGTCCGACGGGGCAGTCGGGCGGTCGAAGCGGCTGGACAGCCCCTCCCAGTGGCCGACCGCGATGATGCCGACCACTCCGGCCAGGAGCAGGGCGCCGGTCGTCGCCAACGCCACCCAGGCGATCGGGGTGGTGCTGGCCTCGGCCGCGACGGCGCCACTGCGGGCGAGCTGCCGGGCCGCCTTGGCACCCACCGCCGTTGCCGGACTGACCACGAACTGGGCAGTGAGCAGGACAGCGCCGGCGGCGGCAAGGGTGAGCAGGACCGCGGACACTCGCCGGATCCGCCGACCCCCGGTGAAGACCGCGACCAGGGCGGCCAGGGCGACCGCTGCGAGGGCGACGACCCCGGGCGCCGCCTGCGAGCCGGTCACGGCCACGCTCGCCGGGCCGAGCACGGCGTCGCTGGTGCGTCCGGTCGCCCAGGTCCGCGTGGTCAGCAGCAGCAGGAGGAGGGACGGGACGACCAGCAGTACGAAGGTGTTCCGCTTGGTCAGCAGGTCCCGACGGCCCCGTACCGGCTCGTTCAGCGTCGGGGCACCGTCAGGGCTCATCGGCCTGACCCGTCGAACCCGGGTGGCCGCATCCCGGCAGCCGCGCGGACCGCCCGGATGACCGCCGCCGCCTTGTGCTCGGTCTCCTCGAACTCCAGCTGGGGCACGGAGTCGGCGACGATGCCGGCGCCGGCCTGGACGAAGGCCGTGCCGCCCTGGATCAGTGCGGTCCGGATCGCGATGGCCATGTCGAGATCACCGGCGAAGTCCAGGTAGCCCACCACCCCGCCGTAGATCCCGCGCCGCGACCCCTCCATCTCGTCGATCAACGCCATCGCCCGGGGCTTGGGCGCGCCGGACAGGGTCCCGGCGGGGAAGGTCGCGACGAGGACGTCGTAGGAGCTGCACTCCTCGCGCAGGTCGCCCACCACGGTCGACTCGAGGTGCATGATGTGGCTGTACTGGCGCAGCGACATGAACTCGACCGTCTCGACCGTGCCCGGGCGACATACCCGCTGCAGGTCGTTGCGGGAGAGGTCGACGAGCATCAGGTGCTCGGCCCGTTCCTTGGTGTCCGCCGCCAGCTCCTCCCCCAGTCGCACGTTCTCCTCGGGGGTCTTGCCGCGGGGCCGGGAGCCGGCGATCGGGTGGGTGATCGCGCGCCGTCCGGTCACCTTGACCAGGGCCTCCGGGCTCGAGCCCACCACGTCGTAGGCCGTCCCGTCCGGATGGGCCAGGCGCAGCAGGTACATGTACGGGCTCGGGTTGGAGGCGCGCAGCGCCCGGTAGACGTCGAGGGAGTCGGCCGGGCAGGGCAGGCTGAACCGCTGCGAGACGACGATCTGAAAGGCCTCCCCGGCCCGGATCGCCTCCTGGCACCGCTCGACGATGTCGTGGAACTCGCCCGGGGTGTGCGTACTGGCGACGGTCCCGTCGACCGGCTCGATGACCGCGACCGTGCTGGCCGCGGGTTCGGCGAGCTCGGCGGTCATCCGGTCCAGGCGCCGCACGGCGTCGGCCCACGCCCACTCGACCCGCTCATCGGTCGCGTCGTAGTTCACCGCGTTGGCCACCAGCAGCAGGGACCCGTCGGCATGGTCCAGCACCGCGAGGTCGGTCGCGAGCATCATGGCCAGCTCCGGCAGGCCGAGGTCGTCGGCGCCGGTGTCCGGGACCGCCTCCCAGCGCCGAACCGCGTCATAGGTGATCGCTCCGACCATGCCGCCGGTCAGCGGCGGCAGCCCGGGGATCCGCTTGGTCGCGAGGGCGGCAATGGTGTCGCGCAGCGCATGGGTCGGGTCGCCGGAGGTGGGCACCCCGACGGGCGGCTGGCCGATCCAGTGCGCCTCACCGTCCTTCTCGGTCAGGGTCGCCGCGCTGTGCACCCCGACGATCGAGTAGCGGGACCAGACCCCACCGTGCTCGGCCGACTCGAGCAGGAACGTGCCCGCCCCGCCCTGTGCCAGCTTGCGGTAGACCCCGATCGGGGTCTCGCCGTCGGCGAGCAGCTTCCGGACGACGGGAATCACCCGGCGACTGCGGGCCAGCTCGGTGAAGACGTCGAGGCGGGGCCAGGTGGTACCCCAGTCGAGCTCGGCGCTGACCTCACTCATCGTGGCCCGGTTCCCCGCGCTGGAGCTGGCGGGCGTCGAAGCAGGTTCGGTCGCCGGTGTGGCAGGCAGCGCCGATCTGGTCGACCCGGACCAGCAGGGCGTCCCCGTCGCAGTCCAGGGCGACCGACTTGACCCGCTGCAGGTGCCCGGAGGTGTCGCCCTTGCGCCAGAGCTGCCCGCGACTGCGTGACCAGTAGGTGGCCCGTCCAGAGCTCAGCGTCAGCGCCAGCGCCTCGTCATTCATCCACCCGAGCATCAGCACCTCGCCGGTGTCGTACTGCTGGACCACGGCCGCCACCAGCCCGGCCGCGTCGCGCTTGAGCAGGGCCGCAACGTCGGGGTCGAGGGTGATGGGGGTCTCGGGCACCCCGTCATTCTGCCGAACCGCGCGGTATGCCGCGTCGGCGGCTCACGAGGCGAGGTCGACGAGGCTGGTCCCAGCGGTCGATTAGCCTGCCCGGGTGACGGAAATGCCGCAGTGCCGACCGGCCGGGCAGCCCCCCTTCTGGTCGCCGGGCGAGACGATCCTCTGGCGTTACCGCCGCCGGACCTGGCAACCGGGTGACCCCGAGACGGTGCATCCGATGCGGGTGGTCGTCGACGACGAGCGGGCACTCATCGCCTGGCTGCCCGGCGGGACGGAGATCCTCGCACCGACCTTGCCCGGCGGCGCTCATGTCCGGGAGCGCCCGCTGGAGCAGATGTTCACCATCCCCCGCGTCCAGGGGCGGATGCTCTGGAAGGGCCACGGGACGCTGCGGATCGCCCAGCCCGGCATCCCGTGGTCGGTGTGGTTCTTCTGGCGCCAGGACGGCGGCTTCGACGGGTGGTACGTCAACCTCGAGACCCCGCACCTGCGCGACCGGGACAGTACCTACAGCGCCGACCACGTACTGGACGTGCTCGTCGAGCCGGACGGACCTGCCGACTCAAGGACGAGCACGAGCTGAGAGCTACCGTCGAGCAGGGCCGGTACACACCACAGGAGGCGGCGAGCATTGCCGAGGAGGCGAGCCGGGCCATCGCTGCCGTCGCGTCGGGAGAGTTCCCGTTCGGAGCGGATCACGAGTCCTGGCAACGGTGGCGCCCCGACCCGCAGTGGACCATTCCGCAGCTGCCGGCGCCGCTGCGCCGGCCGGCGGCCGGCACCACCCGGGCACCCCGCCTTCCGCGCGCCGAGGACTCGCGCTACTGAGACAGCCGTCGGCTCACCCCTGCTGCTGCGATACCCAGGAGGAGTGCAGTCCGGCGTAGACCCCGCCGGCGTCGACGAGCTCACTGTGGTGGCCGCGCTCGACGATCCGCCCAGAATCCACGACGATCACCTCGTCGGCCGCCTGGGCCGTGGACAGCCGATGGGCGATGGCGATCGAGGTGCGGCCCCGGGTGAGGCTGTCCAGGGCGCGTTGCAGCCGCACCTCGGTGCTCGGGTCGACGGCCGAGGTGGCCTCGTCGAGGACCAACAGGTCGGGGTCGGCAAGGTAGGCGCGGGCCAGGGCCACCAGCTGTCGCTCCCCTGCCGACATCGACTCGCCCCGCTGGCCGACGTCGGTCGACAGGCCCTGGGGCAGGGTCGAGAGCCAGCCGTCGAGGCCCAGCTCGGTCAGGGTCAGCAGCACGTCCTCCTCGCTGGCGCCGGGCGCGCCGAAGGTGATGTTCTCGAGCAACGAGGCGTCGAAGAGGAACCCCTCCTGGGGGACCAGGACGACCCTGCTGCGCAGCGAGTCGAAGCGGATGTTCCGCAGGTCGACCCCGTCCAGGAAGATCCGTCCGGTCGACGGGTCCATCAGACGGGTCAACAGCTTGGCCAGGGTCGACTTGCCGGAACCGGTCTCGCCCACGATGGCGATCCGGCTGCGCGGCTCGATCCGCAGCGAGACGTCGTGCAGCACCCGTTCCCCGCCGGGGTAGCCGAAGCCCACGTCGTCGAACTCCACGGTGATCGGGCCCCGGGGCAGGGCGACGCCGGCGTCGCCGGGGTCGGCCACGTCGGCCCGGGTGTCGATGATGCCGATCACCCGGCGCCATCCGGCGACCGCGTTCTGCATCTCGTTGAGGATCTCGGTGGCCTGCTGAACCGGGGTGGTGAAGAGGTTGACGAGGAAGAGGAAGGCGAGCAGCTCGCCCAGGCTGAGGCTTCCGCGCACGGCCAGGACCGTGCCGACGACGACGACGACTGCGGTGGTCAGGCCGGAGACGAGCTGGCCCGAGGTGAACGCGATGACCGCTCGGGCCTGGGCTCCGACGGCGGCACGCCGGTGGTCCTCGATGGCCCGGTCGATCCGGGAGGCGGTGCGGTCCTCGACGCCGTACGCGCGGATGGTCGCCGCGCCGACGACGGCCTCCGAGATGGCACCGAGCATGTCCCCCACGCGTTCGCGCACTCGCGTGTAGGCACGGCCGACGACGCCCTGGAACTTGCGAATGATGAAGAACAACGGCAGGTAGCAGAGCCAGACGACCCCGGCCAGCGGTGGGCTGTAGATCACCATGAGCACGGTGGCCAGGGTCAGCTGGGCGATGTTGATGATGAGCATCAGCCCGCCGAACTGGACGAACATCGAGATGGTGTCCACGTCCGACGTGACGCGGGAGACCAGCGAGCCTCGGCGCTCGGTGTTCTGGGTGAGCATCGACAGGTCGTGGATGTGCCGGAAGGCCTTGATCCGCAACGTGGACAGGCCGTTCTCCGAGGCGGTGAACAGCCGGATGTTGACGAAGTAGGCGCTGACCATGGTGACCACGACCCCGACGAGGGCCACCAGGACGTAGCGCAGCACGGCGTCCCCGTCAGGGCCGCCGTCGGCGAGGATCCCCTCGTCGGTCGTTCGTTGGACGATGAAGGGGATCAGGACCCGGCCCAGCGTGGACAGGATCGCGAGGAAGATGGTCACCCCGATCCCGCGACGCAGCTCCGGCGAGAGCTCGACGCCGCGTCGGAGGGTCTGCCAGGTGCTGAGCTTGTGGCCCGACTCGATGTTCGTCGCGTCGTCCGGTCGCTGCTCGAGCGTGCTCATCGGTCCACCACCAGGGCGTCGCCCTCGACCGAACCGGCCGGACCGTCACCGGCCTCCTCGTCTGCGGTGATCGCCGCGCGCTCGGCCGCCTCCCGGGCGTATGCCGTGACGAGGCGCTGGTACCCGTCGCACCGCTCGAGCAGCTCCAGGTGCGAGCCCTGGTCGACGACGCGGCCCTCCTCGAGGTAGATGACGTTGTCCGCGAGCGCGATCGTCGCCAGCCGGTAGGCCACGACGAGGACGGTCGTGCCGGCGCTCGTCTCGCGCAGCCCGTTGAGGATCGCCTGTTCGACGCTGGGGTCGACCGCCGACGTCGCGTCGTCGAGGACCAGCAGCTGCGGACCGCGGATCACCGCGCGGGCCAGGGCGATCCGCTGGCGCTGGCCGCCTGAGAGGCTCGCTCCCCGCTCGCCCACCCGGGTACCGAGCCCGTCGTCGAGGTGTTGGACGAACCCGTCGCCCTGGGCGACGCGCAGGGCGGCCCACACCTCGTCGTCGGTGTGCTCGTCGCCGAGGGTGATGTTCCCCCGGACCGTGTCGTCGAACATGAAGGTCTGCTGGGACACCAGGGCGGCTGCCTCGGGGATGCCTCCGCGCCGCACGGTCCGCAGGTCCACGTCGTCCACCAGGACGGCGCCCGAGTCCGGGTCGACCAGTCGCATGATCAGGTTGGTCAGCGTGGACTTGCCCGACCCGGTTGGCCCGACGAGGGCGGTGGTCGCCCCGGCCGGGACCTCCAGGGTCACCGCGTCCACAGCGGTGTTCCGCTCCACCGACCCGTCGTCCAGCTGGACGTCGTACGCGAACGACACCCCGTCCAGCCGCAGGTGGCTCGCCCCCCGCTCGGGCAGGGTCGCCGTTCCGTGGTCCATCGACCCGGACGCCCGGATGACGGCGTCGACCCGGTCCCACCCGACGACCGAGCGCGGCAGCTCGGCGAGCACCCAGCCGAGAGCCCGCACCGGGAAGGCGAGGATCGAGAAGAGGTAGGCGATCTGGACCACCTCGGCGGCACCGAGGTCTCCCGTGGTGACTCGTCCGGTTCCCACGGCGAGAACCGCCAGCGTGCCGATGGTGGGGATCGCCTCGATGATCGGGTCGAAGACCCCGCGGGTGCGTCCGACCTCGATGTTGGCGTCACGCAGGGTGTGCGTGATCTCGGCGAACCGCGCTGCCTCCTGGTCCTCGCGTCCGAGACTCTTGACCACCAGGGCTGCCTCGAAGCTCTCGTGGGCGACCTCGGAGACGTCGGCCCTCAGCTGCTGGGCTCGGGTGACCTTGGGGGACATCACCCGCTGGAACGCCAGGTTGGCCACGAAGAGGCCGGGGAAGACGGTCATCCCGATCGCGGCCAGGAAGGGGTCGACGAGGAACATCTGGATCGCACCGAAGACGAGCATGACGACGACGCCGATCGCCATCGGCAGCGGGTTGAACACGTTCCACGTCGACTCGACATCCGAGTTCGCGTTGGACAGCAGCTGGCCCGACGGGTGCCGGTGGTGCCAGCTGAGCGGCAGCCGGAGGTACTGCCGGGTGACACGGCGTCGGAAGGTGGCGCCGAGGTTGTAGACGGCGACGCCTGCCGCCAGCCGGCGCACGACGATGCCGACCACGTTGAGCAGGACGACCCCTGCGAGCAGCAGCCCGGCCTGCCACAGCTGGGCGGCGGAGACGGTGCGCGCCGCGATCGCCGGGGTGACGGTGTCCTCGACGACCTTGCCGATCACCCAGGCCGTTCCGCCGGTCATCACCCCGTAGATGGAGGCGCCGAGGACTGCCAGCGCGAACCACCGGGGTTCGTGCCGGATCCCGGTGGCGAGTACTCCGAATCCGCGCCGCAACGTGGCGGTGGAGGGGTTCGGGACGAGGGTGGACACAGTGATATTTCCCCGGGACGCAGGCATCGTGATGGTGGAATCCACCTTCTCACGTCGTAGCGACAGCCCGAGACCGCGCTGCTCCGGCTCAGAGACGGGGCGCCGGTCGCTCACGGACGGCGACGCACAGGGCCGCGGCCACGACGCAGAGCGAGCCGGCCGCGTACCAGGCCAGGTCATAGGCGCCCAGCTGGTCCCGGATCAGGCCTGCGCCGCCCGCGGCCACGGCTGCCCCCAGCTGGTGGGCGGCGAACACCCAGCCGAACACGATCGGCGCCCTGTCCCCGAAGCAGATCCGGCAGAGCGCCATGGTCGGCGGCACGGTGGCCACCCAGTCCAGTCCGTAGAACAGGATGAACGCGAGCATGGTGACGTGCATTTCGTCGCTGAACAGCGACGGCAGGAGGAAGAGCGAGGCGGCCCGCAGCGTGTAGTACGTCGCCAGCAGGAGGCGGGGGTCGAAGCGGTCGGTGAGCCAGCCGGAGAAGATCGTCCCGACGATGTCGAAGACCCCGACGATCGCCAGCAGCGACGCGGCGGTGGTCTGCGGCATGCCGTGGTCGTGCGCCGCCGGGATGAAGTGCGTGGCGATGAGTCCGTTCGTCGACATCCCGCAGACCGCGAAGCTGCCCGCGAGCAGCCAGAAGACGCCCCGCCGGGACGCCTCGCGCAGCGAGGAGAGAGCCAGCAGCGCCGGGTTGCGCAGCGGTCGCGGCAGGGCGAGGACGGGAGTGCCCGCCGGTGCCCCGTATGCGGTGAGCCCCAGGTCGCTGGGCTGGTTGTGGAACCGCCACAGGACCAGCGGCACGACGAGCAGCGCAGCCGTGGCGGTGGCCAGCGCAGCGGAGCGCCAGCCGTGGTCCGTCGCGAGCCACGCGAGCAGCGGCAGGAAGACGAGCTGACCGGTCGCCCCTGCGGCGGTGAGCACCCCACTGACGAGGCCGCGACGGGCGACGAACCAGCGCCCGGTGACCGTGGCCACGAGGGACATCGACATGGCGCCGGTCCCGATGCCGACGAGCACGCCCCAGCAGAGGATGAGCTGCCAGGACGCGGACATCCAGACCGGCAGCAGGGCGCCGAGGCTGACCAGGACCAGTGCCCCGGTGACCACCCGCCTGATGCCGAGCAGCTCCATCAGGGCGGCGGAGAAGGGCGCCGTGAGTCCGAAGAGGACGAGGTTGATCGAGACGGCGCTGCCGATCAGACCCATGGGCCAGCCGAACTCCTCGTGCAGGGGGGTGATCAACACTCCTGGTGCGGAGCGGAACCCGGCCGCGCCGATGGCGGTGAGGAACGCCACCAGCGCGACCCACCAGGCCGGGTGGATGCGGAAAGTGCGCGTCACGAGCGCGGGTCGAGTCAGGGCCACGGCACCACTGTGCTGGACCGGTGCACCCTCAACCAGTGGCCTGATGGACACGATGTGCAAGAATCTGGCCATGGGTCTCGCTCGTCGTCCGCACCGGGTCGTCGTCCTCGCGCTGCCCGACGTCGTCGCCTTCGAGGTCGGACTCCCGCACCGCTTCTTCGCCGCCGGCGCCCTCAGCCCCCGGCTGCCCGACGGCACGGCGTCGGGCGAGCTCCCCTACGAGGTCCTGCTCTGCACGGTGGACGACGGCCCAGTGACCACCTCTGCCGGGTTCCAGATCCTGCCCACCCACCCCCACCGCGAGCTGGCCACGGCCGACTCGATCGTGATTCCCGGGGTGATCGACCCGACGCTGCTGGGTGACGGCCTGCTGACCCCAGCGGCGACCAGCCTGCTCCGGACGGCCCCACCCGGGGTGCGCTGGCTCTCGATCTGCACCGGCGCCTTCGTCCTCGCCGCCCTGGGCCTGCTGGACGGGCAGGAGGCCACCACCCACTGGCAGCATGCGGACGAGTTCGCCCGCCACTTCCCGGCCGTCAAGCTCAACCGCGAGGTGCTCTACGTCGACAACGGCGACGTGCTCACCTCGGCCGGCAACGCGGCCGGGATCGACCTGCTGCTGCACGTCCTGCGCCGGGACCAGGGAGCGGTGGTCGCCAACCGGGTGGCCCGGGGGGCGGTCGTCGCGCCGTGGCGATCCGGTGGCCAGGCCCAGTTCATCCTCCAACCCGTGCCAGCCCCGGGCGATGACGGCACCGGGCCGACGCGGGCCTGGGCGCTGGACCGGCTGGCGGAGCCGATCTCCCTCTCGGACCTGGCCAACCACGCGTCGATGAGCGTGCGGACGTTCACCAGACGGTTCCGCGAGGAGACCGGTGAGACGGCCGGCAGCTGGCTGACCCGGGCCCGGGTCGACAAGGCGAGACAGCTGCTGGAGTCCACGGAGCTGCCGGTCGACCGGATCGCCGCCGCAGCCGGGTTCGGCACCACCGCCTCGTTACGGCAGCACCTCACGGCTGCGGTCGGGTTGGCACCGCTGGCCTACCGACGCACCTACCGACCCGAGGGCGCCTGATCCGGCCGCCGGTCTGCGCCCCACTGCGGTGGGACGCTCGACCGGCACGACAGGGCCCAGGACGCCCACCATCACCACCACAAGCTCGTCGTGCCGGTCGGGCGTCCCTCGCGCAAGCCAGATGCGTCAGTCGGGTGGGCGTCGCATACTGCACAGGTGGGAGACCTCGACGTGCGGCGTCTCGACTTCGGCTGGTTCGTCCGGCCGGGGTCCGAGACCGGCACCGGGGCGCCGCGGGTCGAGCCGGTGCTCGGCTACCTGGTCGCCCACGCCGCCGGCCTGCTGCTCTTCGACACCGGTATGGGATCGCGAGCGGACGTCGACGCGCACTACCGACCGCGGCCCACGGGCCTGGAGGCCGCTCTCGAGGTCCAGGGGGTCCGGCTCGAGGACATCACCCACGTGAGCAACTGCCACCTGCACTTCGACCACTGCGGCGGGAACCCCCTCGTCGCCGACCGCCCCACGTTCGTCCAGCGCTCCGAGCTGGCGGCGGCCCGTGCCCCCGACTACACGCTGCCGGAGCTCGTCGCCGACTCGAGGTATGTGGAGCTCGACGGCGAGAGCGAGATCCTGCCGGGCGTGCTGCTCGTCCCGACCCCCGGACACACCGACGGTCACCAGAGCCTGGTCGTTCGGCGTCGCGACGGCGTCGTGGTCGTCGTCGCCGGCCAGAGCCACGACACTGCTTCGGCCTACGGCGCGGACGTGCTGGCCCGGCGGGCGAGGGGGGCCGGTCACGACGAGCCACTCCCGGTGCATCCGGCGTGGGTGGACCGCCTCCAGGAGCTCGATCCCCGAGTGGTCTACTTCGCCCACGACCAGGCCGTCTGGACGCCCTGACCGGACCCGGGTCAGCTGGTCAGCGGCTCGGGAGGGTGATCCAGTACCGTCGCTTGCCGTTGCGGACGTCCTCCAGGACGCCTCCGGCGCCCTCGATGGTGCGAGCCGAGGCGAGGTTGTCGTCGTCGCAGGTCAACAGCACCCGCTCGATGCCCCGGGCCCGGGACTCGGCGAGCATCTGCGCGAGCGCCTCGCGGGCCACGCCGCGTCGACGGGCGGTGGGACGCACGGCATACCCGATGTGCCCACCCTCCTGCAGCAGCCAGTCGTTGAGCCGGTGGCGCAGGTGGATCGTCCCGAGGATCTCGCCGTCCTCGACGACCCACCGCACCGAGTCCGGCACCCACTGCTCGGGCACCCCCTGGTCCTGCTCGTGCGCCCGGCGCTCCTCGACCCAGCCGGCGAACGCCTCGGCGTCGACGAGGTCGCTCGGGGTCCGCCCCCCGAGCGCCGCCCCCGGGATGTGGTCGTCCTCGAACTCGCCGGCCATCGCCAGCCACTCGCGGTGCCAGGCGACGTCGGGGCTCACCAGCTGCAGCATGGGCGTGACCCTATGCGGCGCGGCGACGTCGCCTCAACGGGATTCCGCCTAGCGGCCGTCAGCGGACGACCACCCCTTCGACGCGCAGCGCCTGCTTGACCTGAGCCACCGTGAGCTCACCGAAGTGGAAGACGCTGGCCGCGAGCACCGCGTCGGCCCCGGCGGACACGGCAGGCGCGAAGTGCTCCAACCGCCCGGCGCCGCCGCTGGCGACCAACGGCACGTCGACGGCCCGGCGCACCTGCCGGATCAGCTCGAGGTCGAAACCGTCCTTGGTCCCGTCCGCATCCATCGAGTTGAGCAGAATCTCGCCCGCACCCAGCTCGGCGGCCCGGGCGCACCACTGCACCGCGTCGAGGTCCACGGCGGTCCGCCCACCGTGGGTGGTCATGACGAAGTCGTCCGTCGGCCGGCCGGAGTGGTCGAGCCTGCGTCGGACGTCCGCCGACAGGACGAGGACCTGCGCCCCGAACCGGTCGGCGATCTCGGCGATGAGCTCGGGTCGGTTGATCGCGGCGGTGTTCACCCCCACCTTGTCCGCCCCTGCCCTCAGCAGCCGGTCCACGTCCTCGACCGAGCGCACTCCCCCGCCGACGGTCAACGGGATGAACACCTGCTCGGCCGTGCGGGTGACCATGTCGTAGGTCGTCTCCCGACTGCCGCTGCTGGCGGTGACGTCGAGGAAGGTCAGCTCGTCGACCCCCTGCTCGTCGTAGACCCTGGCCAGCTCCACCGGGTCGCCGGCGTCGCGCAGGTCGGCGAAGTTCACACCCTTGACGACCCGTCCGGCATCGACGTCGAGGCACGCGATGACCCGGGTGGCAACACTCACGACGTCCACGCTACCCACTGACGTAGCCTCCCTCGGGTGGACCCCGTCGACCTCGCCCGTCTGGACCCGACGCTTGAGGTCATCGTGTCCCTGGTCGAGGCAGCCGCGCCGGCCCGCGGGGATGTCCTCGTCGTCGCGGTGGACGGTCCCAGCGGCTCGGGCAAGTCCACCCTCGCCGTCGCGCTGTCCCGGCGTCTCGGCGCCCCGGTCGTCCCGCTCGACGACATCTACCCCGGTTGGGACGGGCTCGGGCAGGCGCCCGGACTGGTGACGGACCAGGTGCTGGCCCCACTCGCCCGCGGCGAGGAAGCGGCCTACCGGCGCTGGGACTGGGGGCAGGGCTGCTGGGCCGGGTCCGTGCCGGTCCCCCGCACCAGGGTGCTCATCCTCGAGGGGTGCGGCTCCAGCGTCCGTCCCGCCGGTGACTTCGCCGCGGTCCGGGTCTGGGTCGAAGCGGACCCGGTGCTGCGCTTCGAGCGAGGAATCGCCCGCGACGGTGAGGCCTACCGGCCGCACTGGCAGCGCTGGGCCGCCCAGGAGGACGCGCTCTTCGCCGCCGACGGCACCAGAGCACGAGCGGACCTCATCATCGACACCACGCACGGAGTGACGCTGCACCAGCGACCCCACTGACCCTGCCCGGGTGTCAGACTGACCGGCGATGTCCTCGACCACCTCGCCCACCGCCGGCCGACCGGCTGCGTCGCACCGGCCGTACGAGTGGCTGCCGCCGACGTGGGCCCTGGGGATCGCGCTGGTCGCCGTCGCCGCGAACCTGCGGGTCGCGCTGGCCGGCCTGCCGCCGCTGGTGCAGCTCATCACCACGCAGCTCCAGCTGTCGAACGCCGCGGCAGGGGCGCTCACCACCCTGCCCGTCCTGTGCATGGGCCTGTTCGCCCCGTTGGCGCACTGGTTGAGCACCCGGTACGGCTCGGCCCCCACCGTCTTCGTCGCGGTCGCCTGCCTCACCCTGGGGTCGCTGACCCGGCTCGCCGGGGCCCACCCGGCTGCGCTCTACGGTGGCACCCTGCTCGCGGGGATCGGGATCGCCGTGGCCGGCACGCTGCTGCCGCGGCTGGTCAAGACCCTGTTCCCGCCCGAGCGGGTGGGCCTGGTCACCGGGCTCTACATGGTCTCGATGATGGTCGGGGCCACCGTCTCGTCCGCCGTGGCGGTCCCCCTGGCCGGAGTGCTCGGCTCCTGGCAGGCATCCCTGGCCTCGTGGTCGCTCCTCGGCCTGGTCGGGCTGCTCGCCTGGGCGCCGCTGGCCGGCCGGGTCTGGACGCACCGGGTCGAGGTGACCTCCGGGCACACCGGAGCACACCTGCCGCTGCGGTCGGGAACGGCCTGGCTGGTCGCCGGCTACCTGGTCACCCAGTCGTGGGCGTTCTACTCGTGCCTGGCCTGGATCTCGCCGTCGTTCCTGCTGCTCGGCTGGGATCGCGACCACGCCGGATACCTGCTCTCGGTGTTCAGCGCGACCCAGATCATCTCCGGGCTGCTCGCCCCGGTCCTCACCGACCGCGTCCACGACCTGCGCCTGCTCCTGCTGCCGGCGGCCGGCCTCGGCACCGTCGGGCTGCTCGGGCTGCTGCTGGCCCCCACGGCCGCTCCGTGGGTGTGGGTCGGGGTGATCGGGCTCGGTCAGGGCGCCGCGTTCGCCCTCGCCCTTGTCCTGCTCGTCCGGTATGCCGCGAGCCCGGCTGCCAGCGGCCGGCTCAGCGCGATGGGGTTCCTCGTCGGGTACGGGGTGGCCTCGTTCGGACCGGTGACGATGGGGGCGATCCGGGATGCGACCCACGGCTTCACCGGGGTGTGGCTGGTCCTCGTGCTGCTGATGAGCGTGCAGTTCCTCTTCGTCGTGCTGCTCCGCCCGGGACTGGCCCGGGTCCCATGAGCGCACGACGTCGGTACCGACCGCCTGGCGCCGCACCCGCGAGCACCCGTCAGCGGTACCGAGGGCGCATCGCCGGGGTCGGCAGCGCATCCGGGATCCGCATCGTCGTCGGCCACTGGTCGAGCACCCCGCTCGGTCCGTTCGCCGACGTGATGATCGAGCGCCCCGACGGGCATCGACTCCTGCTGGCCCCGTCGGTCGAGGTCCGCGACGTCATCACCGCGACGTACGTCTTCGACGAGGTCCGGGTCGAGCCGGTGACCATCCAGGAGATCGGCGACCTGTGGCGGATCCGCTCGCCGTCGCTGGAGCTGGATCTGCGCGTCGGTGCGCGAGTTCCGTGGGGAATGCTGCTGCGTGCCGTCCCGAGGCCGCTGGCTGAGAGCACGAGGTGGGCGGCACTGATCGACCCGGTGGCCTCCCGGCTGGTCCGGGGGGTCCGCACCCGGGGCGTGGCCCGGGCCGGCCGCCGGGAGTGGTACGGGGCCACCGACCTGGTCGGCGTCACCGCGATCAGCGGCCGGCTCGAGTCCACGGACCTGGGGCATCTCGCCCCCGTCGAGCCACCCTGCCGGTTCGGCTTCTCCTCCACGCCCCGACTCCCGTCGGTGACCACCGTCGTGACGACGATCGAGCTCGACGACACGAGCCCCGCCGACGGGTACGGCTAGCCCGGCGGACGGGCTTCGCCCAGCGCCTGGACCAGCGCCGCCAGACGGCCCGCCTCGGAGGTGGACACCGCGCCGTCGGCGCGCTGGATCGCCATCACGGCGATCGTGTCCGTGTCGTCGAGCTCGAGGGTCACCCACGGCGCCCCGATCCCGTACTGGACCCGCAGGATCTGCGCCCAGTCCAGCTCGCGCGTGGTGAACAGGTTGCGCACCACCAGGCTGCTGCGGGTCGGCACCGCGCGGATCGTGGCGTACCGCCAGCACAGGGCGGCGATGGCGACACCCATCGACGCGACCAGCAGTCGGTCCGGCGCATGCCACTGCGTCAGCCCCCCCTGGGCCGGCAGCGCCAGTCCGAGCCCGCAGAAGACGACGACGGACAGCGAGCCCAGCACCCACGCGACGATCCGCCCCCGGCGGGAGCGGAACACCCGGAACGGGTCGCTGTTCGCCGGTCGCGAGGCCATCAGCTCGGGTATGCCGGTCAGAGCCGGCAGGCCGCGATGTCGGTGACGAGGATCGCCCGGGCACCCAGGACGTACAGCTCGTCCATCACCCGGTTCGTGGTCCGCCGCGGCACCATCGACCGCACCGCGCACCAGGACTTGTCCTGCAGCGGGGAGACGGTCGGCGACTCCAGACCGGGCGTGATCAGGCACGCCTGCTCCACCAGCTCGGCAGGCACGTCGTAGTCCATCATCACGTAGCTGCGGGCGGTCACGACACCGAGCAACCGACGGCGGAGAATCTCGAACGCGGCGTCGTTCTCGTGCTCGCCGCGCCGGATCAGCACCGCCTCACTGCGCAGGATGGGCTCGCCGAAGATCGCCAGCCCCTGGCTGCGCAGGGTCGCGCCGGTCTCGACCACGTCGGCGATCACGTCGGCAACCCCCAGGGTGATCGCCGTCTCCACGGCGCCGTCGAGGCGCACGACCGAGGCGCTGACGCCCACCTCGGCAAGGCTCATCTCGACGAGTCCCGGATAGCTCGTGGCCACCCGCCGGCCCTCGATCGCCGCGACACTGTCGACCTCACCGGGACGGGCGGCATACCGGAACGTCGAGCTGCCGAAACCCAGGCTCATCACCTCCGCGGCACTGCTGCCGGAGTCGAGCAGCAGGTCCCGACCGGTGATCCCGGCGTCCACCGTTCCCGAGCCGACGTAGATCGCGATGTCGCGCGGACGCAGGTAGAAGAACTCCACGTCGTTGTCGACGTCGGTCAGGACGAGCTCCTTGGAGTCCCGGCGCACGCCGTAGCCCGCCTCGCGGAGCATCTCGACGGCGGACTCGGACAAGGATCCCTTGTTCGGGACGGCAATTCGCAGCATGGGTGGACCTTCGGTCGGGCCTGGCAGGGGATGCGACTGGGGCGCTCGGGTTCTAGAGGTGGGCGTAGACGTCGTCGAGGGTCAGGCCCTTGGCATGCATGAGCACCTGGAGGTGGTAGATCAGCTGGCTGATCTCCTCGGCGGTCCGCTCGTTGTCCTCGTACTCCGCGGCCATCCACACCTCGGCCGCCTCCTCGACGATCTTCTTGCCGATGGTGTGCACGCCGGCGTCGACGGCGGCGACGGTACCCGAGCCCGTCGGACGGGTCTCGACCTTGTGCGCCAGCTCGGCGTACAGCTGCTCGAAGCTCTTCACAGGGGTGAGCCTACGGTGCCGCGGAGCTGGCCCGACGCTACGTCCGGGGTTCGGCCAGATGGGTGCGCAGGGTGACCGCGGTCGCGACCGCTGCGGTGGCGGCCTCGTGTCCCTTGTCCTCCGTCGATCCCGGCAGCCCGGCGCGGTCCAGCGCCTGCGCGTCGTCATCACAGGTGAGGACGCCGAAGCCGACCGGGACGCCGGTGTGCAGGCTGACCTGGGTCAGGCCCGAGGTCGCGGCCTGACAGACGTAGTCGAAGTGTGGTGTGCCGCCGCGGATGACCACTCCCAGGGCGACCAGCGCGTCGTAGGAGGGCGCCAGCCGGGCGCAGGCGACCGTCAGCTCGAACGTGCCCGGCACCCGGACGACGTCGAAGCCGTCGACGTGCGCGTCCGCCAACCCCCGCCGGGCTCCGTCCAGGAGACCGTCCATCACCGTCGGGTGCCATGACGCGGCGACCACCGCAACCCTCAGGCCGCGGCCGTCGACGACGAGGTCCGGCGCGCCCACGCCGCTCATGCCGTCGCCTCCGACGGCGGGACCTCGAGGACGAGGTCATGGCCCAGTCGGTCCCGCTTGGCCCGCAGGTATGCCGCGTTGTCGCGCTGGGGTGTGCCGCTGAGACGTTCGGGCTCGACGTCGACCCCGAGGTCGCGCATCGCCGCGACCTTGCGGGGGTTGTTGGTCAGCAGCCGGACCCGGTCGATGCCGAGCTCGATGAGGATGGCTGCGCCGACGGCATACTCGCGCGCGTCCACCGGCAGGCCGAGCTCGAGCTGGGCGTCGACCGTGTCCAGACCCGCGTCCTGCAGCCCGTAGGCCCGCAGCTTGTTGACCAGGCCGACCCCCCGGCCCTCGTGGCCGCGCAGGTAGACCAGTGCGCCGCCCTCGGCCGCGATCCGGGCCAACGACCGGTCGAGCTGCGACCCGCAGTCACAGCGCAGCGACCCGAACGCGTCACCGGTCAGGCACTCGGAGTGCAGCCGGACGAGGGGGGGCTGCCCGTCCGCGCTACGCAGGCCCCGAGGGCTCACCAGCACGACGTGCTCCACCGCGGTGACGACGTCCCGGTAGCCGATGGCCGCGAAGGTGCCGTGCCGGGTGGGGATCCTCGTCTCGGTCAGCCGCTGGACGAGGTCGTGCCGCTGGCGCCAGCGGACCAGGGACTCGATGGTGATCACGGGCAGGTCGTGCTCCCGACCCAGGTCGAGGACCGCGTCGCGGCGCATCATCGTCCCGTCGTCGTGCACCAGCTCCCCGATCGCTCCCGCCGGGGCCAGACCGGCGAGCCGGCACAGGTCAACGGTCGCCTCGGTGTGTCCGGGCCGCTCCAGCACGCCCCCGGGCCGGGCCCGCAGCGGCAGCACGTGGCCGGGACGGATGAAGTCATCGGGGCCCGATCCGGGCTCGCCCAGGGTGCGGATGGTGTGCGCCCGGTCGGCCGCGCTGATCCCGGTCGTCACGCCGTGGGCGGCGTCGACCGAGACGGTGTATGCCGTGCGGAGCGGGTCGCGGTTGTCCCGCACCATCGGCGGCAGGTCCATCCGGTCGGCGAGCTCGGTCGTCATCGGGGCGCACAGGTACCCCGAGGTGTGCCGCACGGTCCAGGCCATCCACGCGTCGGTGAGGGTCTGGGCCGCCAGCACGACGTCGCCCTCGTTCTCCCGGTCGTCCGCGTCGAGGACGAGCACCGGCCGGCCGGCGCGCAGGGCGGCGAGGGCCTGCGGCACGGTGCTCCACTCGGACCCGCGCTGCGAGCCTGCTCCCGTCGTGTCGTTGCTCATGCCGTCGTCACCTCCTGCGGCTGGCGATCTGGCCGCTCGGTGCGCGAGGCCTTGAGCCAGACGGTGAACCCGTAGATGACCAGGAAGCCGTAGACGACGTAGAGGATCGCCGAGGGGTAGTAGCCGGAGTGCCACAGCAGCGGGACGCCGACGAGGTCGACGGCGATCCAGGCCAGCCAGAAGTCGTTCCAGCCGCGGGCCATCGCGTAGGTCGCGACGATCGACCCGATGAAGATCCAGGCGTCGCACCAGAAGTACCAGCGGGGGGCCGGCCAGCCGGCGCCGACGGTGGCGAAGACCCATTGGGCGAGCAGCACGCCGGCCACCCAGAAGCCGAGGTACCCCAGGCGTTCGACCGGGCTCGCCCAGCGCGGGACGATCGCCGGCCGGTCACTGCCGAGGTGGTTGGCCTGCCGGATCTGGTTCCAGCGGTACCACCCGTAGATGCTGGTGAGGATGAAGAACACCTGCCGGGCGGCCTGGCCGAACAACGGCGGCTGCGAGCTGGCGAAGGCCACCCCGAAGAAGACGGTGAACAGCATGACGTTGCCGATGATGCCCACCGGCCAGGCCCAGACCCTGCGCCGCAGCCCCCCGATCGCCGAGGCGAAACCGAAGAGGTTCCCGACGATCTCGCGCCAGTAGATGTCGTTCCCGGCAATGGTCAGCTGTGCCTCGAAGAGGTGCTCGAGCCAGTTCATCGGAGGGACTCCTCGGTGGGGGTGGAGAGGGCGTGGTCGGTGGGGTCGATGTCGGAGGAAGGGACGGGGGCCGCGGGCGTGAGCAGCCGTTCGACGTACTTGGCCAGGACGTCGACCTCGAGGTTCACCGGCTCCCCCGGGCGCTTCCGACCCAACGTGGTCAGGGCCAGGGTGGTGGGGATGAGGGAGACCTCGAAGCTGGAGGGCCGGACCGCCGAGACGGTCAGCGAGACGCCGTCGACGGTGATCGAGCCCTTCTCGACGACGTACCGGGCCAGGTCGGCCGGCAGTGAGATCTCGACGACCTCCCACCGGTCTCCGGGGGTGCGGGTGAGCACCTCACCGGTGCCGTCGACGTGACCCTGGACGATGTGCCCGCCGAAGCGGTCCGCCGCGGCCATGGCCCGTTCGAGGTTGACCGAGTCCCCTTCGCACAGCGCGCCGAGGCTGGTCCTGCGCAGGGTCTCGGCCATGACGTCGACGCTGAACGTCTCGTGGTCGTGCTCCACCACGGTGAGGCAGACCCCGTTGACGCAGATCGATGCGCCGTGCCGGGCGTCGGCCACCACCCGCGGCCCGCGCACGTGCAGGATCGCGGACTCGGGGCCGTGTTCGAGTCGGACGACCGAGCCGAGCTCTTCGACGATGCCGGTGAACATCAGCGGTTCTCCTTGGTGGTGGTGGCGGGGGCGGTGGCGTTCTCTGAGGCGGGGCGAAGGGGGTGCCGCAGGGCAGCGGTGATGCGCAGATCCGTCCCCAGGGGCGTCACGTCGAGCAGCTTCAGGCGCAGCGCCCGGTCTATCGTGGCGATGCCGAGGTCACCGACGCTGGCCGGCCCGGAGCCGAGCAGGACCGGAGCCAGGTAGGCCACCACCTCGTCGACCAGTCCGGCCCGGACGAAGGCGGCGGCCAGCGTGGGACCGCCCTCGAGCAGGACGTGGTGGATCTCGCGTCGGTGCAGCTCGCGGAGCACGTCCGCGGGCGCGTGGTCGGTCAGCTGGAGCGAGGGGGTGGACCCCGCGAGCAGGCGAGCCTGCGAGGGGAGCGGACGAGCCCCGACCACGACGCGCAGCGGCTGGAGGTCGAACAATGTCCCGTCGGGCCGACGCGCGGTCAGCCACGGGTCGTCCGCGAGGGCGGTGCCGGTGCCCACCACGATGGCGCCGCACCGAGCCCTCAGCTCGTGGACGTCGGCGCGCGCCTGCTCCCCGGTGATCCACTGGCTGGTGCCGTCGGCGGCTGCCGCCCGGCCGTCGAGCGTCGTCGCGAGCTTCCAGGTCACCATCGGTCGGCCGTGGACCTGGGCGAACGACCAGGACGCGTTGAGCGACTGAGCCTCGGACGCGAGCACACCGCCGGTGACCTCGACCCCGGCGGTCCGGAGCAGGTCGGCTCCCCCGGCGGCCTGCGGGTTGGGGTCGCTCTGGGCGAAGACCACCCGGGAGACGCCGGCGGTGAGCAGCGCCTGGGTGCAGGGCTGGGTCCGGCCGGTGTGTGCGCAGGGCTCCAGGCTGACGTATGCCGTGGCGCCGCGGGCGGCATCGCCGGCCTCGGCCAGCGCCACCACCTCGGCGTGCGCGGTTCCGGCACCGGCGTGCCAGCCCCTGCCGACCGTGCGACCGGACGGGTCGACCAGGACCGCGCCGACTCGGGGGTTCGCGTTCGCCTGCGGGCCGCGACTGGCCAGCTCGAGGGCAGCACGCATCGGCGCCTGATCAGGCGGATCGGCGTGCTGGGGGTCCCGCATGGTCCTCGTCCCTGGTGCTCAAGCCTGCTCGGCGAGCTCCGGGAGGATGGTCAGGCGGCCGACGAGTCGGCCGGCGGCATACCCGGGGTTCTCCTGCTGACGCAGGAGAGCCCGACATGTTCGCCAGTCGTCACGCAACCACCGACGAGGCTGACACGAGGCCCCGCGACGTGCTGCCTACCATCCGGACTTTCACCGTCGGTCCTGGAGTTTCACCAGGTCAACCGGCCGCTGGCTGCGGCCGGGTCGCGGACTGTCACCGCCGGTTCGGAGTTACACCGACCCCGGAGCACGTGGAGTCGATTATGGCACTCCGACCCGGCTGGCGGGTACCTGCACGAGGTGATCGTGGCCACTCGTGACCGGTCGCCGGGCCGGCTCAGGGTCGGTGCTGGTGCGCGCTGGACAACCGGCGCAGCTCCTCGATCGCCGTGGCAGCGTCCTCGGCGCCGTACACGGCCGAGCCGGCGACGAAGACGTCGGCCCCCGCCTGGGCACACTGCTCGATGGTGGATGCGCTCACGCCGCCGTCGACCTGCACCCAGACCTGCCCGCCGTACCGCCGCACGGACTCGCGCACCGCGCGCACCTTGGGCAGCTGGTCGGCCATGAACGACTGCCCGCCGAAGCCCGGCTCGACGGTCATCACCAGGACCAGGTCCAGCTCGGGCAGCAGGTCCTCGTAGGGCTGCCAGGCGGTGCCCGGCTTGAGCGCCATCCCGGCGCGCGAGCCGAGGGAACGCAGCGTGCGGGCCAGCGCGCGGGGGTCCTGCGCAGCCTCGACGTGGAAGGTCACCGACTGGACTCCGGCTTCGGCATAGGCCGGGGCCCAGCGATCCGGGTCCTCGATCATCAGGTGACAGTCCAACGGGATCGGGCTGACCCGAAGGAGTGCCTCGACCACGGGCAGGCCGAGGGTGAGGTTGGGGACGAAGTGGTTGTCCATGACGTCCACGTGGGCCCAGTCCGCCGTGCGGATCGAGGTCAGCTCCGCCTCGAGGTTGGCGAAGTCCGCGGACAGGATGCTCGGCGATATCTGCACCCCGGCAACCTACAACTCGGCCACCACCGCGTAGGACGCCGACCCGTGGGGTGAGTGGGAGAGGGACACCATCGTCAACCCGGCTCCCGACGAGGAGTGCATGGTCGCCGCGGCAGCGACCCCGACCGTGACCGGTGGCCCGTCAGCCCGACCGCCCCCGCTGGGCCCGTGGTCCCGGCGACGATCGTCCCGGTCGGCGGCGACCGGCGACTCCTCCACCGTGCCGGTGGGCGCCGTGGCGATGCTGCTCCGGCTTCTGGGCGGCGCCCTCACCGGCCTGCGACGCACGCTGCGGTAGCGCCGGGGCCTCGTGGAGTCGAGCGGGGCGCGGGGACATCGTGCTGGCGCCGCACTCGCGTGGCGGCTCTGGCCGGCTGGGCGCAACGGTCAACGTTTGCGCAGCAGCGCGAAGAACATCCCGTCCGTGCCGTGCCGGTGCGGCCAGAGCTGGACGAACGGGCCGTCGCCCAGCCCGGGCATCGGTTCTCCCGTGACGTCGACGAACAGGTCCCTGGCGTCGAGCAGCTCGACGTCGTGGCGCTTCTTCACCACGTCCGAGACGACGAACCGCGTCTCGTTCAGGTGCGGGCTACAGGTGGCGTAGCCAACCACCCCGCCGGAGCGGGCGGCGTCGATCCCGCTGGCCAGCAGCTCACGCTGGAGCGTCGCCAGGCCGGGAATGTCGGTCTGCGAGCGGCGCCAGCGTGCCTCGGGCCGACGGCGCAGCGCGCCGAGCCCGGTACAGGGGGCGTCGATGAGGACCCGCTCGTAGCGGCCGGGCTCGTCGGCGCCGACGTCGCGGCCGTCCCCGGTGCGGACCACGATCTGCCCCGCGGCCCCGGCGGCCACCGCAGGGGCGAGCGTCTTGCGGACCAGCTCGCTGCGGTGCCCGGACACCTCGTTGGCGGTCAGCGAGGCCCCCTGCTGCAGCGCCAGACCGGCGAGCAGCCCCGCCTTGCCACCGGGGCCGGCACACAGGTCCAGCCAGCGTTCCGGCTCGCGGGAGCCTGCCTCGGGACGGTCGACCCGAGCGGCCGCGATGGCCAGCGCCACCAGCTGCGACCCCTCGTCCTGAACGGCTGCCCGTCCCTCCCGCACCGCCCGGAAGGCACCCGGGTCGCCCTGGTCGAGTAGCGCTGCAGTCCGGGCGAGGGCGGCGGGCACCACGCCGTCTCCGAGCAGCTCCTCGACCGTCGCCAGACCCGGCCGGGCGACCAGGGTGACCTTGGCCGCAGCGTTGTCGCTGTCCAGCAGGGCCAGGAGGTCGTCGTCAACCGTGTCGACGTTCGCCGCACCATGGCCGACCAGCGCTGCCCGCAGGGCGCGCACGATCCACTCCGGGTGACTCGTGCGAACCGACAACGCCTGGACCTGCTCCATGCCGGCGGGGGCGACGATCTCCAGCCACTGCTCGCGGTCCCGCTCCGACACTCGCCGCATGACGGCGTTGACGAAACCGGACGCCCCGATCCCGTTGACCTGCCGGGCGAGCGCCACCGTCTCGTCGACGGCGGCGTGGGTCGGCACCCGCATCCCCAGCAGCTGGTGCACCCCCACCCGCAGCGAGTCGAGCACGTTGGCGTCGATCGACTCCAGCGGGCGTCCCGCCGCGGAGGCGATGATCCGGTCGTAGAGACCGTGCATCCGGGTCGCGCCGTACACCAGCTCGGTGGCGAACCCGGCGTCGCGGCCACTGATCCCCTTCTCGCGCAGCACCTTCGGCAGCTCGAGGTTGGCGTAGGCGCCGTCGGCGACGGCCCGCATGACGGTGTATGCCGCAAGCCGGGCCGGGTCGGTCCGCCGGGTCCGGTCGGCGGGGCGCTGCACCGACCGTGCTGGGCGGGGCCGACGCTTGCGTGGTTGGTCCGTCACTGGAAACGCTCCCCGGTCTCGATGCGAAGACCACGCGCCCAGTCGGCAGCGGCCGTCGGCTTGCGGCCCTGGGCGTGGACGGTGCCGAGCTGCACCGGCGCCGACCCGGTTCCGGCATACAGCGCCTGCTTCGTCGCGTGCAGCTCACCCGGCGCGAGCGCGGGCAGCTCGGCGGCCCCGGTGTCGGGGACCAGCGGACCGACCTTGATCCGGGCGCCGCGAAACTCCGTCCAGGCCCCCGGATCGGGCGTGCAGCCGCGGACCAGCCGGTCAACCGCCAGCCTGGGGCGGGACCAGTCGACCCGAGCACCGTCGACGGTGATCTTCGGCGCCAGCGACACTCCCTGTCCGTCCTGCGGCGTGGCGACGAGCTCGCCCGACTCGATGCCATCCATGGTGGCCAGGAGCAGGCCCGCCCCCGCGCTCGCCAGCCGGTCCAGCAGCTCGCCACTGGTGTCCGTCGCCAGGATCGACTCGGTCATCATTCCGTAGACGGGACCGGTGTCCAGGCCACGCTCGATCTGGAACGTGCTCGCCCCGGTCACCTCGTCGCCGGCCATGATGGCGTGCTGCACCGGAGCTGCCCCCCGCCAGGCCGGGAGCAGCGAGAAGTGCAGGTTGACCCAGCCCCGACGGGGGATGTCGAGTGCGGCCTGGGGGATCACGGCGCCGTACGCGACCACCGGGCAGGCGTCCGGCTCGAGAGCCCGCAGCTGGCCCAGGAAGTGCGGGTCCGCGGGGCTGGCCGGGGTGAGGACTTCCAGCCCGAGCTCGTCGGCCCGCTCGCGCACCGGGGACCGGACGAGGGTCTGGCCCCGGCCGGCGCGGGCATCCGGGCGGGTGATCACCGCGACCACGTCGTGGGAGGACCCGACCAGGGCGTCAAGGCTGGGCAGGGCCACCTCCGGCGTGCCCGCGAAGACGAGCCGCACTACATCCCCCGACCGAAGGTGGGATGGGGGCTGAGCCGCACGGTGGGGGCGGCGACGCCCGACCATTCGCTCTCCCGGATCTCCCGCATCGCCAGCCTGCGCTGCTCGGCATCCATCCGGTCGATGAAGAGGATGCCGTCCAGGTGGTCGGTCTCGTGCTGGATGCACCGGGCCAGGGTCTGGGACCCCTCGAGCCGGACCGGCTCGCCGAACATGTCCTGCCCGGTCGCCACCACGCTCAGGGACCGGGGGCAGTCGTAGACCATCCCGGGAAACGACAGACAGCCCTCGGGACCGTCCTGCAGCTCGTTCGAGAGGTCCAGCCGGGGGTTGACCAGGTGACCGAGCTCACCGTCGACGAAGTAGGTGAAGACGCGCAGGCCCACCCCGAGCTGCGGCGCGGACAGCCCGGCCCCCGGCGCGTCCATCATCGTGTCGGACAGGTCGCTGACCAGCTGCCGCAGCTCGCGGTCGAAGTCGAGGACCTCGACGGCGGGGGTCCGGAGGATCGGGTCTCCGAAGAGACGGATGGCCTTGATCGACACGGATTCGGGTCCCTTTGCGCGGCGAGAACTGGTTGACGGGCCAGTCTAGGTGCTCGGCTCCCGGCCGTTCTGCCTGGTCTTGCCAGTAGCGTCTAGCCGATGAGGCCGGTGACCCCCAGCGCCCGGGTGAGGCCCGGGAGCGACCTGGTGGTCCCCCCGGGTCCAGGGCTTCGCGAGGGGTTGGTCATCCCGGCGGGTGAGCTGCTCGAACGCTTCTCGCGCGCCTCCGGTCCAGGTGGTCAGGGTGTCAACACGACGGACAGCCGGGTGGAGCTGGCCTTCAACCCGGTCACGTCGAGCGCCCTGGCGACCGGACCGCGGGCGCTGCGCGAGCGCATCCTGCGCGCGGTGGACGCCCGGCTGGTCGCCGACCAGCTGGTGTTCGTCGCGGCCGAGCACCGCTCCCAGCGCCAGAACCGGGTGGCCGCCCGAACGCGGCTGGTGGAGGTGCTGCGCGAGGCGGCGACGCCGCCGCCGCCGTCCCGCCGGGCGACGAAGCCGAGCCGGGGAGCCCAGGGTCGACGACTGGAGGCCAAGCACCAACGCGGTCAGACCAAGGCGGGCCGCCAGGCGGGCCGTCGCGCCGCCGCCGATGACTGACCCGGGTCACCCGAGCCCGTCAACCGGGTCCATCCGGACCGAGACCGAGTCCTTCTCCTTGCGGGCGCTGCGGCCGGCTCGCATCGCCGCCAGGGACGCGGCCAGGTGGGGTCGGTGTTCGAGGGGGGCCCGCAGCAGCACCTGGACGAGCGAGGGGTCGGCCCCCGACCCGGTCCCGCGCACGGGGAAGGGCAACGGTCCGAGACGTTCGACGGCCGGGTCGACCTCGCCGTGTCCCAGAGCCTCAGCCAGGGCGGCGCGGGGTCCGACCAGCTGGGCCATGGTCACCGTCGGCGGAAGGGCCAGCTCGGCCCGCTCGCCGAGCTCGCGGTCGGCCAGCCAGGCGGGGTCCCACCGGACCAGTGCCTCCACGGCGGGCAGTGCGGTATGGGTCGGTGCCCCCCCGAGGATCACGATCCCGCCCCGCGCCGCCCCGCGGGTCAACGCCGCCGCGGCGAGCCATCGGCGCAGGGCCTCCACGGAGGCCTCGAGCGACGGGCGGTCGAGCAGCGCCCACGCGTCGAGCAGCAGCGTGGCCGCGTACCCGCTCTCGGCGACCGGCTCGGCGCCCGGCGTGGCGATCACCAGCGCCGGCTCCGGGCCCACCACCGCCAGCACCTCCCCCGAGCCGGAGGTCCGTACCGGCACTCCCGGGAAGGCACGCCCGATCTCCTCGGCCGTCCGTCGAGCGCCGACCACGCCGGAGCGCAGCACCCGACCGTCGCAGGCCGGGCAGCTGAACCCCTCCGGTCCGTAGCCGTGGCCGCACCACCGGCAGGTCGGCGGCGCGCCCGCGGCGACCAGAGCCATCGGCCCGTGACACCGCAGACACCGGGCCGGTTCGCGGCACTCCTGGCAGGACAGGGACGGCAGGTACCCGCGGCGTGGGACCTGGACCAGTACGGGACCGTCGGCCAGCGCCGCCTTCGCCGTGCGCCACGCCACGGACGGCAGGTGCGCCCGAGCGGCAGCGCCGTCGCGCTCGATCTCGATGTCGTCACCGGCGACGATGATGCGCGGCGCGGCGCGGCGCAGGTCCTCGGGCCGCGCCTGGACCGCCGCGAGCTGGCCGCCGCTGACCGCCAGCTGCGTCTGCACGCTGCGACTGAACCCGCCACAGAGCAGCGCCGAGCCGGTGCGGGCCGCCCGCAGCGTCAGCACCTCCCGGACGTGCGGGTAGGGCGCCCGTGGCTCGGTGAGCAGGTCGTCGCCGTCGTCCCACCAGGCCACCAGCCCGAGGTCACGCACCGGGGCGAACATGGCAGCCCTGGTGCCGATGACGCAGCGCACCTGACCGCGCAGCACCTTCAACCAGGCCGTGTACCTCGCCTGCGGTCCCTGGTCCGCGGTCAACCGGACGTACTGCCCCTTGCCCAGCACGCTGGACAGCTCGGCGTCGACCCGGGTGACGTCCCGATGGTCCGGCACGACGATGATCGCGCCGCGTCCCGCGGCGAGTGCGGTCCCTGCGGCGACCGCCAGGGCCCGCGGCCAGTCGAGCTCCGGCGGCTGGCCCGGGAGGGCGAGCCAGGCGGCCGCCGGCGCCTCACCGCCGGCTACCCGGCGCAGGAACGACGTGCCGGCGGGGTATGCCGTCCAGGGCCCGGGTTCCGGCGGCGGCACCGGGGGTCCGGCGGCGCCGGCCGCGGCGCCGGCGCTCTGGGCATCGAGGGCCCGCTCCGCGGTGGCGTGCCGCTTCGGTACCGCGAGCCGCAGCACGTCGCCGAGCACCCCGGCATACCGGTCGGCGACCGCGCGGGCGACCTCGAGGATCTCCGGAGTCAGGACCGCCTCCGGGCTGACGACCCGGCGCAACGGCGCCAGCCGTCCCCCGTGCTCGGCGGTGGCTCGTCGGTCGACGACGAAGCCGTCCAGGTCGCGTCCGGCGAACCGGACCCGGACCCGCGTCCCGGGGGTGGCGTCGCGGTCCATCTCGGCCGGCACGGCGTACTCGAACACCCGGTCGAGGTGAGCCAGGCCGGTGTCCACGACGACGAGCGCCACCGGCAGCTGCGGCGCTCCCGGCGGGTCCTCGGGTCGGTCAGGGCTCACGGGGTCAGGTCTACCGCATCAGCACGACAGGGCTGGCCAGTGGCCAGCCCTGTCAGGTGCGCACCCCGGGGGTGCCGCGTCGGTCAGCCGCGGACGGCTGCCTGGAGAGCCTCGACCTTGGTGGTCTGCTCCCAGGTGAACGGGTTCTGGTACCCGTCGGCCATGGTGCGGCCGAAGTGACCGTAGGCGGCGGTGGGCTTGTAGATCGGGCGCAGCAGGTCCAGCTGGTCGACGATGGCCCCCGGTCGCAGGTCGAAGACCGAGCCGATGGCCGCCTGGATCCGGTCGACCGGAGCGGTCTCCGTCCCGAAGGTCTCGACGTAGAGGCCGACCGGCTTCGAGGCACCGATCGCGTAGGCGACCTGGATCTCGCATCGCGTGGCCAGACCGGCGGCGACGACGTTCTTGGCCACCCACCGCATCGCGTAGGCAGCCGAGCGGTCGACCTTGCTGGGGTCCTTGCCGGAGAAGGCGCCGCCACCGTGGCGAGCCATCCCGCCATACGTGTCGACGATGATCTTGCGCCCGGTCAGTCCCGCGTCGCCCATCGGCCCACCGATCTCGAAGCGGCCGGTCGGGTTGATCAGGGTCCGGTAGTCGGAGATGTCCAGCTCGGAGCCGGCGTCCTTGAGCTCGGCCAGGACCGGCTTGATGACGTGCTCGAGGATGTCCGGCTGCAGCAGTCCCTCGAGGGAGATGTCCGCCGCGTGCTGGGTGGACAGGACGACCGTGTCGAGCTTCACGGCGCGGTCACCGTCGTACGCGATGGTGACCTGGGTCTTGCCGTCCGGACGCAGGTAGGCGACGTCGCCGCTCTTGCGCACCGCGGTCAGCCGCTGAGCCAGCCGGTGTGCCAGGTGGATCGGCAGCGGCATCAGCTCGTCGGTGTCCTCGCAGGCGTAGCCGAACATCAGGCCCTGGTCGCCGGCGCCCTGCTTGTCGAGCGGGTCGACGCCACCTGTGCGGTTCTCGAAGGCGGTGTCCACGCCCTGGGCGATGTCCGGGGACTGCTGGCCGATGGAGACCTCGACACCGCAGGACGCGCCGTCGAAGCCCTTGGTCGAGGAGTCGTAGCCGATGCCCAGCACGGTGTCCCGGACGATCTTCGGGATCTCGACGTAGGCCTCGGTGGTCACCTCACCGGCGACGTGGACCAGTCCGGTGGTGACCATGGTCTCGACGGCGACCCGGCTGCCGGGGTCCTGGGCGAGCATCGCATCGAGGATGGCGTCGCTGATCTGGTCGCAGATCTTGTCGGGGTGACCCTCGGTGACCGACTCGGAGGTGAACAGGCGTGCGGACAACTTCTTCTCCTGATCCTGGGAGGTCGGCACGGACTGCCGACCAGCCGGCGTGAACGCGGCCGGAGGTGAGTCTAACGGTGGTCAGAGGATGCTCTGGATGCCGTCCCACACCGCGGCGGCGACGGTGTGCTTGGAGACGGGACCGACCTCCCGGTCCTGCGGTGCGCCGGGCAGGCCCTCGCGGTAGAGCAGGTGCACGGTGTTCGTCTCCTGGCCGAAGGCCACGCCGTCCCCCACCTCGTTCGCCACCAGCAGGTCGCAGCCCTTGCGGGCGAGCTTCTGCCGGGCATGCTCCAGCACGGAGCCGGAGGCGTCCCCGGTCTCGGCGGCGAACCCGACCAGGACCGGGTGCTTGGCGTGCGCCCGGATCGCGACCAGCCCGGCGAGCACGTCGGGGTTGCGGACGAGCTCGATCGTGGGCGCCGACTCGTCGACCGCACCAGCCGCGTCCGCCTCGCCGTGGGTCTTCTTGATCTTGGTCGTCAGCGCGACGCGGGGCCGGAAGTCGGCCACGGCGGCCGCCATGACCACGACGTCGGCGGCTTCGGCGGCGAGCCGCACGGCCGCCTCGAGCTCGAGGGCGGTCCCGACCTCGACCACGTCCACACCGGCGGGAGCGGGCAGCTGCGCATTGGCGCTGACCAGCGTCACCCGGGCCCCCCGGGCCGCCGCCACGGCGGCCAGGGCGTACCCCTGCTTGCCGGACGACCGGTTCCCCAGGTAGCGGACCGGGTCGAGCGGTTCGCGGGTGCCCCCGGCGCTGACCACCACGCGCCGGCCCGCAAGCTCCGACCCGTGGGTGCTCGTCTCCGCCGGCGCGTTCACCTCACTGTCGGCTCTCGGGGCGTCGAGCACGGCCAGGCAGGCGGCATACAGCTCCGCAGGCTCGGGCAGCCGACCGGTTCCGGTGTCGGTGCCGGTGAGCCGCCCCGAGGCCGGCGGAATGATGTGGACACCCCGCTCGAGCAGCGTCGAGACGTTCGCCTGGGTCGCGGCGTGCTCCCACATCTCGGTGTGCATGGCCGGGGCGAAGACCACCGGGCAGCTCGCGGTGAGCAGGGTGCTCGTCAGCAGGTCGTCGGCCAGGCCCGCGGCCGCCTTCGCGATGAGGTCGGCGGTCGCGGGGGCGACGATGAGCAGGTCGGCCTCCTGGCCGATCCGCACGTGCGGCACGTGAGCCACGTCGGACCACACGTCCGACGCCACCGGCTTGCCGGACAGGGCGGACCAGGTGGGTGCGCCGACGAACCTCAGCGCCGACTCGGTCGGCACGACGGTGACGTCGTACCCGCCCTCGCTGAACAGGCGCAGCAGGCTGGCCGCCTTGTAGGCCGCGATGCCCCCGGCGACGCCCAGCACGATGCGTCGCCTCACCGGGGGCGCGGCCGCCATGGCGTCGATCAGCCTTCGGTGGCTTCGGAGGTCAGCATGCCCTCGTTGATCTCACGCAGCGCGATCGACAGCGGCTTCTCGTGGACCTCGGTCTCGACCAGCGGGCCGACGTAGTCGAGCAGGCCCTCCTGCAGCTGGGAGTAGTAGGCGTTGATCTGGCGCGCACGCTGGGCGGAGTAGATCACCAGGGCGTACTTCGAGTCGGCGATCTTGAGGAGGTCGTCGATCGGCGGCCTGGTGATGCCGATGGGGTTCGCCACTGTTCCGGACATGAGTGCGTTCTCGTTTCGTTGCTGATGGTGCCTCGGTGCTGAGGTCTCGCTGCTCGGAGCGCGGGGGGCCGTGCGGGGGCAGCGTCAAGCGTCGCGCTCGCGCGATCTCATCAATGATACGAGTTCTTCGCTGGCACGTCGAACGTCGTCGTTGACGATCGTCACATCGAACTCCTCGGCGGAGGCCAGTTCCCGCTTGGCGGTGTCCAGCCGAACCTGCTGCTCCTGCGGGGACTCGGTGCCGCGATCGGTGAGCCGGCGCACCAGCTCCTCCCACGACGGAGGGGCCAGGAAGGCGAACAGCGCCTCCGGCATCGTCTCGCGAACCTGACGGGCACCCTGCAGGTCGATCTCCAGCAGCGCCTGCCGCCCGTCGTGCAGGGCCCGCTCGACCGGCCCCCGGGGGGTGCCGTACTTGGCCCGGCCATGCACGACAGCGTGCTCGAGGAACTCCCCCGCCTCGACCAGCCGGTCGAACTCGGTGTCGTCGACGAAGTGGTAGTGGACCCCGTCGACCTCGCCGTCGCGCGGCGGCCTGGTGGTCATCGAGACCGACAGCCACACCTGCGGGAAGTGCGCCCGGATGTATGCCGCCAAGGTGCCCTTGCCGACCGCCGTCGGCCCGGCGAGCACCACGAGATGACCGTCCCTGGACCCGTCCTCCCGGCGAGGCTGGTTCGGCTCCTGGCGGGTCGGCTCCTGCTCCTGACTCACGCCTGGTTGAAGCGGGCGATGAGCGCAGCCGCCTGGTTGGAGCCGAGGCCGCGGACCCGTCGCGACTCGGAGATGCCCACCTCGTCCATGATCTGGCGAGCCCGGACCCGCCCGATCCCGGGCATCGACTCGAGCAGCGCTGAGACCTTCATCTTGCCGATGACGTCGTTGTCCCGTCCGGTCGCGATGACCTCGGGCAGGGAGCCCTGGGAGTACTTGAGGCGGTTCTTGACGGCGGCACGTTCACGTCGGGCCACGGCGGCCTTCTCCAGAGCGGCAGCACGTTGCTCCGGGGTCAGCGGGGGTAGGGCCACGACAAGACACTCCTCAACACGCGTAAGACGGCGGCGATCGTAGGAGCGAACCTACTCAGTGCTCACCCGCCATGCAACGAGGGGGCGCCTTCACGCTGTCGCGGGGGTCGGTCCCCAGCCTGCAACCGACCGGCTCGGGACTCGTCTACCGGCTGCTCAGGACCTGGGAGCTGTCGATCTTGAGGATGCCGTCCACCGGCACCAACGTGTATGCCGTGCGCTCCCGGATCACCCGACCGTCCCGGGTGGTGTAGGTGATCGTGGCCTCCACCGCGGACGGTGGGGCGCCTGTCGCGTCGCTGACCGAGACGGACCGGAACCCGTCCCAGAACCCTTGGTAGGTCTGCCGGTTCTTGGCGGTCGTGTCCTGGTAGCGGGTGGTCAGTCGCGCCCAGCCGGCGTCCGTGTTGCCGGGCAGCAGCCCGTAGTAGTCGGAGAGCGCCTGGGCCAGGGCGGCGGCCGTGGGCGGCTGGTCTTCGGCCGGCGGCGCTGCGGCCGGAGCGCTGGGCGTGGGGGTACTCGGCTGCGCGGGACCGGCGGTCGTACTCGCCGGCGCACCACCGGCTGACGCACTCGGCAGGCTCGGGGTCGCCGAGGGGGCACCCGCCGCCGGCGGAGCGGCGGGGGTGGGCTCACGCGCGAGCAGCTGGGTGGCCAGCAGCAGGCCGAGCGCCACGAGCACGACGGCGCCGGCGAGGGCCCACCCCGCCCGCCGGGGCCGGCTGACCAGCGGTGCCCCGACATCCCCGTCCGTGGCGCCACCGGCCGGCTCCGGCGCACCGTCCACGGGGTCCGCCTCGGCAGGGTCGAGCGACCAGGCGGCAGTCTCCTGGGAGACCGTCGCCGGCATCCCGGAGGTCGCCGCCTCGAGGGCCAGGGTCACCTCCTCCATCGTGGGCCGGTCCTGCGCGGCCGGCGCCAGCATGCGGGTCAGTACCGGTTGCAGCGCACCGGCATGGCCCGGCGGCTGGACCTGCCCGGACGCCACCCGGTGCAACAGCGCCATCGGGTTCTGCTGGTCGTTGGACCCGAACGGCGGGGCTCCCTCGACCGCGGCGTACAGCGTGGCGCCCAGCGAGAACACGTCGGACGCGAAGTTCGCAGCCGACCCCCGGGCCACCTCCGGCGCAAGGTAGGCCGGCGTGCCGGTGACCATGCCGGCCGAGGTGAGGGTGGCGTCGCCCATCGCGTGCGAGATGCCGAAGTCGGTGATCTTGGCGGACCCGTCCTCGGCGATGAGGATGTTGGCGGGCTTGACGTCCCGGTGGACGATGCCGCTGCGGTGGGCTGCGCTCAACGCCGAGGCGACCTCGGCGCCGATCCGGGCCGTCTCGCCCGGCGACAACCGGCCGCGCTCGCCCAGCACCTGGTGCAGGCTCGTGGACGGCAGGTACTGCATGATCAGGCAGGGCTGGCCGTCCTGCTCGACCACGTCGAAGACCGGGACCGCATGCGGATGGTGCAGCCGCGCCGTGATCCGGGCCTCCCGCATGGCCCGAGCGTTGGCCAGCGTCGTCTCGTCGTCGCTGACCCCCCGGTGGGGATGCAGCTGCTTGACGGCAACGGGCCGGCGCAGCCGCTCGTCCCACGCCTCCCAGACGACACCCATGCCACCGGTGCCGATGCGGTTGACCAGACGGTAACGCCCACCGATGAGGACATCCGTCCCGCTCATCCCAGCTCCATCCCGGTAGTCACGGCAGTCGACCGCAGGTCGAACACGGGACGCAGCCCAGTGGGAGCGTCAGCCGCGCGCTTTCGGACCTGGGCAGTACCCGGTTGGCGCAGCCGGAAACCCGGACCCGCGGGTTCGGCGCTCCGGTCGCCGGCCTCCGGAGTCGGTCGTAGGGTCGAGAACCATGACCAGCAACCGGATCCACGTCGCTCCGGGACCCGCCATCCGTCCGCGAACGTGGGCGGCCGCAGGGACCTCGGCACTCCTGGCGGTCGGCGCCCTGCTCGGCGCGACCGGCCCGGCCCGGGCCCAGCCCGACGGGCACCGGGTGGCCTCGTCAGCGGGCCAGCCGCTCGACCTCGGCCCCGAGGGGCTGGTCGAGTCGCGCTCGAGCACCAGGGTCGCTCCCGGAGTGACCCTCACGACGATCACCCGCGGTGGCCCGGACGCCGCGCAGGTCTGGACGCTCGAGGTGCTCATCACGCCCGGCGCCGAGAACCCGGACCCCGACGCGCCGGCAACGGTCCTGGCTGATCAGCCGGCGGCCGGGCGAACCGCGGACGGGCTCACCACGAAGGGCTTCACCCCCCGGGTCGAGGCGGTGCGACAACCCGCCACCGCCGACGTCCCCGCGGGCATCCTCGGCTACCGGGTTCGGGTCGGCGGCTGGGCGACCCGGCCCGAGGCGGATGCGGAGCGCGCCCGCCTGACCACGGCGGGCGAGCAGGCGAACGCGGTCTTCACCGGCTGGGACGGAGACGCCGACGCCCGCGGCCCCTGGCACGTGCGAGTTGTCACCATCGACCCCCACGACTTCCGCGGCCACCTCGGCGCCGGGTACGGGCCGGACCTGCTGAACCGCGAGACCACCTCGGCCCTCAGCAGGGCCGCCGACGCGGTGGTCGGGGTCAACGGCGGGTTCTTCGTCCTCGACCCCGCCGCCGGCGCTCCGGGCGACCCGGCGGGGGTCGGCGTCTACGACGGACGGCTCCTGTCGGAGCCGGTCTCCGGACGGCCCGCCCTGCTGCTGCGCGACAACGCGCGGGGCACGACCGTCAAGCGCCTGTGGTGGGCCGGCACGGCCCGCGTCGGGCCCAGCGCGGTGGCGCTCGACGGCATCGACCGGGTCCCGGGGCTCATCCGCAACTGCGGGGGCGACCGCACGGACAGTCCGACCGACCGACCGCTGCACGACGTCACCTGCACCGACCCCGATGAGATCGTCGGTTTCACACCAGAGTTCGGGAGTGCGACCCCGTCCGGGCCGGGCCGGGAGGTGGTCCTCGGGTCCGACCACCGGGTCGAGGTGGTCCTCGGCAGCCGGGGCACCCACCTGCACGCCGGGCAGACCTCGCTGCAGGCGACCGGTGCGCGCGTCGCCGAGCTCGATCGGGCGCAGCTGGGTGACCGCGTCACGGTGACGGCGGGCCTGCGTGACGTCGACGGCCACGCGGTGGGCACCAGCCGGCGCGACACCGTCGTCAACGGTGGTCCGCAGCTGGTCCGCGCCGGACGGATCGAGGTGACCCAGGCTCGGGACGGGATGGTGCACCCGGGCGACCCGAGCTTCGCCTACGGGTGGGTCGTCAAACGCAACCCGCGCACCCTCGCGGGCGTCGACGCGCGCGGCCGCACCCTGCTGGTGACCGTTGACGGGCGCAGCACGAGCGACCTCGGCCTGTCGATCCCCGAGGCCGCAGCGGTGGCCCGGTCACTCGGGATGCTCGAGGCGGTGAACCTCGACGGCGGGGGGTCCACGGCGATGGCCGTCGACGGGGCCCTGGTCAGCCACCCGTCCGACGCCGCCGGCGAACGCCCGATCGGCGACGCGATCCTCGTCACCGCGGGACGTCGTGCTGCCGCGGACGCCGAGGGTCCGACAGACTGGAGGGGTGAGCACTCCAGGTGACCGCGACCTGCCGGCCGGGTACCGGCTGAGCGACGACCGGCGTCAGGTCGACCTCGAGGCGGTCTGGGGCTTCCTCTCGACCCAGGCCTACTGGGCCCGGTGGCGCACCGTCGAGGACGTCCGCGCCCAGCTCGCCGACGCGTGGCGGGTGGTGGGAGCCTACGCCCTCGACGGAGGCCAGGTCGGCTTCGCCCGGGCCGTGTCCGACGGGGTCTCGCTCGCCTACCTCGCCGACGTCTACGTGCTGCCCGCTCACCGCGGGCTCGGGCTCGGGCGCGCCGTGGTGGACGAGATGGTGGAACGCGGCCCCGGGCGCGAGTTCCGCTGGATGCTGCACACCGCCGACGCGCACCGCCTGTACGCGGCCTTCGGGTTCGAGCTGCCGGACTCCACCTATCTCGAACGGCGCAGTCGCGGCGTCCGGGCCAGGCCCGTCGACGGGTGACCCCGGCGGCGCGGGGTCTGTCCGGCGGGGCCAGCCCGGGTCAGCCGACCAGGGCCTGCCGGAGCTGGGCCGCCGTGTCGGCCGCCGCCGCGCGCAGCGCCCGTGCGTCGGGGCCGGCCGACAGGACGTCGCGGCTGGAGCTGGCCAGGACGTTGGGCAGCGCCGCCCCGAAGACCTGGCGCAGGTCCGCCGCCGTGCCGCCCTGGGCGCCGACCCCGGGGGCCAGGATCGGGGCGTTGGCGGCGAGCAGGTCGATGCCGAGCTCGTTGAGGGCCGAACCGACCGTCGCGCCGACGACCACCCCGACGGAGCCCAGGACCCCGTGCTCGCGGGCGGCCAGGTTGTCGACCGCGACCCCGTCGACGACCCCGGCGGCGACGCTGCGACCGTCGTACTGCGCGTGCTGCACGGCATACCCCTGCGGGTTGGAGGTGAGGGCGAGGACGAAGATCCCCCGCTCGGTCTCCTCGGCCAGCGCGAGCGCCGGCCGGAGCGAGTCGTAGCCGAGGAACGGGCTGAGGGTGAGGGCGTCCGCCCGCAGCGGGCTGTCGTCGCCGAGGTAGGCCTGGGCGTAGGCCTGCATCGTCGAACCGATGTCGCCGCGCTTGACGTCGAGAATCGTCAGGGTGCCCGCGGAGCGCAGGTCGGCGAGCACCGTCTCGAGCACCCGCACACCCCCGGAGCCGAACACCTCGAAGAACGCGGACTGGGGCTTGACGACGGCCACCGACCCGGCGAACGCCTCGACACAGGTCCGGGCGAACCGCTCCAGCCCGGCCAGGGAGTACTCCAGCCCCCACGACTCCACGAGGGCACGATGCGGGTCGAGTCCCGCGCAGAGCGGACCGTGGCGGTCCATCGCCTCGCGCAACCGGGCGCCGAACGGGCTGGATGACATCACGGTCTCCCTAGCGGTGAGCCGCGGCGACGGCCCCGGCGAACGTGTCGTAGCCCTTGTCCTCGAGCAGGCCCTCGAGCTCCTCGAGCACCCGGATGGGCGCTCGTGGGTCGTTGAACGTCGCAGTGCCCACCTGGATGGCGCTGGCGCCGGCGGCGACCAGCTCCAGGGCGTCGCGCCCGGTGCGGACCCCACCGACCCCGATGATCGGCACGGTCGGGAAGCGTCCCTCGAACATCGCTGCGCGGACCTGCCAGACGGCCCGGACGGCGACCGGGCGGATCCCCGGGCCGGACAGTCCCCCGGTCACGCCGCCGAGCTGGGGCCGCATCCGGTCGGTGTCGATCGCCATCCCGAGCAGCGTGTTGATCATGGTCAGTCCGGACGCTCCCGCCTTCACGCAGGCCGAGGCGATCGAGACGATGTCGGTCACGTCCGGGCTGAGCTTGGCGAACACCGGCACGTGCCGGGGCAGCTGTTCGCGGACCATGGCGATCACCTTCGCCGAGGACAGCGGGTCGCAGGCGAAGACCAGCCCGCGGTTGGCGACGTTGGGGCAGGAGATGTTCACCTCGACGCCCACCACGCTGTCGAAGGCGTCACCGGTCCGCAACGCCGCGGCCACGTCGGCGAACTCGCCGCTGGACGAGCCGGCGATGGAGACGAGCGTTCGCGCGCCGACGGACTTGAGCCACGCGAGGTCCTGCTCGACGAACGCTGCGATGCCGGGACCCTGCAGGCCGATCGAGTTGAGCATTCCGGACGGCGTCTCTGCCATCCGGGGGGTCCCGCGACCCGAACGCGGTTGTGCCATCACGGTTTTCGTCACGAAGGCGCCGAGTGACGAGACGTCGAAGAAGCGGTGCAGCTCCTTGCCGTTCGCGGCGCAGCCGGATGCCGTCATCAGGGGGTTGGGCAACGTGGTCTCGCCCAGCGAGGCCGCCATGTCCACCATCAGTGCCCCCCCTCGCCGGGGGCGCCCACGGTGCCGGGCGGCACCGCGCAGTAGCCGTCGGTGAACGCGTCCCAGCGGACCCGGTCACCGCGGAAGACCGGGCCCTCGACGCAGGACCTGACCATCCGGGTGCGCCCGTCACTGCCCACCACGGGCATCACGCAGGTCATGCAGACTCCCACCCCGCAGGCCATGGCCTCCTCGACCGCGACCTGGGCCACGGCGCCCTCACGCAGGGCGATGTCGGTCACCGACTTCAGCATCGCCATCGGTCCGCAGCCGTAGACGACGGCTGCACCGCTGAGCCGGATGACCTCAGCGAGCACGTCGCTGATCCAGCCCTGGGAACCGGCGGAACCGTCGTCGGTCGTCACGGTGACCCCGTCGGCCGCCCGCCGGGCCTCGAGGACCCCGAAGAGCCGGTCCTCGCTGGCCGCCCCGAGCACCATCTCGACGTGGCAGCCGCGCGCCCGGAGCTGCTCGGCGAGCCAGAAGAGCGGCGCGCTGCCGTAGCCGCCACCCACCAGGACGCAGGGGACCGGTTCCTTCGGCAACGGGAACGCGCGGCCGAGGGGCCCGACGATGTCGACCTCGGCATGCAGCGGCAGGTCGACGATCCAGGTCGTCCCCGGACCGTGCGCGGCGACGACGATGTCGACGGTTCCCCCGTAGGTGCCGCTGGGGCTGACCTGAAAGATCGAGAAGCATCGGCGCAGCAGGTTCGCCGAGGTCGGCCCGCCGACCGCCAGGGCCACGAACTGGCCGGGCCGGGCCAGCTCGGCGATGCCGGGCGCGACGAAGGTCAGGTGCTGGTACGCCCCCACCCGCCGGGTGGCGATCAGCTCACCGGTGACCTGGGTGACCCCACCAGCGGGTGCCGCGGACAGGCCGGCTGTCGCGGACGGCATACCCGTCACGCGACACCTCCGCGGGTCACCGTGCCGGCCGGGTCCTGTGGCGTGCCGAAGAGGTTGAGGTCCCGGCTGTGCTCCTGCAGGGACTTGACGTTGAGCACCCCGCTGCGCAGCGCCTCGATCCCCTGGACCGCCGCGGCCAACTCCTGGACCGTCGTGATGATCGGCTTGCCCGCGCTGGTCGTCGCCGCCCGGATCTCGTACCCGTCCGCCCGGGCCGACTGACCGGTGGGCGTGTTGACCACCATCTGGACCTCGCCGTCGTTGATCAGGTCGACGATGGTCCGCTCCCCGGCGGCCAGCGCCGCTGGGTCACGCTCGCTGATCTTGGCCACCAGGGTGGCCTCGATCCCGTTGCGCCGCAGCACATCCGCAGTTCCGCTCGTGGCCAGGATGGTGAACCCGAGGTCGGCCAGCCGCTTGACCGGGAAGATCATCGCCCGCTTGTCCCGGTTGGCCACCGAGACGAAGACGGCTCCGGAGTCCGGCAGCCCGCCACAGCTCATCTGGCTCTTCGCGAACGCCGACCCGAAGTCCTTGTCGATGCCCATCACCTCACCGGTCGAGCGCATCTCCGGACCGAGCAGCGAGTCGACGACCTTGCCCTCCTTGGTGCGGAACCGCTGGAACGGAAGGATCGCCTCCTTGACCGACATGGGGGCGTGCGCCGGCAGGTTGCCGCCGTCCCCGGTCGGCGGCAGCATGCCCTCCGCGCGCAGCTCCCGGATCGACGCGCCGAGCATCACCCGGGCGGCCGCCTTGCTGATCGCGACCCCGGTCGCCTTCGCCACGAAGGGGACGGTCCGCGACGCGCGCGGGTTCGCCTCGAGCACGTACAGGACGTCCTGGGCCAGGGCGAACTGCACGTTCATCAGCCCGCGGACGCCGATCCCCTGAGCCAGCTTGAGGGTCGACTCCCGGACGCGCTCCAGCTCGGCGACCCCGAGGGTCACCGGCGGCAGGGTGCACGAGCTGTCGCCGGAGTGGATGCCGGCCTCCTCGATGTGCTCCATGATCCCGCCGAGGTACATCTCCTCGCCGTCGTAGAGCGCGTCGACGTCGATCTCGATCGCGTCGTCGAGGAAGCGGTCGACCAGCACCGGGTGCTCCGGCGAGGCCACCGTGGCCCGGGTGACGTAGGTGGACAGCGTCGCGTCGTCGTAGACGATCTCCATGCCCCGCCCGCCGAGGACGTAGGACGGCCGCACCAGGACGGGGTAGCCGATCTCCTGCGCGACGAGGACGGCCTCCTCGGCACTGTATGCCGTGCCGTGGCGCGGGGCCGGCAGGTTCGCCTCCGCCAGCACCCGCCCGAAGGCCCCGCGGTCCTCGGCGAGGTGGATCGCCTCCGGTGACGTGCCGACGATCGGGACACCCTCGTTCTTCAGCGCCTGCGCCAGCCCCAGCGGGGTCTGGCCGCCGAGCTGGACGATGACCCCGGCGATCGGGCCGGCCTGGCGCTCCATGTGGACGACCTCCAGGACGTCCTCGAGGGTCAGCGGCTCGAAGTACAGCCGAGAGCTGGTGTCGTAGTCGGTGGACACCGTCTCGGGGTTGCAGTTGATCATGATCGTGTCGTAGCCCTGCTCCCTGAGGGCGAAGGACGCGTGCACGCAGGAGTAGTCGAACTCGACGCCCTGACCGATCCGGTTCGGACCGGAGCCGAGGATGATCACGGCCGGCCGCTCGCGCGGCAGAACCTCGTTCTCCTCGTCGTAGGTCGAGTAGTGGTACGGCGTCGTCGCCGCGAACTCCGCCGCGCAGGTGTCCACCGTCTTGTAGACCGGCCGCACGCCGAGGGCGTGCCGGACGCCGCGCACGACTGCCTCCGGCATCCCGGCCAGGGACGCGAGCTGCTGGTCCGAGAAGCCGTGCCGCTTCGCCAGCCGCAGCAGCGCCGGGGTGAGCTGATCGGCGGCCGCGACCCGTTCGGCGACGGCGTTGATCAGGGCGATCTGGTCGAGGAACCACGGGTCGATGCCGGTGGCCTCGTGCACCTGCTCGACGCTCGCGCCCCCGCGCAGGGCCTGCTGGACGGTGACGATGCGTCCGTCGGTGGGGACCGCAGCCAGGTCGAGCAGCTCCTGGACCCGGGTCGGGTCGGCCGGGTCGGGGCCGTCCCAGTGGAAGGTCGCGTCCTTGCGCTCCATCGATCGCAGCGCCTTCTGCAGCGCCTCGGTGAAGTTGCGGCCGATGGACATCGCCTCGCCGACGGACTTCATCGTGGTCGTCAGGGTGGCGTCGGCTGCGGGGAACTTCTCGAAGGCGAAACGTGGAACCTTGACCACGACGTAGTCGAGGGTGGGCTCGAACGAGGCCGGCGTCTGACGGGTGATGTCGTTGGGAACCTCGTCGAGGGTGTAGCCGATGGCCATCTTCGCGGCGATCTTGGCGATCGGGAACCCGGTCGCCTTGGACGCGAGCGCCGACGATCGGGACACCCGAGGGTTCATCTCGACGACGATGATCCGGCCGTCGACCGGGTTGACCGCGAACTGGATGTTGCAGCCGCCCGTGTCGACGCCCACCTCGCGGATCACGTCGATGGCGATGTCGCGCAGGCGCTGGTACTCACGGTCGGTCAGGGTGAGCGCCGGAGCGACGGTGATGGAGTCGCCGGTGTGCACCCCCATCGGGTCGAGGTTCTCGATGGAGCAGACGACCACGACGTTGTCGGCGCGGTCGCGCATGACCTCGAGCTCGTACTCCTTCCACCCGGTGATCGACTCCTCGAGCAGCACCTCGGTCGTCGGGCTGGCCTGCAGGCCGGCGCCGGCCATCCGCCGCAGCTCGGTCTCGTCGTGGGCGAACCCGGAGCCGAGCCCACCCATCGTGAAGGAGGGGCGGACCACGACCGGGTAGCCCAGCATCTCGGCGCCAGCAAGGCACTCGGCCATGGTGTGCGCGATGTACGACCTGGCCACCTCGGCGCCGCAGCGCTCGACGACCCCCTTGAAGAGCTGTCGGTCCTCGCCGAGCTGGATCGCCTCGACGTTGGCCCCGATCAGCGGGCAGTCGTACTTCTCCAGCACACCGTTCTCGTGCAGGGAGATCGCCGTGTTGAGCGCGGTCTGCCCGCCCAGGGTCGCCAGGACCGCGTCCGGGCGTTCCTTGGCGATGATCGCCTCGACCACCTCCGGGGTGATCGGCTCGACGTAGGTGGCGTCGGCGAACTCCGGGTCGGTCATGATCGTGGCCGGGTTCGAGTTGACCAGGATGACCCGGATCCCCTCGTCACGCAGCACCCGGCATGCCTGGGTACCGGAGTAGTCGAACTCGCAGGCCTGTCCGATGACGATCGGGCCGGAGCCGATGACCAGGACGCTCTTGATGTCTTCGCGGCGAGGCATCAGGCCGAGCCCTCCTTGGTGGTCTGGGCCGGTTCGGCCGCGGGGTCGGTGCGGGACATCAGCTCCACGAACCGGTCGAACAGGTAGGACGCGTCGTGCGGGCCGGCGGCCGCCTCGGGGTGGTACTGCACCGAGTAGGCAGGCCGGTCGAGGCAGTCGATGCCCTCGACCACGTCGTCGTTGAGGCACACGTGCGAGACCCGGGCCCGTCCGTACGGGGTGTCGCGCACGGCGAAGTCCGGACCACCCGGCCAATCGATGGCGAACCCGTGGTTGTGCGCGGTCACCTCCACCTTGCCGGTCGTCAGGTCCATCACCGGCAGGTTGATCCCGCGGTGCCCGTACTTCAGCTTGAGGGTGCCCAGGCCGAGTGCCCGGCCCAGGATCTGGTTGCCGAAGCAGATGCCGAAGAACGGGATCCGCGCGTCGAGGACCTGCTGCAGCAGGGCCACCTCCGCGTCGGCGGTGGACGGGTCCCCCGGACCGTTGGAGAAGAACACGCCGTCCGGGCTCAGCGCCTGGATCCGGTCGAAGGTCGTCGCCGAGGGCATCACGTGCACCTCGATGCCCTGCGCGGCCAGCATCTGCGGCGTCATCGCCTTGATCCCCAGGTCGATCGCCGCCACGGTGAAGCGCTTCTCCCCGAGCGCGGGGACCACGTAGGTGTCGGTCGTGCTGACCTCGGCCGCGAGCGAGGCGCCGCTCATCTGCGGAGCCTGTCGGACCCGCGCGGCGAGGTCGTCCACCGGGCTGCCGGCCTGGTCGCCGCTGAAGATGCCGACCCGCATGGCCCCGCGCTCGCGCAGGTGGCGGGTCAGCGCCCTGGTGTCGATGCCGCTGATGCCGACGACGCCCTGGTCCCGCAGCTCGTCCTCGAGGTGCTTGGTCGAGCGCCAGTTGGACGGTCGCAGCGCGGGGTCGCGCACGACGTAGCCGGCGACCCAGATCCGGCTCGACTCGGGGTCCTCGGTGTTGATCCCGGTGTTACCGATGTGCGGCGCGGTCATCACGACCACCTGCCGGTGGTAGCTCGGGTCGGTCAGCGTCTCCTGGTAGCCGGTCATCCCGGTGGAGAAGACCGCCTCGCCGACGGTGGTCCCGGTGGCGCCGTAGGCCTCGCCCCGGAAGGCCCGACCGTCCTCGAGGACGAGCACCGCAGCCTCGCGGTCGACGAGCAGGGGGTGTGCACTCACGGTGTCTCCATCTCGGGGCTGCTGGTCACGTCGGTCGGGTCCTTCTCGACTGCGGTGCTGGTCTGGTCCGGTGCGGCCGCGGCGCCGGCCTCGTCCGGCACGGCAGCACCGGACTGGGTCGGGGTGCGGTCCACCGGTATGCCGGGCAGCTCCTCGAGCGCATCGAGCAGCGCGGACGTGTCCGCGGCCGACCCGGCCGTGAAGCTCGTCTGATGGCTGGTCGCCGGGTCCGGGTGCCAGAGAATGACCACCGCCCCGTCCTCGAGCCGGGCGCCACCGATCACCGACGGCTCGGCGCGCAGGGCCGTCCCGTCCTCGGGTCGCCAGGTGACTCCCTGGGCACCGACGCTCATCCGGCCCGGACCGGGTGTCCCCAGGTTCTTGGCGGCGGAGCGCTCGCGTCCCACCCGGGTTCCTCCGTACTGACCGGGCAGGCCCTCGGCGACGGTCGGGGGGCGCTCGACGGCGGCCGGGGCTGTAGACGCACCGGGGTCGGCAGCGCCCCCGGCGGCAGGTGTCGCGTCACCGACCTCGGTCCCGGACCCGATCTGGTGCGCCGGGACCGGCTCGGCGCCGGTCTCGGACACCGGCCTGCGGCGACCCGGGAGCGTCCACCAGGACGGGCTGCTCCCGGTTCCCGCTCGATCGCGCCGGAGCCACCCGACATACACGAACGCATAGATCAGCCCGAGGATGATGAGCAGGACGCCGCCTGCCTGCGCCCTGGTCATGCCAGCCGCCCGTCCCGGGCGGTGAGCCGGCCGCGCAGGTAGGTTGCGACCACCGCCCCGGTCAGGGACCGGCCGTGCCAGGGGTTGTTCCGGGAGAGCGAGAGCGAGTCACTGCGCTCGACCGTGGCGACCGCGGTGGGGTCGACCAGCACGAGGTTGGCCGGCGAGCCGGCCGCCAGGGGCTGTCCCTGGCCGTCGAGTCCGGCGATCCGAGCGGGGTTGACCGACATCACCCGGGCGACCCCCGCCCAGTCGAGCAGCCCACCGGTGACCATGACCTCGCTGACCACTGCCAGGGCCGTCTCGAGTCCGAGCATCCCGAAGGCGGCGTCCACGAAGGCATGCTCCTTGTCGTGCCGGGCATGCGGGGCGTGGTCCGTGGCGACCGCATCGATGGTGCCGTCGGCGAGCGCGGCCCGCAAGGCGCGGACATCCTCCGGCGGCCGCAGCGGCGGGTTGACCTTGAAGACCGGGTCGTAGCTGGCCAGCAGGTCGGCGGTCAGGAGCAGATGGTGCGGGGTGACCTCGGCGGTGACCTCGACTCCCTGCTGCTTGGCCCAGCGGATCACCTCGACCGAGCCGGCCGTGGAGACGTGCGCGATGTGCACCCGGCTGTTCGTGTGCCGGGCGAGCATGACGTCGCGGGCGACGATCGACTCCTCGGCGACCCCGGGCCACCCCGGCAGCCCGAGGCGGCCGGAGAGCTCGCCCTCGTGGCAGCAGGCGCCGACGCCGGCGAGCAACGGGTCCTGGGCGTGCTGGGAGATGACGCCGCCGAACGCCTTGACGTACTCCAGCGCCCGCCGCATCACCCGGGCGTCGTGCACGCAGTGCCCGTCGTCCGAGAACATCCGGACCCGGGCGCGCGAGCGGGCCATCAGCCCGAGCTCGGCGAGCTCCTCGCCGGCGAGGCCCTTGGTCACCGCGCCTACTGGCTGCACGTCGACCAGTCCGGCGTCGAGGCCGAGGTCGAGGATCCGCTCGGCCGCCTCGGCGGTGTCGGTGACCGGGTTCGTGTTGGCCATCGCCAGCACGGCCGTGAAGCCACCGGCGGCGGCGGCCGCCGAGCCGCTCGAGATCGTCTCGGCGTCCTCCCGGCCCGGCTCGCGCAGGTGGACGTGCAGGTCGACCAGCCCGGGTAGGGCGACCAGTCCGTCGGCGTCGACGACGTGGACGGAGGCATCGGCGTCGACGGCGCCGACCTGCTGGATCCGGCCCTGACCGATGAGGAGGTCCGCGACGTCGCCGCCGAGCAGCCGGGCTCCGCGGATCAGCGTGCGCTGGTCCGTCTGGGGAAGCGTGACGGCGCTCATTCGCTCGAGTCCTCTCCGGACAGCAGGTGGTACAGGACGGCCATCCGGACGGCGACGCCCGCGGAGACCTGCTCCAGGACGACCGACTGGGCCGAGTCCGCGGCGTCGGCGGCGATCTCGAGGCCACGGTTCATCGGGCCGGGGTGCAGGACGGCCACGTGCGGGTTCGCGGTGGTCAGCCGGTCCAGCCGGTCCCGGGTCAGTCCGTACCCCACGGTGTACTCGCGCGCCGTGGGGAAGAACCCACCACTCATCCGTTCGCGCTGGACCCGCAGCATCATCACCGCGTCCACCCCGGCGTCGAGCACCTCGTCCAGGTCGTAGCTGGTGGCGAAGCCGTCGTTCTTGGACCAGGCGTCGATCCCGCTCGGCATGAGCGTCGGTGGCGCGACGACCGTCACCCGCGCGCCGAGCCGACCGAGCGTGATGATGTTGGACCGGAACACCCGCGAGTGGGTCAGGTCTCCGACGATGGCGACGTGCCGACCGTCGAGGTCACCGATCCGCTGGCGCAGCGTGTAGGCGTCGAGCAAGGCCTGGGTGGGGTGCTCGTGGGTGCCGTCGCCGGCGTTGATCACGCTGGCGTCCACCCATCCGGCCACCTGCTGGCAGGCGCCGGAGGCATGGTGCCGGATGACCAGGGCGTCCACACCCATGGCGGCGATAGTCTGCACGGTGTCCCGCAGCGACTCGCCCTTGGAGACCGACGACCCCTTGCCGGTGATGTTGATCGTGTCCGCGGACATCCACTTGCCGGCGATCTCGAACGACGACCGGGTCCGGGTGGAGTCCTCGAAGAACAGGTTGATGATGGTCCGCCCGCGCAGCGCCGGGATCTTCTTGACGTCCCGCTTCTGCACGTCGTGCATCGACTCGGCGGTGGCCAGGATGTCGTCGATGTCCTGGCGGCTGAGGTCCGCCGAGGAGAGCAGGTGGCGGTTCATCGGTCTCCTCCGCTGATCTGCACGCCATCCTCCTGCCCGTCGACCTCGCTCAGTCGCACGTGCACCCGTTCGCTGGAGGAGGTCGGGAGGTTCTTGCCGACGTGGTCGGCGCGGATCGGCAGCTCCCGATGGCCGCGGTCGACCAGGACGGCCAGTCGCACGGCGCGGGGCCGGCCGAGCTCGGTCAGTGCCTCGAGGGCGGCCCGGATCGTCCGTCCCGAGAACAGGACGTCGTCCACGAGCACCACCACCTGGTCGTCGACTCCGGGGGCTGGTACGTCGGTGCGGACCGGGGCGCGCACCGGCTGGTGGCGCAGGTCGTCGCGGTGCATGGTCACGTCGAGGGTGCCCACCGGTACGGCCACGCCCTCCACCTCGGCCATGATGTCGACCAGTCGCCGGGCCAGGGGGACGCCGCGGGAGGGGATGCCGAGGATGACGAGGTTCGCTGCGCCCTTGTTGCCTTCGAGGATCTCATGGGCGACCCGTCGAAGCGCGCGCCCGACGTCGGCTGAGCTCATCACCACGCGTGCGGCCGGGACCGGCTGGGATACAGCAAGCACCTGGACCTCCTTCCCCGCCTCACAGGACGGTGGTTAAAGGATGTCGAATCGAGAGTCATGCTAGCGGGTGGGACCGCGCTCGCCGACGAGGGGTCCACTCCTCGGGCGCGCCGTGCTCATCGGCGCGCGGGCGCGCTCAGACCAGGGTGGGCTTGACCTCGACGAGACGGGCCAGCAGTCCGTTGACGAACGAGGGCGACTCGTCGGTGCTCAAGGACCGCGCCAGCTCGACCGCCTCGGAGATGGCCACCGGGTCGGGGATCTCGTCGTTCCAGACGATCTCCCACGCGCCGATCCGCAGGATGGCGCGGTCGACGCCGGGCATCCGGTCCACCGTCCATCCCTGGCTGTAGGTGGCCAGGAGGTCGTTGATCTCCTGCCACTTGCCGATGACCCCTTCGACGAGCGCGATGGTGTACTCGTTGGGGGTCGGTCCGGCAACCTTCCCGGACAGCCGGTCGGCCAGGAGGTTCTGGGCGTTGAGGCCGCGCTGGTCGGACTCGAAGAGGATGTCCAGCGCGCGTTTGCGGGCCTTGGACCGGGCAGACACTGTCAGCGACCGCCGGCTCTAGTTGACGCGACCGAGGTAGGACCCGTCCCGGGTGTCGACCTTGATCCGGGTGCCCTGCTCGAGGAAGAGCGGGACGGCGATCTGCGCGCCGGTCTCCAGCGTGGCCGGCTTGGTGCCGCCGGTGCTGCGGTCACCCTGCAGGCCGGGTTCGGTGTACGTGATCTCGAGGACCACCGAGGCCGGCAGCTCCACGTACAGCGGAGCGCCGTCGTGGGTGGCGACGATCGCGTTCTGGTTCTCCAGCAGGTAGTCGGCCGCGGTGCCCACGACGTCCGTGCCGACGTGGAGCTGGTCGAAGGTGTCGGTGTCCATGAACACGAACTCGGTGCCGTCCTTGTAGAGGTACTGCATCGTCCGCTTGTCGACGTTGGCCGACTCGACCTTGGTCCCGGCGTTGAAGGTCTTGTCGACGACCTTGCCGGACAGGACGGCCTTGAGCTTCGTGCGCACGAAGGCCGGGCCCTTGCCGGGCTTGACGTGCTGGAACTCCACGACGGACCACAGCTGCCCGTCGATGTTGAGCACCATGCCGTTCTTCAGGTCGTTGGTCGAAGCCACTGACAAACCACTTTCGTATGCCGGGCACGCCCGTGCCCGGGAAATCTCGTCTGGGGGTGGTGCGCCAGTCTACCGGGCAAGGTGGTGGGCGAAGAATCGCTCGATCCGGGCCCGGGCGTCGGCCGCGGACTGCGGCTCGGGCCCGATCCCCGCGTCCCGCAGCACCGGCGCGAGGTACCACGGCAGGGACTGCTCGTCGTTGAGGAAGGAGTGGCCGGCCTCGGGGTACTCCATAACGTCGTGCTCGACCCCGAGCTGGGTGAGCTGGTACTCGAGCTGGGCCGCCGCGCCGGCCAGGAATCGGTCCCTGCCGCCGTAGCTGGCCACGACCGGACAGGCACCGTCCAGCACGTCCGGGCTGGGCGGCAGCATCCCGTAGTTGACCGAGCTCGCGGCGAACCCGTGACCGGCCGCGGTGGCGAGGGCGAACGCTCCCCCAGGGCATAAGCCGCCGGGTCACGTCCCGCAGCCCGAAGCCTGCGGTCCGTCGACGGAGGGGATCAGGCCGAGACGGCCCGGTACGCCTCGCGCAGCAGCCGCTCGTCCGGCCCGACGAGGCGGCTCGGCCGGGCGATGTCCTCGAGGATGACGAACCGCAGCAGTGACCCGCGGGCCTTCTTGTCTCGACGCATCGCGCTGAGCAGCTCGTCCCACCGGTCGGCCCGGTAGGTGACGGGCAGCCCGAGACCGGTCAGGACGCGCCGGTGCCGCGCGACCACCTCCGGCGAGAGCCGCCCGGCGAGCCGGGCCAGCTCGGCGACGTAGACCATGCCCACGCTCACCGCCTCACCGTGACGCCAGGAGAACGACTCCACCTGTTCGATGGCGTGAGCGAAGGTGTGGCCGTAGTTGAGGATCTCGCGCAGCGAGGACTCCTTGAGGTCCTGTGCCACGACGCTGGCCTTGACCCGGACGGCCCGCTCCACCAGATCGGCCAGGTGCGGGCCGTCGGACTGCCGTGCGCCGGCGGGGTCGGACTCGACGAGCGCGAGGATCTGCGGGTCGGCGATGAGGCCGCACTTGACGACCTCGGCCAGGCCGGCACCGAGGTCGGCCTCGGGCAGGGTCGCCAGGACGGACAGGTCGCACAGCACCCCGACCGGAGGGTGGAACGCGCCGACGAGGTTCTTGCCCTCGGGGGTGTTGATCCCCGTCTTGCCGCCCACGGCGGCATCGACCATGCCGAGCAGGGTGGTGGGGACCTGGACGATCCGCACGCCCCGCAGCCAGGTCGCCGCGACGAAGCCGGCCAGATCGGTGACCGCTCCACCACCGAAGCCGACGATGACGTCCGAGCGGGTGAAACCGGCGCGGCCGAGCGCGCCCCACAGCCGCGTCGCGACCGCTGCGCTCTTGGCCTCCTCCGCGTCCGGCACGACCTCGAGGTGGACCTCGATCCCGCGGTCGCTGAGCTGCTGTCCGAGCTGGCCGGCGAGGACGCCCATCGGCGCGGCGTGCACGAGCATCACCCGGTCCAGCCCTTCCCCGAGCAGCGCGTGCAGCTCGCCCAGGACGCCGTGGCCGATGACCACCTCGTAGTCCGTGCCGACGGCGACGACGCTGCGGGTCATGCCTGCTGCCCCGATGGCGCAGCCTGCTCCGGGCGAAGGTGCACGGCGATCTCGGCGGCGACCTCCTCGGCGCTGCGGCCGGCGGTGTCCACCCGCACCCCCGCGACCCGCTCGTACACCGGGCGGCGGGCGTTCATCATGGCGATCCAGGACGCCCTCGGGTTCACCGACAACAGCGGCCGGGACCGGTCGAAGCCGACGCGTTTGGCCGCATCCGCGATACCGACGTCGAGGAAGACCACGCGGTGCTGCCGGAGCAGCTCTTCGGTCCCGGGGTCGAGCGGCGCGCCTCCCCCGACCGAGACCACTCCCCGCTCGTGGGTCAGCGCCCGAGCCACCTCCGCCCGTTCGAGCCGGCGGAAGGCGGGCTCGCCGTCGTCGACGAAGATGTCCGAGATCGACCGGCCCTGGGCGGCGACGATGCCCTCGTCCGTGTCGAAGAACTCGACGCCGAGCAGGGCGGCCAGCGCGCGACCGGTGACGGTCTTGCCCGCACCGGGCGGCCCGATGAGCACTGCCACCGGGACCCGGACGGTGCTCACCACGTGCGCAGCCGTTCGGGGACCGAGTCCAGGTACCCCTGGTGGTTGCGTCGGGTCTCGGTCACGCTGTCCCCGCCGAACTTCTCGACGCAGGCCTGAGCCAGGACCAGCGCCACCATGGCCTCGGCCACCACCCCGGCGGCCGGGACGGCGCACACGTCTGAGCGCTGGTGGATCGCCTTGGCCGGGTCGTCGCTGACGACGTCGACGGTGTCCAGCGACCTCGGCACGGTGGAGATCGGCTTCATCGCGGCCCGAACCCGCAACACCTGGCCGGTCGACATCCCGCCCTCGGTCCCGCCGGCCCGGCCGGTGCGCCGCTGGATGGTGCCGTCGCCGTCCCGCTCCATCTCGTCATGGGCCGCGGAGCCGCGGCGCCGGGCCGTGGCGAAACCGTCGCCCACCTCGACCCCCTTGATCGCCTGGATGCCCATCAGCGCGCTGGCCAGCTGGGCATCGAGTCGCCGGTCCCAGTGCACATGGGACCCGAGACCAGGCGGCAAGCCGTAGGCGAGCACCTCGACGACCCCGCCCAGGGTGTCGCCCTCCTTGCGGGCCTGCTCCACCTCGGCGACCATCGCGGCGGATCCCGCCGGGTCCAGGCTGCGGACCGGGTCGGCGTCGAGCTGCTGCACGTCGTCGGGTCCGGGCAGGGCGGCCTGCTCCCCCACCCCGGCGGTGCCGATCGCGACCGTGTGGGACACCAGCCGGATCCCGTACGCCTGCCTGAGCAGGTGGCTCGCGACCGCGCCGAGCGCGACGCGGGCGGCCGTCTCGCGGGCGGATGCCCGTTCGAGCACCGGGCGGGCGTCGGCGAAGCCGTACTTCTGCATGCCGACGAGGTCGGCATGCCCGGGCCGGGGCCGGGTCAGCGGCTTGTTGCGGGCGATCTCCTTCTCCGCGTTGACGTCGTCGGCAGCCTCGAGCTCCGCCTGACTGACCGGGTCCGGGCTCATCACGGTCTGCCACTTGGGCCACTCGGAGTTGCCGATCCGGATCGCGATGGGTGAGCCGAGGGTGAGCCCGTGCCGCAGGCCGCCGAGGAACTCCACGTCGTCCTGCTCGAACTTCATCCGGGCGCCCCGGCCGAACCCGAGCCGGCGCCGGGCGAGCGCGGCTGCCACGTCAGCCGTGGTGACCTCGACCCCGGCCGGTACCCCCTCGAGGACGCCGACCAGCGCTGGGCCGTGGGACTCCCCTGCAGTCAACCAACGCAACATGGGGCGATCTTCCCACGCACCGGCGGTGAAGCCCGTCAGGCACCCAGGATCTGGAACTCGAGCACGATGGCCACGGCGGCGCCGAGCAGGATGAACGGACCGAAGGCGATGTCGCTCTTGAGCTTCAGCCGGCCCAGTGCCAGCCCGACCAGCGACACCAGCCCGGAGACGACGAACGCCGCCAGGAAGGCCACCACCGGCGCCCCCCAGGCGAGGTACCCCAACGGCACCGAGACGAGGCCACCGAGGGTGGCGTCCCCCAGACCGAGTCCACCGGGCGAGATCAGCGCGATGGCCAGGTAGACCAGCCAGCACCCGACCCCGCAGGCCACCGCCCGTCCCAGTGCGGCCCAGTCCCCGGTGGTCAGCGAGGTCAGCGCGAGCAGGACCACCAGCGCCGGGATGGTGGGCAGAGTGAGGCCCTCCGGGAGGCGATGGACGTCGAGGTCGATCCAGAACAGCGCCACGCCGACTGCGGCGAGCAGCAGGTAGGCCGGCAGCAGTGCGCCCGCAGCCAGCCCTCCCAGGCTCCAGGCGAGCCCACCCCAGAGCACCGGAACCGCCACCACCACGAGCCAGCTCGCGCCGGGCACCGGGGCGCGGTGCTCGTCGTCGAGCCGGTAGCCGCCAGCCGTGAGGCGCCGGGCCAGCAGCCAGCCGACCAGGACTGCGGCCACCGTGACGACGGCGACCAGCCACCAGGGTGCCGGGTGGGCGGGTGTCAGGGTCATTCGGACCCCACGGCGAGGGCCGACTCGAGGGCGTCGCGCATGGCCGACAGCGGGGCCTGGTGCCCGGTCATCAGCCGGACCTGCTCGCCTGCCTGGTGCAGCAGCATCTCGGTCCCGGGCACCACGGCATACCCCGCGGTGCGGGCGGCTGCCACCACCGTGCTCTCGCCGGAGGCGTACCCGACCTCGAGCCAGGCGCTCTCCCCAGCAGGAAGCGAGGCGCCCAGCTGCGGCGCCGCCCCCGCCGGAAGGGTGTTGACCACCAGGTCGCACGCCGCGGGCCAGACGCCGAGCGGCGTCTCGGTGACCTCGATCCCCGCCGCCCTGGCCTGTGCGAGGGTCTCCACCCGGGCGCCGGCCCGGACCATCAGGGCCACCTCGGTGACGCCGAGCCGGGCGAGCGCCGCGAGGGCCGACCGTGCCGTGGCGCCCGACCCGATGACCACCGCGGACCGGACCGACCCGATGGCGGCGGCTTCCAGTGCGGCCACGATGCCGTGGACGTCGGTGTTGTCGGCGTGCCAGTCCGCCCCCACCCGCACCAGGGTGTTGATCGAGCCCGTCCTGCCGGCCAGGTCGCTGACCTGGTCGGCCACAGCGAACGCCTCCTCCTTGAGCGGCATCGTCAGGGACAACCCGCGCCACGTGGAGTCCAGCCCGGCGACATGGCCGAGGAGCTGGTCCGCGCCCACCAGGGTGGCGTCGTACCTCCAGTCGTCCAGACCCAGGGCCGCGTAGGCGGCGTTGTGCAGGACCGGGGAGAGGGAGTGGGCGATCGGGGAGCCGAGGACGCCGGCCCGATGCCGCACGCGGTGCCCGCTCAGCATTGCCCCTTGTTCGCGGCACACCAGGCCTGGAACTCCTTGACGTTGGCCTGGTGGTCGGCCTCGGTGGTGGCGAACTTCGTCTCACCGGTGCTGGGGTTGACCGCGACGAAGTACAGCCAGGTCCCGCTGGCGGGGGCCGCCGCCGCCTGGATCGCCGCGGCGCCGGGATTCCCGATCGGCCCGACGGGCAGGCCGGGGCGGACGTAGGTGTTGTACTCGTTGGTCGCCGCCCGCTCGGCGTTCGTGGTGGTCAGGGACCGCTTCTGGACCCCGTAGTTCACCGTCGAGTCCATCTGCAGCAACATCCCCTTGGCCAACCGGTTCTCGACGACCCGGGCGACCTTCGCCCGGTCCTCGTCCCGCCGGCCCTCCCCCTCCACGATGCTGGCCACGATCATCGTGAGTTCCATCTGCTCGGGGGCGATCCCGAGACGGGTCAGCTCGGCAACGGCCTTCGCCACCATGAGGCGCAGCTGCTCGGCGGCCGACGACTTCGGCGCGAACTCGTACGTCGCCGGGAAGAGGTACCCCTCGACGTTGCCGTTCGCCGCAGCCGGCAGGCCCAGCGCGCCGGCGTCCTGCGCCGCCTTCTCGTAGTCGGCGACGGGCAGGCCGGACTGCTTCGACAGCTCGGCGAAGACCTCGCTCTTCCACAGACCCTCGCGGATGGTCACCCGGGGGACGGTGCGGTTCTTCGGGTCGATGAGCAGCGCCACTGCGTCGACCGCGGCCATCTGCTGACGCATGGCGTAGGTGCCCGGCTGGATCCCGGCCGCGGCCGGGTTGTTCGCGGCCGCGTCGGAGAAGGCCTTGGCCGACTTGACCACTCCGGCAGTCTCCAGGGTGGCGCCGATGTTGCGCCCGGTGTCACCCGGGTTGACGACGACCTGCACCGAGCCCGTCCCCGGACCCGGGTAGTCGTTGCTGCCACCGAGGTCGCCGAGCATCGGCCGGAGCACGCTCAGCGCCGCGAACGCCGCCACTGCCACCAGTCCGACGGCAACGAGCAGCACCAGCAGTCGCTGGGCGGCGCGAACCGGCCGACCCCGTCCGGGACGGCGGTGGCGGGCACCGCGACTCAGCCCGTCGTCACCGGCGGCTCCGCCGAACTCGTCGATGTCGTACCCGTCGCCGGTCTCGTCGTAGCCGTCGTCAGCGTGCTCGTCGTGGAACCCGTGCTCGTGCTCGGTGTGGCCGTCCGGGAACCCGTGCTCGGGGTAGCCGTCGTCGTACTCGACCTCGTGCCCCTCGGGCCCGGACTCGTGCGGAAGCTCCTCGGCGAACAGGGGATGACCGGTGTCGTCGACGTCGTCGGGATGCAGCGGTCGGCGGTCGTGCGGGTCCCTCATCGGGGAACGTCCTTCTGCTTGGGTCGGCGTCGTGCCCGGACCAGCTCGCCCGGAGGTCGACCCGAGGTGCGTTCGGCGTCGAGGGCCGACTGGAGGATGAGCACCGCGGCCGCCTGGTCGACGACCGTCCGGTGGGAGCGGTGCGGCAGGCCGCTCTCGCGCAGCTGGCGGTGGGACATCACCGTGGTCAGCCGTTCGTCGACGAGCCGCACCGGGATCGGGGTCACCAGGTTGCCCAGCTCCTGCGAGTACTCGCGGGCCAGCCGGGCCGCCTCCCCCTCCTGACCGGTGAGCGAGCGGGGCAGCCCGACGACGATCTCCAGGACGTCCCGATCCCGGGCCAGCCGGTGGATGGCGTCCTGGTCCGATCGGGCCACGGAGCCGTCCCGGGCCAGCGTCTCCACCGGAGAGGCGAGCACCCCGGAGGGGTCACTGGCTGCGAGGCCGACCCGGACGCTGCCCACATCGACCCCCAGACGCACGCCCGATCGCATCATCCGCTCAGTGCACCACAGAACGGCCGTGAAGTCGCCACCGCTATGCCTCACGCTGGCGCAGCGCGTTCTCGACGGCGCCGAGGGCGTCGGGCACCTTGGTGGGGTCGGTGCCGCCCCCCTGCGCGAGGTCGTCCTTGCCGCCGCCACCGCCTCCCAGCACCTGGGCCGCGCGCCGGACCAGGTCGCCGGCCGTGACGCCCAGCTCGCGCGCGCCGGCATTCGTGGCGACGATCACGACCGGACGGGTGTCGGCGACGGCGGCCATCGCGACCACGCTGGGACGCTCGTTGCCCAGCCGGGTCCGCACCTCGAGGACGAGGGCCCGCAGGTCGTCCGAGGCCACGGTGGCAGCATCGTGGCTGACGAACCTGACACCGGAGATGTCGCGTGCCGTGGCGACCAGGGGGGCCGCGCTCGCCAGGGCCTTCTCCTGCCGGGCTGCGGCGATCTCGCGTTCGGCCTCCTTCAGCCGGGTGAGGATCCCGGCGACCCGTTCGGGCAGCTCCTCCGAGCGCGCCTTGAGGGCCTCGCTGAGCTGGCCGACGATGGCGTGCTCCCGGGCGAGGAACGAGTAGGCGTCGGCCCCGACCAGGGCTTCCACGCGGCGGACGCCCGAGCCGATCGAGGCCTCGTGCAGCAGCTTGACCAGGCCCAGCTGACCGGAGCGCTGGGCGTGGGTGCCGCCGCAGAGCTCCTTCGCCCAGTCACCGACCGAGATGACCCGCACCGCATCGCCGTACTTCTCGCCGAAGAGCGCCAGGGCGCCCACGTCACGGGCCTGCTGCTGGGTCATCACCTCGGCGTGCACCGGCAGGTCCTCCATGAGCAGTGCGTTGACCTTGGCCTCGACATCCCGAAGCATGCTCGCGGGAATGGCCTGCTGGGCCTTGAAGTCGAACCGGAACCGACCTGGCGCGTTCTCCGAGCCCGCCTGGGTGGCGGTGTCGCCGAGCGCCTCGCGAATGGCCTTGTGGACCATGTGGGTCGCGGTGTGCGCCCGCGAGATCGACCGGCGCCGTTCGATGTCGACCTCGGCGCTGACCAGCTCCCCGGTCGTCACCTCGCCGACGACCACGGTGGCCCGGTGCACGATGAGCCCGGAGATCGGCTTCTGCACGTCCCGGATCTCCAGGACGGCCCCACTGGCGAGCTGCACCCGACCGCCGTCGGCCAGCTGACCGCCGCCCTCGGCGTAGAACGGTGTGCGGTCCAGCACGAGCTCGATGTCGTCCCCGGTCCCGGCGGCCTCGACGTTGGCCCCGTCCCGGATGATGCCGGCCACGAGCCCCTCGGAGACCACGTCGTCGTAGCCGGTGAACTCGACGTCGCGACCGAGGGAGTCGGCGATCCGCCGGTACGCCCCGGTGTCGTCGTGGACGCCCTTCTTGGCTTTCGCGTCCGCCTTGGCGCGGTCCCGCTGCTCGGCCATCAGCCGCCGGAATCCGGCCTCGTCGACGGCCACGCCCTGCTCGGCCGCCATCTCGAGGGTGAGGTCGATCGGGAAGCCGTACGTGTCGTGCAGTCCGAACGCCTGGGCCCCGGACAGCACCGCGGGCTGCTGGGCTGACGACGCCGCGGACTTGAGTCGGCTCACCGCGGTGTCGAGGATCGTCGTCCCGGAGGCCAGCGTCCTGCGGAAGGCCTCCTCCTCGGCGTACGCGATCTGGCTGATCCGGCCGAAGTCCGTCCGCAGCTCGGGGTAGGACTGGCTCATCCGTTCCATGCTCACCGGCAGCAGGTGCGGCAGGGAGGGATCGTCGAAGCCGAGCAGCCGCATGGACCGGACCGCCCGGCGCAGCATCCGCCGCAGGACGTAGCCACGGCCCTCGTTCCCGGGCGTCACCCCGTCCCCGATCAGCATCAGCGAGGTCCGGACGTGGTCGGCGACGACGCGCAGGCGCACGTCGTCGGGGTGGCTCTGCGACGCCACGTGGCTGGGGTTCTCGCCGTAGGTCTTGCCGGTCATCTCGGCGGCCATGTCAAGGACGGGGAAGACCTCGTCGATCTCGTAGAGGTTGTCCACCCCCTGAAGGACGCTGGCCAGCCGTTCGAGGCCCATCCCGGTGTCGATGTTGCGAGCCGGCAGGGGTCCGCGGATGTCGAAGTCCTCCTTGCCTCGGACCGCACCCAGCTCGTCCTGCATGAAGACGAGGTTCCAGACCTCCATGAAGCGGTCCTCGTCGACGGCGGGTCCACCGTCCTGGCCGTACTCGGCGCCGCGGTCGATGAAGATCTCGCTGCAGGGGCCGCCCGGACCGGGGATGCCCATGTGCCAGTAGTTGTCCCGACGGCCGCGGCGGACGATCCTGTCGGCCGGGATGTCGGTCAGCTCGAGCCAGAGGCTGCGTGCCTCGTCGTCATCCTCGTAGACGGTGGCCCAGAGCTTCTCCGGGTCCAGCCCGTAGCCGCCCTGGGGCTGCGAGGTGGTGAGCAGCTCCCAGGCGTAGGAGATCGCCCCCTCCTTGAAGTAGTCCCCGAAGGAGAAGTTGCCGTTCATCTGGAAGAAGGTCCCGTGCCGGCTGGTCTTGCCGACCTCCTCCAGGTCCGGGGTCCGAACGCACTTCTGCACCGACGTGGCGCGGCTCCACTTCGGCGTCTCCTGGCCGATGAAGTACGGCACGAACGGAACCATCCCGGCCGCCACGAACAGCAGGTTGGGGTCGTCGAACGGCAGCGGTGCGCTGGGGACGACCGTATGGCCGTTCTTCTCGAAGAAGGTCAGCCAGCGGCGCCTGATCTCGGCGGTTTCCATGAGGTTCGGTTCCTCTACGACAGGTGGGTGGGCGGCGGAGGCGGAGGCAGGGGCCGGAGCTGGGGCAGCTGCGCCCAGCCCCTACCGAGCTCGTGGACCCGTGGGGTCGTCCAGCAGTGCCCGGATCCCGTCGGCGTCCGACCGGCGGTCCTCGGGGACCGTCTCGGTGTCGATCCCCAGGGCGAACCGCAGCTCGTCCTCGCGTTGGTCCATTCCTTCGCGTACCGCGGACGCGAGCTCGCGCAGGCCGTCACCCCAGCTCGCCAGGCTCTGGCTGAGCCCCTCCGGGGTGTACTGGTGCGCCTTCTTGCTCACCTGCCGCAGGACGATGACCCCCACCGTCGCGCCGACGCCGATCCAGAAGAGCCTGCGCATCGCTCAGCCCCGCCGTCCACGGGAGCCCGTGTGCCGGCCCCGTCCCTGAAGGGCGGTGCGGACGCCGTAGCTGAAGGCGGCGACCTTGACGACGGGCGAGCCGAGGGTGGCGGCGAACAGCGAGGTCAGCGCGTTGATGTTCGTCGACATGTTCGCCACGTTGGTGGTGATCGTGTCCACCCGGACCAGCTGCTCGTTGGTCGCCGTGACCGTGCTGGTGACCTCCCCCAGGAGCGGGACCGTCTGGTCCGAGACGCCCTTGACTCCCAGCTTCGCCTCGTCGAGGATCTCGCCGGCCTTGCCGACGACTCTGCCGATCCGGAAGACCAGGTAGGCGAACGCGAGCGCGGCGATGACGCCGGCGATGTCACCGATGGTGACTTCGGCGAGTTTCATGGTGCACCTCGGGGCTTCGGTATGCCGTGTGCTCGGCGGGTCCGGTCGTCGACAACCCTAGCCGACGAGCGCTGGCGGTCCGGACCGGATTCCGGCCCGAGCGGATCAGCTCGCCGTCGGGGCGAGCAGGGGCTTGACCTCGGGGAAATGGCAGGCGATGACCTGGCCCGCCGCGGACTGGGGCTTGACCTCGAGCGGCGGCTCCTGGGTCGCGCAGATCTCCTGCGCCTTCCAGCACCGGGTCCGGAAGCGGCAGCCGCTCGGCGGGTCGATCGGGCTGGGCGGGTCGCCCTGCAACCGGATCCGTTCCCGAGGGGCCGTTCCGCGAGCGACGTTGATGTCCGGGGCAGCCGAGAGCAGCGCCTGGGTGTAGGGATGCTGGGGCCGGTTGTAGATACTCGTCTTGTCCCCCATCTCGACGATCTTGCCCAGGTACATCACCGCGATGGAGTCGCAGAAGTGCCGGATCACGCCGAGGTCGTGGGCGATGAAGACGAAGGACAGGTTGAGCTCGTCGCGCAGGTCGGCGAGCAGGTTCATCACCTGAGCCTGGATCGAGACGTCCAGGGCGGAGACCGGCTCGTCGGCGATGATCAGCCGCGGCTCGACCGCCAGGGCGCGGGCGATCCCGATCCGCTGCCGCTGGCCGCCGGAGAACTCCGAGGGGTAGCGGTTGATGTGCTCCGGGTTGAGGCCGACCAGCTCGAGCAGCTCCTTGGTGCGCTCCTTCTCACGCCCCTTGGCCAAACCATGCACCTGTAGCGGGGTGCGCAGGATGGTGCCGACGGTCTGCCGGGGGTTGAGCGAGGAGTAGGGGTCCTGGAAGATCATCTGGATCTGGCGCCGCAGCGGGCGCAGCTCCTTCTCCTTCACCGCCGCGATGTCCTGCCCCCGGAACCGGATCGCCCCCGAGGTGGGCGACTCCAGCCGGGTGATCAGGCGGGAGGTCGTCGACTTCCCGCAGCCGGACTCCCCGACCAGGCCGAGGGTCTCGCCCTCGCGGACCGTGAAGGACACGTCGTCGACGGCCTTGACGGTGGCCCGCATCATCGACAGGCCCCGCACCTCGCGCACCGCGAAGTGCTTCACCAGGTGGTCCAGCTCGAGCAGCGGCTCCCCGCCGCTGCGGTCGCGGCGCACCCGCACGGCCTCGCTCGGGTCCGCGTCAGGGGGGGTCGTCGTCATCGGGACTGCTCCTGGTTCGGGGCCTGCTGGAGGTCGGCGAGGTGGCAGCGCACCTGCCGGCCGTTCTCGAGGGTCTGCAGCTGAGGCAGGTCCGTCCTGCACCGGTCCCCGGGGACCTGGTCGCGGAAGTCACAACGGGGGTGGAACGAGCACCCGCTCGGCAGCCGGACCAGGCTGGGCGGAGTGCCCCGGATCGCGGTGAGCGCCTCGACCTCGTCCGAGGCCGACGGGATGCTGTTCAGCAGCCCGACGGTGTACGGGTGGTGGGGCCGGGACAGCACCTCCTTGGCGCCGCCGCGCTCGACGGCTCGGCCGGCATACATCACCAGGATGTCGTCGGCGACCTCCGCGACGACGGCGAGGTCGTGGGTGATCAGGATGACGGCGGAGCCGAACTCCTGCTGCAGGTCGTTGATCAGGTCGAGGATCTGGGCCTGGACGGTGACGTCGAGGGCGGTGGTCGGCTCGTCGGCGACCAGCAGCTTCGGGTCGTTGACCAGCCCCAGGGCGATCATCGCGCGCTGGCGCATCCCGCCCGAGAACTCGTGCGGGTACTGCCGGGCCCGGCGGTCGGGGTTGGGGATCCCGACCCGGTCGAGCATCTCGACCGCCCGCGCGTTCGCCACCGCCCGGGAGACCGAGTGGTGCGCCCGGTAGGCCTCGGCGATCTGCCTGCCGACCTTGTGGAACGGGTGCAGTGAGGACTGCGGGTCCTGGAACACCATCGCCACCGATCGGCTGCGCAGCCTGCGCAGGGTGTCCTCGGAGGCCCCGACGATCTCGGTCCCGTCGAGCCGGACGCTGCCGCTGATCTCGGTTCGCTTGGGGTTGTGCAGACCCAGCAGGGTCATCGACGAGACGGACTTGCCCGACCCGGACTCCCCCACGATCGCCAGTGTCCGGCCGAGCCGGGCCTCGTAGCTGAGGTTCTGCACGGCGTTGACCGGTCCCTCGTCGCTGGGGAACCGGACGCAGAGGTCGTCCACGGTGAGGACGACGTCGCCAGCGGCCTGCCGCAGGCGCTCGAGCTCGATCTCGTGCTCGGACCGCAGCGGGGCTGGGGAGCGTGGCTGGCTGCTCATGACAACCTCACCCTCGGGTCGATGACGGAGTACATCAGGTCGACGATCAGGTTCATCACGACGACGATCACGGCGGACATCAGGACGGTCCCCATGATGATCGGCAGGTCGTCGAGGAAGAGCGAGGTGATCGCGAGCCGGCCCATGCCGTCGAGCCCGAAGATCTGCTCGGTGATCAGCGTCCCGGACAGCAGCGCCGCCATGTCGAGTCCGAGGATGGTCGCCACCGGGCTGATCGCCGCGCGCAGGGCGTGGCGGTAGGTCACCGCCCGGTTCGAGATGCCCTTGGACCGCGCCGTCCGGACGTAGTCCTGGGACAGCGTGTCGACCATCTGCGCGCGGGTGTAGCGCACGTAGGACGTCGAGGTCACCAGCCCGAGGATGAGCGCCGGCGCGAGCATCCCGATCAGCCACGGGCCGATCCCGTCGGTGACCGACGCCGCCCGTGGCAGGACCGGGTAGAGCACGGTCAGGTACAGGGCGAAGAGCAGGGCGACGATGTAGTAGGGGATGGCACCGAAGGTCTGCGAGAAGCCGACGACGAAGCGGTCGATGCGGGTGCCGCGGCGTCGTGCCGCGTAGACCCCGGTGGTGATGCCCACCGACAGGAACACGACCATCGCCATCACGGCCAGCGCCGCTGTCGTCGGGAACCGGGTGAACACCTCGCTCTTGACATCACGGTGGCTGCGGAAGGAGTACCCGAGGCACGGCGCCGAGCAGTCCTTGGTGTTGCCGCCGTCGACGACCTCACGCCCGGCGACGAGGCCGGTGAAGTACTCCGAGAACTGCACGGCGATCGGCCGGTCGAGGTGCATCGACTTGCGGATCTCGACCAGCTTGGCCTGGTCGCACCGCAGCTCCCCGCACAGGGACTGGGCCGGGTCGGCCGGTCCGGCGTAGAAGAGCAGGAAGGTCGCCACGAGGGTGACGAAGACGACGCTGGCGGCGAGCATCAGGCGACGGGCGATGAAGATGAGCATGGGGTCCTAACCGGGCGGGGGGGCCGATGGGGTGCGACGGTGTGCTCCGCACCCCATCGGCGCCGGACTGTGCGGCTCCCTCAACGCGTGAGGGAGGGCTCGCGACCTACTGCTCGACCCAGATGGCGTCGAGGACCGGCATCCCGTGGTTCGGGTCGTTCAGCACGTTGTGCACCTTGGTGCCGAACACGTAGTTGCCCTTGTCGAAGTACCACGGCAGCGCCGGCAGGTACTCCTCCATCAGCATCTTGTCGAACTTGCCCCACTCCGGTCCCTGCTTCTCGATGGAGAGCTTCTGGATCCGGTCCATCTCCGCATCGAGCTTCGGCTCGGCCAGGTTGCCCCAGTTCGTGCCGCCGGTGGTCAGCTGGGTCGAGGACACGGTTGGCGGGAAGATCGAGTCGGCGCTCGGCCAGTCGAAGCACCAGCCGCCGGGCGACTGCCCCATGTTCGTCGGAGCGTCCGGCTTGGCGATGAGCTTGCGGCGCTCCTTGTTGGCCACGCCGAGGTCCTTGACCTTGAACCCGGCAGCCTCGAGCTTGGTCTTCCTGATCTGGTTGATCGTCTGGGCCTTGTTGCTCGCGTCGTCGTTCGTGTAGTAGTACGACAGCTCGAACTCCTTGCCCGGGCCGTAGCCGGCATCGGCAAGCATCTTCTTGGCCTTGACCGGGTCGCCGGGTCCCTTGCCGTCCAGGCCGGGCAGGGTGTAGTCGAGCCAGCCCGGGATCTGCGGCGGGATGAGGGTGTGCGCCGGCGTCTGGGACAGCTCCGTCGCGCCGTTCGCCTTGTTGATGTCGTCCCACGGGTAGGCCACCGCCAGCGCCTTGCGGACCGGCATCGGGATCTTGCGGGTGTCGAGGTTGACCGTGACGGTGCAGGATGACGGACCGGAGACGAACTGCTTGGCCTTGGCACCGGTGACCTGGTCGATCAGGGTGGCGTCGATGCCGTCCCAGTTGAGGCTGGTCGCGTCGGGGCCGTTGCTGGCCAGGATCGCGGTCTGGGTCTTGACCTCGTCGACACCGAACTTGAACGTGTAGCCGTCCACGTACTGGGTGCGGGCCGGGTCGGTCTTCGGGTCCCAGTTGGGGTTCTTGACGAGCTTGAGCTCCGAGCCCTGGGTGAACGAGGAGATCATGTACGGGCCGGTGGCGAGCGCCTTGTCACCGTAGGACTGGTCCTTGGTGTCCTTGGCAGCCGGGATCGGCGACACCTGGGTGAACGTGGTGAAGTACGGCAGGGTCTCCCACGGGCGCTCGAGGTGGAACACCACGGTCGAGTCGTCCGGAGCCTCGACGCCGGCGAAGGTGTCGCCGGACTTGTACGGGCCCTGGTAGTCCTTGCCGCCCTTGAGGAAGTCCACCTGGTAGGTCGGACCCGTCTCGGTGAACGCGAACGAGCGCTTCACGGCATACGCGATGTCCTTGGCGGACACGACGGAGCCGTCGCTGTACTTGATCCCGGGCTTGATCTTGAACGTCCAGGTCAGACCGTCGGTGGACTTCTGGCCCAGGTCGGTCGCGAGGTCGGGCACCAGCACCTGCTTGCCGTCGCGCTGGACGAACGAGGTCAGGGAACGCATCGTCAGCCGGGTCATGATCGCGCCGGAGTCCTGGTAGAACTGCGCGCTCGGGTCCATGCTGCTGGGAGCGGTGGAGTAGGCAACCGTCAGGATGCCCCCCTTCTTCGCCCCGGCGACCTCGGGCGCCGGGCCCTTGGCGTTGGCGTCAGTCGAGGCGGAAGCCGTGTCGATCTTGCCTTGCGAGCCGTCCGTGGAACCGCCGGTGTTGCTGGCCGGCGCAGAACAGGCTGCCACCATTCCCAGCGACGCGGCAGCTCCCACGGCGAGGACGTGAGTCCAGCGCATGTTGTGCTCCTCTTTATCTGCTGTCCCGACGAGTGGTGGTCGGGACATCGTGACCGGTGGCGGGGATCCGCTACCGACGGGTGTTGGGGTCGAAGGCGTCCCGGATCGACTCGCCGAGCAGGCTCAGCGCCAGCACGAGCAGGCCGATCGACGCGACGGGAGGCCACAGGAACAACGGGTAGGCCGCATAGGTGTTCTGGGCCAGCGCGACGGTCCGGCCCCACGACGGGGTCGGCTCGACGAGTCCGGCGCCGAGGAAGGACAGCGTGGCCTCTGCGGTGATGTAGGCCGGGACGGCGATGGAGGCGGAGACGATGATCGGGCCGACGAGGTTCGGCAGGATCTCGCGGAACAGGATCTGGCGGGTCGGGACCCCGATGACCTTGGCCGCCTGGACGAACTCCCGCTCGCGTAACGAGAAGACCTCGCCGCGGATCAACCGGGCCAGCCCGATCCAGCCGAAGAAGATCAGCACCCCGATCAGCACCCCGAAGCGGACGCTGGAGGTCTGTTCGGACGAGAGGATCTTGCCGCCGCCGACCCGGTTGCTGACGATCGGCACCAGGGCGATGACCAGGAGCAGGTAGGGAAGGCTGAGCAGCAGGTCGACGAACCAGGAGATCACCTTGTCGACGACCCCGCCGAGGTAGCCGGCGAGCAGGCCGAGGGTGATCCCGATGACCGTGGAGAAGAAGGCCGCCACGAAGCCGATGATCAGGGAGGGGCGGGCGCCGTAGGCCCAGAGGGCGAACAGGTCACGCCCGGTTCGGGGCTCGACCCCGAACCAGTGCTCCGACGTGGGTCCGATCAGCGGGAGAGTGTTCCGGGCCGAGATGAGGTCGGCGTGGTACGCGTTGAGCACGGCGCCCTCGAGCGAGACCAGGAGCGGGGCGAAGACCGCCACGGCGACGAAGAAGACCAGGACACCGAAGCAGACGATGGCGACCTTGTCGCGCTTGAGCCGATCCCAGGCGATGGCTGACGGGGACCGACCGTGACTGATGGCCGTCGAGGTCGACGGGTCGGGGCCGGCGACCTCCGGGTCGACCTCACCAGCATCGATGCTGTCGTTGGCAGCAACGGATGGCGGCAGCGACAAGTCAAACACTCCGTCCTTGAGAACAGCCCCCTGTGACGTCATGACGGAGATCGGGGTGGACACTCCGGCCGTCAGCGCATGGCGACAGCCCTCACGAGTCGCCGCCACCCTGACACACGAAGTGCGGATCTTTAAGAACCGACTGCCTCAAAGATGGCAAATCGTTACCATAATGCCGCGCCGACCGGACTAATTTAACCTTCAAGATCCGCCGCGGAGCCGATCCTTCAGCCAGGCCAGACGGGCACCCAGGCGCTCCTCGAAGCCCCGGCCGGTCGGGCGGTAGTAGTCGGTCGTGCCGGCGAGGTCGTCCGGCAGGTAGCTCTGGGCGGCGACGCCGTCCTCCTCGTCATGGGCGTAGCGGTACCCCTGCCCATGACCGAGCCGGGAAGCTCCGGCATACCCGCTTCCGCGCAGGTGGACCGGAACCGGGCCGCCCTTGCCGCCGCGCACGTCGGCGATCGCCTCGTTGATCCCGAGGTACGCCGCGTTGGACTTCGGCGCCAGGGCGATGTGGACCACGGCCTGGCCCAGGATGATCCGTGCCTCCGGCATCCCGATCTGGGCGACGGCGTGCATGGCAGCCACCGCCGTCTGCAGGGCGGTGGGGTCCGCCATCCCGACGTCCTCGCTGGCGGCGATGACGATCCGGCGGGCCACGAACCGCGGGTCCTCGCCGGCCTCGAGCATCCGGGCCAGGTAGTGCAGGGCCGCGTCGACGTCGCTGCCACGCATCGACTTGATCAACGCGCTCGCGACGTCGTAGTGCTGGTCGCCGGCCCGGTCGTAGCGCACCGCCGCCTGTGCGACGGCCTGTTCGACCTGGGCCAAGGTGATCTCGATCGGCACCTCCGGCGAGTCGGGATGCCGACCCGCGGGCTCCGCGTCGAGGGCCACCCCGGCAGCCGCCTCCAACGAGGTCAACGCCCGTCGGGCGTCTCCGCCGGCCATCCTGATGATGTGGTCGCGGGCGGGTTCCGCCAGCGTGTACTCACCGGCCAGGCCCCGCGGGTCGACGAGGGCCGCGTCGACCACGGCGGCGACCTCGTCGTCCGACAACGGCGACAGCGTGACCAGCACGGAGCGCGAGAGCAGCGGCGAGATGATGCTGAACGACGGGTTCTCGGTGGTGGCGGCCACGAGGATGACCAGCCGGTTCTCGACCGCCGGCAGCAGCGCATCCTGCTGGGCCTTGGTGAACCGGTGGATCTCGTCGAGGAAGAGCACCGTCTGGCGGCCGTACAGGTCACGGTCCCGGGTGGCGGTGTCCACCACCGCCCGGACGTCCTTGACGCCGGCGGTGACGGCCGACAGCTCGACGAAGCGGCGCTCGGCGGCGGTCGCGACCAGGTGGGCCAGGGTGGTCTTGCCCGTTCCCGGCGGGCCCCAGATGATGGCGGACAACGGCCCGGCGTTGCCGGCGCTCCCGTCGATCAGGCGACGCAGCGGGCTCCCGGTACGCAGCGCGGCGCTCTGGCCCTGGACCTCGTCGAGGGTGCGCGGACGCATCCGGACGGCCAGCGGAGCCAGTCCCGCCCCGGACGGGTCGGGACCACCGTCGGCGCGGGCCGCCTCGAAGAGGTCGGAGCCGGAGTCAGTCATCGGGTGCAGCGTAGCCGCCGGGTGTGACGGCGCCGGGTTCAGCCGGCGGAGACCGGAGCCGGATCCGCGGCGACGGGCGGCTCGGGCCTGGCGTCCACTCCGGCCTCCTTGCGCTGCTCAGCGGTGATCGGGGCGGGTGCGCCGGTGAGCGGGTCGAACCCACCCCCGGACTTGGGGAAGGCGATGACCTCGCGGATCGAGTCCACGCCGGACAGCAGGGCGCAGATGCGGTCCCAGCCGAAGGCGATGCCGCCGTGCGGCGGCGCCCCGTAGGCGAAGGCGTCGAGGAGGAAGCCGAACTTCTCCTGCGCCTCGGCCTCGGACAGGCCCATCACCGCGAAGACCCGCTCCTGGATGTCGCGCCGGTGGATACGGATCGACCCGCCGCCGATCTCGTTGCCGTTGCACACCATGTCGTAGGCGTAGGCCAGCGCCCGGCCGGGTTCCTGGTCGAAGGTGTCCTCGAACTCCTTCTTCGGGGAGGTGAACGCGTGGTGCACGGCCGTCCAGGCACCGGCGCCGACGGCGACGTCCCCGGCCGCAACGGCCTCGCTGGTGGGCTCGAAGAGCGGGGCATCGAGGACCCAGAGGAAGCCCCAGGTGCTCTCGTCGATCAGCCCGCACCGCTTGCCGATCTCGAGCCGGGCCGCACCGAGCAGGGCCCGGGTCGACTTCGGTGTGCCCGCGCCGAAGAAGATGCAGTCGCCCGGGCTGGCCCCGACGTGGGACGCCAGACCGGTCCGCTCGGTCTCGGTGAGGTTCTTGGCCACCGGGCCGCCGAGCTCGCCGTCCTCGCCGACGAGGACGTAGGCCAGCCCCTTCGCACCGCGCTGCTTCGCCCACTCCTGCCAGGCGTCGAGCTGCTTGCGCGGCTGGCTGGCGCCGCCGGGCATCACCACGGCGCCGACATACTCCTGCTGGAAGACCCGGAAGGTCGTGTCGGCGAAGAAGCCGGTGCAGTCGACCAGCTCCTGGGCGAAGCGGATGTCCGGCTTGTCGGTGCCGTACCGGGCCATGGAGTCGGCATAGGTCAGCTGCGGAAACGGAGTGGGCAGCTCGACGTCGATGAGCCTCCAGAGCGCGACCGCCAGCTCCTCGCCGAGCTCGAGCACGTCGGACTGCTCAACGAAGCTCATCTCGACGTCGAGCTGGGTGAACTCGGGCTGGCGGTCGGCGCGGAAGTCCTCGTCGCGGTAGCAGCGGGCGATCTGGTAGTACCGCTCCATCCCCGCGACCATGAGCAGCTGCTTGAACAGCTGCGGGCTCTGCGGAAGGGCGTACCAGGATCCGGGCTGTAGCCGGGCCGGGACGATGAAGTCACGGGCACCTTCCGGCGTCGAACGCGTCATCGTCGGGGTCTCGATCTCGACGAAGTCGTGGGCGGACAGCACCGCGCGCGCCGCCGCGTTCACCCGCGACCGCAGCCGCAGCGCCGCCCCGGGAGCCGGCCGGCGCAGGTCGAGGTAGCGGTACTTCAGGCGCGCCTCCTCCCCCACGGTGACCCGCTCGTCGATCTGGAACGGCAGCGCCGCGCTCGGGTTGAGCACCTCGAGCTCGGTGGCCACGACCTCGATCTGCCCGCTGGGCAGGTCCGCGTTGGCGTTCCCCTCGGGACGCTCGCGCACCACGCCGGCGATCCGCACGCAGAACTCGTTGCGCAGGTCGTGGGCTCCCCCCTCGGCGAGCACCTCGTCGCGGACGACCACCTGGCAGACCCCGGAGGAGTCGCGCAGGTCCAGGAAGGCCACCCCACCGTGATCGCGCCGGCGGGCGACCCACCCCGCGAGCGTGACGGTCTGTCCAGAGTGGTCGGCACGCAGCGTGCCGGCCTCGTGAGTGCGGAGCACGAGTGGTTCCTTCGGTCGGAGCGGGGGGCCCGGCGCGACCCACCTGGGCGCGACGGCCCGCCCATCCTACGGACTGGCCGGGGTCTGCTTCGAACCGTGTGCCGGGTGCCACGGCCAGGGCTCGTCGCACGGGCGCACCGTGCTCCAGTCGCGCTGGCGTGACCCCCACGCGGCCATGATCCCGATCACGGCTCCCGGGTTGTGCAGGTCGCCGGCGAGCACTGCGTCATACGCGTCGTCGAGCGGGACCCACAGCCCGCGGATCTCCGCCTCCTCACCCTCTCGGGTGAAGCCTGCGTCGTCCGCCGCCGGCTGCACGTCCCGAGCGAGGAACACCCGCAGGGCCTCGGAGATCCCGCCCGGCGAGGCGAAGAAGTCGATCAGCAGGTCCCAGCGGCCGGCGACGAGGTCCACCTCCTCACGCAGCTCGCGAACCGCGGTCTCCCACGGCGACTCTCCGGCGGCATCGAGCAGTCCCGCGGGCAGCTCCCACTCCGTCGTGCGCACCGGGTGGCGGTACTGCCTGATCAGCGCGACATGGTCGACGCCGTCCACCGCGGCGAGGGCGACGATGACCACCGCGCCGGGGTGCTCGACGTACTCCCGGGTGACCGGGCCGGCGTCGCCAAGGTCCACGACGTCGCGCCGGACGTCCCAGATCAGGCCGCGGTGCACGACCTGAGAGCTCGTCACCCTCCGAGCCGTGACCTCGTCACCGAGGTCTGCCCTGCCGCCGACCGGCAGCTCCACGTCAGCGCGAGACGGCCGTGACCGAGGGCTCGTCACGCACCTCGGCGGCGTCCTGCTCGACCCTGGCCCGGGTGCGCTCCACCTCGACGAGGCGTTCGCCGCGCTGACGGTCCAGTGCCGCCTCGACCAGGCCGGCGAAGAGCGGGTGCGCCCGGTGCGGACGGGACCTGAACTCGGGGTGTGCCTGGGTGGAGACGTAGTACGGGTGGACGTCAGCGGGGAGCTCGACGAACTCGACGAGTTCCCGGTCCGGAGACAGACCCGAGAAGACCAGCCCGGCATCCTCGAGCTGGGCGCGGTAGCTGTTGTTCACCTCGTACCGGTGGCGGTGTCGCTCCTCGACGTTCTCGGTCCCGTACGCCTTGGCCACCACGCTGCCCGGACCCAACCGAGCCGGGTACAGGCCGAGACGCATGGTCCCGCCGAGATCCCCGGCGCCGTCGACGAAGGCCTTCTGCTCCTCCATGGTGGCGATGACCGGCGCCGCGCTGTCCGGGTCGAACTCCGACGAGGACGCGCCCGGGATGCCGGCCACGTTGCGGGCGTACTCGATGACCATGCACTGCAGGCCGAGGCAGATCCCCAGGGTCGGGACCTGCCGCTCACGCGCCCATCGCAGGGCGCCGAGCTTGCCCTCGATGCCGCGGACCCCGAACCCTCCGGGGACGAGCACGGCGTCGACGCCGCCGAGCGCACGCTGCGCGCCAGCCTCGGTCTGGCAGTCGTCGCTGGCGACCCAGCGGATGTTCACCTTGGCGTTGTGCTGGAACCCGGCGGCGCGCATCGCCTCCGTCACCGACAGGTACGCGTCGGGCAGGTCGATGTACTTGCCCACCAGGGCAATCTCGACGTCATGGTCGGGGTCGTGGACGCGTTGCAGCATCTGGTCCCAGTCGTGCCAGTCGACGTCCCGGAAGTTCAGGCCCAGTCGCCTGATGACGAAGGCGTCGAGGCCCTCACGGTGGATCACCTTGGGGATGTCGTAGATGCTCGGTGCGTCGACCGCCGCGGCCACGGCGGCCACCTCGACGTCGCACATCAGCGAGATCTTGCGCTTGATCCCCTCGGGAATCTCCCGGTCCGCCCGCAGGACCAGTCCATCCGGCTGGATACCGACCTGGCGCAGGGCCGCGACCGAGTGCTGGGTCGGCTTGGTCTTGAGCTCACCGCTGGGAGCGAGGTAGGGCACCAGCGAGACATGGAGGAAGAAGACGCTGTCCCGGCCGATCTCGTGCCGGACCTGACGGGCGGCCTCGAGGAAGGGCAGCGACTCGATGTCGCCGACTGTTCCGCCCACCTCGGTGATGATCACGTCGGGCGCGTCCGGTAGCCCGGTGGCCATCTGCCGCATCCGGGCCTTGATCTCGTTGGTGATGTGCGGGATGACCTGCACCGTGTCGCCGAGATACTCCCCGCGCCGCTCCTTGGCGATGACCTCGCTGTAGATCTGGCCCGTGGTCACGTTGGCGGATCCCACGAGGTTGACGTCGAGGAACCGCTCGTAGTGACCCACGTCGAGGTCGGTCTCCGCGCCGTCATCGGTGACGAACACCTCGCCATGCTGGAAGGGGTTCATCGTCCCGGGATCCACATTGAGATAGGGATCCAGCTTCTGCATCGTCACCCGCAGGCCACGAGCCCGGAGCAGGTGCCCGAGACTCGAGGCGGTGAGGCCCTTGCCGAGTGAGGATGCCACGCCGCCGGTGACAAAGATGTGTTTCGTCTGTTCCGCCACGGGGTTGCAGTCTATGTCATCACGCAGAGGCGGAGTACCACGACACCCAGCGACGCGCCGATGCGTTCCCGTCCGGCCAGGTCTTCGCCGTGATCCGACCGCGACGGGAGAGGTCGGCCAGCCCCTGCTCGTCATCCAGCAGCCGCTGCACCGCTTCGGCCAGAGCCCGAGGGTCCCCGGCCGGGACGAGGACCCCGGCATCGCCGACGAGCTCGCTCAGCCCACCGACATCGGTCGCGAGCACGGGTGTTCCGGCCGCCATCGCCTCCTGCACCACGAGCGGCCGGGCCTCCCAGGCACTCGGCAGGACGAAGAGGGTCGCGGCGCGCAGCCAGACGGCGACGTCCTGCGTGGCACCGAGGAAGCGGACCCCGGTTCCGCGCGCTCGAACCTCGAGGTCCCGCCGCAGGGCGACGTCACCGTCCCCGAGGACGGCCCACACCACGGCGGTGCTGAGCTGGCCACCGGCTTCGACGAGCGTGCCGAGCGCCTTCTGCGGAGCGATCCTCGAGATCGTCACCAGCAACGGGAGCGGGTCCGGGTCACCGAGCAGCTCCGCGGCCAAGGACGCGCGCTCTGCCGGGGTGGGAACCGGTTGGGCCAGCAGGCGCGGCACCTGAGGAGCCGGCACCGGCGCGAGCTCAGCCCGGCGGGCACCCCAGCTGCGCGCCTGGTCGACCAGGTCGGTGCTGGCGCCGGTGACGAGGTCCGCCGAGCGGGCCATCCGCCGGAGCAGCCCGCTCGTGACCTGGGGTAGCGGTCGGTCCGGGGGCCGGTTGTGCAGCGACACGACGCTCCTGGGCCGGCGCCGGCGGGCAGCGAGCGCCACCGCGACCAGAGCACCGGCCTGCAGGCCGTGGGCGTGCACGACATCGGCGCCGGCCAGCAGGCGGCCCATCCGGGGGCGCCACCGGATCGCGGCCAGCGGGTCGCCGGGCCACCAGCGCCGAGCCCGAGTCCAGCCGAAGCGATCCGCGGTGGCGGCGTCGGTCACCACCACCACCTCGTGGCCGATCCGTTCGAGCTCAGCCGTGAGCTGCTGGACATGCGTGCCGATGCCACCGGCGCTGCGGCCGAGCACCATGACCACCCTCACCGGCGCCACCTGACGCGGCGCCGGATCGCGTCGGAGGTCTCCGGGTCCAACCGGGCCACGGCCAGGGACTGCAGCAGGACCACGCCGACCGCCACCACGACGCCCTGCAGCAGGGCCCAGACCAGCCCGTCGACGACCCAGACGGTGGTCAGCCCGAGACCCACGACGGCGCCGAGCACGGCGGCGCCGAGTGCCACCAACGCGGTCCGACGCAGCCCCTCCAGCGCCTCCGTTCCCCAGGAACGGGCCGTCGCGGCCAACAGGTCGAGTGCGGCGACGGTCATGCCGGCCGAGCTGGACAGACCCATGATCAGCAGGGCGCGCGCCGGAGCGGTCCCCGGTGGTACGAGCGCCAGCGGCACGGATCCGGCGATGAGCCATCCGGCGGCGACGGCCGAACCCGCCAGCAGCGGGCGGCCCCGGACGTACAACGCCCGGGTGAGCACTGCGGCGATGCACAGGCCGGGCATGCCCGGGGCGAAGGCGAGCACACCATCGGTCATCGCGGCAAGGACCTCACGGCCGGAGCTGGTGGTCCGGGCGGCGTCCAGGTTCGCGAAGAACTCGCCCAGCGGTCGAGCGATGGCGACCAGGGTCCCGGCGCCGAGCGCACCCAGAACCGTCACGGTGCGCAGGCTTCGGGCGAGCACCGGCCGGGCCGAGTCCGTCTCGCGCTCGCGGGCTCGCTGTCCCCGGAAGGCTCGACCCGCCGCCCCTTCCATCGTCGCCAGAGTCGGGAAGGTGACGACCGCCAGCGGTACCGCGAGGACGGCATACGGGAGCAGGTAGACCGTCTGGACGTAGGTGTACACGTTGAGGACGCCGGTGCCGGCCCGGTTGGAGACGGCAATCGTCGCCAGGATGGCGTACTGCTGCGCAATCAGGCCGAGGATGCCTGCCACCGCCAGGGTCCGCACCCGTGCGGCAGCCCCCCCGGGGAAGTGCAGCGTCGGGCGCAACCGCACGCCGTTGCGCCACAGCGGGACGAACAGCGGCAGGCTGAGCATGACCACGCCCAGCGTGGTGCCCCCGGCGAGTGCGAAGGTCGCCGAGGCGGGTACCTCGCTGATCGATCGGGCCTCGGCTGCCAGGTGGCCGTAGCCGGCATAGCTGACGATCACCACGAGGCTCGACAGGAGCGGGGCGAGCGCGGCTGCAAGGAACCTGCGGTGGGCTTGGAGCACCCCCGCGAGGACGATGCCGATGCCGTAGAGCACCACCTGGGGCGCGAAGAGCCGGATCATGTAGGCCGCGAGGTCGCTCCCGCCGGGGCACTGCGCGTCGTCAACCAGCCTGGCTCCGATCGGGCCGGCGAGCAGGGCCAGCAGGATGGTCGCTGGAGTCAGCAGCAGGACGGTCCATGACAGGAGTGCCGACCCGATCCGGTCGGCATCGGCGCGACTGTTCCGGCCGAGGGCTCCCGCGATGAGGGGGACGGCCGCGGCCGCCAGGGCGCCGCCCGCGGCCACTTCGAAGAGGACGTTGGGCAGGCTGTTGGCCGCTTGGTACACCGTGCCCACGCAGGTGGCGCCGACCGACCGGGAGAACTCCAACCATCGGCCGAAGCCGACGATGCGCGCGGCCAGCGTGACGAGCGCGATCAGCCCCGCGGTGGCGGCGATCCCCCGATCCACCCGGCTGGGGGCGCTCACTCGGGGACCGACCCAGAGACGGGTCCGGCGGGGCGGCCCCAGGCGTCCAGCTCGCGCAGGCCCGGGGTCGACTCGATGACGCGGGTGAAGCTGACCTTCTCGGAGGCCAGCGTCAGCGCCGTGATCACGGCCAGGGTTCCCCACCGGCCACCGCGACCCAGCCGCTCGATCAGCGCAACCCCGAGCAGCGCGCCCGCAGCGTTGGCTCCGGTGTCACCGAGCATGGTCCGGCCGGCCAGGTCCCCCGGCAGGCTCGAGCCGGCGGCTCCGACGGCGGCGGCGGCGGCCGGGCTGCCGACGAGGGCCAGCGGGGCGCCGATCAGCACCGTCGCCTTGAGCGCTCGACCCGGCCGCAGATCCAGCAGGTTGACCAGGTTGGCCGAACCGGCCACGACTGCTCCCCCGACGAGCAGGCTGGCCCACCGGGCGTGGCGGGAGACGTCGCGCTGGTCGCGGCGCCTCGGCTCGAGGTCGGTGATCGCCGCCGCCGCGACCCCGGTGACGACCAGGCCGACGATCTTCACGGCACCCGTGGTGACCTCACCGCCCGCCAACGCCGCGAGGTGGCCGCGCAGTCCCTTGCGAGCGGCGTCCCGGGCCAGGTCGTCGATGCCGCCGAGGACGCCGGCCGCAGCCGCGGCGGCGGCGCCTGCCGGTGATCCGGCCAGGCTCGCGCCGGCCGCCGCACCGAGGACGAACGCCGGGCCCTCGAGGAGCGTCACCTCTCGGTTCGCATGGTTGGTCCGGATCCAGAGCCCGGCCCCGCCTGGAGGGGTGGCGAGCAGGGTCCGGAGCGCGCCCCCGGCCAGCAGAGCGGCGCTTGCCACCCCGACGGCGACGCGCCACGACGACCGGATCACAGCGGTAAGGGGACGGGTGCCTGGGCGCCCGATGACGTCCCGTAGTTCCCCGGGACGCCGCGCCACTGCCGCGCCGCGGTCAACGCGACGACTCCGGCCCCGATGACGGTGTCGGCATGGTCGACGGTCGAGACCCCGCGGGCAAGCTGGGTGTTCTTCCGGATCGTCGTGACCAGATCGGTGGTCTCCTCCTGACCGACCGCGACCGCCGGCGCTCCGGTGGCGACGACGAGTCCCGAGGACTGCCCACTGAGGGTGGCCACGAGGGCGAGCAGCGTGGTCACCTGCGAGGTCACGGATCCGCTGGTCCCGGAGATCGGTCCGATGAGCAGCACCCCGAGCTCGGCCCGTTCTGGGGTGCTCTGCGTGACGTCGATCAGTCGGGCGTCCTTGAGGATCGTCAGCGCCGACTGTCCGTTGTCCGGTGGTTTGGGCGCCACTCCCGCCGTGCGGAACAGCACCCTGGCGAGGATGTCACCGAGCAGCGCGTTCGTGTCCTCGGCCGGGGCGATGCCCAGCGCGTTCGCCGCCGCCTCCGCCGCAGTGGTCCGGACGGCCTCCTTGCCGGGATCGCGGTAGTCGTCCTGGAGGGTGAGCACGGTGGTGATGCGGGCTCCGGCCTGGGTGAGGGCCAGCTGCACGTTCTGGGCGAACTTCCCCGCGGTGTCGGGCGTCACGACCAGCGCGACGGAGCGGCCGTCGAGCGTCCCGGCCAGGGCGGCGGGAGCCACCGCGGCGGCGTACTGCTCTTGAGCCTTGACCGACTTCTCGGCATCGTCGAGCTGGCTGCGCAGGGCGTCCTTGTCTTGGCGCAGGGCACTGACCTGGTCGCTCAGCTGGGTCCCGATGCTGCCCTGAAGAGGCCCGGCGCCGAGCACGATGCCGACCGCGAGGGCGAGGAAGATCGACACGATCGACACGAGGTGGAAGCGGAAGTCAATCACGTGAACAGCCCAACGATCCGGGACCAGACGTCATCCCAACGCGCACCCACCACCTGGAGCAGGGTAGTGCCCGCCGGCGTCGAGGCCAGTGCGACGAACAGGGCAAACAGTCCCACGACGAGCATCCCGATCAGCGAGCGGGTCGAGATCCGGGCCCGGTAGAGCCGGCTGACGCCCTTGGCGTCGACGAGCTTCCCTCCGACCCGCAGCCGGGTCAGGAAGGTGCTGGCCATGCCCGACCTGCCCTTGTCGAGGAACTCGATGAGGGTGGCATGGGTCCCGACGGCGACGATCAGGGTGGCCCCCTTGTCATCTGCCAGGAGCATCGCCACGTCCTCGCTCGTTCCCGTCGCCGGGAACACCACCGGTTCGATGCCGAGCGCCCGGACCCGGTCCAGTCCCGGTGCGCGTCCGTCCCGGTAGGCGTGCACGACGATCTCCGCACCGCAGCGCAACGTCGAGTCGGAGACCGAGTCCATGTCCCCGACGATGAGGTGCGGTCGGTGCCCAGCCTCCACCAGGGCGTCCCCGCCGCCGTCGACCCCGATGAGCACCGGGCGGTACTCGCGGATGTACGAACGCAGCGTCTGCAGGTCCTCCAGGTAGTGGTAGCCGCGGACCACGATCAGGGCATGACGACCGTCGAGGTCCGTCGTGATGTCCGGCACCCCGACCCCGTCGAACAACAGCTCACGCTCGCGGCGGAGGTACTCCATCGTGTTGCCCGCGAACGCCTCGAGCTGGACCGCGAGCCCGGCCCGGGCCGCATCCATCGCCTCGCGCACCGACTCCTGGGTGAGCAGCGTGCCCGAGGCGACAACTGTGTCCCCGACGTGCAGGGCGCCGTTCTCGATGTGCGCGCCGACTCCCTCCTTGACCGCCCTCATCACCGCGGAACCGACGTCGTCGAGCAGCGGGACTCCCGCCGCCAGGAGGATCTGCGGTCCGAGGTTGGGGTATCGGCCGGAAATGGACTTCGCGGCATTGACCACGGCGGTGGGCCTGAGGGCGACGAGCGCCTCCGCGCTGACCCGGTCGATGTCGCGGTGGTCGATCACGGCGATGTCGCCGGGTCTCAGTCGCTTGGTCAGGTTCTTGGTTCGGGCATCGACGCGCACCGGTCCCCACACCTCATGGGGCTCGGGCTCCGGGGCTCGGCGGCGCAGCGACAACGGCATCGTCGTCCATCCTTCCACGTCGGACCGGCCGGCCGTCGTCACGAAGTCGCGACACCTCATCCGCATCCACGCACCTGGTCAGGGTCTGCGGCGGGCTTCGACACAGCTCACTCAGCGCCGGGCAGCCTGGCCGGCCTGGGTGGGCGGCCCCGGCTCGAACCCGCGGTGCCCGGAGCCTCCGCCGCCATGGTCGAGGCCTGGGCGAGGAGCTCGCGGGCATGCTCGAGCCCGGCGGCCGAACCGGGGTCCCCACCCATCATCCGGGACAGCTCCCCCAGCCGGTCGTCACCCGCCACGCGGGTCACGCTGCTCGAGGTGACGCTGCCGTCGTCCTCCTTGTGCACGATGAGGTGACGGTCGGCGAACGCGGCAACCTGGGCCAGGTGGGTCACCACGATGACCTGCGAGCTCTGCGCCAGGGCCGCGAGCCGGGCTCCGACGTCCAGAGCCGCCCGGCCGCCGACTCCGGCATCGACCTCGTCGAACACGAACGTGGGCACGGCCCCGGCGCCGGATGCTCCACTGACCACCTCCAGGGCCAGCATCACCCGAGAGAGCTCCCCTCCGGAGGCGGCCTTGGCCACGCTCCGTGGCGGGGTGCCGGGGTTGGCTGCGAGCAGGATCTCGACGTCGTCGACTCCGTGGCGGGCGAACCTCACCGGCTCGCCGTCCACCACCAGTCCGTCCGGGTCGGGTCGGGACGCCAAGGACATCTCGACCTGAGCCTTGCCCATGGCCAGGTGAGCCAGCTCGGCGCTCACCCGTTCGCCGAAGTCGGCTGCGGCGTGCCGGCGAGCGTCCCGCAACGCCTGCGCCTGGCTGCCGAGGACGGTCCGCAGCCGGGCGGTCTGCTGCTCGAGCTCGGCGACCTTGTCGTCGGCGCCGAGCAGCTCGGTGAGGGTCTGCGCCGCCTCCTTCGCCCAGACGAGCACGTCGTCGACGGTGTCGCCGTACTTGCGGGTCAGCACGCCGAGGTCAGCCCGTCGTTGCTGCACCACCGCGAGGCGGGTCGGGTCGGCCTCAGCGCCGGAGACGTAGGAGGCGAGCTCGGCGGCGAGATCGGCGGCGAGGTAGGACAGCTCCGCCGCCCGCTGGTCCAGGTCGTTCAGCTGCTCGTCGTGCTCCACCATCGGGGCAAGCGCGGACCGCACCTGGGTGAGACCGTCGATGACCGTGGTTCCCGGCTCGCTCGCCGTCGCGTCGTCCCCGGCCAGCGCTGCGTGCGCCTGTTCCGCGGCCAGTCGAAGGCCATCGGCGTGGCCCAACCGCTCGTCCTCGGCCCGCAGCGCGGCATCCTCCGCTGGTTGCGGATCGACGGCCTCGATCTGCTCCAGCCCCACGGTGAGGATCTCGATCTCCCGGGCCCGCTCGCGGCTGAGCGTGCTCAACCGGTCGCGCTCCCGAGTGGCGGCGGTCAGCTCGTCGTAGGTCGCCTGGTATGCCGTCAGCGCCTCGGCGACCTGAGCTCCGCCGAAGCTGTCGAGCACCTCCCGGTGCTGGTCGCCCTGACGCAGCCGCCACTGGTCGGCCTGCCCGTGGACCGCCACCAACAGCTCTCCCAGCTCGGAGAGCAGCCCGACCGGGACGCTGCGCCCGCCGACGTGGGCCCGGGAGCGACCCTCGCGGCTCACCGTCCGGGCCAGCACGAGGTCGTCCTGCACGTCCGCGCCCGCGTCCGCAGCGCGTGACATCGCCGGATGACCCGGCGGCAGGGCGACGATGCCCTCGACGAGAGCCACGTCGACCCCCGCACGTACCAGCCCGGAGTCGGCCCGGGCCCCGAGGAGCAGCCCCAGCCCGGAGACGACCATGGTCTTGCCGGCACCGGTCTCGCCGGTCACCACGTTCAGTCCCGGGCTCAGCTCGAGAACGGCGTCGTCGATGACACCGACACCCTTGATCCGGATCTCCTGGAACACGGGTCACACCCTACGGGCCGCTGCCGTCACCGAGCGCGACCGTTGCCCCGCCACCCGGAGACCGACAGGTCGAACTTCGCCACCAGCCGGTCGGTGAACGGCGAGGTGCTCAGCCGGGCCAGCCGCACCGGCGTCTCACTGCGGCAGACGTCGATGCGCGCGCCACGCGGCAGGTCGACCTGTCGGCGTCCGTCGCACCACATCACCCCGTCGCCCTGGCCCGTGGGAGTGACCTCGACGGCCAACCGTGAGCGGGGGCCCACCACGACCGGGCGCGCGAAGAGCGCATGGGCGGAGTTCGGCACGACGAGGATCGCCTCGACGTCCGGCCACATCACCGGCCCGCCCGCCGAGAACGCGTAGGCCGTCGACCCCGTGGGCGTCGCGACGAGCACTCCGTCGCATCCCCACGTCGACAGGGGCCGACCGTCGATCTCCACGGTCAGCTCGATCATCCGCTCCCGCGCGCCCTTCTCGGCGCTGACTTCGTTCAGTGCCCAGGACGAGGCGATCTGCCGGCCTTCGTGGTGGACTGCCACGTCGAGGGTCATCCGCTCCTCCACGTGGTAGCTCTTGCTGACGATGTGGTCGACCGTCGCGGCGACGTTCTCGCGCTCCGCCTCGGCCAGGAAGCCGACATGCCCCAGGTTCACCCCGAGCAGGGGCGCGGGCGTGCCCCGGGAGTGTTCCGCTCCGCGCAGGATCGTCCCGTCCCCACCGAGCACACAGACCAGCTCGCAGCCTTCGGCCGGATGGTCCGGGCTTGCCGCGATCACCGGTCCGATGTCGGTGCCGGAGAAGGCGCGCGCCTCCTCCGGAGCGAGGGCGACCTCGACTCCGGCCGCAGCCAGCCGGGCGACGACGGCCCGGGCGATCTCGACGACCTCGGGTCGACGGGGGTGGGCGACGAGAAGGATGCGGCGGGTCACGGTCGTCCTTTCGCCTGGTCGATGAGCGCCGCGACGGCGCCCTGGTCAAGTCCCTCGCCGGGGCGGGGTGTCATCCAGAGTAGGTACTCGCTGTTGCCGTCGCTGCCCCGGATGGGGCTGGGGACGAGACCGAGCACCCCGAGGCCCAGCCGGGCGGCCTCACCGGTGACATCGTGGAGCACCCGCGAGTGCTCCACCCACGAGGTGACGACACCAGTTCGGCCGATCCGGTCCCGGCCGACCTCGAACTGGGGCTTGAGGAGCACGACGAGATCCCCGTCGGGGCGCAGGTGGGTCGCCATCGGCCCCAGGGTGAGCCGCAGGGAGATGAAGCTGAGGTCGGCGACGACCAGGTCGAAGGGCTCACCGAGGTCCCCGACGGTGAGGTGGCGGATGTTGACGCCGGAGCGCTCCTGCACCCGGGGGTCGCCGGCGACGAGAGCGACGAGCTGTCCGTGACCGACGTCGAGGGCGGTGACGTGCGCCGCGCCCGCCTCGAGTAGGACCTGGGTGAAACCGCCGGTGCTGGCACCGACGTCGAGACAGCGGCGGCCCGCTACCCGCAGGCCCTCGGGCTGGAACGCCTCGAGCGCCCCGAGCAGCTTGTACGCCGCCCGCCCCACCCACAGCTCGGGCGGGGCGTTCACGGCGATCACCGAACCCTGGCTGACGGAGTGGCTCGGCTTGGCCTGCACGACCTCGTCGACCACGACGGAGCCCCCGAGGATGAGGCTGCGAGCTTGCCCGCGGGACCGGGCCAGGCCACGCCGGACGAGCTCGAGGTCGAGCCGTGCCTGCGAGGGTGGTGGCGACCCGTCGGGGTCAGTCACCGAACGTCATTCGCCGCCGAGATCGGATAAACGGTCGCGCAAGGTGCGGTGCACCGTCTCCCCTGCCTCGAGCTGGTCGTCAAGGGACCCCGTCGAGGCGCTGTCCTGCAGCTCGTTCAGGGCTTCGTCGATCAGCTCGTCGCCCGTCTGTGGAGCAGGAAGCACCGGAGCGGGGAACAGTCCGTCCTCGGCCTGGTCGTCGGTGGGGTCCACCCCGGGCTCGTTGCCCTGCGGAACGGCGTCGACGGGGCCGGTCTCGGCTCCGTCGACGCCGTCCTGCTCGGGGACGGCGGACCCGGCGCCGGCCGTGTCGTCGGCGGCACCCCTGAGTTCGTCGGTCATCAGCCTCTACTTCTTGGCGGCGGTCTTCTTGGCTGTCGACTTCTTCGCGGTCTTCTTGGCAGTCGCCTTCTTCGCCGGCGCGGCCTTCTTCGCGACCGTCTTCTTGGCAGCCGTCGTCTTCTTGGCCGTCGACTTCTTGGCAGCGGTCGTCTTCTTGGCGGCTGCCTTCTTCGCCGGCGCAGCCTTCTTCGCGACCGACTTCTTGGCCGTGGACTTCTTCGCGGTCGTCTTCTTGGCGGTGCTCGTCTTCTTGGTGGCCGCCTTCTTCGCCGGCGCGGCCTTCTTCGCGACCGACTTCTTGGCGGTGGACTTCTTCGCAGCGGTCTTCTTCGCCGGCGCGGCCTTCTTGGCCGTGGACTTCTTCGCAGCGGTCTTCTTCGCCGGCGCAGCCTTCTTCGCCGTCGACTTCTTGGCAGCAGTCTTCTTCGTCGCCATCAAATCCTCATTTCTGGTGATCACTGAAGAGGCCGGATCTTCCTGGTGGAAGTCCGTCTGAACTACCGCGAAACCATCGGTTCCGAGGTCGTGCGAGGTTTGCCGGAGACTCTGCCCCGTGAGGGCCGCGATCGCGGCGACGCCCGAGGCGGTGACCGTCTTGACCGTCGGCGACCCGAGCACCTGCTCGCGAAGCTCCTCGAGATCCGCGGAGATCTTCACCAACGCGGCGCGGGCCCGGTCCAGATCGGCGGCCGAGACGAGTCCGGCCCGGGCGACGGCGCTCTCGACTTCCGCGCGCACCATCGCCACGATGCTGGCGCGGTTCGCTGCAGCCGCCGAGAGCAGCTCGTCGGCCAGCTCAGCGGCCTGGGTCGCGACCGACCCGGAGGACAACGCACCGGGAATGGCCAGCACCGAGCTCGCCAGCTCGGTGGCCTTCGCACGCGACACCTCGGTGACCCCGGAGGCCAAATGGAGGTAGCCCCGTACCGCATCGAACGCCATGGTGATCTCCCTTGTCGCGCTGTCGGAGCCCACGCTACTGCGTGAACGCCGAAGTACGGCATCAAAACACGAGTCGGGTCACCTCCACCGCCGCCCGCGTCAGTTGACCGAACGTGACGTCTGGCTGACTCCGAGCTTCGAGCAACGCGTGAAACCCTGCTGACAACAAGGCGTTTCGCGTCATCCACGAGTCGGTTCCCCCTGGCGCGACGCCCCGAACCGACACCTCATCGCGTTGAGCATGCAGGTCGACTCGCAGTCGCGCGTCGTCACACACCCACCACCCGTCCGCGCGATGGACGCGTGCCGCAGGTCGCGTCAGTGCCCTCAGGTCGAGCGCGACGAAGGACGGTGCGACGTGGTGAGGCGCGCTGACGAGCGACGTGAGATCCTCCACCCCCGTCAACACCCACAGCGAGTCGAGCCCCGCGGCGCGAGCTCCTGCGATGTCGGTGTCCAGCCGATCACCAACGGCGAGAGTCTCACTCGCCCGCAGGCCCAGTCGAACCAGGGACAGCTCGTACAACGGGGCCTGGGGCTTGCCGACCACCACCGGCTGCAGCCCCGTGGCCTGGGCGACGGCATCGACGAGCGCACCGTTTCCCGGCGCGACGCCATACTCGGTGGGCAACGTCGGGTCCCGGTTGGTCGCGACCCAGGTCGCGCCGGCTGCGACGGCATAGCTGGCCTCGGCGAGATCCGATGCGGTGACGTCCGGACCGTATCCCTGCAGGACCGCCCGCGCACCGACCGCGGTGCGGCTCGGAGCGAGTCCTACGGCGGTGAGCGCCTCGGCCACGCCGAGCCCGCCGACGGCCAGGACCGCAGAGCCGGGCTGGAGCTCAGCCGCGAGCCGGCTGGCACCGGCCTGGGCGCTGGTGACGACGCCTCCCGTCTCGACCGTCAGTCCGAGGTCCTCGAGCTGGCGCGCCACATCGGCCGGGGGCCTCGAGGCGTTGTTCGTCGCGAACACGAGACCGACCCCTTCCTGGCGCAGCAGGTCCAGGACCTCGACCGCATGCCCGACCGCGTCGGCACCCCGGTAGACCACGCCGTCGAGGTCACACACCACCCCCCGGTACTCGTCGATCAGGCGGGGCATCGCGCTCAGTCCGACCGCTGCGAACCCGACCCGTCCTGCGGGCTCTCATCGTCCTCGAGCAGGTCGAGCTGAGCGACCCCGTCGAGCTCGTCAAGACGCTCGGCGGCGTCGGTGTCGAGAGCGTCATCCGCATCGACGGTGTGGGCGAACCACTCGCGCGCCGCCTCGGTCTCGCCGAGGGCCAGCAGCGCCTCGGCATAGGCATAGAAGAGCCGGGCGCTCCAGGGCTTCCTCCCGGTGGACTTCAGCTCGGGGATGTCCAGGCCCGCGGCCGCGGCATCCGTCTGGCCGAGGTCGCGGCGGATCCCGGAGACCACGATGGCCAGCTCCACGCGCTCGTCGCGGGCCAGCGTCTTGGCCTCGGGGGACCCCGCGAGGTCCAGTGCCCGATCCAACCGACCCAGACCGCGCTCACAGTCGACCATCAGTGGCAGCAGGTGGGAGGACCCCGACAGGCGCCGCACCGTCCGGAACTCGCCGAGCGCCCGCGCCCACTCGCCCTTGCGGTAGGCGACCAGCCCGAGGGCCTCACGAGCTGCAGGGACCCGGCCGGCGCGGCGGACAGCCGTCTCCGCGTGTGCCTCAGCCGCGTCGATGTCATCGTCGAGCAGGGCGGCCACCATGACCAGGTGCTGGGCCACGCCCTGCGCGTTCTCCTTGCTGAGGGTCCGCAGCTGGGTCCACACCGATCGGTCGAGCTCCTTGCCGGTGATCCCGTCGGCGATCGCCGGTTCCGGCAACCGGGGGGTCTTGGGCGTCAGCCGGGTGCCGCCGCGCTCCTCGCGTCCCTCACCGGCGCGCGGGGCGTGAGACCGGCCAGAGCCCTGACCCTGGGCCGGCCCGCCGCGTCCGGTCGTGGAAGCCGGCCGTCCGGTCGGGCCGCCGCCCTGGCGTTGGGGCCGGTCCGACCGCCGGGGCCCGCCACGATCTGGTCGGTCTCCTGCTGACGAGTTCTCTCGGGGCGTCATCTCGGCCACTCCATTTCCAGTTGGTCCGGCAAGTCTAGGTGTCCGGCGCGTCCGACCGGACACCCGGTGCGACGTCGATTCGGGCATACGAAAGCGCCTCGCCCGGATGTCTCCAGGCGAGGCGCTTCGAAAGTATGTCCGGCTGCGTCCTACTCTCCCACACCGTAACCAGTGCAGTACCATCGGCGCTGAAGGGCTTAGCTTCCGGGTTCGGAATGGAGCCGGGCGTTTCCCCTTCGCTATGACAGCCGAAACTCTATGGAGATGTCAATCGATTTCCCGACCGTATCTCGGGAACTGCACAGTGGACGCGAAGCATCTTCTCTATAAAGAATGATGTAATCAAGTTATCGGCTTATTAGTACCGGTCAGCTTCATGCATTACTGCACTTCCACATCCGGCCTATCAACCCAGTAGTCTAGCTGGGAGCCTCTCGGGGTAAACCCCATGGAAACCTCATCTTGAAACGTGCTTCCCGCTTAGATGCTTTCAGCGGTTATCACTTCCGAACGTAGCTAATCAGCGGTGCTCTTGGCAGAACAACTGACACACCAGAGGTTCGTCCATCCCGGTCCTCTCGTACTAGGGACAGCCTTTCTCAAGTTTCCTACGCGCACAGCGGATAGGGACCGAACTGTCTCACGACGTTCTAAACCCAGCTCGCGTACCGCTTTAATGGGCGAACAGCCCAACCCTTGGGACCTACTCCAGCCCCAGGATGCGACGAGCCGACATCGAGGTGCCAAACCATGCCGTCGATATGGACTCTTGGGCAAGATCAGCCTGTTATCCCCGGGGTACCTTTTATCCGTTGAGCGACGGCGCTTCCACAAGCCACCGCCGGATCACTAGTCCCGACTTTCGTCCCTGCTCGACATGTCTGTCTCACAGTCAAGCTCCCTTGTGCACTTACACTCGAAACCTGATTACCAACCAGGCTGAGGGAACCTTTGGGCGCCTCCGTTACCTTTTAGGAGGCAACCGCCCCAGTTAAACTACCCACCAGGCACTGTCCCTGATCCGGATCACGGACCGAGGTTAGATATCCAGAACGACCAGAGTGGTATTTCAACGTTGACTCCACACGCACTGGCGTGCATGCTTCAAAGTCTCCCACCTATCCTACACAAGCCGTACCGAACACCAATACCAAGCTGTAGTAAAGGTCCCGGGGTCTTTCCGTCCTGCTGCGCGTAACGAGCATCTTTACTCGTAGTGCAATTTCGCCGAGTTCATGGTTGAGACAGTGGAGAAGTCGTTACGCCATTCGTGCAGGTCGGAACTTACCCGACAAGGAATTTCGCTACCTTAGGATGGTTATAGTTACCACCGCCGTTTACTGGCGCTTAAGTTCTCAGCTTCGCCGTGAGGCTAACCGGTCCCCTTAACGTTCCAGCACCGGGCAGGCGTCAGTCCGTATACATCGTCTTGCGACTTCGCACGGACCTGTGTTTTTAGTAAACAGTCGCTTCTCCCTGGTCTCTGCGGCCGTTCAGGCTAGGAAGTAAATTCCTTCACCCTCTGGGCCCCCCTTCTCCCGAAGTTACGGGGGTATTTTGCCGAATTCCTTAACCATGATTCACTCGATCGCCTTGGTATTCTCTACCTAACCACCTGAGTCGGTTTGGGGTACGGGCGGCTCGAACCTCGCTAGAAGATTTTCTAGGCAGCATAGGATCACCCTACTTCCCGCTTACGCGGTCACTATCAGGTCTCAGGCTATGTGAGATACGGATTTGCCTATATCTCGCCCTACACCCTTGGACGTGGACTACCATCGCCACGCGGAGGCTACCTTCCTGCGTCTCTCCATTGCTTACCTACTACAAGTTCGGGTCGTGCGCTCCGCTCGGATCTGTCCGAAGACGTCACCGAGTTTCAGGCACTTAGCATCACTAGGTTCGGTATGGGCGGTTCTTCGCCGGTTCCGGAATATCAACCGGATGTCCATCGACTACGCCTGTCGGCCTCGCCTTAGGTCCCGACTTACCCAGGGCAGATTAGCTTGACCCTGGAACCCTTGGTTATTCGGCGGACGGGTTTCTCGCCCGTCATTCGCTACTCATGCCTGCATTCTCACTCGTGTGGCCTCCACGGCTGGATCACTCCGCCGCTTCCCTGGCCACACGACGCTCCCCTACCCATCAACACGCTTGGACCGTAAACCCGCAGGAAATACGGCCGGGCAAAGTGTCAATGCCACAGCTTCGGTGGTGTGCTTGAGCCCCGCTACATTGTCGGCGCGGAATCACTTGACCAGTGAGCTATTACGCACTCTTTAAAGGGTGGCTGCTTCTAAGCCAACCTCCTGGTTGTCAATGCAACTCCACATCCTTTCCCACTTAGCACACGCTTAGGGACCTTAGATGGTGGTCTGGGCTGTTTCCCTCTCGACTACGGAGCTTATCCCCCGCAGTCTCACTGCCACGCTCTCACTTACCGGCATTCGGAGTTTGGCTAACGTCAGTAACCTGGTGAGGCCCATCAGCTATCCAGTAGCTCTACCTCCGGTAAGAAACACGTGACGCTGCACCTAAATGCATTTCGGGGAGAACCAGCTATCACGGAGTTTGATTGGCCTTTCACCCCTACCCACAGCTCATCCCCTCAGTTTTCAACCTAAGTGGGTTCGGTCCTCCACGCAGTCTTACCTGCGCTTCAACCTGGCCATGGGTAGATCACTCCGCTTCGGGTCTAGACCCAGCGACTCATTCGCCCTATTCGGACTCGCTTTCGCTACGGCTTCCCCACACGGGTTAACCTCGCCACTGAGCACTAACTCGCAGGCTCATTCTTCAAAAGGCACGCTGTCACCCCACAAGGAGGCTCCAACGGATTGTAGGCACACGGTTTCAGGATCTATTTCACTCCCCTCCCGGGGTACTTTTCACCTTTCCCTCACGGTACTTGTCCGCTATCGGTCACCAGGGAATATTTAGGCTTAGCGGGTGGTCCCGCCAGATTCACACGGGATTTCTCGGGCCCCGTGCTACTTGGGATACTTCTCTGGAGTTCGCGTCATTTCGTCTACGGGGGTCGCACCCTCTGTGCCGGGCCTTTCAATGCCCTTCGACTATAACGCGAATTTTTGACTCCATGCCAGCTTGTCAGCACTGACTGAAAAGTCCCACGACCCCGACCATGCAACGCCTGACAGCTATCACACATGATCGGTTTAGCCTCATCCGCTTTCGCTCGCCACTACTAACGGAATCGCGGTTGCTTTCTCTTCCTGTGGGTACTGAGATGTTTCACTTCCCCACGTTCCCTCTACTCGCCCTATGTGTTCAGGCGAGAGTGACTGGACTTGCCTCCAGCCGGGTTTCCCCATTCGGAAATCCTCGGATCACAGTCTGGTTATCGACTCCCCGAGGCTTATCGCAGATTCCTACGTCCTTCTTCGGTTCCTGGTGCCAAGGCATCCACCGTGTGCCCTTAAAAACTTGGCTACATACAAAGATGCTCGCGTCCACTGTGTAGTTCTCAAAGTACGGGCGGTACCTCACCGACAATGGCGCCTGCCGCAAGTGCGGTGGTTCGTCCAATGGTGAGGTCCTGACCGGTTACCCAGTCCAGAAGGGGGCGCAATGCCCGAGCCTTCAGGACCCAACAACGTGCCAGGCGCTGCCACCTGCCGGCTGCTTTCCACAATCTCCGAGGAGATCTGTACTTGCAGCTGACCAGTGTCAGCGCCAAATAATCGATGTTCCACCCTTGAGCACCTGTCATGAAGCGTACGTCCATGACCAGGCTCTGGACCGCTTGCGCGGCCAGTGCTCCTTAGAAAGGAGGTGATCCAGCCGCACCTTCCGGTACGGCTACCTTGTTACGACTTAGTCCCAATCGCCAGTCCCACCTTCGACGGCTCCCTCCCTAAGGTTGGGCCACCGGCTTCGGGTGTTACCGACTTTCGTGACTTGACGGGCGGTGTGTACAAGGCCCGGGAACGTATTCACCGCAGCGTTGCTGATCTGCGATTACTAGCGACTCCGACTTCATGGGGTCGAGTTGCAGACCCCAATCCGAACTGAGACCGGTTTTTTGGGATTCGCTCCACCTTGCGGTATCGCAGCCCTTTGTACCGGCCATTGTAGCATGCGTGAAGCCCAAGACATAAGGGGCATGATGATTTGACGTCATCCCCACCTTCCTCCGAGTTGACCCCGGCAGTCTCCTATGAGTCCCCGCCATTACGCGCTGGCAACATAGAACGAGGGTTGCGCTCGTTGCGGGACTTAACCCAACATCTCACGACACGAGCTGACGACAACCATGCACCACCTGTATACCGACCTTGCGGGGCACCCATCTCTGGATGTTTCCGGTATATGTCAAGCCTTGGTAAGGTTCTTCGCGTTGCATCGAATTAATCCGCATGCTCCGCCGCTTGTGCGGGCCCCCGTCAATTCCTTTGAGTTTTAGCCTTGCGGCCGTACTCCCCAGGCGGGGAACTTAATGCGTTAGCTGCGGCACGGATCTCGTGGAATGAGACCCACACCTAGTTCCCAACGTTTACGGCATGGACTACCAGGGTATCTAATCCTGTTCGCTCCCCATGCTTTCGCTTCTCAGCGTCAGTAATGGCCCAGAGACCTGCCTTCGCCATCGGTGTTCCTCCTGATATCTGCGCATTTCACCGCTACACCAGGAATTCCAGTCTCCCCTACCACACTCTAGTCTGCCCGTACCCACTGCAAGTTCGGGGTTGAGCCCCGAAATTTCACAGCAGACGCGACAAACCGCCTACAAGCTCTTTACGCCCAATAATTCCGGACAACGCTCGCACCCTACGTATTACCGCGGCTGCTGGCACGTAGTTAGCCGGTGCTTCTTCTGCAGGTACCGTCACTTTCGCTTCTTCCCTGCTGAAAGAGGTTTACAACCCGAAGGCCTTCATCCCTCACGCGGCGTCGCTGCATCAGGCTTGCGCCCATTGTGCAATATTCCCCACTGCTGCCTCCCGTAGGAGTCTGGGCCGTGTCTCAGTCCCAGTGTGGCCGATCGCCCTCTCAGGCCGGCTACCCGTCGTCGCCTTGGTGAGCCATTACCTCACCAACAAGCTGATAGGCCGCGAGTCCATCCCAGACCGAAAAACTTTCCACACGGTAGAGATGCCTCTCCGTGTCATATCCGGTATTAGCTCCGGTTTCCCGGGGTTATCCCAGAGTCTGGGGCAGGTTACTCACGTGTTACTCACCCGTTCGCCACTGATCAACTCAGAGCAAGCTCCGAGTGTCACCGTTCGACTTGCATGTGTTAAGCACGCCGCCAGCGTTCGTCCTGAGCCAGGATCAAACTCTCCGTTGATGTTTAGCTCCACAGTCCGAGGACCGTGAAAATCTATTCCCTCAAGAGGGTTGTAATTCCTGGCTGAGCAAGAACAACTAGCCAGGACGGGAAGCCCGTCCTGTGTTTGTTCATTGTCAACCAAAGGATTTTCGAATCAAGAGTGACTGCTCCTCCGGTCGTGATGACCGGTCTCGCCGCCACCTCGAGACGAGGTTAATTGGCATCGATTTTTGGCACGCTGTTGAGTTCTCAAGGTTCGGACGCGCACCTCAGCGTCGTCCAGTGGACTCTGCTTTGGGGCAACCCTTCAAATTTACCCGTCTGCTTCTTGGGCGTCAAATCCGTGATCCGCTCTTGGAGCGGCCGGACTCGAGCGCACTTGGCTCTCGGCGGGAGTCCCACTGTATCAGGCTTTCGTCCCGGTCCCGACCGCCCGGTGAGGCGGATCCGGACTCGACGCGAAGGCGAGATTCAGAAGGGTTCAGCTCGTGGGACCGGCCTGCATCGGGTGGTGCTTGCGCACGCACCCCGTGGTGTCCGTTCCTCCCTTTCGGGCTGACGTCGAGAACTGTAGAGGCAGTCCCACCGGAAACACAAATCGGGGGTCGTCGGCGACGATGACCGAGCCGTTCCCTCGGTCATATTCGTTGGGACACAGGCGAACCCGTCACCGTAGCCGCGCTGCGGCCAGGCTCTTTCGACCTCTGCGGAGCAACGCAACCCGACCGTGCAGGAAGTCGCTGGAGCCGAGGACCTGCTCCGGATCGGTCACCTTGACGTTGTTGACCGAGGCTCCCCCGTCACCGATCGCCCGCCGGGCGGCGTTGCGGGAGTCGACCAGTCCGACGGCGACGAGCGCATCGACGACCGAGGTGCCCACCGCGACGTCCGCCCCCGGCAGCTCCCCGGTCGCGTCATCGAGGGTGCCTGGGTCGAGCGCGGTGACGTCTCCCTTGCCGAACAGCGCCTCCGACGCGGCCTGAACGGCCGCCGTCGCGTCGGCTCCGTGCACCAGGGTGGTGACGTCGTGCGCGAGAGCCCGTTGCGCCTCGCGCAGGAACGGCTTCTCGGCCAGGGACCGTTCGAGCCGCTCCAGCTCCGGGCGATCCCGGTCGGTGAAGATCTTCAGCATCGCGAGCACGGACGCGTCCTCGACGTTGACCCACCACTGGTAGAAGGCGTAGGGGCTCATCAGCTGCGGGTTGAGCCAGAGGGCATTGCCCTCGCTCTTGCCGAACTTCTGTCCTGCGGCATCGGTGACGATGGGGGTGGTGAGCAGGTGCACCGAGGCCCCCTCCACCTTGTGGATGAGGTCGGTGCCGGCGGTGAGGTTGCCCCACTGGTCCTGGCCGCCGGTCTGCAGGGTGCACCCGTACTCGCGGAACAGGTGGAGGTAGTCCAGGCCCTGGAGGAGCTGGTAGCTGAACTCCGTGTAGGAGATCCCCTCCTGGCTCTCCAGCCGCGCCGCGACGGCGTCCTTGCGGATCATCTGGTTGACCCGGAAGTGCTTGCCGATGTCACGCAGGAAGTCCAGGGCCGACATCGGCGCGGTCCAGTCGAGGTTGTTGACCAGGATCGCGGGGTTCTCCCCCGAGAAGTCGAGGAACGGGCGAACCTGCTCCGCGATTCCGGCCACCCATTCGGCGGTCTGCTCCCTGGTCTTGAGGACCCGTTCCGAGGTGGGCTTGGGGTCGCCGATCAACCCGGTCGATCCGCCGACGAGGCAGATCACCCGATGGCCCGCGCGCTGGAGATGCCGCAGCACGATCAGCTGGACGAGGTTGCCCATGTGCAGCGACGCCGCCGACGGGTCGAAGCCGCAGTAGAGCGTGATCGGCCCGTCGGCGAGTGCCTGACGCAGGGCGGACTCATCGGTGGTCTGGGCCACCAGTCCCCGCCACTGCAGCTCGTCGAGGATCTCAGTCACGTCGTCGGTCTCCTTCGTCGTCAGGGACGGCGCACGCCGTCCGGACGCTAGCCTGCCCTATCGCGCGCTCCGACGGACACGTGGTTTCGCCGGGCGGTACGCCGACACCGACGGCTCCCCGTCGAGGAAGAAGCGCCACGGGTATGCCGTGCCGTCTCCTCCCGGGCCGCTGACGCCGACCCGGGGCCCGGTGCGGATCAGCGCCGGATCCACGGTGACCGCCCGTCCGCGCAGCTCGAGCCCGATCGTCCCCGCGGAGCCGACCACGGAGGGGGGCGCGCAGAAGTCGAGGCCGGTGTGCCGTCCGTCGACGGCCAGCGTCCTGGCCAGCCGGGCCGGGCCCCGGCACCAGTCCCGTTCGACCACCCCGGCCCGCCGCTCGGCCGCGAGCTCGTGCCCGGCGACCACCTCGCCGGCCCGGACCAGGACCGCCTGGGGCAGCCCTGCGGGACCGGTGACGAGGCAGAGCATCCAGTGCATGCCGTAGGTGAAGTAGACGTAGGTGAACCCCGGTCCCCCGAACATCGGCGCGTTGCGCGGCGTCTGTCCGCCGAAGGCGTGCGAGCCCGGGTCCTTGAGGTAGCCGGCATACGCCTCGGTCTCGGTGATCCGGACCGTCACCCCGGCGTGGCTGACCGTGCACCCGAGCAGGTCGGGAGCCACGGTGAGCACGTCGCGCGCGAAGAAGGCCCGACCCAGCCGGCGTGCCACGGCTCAGCCGGCGGCCGAGCCGAAGGAGCGGGCTGCCGAAGCGCGCTCGCGGGCCAGGGCGAGCTGTTCGCGGACCCGGTCCGGTGCGGTACCGCCACGGGCGTCGCGCGAGGCCAGCGACCCCTGCACCGAGAGCACGTCGCGAACCCCGGAGTGCAGGTGCTCGCTGATGTCGGCGAGGTCCTCGTCGGACAGGTCCCACAGCTCGATCCCGCGCTCCTCGCACCGCCGGACGCAGGACCCCGCCACGTCGTGCGCGACCCGGAACGGCACCCCCTGGCGCACCAGCCACTCCGCGATGTCGGTGGCGAGCGCGAAGCCCTGTGGAGCCAGGCTCTCCAGCCGGTCGGTGTTGAAGGTCAACGTGGCGATCATCCCGGCGAAGGCCGGCAGCAGGACCTCGAGGGTGTCGACCGCGTCGAAGACCGGCTCCTTGTCCTCCTGCAGGTCCCGGTTGTAAGCCAGCGGCAGGGCCTTGAGCGTGGTCATCAGGCCGGCGAGGTCGCCCACGAGCCGGCCGGCCTTCCCCCGGGCCAGCTCGGCGACGTCCGGGTTCTTCTTCTGCGGCATGATGCTCGATCCGGTGGAGTACGCGTCGTCGAGGGTGACGTACGAGAACTCCTTGGTCGCCCACAGCACCACCTCCTCGGCAAGGCGTGAGACGTCGACGGCGATCATCGCCGCGATGAAGGCGAACTCGGCCGCGAAGTCCCGGCTGGCGGTCCCGTCGATGGAGTTGTCGACCGAGCGCGAGAAGCCCAGCTCCCGCGCCACCTTGCCCGGGTCCAGGCCGAGCGAGCTGCCGGCCAGGGCCCCGGAACCGTACGGCGAGACGTCGACCCGAGCGTCCCAGTCCGCCAGCCGGTCCACGTCCCGCAGGAGCGGCCACACGTGCGCGAGCAGATGGTGTGAGAGCAGCACCGGCTGTGCGTGCTGCAGGTGGGTGCGCCCCGGCATGGCCACCCCGAGATGCGCGTCAGCCTGCCCGACCAGCGCGTCGACGAGGTTGAGCACCAACCCGGCGATGACCCGTGCCTCGTCTCGCAGGTACATCCGCAGCAGGGTCGCGACCTGGTCGTTACGCGAGCGTCCCGCCCGCAGCCTCCCGCCGAGGTCGGCCCCGGCCAGGTCGATCAGTCCGCGTTCGAGGGCGGTGTGCACGTCTTCGTCCTGCAGCCGCGGGACGAAGCTGCCGTCGGCGACGCTGGCGTCCAGCCGGTCCAGCGCGCGGAGCATCCCGGCGAGCATCTCGTCGTCGAGCAGTCCCGCGCCGTGCAGCACCCGCGCGTGGGCGCGGGACCCGGCGATGTCGTGCCGGGCCAGTCGCCAGTCGAAATGGGTGCTCTTGGACAGCGCAGCCAGGGCATCGGCCGGGGCGCCGGCGAAGCGGCCACCCCACAGGCTCACCGTGCCGCCGTCCACGGCCGGGCTCGGGACCGGCTGCTGCTGATCTGGCATATGGGGTGCTCCTGAGGGTTGGGCGGCGGGTGATGCGGCGGTCGGTCGGGATCGGGCTGCGGTCAGTCGTGGCCGCCGGTGAGCTCCATGAGCCGGGCGGCGACGGTGCGTCCGGTGCTCGCCGTGGTGGTGATGATGAGGATCGTGTCATCCCCGGCGATCGTTCCGAGGATGTCACCCAGGTGGGACTGGTCGATGCACGAGGCCAGGTAGTTGGCCGCCCCGGGAGGGGTTCGGACCACCACCTGGTTGCCCGAGGATCGGGCGCTGACCAGCAGCTCCTCGCACGCGCGCCGCAACCGAGCCGGCAGGTCGCTGTGCGTCGCGGCGGAGGGCAGCTCGCCGTTGCGGCCCGGCACGGCATACACGAGGGTCCGGTCCCGCCGGACCTTGACCGCGCCGACCTCGACGAGGTCGCGCGACAGGGTGGCCTGGGTGACCTCGATCCCGTCCCGGGCCAGCAGGGTGAGCAGCTCGCCCTGCGAGCGCACGTCGTGCCGCCCCAGCAGGTCGACGACCCGAGCCTGGCGCGCGGTCCGCGTGGTCGCCGTCACCGCGCCACCTCAGCCCGGTCGAGCAGGTCCGGCATCGCCGTGAGGAAGGACTGCACCTCGGCGTGCCCGAGGATCAGCGGCGGCGCGAGCCGGATCGCGTCGGGGGTCACCGCGTTCACGAGGAACCCTGCCTCGCGGGCCAGGCCCATCACCGATCCGGCCACCGGTTCGGTCAAGGCCACCGCCAGCAGCAGGCCGCGGCCGCGGACCCCGGCGACCCGCGGGTGGTCCAGCTCGGTGATGCCGTGCACCAGTGCCGCGCCGACCTCCTGCGCCTGGGCCAGCAGGCCGTCCGTGTCGATGGTGCGGATCGTCGCCAGCCCCGCCGCGCAGGCCAACGGGTTGCCGCCGAAGGTGCTGCCGTGCTGCCCGGCGGAGAGCAGGCCGGTGACCTCCGGCCCGTAGGTCACCATCGCCCCGATCGGCACTCCTCCGGCCAGGCCCTTGGCCAGCGTCACCGCGTCCGGCACGACGTCGCCGTGCTGGTGGGCCAGCCAGCGCCCGGTGCGTCCCATGCCGCTCTGGATCTCGTCGAGCACCAGCAGCGCTCCGGCGTCCCGGGTCAGCTCGCGAGCCGCGCGCAGGTAGGCCGGGTCCGCGACGATGACGCCGGCCTCGCCCTGGATCGGCTCGAGGATGACCGCGGCGAGGTCGTCGCCGGCTTCGGCGACGGCCCGCTCGAGCGCCGCCACGTCGTTGAACGGGACGTGGCTCACCCCGGGCATCAACGGTTCGAACGGAGCCCGGTAGGCGGGCTTCCAGGTCAGCGCCAGCGCGCCGGTGGTCCGCCCGTGGAAGGCGTTCTCGGCGGCGATGATCCGGCTCCGACCAGTCCTGCGGGTCAGCTTGAGCGCCGCCTCGATCGCCTCGGCACCGGAGTTGCCGAAGAACACCCCGGAGCCCGCGGGTGCCCGGCAGATCTCGATGAGCTGCTCGGCGAGCTCGACCTGTGGCTGCGAGGTGAAGAAGTTCGAGATGTGCATCACCTGCGAGGCCTGCTTGGTGATCGCCTCGACCAACGCCGGATGCCCGTGGCCGAGCGTGTTGACCGCGATCCCGCCGAGCAGGTCGAGGTAGCGCGTGCCGTCGACGTCGACGACGTAGCACCCCTGCCCGTGGGACAGGACCACCTGGGGCACGCCGAACACCGGGATCAGCGCGGCGCGGTACCGCTCGAGCAGCTCGTCACCGTGCCTCATGCCCGCACCAGATCCGGGTCGTCCGGCACCACCATGGTCCCGATCCCCTCGTCGGTGAACACCTCGAGCAGCAGCGAGTGCGGCTGCCGGCCGTCGATGACGTGGGCCTGGGGCACACCGTCGCGCACGGCCCGGATGCACGCCTCCAGCTTGGGCACCATTCCCGCGTCGACCGTCTCCAGCAGCAGGCGCGCGTCGGACAGGACCAGCTGGGAGAGCAACGAGTCGCGGTCGGGCCAGTTCGCGTAGATGCCTTCCACGTCGGTCAGCACGACGAGCTTGTGGGCCTTGAGCGCCACCGCGATCGCCGACGCGGCCGTGTCGGCGTTGACATTGAGGATCTGACCCTCGGCATCGAGGTCGGGTGCCACGGTCGAGACGACCGGGATCCGGCCGGCGTCGAGGATGTCGGTGATCGCCGACGGGTTGACCGTCTCGACGTCGCCGACCAGGCCGATGTCGACCGGCTCACCATCGACCACGCCTTGGCGTTTACGGGCGCCGAGCAGGCCGGCGTCCTCGCCGGACAAGCCGACCGCGAGGGGACCGTGCTGGTTGAGCAGTCCGACCAGCTCACGGCCGACCTGCCCGCTGAGGACCATCCGGACGACCTCCATCACCTCGGGCGTGGTCACCCGCAGGCCTCCGCGGAACTCGCTCTGCAGCCCCAGCCGGGTCAGCATGGTGGCGATCTGCGGACCCCCGCCGTGGACGACGACCGGGCGCAGTCCGGCATACCGTAGGAAGGCGATGTCCTGGGCGAACGCCCGCTTGAGGTCGTCGTCGAGCATCGCGTTGCCGCCGTACTTGACCACGACCAGGGCTCCCCGGAAGCGCTCCAGCCAGGGCAGCGCCTCGACGAGCGTCTGCGCCTTGCCGGCAGCGACGCGCAGCGCGGCGGCGTCGATGACTCCCCGGATGTTGCTCATGGGCAGGTACTCCTCAGGTGCTGTAGGCCGAGTTCTCGTGGACGTAGTCGTGGGTCAGGTCGTTGGTCCAGATCGTTGCCACCTCGGCGCCGGCGTGCAGGTCGACCACGAGGTGGACGTGCCGGCCGGTGAGGTCGACTCCGGCCCGGTCCTGCCCGACCCCTCCAGCCCGGCACACCTGCACGCCGTTGATCGCGACATCGAGCTGGTCCGCTTCGAACCGGGCGCGGGTCGTGCCGATCGCGGCGAGCACCCGGCCCCAGTTCGGGTCGCCACCGAAGATCGCGCACTTGAACAGGTTGTTCCGGGCGATCGAGCGACCGACCTCGAGGGCGTCCTCGACCGAGGCGGCTGAGCGGACCTCGATCTCGATGTCGTGCTTCGCCCCCTCGGCGTCACCGATGAGCTGGTGGGCGAGGTCACGACAGACGCTGGTGACGGCAGTGGCCAGCTCGAGCTGGCTGACCGGCGTCCCGGCAGCCCCGGACGCCATCAGCAGCACCGTGTCGTTGGTGGACTGGCATCCGTCCGAGTCGATCCGGTCGAAGGTCAGCGACGTCGCTGAGCGGAGCGTGGAGTCGAGGTCGTCGGGGTCGACGACCGCGTCGGTGGTCAGCACGACGAGCATCGTGGCCAGGGCCGGCGCGAGCATCCCGGCGCCCTTGGCCATCCCCGAGACCGACCAGCCGTCGCCGGCATACGTGGCCTGCTTGGCGACCGTGTCGGTGGTCATGATGGCCCGGGCGGCGTCGCCGTGCCCGGTCGCGCTGAGCGCCTGCGCGGCGAGGTCGACCCCCGCCAGCAGGGTCGGCATCGGCAGCAGCTCCCCGATCAGCCCGGTCGAGCAGACCGCGACGTCACCGGCCGAGACCCCCAGGACCTCGGCCACCCGCTCGGCAGTCCGATGGGTGTCGAGGAATCCCTGGGCGCCGGTGCAGGCGTTGGCCCCGCCGGAGTTGAGGACGACGGCGTCGACCCGCTTGTCCCGCAGGACCTGGCGCGACCAGATGACCGGTGCAGCGACCACCCGGTTGCTGGTGAACACCGCCGCGCCATGGTGCTCGGGGCCGTCGTTGACGATGAGCGCCAGGTCTGGGCGGCCGCTCGCCTTGAGTCCGGCGGTCACGCCCGCGGCCCGGAAGCCCCGGGGCAGGTCGACCGGGCTCACGGCGCCACCCCAGCCACGGGCAGACCGCTCGTTTCGTCGAATCCCAGGGCGATGTTCGCGCACTGGATGGCCCCGCCGGCGGTGCCCTTGGCGAGGTTGTCGACCGCGGCGACGACGACGACCCGTCCGGCCGCGCCGTCGACGGCCACCTGCAGCTGGACGCTGTTGCTGGCGTGCACGTCGCTGGTGCGCGGCCACTGACCGTCGGGCAGGACGTGGACGAACGGCTCGTCCTGGTATGCCGTGAGCCAGGCGTGGCGGACCTGCTCGGCCGTGACCCCCGGCACCAGCCGGGCCGTGCAGGTGGCCAGGATCCCCCGCGACATCGGCGCGAGCGTCGGGGTGAAGGAGATGCTCACCGGGCGGCCGGAGGCGGCGCTGAGGTTCTGCACGATCTCCGGGGTGTGCCGATGACCTCCGCCCACGCCGTACGCGGACATCGACCCCATCACCTCGGCCCCGAGCAGGTGCTGCTTGAGGCCCTTGCCCGCCCCCGAGGTACCGCTGGCCGCGACGATGACCACGTCCTCGGGCTCGAGCAGGCCGGCGGCGAAGCCTGGCGCCAGGGCAAGGGAGCACGCGGTCGGGTAGCAGCCGGGGACCGCGATCCGGGTCGCCCCCGCCAGCGCGTGGCGCCCCTTGCCGGCGGCCGGCAGCGGAAGCTCGGGCAGGCCGTACGGCCAGGACCCGGCATGCTCGGTGCCGTAGAAGGCGGTCCAGGCGTCGGGGTCGGTGAGCCGGTGGTCGGCGCCGCAGTCGATGACGAGCACGTCCGTGGGCAGCTGCTGCACCAGGGCGGCGGAGGCCCCGTGCGGCAGGGCGAGGAAGACCACGTCGTGACCGGACAACGTCTCCACGGTCGTCGGCTCGATCCGGCGGTCACCGAGCGGGATGAGGTGCGGGTGAACCTGCCCGAGGGACCGTCCGGCCGAGGAGTCGGCAGTCAGGACACCGATGCCGATCTGGGGATGTCCGAGCAAGAGCCGGAGAAGCTCGCCCCCGGCATACCCGCTGGCGCCTGCCACCGCTGCTGTCGTCATAATGTATTACTATACATGGTCTCGCAGACTTATGCATGCGCTCACCCCGGGGCCTTTATCGGGTGACCCGATAAACGGGACCTTCGCTCGAGGAACTTCCTCACGGGAACGTCCCCTTTATCGGGTGACCCGATAAAGGGCAGTCGGCCCCCGCTCAGCGTTGGACGGCGCCGACCGAGTCCGTCACCGCAGCCACCGCGGCATCGCGGAACCTGTTGACCTCTTCCGTGGTGAGGGTCCGGTCGTCCGCCCGGAACATCAGCCGGTACGCCAGCGACTTGCGGCCGGGGCCGGTCTGCTCGCCGACGTACACGTCGAACAGGGTGACCGCCTCGAGGTACTCCCCCGCTCCTCCGCGCAGCGCGGTCTCGACCTGTCCCGCGGTGACTGCTTCGTCCACGACCAGGGCGACGTCGGTCAGGGCCGCGGGGTAGCTCGAGAACGCCCGGAACTGGGTGGTCGGCTCGCTCGCGGCGGTGAGGACGTCGACATCGAGCTCGGCGGCACAGGTACGCGCCGGCAGGCCCAAGGCGGCCAGCGCCTGGGGGTGCAGCTCGCCGGCGTACCCGACGAGGGTCCCGTCCGGGAGTGACAGCCGGGCACAGCGGCCGGGATGCCAGGGCGCGTATGCCGCGTCGGCCTCGACCCGGACCGGCACGGCGAGGGCGGTGGCCACCGCGGACGCGGCTTCGACCACGTCCGCCCAGTCCGCCGGTCGACCGGGTCCCCACCATCCGGCGCGCTCAGCGTCGCCGCCGACGAGGAAGGCGACGTGTCGCGGCTGCGCCGGCACGGCGTCGTTGATCGCGGCGATCGTCGCCTCGTCGGGACGGGTGGCGACCCCGGGGACCGGCGCCGTGTGGCTGGAGCCGGCGGCCGGCAACGTGACCAGCCCGACCTCGAAGAGCGCCATGTCCTTGACGCCGCGCGAGAGGTTGCGCCGTGCCGCGTCGACGAGGGTGGCCAGCACCGACGTGCGCAGCAGCGGCAGCTCCTCGGACAGCGGGTTTGCCACCCGGACCGCGCGGCGGCGGGCGTCCTCGGCGGGCAGGCCCAGCGCATCGGCCAGCTGCTCGGACACGAACGGGTAGGTCAGCACCTCGACGAACCCGCGCCCGACCAGGGCGTTGGCGACGATGCGCCGCACCCGCTGGCCGTGGGTGAGTCCGCGACCGTTGCTCGGGGTCGGGGTGACCGACGGAATCTTGGCGTAGCCGTCGATCCGGGCGACCTCCTCGGCGTAGTCCGGGCCGTCCACCAGGTCCGGACGCCACGTCGGCGGCGTCACGTGGACGAGTGGTGAGCCGTCGCCGGACTCCCGAACCGCGCACCCGAGGTGGGTGAGGATCTCCAGGACTCGCTCGCGGGAGTAGTCCACGCCGACCAACCGGGCCGGGAAGGTGACATCGAGCTCGTACGGTACCGGGGCGGTGGTGTGGTCCACGTCGGTGACCCCGCGGTCGGCAATGCCGTGACCGTGCTCGACGAGCAGGTCGACCGCGAGCTGGGCGGCAGCAGCCGCCAGGGCGGGATCGACCCCGCGCTCGAACCGCTTTGACGCCTCGGTGACGAGCCGGTGCCGGCGGGAGGAGCGGGCCACGGTGGTCTGGTCGAAGTGGGCCGCCTCGATGAGGACGTCGGTGGTGGTGTCGCCGACCTCGCAGGTGGCGCCCCCCATGACCCCGGCGATGGCCAGCGGCACCTGCCCGCCGTCGGTGATCAGCAGGTCCTCGGGGTCGAGGGAGCGCTCGACGTCGTCCAGCGTGGTCAGTTTCTCGCCCGGACGCGCCCGACGTACCTCGATCGCGCCGCCGAGACGGCTGACGTCGAAGGCGTGCAGGGGTTGTCCCACGGCGAGCATGACGTAGTTCGTTATGTCCACGGCCAGCGAGATCGGCCGCATCCCCATCTGGGTCAGCCGCTGCTGCAGCCAGGGCGGCGACACCGCACCGGGGTCGATCCCGCGCACGACGCGGGCGACGTACCGGTCGCACCCGACGTTCCCCTCGAGCGGGGCGTCGTCCGCCAGCCGCACGGCATACCCGTCGTCGTTGGCAGCCGGGACGTCGATCCGCGCGGGGTCGCGGAAGCCGCCTGCCGGGGAACCGAGGGCGTGCCAGTACTCCCGCGCCAGACCCCGCATCGAGAAGCAGTAGCCGCGGTCGGGGGTGACGTTGACCTCGACCACCTCGTCGGCCAGGCCGAGCAGGGCGATCGCGTCGTCGCCGGGGTGGACGCCGGCGAGCGCGTCCTCGCCCAGGTACCGGTCCAGGACGATGATCCCCGCGTGGTCCGCGCCGAGACCCAGCTCGTCCTCGGCGCAGATCATCCCGTGGGAGACGTGGCCGTAGGTCTTGCGCGCCGCGATGGCGAAGTCGCCGGGCAGGACCGCCCCGGGCAGGACCACCACCACGAGGTCCCCGACGACGAAGTTGTCCGCTCCGCAGACGATCTTCTGGTGGCGACCTTCGGACAGCATCTGACCGTGCTGGCCGACGTCGACGGTGCACCAGCGAATGACCTTGCCGTTCTTCTGCGGCTCGTCGGCGAAGTCCAGGACCCGGCCGACCACTACTGGTCCGGTGATGTCCCCGCCGTGCAGGTCCTCCTCCTCGAGCCCGACCGAGACGAAGGCCGCGGCGACCTCGCGGCCGTCGGCACCGGGGGGCAGGCTCACGTACTCCGAGAGCCAGCTCAGGGGCGCGCGCATCTCAGACCTCCATCCCGAACTGCTGTGAGAAGCGGACGTCGCCCTCGACGATGTCGCGCATGTCGGTCACCCCGTGGCGCAGCTGGAGCGCCCGTTCGATCCCGAGACCGAAGGCGAACCCGCTGTAGACGTCCGGGTCGATCCCGCAGGCGATCAGGACCTTGCGGTTGACCATCCCGGAGCCGCCGAGCTCGATCCAGCCCGATCCCCCACAGGTGCGGCACGCGGCGGCGCCGTCGGCCGTGCGGCCGGCGCCGTGGCAGGCGAAGCATTCGAAGTCCGTCTCCATCGACGGCTCGGTGAAGGGGAAATACGAGGCGCGCACCCGGGTGCGGGTGCCCTCACCGAACATCACCCGGACGAAGTGGTCGAGGGTGCCGCGCAGGTGCGCCATGGTCAGGCCCTTGTCGACGGCCAGCGCCTCGATCTGGTGGAAGACCGGGGTATGCGTGGCGTCGAGCTCGTCGGTCCGGAAGACCTTCCCCGGGGCCACGACGTAGATCGGTGGCTCGCGCTCCAACATGGTGCGGATCTGGACCGGCGAGGTCTGGGTACGCAGGACGAGACCACCATCGGGCGGGTCGACGAAGAAGGTGTCCTGCATCTGCCGGGCGGGGTGGTCCCGGCCGAGGTTCAGTGCATCGAAGTTCATCCACTCGGACTCCACCTCGGGGCCCTCGACGACTTCCCAGCCCATCCCGGTGAAGGCATCCATGAGCCGCTCCGCGGTGAGCTCGAGCGGATGCCGCGCCCCCGGCGGTCGGCGGCCCACCGGCAGCGTCACGTCGACCGACTCCTCGACCAGGATCCGCTCGGCGCGCTCCTGCTCCAGCACGGCGCGGCGCTCCTCGTGGGCCCGGCCCAGAGCCGCTTGGGCGGCGCCGACGCGTTTGCCGGCCTCGGCCTTGGCGCTCGGCGGCAGGGCACCGATCTCGCGCTTGGCCAGCGCCACCTGCCCCTTGTCGATGTGCGCGAGTCGGGCGGCCTTCAGCTCGTCGAGGGTGCTGGCACCGGCGAACGCCGCCATGGCCTGCGCCACCGCGTCGTCGAGGTTGGCCGGCCCGAGGTCGGCGACCTCGACGGGGTCGTACTGCTTGTTGGGTCCAGACATCGCTTTCACTTCTCGTCATCTCTGCGCAGCGGACACGGCCGACCGACGTCGTCGTGGCGCGGCCCGAGTCTAGGTGGTGCGCGGGCAGGCACCGGGTTCGGTGGCCTCCAGGCGAGACGACGGGCCCCGGCCGACGCCGTACCGAGCTACGCCAGGTGCTCCGGCACGCCGGCGGGCAGGGTGAATCGGAACTCGGCCCCGCCCGAGCTGGCCCGCCCTACCGTGATCTGGCCGCCGTGCGCCTCGACCAGGCCACGGACGATGTAGAGGCCCAGCCCGGTGCTGCCACGCCGGGCCCCGTGCCAGAAGCGGTTGAAGATCAGCGGGAGGTTCTCGTCGGGAACCCCGTCCCCCTCGTCGGAGACCGCGACGACGACCTCGGGGTGTCCGTTGGACCACGGCTCGGTGGCGTTCATGATCCCCACCGTGACCGTCCCCGAGCCGTGTCGCAGCGCATTTTCCAGCAGGTTGCTGAGGATCTGGTTGAGCCGGTCGGGATCGGCCCAGACCTCGGGCAGGTCGCTCCCGCTCTCGACGACGAGGTTCTCGGTCGTCGAGCCGGAGGCCCGGATGCGTTCGACATGACGGCGAGCCAACGCCTCGAGATCCACCGGCTGGGGCCGCACGTCCAGGCGTCCGGCATCGATACGGGACACATCGAGCAGCTCGGTGATCAGCCGGGTCACCCGGTCGGCGTCGGTCTCGATCGTCTCGATCATGAACCGCTTCTGCTCGTCGGTGAACTTGTCCCAGCGGCGCAGCAACGTCGTCGAGAACCCCTTGACCGAGGTCAGCGGTGAACGCAGCTCGTGGGCGATCGTCGAGATCAGCGCGGCGTGGTCCATCTCGGCCCGCTGGCGCGCCTTGGCGTCCCGCAACGACATCAGCACCCGTTGGACCGGTCCGCGCTGACCCCTGCGGACGTACTTCGCGGTGACCAGGATCTCGACGCCCGCCTCGGTCCAGAGCAGCTTCTCGCGGTGCCCGGTGACCGAGCGCAGGGCGTTCCACGGGTCGGCGACGTCCCACCATGACCGGCCCTCGCTGTCGCGGATCGGCAAGCTCTCGCGCACCGGACGACCGATCACCTGACGCTCGTCCATCCCCAGGATCTCGCCGGCGCGCCGGGTGGCGAAGCGCACCGTGCCGTGGTGATCCAGCACCACCAGCCCATCCGGAAGCAGCTGCGACATCGCTGCGACGTGCTCCGGCGGCGACAGCGCGAACGCGTCGTCCCGTTCCCTGGGGGGCCCCATGGGCGGAGCCTATTCCCTCAGGCGGCGAACTGGCCCGAACGGACGCGCCGCGTCGTGCCGGCACCGCCGGTGAGGGCGAGGTCAGGAACCCGGGCCGTCGACGTTGACGACCACGGGGCCGGTGCCTCGGCGGACCAGGACGACCTCCGCGGTCGCGTCGGTCGGGTTGCTCTCCCGGTGGACGGTGCGGGCCGGGACGTGGACGAAGTCACCGGGCTCTGCCTGGACCACCCCGCCCGCGGTCTCCACCCGGAACGCTCCGCGCACCACGTACGCGACCGTGTCGTGCTCGCCGTGGTGATGCCAGCCACTGGTGACCCCCGGCTCGGTGAGCACACGCCCGGACCACAGTCCGTCGAGGACGACGGCCTCGTCGCGGACCATCCCGGGCGTGGGCTGACCGGGGGTCAGCTCGTCTGCGGCGACCCTGCGCACCGGCGTCTCGCTCACAGCGCCGACTCTACGCGCAGCAGCCGCCGCCGGCGAGACTCAGAACGGAGGCGGACCGAGGATCTCGATCGCGCCGGTCGCCGCGGCGGACTGCGCGACGCGGCCGAAGTCGACCGGGGTGGGCGGCTGGCCCTCGACCACCAGGTCGCTGGCCCCGCGGTAGAACTGCTCGCCGGTCCCCGGGGTCTGCAGGCACAGCATCCGGGCCTGGGGGGACGTGACCGCGAACGCATGCGGGACCCCACGGGGAATCAGCGCGACGCCGCCGGCGCCGAGGGTCCGTACAGCGCCGTCGATGTGCAGCGTGATCTCCCCCTCGGTCATGATGAACGTCTCGTCGACGTCGGGGTGCAGGTGCAGCGGAGTGACCTTCCCGGCGTCGAGCTGGTCCTCGAAGAGGAGGAAGGCCCCGCCGGACTCGGCCGCGGTGATCTTCCACGTGTGCAGTCCCCCACCACAGAACCACCGCTGCTCGCCCTCGGCCGCCTCGCGGACCGTCGCCGTCAGTGTGTTCATCTGATTGCCTTCTCTCTCGTATATGGGACTCGAGTCCCATAATGAAACTAAGGTATCATGAACGTCATGTCAACAGCGTATGGAGATTCGGGCCGCACCAGGCAGAAGATGCGCACGCGCAACGAGCTCATCGCCGCAGCGCGGACGTTGGTGGCCGAGGGCGGGGCGCCCCCCACCGTGGAGCAGGCCGCCGCGGCAGCGTCGATCTCCCGCACCACGGCCTACCGCTACTTCCCGAACCAGGCGTCCCTGCTGGTGGCGGCCCACCCGGAGGTGAAGACGACGACCCTGCTGCCGGCCGACATCGGCTCAGACCCCCAGGTCCGACTCGAGGCCGCGGTGGCCGCCTTCACCCGGTTGATCACCGAGACCGAGGCTCAGCAGCGCACGATGCTCCGGCTGTCCCTCGAGCAGGACACCTCGCCGAGCGAGCTGCCGCTGCGCCAGGGTCGAGCCATCACCTGGTTCATGGAGGCGCTCGCTCCCCTCGAGGCCACTCTGACCCGCGACGGGACCCGGCGGCTCGCGGTGGCCATCCGCGCCGTGGTGGGCATCGAGACGTTGGTGTGGCTCACGGACGTCGCCGGGATGCCGCGCTCGCATGCCGTGGAGGTGATGCAGTGGTCGGCCCGGGCCCTGCTGCAGCAGGCGCTGACGTCGGGTCCGCCCCGGGTCTGACAGCGCGCTGGTCGCCGCGCTGGTCGCCGCGATGGTCGCCGCGGTGAGGGGTCGTTCGCGGGCCGGCTCGCTCAGCCGAGCGGATGCTGGGCGGTGGCCGACGCGTACAGGCACACGGTCGCCGCCATCGCCAGGTTCAGTGACTCGGCCTTGCCATGGATGGGCACCCGAACCGCGTGGTCGCACATCGTCAGCACCCGGTCCTCCAGGCCCCACGCCTCGTTGCCCATCACCCAGGCGTGCGGACCGGTGAGGTCGACCTCGCCGAGCTGGCGCTCCCCGTCACCGTCGGCCGCGAGCAGGGTCAGCCCGGCCGTACGTACCTGCCTGACGATCTCGGCGACACTCACCCCGGTGACGACCGGCAGGTGGAACAACGACCCGGCGGTCGAGCGGACGACCTTGGGCCCGAAGACGTCGACGCTGCTGTCGCTGACGATCACCGCGTCGGCGCCCGCGGCGTCCGCTCCGCGCAGCACCGTCCCGGCGTTGCCGGGGTCGCGGACGTTGACCAGGATGCACAGCAGTCTCGGGCCGGCTGCGAGGACCTCAGCGAGCGGGGCCGCAGGGACGCGGCATACCGCGAGCAGGCCCTGGGGGCTTTCGGTGTCGCACATCTCGGCGAGCACCTCGACGCTCACCGTCTGCACCGGCAGACCGGCGGTGGTGGCATCCGCGACGATCTGGGTATGCCGCGAGATCGCCTCGACGGTGACGAACAGCTCGCGGACGAGGTCAGCGCGATGGGCCACCGCCTCGCGCACCGACTGCGGTCCCTCGGCGAGGAAGAGACCGTGTCGGGAACGCATCGCGCGCCGGGACAATGCCCGAACCGACCTGACCCGATCCGATCGGGGGTTGGTCAGCTCGGGTCCGTGAGGATCATTGCCCGGCGCGACGATGGTGGTGCTGCTCAGGCCGCGTCGCTCGCGTCAGCCTTGTCCTCGGTGGCGGGGACGTTGGCCCGGGCGATCTCGACCAGCGCCGCGAAGGCGGCCTCGTCGTTGACCGCCATGTCGGCGAGGATCTTGCGGTCAACCTCGACACCGGAGGCCTTCAGGCCCTGGATGAAGCGGTTGTAGGTCATGCCGTTGGCGCGGGCGCCGGCGTTGATCCGCTGGATCCACAGGCGACGGAAGTCACCCTTGCGGGCCCGACGGTCACGGTAGGCGTAACCGAGTGAGTGAGTGACCTGCTCCTTCGCCTTGCGATACAACCGGGAGCGCTGCCCGCGGTATCCGCTGGCGCGCTCGAGGGTCACCCGGCGCTTCTTATGGGCGTTGACCGCCCGCTTCACGCGTGCCACGTGAGTCTCCTTCTACTGATTCTGAATGTCTGGTGGAGCGCCGGTCACTTACCGAGGAGCTTCTTGACCTTCTTGGCGTCGGGCTTGGACAGCTCGACGTCGTTGGCGATGGACCGCATCTTCTTGCTGGACTTGTGCTCGAGCAGGTGACGGCCGCCGGCCTGCTCACGCATGACCTTGCCCGTGCCGGTGAGGCGGAAGCGCTTCTTCGCGCCGCTGTGCGTCTTCATCTTCGGCATGGGTGCCGGTCTCCTTCAATCGGGTGTCCTGAACCGGCGGGCCGGTCAGGTGCTGCTGCTAGACAGGTGGGTCAGGCCGACGCGTCGACCTGGTCGAGCGGCGCCTGCTCGGTCGCGGGCGCCGCGTCGGTCGATGCCGGCGCTGCGACGGCCTCGGCCGGCGAACCGGCCTCGGTGGTGTCGTGCTCCTCGTGCTTGTCGTCCTCGCGGCGGCGGCGCTGCTCGGCCTTGGCCTCGGACTTCTTCTTCGTCGGTCCGAGAACCATGATCATGTTCCGGCCATCCTGCTTCGGGCTGGACTCCACGAAGCCGAGCTCGGCCACGTCCTCGGCCAGACGCTGCAGCAACCGGTACCCGAGCTCGGGCCGGGACTGCTCGCGACCGCGGAACATGATGGTGACCTTGACCTTGTCGCCCGCCTTGAGGAACCGCTCGACGTGGCCCCTCTTCGTGCCGTAGTCGTGCGGGTCGATCTTCGGGCGGAGCTTGATCTCCTTGATGACCGTGTTGACCTGGTTCTTGCGCGCTTCCCGGGCCTTCATGGCGGCTTCGTACTTGAACTTGCCGAAGTCCATGAGCTTGGCAACCGGGGGCCGCGCCATCGGGGCCACCTCGACCAGGTCGAGATCTGCCTCGGCGGCGAGTCGCAGCGCGTCCTCGACGCGCACGATGCCCACCTGTTCCCCGTTGGGGCCGACCAAACGCACTTCCGGGACCCGGATGCGCTCGTTGATGCGAGGCTCGCTGATGTGGTACTCCTTCGAGATCGGCAGTGGTGAGACCACCTGGCAACGAGAAAGGCTCCTCGCCACCATCGGTGCGCGAGAAGCCTCTGCTGTCCGTTCACGATCCGGAATGCCGGGCGGTCCCCCACCAGACACAGCGCCCGGGACGCTGGGCTCCCACCGAGGCGAGAGCACGGCATACCGTGCCGGACCGGACCCGGCGACCTCTACTGCTGGCGATCGACGCGGGTGGAAGCATGGGCTTCACTTGCACGACGGACCTCCCCGGAACTGCGAGACGCCCATCTGGTCAGGCAACAGGCTACCAGCGCTGACCCGTCAGGTCCCAATCCTGCCCTCCGGAGCCATTGCTGGAGGAGGCAACGAGAGGGCCGGCGCGTCGGTGGGCGCCGCTGCGCAGCGCGCCGCGAAGCTCGCCCGCCCCGCCGTCAACCCCGCGCCGCACCCGGCGATGAGCAGGCCGATCCCACTCACCCAGAGGAACCCGGCCCCCCAACCGGCCCGGTCGATCGCGAATCCGGCCAGCGGTGCTCCGAATGCCATGCCCGCCGTCATCGACGACGCGTGCCACCCCATGGCCTCACCGCGGGCCGCCTCGGGGACCGCCCTGCTCAACGTGTCGACGGTGGCGGTGACGCTCGGCGCGCAGAAGAGCCCCGAGACGAACATCAGCACGGCGAGCACCGGCAGGCTTCCAGCGAAGGCCACCGGCAGGGTCGCCGCGGCCAGCCCGCCGAGCAGCCAGAAGACCGACACCGACCGATGCCAGGCGCCGTAGACCAGGGCGCCGACGATCGAGCCGAGCGCCCAGATCGCGATCACCCAGCCGATGTGCTCGGGCGCCTGCATGGTCCGCAGCGCCGCGACGACCGACACCTCCTCACCGCCGATGATCACCATCACGGCGGCGGCGGCCGCGAGCGCGGCGAGCAACGGGGCACTGAACGCCAGCCGGCGGACACCGGGGGGTCTCGTCCCCGGTCGGCTCGTCCCGTTCCGTCCGGAGGCGGGGGTTGGCGACCGACAGGGCGACGCCGGCCACGATGGAGAGCCAGGCGAAGATGAGGATCGCCAGCGAGGTCTGCCAGACCGTGATCACCCACACGCCCAGCGCGGGGCCGGCCATGTAGGCGATCTCGGTGCAGATGGAGTCGAGGGACAGTGCGGTGCGGCGCTGCTCCTCGGGAACCGCGCTGAGGATGATCTGCCGGACGATCGAGAAGGTGGGCCCCGCGAACAGTCCAGCCACCGTCGCCAGGACGAGCAACGGCCAGTCGCCGACCCAGGGGATGACCGACCAGCACCCGGCCTGCACGACGAGGGACGGCAGCAGCATCGACCTCAGCCCGCGGCGGTCCAGCAGCCGTCCGCGCCAGGGTCCGGAGATCGCGATCGCCACGGTGGACGCCGCCGTCACCAGCCCGGCCGCTCCGTAGCTGAGGTTCAGGGTGGCCACGACGTGCAGCGTGAGGAGCACCGCGACCGCGAACATCGGAATCCGGATGACCAGCCCGACGAGGAGGCCGAGACGGGCAGCGGGAACTGCCAGGACCGGGCGGTAGGCGGCCAGTTGCACGCACTCAGGATGCCAACGGGCCGGGACAATGTCCCGGTTTTCCGGTTGCGGCCGGCACGAAACGCCACCCGCCGCCGGTCACCTCGACATTACGGCCCGGTGACGAACGCCACCGCCGGGGAAGGATGCCCCGTCTGCAGGGGTTCCATGGGTACAGACCACCCCAAGGAGCCCCACATGCGCGCACCCGTACGGATCGCCCTGTTGGCGGCCACCCTCACCCTTGCTGCCTGCGGCACGAGCACGGTGGCGCCGCAGGCGGGTCCAGGCCCGGCGAGCCCGACGAGCTCGGTGGCGGGAGCGCCGTCGACGACGTCCGGCCAGCCCGCGCCGGGCACGACCTCCGGCTCGGTGGCAGCTGCGCCGCTGGCCGGGGCCTACCTCTCGGCCCAGGAGTACGAAGCCCAGAAAGCCTCGCGCGCAGGGACCCGCGTCGTGCTGTTCTTCCACGCCCCGTGGTGTTCGTCCTGCCGGGCGACCGAGCGAGCCCTGGCCCAGTCCGGCGTCCCCGCCGGCCTGACCCTGGTCAAGGTCGACTACGACACCGCCCAGTCCCTGCGCCAGCAATACGGCGTCACCGTGCAGCACACCTACGTCCAGGTGGCCCCGGACGGCTCGGCACTGACCAAGTTCGCCGGCGCCATCAGCGGTGCGGACATCCTGGCCGAGACCGTCTGACGATGCTCGTCGCGATCGCCGGCGCCCTGCTCGCCGGCGCGTTGACCACCCTTGCCCCGTGTGCCCTGTCGCTGCTCCCGGTCATCGTCGGCGGATCCATCCAGACCACCTCGTCCTCCACCGGGGTGGTCCGCCGGGACCTGAGGCGGGCCGTCCTGGTGGCTGGCTCGCTCGGCGTATCCGTCGCGGTCTTCACCCTCCTGCTCAGGGCGAGCACAGCACTGATCGCCATCCCGCCGACCGTGTGGCGCGGGATCAGCGGCGCAATCCTCATCGCCCTGGGGATCGTGGCGCTGTTTCCCCTCATCTGGGACCGCTTCTCGGTCTCCTCGGGCCTGAGCCACCGCAGCGCCACCGGACTGGCTGCCGCGTCCCGGCGCGACGGGCGCCTCGGTGCCATCCTCACCGGGGCCGCCCTCGGGCCGGTCTTCACCTCCTGCAGCCCGCTGTACGGGTACGTCATCGTCACCGTCCTGCCGGCCGAGCCGGGCCGTGCCCTGGTCCTGTTGGCGGCATACGTCGTCGGGCTGGTGGCGGTCCTGCTCGCCGTGGCGGTCGCCGGTCAGCGGTTCATCCGTCGGCTGCGGTGGGCCGCCGACCCCGCCTCTGTCTGGCGGCGCGCACTCGGGGCGCTCTTCATCGTCATCGGGCTGCTCATCGCCACCGGGGGTATGCAGGGCCTCGAGACCTGGCTGCTGGAGCACTCCCCGATCCGACCCTGGGAGATCGGTTCCGACATCGGCACCTGAGTGACCCTCGTCCGCGGCGGCAGCCGTCTGAACCGCTCAACCACTCAACCACGCAACCGCTCAACCGCTCAACCGACGAGGACCACGACGGTGTGGATCACCAGGCCGACCAGCCCGCCGACGATCGTGCCGTTGATCCGGATGAACTGCAGGTCGCGCCCCACGAAGAGCTCCACCCGCTGCGCCGTCTCCTTGCCGTCCCACCGGTTGATCGTCTGGCTGATCACCTCAGTCAGCTCCTGCCCGTAACGGTCCACAAGGAACGCCGCGAGGTCGGCGACGTAACCGTCGAGCCGGTCCTGCCACTGCGAATCGGCGCTGACCTCGCCCGCCACGTGGATCAGCTCGGCCTGGGCACGCTCGCGCAGTGGGCCCTGCTCGTCGCGCAGCGCCGAGACCAGGACGGTCCGGAACGCCTTCCACAGCGACACTCCGGTGGCCACGAGCTGTGGGTGGTCCAGCACCCGCAGCTTCAGCCGTTCGGCCCGCTCCATGGTCGACGGGTCGTCGAGCAGGTCCCGGGACAGCTGCATCAGCAGGTCGTCGAGCGCGACCCGGGCGTGGTGGTCCGAGTCGCCCCGGATGTCCTGCACCCATCGGACCGCCTCGGCGTGCATCCGCTTGACGACCAAGTCGTTGAGCATCGCCGGGGTCCACCAGGGCGCCCGCTCCATGAGGATCGCCCCGAAGGTGGCCTCGTTCTCGACCAACCACCGGTCGGCCTCGGCCAGGGCCAGGTCGACGAGTCCGTGATGGGCCTTGTCCCGGACGATCTCACCCAGCAGGGTTCCGGCGACCGGGCTGATCGGTTCCTGCCGCAACCGGGGCAGGATCGCCTGCTGGACGACCTCCTCGACAACGTCGTCCCGCAGCCGCTGCAGACCGAGGGTCAGGACGTTCGCGGCCTCGTCCACCACCCGCCGGGCGTTCGCCGGCTCGCTGAGCCATTGGGCCGCTCGGGCACTCACCCGCGCCGCGAGCACCCGTTCGCGGATGATCTCCTCGCGCAGGAAGTTCTCGCCCATGAAGTCCTGCAGGCTCCGGGCGAGCATGTCCTTGCGTCGCGGGATCAGGGCGGTGTGCGGGATGGGGATGCCGAGTGGGTGGCGGAAGAGGGCCGTGACGGCGAACCAGTCGGCCATGGCGCCGACCATCGACGCCTCGGCGCCGGCGTGGACGAACCCCCAGATCCCGTCGTCGGCCCGGCTCAGGGTGGCGAGGAAGACGACTGCCGCGCCGACCAGCAGGGACAGGGCGACCAGGCGCATCCGTCGCAGGCCCCGGCGTCGTTCGAGGTCCGCCTCGGGGTCGGCGGCGATGGCCAGGCCCACCGGCGAGCGTGACACCGCGCCTCCTCCCGGTCGGCGTCCAGCGGCCGCTGGTCACCCTGTGGCGAAACCTACCCGAGCGGCCCGATGGTCCGCGTTATCGTCACTGCCATGCCCCGCATCTTCCACCTGGCCGACCCCGCCCACTGGGCCGCGGCCGGTCAGAGCGGCCGCTACGAGCAGTCCACCCGGGGGATGACACTCGCCGAGCAGGGGTTCATCCACTGCTCGGACGAGCTCCAGTGGCCGCGGGTCCGAGCCGCCTTCTACGCCGACCACCCCGGAGAGCTCGTCCTGCTCGAGATCGACCCGGACCTGCTCGACGTGCCGGTGGTGCGGGAGGTCGGCAACCCGCACACCGGCGAGGTCTTCCCGCATCTGTACGGGCCGCTTGCGGTCACCGCCGTGGTCAGCGCCCAGCTGCTGCAACCGCCACACGCCAGACCCTGACACAACCCGAACACCCACGAGGCGCCGAGATCCCTCTCCCGACAGTAGGGTTCCAGCGTGCCGCCGGATCCGCGAGACCCCCTCGTCCTGGTGGTCGAGGACGACCCGGCCATTGCGACGATGCTCACGCTCCAGCTCGAGACCTCCGGGTACCGGGCGCATGTCGAGCGCGACGGGCGAACCGCGCTGACCGCCGTGCTCACCCGGCGTCCCGCCCTGGTCCTGCTCGACATCGGTCTGCCGGGGATGGACGGCGTCGAGGTATGCCGTGCCCTGCGGGCCCAGGACGACTGGACCCCCGTCATCTTCCTCACCGCACGCGACGACGAGGTCGACCGGATCCAGGGGCTGGAGCTGGGTGCCGACGACTACGTCACCAAGCCGTTCTCGCCGCGTGAGGTCTTGCTCCGGATCGCCGGGGTGATCCGCCGCTCCGCGCCCGCTCCGGATGCCGGCTCGACGCCGCTGGTCTGCGGAGCGGTGCGGCTCCTGCCCGAGCAGCGGCAGGTGTTCGCCGGTGAGGCCGAGATCGCGCTCACCGCAACGGAGTTCGACCTGCTCGCCCACCTGATGCGCTCCCGGACCCAGGTCTTCACCCGTGACCAGCTGCTGCGACAGGTCTGGGGCTACGAGTCCCCCGCCGGACAGCGCACGGTGGACGTGCACGTGGCGCAGGTACGCGCGAAGCTCGGGACGCACGACGTGATCCGCACCGTTCGCGGCGTGGGCTACTCGGTACACCCACCCGCCCCGGGCCAGCCACGATGATGCGGGTTCGACGGACCTCGCTGGCGACGCGGATCGCGCTGCTCGCCGTCGCGATCGCCGTGATGACCTCCCTCGTCGGCGGGATGATCAGCATCAACCTCCTGCAGCGGGCCAGCGAGCAGACCGCCCGGGGAGCGCTGGCGGCGATCGCCGACGAAGCGCAGGCGACGGCGGCAACCGGGTCCAGCGCCGAGGGGGGCCAGGCGAGGGCCAGGAAGGCGTTGCAGACGCTCAGCATCCAGATCGCCGAGATCCGGATCGGGCCCCAGGGAACTCCCGTCCTGCTCGGTGACGCGTTGGCCAAGCGAGCGCTGACCGACGCCCAGCTACGCGACGTGACGAGCGGGGCGCCGCTCTCGCTCCGGCTGCCACGCGACGAGGGCATCGTGCTCGTGGAAGCGCGGCCCACCCAGGCCGGGGGGTTGATCCTGGCCCAGCGTCGCGGCGACGCGATCGCCCTGGGCGGACAGGCGCTGCGTCAGCTCACCTGGTCCCTGGTGGTCACCGGGCTGATCGCCGTCGGCCTCGGTCTCCTCGTCGCCTGGCGGTTGTCCTTGCCGCTGCGGCGGACGGCGGAGGCCGCCGGGGCCCTCGCGCGGGGGGTGCGCGAGGTGGCCATCCCGGAGCGAGGCCCGCGCGAGGTGGCCGAGGTCGCCGGGTCGATCAACCGGCTGGCGGCGTCGCTGTCGCACTCCGAGGCCCGTCAGCGGGAGTTCCTGCTGTCGGTGTCGCACGACCTTCGCACGCCGCTGACCGCCATCACCGGGTACGCCGAGTCCCTGGCGGACGGCACCATCCCGCCGGAGCGGCTCCCGGAGGTGGGGTCGGTGATCGGCCAGGAGGCGCGCCGGCTCGAGCGGATGGTCGCCGACCTGCTGGACCTCGCCCGGCTCGATGCCGAGGAGCTGAGCATCCACCCGCTCGACGTGGACCTGGTCACGGTCGTCCACGAGATGGCACCGGTGTGGCAGCGGCGCTGTGCCGCCGAGCAGGTGCCGTTCACCGCGCAGGTCTCCCCGGCCGTCGCGCTGGTCCACGTCGATGCGCAACGGCTGCGCCAGGCCCTGGACGGGTTGTTGGAGAACGCGCTGCGGGTCACGCCCCAGGGCGCCCCCGTCGTCCTCGCCCTGCGGCTGGACGAGGGCACCGCAGTGCTCGAGGTCCGTGACGGCGGGCCCGGGCTGAACGACGACGACCTGGCAGTGGCCTTCGAGCGGTCGGCGCTGTACGAGCGCTACCGGGGTATCCGGCAGGTCGGCACCGGCCTCGGCCTGGCCATCGTGGACCGGATCGTGGCGCGCCTCGGCGGGGTCGTCGAGGCCGGGCACGCACCCGAGGGCGGCGCGCGGTTCGCCATCAGGTTGCCGCTGCCGGGCAGTCACAGCAAACCCTGACTCGTCCCTGACAGTCCCCGAACATCCTCGCGACACAGTGACGACATGGAGACCTCCACCGAGTGGGCCGCCGCGGCACGCCTGGTCCGGCGTGCCGGTTTCGGTGCCACCGGCGCGGCGGTCGACGAGGCCGCCCGGATGGGAGCCGCTGCGTGGGTGCGGCGCGGACTGACCGCGACCCCGGCGAGCGACCCCGGCGTCGCAGCCACCCCGCCACCGGAGGTGCCGCCGCCGGCGCCGCTCGCCAAGGACGCCACCCAGGAAGCCCGCAAGGCTCGCACGAAGCAGCTCTCCGAGCAGAGCCGTGCCCTCACCACGTGGTGGCTGCAACGGATGATGTCCGTCGAGAACCCGGTCGTCGAGAAGCTCACCTTCGGGTGGCACAACCACTTCGCGACCTCCTCGGCCAAGGTCAAGGTCGCCCGAGCCATGCTCGACCAGAACGAGACCCTGCGCCGCCTCGGCCGGGGGTCCTTCACCGACCTGGCCACCGCCCTGGTCACCGACGCGGCGATGATCCGCTGGCTCGACGGGGACACGAACACCGCCGCCTCCCCGAACGAGAACCTGTCGCGGGAGTTCCTGGAGCTGTTCGCCCTCGGTCACGGCGGGGGGTACACCGAGCAGGACGTCCGGGAGGGTGCCCGGGCGCTGACCGGCTGGACGGTGGCCCCGGACGGGACGACGCGGCTGGTCCCCAGACGACATGACTCGGGGACGAAGACCGTCCTGGGGCGAACCGGTCCGCTGGACACCGCGGCCTTCGTCGGCGCGGTCCTCGACCAGCCGACCTCGGCGGCATACCTCACCACCCGCTGGTGGCAGCTGCTCGTCGCCCCGACCGCGCCGCCGGCCGAGTCGCTCACGCGCATCGTCGCGGCCTACGGCGGGGGGCGAGACCTGCAGGCCCTGTTCACTGCGATCCTGACGGACGAGCACCTCGCCGGGCAGGCCGGTTCGCTCGTCGTCTCCCCCGTCGAGTGGCTGGTGGGGGCAGCGCGGGCGTTGCGCACCCCGACCGACGCCGCGACCGTGGCCAGGTTCCAGCCGACCCTGCGCGCCCTCGGCCAGACCCCGTTCTACCCGCCCAGCGTGGCCGGGTGGCCATCCGGTAACGCCTGGCTGTCCACCGCGTCGGCGACGAACCGGATGGACGCGGCGGTGAAGCTGGTCGCACTGGCCGACCTCACCGACGTCACGAGCGCGCCGGCGAACGCCCGGATCGACCTCGTGGCCCACCGGCTCGGCATCCCCCACCTGTCCGACCGCACCGTCAGCACGCTGCGGACCGTCATCCAGGACCCGAAGCAGCTCGTCGCGACGGTCCTGGTCAGCCCGGAATACCTGGTGAACTGATGCGCCTGCCACCGTTGCGACCCGAGCTGCCGATGGACGGCCTGACCCGCCGAACCCTGCTCCAGGCCTCGGGGGTCGTCGGCGCCACCGCCCTGCTCGCCGGAGCGGCACGCGTCGGCTGGGACCAGGTGATGGGCCGGGCGGCCACCAGCCCGCTCGCCGCGAGCACCCCGATCCTGGTCCTGGTGACGATGTACGGCGGGAACGACGGCCTCAACACCGTGGTGCCCTACGCCGACCCCGCCTACCACGATGCGCGGCCCGAGCTGGCGTACTCCCATGACGAGGTTCTCCCTCTCGACGACCAGCTCGGTCTCAACCCCGGACTGAAGGGACTGTCCGGCCTGTGGCAGGAGCAGAAGCTCGCCATCGTCCGCGGAGTCGGCTACCCGCAGCCGGACCACAGCCACTTCCGCTCGATGGACATCTGGCAGACCGCGTCACCGCAGTCCCCGGTGTCCAGCGGGTGGATCGGGCGGTGGCTTGACGTGGCAGGCGACGACCCGTTGCTGGCGTTGAACATCGGCGACGTCCTGCCACCTCTGGCCGTGGGCACCAGGGCCACCGCGGCGGCGTTGTCCCTCGAACCGGCGCCGAAGGGTGGGCGCCAGCGCGATGCCCTCATCGGCCAGCTGGCGGCCGCGGACCCGACGGACACGGCCGCGGCCGCCCAGGTGGCTGCCTCCTACGCGGCCGTCCAGCGCGTGCAGACGACCTTCGCGCCGGTGCAGGCCGCCGGTGGGACGCCCGGGGCTGCCGGCGGCGGCCGCGGCGAGTCGTTGAGCGAGCAGCTTGCCGTGGTGGCCCGGTGCATCACGGCCTCCGTACCCACCCGCGTGTATGCCGTCTCGGCCAACGGTTTCGACACCCATGCCGACGAGAAGCTCGCCCAGACGGCCCAGCTGACCGGCGTCGACCGGGCACTGACCGAGTTCCGCACTGCGCTGAGCGGCCATCCGCGAGCCAGCGACGTCGTCGTGATGGCCTACTCGGAGTTCGGTCGGCGGGTCAGAGCCAATGCCTCCCAGGGCACCGACCACGGCACCGCCGGCCCGGTCTTCGTCATCGGGGACCGGGTCAGAGCGGGGTTCTACGGGGACCAGCCGTCACTGACCGACCTGGACAACGGGGACCTCAAGACGACGACCGACTTCCGCTCGGTCTACGGCGAGCTGCTGGCCGGCGTGCTGCAGACCGACCCGGCGCGGGTGCTGGACAGGACGTTCGCACCGCAGGGCTTCCTCGCCTGAGCAGCGGTCAGGAACGAGACAGGGAGAAGGCCAGCTCGTCGACCCGCGCGCGGAACTCCCCGTCGGTGGCCAGCCGTTCACCGATCCGGGTCACCAGCGCCTCGAGGTCGTCCGCTGCCAGACCGGGAGACACCGCCAGGACGACCCGCAGGACGCCGGTGGCGGCAGGCTGCCCGTCCTCGACCGCGTGCCGGGTGACGAGCTCCTCGCTGTCGACGGCTGCTGCGACCGCTCTGGCGACGAAGGGATCCTGGTGCGCCGGCAGCCACTGGCCTGCTTGGGCCAAGGCCCACACCATGCTCGGCCGCAGCTCGACGGCCTGCGCGGAGCCGACGTCGATGACCAGGACCTCACACCGCTCCGTGATCGCCGCCTGGGCGGCGCGCGCAGCGGTGACCGGGACCGGACGCGCCTCAGGGCGCCATGCCGCCAGGGCCGAGGCACTGCTGAAGATGGGCAGGGCGCGACGGCCGTCCGGTCCGGTCAGCGTCACCGCGGCCATGTCCGCCGACTTCTCCACCGTCAGTCCGTCGACCTGGTCGACCTCGCCCGCGGCCGCGACGATGGGCACGATCCACCGGGCGCCGCGGACCCGGGTCATCAGCTCCACCTGCTGCGCGATCCCGGGGTCCTGGGTGTAGGCGGCCAGCGCGGCGACGACCTCGGGGTCGGCCCGGCCGGCATCGGCGTCGGCGCCGCTCCCGCGCAGGGTCCGTCCACTCCACGGGGTGGACCGTCCCTGCTCGGGGGACGGCCCGCCGGGATGGGTCACTGGTCCGGACTCGCCACGACGGCCTCGACCTCGAGCTCGACCCGCATGTCGGGATGCAGCAGCCCGGCGACGATGAGCATGGTGGCCACCGGCGGGTTGGCGCCGAACGTCTCCCCGTGCACCCGACCGACGGCATCGCAGTCGCGCCGGTGCGTGACGAACATGCGCGTGCGGACGACGTCGGTGATCGAGCCGCCGAGGGCCTCGATCGCGGCCACCGCGGTCTCGATCGCCACCCGAAGCTGAGCGGCCGGGTCGGCCGGGTGACGGACCTTGCCGTCCAGGGCGGAGGTGCAACCGGAGACGAGGATGCGGTCGCCGGTGCGGATCGCCCGGCAGTACCCGTAGCTGCGTTCCCACTCCCCGCCGGAGTCGAACCGGCGCCGCTCGCTCACCGACGACCCGCGACGTCGAGGGCGTCCGGCAGGGTGAACGCGCCACGGTAGAGCGCCGAGCCGATGATCGCCCCTTCCACCCCGTCCGGGACCAGCTGGCGCAACCGGCGCAGGTCCTCGAGCGTGGACACACCTCCGGAGGCCACGACGGGCCGGTCGGTGCGGGCGCAGACCTGGCTCAGCAGCTCGAGGTTGGGACCGGCGAGCATGCCGTCCTTGGCGACGTCGGTGACGACGTACCGGGAACAGCCCTCGCGGTCAAGGCGGCTCAGCGTCTCCCACAGGTCTCCCCCATCCCGGGTCCAGCCGCGGGCCGCGAGCGTCGTGCCCCGCACGTCGAGCCCGACCGCGATCCGGTCTCCGTGCGTCGCGATCATCGCGGCCGTCCACCCCGGGTCCTCCAGGGCCGCGGTGCCCAGGTTGACCCGACGGCACCCGGTGGCGAGCGCCACCTCGAGACTCGCGGCATCGCGGATCCCCCCGGAGAGCTCCACGTCGATGTCGAGGCGTCCGACGATCGAGCCGACCAGGTCGCGGTTGGCTCCCCGTCCGAACGCGGCGTCGAGGTCGACCAGGTGCAGCCACTGCGCGCCCTGGTCCTGCCACGCCTTCGCCGCCTCCCACGGGTCGCCGAACTCGCCGCCGGTTCCGGCGACCCCTTGGACGAGCTGCACCGCCTGGCCGCCGGCGATGTCCACCGCCGGCAGCAGCTCGAGCCGGGGCGGGACTGTCGAGTCGATCACGAGCTGATGCCTCCTGGGTCGGATGGGTGACGCGGGTCGGACGGTCCAAGGCGCTGGCACGCGCGGGTCACAGCGAGCTCACCCAGTTCTCCAGCAGCTGAGCTCCCGCGTCTCCCGACTTCTCCGGGTGGAACTGCGTGGCCCACAGCGGCCCGTTCTCCACGGCCGCGACGAAGTCGGACCCGTGGTGGGCCCAGCTGACCGTGGGGGTCACGGCCTCGAAGGCCCCCTCCGGTCGCAGCGCCCAGCTGGTGGCAGCGTAGGAGTGGACGAAGTAGAAGCGCTCAGCCGCCACGCCCGCGAACAGGCGCGATCCCGCTCCGACGGTCACGGTGGACCAGCCCATGTGCGGAACCACCTCGGCCTGGAGCCGCTGGACGGTGCCGGGCCACTGCCCCAGGCCTGCCTCGGGCGCCCCGCCGTCGGCCTCGACCGACCCGTCGAAGAGCACCTGCATCCCGACGCAGACTCCGAGCACCGGACGACTGCCCGCGAGGCGCAGGTCGATGACCCGGGGGCCCTGAGCTGCCCGCAGCCCGCGCATGCAGGCGTGGAAGTTGCCGACCCCCGGCACGAACAGCCCGTCCGCGCCCAGCGCTGCCTCGACGTCCGCGGTCAGCTCGACCTGCGCGCCAACCCGCTCCAGGGCCCGCACGGCCGAGTGCACGTTGCCGCTGCCGTAGTCGAACACGACCACCCGCCTGGTCATCGCTGCCCCTCCATCTCGTCGCGCCACGAGGTGTCCTCGTGCACCATCCGCTGGAACAGCGACACCCGCGACGGGGACGGCTCGACGTCACAGCCGCCGGGAAGCTCGGCGGCCCGGTCGGTGCCGTCCAGCAGGCTCCGGCCGGGCAGCCCCAGCGCCGACAGGACATCCCCCAGGACGGACCGAGCCCGACCGGTGGGTTGGCGCACGACATCGGTGACCGCCGCGACGGCAGCCCGGTCCACCGAGCCGGCGACGCGGACCAGGTCGGGGATCCCGGCTGCGGGCAGGGCGCCCGGCCGGACCAGGCCCACTCCGGGTTGCCACACCAGCCACCGACGGACGGGGCGCAGCCGGTTGGGGACCACGACCACCAGGGCCTGGTCGCCGACCAGGGCGAAGCCGATCGCCGGACGCAGCCGGCGGGGCACGGGGCGGTTGAGCAGCAATGTCATGGCGTCGTCATAGGGCTTGCTCACCGCCGCAGTGTCCGCGACCGGGACGAGCGCGCACCATCCGCCCTCGAGCGGCGCCACGCCGAGCTCGGTCAGGCCGCCGGCCGCCCAGCGAGCCGTGTGGTCGGCGTCGCCACGGGTCAGCAGCAGGCCTGCCGGAGGTCGCGCAGCGGCAGTCACGATCGAGCCACGTCTAGAGGCTGCCCTTGGCGCTCGGGATACCGCTCACGCGAGGATCGCGGGCCACTGCGGCACGCAACGCCCGGGCAACCGCCTTGAACTGGGCCTCGACGAGGTGGTGCGGATCGCGGCCGGCCAGGACCCGGACATGCAGGGCGATCCCCGCGTGGTACGCGAAGCTCTCCAGGACGTGCCGGGTCAGCGAGCCGACATAGTTGCCGCCGATCACCGCATACACCTGTCCCTCTGGCTCCCCGGTGTGCACGACGTAGGGGCGGCCGGCGACATCGACCACGGCCTGGACCAGCGCCTCGTCGAGCGGCACGGTGGCATCTCCGAAGCGCGAGATCCCCGACTTGTCACCCAGCGCCTCACGCAGGGCGTCGCCCAGGACGATGGCGACGTCCTCGACCGTGTGGTGCGCGTCGACCTCGGTGTCCCCGGTCGCCTTGACCGTCAGGTCGATCAGCGAGTGCTTGGACAGCGACGCGAGCATGTGGTCGTAGAACCGGACCCCGGTGGAGATGTCGGACTCGCCGGTCCCGTCCAGGTCGAGGGTCAGCTCGACCGACGACTCGCTCGTGGTCCGGCTGATGTGGGCGCGGCGCGGCAGCGCGTTGTCGCGGGTGTCGACCATCGGTCAGGGCTCCTCGCCGGTGGGGGTCTGTCGGTGTGAGTCTGGCAGATCACCCATCGCCCGCAGGAACGCGTCCGTCTCCTCGGGGGTACCCGCGGTCACCCTCAGGTGGTGGGCCAGCCCGACGTCGCGAACCAGGACCCCGTGCTCGAGCAGCACCCGCCAGGTCTCGGCCTCGTCGGCCAGCCCGCCGAAGAGGACGAAGTTGGCGTCGCTGGGCACCGGCGGGTAGCCGAGCCGGGCCAGCTCGACGACCATCCGGTCGCGCTGTTCCTTGATCGCCGCGACGGTCGCCAGCAGGCTGGCGTCGTGCTCGAGTGCCGCCCGGGCGATGGCCTGCGTCGGGTCGGACAGGTGATAGGGCATCCGGACCAGGCGCAGCGCCTCGACGAGGTCAGGTGACCCGGCGAGGTAGCCGACCCGGGCGCCGGCGAGGGCGAACGCCTTGCTCATCGTCCGGGTGACCACGAGCAACGGGTGCTCCGCCAGCAGGGTGAGCGCGCTCGGGGTCCCCGGACGGGCGAACTCCGCGTAGGCCTCGTCGACGACCACCAGCGAGGACGGCGCCGCAGCCAGCACGGCACGGACCACGTCCAGCGACAAGGCGGTGCCGGTCGGGTTGTTCGGCGAGCACAGGAAGACGATGTGCGGGGCGACGTCCCGGACCTGTGCGGCCGTCGCGTCGGGGTCGAGGTCGAAGATCCCGCTCGCTGCCCCGCGCGCTCCGTCGACCCAGGTGGTCCCCACCGTCCGGGTGATGATCGGGTGCATCGAGTAGGCCGGGGTGAAGCCCAGGGCGGTCCGGCCCGGCCCGCCGAACGCCTGCACCAGGTGCAACAGGACCTCGTTGGAGCCGTTGCCGGCCCACACCTGCTCCGCGGCGACGCCCACGCCGGTCTGCCGGCGCAGGTAGGTCGCCAGCGCCTCGCGCAGCGCCGTGAACTCCCGGTCGGGGTACCGGTTGAGGTGGCCGGCCACCTGCTGGACCGCTTCGGTGACGGCTGCGACGACGTCGGCCGGGACCGCATACGAGTTCTCGTTGGTGTTGAGCCGGACCGCCACGTCGAGCTGTGGCGCACCGTATGCCGTCCTGCCGCGAAGGTCGTCGCGCAGCAGGTTGCTGACCGCCGGGTTCACGGTCGGTCCGGGCTGACGTCGCCGAACCGGGCGGTGACCGCTTCACCGTGGGCCGGCAGGTCCTCCGCCTCGGCCAGCGTGACGACGTGCCGGGCGACCTCCCGCAGGGCCTGCTCGTCGTAGGTCACGACGTGGATGCCGCGCAGGAAGGACTGCACCGACAGACCGCTGCTGTGGCAGGCGCAGCCAGCCGTGGGCAGGACGTGGTTCGAGCCGGCCGCGTAGTCACCGAGGCTGACCGGTGCGAAGGGACCGACGAACACCGCGCCGGCGTTGCGCACTCCCGCAGCCACCGTCGCGGCGTCGCGGGTCTGGATCTCGAGGTGCTCGGCCGCGTAGGCGTTGCAGACGGCCAACCCGGTCGCGATGTCGTCGACGAGCACGAGGCGGGACTGGGTACCGGCGAGGGCGGTGGCGACCCGCTCGCTGTGCTTGGTCGCCACGACGCGCCGACGCAAAGCCTCCTCGACGGCCAGGACCAGCTCCTCGCTGTCGGTGACGAGCACCGCGGCGGCCAGCGGGTCGTGCTCCGCCTGGCTGATGAGGTCCGCGGCCACGTGCTCGGGGTCCGCGCTGTCATCGGCCAGGACCGCGATCTCGGTCGGACCCGCCTCCGCGTCGATGCCGATCAGCCCCTTGAGCAGTCGCTTGGCCGCGACGACCCAGATGTTGCCGGGACCGGTGACCATCGAGGCGGGTTCGCACCGGATGGGACCATCCTCGAATCCGTAGGCGAACATCGCGACCGCCTGGGCGCCACCCACGGCATAGACCTCGTCGACGCCGAGGAGGGCGCAGGTCGCGAGGATGGTGGGGTTGGGGTATCCGATGAAGGCGCCGGTGTTCTCCCGCTGCGGCGGGCTGGCAACGGCCAGTGACCCGACCTCGGCCAGCATGGCCGGGACGACGTTCATGATGACGCTGGACGGGTACACGGCCAGGCCGCCCGGGACGTAGAGCCCGACCCGGTCGACCGGGACCCAGCGTTCGGTGACCGTCCCCCCCTCGACCACGCGGGTCGTCGTGTCGACCCGGCGCTGGTCGGCGTGGACGATGCGCGCCCGGCGGATCGACTCCACCAGCGCGTCGCGGAGCGAGGGTTCGAGCTGCTCCAGGGCCAGGTCGAGGACCTCCTGCGGGACCCTCAGGTTCGGCGGCCGGACCCCGTCGAAACGCTCACCCAGATCGCGCAGCGCTTGCGCGCCGCGATCACGGACGTCCTGCACGATGGGGCGGACCTGGGACAGGGCCGCCTCGACGTCGAACTCCGCACGGGGCAACGCCTGCCGCAGGGCGCGGACCTCGAGGGGTCGGCCACGCAGGTCCAGTCGGGACATCATGGCCCGATTCTAGTTCGGGACCGGCGCTGTCCCGCGCCACCCCGTCCCCAGACGCCACCCATAATGAGGCCCATGATCGCCCCGACCGAGACCTTGGTGACGATCGAGGGACCGGCGGGCTACCTGCGACTGGCCGTGATCGTCATCGCGGTCGCGACCCTGACCGCGCTGGTCAACCGGTGGGGCGGCCTGGAGCACTCGCGCGCAGTACTCACCGCGGCCGGTCGCGCCGTCCTCCAGCTGGCCGTGGTCGGAATGGTCATCTCCGCAGTGCTCGGGTCGTGGTGGCTCACCTGCGCCTTCATCCTGCTCATGGTGGCGGTCGCGTCGGTGACCGCCGGTCGACGGATGACCGGCGACCGCTCGTTGTGGTGGGCGGGCGTGGCGGTCTGGGCCGGGGCCGTGCCCGTCTCGGCGCTGCTGCTGGCCAGCGGGCTGATCCCGTTGCGTCCGATCGCCGTCGTCCCGGTGGTGGGGATCCTCATCGGGGGGGCCATGACGGCGACCGTCCTGGCCGGCCGCCGGGCGCTGGACGCACTGCGGAACCGGCACGGGGAGTACGAGGCAGCGCTGTCCCTCGGGCTGGGCGAGCGGGATGCGGCGATGCTGGTTGGTCGGCCCGATGCGAGCCTGGCCCTCCTGCCGGGACTGGACCAGACCAGGACCGTCGGTCTGGTCACGCTGCCCGGAGCCTTCGTGGGGATGCTGCTCGGCGGGGCCACGCCGTTGCAGGCTGCGGCCGTTCAGCTCCTGGTCCTGGTTGCCCTGCTCCTGGTCCAGTCCCTCTCGGTCACGGTGACGATGGAGCTCATCGCCCGGCGGCTACTGGCGCCGTCAGGTCGATGAGGACGGCGAACTCCCAGGCGATCTGGCGCCAGGCGTCGTAGCGTCCCGACTGCCCGCCGTGCCCCGCAGTGAGCTCGGTCCGGAACAGGATCGGCGCCGGGCTCGGCTGGCTCTGGTCCAGGCTCCTGAGCCTGGCCACCCACTTGGCCGGTTCGGTGACGTAGACGCGGGTGTCGTTGATGCTCGCGGTGACCAGCAGGGCCGGATGCTCGCCGGCAGCGAGGTTGGCATACGGCGAGTAGCCCTTGAGCCGCGCGTAGACCGTGGGGTCCGCGACCGGGTTGCCCCACTCCTCCCACTCGCCGACGGTCAGCGGAAGAGCGGGGTCGAGCATCGTGGTCAGGATGTCGACGAACGGGACCTGGGCGTGCACCACCCGGAACCTGTCAGCGGCCCGGTTGAGGACGGCGCCGATGAGCAGCCCGCCGGCCGAACCGCCTTCTGCGGCCAGCCGGTCCGGCGCCACGAGGCGACGCTCGACGAGGTGGTCGGCGCAGGCCACGAAGTCGGTGAAGGAGTTCTCCTTGTGCTCCAGCCGCCCGTCCTCGTACCAGGCCCGCCCCATCTCCGAACCTCCCCGCACGTGGGCTACGGCGAAGACGAACCCACGGTCCAGCAGCGAGAGACGGGCCACCGAGAACCACGGATCCATGCTCAACCCGTAGGCGCCGTAACCGTAGAGCAGGCCCGGCGCGGTCCCGTCGGTCGCGGTCGAGGCCCGGCGCACGAGGGAGATCGGGATCAGGGTTCCGTCCGCTGCGGTCGCCCACTCGCGACTCTGCACGTAGTCCCCGGGCTGGTACCCGCCGAGCACCTCCTTGCGCTTGAGGACGGTGAGCTGCCGGGTGGCGACGTCGTAGTCGAGGACGGTGGGTGGGGTGACCAGCGAGCTGAAGGTCACCTGGAGTGAGCCGGTCGACCACTGCGGGTTGTCACCGGTGCCGACCGAGCGAACCGGTTCGTCGAAGTCGATGTCGTGGGCCGGTCCGAAGCCGGTGTCGCAGGACCGGTCCCGGGGCAGGATCCGTACGCCGGTCTGGCCGCCGGAGCGAAGCGAGACCACGACGAAGTCGCCGAAGGCCTCGACTCCGGTGACGTACTCCTGCTCCGTGCTCACGCCCAGCGGCTGCCAGTCTCCCGCCCCGTCGACGGTGACCCGGGCTCGGGCGACCTCGAAGTTGCGACGGCTGCGGTTGTGGACGATGAACAGCTCGTCGCCGAGCGGCGTGACGTCGTACTCGACTCCCGCTCGGCGCGGCTCGACCACCCACGGGGTCCCGGTCGGATCTGCGGAGTCGAGCAGCAGGCACTCGCTGGTGCTCGTCGAGACGACCGCGAAGATGACCCACCGGTCGTCCAGCGACGTCCCCACCCCGACCAGGAAGCGCTCGTCGTCCTCGCGCAGGACGCGCACGTCCTCGTGCGTCGGGCGGCCCACCTCGTGGCGCCAGACCTCGAACGGACGCCAGGCGTCGTCGAGCCGGGTGTAGAACAGGTGCGATCCGTCCCGCGACCAGGCGATGCCGTACCCGATCCCGTGCACCGCGTCGTCGAGAACCGCGCCGGACTCGATGTCGCGCACCCGCAGGTCGAACCGTTCGTCGCCGGTCGTGTCCACCGCGTAGGCCAGCAGCCGCCCGTCGGGCGAGACGTCGCTGGCGCCCAGAGCGAAGAAGTCGTGCCCGCGGGCCTCGGCGTTCTCGTCGAGGACGACCTGCTCACCGATCGGCGCCGCCTGCCCCTCGAGCCGAGGCCGGTCGGGGTGCTCGCTGATGGCCACCCGGCCGTTCACCGCGTACTGCTCCCCGGTGATGGTCCGGGCGTAGTACCACCAGCCGCCGTGGCGGACCGGCACGCTGAGGTCCGTCTCCAGGGTCCGGGTCCGGATCTCCTCGTAGATCTGGTCCTCGAGCGGCTTGAGGTGCCTGGTGCGGGCCGTCGCGTAGGCGTTCTCGGCGGCGAGATAGGCCAGCAGCTGGGGATCGTCGCGATCGGCCATCCACGCGTAGTCGTCGTCCACGGGATCGTCGTGCACCGTGCGGCTGCTGCGGCGCCGCGGCGCCTGCGGCGGAGTCATCGGGGCGTCGGGCACTCGTGCACTCTAGGCGAGCGCCGGAGCCGGCCGGACTCCCGGCGCCCGCTCAGCCGCCCGACCTGACGGTCACCACGACGGGCAGTCCGAGGAACGTCCCATAGGCGTTGGCGGCGCGGGCCACCGCGACCCGGGCGACGGCCCTCACCCCGGCGAACAGGGTGACCGTCAGGTCGACCCGGGTGGCGCCGACCCGCCGACCCCAGGTCCCGACGATGCGTCCGCCGACCACGAGCGTGGGCTGGAAGACCCCGTTGCCGCCGGGGACCACCAGGCGCTCCTGCTCGGGGGTGAGCATCGCCGAGCGGTCCTTGTAGCCCAGCAGGTACTCGTCGAAGCCGGGCAGCAGCTGCACGGTGGAACGGTCGGCCGGTGCTGGCGCCGACGCGTGCACGAGGTAGCTCGTCCCACCGATCACCTCGGTCTCGATGGCGCCGCCGGCCAGGGCAACGGCCTGCCGCACGAAGGTGAGGTTCTGTCCGGACCAGCCGGCGACGTCGCGCTCGGTGACCGGCCCGTGGCTCAGGACGTAGCGTTCTGCCAGCGCCGCCATGGCCTCCTCCCGGCCCGGGCTCCAGGAGTTCGGCACCCATTCGTCCAGGAGCACGAACGTCGGCTGCTTGCCGGCCGGTGGCCCCTGGCACAGCAGACCCTCCTGGCAGTAGCGAGTCAGCAGGTGCGGTCCGCGTTGCCCATCCGGCGCAATGCCGTTGGCTCTCAGGAGCTCCATGGCCTCGGGACGGCTCAACGAGCGGCCGCCGGAGAGGGCGGCCGTGACGAGCTCGCGACCGCGGTCCAGGACGGCGTCGGTGATCTCGAGCTGGGCGAACCTGGCGCGGGTGGCGGCCGGGCGGCCCTGGTTGAGCAGCCGGCACATCCACTGGACGTCCTCGGTCGCCATGAGGTGCAGGGTGCCGCGCATCGGCCAGCTCCGGGTGACCAGACGCGCCTCGATGGCCGCCTCGACCTCGGACCGGTTCGCGCCGGTCCGCACCCCCACGGACCACAACCCGCTGGCCAGGTCCTGGGCCTGCATCGCGAGGTGACGGCGCACGGTCGGCGCGATGCCGGCCGAGGCGCCCCCCGCGGCCGGTGCGATCTGGGTCGCGGCCAGCCGACGGCTGGTGAGCGTGCGTCGGTCGGCGCTGTTCATCGTCGGCTCAGGTGAGGCAGGAGGGCCCCAGCAACGCCTTGAGGTCCCCGAAGAGGGCGGGGGTCGCCGTCACCCGCAGGGAGTCGTCGAGCCGCATCAGCATGGAGCGTCCGGGCTGGGTCAGCCGCAGATGGACCTCGGTCACTCCCGGGTGTTCGGCCAGGACGCTCTTGATCCGCTCGGCCACGGCGTCCGTCGCACGGGTGAGCGGCAGGGTGACGACCACCGGACCGCGCGGGCCGTCCTTGATCTCCGGGAGGGTGAGGTCCTGCGCGAAGATCGAGACGGTGTCGTCGCGGTTGTTGACCCGGCCCCGGACGACGCAGACGACATCGTTGGCGAGCATCGTCGAGACCGTCAGGTAGGCGCTCGGGAAGAAGAGGCACTCGATGGCGCCGTCGAGGTCCTCCACCGTGGCGATCGCCCACAGGTCCCCCTTCTTCGTCCGCTTGATCTGCAGCCCGGTGATCAGCCCAGCCACCGTGACCGGCGTCCCCTCGGGTTTGGGCTCGTCGCCCATCAGGGACGCGATCGACGTGTCGGCGTGCTGCATGAGCACGTGCTCGATCCCGAACAGGGGGTGGTCGGAGACATAGAGGCCGAGCATCTCCCGCTCGAAGGCGAGCAGGGTCTGCTTGTCCCACTCCGCCCGCGGTACCGGCGGGAGCCCGTCGAAGGCGCTGGCGCCCTCCACCGGTGTCTCGTCGGCGCCCATCGCCCCGAACAGGCTGTCCTGCCCGATCGCCTCCTGCCGCTTGACCTCGACCAGCGCGTCGACATACCGGTCGTGGACCTCGACCTGACCTCGACGACTCTCACCGAGAGAGTCGAAGGCTCCGCCCTTGATCAGCGACTCGATCGTCCGCTTGTTGCAGACGACGGCCGGGACCTTGCCGAGGAAGTCCTTGAACGAGGAGAACGCGCCCTTCTCCTCACGGGTGCGCACGATGGCCTCCACGACGTTGACGCCGACGTTGCGGATCGCCGCGAGGCCGAACCGGATGTCGGTGCCGACGGCGGCGAAGTTCGCCACCGACTCGTTGACGTCCGGCGGCAGGACCTTGATGCCCATCTTGCGACACTCGTTGAGGTACAGCGCCGACTTGTCCTTGTCGTCGCGCACGCTGGTCAGCACGGCGGCCATGTACTCCGCGGGGTAGTGCGCCTTGAGGTATGCGGTCCAGTACGACACCAGCCCGTATGCCGCGCTGTGCGCCTTGTTGAACGCGTAGTCGGAGAACGGGACCAGGACGTCCCACAGGGCCTTGACCGCCCCGGCCGAGAACCCGCGCTCGAGCATCCCCGCCTCGAAGCCGACGAACTCGGCGTCCAGGACCTCACGCTTCTTCTTGCCCATCGCCTTGCGTAGCAGGTCGGCCTTGCCCAGCGAGTACCCGGCAAGCTGCTGGGCGATCAGGATGACCTGCTCCTGGTAGACGATGAGGCCGTGCGTCGTTCCGAGGATCGGCTCGAGCGCGTCCTTGAGCTCGGGGTGCAGGTAGCTGACCTCCTGCTGTCCGTTCTTGCGCAGGGCGTAGTTGGTGTGGCTGTTCGCCCCCATCGGACCAGGACGGTAGAGCGCGCCGACGGCCGAGATGTCCTCGAAGCTGTCCGGCTTCATCAGGCGCAGCAGCGCACGCATCGGGCCGCCGTCGAACTGGAAGACCCCGAGCGTGTCCCCCCGGCCGAGCAGCTCGAAGGTCAGCGGGTCGTCGAGGGTCTTGCTCAGCTCATCGAGGTCGACCTCCTCGCCGCGGTTCATCCGGACGTTGACCAGCGCGTCGTCGAGGATCGTCAGGTTGCGCAGCCCGAGGAAGTCCATCTTGACCAGGCCGAGCGTCTCGCAGCTCGGGTAGTCGAACTGGGTGATGATCTGGCCGTCCTGCTCCCGGCGCATGATCGGGATGAGATCGGCCAGCGGCTCGCTGGACATGATGACCCCGGCCGCGTGCACGCCCCACTGCCGCTTGAGCCCCTCGAGTCCGAGCGCCGTCGCCACGACCTCCTGCGCCTGGGGGTCGTCATCGTGGACGGCGCGGAACTCGGCCGCCTCGCCGTAGCGCGGGTGCCTCTTGTCGAAGATCCCGGCCAGCGGGATGTCCTTGCCCATGATGGCCGGAGGCATCGCCTTGGTGAGCTTCTCCCCCATCGCAAAGGGGTGGCCCATCACCCGGGCCGCGTCCTTGACCGCCTGCTTGGCCTTGATCGTGCCGTAGGTGACGATCTGGGCCACGCGCTCCTCGCCGTACTTCTGGGTCACGTAGCGGATCACCTCGCCGCGCCGGCGCTCGTCGAAGTCCACGTCGAAGTCCGGCATGGACATCCGCTCGGGGTTGAGGAACCGCTCGAAGATCAACCCGTGCTGGAGCGGGTCGAGATCGGTGATCCGCATGACGTAGGCACACATCGACCCGGCGCCGGAGCCACGGCCGGGGCCGACCCGGATGCCGTGCTCCTTGGCCCAGCCGATGAAGTCGGCCACGACGAGGAAGTACCCGGCATACCCCTTGGAGACGATGACGTCGGTCTCGTAGTCCGCCTGCTTACGGACGGCGTCCGGGACTCCCCCGGGATAGCGCTCGTGCAACCCCCGTTCGACCTCCTTGATGAACAGCGACGTCTCGGTCTCTCCCTCCGGGCACGGGAACCGCGGCATGTAGCGGCCCTCGCCCTCGAGGAAGGTGACGTCGCAGCGCTCGGCGACCCGCAGCGTGTTGTCGCAGGCCTCGGGCAGCTCCCGCCAGAGGTGGCGCATCTGGGCGGGAGTCTTGAGGTAGAACTCCTCGGCGTCGAACTTGAACCGGTTGGGGTCCATCAGGGTGGATCCGGACTGCACGCACAGCAGCGCCGCGTGCGCCTTGGCGTCCTGCGCCCGGGTGTAGTGCAGGTCGTTGGTGGCCAGCAGCGGCAGCTGGAGGTCCTTGGCCAGTCGCAGCAGCTCGCGCTGGGTCTGCCGCTCGATGGCGATCCCGTGGTCCATCACCTCGGCGTAGAAGTTCTCCTTGCCGAAGATGTCCTGGAAGTCCGCTGCTGCCCGACGGGCCTCGTCATACTGCCCGACCCGCAGCCGGGTCTGGATCTCACCGCCGACGCAACCGGTCGTCGCGATCAGGCCGTCGCCGTACTGGGAGAGGAGCTCGCGGTCCATCCTCGGCTTGAAGTACTGCCCCTCGAGTGAGGCGAGCGAGCTCATCCGGAAGAGGTTGTGCATCCCCCCGGTGGTGCGGGCCAGCAGGGTCATGTGGGTGTAGGCGCCGGACCCCCCGACGTCGTCCTTGGAGGTGCTGTCATCGCCGAACCGCACCCGGGTCCGGTCGGTGCGGTGCGTCCCGGGGGTCAGGTACGCCTCGACCCCGATGATCGGCTTGATGCCGTACTTGCGGGCCTTCGACCAGAACTCGTACGCACCGAACACGTATCCGTGGTCCGTCGTCGCGATGGCCGGCATGCCCATCTCGGCGGCCGTCCTCAGCAGCTCGTCGACCCGGGCCGCGCCGTCGAGCATGGAGTACTCGGTGTGCACATGCAGGTGCACGAAGTTCTGGTCCGGGGCGGGCTGGGCTGACATCGGGACGAGTCTAGGTGCCCGCGCGGACACCCTCGGGCGTGTCGTGCCCGGGTGTCGCGGACGTTCTGCCGCCGGGCCGGGAAAGGCGGCGTGCCGTGGGGTTGGTGGGGTCGGTGGGACTCGCGGACGTCAGCCGGCGATCCGGTCCAGGGCGGCCTGCAGGTCGGCCGGGTACTCGCTGGTGAACCGGACGTGGGCGCCGGTGCGGGGGTGCTCGAAGCCCAGCCCGACGGCATGCAGCCACTGACGCTCGAGCCCGAGCCGCGCCGCGAGCCGGGGATCCGCCCCGTAGGTCAGGTCCCCGCAGCACGGATGGTGCAGGGCGGAGAAGTGAACTCGGATCTGGTGGGTGCGACCCGTCTCGAGGTGCACCTCCACGAGCGACGCCGAGCGGAAGGCCTCGATCACCTCGTAGTGGGTCACCGCTGCCTTGCCGCTGTCCATCACGGCGAACTTGTAGTCGTGGCCGGGGTGGCGTCCGATCGGCGCGTCGATGGTCCCCACCACCGGGTCCGGAAGCCCCTGGACCAACGCGTGGTAGGTCTTGTCGACGGTGCGGGAGCGGAAGGCCTGCTTCAGGCTGCTGTATGCCGACTCGCTCTTGGCGACGACCATGAGGCCCGAGGTGCCGACGTCGAGACGACTCACGACACCCTGCCGCTCGCTCGCGCCCGAGGTCGAGATGCGGTATCCGGCGGCCGCCAGCCCGGCGACCACGTTGGGCCCGGTCCAGCCGACACTCGGGTGGGCGGCGACCCCGACGGGCTTGTCCACCACCACGATGTCGTCGTCGTCGTGGATGATCGTCATCCCGGGTACGGGCTCGGCGACGACCGCCAGCGGCGCTCGATCCTCGGGAGTGGGCATGAGCACCTCGAGCAGGTCGCCGGCACTCACCCGTTCCGACTTGCCGACCACGTGATGGTTGACGCTGACCGCCCCGGCCGAGGCGAGGTCCGCAGCCTTGGTGCGGGAGAGCCCGAACAGGCGGGCCATCGCGGCGTCGACACGCTCGCCCTCGAGACCGTCCGGCACGAAGAGCGTTCGGGCCTCAGTCATGCGCGTGTCTCGGCGACGGCCGTCCGGCTCGCTCGCGCGTCCCGTCGACCCCGATACCGCGGAAGGCCAGCAACGCGATCAGCACGGCCGCTCCCACGATGGCGACGTCGGCGACGTTGCCGATGAACCAGCCGTTGTAGTCGATGAAGTCGACGACGTGCCCGCGCCCGATGCCCGGCTCGCGCACCAGTCGGTCGGTGAGGTTGCCCAGCGCTCCGCCCAGGAGCAGCCCGAGCGCCCACGCCCAACCGACGCTGCCGATCTTGCGGCTGGTCCGAATCACGACGACCAGCACGATGGCGGCGATGACGGTCAGGAGCCAGGTGTTCCCGGTCCCGAGGGAGAACGCGGCACCGGGGTTGCGGATCAGGTCCAGGCGCAGGAAGGAGCCCACCAGGCTGCGGGACGGTTGGTCCGTCAGCGTCGCCACCGCCCAGGCCTTGGACGCCTGGTCGGCGGCATACGCCACCACGGCCACGGTGGTCAGCAGGACGACGAGCCGACCTCGTCGAGTCCGGTCCGGGACTGCCCGCGGTTCCTCGGGAGCGGGTGACTGCGAGATCAGCGACTCTCCTGCTTCGTCTTGCACGCCAGGCACAGCGTGGCACGGGGAGCGGCCTGCAGTCGCATCTTCCCGATCGGCTTGCCACACGACTCGCACACTCCGTAGCTGCCGTCCGCCAGCCGCTCGAGCGCGTGCTCGATCTGCTCGAGCTTCTCGCGTGAGTTGTTGGCCAGCACCATTTCGTACTCGCGGCCGAAGATGCTCGCACCCGCGTCGGCCTGGTCGTCCCCGGCTCCCTCGCCGGCGTCCCGCAGGAGGCCCTGGAGGTCGGACTCGGCGATCTCGAGGTCCGCCAGTGCCCGAGCCTTCTCGGCGTCCAGCTCCTTGCGAATCTCCCGGAGCTCCTTGGCGGTCCACGGCTTGTCGGACGATCCCACCGTGGGCCCCGACCTGGCGGGCTGGTCGGCGACGCGGGTGACCGGCGTGGCGGAGGTCGAGCGGGTCGGCGCCGTCGCGGGGGTGCTCTTGCGAACCGTGGCCTTCGTGGCCGGTGCCGCCTTCTTCGCCGGCGCCGCCTTCTTCGCCGGTGCGGCCTTCTTCGCGGGCGCCGCCTTCGTGGCCGGTGCCGCCTTCTTCGCCGGTGCGGCCTTCTTGGCCGGTGCGGCCTTCTTCGCGGGCGCCGCCTGCTTCGCCGGTGCGGCCTTCTTCGCGGGCGCCGCCTTCGTGGCCGGTGCCGCCTTCTTCGCCGGTGCGGCCTTCTTCGCCGGTGCGGCCTTCTTCGCGGGCGCCGCCTGCTTCGCCGGTGCGGCCTTCTTCGCGGCCTTCGTGGGGGCAGCGGTACTCGCCATCGCGGCCGCCGTGGCCGTGGCGGTCCTCTTCTTCGCAGCCATTCGCGCCTGCCCCTCTCGGGAGGTGTCTACTGGACAAGTGGGCCTGAGGATAAGGCCCGTACGCATGGGTGACCAAACGCGACTCACCACAGGCGCTCGGGTTCCTCGGTTCCCCGGCCTGCCGGGAAGCCGGCGTCGGACGCCGATGGGGGTGCGGACCGTCTCCGGCCCGCACCCCCATCCGCGTCACCGACGCCCGAATGGTCTAGCTCGTGTGGTTTTGACCTTCCTCGGCCTCGACCTCGACCGCCTCGTCCGTCTCCACTCCGGTGTGGTCCAGCTCCTCGAGGTGGCTCTGGAGGAAGGACTTCATCTCCGCGCGGTAGCTGCGTTCGAACGTCCGCAGCTGCTCGATCTGCCGCTCGAGCAGACCCTTCTCGATCTCCAGCTCGGCGAGGATGGCCGCCTTGCGCTGCTGGGCCTCCGCCACCATGCCCGTCGAGCGCTCCCGGCCCTCGGTGATCAGCTGCTCGTGGCGGCTGGTCGCGTCGGCCACGAGCTCGTCGTGCCGCGCCTGGGCGGTGCCGATGAGCTCGTCATGGCGCGCCTGCGCCGTGCTGACCAGCTCGTCGTGCTTGCTCTGCCCCGCGGTCAGGAGCTCGTCACGCTGACGCTGGCCGTCGGCGATGAGCTCATCCCGCGTCGCCTCGCCCTTGCCGACGTGCTCGTCGTGCAGGCGCTGGGCGAGCTCGATCAGTGCGGCCGCGCTGGCGCCTCCTGCCCCACCCGCGGCGACGGCACGCATGGCACCGGTGTGGCTGTCGGCGTCCTGCGCGTCGCCCGTCACCCCACGCTGCTCGGCCTCGGCCGCCCGCTGCTGCGCCTCGACCGAGCGCTGCTGTGCCTCGACCGCCTTCTGCTCGGCCTCGGCCGCCCGGCGCTGCGCCTCGGCGTGCTGCTGCTGCACGTCGTTGAGCTGGTTCTCGAGCTGGCTGGTGCGCTGCTCGGCGGCCTGCTGGGCCGCGAGCGCCTCACGAGCCTTGGCCTCGGCGGCGTCGAGACGCTGCTGGACCGACTTGTCGAGCGCCCCCTGACGGTCCTTGACGGCAGCTTCTGCCGACGCGACCTCCGCCTTGGCCGCCTCCGCCCGCTCGAGCAGTGCCTTCTCCTGCTTCTCGGCTTCGGCGATCTTCGCCTGCAGCTCCTTGAGCCGGGCCTGCGCCTCCTCGGTCAGCTGACCTGCGGCGGCGCCGGCGGCGCCGGCCCCGTCCTGACGGTTCTCGGTGACTGGCGCCATCCCCCGACCAGCCCGGCAGTCGTTGAGCTGCTGCTTGAAGTCGTCTCGCTGCGCACTCAGGGTGCGCATCTCGGCGACGATCTCATCGAGGAAGTCGTCGACGTCGCGCTCGTCGTAGCCCTTGCGGAACTGGGTGGTCTGGAAATGCTTGTTGAGGATCTGTTCGGGCGTCAGCGCCATGAGTTCCACCTCGATAGTCGGACTGGTTTGTGAACAACGTTAGCGAACGGGGTGCCCACCTCCAACAAGAGGCAGTCCGACGGCGTCGGCGGGCATGAGCTGGTCCAACCGAAAACCGTCAGGCGATGCGCACGTTCATCAACAGCGAAGTGAGGATCATCAGTACCAGAAAGGCGAAGTCGATTCTCATCCCGCCGAAACTCACCGAGGGAATCACCTTGCGAAGCAGACGCAGCGGTGGGTCGGTGACCGAGTAGACCACCTCGGCAGCCACCAGGACTGCACCGCGGGGCCGCCAGTCACGGGACAGGACCTGAACCCAGTCGAGGACCAACCGCCCGATCAGGGCCAGGAAGAACAGGAAGACGACGAGCGAGAAGAGGGAACCGACAAAGCGCATGTCCACCAGTCTCGCTGAAGGCGGCGTGGATACCCAATGGGCCTGGTCGATCAGCTCTGGTTGAAGAACCCTCGAGTGGCCTGCTGCGGCGCTTCGGACTCCTCGGCGGCGACCTCGACGTGGGAGGGCGAGAGCAGGAAGACCTTGGAGGTGACCCGCTCGATGGACCCATGCAGCCCGAAGACCAGGCCGGCAGCGAAGTCGACGAGCCGCTTGGCGTCGCTGTCGTCCATGTCGGTGAGGTTCATGATCACCGGCGTTCCGTCCCGGAAGGACTCACCGATGGTCTTGGCCTCGTTGTAGGTGCGCGGGTGGATCGTCGTGATTCGGTTCAGGGCGCCGACCTCGGTGTCCCGAACCACGCGTGCCACCGGGGTGTGTCGCTGCGGCAGTGACGTGACGGCGGCTCCGCGGTCCTCGTGACGGCCCTTCTTGTCGTGCTCGTCGTCGAAGGCGTACTCGTCGTCGTAACCGTCGTAACGGTCGTCCTCCTCAGCAAGTCCGAGGTACACCATCGTCTTGCGAAGCGCCCCAGCCATGGTGGTACTCCCTTGATCCTTGTTCTGCTGCTGCGTGAACGCTGCGGTCCCCTGTGACGTTAGCGAACCGCGGGACGGGATCCGAGGATTGCGCTCCCGACACGCAGGTGTGTCGCACCGTGCCGGATCCCGGCCTCCAGGTCACCACTCATCCCGGCCGACACCCACGATGCCGACGGATACCGCTCGCGGACCCCGGCGGCGACCTCGTGGAGCCGGGCGAAGGCCGAGTCGGGATCCTCCCCCAGCGGCGCCACTGCCATGACCCCGGCGAGCCGGAGGGCGCTCGCCTCGCTGATCGCGTCGGCGAGGTCCGCCACCAGCTCCGGACTGGCTCCCCCTCGCGAGGCCGACTTCTCGATGCCGACCTGGATGAGCAGGCGCGGGCTGCGTCCCGAGCCGTCGGCCGCCCGCTGGAGGGCGTGGACGAGCTTGAGCCGGTCCACGCTGTGGATCACGTCCGCGTACTGGACCACCGACGCGCACTTGTTCGTCTGGAGCTGGCCGATGAAGTGGGCCGTGAGACCCAGCCCGACCAGGGCGGGGTCGCTCAGCTTGTCGCGGGCCTCCTGGTCCCGGTTCTCGCCGACGTCCCGGACGCCGAGCCCGGCGAGCAGGAGGATGTCCGACGCCGGGAAGAACTTCGTCACGGCGATCAGCGTGACGCCGTCGGCGGGGCGCCCCGCGCTCCGGCAGGCCCGCGCCACCCGCGCGCGCACCGAAGCCAGGCTGGCCTCGAGCTGCTCCCGGCGACCCGGCCCGGGCCCGTCAGTCATGGCAGCCGGTCACGGGACGGCCGCCGGGACCAGGCGCACGAGCCCGGCGAAACGACCGGTCCGATGGGCCCGACGGTAGGAGTAGAGCCGGTCATCCTCGCGGGTGCACCCCGGCACCCAGGTCACGTCCACGTCGCGTCGACGCAGCTGGTCCACGACTCCGGCGGCGACGTCGATGGCCGGCGTGCCGGTCCACGACACCGTGGCGCTGACCGGACTGACCGCTGCCGCCTCGTCGCGCATCTGCAGCGGCACCTCGTAGCACCGGCCACACACGGACGGGCCGACCGCGGCGCGGACCTGAGTGGCTCCGAGATCACGCATCGCTTCCAGGGTCCGGGCGACGATCCCGGACGTCATGCCCGGCCGCCCGGCGTGGGCAGCCGCGACCAGCCCGGCACCCCGGTCCACCAACAGGACCGGAACGCAGTCCGCCACCAGCACGGCGAGGACGAGGTCGCTGTCCCGGGTCACCAGGGCGTCGGCGAGCGGCGGCGGCCCCACCCACGGCCCATCCACCACTGCGACGTCGTCCCCGTGGCACTGGTTCATGAAGATGAGCCGATCACGTTCCACCCCAACGGATCTGGCGACCAGGTCACGGTTCGACTCGACAGCGGTTGGACTGTCACCGGTGCTGCCGCCGAGATTCAGTCCGTCGTACGGGGCGTCGCTCACCCCGCCCATCCGCGAGGTGAAACCCCACCGCACGCCCGAGCGCCGGGGTGTCGGCGTGATCTCGCCGGACCAGAAGTACACGAGCGAAACCGTACGTCACGCGGCGGGCCGAGACGACGAGCAGGAGCGGCGCGTCACAAGGGAGCCCGGTCCGACGAAGGACCGGGCTCCCTTGCTCCAACCGATGACCTACTTGAGGAAGTCGGGGACGTCGAGGTCCTCACTGTCGTCAAAGGTCACCGCGCGCGGGGGCGACTGAACGGGAACCCCGTTGCCGCCCTGCGGGTCGCTGCTCACGGAGGGCGTGTACTGCGGTCCCGGGTGCTGTGCCGGTGGCCGGGCGGGCGACTCCCCCGCGGACTCGGCAGCGCCCTCAGCAGCTCCGGCAGGCACGGTCACCGGCTGCTGCGGACGCCCACCACTCTGGATCGTGCCGAGCGCGCCCTCATTGCGCTTGACCGGGCCTCCGCCGTCGAACCCGGCCGCGATCACGGTGACCCGGACCTCGTCGCCGAGCGCGTCGTCGATGACCGCTCCGAAGATGATGTTCGCCTCCGGGTGGGCGGCCTCCTGAACCAGCCGGGCGGCCTCGTTGATCTCGAAGAGGCCGAGATCCGACCCCCCAGAGATCGAGAGCAGCACCCCGTGGGCACCATCGATGCTGGCCTCGAGCAGCGGCGAGGAGATCGCCAGCTCGGCGGCCTGGACCGCGCGGTCGTCGCCGCGGGCCGAGCCGATCCCCATCAGCGCCGAACCGGCGCCCTGCATGACGGACTTGACGTCGGCGAAGTCGAGGTTGATCAGGCCCGGGGTGGTGATCAGGTCGGTGATCCCCTGGACGCCGGAGAGCAGCACCTGGTCAGCACTGCGGAAGGCGTCCATCATCGAGACGGTCCGGTCGCTGATCGACAGCAGCCGGTCGTTGGGGATGACGATGAGGGTGTCGACCTCCTCGCGGAGGCTGGCGATCCCGGTCTCGGCCTGGTTGGCGCGCCGACGTCCCTCGAAGGTGAACGGGCGAGTCACGACGCCAATGGTCAGTGCGCCGAGACTCCGGGCGATGTTGGCCACCACCGGGGCGCCCCCGGTGCCGGTGCCACCTCCCTCGCCGGCCGTGACGAAGACCATGTCGGCCCCCTTGAGGACCTCCTCGATCTCCTCGGCATGGTCCTCGGCGGCCTTGCGGCCGACCTCGGGGTCGGCGCCGGCGCCGAGCCCCCGGGTGAGCTCGCGGCCGACGTCGAGCTTGACGTCGGCATCGCTCATCAGGAGCGCCTGCGCGTCGGTGTTGATCGCGATGAACTCGACGCCCTTGAGACCGACGTCGATCATCCGGTTGATGGCGTTGACGCCGCCACCGCCGATGCCGACGACCTTGATTACGGCCAGGTAGTTGTGCGGGTCTGCAGCCACGTCAGTGGGCCTTCCTGAATTCACGTGCGGTGGGCCAAGTCTGGATGTTTACTGAAGAGTTAGAGTTTTCGACCCCGACCGGTGGCCCGACGGTAATCCGTAAGACACGCCCGAGCAACCCACCTCCCGGCGTGTCCCCAACCTCGCGGCAAGTTTCCCATGACGGTGGTGCCGGTGTGGCTGGTGGGGTGTGATTGACCGTCAGGCCACGATGTTCGCGGACGCGGAACTCAGCGGGTGACCGGGGTGTCCGGGGCGCTGACATCGACGACCGAGGGGCTGGTCGGCAGCAGCGCGTTGAGGACCTTGAGCTTCTTCGGGCCGTCCGCCACGCCACCCCAGACGACGGTCACCGGCCCGAGGCGGAAGGTGACCAGGTCGGCGCTGCTGACGGTGACCTCCGCGACGGTGGACCGCTGGGCGGGCGACAGCAGCCCGAGGACCGAGATGGCGGCGCGGACTCCCTCGGGGTCGGGCGCGCTCGTGGTGGCGTTCACCATCGCCACGCCCGGCGGGAGTGCCTCGACGGTCTGGAAGGCCTCCCCGGCCGCATCCACAACCTGCAGTTGACCTTGAGGGTTCTTCACTGCCAGCACCGGGACCTTGCGCTCCACCGCGACGGAGATGGCACTCGGCCAGGAGCGGGTCACCGCCACGGACCGGACCGTGCTGATCGCGCGGATCCGCTCGGCCGCCCCGGCCGTGTCGACCCGGGCAAGCGGGGTCCCCAGGGTCACCCGCGCCGCGGCGACCGCCGCGTCCCGTTCGGCAGCATCGGCCAGTCCGGTCACGGTGACGGTCCGGGCCACCAGCAGCGGGCTGAACCCGACCACCCACACCGCGAGTGCGAGAGCGGCCAGGACGGCAGCCACCCAGGCGACCAGCCGCAGCGGTCGTCGTCGGGCCTGCATCGCACGCCGTTCGAACCGGGCCCGGGACGACAGCACCCCCTGACGGACCGACGTCCGGGTGGACTGGGCAGACCTGGTCATGAGGGCTCCGGCAGGTCGGACGGCGGACCACCGCGATCGGCCGTCCCACCGCGCTCGTCCAGCTCGCGGAGGATCTCCGGTCCCACCATCGTCACGTCGCCGGCCCCCACGGTGAGCAGGAGGTCGCCCGGGCGGACCAGCTCGGCGACCGTGGGTGCCACGCGGTTCCAGGAGGGGACGTAGTGCACCGCGGCGTCCGGGCGGGACGCCCGCACCTCGTCGACCACCAGCTGGCCGGTGACACCGGGTAGCGGATCCTCGCGCGCGGCATACACGTCCATCACGACGACCAGGTCGGCCAGCGCCAGGCTGCGTCCGAGCTGGCCGGCGAAGTCCCGGGTGCGGGAGTACAGGTGCGGCTGGAAGACCACCACGAGGCGGCCCGAGCCGGCGTCCTCGACGAGCTGCCTACCGGTCTCGATCACCGCGGCCAGCTTCCCGGCATTGTGCGCGTAGTCGTCGACCACCCGCACCCCGCCAGCCTGCCCCTTGGGTTCGAACCGCCGTCGGGTGCCGGTGAAGGAGCGCAGACCGTCGAGGACATCTGCCGGCGACTGACCCAGACCGACGACCGCGACGCCGAAGGCGGCGGTGGCGTTGAGGACGTTGTGCTGCCCGGGGACATGCAGCACGAGCCGATGGTGGTCCGGGCCCAGTCGGATCACTGCGCCGGCGGTGAGCCCCTGGTGGGTGAGCTGCTCGACCCGCAGGTCGGCGTCCTGCGCCTGACCGTAGGTGAGGATCCTGATCGGCGCGTCCCGCGCCCACTGCGCCAGCTCGCGCGCGCCCGGGTCGTCGACACAGATCACCAGGAGACCACCGGGGACGATCGTCGCGACGAAGGCCCGATAGGCCTCCTTGACGGCGTCGAAGTCACCATAGAAGTCGAGGTGGTCCGGCTGGACGCTGGTGACGATCGCCACGTGCGGGCGGTACACGAGGAACGAGCAGTCGCTCTCGTCGGCCTCGACCACGAAGACGTCACCGGTCCCGAGATGAGCGTTGGTGTCGTGCTTGGCCAGCTCTCCTCCGACGGCGAACGACGGGTCGATGCCACACGCCTGCAGGCCGACGGTGAGCAACGACGTCGTGGTCGTCTTGCCGTTGGCGCCGGCGACCGCCACCCGGGTGTGCTCGAGCATGGTTCCGGCCAGGGCCTGGGCCCGGTGCAGCACCCGCAGCCCGGCGTTGCGGGCCGCCGCGAGCTCCGGGTTGCCCTCGCGGATCGCGGAGGAGATCACCACCGTCTCCGCGTCGGCCACATGCGCCGGGTCATGTCCCACCTGCACGGTGGCCCCCTCGGCGGCCAACGCCTGCAGCAGCGGCGAGTGCTTGGCGTCGGAGCCGGTGACGACGATTCCCTTGGCCAGCATGATCCGGGCGACGCCGGACATGCCCGCGCCACCGATCGCGATGAAGTGGACCCGTCCGAGCTGCTCCGCCGGCAGCACCTCGCCCAGGAAGTCGAACCGGGACGTGGGCAGGGTCACCGAACCGCCCCCGGTGAGCGGTGCTCGCGCCAGGCGCGGTCCACCAGGTCCGCCAGCAGCTCGTCCGCGTCGCGCTGGCCGACCGACGCCGCAGCCTCCCCCATCCGGGCCAGGCGTTCCGGGTCACTGGCCAGCGGGATGAGCCGCTCGACGATCCATTCGGGCGTCAGGTCGGGGTCGTCCACGAGCAGGCCACCGCCGGCGGCGAGGACCTGCGTGACGTTGAGCCGCTGCTCGCCGTTGCCGACCGGCAGCGGCACGTACACGGCCGGCAGACCGACGGCCGTCAGCTCGCAGACCGTGTTCGCCCCGGACCGGCACACCACCAGGTCGGCCGCGGCGTAGGCCAGCTCCATCCGGTCGGCGTACGGCACGGTGACGTACGGCGCGCCGCCCCTAGAAACCTCGGGGTCGACCGACTTGCCGGCGCCGGTGACGTGCAGGACCTGCAGCCCGGCGGCGCTCAGGTCGCCCGCGCGTTCGGCGAACGCGGTGTTCAACCGTTGCGCGCCCAGCGAGCCGCCGGTGACCAGGACGGTGGGCCATTGGGGGTCGAGCCCGAACGCGGCCATCGCCTCGGCCCGGCGTGCCCCCCGGTCGAGCCGGGAGATCTCGCGGCGCAGCGGCATACCGAGGGTCGTGGCGTGGGCCAGGGCCGTCGACGGGAACGTCGTCGCGACGTACGGGGTCAGCCGCGCACCCAGTCGGTTGGCGACCCCGGGTCGGGCGTTCTGCTCGTGGACCACGATGGGCAGGCGGCGCGTGCGAGCGGCGAGGTAGGCGGGCGTCGAGACGTACCCGCCGAAACCGACCACCACCTCGGCCCCCACGTCGTCGATGGCCCGACCGGCGGCGGCCACGGCCGTTCGCAGCGCGGCGGGAAGGCGGAACCAGGAGGAGTTCGGCCGTCGCGGCATGGGGACCCGGGGCACGATGGCCAGGTCGTAACCGCGCGCAGGAACCAGCCGCGCCTCGAGTCCGCTCTCGGTGCCCAGGGCCAGGATGCGCACCTGCGGGTCACGACGGCGCAGGGCGTCGGCCAGGGCCAACAGGGGCGAGACGTGCCCGGCGGAGCCGCCCCCGGCCAGCAGCACCGAGGGCGGGCGGTGGATCGGGTTCATCAGCGGTTCCTGCGGCTCGGGAGCACGGCCAGAGAGCGTCTGACGACACTCGGTCGCGCCGAGAGGATCTCCCTGGCTCCGGGTTCGTTGCGGGCGAAGGACAACAGCATGCCCAGCGCGAGCATGGTTGTCACGAGAGCGGATCCGCCGGCCGAGACCAGTGGGAGCGGGACGCCGATGACGGGCAGGAGTCCGATGACCGCTCCGATGTTGATCATCGCCTGGAGCAGGATCCAGGCCATCACGCCGGCTGTGGCGATGCGCACGAACTGGTCCCGCGAGCGCAGCACCAGGCGGTAGCAGGCCCAGCCGAGCAGGGTGAAGATCAGCAGGATGACCAGTGTGCCCGGCAGCCCCAGCTCCTCGCCGATGATCGCGAAGATGAAGTCGTTGTGGGCCTCGGGGAGCCACTCCCACTTCTCCTTGCTGGCGCCGAGTCCCACTCCCCACCAGCCCCCGTCGGCGAGGGCGTAGAGGCCGTGGACCGACTGCCCGCACGAGCCGTTGGGGTCGGTGCACGGACTGAGCCAGTTGGTGATCCGGTCCATCCGGTTCTGGCTGGTGACGATCAGCGCCCCGGCCAGGACCGCGGCGACGGCACCCGAGAGCAGGAAGAAGCGGGTTGGGACTCCGGACACGAACAGGAGGGCCCCGACGATGGCGAGCAGGACCAGTGCGGTGCCCAGGTCCCGGCCCAGCAGGACGAGCCCGATGGTCGTCGCGGCCACCGGGACCAGGAACGGGATGAGCACGTGCCGGAACGTGCCGAGCACCTTGCGCTTGTTGGTCAGCACCAGCGCACCGACGAGGATCAGGCCGATCTTGGTCAGCTCCGACGGCTGGATCTGGATCTTCGGCGCCAGCCGCAGCCAGTTGCGGTTGCCGTTGACGGTGACTCCCAGCTGGGTGAAGACCAGGAGCTGGAGCACGATCGCCACGATCAACGCGGGAAACGCCAGTCGGCGGTACCAGGGCACCGGGATACGCGAGGCGACGACGGCACCGACCAGGCCGACCGCGGCGAACACGAGCTGGTTGAGGAACACCGCGAAGGACGACCCGTCGTCCTTGATCGCGGTGACCATGGAGGCGGACAGGACCATGATCAGTCCGGTCACCACGAGGACTGCGGTGGTGCTCAGCAGGACGTAGTAGGTGGTGACCGGCGAGTCGAGCCGACCGAGGAACGGGAGCGCCCGGGCCAGGATCGACTCCGGCTCCCGGGTCGCGCGCTTGGTGCCCGGACGCGTGACGGTGCTGCTCATCGGCCGCTCTGGTCGTCCGCGTACCGGCGGACGGCGGACTCGAACGCATCACCTCGAGCGCCGTAGTTGGCGAACATGTCCATCGACGCGGCCGCCGGCGCGAGCAGGACGACGTCGCCGGGCTGCGCGAGCCCGGCGGCCTTCCTGACGACCACGTCCATGACGTCGACACCAACCATGTCCCCAGTGTCCGACGGATCCGGGTCGACGACCGGGACATCGGGCGCGTGTCGGGCCAGTGCCTCGGCGATGACGGCGCGGTCCCGGCCGATCAGCACGACAGCCCTCAGCCGGCCGCGGACCCGCTCGACGAGCTCGTCGACGGCCGCGCCCTTGAGCAGCCCGCCGGCGATCCAGACCACCGACTCGAAGGAGGTCAGCGAGGCGCCGGCCGCGTGCGGGTTGGTGGCCTTGGAGTCGTTGACGAAGCGCACGCCGTCGACCATCGCGACCTCGGCGATCCGGTGCGGGTCGGGCCGGAACGTGCGCAGTCCGTCCCGGACCGACAGCGGCCCGACGCCGTACGCGCGGGCCAGTGCCGCTGCGGCAAGGGCGTTCGCCACGTAGTGCGGGGCGACGCTCGGAGCGTCCCCCTGAAGGTCCGCCAGGGTGGCAAGCTCGGCGGCCGAGCTCTGCCGCTGCTCGACGAAGGCGCGGTCGGCCAGGACCTCGTCGACCATCCCCAGCATCGACGGGGCCGGCACCCCGAGGGTGAACCCGATGGCGCGGCAACCCTCGATCACGTCCGCATCCATGACCAGCTGCTCGGTGAGGGGGTCCGCGACGTTGTACACGCAGGCGATGTGGGTGTTCGTGTAGACCCGGCCCTTGGCTCTGAGGTACTCCTCGAACGACCCGTGCCAGTCGAGGTGGTCCGGCGCCACGTTGAGGCACGCGGACGCCACCGGTGAGATGGAGCGCTGCCAGTGCAGCTGGAAGCTGGAGAGCTCGACCGCGATGACGTCGAAGGGCTCGGGGTGCAGGACGACCTCGAGCAGCGACGTGCCGACGTTGCCCGCACTGGTGGCGCGCAGCCCGGCCGAGCGCAGGATCGACGCGAGCATGTTGACCGTGGTCGTCTTGCCGTTGGTCCCGGTCACGGTCAGCCAGGGTGCGGCGCCGGTGGCGGCTCGCATCCGCCAGGCCAGCTCCACCTCACCCCATACCGGTATGCCGCGGGCGGCCGCCTCGAGCAACATCGGCTGGTCGGGCCGCCACCCCGGAGAGGTGACCACGAGCTCCACCGGTTCGGCGGGCAGGCCAGTGGTGTGCTCGGGCCCTTGGCGGACCTCGACGTCGAGGATGCCGAGGATGTGGGCGCGTTCGTCGTTGGGACGTGAGGCTCCCGGCGCCAGGCCATCGACGACGGTGACCACGGCCCCGCGTTCGGCCAACGCATCAGCCGCCGCGAACCCACTCACCCCGATCCCGGCGACGACCACCCGCAGGCCCGACCAGTCCGCGGCGCCGTGGGTCAGCCCCGAGCGCGGCTCATAGCTGGGGTCGTAGGTGCTCATGACGAACCAACGACCCACTCGGCGTAGAAGATGCCCAGTCCGAGGGCCACGAAGAGGCCGGCGATGATCCAGAAGCGGATCGTCACGGTGATCTCGTTCCAGCCCACCAGCTCGAAGTGGTGATGCAGTGGGGCCATCCGCAGGACCCGTTTTCGGGTCAGCCGGAAGGAGGCGACCTGGGCGATGACGGACATGGTCTCGAGGACGAAGAGGCCGGCGAGCACGATGACCAGCAGCTCGGTCCGAGTCATGATCGCCAGTCCCGCGACGGCACCACCGAGGGCGAGCGAGCCGGTGTCACCCATGAAGATCTTGGCCGGTGAGGCGTTCCACCACAGGAACCCGAAGCAGGCGCCCATGCCCGCGGCGGCCACCACGGCGAGGTCGTGGCTGTCGCGCACCTCGTAGCACTTGATCCCCGGGTTGGTCTGGCAGTTCTGGTTGAACGTCCAGATCGAGATCAGCACGTAGGCGCCGAACACCATGGTCGAGGCGCCGGTCGCCAGGCCGTCGAGGCCGTCAGTGAGGTTGACCCCGTTGGAGGTCGCGGTGATCATCAGGTTCGCCCACAGGATGAAGAGGATGATGCCGCCGATGGTGCCGGCGAACGCCAGGTTGACGTGGGTGTCCCTCACGAAGGAGATGAACGGCACTGCGGGGGTTCGTCCCTGCGAGTTGGGGAACTGCAGCGCGAGGATCGCGAACAGGACCCCCACGAGGCCCTGCCCGGCCAGCTTCTGCTTCGAGCGAAGACCGAGACTGCGCTGGCGCGAGATCTTGATGAAGTCGTCGAGGAACCCGATCAGCCCGAGACCGCTCATCAGGAACAGCACCAGCAGGCCACTCGCGCTCGGCAGGGTCAGGGTCGCCAGGTGGGAGCAGATGTAGGCGAGCAGCACCGCGCCGAGGATGACCGCGCCGCCCATCGTCGGCGTCCCCCGCTTGGTGTGGTGGGAGGTCGGTCCGTCGTCGCGGATGAACTGGCCGTAGCCACGGCGCACTAGGAAGGTGATGAACATGGGCGTGCCGAGCAGCGCGAAGACCAGGGAGAGGGCCGCGGCGATGAGCACGCCCTTCACGACGGCACCTCCAACCCGACGAGACGATCTCCGAGCCACCGTAGACCTGCGTCCCTGCTCGACTTGAGCAACACCACGTCGCCTGGTCGCAGCTGACTGCTGAGCAGGTCGTATGCCGCGTCGACGTCCGCCACCCCCACGGGTGCAGCCTCACCGGCGTCACCGGCCTCACCGGCGCCGCCGCCGGCGGCGGTCCAGGCCTCGGCAGCGGCGTCGAGGATGGGGCTGGCTCCGTGGCCCACCGCCACCAGCCGGTCGACGCCGAGCTTCACGGCCAGACGCCCCAACGCCGCGTGCTCGACCTGCGAGTCGGCGCCGAGCTCGAGCATCTCGCCGAGGACGGCCCAGCTGCGCCGCCGCGGGTTCCGCGACCCGGCAATGACATTCAGCGCAGTGAGGGCGGCCCGCATCGACTCGGGGTTGGCGTTGTAGGCGTCGTTGACGACGGTCACCCCGTCGGGTCGTTCGGTGATCTCCATCCGCCAGCGACTGGCCGGCGCCGCGGCGGACAGCGCCGTCGCCGCGTCCTGGGGGCTCAGCCCGCATTCGAGTGCCGCGGCAAGGACCGCGAGCGCGTTGCCGACCTGGTGGGCGCCGGAGACCTGGAGCTGGACCGGGACCGGCTCACCGCAACCGGTGACGACGAACGACGCCCGGCCCGAGTCGTCGAGGCTCAGCTCGCTCGCCCTCAGCTGGGCGCCGTCGGTGAGCCCGACCGTGACGACCCGCGCCGCCGTTCGCCCGGCCATCGCGGCCACCACGTCGTCATCGGCGTTGAGGACCGCCAACCCGCGGTCGGACAGTGCCTCGACCAGCTCCGCCTTGGCGGCACCGATCCGCTCGCGCGAGCCGAACTCTCCCAGGTGGGCCGAGCCGACGTTCAGCACGATGGCGATATTCGGTGGGGCGACGGAGGTGAGGTAGCGGAGGTGGCCCTGCCCTCGAGCACCCATCTCGACCACGAGGAACCGGGTCGCCTCGGTGACCCGACAGACCGTCAGCGGTACGCCGACCTCGCCGTTGAGCGAGTCGACCGGCGCGACGGTCTCCCCTGCGGTCGCCAGCACCTGCGCCAGCAGGTCCTTGGTGCTGGTCTTGCCCGAGGAGCCGGTGACGGCGACCACGGTGACGTCCCGAAGGCGGTCGAGCACGCCGCGCGCCAGCCGGCCGAAGGCCCGCTCCACGTCCTCGACCACGACACAAGGGAATCCGTCGACCGGATGAGTCGTCAGTGACGCCACCGCTCCTGCCGCCATGGCCGCCTCGACGAAGCGGTGGCCGTCGGCGTGCTCGCCGACCCGTGCGACGTAGAGGCCCCCCGGCTCGACCTGGCGCGAGTCCGTGACCACCGCACCGTGAACGACGACGTCGCCGGTCCCGCCCGCGTCGGGATGCACCGATCCGCCGGTGAGCACAGCGATATCGCGCAGGGACATCGGGATCATTCGAGTGCTTCCGGTCGGTAGGGAACTGCGGCCAAGCCTGCCCGGACGGCATCCCGGTCGTCAAAAGGGTGGACCGTTCCGGCGATCTCCTGACCGGTCTCATGACCCTTGCCGAGCACGAGGACCGTGTTGCGCTCGGGGTGCTCGCTCGAGCGGGCGAGCTCGATGGCCTCCCGGATGGCGGCGGCGCGGCCGTCACGCACGCCGTGAACCGTCGGACCGACTCCGCCGGTCCCGACGACCTGCCTCGCTCCGGCGAGGACGGCCTCCCGGATCGCCGCGGGATCTTCGGAGCGGGGGTTGTCGTCGGTCACGATGACGTCGTCGGCGTGACGTGCGGCCGCGGCGCCCATCGCCCGACGCTTGCCGCGATCCCGGTCCCCCCCGGCTCCGAGGACGACGACCAGCCGGCCCGGCGTGCTCAGCCGCAACGCCATCAGGGCGGCCTCGACCGCATCTGGCGTGTGGGCGTAGTCGACGATGCAGACCGGGTCCTCAACCGCCACCGCGGCTGCGGAGTCCCGGGGTGCGCCGGGGTCGGCCGGCCGGGTGACCCGCTCCATCCGACCCGGCACCACCGGAACCTCGCTCATCGCGGTGCGCACCTCGTCCAGGGAGTAGCCCGAGACGATCAGGGCAACGGCCGCCATCGCGGTGTTCAGCACGTTGAACTCCCCTGGCAGATGGCAGCGCAGCTCGAGCTCGCCGGCTGCCCCGCCGAGGGTGAAGTGCGGCCACGCCCCGGTGCGGATCGTCCAGTCGGCCGCCCGGGTGCGCGAGGAGGTCACGGTGGTCACGGGCACGGTGGCCTCACCGGAGAGCCGCTGCCCCCAGGGGTCGTCGATGCAGACCACCGCGCGCCGGGAGTACTCGGGGGTGAACAGCCGGGCCTTGGCGGCGAAGTACTCCTCCATCGTGGCGTGGAAGTCGAGATGGTCCTGCGACAGGTTGGTGAACAGCGCGACGTCGAAGACTGCCCCGTCGACCCGGTGCTGGCTCAACGCATGGCTCGAGACCTCCATGACCACCGACCCGGTGCCCGCCTGCGCCATCAAGGCGAAGATCGCGTGCAGGTCGGTCGCCTCGGGGGTGGTCCGGACCGAGGGCAGCCGGGTGTCGCCGATCCGGGTCTCGACCGTGCCGATCAGGCCGGTGCTGATCCCGAGCCCGCGCAGTGCCGCCTCGAGCAGGTAGGCCGTCGTCGTCTTGCCGTTCGTCCCGGTGATCCCGTAGAGCCGCATGGACTCGGCCGCACTCCCGTGGACCTGGGCCGCCACCGCGCCGAGGACCGAGCGCGGGTCGGGCGTGACGAGGACGGGCACGCGCAGCGCGCCGGCCTCGTCGATGACCCGGGCGCCCGCGGGGTCGGTGAGGACGGCCGCCGCGCCGGAGTCGACAGCGGCAGCGGCGAAGCTCGCCCCGTGGGTGTTGAAGCCCGGGAGGGCGGCATACAGGTCGCCGGCGAGCACGGTCCGTGAGTCCAACGTGACACCGGTCACCGCCACCTCACCGGCGCCGTCCGGCAGCACGGCACCCACCCGCTGAGCGATCGCTGCGAGGGGGACGGGACTGCCTGGGGTGGGTCGGGGCGATGACACGGCAGCGAGGCTACCCGTTGCGCTTCTCGCCATTGATGACCGCGGGGTCGTTGGGGTCCCAGGCTGCCCCGTCCGCGTTGAGCGGCACGATCTTGGCCTCGGTCCCCCCAGGAGGGATCTCGTACTTCTGCAGGGCGTAGGTCATGACGTTCTTGAAGATCGGCGCTCCGAGCTGGCCGCCGAAGTGCCCTTCGATCGGTCGCTGGAGGGTCACCGAGATGACGAACTCCGGGTTGTCCGCCGGCGCGTAGCCGATGAACGAGGCGGTGTATCCGCTGTAGCCGCCGACGTTGGGGTCATAGCGGTTGGCGGTGCCGGTCTTGCCGGCGACGCGGTAGCCGTCGATCTTGGCCTTGGGCGCGGTGCCGTGCGGCCCGACGACCTCTTCGAGCATGCTGCTGACCTTGCTCGCCGTCTCCTGGGAGATGACCCGCTGGCCCTGTGGCTGGGGAGCCTGGGTGACCGTCCCGGAGTGGTCGGTCGTGCTCTCGATGAGGCTGGCCGGGATCCGCACGCCCCCGTTGGCAATCGTCTGGAAGACCCCGGTCGCCTGGATCGCGTTGAGCGAGTACCCCTGCCCGAACAGCGTCGTGAAACGTTGCGAGGCACTCCAGTCGGCCGACTTGGCGAAGAGCCCCGGTGACTCTCCCGGGAAGCCGACGCCGGAGGGCTGCCCGATCCCGAACTTGCGGAAGTAGCTCTCCATCGTGGCCGGGGCGACCCGCTCGGTGGCCAGCATGGTGCCGATGTTGCTCGACATGGCCAGCGCTCCGGCGACCGTGAGGTTGAGGGTGGGGTGGTCGACGTCGTCCTTGAAGCTGGTGCCGCCGCGCACCAGCCGGTTCGGGACGATCAGGGAGGTGGTCGGCTGGACCACCTTCTCCTCGATGGCAGCCGACATCGACATGACCTTCCCGGTCGAGCCGGGCTCGTAGACGTCCTGGAAGGCGTGGTTCTCGCGAGCGCTGGCCGGTGCCTTGCCCGGGTCGCTCGCGTCGAACGTCGGGTATGACGCGACGGCCCGCAGCTTGCCCGTCTTGACCTCCTGCACCACGACGTAGCCGGACAGCGCCCGGCTGCTGATCACGGTGTTCGCGATCGCGTTCTGCGCGTACCACTGCAGGTCGGCGTCGATGGTGAGGTTGACGTCGCGACCATTGACCGCCGGAGTGCTCTCCTGCTCGGCCCAGGGGATCATCGTCCCGTCCTGGGCCTGCTGGTAGACCCTCTTGCCGGGCGTGCCCTTGAGCACCTTGTCCTGCATGACCTCCAGACCGCCGCCGGCGGTTCCGTCTGCCTGCACGAAGCCGACCAGCGGAGCCGCCGAGAGGTTGGCCGGGTAGAGCCGGCTGGTCGTCGTCTCACTGAGGATCCCGGGGATGCCGAGCGCCTGGATCTGACGCCAGGCCAGCGGGGTGACGTCCTTGGCGATGACCCGGTAGCGCGAGGTGCCGGTGAGCTGGGTGACCAGCGCCGCCGGCGTCGTGTCGAGCAGTGGAGCGAGATCCTCAGCCGCTCCGACCACGCCGACCTTCGTCAGCTTCTTGTCCACCGTCTTCTGGTACGAGGGAACCGCCGTCTGGTCGACCGTCACGGTCTTCCGCTCGATGCTCGAGGCCAGGACCGTCCCGGTGCTGTCCAGGACCCGGCCGCGCAGGGCCGGAGTGGTCACCGTGGTGAGCCGCTTGTCCAGCGCGGCCGCCTGCACCTTGGCCGCGTCGAAGGCCTGGACCCGGAGCAGCTGGGCTCCGAACACGCTGAACACGAAGATGGACGCGACGAGCATCGTCCGCACCCGGCGGTGCGGGTTCGCCACGCCGATCGACGGGCGACGGCGCCGGGCCGGCGGTTTGCGCGGCGGCGCGGTGGACGTCGCGCGTCGAGGCGGGGTCGTCACGCGGGTCGAGGTGCTCCGACGGGGGCGAGGTACAGCGTCCGCACGAGTGGCGGTCGATGCCGGGGAGCGCTTCGTCGTGGGGTCGGCGGTCCGGGAGGTGCGGGCTGCGGCGGTGCTCGGCTTGCGTCCCCCGGTGACCGGCCGAGCTCTGCCGGACGTGCTCGTCGCGCCGGTCGATCGGGCCGCGCCTGACTTCTTCGGCGCGTCGCTGGCCCCCGGGACGGGCCGCCTCGGTGGGGTCACCTGGTCACCCCCCGCCCGGGCTGGCGGGAGCAGCGGGTGCGGGTGCCGGTGCGGCCGGGGCGGGCTCCGGAGCCGCGGCGGGTGGCGGCGCCGGGGGCGGCGGGGCCGAGGTGGTCACCACGTTGAGCCGCTGCTCGGCCTTCGCCGGCGAGGCGACGCCGATGATCGAGCCGTCGCTGAGCTTGATGAAGGCCATGCTCTGCGCCGGCACCATACCCATCTGCTGCGCGCGAGCCGCCAAGGCCCGGGACGAGCGCAGCGCGTCGATGGACACGGTCAGCTGCTCCTGGGTGTCGGTCAGGATGCTGGACTGCGCCTGGAGCTTCTTGAGCTGGAAGGATCCCTGCGCCAGGGCCGTGTTGAACATGAGCAGCGCGACGAGGCCGGTGCCGAGCAGGCCCATGCAGATCCCGGCGAAGACTCCGTTCCCGCTCTGCTGGATCGCGGCCGGGACAACCCGCAGCGGCGCAAGCGGCGCACGACGGATGGCCGGCCGGGGGGACAGGCGTGCGTGGGTCGTCGGCTGGCTCATCGCGTCGACCTCGTCGTCGCGCGGGTGCGCTCTGCGGCACGCAACCGTGCCGAGGCGGCTCGGGGGTTGCGGGCGACCTCGGCGGCGTCGGGCTCCTCGGCGCCGCGAGTGAGCAGCTTCAAGTACGGCGCGTGCTCGGGAAGCTCGACCGGAAGTCCCGCGGGTGAGCTGGACGTCGCACCGGCGGCGAGTGCGCGCTTGGTGATTCGGTCCTCCAGCGAGTGGTAGCTCAGGACGGCGATGCGTCCACCGACGGCCAGGACCTCGATCGCCGACGGCAGTGCCGACTGCCAGGCCGAGAGCTCGGCGTTGACCTCGATGCGCAGGGCCTGGAAGGTGCGCTTGCCGGGGTGTCCACCACTCTTCTGGGACGGGGCGGGCACCGCCGCCTTGAGCAGCTCCACGAGTCGGCCTGATGTCGTGAACGGCTCGCGCTCGCGCTCGCGGACCACCGCGGACACGATGCGCTTGGCGAACCGCTCTTCGCCGTACTCCTTGAGGATCCGCTGCAGCTCGGCCGGCTCGTACGTGTTGAGGACCTCGGCCGCGGTGATGCCCTGCCCCTGGTCCATCCGCATGTCCAGTGGCGCGTCGACCCGGTAGGCGAAGCCACGCTCCTGCTCGTCCAGCTGGAGCGAGGACACCCCGAGGTCGAACAGCGCGGCGTCGATCGCGCGCAACCCGAGCGAGTCCACGACAGCGGCGAACTCGTCGTACACCGCGTGGATCAGGGTGACCCGGTCGGTGTGCGCCGTCAGCCGTTCGCCGGCCAGCTCGAGCGCTTCGGTGTCGCGGTCGATCCCGATGACGCGGGCCTCGGGGAAGGCCTCCAGGACCGCGAGCGCGTGCCCGCCCATCCCGAGGGTGCCGTCGACGTAGACGGCGCCCGGGGCGGACAGCGCCGGGGCCAGGAGCTCGACGACGCGGTCACGCATGACCGGGACGTGCCGGTCCGAGGCGTTACCGCGGCTGGTCATCTGGTGCGCCTCTCTGGCTGTTCGGTGCCGGTGGAGTCCTGTCGGACGTCCTGCTGGGTGGACGGTGGATCGTCGGGGGTCCTGCGACCTGGTCCCCATCCGCTTGTGGGTTGTCTCTCCCGTGGCCCGGGACGGGGGAAGTCGTCCCGGGACGGCAAGCGGCTGGAGGCCAGGGTTCAGGTCCGGTAGGCCATGGGTGGTGGGTCACTCGGTGGCGGGTCTGGTGGGGGTGGCTCAGAAGAGTCCGGGGATGACCTCCTCGGACTGGGCGGCGAAGGTCTGCTCGCTCGCGACGAGGTAGGTCTCCCAGGCCGGGGTGTCCCAGACCTCGACCCGGTTGCCGGTACCGATCACGGTGCAGTCCCGCGATAGCCCGGCGTAGTCGCGCAGCGTCGCCGGGATGGTGACCCGGCCCTGCTTGTCCGGTACCTCGTCGAACGCGCCGGAGAGGAAGACCCGGACGTAGTCGCGCACGGCCTTCGACGAGGTGGGCCCGCGTTGCAGCTCGGCGGCGATCGACTGGAACTCGTCGATCGGGAACACGTACAGCGAGCGCTCCTGTCCCTTGGTGATGACCAGGCCGTTGGCGAGGCGGTCGCGGAACTTCGCCGGAAGGAACAGTCGGCCCTTGTCGTCGAGCCGTGGGGTGTGCGTGCCCAGGAACATCAGCCGCCACCTCCCTCTACTCGACCCGACTCAGCGACCACTGCGCTCCGTGATGCCCCACCGTACTCCACTTTCCACCACAATCAACGACACCACGACGAAATTTTCTCGGCGGAAGGTCCATCAGTGCAGGTCAACCCCGGTGGAGCAGAGTGGAGCGCCGGTCCACCAGAACCTCGGGCCCCGGCGTCATGGTCGGCGGGCCGGCGCCGGGGGACGACCCGGTGGCCCACCTCGAGGAGCTGGATCGTGTCCCGCGGACGCCACCTTCTGCCCAAGCCCTACCTCCGTGGGGGGAAGTGGGGGAAGATCGTCTGACATCGAATCGACGGGGGCCGGAGGAAGCGTGACGGACGTAACTGAGCATGCGAGCGAGGACCGAGCGCCCAGCTCGCTGGCGTCGCTGGACGAGGTCCGCGAGGTCGCCGGCAGGATCGCGGACTCGATGTCCTCGGTCATCGAGGGCAAGCCCGAGGTGGTCAGGACGGCCGTCACCGTGCTGCTGGCCGAAGGACACCTGCTGATCGAGGACGTGCCCGGGGTCGGCAAGACGATGCTGGCCAAGGCGCTGGCCCGGTCGATCGACTGCTCGGTGCGACGGATCCAGTTCACCCCGGACCTGCTCCCCAGTGACATCACCGGGGTGAGCGTGTTCAACCAGGACGTCCGCGACTTCGAGTTCCGGCCGGGGGCCGTGTTCGCGAACGTCGTGGTAGGAGACGAGATCAACCGCGCCTCCCCCAAGACCCAGTCCGCGCTCCTGGAGAGCATGGAGGAGGGCCAGGTCACGGTCGACGGGCACACCTACGAGCTGCACCGCCCGTTCATCGTCATGGCGACCCAGAACCCGATCGAGATGGAGGGGACCTACCCCCTGCCGGAGGCCCAGCGGGACCGGTTCATGGCGCGCATCTCGATGGGCTACCCCTCCCCGGCTGCGGAGGTGGCCATGCTTGACACCCATGGCGGGGCCTCCCCGCTCCGGGCGCTCAGCCCCACGACGGATGCCGCCACGGTGGAACGGCTCATCGCCTCGGTGAGGCAGATCTGGGCCAGTCCGTCGATCCGTCGGTATGTCGTGGACATCAGCACCGCGACCCGGACAAGCAGCGCGCTACGACTGGGCGCCTCGCCGCGGGCCACCCTGCACCTGCTGCGCGCCGCCCGGGCGGTGGCGGCGTTGGAGGGTCGCGACCACGTCCTGCCGGATGACGTCCAGACCATCGCCGTGCCGGTGCTCGCCCACCGACTGCTGCTGTCCGGCGAGGCCCAGCTCGCCCGGCGCACCGCCATGGACGTCCTGCACGAGATCCTGCGAAAGGTCCCGGTCGCGGCCCCGAGCCGCTGACCGGTCGCGCGCCGGGAGCACCAGCAGTGGACCACCTCAAAGACATCCTCACCAGCCGCGGCCGCGCCTTCGCCGCCGCGGGGCTGACCCTCGTCGTCTGTGGCCTGGCGCTGGGGTTCCCCGACATCACCAGGGTCGGCGTCCTGCTCCTCAGCCTGCCAGTGGTTGCCGGGCTGTTGGCTCGCCGGCAGCGCGCCGCGATCCGGGTCGACCGCCACCTCGTCCCGGCGAAGGTCAGCGTCGACCAGAGCGCAACCGTCCGGGTCCTGATGGAGAACACCGGAACCCGACGCACTCCGTTGATGCTGGTCGAGGAGCAGCTCGGATATGTCCTCGGGGACCGGCCGCGGTTCGTGCTCGGTCGGATGGCCCCCGGCGAACGTCGCCAGGTCGAGTACACGGTCCGCTCACACCTGCGCGGCCGGCACCCGCTCGGACCGCTCAGCGTCCAGCTGCGCGACCCGTTCGGGCTGACCACCCGGTTCGCCGAGGTGGGTTCGAGCGCCGAGATCGTCGTGCTTCCCCGGATCGAGGCGCTCACGACCGGGCGCCCCCCCGGCAACGGGGTGGGCGCGGAGGGCGAGATCCCGCACATGGTCGCGCTGCACGGCGAGGACGACCAGTCCATCCGGGAGTACCGCGACGGTGACGACCTGCGCCGGATCCACTGGCCGGCCACCGCCCGCACCGGGGACCTGATGGTCCGTCAGGAGGACCGGCCGGCCCGGCGTCGGGCGGTCATCCTCCTGGACGCGAGGGCCGATGCCCACTGCGGACACGGCCCGAGCAGCTCGTTCGAGTGGGCGGTGACGGCAGTGGCCTCGGTCGTCGCCCACCTCTCCGGCTTCGGCTACGCCATTCACCTGATCAGCGCGGAGACGGTGCACGACGGCCAGGCCGCCGAGAGCACCGAGCCGGACCGCGCCCTCGAGGTTCTCGCTGACGCGGCGCTGGGTCCCGCCCAGCGGTTCGAGGAGCTGGTGTCCGCGGCACACCAGGTGACGGCGTCCGGCGGCCTCGTCGTTGCGGTGCTCGCCGACCGGGACGAGGAGATCCTGCGCCAGGTGGCATCCCTGCGCCAGCCCGGTGGAACGGGCCTGGCCATGGTGCTGGACACGGCGACCTTCGACGGTCGCCGCCAGGACGGATGGTCCGAGTCCGCGATGGCCTTCACGGACGTGCTGCACATCGCGGGTTGGTCCGCGTCGTTGGTGCGGTCGGGTCAACCGGTGGCCCACGTCTGGGAGGGCCTGACCTCACGAGGAGCGCTGCTGACATGAGAGCGCGACCCGGCGACGCGCTGGTGGCCCTCGCGGCAACCCTTGCGGCCACAGTGGGGCTCACCACCCTGACCGTGTCGGCCAGCTGGCTCGGTACGGCGTTCTGGGCCTGCCTGGCGGTGACGGTCGTCGGGATCGTGCTGCGCCGGATCACCTCGCGCGGGCTGCTGGTGGTGCTCGGCCAGCTCGCGGTCGGCGGCTGGATCGGGGTGGCGTTGTTCGCCGGGGACCGGCTCTGGTGGGGGCTGCCCGGTCCACAGGCCCTCACCCGCGTGGGCGAGCTGATGCTGGAGTTCGGCGACGTGGTGCAGAAGTACGCGGCGCCGCTGCCCGTCACGGTCGGGGTCGAGCTGGTGCTCGTGCTGTCCGTGACCGCGCTGGCCGTGCTGGTGGACTACCTGGCGGTCACCCGCGGTGCCCCCGCGGCGGCCGGACTCCCCCTGCTCATCGTGTTCCTGACGGCCGCCGCGAACAGCGGAGCCTCGCTCGCCCCGGGGTACTTCGTCGTCTCGGCACTCATGTGGCTCGTGCTGGTCTCCCAACAGGGGCGGTGGTCCCTGCGGCGCTGGTCCACCACCGTGGCCAGCCCGCGGACCCCGTCCCGGCAGAACGACCTCGAGAGTGACGCCCTGGGGGCATTCGGCGCGTCGGCCCGCCGGCTCGGCTTCGTGGCCCTCGTTGCCGCCGTCGTCCTGCCCGCGGTCGTGCCCCACCTGCAGACCCGGTACATCCTCGACGGACTCGGGCGGGCCGACAGCTCGGTCGGACGCGGCGGGCGGGTGGGCTTCAACTCCACCCTCGACCTGACCCGCAGCCTTCAGGACGGGGCCGCGAACCCCGTGCTGACCTTCCGCTCCACGACACCCGGTGCACCTCCACCACTGCGGGTGGTGGTCACCTCGGACTACATCAACGGGGAGTGGCGGGCCCGCCCGGTGGCGGCGGGGCGCAGCCAGCAGCTGAACGAGCGGGCCGTCATCTCACCGGCGGTGGCGGTCGCCGAGCGCACCATCTCGGTGGAGTCCAACCAGCTCGACGCCCCCCACATCGCCACCCCCCAACCGGCGATCAGAGCCGACTTCGGCACCATCGCGTGGGGAGTCGACCCGCGCACCAACGACCTGTACGTGCCGACGCGTCCGGATTCCTACGCGGTGACCTACGCCGAGGTCAACGTGTCCTGGGACCAGCTGGAGAATGGAGTCCCGGGCGGCGTCGCACTGCCCCCCGACGCTCCTGGCACCAGCTCGCTGGGGCTGGACGCGGCCTCCGAACAGCTGGTGCGTCAGCTGGCCTCGGAGGTGACCGGCAAGGCTCAGGCCCGGACTGCCTACGAGAAGGCGGTGGCGATCCAGAACTGGCTGCGCGCCGATGGCGCGTTCAGCTACTCGCTCCAGCTGGTGGACCCCGTCCTCGGGCCCACCGGGCGCCCGGTGTCCGACCCCCTGTCCGCCTTCCTCATCAGCAGACAGGGGTACTGCGTCCAGTTCGCGTCCGCCATGGTGATGATGGCGCGGGCCAGCGGTATCCCGGCCCGGATGGCCATCGGCTTCCTGCCCGGGACCGGCGACAACGGCTTGTACACCGTGCGCGCCGCCGATGCGCACTCCTGGCCGGAGCTGTACTTCCCCGGCGCGGGGTGGCTGCGGTTCGAACCGACGCCGGGGGTGCGCACCGGGCTCCCGCCGACCTACACGCTCCCGTCTGCCGCGGCGAACGCCCCCTCAGCCGATCGCGACCCGGACGCCGCAGCGAACGGCGCGGCCGCCCCGGTGGCGGAGCCGAGGGACAACGGCGGCCCGGAGGACACCTCGGTGGCGGTGGCCGACCAGGGCAGCCTCCAGGAACGCGCCGTGCTGTGGCTCCAGGACGGGGGCCACCTGGTCCTGTTCGCCGCCGTTCTCGGGCTGCTCGGCGCCTTCGTGCTGCCGGTGACCACCCGGTTGGTCCACCGCCGGCGCCGGGCCTCGGCCGGGGATCGTTCGGAGCTGGCCGAGGCACAGTGGTCGGAGCTGGTGGCCCGACTATGGGATCTCGGGCTGTCGCCCCCAACCGGGGGGACCCTGCGCGAGTGGCGCGAGCACTACGCCCGGGAGGCCTACCTGGACGACGCCGCGCAGCACTCGATGGGACGGGTCGTGGCGACGCTGGAACGCACCCGCTACGCCCGACCCGACGCCCAGCCGGTCGAGATCGGCGAGGACATCCGGCGGGTGACCAGGGCTGCCGCCGTGAGCCGGCCACCGCGCAACCGGCTGCGCGCCTTCTTCCTGCCCAGCGACGGGGTTCGCTGGTGGAACCAGCAGTGGGTCCGGATCACCGGCGCGCCCGGACGGTGGGTCGACACGCTGGTCGACCGGATGCCCCGTCGGCGCTGACCCACGTGCCCGGTACGGTCGTGCCAGGCGAGCGCGCCACCTTTCCTTCCGTCCGGCCCCAGGCTGTGGCGAGCACCGATCAGGAGTGATGACCGATGGCAGACGAGCTTCGGGTGGGTGTCGTCGGCGTCGGGGTGATGGGTGCCGACCACGCAGAACGGGTGGTCCGTCGCACCGCCGGTGCTCGGCTGGTTGCCGTGTCGGACCCGGATACGGACCGGTCCCACCACCTCGCCGCCCAGTTCGACGGCGTGCGCAGCATCGGCGACCCGCTGCAGCTCATCGCGGACGACGACGTCGACGCCGTCATCCTGGCCTCCCCCGGGTTCGCCCACGAGGAGCAGGTGCTTGCCTGCCTCGCGCACGGCAAGCATGTGCTGTGCGAGAAGCCGCTGACCATGGACGCGGAGTCCTCGCTTCGCCTGGTCGAGGCAGAGACGGTGGGGGGTCGCCCGTTGGTGCAGGTGGGCTTCATGCGGCGCTTCGACCCCGAGTACGTCCAGATGAAGCACGAGCTGGACAGCGGCCGGTTCGGCCGGACGCTGCTGCTGCACAACGTGCACCGCAACAAGAGCGCGACGGCGCAGGCCCTGCGCAGTGACCTCATCGTGCGTGACTCGCTGGTGCACGAGGTCGACGTGGCACGCTTCCTGTTCGGCGAGGAGATCTCGACGATCACGGTGCTGTCGCCCGCGCCCAGCCGGTTGGCACCGGACGGCGTCGTCGACCCGCAGGTGGCGATCTTCCAGATGGAGGGGGGCGGCATCGTCACCTCCGAGGTGTTCGTCAACTCCCAGGTCGGCTACGAGGTGCGGTGTGAGGTCGTGGCCGAACGCGGCAGCATCACGCTCGGTCGGCACAGCTCCGGGTTGTACTCGACGATGGCCGTGGACGACTCGGGCCGGTGGGGCGGTGCGATCGCCCCCGACTTCCGGGTCCGGTTCGCCACCGCCTACGACCACGAGGTCCAGGCCTGGGTCGACGCGACCCGGCGCGGGCAGGTGGTGGGACCGACCAGTTGGGACGGGTATGCCGCCACCGCCGTGTGCGCCGCGGGGATGCAGTCCCTCAGCACCGGCCAGGCCGTCGCGGTCAGCCTCGCCGAACGGCCCCGCGGCTAGGCTCATCGGGTGCGGCAATCAACGGGCCACGTGGCCTTCGTGCTCGGCGGCGGGGGGATCCTCGGCGCCAGCGAGGTCGGCATGCTGCGGGCCCTGCTGGCCGAGGGCATCGTGCCGGACCTCATCGTCGGCACCAGCGTCGGGGCCATCAACGGCGCGTTCCTGGCCATGGACCCCACGGTTGCCGCCGTGGACCGGCTGACCTCCCTGTGGGAGCAGGCCGCGAGCTACCGCGTGTTCACCGACTCGTGGTGGAGACAAGCCACCCGGGTGGCCCGACTGGGCACCCACCTTCACTCCAGCGACAGCCTCCGGGGCCTGATCTCGGACCACCTACAGGACCGGAACATCGAGGATCTGCCGGTGCGGTTCCAGTGTGTCGCGGCGTGCATCGAGACCGCCTCGGCACGCTGGTTCGACAGCGGCTCGGTCGTCGACGCGGTGCTGGCCTCGTGCGCCGTGCCCGGCCTGCTCCCGGCGGTGACCATCGACGGCGCGAACTACCTGGATGGCGGGCTGGTGCACTCCATCCCGGTGGCCCGCGCGGTGGCGCTCGGAGCGCTGGAGGTCTACGTGCTGCAGGTGGGTCGGATCGAGCATGCGCTCGAGGCTCCGCGTCGTCCCTGGGAGGTCGGCATGGTCGCGTTCGAGATCGCCCGTCGGCATCGCTTCGTCGAGGAGCTGGCGAACGTCCCGGAGGAGATCGCCCTCCATGTGCTGCCCAGCGGGGCCGACCGGTCCCGAACGGTGTCCATGGCCAGCTGGGGGGCGCAGCAGGTGGCGGTGCGGATCGAGCAGGCGTTCGAGGCGTCCTCCGCCTACCTCGCCGCAGCGCCTGCCCCCGCCGCGGCGGACGCGGACCTCGACGCGGACGCCGGCGCCGACCTCGGTCCGGAGCAGCTCGGATGAGGATCCTCGTCCCGCCTCGAGTGGTCCGGCGGCTGGCAAACCCCCTCTGGGTGCCGGCCGCGGTCGTGATCACCGGTCTGCTCGTGCCGGTCCTGGCGGTCGGAGCGCTGCTCGGCCTGCGCCGCGGCGGACGTCGCCGGCTGCTGCGGCTCACCTGCCTGGCCATCGTCTATCTCTGGATCGACGTCGCCCTGCTCCTGGCCTGCTGGGGGCTGTGGCTGCGTTGGCCCGACCCGCGGCGAGACCCCACGGCCTGGCACCGGCGTCACACGGCCCTGCTGAGGTGGGCGCTCGCGTCGTTCATGCGCGCGGCGGAGCACCTGCTCGGGTTCCACGTCCTCGTCGACCGGCCGCCGCGCTCGACTCCGGAGGCGGCTCCGGGCGGTGGGCCGCTGATCGTGCTGGCCCGGCACGCCGGGCCCGGCGACTCCTTCACCATCGTGCACCTGCTCATGGAGAGGTACGGCCGCCGGCCGAAGGTCGTCCTCAAGGCGGCGATGCAGCTCGATCCCGGGTTGGACATCCTGCTCAACCGGCTCGAGTGGTACTTCCTGCCGTCGGTCTCGGGCGCGGGCGACGACCGCACCGAGGCCGTCCGGGTCCTGGCCCAGACCCTGACCCCCGACGAGGCGTTGCTGCTCTTTCCCGAGGGCGGGAACTGGACCCCGCGCCGTCACGTCCGGGCCGTCCGCAGCCTGCTGCGCGGAGGGGACGTCCTGCGCGCCCACCTGGCCGAGGCTCACGAGCACGTCCTGCCCCCCAGACCCGCGGGAGCCGTCGCCTGCCTCACCGCGCGGACGGACACCGACGTCGTCGTCGTCGCGCACTGTGGCCTCGACGAGCTGGTCAACCCGGCGCTGATGTGGGATGCCCTTCCGGTGGACCAGCGACCCATGCGGGTGCACTGGTGGCTCACCGCCTCGACGGAGGTGCCCCGGCAGGAGGAGCTGGCCCTGGTCTGGGTGGACTCGATGTGGGCCCGGGTCGACGAATGGGTCGACCAGGCGTCGGCCGGCCCGGTGCCCACGTCCGGCTAGCGCCGTCGGACGACCGCAGGGCTCAGGCCGAGGAGCGCGCCAGGTGACGCCAGTCGCGATGTGCCAGAGCGGCGAAGACCACCGTGCCCACGAGCCAGCCGATGGCCAGGAGCCGCTCGTAGGAGCCGTCTCCGTGGTCCAGCGACTCCTCCCGCAGGAACACCTCGATCCAGTCCGGCCGGACCAGGGTCAGCACCGTGAGCACCCCGCCGACGCCGGCCAGAGCCACCTCGATCCACATCCGCACCGTGCGGTTCATCAGAACTCCTAGCCGTAGAACCGTGGGAGGGACAACAGGTTGTTGGCCTCGGTCGCGTCCGGGGACGTGGAGAGGTACTCCTGCGGATGGACCGGGTCGGGCTGCAGGGTGCGTACCCGCGCTCGGGTTCCACCCGGACCGACGGTGTACACCTCGGTGCCGGCCTGGATCCGCCGGATCACCTCCTGGCGGGTCATCGTGTAGGTGTGCGCGCCGTCCGTCAGGCGAAGCTTGAGGATGCCCTGCGGTCGTGGTGACTCGTACTGCAGGCGGACGTGCGTCGCGCGCATCGAGACGATGCCGGTCGCCTGGGTGTAGTAGAGGCCGCGGCCCATCGTCGCGGCATACAGGCGGTGCGTGGCCGGGTGGATGCCCAGGCCGGTGACCGGGACTCGCGGAAGGTCGAACTCCTCGAAGCTGTCGTTCGCCCAGAACCAGGTGGATCCCCGGTCGTTGCTGCGGAACACCCCGATGTCGGATGCCACGTACAGGACGTCGGAGTTCTCCGAGTCGACGACGACGTCGAGCAGGGCGATGTTCGGTAGGCGCATGGCCGGGTCGGTGCCGTTGCAGGCGCTCCAGGTCGCCCCACCATCGGTTGAGCGGTAGATGTGCGGGTCCACCGCTCCGTAGGTGATGTACAGCCGGTCCCGGTTGCCCGGGTCGACCGTGATCGCGGTGATCATCTCGGCCGGGGGCCGGTTCGCCGCGCTCGCCGGCTCGGTCCACCCGCTCCCCCCTGACGCGCTGCTGCGATAGACCCGGCCCTGCGAGGTCGCCGCGTAGACCCTGCTGTGGTCGCTCGGCGCGAACGCCACCCGGGTGCCGCGGTGCGGCAGGGTCAACACCGCACTCCAGTCCACGCCGGAGTTGCTGCTGTAGTAGAGCCGGTGCCTGTCCGCGTACGTGGCAACCACGGCGCCGGCGGCGTCCTTGACCGTCTCGCCGACCGTGGCCGTGCCCACGACGATGGAGCCGTCCCCCGGCTTGACGGCGACGTGGGCGAACGACGCCGCGATCGTGCTGCGGTTCTGGGCGGCCCACCAGTCGGTCAGCCCGCTGGTGGGGTTCGTGTAGCTCAGCCCACGGTCCGTGCTGCGTCGCAGCTGCCCGCCACCGGGCGAGATGAAGATGTTGCTCGAGTCGTTCGGGTCGACGACGAACATCCCCCACTCGTTGCCGCCGCCGTGGTCGGCCCAGGTGGAGGACCCGTCGGTCTGGATGATCCCCTGGTCCTGGGTCGCCGAACCCACCACCAGCGGCCCGGCGCCCGAGACCCCGAGGCTCATCAGCTGGGTCGCGGTCAGCAGGCCGCTACGCAGGCTCCAGCTCGATCCGTTGTTGCCGGTTCGGTAGACGCCACCGTCGCAGCAGACGTAGGCGACTTCGTCGTTCGAGTGATGGAACACCATCTGGTGGTGGTCCGAGTGCGTCCCCGGCGAGTCGGTGAAGGTCCAGGCGTCGAAGGAGTGCTTGAGGCCCACCCCGCCGAGGTAGATGTGGCGGTTCTGGCGCGGGTGCACCGCGACGAGGCTGGTCCACTCGTCGTAGTCCGCTCCCACGCTCCCGGGGGACTTGAGCCACTGCTCCCCCGCGTCGATGCTCATCAACGTGGTGGCCGAGTCCGCACCGAGCTTGGCGACGACGAAGTCCGGGCCGCCCTCGCCGGCCCGACCGAAGGCCAGCTTGATCCAGCCGACGTCCGCGCCGACGGGGAAGTTCTCCCGGAAGGCGATGATGATCGCGAAGACGGCGACCCGGTCGCCTTCCAGCCGGGTCCAGTGGTCCCCGCCGTCGACGGTCTTGTAGACGCCGTCGTTGTGGATTCCGGCCAGCATCACCGACGGGTTGTCCGACTTCATCACCAGGTCGGTGGCGCGTCCGGTGCGGACCGTCTCCCAGGCCATCCCCGACCCGATCACCGAGGGCCGGCCACGATGGACTCCGGTGTCGCTGGCGACGAAGACCCGACTGCTGTTGCTCGGATGGACGACGACCTTGTTGCAGCGGCTGCCGATCTGCGCCGCCGTCGCCACCCGGGTCCACGCAGTCCCGCCGTTGGTGGACCGGAACAGGCCGACCCCACCGTAGGAGGGGCTCCACCCCGGCGTGTCCTCCCCCGTGGCGGCGTAGACGACGTTGCCGTTGCTCGGGGCCGTGGCGATCGCACCGATGGCCAGACTCTCCTCGAACTTCCAGCTGGCTCGCCAGGAGCTGCCACCGTTGGTGGACTTCCACACGCCACCGTTCGCGGCCCCGGCGAAGAGGATGTCGCTGTTCGTCGGGTGCATCGCCAGCGACTTCACCCGGCCGTTGATGTTGAGCGGCCCGAGGGGGAACCACGGACCGACCCGGTTGGCCACGCGGGCGACGATCGGCCAGTACGGCAGGATCCGGGTCAGGTCGATGGCCTCGCGGACGTCGTCCAGCCGCAACAGGATCTCGTCGAGGACGGCCCACTGCGGGTTGCCGCCCAGCGGCTCGTCCTGCCAGGCACCTCGGCGAAGGCGAAGCGTCGCCCGATGGGCCTTGGTGGCCTGGTCGAGCCGCCTCGCCCCGTCGACCGACCCCACGTCGAGGTGGTGTCGCTCCACGTAGTACGACCGGAAGACGTCCGGGTCGGCGAAGTCCGACACGGCCGCGAAGTAGCCGGTCGCCACGGCGTCCCGGATGGTCCGTCGTCCAAAGGCCTCCAACGCGACCCGTCGGATGCCGGGCGCATCCTTGGGCAGGGCCACCGCGGCATACGTGCCCGGACGGTCCACGTGGCCCCAGACGTACTTGTGCTGCGCATTCCAGCCGGATGCCTCGACGAGCTGCCAAGCCTCCCGCTCGGGGTCGAACCGGAACATCCGGGCGGTGCGTGGGTCGAGACTCGCCTGCGCTCCGCGGCGCAGCTTCTGCTTGAGGTTCGCTCCGAGGTCCTCGAGGGAGGACGTGACCTCCACCGCGGCGGTGATGAACCCCTCGCTGGCGTGCCCCGGCAGGTCCACCGTTGCGGCCCTGGCACGACGACCGGCGCCGACGAGTGACACCGCCGAGTCGATCGCACCACCGCCGGGGTCGAGCCGGGTGACCCGGGCGGCCCGCATGACCTCGACCTGATCGATGGCGGCATCCCGACGACGGGCGAGGAGCTCGTGGTCGTCACTGCCGTGCAGCTCGCGGAACCAACGGGCCTTGCGGCCCATGTCCTCGACGAAGGGTTCGGACACGCGGCTCACCGTCCTTCGGGAGTGGACGAGCGAGGCCCTCGGGAGCGGCTGAGGCCGCGGGGCACTCGTACCGAGTGTGCTGATACCGGGCTCTGGCTGGAGGCGGATTGACGAAACCTTTAATCGTCGGCGCGTGCTGATGGCCGTCCCACCGCACCGCCGCGGGATCCACCCTTCGCGGGGGGTGGGGGGCCGATCGACCGATGTCGCTGGGGTGCCAGGTGGGGTTCCCTGAGCAGTGGAAACCTTCAACCGACGCGCCACGCGGCGCGGCATCCCGGAAAGAAGGCCGGGTTGGCGGATGTTGTACCTCAGAGAGGCACGATCAAGGAGGGTCACGGATGGACGAGCAGAGGCACGAGCCCGCCGCCCAGTGCGCGCTGGGACCGGTGGCCGCGTCGACCGCTGCGGCGGCGCACCGCCGTGACCATTACCACTCGGGCTCGCTCTCCTGTCACCCCCATTCGGTCGAGGTGATCCATCTGGGCCACCAGGCCATCACGGTCTGCCACGACTGCGCGAGTGACTCGGGTTTCCTGCCCGAGCGCGAGGCCGAAGCGGTGGCCGCGAGCCATCGCGACCAGACCGTGGGCGGCGGGAACGCGCGGTTGTCCGAGGTGGCCTGACCGCCGCGTACCGGACCACACCCCTGCGGTGTGCGACGATCGGCGACGCAGCGGTGCCGATCAGTGGTGATCGGCCGAGCCGTCGACGCGAGGGGGCCAGTGGTGACGACGTCGCGGACCGGCGTGGCGAGGTTCGGGCCCGGCACATGGCGTCGGACGACGATCCTGCTCGCCCTCCTCGTGCTGACGGCGTGCGGGGCTTCCCCGCCGTCTCCCGCCGGTCCCAGCACGGCAGGTGCGCCGATGGTGGTCGACTTCCCGCTCGCCTACCCGCACGGCACCCCGGGGCAGATGCCGTCGACGCACGAGATCACCTACGACCACCGAGGTGGAACGACGTTCTGGGTCACCGGGATGATGCACGACAGCCTCGTCGAGGTCGGGCTGGACGGATCGGCGTCGTTCCACGCCATGCCACCGGACAGCACCCCGCACGGCGTCGACTTCGACGCGCAGGGGAACCTCTACGTGAGCTTCCAGTACGCCAACGCCCCCGACCCCAGCCGGGGTCAGATCGCCAGGATCGACCCGCGAACCGGGGTGGTGCTGCAGACCCACGCCGTCGGAGCCGATCCGCACGGCTTGAGCATCGGGCCGGACGGCGCCACCGTCTGGTTCACCGGGAAGCTCAGCAACGTCGTCGGCCGGCTGACCCCCGACGGTGTCGTCCGGACCTGGCCCCTGCCGACCCGGGAGGCGTTGCCCATCTACATCAACCCCGGCCCTGTCGGTGACGACCACATGTGGTTCACCGAGCTCGCGGCCAGCAGGATCGGCCGGATCGGCGCTCACGGCGACATCGTCGAGTTCCAGATCCCGACCGCCGACAGCCGACCGATCGCCATCGTGGCCGACCCGCAGGGCGGCGGACTCTGGTTCTCGCAGGAGGCGGGCAACAAGGTCGCGCACATCGACCTGGCGGGCGCGATCACCGAGTACCCGGTCCCGAAGCCGCAGGACAACGTGATCCTCGGGGCGCTGACCTTCGACAGCTCGGGTGACCTCTGGGTGCAGCAGTACGTGAACCAGGATCCGCAGATCGGTCCCCAGGGCCCGCCGGGTGACGACCACATCGTGAAGATCGCCCGGGCGGCCCTGCGCCGAAGCCCGTCGCAGCTGCGGCCGGCGGACTTCACCTCCTACCCGGTGCCCACCCGCAGGTCGGTGCTGCACCGGATCGTGCAGGGACCGGACGGGAACATCTGGTTCACCGAGCTGAGCGCCGACAAGGTGGGTCGGGTGACCACCGCGCGCTGAGCACAATTCGCCTGCGGCCAAGTACCAGCCGAGCCGCTGGGCGTTGTACTCTCTGGCGGCATCGATCGAGAGAGGGGAAGCACGTGTCGCAGGCGTCATCCAACGGCTGGGCAGGTCCCCTGCTCGGGGGCCGTTACCGCCTGCTCGAGGAGATCGGCCGCGGCTCGATGGGCACGGTCCACCGGGCCAGAGATGAGTTCCTCGGCCGTGACGTCGCCGTCAAGTTCCTGGAGCCGCCGGTGGTGGACGCCGATGACCTGCGTCGAGACGAAGACGAGGTCAAGCTTCTCGCCCGACTGAACCATCACGGCCTGGTGACGCTGTTCGATGCCGGCTCCGATGTCTCGGATGCACAGCGGCCCCGCCTCTACCTGGTGATGGAGCTCATCGACGGCTCCGACCTTCGGGACCGCCTTACCCAGGGGCCCATGGGTTCGGTGGACGTCGCCCAGATCGGTGACGACCTGGCGACGGCGCTCGCCTACGTCCACGAACACGGCGTCATCCACCGGGACGTCAAGCCGGCAAACATCATGATGTTCGACTACGGCCACCAGCCCGCCAGGGTGCGGGCCAAGCTCACGGACTTCGGAATCGCCGTCCTGATGGAGGCCCCGGTGGTCAGCGACAACGGGACCTTCATCGGCACGGCAGCCTATGTGAGCCCAGAGCAGGCCATGGGTGAGCCACTCGGGCCGGCGAGCGACATCTACTCCCTCGGTCTGGTGCTGCTCGAATGCCTCACCGGGGAGAAGTCCTTTCCCGGCGACCCGCTGACCAGCGCGGTGTCGCGGCTACTGCGCGGGCCGGACATCCCCGCGCACCTGGACCCGCAGTGGCTCGCCCTGCTCACGGCGATGACCGCGACCGACCCGGCCGAGCGGCCCACCGCCCGTGAGGCTGCCGCGGCCCTGGGCGAGATCACCGTCGCAGCGAAGGCCCGGCTCAACCCGGGGGCGATCGCCCCTCCCAGCGATGAGGCAGCCAGGCTGGCGGAGGTGCGCCGCTACCAGATTCTCGATACCCCCCAGGACGGCGCCTTTGACCGGATCACGGCGTTGGCCTCGCGGATCTTCTCGGTGCCCATCGCGATTGTCAGCGTGGTCGATCAGGACCGCATCTGGTTCAAGTCCCACCACGGCCTGGACGTCGACCAGGTCGACCGGGAGCCGGGCCTCTGTGCCTCGGCCATCCTCCAGGACGAGCCGTGGATCATCGAGGACGCCCGCCTGGACCCCCGAGCGATGTCCAACCCCCTGGTGGCCGGCGAGCTGGGGCTTCAGTTCTACGCCGGGATCCCGCTGCACACCCGGGACGGGTACAACCTGGGCACCCTGTGCATCATCGACCGCCACCCCCGAACGTTGAGCCACGAGGAACTCGCCACGCTGGAGGACCTGAGCGCCATCGTCATGCACGACCTCGAGCAACGGATGTTGAGCCAGCAACCCGTCTAGGTGCGGCGACTGGTCGCCGACCTCAGTCCAGGTAGTCGCGCAGGACCTGCGAGCGGGACGGGTGGCGCAGCTTGCTCATCGTCTTGGACTCGATCTGGCGGATCCGCTCACGGGTCACCCCGTAGACCTTGCCGATCTCGTCCAGCGTCTTGGGCTGTCCGTCGGTGAGCCCGAAGCGCATCGACACCACCCCAGCCTCGCGCTCGGATAGCGTGTCCAGGACGGAGTGCAGCTGCTCCTGCAGCAGGGTGAAGCTGACCGCGTCGGCCGGCACGACCGCCTCGGAGTCCTCGATGAGGTCCCCGAACTCGCTGTCGCCGTCCTCACCGAGCGGCGTGTGCAACGAGATCGGCTCGCGTCCGTACTTCTGGACCTCGACGACCTTCTCGGGGGTCATATCGAGCTCCTTGGCGAGCTCCTCCGGCGTGGGCTCCCGGCCGAGGTCCTGCAGCATCTGCCGCTGGACCCTGGCGAGCTTGTTGATCACCTCGACCATGTGGACCGGGATCCGGATCGTGCGCGCCTGGTCGGCCATGGCCCGGGTGATGGCCTGGCGGATCCACCACGTCGCGTACGTGGAGAACTTGTAGCCCTTGGTGTAGTCGAACTTCTCGACCGCACGGATCAGTCCGAGGTTGCCCTCCTGGATCAGGTCGAGGAAGAGCATCCCGCGACCGGTGTACCGCTTGGCCAGGGAGACGACGAGGCGCAGGTTCGCCTCGAGGAGGTGGTTCTTGGCCTTCTTGCCGTCCTGGGCGATCCACCACAGCTCACGCTTGAGCTTCATGTCGATCTTGTCGCCGGAGTTCAGCCGCTCCTCGCTGAAGAGCCCGGCCTCGATGCGCTTGGCCAGCTCGACCTCCTGCTCGGCGTTGAGCAGCGCGACCTTGCCAATCTGCTTGAGGTAGTCCTTGACCGGGTCCGCGGTCGCGCCGGCGGTGACGACGGTCTGGGCAGGCGCGTCCTCCTCGTCGTCATCGCGGATGACGAAGCCGGCCTCCTCCGAGTCCGCATCGGGCTTCTTCACCTCACGTCGTCCGGTGGTGACATCCTCCTCGGGCTCGGCGTCGTCCTCGGCCTCCTCCTCGGCCAGCGCCTTCTCCAGCTCGGCGGGGTCGACGGTGTCCTCGTCGGACTTCTTGGCAGCCCTCTTCGCGGTGGCCTTGGTCGCCTTCGCAACCTTCTTCGCCGGCGCAGCCGCAGCGTCGGCAGCAGTCGCCGTCGCGCTCGTGACCGGGGCGGCCTTCTTCGCCGTCGCCGCCTTCTTGACCGGCGCCGCCTTCTCGGCAGTGGCCTTGGCTGTGGTCTTGGCGGCAGGGGCCTTGGCTGTCGGCTTGGCGGCAGTGGCCTTGGCTGTCGGCTTGGCGGCAGTGGCCTTGGCAGTGGTCTTCGCGGCGGTGGACTTCGCGGCGGTCTCGGCCTGGGTCGCCTTCTTGGCGGCGGCCGTCTCCGTCGCGGACGCCTTCTTCGCCGCCGTCGGCTTCACGGCGGCCTTCTTCGTCGCCGACGTGCCGGCAGCCTTCTTCGTCGCGGTCGTGGTGGTGCGCTTCGTGGCCGTGGCCGCGGCAGCGCGACGGCCGGTCTCCTGCTCGAGCGTCACGGTGATCCCCTGGGCGTCGAGGGTGCGCAGGACGACCTTCATCCGCGCGGGAGTGATGTTCGCCTCCTCGATGGCCGACCGGAGCTGCTGGCCGTCCACGCTGCCGCGCGTCGAGCCCGCAGCGAGCAGCTTCTTCAGAGCCGGATGACTGAACTCCTTGGGCAGAGAAGTGGGGGGGTTGTGCTTGGCCGGGGAGACCTTCGACACTGACCGACTACCTTTCGTCGCCCACGCGCGCCACAGCATCACCGATCGCACCCGCGAGGGGTGACCTGTTGTGGGGAGGGAGTTCATTCTGGACTGCTGGGGGCCCGACGACCGATCGCATGTCACGGCCTGTGGTGGTGCGCTGACCCTTGCTTGTCCCTGCTGATGACATTATAAAACGCTGAGGGCACCATAGTCGAAACGTCGCCCCGATCCCGACGGGTTCCACGCCAGGGTCACCGACGACCTTCCGGGGTCAGTCGTCCGGGTCGGCCTTCACGGCGAGCACCGGGCAGGGTGCATCGAGCAGGATCCGTTGCGCGTTGGAGCCGAGGATCAGCTTCCCGACCGGGGTCCTGCGCCGCAGGCCGATGACGATGAAGTCCGCCTGCACCTGCTCGGCGACGGCGATGAGATCCTCGGTGGGCTCGTTTCCGCGGACCAGCTGCCGGACGTCGTGCTCGAGGCCGAGGCCCTCGAGGCGCTCCTGGACCTGCTGGAGCTCCCGCTCGAAGCGTTGCGCCTCCTCGGCGTCGTACTGCTTGCCGCCCCGGTTGGAGTTGATGACGATGAGCTTGGTCTTGCGCAGCTCGCACTCCTGGGCTGCGTGCCGCAGCGCCGCACGGCCTTCCTTCGTCGGGACGTAACCCACCACGATCGCCACTGACCGCACCTCCTCGCGCGTACCGGCCTTCGCGGGACAGGGCCGCGGGGCACGTTGCAGCGACGGTACCGGATATGTCAGCCGCGTTGGGGCTCGCTCAGCTGAGCGCAGTGCGCACGATGTCACCGACGGCGTCGACCTCGATGAGGAACCCGTCGTGACCGAAGGCGGAGGTGATGGTGTGATGCTTCGCGCCGCGGGTTCCCTGAGCGATCTCGTCACTGAGCCGCACCGGGTAGAGCCGGTCGGAGTCGACGCTGACTACGGTCAGCTCGGCGGTGATCCGCGACAGGGCAGCGGCCACCCCGCCTCGACCTCGACCGACGTCGTGCGAGTTCATCGCCTCGGTGAGCACCACATAGGAGTTCGCATCGAACCGCCGGCCCAGCTTGGCTGCGTGGTGGTCCAGGTAGCTCTCCACGGCATACCGGCCACCGGCGCCGAGTGGTTGTTCCTGCCCCTGCGGGTCACGGCCGAAGCGGTCGTCGAGCTCGGTACCGCTGCGGTACGTGACGTGGGCGATCCGTCGGGCGAGACCCATTCCGGCCTCGGGGCCCGAGGCCTGGTCGTAGTAGTCCCCGCCGTGGAATCCGGCGTCCTGGCGGATCGCGAGGATCTGGGGCTGGCACCAGGCGATCTGGTCGGCGGTCGCGCAGGCCGTGCTGGCCAGGACGATGGCGCGGCGCACCCGATCCGGGTGGATGATCGCCCACTCGAGCGCGCGCATGCCCCCCATCGAGCCACCGATGACGCAAGCCCAGGACGTGATGCCGAGGGCGTCTGCCAGTCGGGCCTCCGCCTCGACCTGGTCGCGGATCGTGATGAAGGGGAAACGGCTGCCCCAGGGGCGGGAGTCGCTGGTGGCGGTGGACGGACCGGTGGTCCCCTGGCATCCGCCGAGGACGTTGCTGGCGACGACGAACCAGCGATCGGTGTCGAGCGGTCGCCCCGGCCCGATCAGGCCGTCCCACCAACCCGGTGACGGGTGACCCGGACCGGTCGGGCCGACGACGTGGCTGTCCCCGGTCAGGGCGTGCTCGACCAGGACGGCGTTGTCGCCGGCAGCGTTCAGCGACCCCCAGGTCTCGTAGGCGACCCGGACCCCGGGCAGGACGCCACCCCGCTCGAGGTCGAGGTCACCGGCCTGGAGGAACTTCCGGTCGCCGACCGGGTCTCCGGCTCGCCACGCGCCGCTCACCAGGCGGGGATCTTCGGTGATGGTCATCGGAGGTGCTCCTCGGGCTCGCGCTTGCCCGGACCGTACGGCCGGACCCGGTCATCACCCGGGGCACCCCACTCGCGAGAGGGTTGCCGTCCAGCAAGCCGGGGCTGTGCGCTGGAACTCATGACCTGACGCCCACTATAGCCAGCGGCGTCCAGGAACTGGTATGTCCGTGTCCAACTGGCGGGACGGGCCGGGCCCGCGTGACGGCCGCGGATGCTCAGGCGACCCGTCGGGGGCGGATGGCGAGGTCCACCATGCGTTGGAGCAGCTGAGCCAGGCGGTAGCCCGGGTCCACCGTGAGGGCTCGCTCCAGCGCCAGCCGGGTCAGGGCACCGTCTCCGCGCCACCAGGTGAAGCTCGCCAGGACGGTGAGCGGGCCCGGTGACAGCTCGACCGGGCTGCGGCGGCACAGCTCGATGAGCCGGTCGGTCAGCAGGTCGTCCTCCTGGAGCGTGCCGCCGGGATCCGGGGAGCCCGTACCGGCGTCGCCCGGTCCGCCGTCACCGTGGCGTCCTGCGCGCCACCTCCCGCGTGGCGGCAGCTCGCACTCGGCCAGCGACGGCTCGATGTCGTCCAGGTCGAGGGTGCCCGGGCAGATCCACGCGATGACGAGATCGCGCAGGTGCACGTCGAGAAGGGACACGGCCAGCCGAGCCCAGGCGCGATCGCTCATCGGCGGGTCGTAGCGCCCGTCGACCGAGCGGCCGGCGCCGCCCCCGGCCAGGTCGAGCAGGTCGCCCCAGCACTCCAGCGCCGAGCGGCGTTCGGCGTCGAGCTGCGCGCCGCCATGGGTGGTGGCGGCGGCCAGGTCGGAAATCAGGGTCGCGGCCAGCGCAGGGTCCGGTGCCGTCGCCGGGTCCGGCTCGAGCCGCTCGTCGAGGCAGGCCCGGGTGGGTGCCGGCCGGCGGCCGAGCAGCACGTAGTCCGCGACCGCAGGCACGTCCTCGTCGCGCGGAACGAGCCGGCCCGCGTCGGGACAGCACCCGTCGGTGCAGTCCAGGGACCACCATCGGCCCGACCGGACCCGCAGCCGGTCCACCACGACGATCCCGCGCGAGTCCAGAGCGTCGCGCACGGCGGCGGTGACCTCGTCCGCCATGCCCGCCTCGTCCTCGTAGCCCACCAGGACCACCGCGTCAGGTGCTTCGTCCAGGACGTGCGGGAGGAGCTCGTCGACGACGCGCGATGGCTGAACACCAGCCGGCGGGAGGTCGACCCGGCCGACGAGCGCGAGTCGGTGGCCGCGCAGGCAGACCAGCACGAGCGAGTCCGTCGGTCGGTAGCCGAGATGGTACGGAAGGATCGCGAGGAGGTCGGCCGGGCCGCGTAGTCGAAGTGTGGGTGTCATGCCCCGAGCGTGGGACCAGCCTCGCCCGTGCGGCATCGGGCTCTGCAGCCCTGTGGATGGCGGGATGAGTCCACGCCAGGATGTGGAGTCAGCCGACGACGTGCGACTCCACGGTGGCGGACCGGGCCGAGTCGCGGGGCGCCTCGGCGAACCGTCCGCGCTCCCAGGCGATGAAGGCGCCCGTGTCGTTGACCAGTGCCGCGGCGAGCCAGGCGGCCACGACCGCGTCGTCGGCGAGTCCGAAGACGCTGAAGATCGCCTCCGGCATGAAGTCGAGCGGCGACAGGATGTACAGCCCGGCTGCGACCAGCAGCGCCAGGTGGCTGCCGCTCGCGCCGTCGTACTCACCACGCAGCGTGGCCCGCACGAGGCGCGGTACGGCCCGCAGCCGCTCGAGGACTCCAGGAGCACCGGGACGCAGTCCGGAACGGACGGCGCTCGCGACGTGCGTCAGCAGGACCCAGCGGGAGGCGGTGCGTGCCATGGCTACTCCTTCGATTCGGGCCGGAAGGTGACGACGGTGCCCGTCGTCAGCCTCAACGAACGCTGCTACCCCTGGATTCCGGAACCACCCTGCGCCAGCCCAGCCGTTACCCGGGTGTGACCTGCGTGGATCGCACCTTCCGGGGGAACTCCTTGCGGGCGTTGTCGGCGATGCGCTTGAGCAGGTAGACGTCCAGGCCCGCTCCGACCGCTCCCCCGACCACCGGGACCGCCTTGCCGAGGCGGGCGAAGGTGGACTTGCCCACCTGGGCCAGCAGCCGGAATCCGATGGCCTTGTTGACCACCATGAGCGCCGGACCGGGCAGTCGCTGGACGGCGAGGTTGGTCAGCCGGCCGCCGGTCGCCGCGATGCCGGCCTTCTTGAGCAGGTCGTCCGCGTCCGCCCCCACCAGGGTGAGCAGCACCGCCGTGCGGATCTGTCCCTGGCGCAGCTCGTAGCCGCGCAGGCAGGCGATCGCCGCAGTCATCCGGGTCGCTACGACGTAGAACTCCAGGACGTTCGCCGGCAGGGCGACCGGCATGGTGATGAAGCCGCCCAACCCGGTGATGAACCCTCCGGCGCCCCCGTAGGCCAGGTGCATCCGGACCACCCGGTCGATGGCCGCCTCCGCGTCCGGCGCCCCGCTCAGCGCCGAGTCGGCGACCTCCTGGGCGGACGGAACCGGCCCCTTGCCGTCGATGCCGACGTCCAGCAGTCGCTCGATCAGGGTGGTCGCCATCCCGGCCAGACCGCTGGGCTCGTCCTGGCTCTCGGCCCGCTCCAGCGCACCCCCGGGGGCCAGCTTGGCGCCCGGTCCGGGGCCACCGCCTGCGCCCGGCGCCTGGTCCCGCTCGTCGTCCCCGAAGCCGAAGATCGCCACGACTGCCCTTTCGTTGCCGGTCACGTCCGGGCCACCCGGAGCATCACCATCCGCTCGACGTGGGGCAGAAAACCCCACCGACCAACGTGTGCCCGCCCGGCCGGGTTCCATGCGCCGAGGCGGCCGGCTACGCCCCAACGTATGCCGGACGGCCCCTCGGGTGCCGCAGCTGAGCGTCGTGTCCGGTTGGATGGGGCCATGCTCCCCGTCGTGCTCGGCTCGACCCACGCTGTCGTCGGCGCCGGGGACGGAGCCGTCGTGGTGGCGGTCGACACGGTCGCCGAGCGGATCCGGGAGCTGGAGCAGCGCGAGCACCCGAGGTGGCTCGTCGTCGAGGCTCGCTCCGGTCTCACCCCGGCGGTTCGCGCCCGGGTGCCGCTCACCCGATGCTGGGACGTCGCCGAGGCGCATCGGATCATCAACGGCGGGTGGTCGGCCCGGATGCCGCTGGTGTGGGCCACCCTGCGTGGTCTCGACCCGGCCGGGCTACCGACTGGTCCCAGCGGGGACCTCTTCGACTTCTTCGACGGCGGGAGACCGGCCGGGGATGCCGACTCCCCGGTGCGCACCGACGGACACCTGCGGGCCGAGGCGTTCGAGCCGGCGTGGGCCGGCACCGAAGCTCGGCTGCGCGCCCTGGCCGAGCTGCTCCTCGAGGTGGGCCGGGCGCAGGAGCAGGTGCTGGCCGACCTCGGCCCCCGGGCGGTGCGGACCGCGCACTCGGAGTCGGCGGCCGCCGTCCTGGCCTTGGAGCTGGAGCGGGACGGCCTGCCCGTGGACCGACCTGCCGCCGAGGCGCTCATCACGGCAGCAGCGGGCCCCCGGCCGACGGACGAACGGGCGGCAGCGGCCATCCGGCGCGAGCGCGACCGGGCCGTGCTGGCCCACGCGCCGGGGCGGGAGAGCACCGACCTGCGAAACCCGCTGCAGGTCAAAGAGCTGCTCGCCGCCGTGGGCGTCCAGGTGCCCAACACCCGGGCCTGGGTCCTCGAACCGTTCCGCGGGTCGCACCCGCTGGTCGAGGCGCTGCTGCAGTGGCGCAAGGACGAGCGGATCGCGACGACCTACGGCTACCGGTGGCTCGAGGAGCACGTCGGCCCGGACGACCGGCTGCGGGGCGGCTGGACCGCCTGCGATGGCGCCGCCGGTCGGATGACGGCGCAGAACGGGCTGCACAACCTGCCGACCCCGCTGCGCCCGGCGATCGCCGCGCACCCCGGACACGTCTTCGTCCGGGCGGACCTCGGCCAGATCGAGCCGCGGGTGCTGGCGGTGGTCTCCGGGGACCGGGTCTTCGCCGAGGCCACCCGGGCCGACGACCTCTACGCGCCGGTCGCCGCCCAGCTCGGCGTCGACCGCCCGGTGGCCAAGATCGCCGTCCTGGCGGCGATGTACGGCCAGCGCTCCGGCGCCGCCGGGGAGGCGCTGCGCGACCTCGAACGCGCCTACCCGGTGGCGATGCGGCTGCTGGACGAGGCGTATGCCGCCGGGCAGCAACGCCGCGCGCTACGGACCTTCGGCGGCCGTCGGATCCCGCTGGACACCGTGATGTCCCCGGTGGCCGGGGTCGTCGGGCCGGCCGAGGAGGCGAACGGCGAGGCCGCCGACGCGGCTCGTGGCCGGTTCGCCCGGAACGCGATCATCCAGGGCTCGGCGGCCGAGCTGTTCAAGGCGTGGGCCGCCACGGTCCGGCACGCGCTGCGCCCCCTCGGAGCGCAGATCGTCCTCTGCCTGCACGACGAGCTGCTGGTGCACTGCCCGAGCGAGCGGGCCGAGGACGCCGCGCAGGTGCTGGAGCAGTCGCTGACCGACAGCGCCCGCCGGTGGGCGGGCACGGACCAGGTCCGCTTCGTCGCGGACACGAGCATCATCACCCGCTGGTCGCAGGCCAAGGGCTGAGCGCCGTTCGGGTCACCCGACGGTGTCGTCGCCGCCGTCGGCCTCCGGCTCGGTGACGTCCTTGAGGAAGGCCTCGAACTCGGCACCGATCTCGTCTGCCGACGGCAGCTCGGAGATCTCGGTAGCCAGCAGGCTGGGCCGGTCCCGGCCCTGCACGAAGGTGTCGTACTGGCGCTCCAGCGCCTCGACGACGTGGGCGACCTCCTCCGACCCCTCGATCTCGCGGTTGATCTCGGCCCGGTTGAGCCCGGCCGCAGCGGCCAGATCGGCCGAGTCCAGGTTCAGTCCGGTCGCGCCGGCGACGGCCCCGAGGCCGGCCACGGCCGCGTCGGCGAACTCTGCCTGGGCGAGGTAGTGCGGCACGTGGACGGCGAAGCCGACGGCGTCCCGACCGCTCTCACCCAGGCGCAGCTCGAGCAGCGAGGACAGGCTGCCGGGCACCTGGACCGCTCCGAACACGGTCTGGTGGTCGTTGATCAGCCGCGGGTCCGTCGCATGAGCGGTCAGTCCGAGCGGGCGGGTGTGCGGCACCGCCATCGGGATGCCGTGCACGCTGACCGTCAGCTCGACGCCGAGGATGCGGATCAGGCCGGTGATCGCCTCGACGACCCGCTCCCACTGGTAGTCGGGCTCGGCCCCGGCCAGCAGCAGGAAGGGGTGGTCGTCCCGGTCCAGCACGCGGTAGAGCAGCAGCGAGGGGTCGTCGTAGGTGGACCACCGGTCCCGGTCGAAGGTCATCAACGGGCGCCGGCCGCGGTAGTCCAGCAGCTGGTCGACGTCGAAGGAGGCCACCACGGTGTGGTCGTGCGCCTGCAGCAGGTGGTCGGTCAGCAGCTGCTGGGTGCGGCCCGCGTCGATGAAGCCGCCCAGGGACACGAGCATCACCGAGGCCCGCGCGGACGCGGGGTTGGTGTCGGTCTCGAAACGGTAGAGCGCCGATGGGTCCTGCACGGTGTGCCTTCCTCGTTCTGGTCTGGGGCTGCGGACGGGTCTTCTCCCTCTCAACGCCCTCGAGGCGTCAGGGATTCCGGCTCCCGCGCCCCGATTGGAGCCGGTCAGCCACGCTCGACCGCGTCGATGGCGCGCTGGATCCGCTTCGCCGAAACCGGGTATGCCGTCCCGAGCGTCTGGGCGAACAGGGACACGCGCAGCTCCTCGAGCATCCAGCCGATCGCAACGACCTGGTCGCTCGCCCGCTGAGCCGGACGCACCGACTCCAGCAGTGCGGCATACGCGTGCTCGACCGTGAGGATCTCGTCGGCCGAGCGGGCATCCCGCGCCGGGTCCGCCGGAGCCCGCTCCAGTCGGTGCAGCGCGGCCTTGAGGTAGCGGTCGAGGTCGCGCAGCCGGCCGACCCCGGTGTCCGCGACGAACCCCGGGCGGATCAGCTCGCCGAGCTGCGCCCGCACGTCGGCGACCAGGGACGCGAGGGCCGGCGAGGTGATCGCGTCGAGCCGGCGGACCGCCTCGAGGTGGCGGGCCAGGACGGGCTCGACCAGGCCCACCACCTCGACGACCTTCGCGGCCAGATGGGTCCGGACCGCGCTCAGCGCCTCGGCGAAGTCCTCCGGCGTGCGCACCTCGTGCTCGATCCGTTCGGCCGCGATGGCGTCGACGGCCGCCGCGAGGCAGTCGTCGAGCAGCTTCGGCACCGACCCGTGCGGGTTGTGGGCCAGGGCGAGCTTCTGGGCGTTGCCGAGCCGGGACAGCACCTGCTTCCACGGCGGGCTGGTGCCCAGGATGAGCAGCCGGCGGACCCCCACCCGGTGCTCGGCGCTGGCCTCGGCGCGGGTCGGCAGGATCCGCAGCGAGACCGACTCGCCGTCGTCGACCAGCGCCGGGAAACCCTGGACCGTCCGCCCGCTCGCCGAGGTCGAGGTGAACTCCAGCGGCACCTCACCGATGGTCCATTCGCGCAACCCCTGGCGCTCGAGGGCCGCTCCGGCCCGCGCCACCTGCTGGCGCACCTGCGGGCCTGCGGCGTCGCGCAGCGCCTCGAGGTCGTGGCCCCTGACCACGGTCCGCCCGTGCTGGTCCTGGACCGCGAAGGTGATCCTCAGGTGAGCCGGGACCCGCTCGAGATCCCAGTCTCCCGGGTTGATGACCACCCCGTGCGTCTCGCGCAGGACCCGGGCGAGCACGGCGGTCAGTGACCCGTCCTGCGGACCCAGGCCACGACCGGCCAGCTCCCGGGTGACGGCGGCGGCATGCTCCGGCGCCGGGACCAGCAGCCGTCGGGTCACCTTGGGCAGCGCCCGGATCAACGCGGTGACGAGGTCCTGCCGCAACCCGGGGACCTGCCAGTCGAAGCCGGTCGCGGTGACCCGGTTCAGCACCTCGACCGGCAGGTGCACGGTGACCCCGTCGTCGGCGGTTCCCGGCTCGAACTGGTAGGTGACCGGCAGCTCCAGGTCGCCCTGGCGCCAGGTGGTCGGGTAGTCCTCGCGGTTCACCGCCTGCGCGTCGTCGTTGAGCAGGAGCTCCTCGGTGAAGGTCAGCTGGTGCGGGTCGCGCCGCGACGCCTTCTTCCACCAGGTGTCGAAATGCCGCGCCGAGACGACCTGCGCCGGGATCCGGCTCTCGTAGAACTGGGCCAGCGTCTCGTCATCCACGAGCAGGTCGCGCCGCCGAGTCCGGGCCTCGAGCTCGGCGAGCCGGGTGACCAGAGCCGCGTTGTCGTGGAAGAACCGGTGATGCGTGCTCCAGTCGCCCTCGACCAGGGCGCGGCGGATGAACAGGTCGCGGGCCTCCTCGGGGTTCACCGCGGCATACCCCACGGTGCGGGCCAGGACCAGCGGGACGCCGTACAGCGTCACCCGCTCGGTGGCCACAGCACTGCCCTGCTTGGCCGACCAGCGCGGCTCGGAGTAGGACCGCTTGACCAGGTGGGCGCCGAGCTGCTCGGCCCACAGCGGGTCGATCCGGGCGGTGGTCCGGGCCCACAGCCGACTGGTCTCGACGAGCTCACCGGCCATGACGAACTGCGGCTGCCTGCGGAACAGGCTGGAGCCCGGGGAGATGCCGAACCGGGCCCCGCGCGCGCCGAGGTACTCGCGCTTGGCCTCGTCGCGGACGCCGACCTGGGACAGCAGTCCGGACAGCAGCGAGCGGTGGATGGCGTCCAGGTCGGTCGTCTCGCCCGGGGCCGCCGGACCGGAGCGGCTGGTGTCGAAGCCGGCCTGCTTGCACGCCTGCTTCAGCTGCTGGTGCACGTCCTGCCACTCCCGGATCCGCAGGTAGTGCAGGAACTCCGCCTTGCACATCCGGCGGAAGGCGCTGCCGGACAGGAGGTTCTGCTGCTCCTTGAGGTAGCGCCACAGGTTGAGGAACGCGATGAAGTCGGAGTGCTCGGCCACGAACCGCTTGTGTGCGGCGTTCGCCAGCTCCTGCTTCTCCAGGGGACGTTCGCGAGGGTCCTGGATGCTCATCGCCGCAACGACGACCAGGACCTCGCGCAGGCAGCCGAGCCGGTCCGCCTCGATCACCATCCGGGCCAGGCGCGGGTCGAGCGGCAGCAGGGCGATCTGGCGCCCGGATGCCGTCAGCCGGCGGCGGCCGGCCCGCCCACCCTCGGCGTCGTCGCCAGACGAGGACGGCGCCTCCTGCTCGAACGCCTGCAGCTCCTCCAGCAGGCGGACCCCGTCGCTGATCTGCCGCGAGTCGGGCGGGTCGACGAACGGGAACCGGGCCACCTCGCCGAGCCCCAGGGTGGTCATCTGCAGGATGACCGAGGCGAGGTTGGTCCGCAGGATCTCCGGGTCGGTGAACTCGGGCCGGGACGCGAAGTCGTCCTCGGCATACAGCCGGATGCAGATCCCGTCGGCGACCCGGCCGCACCGTCCCGCACGCTGGTTCGCGCTGGCCTGGCTGATCGGCTCGATCGGCAGCCGCTGCACCTTGGTCCGTTGGCTGTACCGGCTGATCCGGGCCGTCCCGGTGTCGATGACGTACCTGATCCCGGGGACGGTCAGCGACGTCTCGGCGACGTTGGTGGACAGGACCACCCGGCGGCCCCGCGCCCGGCTGAAGACCCGGTGCTGCTCGGTGGCCGAGAGCCGGCCGAACAGGGGCAGGACCTCGGTCCGCGGCAGGTTCAGCGCCTCGAGGGCCTCGGCCGCGTCGCGGATCTCCCGCTCGCCGGAGAGGAACACGAGGATGTCGCCCTCGCGATGCTCGGTCCACAGCTCCTCGACGGCCTCGATGATGCCGGTCACCTGGTCGCGCTCGTCGTCGCGGTCCGACTCCCCGACGAGCGGGCGGTAGCGCACCTCGACCGGGTAGGTCCGCCCCGACACCTCGATGATCGGCGCGGGGACTCCGTCGGTGGCGAAGTGCTCGGCGAACCGCTGCGGGTCGATGGTGGCCGAGGTGATGATCACCTTGAGGTCCGGCCGGCGCGGCAGCAGCTGGCGCAGGTAGCCGAGGATGAAGTCGATGTTGAGGCTGCGCTCGTGGGCCTCGTCGATGATGATCGTGTCGTACCGGCGCAGGTCGCGGTCGCGCTGCATCTCGGCGAGCAGGATGCCGTCGGTCATCACCTTGACCAGGGTGTCGCGGCTGGAGTGGTCGGTGAACCGGACCTGGTAGCCGATCGCCGTGCCCAGCTCGACATGCAGCTCCTCGCTGATCCGCTCGGCCACCGACCTGGCCGCGATCCGGCGCGGCTGGGTGTGACCGATCAGGCCCTCGACTCCGCGACCCAGCTCGAGGCAGATCTTCGGGATCTGGGTGGTCTTGCCGGAGCCGGTCTCCCCGGCGATGACGACGACCTGGTGGTCCCGGATGGCCGCGGCGATGTCGCCCCGGCGCTCGACGACGGGCAGCTCGGGGTAGGTGATCGTCGGGACCATGCTGCGCCGGCGCGCGACCCGGGCCGCCTCGCGCGCCGGGTCTCGTGGCGTGGTCGGCCGTCGTCCGGTCGGCCGTCGCGGTCGGCGTCGCCGGGAGTCGCGGGCACGCTCGGGTCGTTCGGCGTGCTCGGACATGGGCCTCAGGATAGGTCGCCCGCCGCGGCCGGCTCCACGCAGCGACCGGGACGTTCGACCGGCACGAGAGGCTGATGAAGGCGGAAACCCGGCAGAACCGGCTGTCGTGCCGGTCGAGAGTCCCGGGTCGACCGGCTGGCGGCGGACGCGGAGGCACCCGGCATACCGAGGAGGAGGTATGCCGGGTGCCCGGGTGATCCGCGGAGTCAGTCCGTCTTGGCGGCGGTGAAGCCCTGCTCGAGGTCGGCGAGGATGTCGTCGATGTGCTCGATGCCGACGGCCAGCCGGACCAGGCCCGGGGTGACCCCGGCGGCGAGCCGGTCCGCGTCCGGCCCCTGCGAGTGGGTCGTCGAGGCCGGGTGGATCGCCAGTGAGCGCACGTCGCCGATGTTGGCCACGTGGCTGTGCAGCGTCAGCCCCTCGACGAACCGTCGTCCCGCCTCGATCCCGCCGGTGATCTCGAAGGCGAGGACGGCTCCGGCTCCGCGCGGGACGTACTTCCGCGCCCGCTCGTGGTTCGGGTCACCCTCGAGCGAGGCCCAGACCACGCGTTCCACCTGGGCGTGGTCCTGAAGGAACGCCGCGACCTTGTGGGTGTTCTCCAGGTGCCGCTCGATCCGCAGGCTCAGGGTCTCGATGCCCTGGGCGATGAGGAAGGCGTTGAACGGGGACGCCGCCGGTCCGAGGTCGCGCAGCAGCTGGACCCGGGCCTTGAGGATGAAGGCGAGGTTGGCCCCCAGCGGGCTGCCGACGCCGAGGTCCCGGGCGAAGACGAGCCCGTGGTAGCTCTCGTCGGGGGTGTTGTAGTTGGGGAACCGCTCCGGGTCCTGGGCGAAGTCGAAGGTCCCGCCGTCGACGATCACCCCTGCGATCGACGTGCCGTGGCCCCCGAGGTACTTCGTCGCCGAGTGCACGACGATGTCGGCGCCCCACTCCAGCGGACGGAGCAGATAGGGCGTGGCGATGGTGTTGTCCACGATCAACGGGACGCCCACCTCATGGGCGGCCGCCGCGACCGCCTCGATGTCGAGGACCTCCGACTTGGGGTTGGCGATGCTCTCGCCGAAGAAGAGCTTGGTGTTCGGCCGGACGGCGGCCCGCCACGACTCGACGTCGGTGGCGTCGTCGACGAAGGTGACCTCGATCCCGAGCTTGGGCAGGGTGTACTTCAGCAGGTTGACCGTGCCGCCGTAGAGCGACGGGCTGGCCACGATGTGGTCGCCGGCCTCGGCGATGTTGAGGATCGCCAGGGTCGTGGCGGACTGCCCGGAGGCCACCAGCAGCGCGGCGACGCCGCCCTCGAGCGAGGCCACCCGCTGCTCGACCGCGTCCTGCGTCGGGTTCATGATCCGGGTGTAGATGTTGCCGAACTCCTTGAGGGCGAACAGGTTCGCGGCGTGCTCGGTGTCCCTGAAGACGTAGGAGGTCGTCTGGTAGATCGGCAGCGCGCGGGCGCCGGTGGCAGCGTCCGGCTCCTGGCCGACGTGGATCTGGCGGGTCTCGAAGGACCAGCTCGGGGTGTCGCTCATGATGGGGTTCCTTGCTCGTCGGTATGCCGTGTCCGCCGATCCGGTACGCCCATGCGGGTCGTGTCTGCACCGGTGTCGACGGTGCGGGAGCCCAGGCTCCGCGCTTGCCGTGAGCCGGGTGGCTCATGGCCAGGTCGTCACCCGGGGCACCCCACCGCGGTTGGAGGGTTGCCGGTCAGCAAGCCGGGGCCTTCGCGCTGACACTCATGACCTGGGAGCAGCGTACCGACAAGCGGCCGAATGCTGGAATCCTCGTCTCTCGATGTGGACAGGGCACCTCTGGGGCACGGCGTGCGTTCATGGGGAGGAAGGGTGGCCCCATGACCGAGCAGTCCGGCAGCGACGAGTGGTCCAGCAGTGCGCTCTACCGGGACCCGACGGCTCCGACCGACCAGCGTCAGGCCCTCGAGACGGAGGCGGAGCGAGGCTTCCACCGGGACGTGCTGACCTCCGACCCCACCGCCCCGGTGGACTCGCCGACCACCCCGGCTGACCACCCCTCCGGCCCGGCGCGCCCGCTGCCACCGGCCGTCCCGGTGCCGCCGCTCGTGCCGCCACCAGTCGCAGCGCCCTCCGGACCCCCGGCCGTCTGGGAGGGCCAGTCGAACCAGCGGGGCCAGAACCAGCAGGGGCCGGGGCGCCCGCAGGGGCAGGCGGGCCAGCGCGGTCAGAACCGGCCGGGCCTGCACCAGCCGACCCCCGACGCCTCGAGCCACAACCCCGACGCGTACGACGGCCCGATGATGGGAAACCGGGCGATGCGCCGCGCCGGCACCGGCCCGACCGCCCGGCCGCGGGGCAGCCGGGCCTGGCTGTGGGTCGCGATCCCGGTGGCCGTCATCCTCTTCCTGCTGCTGACGAACAGCCTGCCGCTGCGCCCGTAGCGCACACCGAGGCGAAGACTTCAGGTTGAGGCGTCAGAATGGGGCGCATGACTCAACACGCCGATGACTACCAGGCCGCCCGCAACCGCTACGCCCGGCTGCCGTACCGCCGGTGCGGGGCCAGTGGACTGGACCTTCCGGCGGTCTCGCTCGGCCTGTGGCACAACTTCGGCGACGACGTGGCGATCGAGAGCCAGCGCGCGATCCTGCGCCGGGCGTTCGACCTCGGCGTGACCCACTTCGACCTGGCGAACAACTACGGGCCACCGTACGGCTCGGCGGAGCGCAACTTCGGCTCGATCTTCGCGCAGGACTTCCGGCGCTACCGCGACGAGCTGATCATCAGCAGCAAGGCCGGTTACGACATGTGGCCCGGGCCCTACGGCCAGGGCGGCGGCTCGCGCAAGTACCTGCTCTCCTCACTCGACCAGTCGCTGGGCCGGCTCGGGCTGGACTACGTGGACATCTACTACAGCCACCGGTTCGACGAGACCACGCCGCTCGAGGAGACCATGGGGGCGCTGGACTCGGCCGTGCGCCAGGGCAAGGCCCTCTACGTCGGCATCTCGTCCTACTCCGGGCCGCGCACCCAGGAGGCCATCGACATCCTGCGCGACCTCGGCACCCCCCTGCTGATCCACCAGCCGTCCTACTCGATGATCAACCGCTGGGTCGAGGAGAACCTGCTCGACGTGCTGGGCGTCAACGGCGTCGGGTGCATCGCCTTCTCGCCACTGGCCCAGGGCATGCTCACCGACAAGTACCTCAAGGGCATCCCGGCGGGTTCGCGAGCCGCTCAGGGCAAGTCGCTCAACCCGAAGCTGCTCTCCGACCAGGCACTGACCCACATCCGGTCGCTCAACCGCCTGGCCAAGGCGCGGGGCCAGTCACTGGCCCAGATGGCTCTGGCCTGGGCGCTGCGCGACCCGCGGGTCACCTCGGTCCTGGTCGGGGCGTCCAGCGTCGAGCAGCTCGAGGCCAACCTCGCCGCGACGAAGAACCTCGACTTCAGCGAGGCGGAGCTGACCAAGATCGACAAGTACGCGGTGGACGCCGGCATCAACCTGTGGAGCACGTCCTCCAGCCACTGACCGGGCCGGCCGCCGTGAGCGCCCCTCGGCCCGGCCCGGGGCCGGGCTCAGGTCAGCGTGCCCGGGTCGTCGGGCACGTCGACGGCATACAGCTGCAACGTCTCCAGCGGGACGACGGCGAGCGCGCTCTCGTGCGTGCTGGCCAGGACGACCGGCGCCGCGAAACCGTCCTCGTGGGCCTGGCGCCAGCGGGCCGCGACGACGCACCATCGGTCGCCGGCGTGCAGGCCCGGGAAGCCGTAGAGCGGCATCGGCGTGCTGAGGTCGTTGCCGACGCTGCGCTGGTGGGTGAGGAAGTCCGCCGTCATCACGGCACAGATCGTGTGGCTGCCCAGGTCGCCGGCCGACGTCGTGCAGGACCCGTCCCGGAAGTAGCCCGTCATCGGGTCGGTGCTGCACTCCTGCAGCGGACCCCCGAGGACGTTGCGAGCCTCCATGCCCCCCACCGTACGACGACGGTCAGCCCGGCGGGGTGAACCGTCCGTCGATGGCGGTCCAGCCGGCGTCGACGACGACCTGGGAGCCGGTGACGTAGGACGAGGCGTCGCTGGCGAGGTAGACGACCGCGCCGGCGATCTCGTCGGGAGTCGCCCACCGGCCGAGCGCGTTCTTCTCGGCATAGGCCCGGGTCCACTCGGCGTCGGCCTTGATCTGGTCGGTCAACGGCGTCGAGACGACGCCGGGGGCGATCGTGTTGGCCCTGACGCCCTGCGGTCCGAGCTCGGCGGCGACGGTCCTCAGCAGCTGCAGCAGACCGGCCTTCGTGGCCGCGTAGACACCCTGGCCCGGCTCCACGGCGATCGAGCGCATCGACCCGAGGCCGATGATGCTCCCTCGGCCCCGCTCGGCCATCCCCGGTCCGAAGGCGCGGACCAGCCCGAAGGCCGCGCGCAGGTTCAGCCCCACCACCCGGTCGAACTCCTCCGACGTGTAGTCGAGGATCCGCTTGCGGACGTTGGTTCCGGCACTGAAGACGAGGACATCGACGACCCCGAGCTCCGCGGCCGCGCGCTCCACGGCCGCCTCGTCCAGCACGTCGAGCAGGTATGCCGTCAGTCGCCCCTCGCCGTCGGCGCCGCTGGCGCAGGCCACCGTCTGCTCGGCGACGCGCAGGTCACGGTCTGCGCAGATCACCCGGCACCCCTGCGCGGCGAGCGCCAGCGAGGCCTCCCGGCCGATCCCGCTGCCGGCCCCGACGACGACGGCGGTCCGCCCGTCGAGCCGGAACAGCCGGCTGTAGTCGGGACGGACGAAGTCGCGGACGGTCTCGGTGGTCATCGTGGTGCTCCTTGGCGCGGTTCAGTGGGTCGTGGCTCGGATGACAGCCATCCGGGTGACGGTGAGCTCGTCGATGGCGAAGCGGGGCCCCTCACGCCCGGTTCCGGAGTCCTTGACGCCGCCGTACGGCATCAGGTCGGAGCGGAAGCCCGGCACCTCGTTGACCATGACGCCGCCGGTCTCGATCCGCTCGATGGCCTCGAAGGCGGTCTGCAGGGAGGCGGTGAAGACGCTGGCGTGCAGCCCGTAGCGCGAGGCGTTGACGAGCTCGAACGCCTCGTCGGTGCTGCCCACCGAGCGCACGGCGACCACCGGTCCGAAGATCTCCTCGTCCCAGGCGTCCTGCCCCATCGGGACGTCGGCCAGGATCACCGGGGCGATGACGCCAGCCTCGAGCGACCCACCCTGGACCAGGGTGGCCCCGGCGTCCACCGCCTGGTCCACCCAGGCCCTGACCCGGGCCGTCGACCCCTCGTCGATGAGTGCCGAGACGCGGGTCGTCTCCTGCCGCGGGTCCCCGGTGACGACGTCGCCGATCCGGGCGGCCAGGCGCGCGAGGAACTCCTCCCGGACCGTGTCGAGCACGAGGACCCGCTGGACGCTGATGCAGGCCTGGCCCGAGGCGTAGTACCCCCCGCGGACCACCGCGTCCGCGGCGGCGTCGAGGTCCGCGTCCGCGGCCACGACGAGTGCGGCGTTCGAGCCGAGCTCGAGCAGGACCTTCGTCGGTGCCGCCGCGCGGGCGATCCGGTGCCCGACGGCGGCGGACCCGGTGAACGAGACCGCGCCGATCCGCCGGTCGGTGGTCAGCGCGACCCCGACCTCGGGCCCTCCGGTGACGAGCTGGACGGCGGACGCCGGGCCTCCCGCGGCGGCCAGCGCCTCGCGCACGAGGTGCACCAGCCACAGGGTCGCCAGCGGTGTCTGCGGGGCCGGCTTGACGATGATCGGGCATCCGGCCGCCAGGGCCGGCGCGAGCTTGTGCGCGGCGAGCAGCAGGGGGTAGTTGAACCCCGCGATCCCGACGACCACCCCGATCGGTCGGCGGACCCAGAACCCGAGCAGGCCCTCGCCGCTGGGCAGCAGGTCCAGCGGCACGGTCTCGCCGTGCAGACGGGCGACCTCCTCGGCGGAGATCTGCAGGGTGAGCAGGGTCCGGTCCACCTCGACCCGGCAGTCCACCAGCGGCTTGCCGGTCTCCAGCACGAGCAGCTGCTCGAACTCGGTACGCCGTCCGGCCAGTGCCGCGTGGGCCCCCAGCAGGGCCGCCCGCCGCACGTGCGACGCCAGCCGACCGACCTCGGTCCGGACCTCGAGAGCCGCCTCGAGGGCTCGGCTGGCGAGCGTCGCGTCGCCGACCGGGGCGGCAGCGACCAGCGAACCGGCATACGGGAAGCGCACCGGGGCGGTCGGCACGTCGAGCCACCCGGAGCCGATCGGCAGACCCGCCGGCCAGGTGGGCGTGAACAACGGCTCGGTCATCGGTTCTCCTCGGCGTCGTCGGCCCCGACCCGGGTCAGCTCGGCTGCCGCGAGATCCGAGGTGGTCGTCCCGGACAGGGCCTTGTCCATCGTCGGGACGGCGGCCAGCAGCCGCTGGGTGTACGGGTGCTGGGGGTTGTCCCAGATCTGCTCGATGGCGCCGACCTCGACGATCTCGCCGTCGTGCATCACCGCCACTCGCTGGCACAGGTGCCGGACCACGGAGAGGTCGTGTGAGACGAAGACGAGGGTCAGGCTCAGCTCGTCGACGAGGTCGGAGATGAGGTTGAGCACCTGCGCGCGCACCGAGACGTCGAGCGCGCTGACCGGCTCGTCGGCGAGCAGGATGCCCGGCCGGGGGGCGAGCGCCCGGGCGATGGAGACCCGCTGACGCTGGCCGCCGGAGAACTGGTGCGGATAACGAGCACCGGCCGCCTCGGTGAGACCGACCGACACGAGCAGGTCGGCGACCCGCTGGTGCTGACGCCGGTGCCCTTGCGCGACCAGGGGTTCGGCGATGATCTCGCGGACTCGCATCCGCGGGTCGAGCGAGCCCATCGGATCCTGGAAGACCAGCTGGAGGCGCTCGCGCAGGAAGCCGAGCCGTCGTTCGGACAGCTGGGCGATGTCGGTGCCCTCCACCTGGACCTGCCCGCCCGTGGGTCGGTCCAGCCCGGCCAGGATGCGCAGCAGCGTCGACTTGCCGCAGCCGGACTCGCCGACGATGCCGAAGCGCTCCCCGGCCGCGACGTCGAAGCTCACCCCCCGTAACGCCGGCACCACCGGGCCGGCGTGCAGCAGCGACGTGCGCGGCCGCTTGTAGTCCCGGGTCACGTCGCGCAGGGAGATGGCGACGGCGCCTCCTCCGCCCGGAGCAGCGCCGGCCGCACTCCCCGGCGTCGAGGTGGGTGCCACCGCGGAGACGTTGATGACCCGATCGGGGGCGAGCCGAGGCCGCGCCCGGGGCGCCTCGGGGGACGCGGGGTGGTGGCAGGCGTACCCGTGGGCCGGCGACTCGCCGGTCCACGCCGGCGTCGTGGCGCAGCGGGACGTGGCGTGCGGGCAGCGGTTCATGAACACGCATCCCGTCGGGAACTGCCCGGCGGGCGGGACGGTCCCCGCGATGGTGGTCAGTCGCCCGCGGTCGTCGACGACGCCGAGGTCCGAGGCTCCGAGCAGGCCCTGCGTGTAGCGATGGCGCGGCCGGGTGAAGACCTCCTCGACCGAGCCCGCCTCGACGATCCGACCGCCATACATCACCAGCACCCGCTCGCAGACGGTGGCGACGACCGACAGGTCGTGCGTGATGAAGAGCATCGCCGAGTCGCGCGCCTGGACCCCGCTGACGATGAGGTCGAGGACCAGCGCCTGGACCGTGACGTCGAGCGCCGTCGTGGGCTCGTCGCAGATGAGCAGTGCGGGGTCGTTGGCCAGCGCGAGCGCCAGCACCACCCGCTGGCGCTGCCCTCCGGACAGCTGGTGCGGGAAGGCGCGGGCCGCGGCCGCCGGGTCCGGCAGCCGCACCTGGGCGAGCAGCTCCACGGCCTGGCGGCGAGCGGCCCGCCGGTCCGGCTGGGTGCCGTGGATGAGCATCGACTCGGCGACCTGTTCGCCGACCCGCATCGTCGGGTTCAGCGCCGTCATGGGCTCCTGGAAGACCATCGCGACGTCCCGGCCCCGGACGGCCGACAGCTGGCGCTCGCTGGCGCCGACGACATCGTGCTCGACGCCGGCGAGCCGCACCGACCCGCTCGGCGCCAGGTCCTCGGGTAGCAGGCCCATCAGGGAGAGCCCGGTCAGCGACTTGCCCGATCCCGACTCCCCGATCAGCCCGACGCGCTCACCCCGGCCGATGCTGAAGCTCACGTCGTCGACGAGGCTCAGCCCGCGCACGCCGACCCCGAGCGAGCGGACGTCGAGAACCGGCTCGGGTGTGCCCGGGCCACCCGGGGAGGCGACGGCGCTCATCGGCGGTCGTCCAGCTTGGGGTCGAGGTAGTCGCGCAGGCCGTCCCCGAGCAGGTTGAAGCCGAGGACCGCCGCCGCGATGGCCACGCCCGGCACCACGGCCAACCGCGGGGCGCTGAAGAGCAGCTCCTGCGACTCCTGGAGCATCCGTCCCCAGGAGGGGGTCGGCGGCGGGGTGCCGAGACCGAGGAAGGACAGCGCCGCCTCGGCGAGGACGGCGATGGCGAAGGAGACCGAGGCCTGGATGATGACCAGGCTGCTGACGTTGGGCAGCACGTGCCGCAGCCCGATGGCGGCCGGTCGGCGCCCGGCGGCGCGGGCCGCCAGGACGTACTCGGTGGACATCACCTGCAGCGCCCCGCTGCGGACCAGCCGGGCGAAGCTCGGCACGGTGGCGATGCCGATGGCGACCATCGCCACCAGGGTGGACCCGCCGTACACGGCACTGAACATGATCGCGAGCAGCAGGGCGGGGAAGGCGAGCAGCAGGTCGTTGCCGCGCATCAGCAGCTCACCGAACCAGCGTGGAGCCATCGCGGCGATGATGCCCAGCGGTACGCCGAGCAGCGTCGCCACGCCCACCGCCACCACCCCGACGAACAGCGTCGTCCGCGAGCCCATGAGGATCTGCGAGAGGACGTCCCGGCCGAACTTGTCGGTGCCCAGCCAGTGCTGCGCGCTGAAGGTCTGCAACCGGTCGACGGCGTTGACGAAGGTGGGGTCGTACGGCGTCCAGACGAACGAGACCAGGGCCATCACGACGACCACTCCGACCAGGACTGCGCCGACCGTCAGCCCGATGCCGAGCGGACGGCGCGGCCGGGCCGCGGCCGTGGAGTCGGGCGCCAGCCCGTCCGGCGTTCCCCCCAGGGGGGTCTCGGTCCGTGCGTCGTCGGTCATCGCGCACCTGCTCTCATCCGCGGGTCGATGGCGACGTAGAGCAGGTCGACGACGAAGTTCACCACGAGGACGGCGACGACGAGGACCATGACGACGTCCTGGACGATCTTGAGGTCACGCTGGGCGACCGCATCGAGCAGCAGGCTGCCGAGCCCGGGGATGACGAAGACCCGCTCCACGACGACCGCGCCGATCAGCAGCGTCGCCAGCTGCAGCCCCAGCACGGTGACCACGGGAACGGCCGCGTTGCGCAGTCCGTGCCGACGCAGGGCAGCCGTCGGTGACAGGCCCTTGGAGCGGGCGGTGCGGATGTAGTCCTCGCGTTGGACGTCCAGCACGGCGCTGCGCACGTAGCGGGTCAGGACGGCTCCCTGGACCAGGCCCAGGGCGAGGGCCGGCAGCGCCAGCTGGCTGAGGAACTGACGCGGGTCGGTGGCCGGGGGGGTCCAGCCGTTGGCCGGCAGCCAGCCCAGCTCCACCGCGAACACGGTGATCAGCAGGATGCCGGCGAGGAAGGAGGGGATCGCCACCCCGACCTGGGAGAGTCCGGACAGGACCAGGCCCGACGGGCGACGGTGCCGCAGGGCACTGACCGCCCCGAGCGGGATCGCGACGACGGCGGCCAGGACCATCGCCGTGACGACCAGCCAGAGGGTCACCTGGATCCGGTCGGCCAGCTGCGGCGCGATCTCGGCACGGGAGATGTAGGAGCGGCCCAGGTCGCCGGTGAGGAAGCCGCCCATCCAGTCGAGGTACTGCGTCACGAGCGGCCGGTCGAGGCCGAACTCGGTCCGCAGCTGGGCCACGCTGGCGTCCGAGGCGTTCACCCCCAGGGCCACCCGGGCGGGATCACCCGGGAGCACGGCCATGAAGGCGAACACGAGCACCGAGCTCGCCAGCAGGCTCGCCGCGAGAATGCCGAGGCGCCTGGCTATGCGCAGCGTCACGACCTCGACAGCCCCGTGAGGTCGAACGACTCGGTGATCGCGTTCTTGGGCAGGCCCTTGATGTCCTTGTCGGCCACCATGAGGTTGGGCAGCAGGAACAGGAAGTCGGCCCCGGCGTCCTGCGACAACGCCGCGGCGGCCTTCTTCATGTTCGTGACCTGCTCCGCCTCGGTTCCGCTGTCCGCCGCGGCCAGGGCCTGCTGAAGCTGCGGGTTGTCGTAACGGGTGTAGTAGGTGGGCGTGCCGAAGACCGCTGCGAGGTCACGCGGCTCGACGTGCGCGATGATCGACATGTCGTAGTCGGCGTCCTTGAACACGCTCTGCAGCCAGGCTGCCGGGAACTCGAGCTGGTCGAGGTTGACCGTGATCCCCACCTGCTCGAGCTGGGACTTGACCACCTGGCCGCAGGCCACGGCATACGGCAGGTTGGGGATCCGCAGCCGCACCACCGGCGTCGCCGTGCCCGACCCGGCCAGCAGCGACTTCGCCGTGGCCTGGCTGTAGGGGAAGTCGCCGGTGCGGTCCTCGTACCACGGGTCGGTGGGCGGAACCATGCTGCCGATCAGCGTGCCCTTGCCGGCCCAGCAGGTCTCCAGGAGCGCCTTGTGGTCGATCGCGGAACGGATCGCCTGGCGGACCTTGACGTTGTTCAACGGAGCCCGGCTGTTGTTGAACGACAGGACGACCTCACCGTTGGTCGTGCCCTGGGTGATGGCGAACTTGCTGTTGCCCTCGAACTGCTTGAGCGACTCGGGTGCCTGCACCGTGCCGATCACGTTGATCGTGCCGGTGAGCAGGGCGTTGTTCAGCGCCGTGGGGTCCTTGAAGTACTTCAGCGTCACCGTCGAGAAGGCCGGCTTGGCTCCCCAGTAGGAGGGGTTGGCCTGCAGCACGATCGAGTCGCCGCGGTTCCACGTCTGGAACTGGAACGGCCCGGTGCCCACCGGTTTCGTGGCCAGGGCGTCGACGCCCTTCTGGCTCATCATCGCTCCGACCCGGGTGGTCATCCGGAACAACCAGTCGTTGCTCGGCTTCGTCAGGGTCACCTGGAGCTTGGTGGGGCTGAGCTGCTTCGCGTCCGCGACGACATCCATCGCCTTCTTGAGCGAGATCGTCCACTTCGTCTTGACGTTGGTGATCGAGAAGACCGCGTCTCCCGCGGTGAACTTCTCGCCGTTGGTGAACGTCGCGGTGTCGACGAGGTCGAACGTGTAGGTCTTGCGATCGTCGGAGACGGTCCACGACTTGGCGAGCCCGGGCACGATCTTGCCGTCCTGGTCCTGCTTCACGAGGGTCTCGTAGACATTGGTCAACAGGGCCTGCGGGATGGCTGCCCCGTCGGTCGTGGTGAAGTCGAGACTGGCCGGCTCGGCGACCAACCCGACGGTGAGGCTGGCCCGGTTGCCGTCGGACGCCCCGCCGGTTCCCCCACCACTGGTGCTGGACCCGGCGGTGCAGGCCGTCAGGGACAGGCAGGCGGCAACCGCCGCCGTGGCGAGCCGGGTGGACACACGTCGGGCCATCCTCAAAGCAGACTCCATTCCATTGGGATACGCAGGCGACTTCTCACTAGCATGGACCATGCTGCCGATACTCGCCTCTGGGTGGTCCAAGATGCCCGATTTCGTCATCGGTTCGACCAGTGGACATTTCGGCTCGTCCCGCTAGGGTGGCTCCCGCCATATCTTTCGGACGGTTGTGTTGGCGGCTGTTCTCCTGTGTTTGACCTCGACCCGGAAGGGGTGTCGTCGGTGGAGACGACCACCACGATCGCACGGATGACGGCCACCGAGCTGGTGGCCCGCTACGCCGACAGGAGCCTGTCACCGGTCGAGGCGCTGCAGGGGGTCACTGCTGTCATCGACGCCCGGGAGCCGGTGCTCAACGCCTTCTGGTCCAGATCTCCCGAGACGGCCCTGCAGCAGGCCCGCGAGAGCGAAGCCCGGTGGCTGCGGGGCGAGCCAGCTGGGCCGGTCGACGGAGTCCCGGTCACCCTCAAGGAGAACATCGCCCGCGCCGGGGTGCCGATGTCCTCCGGGCACGATGCCTTGGACCCCGTTCTGCCGCAACGGAACGCGCCCATCACGGATCGGATCTGCGAGTCCGGCGGCGTGATCCTCGGGTCGACGGTGATGCCCGACTGGGGGATGTTGTCCTCGGGCGTCTCGAGCCGGCACGGGATCACCCGCAGCCCGTGGCACCCGCTGTGGACGACCGGGGGCTCGTCGTCCGGGGCCGGGGCAGCGTGCGCAGCCGGATACGCACCGCTGAACGTGGGGACGGACATCGGCGGGTCGATCCGGCTGCCTGGGACCTGGCTCGGCCTGACGACGCTCAAACCCAGTGCCGGGCGGGTCCCCCTCGACCAGCCCTACCTCGGGCGCGCTGCCGGGCCAATGACCCGTTCGGTCGAGGACGCCGCCCTCCTGCTGGAGGTCATCTCGGGACCGGACGCCCGGGACTGGACCTCGCTCCCGCCGCAGCACCTGCCGCTCGAGGAGCTCGACCAGGACGTGGCCGGACTGCGGGTAGGCCTGCACCTCGATGCCGGCTGCGGCCAGCCCGTCGAACCCGAGGTGACCGCGGCCATCCGCGGCGTGGCCAGCCTCTTCGCCGAGGCAGGGGCCGTCGTGGAGGAGGTTGCCGCCTTCGCCACCGACGAGATCCTGACCGACCTCGACCTCTTCTGGCGGGTTCGCTCGTGGAACGACTTCGTCGCGCTGCCGCCCGAGAGCCAGACCCACGTCCTGCCGTTCATCCAGCGGTGGGTCCGTGGCGGGGCGGACGTCTCCGGGTCCCGGCTGCTCGAGTGCTACCACCACATCATGGATCTCCAGCGGGCCACCGTGGAGGCGACCCTGCCCTTCGACATCGTCGTGTCTCCCGTGGCTCCCGGCGTGGCCTTCGCGGCGCACTGGCCGATGCCGTTCGGTGACGAGGACCTCGGCATGGTCCACATCGGGTTCACCGTCCCGTACAACATGTCCGGCCAGCCGGCTGGCACGGTCAACTGCGGCTTCACGGCGGAGGGAAAGCCGATCGGGGTCCAGCTGGCCGGGCGCCGGTTCGACGACGTCGGGGTGCTTCGGGCCGTCCGCTGGTACGAGCGTCATCGGCCGGCCGCTGCGACTCCCGACTGGCCGATCGCCTAGCGCCCGGTCCGCGCACCCGGTGATCGACGAGCGGGAGCCGGTACGGATCTCCCGCCGGACGCACCCGAGGCGGCCGGGGTGGAACTGCTTTGATGTGGGTATGACGAGCGAGGACGAGTACGCGCCCAGTACCGCCGACTGGGTCCGCGACCACGTGGCGGCGATCGACGCCGCGGGCGATACCAACGCCGTGCGGCAGCGGGATCTGCCGGTGGTCATGGTGACCATGCGCGGCGCCAAGTCCGGCAAGGTGCGCAAGGTGCCGCTGATGCGGGTGGAGCACGAGGGCCGGTATGCCGCCGTCGCCAGCCAGGGCGGGCGGCCGGAGAATCCGCACTGGTACGCGAACCTCCTGGCCAACCCGGATGTCGAGCTGCAGGATGGCACGACCACGATGCCGATGCGGGCCCGCGAGCTCGACGGGCAGGAACGCTACGAGTGGTGGGTCCGTGCCGTCGAGGCGTACCCGCTGTACGCGGAGTACCAGGTCAAGACGCAGCGCCAGATCCCGGTGTTCGTCCTGGAGCCGCGCTGAGCTGGCTGTCGCTCAGCCCGGCTGGACGTCGGCGCGACGCGCAATCGTCGCCGCGGCACGCCGGACCGCCCCGCACGGGACGTCCGGTACCACGTCCTCGAGGAAGCCGTACCGGCGCACGAGTGACGAGTGGTACGAGGTCTGGTCCTGGGCGTCGCGCAGCTGGTGCCACCAGTCGGCGATGTCGCCCCAGCCGGGGGCAGCCAGGGAGCCACCGAACTGCTGGACAGCCAGCGACGAGCACAACGAGGCGAACGACAGCCGCTCGTCCAGGGGCCAGCCGATGAGCGTGCCGAGCACGAGCCCGGCCCCGAACACGTCGCCGGCACCGGTCGGGTCGATCGCCGGGACCCGCAGCGCTGGGACGACGGCCTCCTCGCCGGTCGTGCCGTCGATGGCGAGCGCACCCTCGATACCGTTGGTCACCACCGCCAGCGGGACCCGGTCGGCCAGCGCGTAGAGGGCGTCACGCGCCGTCTCGGTCCGGGTGTAGGCCATCGCCTCGTCGGCGTTCGGCAGGAAGGCATGGCAGGACGCCAGCTTGTCGAGAACGTCGATGGACCACGCTCCGGTCGCGTCCCAGCCGATGTCGCCGAACACCAGTGCCCCGTCACGCCGGGCGATCTCGACCCAGGACGGGTCTCCGTCGACCTCGTCGGCGAGGTCCACCAGGATCGCGCGGGTGCGTGGCGGGCGCCCGAGCAGCTGCGCCGCCGAGACCGGGGACGGATGACCGTGGGTGACCATGCTGCGGTCCTGGTTCACCGACATCGAGACGGTCACCGGGGTGTGCCAGTCGTCGATCCGGCGGGAGCGGCTCAGGTCCACCTCCTCCTGCTCCTCGAGGGTGCGCCAGCAGAAGTCGCCGTAGTCGTCGTCCCCGAAGGCGGCGGCCAGGGAGGTCCGCATCCCGAGCCGGCTCGAGGCGATGGCCAGGTTGGCGATGCCTCCCGGACAGGAGCCCATCCCCTCGGCCCATACCTCGGTGCCCTTGCTGGGCATGGACTCCAGGCCGGTGAAGATGATGTCGAGGAAGACGGTGCCGGCCAGGAGCACGTCGAAGGCCACCTCCTCGCCGGTCCGCAGACCGGCCAGCGGGTCGTATGGCTGGACCACCGTCTCAACGCCCTTCTGTGCATTCCCGCCTCGCTCCATCCTCCCGTGGGAGGCGTGCGGTCGCAGCGAAATACCGGCATCCGGGCGGGTCGCGCTCATTCGCTGATCCCGGTGCGCTCGACACCCTCCACGATCCAACGTTGCAGGAAGACGAACATCACCAGCAGCGGAAGGATCGAGATGACGGCGGCGATGAAGAGCTCGTGCAGGTTGCTGGTCTGCTGGGTCAGGAACGTGGACAGGGCGATCTGCACGGTCCAGGAGCTCTGGTCCTGGGCGATCACCAGCGGCCAGAGGAACGCGTTCCAGCTGCCGATGAAGGTGATCGTCGCGATGGCCGCCACGAAGCCGGTCGAGTTGGGCACGACGACCCGCCAGAAGGTCCCCCAGTAGCCGAGCCCGTCGAGCCGGGCGGCCTCCTCGATCTCCTCCGGGAAGCCGAGGAAGTACTGCCGGAACAGGAACGTCGCGAACGCCTGGAACAGCCCCGGGATGATCAGCCCGCGCAAGGTGCTGATCCAGCCCAGCGTCGAGACGAGGACGAAGCTCGGGACGAAGGTGACCGCGGCGGGGATGAGCAACGTCGCCACGACGGCGTAGAACACCCCCCGCGAGAACCGGTACGGGATCCGGGCCAGGCCGTAGCCGGCCAGCCCGGACAGGACGAGGACCAGCACGGTGTGGGTCACCGAGATCACCGCGGAGTTCAGCAGGGCCCGGCTCATCGGGACCGCCGGGTCGGTGAAGAGCTCGGTGATGTTGCCCCACTGGACCTGCGGCGGCACGAGCTGCCAGTCCGGGGAGGTGATGTCGGCCTCGGTCGACAGGCCGTTGCGGGCCAGCAGGTAGAACGGCACGAGGAACGCCACCGCCGCCACGACGAGCACGGCATACCGTAGGCCGCTGCCGGCCCGCTCCAGGCGGCTGCGCTGGATCGCCATCTCAGCCTCCCCGCCGGCCGAGGCGCGTCAGCCGGCCCTGACCGAGGGCGACGACGGCGATCACCGCGGTGAGGATGACCGCCCCGGCGCTGCCGTGGCCGAAGTCCTGGCCCTGCCCGAGCGCCGTGTAGTAGAGGTAGACCAGCGGCGGACGGGCGTAGGGCGGGTACTGGCCCGAGCTGGAGAGCAGGTTGAAGAACTCGTCGAAGGCCTGGAACGCGTTGATCAGCAGCAGCAGGAGCACGGCACTCGACGTCGCGACGAGCTGGGGCAGCGTGATGTGGCGCAGCACCTTCCATCCCACGGCCCCGTCGATGGCCGCCGCCTCGTACAGGGTCGGCGAGATCCGCTGCAGCCCGGCGAGGAACAGGATCATGTAGAAGCCCGCCTGCAGCCAGAGCCGGGCGGTGACGATGACCAGCCAGTACCAGGGGGGCTGGGTGACGGACAGCCACGGCACCGGGGCGATCCCCACCGACTCCAGCAGCGTGTTCATCAGGCCGAACCGCACCCCGGAGAACAGGGACATCTTCCACACCAGCGAGGCCACGACGTAGGAGCACGCCGTGGGCAGGAAGAACACCGAACGGAAGAAGGTCCGCGCGAACCGGGCCCGGTGCACGAGCAGGGCCAGCCCGAGCGAGAGCAGGAACGTCGCCGGCACGATGAACGCCGCGAACACGACGAAGGTCAGCATGCTCGAGCGGAACGCCGGGTCGGCCAGCAGGTCCGCGTAGTTGCCGAGTCCGACGAACTGGGTGGGGGTGACGGTGTTGCGGGCGTCGTAGAGGCTGAGCCAGATGCTCCACAGGATGGGGACGTAGACGAAGACGACCAACCCGAGGACGAACGGGCCGACGAACACCCAGAACCACACGTTGCGGTCCTGACGGCCTCGGAGCCTGCGCCCGAGCCCGGGGGTGGCAGCCGTCACCGAGCTAGGCGCTGACGCGCTTGAGCTCGGCCTCGACGACGGCCTTGATCTTGGTGATCTCGCCCTGTGGGTCGGCGCCGTCGCGGACGATCCGGTTGAGCCCGTCGGAGAACGCCGTCGCCGACTTGGGCGTCCACAGCAACGGGGTCTGATGGCCGTTCTCGTTGACGAAGCGCACCGCGTCGGCTGCCGGGCCGGACTTCAGCGTGTCGGCCTTGGCGGCCACGCTCTTGCGGGAGGGGATGTGGAAGCCGTAGGACTGGGCGAAGTCCAGCTGCTTGTCGGTCTGGTCCACCCACAGCCACGTGACGTACGCCTTGGCCGCCTCGACGTTCTTGCTCTTCGCGTTGACGCAGGCGCCGAACGCCCCGACCGGAACGGCCGGCCGGCCGGAGGCACCGAGCCGAGGGAAGGGCAGCACGCCGAAGTCGTCGCCGAAGGCCTTCTTGACCGCCGGGAAGGTCCACAGTCCGGTCCACTGCATCGCGCAGAGGCCCTGCACCAGGGCCGACGGGTCGGACCAGTCGGCCGGCGCCCCCAACAGCAGCGAGCCGCTGGTGAACAGCTCACGCAGCTTGCCGAACCCCGCGGCGGTCGCGGGGCTGTCGAAGCCGAACGCCGTCTGGTCCGCGTTGAGGTAGTCCTGGCCGGAGGCCCAGATCATCGGGCCGCCGAGCACGCCCACTCCTCCGTCGTTGCCGGCGAAGAGCCCCTTGACCTTGTCCGTGGTCAGGGCCTTGGCGGCGGCGATCAGCTCGTCCACGGTGGTCGGCGGCTTCACGCCGGCCTGCTCGAGCAGGCTCTTGCGGTAGATGAGCAGCTGCATGTCGGTCACCTGCGGGACGGCATACAGCTTGCCCCGGTAGGTCATCCGCTCGATGAGGGACGGGGTGAAGTCGGATGCCGCGCTGCCGAGGATGCCGGTCAGGTCGGCCACCTGGTTGCCCTGGATCATGTCGATCGTCGGACCACCACCGTTCTCGAACACGTCCGGGCCGCCGTCGGTCAACAGGGCCGAGGCGATCTTCTGGTCGTAGCCGCCCGGGTTCCACTGCACCGAGACGGTGGCGTCGGGGTACGCCTTGGCATACCTCTCGACGGCCTGCTGGGTCCCGGCTTCGCCGTAGGCGTGGTACCACTGGGACAGGTTGGGCTTGCCGCCCGCGCCGGACGCTCCCGCGGTTCCCTCGCGACCGGTGTTCCCGCCGCAGGCGGCGAGCGTCCCGGCGCCGGCGATCGCGCCCGCGATCGCGAGGAACCCGCGTCGGTCGACCTGGACGGAGCTGGGTTGTGGCATGGGCACCTCTGAGGCAGTGACGGGCGCGAGTCGGGTCGCGCGCTCGGTTGGGGGACTTCTGCACCTTATGCCCGGCCAGGAGTCCTGGTCGGGTAGGAACTGCCCAGTTGCGGGCCGATCATCCGTTCGGCCCTATTTCGGGGCTGCACCTTGCCTGGGTCGGCTCGACGCCGGGACGATCGGACCATGGCTCTCGACGACGCTCCCCGGCCGTATCCGGGCACCCCGGGCAGCTCGGCCCGTCGCGAGCTGGAGCGCCGGATGGCCCGCTACGACACCGTGACCGCCGAGGTGGGGTCGCTGCGCCGGTTGGTCCGCAACCTGGTGCCGCCGCCCCAGACGACGCAGGCCTGGGCCACCGGGCCGCGCGGCGAGCTCGCCGTGGCCAGGGTCCTGTCGGACCTGACCGGAGGGTGGGTCTACGCCCTGCACGAGCGCCGGATCCCGGGATCCCGTGCGAACATCGACCACATCGCCATCAGCGCCTCCGGTATCCACGTCATCGACGCGAAGCTCTACCGCAGCCCGGTGGTCATCCGGCGCTCCGGCGGGCTGCTGTCACCGCGACGCGAGCAGCTGCTGGTCGGCGGTCGGGACCGGACCAGCCTGCTGACCGGGCTCGCCCCCCAGGTCCAGGCGGTGCGCACCGCGCTGCACGGGATTCCTGACCTCGACGCCTTCCCGGTGCGCAGCGTGCTCTGCTTCGTCGAGTCCGACCTGGGCGCCGTGTCCCGCAGGAGCACCGTCGCGGGAGTGCACGTGCTCGGCCTGCGCCCGCTGCGCCGACAGCTCTCCGCACCGGGGCCGTTCGACGCCCGCCTGCGCTACCGCGCCTACCGCCGGCTCGCCGACGCGCTCAGCCCGCTGAGCTGACCGCCCGGCCGGTCCGACGCAGCCACAGCAGGCCAAGGACGGGCAGCAGCAGCGGGACGAACCCGTACCCGGCGCCGAAATGCGACCAGACCGTCTTGTCCGGGAACTGGGACGGGACCAGGTACGACACCAGGCCGACGACGAGGACGCCGACCATCTCGATGCTGATCGCGATCCGGGCCACCCGGACCGACGTCCGGTCGCCGCGGGCCAGCGCCACGGTCGCCACGAGATAGATCACCGCCGCGAGGGCCGAGAGCAGGTACGCCGCCGGAGCCCGGCCGAAGTCGGCGATGATCTGGAAGGTGGCCCGGCCGGTGGCAGCCAGGGCGAACAACCCGTAGAGCGCGACGAGGGCCAGACCGACTCCCCTACCGGTATGCCGTGCTCCGGGTGCGGCCTCAGGCATGGGCGTTCCAGATCTGGTTGAGCCGCGCGACGAGGATGCCGACGACGAGTGCGGAGCCCACGACGATGACCATCGAGGCGCGGGTCTTCTCCTTCAGGGCGAGGAAGGTCGCGACCGGCGCGATGAAGGGCACCGTCAGCAGGTAGGCGAAGAACACCCCGCCCTCGTGGTCGCGGGTGGTGGTCGCCGCCTGGAGGAACCCGACGACGACCTGGACGAGCAGGGCCAGCTCGAGGATGGCCAGGGTGAGCAGCAGCAGGTCGTCGAGCGGCCGGCGGCGCAGGGCGTACCAGGCCGCCGTCAGGCCGAAGACGGCCGTGGCGATGATGACGACGACGGTCAGCCAGGGAAGCACCCCAGCAGCGTAGTCAGCCGGCTGCGAGGCGTTTCGCCAGGCCGGTCGCGCGCTGCGCCCGGCGGCCGACCGCGGCGCGGACGGCGTCCTGCGTGCCGACCACCCGCACCGCCGACCGGGCCCGGGTGACGGCCGTGTAGATCAGCTCGCGGGTCAGGATCGGCGACTGCGCGTCGGGCAGCAGCACCGTCACGGAGTCGAACTGGCTGCCCTGGCTGCGGTGCACCGTGATGGCGTGCGCGGGGGCGACGTCGCCGAGCCGGGTCAGCTGGTAGGCACGTCCCGCGGGATGCTCACCGTCGGCGATCAGGGCGAGCAGGTCGGGGCTGCCGGGTGCGGCTCGGCAGACCACCCCGGTGTCGCCGTTGAACAGGCCCAGCCCGTAGTCGTTCGCGGTGACGATCAGCGGCTGGCCGGGGTACCACTGCGGCAGCCAGTCGCTGCCCATGCCCTCGAGGAGCCAGCGCTCGACCTGTCGGTTCCAGTGGCGGACGCCGTAGGGGCCCTCACGATGGGCGCAGAGCAGCCGGTGGGTGTCCAGGGCGGTCACCGCGTCCTGCCGCAGTCCGGCTTCCGCGGCACCGACGAGGGCCTCGACGGCCGGCATCACGATGTCCCGGGCCCCGTCGTGGTCGACCAGGCACGCAGCGGCCTCCCCCGAGGTCAGCGCCGCCACGGCGCCGTCGCCGTCGCCGGCCCTGATCGCCGCCGCGAGCGCCCCGATCTGGCCGCCGAACCGGTGGCTGGTCTGCAGCCGCGCGATCGGCGGCTCACCGCGAGCGCCGAGGCCGTCGACGAGATCCTTGAGGACGGCGCCGGCGTCGACGGAGGCGAGCTGGTCGGCGTCGCCGACCAGCACCAGTCGCGCATCCGGGCGCACCGCCTCCAGCAGCCTGGCCATCAGGGTCAGCGAGACCATCGAGGTCTCGTCGATGACGACGACGTCGTGCGGCAGCTGGTTGCCGCGATGGTGCCGGAACCGGGTGCGGCTGTCCGGGACCCAGCCGAGCAGCCGGTGCATCGTCGAGGCCCGCAGCCCGGTCACCCTCGCCCGTTGGTGCTGCGGGAAGTCCTCGTCCTGGGCGGCGGTGGCAACCGCCTGGCCCATCCGGGCCGCGGCCTTGCCGGTGGGTGCGGCCAGCGCCACCTGCAGAGGCTGGTCGGAGCAGTCCTGCAGGGCGGCGAGGAACCGGGCGATCGTCGTCGTCTTCCCGGTGCCGGGTCCGCCGGTGATCACCGACGTCCAGTGCCGCGCGGCGACCTCGGCAGCAGCCCGTTGCTCGGCATAGCCGTCCCCGGGGAAGTACTGGGCCAGCGCCTGCGCGAGCCGGGTGTCGTCAACGGGGGGTGGGGTCACCTCGGCCCGGCGAAGCAGGTCGGTGCAGACCTGGCTCTCCTCGACCCAGTACCGGTCGAGGTAGAGCAGGCCATCGTGCAGTCGCAGCGGCATCCCGGCCGGGCCGGAGTCGCCGGCCCCGACCAGCGAGCTGGTCGCCACCGCCTCGCGCCAGCCGGCAGCCCCGGGCCACGGCAGGTCAGGTGCGATCTCCCGGACGGTCTCGAGGTCGAGACAGACCGATCCCTGCCGCACCGCGCGGACGGTCAGGGCGGCAGCGAGGAGGACCTGCTCGTCGCTCTCCGCGCCGAGGCGCGCCAGCCGGGAGGCGACGTGGACGTCCGCCGCGGTCAGGACCCCGCTGGCGTTGAAGTCGCGCAGCAGGCCGGTCGCCGACCGGGCCCGGCGACGGTCGTAGGGGTCGTCCAGCGGGGTCAGGTCGACGGTCATCGGACCACCTCGAGGTGGGGCGGGTCGGCCACGACGCCGTCGAGCAGGTCGGAGACGGCCTCGACGAGGGCCACCGGGGGGCGCCAGGAGAAGACGCCACAGGGTTCGTCCCCGACGACCGGCGTCGCCGGCCCACACATCCCGCGCAGGTAGAGGTACAGCACGCCGCCGAGGTGTTCGGCCGGCGAGTACTCGGGCAGGCGCCACCGCAGGAAGCGGTGCAGCACCACGGCATACAGCAGCGCCTGGAGCGGGTAGCTCGAGTGCGCCATCGCCTCCGCGAGCCGGTCCGGACGGTAGGCCTGCGCGGTGAGCGGGCCCTCGAGGTCGCCGAGCCAGTTCGTCTTGTAGTCCACCACGACGTAGCGCCCGTCGATCCGCAGCACGACGTCCACCGAACCGGTCAGATAGCCGCGCAGCGTCTGGGCCCGGTAGGCCGGCTGCTCCACGATCTGCGCATAGGCCCGCAGCGGGTCCTCGGGCGGGCAGTGGCGACGCAGGATCGGCGCGAGGTCTGCCAGCGTCCCGCCCTCGACGGGGCCGTCGTCACCGCCGGCCAGTGGCAGCTCGAAGTCGAGCTCGCACATCCGGTCCTGTCGGCCGATCCGGCGCAGGGTCGTGGGGACCAGCGGGCCCAGCGGCGAGTCGCAGACCGTGACGAGCGCGTCGGTGAGCACCTCGGGGTCGAGCGCCACCGGCCAGCGGACCAGCTGCTCACCGACGTGATGGCGCAGCTCGGCCCGCCAGTCCCCGGACCGCTGCGGCGCCGCCGGATCCGCATGCTCGAGGACGGCGTGCACCAGCGAGCCGAAGACCGCACCCACCGGCAGCTGGGCCATCGGAGACTCCGGCCACTGCGCCGTCGGGGCGCTCACCGGTTCCGCCGGTCCGGCCGGTCGGGTCGCGGCGTCCAGTGGCGGTTCGTCGTCGCGGGGTGGGTCCTCGGGCTCGCTCGTCGCGCTCGGCGCCGGAGAGTCGACGCTCTGGGCGGCGCTGCTGAGCGAGCTGTACGACGTCCGGCGCCAGTCGTGGTCGACGATGCGGGTGAAGTCCCGCACGGCCAGCACCGGGGGCGGCGAGGTCGTGATCACGCTGGGCTGCGCTGCGGGCTCCGAGCGCTCGACCGTCGGGCCACCCGCGGCCTGCCACCGCAGGGCCCGGGCGAGGGCCTCCTCGTCGTCCGGCACCGGCGCCGTGGCCGGCACGGTCGCCTGACGCGGTTCGCGACCGAAGAGCATCCGGTGCAGCGGGGAGCTCACCGTGTTCCTGGCGCTCGGCAACCACCAGGTCACCACCTGGGACTGGGCCCGGGTCAGCGCGACGTACAGCAGCCGTAGCTCCTCGCCGGAGTCCTCGGCCAGGGCCAGCTCGAGGTGGTGCGGGTCGACGTCGGGCCCCGCCACGTCGATGCAGCGCTGTCCCCGCTCGTCGTGGAACCGTGGGACGTCCGGCTTCATCGGGAAGGAGTCGCTGACACTCGGCAGGTAGACGACGGGGAACTGCAGGCCCTTGCTGCCGTGGATCGTGAGGATCTGCACCGCCGACACGTCGCTGTCGAGCCGTCGGGCGCGTTCGGTGGAGATGCTCAGCTGGTCCTGCGCCATCTGCCGCCGCAGCCAGCCGATGATCCCCACCAGAGCCAGGTCCCCGCGCACCGCCGCCTCGTGCAGCGCCTCCCCCGCGTGCCGCAGGTCCGTCATCTGTCGCTCGCCGTCGACCCGCGCCAGCACCCGCGCGGCCAGCGACCCGCTGGCGCTGGCCGCCTCGAGGACGGCGGCCACGCCCCGGCGCCGGAGCAGCTCGGCCCAGTCCCGGAGCATCTCGGCGTCGGCGTCGGTGACGGCGTCGCCGGCGGCGTCGAGCTCGACCGCGGACCTGCCGAAGAACGGCGTCAGGGAGGCGGACCGGACCCGAGCCGTGCGATGCGGCTGCTCCATCGCCTCGAGGAGGCTGAGCCAGTGCTGCGCGGCATCGGTGCTGAACACGCTGCCCGACCCGGCGACGACGGACCGGATGCCGCGCGCCGCCAGCCCGCGCTGGACCGCCGCGCACTGGATCGCGGTCCGGCACAGGACCGCGACGTCGCGAGGCAGCAGGGGCCGCCCGTCGAACGTGGCCCCGGACGCCAGCAGGGCCCCGACGTCCGCCGCGAGATCGTTCGCCACGTGCTCGCGCAACAGGGCGATCCCCACTCCGACGGTGGCCTTGACGTCGAAGCGGGCCCGGTCGACCAGGCGCAGCCGGAACGGGGCCGGGTTGGGGGCCCCGACGAGCCGGGCCTGCTGGTGCTGGGCCACGACGTCGCGGACGACGATCTGCTCGTCCCCGAGGGCTGCTCCCGCGGTCACCGCCTGGATGCCGGCGAGCAGGGCGGCGTCGCTGCGCTGGTTCAGCTTCAGCGTGGCGCGCCTGTCGGCCCCGCGCGCGGCCTCGAGGTAGGTCGTGACGTCGCCGCCGCGGAAGGCGTAGATTGCCTGCTTCGGGTCACCGATGAGCACCATCGTGCTCTGGCCGGAGAAGGCCCGGTCGAAGACCTGCCACTGCACCGGGTCGGTGTCCTGGAACTCGTCGACGAGCACGACCTTCCAGCGCCGGCGCATCCGTTCGCGAGCCGGGGCGTCGAGCGGTTCGAGAGCCGTCGCGAGCTGGCCGAGCAGGTCGTCGTAGCTCAGCACCCCGAGGCGTCGCTTGCGCCGGTCGAGCTCGTCGCGTACCGCGTGGGCGAAGCCGGTCCGGCGCGCCGCGACGCTGCCCACTGGCGCGGCGTCGGGACGCAGCTGCGCCTGCGGGTCGTTCACCGCGGCGCGGGCGACGACCAGAGCCTCCTGACGGGTGAAGGCCGGCGGCTCGTCGGATCCGGCGAAGCCGCGGACGTAGAGGTCGTCCACGACCTCCACGAAGAGCTCGTCGAGGTCCTCGACGAGGTGGGCGTCGGCGTCGGTGTCCCCGGCGACGCCGAGACCGGCCAGCACCAGCTGGCAGAACTGATGGGTGGTCGCGATGGTCGCGGCGTCGAAGTCGGCCAGCGCGTCTCGCAGGCGACGCCGGCGCTGGGAGCGATCGATCTCGTTGCCGGACAACAGGATCGGGACCAGCGGCTCGATCCGGGAACCGAGCTCCGGTGAGTCAGGGTGAGCCAGCACGCGTTCGGCAGCAACGAGCTGTTCGCGCACCCGCTCACGCAGCTCCTGGCTCGCCGCCCGGCCGAAGGTGACGACGAGCATCTCGTCGAGCCGCGCCACGTCCTCGGCGACGTACCGGGTCACCAGCGAGGCAATCGTCCAGGTCTTGCCGGTCCCGGCGCTGGCCTCGAGAAGGGTGGTCCCAGTGGGGAGCGGGTCGGTGATCGCGAAGGTCTCCTCGTCCCTCGTCACAGTGCTCGCACCCCCTCGTGCTGGATCAGCGGGGACCAGACCCGCACGGCATAGCGGCCGAGCCGGGTGGGTTCGTCGTTCCAGCGTTCGTCCTCGCGCGGGAGCCCGGCCAGCGTCGCGAACCTGGCGTCACGGCCGTAGACGGACACGTGCTCCCGGTCCTGCCCCTCGCCGGGCACGGGCGAGCCGTTGGCGGCGGTCCACTCGGCCTGCGCTGCCTTCACCGGGTCCCGGCCCTGGCGGGCTGCCGAGGCCCAGGCGTACCCGGCCCGCACCGGGAGTGGCAGCGGCTCGCACATCCCCCGGTCGTAGACCTCGGCGAGGTCGAGCAGCAGGTCGCGCGGGCTCTCCTCGAGCGGACCGAGGCGGGAGCGGTGCGGACGACCCGAACGGGTGTGCCAGCCGACCGTCCAGGCCTCCCACGGTCGGTCCGGTTCGTGCGCGGCCAGGGCGAGCAGGTCGATCCACGAGGCCAGCCGATGCTTCGGGCCGAGCGAGGAGTAGTGCACCCGCACGATCCGCTCGCCGCGCACGTCAGGCACCACCCCGGTCAGCCGGCGCCCCTCCCCCAGGTCGACCGAGACCTCGACGGGGTGCGGCGCCTCGGTGCGCAGGTCGGTGGTGCTGGTGAGCAGCGCCTGCGCCTTGGCGATGATGTCGGCGATCACCTGCCCGCCGAGCGCGCCGGGAGGCAGCTCACCGCGCAGCAGCTCGGCGGTGATCACGTCGTCGGGGTGGGCCCCGCCGATCACCCGGCGCAGGATCCGGTCGCCGATCGCCCACCTGGTCAGCGCGTCGAGGTCGATGGGCATGGAGTCGTCAGGCTCCTCGACGTCCTGGGACACCGCCACGTCGAGGCGGCCGCGCAGGAACCTGCGCACCGGGTGGGCGTAGAACGCCTGAAGGTCGGCCAGCGCGAGGTCGCCCTGCGGATCCGGCGCGGGAAGTGGGGAGTCGAGGAAGGGCGGCGGCCGGTGGCGCGAACCTGCCGCCGCTCTGGCTCCGCGCTCGGCGGCGCGGTCGAAGCTGAACGGCTGGTCGCCGGCCAGGCCGCCGGGGGTGACGTTGCGCACATCGAACGGCTGAAGCGGGTGCCGCACCAGGACCTGGTGGCGCACCGGTGCGGCCGCGGTGACGTCGAGGGTGTCGAGCAGCTCCCCCAGCGGCACGGACGGTGGACGCTGCTGGCCGGTGTGCTCGTTGGCGCCGGTGTAGGTGATCACCAGTCGCTCGGTCGAGGCGAGGATGGCGTCGAGGAAGAGCTGGCGGTCCTCGCTGCGCCGGTCCCGCTCACCGGTGACCGGATCGCGGGCGAGCACGTCGTCGCCGTCGACGGTGGCGCCTCGCGGGAACACGCCGTCGTCCAGGCCGACCAGGCACACCACCCGGTGCGGCACCGATCTCATCGCCACCATCGTGCACACCGTCAGCGAGCCGGTCCGGAAGTTCGCCCGGGTCGGCCGGCCGGCCGCGCGATGGGCGAGCAGCGCGCGCAGGTCGGCCAGGCGCAACGGCGGCCCGTCCGGATCCGAGCTCAGGGTGGCGGCCTCGATCGAGGCGAGCTCACGCTCGAACTGGGCGACCTGCCAGGCGTCCTGGACGCTGGCCGAGCCCAGTGCCCGCACTCCCTCGCCCAGGACGTCCAGCCACTGCGTCAGGCCGGTGGCGCCGCGCAGTGACTCGACGCACACCTCCAGCCGGTCCACGCACTCGGCCAGCCGGCCAGCAAGGTCCACGGCCGCGCTGGGCACGTCGTCGAGCGGCAGGGCCGTCCCGAGGACGCGCTGCTCCTCCTCGGCCATCGCCACCCCGAGCAGCAACCGGTCCAGCCCGGCGCGCCAGGTGTTCTGCGGGTACCCCTGGAGCTTGTATGCCGTGCGCAGACCCTCGTGGAGCCCCCACCGCACGCCGGACCGCTCGGCCCACGTCGTGACGGTCGCGAGCTCGTCGTCGGAGAAGCCGAACCGGTGCCGCACCGCGGGGCTGGCGGCCAGGCTGAGCACGTCGGTGACGGTGCCCCGGCCGCCGGCGATGTCGACGATCCGGCCTGCGAGCGCCAGGAACGGGTTGGTCCGGGCCAGACCCCGGTCGGCCAGCCGGACCCGCAACCGGTGCGCCGGGTGCCCGTCGGGGACCACCCCAGCCAGGCCGAAGCCGGCCTGGATGAGCGGGGCGTAGGCGTCGATGTCGGGGCACATGACGAGGATGTCGCGCGGTTCGAGCGTCGGGTCGTCCTCGAGCAGCCCGACGAGGACCTCACGCAGCACGTCGACCTGCCGGGCCTTGCCGTGCGTCGAGTGCACCTGGACCGAACGGTCCCGCGGGCTGAGCACTCGGGCGGCCCGGGTGGCGAGGTCCGGCTCGGTGTCGGTGCGCAGGTCGGACTGGAGCCAGCCGAGCAGGGTGTCCGGCGTCGCGCGCGGCGGCAGGACCTCGACCGGGAGGGCGCCGACCGCGGCGAGGGACCGCTGCAGCTCGCGGGAGTCGCGCCCGAGGGTGGACAGCAGCGGGTGGGTGACGACCTGGGCCGACGGGTCCTCACGGCGGCGGACCGGGCCGTCCGCAACGTGGTCGGTCAGGGCGGCCCAGGCGGCGGGCGACGCCGTGGGAAGCCACAGGTGGACGTCACGGACCTCGCCCACCGCCCGCAGCAGCTCGAGCTCGGTCACCGGCATCCGGGTGTGGCCGAAGAGGGAGAGCCGGTCCGGAAGCGCCAGCGGGGCGCCGGAGCGGATGGCCTCCAGCGTCTGGGTGTGACGTTGGTGCGGGGTGGGGGCGTCCACCCGGGCGACCACCCGCCGCCACAGCTCGGCCTGCCACCCCAGGTCCGCGTCCAGGGCGGCGCCCGCGCCGTCGAGGTCCGCGCCGGCTGACCAGTCCCGGACCAGCTGCGGCCGCTGCACGGCATACCCGGCGAAGAGACCGGCCAGCCGCCGCGCGACCGACCATCGACGATCACGGCGCAGGTCGCCGTCCTCGCCGGCCAGCGCGTACCCGAGGTGGGCGGCCAGGGTGGTGCACCATGGCTCGCCGAGCGAGGAGTCGATCGCGTCGAGCACGGCCCAGACCAGCCGGTCGGGGTCCCATGGGTCGCTCGGATCCGTCCCGGTCAGCAGTGCCACCAGCGAGTGTGGGTTGACGAAGCGCACGCCGGCGCAGATCCCGTCGCCACCACGCGGCCCGACCCCGAGCTGGTGGGACAGCCGTTGCGCCAGCCATCGTTCGACGCCCTTGGCCGGGACCACGACGAGCTCTTCGGCGAAGGGGTCCGCCAGCGGCGTGGCGATCAGGTTCGCCAGCCCGTCGCTGAGCAGGTCCGTGCGCTCCGCGATGTGCACGCTCATCCCCACCGGCCGACCTTATCGGCCGGGGCGGACAACCTGGGCGCGCTGCCCGCACGACGTCGGATGCTTGACTGGACCAATGAGCCCCGACAACAGCCTCCTCCCCGCGCTCGGGACCCGCACCCTCGGCGTCACGTCCGCGCTCGACGTCCCCGACCTGGGGCTGGGCTGCATGGGGATGTCCGAGTTCTACGGGACCGGCGACGAGGGCGAGGCGATCGCGACGATCCGGCGCGCCCTTGAGCTCGGCGTGACCTTCCTGGACACCGCCGACATGTACGGACCGTTCACCAACGAGCGGCTGATCGGACGCGCGATCGCCGGCAGCCAGCGTGACGACGTCATCCTGGCCACGAAGTTCGGCAACGAACGCCAGGAGGACGGCACCCGGCTGGGGATCAACGGTCGTCCGGACTACGTGCGCAAGGCTGCCGACGCCTCGCTCCAGCGGCTGGGGGTCGAGCACATCGACCTGTACTACCAGCACCGGGTGGACCCCTCGGTGCCGATCGAGGAGACCGTCGGTGCCATGGCCGAGCTCGTCGCCGCCGGGAAGGTCCGCCACCTCGGGCTCTCCGAGGCGTCGGCGACGACGATCCGGCGGGCGCATGACGTGCACCCGATCACCGCGGTCCAGACCGAGTACTCGCTCTTCAGCCGGGACGTCGAGGACGAGATCCTGCCGACCCTGCGGGTGCTGGGCATCGGGCTGGTCGCCTACTCGCCGCTGGGGCGAGGACTGCTCACCGGCGCCATCTCGACCTCCGACGACCTCGAGGACGGCGACGTGCGGCGGGGCTCGCACCTGCCCCGGTTCGAGGGCGCGGCACTCGAGGCGAACCTGGCCCTGGTCGCCCGGGTCCGCGAGCTGGCCGAGGCCAAGGGCGTCACCCCTGGCCAGCTGGCGCTGGGGTGGGTGCTCGCGCAAGGGGTCGACATCGTCCCGATCCCGGGCACCAAGCGGATCGCCTACCTGGAGGAGAACGTCGGCGCCGTGGGCGTCCTGCTGACCGACCGGGAGCTCGTCGAGCTCGAGGCCGCGGTTCCGCGCGACGCGGTGGTGGGCGACCGGTACGGCGACATGTCCCACATCAACGGCTGACCCGTCCGGCCACCACAGCCCGAGACAGCTGGCGGCCTCACTCCCGGAACTGCGGCGGATCCTTCGCCAGGAAGGCGCGCACGCCCTCCCGGAAGTCGGCGCCGCCGTAGGCCCGGGCCAGGCGGGCGTCATCGACGCCGTCGTCCGCCGTGGTGACCCCGTCGCGCAGCTGTTCCTTGGTCACCTCGGTGGTCACCCGGGCCGAGCGGCGGACCCCGTCGACGAGGACCGCCAGCTCCGCAGCCAGGGACGCCTCGAGGACGACCGCCATCACCGCCCCCACGGCATACGCACGCTCGGCGGTGACCAGCCGGGAGCCCAACAGCATCTCCCTCGTCAGCGGGTCGCCGAACACCTCGACACAGCGACGGACGATGGAGCCCGACAGCGCGTTCCCGAGGGTGCGGGCGATCGGGTAGCCGAACCGCGCGCCCGGCGAGCAGAGGCGCAGGTCGCACGAGTTGGCCACCGCCAGGCCGCCGCCGACGCAGATCCCCTCGACGACGGCCACGCTCAGCTGCGGCAGGTTCGCGAGGGCGCTGAGCACCTGTCGGATCCTCGCCTCGTAGGCAACCCCGTCCGCTCCGGTCCGGAACGCCAGGAAGGAGGTGATGTCGTTGCCCGCCGCGAAGGCCCGACCCCCGGCGCCCCGGACCAGGACGACGCGGACCGATGAGTCCTCGGCGACCTCGGCACACACCTCGAGCAGCCCGTGGTACATCGCGTCGGTGAAGGCGTTGTGCTTCGCCGGCCGGTTGAAGCTCACCTCGACGGCGCCCGGCTGGCGACGCACGAGCAGCTCACCCCCGGCATGTCTCTCCGGGTCGCTCCAGGGGTCCTCGATGCTCATCTCGCGAGGGTAGTGGCCCCGCGGGTTTGACCTGCTCGGCATCGGGCACCGACCGGGGTACACCCCCGACGAGAGGACCACCGATGTCGACCGACGCCACGTGTGCCAAGGACCTGCTGCAGACCCTCGAGGACGGACGCGAGGGCTACGCCAAGGGAGCCGACGAGCTGTCGGACAGCGACCGTCCGGAGCTCAGCGCCACCTTCCGCCGGTTCAGCGCTCAGCGCCAGCAGTTCGCTGACGAGATCCGCGCGCTCGGTCAGGAGTACGGCGACCCCGTCGACGCCGACGGGTCCGTGGCCGCCGCGTTGCACCGCGGCTGGATGGCGGTCCGGGACGCGGTGACCGGGTCCGGGCCGGAGAGCACCCTGAGGACCGCCCTTCAGGGCGAGGACCACGCGGTCAGCGAGTACGAGAAGGCGCTGGACGAGGGCCTGTCCGAGCGGTTCCAGGAGCTGGTACGCCGTCAGCTCGGCGAGATCGAGCTGGCCCGCGCCGAGATCCGCAGCCAGCTGGAGTCCGTGGGCGGCTGAGCATCCCCTGACCCGACCCATCCGGACGGAAAGGCGGGGTGCTGATGGTTCACCGGCGTCCCGCCTTGTCCGTGGTCAACCGGACAGTGCGTGCCCCCGACTCGAGGTGGGGATACCGCCGCCGTCGGGTCCGTCCTCCGACTCGCGGTGGCCGTACTTCTGCCACCAGCGCAGCATCGGCGCCGGGGCCCACCAGTTCGCGTTGCCGAGCAGGCGCATCGTGGCCGGCACCAGCAGCGCCCGCACCACCGTCGCGTCGAGCAGGACCGCGATGAGCATCCCGAACCCGATCATCTTCATGATGACGATGCCCGAGGTGGCGAACCCGCCGATGACGACGGCAAGCAACAGTGCCGCCGAGGTGATGATCCGCCCGCTGCGCTGCAGGCCGGCGGCGACGGCATGCGTGTTGTCGCCGGAGCGGTCCCACTCCTCCCGGATCCGGGAGAGCAGGAACACCTCGTAGTCCATCGACAGCCCGAACAGGATGGCCAGCATGAGGATCGGCTGGGTCACGTCCAGGTACCCCGGTGAGGTGAAGCCGAGCAGGCCGGACAGGTGCCCCTCCTGGAAGACCCAGGTGACCACGCCGAACGAGGCACCGATCGAGACCACGTTCATCACCACCGCCTTGAGCGGCAGCACGATCGACCCGAACGCGACGAACAGCAGGACGAGCATCACGAGGACGACGAGCAGGCCCATCCACGGCAGGTGGCCGCCGATGGACGCGATGAGGTCCACCGCGTTGGCCGTGGACCCGCCGACGAGTGCGGACGCCCCCGGGCCCGGGTCGACCGAGCGCAGGCTGCGGACGAGATCCTGCGAGCTCGTGGTCTGGGCGTTGCCGGGCCAGGTGACCTGCACGAGCGTCAGCTGCTGCATGTCGAGCCGGACCTGGTCGAGGACCTGGACGGAGCGCACCCCCGGCACGGCGGAGAGCTGGCCCACGTAGCCCGAGACGTCCCGGCTGCCGGAGCTGGTGACCACGACGTTGGCGCTGGCCGTCTGGCCGCCGAACTGGGCGGCGTTGAGGTCAGCGGCAACCCGGCTGGAGGCCGTGCTGGGCAGGATGCGCTCGTCGACGCTGCCCCACCGGGCCGACAGGAACGGGGAGCCGAGGGCGACGAGGGCGACGACGATGACGACGAGGTAGGCGACCGGGCGGCGCATCACGCTGTGCGCGAGCCGGGCCCAGGCACCGTGCGCCGAGTTCTCGTCGGCGCGCCGGGCGAGCTCGGCGCGCGTCCCGCGCCGCCACGGCATCCGGCCGAGCTCGATGCGTGGCCCGAGCACCACGAGCAGTGCCGGGAGCACGGTCAGCGCGGCGGCCATCGCCACCAGCACGGCTGCGACGCCGCCGTATCCCATCGAGCGCAGGAAGTTCTGCGGGAACAGCACCAGCGATGCCAGCGAGGCGGCGACGATCAGGCCGGAGAACAGGACCGTGCGTCCGGCAGTGGCCATCGTGGCGGCCATCGCCGCGTTGACACTGGCCCGTTCGCTGTCCGGCTGGCGGGCGAGCTCCTCCCGGAACCGGGAGACCACGAAGAGGGCGTAGTCGATCGCCAGACCCATGCCGAGCAGGGTGATGACGTTGATCGAGAAGACCGATACCTCGGTGACGGCGGTGATCCCGTGGACGACGGCGAAGGCTCCGAGGACGGCGATCCCGCCGACGAGGGTGGGCATCAGGGCGGAGACGACGCTGCCGAAGATGACGAGGCTGAGCAGGAACACGATGGGCAGCGAGATCGACTCCGCCCGCGCGATGTCCTTGGAGACCTGGTCGTTGACGTTGGTGAACACCGCCCACTGGCCGGCGAGGTTGGTGTTCAGGCCGGGCGCGTCGAGCCGGTCCTTGAGCCGCTGGAAGTTCCTCGACTTCGCGTCCTGCCCATCGCCGGCCAGGGTGATGATCGCCCGCGTCGCGTGTTGGTCGGCACTGACCAGCCCTGCCGCCGTCGGGGCGTTGTAGGTCGAGGTGACGCGCCGCACCGCATCCTGGGGGAGCTTGTCGAGGGTCGCGGTGACGGCGTCGCGGAAGGCCGGGTCGCTGACCAGCAGGGTCGGGCTCGAGTAGATCGCGATGATGTCCGCGTCGTGGCCGCCGAAGGTGGCCTGCTCGAGCGCGAGCTCCCTGGCCGAGTCGCTGCCCGGGGTGTCGAAGCCACCATTGGCGAGCGCCCCGAAGACGCCGAGGCCGAACACCGCGGCCGCCACGACGACCGTCATCCCGAGGATGAGGACCGCCCGGGCATGTCCGGCGAGGAGGTGTCCCCAAGTGCGCATGACCGCTGCCTTCCGCTATGGTCGTTAACAGTGCTAGTGCCGTTAACAGTGAAGGCTGTTAACTAGAATGTCAAGCGTTTATGATCATCTCACCTACGGGAGGTACGTCACATGGCTTCAGGCACCGGCACCCGGCGCGAGCGGCACCGACAGGCGACGTACGACGAGATCGTCGACGTGGCACGCCGCCTGCTGCAGACCCCGGATGCGTTGTCGCTGAGGGCCATTGCCGCCGAGATGGGGATCACCGCCCCGGGTCTCTACCGGTATGTCGACTCCTACCAGGAGCTGCTCGTCCTGCTCGCCCGCTCCATCTTTGCCGACGTCATCGAGTCCATGGCCGAGTCCCGCGACCGGTATCCGGCTGACGACCCGGCCGCCCAGATCGTCGCCTCGGCGGCCGCCTTCCGGCGTTGGGCCTCGGGCCACCACCAGGAGTTCCGGCTGCTGTTCGCCACCCCGCTGGGCGACTGGGGCCAGGGCGACACCCCGTCGTCGCGAGAACCGGTGCGCTCGCTGGCCGCCTGCACCCCGGACAACGGCGCCGACGAGTTCTCGGCCTTCTTCAGCGAGATCTTCGTCCGGCTGCTCGGTCGCTACGAGGTCCGCATCCCGACTGAGGACGAGCTGGACCCGGACGTCGTCGCAGCGCTGCGCTCAGACCCGGGCAACCGGTCGACCAGCGAGGAGTTCGGCGACATCCCGCCCGGCGTCATCTGGGTGTTCGAGCGCGCCTGGGCCCGGCTGTACGGGACGATCACCCTCGAGGTCTTCGGCCACATCCACCCCGGCCTCCTCGCCTCCGGCGCACTGTTCCGGTCGATGATGCAGGACATCGGCTCCGACCTCGGGCTGGACGAGGACTGGGACCGGCTCAGCGACCTGCTCCGGCACGAGACCTTGCGGGCCTAGCCCACCCGGGCGCAGCCGCGCTGGAATGTCCGCGCGCCGGATCCCGTTCCTCCAAGGTGACTGACGTCGACGCGGTGGTGATCGGAGCCGGCCAAGCGGGCCTCTCCACGGCCTACCACCTGGCGCGCGGCGGGCTTCGGCCCGGGCGCGACGTCGTCGTCCTCGATGCCAACCCCGGTCCCGGCGGCGCCTGGCGGCACCGGTGGCCGTCGCTGACCCTCGGCGCGGCCCACCACCTCTCGGACCTGCCCGGTATGCCGCTGGGCACCCCGGACCCGGCCCGCCCCGCCTCGCAGGTGGTGGCCGACTACTACGGCGAGTTCGAGGCCCGGTTCGACCTGCGGGTCCGGCGTCCAGTGCGGGTCCGGTCGGTCACCTCCCCCGACGGCCCCGACGCGGCGCTGACGGTGGACACCGACGCCGGCACCTGGCAGACCCCCACCCTGGTCAACGCCACCGGCACCTGGGACCGACCGCACTGGCCGAGCTACCCAGGGCGCGAACGGTTCCGCGGACGCCAGCTGCACACCCACGACTTCCACACCGCGCAGGAGTTCCGCGGGCAGCACGTCGTCGTCGTCGGTGGAGGCACCTCGGCGGTCCAGTTCCTGTTGCAGCTGAACGCCGCCGGAGCGACGACGACCTGGGTGACCCGTCGGCCGGTGGAGTTCACCCCCCGTGCCTTCGACCTCGAGTGGGGTCGCGGCGTGGAGCGCGAGGTCGGCGAACGGGTCGCTGCGGGGCTGCCGCCACGCAGCGTCGTCTCCGCCACCGGCCTGCCCCTGATCCCGGCCTACCAGCGGGGTATCGAGGCCGGAGTCCTCGTCGACCGCCCGATGTTCACCGAGATCGTGCCCGCGGGCGTCCGGTTCGCCGACGGTGATGTCATCCGCGCCGACGTGATCCTCTGGGCGACCGGCTTCCGTGCCGCACTGGACCACCTGGCGCCGCTGCACCTGCGCGAGCCCGGTGGCGGGATCCGGATGGACGGGACGACGGTCGCCCGGGACCCGCGGGTCCAGCTGGTCGGGTACGGTCCGTCCGCCTCGACCCTCGGGGCCACCCGCGCCGGGCGTCGCGCTGCCCGGAACGTGTTGGCGCGGCTGCACGCCGGGTCGTCCAGCGCCGCGGCGTCCTAGTCGTCGGCGGGACCGGACAGCCCCTGGAGGGCCTGCACCGGGACGGCCAACCGCTGGGCGCCGGCAGCGCTCAGCTCGTTCTTCTTCTCCAGATCCTGGACCGTCTTGAGCAGCTCGCGCAGCTTCTTCGCGGTGTCCTTGCCCTCGTCCTTGGCCAGGTTTCTGCGCACGTCGTCGATCCGCTTGCGCAGGTCCTGCGCACCGGCCGGGCTGAGCTCCCCGGCCGCCGCTGCGGCGTCGACGGCGGCCGCCAGGGCCGTCAGCCCTTCGGCGACCGTCCCGATGGCGGGCGCAGGCGCCGCCGCGGGGGGCGACGACGACGGGGCGGGTGACTGGGTGGCGACGGCCTGCGCGGTCGCGGCCGTGGTGCTGGTGCCGCCCGGCGGGGTTGCCGTCGTCGGTACCGCTGCGCTGAGGAGCCGGACGAAGACGAGGGCGAGCACCGCGAGGGCAACCAGCCCGAGGAGCAGTCCGGTCCGTCCCCGCAGCGCGGCCGGGAAGCGCTGCGCCGGAGGCGAACCCACGACGGCGGCCGGCTCGAGGTGGGTCGACTCGAGGTGGGCCGGAGGCGGGGCCGGGAGGTACTCCGTCGTCGCCGTGGGCATCACGGCGGTGTCCGGCAGATCCACCGCTGCGGCGAGCGGGGCGACGGCCGCGAGGCGGATCGCCTCGAGTCGGCCGCGGACGGTCTCCGCCGAGTCGGGTCGGTCCGCCGGGGACTTGGCGAGCAGCTGCGCCACCAGGTCGTCCAGCTGCGGCGGGACCTCCGGACGGCGGCTGATCGACCGGGGCGCGGCGACGCTGAGGTGCTGGTGCAGGACCGCGAGCGGGTGCTCGGCGCTGAACGGCGGCTCGCCGGTGAGCAGGGTCATCAGGACGCAGCCGAGCGCGTAGAGATCGGTCCGCTCGTCCGCCGGGGAGCCGTCGACCTGCTCGGGCGAGAGGTATGACGCGCTGCCCAGGACGGTGTCGGCCGCCGTGAGCTGGCCTGAGGTGGTCTGGGCCAGCCGGGCGATCCCGAAGTCGACGATCTTGAGCTGGCCGTTCTGGTCGAGCACGAGGTTCGCCGGCTTGATGTCCCGGTGGACGACCCCTTCACGGTGGGCGGCCACGAGCCCGGCCGCGGTCTGTTGGGCCAGCAGCATCGCCTCCTCCACCGGCATCGGGCCACGCTCGGCCACCACGGCAGCGAGGCTGGGCCCGGGCAGCCGCTCCATCACGATGAACGCCATCGGCTCCTCGACCCCGCTGTCGAAGATCGTCACGACGTTCGGGTGGGAGAGGGCGGCCATGGCCTGGGCCTCGCGCCGGAACCGGTCGGCGGCAGCGGGGTCCTCCGCGGCGTGCAGGTCGACGACCTTGATCGCCACCTCTCGTCCGAGCACGGTGTCGAGCCCGGCCCAGACGTGACCCATCCCCCCACGACCGATCGTCTCGTCGAGCCGGTAGCGCCCCGCCAGCAGAGTCCCCTCGGTCATGCGCCCCATCTTCCACGACGGAAGGCGGTGGATCGAATTTCCGCCGCGACTGCTGTCCGTGGCCGAGCGAGCGGGATGCCGCTGACGTCTCGGCCGCAGCACGCTGGATTGGCCGTTCAGCCGATGTGCCGAGCGACCCTCCTCGGGAATCCTCGACCGATGAGGTCGGGGGCGACGTGGGATCGGCTGACGTTCGGCCGACGCCGGCGTCGCCGGGCGATCGAGCGACGAATGCGCGAGCTGGACCACGGGCAGGCGACCCCGGAGGCGGGCCCGGCGCTGTTTCTCGACCCGCCTCGCACCCTGGTCGCCGGGGCACCTGGACCATCCGGTCGCCGGTCCGGCAACGGCGCGCAGTGGGCGCTCGTCGTCCTCATCGTGGTGGTCATTCTGGGGTGGAGGTTGCCGGGCAGCGCTTCGCTCTACGAGATCAACCGGCTCCTGTATGGCGTACCCGGCGCCAGCACGGCATACCGGCCTGCGCCGCAGCCGCCGGAGGGTGAAGGTGGCTACGCCTTCATCAATACGCAGCCCGGCTCACCCGACCCGGTGACCTACGACCCGTGCACGGTCATCCACGTCGCGGTCAACCACACCAACGCTCCCCCGGACGCCGACCGAATGGTCGCCGAGGCCGTCGACGCCGTCGCCCGTGCAGCCGGGCTCCCACTCGTGGTCGACGACGGAGACAGCCCGCGAGCCCTGAGACCGGACTGGCGCAGCCCCACCCGGGTGTTCGGCACCGCGCCACCGCCGATCCTCATCGGCTGGGCCACGCCCCAGGAGCTGCCCGCCCTCGACGGCAAGGTCGCCGGCCTGGGCGGCAGCAGCCTGACGACCTCACCGACCGGGCGCTGGACGTGGTCCACCGGGCAGATCGCCCTCGACGCCGGCTACTTCGCCATCTTGACCACCCGACGCGGGGGGTACGCCTCGGGCCGTGCGGTGGTCATGCACGAGCTCGGCCACGTCGTCGGCCTGGCCCACGTGGACGATCCCGGCGAGCTGATGGCTGGGAAGAACACCGGCCGAACCGAGTTCGGCGACGGGGACCGCCGCGGGCTCTACCTGCTCGGACAGGGCAGATGTGCGCGAGGGACCCGAGAACAGCCGTGGGACCCGGGGACGGGGTGATGGCCGCTGGCCAGACCGACCGGACGGCGGCAGGGGCGCTCTCCGGTTGCCCGGAAAGCGCCCCTGCACCCCCCACCTGCTGGTGCTCAGTCTGCTAGCAGGCCGACACCGAGTCGACGTGGAAGCCCTGGTCGGTCACTCCCGGGTCGGAGACCAACCTGACCGAGCCGACGCTGGTCGTGATGCACGGTGAGGTCTGTCCGAGCGGATGCGTGCCGTCGTACTTGGCCAGCTCGTTCCCGTTGGCGTCGTAGACGTACACGTAGTCGTACCCGGCCTCGGTCTCGAGCATGTCGAAGTGGAACGCGAACCCGGCGGACCCGTTGTTGAAGGTCCAGGTGCAGTCACCGTTGTTGCCGTACGGGTGCGGCGACTCGAACGGGATCTGCGCGTTCGGGTTGCTCGTGCACGGCGGCGGCGGCGGCACCCCGGGCGTGCACCCGGCCTTGACCCCCACCGCAGCCCACGCGGCGTCGATGGCTTCCGCAGGCACGAGCTTGCCCTTGCTGCCCTTGGGGGCCTTGACCGACTTCATGCCCTGGGCCACGGCCAACGTGGCCGAGCGGGCGTCGCAGAAGTTGGCGTACTCGGTCATGCTCGTGAAGCCCTTGTAGAAGATCTGCTCCGCCGTGGCCAGCCCGAGAGCCGGGACCGTCACGCCACAGTCCGCGGTGTGAGCGTGCCCGCTGGTGTTGTTCGGGTCGCAGCCGGCGTTCTTGCCGCCCTGGACCGCCAGGACGTAGGCGTGGTTGGGGATGCCGCTGTTGGTGTGCACGCCCCCGTTGTCGCTGGTCCCGGTGTACTTCTCCGAGTAGTGGTCCGGGTCGCCGTCGTCCTGCGGGTCGGCCATGTTGCGGAAGCCCGGGTTGGCGCCGCCGTAGACCCCGGCGGGGATGACGTCCTCACCGATCAGCCAGTCCGGCTCGGCGGCCGGGTCGAGGCCGCGCTGGTCGGCGTAGAACTCGGCCGTGTTGCCCATCATGTCGCTGAACGACTCGTTCAGCGCACCCGGCTCGCCTTCGTAGATGAGGCCCGAGGTGAACTCGGTGACCCCGTGGGTCAGCTCGTGGCCGATGACATCGAGGCCGCCGGAGAGCGACTTGCAGGCCACCCCGTCGCCGTCGCCGTAGGTCATCTGGCTGCCGTCCCAGAAGGCGTTGCAGTAGGCCGCGTCGTAGTGCACCGTCGAGATGATCGGCATCCCGGCGTTGTCGATGCTGTTGCGGCTGAAGGTGTCGCGGTAGAAGTCGTCGATGACGTTGGCGTAGTAGTGCGCGTCGACGCCCGGCGGCTGGCTGGGGCTCGGGTTGAGCGGGACCTTGAGGTTCCAGATGTTGTCCGAGTCGGTCATCATCACGCCGGGGCGCGTCTTGCCGTTCTGGGCGTCATAGGTCTTCTGCCGCCCGTCTGCCGAGCTGAGCTGCCACAGCCCAGCCGCGTTCTGGGTCGTGTCGATGCTCTTGGTGTCGTCCTTGACGCCGACTCCCTCACCGGTGGTCAGCGCGTCGTAGCTCTTGACCACGGCGCCACTGCTCGCGTCGATCCACTGCACTCGACGGCTGTCGGCGCCCTTGAGGTCCACCTGGTAGAACAGCCGGCCGTCGCGCGGGTCGATCTTCAGCGTCGGCTTCGGGGCTGCCGTCGGCGCCAGGGCCTTGACGGCCACGGCGACGGCATCCGCGCTGGAGAGCTGGACCGCGTTGGTGGCGCGCAGGGCGGCGAAGTGCGCCCCGATCACGCTCTGCTGCACCCCGGCCGCGTCGCTGAGCACGGTGACCTGGCCGCCGAAGACGTCAGCACCGGCGACGGTCTGCTGGTAGCGCGTCTGCACGGTGCCATCCGGGTAGGTCGCACTCCAGACCTGACGCATGTCCGACGGCATCGAGTACGCCGCGGCTGCGCTGTCGGACAGGGCGATCGGGCCGTCGCCACCCTGGCCGACGTTGCCGGTGCCAGCAATCGTCGGTGGCAACGTCGCGGCCTGGGAGGTGGCGACCAGGCTGGTCGGCACCACGAAGGCCAACGCCACGGCTGTGGTGAGGGCGAATGTCTTTCGTTGCATGCGAAGGCTCCCATGGGGATGGTGGGTGTGGGCGCCAGGGCGCAGGATGTGCGCGGCCCGACGTCCTTGCTTAACAAGGGAAGTACCCATGCGGAACCCAGCAAAAACACAATTTACGCTTCCCTGACCAAATCCCACCCTCCCGTGTGGGCGGGCGAGACGGGGACCGGGAGGTCACTCCGAGCCCCAGCCCGAAACGCAGTCCGCTCAGGGGCTCTGCTGCACCGAGGCCTCCAACCGGGTGGCCAGCGCTGCGACCGCAGCCCTCAGCTCCACGCCACCCTCGACGCGAAAGGCGAACGGGACGCGGGGCAACCACTCCTGCGCATACATCGCAGGGTCGCTCGTCGTACCGACCAGCACGCAGCCCTCCCCGGCCGGTTCGAGTCGCCCCATCGGCGGCCGGATCCACGGCCCCACCTGGTCCGCAGGAGCATCGAACACCACCCGGGTCGGGTACTCCCAGCCAGCCGCCAGATGCTCCTCCAGGACGGCGACCGGGTCGAGGTCGGCCGGCGGCTCGAAGTGCTCGGTGGTCTGCTCGACGGCTCGCACGCGGTCCACCCGGTAGGTGCGGACGGCGTCGGCCCGCGCGGAGTGGCAGAGCAGGTACCACCGCCCGAACCGGACGACGACCGCCCACGGGTCCACCTGCGTACTCCACTCGCGGCCCGACTCGCTGCGATAGGTGACCCGGACCCGACGGCGCGCGGCAACGGCCTCGACCAGGGCGCTGGTGGTCGCCGGGTCGGGACGGGCCGAGTGCCGGTCGGGGGCTGCGGACGCGTGCTGGCGCAGCGCGGCCGCCTCCTGGCCCACCCGTTCGGGCAGCGCGCGGATGACCTTCGTCAGGGCGGACCCCACCAGGTCGTCGTCGGCCAGGGCCGACGGCTGCCCGTCGAGCACCGCCATCGCCAGGCCGAGCGCCTCGTCCGTGGTGAAGACGACCGGCGGCAGCCTCGTGCCGGGGCCGAGCCGGTACCCGCCGTACGGTCCGCGGGTCGACACCACGTCCACCCCGGCCTCGCGCAGGATCCCGACGTACCTGCGGGCGGCCCGCTCGGTGACCCCCAGCCGGTCGCCGAGCTCGTCTGCGGTCAGACCGGGCCGGGTCCGCAGGATCTCCAGCGCTCGGAGCGCCCGGGCCGTGGGGCTCGCGTTGGTCACCTCGGAAGAGTAGGGCGCGGTCGCACGAACCGGAAGGCGATCGTCCGGAAAGGGCCTTAGCGTGAGCGCATGACCGAATTCATCGAACAGGACCTGTCGGGCGCGAAGTTCGAGCGCGTCCTGCTCAGCGGCGCCACCCTCAGCGAGGTGCGCCTGAACGATGCGCGGCTGCGCCAGGTGGACCTCAGCGGCGTCGAGATGCGCGCGACGTACTTCGAGAAGGTCCGGCTGCGCGGCGTCGAGCTGATCGACGTGACGATCAGCGGCGAGCTGCAGAACGTCGTCGTCAACGGCGTCGACATCGCGCCGCTGGTCGAGGCCGAGCTGAACCGGCGGATGCCGGAGCGGGCCAAGATGCGCCCCGACGACGTGGCCGGGTTCCGCGACGCGTGGGCGGTCCTCGGCCGGCTCTGGGACGGCACCATCGAGCATGCCCGTGCGCTGCCGGCCGAGGCGCTGCACCACAGCGTCGACGACGAGTGGTCGTTCATCCAGACACTGCGGCACCTGGGCTTCGCGACCGCCGCCTGGGTCGGCGGACTGATCCAACGCGACCCGCGGCCGTGGCACCCGCTGGACCTGCCGTGGGACGAGGCGCCCGGCTGGGACGGGGTCCCGTGGGACCGGCAGGCACGCCCGTCGCTCGACGAGGTGCTACAGGTGCGGGCGGAACGTCGGGCGATGGTCGACGCGGTGCTCGCGTCGCTGAGCGAGGAGCGGCTGGCGGACGAGCTGACCAGTACCGAGCCGGGCTGGCCGGTCGTGTCGTCCTGCACCGTGGGCCACGCGTTGCGGGTCGTCCTCAACGAGGAGTGGGAACACCGGCTGTATGCCGAGCGGGATCTGGCCCTGATCGAGAAGGACTGACGCGCGGCCTACGCCAGTCAGCGACTGGCTATTCGCAGGCCACGCCGTCATTGTCTTGGTCGAGGTGCTTGGCGTATCCCGGCTGTCCCCGGTAGATCGGGGCCGCCCCTGCCGCTCGGGCCTCGGTGCAGTTCTTGTAGTACACATCGCCTCCCCCGCCGCTGTTCGCGGGCGGCGGCGCCGGCTGTGGCGCTGGTTGCGGTGCCTTCGTGGTGGACGCCGGGCGCGCGGGCTCGGGGGTGAGCGGAACATTGCCGCCCTCGGGCAGTGGTTCCTCGGGGCAGGTGCTCAGGACCCGGACCATGGCGTCGCGCTCGGCCGCGGTGACCCACAGTGCGTACGCCTTCTTGACCGCGACCTGCCTCGCCACGTAGGCGCAGCGGTAGCCCTTGTTCGGTGGGAGCCAGGTGGCGGTGTCCCCGTCGCCCTTGGACCGGTTCGCGGATGCTGAGACCGCCAGAAGGTTCAACGGGTCCGTGGCGAAGTCCCGTCGCCGGTTCTCGTCCCAGCCCTGGGCGCCCTTCTGCCAGGCGTCGGACAGTGCCACCACGTGGTCGATGTCGATCTCGCTGCGGCCGCCCACCTCGAAGTGGACGGCCTCACCCGTGTACTTCTCCGGTGCCGCGTCCCCGGAGTTGACCTTGCAGCCTCGGGTGCCCGCCTTGATCTGCAGGTTCGTCAGGTCCCGCCGCAGGATGTCGTTGCGCTGGTCGCAGCCGTTGCGATCGGTGTCGTACCACTCCTGCCCGAAGGCCGCCCGAGTGTAGTTGCTCTTCTCGCTGCGTCCCTTCACCGCGAGCAGCGCCACTGCAGCTAGTGCAGAGGACTCCTTGGCCCTGCTCAGCGCGACGGCGACCTCACCGGTCGGCCCGTCGGGATCCGTGGGCGTGGGCGTGACCGAAGGCGACCGGGACGGCACCGTCGAGGTGGGACTCGGGCTGGACGTCAGAGAGCCCGTCGTGACCGACGGTAACGGCACGGGCGTGCGAGAGGCCGTGCTTGAGGTGGGGGGCGAGAGGGCCGTCCCGCCGACGATCATGACGATGATGCCGCCGGCGATGGACAGCGCATAGGACTTCTGGCTGCCCAACCGAGCCCAGGCAATCGGCCGACGGGAAAGCACCGAGAACAACCCGGCGCAGCAGATGACGAAGCCCACCAGGACCATGACCGTGCCCATCAGCGGCGCTCCCTCTCGAGTTGTGCAAACCGGCGCGAGCCTAGCGGCGCCACCGACGCCACGAAGGGACTTTGAGGAATGTGGTTCGCTGTCGCGACAACCGCGGCTGCACCGGCAGAAGATGCGGCCCGGGGCTGATCACGAGGCCGGCTCTGAGTCGGTCCGGAGGCGCGGCCGTTGCTCGGGGTTCACGATGGGCCCATGACTCACATCAAGCGGTTCGACCACACCGGCATCACCGTCGCCGACCTGGACGCGGCGACGGCGTTCTTCGTCCGCCTGGGCCTCGAGGTGGAGGGCACCGGTTCCGTCGAGGGTGAGTTCGTCGAGACCGTCTGCGGGATCGCGGGCGCGCACTGCCAGATCGCCATGCTGAGGTCGCCCGACGGCGTTCGGCTCGAGCTGGCGAGCTTCGTCACGCCGGACCACACGCCGGGATCTCCGGAGGCGATGGCCAACGAGGTGGGCCTGCGCAACGTGTCCTTCGAGGTCGGCGACCTTCAGGCGGCTGTGGACGCGGTGGCAGCAGACGGGTACGGGCTCGTCGCGGGGATCGGCGAGCACGAGGGCAGCGTGCGGATGGCCTACGTCCGCGGGCCCGAGGGGATCGTCGTGTCCCTGTTCGAGCAGCTCCGCTGAGGCGCCTCGTTCGCCGCTGTGCGCGGGTCCAGGCACCGGCGCTAGGGTCGAGCACATGCACGAACACCAGCGATTCGATGAGGAAGCAGCGACGTGGGACGACGACCCCGGCCACGAGGAGCGGCAGGTCGCGGTGGCCCGGGCCATCGAGCAGGCCGTTGACCTCAGCCCGCGGATGCGGGCGCTCGACGTCGGCGGTGGGACCGGCCGGCTGAGCATCCTGCTCTCCGGCCGGGTCGGCTCCGTTGTCGTGACCGACCCGTCCGCCGGAATGGTGCGGGTCGCCCAGGAGCGGATCGAGGCGGCCGGACTCGGGGACCGACTGCGTGCTGTCCAGGTGGACCTCACGACCGAACCGATCGACGGTACCTACGACATCGCATGGAGCTCGATGGCGGTGCACCACGCACCGGACCTGGAGGGGCTGTTGCGCTCCATCGCGGGGCTCCTGGTGACCGGCGGTCGCCTCGCCATCGCCGACCTCGACGAGGATCCGGACGGCGCCTTCCACGCCGGCAAGCCCGACTTCGACGGGCATCACGGCTTCGACCGGCAACGCCTCACCGAGCAGCTGGCCGACGCCGGGTTCGCCGACGTCCGATTCGCCGACGCCACGACCATCGTCAAGGACGACCGCGAGTTCGGCGTGTTCCTGTGCACGGCAACCAAGACGTCATGAGCCCCACTGGTCGCTGAGGGCCCCAACCCAGTCTCATCAGCCATCCGCGCGGGTCACCCGCCCGGTGCTCGCCGTGCGCACGGGAGCTGCCGACGAAGCGGAGGGCGACGGACGTGAGCCACGCGACGGCCTGGTGCGTCAGCTGCCCCAGAACTCCCGCAGCACCGGGACTGTCGCCTTCCCCCGCACCATGTGCGTCTGCCCCGGCAGTTCGCGCAGGGTTCCCTTCGGCAGCGCGGCAGCGATAGCGGCCTGCGCGTTCTTCATGTACAGCGGACTCTTGCCGCCCACGATCACCAGGGCCGGAACCGTGACCCCAGCCAGGTAGCCGGCCGGCAGCGGCTCCCCCTGCTGGTGCTCCAGCACGAGGGCGTAGTCATGGGGCAGCGTGTGCGCGACGCCGCAGAGCTTCTTCCAGACCGGCATCACGCGCATCATCATCAGTCCGAACGCCGGAACGCCGACCGTGCGCAGGAACAGTTTCACCGCATCGCCCGGTCGGTTGGCAGCGATCAGCTGCTGGGTGCGCGCGCCGAGGTTGAGGTCGTTCGGGGCGTGCGTGTTGTCGACGATGAATGGGGCTTCGTACAGCGCGACCATCCGCACCGAGACACCCGCCCGCAGCGCCTCGAGCACCAGCGCCGCCCCGGAAGAGGCTCCGATGACGAGGGCATCCGGACCAGCTGCCTCGAGCACGGCAGCCAGGTCCTCGACCTCACGGTTCACCGCGTACGGCGACGACCCTGGGCCGCTGTCGCCACGGCCGCGTCGGTCGTAAGCGAACACGCGGTAGTGCTCGGACAGCAGCGGGGTCAAAGCCTTGGCGGTCCCCATGGTGCGTTGGCACAGCGCGCCCTCGACGACGACGACTGCAGGTCCGCTCCCGGTCACGTCATACGCGATCGCGGTGCCGTCGGCGGACTCGACAAAGCGGGTACTGCTCGTGGCGGACACGGTGGTCATGATCTCTCCTTCGTCGGGTCTCTCACCATGCGTCGAACGGCTCGCTCGGATTTCGACATGCGCGTCAGGTTCTCCTCGGCACGCCGCTGCAGCACTGCGCGCTCGGCCTCGTTCCTGGTGCGGGCGGCTGCTTGGATGAAGGCATCTGCTGCCTCGGCGTGCCGGCCGGCCCGCTCGAGCAGGTCGCCACGCACGCTGGGCACCATTGGCGAATCAGCGAGCTGGTCGGCCTCCAGCTCCCCCAGCACGGCGAGCCCTGCGCCCGGATCGAACGCGCGGCCGTGGGCGACCGCCCGGTTGACCTCGACGATCGGTCCCGGCGCTGTCCGGGCGAGGACGTCGTACAGCATCGCGATCTGGCCCCAGTCGGTGTCATCGGCTCTCCTGGCGCGAGCGTGCTGCGCGGCGATCGAAGCCTGGATGAAGTACTTCCCGACCGGCTTCCCGCGCGCTGCGAGCCCCTGGGCCTGCGCCAAGGCGCTCAGCCCGCGCCGGATCAGCAGCTGGTCCCACCGGGTCCTGTCCTGGGCCTCCAGGAGCACCGACGCACCGTGCTCGTCCAGCCGGGCCCCAAGGCGGGAGCCCTGGATCTCCAGCAGCGCTTGAAGTCCGAGCACCTCGGGCTCGGTGGGGGCAAGGGCGGCCAGCATCCGCGCCAGCCGCATCCCCTCATGGGCCAGGTCCGGCCGCATCCAGTGCTCGCCCGCAGCGGCCGAGTACCCCTCGTTAAAGATGAGGTAGATGACGGCCATCACATCGTCGAGACGCTTGTCGCGATCCGGACCAGTGGGCAGAGCGAAGTCCGCTCGGACCTCGGACAGCGTCTTCTTCGCCCGGGAGATCCGCTGGCCCATGGCGGACTCGGCGGCCAGGAAGCCCCGGGCGATCTCGCTGGTGGTCAGGCCCCCCACCAGACGGAGCGTGAGCGCTGCCCTGGACTCCGGGGTCAGCGACGGATGGCAGGACAAGAAGATGAGGCGCAGGACGTCGTCTTCGATGTAGTCGACCTGGGCGTCGAGGTCGGGCACCTGCTCCTTCTCTCCCCAGCGGGCACGTCCGAGTTCCTCGGTCTTGCGGCGAAGCGTGTCGGCTCGGCGAAAGTGGTCGACCCCGCGTCGCTTGGCCGTGGTCATCAACCAGGCTGCGGGGTTGTCCGGCACGCCGGTCGCCGGCCACTGCTCGAGCGCCGCCACCAGCGCGTCCTGCGCGAGGTCCTCTGCCAGCTCGACGTCACGCGTCATGCGAGTGAGGGCGCCCACGAGTCGAGCCGACTCCCCCCGCCACGCCGTCATGATCGCCTCGGCGGTTGCGGTCTCGGCTGACACGGTCTGAGCCTACGAGACCGGCCGCCGCCCGAACCGCGGCGCCCGGTCTCGACCTGCCCTGATCGGGCCGGGGTCAGGCGTCGGTCGCCTCCGGAGGCGCCTCCGAGATCTGACGAAGGGTGGCGACCATGGAGCACTCGGGCCAGTACTTCGCATGCAGCTCGGCGAACTCCTGTTGACCGGCGACGGCCTCCTCATGGGTGTCGTACTGCAAGATGGCAAACCCACCGACGACTTCCTTGGCCTCCGCGTAGGGTCCGTCGACGCGTGACGTCTCGCCCTGCCGGACGACGAAGTTGACCGAGTCCTCCGTGCCGAACAGGCCACCACCGTCGAGGAACACGCCCTTGGCGGCCTGCTCTCCGATGTAGTCGTCCATCGCATCCATCAGCGCCTGCGGCGGCGCGCCCAGACCTTCTTCCATCCTGACGAATCCCATGAATCGTGTCATCTCGCTGAGTCCTTCCGGTTGGGGGAACTGCTGTTGCACGTACGTCGAACAGCAACCCAGGTCTTCGACATCACTCACGACGTTTGTCTTGAATCCCTGTAGAGGAGCAGGTTACGACGGCCGCCATGACTGCCTCGGGCATTGTTCGGCGAGATGGCGAACGCACGCGACGGCGACCAATCCCACCGGCGAGCCCATCCCCGGTCCAAAGGTTGGGTGGCCACCTCAGCGGTCGCTTCTTGAGCGACCACAGCTTGAGCCGATGGCCGGCGTCATCCACGATGGTCCTCGTGGAGCGGGCGCGAGGCGAGGTGATCCCCGATGCGGGCCTGGTGGTGCGGTTGCTGCGCGAGCAGTTCCCGGCCCTCGCTGGTCACGACGTCCGGCCCAGTCCGGCCTCCGGCAGCAGCAACTGGGTCTTTCGGGTCGGCGACGAGGACGCCGTCCGCCTCCCCCGCTCAGACGCGTACACCGCCGACCTGCTGACCGAGGCACGGTTCCTTCCTCGCCTGGCACCCCACCTTGCCGTCCCCGTGCCCGAGGTGCGGTTCCTGGCCGAGCCATCCGCCCTGTTCCCGCGACCCTGGACGGTCGTGACCTGGGTGCCCGGCGAGCCCCCGGGAGCGTTGAGTCCGCCAGAGCAGGCGCGCCTGGCGGCCGGGTTGGGGCGGTTCATGCGTGCCCTGCACGCGGTCGACACCCTCGGCCTCGACTCCGGCTCGGCCCGGTGGGGTTACCGGGCCGGTGAACCGGTGACCGACATGATCGATGACTGGGCCGACAGCGCAGGTCAGCACCTGGAGGGCCTCTTTGTCCCGGCCAAGGTGAGGGAGGCTTGGCGGCGTATCCGTGACGTCCCGCCCGCGTCCCGGCCGCCCTGCTGGGTGCACACCGACCTGTCGGCCGAGAACCTCCTCGCCTCCCCGGACGGCGGCCTCGTCGGTGTCGTGGACTTCGGCGGTGTCGGCGTCGGCGACCGCTCCGTCGACCTCCTCTACGCCTGGAGCATGTTCGACACGTCGGCCCGTGAGGTCCTTCGTGCGGAGTCCGATGCCGACGAGGCGACGTGGCTGCGGGCCCGGGCCTGGGCGTTCGTCGGGCCGGGCCTGCTGACCATCGTGAACTATCGAGACTCCATGCCGGCGCGCACAGAAAGGCTCACCAGGATGGTCGAGGTCGTCGCCGAGGAGGTCGGAGTCTGCCTGCGGTAGCCGTCCGCGGCGCGTCGTGACCACCTCAGCCCCAGGGGTGTGGTCCGTCGCTGGCGCGGGTCACGACGGGACGCCGAGCGGGTGACGCACCACCCTGCGGCGCAGGGTCGGCGAGGCCACCACCTCGTAGCCGGCGTCGAGGAAGACCTGCAGCAGCCCGACCGACGCCTCGTCCCAGATCAGGGTCTTCCCCGGCGGCGGCTCGGTGGGATAGCCCTCCAGGACGCGCGCGCCGACCTGCCTTCCGTACTCGACCGTGGCGGCGGCGAGCTCGTACATCAGCCCCTGCCGACGGAAGCCCTTGCGGACGACGAAACAAGTGACCGACCAGACGCCCTCGAGGTCAGGGTCCATCCGCATCCACGACTTCCTCCTGCTCCACACCCTGGGGTAGTTCTCCCGCGGCTCGACGGCGACCCACCCGGCCGGCTCGCCGTCGAGGTAGCCGATCAGGCCGGACGTGGGTCCGCCGGTGCCGGGGCCGGTCTGCTCCAGGAGGGCGGCGTCCCGCTGATCCTGGGTGGTGTCGCGCCAGATCCAGCCTGGGCACTTCAGCGCCTGGCAGCGGCACTGACGCGCGCCACCGGTGGCGAACACCGTCTCGACGTCCTCGGTCGTGGCGTGGTTGGCCGGCCGCCAGGTGAACTCGGGCACACCGCAGCGTAGCGAGACCTCGGCTTCCGGCGACAGGACTGCACGCACGTCATCGTGGGGCAACGACATGGTCGAGATCAACGGGCTTGCCAATCGGGTGGTGGCAGCCGATCACCGATGGCGGATCACCCGTATGAGACTCGGATCAGGTCCGGGAGTGAGAGCCTCGCCCAGAACGCGCCCGCGGGCGACCCAGGCTCGACCTGCCCGATGCTCACCAACCAAGCCGTGAGCACCAGTCCGTGCGTCCCCACGACCAGAGACCGGCTCCCGGCGCGTGCTGTCACTGCCTCGTCGAAGCGCCTTGCGGCGTCGTCCATCGACTCCCATCCAGCGTGCCGCTCGTCCGGGCGACCCTCGACCCAGGCGCGTCGACGCTCGGCGAACCGTGCATCGAACGGCTCGTCCGGCCTGAACACCTCACCGAGGCGGTCGTCCTCGACGATCTCGGCGTCCCTCGTCTGGCGAGCGCACCGCAGGGTCTCGACTGCCTTGAGCTCGGGGCTTGACACCCACACCCCATCGCAAGCCATCTTCTGGCCAAGCGCGGCAGCCGCCACCCGACCATCAGCGGACAGCGGCCAGCGCGCCGGCGACGCCGACGGGTCAACCGCTGGCGTCGCGTGACGGACCAGCCGCACTTCCACCCGGCGATTATCCCCTGCCGGCGAAACCCCGGCACGGCCATATTCGCTGCGCGCTGCACCCAGCACCGGGCAGCATGTCGGTGTGCCGCTCACGATCTCCGCCCTCGCCGACCGGCCCGACCTCGCCGAGGCCCGTGGAACATGCCCAACTCGTGGCCGGAGTTCATGCGCCACGACCCGATCGGCGGGCTGTTCTACGGCAATATCGAGACGCACTTCGCTGAGTTCGTCCTCGTCGCTCAGGACGATGCGGGCGAGGTCGTTGCCGGCGCTTACTCCGTCCCCTTCGTGCTCGGAGAGGATCCCCTGCCCGACAACCGAGTGGGACTTCGTGATCCGCAACGGGTTGCTGGCCAGCGTCCGTGGCGAGGAGCCCGACGCGATCTCCGCGGTCGAGATCGCCGTCCGTCCCGACCACCAAGGCACCGGTATCTCCCGGCAGATGCTCGACGCGCTGCGCGACAACGCGGACCGGCGTGGCTTTGCCGAGCTCGTCGCGCCGGTCCGCCCCAACGCGAAGACCGACGCCCACGAGCCCATGTCGACGTATGCATACCGGGTCCGGGAGGACGGCCTGCCCCTCGACCCGTGGCTGCGGGTGCACGTGCGGGCCGGTGGCCGCATCGCCAAGGTGGCGCCGCGCTCGATGGTCGTCCCGGGCACGCTCGAGGAGTGGCGTGAGTGGACTGGGCTGCCGTTCGACGAGACAGGCCCGGTCCTCGTCCCTCGGGCACTTGCTCCGGTCCACTGCGACGTCGGACACGGGATCGCGACGTATGTCGAGCCGGACGTGTGGGTCGTGCACGCGACCCGATCCTGAGTGCCTATGTGGTTGGTGCAACGCCCCTGCTGCCAGCTGCGGGGTGTTTTTCGGCGGACTTGGCGATCTTTGCGATAGCTGCCTCACCGAGGTCCACATCGCACTGGTCCGCGAGGCCCACGAGATAGATGAGCACGTCCGCGAGCTCCTCGCCGACACGCGTATGGAGGGGCTCCTCCCGCAGCATGGCCTTGGCCGACTCCGCTGGAAGCCACTGCAGCAGCTCCGAAACCTCCCCCACCTCGCCCACCATGGCCAGTAGGACGGACTTGGGGTCCTGGAACTTCTGCCAGTCGCGTTCTTCGATGAAGGCGCGGGACGCGTCCCGGATATCAGCTAGGTCAGTCACCCCGGAAGTATGGCGTGCTCCCCCATCACGGAGGTCGGTGGAGCTAGAGTCACACGCGTAATTGCGGCCCGACGGGCTTCCGCGACAGGACATGCCCCCACCCGCACGAATCGCTTCGTGCTGCCTGGGGACCTGATCCGTGACGCTCTATCGACAGTCCGCTGCCGGCTTGTCAGCCGTCGAGCATCACTTCGCCGACCGCATTGCGGAGCAGATGATGATCCGATCCGGGAGGCGCGCCTCTGGCAGCGAACACCGTTCCTGGACCCGAAGCATCCCTGCTCTCCAAGCCGACCTACTCGCTGTGGTCGGTCAAACAATGACCGTCCGACGGTCACGACGACATTGCTGAGCACGGGAGTTGTCCACACATGTTGTAGCGCCGCCTTGGTCTAGGGCCCAGCACTCCGAGCGAGATTCCCAATACTCTGTTGGGTAATCGCGGCCCTCTGGGCGAGTGCCGCAGCAGCCTGCGTGGCGGGTACCGGCGGCCTCGGAGCCTTAGGATGAGCACCAATGGAAGGTTCGCTTCACTGCGCCGGTTGGACCTCGACTTGGGGGGGCAGGTTGAGAGCTGCCCGGACCTGGGCGGCTGCCGATGCCGTAGGTGATGACAGCGCCTTCTGAATGCCGGTATCGGTTCGCCGACGACACACTGAGCCTGGCGCGGTCGCCGCGGAGGAAACGCGGTCAAGGGCGACGGTGACGCAGCTACCTGACTCCCACCCGTCAAGGAATACCGGTGCGCCTACGTGGCTCGCCAATCGCGGTCAAGGCCAAGTACCAACTGTGGGTGGCCGCCGCGGGAGGCACGGCCATGGCGAGCCTCCTGACCACGTGCCCGGCCCCTTGACAGCGGGAGTCAGCACGTGCGGCCGGCCCGTGCAGTGAAACAGGTTCGGGCAGTGTTGCTCCGTCTGTCCGCGGTGGGCACTACTGTGACCTTCCGGACATCAGCAGGGGGACGCATGCCACAAGGGAGTTCGGACGCGGCTGTGCCCGCACCCGTTCGCAAGCTCGTCGCGCTGGTCCGCGAGCACCCGGATGGGCTCGGCCAGGACGCGCTGCTGGAGGCCGCCCGCGCCCGGTTCGGAGCTGCCCCAGCAAGAACCGTCCACCTGGTCGCCCAGGGGCTGGCCGCCGGTCTGCTGCAGCGCTCAGGTGACACACTTCGCGTTCCCTCGAATGCCATCGACGAGCACAAAGAGACGCCCCCGGAAGGGGCCGGCACGCGCGGGCTGCGCGTCGTGGTGCTGGACCTTGAGTCCGTCGTCAAGACGACCGCGACCGAACCGTTCACGGACAAGCGCATCTTCCAGATCGGGGCCGTGCGCGCCGGCACCGACACCGGCTGGGTGCAGGCCGCCGCAGACTTCGAACGGTTCCTGGCCTTGCCCGACGAAACGTGGGAGATCCGGTCTCCCCGGGTGCGACACCGGCACCAGCAGACGGCCGTCGCCCCCGCGCAGGCACTGAACGACCTGCACGCGTACTGCGCCGACGCCGACCTGCTCGTCACGTACAACGGCACCGTCGCCGACCTGCCCATGCTGACGGCCGCGCTGTCCGTCGAAGACCTCCCGGCCCTGGCCACTACGCACGTGGACGCGTACTATCTGGCGCTGGCGTTGTGGCCCAACGCGCAAACGCACCGGTTGGGACCGCTGTGCGACCAGGTCGGGGTCGACCGGTCCGGGCTGGGCTGGCACGACGCAGTCGACGACGCACGCCTCCTGGAACGGCTCATCGCGCACACTGCCGACCTGGTCTCTACCTGGCCGGGCGACCTCACGCAGCTGCTCGCGTCCGTGGTGCCGGACTCCCCGGCATGGTCGCTGCTGACTCATCTGGCCGGTCACACCAGCGCACCCACCACCCACAGCCAGGGCGACGTGTCCGCCGTCCTGGACGCCCGCCTCGGCGGGCACACACCTCGCCGGCAGCCGGTCCCAGCCGGCCCGCGGCCTCCGTTTCGGGTCGTCTCGTCCATGCGTGACAGCACGGGGCGCGTGAACCCTGGCCTTTTGGCCCAGATCGCGCGCGGAGCCGACGCCGCCCCCCGCCTGGCGCAGCAACAGATGAGCGCGACCATCCACCACTGGGCCGACACCGGCGTGCCGGGCCTGGTGGAAGCGCCAACCGGTACCGGAAAGTCCTACGCGGTGCTGGCCTGCGCGTTGGACTGGCTCGCCGGTGGGCCGGACCGAACCGCGATCATCACCACCTTCACGAAGCAGCTCCAGGCGCAGCTGGCCGCGGACGTCGTCACCCTGAACGAGAACGTGCCCGGCCTGGGCCTGCTCGAGGTGTCCGACGTCGTCAAGGGCCAAGGGAACCGGCTGTCGTTGCGGGCTCTGGTCGCCGCGCTGTCCGACGCGTCGTCGGTGAACCGGTCACGCACCAGCCCGGAACGGAACCGGTTCCTGGCCGAGGTCGGCTTCCGGGAGCTGCTGGTGTACCTGACGTTGCGGTTCCTGGACTCGACCAGCATCGAGACCGGCTGGTCGGCCCGCTCGGTCGACACCGCGGACCTGCCCCCGTTCTTCAGCGAGTACCTGCCGCGAGCGGTACCCATCTGGCTGGAGTCCCTGTCGCAGGCCGCGAACGGTGAGTACGCCGCCGGTGCGAACACCCCCGTGGCCGAACACACCGACCGGGTCACCGAGGCGCTGTCGACCCGGCGGCTGCTCCTGGCCAATCACGCCCTTCTGCTCGCGCACCTGGACGATCTGGCAGACATGGGGCCCGAGACGCTGCTCATCGTCGACGAAGCCCACCAGCTCGAGGACGCTGCCACCTCCGCCCTTTCGACCGTGCTCGACTACCGGGCCGTGGTCAACATGCACGCCGACCTGTCCGCCTGGACTCGCACCGCCCGCGTCGGCACCGCACGCGGTGAGGTACGCCAAGCGGTGGAGAACCTTGGGCTGCTGCTGGACCATGAGCAGTTCCCGCGCGCTGCCGCGCAGGTGATGGACGCCCGCAGCAACGGCGGCGGCCAGGTCGGGTCCCGCACCGTCACCCTCGCTTCCGAGTACGCCGGCACAGCCGGTGTCGGTCAGGTCCGCACCATCCAAGGGTTGATGCGCCGCCTTGCCGGGCAGTGCCAAGCGCTGACCGGGACGCTGGGCGCCTACCTGGGCGAGCACGGACCCGGCTTGGACTTCTTCGAAGTGGAGCGCGTCATGGCGCTGCGCACTATGACCGGGTCGGTCACCGCGAGCGCGCAGACGCTCAACGCTGACATCGACGACATCCTGGGCCGAGCCACCACGACCACACCAGCGGTGCCTGCCAGTGACGACGCCGGCGAGGACCCTGAGGACGACCCGGACGTCACGACTGCGCTGTTGGGCGCCGCCGATGACTCCCCTCCCGCCGACCCGGTGACTGCTCAGGGCGCAGACGCAGACCAGGACTCAAGCCAGGACTCCGGCAGCGACTTCGAGCCGGACGTGGACCTGGACGTGGACTCGGACTCGGACATCGACGCGATCGCGTTCGGCGACCTGCCGCCGGGGGCGTCCAACCAGGTCGTGTACGCCGAGGAGCTCGAAGCGTTGCGCGGCGACCTGCGCCAGTACCGGTTCTCGGTCACGTCCTCTCCGATCGAGCTCGGGCAGGACCTGACCTGGCAGCAGTTCCTGGCCACGTTCGCGCGCACGTACTACGTCTCGGCCACGTTGCGCGTCGGCGGCCGGTGGGACTTCATCCGCACCCGGCTCGGTCTGAGCCCGACCGTGGCCACCTTGGACCTGGGTACCCCGTTCGACATGGCGAACCAGGCCCGCCTCGTGTGCCTGTCCGACTTCCCATCGTGGGCCGAGCAGACCGAGGGCGCGATGCGCACCGTGGCTCACCAGCTGGCCAGGTACGCGGCCGAGGTCGTCACCGAGCTGGAGCCGGCCACCGAGAGCGACCGGGGTGGCTTCGACGGCGGAGCCCTGGTGCTGACCACGGCCCGGTCCACCGCCGGGGGAATCTCTGAACACCTGGCCACCGAGCTGCGCCGCCGCGGGAACAGCACCCCGGTCCGGTCCGCACTCATCCTGGGCAACCGCCGCGGCGTCGACGACTTCAAGGACCGTGGCTACGGCGGCGGGTTCCTGGTCGGCACCAAGGGCCTCTGGCAGGGGGTCGACATCGACGACCCCGAACGCCTGCGCCTGGTCTGGATCAACAAGCTCCCGTTCGCCCCGTTCGCCGCCCCGGTGGTCGAAGCTCGCCGAGCCGTCGTCGCCGAGCGGGCCCTAGCCGCACACGCTGAGGACCCCGACGCGGTCGCGACCGCCACTGTACTACCTGCCACTGGCCGCACTGCAGCTGCGCCAGGCCGTCGGCCGGCTCATCCGCTCCGAACGACACCGCGGCGTCATCATCATCAGCGACCGCAAGCTCGCCGGACCCACCGCGCTGCGCCGCTCCTACCGGCGCACGTTCCTTGGCTCTCTGGACGAGGGTTTGCTGCTGCCCGACCCGGTGACCGGCGATGTCGGCGGCGGCAACGTGGTGACGATGTCTGACGGATGGGAACGCATCTGGTCCTTCCTGGCCGACCAGGGGCTGCTCACCCAGGAGCGCGCCGCCCAGCTGAACACGCCGCAGTCGCTGGAGGAGCACACGCTGCTTCCGCACACGCGCAAGATCCGCCAGCTCGCGATGACCCCGCAGGAGGTCGCCGAGCATCGGGCCGCGGGCACGCTCGCCGATGAGGTCGTCGACCGCGCCGCCCAGATCGGTGGACTGCTCGCACTGTCCGACGAACCGGCCAAGCTCAAGGACTCCCAGCGGACCGTGATCGCTGCGGTCGCTGACGGGCGCAACGTCCTGGGGCTGCTGCCGACCGGGTTCGGCAAGTCGTTCTGCTTCCAGCTGCCCGCCCTGGTCCTGCCCGGGGTAACCATCGTGGTGTCGCCCCTGGTGGCGCTCATGACCGACCAGGCCCTCGCGCTGAACCGGTCCATCGGCGGCGCAGTCCGGGCCCTGGTCGCACCGCTGCGTGAGTCGAGCTCACGGGCCGGCAAGACCGAGGTCGCCGACCAGCTCCTCGGACGGGCCGACCACGGCATCCGCATGGTGTACGTGTCCCCGGAACGGCTCACCCAGCGCCGGTTCCGTGAAGTGGTCCGTGAGGCGGTCAAGTCCGGCATCGTGACCCGCATCGCCCTGGATGAGGCGCACACGTTCGTCCAATGGGACGACTTCCGCCCCTCGATGGGCCGCGTCGAGATGTTCCTCGAAGAGCTGCGCCGCGACCACGGGCTGCCGCTCACCGCGCTGACCGCGACCGCGAACCGGACCGTCCTCGCCGGCCTTCGCGACGGCGTGTTCGGCCTGCCCGGCGACACCAGCCCCGACATCGAAGCGGCCGAGGCTGCCGCGGGAACGCTGCTGACGGTGCGAGAGAACCCGATCCGGCCCGAGCTGGCCCTTTTCCGCAGGTCCATCACCGCCGCCGGTCCAGCCACCACCGGCGGCCTTGCCGAAGAGGTCGCCTCAGCGGTGACCGACCACGCGATCTTCTACTGCCTGACCGTGAAGGAAGTGATCGCGCTGGCGCGCGCACCTGCGCGAGTTCCTCGGAGATGGCAGCACCCGGGTGCGTCGCTTCCACGGCCGGCTCACCGAGGCCGAGAAGTCCGCCGTCCTGACCGAGTTCCGCGAAGCGCCCAAACGAGGTCGAGGAAGGATTCGCCCCGCTCATCGTGGTCGCCACGTCCGCGTTCGGGCTCGGGATCGACCGACCCGACGTGCGAACCGTGTACTGCGCATCCGCGCCTACCGACCTGGCCGCGCTGTACCAGCAGGTCGGGCGGGCCGGGCGTGACGCCGCCGGCAAGGACGCGCCCGCCGCCGGGTCCGACGTCCCAGCGAACGTGGGGCTGGCGCTGCTGACCGGGCAGGGCCTGCGCATGGTGCAGTTCATGACCGGGGCCGACCTGCCCGGGCCGTTGCTGACCCGGATGGGCAAGGCAGTGCTGGCGTGCCGGACCACGCTGAACGCGGCCCGGGTCGCGGACAACCTCATCGGCCAAGACGTCACCTCCGGTCGCCTGTCCGCGGACGAGGCCGGCAAGTCCCGCACCAGCGAGAAGTACACGTCCGGTGTCGTGCGCGCGTTCGCTGCGCTGGCCGACCTGGGCGCCGTGGAAGACCTGGGCGACTTCCCACCGTTGGCCACGGTGCGCCCCGGCGAGCTGTTGGGCGTGGCCCCCGCAGCCCCCGGTGCGTCGGCGGCCAGCGGTGCCGGCTCTGGCGTCGAAGCGGTCGAGGCTGCGGTGGTGGCCGCAACGCTGGCGCTGCCCAACCGGACCACGGACGGGTCGCTGCAGCGGAGCGTGCTGTCGGTCACCAAGCTGCACACGCACCTGGCCTCGACCGTGCCGGGGTACGCGAGCGTGTCCAGCGACGCTGCCGGCACGTGGCAGCTGCTGGCCGACCTACACGACCGCGGCATGCTGGACGTGTCCGCAGCCCCGTCACGGCGCATGGTCACCGGGTTGCGCGTGCGCACCAAGACGTTGCCGGCCGGGTTCGCGGCGGCAGTGTCTGGCAAGGCGGCACGGGCCGCGCAGGAGACGGCGCTGCTGGCCGACTTCTTCACCGATACCACCACGTGCGCGAACCGGAAGCTAGCCGACTACTTCGGCGTCCCCGATCTGCCCGACGGGTGCTGCTCGCACGCGGGGAACCGCTGCTCAGCGTGCTGGTCATCGGGGAACTGGCCGGCCGGTCAGGTCAAGCCCAAGGTCGCTGACGCGCTCGAGACTCCCAAGCCGCGCCCGGCCGGCGCCCGTGTCGACGTCGCGTTCGCCCAGCGACGCTTGGACAAGCGCGTGTTCGGTCTGGTGTGGGATATCTACGCCGGCGTGCACATCCTCGACCTGTTCCGCGCGCTGCGCGGCGAGGACTCGTACTACAGTCCCCGCACGAAGAAGCGCCACGTGTTGCGCACCGCGCTGGTGAACTCGCGTCACTTCGGGGCGAACCCCTCCATCCGCATCGGGGAAGTCGAGGACTCGCTGCGCCGGCTCCAGGACGCCGGCAAAGTGGACGTGGTCGGCGTCCGGTGGCGCGAGAGCAGCCACATCGCGCGCGACGCTGCCAGAGCACCTGCGGCAGCAGCACCCACCCGCTCGGGCACGCCACTGGGTGCCCCATGAGCGTGAGCACGCAGCGCGCGGTGTGGCGCCCGTACGAAGACGCCCCGATCCTGACGCCGGCCATGGCCCTCGGCCCCGAGCATGTTGCTGCGGCGGACATGGCGGCGTTGGCCGCCTACCTGGACGCGTTCGTCACGGCCCGGGCCGCGCCCGTGCACGTGAACGTCGCGTTCAACGCGGCGTACTTCGGCTACGACCTGACCCAGGGTGGGTACGTCGGCGGACCGCTGGACCTGGACGGGTTCCCCTCCCTCACCCACGGCGAGCGCCGGGACGCGTTGCCTGTCGGCGCCATGGTTGCCTTGGCCGCCGGAGGCAGTTCGCTGTTCGGTGAGGTCGTGTACCGCGAGGGCTCCCACCCGGCGGTCAACAGCGACGGCAGCGTTCCCTCGTGGCTGTCCGGTGCTCCGACGGGGGCCGCTGCGCCGACCCCGGGCATTGCCTCGCAGCTCCCCGCGGGCCCAGTGAGCCGCCGAGAGCTGCTCGTGATCGACTTCGCCGCGTTCACTACACACTTGGCTCCCGCCCCGGCCCAGCTGGACCGGTTGCGTCAGAAGGGGCGGTACCTGGACGCGAACGGGCACGTCACCATCGAGGCGCAGTACCCGAGCTCTGACGCGGCCGACGCCAGCGAAGCCGCTGCGTACCAGTCGTACCTGCTTGGCGCTGGCCGTGGCCAGCTGATGTCGGCGGCGGCCCCTTTGCCGTTGTCGACGTTGCTCACCGACGGTGCCGACGAAACCGACCTTGAAGCAGCCCTTGCTGGCGTGTTCGCCACCGTGGCTGCCGCCCTGGCTGGGTTGGACTCGGTCCGGCTGTGGGGCGCGTATGCGTTCCCGCGGACCAGGTTCGGGCAACGTCTTGCTCAAGCGGGCGCTTTGGGTGGGGAAGACCTTGGCGCGCTCGCGGCGCAGCTCATCAGCTCGGCCGTCGCGTCGCGCAAGTCACGGTGGGCGCCGAACCGGACCGTTGCGTACACCGCGATCGGGCCGTTGCTGCGCCAGGTCAACGGGGCAGGTCGGTCCCTGCATGGCACTGGGTACGCGACACTGGTCGCGCACGCGAACACCGTGGTCGGCGACTGCGCGCGCCGGGACACCGACGAGGACACCGACCTGCTCGCCGACGGGGTGCACCTGCGGGTCGATGACACCTGGCAGTCCGGTGGCATCTGGCGGGCAGAGCGGCCCGGCGTGGTCCAGCCTGACTGTGAGGTGACCGACCCTCTGGGGCTCGGTTGGGGTGAGGCCGCAGGGCTGCTCGCTCCGGCCGCCCCCACGCCAGAGCCCGAACCCGAGCCCGAGCCCGAGCCGGAGCCCGAACCCGAGCCGGAATCCGAGCCCGAGCCGGAATCCGAGCCCGAGCCGGAATCCGAGCTGGAACCCGAGGACGAAGGTCGCGTCCTCAGCGTCACGGACTCCCAAGTCATGTGGACGCAGACGCTTCGGCTGGCGCACCAGCTCGGGTCCTACCTGCCGGTGCCGGCCAAGCTGGCCGCGTTGTGGCAGGACTCGCTCGAGCCTGGCCAGGTCAAGCTCGCCGTACACCACGACGGTTACGACCTCGACGCCGACGAGGCGTCCCAGGACGTCACCGTCGAACGTTCCGGCGACACATGGACCGTGACCGGGATCAGCTGGCCGCTGGAGTTCTTCGCCGGCATCGTCCTGCTCGGGACCTGGCAGCGCGGCGGCCGGCTCCTGCGGGTCGCCTCAACACTGCTGGACAACCCCGTCACCGTGGACGGGTTCGACATCGCCCACCGCTACGACCCGGCAGTCCTGACCAAGGAGGGGCATGGGGTCGATGCCGGCGACCAGACGTGGGCAGCCCGCCTCCTGGCGATGGTCCGACGGATGGGGCTGCTGGACGTGCAAGGGTGCGCAGTCATCGCCCAGACACGGCTGCTGTCCCTGGTGTGCCCCACGGGGGATAATGCTGACCTGACGGCCGCGACCGCCGCCCTAAACACCCTGGTGACGGCCGGCAAGCTCACCCGAGCCAGTGGCGGCCTGGGACCGGACCGGACGCTGCTTGTCCCATGCCCGCCGGAAGCTGAAGCTGTCGTCGTCGTGCGGTACATCCCCCAGGTCATCATCGGGCCGCCGCGACGTCCCCGCGTCCCGGCGGTACTGCGCGGCTTGATCTCCAGCAACGGGCTGTCCTCACACATGCTGCGGGAGACCGACGTCTCCGGGCACCTGCGCCGCCTCTCCGATGGCCAACAGGCCAGCGCGAAGCAACGCGCCGACTACCGGCAGTTCCGGGCCCGCTACGGCCTTGGAGGTCCGCCCGAGATCCCCGCCGGCTGCACGTTCGTCAACCCCTTCACCCGTGGAGTCTGAGCGGGTTGCCCCCGATTTAGGACGTGTTGCCCCGATAGCCGAGTGCGATGTCCGAACCGTGAGGCAAACTGACCCCGATCGCCGACGGGTGGCGACCGGGGGGACCCGGTCAGCCCAGCAGGGTCGGAGGCTTCGCGGAGGGGAACAGCACACATGACACGTGGGCACGCACACGAGGACTGTCAGTACGGCGACGACGGGTACGCCTTCGGGCCCCGACCCGAACCCGGGTACGCCCCCGGTCAGGACCAGGAGCGGGACCAGGCATTCAAGAAGCTGGCGGCCGCCCTGGAGTCCTTGCCCGACCCGGTCACCGCGTGCGCCAAGGAGCTCACCGCAGCCGACGTCAAGGACGCCCTGGAGTCAGGCACTGCCACGAACCGCAACCGTGTCCTTCGACCCCTGGGGTTGAACCTGACCCCGCGCACCATCGGGACGGCCCTGTCCCAGGACGTGCGCCTGCGACTGCTGCGCGCCGGGCAGTGCGAGCGACGGCACGCCGCCGACAGGCTCGCCGCTCCGGTCTACACCGAGATGATGGCCGCCGCGATAGCTCCCGAGGAACTGGCCAGCAGCGCCGCTGACAAGGTCGCTGCCCGCTCGGCGCAGCTGGCCCGGTTCGCCGTGTGGGCCGGGACGCTGCCCAGCGCTGCCGGAGCGCGAATCCTGCTGTGGGCCGGCGACCAGCCATGGTTCACCCCCGAGGGAGCAACCTCCGAAGACGTCAGCGCAGTCCTGTCCGCTGCGCAGGCCGTGGTCGACACCACGGCCGAGTACGACCTGTTCGACCAGCCTCGCCCCGGCGATGAGGTCCCCGACGCCGACGCGCTCCAGGACGTCAGCACCGAACCCGGCCCCGTAGCACCCGGCGACCCCACCACCTCAGAACAGGACATCGCCATCTCCGCAACCACCACCGCGCCTGCCGACCCGAATCCCCCGACGGCCGACGCCAGCGACGAGACCTCGGTGGCAGAGCCCGCGGACGACAGCGCGCAGCCCGACGCGCCTACCGCGCAGGAGCCCGACGCCAGCGACGAGCCGGTCCTGACTGCCGAAGCCCTAAGCGCGGTCCTGGTGACGTTGGACGCGACCCTGACCGCGGCTGCAGCCCAGGCGCGCGACCTTGCCAGAACGTTGGAGGACGGCCGTCCACCTTCGCAGGACAGTCTGGCCGTCCTGGACGCTGCGCTGCGCGAGTTCGAGACCGCCGAGACGCACCTGCGTGCAGCGGGCGCCTCGCCGGCCGAACGCAGCATGCACGGGCTGCGCGAGTCCCTGGACGCCGTCACCCAGGCGCAGGGCGAATCCGCAGTGCGAGCCGGTCTCGACGTGCTCGAATCCTTGCGCGCTGGTGAGAACCCCGACCTCCAGGCCGCGCTGACCGCTGCCGTCGCGCGAGCTCAGGCGCTGTCGTCCTCGATGCTGTGGTCGGCTTCGGACCGCGCCGAAGCGGAGGCTCTGGCCCTGGTCGCCGAACTGGCCACGGGATCGCCCGCAGCGGAGGCCCTGATCGCCGCGCAGGACCGGATCGCCACCGCCGCCCCTCACCTGGCGCTGCTCGCCATCCGGGCCAGCGCCCTCATCGCTGCCGAATTCGCAACCCTCGCGGACACCCCGCCGGCACCAGCCCCCGACGCCGAGCCGCCTGTGCTCGAGCCCGCGCAGCCCGCGCCTCAGCCGCAGACCGATCCCGCCCGCCCCGGTGGCGAACCCGCCAGCGAGCCAGCCCCGACCACCGACGTTGCGGCGAAGTCCAAGAACTTCGCGCACCCCACCGCGCACCCAGCGACCGAACCCGCTCCGTCATCCCAGCACCACGCGCCCCATCCCCCGACCGTCGCGGTCAGCGCCGCGACGCAGTCCGACTCCCCCGCGGACCAGGCCCCGGCCAGCGACTCGCCGGTGACCGAGGACACCCAGGACTCCGAACGCGAGCTGCTGACCAGCGTCACCACGCTCGTCGCCCAAGGTCGGCACGCACTCGCGGCCGAGATCTCGGCACGGTGCACCACACCGCCGCTGGACCCGGACCTGCTGCGCGCAAGCGCGCTGGCCGCAGCAGTCCGCAACCCGCACGGGCAGGTCGCCACCGCCCTCCACCAGCGGGTCGCGGCACTCGACTCGGCAACGATCGACTCGGACACCGCGGCCCTGCTGATGTCCACCGCCGCAATGCTGCGCACCGCGCTGGTCACCGGAGAGCCCACGGCCGGCGCGCTGCTGCTCGCGCTGCAGCCGCACCTGGGCGACGAACTCGGCGCACTGGCCAGCGAAGTCGGGCGGCGAGCCGTCACCGGCGTGCTGGTCGAAGCGCCGCCGCTGACCGCACTGGCCGACGCCACCGACACCGAGCGCGTCCTGGCCGCCGCGCAGGAGACCGCCCAGGAGCTCATGCGTCCTCGCCGCATGCGCTTCAAGCGGGCCAGCGACATCGTGAACGGATGGCTCGACCAGGACGGTCTGATCGGGTCCGCCCTACACGCTGTTGTGTCCGACGACCGTTCCAAGCTCGAACACGTCAACGCCACCATCGCCGTGCTGAGCGACATGACCGAGGTGACCAAGTCCATCGAGGTCGAGGACCGCAAGCTGCGCACGACCAGCAGCAAAGCGTTGCAGGGCTCGGTCCGCAATGACCTGATCAGCGAAGCAGTCAAGGCCGTCCCCGCGCTGTCCCAGTGGGCCGACGCCGTCGCCTCCCTGGCGCTGGCCGACCGGTCCGCTCGCTGGTCGACCACCGAAGTGTCCGACATGCGCACCGCCGTCCTAGCAGCCGGAACGGCCGCACTCGACGCGCTTGCCAGCCGCGACCAGGACTCCGACCCGCTGGTGGTCGCGGCCGCTGCCAGCGCGCACCAGTCCCTGACCCACACCCTGGACCTGCTGGACGGAGCGCAGCACGTCAGTGCCGTCGAGACTCCACCCGCAATGGTGCTCGGCCTGGACGCCCTGCGCGTGCGCGGCGCTCTCGTCGACGTCGTCACCGCCGCGGTCACCCTGCCCGTTGAGCTCCAAGCTCATGATCTGCAGGACGCGATCGGGCGAAGCTGGGACGACACGGTGCGAATGCACGTACAGGACGAGAACTTCCTCACCGCCCACCACCTACTGCGGACCAGCGAAGCAGGAATGCTCGACGACGGTTCGGCTCGCATCAGCGACGTGGTCGCCGCGCTGGTGTCCTCCCACGAGATGACCGCGCGCAGCGAGCTCGACTGGCGCCGCAGCGAGCTCGCCGCTGAGCTGCGCAACGCGCGCCGCAACAACCAGATTGACGAGGAGCAGGACGCTGAGCTGACCGCGATGCTGCGCGACACCGAGCTGCGCGGCAAGGACCTCGCCGTCGTGCGCGCCATGTTGACCAAGATCAGCAAGAGCCTGCCGGACTTCCGAGCCCGCGCGGCCCTCACCCTGACCACGCGGCTTCACGAGGTCAACGACAGCAAGGTCAGCGAGCAGGACATCGAGCGCGTCAAGGGGTTCATCGCCAGCGGCGATCTCGGCACCGCTGAAGAGCTCATCTACCTGCTGGAGACCAACGAGCAGCTGCCCTCCCCGCGCAACCACGAGTACCTCAAGCAGTTCTTCCCCGCAGTCCCCGAAGCGCTCCCGGAGGGCATCACCGGTTCAGTCATCGAGATCTGCCGCGACAGCGGCACGGTCGCGTCCTGCCCCACGCTGACGTTCACCAGCCTGAGCCCGGACCAGGCCGCCCAGACCGCGGACGCGCTCGCCGGGTGGCGCACGCTGGGCGCGACTCCCCCTGAGAAGCGGTACGGGGTCAGCGAGACCGACCTGCTGCTGCCCGCGTTGCGGGTGGCCGGAATCGAAGCGAAGAAGACCGTTCAGCTCAACGACGTCCCCCGTGCCCGGGAACGCCGGTACGTCGACGTGTACGAAGTCGACATCAACGGCAAGGCGATGGTGCCTGCGTTCGGGTCCCACGCCGGCGACCGGCGACGCATCCTGCTCGCGTGGGGACGCCCGTCGGCCGACACGCTCATGTCGTGGGTGGACCAGGACCCGACCGGAGAAGCGGTCATAGTGGCCTACTTCGGCACCATGAGCGCTCAGGTGCGCCGGGATATGGCCGCCCTCACCCCGCGCTCGCACGCGCCGGTCATCGTCCTGGACGACGCCGCACTGGCCTACCTCGCCGCGCGCGGAGACCGCCTGCTGCAAGCCACGATGGGGATCCTGCTCCCGTTCGCGCACGTGAACCCCTACGTTCACGAGAAGCGCGGGCTGGTCGCCCGGGAGATGTTCTACGGGCGGGAGAAGGAGCAGCGGCAGGTCATCGACCCGAACGGGACGCAGATCATCTACGGCGGTCGCGGGCTCGGCAAGTCAGCGCTGCTGCGCGACGCTGAGGACGCGTTCGAACGCTCGAGCCCCGCCCCCGGGTCTCGTGTCGCCGTGTACCTGTCCTTGGACACCCTCCAGATCGGGTCCGGCAAGGCCAGGAGCGCCGAGGCGCTGTGGGACGGGCTGCTGTCCGAGCTGACCCGTCGCGAGGTCATCCCGGCCAAGGGCGCCAGCCGCGCCGGGAAAGCACACGCCAAGGTCGTCGCCGGCATCAACACGTGGCTGGAGGCTGACACCTCCAGGCGGCTGCTCATCCTGCTCGATGAGTCCGACCGGTTCTTCGAGTCCGACTCGCCGGAGTTCGGGGAGACGTCCCGGCTGCGTAACCTGGGTACCACGACGCGCGACCGGGCCAAGGTCGTGTTCGCCGGGCTGCACTCGGTGCAGCGGTTCACCAAGGTCGCCGGCAACGGGCCGTTCTCCCACCTGGCGCAGCGCCCCACCGTCATCGGGCCACTCAAGCCGCAGTCAGCGCTGAACCTGCTGACCGAGCCCATGGCCGCGATGGGGTACGAGTTCGCCGAACCGGACCTGGTCAACCGGGTGCTGGCGAACTGCTCGTACCAGCCGTTCCTACTCCAGATGTTTGGCCACCGCCTCGTGGAGCACATGCACGAACGGCGCCGCGAGCTTGGGGTGCAGCTGCCCTACATCGTCACCCGTGCCGACATCGAGAGCGTGGAGACGAACGAGGAGCTGCGCGAAGACATCAGCACCGCGTTCCGGGACACCCTGAACCTTGACCCGCGGTACAACGTCATCGCCAACGTCATGGCACGCAACGCCCACGAGTCCGGGCTGGAAGCGCGCCTGACGGATACCGAACTGCGCGAGGACTGCCTGCAGTGGTGGGAGGACGGGTTCACCGAACTGGACACGGCCGCGTTCCGCTCCTACCTCAACGAGATGGTCGGCCTTGGTGTCCTGGCACGCAACGGTGACGGCCGCGGATGGCGGCTGCGTGGTCCGGCCGTCCTGAACATGGTGGGCAGCCCCTCGGACGTCGAGAACCAGCTGCTGGGTGCGGACACCGAGTCCCTGCGCGAGGACTTCGTCGCCTTGGCCAGCCGCACCGAGCTGGCGGACGGGCGTTTCTCCCCGCTGACTGCCGCGCAGGTCGACGACCTGCTGGGCGACCACTCCATCCAGGTGCGCGTCGTCATGGGCTCGCGAGCCACCGGAATCCAGGACGTCGCCGGGGCCGTCAAGGAGGCATGCCAGAACGGGTTCGCGGTTCTGGAGGTCAACAGCCGCGGCGCGTTCGAAGCTGCTCTGACCGCCGGAGATCCCGGCGCGCGGCGCGTTGTCATCTCCGACCTGAGCGACTTCACCGCGGACTTGTGCGCTGCCACGTTGCGGGCCGCGGTCGACCAGACGCCCGACCGGCCGGGGGTGACCCGGTCCGTGGTTCTGGTTACCGGGGCGCATCAGATGCCGTTCTGGCGTTCGGTGATGGACGCCCAGCCGGAAACGGCTTCGCTGGGAACGGTCACGCTGTCCCGCCACGACGTCAAGACCCTTCGGGTGTGGACAATGACCGCTCAGCGGTTCCGCGCGCCGGAGCGCACCGACCGGCTCCTGGCCGTGACCGGCGGGTGGCCGTTCCTGCTGGAACGAGCCGCTGCCAAGGCCCGTTCGGCATCGCGCGAACCGAGCGCGCTGGACGACCTCGAGAAGTACCTGAGCACGACTGAGGGGGCGGTGGAGGTCGTGGACGCGGTCGGGCTGCGGCTGGACCCGATGGTGCAGCGTGGCTACGGCGACCTGGTGACCATGCTGGGCCAGGACAGCGCCGACCTGGCTGAGCTGCACGTGGCCGCTGGGGAGTCCACGACCGACCCTGAGGCCGTAGTCGCGTGCCTGCAGTCGCTCGGCGCGTTCGAGCGAGTGGACAAGGGCCAGTACCGGCTTGAGCCCGTGCTCGCGCACGCTTGGTCGCTGGTGCCGTAGCCAGCCCTCTGGCACAGAGCGATGTCCGTGCCCGGCCCTACCGTGGTACCCGCACCGCCAAACGGTGCCGCCACGGCAGGGTCGGGCGCAGGTCGGTGGGACACGGGGAGCGCAAGCGTGGCTGAGCATGAGCAGGGCCCAAGTGGTGAGGTCGCCGACGAACCACGCCCCCAGGACCCGGCCGCCTCCCTGGTCGCCACCACTCTCACTGACGGGCCCGACGACGAGGCCCTTGAGGCGACCAACGACGCCACCGCACGCCGCCTCGAGCTGTACCGGTACGCCTGCTTCGAGAACGCTCAGGAGTACATCGCGATTATGCGGCTGTTCTCCGGCACTGAGCGGGCAGAGGCGCACAACGAGGTCGGCATCTACGTCTACGCGCTGCCGCACCACCTTCGATACCCCTTCGACCCCGCCAGCGGCCGAACGCTGCTCAAGGTCGGTCACAGCACCAGCGACGTCGTCCAACGCTTCCGGAGCCAAACCCGGACCACGGCCCTGCCTGAGGTGCCCATCCTGCTCAGGATCTGCCGGACCGACCTCGCTCAGTCGGCCGTGGTGGAGTCGCAGTTCCACCGGCTCTTCGAAGCTGCGGACCACTCGCGAACGTGGCGCGCACGGCCGGCCGGGAGTGGCTCATGACCAGTCTTCGCTTCGTGGACGTAGTGGCGCAGGCACTCGGGCTTGCCGTCGTGGAGGTAAACGACCGCCTGGTGACGGAGGACTAACCCCGAACGAGAAGCAAGCTCTTGGGTCCGTCCATCAGTTGGGACCGGTCATCTGTTCCACTCCCCTGACGTCCCGGCCATCTCGTCGACAAGGCCTGGTTCGGAGTCCTTCGCCGTAGCCCGATGAGCACTAAATGGGCTAGCAGCAGTGCCTTCTCGATCTCTCGTCGCTTCTGATGGGAGGTGGTCCGACTCATGGTCAGCCCGGTGCGGATGAGGCGCCCCCCTGGCAGGGTCCACAGCACATGGTTCCGCCGGGTGATCACCACTGTTCCGCCGGCACGTCGGACCTTGCGGACCAGGGGCTCCAAGTCCTTGTTGATGCCCAGGCTCATGCCGCACTCCCCAACGCGGCGTCCTGGACTGACCACCGGCATGAACGGCACCTCGACAGTTGGCTGGCCCGCGCCTGTCCTTCGAGCATCTTCCTGAACCCGCGGCCCCATGCCTGACCGCAGGGTTGGTCTGCGAGGTGGTAGATGGTCCTTGGCGCACCCGTGCTGATTCGGACGAGGACGACGAGATCCTCGCTCATGGCCCAGACCGCGTCCTGCTCGGCTTGCCTGCGCGCAACCGTACTGTTGCTCCGCTCGCGCTCGCGCTTCTTCTGCTCGAGCTCACGCTCCTTCTTCGCGAACTCGAGCCTCAGCTGCTCGAGCTCACATTCCGCCTTCGCGACGCCACAGGCTGCTTGCTCGAGCTCATCCGCAGCCGCCTGGAGACGGTCAAAGCTGCGAAGGATCTGGTCGATCCAAAGGGTGTCATTCGTTGACATGGTGGGCTCCTTCGATTGGTCGAGGCGATGTGCCTAGGGCTTGAAGTTAGGGCCATCCGGGCGGGGATGTCAAGCGATAGTGATGTACGAATCTTGTTGTGCCACAACGTATTTGGTGAGACTAATCGGAACTTCATTAGATCCGCTCTCAAGCAGATCTAATGAGGTTTTGATTGTCGGCGCACACCGGAAATTAGATAGTTTTGAGACTTCACTACACGCGGAAAATTGCGCGTCGCAAGTGGGTCTGTTGGCATGCCCGGGCCATCGGTTCGTCGAAGCGGGACTGCCTGCTGGCTGTGCTGTCCTCCGTCGTCCACCTTGGCATTGGGACGGCCTCCCGCCAGGCGCATCAAGCGTCCCGTTGTGTCTTGCTAACGCAGCTGGTCCGCTCGGTGGCCACCACACAAGGCATGTGGCCCACCACCGGGCGTCGCCCGCGGACACCAATAGTCACAAGGCCGTTGACAGGTGGGCCTCGATCTCCTCGAGGTGTTGTGGCGTCAGCCCCACGGAGGTGTCCGGAGCGATGAGCAGGGTGTCCACGCCTCGATCGTGTAGTCGCTGACGGATCGTGTCGCGCCGGGCGGGGGGGCTCAGGTGGTCATCGCACCAGACCAGCCGCCGCGACACGTTCCCCTGGTCGAGCCAGGCCTGCACGGCGTCCCATTTCCACCATCCCTCACCGGCGGCAGTGGTGGCCGTGGCGAGCGCCGGCCAGGAACGTCCGACGAAGGGGTCCATCGAGTCTCGCGTCTGTTGGTCCCAGCTGGTCAACCACCAGCTGGAGACTCCCGGGCGAGAGGCCACGGCCTCAAGGCGCGCGCACATCGACGGTGAGACGTACACCGGTCCGAACAGGCTGCCGGCGACTTGGTCGTCCCCCCAGGCGGTGTGACCGTGTACCGGTGAGACCACCCCGTCGACGTCGAGGATGAGCGCATCAAGCAGCGCGCCATCACCGGGCCCGGGTTCGGGTCTAGCCTGGGTCCGGGACATCCTCGCTCCTCCCTAAGCCACCTCGACGACCCACAGGAGGTCCAGGCCCAGTGGACCTGCCCACCCCTCCTATCAGCGCCGATATCGAAAAGGTCCGCCGTACGTGCGGGGACGAAGGACAACCATGCCAACACCTTCGCTACGTCGGTGCTCCGCTGCAGAATTCGGTGCGTGCAGGCGCCACCGTGGGAGCCCAGTCCCGTCCCGTCCGATCGTGACCTGTTGGATGGCGAGCTTCCGTTTACCGCGTGGGGACAGTGGGAGCACGGCAGCCTCGACCTGCGGGTGTTCGAGCAGGACATCTACTGGGTGGACATTGCGCAGGTCCCGCACCGGATCACCGAGATGAGCTCGGAGTACCGGCGCAACGTCATCGCGTTTCTGCGCCTGAACGTGGACTACTTCTACACGGTGACCCTGATCTGGACCGCGGTCACCATCCTCAGCGACAGCCTGCTCGGCCGGGTCAACAGCGAGGTGACCGCTCGGGCCTTCGGGGCTCCGGCAGCTGGCGACATCACCGTCCTTGACTGGCTCGAAGCCACCCCGCTGATGCGGCGCCTGAAGTCGCTGGAAGGTCCGTGACCGTCGGCCCCGTTCCGGTCCCTTCGACACGGATGCGCGCCCTCCATGTCCGGTGCTCGGCCAGCCCTACAGCAGCTGTTGGTTGCGCCCATGCCGGGGCACCGCCACAGCCATGTCCTCGTCAGGGAGCCTCGTCGCCGGCAGGCGGGACTGGGTCGAGGAGGTCCTCTAAGTCGCACTCGCAGTTGCCGTCGAGCAGCTCGGCGAGGTCGGCCTCGAAGAACGCTTCGGCGTCCTGCTGGCTCTCGCGCAGGCTTACGTACAGCAGCTCGTCACACGACGGGTCGGTGATGACCACCGCCCAGACGGTCTGCGGTTGGCCCAGCCCGTCGATGAACAGCCCACTGTTCGCGTACAGGCCGATCCGACGCCCACGGCAGACCGAGTCCTCGTCATGGCCCTCGCCCGACCAGGCACGGATCTGCGCCGAACCGCGAAGCACCGATAGCTGCGCCAGGACCGCGTTCTCGGTCCCCATCCCATACGGGCCGGACACCGGGTCCTGGTAGCAGGCCACACACCCCGCGCCGCAGTCTACGTAGGCCTGGGAGGGGAACTGCGCGCCCCGGCACGCGATGAGCTGGGGACTCGCGGTGTCGATGCCGGCGCCCGGTAGCTGAATGAACATTCTTTCTCACTCCTTCGTCGAGGCCGCCTCATGCGACCGATCGACCGGCACCGTCCGCCGCACGAAAACCCGCGCACCCATCCCCAAGATCACCCCACGTAACGGGTCCGTCGCCGACCACGACCTCCCTCTGCGCACGGCCAGCAGGCCGCCAGCAGCGGGAAGCGATCCACATCGAATACTCTGCGGTGCCGGCGACTCGTCACTCCCCCCAGAAGGACCGGCCCCGGACCCCAGCCGTCTACGCGTGACTGCCCAACTGGGCATGTCCCGTCAGGCGGTGACTGCAGCAAAGGCTCCACGGCTGCGCGAAGCTCGACACGACAGCTGCCAGTGACCGATCGGATGCAGCCCTCCCGGCGGCATGATCGTGGGCTCCAGCCGTCGGTGGGCAGGCTCAGTCGGTGGGCTTGAGGACGGCGCACATCTTCGGGAAGAGGTAGCAGAACTCCCCGCCACCCCACGAATCCACCAGGCCGCCGACCTCCTCCATCGCGTCCCACAGAGGTTCAGATGCACGGACGATGGCCTCGGCATCCTCGGTGCTCACACCGAGCGCGGCTGCTACGGCCGAGGCGACTTCACGCCGAGATTCGGATGGCAGGTCGTCAAGAGGGTCCATGGCAGGACTGTAGGGCGAGGTGCACGCTTCGGCATGAGGGGATGGTCCCCCGTTTCCCTACGGTCTCTGCACCACATGCCAGGAAATGGGACAGCCAGCAAGAGCCACCGTGACGGGTAACGCCCCCGAGGACTGGACTCCTCAAACTGATCAGGTTCCTACAAGCCGCCCGAGCCTTCGGTGTCGTGCTACCGCCAATGACCCCAGTGGCCGGTGCGCAGCAACTCCGCGTAGGCCTCGGCGTGGCTGTACGTGTTGTTGACCACGGGTTCCATAAAAAATTCGAACACCCTCGGGTTCCATATGCGGGCCTGCGTCGGCTCCCAGATCTGGCCGTCGGCCAGCACCACCCACGCGTGCAGGTACGTGGCGGTCAGCTCATCTGAGCCTGGCGGCCGGATAGCGCCGTGAACAAGGACCGCATCGACCAGCCCTCTCAGCACAGCAGCGCCGGCCATCTCGTAGCACCGTCCTATGCGAGATTTCCCGATGCAGAGACGGTCGTCGCGTCGATCAGTGCCAAAGTAGTAGGGGCGATAGCTCAGTTGTGTCGGTTCCATAAACGTCACCGTCACCGGACGGGGCCTAGGCGCAATCAGCCAGTTCAGTGATGTAGGTCACTTCACGACGGCTGCTCGGGGGCCTGTACGAGCGTGATGCCTCCACCGGGTAGGCAGCACCACCAGGGTGCGAAGACATGGCGCCGGGCACGCACCGCGGTGGCCGCTGCGACGAGTTCTGAGGCAACGTGCCCTGCCGGCATCGGGTCACCGTTCTCGGCATGCCAACGCCTCATCGCGGCGGGAGCTGGTTCGTTCCCCGTGCCTATCTGCTCGGCCGGGGCCCGACTGAACACATCGAGTCGGTAGGGGCGCCCGGCCTCAGCTGGCCCTGGTGTCGACGCCATGCACCCAGTCGCGTTGCAGGGTCAACAGCACCGTGACGACGACCCGGCTGGCTTCCGCGATGACGCAGGCGCACCCGCCTCGCCGGTACACCAGGCGACCGGGGCCGTGACTGGGGGCGCCCGGGTAGACGGTTTCGGGGTTGGCGATACACGCGTAGACCTCTACCTCGTGGAAGCCCAGCTCGGCGGCGCGCTGCCGGGCGTGGTCGCTGAGCTCGGGGTCTCCGGCGGCAAGACGTGCCCGGTTCGACGCGGCGACGCGACGTCGAGTCCGTGGGTTCTGGCCGCTCATCGCTCTGCCCCCAGCAGGGCACGGACCGCGGACGCGGACCACCGTCCAATGCGTTTCTTGGTGGTGAAGCCCTCCTTGTTCAACGTGTGTGCGATGCGCTGGTAGGTGCGCTCCTCGTCCTCGGCGCGCATCGCGCTGGCGCGCTGCCGCGCTGCGTCCAGGCTCAACCGGTCGTCGTGCAGGACCTGCGCATCGTGCGCCCGAAGAACCGCGTGCAGCGCCACCACCGAGGTCGCGGCACGGGTGAGGGTGCTGTCCTCGGCCGGGTCGGCCGGCGTGATGGTGCCATCGACGATGATGGGCACGCCGTGACGGCGGGCGTGGGCGTGGACGATCGCGCGCTCCTCGGCGGTCCGACCAAGCCCCGACTCGCTGCTGACGTAGACCCCGCCGATCAGCGGCAGGTACGTCAGCAGCATCACCAGACCCGCCCGTTCCGCGCGATCTCCAGCCAGCTCCGGCGAGGCCGAGTCGTGCGTTGTCGTCTCGATGGCCACCACGCCGGCGCAAGGACGCAGCCGCGCGGCGTTGAACGCCTCCGCAGCGCCCACCAGGGCGTGCGCGTCGGCCCCGAACGCCACCATCACCCGCCCAGCCGGCGAACTGCTGCTTCCAGCCTCGAGGTCCTGAAGGTTGACCGGCGGGTCCGCCTCATGGTTGCGCAGCAGCGCGTTGACGTTGCTCCCGCTGAATGGCCTGCCGGTCGAGGTGGCGTAGTTCGTCTCCTGCAGGAAGGTGGCGATCTTCTCGTCCGTCAGCTCAAAGTCATCCCTGAGCTTGCGGGCCAGCCGTCCAGACTCCCAGACGCCTGCATACTCACCGATGTCAGCGGCCGCGTCACTCTCCCGAACGGTCCGGCGCGGATCGGCGTGAGCACGCAGCCGCGTCCACTCCATCGCGGTCGCGACCTCGTGCTCGACATCGCCCTCGGCGGCCGCCCGCTGGATGTTCGACCCGTTGATCATGACGTCCCCGCCGGCCAGCCAGACCTCAGCGCACACGAGAGCGCGGCTCCACGAATCGCCCAGCACCTCCCAGCTGGGCAGCCACAGCGTGTCGGCGAACCCGGCCCGGATGCAGAACAACGCCTGGTGCAGCCGCGTCCGCTGCTCGATCCGGCCGGCAGCCATGGTGGCGCCCTCGCGGCGCCACAGCAGCAGACGCGCGGTACTGCTCTTGACCCATCTGTCGAGGATGCGCTCCTCGGCGCGCTCCGCGGTCTCACCGCTCCGAACGCCATATGCCACAATGATCTTCATCAGGACCTCCACTCTTTGCACGCCCCCGAGTGGGGCGTTGATGGGCATCCTTCGCGTACTGGCTCGATGTGCAACCGGCCGGCATTCCTTAGCCGAGATCGATAGTGCACCAACATCGCGCGCCGCGATTATTTGCTGAACGCGAAAATTGGCGATCTCCGTCGTGGTCAGTTGTCGGGTGAACCACGGGTGCGGATGGTGCAGCCGCAGAACTATCGAACATCTCGTGACTCCGCCAGCTCACTCGTGCAGCCGCCGGCGAGCCGGGTCGGCGAGGTCGGCCTCAAAGGAACTTGTCGGCGTCCTCCTGCTTCTCGCGCAAGCTCACCTAGCAGGTCGCCGCACCCCTGATCCGCGATAGTCACCGCCCGCGCCGTCTGCCACCTGCCCAGCCATGGCCAGGAGTCAGCTGAGGGCCACATCGAGGTATCTGCCGTGCTTCTGCGTCACTTCGGCACCACTATGACGCTGGACCGCGGCGAAGGCAGTCCGACCATGTCGGACTGCGGCGCTTCGTGTGCGGCCTCGCAAGTGACCATGCGACGCAGCCGCAAGCCTAGGGCCACTCGCCTGGGAAGTCCGTTGGGCCGAGTCTCGAGTTGCTGCGCAATCGGGATAAGACTTTCTCGGGCAGGGGCCCTGAGTGCTGCTGGACATCTGTCCGGATTTTCCCCGCGTCCCGGGACGGCGTCCGGACGGACCATCTGGCGACGGCTGCCCCGACGTGACGGTGCATCACCCCGTTGACCTGCGCGTTCGTCAGTCGCGGTTCGGCTTGTGGGACGACCGGATCTGGCGCCCCTCTGTGTCAAGAGGCGGCCGGGAGCGGTGTCTTAGGCTGTCGTGTGGCGGGTCCGGGAAGTGGCTTGTCCGAAGAGTTGGTGTGGGGCTGTGAGCCGGCCGCGCTGGAGTCAGAGTCGTTGCCCCGTTGCCCTCCCGGGCCCGTCCCTGGTCTACCCGTGGTGTGGGTGATGGCGTCGTCGACCATGGTCTTGTAGACGATGTTGGACAGGCGCCGTTTCAGCGCACGCATCGCTTCCATCGAGGTCTTGCCTTCGGACTTTCGGCGGTCGTAGTAGGCCCGACCCTCGGTCTCGTTCCGCAGCTGGACGGTCGCCATGATGTGCACGACCCGGTTGATCTGGCGGTTCCCCTTCCTCGACAGCCGGTGCCGAACCTGGTCGCCGGACGAGGCGTCGATGGGTGCGGTGCCGTTCCACGACGCGAAGTGGTCCCGGTCAGGGAACCGGGTGATGTCGCCGACCTCGACGAGCAGCCGGGCAGCACCAGAAGGTCCGATGCCGTGAAGGTCCAACAAGGTGGTGCCGGTGGAGTTGATCAACTCGGTCAGTTCCTTGTTCGCGGCCTTCTTGCGCGCATAGATCCGCTCCAGGTCCGCGACCAGCTCCGCGGCTACCCGGCGGCGGGTCTTGCCGACGACGTCACGAGGTCGCACGCTCGCCAGCAGCGCCTTGGCCTGGGCTGCTGACAGGTCCTTCTTCGCCCCACCGGGGATCAGCTCGAGCAGCAGCTGGTGCAGCTGGGAGGTCTTGCGGGTGTGCTCATCGCCCAGCGAACGGCGTCGGTCGACCAGGAGTCGCAAGACCGCGAGCTGTTCGTCGTTGACCACCGGACGCAACCCCGTCATCCGGGTCCCGACGAGTGCGACCGAGTGCGCGTCGGTGGCATCGGTCTTGCGTCCCTGACCGGTCGAGAACACCCGGGCTCGTGCCGACAGTTTCGGTGGCACGTCGACGACCTCCTCACCCGCAGCGAGGAGTCTCATCGCGACGTGATGGCCGATACCGGCACAGCCCTCGATCGCCCAGGTGTGGTCCGGGAACTGGCTGACATAGCGTCTCATCGCGGCGAACCCGGCCTCGTCCGTGGCGTAACGGCCACCACCGAGGACGGTCTCGTCGGCTCTCATCACCTCGATCGTCACCGACCGCTTGTGGGGGTCCATCCCGATCACCACACGACTGCCGTTGCCGTTGGCTGCGTCGTCCATCTGTTCCTCCGATCCTCGGTCCCATCGCTGGTTGTCGAGCCGGGAGGGCAACGCTGCTTAGAGCTGGGCAATCCCCTCTTGAGCCTCTCCCTGGCCCTGGCGACGCCCGGGTCACGCAGGCCAAATGAGAGCCACACGACCAGCGTGGGCAGCCGAAATGAGAGCGACGACCCGGGCGCCTGGACCGAGCCTCGCCAGACACCGGTCCTGCGTCAATGAAACAAGCAGCCGATGAGCGGGCATCTCCGGCCCGTCAATGCCGCGCTGATCCAGGTACGAAGGGACGCCGATTATCCCGGCTACGGTAGCCCTCATGGCCGAGGTGAATCCGGTTCCCCGTTCCCGGCCGCTCGAGCGAGGTTCCGAGCGCGCCATGTTGGAAAGCATGCTCGACTGCTACCGCGCGACAGTAGTCAACAAGGTGGCCGGACTGACCGACGATCAGGCGTTCACGGCCGCCGTCCCACCGTCGACACTCACTCCCGCCACCGTGGTCAAGCACCTGACCGGAACGGAGCGGTTCTGGTTCAGCATCGACTTCGCCGCTCATGACCTGCCGTGGCCGTGGACTGACGACGACCTGCACGGCAACTTCCGCATCGAGGCCGGCGACACCCTAGCCGGGATCGTGGGTGACTACCTACAAGAGTGCGAACGCTCCCGTCAGGCGATCGCACACGCCGATCTGGACGACTCCGCTCGCGGCGAGGAAATGGATTTCACCCTGAGGTTTGCACTGCTGCACATGATTGAGGAAACCGCACGGCATTGCGGCCATCTCGACCTGCTGCGCGAGGCCACCGACGGCGTCGTCGGTTTCTAATCGGCTGCCGGGCCACCGCCCGCTCATGCCGCGTTGCGCGCGGGCAGCCGAGATGCGGGTGGCGTCTGGACCGGCCAGCGGAAGGCGGCGAGTACATCTAGTTAGCCGACGGTGGCTCGAGGTGTGTCCCGGAAGCCGATCCGGTAGCGGGATACGCCAAACGGATTGGCCAGGTGTCGGGTTGGCACGGACTCGATGACCGTAGAGCCTGGAGGGCGCTGGCACGCAGACTCAGTCGGGTTGCTCGAGACACAATTCGAGTGCGTCGAGACGGTCGCTCCAGAACGTTATATAGGTGTCGGCCCAGTCCATCAGGTCCCGGAGGGGGGCGGGGTTGAGCGAGTGGATCCGTTCGCGTCCGAGGCGTTCTGATCGGACGAGGTCTGCGTCTTCGAGCAGGGTCAGGTGCTTGGCGACGGCTTGTCGGGTGATCGGCAGGCTTCGGCACAGGTCGTTGAGGTTCTGCTCGCCATGATCCCTGAGCAGGTCCAGGAGCTGGCGCCGATGCGGATCGGCCACCGCTCGATACACGGACGTGCTCACCCTTGAACTTTAGGGCAACCATATGGTTGCCTGTCAATGATCGGCAGATCTTGGGGAGGTGACGTACGTGCACGGCAGGATCTCGTCCGGCGAGGCGGGCTACGCCCTGGTCTTTACTCGCGAGCTGGAGGCGTCCATCGGCCGGGTGTGGACGATGCTGACCGACCGTGCGGCGCGCGCCGACTGGTTGTTCGACGGCACGATCGAACCGCGCGTGGGCGGCCTGGTGGATCTGCACGACAGTCATCACGACATCGCCGGACGGGTCACTGAGTGGGAGCCGCCCCACCTGTTGGCTCTGACCTGGAGCAGCCCCGACGCCCCGGAGGGCGAGGTGCGGTTCGAGCTGAGCAGTACCGCCGAGGGTCGCTGCCAACTGAGGGTAGTGCACACGACCGGCGCCGATGCTCAGCCGCGGAGCCTGGCAGCGGGCTGGCACGCGATGCTGGAGCGTCTCCTCGTCGTTCTCGGGCTCATACCGGCGGGCAGTGGTCCTGGCTTCGAGCAGCTCGTGCGGGAATATCGCGACGTCCCGATCGATGGGTCCGCCACCTCGTGACCAATATCGACAGCGCCCGGCTGACTGGTCGTCGTGCCGCGGTGTTCGGTGTCGGCGTGGTGGCGCTGGAGTTCGCGGCTGCCGTCGCGACCCTGGTCGTGACGACGCTGCTTCCTGTCGTCACGCGCGACCTGGGTGCCGGGGACCAGCTCGCGGTCCTGCTCAGCGGCTCCACGGTTGGGCTGTTCACCGCCGTGGCCGTGGCGCCCTGGCTCCTCGGCCGCATCGGCAGCCGTCCCTTTCTCGCGGTCGGGCTTGCACTGACACTCACGGGCGTCGCATGGACGGCTACGGCAGGTGATGCGTGGGCGTTCGCCGGTGGCCGGTTCGTCACCGGCTTCGCTGCCGGACTGCTCGCCGTCTTCGGCGTGTCTGCTGCCATCCAGCACCTCGAGGAGCGCATCCGGCTGCGCGTGATCGCCGCCTCCACCGCGATGTGGATCATCCCTGGCCTCGTCGGTCCCACCGCAGCCGCCGCGCTCGAGCATCTTGTGGGGTGGCGCTGGACCATCCTGTTGCCGATTCCTCTCGTACTGTTGGGCCGCCTCCTGGTGATCCGTGCCGCCCCGCAGTCCTCGGGAACCGTGACGCAGCCAAACCGCCCCATCAGGCGCACGCTGCTCATCCCTGTGGGGGTAGCGGGATTCGTGGCGCTCACCGAGGCGCAGCTTTGGCTACTGGCTCTCTTACCACTCACTTTGGCCGGCGTCGGGTTCGCTGCCCTGATGCCTGCCGGCACCCTACGGCTCCGGCCAGGCGCCCCCGCCGCGATGGCGTCCCTCACCCTCTTCGGTGTGGGCTACTTTGGAGCCACCAGTCTGCTCACTCTCGCACTCACCGACGTCCTCGGGGCATCCCTAGCCCAGGCGGGCTGGGCGCTCGGCGCGGCGCCCGTGGCGTGGGCGTTGACCACTCTGGCGATCCCCCGTCTCCGCGACCGTGGGATCGCCCCCAGCCCGGCAGCAGGACTCACCTTGACCACGGTCGGAGTCGTCGTGGCGGGAACCCTTCTCCTCACCAACGCCACGTACCCCCTCGCGCTCATCACCTGGACCGCAGTCGGGGCAGGAGTAGGCGCCGCGTACCCGACCCTCTATCTGCGGGCCACCAGCCCTGACGCCGCCACCGACGCCCACACCTTGGCGTCGGCCGTAATCACGACCGAGACCTTCGGCGGTCTCGTCGGCAGCACCGTAGGGGGCGCCGGCATCTCCGCTTCCCTGAGCTCAGGCTTCGCCGCGCCCACCACGTTCGGACTCGCCTACTTCGGGTTCGCCGCCGCGCTTGGTCTGGGCGTCTTTGCAGCCGTTCGGAGCGACCCATCCTCATGAATCACCCCGCGTACGCCGCCAGACACTCAAGGAGTCAGCATCAGGACCGCGTCAAAGAGCGATGCATAAGGCAAGTCGAACGGTCGCTCTCAACCGTCCACCTTGCCCGAGAGCCGGACTGGC
>CAWJTD010000002.1:0-4607 GCA_963845815.1 uncultured Actinomycetota bacterium
ACGAGACCGTGACGGTCTACGTCGACGGTGTCGCAGTGGCGACTGAGGACGTCGAGTCCAGCCACGCTCCCGACAGCTTCGCGATCGAGGCCAACGTGCCGACCGGCACGCACGAGCTGAAGACGGTCTGGACCCAGGACGACGAGGTGCTGGCCAGCGATGTCCGCACCGTCGTCCGATCCGCGCCGGGGGTCGACCGTGACTCCGACGGCATCGCCGACGACTCGGACAACTGCGAGAAGGACCCGAACGCCGACCAGGCCGACCTCGACGGTGACGGGGAGGGCGATGTCTGTGACAAGGACATCGACGGCGACGGGTACTCCAACGACAAGGAGCGCAAGCACGGGTCCGACCCCTACGACGCCGCGTCGTACCCGGTCAAGAAGGGGAAGGCCAAGCCCTAGCCGTCGGCTGCACCAGGTCGAGCGTCCACGTCACACACGTGCGCGGAGAGATCGCGTCATCGTCGTCGGATCACTCCGGCAACCAACGCGTCGGTCGGTGCTGTTCGTGCCGTTCGCCAAGACGCCCGGGGGCGGGCCGCAGTGGCGATGGCCAGGGCGACCATCCAGGGCAGCGGCAGCAGGCCGGTCCAGCCGGGGCGCCATCCCGGTGTCACGCCCGGACCGAGGTCACTCCTCCCTCTCGGGCAGCCGGGCTCGTCGCACCGGCGTCTGCAGAGCCCGGCCGAAGGAGCAGCTCGGCTCTCATGGCCGTCCGTGGCCGCACACCGGTTGGTCTGATGGTCGAGCCGCTCAGGCGACGTACGACGTGGACGGCTGGACGACCGCTCGGCCGGCGATCTCCCCGGCACGCAGCCGTCGGTAGGCCTCGGGCGCCTCTTCCAGGGAGCAGGGGTGGACGTCGGCCGCGATCAGCCCCCGGGCGGCGAGCTCCAGCACCTCCCCGAGCTCACGTCGGGTGCCCCAGTAGGTGGTCTGGATGCTGACCTCGTAGGGAACGCTGAAGAACGATACCGGCAGCGTGCCACCGGCGATGCCGACGATCGTGAGGTCGCCCAGCGAGCGAGCCGACGCCGCCGCGACGGCCAGCGTGGCGTCCGACCCGACGAAGTCGAGGACCAGGTCTGCGCCGCGGCCGTGGGTGTGCTCGCGAATCGTCTGAACCAGCTCGTCGTCCGGCGCGAGCGAGATGTCGGCGCCGCTACGCGTCGCCAGCCCGCGCGCCGACTCGAGGGGGTCGACGACGACAACCGCCGCCGGTGAGATGGCCTTGAGGATCTGCACGGCCATGTGCCCCAGTCCTCCGGCGCCGATGACAACGGCGGTGGCGTCCGGAGTCAGCTTGGGCAGCGAGCGCCTGATGGCGTGGTACGGCGTCAGGCCGGCGTCGGTGAGGGGTGCGGCGTCGACAGGCTGCAGACCATCGGGAAGGGGAACCAGGAAGCGGGAGTCGTGGACGAGCAGGTAGTCCGCCAGCCCTCCGTCCAGCCCCAGCCCGCCGCCGCCTCCGGGGACCGGGGCCTCGGCGAGGTTCTCGCAGTAGATCTCAACACCCTCACGGCACCGGGAGCAGGTCCCGCAACCCCAGGCGCCGGTCACCGCTACCGGCTGACCCGGCTCGAAGCCACGGACGCCCTGGCCGACGCGGTGGACCCAGCCGGCGTTCTCGTGGCCGAGGGTGAACGGCGGGTCCCAGGGCAGTTGTCCCTGGTCGAAGTCGGACATGAGGTGCAGGTCGGAGTGACAGACCCCGGCTCCGCCGACCTGGATCACCACCTGGCCCGGCCCTGGTTCGGGCTCGGGCACCTCGGTCATGACCGGTTCGCTGTGCCAGCCCTGCAACCTCACTGCGCGCATGTCGACCTCCACGTGGGTACCTGTGCGTCGATCGTCCAACGGATGACGAAAGTCCCACCGGGGCATTGGGCAACACATGGAGTGACTTTGTGCCTACCGGGTGCCGGGCGCCGCCATCGTCCGGTCTGACGAAGACAGCGACAGGTGGAAGTCCGTCGCGCCGGGTCGCGGACAGAAGCGGGACGTGGCAGTGCTGCACACGGCGAGCTTCGGACTCGGGCTGGCCGCCCTCGCCGCCTGACCCGTGTCTTTCGGCCCTACCTGTCACGGGCATGGCCGCCTGTACTTGGTTCGAGGAAGGGAGCCGATGTCATGAGGAAGGGAGCCGAGGTCATGAGGTGGTGCCGTGGACACGGACCTGGGCAGTACGACCACCCCGCGCGGGTACGGCCCGAAGTTGCCGTCCAGCGCGAACTCGGCCAGAGCGCCCGGAAGGAGCAGGGATGACGAAGCCCATCGTGGCCGGCGTGGACGGTTCGGGTCGCAGTTTGAGAGCGGTCATGTGGGCCGCGCACGACGCCGCACTCCGCGGCTGTCCTCTTCGGATGATCCACACCCTGCCGCGCTGGGAGGGCGACTTCCCGGTCTTCCCGCCAGGGCGGTTCGAGGAAGCCGAACGGCATGGTCGTGTTGTCGTCGAGGAGGCGGCGTCGTTGGTCCGCGAGGTCTACCCGGACCTGGAGGTCGCCAGCCACCTGTCGATGGGCACGCCTACGCAGGTGTTGCTCACCGAGGCAACGAACGCCCACAGCGTGGTGCTGGGAGCCAAGGGCGAAGCCGTCGGGAACATGCTGATGGGCTCCACGACGCTCCAGCTGGTCGGACACGCAGCTTGTCCGGTGGTGGTGGTCGGGCACGCCTCAGCTGGACACCATCGTGTCGTCGTCGGCACCGACGGATCCCCCGACTCAACCCGGGCCCTCCGGTACGCGTTCGAAGAGGCTTCCCTGCGGAAGGCGCGGCTGCGAGTGGTCAACGCCCTGGGCCTGCCCCAGGGATGGCCCAAGCACCTGCTGCGTCCGCTGCCCGAGGACAACGAGGAGGTCTCCGTACGGCGTCAGGAGGTCGAGAGCCAGCTCGCAGCGCTGCGCGAGCAGCACCCGGACGTCGCGGTCGAGGTCCACGTGCATCGTCGGGACCCGGTGCCGGTGCTGACCGATGCCACGCACAAGGCCGACCTCCTGGTCATGGGCTCGCGCGGCCGAGGCGGCTTCCACGGCCTGGCCGTCGGATCGGTCACCCACAAGCTCCTGCACTTCGTCGGCTGCCCCATGGTGGTCGTTCCCGCCGAGTCCTAGGGCCTGGCCGGGCAGGGGTGCGTGGCGCTCAGCGCAGGCCGAGTGCGGCCATCTGCTGGGCGCTGAGCACTCCGCCGCTGTCGGCGGCGGGGCGGAAGGCCGGCAGGTGCATCTCGAGCGAGGCTCGCCGCAGGTTCGTCAGCACCCGGGTCAGCGTCGCGTCGCCGGTGACCCCGATCAGGAGCTCGTCGTAGAGCACGACGTTGGCCACCTCGCCGTCGGCCCAGGCGGTCACTGCCGCGGCCAGGTCGGCCGGTGCCGCCACGTCGTCCAGGTAGGGGTTGTCGGGGATGGCCACCCCGCGTCGCTCCAGCTGTCGGGTCAACGCCTCGACGTGACGCAGCTCGGCGGCGCGGATCGCGACATCCGGCTCGAGCTGGCCGAACTCCTCGATCACCGAGGAGCAGGCGGCGTATGCCGCGTACTCCCCGTCGGGGGACATCAGCGCCTCCCAGGCCGCTGCGATCCCCGGGTCGCCCTCCACAGCGCTGGGTGGCTGCTCGCGGCCGCCCGCGGCCGTGTCGGACCGTGCCCCGGTTGCCGGCTCCTTCGTGCTCTCGGCGCTACACCCGGTGAGCAGTACCCGTGCGACAGTCGCGGCGGCGGCGGTGCGGCGGAGTCGACGGGTCGTGGCGGTCGCTGTCCCTACCAGCCCGCCGTTCGTCGTACTCGGGTCATCATCGATGACCTGCGCCAAAGAATCTCATGCCGTCGGGGGCCGCGGTGCGCACTCGAAACGACGCCAATGGGTCCTTGGTCCCGCACGGGTGTGGCTTTGGCAAGTGGTGACCAGCCTTGCCGGCGACGATGCTCGTAAGTGGAGGGCGCGAGACAAGAAGATGGCGATGTCCCTCCCCGAACGTCGCCATCCGGCAGGAGGGCGGAACCATGACTGACAACCAATCACCCGTCGAGGCGACCTACCCGGGCGCCGAAGATGCACGCAAGCCGCGCTTCAAGTTGTGGCACAAGATCGTGGGCGGAGTGGTTGCCGGGCTGGTCGGGCTGATCGCCTTGGTCTTGATCCTCGCCACAGTCGCGACATCCGGGGCCTCGACCACGAGCGACGAGTTCGTCGACCACCTGCTCGGCAACGACGCCCCCGCGGCGTACGCGATGTTCTCCTCCGAAGCGAAGACCCAGGTGCCCGAGGACCAGTTCGCTGCGTTGGTGGAGCAGATGTCCTCAGTTTTGGACGACACGGCCAAGCAGACGTCCAAGAGCGTGGAGGGCAGTACCGACGACGGCAGCACCGGGGTCGTCGCCTATGAGATCGACAGCACGGACGGCACCTACGTCCTCACCGTCAATCTGGTCAAGGAAGACGGCGACTGGCGCGTGCTCAACTTCGACAACTCCAGGAAGTAGCTGCCTCCCCGGCTGGGTTGAGCAACTAGCACATGGAACCGGCCCCTGATTCCACGTTTCCGCAGTTCAGGAGCCGGTTCATGGGTGCGTGATCTAGATGTCGTGCCCATTGCCGACA
>CAWJTD010000003.1:0-22925 GCA_963845815.1 uncultured Actinomycetota bacterium
TGATTTGGGTGCTGGAGGCCTACTTCGATGAACCACGACTGAACGAATAAGACCGCCTCTGACCTGCAGAAACGCCGCTGCACGACCCTCTGGTCGTTCGGCGGCGTTTCGCGTCTTCGTCGGTTAGCTTGATACAAGTGTGGTAGGTGAGGATCGGCGGTCTGAGCGAACTCCGTACCCATCGCTGCGGCTTTGTTTGGCGCTCCACGTCCTACAATGCGTCAGCGGACCCTGATCCCTTTGGTCATCGTCGTGACGCTGGCATACCCGGATCGCACGAAGGTCACCTTTAGGCTGATCCTCCTTCCTCGGTCCTTGGCTGTGAGCCGATACTTAGCCTTGGTCGCCCGCTTGATCGCTTTGCCGTTGCGCAGCCACTGGACGCGGACGGAGGTTGCGGCTGGCGACGTCGTCCCGGTCAGCAGCTTGAGCACCCGGCCGACCACGTGCTTGCCCTTGACCGAGGGCGACCTGAGGACCGTGAGCGCCGAGGGAGCCGGGACCACCGGCGTCGGCGTCGGGTCCACCGTCGGCGTCGACGTAGATGTCGGCGCGGGAGGCGTCAGAGCGGCGCTCACCCGCACGACGAGCTCGCCCGTCGTGGTCCGCCCGCCGCTGTTCGTCGCCGCGACAGCCATCCGGTAGTCGCCGGTCACCGTCGGGGTTCCGGCGAGCCGACCCACGGCTGACAGCGTGAGGCCGGGCGGCACCTGGCCGGACGCGAGCTCGTACGTCGGGGCGGGAGTGCCGGAGGCCACGAAGGTGTAGTCGTAGGCCTCGCCGACCGTCCCGGCGGGCGGTGCGACCGTCGGGAAGACGGGCGCCTTATTCCCGATCCGGACGGAGACGACGTGGTCGTCAGGGTCGCCCGTGGCGATCACTGCCGCGAGCTGGACATCGGGCGTCTCGTACCGACCGAACGGCTCGTGTACCTCGGCCGTTGCGCTACCGGCGGGGAGACCGAGGAAGGTGTAGCTGCCCTGGTTGTTCGTGAGCGCCTGACCGAGGATCTCCTCGCCGCGTCGCACTGTGACCAACATCTGCGCTGCAGGTCGTCCGTCGGGCTGACTGACCTCGACGACCGTGCTGGTCGTCGGCTGGAGGGTCAGCATCCCGTCACTGCGCACCCCACCGAGGGAGCGCTCGCCGACGTAGCCGTCGAGCGACGCGCCAGCGATGGTCCACTCCCCGACAGGCGTCTGGATCGCGGCTCGGCCATCACCGTCAGCGACGACGGTGGCGATGGGGCCGTCCGGTCCGGTGGCCACGACAGCGGCACCCGCGAGCGGACGACCGTCCGGGGCCACCACCCGCACCTGGGTGACCAGGTCGGGCGTGACGACCACGTCCCCCATGCTGGTGCCGGACGTCGTGACCGTGAAGACCTGGGCATTCGTCATGGAGTCGCCGCCCACCCACCGCGGGGTGGCGTGGGAGGGGTTGACGAAGACCTGGTAGGTGCCCGGCGACAGGTCGGCCGTCGCGAACGTGCCGTCCGGGAGAATCGAGGCGGAGGCCTGCTCCGTCGACCCCACGAACGTGACCTGCCCACCCTGCGTGTGGGGCGCGCCGGCGGGAGTGACCACGCGGCCACTGGCCGCGTCGGCGGCACCCGGGGCCTGGACCGTCCGGGCGCTGAGGCTACGGGCGCGGGACGGCGACGACGCGGTCCCGGCCCGGTCCGGCCGGTGGGTCAGCACCCGGTCGATGGCCTCGGTCACCGGGTAGCCGGGCACCATCACAGGCGCGTCGTGGCGGTGCAGTGCCGCGCTGTGTCCCTTGATACCGGGTCCGCCGACATTGATGTCGTAGACATCCCAGAAGTCTGCCGTCGGGTTGATCGTGGTCGGCGTCTCCAGACAGGTGTCGTAGCGGTTGGTCACGGTGCCTACGAGGGTTCCGGTGGCCCGTGCATCCCTGATGATGTCTGTCGACCAGGTAGGCCCGGCCAAGACGTTGACGGCCGTGATGGGAGCAGCCAGAAGTCGCACCCGGGCTCCGACGCCGTCCGTCAGGTACTGCAGCATCGCCTCGGTCAGGTCGAGCGAGTCGACCTCGTCGCCGAAGGCACAGTCCGTCCCCAAGGTCACGCCCATCGCCTCTGGCTGGATTGCGCCGTCGATGGTGAGTGCACTGGCGATCAGCTCAGGCCGGCCAAGGGCCCGCGCCTCCTTGAGGAGGGCGATCGCCTCGTACCCTCCGAGCGAGTGGCCGATGACTGTGTAGGAAAGGGCCTCACCATGCGCCCGATTCCAGCAGTCGGCATACTCGATCAGCATCTCCATGTAACCCTTGGCAGTCGCCGTGCGCTTGGGAAGCACGTTGTGCACCAGCTCTGTGTAGGTGCGCAGCGTGTCGTAGACCATCGGTGCCACGAGAACCGCCCCGGGCCGATCGGCTGTGGGCTCCACGCAGTCAACCCGTGCGGCACTCGTGCCCCCGTAGGTGAACTCCAGCAATGTGCGGTTCGGTGAGAACTTCGTCTGCCCCGAGCGGAAGCCTTTGGACTCCAGGTAGGAGACCAGGTTGCCAAGCCTGTGCGAATTTGCGGCGCCACCGTCGCAGGCGTTGGTGGCAGCCATCAGGAGGAACTCGTCATCGCGCGTGCGGTCCTCGCAGTCGGGGTCGGTGACCGCCTCGATGGGTCCGAGGTCGACGCTCGAGTTGAGCCCCATCGCCAGCACCACGGCACGCTCGGGCGGACAGGTGCGATCGATGACGACCGCGTAAGTCTCCGAACGTCCCGCGAGGTTGGTGACCGTGGCGACGAGCGTCGTGGACGGCTGGCCGATCGGGACCTTCACCTCGAGTCGTCCGGTGTCGGGCTCGCGCTCGCCGTCGAGCGCGGCGCTGCTGGCGTACGGACGTCCGTCCTGCGTGACCGTCCACGACTCGACGCCGAAGCCGTCGACGAAGGCGAACGTCAGCGGGGCGTCGTTCGAGCCACACGTGTGGGTGGTCCCGTTGCGGGTGAACATGTCCAACCCGACGCGGGGGCGGTGGATCTCGTTGGAGAGGGACGCCACCTGGTGGATCACCCGGGGACCCGCGGCCAGTCGGCTCGTGACGGCGTAGAACAGGTCGGACTCGGGGTCCACCCCGCTGATGACCACGCGCTGCTCCCCTGCCCCGCGGTGCTTCAGCGAGACGTCGGTGAGCTCGCGCCACGTCCCGTCGCGTCCAGAGATCGCGTGGAACCGGTAACCCGTCGCCCCGGTCACCTCCTCGAAGGTCACCAGCGCGGTGCCACCGTCGCCCTGCCGCACCTCGAGGTTGGGGACGTCGTCGATCGCCGGGACACGGGGGTGGCTCGTGACGGCGTCACCGGATCGGACGCCCCCGGATGTCAGGACGAACGCGCCCGCCGAGCTGACGAAGCCCGACCGTATCGGGATGAGGACGAGGTCGAGGTCGAGGCTCTCGCCGGGGTCCAGCTCCGCCACCGAGCGTGACTCGACGGTGTTCTCCGGCGGGAGGATGAAGTTGGCCCGGCCCCCCTCGCTGAGACGGATCGACGCGTTGTAGATCGGCACGTCGGCGACGTTCTGCATGCGCACGCTCACGTGGTACGGGTACGTCCCGGAGTACCAGTTCGACGTCCCGCCGACCCAGTCCCCATGTGCCTCGTCGTCGGCGTCGACCACGAACTTTACGGCGTTCTCGCCCCAGACCTTCACCGGCGTCGCGGTGCGGGCCTCTACGAAGACCGGTGTGCGCAGCGGCTGCAGCGCGGCGGCGTAGGTCGCCGTCAGGTCGTAGGAGCCCGCCTTGTCGCCACGGAGGAACCACTGGACCGTGCGGCTCTGGCCGGCCGGGATCGACGGTACGGACACCTCCTGCTGCTGAGGGGTGGACGTCGGCGCGAGCGACATTCCCACGGGGGGCGCCAGCCGGGCGCGCCCGGCGTCGAGCACGAAGCCCGGGTCGGTGGCGAGGTTGGTGACCAGCAGGGAGGCGTTGAACATCTCCTTGAGCCACGACGCCCGCACGGGCACGTGCAGCGCGTGCAGCTGGGGTTGACCGTCGACGACGCGCACGCCCAAGCACAGGTTGTAGGACTCGGTGTCGTAGCAGACAGTCTGCCGATCTTGGCCGCAGTCGCCGTCGCGGCCGTCCAGGGTCGGGCACTTGGCGAAGCCGCCTCTGTTGTTGCCGACGGGTGCGTAGAAGTGGAACGGGACACCCCGGCTCCCCTCGAGCGAGATGACGACGTCCGACTCGACCACCTGCTGGTTCGCGGGGTCGCTGGTGTCGATGCCGGCCGCCGAGATCTCGGCAGGAGTCATCCGTGCGACCGTGAGCTCTGCGGTGGCGATCCCGCCGGGGCGCAGGTCGATGACGACCTCGCCTGCACCCGACACGGCGCGGACGACACCCGTCGCGGGTGCGTAGCCCGCCCCGACCGCGTAGACGGTGTGGTCACCGTCGGGGAGGCCGGGCAGCCGGGCGGTGCCGTTGGGGCCGGTCGTGGCCGACACGCGGTCGCCCTCGCTGGTCTGGACGACGAGGTCGACGCCTGCCAGCGGCGACCCGGCGTGCCGGGTGGTCACGAGCACGCCGGCGGACGAGCCCTGCTCGACGACCGTCACCGCGACCTCGTCCTGTCGGGACTCCTGCCCGGCCCAGACCGTCAGCCGTGCCCTGTAGGTCCCTGGCTCGGTGTAGACGTGCTGCCTGACGGCGCCGTCGCTCGGCACGGTCCCGTCACCGAGCTCCCAGCGGTAGCGGGTGATGCTGACGGCCGGTCGGCTGGCTGATCCGTCGAGGGTTACTGGTTGTCCGGCCACGACGCGCAGGTCGTCGCCCCCCGCGGCGAGGAGAGGCTCGTCGAGCGCGACCGACACCTGCGCGAGCCGGATGACCTGATCCCTGCCGTCACTGATCACGGTTCGCACGACGTAGGTGCCGCCGGACCCGTAGCGGTGTGTCACCGGCGCCGAGGGCAGGCTGCCCCGAACCTCGGGGCTGCCGTCGCCGAAGTTGACGGCGTACGTCAGGGCGTCGCCGTCGTCGTCCGTCGCGGTCATCGACGTGGAGACGTCGAGTGGCGCGACACCCTGCGTGGGCGACGTCTGGACGCTGACGACCGGAGGCGTGTTGGGGCGTGTGCCGTCGCTGATCCGGAGCTGCTGGTCCTCCTGACGGACGCCGCCGCGCGCACTCCGCGCGGTGACCGACGCGGTGTAGAGGCCGGCGCTCGCGTAGGTGTGCCCGAGCTCAGCCGCAGCGTAGGGCGTCGTCACGCTGCGCTCCTCGACCGGGCTGCCGTCGCCCCAGTCGACCGTGAGGGCGACGGGCTCCCCGCGGCCGTCCGAGGTGACGGCGCGGAGCACCGTCTCCCTGTCGATCAGGCTCGGACAGCTCTGGCAGGTCACCTTCAGCGGAGGGTTGGCGGTGTCGACCGTCACCGCGATGGATGGGAACCACTGGGTGCGCACCAGTCCGAAACGGTCGGTCCACGTGCCCGCCCAGGAGACGGTCGCCGGCCCCGAGGTGAGGGCACCGACCGGCAGCGTGGTCCGCCACACGCCGTCGGAATCGGGATCCTCGATCGTCCGGCTGACGGTCGCACCCGAGGTGACCGAGACCCGGACCGAGTCGAACGGCAGCTGTCCTGCGGTCAGCGCCAGCTCGGCGACGCCGGCCAGGACGTCGTCCTTGCGCGGCGTGAGCGGGCTGCCCGCCGTACGCCGGTCGACGACCCAGAGCTGCGTGGCACTGGCGCTGGCCCCCGAGGGGTCCGTCGCGGTGACGGCGAGCGTGTAGTCGCCCGCCTTGACCGGCACGCTCGTGCGGTCCGTCAGGTCCCACGACACGGAGGTGCCGCCGTAGCCGCTGGTGCAGACCGGCTGGGGAGTGACCTGCGACCCGGCCAGGTCCTTGACCACCCGACCGGCCTCGTCCTTCACGACGGCACTGATCGTGAGTTTCTGGGTCGGATCCCCTGCCGCGCAGAAGCTCGTGACCGCCCCGTAGCCCTCTACCGGACGGACGACTGCCGCCTCAGAGGCGAGCACGAGGCGCGGTGCGGCCGTGCCCAGGTCCACCTGGGTCATCGCGGAGTAGCCGCGCGTGGTGCCGAGCGAGTCGCGCCAGTTCACGTTGGCGCGGACCCAGCGCCGTCCCGAGCCGCAGCCGGTCGGGTCGAGGGTCGCCCTCCACACGGCATCACCCCCGCTAGTCCCGGTCGCGCGCACGCAGTAGGCGCCGCCGCTCGTGATGAGGTCAAAGGACGCACTCGTCACGGTGAAGCCGGGCGTGACGTTGAACGCGACCTCGGTAGGCCCGCTGAGGGTCGTGCCTGAGGCCGGCGCCGTGATCGTGCCGGGGACCCGGGTGTCGACCAGGAAGGTCGCGGTGGTGGTCGTCGCACTCCGACCAGCGGCGTTGGTCGCCGTCAGGCTGGCCTTGTACCAGCCGTCGGCGACGGCGGAGCCGTCGTCGGCCCGCACGTCCCAGGTGTAGGACCGCTGGACACACGTGTTGTCGGGCGTCAGCTGGGACGTCCAGGTCCGCACCGGTTGGTCCTGGGAGTCGAGGATGCTGATGCGGACGTCCAGGTCCGACCCGGCGAAGACGTCGCGGACACAAGCGTCTAGCTGCTGGGTGTCCTGCTGTCCGTCACCGTTGGGCGACACCGTGGTCAGCGACCGGGACAGCGACACCGTCGGCGTGCTCTGCGCGTTGCCCAGGGTCAGCGCGACCGGATCGGTCAGCTGCGAGTGCGAGCCGCCGAGGGCGTCGGTCCACCACACCTGGGCCCGCACTGCGCGGGCCCCCGTGCCACACCCGGCGGCGACGCTGTCGAGCGGCGCGCGCCACACCCCGTCGAGGTCTGCTCGCGACACGGTCGGCGACCAGCACCCGGATCGTCCCGGTCCCGGCTCGAGGGTGAAGCGCACCTGCTGGACGGGCTGTCCCGCGCTCGGGCGGAAGCCGAGCTGGATAGCACCGCTGGTGGACGTGCCGTCGGCGGGCTCGACGACGGTGCCGAGCGTCTGCCGGGCGAGAAGGACGGGCGTCGTCGCGTCGGCGGACAGGTCGGAGCGGTCCGTGGCGCGCAGCTCGACGTCGTACCGGCCGTCGGGCAGCGGCTGCCCCTGGTCGTCCGCGCCGTCCCACCGCAGGACCGGCACGCCCGGGGTGCTCGACGGGGCGGAGCACCACGAGCTGCTGGACGGGTCGATCTCCACCGGCCCCACGCGGCGTACGACGACACCGGAAGCGTTCTTGATCACGAGCCGTGCAGCCAGCTTGCCGCCGTCACCCGCGTCTCGGGCGCACGCCGCGACCGCGACCGTGTCGTCCTGACCGTCGCCGTTGGGCGACAGGCTCGTGGTTGAGAGTCGGGGCGTGGAGACCTCCGGCGCGGCTAGCACCCGCACGCTGCGCGACCCGGTCCAGCTGTGCCAGCGCATGCCGTCGGGCGTCGCCTCGGTCCAGCTCACGGTGATGCCGACATCGGACTTCTCCACGTCACGACCGCACGCGTAGGAGGCCTGGATCGGCAACGCGAGCGACCACACGCCGTCGACGGCGGCCGAGGCATATCCCGAGGTGCAGAACCGGCGCCAGGGCTCGCCGGGGACCTGCTGGTCCAGGCGAGCGCTCACGCCGGTGACGACGGAGTCCGCTGCGAGCACGGCGACCTGGAAGTCGCTCGAGGACTCGGCCCCGGGCTGGGGGGTGAGCCACTCGACGGCAAGGTCGCGCCGCAGCCGGACCGTCAGGCGCTTGGTGTCCTGCACGACGTCGCCCACGCGCACCCGGGCGACGAGCTCGTAGTCACCGTCGGGCGCGGCCTCGCCCTCGGCGTCGGTGCCGTCCCAGGTCACGCCCTGGGCGCAGCCGTACCACGGCTGGTAGGTGCTTTGTGCGGTCACGAGGCCGTCGTAGACGGTGCGGAGCACCCGACCGGTGGAGTCGACGACCTCCACGACGACCGGGTGGGCGGACGTGTCCGCCGGGGCGGTGACGCACAGCGAGGCGTCGTAGGTCTCGGCGAGCCCGTCACCGTTGGGCGAGAACATGTCGGTGTTCGTGTAGCCCCAAGTGACGGCCGCGCGGGTGCCGACCCGGACGCTGGCGCCAGTGTTAAGGGTGCGGACCTCTCCGAAGGGGTCGCGCCACCGCATGGCGGCATTGGCCTGGGCGGCACCCGTGAGGTCACCGACCTCGACGGCCCCGCGCCACACCTGCTGGCCCTCGAAGGAGCTGTCCGGGTCCACCGATGCGGGGGTCGTACGTGCGCCGCCCCCCGACTGTCCTGCGACAGAGAAGTTGCCGTCCAGGATCTCGAAGCCGGGCGTGGCGATCCACGCGAAGTCGACGGTGCCAGCGTGCCCGCTCGAGGACGTCGGGTGCGTCAGCCGTCCCGGTACCCGGCTGTCGACGATCAGGTCGCGGGTCGCCTCGTGCTGGCGACCCTGGCCGTCCTGGGCGACGGCGCGAAGGGTGTAGGGGCCGTCGGCCACGAACGTCCCTTGGGCGTCCTTGCCGTTCCACGACGCCTGCAGGCAGCCGTAGGTGCTGCCGAACGCGTCGGCGGCGCGACTGGTGGAGATCGGCGCGGCCACGACGCGACCGTCCGCAGCGAGCACGTCGACCTTGACGTCGAAGAGGCCCGTGGTGGAGGGGTCGTAGAGGCAGATGCCGCTGGAGAGGCTCCCGCCGTTCGCGGGCTCCAGGTACTGCGAGCCCGACATCACGAACCCGGTCACCCGGCCGATGAGGTGCTCGTAGGAGCGGTAGTTGCCGAGCTCGTCGGTCCAGCTGGTGTTTATGCGCGCGGCGTACCGACCAGTTCCGCAGGTCTCCGGGACGCGGGCGGTCCACACGCCGTCAACGCGCTGAAGCGACATGTTGCACCACGACGTCCCCGGGGTGAGCGGGATCAGCGAGATGCCGACCCAGCTCAGCTCGACGCCGGCACGCGGGCGGAACGACACGACGTCGCCCGCCTTGAGCGGCTTGCCCTCGGTGGGCGCGACGACGTCGCCGGGCGGCGTACGGTCGACGAGGATCGCGCGGCGACGGATGACGGGACTCCCCTGCCCACCGGTCATCGTCGCCTGGAGGGTGTAGTGCCCGTCCGGGACAATGTCCCCGGCCTCGTCACGCGCGTCCCAGGTGGCGCTGGACCCGCACTCCCCCCACTCGGCGTCCTCCGCGGAGTCCGGCGCCTGGGCGGCCCGGTGCACGACGCGGACGGTGCGCCCGTCGGCGTCGAGGACCGCGATCTCGACCTCGACACTGGTGGCGTCGGCGTCCACGGCGCACCAGCCGACCCAGGCGACGTCGTCGCTGCCGTCGCCGTCCGGGGACAGGAAGCGGGCGCCGCTGAGGCTGACGCGGCGGCGCGCCTCGATGCGGGGCGGGGAATAGGAGTAGTCGTGACCGAACCGGTCGCTCCAGTCCACGTAGACGGTCCCGGACCACGGGCCAGGCCCGCAGTCGGGGTCCTCGGCGGGACGGCTCGTCCAGCGCCCGTCCGAGGTCCGGGTGGCGGTCGTCCAGCACGTGTCGGACGAGTCGAGGTCACGGAGCGAGAGCTCGACGTAGCCGACCTCGACACCCGGGGCCGGGGTCACCTCGACGGCGTCGTCGGAACCCACGGCCTCACCGGGCGACGGGCTGGTCACCGTCACCGGTGCACGCCGGTCGACCACGAGCACCCGCTCGGCGCGACGCGTCGTCTCCCCGGCCATCGTGACGGCCACCCGGAGCACGTGGTCCGCGTCGGCGACGACATCACCCTCGTCGTCCTTGCCGTCCCACACCATCTCCGGACAGCTGCCGGACGCGAGGTCGTCGGGCGTGTGGGCCCTGTCGAGCGTGAGGTCGCTGAGGCGGCGCACGACGTTGCCGCTGGGGTCGACGACGGTGCCGAAGACCTGCGCGCCGACCGCCGGGGCCGGGACGCACACCTTGGTGGCCGCCGACTCGTTCTGCCCGTCGGCGTCGGGGCTCAGCGTCTGCCGACCGGTGAGCACGACGCCCTCGAGCGCTCCCACCCACCTGGTCTGGCTCCAGTGCTGGAAGCCGAACTCGTCGGCCCAGCCGATCGAGGCCCGCGCCAACCACGGCCTCTCGCTGCAGCTCGAGTCCTCGGGCAGGACGACCCAGTCACCCTGGTCGTCGGGCTGGGCGGACGCCCAGCAGGTCTGGACTCCGTCTGTGCTGCGCAGTGACCAGTCGACCTCGGTGACCTCGCGGTCGGGGGTCGGCCGAACGACGAGATCCTCGGCCCGGTCGAGCACCGCGCCGGGGGCGGGGTGGACGACTGCGACCGGCGAACGCCGGTCGATGCGGATCGGTCGCCGTGCGCGCGACACCGTGCCGCCGGCGTCCGTCACGCTCAGGCGCACCGTGTAGAGGCCGTCGGGCACCGGGGTCGAGCCATCGTTGCGGCCGTTCCACCACGCGGAGCTGGTGCTGCCGTACCAGCCCGAGCACAGCGGCACGGGCATGACCTGGCCGCGCCAGACGGTGGCCACGACCGCGTCGTCCGCGCCCAGGATCTCGAGGACCCCGGCCACCCCCGCGCTGCCCGCCACGTCGACGGCGCAGTAGTCCAGCCGAAGTTCGTCCTCCGACGGGTTGAAGGAGCGTGAGGGCGTCGCGATGACGGCCTCGGTCTCGGCGTCCGCCCTCGTCACGTCGGCGGTGGCCGTCCGGTAGACCTGCCTCTCTCCGAACTGGTTGGTCCAGGTGACGGTGGCCCACGCGGCTATCTTGCCCGCACCGCACCCGGCGACGGGGACCGCGGCCCGGTAGTCGGAGCCGTCGAGCAAGCCGGGGCGCGTGCACGCGGCGACGCCGTTGCGACCGCCCAGCGTGAAGGTGACCGAGTCGACCGGGAGCGCGGGGGCCGGGGTGAGAACGAAGTCCACGCTGTCGCCCGACAGGGGGCCCGTCGTCGGCTCGGTCAGCGTCCCCGGCAGCGTACGGTCCACCGTGAACCCTCGTGACCGTGACAAGCTCTCGGAGCCGTACTGGCCCGTCACGGTGAGCGTGTAGACCCCGTCAGGGGCGGCGGTGGTGCCGTCGATTAGGGTGCCGTCCCACTCGTCCCAGCCGCAGTCGTCCGCTCCCAGCTGGCGCGCCGGTACGCGGTGGACGGCCACCCCGGCCGCATCGGTGACGACGGCGGAGACCTGGCCGGCCTCGGACGTGCAGAAGCCGTACGCCAGGCTGTCGTCCTGGCCGTCGTCGTCGGGCGAGATCACCCGGGCCGAGTCGAACTCGATGTAGGGCTCTCCCACGAGCGCAGCGAGCGCGGGCTGCGCAGGAGCGAGCAGCAGCAGGCTCGACAAAAGCAGCAGGCCGCGACGGAGGGCACCGGATGTCGTCACCGCGAGCCTTCCTCGTCCTGGCCTCGCATCTCGTCGGAGGTGGCGGACGCTCCGTCGGGCCGGCGCGGGCAAGCGTGCGACGAGCTGGTGATCTCAACGACCTTCCACACCCCGTCCTCGCTCTCGAGCGAGACCGTGACGGGGTAGGGCCCCGGGACGTCCTTCCGGATGCGCTCGCCCGACGACGCGGCGAACACCTTCGTCCGGATGGCTGAGGCAGTCGGTCAGCTGGGCGTGGGTCGCATCGTGGTCATCCATCGCGATGTCGTGCTCATAGGTGCCGCGCACCAGCTCTCCAGCGCTCTTGCGGAGCGCGATCAGATGCTTCGCGGCCTGCCGCTCGACTGCCGGCCACACGCCCGAACAGCGCCCGATGCCGGGGGTCAGGCGGGTCGAGCGCATCCACCAACTGCACCCAGTAGTCCTCGTAGGCGACCTGCACTCCGGCCGCGGCCGACACTGCGGACCCGGCGCCGGGTCGAGACGGCGCCTCGCCGTCAGTGTCGCTGCACGCAACCAGACTCAGCGCGAGCGCGATGACCAGCATGAACCTCATCAGGTTCCCCCCGTGCGTGCCTGTGTGATGCGAGGCAAACTGCTTCCCCAGCAGCAGCGTCCGGCGCAGCGGCAGATTACAACGGAAGTCATGTGATCGGTGCGTTTTGCGAAGTCCCTGTACAGAAACTGATCACGTCCTACTGTCAGCCATCGGCAACAGCGCCGCCGCCATGATGCCGAGGGTGCGAGGCTGGTGCCTAGTGCTCGCCGGTGCCGACTGGGGCCGGTACAGCCCCGGCCCCCGTCCTCGGGCGTCGAATTGCCCCACGGCTTCCGGTCCGGGCGAGGCGCATCGGGCGCACGATGGCCTGCTGCAGCCGACCAGGGTAGGCGCTGCGCTGATAGATCACGGTGGCCACGACGACTGTCAGTGCCACCAGCACCAGCCGCCACCCAACCCCGGGCCGGGGCTCGTTGATCAGGTACGTCGCGACCCCGGTGACGATGCTGACCAAGGTGAGTGTGGTCAGAAAGGTGATCGTCCGATCGGTTCGCGTGGCGATCTGATTCGACATCTTTTCACGCAGCTCACGGTCGCGGTCGCGTACAGCGTCCAGCTTCAATCGGATCTCGTCCTCGAGATCTGCGAGCCTCCACGTGGCCATGTATCCCCGCCAAGCGGCCGAGTGCTCGGGGCTCATGGCGTTGAGAACGTCCTGATGGTCGAACAGGGCCAACTGGGCTCGCTCCCACGTAGTGCCGACCGGTCCCTGATGCGGCCGGGTGAGGCTACTCAGAAACCGGAACTCCTCGGCGAGCTCGTCATCCGTGCGGCATGCCACGCTGATCCAGTGCTCGTACTCCGTGAGGGGGCCGAGCAGTCGTGACGGTGACGAGGTCGCGTCCCGGCCGATCTCCAACGAGACGCCGTTGCCCGCATGCAGGAAAAGGTCGGAGCGGGCGCTGAGGTCGATGAAGTCGTCGTCGCGCCCCACGAGCGCGATCTGGTGGCGGGCCTTGTCCAGAAAGGCGTCGCTAGGCTCCGTTCCGATCCGCACCAGACGATGTCGCCCTACGACGGCCACCGATCCCAGCCTCAGGTAAGGCATCGAGGTCGCTGTCATCGCCTCCGCCAACACCGCATCGAGCTCCACCATGAGCTCGGTGGCGTCCCTGGAGGACACCGCGCGCGTCCCGAGAGCTGCCACGTGGCCCGGCACGTCCCCCTGCGTCGCGGCTCCCCGGTGCCAGTCGGCTCTGACCACGGAGGTCCCGTCGCGGAACATGGTGACGACCCGGCGGTCCAGCCGCCACCCGGCTCGCTCTTCGGCGGTTGGCACGATGATCCTGACGAGTCCAGCGGGGTAGCGGGTCACACCGACCGACTCGTCCGACCAGGTCCGCATCGCCACCTGCTCGGACTGGCGATCGGCACTGGCTGACTCGCAGTAGCTCTCGGGCACGACAGCCATGAGGGGCGTGTGTGCGCGCAGGTGGGCGACCAGCTCGCTTTGGCGTCGCCGAAACTCCAGGGGGTCCGCAGACAGCCGGCAGCGTGTCGAGACGGTGAATCCGAAGACCTCCGTCACGACCATGGCGATGTCGACGGTCTCCGGGTCGGAGAGAGCTGGTTCGTTAGGGGGCACGGCCGCAATCCTAGGCATCAGCGGGAGCGCCCTCGCCACAACGACGACATCTGCTCCTGCGGGTCTCGATGACCGGCTGCCACCCGCTCGGCCATCGTCTCGCCTACGCGAGCGCCGCCGCCCGCTCCATCTCGGCCTGCATCATGTCAAGCATCCCGGCGAACTCGGCGTGGCTCGGCGCCTCGATGGGCGTCGCGTCCGGCGTCCTCGCGAGCAGATCGAGGAACAGGTCGAGGCAGGCACCGTCGGCCGCCGGCAGGTGCGACAAAAAGATTCTCGCCGGCCGCAGCCGCCGTACGCCGTCGAGCACCTCTGCGAACTTGTCCCGGTCGAGCATGGTGCTCCATGGCGAGTCGATCAATGCCCAGGCGAGCATGCCGCCTGCGAGGACCCCTCCGGGACCTCGCTGACGTCCTGGATGGGTTCTGGAAGCGTCCACCGCCGGCCAGGCCGAGATCAACTACAAGTTCGACGAGCTGCTCAAGGCCGCCGACGACGTCATGAAGTTCAAGTACATCGTCAAGAACGTCGCCTGGCGCAACAACAAGACCGCGACCTTCATGCCGAAGCCGATCTTCGGTGACAACGGCTCCGGCATGCACGTGCACCAGTCGATCTGGAAGGACGGCGAGGCGCTGTTCTACGACGAGACCGGCTACGCCGGGCTCTCCGACATGGCGCGCCACTACATCGGCGGCATCCTCAAGCACGCTCCGTCGCTGCTGGCCTTCACGAACCCGACGGTGAACTCCTACCACCGCCTGGTGCCCGGCTTCGAGGCCCCGATCTCGCTGGTCTACTCCCAGCGCAACCGCTCGGCGTGCGTGCGCATCCCGATCACCGGCGCGAACCCCAAGGCCAAGCGCATCGAGTTCCGTTGCCCCGACCCGTCGGCCAACCCCTACCTCGCCTTCTCGGCGCTGCTGCTGGCCGGGATCGACGGCATCCAGAACAAGATCGAGCCGCCGGCTCCGATCGACAAGGACATCTACGAGCTGCCGCCGGACGAGATGGCCGACATCGACCAGGTCCCCACGTCGCTCAACGCGGTGATGGACAACCTGGAGAGGGACCACGAGTTCCTCACGGTCGGCAACGTCTTCACGCCCGACCTGATCGAGACCTGGATCGACTACAAGCGCACCCAGGAGATCCTGCCGGTGCAGCTGCGCCCGCACCCGCACGAGTTCGAGCTCTACTACGACATCTGATTGAGATCCATCGAGGTGGTCTCTGACATCGGCTACTGACCGAAGGAAACCGTCTCTGACCTGCAGGAACGCCGCCGATCGACCTTTTGGTCATTCGGCGGCGTTTCGCACGTTTTGGGCGTTGGCTTGTTACATCCTGAGTACATGGGGTCAGAAGTGCGCCTCGGCCGGTGCGTCTACTACGGCGAGATGACGGGTGCTCGGCGCCGATTCGTCGAGCCCGCCCCGGTGCACTCAGCTGCCGCGGCGCGTGCTCGGATCTGGTACCCCTCTGTGTCAAGAAGCGGTTGGAGTGAGGGTCTTCCGACCGGCTGGTCGTCGGCGTAGCGTCGGCTTCGCGGGTCCGGGAAGTGGCTGATCCGAAGTGTCGATGAGCGGGTGTGAGTCGGCCGCGCTGGATTGAAGTGTCGCCCCGTAGTGCCCTCCCGGACCCGCTCCATCCCGCTGTTGGGCGTCGGCGACGAGCTGGCGGTAGACGACGTCGGACAGACGTCGCTTCAGACACCGCAGTGCTTCCATCGGGGTCTTGCCCGCGTCGAGCTTGCGGCGGTAGTAGGCGCGGCCTTCGGTGTCGTGGCGGATCTGCACGACCGCGGCGACGTGCAGGACGTGGTTCATGCGCCGGTTCCCCGCCCGCGACAAGCGGTGGCGGTTCTGCTCACCCGAGGAGGCGTCCAGGGGTGCGGTGCCGGTCCAGGACGCGAACCGGTTGCGGTCCGCGAACCGGGCGATGTCGCCGACGTCGGCCAGGGTCCGGGCCGCGCCGGCTGGGCCGACGCCGTAGAGGTCCATCAACGTCGAACCGCGTTCGACGACTGCGGCCTTCAGTTCGGCCTTGATCTTCTTCAGCTTCGCGTCCAGGGCGACCAGGTCGGCGATCTCCTCGGTGGCCATCCGGCGGCGGGTCTTGCCGGCGATGTCACGCGGGCGCACGGTGGCGAGCATGGCCTTGGCCTGGGTGGCGGACAGGTCGCGTTTGCGCTGGCCAGGCAGCAGTTCGCTCAGGAGGCGTTGCAGCCGGTTGACGGTCTGGACCCGTTGGTGGGCGAGCTCGTCACGGCGGTCGGTGAGCATCCGCAACGCCTCGAGCTCACCGTCATCGGCCACCACCCGCAACCCCTCGGTGCGGACTGCGACCGCAGCGATGGAGTGAGCATCCAGCGCGTCGGTCTTGCGGTTGTGTCCGGTGTCGAAGAGCCGCACCCGCGCCGCGAGCTTGGCCGGCACGTCGACGACGTGTTCGCCGGCGGCGACCAGACGTTGGGCCAGCGGACGGCCGACACCGTTGGCTCCCTCGACAGCCCAGAGGCGCTCAGGCCACTGCTTCACATACCGCCTCATCTCGGCGTAACCGGTGTTGGTGGTGTCGAACCGACCGGTGCCGAGGAGCTGCTCGCGGGTGTCGACGACCTCGATCGTCACCGACATCTTGTGGGGATCGACCCCGATGATCACGCCCTTCTTCTTACTCATCTGCTTCACCTCGTCTGTGGCCAGGAACCAGTAGGACGACGAGGTGGGCATTGCTACTGCGAGCTGGGCAAACCCCTCTGGAGCCACTCCTCGTCACGGTGACCGGCAGGTCGCAGTCCAGATGAGAGCCACACCTCAGATGGTGGGCAGCCGATAAGAGAGCGTCCCGCCGATCACCTAGATCAGAGTCTGGCCAGACACCGATCCTGCGGGAAGTCTCCTAGTAGCCGAGAGTCGGACGACGGCTTCGGCATCGGGCCATGCGATGACGTTGAGAGTGCTGCAGGCTTCGCTGCCTGGGTGGACAGGCTCCGCTCTCGTCCGGGTCGGCTGTGGTGGATTGTCGAGCAGGAGGTCGTGCTCGGAGGCATCATGCTGCGACCCTTCACGAACGACCATGTGCTTCGTACGGGGCACATCGGTTATGGCGTCCGTCCGTCAGCCCGTGGTCGCGGCCGCGCTACGTGGGCACTTGAGCAGGTACTGCGTCAGGCCAAGGAGGCAGGACTGGAGCGCGTGCTCCTCGTGTGCATGGACAGCAACGCGGCCTCGATCAAGACCATCGAGCGATGTGGCGGTGTCCTAGGCAAGACAGTCGACGATGAGCATGGTCTGGTTCGTCGCCACTGGATTCACCTCTGACGTCCCGGGCGAGGCCGTGGCGCGGGAGGCCATTCACTCGCTGCCTCCAACGTCCGCCAGCAGACGGCGGGAAAGGACCTTCCCCACGAGCACCTCTCGACGCAAAGGACGGCCCGAGGCTCCGCACCTCGCGCCTGGACCGGTTCGGTGGGTTCTAGCCGCTGAAGGCCAGAGCGCCCCACCTCCGAAGAGATGGGGCGCCCAATGAGGCGGATCTATTCCGTACTGGAGTGTCGCAGTCGGCTGAGCCCGATAGCGGCCAGCACCACGATGTTGACGACGATGAGGCCCATGACGAACTCGGCCACGAATGCAACCCAGACGAAGGTGTCACCTCTGGACACATCCACCGCCGCGTAGATCGCCCAGAACCCGACGCCCGCGAGGATGGCGAGCTGCGTCCGGGTCATTCGGGTGCGAGTCGGTCGTGCACCAGAGCTTTCATCTCGCGTCTGGAACAGGTGCGCAGTGAGTGCTGCGATACCGCTGATGCCCAGCGTGAAGGCCAGGTACACCAGGAACGCGGTCAGGGAGCCATCATCGCCGATCTGAGAACCTACGAAAGCGAAGAGGCTCAAGATGATGACGCCGACAACGACCTTCTCGAGCCTCGTCCAGTTCCTCATGCCACGCATGTTGCTCCTCCTGCGGTTGGGAACCAACGTACGCGCAGTCGCTTTGAACCGGAACAGATTCCCCCCGCAGCTCCGACGACGACAGCTGCGACGACGCACGCTGCCGGAGAGCCGACGATGCAGATCGCGGCAGCCACGCGGCAGCCGCCCTCAACGCGGCATGTCCGGATGCTTGCCGACTATGTTCCTTCGTGCACGGCATGGGTAGTTCTGCGGACGGGAAGAGCGAGTGACGAGCGAATCGCCTGACTGGTTGCCGCTACTGCGGACGCACACCGAGCGATTCGGCGACGTCGTTCGGGATGCCGAACTCGACGCACTGGTTCCTTCTTGTCCAGGTTGGTCTTTGCGAGACCTTGTCGTGCACCTGGGCGGTGTCCATCAATGGGCAACTCATGCGGTAGTCGAAGGCAACCCCAACCTCCGTCCGGAACCGCCCGCCGACGAAGGGCGCTCGGGGCTGACTGAGTGGTACCGCCGACACGCTTCCCACCTGGTCGAAGTGTTGACCTCGACAGCGACGGACGCGCCCGCGTGGACCCTCGACGACCGAGACCCCACCGCGCAGTTCTGGATGAGGCGTCAGGTTCACGAGACCGTGATGCACGCATGGGACGCCGACAATGCGGTCGGTCAGCCTCGACCGATGGACCCCTTCATCGCATGGGATGGAGTCCTCGAAGTTCGGGACGTGATCTACCCACGGCAGGTGAGACTCGGGCGCGTTCGGCCCCTGTCGCGAGCCATCCACATGGTTGGCACGGATGTGTCCGGCGACGCCGTCCTCGGCGACGGCGAGTCGATCCTGCTGCGAGACAAGGCTGAGACGCTCCTGCGGTTGTTGTGGCACCGCGCGGATTCCCACGTCCACGTCTCTGACCTACAAGCGCGCACGCTTTTGTCAGGTGCCTTGACCCCGTAGCCCGCGCCGTGCGTACATCGGCAGTTCCGCGCGCTGTCAGCGGCAGATGCGGACGCTGCTCGGTGCTGATGCCTGTTGGTCGCGCTCTACCCTCGGGACGTGCCTTCTCTCGCCGGTCTGTTCATCCCGGTCTTGCGTGTCAGTGACGTCATGGCAAGTGCCGACTGGTACTCGCGGGTCCTATGCCTGACCGAGATCAGCCGCTACAACGACGAGGCTGGGACGCTCAAGCAGATCGTGCTAGCCGAACCCCGGTCCGGCCTCACATTGTGCTTGCTCGCGCCGGACGCTGGCGCGGTCAACCCTTTCGATGAGCATTCGCTTGGACTCGACCATCTGGAGTTCGTCGTATCGACGTTCGATGACCTGGCGTCCTGGGCCCGACACCTGGATGCGCAACTTGTGCCCCACTCCGGGATCAAGACGCCTGACTACTCTCGGGCAGCGATGGTGTCCTTCCGAGACAAGGACAACATCCAGCTCGAACTATTTTGCCCCGAGCGCTGACATCGCTCATCGGCATCTCCGCGCACCATCAGCGGCAGGTGAGTGCGTTCGTCGGGAGCCCCAAACGTCATTGGTCCATGAACATGGACAGCGTGAGGCGTCTAGCAAGGTCCCACGTCTCGCCATACGTTCCGCGCTCATCTCGCTCGAATACTCGGGCGTCGACAAACGACCGGGTCCAGCCGCCTTGAACATCGAGGTACTCGGTGATCACGTTGGGGGTCCTGTCGTCGACGACGCATCGCACGGCACGCGCAATGACCGTCGGCTCGCCTGACGGCAGATGGGGAGTCCGCCATCTGACCTCGGCGGAGTCTTGCTGGTAGTGCGAGATGTGCGTGTCGAGAGGAAGCCTGGCAAGTTCCTCGACCATCGCACGCAGCATTGCCTTGCCCATCGCCACCGTCAGATATCCCCCCGTATCGGCAGAGACTGACACGCCTGAAGGCTTGAGGTTCGGATCTGACACATAGCTGGGGGTGAATGCGCCGAGGCCCAGTTCATCGTCGGGGACGTAGTTCCCGCCCTCATCGATGTTCATGAACTGGGACGACGCCTTGCCAACGGCTAGGGCCAGACGCTCCCATGAGGCAGCCGTGCCGCTGTCCGTGGTGCCTGAGAAACCGATAGTCCAGTACGGAGAGCTTTCCCAGCCCCGTAGACGTCCCATGGGGTCGAAGTCCGGCCTGCCCACCGCCAATACAGCAGCGTGGGCCGTCACGTTCCCCATACGTCCCCCTTCGGCTGCGGCGCTCACCGTCCGGAAACCGCTCCAGTGGAGACAGGCTAGAGCGGATCGCACACATCGGCAGTTCCGCGCACTGTCAGCGCAGATGCGGAGCTTGGCCCGCTCCGGGCCGCGACCTGAGATTGTGGGCGCATGGACGCTCCCTTTCCGTCACCGCCGAACATCGATCGCTCCACTGCGGAGGCTCTCGTGGAGTGGCTGGATGCCATGGCCGAGTGGCTCTCGGCTGAACACGCGACTGCTCGCACGCATGGCCACTAGATCTCCGGTCAGACCTTGAAGAACCTGGATCTCTACACGGACGGCTGCGTTGCTCTTCCGCAAGGCATACAACCTGGTCTGAGCAGCGTCCAGCGTCGCAAGCGCCGGCGAGTTCACGAATCCCGGCACGAGCGGATGCTTGGGTGGCGGCTTCACCGGATGCCCGGAGTTCTTAGCCTGTCTGCGGCGTTCGCCGCCTTGAGCGCTCTATCCGACCGACGCTCCCGAGCCCGGTGGGTGGTAGTCGTCAGGGGTCTCCTTGCCGCAACGCACACAGGCGGTGACCCGTTCGCCGTCGTCCCTGACTGTCTTGCGCCACCTGTGGAAGCCGAGATGACAACTCAGTGACTTTGCCATGCCACCCACTATGCGCTCAGCAAGGCGGGTAGTCGATAGCAACTAGGCCACTCTGAAGGGCGCGCACGCCCGCAGAACTACCTACGGCGTTGCCGTGTCGATTGGCCTGATTCTACCGCACGCTCCTCGGCAGATCCGGGCAGTCATTGGCGCCTTATCGCCAACCGAGTCTCGGTTCCCGAGACCGACACGAGCGAGTTCGTCTGCAAGTTCCGTCTCGCATCGCGCCGGCTCCCAGACCCCCAACTACCTCGCACCCCATGCACTATCGGTCGGAGTCTCAGCGGACGAGAAACCTGATGAGGCATCGCTCGTGCTCCCAATGCGCGGCGCGACCAAAGCCCGAGGCGCCGCAGGTGACCGATCGGCGCTCGCTCGGGTCGTTCTCCCCATCTGTCGACAAGGGACGACGGCTAGCGCCGAGACACAACCGAGGAGAACCCGCCATGAAAGACGACACCGACAGTTCAGCGCAACCGACGCTCTGGGGAGAGGCACCCAGGCATCGCGCGACCCGCACGAGCTCACGGGGTGCCGCCCGTCAGCACCGCGCAACTGCCGAAGCTAGTGAGCTATGGACGATCGACGAGGTCGCCAACTACCTCGGCGTCCCGAAGCAAACCGTCTACTGCTGGCGCATTAGCGGCTACGGCCCAGCTGGCTTCCGGGTCGGCAAGCACCTGCGCTGGCGGGCGTCGACGGTAATCGCGTGGACGCTCGAGCTCGAGCGTCAGCGGTGATCGAGAAGACCGAGCCCAAGCGGTCGTGCCCGCGATGCGGCGATACCATCGTCGACGTCCTTCCGGGATTGCCAGGACGACCGCGCACCGACAGGATCAGCTGCACGGCGGGCACGAACGCGAGCTGCGCTCCTGCCAGGATGGTCAGGACCAGAGGCCGACCGGGTTGCCGTCGGGGTCGCTGACCACCGCGATGGTGCCGTAGCCGTCAGGCAGCTCCATCGGCTGGAGGTACACCGACGAGCCGAGCTCCTGCGCGCGATCGATGGTCTCGTCGAGCCGATCGGTCTTTACGTAGATCTTGACGCCGGTGTCGCCGGGGGCGATCGACGGTCCGATGCCCCCGGTGACGGCGTCCTCGCCGGCGCCGGTGTCGACCAAGCCGAAACCGTCGTCGTCGTTCTGGATCTTCCAGCCGAACAGGTCGGTGTAGAAGGACTGCAGCTTCGGGGCGTCGTTGCTCACGATCTCGAAGAAGGCAACGGGGTGGTGGGACATGGTGCTGTTCCTCTCGGGTGGTGGGGTCAGACGTGTGAAGGGAGGTCGATGACGACGGGCATCGGGAGGATGAGCCAGTCGATCGTTCCGATGTCGGCCTTGTAGGCAGGGTCGTTGTCGCGCAGCGCTTCGAGCTCGGCCTCGGACTCGGCCTGCACGATGCACATGCCCCAACTGTGCTCGGGGTCGGCGACAGGGGAGTAGATGAGGACGCGGCCCTCTGCCATCGGTGTTCGCCAGTACTCGACGTGCGCCATCATCGTGGCCATCTCCTCGTCCGACATGGTCTGGGCGAAGTCGGCGCGGTGCGCGTTGAGTCGATACAGGTACCAGGACATGTGGATCGTTTCCTTCCCGGGTTCAGTTGGTGTTGGTCGTCATGGGTTGGCCGGTCTCGAGGACGCTCTTGAGTCCGCTGATGATGAAGGCCCAGCCGCCGCTGACTCCGCGGGTCGTTGCGGGCGATGCCTCCAGGCGGTCATGGGTGACGGTGAGCTTGCTGACGCCGCCGTCCTGGGGTTCCACGCGCCAGGTGACTCGGCTCTCGGGCTCATCGGCGGCGTCCTCGTCCCACAGGCTTCGCCACGTGTGGGAGAGGAGGTGCGGCGGCTCGCACTCGAGCACGATGTCCTGGCCCCACAGCTCGCCGGTCGGGCTCACCGACGTCAACGGGGCGCCGCGCTTGAAGTCGGACTCGATGGTCGACCCGAAGAAGTACTGGCGCCGGAACTCCGTCTCCGTGATCGCCTGCCACACCTGCTCGACTGTCGCCCGGATGTAGATCTGGAAGACCAGCGGGGACTGGTTCGCTGCTTCGGTCATGACGACTCCAATCGGGACTTCAGGTCGCTGAGTGTCGCGACATGGGCTTCGGTGTACTTCGAGATCCACCGGTCGTGGATCAGGCGGATCGGGACCGCGTTGATGTGGTGCAAGGTGTTGCGACCGCTCTTCTGGGTGGTCACGAGGCCGGCTTCGGTCAGGACCTTGATGTGCTTCATGACGCCGAATCGCGTCATCTCGACGTGGCGGGCGATCCGGGCCTCGATGTCGGAGAGGGACAGGCCGTTCTGCTCGTGGAGGAGATCGAGGATGCGGCGTCTGGTCGGGTCCGCCAGCGCCTTGAAGGCTGCATCGTCGTCGGTCACGGCAACAAACAATAGGTGACCATTTGGTCACATGTCAACGAGTTGCAGACGGTGGTGTCATGACGAGCACAGTTTCTCGTTGTTGTGCGCACTCAGGATGACCGGCGGCCACGCGCTCGGACTCCCCCTCGCCTACGCGAGCGATGCAGCCCGCTCCGTCTCGGCCCGATCGCGTCCAACATCGCGGTGAACTCGGCATGGCTCGGCGCCTCGATGGGAGTCGCGTCCGGCGTCGTCGCGAGCAGGTCGAGGAACAGGTCGAGGGAGGCCACGTCGGCGAACTGT
>CAWJTD010000004.1:0-6715 GCA_963845815.1 uncultured Actinomycetota bacterium
TGCGCGAGTTGGCCCGCGGTAAGTGGTCGGACAGGTGGCGGCAAGCGAGCGCGGCCAGAGTCCGGGAGTCGGATCACTACCAACCCTTCTGGAGCTCATCATGAAGCGCTCGACCCACACCTCCACTCGTCCCGGCGTCATCCGCCCGATTGCTGCGGCCCTCGTCGGAGCCGCCGTGCTGGCGACCTCTGCCCTGGCGGGCGGCACGGCCATGGCTCACGACACGGCGGAAACGCCCGGCGGATCGGCCACCCACTCCCGCGACGGGGCAGGCAAGCAGCTCGCCGCCCTCAAGAAGTCGCTCGCGGTCTTCAAGGACGTGGCGGCCGCTGAGGCGGCCGGCTTCATCCCCGTCTCGGAGTGCACGGTCTCCGACGAGGGCGGGATGGGCGTGCACTACCTGAACCCCGTCCGCGCCGCACAGGCACTGGACGCCACCAAGCCGGCAGTCCTGCTCTACGCACCGACCAGCAACGGCACCATGAGGCTGCTCGGCGCGGAGTGGTTCCAGGCGGACGCGGACCAGGACGTCACCACCGACGCAGACCGTCCGACGCTCTTCGGCCAGCCCTTCAACGGTCCGATGCCCGGCCACGACCCGATGATGCCGGTCCACTACGACCTGCACGTCTGGCTCTACGACAGCAACCCCGCCGGTGTCTTCGCGCCCTGGAACCCCTCCGTCGACTGCTGACTCGCTCGCAGTCCTTCCCGTCCCCTGAACGTGTTCACCGAAAGGAACCCGTCATGACCGACCTCGACACGTCACCATCCCCCACCCTGACGACCCACCACGACCCCAGCGACGCGCTGCGCGGGCTGCAGGCTCTCCTCCCCGGTCGGGTCCTCCTGCCGGAGAGCCCGGGTTGGGGCCGAGCCCGCCTGGGCTGGACGCTCAGCGTCGACCAGCACCCGGCCGCCGTGGTCACCGTGCAGGACCCGGAGGACGTGGTCGCCACCGTCACGTACGCCGCCCGGCACGGCCTCAGCGTCTCCACCCAGCCGGTCGGTCACGGCGCGACCACCGCCCTCACCGGCACCGTCCTGCTGCGCACCGGGGCGCTCCAGGACATCACCATCGACGTCGAGCGACGCGTGGCCCGGGTCGGTGCCGGGGTCAAGTGGGGCACCCTTCTCGCCGCGCTGGAGCCCACCGGGCTGACCGCGCTGGCCGGCAGCAGCCCGGACCCGAGCGTCGTGGGGTTCACCCTCGGCGGCGGGCTCAGCTGGTTCAGCCGTGCACGCGGGCTGACCGCGCACAGCGCCGCCGCCTTCGAGATCGTCGACGCCCAAGGGGCCCGGCGACGTATCTCGCCCGCGAGTGACCCGGACCTGTTCTGGGCGATGTGTGGGGGCGGAGGCGACTTCGGAGTCGTCCTCGCCGTCGAGCTCATGCTGGACGACGTCGGCCCGATCATCGGAGGCCGGATGCTGTGGCCGCTGGAGATGGCCCGCCCGGTGATGCGCGCGTTCCGCCAGATCACGGCAGACGCACCCGACGAGCTCACCCTGTGGGCACACCTGTTCCGGTTCCCGCCGATGCCGGAGCTCCCCGAGCTCCTGCGGGGTCGCGCCTTCGTCTCCGTGGACGTGACCTTCCTCGGCTCGGAGACGGAGGCCAACAGGTTGCTCAGCCGGCTGCGTCAGCTGCCCGCTCTGGTGATGGACACCATCGGCGTGGTCCCGTTGTCCGAGCTCGGTGGGATCGCTGCCGAACCTGTCGAGCCGATGCCGACGAAGGAGTACTCCGAGCTGCTCCGCACCCTGGACGACGACACGGTGGACCGGCTCGTCGACGTCGCGGGAGCCGACGCGGACCTCCCCCTGGCGGTCGTGCAGATCCGGCACCTCGGCGGTGCCCTCGCCAGGGCGACGGCTGAGGACGGACCCAACGGCGGCCTCAGGGAGGAGTACAACGTGTTCTGCCTCGGGGTCCCGGTGGCACCGGGCATGCCGGAGGCGATCGAGGCGGCGTTCGGCAGGGTGCGTACCGCCTTGGGCGAGCAGCGGAGCGGGCGGACGTTCTTCAACTTCCTGGGCGCGGAGTCCGACCTCGGCTCGACCTTCACCGCACCTGCTCGCGCCCGCCTGCGCCAGATCAAGGCCACGACCGACCCGACCGGCGTCTTCCGCAGCAACCGCCCGGTCTGACGACGTTCGCGTCCCTTCCTCCGGGGCCGGGGGTGACCCTAGGGTGAACCTCTGCATCCTGAACGGAGCTCCTCGTGACGCCTGGAGACGTGACGGCACCTGCGCCGGAGACCACTCTCGTCCGGGTCCTCGGTCCTGTCGCAGCCACGGTCGGGGGCCGACCGTGCGGCATCTCCTCACCGCTGCAGCGCGGGCTGCTGGGGCTGTTGGCGGCTGATGCCGGGCGGGTCGTGTCCGTCGATCGGCTGCTCACCGAGATGTGGGGGCAATCGCCACCCGAGTCCGCACTGGCGTCGCTGCAGGTGTGCGTGTCCCGCCTTCGGCGCGCCCTCGGCGACACCGTCGGCAAGGACACGACCGTGCTGCCGCCGGTGCGGATCCGGCGTCGCGCGCCGGGGTACCTGCTCGAGCTGCCGGAGGGCGCCCTCGACGCCTGGCGCCTCACGCGACTGGCCGAGGCCGCTCGCGCCAAGGTGACGAACGATCCCGGCGCCGCCCTCGAGCTGCTCGACGAAGGGCTTGCCCTGGTCACGGGAGACCCGCTGGTCGACGTCGTCGACGCACTCGGCCCGGTGGCTGCCGCCGAGGCGCAGCGACTCGGAGACCTCGTGCTGCGTGCCCGGGAGACGCGGGTGGAGGCCCTGCTCGGTGTGGGCCGCGCGCCGGATGCGGCCACTGCGGCCGAGCACCTGCTCGTCAGCCAGCCGCTGCGCGAGAGCCTGCATGCCCTGCGCCTGCTGGCGCTCTACCGCAGCGGTCGTCAGACGGACGCGCTGGCCGCCTACCAGGCGCTCCGCGAGCAGCTCTCCGACCAGGTGGGGGTGGACCCCGGGCCTGCGCTACGCCGCCTGCACGCCCAGCTCCTGCAGCAGGACCCGAGCCTCGACTGGTCTCCGGCGCAGGTCCCGACGGTCACGGACAGCGCCAGCCCCACCCGGACGGGTGCGAGAGGACGGACCCAGCCGGCCGGAGATCGCCTGTTGCTGGGCCGAGAGGCCGAGATGGCTGCCCTCGAGGGGGCCGTACGCCGGACCGCGGAGGGCCACGGCGGGGTGTGGGTGCTGTCGGGAGAGGCCGGGATCGGCAAGACCCGACTGGTTCAAGAGCTCGCCGTGCGCGCTCGGTCCTCCGGCACGGTGGTGGCCGTCGGTCAGACGGACGAGACCAGCGACAGCGCGCCGTACTGGCCGTGGGGGCAGGTCTTCCGCAACCTCCCGGGCGTTCCTCGCGATGGTGCGGTCGGCGTCGTGATGGGGGATGTCCTCGCGTCGGCCGACGGCGCGAGCCTGACCCAGGCCGCGTTGCACGAGGCGGTGGCCGGCGTCCTTGTCGACGAGGCCCGCACGTCCGGACCCCTGCTCGTCATCGTGGAGGACCTGCACTGGGCGGACGAGGCCAGCCTGGCCCTGCTGTCGGCAGTCGCCGAGCATGCCCATGACGTGCCGCTGATGCTTCTGTGCACCTACCGCGCCGAGGACACCGCGCCGGCTGGCGCGTTCGGTGCCATGCTGGCGAGGCTCGCGCGTACGCCGGTCACCGAACGCATCCGGTTGACCGGGCTGAGCAACGAGACGTCCCGCGAGCTGCTCGCCGACCGGCTCGGCTGGCAGCCCGACGAGGGCATGGCCGCACAGGCCGCCGAACGCACCGCGGGCAACCCGTTCTTCCTGCAGGAGCTCGCCCGACTCGTGCGTGACTCCAGCGACCCGCGGCTCGCGTGGAGCGAGATTCCCGGAACCGTCCACGACGTCCTCAACCACCGACTGAGCCGACTCCCGGTGGAGGCACGGCGGCTGCTCGACGTCGCGGCCGTGGTCGGGAGGGACTGCGAGCTCGGACTGCTCGAGGCCGTCGCGGGCCTGCCCCCCGAGGACGTCGACAGCGGGCTGGCGGCCGCGGTGCTGTCGGGGCTCGCCACCGAGATCGGCTCCCAGGTGCCTGTCCTCCACTTCCAGCACGCCCTGATCCGGGAGGCGCTGTACGCCCAGCTGGGCGCCCGCGCCCGGATGCGGCTCCATGCAGCCGTCGGCACGGCGATGTCCGGGCGACCCGGGGTGGACGTCGACGACCTGGCCCACCAGCTCATGGCAGGAGGCGACCTCGTCGAGCCTGGACTCGTCCTGTCCGCGACCCTCGACGCGGTGGACCGGGCGATGACGCAGCTGGTGTTCGACCACGCCGAGGAGCTCATCGAGCGAGCGATGACCATGCTCGACCGGCTACCCGACGGCGCCCGGCGCGACGGCCTCGAGCTGGCGTTGCAGGCACGGCGCGGGACGGTCCTCATGACCCGGCTCGGTTTCGCAGCACCCGATGCCGAGGCAGCGCTGGAACGTGCCCTCGATCTGGCACTGCGGGTGGACCCTGGACCTGACGTGTTCGCCGCCGTCTACCGACGCTACCTCTGGCTCCTGATGGCCGGCGACTTCGCCGCCGTGCAACAGCTGGCGGACGTCATCCTGACTCACTCGGCCGCTGCTGGGAACGCGGAGACGAGCGATCGCTTCGCCCTGCTGGGACGGCTGGCCCGCGGGTCGGTGCTGTGGTGCCTGGGTGAGGCCGAGCCCGCGGTCGACGAGCTCGCGCATGCCCTCCGGCTCGCCGAGGGAGCCGGGGTCGGACTGCTCGTGATGTCCTTCGGAGACCCGGCCGTGCGCATCCGGATGTTCCTCTGCCACGCGCTCGCCGAGGCCGGGCGCCAGAGTGACGCCATGATCGTCGCCGACGAGATGGTGCGCCGGGCCCACCTGTCGGGACCCGCGGACGAGAGCGACGCGCTCGCGACTCGCGGCATGATGTACGCCGCGTTCGACGAACCCGTGAAAGCCCGCGAGGACGGCATCGAGGGTCGCCGGCTGGGGCGACTCGCCGGCGCCAACCTCCTGGAGCACTTCGCTGCCCTCAACGAGAGCTGGGGAGATGCAGTCGCCGGCGCTGCTGCTGCCGACGGCGCGGTCGAGATGGCACGGGCCGCGACGGAGGGCTATCGCGCCACCGGCACCCGGATGCACGATCCGATCGTCTACGCGATGCTGGCCGAGGTCGAAGCCGCCACCGGTCACCCGGACCGGGCGGCGGCAGCCGCAGCCGTCGGCCTTGATGCCCTGGCCCGCACCGGCAGCCGGTTGTGGCGTGACCGGCTCCAGCAGATCGCGCGCGGCGCCCGCGCGGCGGCTCCGTGATCCCGGCACGGCACTGGGAGGCAAATGACGATCGCCCGGTTCCCCTTGTCATGGGGAACCGGGCGATCCTTGCCCGAGTCTTCGGGGCCCGCTCACGCGAGAGGCCTCCATCCCGCCGCCAGCGCCATCTGGTAGCGACCGCGGCGCGGGATGTCGCTCGGGGCCTCGAGGATCCCGTCGCGACGCAGGACGTGGGGCCGGATCTCGCCGGGGCGACCGGCCGAGCGAGAGGTGCGGAAGTTCGTCATGGCAGCTGCTCCTGTCGTTGCCTTCTGGAACGCCCCGATCTGGGGCATGACGACAGTCGACACCCACCTGCTTGCGGATGACTTGCGCTCGACTTAACGACCGTGTGCGGGCCGAGCGCCCCCTGGCTCGGGGCACAGCCGACGCAGCTTTTCAATCCCGACACCGGCCGGAACGTCTGGGCCGAGGCAGCCCTGGCTGGGTGACGCGCTGACCTGCGGAGCCCTCCGTGCCGCAGGTCAGCGCCTCACTCGTGGAGGGCCAGGCGTGGAGCGGGCCCGGCCCGATCCCTCCCTAGCGGGACTGGCCGGACAGCGCGGGTGCACCGTCGGTCCAGTAGTTGCCGGACCACACGTCACCGGCGTCGTTGGGGAACTCGTCCCCGTCTGTCATCCAGCCCCGGTCGAACTGGTTGCCGGTGAACGTGATGTTCACGCAGTCGTCGTTCGTGTTGCACCCGGCAAACCGGGTGGCGTTCCACGGGCCACCCGCGGCACCGCTCGAGGTCACGCCGCGCTTGAAGTAGTTGCCCTCGATCGTCAGGTTGTACGCCGCAGCGGACGCACCGCTCAGTGCCTCACGGTAGAACACCGCAGCCGCCGAGCAGCCGCCGTCATTGCCAGGGGTGACCGGCTTGCAGACGACGGTGTTGCCCCTGATCGTGGCGTTCTTCAGCACCCGCATCCCCGAGGAGTGGGAGTCGGTGCCGTTCGTCGTGACGTAGTTGCCGATCAGCGTCGCGTTGTTGTGCACCGCCAGGCCGGAGTGGGTGCCCTCGATCAACGAACGCTTCACCACGTAGTGCGCACAACAGATCGCCCGGTCCTGCGAGTCGGCAGTCGAGGTCTGGATGATCCGGGAGTCCTCGACAGTGAAGACCGGCGCTCGGTTCGCGTTCTCGGCACCCGGGTCGCCCGGGGTGTTGCCGGCGGTGAACATCATGCCCTTGATGACGCTGTTGCGGAACACGATGCCCGTCGCGTCCGCGGCGAATCGGACTCCACCGGCGCTGGCACAGTCGACGATCTTGCCGTCGATGACGGTGCCGTTCTTGCTCGCGTCGAAGTAGCAGCCGCCCGAGTATGCCTGCGTGGGCTCGACGGCGGGGCCGACTGACGCTCTGGTCGGGAAGCCCG
>CAWJTD010000005.1:0-406212 GCA_963845815.1 uncultured Actinomycetota bacterium
GGCCGAGGCCGCGCCTTCGGCCGGGTCGGTGACCGTGATGACCCCGTCGCTGTCGGCGAACTCGTATCCCTGGGAGCTCATCAGGTCCCAGAAGTCACCGTCGAGGGCGTAGAGCCCGGGCTTGTCTCCGTCCCATACCCAGATGCCGCCGACGTCACTCGTGGTCGCCGGGCAGTACGGCCCGGTGGTGTCGATGGTCGAGGCCAGGCTGGCCACCTCGAGCTGGTAGCACGTGGTCGTCGTGCCGCTGCTCAGCGTGCAGTCCACGGTCGTCGCTTCGGAGGTGAGGGCGCCGTCGGCGAACAGGGACGAGATGTCGGTGCTTCCCCCGGCGCTCGCGGTGCCCGTGCTCTCGCCCGAGCCTGAGGTGCTCGAGGTCGTGCAGGCTGCGGTTAGCGCCACGGTCGCCGCCACGGCGACGAACAGGTGTCGGGCTCGGGACGGCATGGCCACTCCTCGGTCGGGCTGCAGGATCACGGGACACGCCGCGGCGCGTCAGCCGGCGTTCGGCGCGCCGCCCCCGGCGGGTGGGCCCCCGCCCGCGTCCTCGGACTCGGCGGTCTGACCCGTGAAGCACGGGATGACGAGGTTCTTCTTGGCCTGGTTGGCGTGGTAGTGGTAGCCGAGCGCATCCGTGGTGTGACCGTTGCACTTGTCCAGTCCGGCCGCCTCCTCCTCGGCGTCCGTCGCGAACGGGCTGTTGACCGCATACCCATCCAGGGCGTACCCGAACTGGGGGGTCTCGCCGTCGGCGGCCCCGCCGACCTCGGAGCAACCGACCGCGCCGTGCAGGTGGTAGCCCTCGGTCGGGTTGAAGTGCCCACCGCAGTCATCGAAGGCAGCGATCGTGTAGGCGCCGAGGATGGCGTCGACCGGTGCGGACGCGTCGATCCGCACCCCGTCGAGGGTGACCCCGAGGATGCCGCGGGACTCCGAGGTCGAGCCCGCTGCCACCGGGGTGGTGGGGATGAGCACCTCGGAGGTGATGGCCTTCCCACCGTCGAGCCACTCGAGCTTGCCCTGGACGCAGTGGTTCTTCAGGGCCGGGTCGACGTCCGGGCGCGCGGCGGCCTCGAACTGGGCCTTGGTCTCGGTGACGAGGACGTTGCCCTGGTCGTCGTACATCTTCCAGACGTCGTCGCTGTAGGTCGTCGCGAGGTCCTTGATGAACTGACCGCTGATGTCGTACTGGTTCTTGCCGTCGAACCAGATGCCGCCCTTGTCGGCCCCGTCCGTGGTCGTCGCCGGGCAGAACGGGCCCACCTCGTGGTCGGTCGGGTAGCCCGCGACCGTGACTCGGTAGCAGGTCGTCTCGGCGCCACCGCCCAGGGTGCAGTCCTCGGTCGTGGGATCCGTGGCCAGCGCACCGTCGAGGAACAGGCCGGTGTCGAGCCCGGCCGTCGAGGTCGAGGTGGAGGTCGCGTCCCCCGTACCGGTGTCGGAGGCCGACCCGTCCGCGCCGCAGGAGGCCAGGAAGAACGCGGCGACGAGCGGCAGGACGAGCACCGGCGAACGGCGCAGCGAGCGGAGGGTGCCGCCGACGACAGGGGATGCGTGGGTCATGCTCATAACCTAGAAGTCGCTGCCGTGGCCGCCCTGTGGCGCGGTCCACAGCGTCACCACAGTTTCCGGACCTTGGATGGCACCGATGCCCACCTCACCGAACCCGACGACTCCGCGACGGATCCTCGTCATCGAGGACGACCCCTCGATCAGCGACGTCGTGTCCACGGCGCTGCGGTTCCAGGGGCACTCCGTCACGCAGGTCGTCAACGGGCGCGACGGGTTGGAGCTCGCGACGTCCGCGCCGGTCGACCTCATCGTTCTCGACGTCATGCTCCCCGGTCTCGATGGCTTCGAGGTGTGTCGTCACCTGCGTGAACGCGGGTCCATCACGCCGGTCCTGTTCCTCACGGCGCGTGAGCACACGAGGGACCGCATCCGCGGCTTCGCCACCGGCGGGGACGACTACCTGACCAAACCCTTCAGCATCGACGAGCTCGTCCTGCGAGTCGTGGCGATCCTGCGCCGTACCGGGCCGGAGGACCCGGCTGGGCTGCTCCGTGTCGGCTCGCTCACGCTCGACCCCGCCGGTCGGGAGGTGCGCCGGGCCGGGGTGCTCGTGGACCTCTCGGCCACCGAGCACCGGCTGCTCGAGTACCTCATGGACAACCGGGGCGTCGTCCTCTCCAAGGCGCAGATCCTCGCGGCCGTGTGGAGCCACGACAGCGAGGGCACCGAGAACGTCGTCGAGCTGTACGTCGGGTACCTGCGCCGCAAGCTCGACGACGGGCACCCGCGGCTCATTCACACCCGGCGCGGGCTCGGGTACGTCCTGCGCGAGGAGCCGCGATGAACAGGCTCCCGCTCCGCTGGGTGGCCCTGCTGCCCGTGCTGGCCACGATCACCGTCGGCTTCGCCGCGTTCGCCATCTACGTCGACGGCAGCGAGCGCGCCACGCGGCTTGCCGAGATCGACCGGGAGCTGGTGCGGGCGGAGCGGGTCGAGGTGACACCGCCGGCTACCGTCCCGGCCCCAGCCCCGACGGACGCCACGGCGCCCACGGGGACGGCGCCATACCCTGAGGACGACGGCACGGGGGTCGAACCGCCAGTCCAGCTCGTGGTCACGACCGACGGCCGAGTCACCGGGGTGAGGGGTTCGGTCAGCCCGTTCCCGGCCGATGAGCTGGCCGTCCTGACCGCCACGACCACGCAGACCACCTCCGAGGTCGCTGACCACCGGGTGCTGGTCTCGCCGCAGCCGGACGGCCAGGTCCGCATCACCGCGCTGTCCCTTGCGGGCTACCGGTCCGCCATCGGTGACCTGCGCCGCGCCCTGGTCGTCGGTGGCCTCGTCATCGTCCTGCTCGAGGCGGCCATGGTGTGGTGGTTGGCCGGGAGGCTGGCGCGACCGCTGGCGACGATGGCCACCACCGCGGGCCGGATCGCCGGCGGTGCCCTCGACACCAAGGTCGTGCGCGTCGGGGGGTCCCGAGAGGTCGCCGAGCTGTCGGGCGACATCGAGCACATGGTCGACCGCCTTCGCGGCGCCCTCGCCGAACGCGAGCACTCCGCGGCCGAGGCGGTCCGGGCCCGCGACGACATGCACCGGTTCCTCGCCGACGTCTCCCACGAGATCCGTACCCCGCTGACGGCGCTCAAGGGCTACAGCGACCTGTACGACCACGGGATGTTGACCGAGCCCGGCGCGCTGGACCGGGCCATGGCGCGGGTCGGGAGCGAGAGCGCGCGGCTGCACTCCCTCGTGAACTCGATGCTGGACCTTGTCCGGACCGGGCGCGCAGGCCCCCCGGTCGTCGAGGACGTCGACGTCTCGGAGCTGGTCCACACCGTGGCCGCGGACCTGCGGGTGGCCTACCCGGGACAGGTCGTCGAGGTCGACACCGGCGGGTCCGCCCATCCTGCCGCAGCGGGAGACCCGAACCGCATCCACCAGGCCGTGCTCAACCTCGGGGCGAACGCGTGTGCCCACTCCGGCTCCGACAGCCCGGTCCTCATCTCCGTCTCGTCGGCCGACGACGTAGTAACAATCGACATCGTCGACCACGGCCCGGGGGTGCTGGCCTCCGAGCGCGACGACATCTTCCTGCCGTTCTACCGCACCGACGCCTCACGCGTCCGGGACGGCCGCGGCGGAGCGGGGCTCGGCCTCGCCGTCACCCGCCAGGTCGCCGAGCAGCACCACGGGTCGGTCGACGTCCACGCCACCCCCGGCGGTGGAGCGACGTTCACCCTCACAATTCCCGCTGCTGCCCGGCCGGAGGCGCAGCGCCGCCATCCATGACCCGGTGGGCCTCGGGCGCCCGGGACAAGCCCCCTCGCTGACCCCCTACCGGCGGGCGATGTCGGAGACGAGCCGGACCACTCGCTCCACCCGCGCGTCGTCGAGCCCGAAGGTGGGGATGGACGCGTGCACCGCGTCTTCGGGGTGCTCCCGGTCGGGAGGGCCACCGCGAAGCAGTAGATCACCTCAAAGTCTCCTCGAGGTCAATGGCTTAGCCACGCTCGCGGACCCTCTGGAGGTCGTCGAAGAGCTCGTCCCGCGTGGCGCGGCTGAGAGGTCAGGGTGACGAGCGCGAAGTCCAGGAGGCGTCTTAGGGCGGCGTTCGAGCGGAACGCCAGCAGGCGTCACATTGGCTCGCGATCCCCAACGTTGACTGTGGTTAAAGTTCGTGGCGCCCCCTGCGATCCTCGTCCGCGCGGAGTGCGTCGGACGACCTCGCTGCCCGCGCCGAGTGGGCGATGCGACTGCAATGACCCCGTCTACCGGCGCTAGGTGGCGTCGGAGCGCAAAGGCGGTTCGGCGATGGAGTGGCTCTGGATCGGGCCCTGGTCGATGAGGCCTCCCGCCGAGGCGCTCACTCTGGGCGCTGTGACGCGTCACCGGTCCGCGCTTTGGGAGGCACGTCTGCCGTCCCAGGGCAGGACTCATTTTCCTGTGCTCGTCCCGTAGTCGACGGCGCGCTCGCCTAGCGACACAGCCATGATCGACTCCGCAGCTTTCCTCGTGCGGTCCTCGGCTGTCGGCCAGAGGTGGGCGTAGGTGTTGAGGGTCGTCGTCGCCTTCGAGTGACCGAGCGAGCGCTGGACGGTCACAACGTCGCACCCGGCGGCGATGAGTCCCGATGCGTAGAAGTGCCGCAGGTCGTGGAGCTTGACCCCGGACAGCTCGGCGTCGCGCAGGGTCTTGCGCCACCAGTAGCTGACGGTGTTCTGGTGGGGCGGGTCGTCGCCGTCCCCGGCGAATAGCCACCGCTCCTTGCCGGTCGTGCCGTGAGCGGCGACGTGCTCGGAGAGGACGGTGACGAGGCTGTCGGCGAGGTAGACGACGCGCTCCGACCCGTACTTCGGCGCCCGCACGTCAATCGCCCCGCCGTTGACGCGCTGAACCTGGCGGGAGACCTTGAGTGACCTCCGGAGGAAGTCGACGTCGCCGAGCTGGACGCCGGCCGCCTCGCCGAGGCGCAGACCCGCGAACGCGCAGAGGGCGATGAACGGCCGGAACCGTTCGTCGACCACGGCCATGAGCTGCCCTACGTCCTCGGGGGTGGGAATCGACATGGCGACGTCCGCGCGACGTCCGCGGGGGAGGCGCACTGCGTCGGTCGGGTCGGCGCCGATCACCCGGTCCTTGACCGCGGCGCGGAACACCGACCTGACATTGACGTACCGCGTCTTGATCGTGCCGGGGGCGAGCCCGGCGGCGTCCATCTGCTTGATCCAGGTCTCGACCTCCGAGCGCCGGACCTGCTTCATCGGCTTCCCGGCGAAGGGCACGGTTCTGGCCGCGAGCGACATCGCGAGCACAGTGCCGGGTGCCCAGACCTGGCGGGCCGACCACTCGCCGAAGAACGCCGCGAACGTGATCCGGCCGGCCTGGGGATCCGCGTACGTGCCGGTCACGACGGCGGAGGTGACATGGTCGAGCCACCGCTGGGCGTCGATCTTGCGATCGAAGTGTTGCGAGTGCTCCTTGCCGGACTCGTCGCGGTACCGGGCGCGCCACTTGCCGTTGTCTCGCTTGGCGATGTTTCCCGCCATGATGATTGCTCCTTCCGGGATCGCTCCATCGTCTCTCCGAGATCTGACGGTGGGCAGTCTTAGCGGTGGTTCTGTGGCCCGTTGGTCTGCTCGCTGAGCCAGAGGATGAGATCGGCGCGCCAGTACCGGACGTGGCGGCCGAGCTTGAAGCTGCGCGGCCCGGACCCAAGGTGGCGCCAGTAGCGCAGGGTGCCCTCAGGCACCCGGAGGAAGGCGCAGGCCTCCTGGAGGGTGAGCATCTCGTCCCCGGCGTTCTGTGGGCGAAGGGTGGGGTGGTGTTGTGCGGTCATCGTGGCGCTCCTCGTGATCAGTGGCGGTGAGTGTCGGCTCACGCCGGTCATCATGGGAGGGGGGTGTACCCGCCTTCGTGCCCGCCTGAGGCTTCGAGGGGGGGAGGTACGAAGGGGGGGCCTTGGCATCGCCGCAGGTCAGGGCACGTCCCCCCGAAAGTTCAGAAGAAGTTGTCAACGCCCGACCGAGAGGCCCTTGAGCCCCGACTGACGCGGCGGGCCGTGCTGTTGTTCCCGCTCTCGATGCCGTCGTTCCCGGGCCGGTGTCGGCGCTTCAGGTCGCAGCGCGGGTCCGTACCGTTCGATGTCCTCGAGGGCGGCGTCGCGGGCGCGGGAGGGGCCGAGGTCGGACCGGTTGCGCGCGAACGCGTCGACCCACTGCTGCTTGGCGTCTACGAGGGTCTCGGCGACCAGGTGCGCCGTGTTGCCGGCTCGGCCGCGGGTCATGGAGACGTACGCCGCTGCGGCGCCGGTGGTCTCGGTCAGGGCGACGTGAGCGCGGGCGACGGTCTCGCCCTGCGCTCCGTGGACTGTCGTGGCGTAGGCGAGCTCGACGTGCTCGCGCGCGTACTCAGCCGGGACGACCTGGTCTCGTCCCCGACCATGCAGGACCACGGAGCCGTCGCCGCCCACGCCAGTGATCGTCCAGGTCTGTCGGTTCGCGACGCGAAGGTCGGGGCCGTTGCGGCGCGTCGCGACCCGGTCGCCGACCGTGAGGGTCTCGCCGCGACTGGTGGTCACCGTCGGCCGGCCTCCAGCCAGGGGATCACGGTCGTTGCGCTGCGCGCGGATGGCGGCGTTGAGGTCAGCCACCTGCTCGCGGGTGTCGGCCATGACGAGGTCGCCCGATGCACCGAGCCGCGCGAGTGCTGCTGTCCGCTCGACGTCGGAGGAGTGCACGATGATCTCACCGCGGGCGAGGAGGGCGTCGAATACGTCATCGCTCAGGTAGCCCTCTCGCATCCGGAGGCTCAGGATGGCGTAGGCCGGGTCGGTGAACCGGCGCACGGTGTCGAGGGTGACCACCGTGGCCGGGTCCGCGTAGGCGACGGCGTGATCGAGGACGCCGCCGCGGCCGACGGCCGGGAGCTGATGGCGGTCCCCCATGAACGCGACCCGGGCGTCGGCTTCGTCGGCGACCGTGAGGAGCGCACGGGCGGTGTCCTGGTCGAGCATCCCGGCCTCGTCGACCACGAGCAGGTCCCCGGGTCGAAGGGCTGCCGACTCGCAGGGTCCGGGGTCGGACTGTCGGGACCAGTGCCCGTCGTCATCCCAGCGCCAGCCGTGTTGGCAGATCAGCCACGCGGCGGAGTGTCCCTCGGCGCCGGTCTCACGCGCGGCGACGTCCGCGGCCTTCATTGTCGGGGTCACCACCACCAGTCGCCGACCGTGGTACGCCAGCTGCTGTCGGACCGAGCGCAGCACGGTGGTCTTGCCTGCTCCGGCGGCTCCCTCGACTACCACGAGGGGCGCGGTGCTCGTCAGCGCGCCGACGGCGTCGTGATGGACGGAGTCTTCCTGATGCGGATCGAGGCTGTCGGCACGCCCCAGGGTGGCCGAGTGATCGGCGCGTCCTTCGATCCGGGCGATGAGGTCACCCTCGACGGCGAGGACTCCAGGCGAAGTGAGTGATCGGACGTGCTCGGGGACATCGCGCCGGGTCAGCAGCGGGGTGCAGCGCGCGACGGCCCGGGCAGTGACGTCCTCCGCCAGCTCGGTCCGGGCGGCGGGGTCCGCGACGAGCGCCGTCTGGGCGAGCAGGACCTCGGTCCTCCCGCGGATGTCAGCCCTGTTCCAGGCCGACCGCCTGGCGCCGAGCATCGAGACGACCAGGTCAGCGGCAGCGTCGCGGTCGATCCACCCCGGCAGCGTCCGCCGGAGGGGGACGGCTTGAGCCGGGTCTCGGTAGCCGACCTCGCGGAGCTCGCCGTTCCATCGGTCGACGAGCTCGCGACCGTCCCTAGGCACGACCTTGTCGGGTCGTGCCTGCGCCCAGGCCAGCCGGTCCCAGACCTCGCGCATCCGCGGACCCGGTTCCTCGTCGGGATGCTCCTGCCGCCAGTCGGCCTCGAGCCGGTCCGCGTTGCGGCGGATCTGGCTGGCTCTGGCGCTGAAGGCGCCGACGTACGGCGCGAGCTCGCGGATCTCGCTCGTCTCCGGGTCAACGCTGAGTCCGTGCGCGGCCAGCACCGCTCGGAACTCCGGGTCGGTCGCGACGGCGGCGTGGCCGATGCCGTTGATGGCCTCGATGCTGTCGCGGATGCCGACGGAGTGGATGCCCCGCCAGGCGCCGGCCGCCCGGACGCGGGCGTTGATCTGCAGATGGAGGTGGCGGTGCGGGTCGCCGGCCCGGGACGTGTAGTGCCGGATCGCCGCGGCCTCGATCGACTCGACGGGCACCTGTACCTGTCGTCCGCGAGGTCCGACGCGGGTGGTCGCGTGCGCCGCGACCCAGGCGACGATCTCGGTGGCTGCCTTGTCCTGGGCTCGGTCCAGGGCTGCGGAGACCTCCGGGTGCAAAGCGGCCGCCAGTGACCAGGTCTTGGGACCGTTAACGACCACCTCGACGAAGCGCAGCGCGTTGTCGTCGGTTCGGATGTGGCCCTTGGGGGTCATCGTGTCCAGGTCGATGCCGGCGACCCACTGTTCGTACACCTCCCCGGTCATGCCGCCGATATCTCGGACGCCCTCGGGAGTGGCGACCAGCCGCGTGGCGACGCCGCTGCCCTCGGCGAGGTAGTAGTCGTCCGCCCGCGACCGGTCGCGTTCGACGTAGGCGCGCGCAGCCCTCGGCGCTCCGCGGTAGAACTTCACCCCACCGTGCACCCGGACCACCGCCTCCACGATGTCCGTCCACAACCAACGGACCCCTAGAAATGCCGCGTGGGCCGCCCGTTCACGGGCGGCCCATCTACGTCCTTCGTAGCATGCGTGCCGCTGTGAATGAAGGTGATGTGGCAGGAAAGTGGGGGTGACATAGAGAGGATTCTGGGGACCGTGAATAGCCAACGGTTCTAGACGAGACGAAGCTGGGCGGGGCTGGAGGAGCGGGAAGATCAGGAGCCGGCGGAAGATACTTCGCGTGCGGCAGCGACGACGTCGACGGGCGCCGATGAGCTGGCGGTCGATGAGCACCCGGGCACGCGCCTCTGCGGCCGGGCGGTTGGCGCCGTCCCCGATGTTCATGATGCCTCGTAGAGTTATGCGCTATGGACTGGTGTGATGGCACTTCCGGAGACTGACCTGCACCGCATCCGCCTATGGGCGCGAGAGCGTGTGCCCGAGCACCTGTGGGAGCAGCTGAAGGTCGAGGCCGATGTCTCGGACCGACACGTCGACATCGTCGAGGTGCGGCCGCCGTGGGACGGTGTCGGCGAGCGCACTCGGTTCCCGATCGCGCGGCTGCGGTACACGCAATCGACCGGCCGGTGGGCGATCTACTGGCGCGACCGCAACCTGAAGTTCCACGTGTACAAGCGCAAGCGCCCGACCACGAACATCCAGGCGCTACTCGACCACATCGAGACCAGCGGCGACCCCATCTTCTGGGGTTAGCGAGCCGCTCGTTGACTATCGATATGATGGAGGATAACCTCAGTTATATGAGAACTGGGGCGCCGCTCCTCGCTCCGATCTTCCGGTCGGACGGCCAAGCGCGCCTGCTGTCCACGCTGTTGCTCACCGGCGACGAGCTGAGCGTCACCGACCTGGCCAAGCGGGCCGCTCTGGCCTACCCGACCGCGCACCGCGAGGTCACGCGCCTGATGGACGCCGGCATCCTGCGCGAGCGACAGGTGGGCCGCACGAGGCTGATCCGCGCCAACGACGCGAGCCCGCTGGTGGAGCCGTTGCGCGAGATCCTCACGGTCGTGACCGGCCCGGTGGTGATCCTGGCCGAGGAGCTTGCCCGCATCGACGGGATCGAGACGGCGTTCCTCTACGGCTCCTTCGCCGCTCGGCTGCTCGGTGATGCTGGTCCGGCCCCGCACGACATCGACCTCATGGTGCTCGGCGAGCCCGACGTGGACGCGGTCTACGAGGCGTGCACCCGCGTCGAGTCGGCGGTCCACCGTCCCGTCAACCCGACGATCCTCACCCCGGAGGAGTTCGCGGCGTTCTCTGGCTTTCTGGACAACGTGCGCAGCGGCCCGGCAGTCGCCGTCATCGGAGAGCTGCCGTGGCGCTGACCCCGCTCACCCGCGTCCAGCAGGCAACGGTCCTCGCCCTGGTCGAGGCGCGGCGACTCGACGCTGTGCCCGCAGACCTCGCGCGGGCGACCTCGTTCCTGCGGCAGGCCCAAGAGCGCTTGGATCAACTGCCTCTGCTCACGAGCGTCACCGTCAGGTACGGCGTCGCCTACGACGCCTGTCACGACACCGGCGAGGCACTGCTTTCGGCGTACGGCTTCCGTACGACCAACGGGCCAGGCCAGCACGAGGCGCTCGGCCGCTACCTACTCGCTGTGTTCGACAAGCCTCCGGCAGAGAAGGCAGCGCGAGAGTTCGACCGCCTGCGACGCGCCCGCAACCAGGACCGTTATGAGGCGAAGCCGGTGGGGGCAGCGGCGACCGAGAAGGCCGAACAGGTCGCGCGGACGCTGTTCGACGCCGCCCTCACCAGAGGCCTCTCGACCTGACCGGCGGTCCGCAAACAGTCCGCAAGAAGTCCGGCGGAGACCGTTCGCCGCCAACGACGGCCGACGGCTCAATGGGCGCAAAGCCGCAGGTCAGACGGTCTTTTTCAGCGGTTACCGATGGTGGCCGACGACCGCCGAAGACCCCGGTTTTCGTTCCGCTTCAACGTGTGAAGACCCCGTTTCCGTAGGGCGTTTGCCGCCGGCCGTCACGGGTTTCAGGCAGGGTGTCTGACCGCGTGGCGGACGGCGACCACTCCGTTGTCGAATCGTCGGTGGTCCAGCAGTTCGAGGTCGAGTCGGACGCCTCGAGGCAGCGCCGGCTTGCCGCCGCCCACGAGGACCGGGCAGATCAGCAGCACGCACTCGTCCACCAGGCCGTGCCGGAAGGCCTCGGCCGCGATCCCCGCGCCTCCGATGCTCAGGTCCGCGCCGGAGGTCTCCTTGAGCCGTCGTACCGCCTCGGGCTCGAACTGCCGCTCGATCTTCGTGCGCGATGTCGACACGTCGGTGAGTGAGGTGGAGTAGACGACCTTGTCGGCGTCACGCCAGATCCCGGCGTACTCGCGGACCACCGGGGGCTCGTTCGTCAACCACTCGTCGCTCTCCCACACGCGCATCGTCTCGTACATGCGACGTCCGTAGAGCGACGTGCCGATGTGCCGCTCGTGCTCGTTCCAGAACGCGTGCACGTCCTCGTCCGGCACGGACCAGTCGAACGAACCCGTCTCGTCCTCGAGGAAGCCGTCGAGCGAGACGTTGGCCGCGTAGATCAACTTACCCATGGAGCGCTCCTCCAGACGAGGGAATCAGCTGCGACTCTAGGGCCGTTCGGCCCACGGGTCGGTGATCTCCCGGAGTCGGGTCAGGGCCTGCCTCAGGTGTCGCATCCCGCCCGCGCCGAGATGTGCAGCCCATTCCTTCTCCACGGCCTCCACCTCGTCCGCGGCCAGCCGCACGGCGTCCTGGCCCGTGGCGGTGATGGTCACCAGCCGGGCCCGCCCGTCCGCGGGATCGAGGGCCCGGGTGACCAGACCGGAGCGCTCGAGCTGGTCGACGATGAACCCCGCCGTCGCCTTGGTCACCTGGGCCTGCGCGGCGAGGTCGGAGACCCGGGTTCCGGCCGGGCCGATCCGGGCGAAGACCCGACCTTGGGCGGCAGTGACCTCGTAGCCAGCCTCGCGCAGGCGGGCCAGCACCCGCGCCTCCATGGCGCGGTAGGGGTAGTAAAGCAGCAGCCCGGTGTTCTGGTCGTCGTCGCTCATCTGGCTTCCTCGGCCTCCCGGCGGCAGTCTGGTTCCACGATCCTAGGAACTCTGGAGCAGACCGTGGACGTCGACGAGGTATGGCGCGAGACCCATGCGCAACGACGAGCCCTGGCAGCACTGCTGGCTGACCTGTCACCGGACGAGTGGGCGGCTCCGTCATTGTGTGAGGCGTGGACGGTCCGCGAGGTCACAGCCCATGTCCTGCGTAGCGTGACCGTGACGCCGCTCGAGATCATGGTGGCACTCGGTCGAGCTCGCGGCCGGTACCACGCGTTCGTTGCCGACGACGCACGCCGGGCGGCGCGGCGGCCGGTCGCTGAGCTGGTGGCGGACTTCGAGCGCCACGATGGCTCCCGGCGCCACCCGTGGGGCACCTCGGTAACGGACCCGCTGTTGGACGTCCTGGTCCATACGCAGGACATCGCCGTCCCACTGGGCCGGCCGCAGCCGATGCCGATCGACGCGGCGGTGCTGGCCGCCCGGCGTGCCCACCGGCTCGGCTTCCTGTTCACCGACGTGAGGAGACGACGGGGGCTCGAGGTCCGGGCCACCGACGCGCAGTTCGCCGTCGGCAGGGGGCCGCTGGTGGAGGGACCGATCCGCTCGGTCCTGCTGCTCCTGACCGGACGCACCGCGGTCGCGTTGCCCGACCTGAGCGGACCGGGGGTCGGACGCCTCACGTGAGGAACTGCAGCCCGAGCACCAGGGCCGGGATGGCCGCCTCCCCGATCGCGCTTCGCCAGAGTCGGCGTTCCACCGCGACCAGCACCAGAGCGAGGATGACGTGAGCGCCGACCAGGAACAGCACCAGTCCCCGCCCCTCCCCGGGGTAGCCCCGGTGAAACCGGGTCAGCCCGAGCCCGATGCCCGACGCAAAGACGAGGTTGAAGGCGCCGACGCAGACCGCCCACATGCGGACCGCGTCGTAGCTGGTGGGCTCGATCACGAAGATCGGGTAGAAGCGGGGGTTGCGGTACTGGGTGATCTCGAGGAGGCCGACGACCGTCAGGACCACCGCGTACAGACCGGCAAGCACCTGGACCGCGACGCTCATCGGACCTCCCAAACTAGTATGTGTCTCGAACTAGATTGATTCGAGAGTCACCCTTTGTCAAGGCCCGATCGCGACGTGCCGGGACCCTCGCGCGGACGCGTCAGTCCGCGATGTCCGGCAGCTGCGGATGGTCGGTCGGGTAGATGCCGACGGCAAAGCCGTAGACGACGTCTCCTGACCTGGGCAGCTCGTCGAACTCGCGGACCAGCGCCGCCATGCGGTCCCAGAACTCGGCGGCTCGCTCCTCGCTGAGGCGGGCATGCCGGATGAAGCCCCACAGCCGCCGGTCGCGGAAGGCCGCCGCTGACTCCCGGGCTGCCACCTCGAAGTCGTTGAAGTCCGTCGGCAGGGCCGCGTCGGAGCCCGACTCGACCGGGACGTAGAACATCCGCGCGGTGCGACCGTAGAAGCGCTCCTCGATCGCGCGCACCCGGCGGGTCCTCACCACGCGGACCAGACCGCTCTCGGCCAACACCTTGACGTGGTGAGCGACCGTGCTCTTCGGCCGCCCCACCGCCGCGGCCAGCTCGGTCACCGTGGCCGCCCGCTCGTGCAGCAGGCCCAGGAGCGTCGTCCGCAGCGGCTGGCCGATCGCCCGGACCTGGGCCGGCGTGGCGAGCGCCAGGCGGTCGGCAAGCTCGTAGTCAGGCGGAGCGGGGTTGCTGGACGTCACTCGAACAGACTACTCTCACGGAACGTTCCGTATAAATGGATCAATCGTGAAGGATGAGGCTAATGGCTGAGGTCGTTCTGTTCCACCATGTCCAGGGGCTCACCGCGGGCGTGCTGGCTTTCGCCGAGGAGCTCCGTCGCGCGGGGCACCAGGTGCATACGCCGGACCTCTTCGGCGGCCGGACCTTCGCCACGATCGATGACGGCATGGCGCATGCCCGCGGGGTCGGGTTCGGGGCACTCCTCGAGCGGGGCGTGGCTGCAGGCGAGGCCGTGTCGTCACCGGGCGTGGTCTACGGCGGGTTCTCGATGGGGGTGATGCCGGCCCAGAAGCTCGCCCAGACCCGCCCGGACGCAGGTGGCGCGCTGCTGTTCCACGGCTGCATCCCGGTCTCGGAGTTCGGTGAAGGTTGGCCGGACGGTGTCCCGGTGCAGGTGCACGGGATGGACGCCGACCCGTTCTTCGCCGAGGAGGGAGGCGATCTCGACGCGGCCCGGGAGCTGGTCGCCTCGACCGACCAGGCGGAGCTCTTCCTCTACCCGGGCGAGGAGCACCTGTTCGCCGACTCCTCGCTGCCGTCGTACGAGCCGGCGGCGGCCCACCTGCTGAGGGAGCGGGTGGAGCGCTTTCTCGCCGCCGTGTGACGACGGACAGGTGCCCGAAGGGTGTCAGGTGACCGGCGCCGGCATCGCTGCGGACCCGTCGACTGCGGAGGCAGAGCTGGGCGGCACACGGTCCGGGGCCGTCTCCCGCGACGCGGCATACGCGGCAGCTTCGGCCCGGCTGCGCAGCCCGAGCTTGGTCAGGATCGCGCTCACGTGGTGCTCGATCGTGCGGACGGAGTTGTGCTGGCGGGCCGCGATCTCGGCGTTGCTGAGCCCGTCGCGTAGCAGGTCGAGCACCTCGGACTCCCGGCGACTCAGGGCGGCGGTGGCGTCGGCCCGGCGCGGGCGGGCGGTCGCGGGGATGCCCAGAGAGTTGAGCAGCAGAGCGCTGTCGGTGGCGGTCGGTGAGCCGAGTCGTTCGAAGATCAGATGGGCCTTGCGTGCCTCGGTGATGGCGGCGGCGGGGTCAGCCTCGGCCAGCAGCCGTGCCAGTGCCAGGTGCAGCGTGGCTCGAATCATCGGCCAGTCGTTGTCCGCCAGGATGCGCAGTCCCGTCTCGTAGGCGGCGATGGCGTCGGCTGCGTCGCCGCGGACCTCGGCTACCCGACCGCGTGCCAGCTCGGCGCGCGCGCGAAGGATGGGCAGGGGGTGATCGGCGGTGAGCGCGTTCAGCTCGTCTGCGTCCAGAGCGGCCTGGTGGAGCGCACCTCGAGCCAGCTCGGCTTCGACGCAGATCCCGAGCAGTCGGGCTGCCCGGAGACGGTCGTCGCCCATCAGCCGGATGCCATGGCGGGCGACGGCTGCCGCCTCGAGATAGGCGCGCCGGGAGAGGTGCAGCGCCGCCAGCGGCAGGATGCAGTCCTGGTGGTCGTGGCGACCGCCGAGCAGCCGCTCGGCGTCGTCGAGACGTCCTTGCAGCACCCACAGCTCGGCCAGGGCGGCGCGCACCTGCCCTTCGGTGCGCGGTCCCGCGTGCGCGGACCGGCCGGATGCCAGCCGCAGTGTCACCTCGGCTTCGTCCCACCGGCCGACGTCACACAGGATGAGCCCGAGGTTCGAGCGGCAGTGGACGTAGAGGAACGCTGGCCCTTCGTTGACGCCCAGACCGAGATGCCGGTCCGCGGCACGGGTCCATTGGTCGGCGCGGCCCAGGTCGCCGACGCGCGCACATGAGCTGAGCAGGTTGCAGACCACCTCGATCGACGCGAAAGGGCTAGGTGCCTCGCCGGCGAGCACCATCGCCATCGCCTCGTCCAGCAGCGTCATGCCCTCGTCGACGAGAGCGCGGGAGACGTGCGCGGTTCCCAGGTCGGAGAGCGCCTTCGCCTCGAGACTCGGGTCACCGACGTGGCGAGCCACGGCGAGAGCGTGGGTGGCCCGGGCGTGCAACAGCGTGACGTCGGCGATGTCGCACCCCGGCAACGGCAGCGAGGCGAGCGCGTACTCGATGCTGTCCGGCGCCTCGGCAGCAAGCCGGCGGGCACGGGCGAACCAGCCGTTCGCCACGCTGGGGCTGTCGTGGACGAAGTAGTGCAGCCGGCCCAGGAACACGGCGGCAACGGCCCCGCGGGTCCGACGCTCCGCACCGAAGAGCTGCAGGCTGTCGACGAGGGCGGCGATGGCCTGCTCGGACTGGTGGAACATCGCACGACAGATGCCGATGACGAGCTGTCGCTCGGCGAGGTCAATGCTGCGCTCGTGTTCGGCGAGCGCAAGGACGGCCGGGAAGTCCCGGCGCGCGAGGGCGTCATCGAGTTCGGGCCAGGGCGGCCCCCCGATGTAGGCGGGCATGCCGACATCGTGGCAGACGCCCAGCTGCCCTGGTGGCTCTCCGCGACGATTGGGTGGCCAATTGGGTAGTCCCACCCCTGCGCGGCCGCGCCGATCCCGAGGACGCTGCTTGATGCCGGGCAGCGTCGCCCGTAATCACCTGAGGAGGGGTCGAGATGGACCAGACAGCGCCTGGAGTATGCGCGGCATTCGTGGTGGCCGCGGAGGGGTATGACCGCCTGATGGGCCGGTACCTGCCGTCCCTGGCGCCGGCCTTCGCCGACGCGGCGGGGGTCACGCGGGGCCAGCGTGTCCTGGACGTCGGCTGTGGGCCGGGAGGGTTGACCGGTGAACTGGTGGGTCGAGTTGGGGCAACCGCCGTGGCGGCCATCGACCCCTCACCGCCGTTCGTCGAGGCATGCCGAACCCGACAGCCGGGGGTGGACGTGCGGATCGGCGTCGCCGAGGATCTGCCGTTCGGCGATGCCGAGTTCGATGCGACGCTCGCCTGCCTGGTGGTCGGATTCATGTCCGACGCCCACGCCGGGGTCCTGGAGATGACGCGGGTGACGCGGCCGGGCGGCACGGTTGCGGCCTGCTTCTGGGACGCAGCGCGTATGCCGGCGATCCAGCTCTTCTGGCGTGCGGCCGCGCAGGTCGACCCCTCCCGCAGCGGCGAGGTGGCACGACTGGGCAGCAGGGAGGGCGACCTCGCAGCGCTGCTCACGCACGCCGGCCTGCGGGACGTTCACGAGGTGAGCCTGTCCGCTCGGGCCCAGTACCAGGACTTCGCCGACTGGTGGAGCCCGATCGAGCAGGGCATCGGCCCCGCCGGCGCGTACTACCTCTCGCTGGGTGACGCCCATCGCGATGCGGTGCGTGAGGCCGCCGGGCGGCAGCTCGGGGAGCATCCGGGGCCGTTCCTGCTTCACGCCACCGCGTGGTGTGCCCGCGGCACCAGGTAGGCGCCTGAGGTGTCGACCGGCCCCTGGCCGGAGGGAGCGGTGCCCTGTGGTCAGCCCCGGCCGAAGAGGCGGCCCATGAAGGACCCGCTACTCGCGGAGACCTTCTCGGCGTCACGGTGACCGGGGCATCGGTCGGCGCGGGGCACACCTGCCATGACCTGGTCGACGTGCTGGCCGCAGCCGGCCCAGGTGGTCTTGCCGCAGACTCTGCAGTTGGCGGGACGGCACATGGTGGTTCTCCTTCGGGGTTGGTCCTGCTCGGGGTGGGTCGTGCTAGGTGGTGCTGGTGGGGGGTGAGCGTCGGTGCTCAGGCGGCGTCGGTGATGGGTAGGCCGGCGGCGGCGGCGTTCTCGCCGAAGCTGTCGTCGACTGCCACGACCGGGATTCCGCGCGCGGCGAGGACGGACGCGGCGATGGAGGCGCGGTAGCCGCCGGCGCAGTGGACCCAGACCTCGCCGGACGGCACCTCGTCGATGCGGTCGAACAGCTGGTGCAGCGGGATGTTCACGGCCCCGTCGACGTGCCCGTCGTCGTACTCGGAGGCACGCCGGACGTCGAGAACCGCGACCTCGCGGTGGTGGCGGAGCTGGGCGAGGTCGGCGAACGCGGCGCGCTCGAACGTGCCGAGGTCGTGGTCTGTCCACTGCGCGGGTGTGCCGGTCGCGGCACCCTCGAGGTGGTCGATGCCGATCCGGACGAGCTCACGCTGGGCTTCGGCGACCTGCTCAGCCGAGTCCCCGACGAGGGTCAGCGGAGTGCCCCAGGGGATGAGCCAGCCCAGATAGGTGGCGAACTGCCCGTCGAGTCCGAAGTTCAGGGTCCCCGTGACATGGCCCGCGGCGAAGGCGGTGCGGGTGCGCAGGTCGACGACCCACTCGCCCGAGGCGATCCGCCCGGCAACGGTCTGCTTGTCGGCGGGCGCGGGGGCGGACAGGTCCGCAGCGCCGGGTCCGGCGCTGTTCGCCGGGGCCATGTGGGCGTAGTAGGCGGGGTAGGCGTCGAGCCCGGCGAGGGTGTCGGCCACCCAACGCTCCTCGCCCTGGGTCAGCGCGGGGTTCTGACGCTTCTCCGTGCCGATGGTGGACGCGGTCGTGTCACCGGTGGAGCCTGCCGAGCAGAACGAGCCGAACCCGTGGGTCGGCAGCACGTGGGCGTGGTCGGGTAGGTCGTCGGCGAGTCGGTGCGCGGAGGCGAACTGGTGGTGGACGAGGTCGCCGGTGTGGTCGTGCCCGAGCAGGTCGGGTCGACCGGTCGCTCCGAACAGCAGGGAGCCTCCGGTGAACACGCCCACGGCCTGGAACTCGCCGTCCGGTGACGTGGCCGCCTCGAGCGCGTAGGAGAGGTGGGTGTAGGTGTGGCCGGGTGTCGCGATCGCCCGCAGCCGCACCGTGGGCGAGACGTCGACGACGTCGCCGTCGCTGATCGGACAGCGCTCGTAGGCGACCTCGTCGGCCGCATTGACGTGGTACTGCGCCCCCGTCGCCTGCGCCAGGGCGAGCCCTCCGGTGACGTAGTCGTTGTGGATGTGCGTCTCGAAGACGTGGGCGATGCGCACGCCCGCCTCGGCGGCGAGGTCGAGGACCCGGTCGATGTCGCGCTGGGGGTCGATGACGACCGCCACCCGCCCGTCGTGGGCGAGGTAGGAGCGGTCACCGAGGGTGGGGGTGTCGATGGGGATGATGATCGGCGTGGTGGTGGGCTGCGTCGATGTCGTGTCGGTGCTCATCAGCTACGTCCTTCCGGGTTTCGACGGATGGGGATGGGGGGCGGGTCCTGCTCAGCCGGTGGGTCGCGCACCCGTCACGACCGGGCGGCCCGAGCCGACCCATGCCGAGGTTCCGCCGGCGACGGAACGTGCCCTGAAGCCAGACCGGACGAGGTAGTCAGCCATGGCTCCGGAGCGGTTGCCGCTGGCACAGATGACGTACACCGGGCGGGACCGGTCGAGGTCGGCGGTGTGCCTGGACAGCTGGCTCATCGGGGCCAGCACAGCCCCGGGAACGTGCCCGCTGACGTACTCCGCGGGCTCGCGGACGTCGATCACGGTGGCGCCGTCGGCGTGGGCGGCGGCGAACTGCTCGAGGGTTGCCTCGGACATGTGAACCCTGTTCTCCTTGTGGTTGTCCTGATACCCCATGGGGTGTTCGAGAGAGATAACCATAGTACCCCCCGGGGTATTTCCACGAACGGGGTGCGCCCACTGTGGGGTACCCCACGGGGTCGGTCACCCGGGCCGGGAATGATCGGGGTCCACACCGCGCTATATACCCCGGTAGGTATACACAGTCCGCAGAAGGAGAAGAACCGTGAGCACCCAGACCCTGACCAGGGAGACCTTCGAGTCCACCGTGACCTCGGGCGGCATCGTCCTCGTCGACTTCTGGGCTGCCTGGTGTGGCCCGTGCCGCCAGTTCGCACCCGTCTTCGAGGCCGCAGCCGAGCAGCACCCCGACATCGTGTTCGGCAAGGTGGACACCGAGGCCGAGCAGGGCCTTGCTGCCGCCGCTCAGATCACGTCCATCCCCACCCTCATGGTGTTCCGCGACGGCATCCTCGTGTTCAGCCAGCCCGGAGCCCTCCCGGCGTCCGCGCTCGACCAGGTCATCCAGGGGGTGCGCGACCTCGACATGGACGACATCCGGGCCAAGGTCGCCGCGCAGACGGGATCCGCCTGACCTCCACACCGGCGGGGCTGACAGACGTCATGCCGGAATGAGATGAGGGGCACACCCCGGGACCTTCCCAGCCCGGTGGGCACTGATTACCCTTCGGTAGGCAGTACCAGCCGACGCACGGTGGACCGCTCGGGAGGCCGATGGGGCAGTGACGACATGACGGGCCGACGCGCGAGGTGCGAGCCAGGCTCCCCCACCCGGGGATGCGCACGGCGCAGGAGCCCGGGCCCCGAAGTCGATACCCCGTGAAGCGCAGACCGAATGGACCCGCCATGACTGCATACCCTGCCCTGACCCGACTGGCCCCGCTGGGACTGGCCGCCGTCCTGCTTGCCGGGTGCTCCAGCAGCCCCGCGGCGACCTCCGGCTCCCCGTCACCCTCCACCTCAGCGGCGGCGGATGGCGGCGCGAGCGCGACCGTCACCCTGGGCGAGACGGCCCAGAAGGAGCTGCTGCTCAAGGGCTGGGGCGAGACCAAGGCCGAGGACCAGAAGATCCTGTGCGACGGCGTCGCTGCTGGTGGCGCGGCAGAGGTGGGTGCCGCGATCGCCAAGGGGGCACCGGGGTACGTCTCGCCAGCGGTCGCCACCGCGTTCGTCACCGAGCGGTGCAAGAAGTAGCTCGCGACACCGGCCGATCCCGCGACCTGGGTCCGCGCCAGCGGGGATCTAGGCGCGTTCGCCGACCGGGATCGTGACGCCGACGACGTTGCCGGGCTGGGCCAGGGGACAGGCCCAGTCGGGGTCGTAGGCGCAGGACGGGTTGTAGGCGAAGTTGAAGTCCAGCACCAGCCTGCCGTCGCGGCCCCCGAGGTCGGCGCCCTTGACCGTGTCGAGCAGGTACCGGCCACCGCCGTAGGTTCCCCCCGGCCGTCCCGCCGAGGCGTCCTTGACCGGGAGGAACAAGCCCCCGCCGTAGGAGGCCAAGCGCCACACGTCGAGCGAGCCCACGTCGGGCAGGTCGACCACGCCGAGCCGCTCGAACGGCACGACGCCGTCGGTGCCGGTGCGCACCTCGATCCGGGCCGGCTCGGCTGCGATGAGATCGACGTCGAACCGCCACTGCGGGTCGTAGGACGGGATCGGCAGGCCGCGGAACGCCTCCCGGTCCGCGGGAAGCAGGGGAGAGGCGGGGTGGGCGGCGAAGAGCTCGTCGCGGCTGCGGCGCCAGATGTGGTGCGCGGTGGCGGCGTCGGTCGTGGCGCGGACCTCGGCGTACAGGGCAAAGACCCGCCGCCGCCAGTCCACGATGTCGAGCGCATCCATGCAGCGAGGCTACTCACCCCCGGTTTGGGCCGACCCGGTCGCGGCGAGCGTGCCGTCATCCGCCACCGCCTAGCATTGGCGGGTGCCTCAGCCCACGACCTCCGCATCGCTTGCCGGCCGTTCCTTCCTCAAGGAGCTGGACTTCACTCCCGAGCAGTGGCGCCACCTCGTCGACCTCGCCCTGGAGCTCAAGGCGGCCAAACGCGACCGGCGCGAGCAGCCCCGACTCCAGGGCAGGAACATCGCGCTGATCTTCGAGAAGACCTCGACCCGGACCCGGTGCGCGTTCGAGGTGGCCGCTCACGACCAGGGGGCCCATGTCACCTACCTCGACCCGGCCGGCAGCCACTTCGGGCACAAGGAGTCGGTCAAGGACACGGCCCGGGTGCTGGGCCGGCTCTACGACGGGATCGAGTACCGCGGCACCGCCCATGCCACCGTCGAGACGCTGGCCGGGTATGCCGGGGTGCCGGTCTGGAACGGCCTCACCGACGAGTGGCACCCGACCCAGTCGCTCTGCGACGCGATGACCATGATCGAGCACTCACCGAAGCCGGCAGGGAAGATCGCGTTCGCCTACGTCGGGGACGCCCGGTTCAACATGGGCAACTCGCTGCTGGTGCTGGGGGCCCTGATGGGGATGGACGCGCGCATCGTCGCGCCGCGCTCACTCTGGCCGGACCAGACCGTGGTGGCCGCCGCGCGCGAGGTGGCTGCCACCACGGGTGCCCGTCTGACGATCACCGACGACGTCGGCGCCGGTGTGGCCGGCGTCGACTTCGTGCACACCGATGTCTGGGTCTCCATGGGTGAGCCGAAGGAGGTGTGGGCCGAGCGGGTGGAGCTGTTGCTGCCCTACCAGGTCAACCCGAAACTCCTTGCCCAGAGCGGGAATCCGAAGGTCAAGTTCATGCACTGCCTTCCTGCGTACCACGATCTCGAGACGCAGCTCGGACGCGACGTCCACGCCGCGCACGGGCTCGACGCACTCGAGGTCACCGACGCGGTCTTCGAGTCGCCGGCGTCGATCGTGTTCGACCAGGCCGAGAACCGGATGCACAGCATCAAGGCGGTCCTCGTCGCCACCCTGGCGCTCGACCCGAGCTAGAGGATCGTGCCTACCAGGGTCCCGATGCCGTAGGTCACCAGCAGCGCCAGCACGCCACCGCCGACGTTGCGGGCCACCTGACGACCTGGTCCCGTGCCGCCGAGTCGCGCGCTGGTCCAGCCGGTGAGCACGAGCGCCAGCACCACGGCGATGTCCACCACCGGCACCCGCCAGCTCGCCGAGGTCAGCAGCACCGCCAGCAGGGGCAGCAGCGCACCGGTGAAGAAGGCCAGCGTCGACGCACCCGCAGCGTGCCACGGGCTGGTGAGGTTGTTCGGGTCGATCTGCAGCTCGGCCTCGGCGTGCGCGCCCAGGGCGTCGTGCGCCGTGAGCTGCACCGCGACCTCGTGGGCCAGGTCGGCGTCGATGCCCTTGCGACGGTAGATCTCGGCCAGCTCGGCGAGCTCCTCGTCGGGGGTCTCGGCCAGCTCGCGGCGTTCCTTCTCCAGCAGCGCCCTCTCGGTGTCCCGCTGCGTGCTCACCGAGACGTACTCACCCACGCCCATGCTCAGCGCGCCCGCGACGAGTGCCGCGACACCGGCCGTGAGGATGGGGACCTGCTCGCTCGTCGCACCGGCGACGCCGACGATCACTCCGGCCGTGGAGACGATGCCGTCGTTGGCCCCGAGCACCGCGGCGCGCAGCCAGTTCAGCCGCGAGGCATGGTCGTCGCCGTGCGGCTCGTCGTGCGCGATGACCTCCGTGGGCTCCGTCGTCATTCCTGGTCCTTCCCTGCGGGCACCGCGCCGCTGCGGCGGGCGGCGGCGGCGATGCGGTGGGCGAGCTCGACGTCGAGCTGGGTCACGCCGCCGGCCGAGTGGGTGGAGAGCGTCCACCTGGTCGTCGTCCACCGGATGTCGATGTCGGGGTGATGCTGCATCTGCTCGGCCTCGTCGGCTGCCTCGTCGACCAGGGCGATCGCCGCGGGGAAGTCGAGCGCGGTGTAGGCCGCGACGAGACTGACCCCGTCGCGGCTCCAGCCGTCGAGGTCAGCGAGCTGAGTGGTGATCTCGTCGTCGGCGAGCAATCGTGGCATGGGCCAACTCTGACCCGCCACGGTCTGGTCTGTCATCCAAGGACAGGCTTACCTCTGCAAGGCTGCGGGCATGCTCGAGAGCCCCGCGGTCCATGTTGTCGGCGCCGCGCTGGTCGACGACCTGGCACGGCCCACCCGGGTCCTCGCGGCCCGACGTACGGCCCCGCCCAGCCTCGCGGGCGGGTGGGAGCTGCCCGGAGGCAAGGTGGATCCGGGGGAGATCGCCCTCGACGCGCTGGACCGCGAGGTGCGTGAGGAGCTGGGGGTCGAGATCACCCTCGGCGACCCGGTGATCGGCCCGCACGCGGACGGCACCTGGCCGCTGGGCGAGCAGTACCGGATCCACGTGTGGCTCGCCGAGGTGCGAGCCGGGGTGCCCGCGCCGTTGGAGGACCACGACGAGGTGCGCTGGCTCACACTCTCCGAGCTGTATGCCGTGCCCTGGCTCCCAGCGGACCTGCCGATCGTGCGGGCGATCGCCGTCCACCTGCACGAATGACGCGCGTGGTCAAGGGGTGCCGAAAATCCTGAGAGAATCGGGTCCATGCCTATGCAGACCCGCGGGGACATCCGCAATGTCGCCATCGTTGCCCACGTCGACCACGGAAAGACCACCCTCGTCGACAAGATGCTCTGGCAGTCCGGGGCATTCGGGGAGCACCAGCACATCGACGAGCGGGCCATGGACTCCGGCGACCTCGAGCGCGAGAAGGGCATCACCATCCTCGCGAAGAACACCGCGGTGCACTACACCGGCAAGGCCGCTGCTGCCGCTGGCCTGACCGATGGCGTGACGATCAACATCATCGACACCCCGGGCCACGCCGACTTCGGGGGCGAGGTCGAGCGGGGACTGTCCATGGTCGACGGCGTCGTCCTGCTCGTCGACGCCTCCGAAGGCCCCCTGCCGCAGACCCGGTTCGTGCTGCGCAAGGCGCTGGCGGCCAAGATGCCGGTCATCCTGTGCATCAACAAGGTGGACCGGCCCGACTCGCGGATCGCCGAGGTGGTGGACGAGGCGTACGAGCTCTTCATGGACCTGGACGCCACCGCCGACCAGATCGACTTCCCGATCGTCTACGCGTCGGCCAAGTCCGGTCGGGCCTCCCTCGAGCGTCCCGCGAACGGCGAGATGCCGCAGGGGGAGGACCTCGAGGCCCTCTTCGAGACGATCCTGGCCACGATCCCGGCGCCGTCCTACGACGACGAGGCACCCCTGCAGGCTCACGTGACCAACCTGGACGCCTCGAACTTCCTCGGTCGCCTTGCCCTGCTGCGGGTGTTCAACGGCACCATCGAGAAGGGCCAGTGGGTCATGTGGTGCCGCCACGACGGAACGCAGCAGCGGGTGAAGATCACCGAGCTGCTGATGACCGAGGCGCTCGAGCGCAAGCCCGCCGACAAGGCTGGGCCGGGCGACATCATCGCCGTCGCAGGCATCCCCGAGATCACCATCGGGGAGACCCTCGCCGACGCCGAGAACCCCATCCCGCTGCCGCTGATCACCGTCGACGAGCCGGCCATCTCGATGACCATCGGCACGAACACCAGCCCCTTCGTGGGTCGGGTGCGCGGCTCGAAGGTCACCGCCCGGATGGTCAAGGACCGCCTCGACCGCGAGCTGATCGGCAACGTGTCGCTGCGGATCCTCAACACCGAGCGTCCCGACACCTGGGAGGTCCAGGGCCGCGGCGAGCTGGCGCTGGCCATCCTCGTCGAGCAGATGCGCCGCGAGGGCTACGAGCTGACCGTGGGCAAGCCCCAGGTGGTCACCCGGGAGGTCGGCGGCAAGGTGCACGAGCCGGTCGAGCGGCTGACCATCGACACCCCCGAGGAGTTCCTCGGCCCGATCACCCAGATCCTCGCCGCCCGCAAGGGGCGGATGGAGCAGATGACCAACCACGGCACCGGCTGGATCCGGATGGAGTTCCTCGTGCCGTCGCGCGGCTTGATCGGCTTCCGCACCGAGTTCCTCACCGAGACCCGCGGCACCGGCATCGCCCACCACGTGTTCGAGGACTACGAGCCGTGGTTCGGACCCATCACGACCCGCACCAGCGGTTCCCTCGTCTCGGACCGTACCGGCGTGGTGACCTCGTACGCCATGGTCAACCTGCAGGAGCGCGGGGCGCTCTTCACCGAGCCGACGACCGAGGTCTACGAGGGGATGATCGTCGGGGAGAACTCCCGGGCCGACGACATGGACGTGAACATCACCAAGGAGAAGAAGCTCACCAACGTACGCGCCTCCTCGTCGGACAACTTCGAGAAGATCGTGCCACCGCGGAAGCTGAGCCTGGAGCAGTCGCTGGAGTTCTGCCGCGAGGACGAGTGCGTCGAGGTCACCCCGGAGTCGATCCGGATCCGCAAGCTCGTCCTCGACGCCAGCGAGAGGGCTCGGACCGCGTCGCGCGCGAAGTCGGCAGCCAAGACCGAGGCGAACGCCTGACGCTCGCACCTGCGGCGCCCGGGCCCTGACGGGCCGCACGGGCTGCTGCGCCATACTGATCCCTCCCCTCGAGCCTGTCGACCCGAAGGAGCTCAGGTCTTGCTGGTGCCGTCACCACGTCCACGGAAGCGCTGGGCCGTCCTGGCGGCGGTCACGGCACTGCTGCTGACCTCCGCCTGCACGACCAAGCCGATCGAGGTCAAGACGACCGAGAAGGACGCCCGCGGCGGGTCGCTGCGGGTGCTGATGGACAACCAGGTCGAGCACTGGGACCCGCAGCGGATCTACGGTGGCGTGGAGAGCCAGTTCGCCCTCCGGACGTTCCTGCGGACCCTGACCACCCAGGCCCCGGCCGGGGTCGGGTTCACGCCGGGGCTGGTCGGGGACCTGGCCACCGACATCGGCACCGAGACCGACGGCGGGCGGACCTGGACGTTCACCCTGGGCGACAGCGCGAAGTGGCAGGACGGCAAGCTGGTCACCTGCGAGGACGTCCGGTACGGGATCTCGCGCAACTTCGCCCGCGAGCAGATCACCGGCGGCCCGCCGTACGCGGCGACGCTGCTGGACATCCCGATGGTCAAGAACGCCGCGGGCGAGACGGTCTCGGGCTATGCCGGGCCGTACACCGGCGTCGGTCAGGACCTGTACGACAAGGCGGTCAGCTGCGCCGGGCAGGTGATCACCTTCCGGCTCCGGGCGCCGGTGCACGACTTCGCCCAGACCGTGTCGCTGGCCTCGTTCGCCCCCTACCGCAAGGACCAGGACAAGGGCGCCGCCGGGAACTTCAGCGTCTTCTCCAACGGCCCCTACATGCTCGAGGGCGTCTGGGAGCCCGGCAACGGCGGCCGCTTCGTCCGCAACCGCAGCTGGGAGCCCAAGGACGACCCGGTCCGGCTCGCGTTCCCCGACGTCATCGACGTCCGGGAGGGTCTGGAGACGACCACCGCGATCCAGCGGATCATCGACGACAAGGGCGAGGACCGCTACGCGGTGACCTTCGCCGACGCCCCACCGGCCGTGCAGACCCAGCTCATGGCGAACGCCGAGCTGAAGGCACGAGTGACGAACCCGGACGCTCCGATGGTCGAGTACCTCGCTCCCAACTTCAAGAGCCCGGTGATGGGCAACCCCGCGGTCCGTCAGGCCTTCGCCATGGCGACGAACCGTGATGCCTTCTCGGCGGCCTACGGGGGGCCCACGGCGATGACCCCGACGTACTCCGTCATGGCCCGCAACCTGCCCGGACACCGGGACTTCAACCCCTTCGGCGTGCCCACTGCCGGCGATCCGGCAGCGGCCAGGGAGGTGCTGGTCAAGGCCGGCGTCAGCCTGCCCGTGCCGGTACGTCTGGCGTACCGGGCGTCCGGCGCCGCCGACAAGGCGTTCGCCGCGCTCAAGGTGACCTGGGACCGGGCCGGCTTCGACGTGACCCTCGAGCCGATCACCGAGAACTACTACCGGACGATCTCGTCGCCGGAGGCGGCAACCCGGTTCGACGTGGTCCGGGCCAGCTGGAGCGCGGACTGGCCGTCCGGCTCGACGGTCATCCCCAACACCTTCGACGGCCGGGTCAACATCACCGAGGCCGGACCGGGCCAGGACTACGGGTACTTCAATGACAACGATGTCAACGCCGCCATCGACGACGCGTACGGCCTGGCCGACGAGACGGCCCGGGCCGCCCGCTGGAGCCAGATCGACGAGATGATCGCCAAGGCCGGCGGACACATCGCGCTGGGGCAGAAGAAGTACATGTTCATCCACGGGTCCGGGGTGGCCGGCTACCAGGACAACCTGCTCATGGGCGGCCACGTCGACCTGGCTACGACCCAGGTCCCGAAGTAGCTCACAGCCAGGTCTCAGGCTGAACCTGGTTCGGTCACGATCCGGCGACGTCTACGCATACCTGGTTCAGCATCTGGGACGGGCTGGTCTATGGTTTCGACGGTCGTGAAGTCGCGAAGGCGCAGTGCTGCACCTTCAACCCCCAGAAGACGAGGTCTGAGAACGCATGACGAGTGCCGTGGGTCAGGAGGACACCGACAGCAGACTCGAAGGCGACGCGGTAGCAGTCGATGGTGCCGTAGCGATCAAGGGCCGCTCGCCCTGGGAGATCGTCCGGATGCGGGTGCGGCGGGACAAGATCACGATGATCGCGCTGGTCGTCTCGACCATCTTCCTCGTCATCGGAATCATCTCGCCGGTGCTCGCGAACCTGCGCATCCTCAAGCCGAACACCCAGCACCCGGAGCTGGTCACCGGCCTGGGCTCGATCCCGGAGAACGGTGGCATCTCCTGGGACCACCCGCTGGGCGTCGAGCCGGGAACCGGGCGCGACCTGCTCTCGCGGATCCTCACCGGGATGACGACGTCACTGACGGTCGCCGTGAGCGCCACCATCTTCGCGATCGTCCTGGGCACCATCCTCGGCATCGTCGCCGGGTTCGCGGGCGGGGTCACCGACTGGCTGATCAGCCGCTTCATGGACCTCGTCCTCAGCTTCCCGAGCACCCTCATGCTGCTCTCGCTCCAGGCGGTCCTGGTGAGCCGGATCGCCGGGGTCCTCAACCAGGCCGACAGCGCCCCCGCCCCAAAGATCGTGTTCATGGTCCTGGTGCTCGGCTTCTTCGGCCTGCCGTTCTTCGCGCGGGTGATCCGGGGCCAGGTCCTGTCGCTGCGTGAGCGCGAGTTCGTCGAGGCGGCGCGCTCCCTCGGCGCCCGCCGCGGCCGGATCTACTTCAAGGAGCTGCTGCCGCACCTGTGGGCACCGATCCTGGTCTACACGACGCTGATCATGCCCGCGTTCATCTCCGCGGAGGCTGCCCTGGGGTTCCTCGGCGTCGGCCTCAACCCGCCGACCGCCTCGCTCGGCGCGATTCTCAACGACTCGGTCGTCTACGCGCTGCCCGACCCCACCTACTTCCTCTTCCCGGGACTGACGGTCTTCCTGCTCGTCCTGTCCTTCAACCTGCTCGGTGACGGCCTGCGCGACGCCCTCGACCCCAAGTCGGGTCGGTCCTGATGTCGCGAACGGCGCCCTCGCCCTCCCTGAACCCACTGTGGCCGGACCCGGTCATGGTGCTCAAGCTCGCAGCAAACGCTGTGGGAAAGTCCACCGCACAGTTGGTGGAAAGTGCCTACAAGGAGAACACATGATGCGCACCAAGAAGGGCGCCACAGCGGTCGCCCTCGGGGCGGTCGTTGCGCTTGCCGCGGCGGCGTGCAGTAGCTCAGGAAGCTCGGGCGGCGCAGCCACGAGCGCGCAGGCTGCTGGCCAGAAGGGTGGAACGCTCTACATCCTCAACCTGGGACCGCACAACGGTCTCGACCCGCAGCAGAGCTACGTGGGTGCTGACCTGGAGTTCGCCTCGCGGACCTGGGCCCGCAGCCTGACCACCTACTCGACCGGGAAGGACTCCAAGCTCATTCCCGACCTCGCCACCGACACGGGCAAGATGTCCGACAGTGGCAAGAAGTGGGAGTTCACGCTCGTCGACACGGCCAAGTGGCAGGACGGCCAGCCGGTCAAGTGCGAGGACGTGAAGTACGGCATCTCCCGTACCTTCGCGACCGATGTGATCTCCAACGGCCCGACCTACATCCTCCAGTACCTCGACATCCCGGTGAAGAAGGATGACAAGGGCAACGAGGTCTCTGCCTACAACGGCCCGTACAAGGCCGAGGGCCAGGACCTCTACGACAAGGCCGTGACCTGCGAGGGCCAGAAGCTCACCCTGCGGTTCAAGACGCCGTGGGCCGACTTCAACTACGCCGTCGCGTCGCTCGCCGCCTACTCCCCGTTCCGCAAGGACAAGGACAAGGGCGACAAGAGCCTGTTCGAGGCGTTCTCCAACGGGCCGTACATGCTCGAGGGCACGTTCGACCCGAACAAGGGCGGCACCTGGGTTCGCAACCCCAACTGGGACCAGACGACCGACCCGGTGCGCAAGGCGTACCCGGACAAGATCGTCGACGTCGAGGGTCTGCCGACCGAAACCGTCTACCAGCGGCTCATCGCCGACGGTGGCGAGGACCAGACGGCCATCACCTTCGCGTCCGCTCCGGCCGCCCTGCTGCCGCAGATCGCGTCGAACCCGGCGTTGAAGACGCGCACCGTCAGCACGCTGGCACCGTACGTCGACTACGTCCAGCCGAACGTCACCAGCGCGGTCATGAAGGACCCCAAGGTCCGTCAGGCGTTCGCGATGGCGACCAACCGCGACGCGTACGTCACGGCCAACGGTGGGACCCAGGTCATGGAGCCCACGTACGCGATCTGCAACAAGGTGATGGCGTGCTACAAGGACTTCAACCCCTTCGGTGCACCGACCGCCGGTGACCCTGAGGGCGCCAAGAAGGTCCTTCAGGCGGCCGGCAAGACCCTGCCGGTTCCGGTCACGGTCGTCTACCGCAAGACGCCGACCCGCGACAAGTCCTTCGCTGCCCTCAAGCAGACCTGGGACGCGGGCGGCTTCAACGTGACGCTCGAGGGTGTCACCGACAAGTACTACCGGACCATCTCCAACCCGTCGATGAAGGACAAGGATGCCTTCTACGCCAGCTGGGGTGCTGACTGGCCGTCCGGGTCGACCGACATCCCGCCGCTGTTCGACGGCCGGATCAACCTGTCGCCCGCCGGTACCAACCAGGACTACGGGTACTTCAACAGCCCCGCGGTCAACGCGGCCATCGACAAGGCCTACCTGATCGAGGACGCTACCGCCCGCGAGAAGGCCTGGGGTGACATCGACGAGATGATCAGCAAGGAAGGCGGGGTCATCCCGCTGGTGAACCAGAAGTTCACCTTCCTGCACGGCTCGAAGGTGAAGGGCTACGAGATCGGTCAGCTGTTCGGCGGTTACGTCGATCTGGCGAACCTCTCCGTCAAGTAGTTCCAACCGCACCACGCCACAACGCTGCCGGGCGGGAGACGAACCTCCCGCCCGGCACCGCGCGGCCATCCTTGATCGAGAGGCAGGTGAGGCACCGCACCGGTGCTGACCCCCATGTTCTTCTACGTCATCCGGCGCATGATCGCCGTCGTCGTCATGCTCCTGATCATCAGCCTGACGACGTTCCTGGTGTTCTTCGCCTCGCCCACCGACCCCGCGAGCCTCACCTGTGCCAAGAACTGCACGGCGGCCACGATCGAGGGCAACCGCAAGCTCCTCGGATTCGACAAGCCGATTCCGGTGCAGTACGCCAACTTCCTCAAGGGCTTCTTCGTCGCGCGTGACTTCCCCGACGACCCAGAGCAGAAGCGGCTCGCACCCCAGACCGTGTTCACCTGCGAGGCCCCATGCCTCGGCTACTCGCAGGTCAAGGCCAGGTCGGTGACCGAGATCGTCAAGGAGGGTGTGCCGATCACCGCGTCGATCGCGTTGGGCGCGTTCGTCCTCTGGATCGTCTCCGGGGTCCTCTTCGGCATCGTCGCCGCGCTGAGACGCGGGACCTGGGTGGACCGGCTGCTGGTCGGAGTCTCCCTGATCGGGTACTCGCTCCCCAGCTTCTTCATCGGCGTCCTGCTCCTGACGTTCGTCGCGATCAAGTGGCAGCTCGTCGCCATCCCGCGCTTCGTGCCGTTCAGCGAGGATCCCGTCGGCTGGGCACAGTCGATCTTCCTGCCCTCGGTGACGCTGGCGGCGGTCTTCGCGGCGAGCTACGTCCGCCTGACCCGGGCCTACATGCTCGAGACCATGTCCGAGGACTACATCCGTACGGCGCGGGCCAAGGGGGTCAAGGAGTTCACCGTGGTACGCCGGCACGGCCTGAGAGCGGCGCTGACGCCCATCGTGACCGCCGCTGGGCTCGACCTCGGCGGGCTGCTCGGCGGTGCGATCATCAGTGAGCAGGTGTTCAACTTCCAAGGGTTGGGCTGGACCGCCATCCAGGCGATCCAGAACACCGACCTTCCGGTCATCGTGGCGATCGTCGTCGTCGCGTCCTTCTTCATCGTCATCGCGAACCTGGTGGTCGACATCCTCTACGGAGTGATCGACCCGCGCGTGCGGTTGAGCTGAACGACGAGGAGAATCGAACGATGTCTGAGTACCACACCACCGCCGCCATGCCGTCCCCAGCCGGCTCGACCGCGACCGTGGACCCCTACCTGCGGGTCACCGACCTCAAGGTCCACTTCCCGACCGACGACGGCCTGGTCAAGGCCGTCGACGGGCTGACGTTCGACCTGCAACGCGGTCAGACGATCGGCATCGTCGGCGAGTCCGGCTCCGGCAAGTCGGTGACCAGCCAGGCCATTCTTGGTCTGCACCGTCGCACCAAGGCACAGACGTCGGGCTCGATCATGCTGGACGGCGAGGACCTGATGGCGGTCAGCAACGAGCGACTGCGCGAGCTGCGCGGGAGCAAGATGGCGATGGTCTTCCAGGACCCGCTGTCGGCGCTGCACCCGTACTACACGGTGGGGGCGCAGATCATCGAGGGCATCCGGGTGCACCACTCGGACGTCTCCCGCAAGGCGGCGCGGACCCGGACCATCGACCTGCTCGGCCGGGTCGGCATCCCGAACCCGCAGCGGCGGGTCGACCAGTACCCGCACGAGTTCTCCGGGGGGATGCGGCAGCGCGCCATGATCGCCATGGCCCTGGCCAACGACCCGTCACTGCTGATCGCCGACGAGCCGACCACGGCCCTCGACGTCACCGTCCAGGCCCAGATCCTCGACCTGATGCGCGACCTCCAGCGGGAGTTCGGCTCGGCCATCATCATGATCACGCACGACCTTGGCGTGGTCGCCGAGATGGCGAACGAGATCCTCGTGATGTACGGCGGCAAGGCCGTCGAGCACGGCCCGGTGGATGGCGTCTTCTACGAGCCCGAGCATCCGTACACATGGGGCCTGCTGACCTCGATGCCTCGGCTGGACAGGGCCCGGAAGGCTCGCCTCGACCCGGTGCCGGGCAACCCGCCGTCGCTGATCAACGTGCCGTCCGGGTGCGCCTTCAACCCCCGGTGCGCCTTCCGCGCCGAAGTGCCGGACGACCACTGCCGCACCGTCGTGCCCGGTCTCGACCCTGCGGGCCCGGACCACCTCGCCCGCTGCCACATCCCCATCGAGCGACGCGCGGAGCTGTTCGAGACCGTCGTCAAGCCCCGGCTCTGAAGGGAGTGACGACCATGACCGACCAGTCCAGCGACAAGGCAACCGTGACCGACACCCAGCAGGGCCAGCCCGATCCAGGCAGTGCCGACGTCTCCGCCGTGACCCGTCAGGACGGCGAGGTGCAGGGCGCCCTCAAGGCATCCCCGAAGCGGGAGGGGACACCGCTGCTGCGGCTGACCGACCTGCAGAAGTACTTCCCGCAGTACCGCCAGACGCTGATCCGCAGGCCGGACGCCCCGGTGCGAGCGGTGGACGGGGTCTCGCTCGAGCTCTACCCGGGCGAGACCATCGGTCTGGTGGGCGAGTCCGGGTGTGGCAAGTCCACCGCCGGCCGGACCATGCTGCGCCTGCTCGAGCCCACCGGCGGCACGATCGAGTTCGAGGGCAAGGACATCACCAAGGTCGGTGGCAACGACCTGCGCAACCTGCGGCGCGAGATGCAGATGGTCTTCCAGGACCCCTACGGCTCGCTCAACCCGCGTCAGACCGTGGGCTCGATCATCGCGGCGCCGTTCGACATCCAGAAGATCAAGCCCGAAGGCGGTACCCGGACGACCGTCCAGGGGCTGATGGAGCGGGTGGGGCTCAACCCGGAGCACTACAACCGGTACCCGCACGAGTTCTCCGGTGGCCAGCGCCAGCGCATCGGCGTGGCCCGGGCGATCGCGCTCAAGCCGCAGCTGGTCGTGTGTGACGAGCCGGTCTCGGCGCTCGACGTGTCCATCCAGGCCCAGGTGATCAACCTCCTCGACGACATCCAGCAGGAGCAGGGCCTGGCCTACGTGTTCATCGCGCACGACCTGTCGGTGGTGCGGCACATCTCCGACCGGGTCATCGTCATGTACCTGGGCAAGGTGATGGAGGAGGCGCCGCGGGACGACCTGTACGAGCACCCGCTGCACCCCTACACGCACGCGTTGCTGTCCGCCGTCCCGACGCCGGACCCGAACCGGGCGAGCGCGAAGGAGCGGATCCTGCTCACCGGCGACCTGCCCAGCCCGCAGCATCCGCCGAGCGGCTGTGTCTTCCGCACCCGCTGCCCGAAGGCCCAGGAGAAGTGCGCGCTCGAGGTCCCGGTCCCGGTGGAGATCCAGCCCGGGCACCGGGTGGCCTGTCACTTCCCGGAGGAGCGCCAGGTCATCTGATGGCCCGGCTGCTCTTCGTCCACGCCCATCCGGATGACGAGACCCTCACCTGCGGGACGACCATGGCGCACCACGTCGCCCGCGGCGACGAGGTGCACGTGCTCACCTGCACCCTGGGCGAGGAGGGGGAGGTCATCCCGCCCGAGCTGGCCCATCTCGAGGGAGCCGTTGGCGACCCCCTGGGGGCGGTGCGTCGTGACGAGCTGAGCCTGGCGATGGCCCGGCTTGGCGTCCAGCACGCAGTGCTGGGCGAGGACCCCGCGACCGGGCGTCGCTCGGCATACCGGGACAGCGGGATGGTCGGTATGCCGTCCGCGCACCACCCGCGCGCCTTCTGCCGGGCCGATCTCGACGAGGCCGGCGAGCTGGTGGCCGCCCACGTCCGCGCGCTGCGGCCCGACGTGGTCGTCACCTACGACCAGCACGGCGGCTACGGACACCCGGACCACATCCAGACCCGGCGGGTGACGCTGGTCGCCCTCCGGCTCCTGCCGGTCGGTCAGCGGCCCGGGCGGGTGTTCGAGATCCTCACCCCCAGGTCCTGGGCGGAGCAGGACCGCTCGTGGCTCAGCGACCACGTGCCACCCGGCGACGGCCTCACCGTCCCCGACCTGCGCGACCCGTACCCCTCCTCGGTCGTCGCGGACCGCGCGGTCAGCCACGTGGTCCTCGATCCCGCGCAGGTCGAGCGTCAGGCCGAGGCGCTGCGCGCCCACCGGACCCAGGTGATCGTCCGGGACGGCTTCTACGCCCTGAGCAACCTGGTCGCGGCACGACTGAGCGGCCGTGAGGGGTACCGGCGAATCGACCCGGCGACCGGCAGCCCTGGGGGTGCGCCTCCGGGCACCGGCGGCGATCCAGCGGGACCCGGCTCGTGGGCCGACGGCCTGATGGGAGAAACTGTGCCGTGACCACGCCCCGACCCGAGCTGACGTCGGATGCGTTCCGTCAGGCCATGGGCCGGTTCGCCACCGGGGTGACCATCGCGACGAGCACGTTCGAGGGCATCGACCACGCGATGACGGCCAACGCCGTCGCCTCGGTCTCCCTCGACCCGATGCTCGCGCTGGTCTGCGTCGAACGGGAGGCGAGGTTCCACGACGCGATCATCGCGTCCGGCACGTGGGGGTTGAGCATCCTCGGGTCCACGGCCCGGGCGACCGCGGACTGGCTGGCCACCCGGGGCCGGCCCCTGCACGGTCAGCTGGACCGGATCCCGATCCACCGCGGCCAGGCCACCGGGGTCGCGCTCCTGGACGAGGCGTTGGCAACGATTGAGTGTCAGACCACGGACACCTACGCGGGCGGGGACCACACGATCGTCGTGGGCCAAGTACTGTCCGTGGAGATTGCCGACCATCCGGGAGACGCACTGGTGTTCTACCGGGGGCGGTTCGGGACTCTGAAGTGAGGCTGAGCTTGACCACGAAGGAAGGGCGTGTCGCTGCGCTCCGGATGCTCCTTGCCACCGTCGTCCTCGTGGCGGCCTACGTGGTGCTCGCCGTGATCGTCGGCCGCCAGGTCCCGGCGAAGGCGACCATCGAGGGCATCGAGATCGGCGGGATGACTCCGAGCGCGGCCTCGGCCACCCTGCATCGCGAGCTGGCCCCGCTGGCGACCAAGCCGATCACGGTGGCCGTGGCGGACACCGGAGTGACGACGCCGATCGACCCGCGCTCCTCCGGGCTGTCCCTGGACATCGACGGGACGCTGGCGGAGATGTCCGGCTTCACGCTGAACCCGCTGCACATCTGGGCACACCTCACCGGGGGAGTCCACCGTCCGGTCCTGACCAGGGTGGACACCGACAAGCTGACCGCCTCCGTCGCCAACCAGGCCAAGACGGTGAACACCACGGCTCAGGACGGGGCCATCACCTTCGCCGACGGCAAGGTGAACGTGACGCCCGCGGTGGTCGGGGTCGAGGTCAAGGTCGACCAGCTCGTCGAGGTCATCGCCAACGGCTACCCCCGGACGCCGTCCGTCACCGCTGCGGTGACCAAGACCGAGCCCACGGTGACCCAGGCCAAGGTGAGCGCCGCCGTGACCGGGTTCGCCGCCCCGGCGATGTCCGGGCCGATCTCCCTCGTCGTGGGCGACAAGACGGCGCCCCTGCTGCCGAGCCAGTACGCCCCGGCGCTGTCGATGACCCCGGACGCCCAGGGCAACCTCGCCCCGGCGGTGGACCGGGACAAGCTCGCCGCGATCGTCACCGAGGCGGTCAAGGGTTTCCTCGCCCAGCCTCAGGACGCCAAGATCGTCCTGCAGGGTGACGCACCCAGGATCATCCCCTCGGTCGCCGGCGTGAGCGTCGACCCCGCGACCATTCCTGACCTCGTCCTCGCTGCGTTGACGGCACCACAGCGCACCGCGACGTTCGTCCCGGTGCTGGCCCAGCCCGCCCTGACGACGGAGAAGGCCCAGGCGCTCGGGGTCACCTCGGTGATCTCGTCGTTCGACTCGACGTTTCCGTACAACCCGTCCCGGACCGCGAACCTCGTTGCGGCCTCCAACACGATCAACGGGACCCTCATCCTTCCCGGCCAGACCTTCAGCCTGAACGGCATCCTCGGCGAACGCACCACCGCCAAGGGCTACCAGGAGGGCTACGTCATCGAGGGCGGGCGGCTCGTCAAGGGCACCGGGGGAGGGATCTCCCAGGTCTCGACGGTGATCTACAACCTTGCGTGGTTCGCCGGCGTGGAGCTCACCGAGCACACCCCGCACTCGTTCTACATCTCGCGCTACCCCGAGGGCCGCGAGGCCACCGTGTACTGGCCGAACCTCGACAACAAGTGGAAGAACACCTCTCCCTACGGGATGCTCGTCCAGACATGGGTGGCCAACAACCAGGTGCGCGGCCGGATCTGGAGCACCAAGGTGTACGACATCGACTCGGTCAAGGGGCCGCGCACCAACATCGTGCAGGGCAAGGACATCGTCGACGACTCGGTCGAGTGCGTGCCGCAGCCGGAGATGACCCCGGGGTTCGACGTCACCGTGCAGCGCATCTTCAAGAAGAACGGGGTCGTGGTGAAGACGGAGAACTACCCGACGCATTACTCACCCGAGGACAAGATCACCTGCACCAACCCCAACCACAAGACCTGAGCCCGCGTGGGCAGCCGCGCCCGGAACGAGGCGTCAGCCGGGCTGCACCAGGTAGCGGTAGCCGTGGTGGGTGGTGAACCCCAACGACTCGGTCAGCGCGATGGCCCCGGCGTTGGCGTCCGCCACCTGGAGGTAGAGCGACGGCATCCCGTGCTGCGTCGCCACGGTGGCCACGGATTGCACCAGCGCGCCCCCCAGCCCGTGCCGTCGACGGGCCGGGTCAACCCAGAGCGCGTGGAGGCCCGCCCACCCGGGATGGACCGACATCCGCAGCACCGCCCGTACCGTCCCGTCGTCGTCCTGGGATGAGAAGAAGAGCTGACCCTGAGATCCGGTGAGCACCTGTTCGGTGACCCCGGCGACGATCTCGTGCTGGCTGGCGTACGCCTGCAACCAGCCGAGGGACAGCGCCGCGTCCATGGTCACGGAGGGCGACGGCTCGCCCGGCGCTGCCACCTGCCCGGCGGCCACGGTCATCGCCCGGCTCGGCCGGTCGGCCAGGTACCCCCGGGCGAGCAGCGTCGCCTCGAGCGACGTCATGAGGGCATCCGCGTGCCCCGGCGCCGGGACCTGGAACCGGGCCGGCAGCCCGCGCCCGGCATACCAGTGCTCGCAGAAGTCCACCGCTGCGTCGGCCGGCAGGCTGGAGTTCCCGATGGGCAGGACGGAGTTGGCCCGGTGGGTGAAGCCGCTGCTCGCCCGCAGCCGCCAGCTGCCGAGGACCGCCTGCTCGACGGCCGGCCAGCCGTCGGCGGCCAGGACCTGCAGGTCGGCCACGCTGATCGCACGATGCGGCCGGGCCCGACGCACCGGAGCCGGCGGGACCGCCCGTGCCGCCACGAAGTCACCCCGGGAGACCCTGACCAGGCCACGGCGCGAGCGGATGGTGACCGACCCCTCGTCCAGGGCCTCCACCACGCCGACCACGTCCGTCAGCGAGGCCGGCGACCCCTCGGGGAGGCGGTAGCGCAAGGAGATCCGGGCGCCCAGCCGGAGCGGGTTCGTTCCGGCCAGCGGGTGGCCTGGCTGCTGAGCGTCCATGCGTCCGTCCGTGGTGGTCTCGGGAGGTGCCCCATTGCGCCGTCGTGGTGCGGACTCGGCATACTAAGGGTTGCATCCGCTCGTTCTGCAGGAGGACCGTCCACCATGACCTACGTCATCGCCCAGCCTTGTGTCGACCTCAAGGACAGGGCATGCATCGACGAATGTCCCGTCGACTGCATCTACGAAGGCGAGCGTTCCCTCTACATCCACCCGGACGAGTGCGTGGACTGCGGCGCGTGCGAGCCGGTCTGCCCGGTCGAGGCGATCTACTACGAGGATGACGTCCCGGAGCAGTGGACCGAGTACTACAAGGCGAACGTCGAGTTCTTCGACGACCTGGGCAGCCCCGGCGGCGCCGCGAAGCTCGGGGTCATCCCCAAGGACCACCCGATCATCGCCGCCCTGCCTCCCCAGGAGCACGACGAGTGACCGGCCGAGGGTGAGCGTGGACCGCCCCTCGCGACCGCGGTGATCTCCGGTCTCCCGGACTTCCCCTGGGACTCCCTCGCGCCCTACCGGGTGACCGCGTCCGCCCACCCGGACGGGCTCGTCGACCTGTCGGTCGGCACGCCCGTGGACCCCACCCCACAGGTGGTGTGCACCGCGCTCGCCGACGCCGCCGACGCCCCCGGCTACCCGCTCACCCACGGCACGGCCGAACTGCGTGAGGCGGTCGCGGCCTGGTTCGCCCGCCGCCGCGCTGCACCCGGGGTGGACCCGGAGGGGGTGGCACCCACGGTCGGCAGCAAGGAGCTCGTGGCGTGGCTGCCCACCCTGCTCGGGCTCGGCGCCGGCGACATCGTCGGCATCCCGCAGATCGCCTACCCCACCTACGACGTGGGCGCCCGGCTGGCCGGGGCCACTCCGCGCGTGGTGCACGGCCTGACCGCTCTGGGCCCGCTGACCGGCACGACCCGGCCGAGGCTGCTGTGGGTCAACAGCCCGAGCAACCCCACCGGAGCCGTCCTGGGAGTCGCGCACCTGGCCAAGGTCGTCGACTGGGCCCGGGCGAACGACGTCGTGCTCGCCTCGGACGAGTGCTACGCCGAGCTCGACTGGAGCTCCGAGCAGAGCACCCCCAGCATCCTCGACCCCCGGGTGTGCGGCGACAGCCATGAGGGCCTGCTCGCCGTCTACTCGTTGTCCAAGCAGTCGAGCATGGCCGGGTACCGGGCCGCGTTCGTCGCCGGCGACGTCGACCTCGTGCGGACCATCGTCGGGGTCCGCAAGCACGCCGGGATGATCGTCCCGGCACCGGTGCAGGCCGCGATCGTCGCCGCCCTCGGCGACCCGGACCACGTCGTCGCCCAGAAGGCCCGGTATGCCGCCCGCCGGGCACAGCTGGTGCCGGCGCTCGAACGCGCCGGCTTCCGGATCGACGAGTCCGGCGCCGGCCTCTACCTGTGGGCGTCCCGCTCGGAGGACTGCTGGACCAGCGTGTCGTGGCTGGCTGAGCAGGGAATCCTCGTCGGTCCGGGCAGCTTCTACGGCGCTGCGGGCCAGCAGCACATCAGGGTGGCCCTGACCACCACCGACGACCGGGTGAGCGCCGCATGCGCCCGGCTGTGACGACCGCCGTCACCCAGGATCTGCGGCTGAGGTAGCGTCTCGCGTGACGAAACCGGGCCCTCGGGACCGGCACCAAGGAGGAAGTGACCATGACCAGCACCGAAGCCACCGAGGCCACCCTCACCCTGGCGGACCGCAGCATCACGCTGCCCCTCATCCCGGCCACCGAGGGCAGCGATGCGGTCGGCGTCTCGAAGCTGCTCAAGGAGACCGGGGCGGTCACCTACGACGCCGGCTTCGTGAACACCGCGTCGTGCAAGAGTGCGATCACCTTCATCGACGGTGACGAGGGGATCCTGCGCTATCGCGGCTACCCCATCGAGCAGCTGGCGGAGAAGTCCTCGTTCGTCGAGGTCTCCTACCTGCTGATCTACGGCTCGTTGCCCACTCAGGCCGAGCTGGCCGACTTCGAGGACCGGATCCGGCGGCACACGATGCTGCACGAGGACCTTAAGGGCTTCTTCCAGGGGTTCCCGCGCGACGCCCACCCGATGCCGGTGCTGTCGTCGGCGGTGTCCGCCCTGTCGACGTTCTACCAGGACAGCCTCGACCCGTTCGACCAGGAGCAGGTCGAGATTTCCACGGTCCGGCTGCTGGCGAAGCTGCCGACGATCGCGGCATACGCCCACAAGAAGAGCGTGGGCCAGCCGTTCCTCTACCCGGACAACTCGCTCTCGCTCACCGAGAACTTCCTCCGGATGACGTTCGGCTTCCCGGCGGAGCCCTACGAGCTGGACCCGACGATCGTCAAGGCGCTCGACCTGCTGCTGATCCTGCACGCCGACCACGAGCAGAACTGCTCGACCTCGACGGTCCGGCTGGTGGGCTCCTCGCAGGCCAACATGTTCGCCTCGATCTCGGCCGGCATCAACGCCCTGTTCGGACCCTTGCACGGCGGGGCGAACCAGGCCGTGCTGGAGATGCTCGGCAAGATCCAGAACGCCGACTACGACGTCGACACCTTCATGAAGAAGGTGAAGAACCAGGAGGACGGCGTCCGGCTGATGGGCTTCGGCCACCGGGTCTACAAGAACTACGACCCGCGCGCGGCGATCATCAAGAAGACCGCCGACGAGATCATCGCCAAGCTCGGCGGCGACGACGAGATGCTCGAGATCGCCAAGCGGGTCGAGGAGATCGCGCTGAGCGACGACTACTTCATCGAGCGCAAGCTCTACCCCAACGTCGACTTCTACACCGGGCTGATCTACAAGGCGATGGGCTTCCCGACGAAGATGTTCACCGTGCTGTTCGCGCTCGGCCGGGTGCCCGGCTGGATCGCGCAGTGGCGCGAGATGATGGAGGACCCCGAGACCAAGATCGGTCGCCCCCGTCAGGTGTACGTCGGCGAGCGGGAGCGCGACTACCTGGACCTCAGCGCCCGCTGATCCGCGATCCGGCGGTTCAGCCGCGTGGCTGACCGATCCGGATCGTCACCGTCGACGGCGTCGCCGCCGGGGTCGTCGCCGACCAGGTGAGGGCGCCGTCGTCCTGGGTGCGCTGCCAGACCCGGTCGCCCACCTGGACGCGGTCGATGCCGTAGGCCTCGGCCCGCGCCACGGCCCACTGGCCTGCCGTCCAGGCCTGCTCCGGGCTCGCCCCGAGCACGGTCAGCACCGTGCCGTCCTGACGCGCGGTGACCCCGAGCTGGGCAGCGAGATCGGCCGAGACGGCTGTCCCGTCTGCGGCCTGCTCCACCGGCTTCAACCGGCAGCCGAGCCCAGCGGGGGAGTGGCCGGTGAGGTCCGACGCCAGCACCCGGCCCTCCTGCTCGTGGTCGGCGTAGGCCTCGGGGAACCCGCTGCGCTGGACGGCCTGTGCCACCTGGGTGATCTCCCGGGTCTCGTAGTCCTTGACCTTGACCAGCGCGTCGTAGAACGCGTTCGTCGAGTAGACCGGGTCGAGGATCTGCTCCCGGGTTCCCCAGCCCTGGCTGGGCCGTTGCTGGAACAGCCCGAGTGAGTCCCGGTCGCCGTAGACGAGGTTGCGCAGCTTCGACTCCTGGATCGCCGTGGCGATCGCGATGGTCGCCGCCCGAGGTGGCAGGCCCCGTTTCACCGAAATGGCCGAGATCATGGCCGCATTCGCGGTCTGCTCCGGGCTGAACGTGAACGTCGTCCCCGACGCGACGGCCTGGCAGGTGGGGGAGAAGGCCGTCTGGGCGAGCATCCGGTAGCCGGCCACGGCCGCCCCGACGACGGCGGCCACCATGACCAGCAGGATGGCGCGACCGATCCAGCGTCTGCCGCGGTGCGGTCCCTGCTCGGCGAGCACGGGACGACGGTCAGTCGTTGGCATGCAGGGCGTCGTTCAGCGTGATCCCGGTGCCGACCCGGTCGCGGGCCTCGACCGCGCCGGTGACCGAGTTGCGGAGGAAGAGCACGTTGCTGGCGCCGGAGAGCTCGCGCGCCTTGACCACGGCGCCGTCCGGCAGGAGCACCTTCGTGCCCGCCGTGAGGTAGAGCCCGGCCTCGACGACGCAGTCATCACCGAGCGCGATGCCGAGTCCCGACTGGGCGCCGAGCAGGCAGCGTTCGCCGACCGAGACCCGGTCCGTCCCGCCGCCGGACAGGGTGCCCATGATCGAGGCGCCCCCGCCGATGTCCGAGCCGTTGCCGACGACGACACCCTGCACGATCCGGCCCTCGACCATCGAGGTGCCCAGCGTGCCCGCGTTGAAGTTGCAGAACCCCTCGTGCATCACGGTCGTGCCCTCGGCCAGGTGGGCGCCGAGCCGGACCCGGTCCGCGTCGGCGATCCGCACCCCGCTGGGCACGACGTAGTCCGTCATCCGCGGGAACTTGTCCACCGAGAACACCTGGACCGGCCCGCCCGAGCGCAGGGCCAGCCGGATCTCCTCGAACCCCTCGACCGGACACGGACCGCGGTTGGTCCAGACGACGTTGGCCAGGGCACCGAAGACGCCGTCGAGGTTGATCGTGTTCGGCTGGACGAGGCGGTGCGAGAGCAGGTGCAGCCTCAGGTAGGCGTCCGCCGCACCGTCAGGGGCCGCATCGAGGTCGATGACGGTCTGGACGACCTCGGTGCGCACGGTCCTGAGGTCGTCGTGCGCCGGCAGCCGGGCCAGGTCATCGGGGGCGACGGCGTCGCTCGGGGGAACCCCCAACGCCGGCCGGGGGTACCAGGCGTCCAGGACCACGTCGGGACGGCGGCTCCGTGCCGAGGTCACCGTGGCCAGGCCAAAACCCCAGGCGTGCCGCTCGTCGCTCATGGTGGACCAGCCTAGGTCAAGTGCCTCGGACGCTAGCCTTCGGTCCATGACTGACGCGCCTGCCCTCGACCTGACCGACGACGTGGTCGCCCTGACCGCGGCCCTGTGCGACATCGAGTCGGTCAGCAGGGGGGAGGCTCCGCTGGCGCACGCGATCGAGCAGGCGCTGCGTCCGCTCGGGCACCTGGAGGTGAGTCGTCACGGCAACACCGTGGTGGCCCGCACCGCGCTCGGCAGGGGCGAGCGGGTGCTGCTCGCGGGCCACATCGACACGGTGCCGCTGACCGTTCCGGCGAACCTGCCGACCCGGCGGGACGGTGACGACCTGGTCGGTCGTGGCACGGTGGACATGAAAGGTGGGGTGGCCGTCCAGCTTCGCCTGGCAGCCCAGCTCGCCGAGCCGAACCGTGACGTCACCTACGTCTTCTACGAGGGCGAGGAGATCGACGGCGAGTTCAACGGCCTGGCCCATCTGGCCACCCGCCGGCCGGACCTCCTGGCGGCCGACTTCGCCGTCCTGCTCGAGCCGACCAACGGCGGGATCGAAGGCGGCTGCAAGGGGACGTTGCGGGCGGAGGTCACGGTCACCGGTGTCGCGGCCCACAGCGCCCGGCCCTGGAACGGGCAGAACGCCATCCACGAGGCGGCGGCGATCCTCAACCGGCTGATCTCCTACGACGCCCAGGTCGTGCCCGTCGACGGGCTGGACTACCACGAGGCGCTCCAGGCCGTCGGGATCCGGGGCGGCATCGCCGGCAACGTCATCCCGGACCGGTGCGTCGTCACCGTGAACTACCGTTACGCGCCGGACAAGGACGCGCAGCAGGCGGGGAGGCACGTGCAGGAGCTGTTCGACGGCTTCGACGTCGAGATCATGGACAACGCGCCCGGCGCCCGACCCGGCCTGACCCTGCCGGCGGCGAAGGCCTTCGTCGAGGCACTGCAGGTCCCGGTCGGCCCCAAGGAGGGCTGGACGGACGTGTCCCGGTTCAGCGCGCTCGGGGTGGCCGCGGTGAACTTCGGCCCGGGGGACCCCAACCTGGCCCACACCGACGACGAGCGGGCGCCGGTCCAGCAGTACATCGACGCGGAGGCGGCCATGCTCCGCTGGCTGAGCTGAGCGTCGCCATGAGCGAGGAGACCACGACACCCGAGCACCAACGGCAGGCCGGCCCGATCACGCTGCGTCGAGACAGGATCCCGCCGACCACGGCCGACCAGCGCCTGCTCGACGCGGACCAGTCGACGGACTGGCTGCACACCGACCCCTGGCGGGTCCTGCGGATCCAGTCGGAGTTCGTCGAGGGCTTCGGCGCGCTCGCCGAGCTCGGCCCCGCCATCAGCGTCTTCGGCTCGGCGCGCACCGTCCCCGGCGAGCCGGCATACGCCCTCGGTGTCGAGGTGGGACGCAAGCTCGTCGAGGCCGGGTACGCCGTGATCACCGGCGGCGGGCCCGGTGCCATGGAGGCGGCCAACAAGGGTGCGCTCGAGGCCGGCGGCACCTCGGTCGGGCTGGGGATCGAGCTGCCGTTCGAGGCGGGGCTCAACCGGTACGTCGACCTCGGGGTGAACTTCCGCTACTTCTTCGCCCGCAAGACGATGTTCGTCAAGTACGCGCAGGGGTTCGTCGTGCTGCCCGGCGGCTTCGGCACCCTCGACGAGCTGTTCGAGGCGCTCACCCTGGTGCAGACCAGGAAGGTGACCTCCTTCCCCATCGTCCTGCTCGGCAGCGCGTACTGGGCCGGGCTGCTCGAGTGGTTGCGCCAGGCGGCGACGACCGACGGCACGATCAGCCCGGCGGACCTCGACCTGCTCCAGGTGACCGACGACGTCGACGAGGCGATCCGGATCGTCTCGGGCTGACCGGCGCGGTTCGCAGCGATCCGATGTCACGCCCGGGCCGCTCACATGGCACGATCAGGACGTGATCTGGTTCGTCCTGTTCGTCGCCGTCGTTCTCGTCGTCCTCACGACCGCCGCCGTGCTGGGCCGCGTCGACGGGTCCCTCGGCGACGCCACCTCGACGATGAGCCACGAACCCCTTCCCGCGGGCCCGCTGCGGCCGGCCGACCTCGACGACCTGCGGTTCGACACCGCCCTGCGCGGGTACCGGATGACCGAGGTGGACGCGGTGATCGACCGGCTCCGGCGCGAGCTGCAGGACCTCGACGCCGACGTGGCCCGGCTCCGCCGGGCTCCGGCCGCTGCCGATGCCCCGGACCACGCTGAGTCGCCGGAGACAGCGGGGCAGTCCCCTGACGCCTTCGAGCAGTCCCCTGGCACCTCTGGCCCGGCCCCGGTCGGCCCGACGGCGCCCGACCCCACCTGACTCGTGCCAGCCATCGTGGTCCGCCGCGCCGTCGACGCGCCGACCGAGGAGGCATGGGCGAGGCTGACCGACTTCGGGGGGTACGGCCGGTGGATCCCGTTCACCGAGATGGTGCTCGACCCCGAGCCGGTGCGCGTGGGCTGGGGCTTCGCCGGCCGCACCGGGGTGGGTCCCCTGGGCTTCGTCGACTCCATGCTGGTCACCAGGTGGGAACCGCCCGGTCGGGACGGTTCGGCTCGGTTCTCCGTCCGCAAGACCGGCCGGCTGCTCGGCGGCTGGGCCGACATCAGGCTCGAGTCGCGCGGTGACGGTGGTACGGACCTCAGCTGGGCCGAGGAGATCGTGCTGCATCCGTCCTGGCTGGGCCGCCGGATCGCCCGACTCGTCGACCCGGTCGTGGCCAGGATCTTCGGCAGGGCCGTCGACCGGATGCTGGCCGCCGCGGACCACCGGTGAGTGCGGACGAGCCTGCGGCCGGGACGGTCGTCGGCGACGACGGCCGGGCACGGTGCGCCTGGGCTGGGTCCAGTCCCGACTACCGCGACTACCACGACGAGGAGTGGGGCGTGCCGGTCCACGGCGAGTCCGCGTTGTACGAGCGGCTCACCCTCGAGGCGTTCCAGTCGGGCCTGTCGTGGCTGACGATCCTGCGCAAACGGCCCGCCTTCCGGGCGGCCTTCCGCGAGTTCGACCCCGAGCAGGTTGCCGCGTTCGACGACGGTGACCGGGCTCGCCTGATGGACGACGCCGGGATCGTCCGCAACGCCCGCAAGGTCGAGGCGGCCATCGTCAACGCCCGCGCGGTGCTGGCGCTGCGCGACGAAGGCGGCCTCGACGCCTTCCTCTGGTCGTTCGCGCCGGCAGCACACCGGCCGCCGGCGACGACGGCCGACCTGGCGGCCACGACCCCGGAGTCCGTCGCACTCGCCCAGGGCCTCAAGCGGCGCGGGTTCGTGTTCGTCGGACCGACCACGATGTATGCCGCCATGCAGGCCTGCGGCCTGGTCGATGACCACCTGCGCGGGTGTCACCGCGCCGGGCTGAGCGATCGGCTCCGGCGGACATGAGAGGAGCGCTCGTCTCCCGGTTCGTCCTGCGGATCCTCCTCGCGTATGCCGTGTGCCGAGTCATCACCGGCGTCATCCTCGTCATCGTGGCGGCCCGGCAGGTGCCCACCGGGTGGACCGGACCGGTGGTCAGCTACCTGACGTTCACCGCCCAGTGGGACGGGCAGTGGTACCAGGCGATCGCCGAGCACGGGTATCCCAGGACGCTGCCGGTCGACGGCACGGGGCTGGTCCGGCAGAACCCGTGGGCGTTCTACCCGCTCTTCCCGCTGCTGTCCCGGGTTTTCATGGAGCTGAGCGGACAGAGCTTCTACGTCGTCGGCTCCTCGCTGTCGCTGGTCCTGGGCTTCGTCGCGGCGGCAGCCATGGCGGTCCTGCTGCGGGAGCGGATCGGTGAGCGCGCGACCCTGGCAGTGGTCGTCCTCTGGGCGAGCTTCCCCGCCGCCGCCGCCCTCCAGGTCGGCTACAGCGAAGCCACCGCGATGGCCCTGCTGACCCTCTACCTGCTGGCCCTGTCCCGGGAGCGGTGGTGGTGGGCGACGACGCTCGCCGTGCTGATCGGGCTCGCTCGACCCATCGCAGCGCCCCTGGCGGTCGTCACCCTCGTGGCCCTCTGGATGCGGTGGCGCAACCGGGGGGAGCGGCCGATCAGGGTGCCGGAGGGAATCGCCGCCGTCGCCGCCCTCGCCGGCTGCGGGCTCGCCGGCCTGCTCTGGCCGACGGTCGCCTGGGCCGTCACCGGTCAGCGCAACGCCTACCCCGAGACCATGGCCGCGTGGCGCGGCAGCCACGAGATCGTGCCGGTCGCACCGTGGCTCGACATGTCGCGCTTCTTCTTCGGACAGACCTGGGGCCCGGTCTGGCTCACCGCGGGCTTCACCCTGGTCCTCGTCATGGCTAGTGGCCCGTGGGCGGCCCGGCTGGGCCCGCAGCTGCGGGCGTGGGCGCTGGCGTACCCGGCATACCTGTTCGTGGTCCTGGACCCGTACACGTCGATCTACCGCTACCTCATCCCGCTCTTCCCGTTGCTCGTGGTGATGCTCGGGGTCGGCTCGGTCCGCCGGAGAGCGTCGCTGCGCTGGCTGCGGGAGCTGCGGGCCGTCGTGCTGTTCGTCGCGTTCGTCATCGGCCAGTGGTACTGGATCGACATCCTCTGGCGGTTCATTCCTCCGACGGACTACCCACCGTGACCGACCCGCGGTCCGCGGTTCGGCCTGGGCCCGACGCGCTCACTGCCCGGTGAAGCTCGGCTTCTCCTTGGCCAGGAACGCCGCGACGGCGGCAGCGTGGTCCGCGCTGCCTCCGGTCGAGGTCATCAGCTCCGCCTCGTGGGCCAGCGAGTCCGCGAGTGGATGGCCGCCGCTGAAGGCGACAGCCCGCCGGATCGCGCCGTAGGCGAGCGTCGGACCGGCAGCCAGCCGGCTCGCCAGCTCGGTGACGGCGGCGGCGAAGTCTTGCTCGGCGACGACGCTGGTCACCAGCCCGAGGTCCAGGCACTCGGCCGCGGGGATCGTCCGGGGCAGGAGCAGCAGCTCCTTGGCCTTGGCCGGACCGACGATCCGGGGCAGGCTCCAGGATGCTCCCGAGTCGCACGACAGGGCGATGCCGGCGAACGCGAGGTTGATCCCGCCGGAGTCGACGAGGATCCGGAAGTCGGCCGCGAACGCGAAGGACGCGCCGGCGCCTGCGGTGACGCCGTTGAGCGCAGCCAGGACCGGCTTGTTCATCGTCGACAGCAGCGTGACGATCGGGTTGTAGTGCTCGGTGACCGTGGTCCCGAGCGACTCGGCCCCCGAACGCAGCGCCTCGACGTGCTCCTTGAGGTCCTGCCCGACGCAGAACGCCCGGCCGCTGCCGGTCAGCACGACACATCGCACGGCGGGGTCCTCGGCCACCTGTCCCAGGACCGCCAGCAGGCTCTCCTTGAGCGCGGTGTTGCACGAGTTCATCGCCTCGGGTCGGTTCAAGGTCACCGTGGCCACCCCCTCGACGACGTCGAGCAGGACGGCGGCCGGCGCCGGGGCTCCCTCGGTCGACTCGGGACTGCTGACGCTCTGCGACATCACGTGCTCCTCACGGGTGGATGGGTCCATCGTGCCCCACGCGCGATTTCGTTCCGTGCGACAAGCGCGTGATAATAGTCATCGACCACTCAACTGTCCGGATTCGATTCCTCACGCCGCGAGGCATTGTTGCGTCGCGAGGCAGTCTGAGAGCAGATTCCACGGAAGGGGAACCCATGGCGGCAATGAAGCCCAGGACCGGAGATGGCCCACTCGAGGTCACGAAGGAGGGGCGCGGAATCATCCTCAGGATGCCTCTTGAGGGAGGCGGCCGCCTGGTGGTCGAGATGACCCCTGCCGAGGCGGCAAGCCTGCGGGACGCGATCCAGGGCTGCGACGGGGTTTCCTGACCGACCGGTGCGACAGAGCCCCCGCCCGTTTCGGGTCGGGGGCTCTGCGCTGTCCGGGTCGGGGGTCGCCTCACCGCCGGACCGCGTCGTCAGGGGCGGCGGGCCACGCTCACGTGCCAGTCGGCGTCATCGGCCCACGGGTCGAGCTGCCAGGTCGCGAACCGGTGCTCGAGGGTGAAGCCGGCCGCGGCCAGGTCCGCGTCGAAGGAGGCCACGGCATACTCCTTGTCGGTGGCGAAGCCGACGACGAGACGGCCTTGGGGCTTGAGCAGGCTGTGCAGCCGTTCGAGGATCTCGCGCTCGGTCCCGGGTGCCACGTACGCCAGGACGTTGCCGGGCAGGTCCACCAGGTCGAACGGCGGGGCGAAGCCCTCCTGCGCGAGGCTCGACGGGTCCAGCTCGAGCAGGTCACAGGTGAGGTAGGCCGTTCCGGGATAGCTGGTGCGGGCATGCTCCACCAGCCGGTCGTCCCGGTCGACGCCGATCACCCGGTGCCCCATCCGGGTCAAAGCCGCGGCCACCCGCCCGGTCCCGGTGCCCCCGTCGAGGATCTGCGCTCCGCGGGGGGCGAGCGCGTCGATCAGCCGGGCCTCACCGTCGAGGTCGTCGCCGTCAGCCACGTGCTGGTCGAACTTCGCGACGTAGAAGTCCCACCGCTCGCCGGTGACCGTCTGCTCCCAGCGCGTCGGCGGGGCCTTGCGGTGCGGCGACACGGTGTCAGCGCTTCACGCAGACGAGCAGGCCGTCCCCGACCGGCAGCAGCGTGGCGACGAACGCCTCGTCGTCGCGGATGGACTTGCCCAGGTCGCGCAGGACCCGGGTGGTCTCGTCGCGGGCGGCCGGGTCGGCCACCGTGTCGTGCCAGAGCATGTTGTCGAGGACCATCACGCCGCCCTGGCGCAGCAGCCGGGTCGCCTGGGCGACGTAGGCGGGATACTCCGACTTGTCCCCGTCGATGACGGCCATGTCGTACGCCCCGTCCGTCATCCGGTCCAGGACGTCCAGGGCGTGACCGGTGATCACCCGGGTGCGCTGGTGGGCGATGCCGGCCGCGGCGTAGGCGTCCTTGGCCGCGTGCTGGTGCTCCGCCTCGATGTCGATCGTCGTGAGGATGCCGTCCGCGGGCATTCCCTCCAGCAGGTACAGGCCGGACACCCCGGCGCCGGTGCCGATCTCGACGACCCCCTTGGCGGCGGTGGCGGCGGCGATCACGCGCAGCGCGGCACCCACCCCCTTGCCGACCGGCACGCAGCCCAGCTCGTCCCCCCGGCGGCGAGCCGACTCGATCACCTCGCCCTCAGGGATGAAGTCCTCGGCGTAGGCCCAGCTGGCCGTCTTCTGTGCGCTCATGGAGCAGAACCCTACTCGTGCGGGGCTCACAGGTCGCTTAAGGAAATATCACAGGGGTGGTCGACCGTTGAGGGGGTAGATGGAGACACGAAGTAAACTTGTCACTCCCTCGGGAACTTCGAGATCTGACGGTTCGTCACTCGGACTGAGGGAACTCCTGAAAGGCATCGTTCGTGACCGACACCCTGGCCGTACCCACGGCCTCGCAGGATGCGGCCCAGCCGTCCACCCCCTCCGGGGCGTGGACCCCTCCGACGTGGGAGGAGATCGTCACCGAGCACTCCGCCCGGGTGTACCGCCTCGCGTATCGGCTCACCGGCAACCCGTACGACGCCGAGGACCTCACCCATGACGTCTTCATCCGGGTCTTCCGGTCCCTGAACTCGTACACGCCGGGCACCTTCGAGGGCTGGCTGCACCGGATCACGACGAACGTCTTCCTGGACAAGATGCGCCGCAAGCAGCGGATCCGGTTCGACGCCCTCCCCGAGGACGCGGCCAGCCGGATGGCGAGCCGGGAGCCCGGCCCCGCCCAGACCTACCACGACACCCACTTCGATGATGACGTCCAGCGCGCGCTGGACGCGCTGTCGCCGGACTTCCGGGCCGCGGTGGTGCTCTGCGACATCGAGGGCCTGTCCTACGAGGAGATCGCGACGACGTTGGGGATCAAGCTCGGTACCGTCCGCTCGCGCATCCACCGCGGACGGGCGCTGCTTCGCGAGGCGCTCGTGCACCGGGCGCCGGAGCGGACCCCGCAGGCCGCGGACGCTCGCTCGCGCAAGCCGGCCCGTCACGGCATACCGCTGTCCAGCCGCGCGCTGCCAGGAGCTCGATGACCAGACACCTGGGGATGCAGGTCAGCGCGTACGTCGATCGTCGACTTGACGCGCCGACCCTGCACGAGTTCGACCGGCACCTGATCGCCTGCCAGATCTGCCAGCACGCTGCCGACCAGGAGCGGCGGCTGCTCAGCTCACTGCGTACCGGTGCGACTCCCGGGCTGTCCGAGGGTCTCCAGTCGATGCTGCTCGGGCTGGGGACGTCACCGTTCGCAGGGACCGCGCCTCGTCCCGCGTCGTCGCCCCCCATCCTTCCGGTCGCCGTCCGCCAGCCCAGGATCCCGCTGCCGACGGTTGCCCCCGCCGCCCCGGCGCTGCATCGCTCGCCCCGGCGCGCCGCGGTGCTCGCCGGGCTGGCTGCAGGAGCGTCGGCTGCCGCTGCCATCGGTCTGGCCGTCGCCAGCCCGGTCGCCGTCGGCCCGTCGCCGTCCCGTCCGCCGGTGGCCCGGGTCCCCGGGACGCCGACCGTGGGAGCCGAGACCGCCGTGCTGCTCGTCTCGCGGGTCGGCGGGCCGGCACCTCGCGCGGAGAACGTGGAGAGCAGAGGCCGATGACCGACGCCCGTCCCGAGTCGGACGGAGGTCTTCCCGGCTCCGACGCGCCTGCGACCCCCACCGAGGGCCCGCCCGCAGCGGCGCCCTGGAACGACTTCGGCGTACCGCACGCCGGCCACCATCCGGAGCCGTCCGGACCGTCGCCATTCGAGCGTCCGCCCGGGGGCACCTCGCCCACCCAGCCGATCCAGGTCGACCCCTGGCAGCGTGAGAACGCCCCGGGCGAGCACCCCGTCCCCGGCGCTGCGCCGTGGTGGTCGCCCTCGGGAGAGTCCGCGGGGCACGGCGCACCGGGCGCCCCCGGCGAGCCGTGGCGCTCCGGCTCGGCCTACCCGCCGCAGGCTCCGCAGCCCTGGGACGCCGCAGTGGCGGCCCACCACGGCGGCGCCTCGGAGCCGCCGAGGAGACGGCCGCATCGTGCCGCCCGGGTGGCAGGGCTCGCAGTTCTCGCGCTCGTCTGCGGCCTGATCGGCGGCGGCGCCGTCGTGGCGGGGGAGCGCTACCTGCAACGGGGCACCAGCCTGGGCTCGGCGCTGCCGGCGCCGGGGCCCGGATCCACCGCCCGTCCCGAGGGCAGCATCGCCAAGATCGCCGCCAACGCCCTGCCCAGTGTGGTCACGATCAAGATCAAGTCGGCCCAGGGCTCCGGGACCGGCTCCGGGTTCGTCATCGACCGGCAGGGGCACATCCTCACCAACAACCATGTCGTCGCGGCCGCCGGGGACACCGGCACGATCACCGTCGAGCTCAACAACGGCAAGACCCTTCCTGCGACCGTGGTGGGCAAGGACGCGTCATACGACCTGGCAGTGCTCAAGGTGGACACGCTGGACCTCGTGCCCCTGGAGTTCGGTCGTTCGGTCGATGTCGTCGTCGGGGACGGGGTCATCGCCGTGGGTGCACCGCTCGGACTGGACGCCACGGTGACCAGCGGGATCGTCTCGGCGCTCAACCGCCCGGTCACCCCCGGTGACGGCAGCGACCAGAGCTTCATCAACGCGATCCAGACCGATGCCGCAATCAACCCGGGCAACTCCGGGGGGCCGCTGCTCGACATGAACGGACGGGTGATCGGCGTCAACTCGGCCATCGCCCGGGTGCCGGGCTCGGATGCCGGGACCGGCGGCAACATCGGGGTGGGGTTCTCGATCCCCAGTGACCAGGCGGCCAAGACGGCGCAGCAGCTGATCGCCACGGGCAAGGCCGAGCACCCGGTCCTGGGGGTCCGGGTCGACCGCAGCTTCGACGGAGACGGCGCGAAGATCGCCCAGGACGGGGGCGTTGCGGCTGGGAGTCCCGCGGACAAGGCCGGACTCAAGAACGGCGACGTCGTGGTGGAGTTCGAGGGCAAGAAGGTCACCGACGCCGACTCGCTGATCGTCTCGATCCGGTCCAAGAGCGTGGGCGATAACGTCACCCTCGTGGTGCAGCGGAACGGCCAGACTGTCAGGATCTCCATGACCCTGCAGGCTGCCTCGAGCTGACCGCACCCTTCTAGCCGAACCGAGGAGCGACGACGTGCTGGACATCAACGGCTGGGAGCTGATGATCCTCGTCGTCGTGGGCATCGTCATCCTCGGCCCCGAGCGGCTGCCCGAGTATGCGGCCAAGCTGGCCAAGCTGGTTCGTCAGGTTCGCGACATGGCGCAGAACGCCCGGTCCCAGCTGAAGGACCAGATGGGGCCCGAGTTCGAGGACGTCAACTGGCGACAGTACGACCCCCGGCAGTACGACCCTCGGCGGATCGTCCGGGAGGCGCTCATGGACCAGTCCGAGGAGCCGGACAAACCCCGGTCAGGGGTCATGGCGGAGCCGAACCAGCCGATTCACGACGCGACGAAGCCGACCCCGTGGGACGCCGACGCGACCTGAGCCGGGTCGGGTGCCCTTTATCGGGTGACCCGATAATGCGCCGGCGCTCAGAGCCCGGCGGGGCGGTGTCAGCGGCCGGTCGGGGTCAGACCCAGTGACCGGCCAGCGAGTCCCCGGGACCGGGTCGACAACCCGCGGGCGATGCCACGCAGGGCGACGGCGGCGGCGGTGTCGGGGTGGGACAGGACCACGGGGGTGCCATGGTCGCCGCCCTCGCGGACCCGGGTGTCCAGCGGGATCTGACCGAGCAGCTCGACGGGGGCCCCGATCGACCGGGTCAGCGAGTCGGCCACGGCCTGACCGCCGCCGGAACCGAAGATCTCCTGCCGGGTGCCGTCGGGGAGCTCGAGCCAGGACATGTTCTCGATGACGCCGACGACCCGCTGGTGGGTCTGCAGCGCGATCGCGCCGGCGCGCTCGGCGACCTCGGCGGCGGCCTGCTGCGGAGTGGTGACGACCAGGATCTCGGCCGTGGGGATCAGCTGAGCCACGGAGATCGCGATGTCGCCCGTGCCTGGAGGCAGGTCGAGCAGGAGCACGTCGAGATCGCCCCAGAAGACGTCGCCGAGGAACTGCTGCAGCGCCCGGTGGAGCATCGGGCCCCGCCAGACCACCGGCTGGTTGCCGGGGACGAACATCCCGATCGAGATCACCTTCACCTCGTGCGCGATGGGCGGCAGGATCATGTCGTCGACCTGGGTCGGCCGCTGCTCCACGCCGAGCATCCGGGGGACGGAGAAGCCGTACACGTCCGCGTCGACGACCCCGACTCGCAGGCCCTGCTGGGCGAGCGACGCGGCGAGGTTGACCGTCACGGAGGACTTGCCGACGCCGCCCTTGCCCGAGGCGACGGCGTACACCCGGGTCAGCGAGCCCGGCTTGGCGAACGGGATCTCGCGCTCGGTCTGACCGCCACGCAGCTGCACGCGCAAGGCCGTCCGCTGCTCGTCGCTCATCACGTCCAGAGTGACGTCGACGGCAGTGACGCCAGGGACCGCGAGCAGGGCCGCGGTGGTCTCCTTGGTCAGGGTGTCCTTCATCGGGCAGCCGGAAACGGTGAGCAGGATGGTCAACGCCGCCCGCCCGGACTCGTCGACGTCGACGCTCTTGACCATCCCGAGCTCGGTGATGGGCTTGCGGATCTCAGGGTCGTTGACGCGGGAGAGGGCGCTCAGCAGCGCGTCGTGGGTCGGCAGAGCCAGCGTGGACATGCTCACCATGGTATGTCGCCACACCGGCGCCGATCGCCGGGCCCCCGTCGTCCCCGGCTGGCCGAGATGAGGACCTGACGCCCTGGGAACGGCGCCGGCCGCCCGGGGATGACTAGTGGGCGGTCGGGGTCGGCTGGCCCATGTCCTCGAGCTCCTTGCCCTTCGTCTCCTGCACCCACTTGATGACGAAGATCAGCGAGAGCAGCGCGCAGACGGCGTAGAAGCCGTACGACATCCCCAGGGAGATGTCCTTCATCTTCGGGAAGCTGACCGTGATCATCCAGTTGGCGACCCACTGAGCGGCGGCGGCCAGCGAGAGCGCTGCGGCGCGGATCCGGTTCGGGAAGCTCTCCCCGAGCAGCACCCACACGACCGGGCCCCAGGACATCCCGAATGCGACGACGAAGAGGTTCGCGGCGATGAGGGCGATCGGGCCCTGCGCCCCCTCGAGGACCGGGGTCACCTGGCCGGATGCGTCGGTGACGGTCTTGGCGACACTGAAGATGACCGACATCACCGACAGGCTGATCACCATGCCGATCGAGCCCACGACGAGCAGCGGCTTGCGCCCGACGCGGTCGACCGAGGCGATGGCGATGATGGTGGTGACGATGTTCACCACCGCGGTGATCACGGTGATCTTGAACGAGTCGGCCTCGCTGAAGCCGACGGCCTCCCAGAGGATGTTGGAGTAGTAGAAGATCACGTTGATCCCGACGAACTGCTGGAAGACCGACAGCGCGATCCCGACCCAGACGATGGGCATCAACCCGGTTCCGGGGGCCCGCAGATCGGCCCAGGACGGCTTGGTGTCGCGTTCGAGCGACTCCTTGATCCGGTTGATCCGGACCTCGATGCCCTTGCCCCCGAGCATCGTCGTGAGGACCCGTCGCGCCTCGGGGATCTTGTAGGTCGCCACCAGGTGGCGCGGCGACTCGGGGATGGTCAGCGACAGCGTGCCGTACACGATCGCCGGGATGGCCATCGCGAGGAACATCCAGCGCCAGGCGGCGAGCCCGAGCCACAGCGTCTCGGTGGACCCCCCCGCGATGGTGGCGAAGAGGTAGTCGGCCAGCAGCGAGATGAAGATCCCGGTGACGATGGCGAGCTGCTGGAGGGAGCCGAGGCGGCCACGCAGCCGGGCGGGGGAGATCTCGGCGATGTAGGCGGGGGCGATCACCGAGGCGATGCCGACGCCGAGCCCCCCGACCAGACGCAGCGAGATGAGGATCTCGAGGTTCGGTGCCAGCCCGGTGCCCAGCGCGCTGACCAGGAAGAGCACGGCGGCCAGGCGCATCGCCATCAGCCGTCCGTACCGGTCGGCGAACCGGCCGGCACTGACGGCTCCGGCTGCGGCACCGAGCAGCGCGGAGGCCACCGCGAACCCCAGCGTGGCGGAGTTGACGTCGAAGACCTGGCCGATGGCGCTCACCGCACCGTTGATCACGGCACTGTCGTAGCCGAAGAGGAACCCGCCGATCGCGGCCACCACGGCCACCTTGATGGCGGGGCCGACGGGAGCGTGCTCGCCCTCCAGCTCGGGCGGGGCGTCCTTGGTCGAACTGGTCTCCGTCATCAGCCGCACCCATCGTCAGCGGATCGTGGTCGGAGTCATTCTGACCGGTTTGCGGCGATCTGCCCACCTCGACGGGGCTCGTGTCGGGTGGCAGTCCGCGGTCGGCTCAGGACGCCGACCCGGAGCGGGACTCGCCGGAGGGTTCCGGTGGCATCGACACGACGAGGCCGCGCTCCTGCATCTCATCGAGCAGCCCGCGGAGCTCGGACCGGACGAAGTCACGGGTGGCGGTGTCACGCAGGGCGATGCGCAGCGCCGCGACCTCCCGGGTGAGGAACTCGGTGTCGGCGAGGTTGCGCTCGTCCCTGGCGCGGTCCTGCTCCAGTGCCACCCGGTCCCGGTCCGCCAACCGGTTCTGGGCCAGCAGGATCAGCGGGGCAGCGTAGGAGGCCTGCAGGGACAGGATGAGGGTCAGCAGGGTGTAGTTCAGCGCTCGCGGGTCGAACTGGAACCGCTCGTCACCGAAGGTGTTCCAGGCCAGCCACACGCCCACGAAGATCGTCATCCCGATCAGGAACCCGGCCGTCCCCATCAGCCGGGCAAACCGTTCACTGAGGGCGCCGAAGGTCTCGTTCGAGAACGACGGCGAGGGAACGAAGCGGCGCCGGAACTCACGGGGCTGGTCCAGCCGGAGCCCGGCGTCGCGGCGCCGCGAGCCCGGGCCGCGCTCAACCATGGGTCACCTCGTGCCGATCCTCACGCCAGTCCTCGGGCAGGATGTGGTCGAGCACGTCGTCCACCGTCACCGCGCCGAGGAAGCGGCCGTCGGTGTCGACGATGGGGATCGCCACGAGGTTGTAGGTGGCGAGCATCCGGGTGACCCGTTCCAGGGGGGCGTCGGCGGGCATCGCCTCGATCCCGGTGTCGAGCACCGACCCGACCGGTGAGTGCGGCGGTTCGCGCAGCAGCCGCTGGATGTGGACCAGGCCGAGGTAGCGGCCGGTCGGCGTCTCCAACGGCGGCCGGCAGACGAAGACGCAGGAGGCGAGCGCCGGATGCAGCTCCTCCCGGCGCACCACGGCGAGCGCTTCGGCGATCGTGGCGTCGGGACCGAGAATGACCGGCTCGGTGGTCATCAGACCGCCGGCCGTCTTCTCGTCGTAGGTCAACAGTCGCCGCAGCGGCGCCGCCTCGTCGGGCTCCATCAGCTGGAGCAGCTGTTCCTGCTGCTCGGTGGACAGCTCGGCCAGCAGGTCTGCCGCGTCGTCGGGCTGCATCGCCTCGAGGATGTCGGCGGCGCGCTCGGTGCCGAGACCGCCGAGGATCTCGACCTGGTCGTCCTCGGGCAGCTCCTCGAGGATGTCGGCGAGCTTGTCGTCGTCCAGGGCTGCCGCGACCTCCGCCCGGCGCTGCTTGCTGAGGTCGTGGATGAGGTCGGCGAGGTCGGCGACCCGCAGGTCGTCGTAGTTCTCGAGCAGCTTGGCCGCACTCTGGTCGGCGCTCTGGCGCTGGAGTCCGGTGACGTCCTCGACATCGACCAGCACCGTCTCGCCGCGACGCCGGGTCAGGCGCAGCCCCCGGCTGGGCGCCGCGGTGGTCTTCCGGCAGAAGATGCGGGCGATCTCCCAGTTCCTGCCGCGCTGCTCGATGGCGACATCCTCGACGGTGCCCTCGAAGGCCCCTTCGGGCGCGCGGACGGTGACCTTGCGTTCAAGCAGTTCGGCCAGGACCAGGGACTCGTTCATCCGCTGCTCGAAGCGACGCATGTTGACCAGCCCGGTCGTGATGACCTGCCCCGCGTCGACGGAGGTGACCCGAGTCATCGGCACGAACACCCGACGGCGCTGCGCGACCTCCACGACGAGTCCGATCACCCGCGGCCGGCTGCGGGTGGAGCTGAAGGTCACCACGACGTCCCGGACACGACCCACGGGATCGCCCAGCGGGTCGAAGACGCTCAGACCGGCCAGGCGCGCGACGAAGACGCGGACCACGGGGCTCACGGCCCAAGGCTATCCGTCCGGCTGGCCCGGATCGCTGACCTCAGGGGTTGCCGCGCCGACGGGTCGGCCGCCCCCTCCAGTGCCAGGGCCGCCAACTGCTGGTCGTCGCCCGGGACGGCGGTGGCTGCGCGGCCCCGGAGGCCTCGTCATACCTCCCGGGTCCCTCGACGAGGTTGCCGAAGGGTGTCAGGGCAGTGACCGCGCATTGGGTGCGCCAGCGTTCGAGGACGTCGTCCGTGGCGTTGAGCCGGGCCGACTTCAGGGCTCCGACGGCGACGTGCCAACGAGGGTCGCGCTCGTCCAGAACCTGGGTCTTGGCCCTGACCCGGAGCAGGCGTCCGCCGGTGTCCTTGCTGCGCAGGGTCACCGTGACCTCGTCGGGCAGCCACGGCAGCTGCTGCTCCCCGGGCCCGTTGACCACGTATGCCGTGCCGTCCAGCCAGGCGTGCCAGACCGGCCAGGCCCGGTCGCCCGGCACCTCAACCCAGAACAGGCCCGACTTGGTCATCGCCTCCGACACGAGTGCCGTGACGTTGGTCGGGGGAGGATCCGAGGACCCCTCGGGGGCGATCACGACCCGGACACCGGGGGTGGGCCGCGGATCGCTCATCCCCTGAGCGTAGTTGCATCCGTCGGTGGACCGGGGATCCTCACCGGTCGATCCTCACCCACCCGGCCGGTGAGACGCCGGCGAGTCGTCCGGAGGTGAACTGGGTCATACCCGGGTCCGGTTCTGCGCTGCTAGGTTCGGCGCGGACCGGCGCGAGCGCCCTGGCCGGTGTCCGAAATCGCCGAGGAGAACCCGAATGCGCAACCCGAAGGACTTCTTCACGCCACTGGCCATCGGCGCGCCCACGCCGCTGCGCGAGATCCCGGCGCGACCCTCCCGGGTGATCCACTTCTTCGACCCCAGCAACGAGAAGATGGCGGGCAAGGTGCCGGGGATGGTCGGGACGGTCGACATCCTGCTGGGCAACCTCGAGGACGGCGTCAAGGCCGACAACAAGCAGGCCGCCCGGGACGGGCTGGTCCGGATCGGCCAGAGCGTCGAGTTCGGGGCGACCACCCAGTTCTGGACCCGGCTGAACTCGCTCGACTCGCCCTGGTTCCTCGACGACATCACCACCATCGTTCCGGCGGTCGGGGACCGCCTGGACGTCGTGATGATCCCGAAGGTCGAGGGAGCAGAGGACATCCACTACGTGGACCGGCTGCTCGCCCAGCTGGAGGCCGCAGCGGGACTGACCCGCCCGATCCTCGTCCACGCCATCCTCGAGACCGCTCGGGGAGTCGCCAACGTCGAGGAGATCTGCGCTGCCAGCCCGCGGATGCAGGGCCTGTCCCTGGGTCCGGCCGACCTGGCCGCCTCGCGTCGTATGAAGACCACCCGGGTCGGTGGGGGGCACCCGGGCTACCTCGTGCGGCAGGACCCGCCCGGCGGGGACATCGACGGGGCGCGGGCGACCTACCAGCAGGACCTGTGGCACTACACGATCGCGCGGATGGTGGACGCGTGCGTCGCCAACGGCATCTACCCCTTCTACGGGCCGTTCGGCGACATCCGTGACGTCGTCGCCTGCGAGGACCAGTTCCGCAATGCGTTCCTGCTCGGCTGCGTCGGGGCCTGGTCACTGCACCCCGCCCAGATCACCATCGCCAAGAGGGTCTTCAGCCCGCCGCCCGAGGACGTGGCCCACGCCCGACGGGTCGTCGAGGCGATGGGTGATGGCTCCGGCGCCGTGATGCTGGACGGCAAGATGGAGGACGACGCCAGCCTCAAGCAGTGCCTCGTACTCCTCGAGCTGGCCCAGCAGCTCGCCGAGCTCGACCCCGAGCTGGCCGCAGCGTATGCCGACGCGGCCCCGTCCGCGGACGCGGACTCCTGAGATGACCGTGGCCCCCGCCGAGCTCCGGCCGCGTCGTTCGGTGCTCTACCTGCCGAGCTCCAACGCACGCGCGCTGGAGAAGGCCAAGAGCCTCCCGGTCGACGCGTTGATCCTCGACCTCGAGGATGCCGTGGCGCCGGACGCCAAGGTCGACGCCCGCGAATCCGCCTGCGCGGCAGCGCGCTCGGGGGAGTACGGGCGGCGTGAGCTGACCATCCGGGTGAACGGGATGGACACCGACTGGCATGCCGCGGACATCGCCGCGGTGAGCCAGGCCGGTCCGGACGCCATCGTCGTGCCCAAGGTCAACAGCGCCGACGAGGTGCACCGGCTCGTCGCCGCCATGGAGGCCGCCGGTGCGCCCGAGCACACCCGGCTCTGGGCCATGCTGGAGACCCCCCGGGCCATGCTGCACGCCGAGGAGATCTGCTCCGCCTCGCCGCGGCTGACGGTGCTCGTGATGGGCACGAACGACCTGAACAAGGAGCTCGGCGCCCTCATGGTCCCCGGGCGCGGCCCCCTGCTGACCGGACTGTCGCTGTGCCTGCTCGCCGCTCGGGCCACCGGCAAGGCCATCGTCGACGGGGTGTTCAACGACGTCACCGACGGCGGCGGCTTCGTGGCCGAGTGCCGGCAGGGACGCGAGCTGGGCTTCGACGGCAAGACGCTGATCCACCCCGGTCAGGTCGAGGCCGCCAACGCAGCCTTCGCCCCCAGCGCTGCCGACGTCGAGGAGGCCGTGGCCGTCATCGACGCCTTCGAGCAGGCCATGGCCGCGGGTCAGGGGGTCGCCACCCACCGGGGCCGGCTGATCGAGAACCTGCACGTCGACACCGCGCGCCGGGTGCTGGTCCTGCACGAGGCGATCACTGCGCAGGACCAGACCTGACGAAAGGTGAATCCCCGGGACGGCGGCGGGACACGGGCCTCGGCTAGGGTCGAGGGCATGTCGCCCGCGTCCAATGCCCTCGACCGCCGTGATCGTCAACGGACGCAGGATCCGCGGAGCGTGCCCTGGCCGATCGGCGACGAGGCTGACGTCGTCGCCGTCGACACCACGTGGGGTGAGCTCCAGCCGCTGGTGGCCGCGCCCGGCGTTCGTACGGTCGGGGAGCTCGAGCTCCAGGAGCTCGTCAGCGAGGGCGCCGTGCTCGTCGACACCCGGGTGCCGGACTCGACCAGCGGGGTCACCCTGCCCAACGCGGTCGCCATCCCGCACGACGAGCTGCTCCAGCGTCAGGCCGAGCTGGACACCTCGACGGTGTCGATCCTGTTCTGCAACGGGCCGCAGTGCCCGCAGTCACCCGCTGCCATCCGCGAGCTCATCGACGACGGCTTTCCGGCCGGGTCGCTGGCCTACTACCGCGGTGGTCTTCATGACTGGGTGAGCCTGGCGATGCCCACCGAGACCACGTCCACCCGGCCGTCCCCGCCCGAGTGAACGGCTGACCGGTGTACCTGGGGGCCGCGTCGATCCTGCTCGTAGCGGCGCTGGGCGTCGTCGGCCTCTACCAGCTGCACCGACTCACGGCGATCTCGTCCACGCCCCTGCTGTCGCTGCCCTTCCAGTCCGGCCTGGTCCCGGAGGAGCACGCCCTGTCGAGGTACCACGCCCGCTGGTACCTCGTCACCGTCGTCTTCCTGGCCTTCGACGTCGAAATGCTCTTCATGTATCCCTGGGCGCTGGTCGTGGCGCAGGTTGGCGCGACGGCAGTCCTGGAGATGTTCCTCTTCCTGGCCGCCCTGCTCGTCGCCGTGGCCTGGGGCTGGCGTGAAGGTGCGTTTCGATGGGTGTGAGCCGCCGGTGGGCCATGTTCGCGGCCGGAGCGGCTCACGTCCTCGTGATCGAGGTGCCCGGCGAGTGGGTCCTGCGGGCAGCGGTCGAACAGGCCGTCCTCGATCGCGGTTGGCGGCTCGCGACCGCGCCTGCCGAGGCGGACGTGCTCGCGGTCTGTGGTGCGCCGGGGCCTGAGCTCGACGCCGTGGTGCGCAGGCTGTGGGACCAGCTGCCCGGACCCCGGGTCCGGGTCGACCTACCGGATCGCGAGGCGCTGTCGTCGGGGTTCGAGCGCGCGGTCCGGGGGCTCGTCGACACCGCGTCGCAGCGCGAGGATGCCCGGCAGCGGCCCGCGTCCCCGAACGTCGAGCCGGACCACGGGGACATGGACCACGGGGACATGGACCACGGCGACCACGGCGACATGGACCACGGGGACATGGAAATGGCTCCGGGAGGCATCCCGCTGGCCGAGGGAGGCCCGGACCGGGACGGCCTCGAGATGGATGTCCTGCACCTGAGCCTCGGTCCCGGGCTGCCGCACTGGCCGGCCGGTCTGGTGATGCGGTGCGCCCTGCAGGGCGACGTCATCGTCGAGGCCACCTGCCGCCTGCTCGACGGCGGGCGGGGAGCCGATGCCCCGGCACCTGGCGACGGGACCACCCGACCCCAGCTGCCGGTCGCGCGACAAGCCGACCTGGTGCTCGACGTCCTCGCCCTCGTCGGCTGGCCGGCCGGTGTGTCGGCCGCACGTCAGGTCCGCGACCAGCTCCTCAACGTGGTCGACGACCGTGACCTCGCTGCGGCGCAGGCACGCCTGGCCCGCCTCGAACGTCGAGTCCGACGATCCCTCGTCCTGCGTTCGTCACTGCGCGGCATCGGCACCGTCACCTCCGGCGAGCTGGACCGTCGCGGCCTGCCGGACACGCTGCTCGGGGACGTGCGCGACCGTCTGTTGTCAGCCCTCGACCGGGTCAGCCGGCAGGAGGAGGGGCACGCCGACGGCGCGACGGCCGAGTCCGTCCTGCTGGCCCTGCCCGAGCTGGTCACCGGTCTCGACCTCGCCGCCGCTCGGCTGGTCGTCGCCAGCGTGGGGCTGGAGACGTCGCTGGCGCTCCGGGAGGCCGCCCATGGCTGAGTCGATCAGCACCGTGTCCGGCGGGTGGGCTCCCGTGGTCGTGGCCCTGCTCGGGGTGCTCGCGCTCGTGGCCGCGACCGTGGACAGCGTCGCCACCGCGCGCGGGGACGGCTCGGGCACCACTGGTCTGACCGGGCCACTTCGCTCGACGGTGCGGCTGATGCGTCAGCGCCGACGGACGACGCTCGAGGCGGACCGACCGCTCTGGCGGCTCGGTGGCGCGGGCCTCTTCGTCGTGGCGTGCCTCATGGTGGCCGTGGTTCCTCTCGATCGGTGGGTGCTCCTGGACCCCGACGTCGGCGTCGTGTGGTTCAACGCCATGGACGTCCTCGTCTGGGCCCTCGTCTGGCTGGTCGGCTGGGGGCCGAACTCGACGCACTCCCTGGTGGGCGCCTATCGCTTCCTGGCGCACGCCCTGGCGTACGAGCTGCCGCTGATGTTCGCCCTCGTCGCTCCGGCGATCGCGGCGGCGAGCCTGCGCGTCGGCGACATCGCGCTGGCCCAGCAGGACCTCTGGTATGCCGTGTGGATGCCGGCGGCCTTCGCGGTCTACTGCGTCGGCGTACTCGGGTTCTCGCTGCGTGGCCCATTCACGCCCACGGTCGGGGCGGACATCGCCGGGGGCGTCACCGCCGAGCTGTCCGGGGTCGACCGGCTCGTCTTCGTGATCGGACGCCATGCCCTGCTCGTGGCCGGTGCGGCCTTCGCCGTGCCGTTGTTCCTCGGCGGGGGAGCCGGCCCGCTGCTGCCCGGCTGGCTGTGGGTCGTCGTCAAGACCGTCGTGCTCCTGGTGGCACTGGTCCTGCTGCGCCGGCGCATCCCGGCCATCCGGCCGGACCTGTTCATGGAGCTGGGCTGGCTGGTCCTGCTGCCCCTCGCGCTCGTCCAGGATCTCGTCGTCGCGCTCGTCGTCATGGGACGGGGTTGAGCCCATGCTGGAGACCCTGGCGTTCTGGGCCCTGTCGGTCCTTGCGGTACTGGCCGGAGCTGCGGTCTTCCGGGTGGACTCGATGGCCCGGGCCACGTACGCGCTCGCCGTTTCCTTCGTGGCAGTGGGGGTGCAGATCCTGCTGCTCCACCAGAGCTATGTCGGGGTCATCACGATCCTCATGATGGTCATGGAGATGGCTGTGATGGCCGTCTACATGGTGATGTTCATGGGGATGAACCCTGCCCTGATGCCGATGAGCATGGTCCACGACAACCGCCGGGCGGTCGCTGCCGCGGTCCTCACGTTCCTCGTCCTGGCCGGCGGCGCCCTGCTCATTCCGTGGCCGTCCGTGCGCGGCACCACCTCGGCCGATCCGGCCCGGGCGCTCGGCGAGGCGCTGATGGGTTCCAAGATGCTCGTCATGGCGGTGGTGAGCCCGGTGATGGTGGCCACGATCGTCGCGGGGGTGGTCCTGTCCGCGCACCGGACGCGGTACGACCGGCTCGGAGACGACCTGAGCGGCCCGGCCGACGACCCGCAGCCGGGAGGGGTGGGCCGATGACCCTCCAGATGGTGCTGCTCGTGGCCGCTGCCCTGTTCAGCGTCGGCCTGTACGGCGCGCTCTCCCAACAGGTCGTCGTCATGGTGATGATGGGCCTCGAGCTGATGGTCAACGGCATCATGCTGGCCGCGGCCGGGTTCTGGTGGTTCCTGGCACCGGCTCCCACCGGACAGGTGCTGCTCATGGTGCTGCTCGCGGCGATGACGGTGGAGATGGCGATGGGCTTCGCCGTGGCGACCGTGCTGCACCGCGACCGGGAGACAGACATGACCGACATGTCGACGGACCTCTCCCGATGACCGCGGCCGCCGACTCGGCAGTGCTGCTGGGGCTACTCGTGCTGCTCCCGGCAGGCGTCGGCGCCGTGCTCCTGCTGGCCAGGAGGGCGGAACGCGTCGCCACCGTCGCGTCGTTGCTCACCGCAGCGGCGATGGTGGTCCTGGCCATCGCCGTGGCGGTGCGGCGACCAGGGATCATCGTGCCGTTCGTCGACGGAGCGGACCTGCGGCTGGAGGTGGACGCGCTGGCGGCCCTCATGCTCGTCACCCTCGCGGTCGTCACCCTGCTGGTGCTGGCCTTCTCCGCCGCCGACATCCACCGCGCCCGCCCGCGGTTCCACGGGCTGATGCTGGTGTTCGTCTCGGCCGCAGCGATGACGGCCACGGCCGCCAGCCTGCCCGCGCTGCTCATCGCCTGGGAGGTGATGGGCGCGACCTCCTACGCCCTGATCGGCTTCTGGTGGCGCGAGCAGGACCGCGTCTCCGCCGGACTGACGGCCTTCCTCACCACTCGCACCGCCGACCTCGGCCTGTATGCCGCAGCGGCCGCCGCCCTGGCCGGTGGGGCCGGCCTGGCCTTGACGGACCTGCCTCAGGCGTCCACCGGCTGGCGCCAGGTGGTCGTCGCCGGGGTACTCGTCGCCGCCCTCGGGAAGGCAGCCCAGCTGCCGTTCTCGTTCTGGCTGTCCCGGGCGATGCAGGGCCCGAGCCCGGTCAGCGCGCTGCTGCACTCGGCCGCGATGGTGGCGATGGGGGGCTACCTCCTGCTGCGGGTCGAGCCCCTGCTCGCCTCCACCAGCTGGGCGCTGACCGTCACGGCCTGGGTCGGCGCCCTCACCGCTGTCCTGCTGGGCGTCGTCGCCATGGCCCAGCGCGACCTCAAGCAGCTGCTGGCCGCCTCGACCGCCGCGCAGCTCGGCTTCGTCGTCATGGCGGCCGGCGTCTCCGCCGTCACCGCCGGAGCGGCCCATCTCGTGGCTCATGCCTCGACCAAGGCCCTGCTCTTTCTGGCCGCGGGCGCGTGGCTGGCCGCCCTGGGCACCAAGAGCCTGCCGGGTCTCGCCGGGGTCGCGCGACGATGGCCGGTCGCTGGCTGGTCCGCCACCATCGGGCTGCTGTCCCTCGCCGGCGTCGCGCCGCTGTCGCTCTGGTCCACCAAGGACGCGGTGCTCGCCTCGGCGCTGGAGGTTTCCCCCTGGCTCTACGCCACCGGGATGGCAGCCTCCCTGCTGTCTGCCGGGTATGCCGGGAAGGTCCTGGTGACCATCGTCCGTCGCGTCCCACCCGACCACCCGGGGGTGACCCGACACCTGGACGAGGAACAGCAGGGCTCCCGGCACCTCGGCTGGCGGGAGCAGGGTCCGCTCGTCGTGCTCGCCGCGGGGGCAGCGGTTCTCGGCCTGCTCGCGCTGCCGCCTCTGGCGGCGGCGCTGGCCCGGTCGCTCGGCGCGGCATCGCCGCACGCCACCTTCCTCGAGCTGGGCGCCTCCGCCGTGCTGGCCATCATCGTCGTCGTGCTGGTGGGGCGTTGGGGGGTTCCGGAGCCCGGCTGGGCCCGTCGGTGGCTCGGCCTGGAAGCGTTCGCCCACGCCCTGGCGGTCCGCCCGACGCTGGTCGTGGCCCACGGGCTCGCCCGGTTCGACGACCTGGTGCTCGACCGCGCCGTGATGCGCGTCGGCGAGTTCGTGGTCCGGGTCGGCACCCGGAGCACCCGGCTCGTCGACCGGGCGATTGCCGGGGCCGTGGACGGACTCGCGACGGCCACCGACCGGGCCGCGCAGGCCGGGGCGAGCGCGGACGACCGGCGCGTGGACGGCGTGGTCAACGGGATCGCCTCGCGGGTCAAGGTGGCCGGCGCCCTGGCGCGCCGTCCGCAGACCGGCCAGCTGCACCAGTACTACCTCCAGGCCGCGGCGGTCCTCGCCGTCGGCACCCTCCTGCTCGTCGTCATGAGGTGACCGTGCTCAGTCTCGTCGTGTTCCTGCCCCTGGCAGCAGCCGTGCTGCTCCTGGCCGTCGGAGGGTTGAGCGCTGCCGCGGTGCGCTGGCTCTGGGTCGTGGTGACCGCACTCGACCTGCTGCTGGTCGCGGCCGTGTGGTTGCGCTACGAGAGCCCGGCCGACGGCCGCCTGGCCTTCGAGGAGCGGGTGGAGTGGATCCCCGGGGTCGGCAGCAGCTACCACGTCGGCGTGGACGGACTGTCGCTGCCGCTGGTCGCGATGACCGCGGTGGTCTTCCTCGCCTGCGCCGTCTACGCGTTGCGCCAGCAGGACCGGCCGCGGACCCATGCCGCGCTCTTCCTCTTTCTGCAGAGCGTCAGTCTCGGACTGTTCGTCTCGGCCGACCTCATCCTGTTCTTCGTCTTCTTCGACCTGTCCATCGTGGGGATGTACTTCGTCATCAGCGGGTGGGGTCACGAGAACGCCCACCGCTCGGCGCTCAAGTTCTTCCTCTACACCTTCCTCGGCTCGCTCGCCCTGCTGGCCGGCTTCATCGGCCTCTACGTCGGCGCCGCACCGCACACCTTCGACATGGTGGAGCTCGCCCGGACGCAGCCGCTCGCCGGGCGTCCGCTCGCCGGCGGGTTGGTGCTCGGTGCGCTGCTGCTGGGCCTGGCCGTGAAGACGCCCACCTTTCCGTTCCACACCTGGCTGCCGCCGGCGCACACCGACGCCCCGGCGATCGGGTCCGTCGTGCTCGCGGCGGTCCTGCTCAAGATGGGGACGTACGGCTTCGTCCGGATCGCCATGCCGATGCTCCCGTCGGCGTGGCGGGACTGGGCCTGGTTCATCCTTGCCGTGGGCGTGGTCTCGGTGCTCTACGGCGCGCTGGTGGCCCTGGCCCAGCGCAACCTCAAGCGGATGATCGCCTACACCTCGGTGAACCACATGGGGTACGTCGTCATGGCCGTCGGCGCCGCCGGGGTGCTCGGCGCCGACGATGCCCAGGCGCGCGGGCTGGCGGTCACCGGCGCGGTGACCCAGATGGTCAGCCATGGCCTGATCACCGGGGCGCTGTTCCTGATCGCCGGCGTGCTGTACGAACGGACGTCGAGCTACGTGATCGCCGACTTCGGTGGGCTGGCCGGTCCGGCGCCCCGACTGGCCGCGCTGTTCGCCGTCGGCGCGTTCGCCTCACTCGGGCTGCCGGCGCTGTCCGGGTTCATCGCCGAGTTCCAGATCTTCACCGGCAGCATCGCCGTGGCCCCGGTCAGTGCGGTGGCCCTGCTCGGGATCGTCATCACCGCGGCCCTGTTCCTGCGCGCCCTGCAGGCGATCTTCACCGGTCCGACCCGCGGCCTGTCCACCGGGTTCGCCGACCTGCGCGCCCATGAGGTGACCGCGGTCGGGGGACTGCTCCTGCTCTCCCTGCTCATCGGCGTCCTCCCGCGTCCGCTGCTCGAGGTCATCGAGCCGGCCGCCGCCACGGTCGTGCGTCTCGTGGGGCGCTAGGTGGGCGCCGATACCGCGATGCGTCCCCTCGTGCTGCTGCCGGAGATCCTGCTCTTCGTCGGCGGCCTCGTCGTCCTCATCGCGGGCTCGTTCCTGCCGCGTCGACGGCAGTGGCTGACCCGGGTCGTCGCCGCGCTGTCGCTCCTCGGCTGCGGCGTCGCCGGCGCCATCCAGCTGGCCGGGCCCCACCAGGGCGCGTTCGAGGGCTCCTTCGCCGCGGACACGGCCACCGGCGTGGCCCGGGTCGTCGCCGCGGGGGCCGTCCTGCTGATCCTCGCGCTGGCGGGGGACGAGGTGTCCGGGTCCCCGCGCGAGAGCGAGACCTACGCCCTGATGCTCTTCTCGACGACCGGGGCGCTGGTCCTGGCCGGTGCCGACGACCTGCTGGTGCTGGCGGTCGGGTTCCTCCTGGCCAGCATCCCGATCTACGCGCTGGTCGGGCTGGCCCGGTCCCGCCAGGGTGCAGAGGCGGCGATGAAGACCTACCTGCTCGGCGCCCTCTTCGGGATCGTCCTGCTGCTCGGGGTCACCCTCCTGTATGCCGTGGCCGGCGGCACCGCCTACCCACAGCTCCAGGCGGGCCTCGCCGCCGCGCCGCACGCCGCCGTGGCTGCCGGCGTGGTGGCCGTGCTCGCCGGGCTGATCTTCGAGGCAGGCGGGGTCCCGGCGCACTTCTGGGTGCCGGACGCGGCCGAGGCCTCGACCGGCGTGGCGGCCACCTTCCTCACCACCGTGCCGAAGGTCGGCGCCCTCGTCGCCGCCTACCGGCTGGTCTCCGTCCTGCCGGACGCGGTGGCGTGGCCGTTGCTGACCGCCGTCCTCGCAGCGGCGAGCATGACGCTGGGCAACCTCGCGGCGTACTGGCAGCACGACCCGCGTCGACTGCTCGGCTGGTCGACCGTGGGGCAGGTGGGGTTCCTGCTGGTGCCGGTCGCCGTCGCTGGACGCAGCCCCCTGGCGCTGCCGTCGCTGCTGTTCTACCTGGCTGCGTACACCCTGACGAACGTCGCCGCGTTCGCTGTGACGACGGCACTGCCCCGGTGGCGGGACCTCAGCGACTACCGGGGTCTGGCCCGGTCGCATCCGTGGCTGGCGGTAGCGCTGGCGGTCGCGTTGCTCGGGCTGGTCGGCACGCCTCCGACGGCGGTCTTCGTCGGCAAGCTGACCGTGGCCACCGCCGGATGGGCGGGCGGCTTCGCCTGGCTCGCGGTGCTGCTGTTCCTGAACACCCTGCTCAGCCTCTTCTACTACCTGCGCTGGATTGCGCCGGCCTTCGGCTTCCCCCGCGGCGGCGACCCGGGCGCGGCCCGGGCAGAGCCGGGCGGCGCCGCGCTGCCGTGGTCGTCGTCCGTCGCGGTCGGTGCCGCCGCCCTGAGCCTCGTCATCGGGCTGTCTGCCGGGTTGCTCTGGCGCGTCGTCGACGGGTCACTGATGGCGTAGCCGGCCTCACCACCGGGACGTCGCCGCCGCCATGAGGTCACCGAAGAGCTCTCCCTCGTCGACGCGGAACCCCCGCTTGGTGAACCAGGCGCACATCGTGCGGGTGTCCCGCTCGAGGAACTCCGGTCCGTGCGGGTTGCCGATGATGTCGACGATCTGCGGCCAGTCGATCAGCACCAGCCGGTCCCCGTCGAGCAGCACGTTGTAGGGCGACAGGTCGCCGTGGGCCCAGCCACGCAGCGCGAGCGACGTCATCGCCTGCCGCAGCTGGTCGAAGAGCTCGGGCAGCAGCTCGGTCGGCGGCCGGGTCTGGACCAGCCGCGGTGCCGCCTGCCCCTCGGCATCGCCGATGAGCTCCATCAGCATCTCGTCGCCGGAGAACTGCACGGGATAGGGCACCGGCAAACCCAGCTCCCACAGCATCGCGAGGGTCTCGAACTCGACGAAGGCCCACTGCCCGCCGAGCATCTCCTTGCCGAACCGGGTCCGCTTGGCCATGGCCCGTGTTTCGCGCGAGCGGCGTACCCGGCGGCCGTCGAGGTAGCCGGCGTCCCGGTGGAACAGCCGGTGCTCCCGGCTCCGGAAGCGTTTGGCGGCCATGTGGGAGACGCGCTCCGGGTCTCCGGGCACCCAGCGGCGGACCACGTGGACGTCGGCTTCCTTGCCGGTCTTGAGCACGCCGAGATCACTCTCGACGGCACCGAGCGCAGTGATGACCCAGTCGGGTCGGGGTTTCGGGCCGTGGGTGGCGCCGTCCCACGACGACCAGCGCTCGCCTTCCGGCGGGCCGTCGGGGGTGCTGTCAGTCGCGAACGTCGCCGGGTCGGGACGCTCGATGAAGGGATGAGAGGACACAGCTGGACTCCGATGAGAGAAGGGGACGGGTGCGACGAGCACCCACAGCAGTCGTGGACATGTCGCCCTCCTTCGAAGTCGGGGGGTCCCGCCGGACGCCGGACACCTTCGACCATCGTGTGCCGTGCGGCTGCCCGCGGCAACCGAATTTCGTCGGCCGGACCCGCTCGGGTGGTGGGACTCACATGCCCGGGGCGCCCCGCCGACGGCGCGCAGTCGGCATACTCGCGGGGAACCCTTCCCCGAGATCGAGGTAGCGACGACCCATGGCTCGACTGCAGCAGACCGATGGCCTCACCGAGGAGCAGACGGACCTGATCGCGCTGGTGCGCGAGTTCGTCGAGGAGCAGATCCTCCCCGTCGCCAGCGAGCTCGAGCACGCCGACGAGTACCCGACGGCCATCGTCGAGGGGATGAAGGAGATGGGCATCTTCGGGCTGATGATCCCCGAGGAGTACGGCGGTCTCGGCGAGTCCCTGCTGACCTACGCGCTGTGCGTCGAGGAGATCGCCCGCGGCTGGATGTCGGTCAGCGGCATCATCAACACCCACTTCATCCTCGCCTACATGCTCATCCAGCACGGGACCGAGGAGCAGAAGCAGAAGTACCTGCCGAGGATGGCCACCGGCGAGCTGCGCGGCTCGTTCTCGATGAGTGAGCCCGGCTGCGGCTCGGACGTGGCGGCGATCCGGACGAAGGCAGTTCAGGACGGCGACGAGTACGTCATCGACGGCGAGAAGCTGTGGATCACCAACGGCGGCACCTCGAACTTCCTCGCCGTCCTGGTCACGACGGACACCGGCCAGGACAGCGTCTACCGGAACATGTCCACCTTCCTCGTCGAGAAGGAGGTCGGCTTCGGCCCGCAGGCCGACGGCACGCTGACGATCCCGCCGAAGATCGAGAAGATGGGCTACAAGGGCGTCGACTCGACCGGTGCGGTCTTCGATGGCTACCGGATCGGCGCCGAGCAGATCCTCGGTGGGGTTCCGGGCCAGGGTTTCTACCACATGATGGACGGCGTCGAGGTCGGCCGCGTCAACGTCGCCGCCCGTGGTTGCGGAGTGGCCCGGCGCGCGTTCGAGCTCGGGATCCGGTACGCGCAGCAGCGCGAGGCCTTCGGCAAGCCGATCGCCCAGCACCAGGCCGTGATGTTCCGGCTGGCCGAGATGGCCACCAAGGTCGAGGCCGCGCACCAGATGATGGTCAAGGCCGCCCGACTCAAGGACACCGGTCAGCGCAACGACCTCGAGGCCGGGATGGCCAAGTACCTGGCCTCGGAGTACTGCGCGGAGGTGGTTCAGGACTCGTTCCGGATCCATGGTGGCTACGGCTACTCCAAGGAGTACGAGATCGAGCGTCTGTACCGCGAGGCGCCGATGCTGCTGATCGGCGAGGGAACCGCCGACATCCAGAAGATGATCATCGGCCGCCGGCTGCTCGAGGAGTACCAGCTCAAGGGTTGAGTCGGTCACAATTCGGCACAACCGGGAACTGCGGCCACCCCTGAGTGGATCGAGCGGCCCCGGGGTCTGCGAGACTGAGGCGCATGAGCACGCAACCCAACGCCCTGCGAGCAGTCCGCGCCGGACTGGCCCTCGAGTACCCCCTCTCGCTGGGGACGTACGACAAGTACGAGGATGCCCAGAAGGCCGTGGACACGCTGTCCGACGCCGAGTTCCCGGTCCAGAACTGCCTGATCGTCGGTACCGACCTCAAGCAGCTCGAACGAATCACCGGTCGGCTCAGCTGGGGCCGGGTCCTGGTCGGGGGCGGCTTGTCCGGGGTGTGGCTCGGGCTCTTCGTCGGGCTGATCTTCGCGCTGTTCGCCCCCCAGACCAACGTGTTCGCGCTGGTGCTGTCCACGATGCTGTTCGGGGCGCTCTTCGGGGCCGTCTGGGGCGCGATCACCTACGCGGCGACCGGCGGCCACCGAGACTTCTCCTCGATCAGCCAGATCGTCCCGAGCAAGTACGAGGTCCTGGTCGAGCACAAGCACGCGCAGCAGGCCCGGGAGATCCTCGCCAAGGCCGGGATCGTCGCCGCCGGGTTCGGCACGGTCGCACCGGCGCCGAGCACCGAGACCGCCTCGGCGACGACCTCCGGAAGCGGCCCCGCGCCTTCCTGACCCGTTCGGACCTGCCGAATTCGGCAGCTCCGGCCCATCGGGCTCGAACTCAGCGACGACTCAGCGGACTCGGACTCAGCGGAATCGAACTCAGCGGGCCCGGATCTCCGCGATCCAGGCCTCGACCTCGGCCGAGCTGCGCGGCATGGCCGCGGACAGGTTCTCGTGGCCGTCAGCGGTGACGAGCACGTCGTCCTCGATCCGCACGCCGTTTCCCCGGAACTCCGGCGGCGCGAGCTCGTCGTCGGCCTTGAAGTACAGGCCGGGCTCGACGGTGAGGACCATCCCGGGCACCAGCTCGGCGTCCATGTAGTCCTCGCGGGTGGCCTGGGCGCAGTCGTGGACGTCGATCCCGAGGTGGTGGCTGGTGCCGTGGACCATCCAGCGACGGTGGTACTGCCCGTGCTGGGTGTCCAGGGTCCCCTCGACGTCGACGCCGTCGGGCAGCAGTCCCCACTCGTGCAGGTGCTCCGCGATCACCCGGATCGCCGCGTCATGGACGTCGGAGAACTTGTTGCCCGGCTTCACCGCCGCCAGGGCCGCGGACTGGGCGGCATACACCGCGTCGTAGATCGCACGCTGCGCCTCGGTGAAGGTGCCGTCGACCGGCAGCGTGCGGGTGATGTCGGCGGTGAACAAGGAGTCGAGCTCCACGCCGGCATCGAGCAGGAGCAGCTCACCGTCGGACACGTCCCCGGTGTTCTTCGTCCAGTGCAACGTCCCGGCGTGGTCGCCACTGGCGCAGATCGAGTCGTAGCCCACCCCGTTGCCCTGGTGGCGGGCGTGCAGGCCGAAGACGCCCTCGACCCAGCGCTCGCCGCGCCCGTTGGCCACCGCGTCGGCCAGCTGGGCGATGACCGCCTCGAAGCCCCTGTGAGTGGCCGCGACGGCCGCCCGCATCTGCTCGATCTCCCACTCGTCCTTGACCATCCGCAGGGTCGAGAGGAACACCTCGAGCGCCTCGTCCTCCTCGAGGGTCGAGCTGGTCTGCTCGGTGGTGGTCTCGGTGGAGGCCGCGGCACGGACGGCATCGACCTGCTCGGTCACGTCCCGGTCGGCGTCCCGGACGACCCGGATCGTCAGCTGGCCGGCGTCCTTGCCCACGGCGTCGGCGAACTCGTCGATGTGTCGTGCGGTCAGCCCGAACTCGGCCTCGACGTCCTCCAGGGTCGGGCGAGGGCCGACCCAGAACTCGCCGTAGCGGGTGTCGCCGAAGAACTCGTCGGAGTGCCGGCCACCCCACGGGCGGAAGTACAGGAAGGCCTCGTGGCCGTCGTCGGTCGGTTCCAGCACGAGCACCGCGTCGGGTTCCCGGTCGCTGCCGAAACCGGTCAGGTGCGCGAAGGCACTGTGCGGGCGGAACAGGTAGTCGCAGTCGTTGCTGCGCACCTTGAGGCCGCCAGCCGGGATGACCAGTCGCTCGCCCGGGAAGCGGGCACTGACGGCATCGCGCCGGCGGGCGGCGAAGTCGGCAACGGGCGCACGCTCGGGGGAGCCGCCGGGTCGCGGCGACCAGCCGGACCTGACGAACTCCCGGAACTCCTCGGTGGTCGGACGGCCCCGGTTCTCGGACTTCTTCTGTGCTTCGCTCACCGGCTCATCGTGCCATGTCCCGGATCGCGGAGTCAGGGGCCTGCCCCGCAGTCGCGGTCAGCCGTTGATGTCCGGCGCCATCAACCGGGCCTCGTCGGCCGATGCGTCGTCCGGCATCGTCTGCGAGACGCGCTCGGCCACGACCCGCTGGCGGTAGTGCTCCACCTCGTCGTCGATGGTGGCGGCGTCCCAGCCGAGGATGGGGGCGACGAGCTCGGCGGCGGGTCGTGACGCACTGACCCCGCGGTCCCAGGCCTCGATGGACAACCGGGTCCGCCTGGCGAGGATGTCATCGAGGTGCAGGGCGCCCTCGTGGGCGGCGGCGTAGACGATCTCGGCCTTGAGGTAGTCCTCCCCACCGGGCAGCGGCTCCTTGAGGTCCGGCTGCTCGCGCACGAGGTCGAGCACCTCGCTGGTGAGCACGCCGTGGCGTAGCAGCATCTTCTCCACCCGCTCCACGTGCAGGCCCACCTCCCTGGCCATCGCGGCTCGCCGGTTCCAGACCGCCTGGAAGCCCACCGCGCCCACCATCGGGATGTGCTCGGTGGTGGACTTCGGCACCGAGCCCTCGAGGGCTCGCGCCGCCTCGTCGATGGCGTCCCGGGACATCACCCGGTAGGTGGTGTACTTGCCGCCCGCGACGACGACGAGCCCGGGAGTGGGGTGGGTGACGACGTGTTCCCGGGACAGCTTCGAGGTCTCCTCGCTCTCACCGGCCAGCAGGGGGCGCAGCCCGGCATACACGCCTTCGACGTCCGCCTGGGTCAGTCGGGTGGTGAGGTAGCGGTTGACGTGGTCGAGCAGGTAGTCGATGTCGGCCGAGGTGGCTGCCGGGTGGGCCTTGTCCAGGGCCCAGTCGGTGTCGGTCGTGCCGATGATCCAGTGCCGCCCCCAGGGGATGACGAAGAGGACCGACTTCTCGGTGCGCAGGATGATGCCCGAGGTCGAGTGGATCCGGTCCCGGGGCACGACGAGGTGCACGCCCTTGGACGCCCGGACGTGGAACTGGCCGCGCTCGCCGATCATCGCCTGGGTCTCGTCCGTCCACACCCCGGTGGCGTTGACGACCTGTCGGGCGTGGATGTCGAACTCGCGTCCGGTGAGCTTGTCGACCGCGCGCACCCCGGTGACTCGTTCGCCCTGACGCAGGAAGCCCACCGCCGCGACCCGGGTGGCGACGTGCGCACCGTAGCTCGAGGCGGTCCGGGCCAGCTCCATGGTGTGCCTGGCATCGTCGACCTTGGCGTCGTAGTACAGGACGGCACCGGTCAGGGACGACTTCTTCAGCGCCGGGGCGACCCGCAGGGCGCCGCGCCGGGTCAGGTGCTTGTGCCAGGGCAGCCCTGCGGCGGCGCCGGACCCCCGGGCGAGGCTGTCGTAGAGGGTCAGCCCGGCCTCGACGTACGGCCGCTCCCAGACCGGATGGGTCAACGGGTAGAGGAAGGGCACCGGGCGAACCAGGTGCGGGGCCAGCCGGGTCAGCAGCAGGCCGCGCTCCTGAAGGGCCTCGTGCACCAGCCGGAAGTCGAGCATTTCGAGGTAGCGCAGACCGCCGTGGATGAGCTTGCTGGAGCGGCTCGAGGTCCCCGAGGCGAAGTCCCGGGCCTCGATCAGGCCGGTGGTCAGACCGCGGGTGACCGCGTCGAGCGCGCTGCCGCAGCCGACGACCCCGCCGCCCACGACGAGGACGTCCAGCTCGTCGTGCGGGCCGCTGGACTCGAGGTGGGTGATCGCCGCGGCGCGGGACGCGGGGGACATCGCCTTGGGGTTCATGCCGTTCCGTTCACGGTGCTCGTCGGGCGTGGGGGTCGTGCCTGGTGCTCAGGCTTTCATACCGGCCCTGCGCCACGCCGACGGCACCACGGGCTGGTCGGCGCGCGTCCGGACGATCTGCGACAGTTGGCCCGTGACGTCAGCCGAGCCGCAGCCGTCCCCGCCACGACGCAGACCCACCCGTCTGGCGGGGTCTGCCCTGCGTAGCGGGACGCGGCGTGCCGTGCGCCCGACCGGACCGCCGACCGACGCGATCCCGGTATGGACGGCCCCGGACGGAGTGGACCACGACACGGCGCTGGCGGTCATCGACCTTGCCGTCCGGGCTGGTGTGGCGTTGCTCGCGACCGGCGCCGCCGCCGCCGACGTCGTCGGCACGGTGCTGCGCCTGACGTCCTCGTACGGCCTGCGCTCGGTCCATGTGGACGTGACCTTCAGCTCGGTCAGCGTCTCCTACCACCGCGGTCCGCGGGCGAACCCGATCACGGTGCTGCGGGTGGTGCGCAGCCGGGTCCAGGACTTCACCCGGCTCGAACGACTTCGGGGGCTGATCGACGAGCTCGTCCGCGACCCCATCGACCTCGACGAGGCACGGGTCCGGTTCGACTCGGTGATCCGGGCGTCGCACCCCTACCGTCGGTGGTTCGTCACCGCATCCACCGGTGTCCTCGCGGCGGGAGTGGCGACGCTCATCGGTGCGGGTTTCTGGATCGTCCTGCTCAGCCTGGTGACCTCGGCGGTCGTGGACCTCGTGCAGCACCGACTCGGCCGGGTCGGCGTCGAGGCGTTCTTCGTCCAGGCGGTCGGGTCGGCCATCCCCACCGTCGTGGCGATCGTCATCTCGCTGATCCAGCAGGAGACCGGGATGCTGGCCGGGGTGCTGCCCTCCCTCGTGGTGGCCTCCGGCATCGTCGTGCTCCTGGCGGGCATGTCCGTGGTCGGCGCGGCCCAGGACGCCATCGAGGGCTTCTACGTCACCGCCGGGGCCCGCTCGTTCGAGGTGCTCGTCCTCACCCTGGGCATCGTCGTGGGAATCACCGTCGTGCTGGCGGTGGCTCACCGTCTCGGCATCATCATGACCGTCAGCCCCGACGTCCAGAGCTACGCCGCCGGCCCGCTGCAGGTCGTGGCCGCCGTGATCATCGCCGGCGCCTTCGCGGTCTCCGCGTATGCCGGGGCCAAGAGCGCTCTGGTGGCCGCCGCGGCAGGGGGCGCCGGGTGGGGGATCTACATGCTCATGATCAGCCTCGATGCGGGCCGACCGACGGCCAGCGCCGTCGCTGCCGTCGTCGTGGGCTTCGCGACGAAGCTGGCAGCCGACCGGCTGAACTTCTCCGCGCTGGCCGTGACCACCGCGAGCATCGTCGCGCTGCTGCCCGGTCGCTCGGTGTTCCAGGGCACCTTCGAGATCGTCTCGGACCCGGCGGGAGCCGGGCTCTACCAGGGCCTGAGCACGCTGCTCGGCGCGGCGGGGGTCGGGCTGGGGCTGGCGGCCGGGGTCTCGCTGGGCACCTACCTCGCGCGGCTCATCCAGGACCTGCGCTCCGGGCGCCGTCGCCGCAGGGCGCCGGGCGCCCAGCGGGTCAGTACCTGAGCGGGGCAGCCGGCAGGGCCCGCTTGTGCGCGGTCCGGGTGAACCAGTCCTCGATCCGGGCCCTGGCGGAGTGCGGGACGCTCGCACCCTCCAGGTAGTCGTCGAGGTCGTCGTAGGTGACGCCGAGGGCCGTCTCGTCCGGGAACAACGGCCGGTCGTCCTCGAGGTCGGCGGTCGGCACCTTCGTGACGATCCGGGATGGGGCTCCGAGGTGCTGGGCGATCGCCCGGACTCGCCGCTTCGTCAAGCCGGCCAGCGGGGTCAGGTCGCAGGCACCGTCCCCGTGCTTGGTGAAGAAGCCGGTCACCGCCTCGGCGGCGTGGTCGGTCCCGACCACGAGCATTCCGCGGGCGCCGGCCAGAACGTACTGGGCGATCATCCGCTGCCGCGCCTTGACGTTGCCCTTGAGGAAGTCGGCCCGCGCGGGGTCGGGGAAGCGCACCCCCGCGCTGCGGATCGCGGTGAACATCGCGTCCGTCGCGGGCGCCACGTCGATCGTCACGACCTCGTCGGCAGCGATGAAGCCCAGTGCCAGCCGGGCGTCCTGCTCGTCGTGCTGGACGGCATACGGCAGGCGCACCGCGACGAACGCCGCCTCGCCACCGTCGGCGCGCACCCGCTGCACCGCGAGCTGGCACAGCCGGCCGGCGCAGGCGGAGTCCACGCCGCCGCTGACTCCCAGGACGTAACCGTGCGCACCGGCCGTGCGCAGGTAGTCCACCAGGAAGCCGATCCGGCGCTCGGTCTCGGTGACCACGTCGAACTCCGCGGCCACGCCCAGCTCGGCGATGACCCGCTCCTGGAGCGTCGTCTCGATCATGCGGCCAGCCAACCACACGGCCTACGTGAGGAACGGCACGCCCGTGGGCACTGCCGGTATGCCGTCGGGTCGGGCAGGATCCAGGGGAGACGCGAGGCAGGTACAGGCATCGGGACGAAGGAGCGGGAATGCAGTTCGGTCGCAGCTACGAGGAGTTCGAGGTCGGCGCGGTCTACCGGCACTGGCCCGGCAAGACGGTCACCGAGTCCGACGACCACCTGTTCTGCCTGCTGACGATGAACCACCACCCGCTGCACCTGGACAGCCACTACGCCGAGAACAGCACCCAGTTCGGCAAGAACGTCGTGGTCGGCAACTACATCTACTCGATCCTGCTCGGGATGTCGGTGCCGGATGTGTCCGGCAAGGCGATCGCGAACCTCGAGATCGAGTCGCTGCGCCACGTGGCCCCGACCTTCCACGGCGACACGATCTACGGCGAGACCGAGGTCCTGGACAAGTGGGAGTCGACCAGCAAGGACGACCGCGGTGTGGTCTCGGTCGAGACCAAGGGGTACAAGCAGGACGGCACCCTGGTCTGCGTCTTCCGGCGCAAGGTCATGGTGCCCAAGCAGAGCTACCTCGCGGCCCGCGGCGGGGACCAGCCGGGACGGCCGGTGCTGCGGGAGCCCCCGCCGCGCGCCTGACTGCTGCCAGTCGAGCTGCGCCGGGTCACCCGGGCTCAGCCGCGGAGCGCGGCAGCGCGATCGGGTGACCCGGACGACAGGTGCTCAGGCGGGGGGCGGCGGGTTCCGGTAGAGCGTGATCCAGGTCTGGGCGCGGTCGTACACCTCGGGGATCTGGTCGATGAAGTTGTTGGTCGGGCAGGTCTTGCCGGAGGCGCTGGACCACACCTCGCCGGTCTGGTCGCGGCACCAGGTCTTGCGGTCGTTGGGGTTGTAGGTGCCGAAGTTGCCGTCGATGCCGAGCCGGTGCCAGGCCAGGCCGTTGGTGTTCCCGACGGTGGCGATCCGGTTGGGCACGCCGCAGTACACGTGCGCCCAGGCGAAGATCTTGGCGAGGTTGGTCAGCTGGTTGTTCGTCATGGAGTCGCCGGGCATGCCCTGGTGCTCGACGGAGATCGTCTTGTCGTTGCCGTTGAGGTCGGCCGCCGCCCGCTCATCCATGTGCTGGTGCTGGCGGGCCTGGTTCGAGCGCGGGTTGTAGAAGTGCGCGTACGAACCACCCGGCCCCTTGTTCGGGCCGTAGATGTCAGCACTGGTGCTGACCGCGATGTGCATGGTGACCCGCTTCGGGGTCAGGGCAGTGGTGGAGGCGTCGGTGATCGGGTCCCACACCGCGAAGTCCGTCCGCCTGCTCTTGTCCAGGGCGTACGCCGGCTGAGCTCCCAGTCCCACCACCCCCACTCCGGTGGCGACTGCGGCCGAGGCGACGATCAGGGTCCTGCGCGTGATGTTTCGAGGTTCGGTCATTCCCGGAACGTAGCGGCGAGGTCACGTGCTCGTCAATAATTGACATTTCACACGACGTGGAGTGCATGTTTTTGACCAAGCCCGTCGCGTCGTCGCGTCCTCGCGTCGTCGCGACGTCGCGACGGGTGGCCGGCGTTCCCCGGCCCAGTGGCTACGCTCGGGCCATGGCCGCCGACGAGTCCGCCACCGAGGAGGCGGACGGATGACGATGCTCATCGACCTGCATACCCACTCGACCGCGAGCGATGGCACCCAGTCGCCAGCGCAGGTCATCGGTTCCGCCCGCGCCGCCGGCCTGGACGTCGTGGCGCTGACCGACCACGACACGACCTCCGGATGGGCCGAGGCCGCGGCGGCCGCGGTGCGCGAGGGCATCGGGCTGGTCCGGGGCATCGAGATCTCGTGCCAGCGGGACGGCGGGTCCATCCACCTGCTCGGCTACCTGACCGATCCCGACCACGGCGAGCTGGGTGCGGAGCTGGCCCGGGCCCGGGAGTCCCGGGTCACCCGGCTCGAGCGGATGGTCGAGCTGATGGCGGCGGACGGCATCCCCATCACCTACCCGGAGGTGATGGCTCGGGTGCCGGCCGGCGCCACCGAAGGGCGGCCCCACATCGCCGACGCCCTGGTGCACAAGGGCGTCGTCGCGACTCGGGACCAGGCGTTCGCCACCTGGCTCGGCAACGACAGCCGCTACTACGTCCAGCACTACGCCCCTGACCCGGTGCGCGCGGTCGAGCTCGTGCTCCAGGCCGGCGGCGTACCGGTGCACGCCCACCCGTTCACCCGCACCCGGGGACGGACCATGCCCGATGTCCTGATCGAGGAGCTGGCCGCGGCGGGCCTGGCCGGGGTCGAGGTGGACCACCGCGACCATGACGACGCGAGCCGGACCCGCGGACGCGACCTGGCCCGTGCGCTGGGGCTGCTGGTGACCGGCTCGAGCGACTACCACGGCTCCGGCAAGCTCAACCGCCTCGGCGAGAACACCACGGACCCGCGGGTCCTCGCCGAGGTCGAGTCGCGCGCGAGTGGGGTCACTCCGGTGGTTCGTCCCTGATCCCTGCGGCGGCGCTCGGCCGACCCGACGTGTCGGCGTCGATGACCACCGGCTCGAGGACCAGGGCGAAGTCCTCGCTGCCGTGCTCCTTGACGCCCTCGATCACCGCCTGCTCGACCATCTGGGAGCCGAGCTCGGTACGCAGCAGCAGCGGATCGGTCGCCAGGTCGCGCATCAGCGCCCAGCACATCAGCGCCATCACGACGACGAACGGCAGGGCCGACACGATGGTGATGTTCTTCAGCCCGTCCAGGGCGGTGCTCAGGTCGCCCTCGTGGCTGCCCGCGAGCAGCATCACCGCCGCGACGCCACCCATGACGACGCCCCAGAAGATCACCGTGCGCCGGGACGGCTCGATCGTGCCGCGCTCGGACAGCGTCCCCATGACGATCGAGGCGGCGTCCGCGCCGGACACGAAGAAGATCGCCACGAGCACCATGACGAGGATGGTGGTGGCGCCGGCCAGTGGGTAGTGCTCGAGCACCTGGAAGAGCGCTCCGTCGAAGTCGACCGAGACCGCCCCGTCCTGCTGGGTGACGAGGTCGCTGGTGGTGCGCTGGATCGAGATGGCGGCGCCACCGAAGATCGCGAACCAGACCAGGCTGACCACGCTCGGGACGAGCAGGACGCCGGTGACGAACTGCCGGATGGTTCGACCACGGCTGATCCGGGCGATGAACATCCCGACGAAGGGCGTCCAGGAGATCCACCAGGCCCAGTAGAAGACGGTCCAGCTGGACAGCCAGGCGGCCATCGGATCTCCGCCGCTGGCCTCCGTCCGCGAGGCCATGTCGGCCAGCTGGGAGGCGTAGTCGCCGATCGCCGTGGGAATCAGGTTGAGGATGAACAGGGTCGGTCCCACCACGAAGACGAAGACCGCGAGCACGATGGCCAGGACCATGTTCGTGTTGGAGAGCCACTGGATGCCCTTGGCGACCCCGGAGACGGCCGACGCGATGAACGCGACGGTCAGGACGGCGATGATCGCCACCAGGACGGGGGTCCCGACGTTGTCCGCCCACCCGCGGCTCTCGATCCCGCTGCCGATCTGCAGCGCGCCGAGGCCGAGGGACGCGGCGGAGCCGAAGAGGGTCGCGAAGATGGCGAGGATGTTGATCAGCCTGCCGATCGGTCCCTCGGTGCGCCGACCGATCAGCGGGGCGAACACCGAGGAGATCAGCTGCGAGCGCCCCTTGCGGAAGGTGCCGTAGGCGATGGCGATCCCGACCACGGCATAGATGGCCCACGGATGCAGCGTCCAGTGGAACAAGGTGGTCGCCATCGCGGTCTGCAGCGCCTCCGGTGTCTGGCCCTGGACGGTCCGCGGCGGCGGGCTGGCGTAGTGGAAGAGCGGCTCGGCCACGCCGTAGAACATCAGGCCGATCCCCATCCCGGCGCTGAACATCATGGCCACCCACGAGATCGTGGAGAACTCTAGCCGCTCGTCGTCGGCACCCAGGGGGATGTTCCCGTACCGGCTCGCAGCCAGCCAGATCACGAAGACGACGAAGAGGGAGGCGAGCAGGACGAACGCCCAGCCCGTGTTGGCCATCACCCAGCCGAGGGCGCCGGTCGAGGCTCCGGCCAGGCTCGGCGTGCCCAGGAACCCCCAGATGACGAAGCCGACCGCCAGGGCGGCGCTCACCCCGAACGTGATCCGGTCGAGTCCGAAGGATCGCTTGTCGGGGTTGGCCGGTGGCGTCTGGGACAAGCCGTGCAGCAGCTCGTGCAGCTCGGCTGACGGACCCTGCGGCGGGCGGTCGGCGGGGAGCGGGGATGCCGTGTCGACGTCCTCGGGACGGACGATCGTCAGGTCGGTCGGTGGGGTACCAGGTGGCACGGCTACCTTTCTGCGGGTGGTGGAGGGTGAACGTGGCGAAGCGGGGCAAACCCGTCCACCGTGCCGCCGCCGGGGGGGTCGGGGCAAATCGTCGGGGCGAGCGAGGTCGGCCGTGGTGTCGGACGTCGACCGGGCCTGACAGACTGGACCCCGGGCCGAGGGTCGCAGCCGCGTGGCCGCCCCCGGGAGCCTGAGTCCGCAACGGCGAGAGGCAATTTCAGTGGCTGGAGCGAAGAGCGACGCAGGTGCTCGGCGGGACGACAGCAGGGGGACTGGGGCGACGGTCGTGGCTGTCGCCAACCAGAAGGGTGGTGTGGCGAAGACCACGTCCGTGTCGAGCCTCGGGGCGGCCTTCGTCGAGGCAGGCAAGCGGGTGCTGCTCGTCGACCTGGACGCGCAGGCCTGCCTGACCTTTTCGCTGGGCGTGGACCCGGACACCGTCGAGCTGTCGGTCAACGAGGTACTCCTGGGCCAGGCGAGTGCTGCCGACGCCATCGTCGTCGGTGACGACGGCCCGGACCTGCTCCCCTCGACCATCGAGCTGGCCGGTGCCGAGGCGCAGCTGCTGCCACGACCGGGCCGCGAGTACGTCCTGCGTACCGCGCTCGAGCCGATCCTCGCGGACTACGACGTCATCCTGCTCGACTGCTCGCCGAGTCTCGGAGTGCTCACCCTCAACGCGCTCACGGCCGCGCACGGGCTGATCATCCCGATGCCGTGCGAGATGCTGAGCCACCGCGGCGTGGGGCAGCTGCTGGACACGGTGGGGGACGTCCAACGCATCCTCAACCGCGACCTGACGGTCTTCGGCATCCTGCCCACGATGTTCGACGGTCGCAGCAACCACGCGCAGGCGGTGCTCGCCGACGTGGGGGACCGGTACGGGTTGCCGGTCCTGTCGCCGCCGATTCCCCGAACCGTCCGGTTCGCCGAGGCTCCAGCCGTGGGTCGGTCCATCCTCTCCACGTCTCGGACCTCGAGAGGGGCGAACGCCTACCGCGAGGTCGCGGCCGCCCTGCTGGGCCAGTTCTGAGTCGTCGCCGGAATTGATCGGTGGTCGCGGCGGTTGATCCTGAAGGCCCTGTTCCAGGACCAGGCGTGCAACCCCGACCAGCAAGGACCCCATGACTTCCGTAGCAGCCCTGTCCACTCCGTCCGCCGGGGCTCCGCTGGAGCCCACCCTTATCGAGCTGCGCGACCTGCGTGATGACGATGTCCGGATCGACGTGAAGTTCGCCGGGATCTGTCACAGCGACATCCACCAGGTCCGCGAGGAGTGGGGTTCAGCGATCTTCCCGATGGTGCCCGGGCACGAGATCGCCGGGGTGGTCTCGCAGGTGGGGGCCGGCGTGACCCGGTACCAGGTCGGCGATCGCGTCGGGGTGGGCTGCATGGTCGACTCGTGCGGCGAGTGCGAGTTCTGCAAGGACGGCGAGGAGCAGTTCTGCGCCCAGGGCAGCGTGGCCACCTACAACGGCCGCGGCTATGACGGTGAGGAGACGAAGGGCGGCTACAGCCAGCAGGTCGTGGTCTCCGAGCGGTTCGCCGTGCGGATCCCCGACGAGCTCGGCCTGGACGTCGCCGCGCCCCTGCTCTGCGCCGGGATCACCACCTACACGCCGCTGAAGCGGTGGGGCGCCGGCCCGGGCCGGAAGGTCGCCGTGATCGGTCTCGGCGGCCTGGGCCACATGGCCGTCAAGATCGCTGCCGCGATGGGCGCCGAGGTGACGGTGCTGTCACGGACGCTGGCGAAGCAGGAGGACGGTCTCGCTCTCGGTGCCAGCCAGTACGTGGCGACCCAGGACGCCGCAGCCCTGAAGGGGCTGCGCGGCTCGTTCGACCTCATCATCAACACGGTCAGCGCGGATCTCCCGATGGACACCTACCTGCGCCTGCTGCGCCCGATGGGCGCACTGGTGAACGTCGGTCTGCCCACGCAGGCCCTGACGGTCCACCCCGGCTCGCTCGTCGGCGGGAGCAAGGTTCTGGCGGGGTCCAACATCGGCGGGATCCCGGCCACCCAGGAGATGCTCGACTTCTGCGCCGAGCACCACATCGGATCCACGATCGAGACGATCAGCGCGGACCAGGTCAACGAGGCGTACGACCGGGTCGTCGCCGGCGACGTCCGCTACCGCGTCGTCATCGACACGGCGACGATCTCCGCGGGCTGATCGACCGGGCCGGCTGGGGTCTGGTCGGACAGCACGAAGCGCCGACGCAGCAGCGCCGGCGCTTCGTTGTCGGGTCAGGCTGGTGACGTGTCGCCGGCTGCGCCCGTTGCTGCTGTGCTGCCACCCTGCCCGCCCCGACGGCGGCGGGTGCGCGGCTTCGACGAGCGCTCGGGCTCCGTGCTGTGGCCGGACGCCTCCGATGCGGCCGACGTCGCGTCCGAGCCAGCCTCGTCGGTCCGGCGGATCCGGCGGCGGTTGCGGGTCCGGGGCGGACGGTCACTGCCGGCCTCGTCCGAGCCGGTGGGCCGGCTGGAGCCCTCGGCTCCCGGGCGGGAGTCGGGGGAGCGGCGCCGGTCGGAGCCGCGTGCGCCGTCGCCACGGGCTGAGCCGCGCGAACCGCCGCGGTCGCCCCGGTCCGTCGCCGCGCCACGTCGGCCGGAGGACTTACCGGTCTCGCCGAGGTCTTCGAGCGTCTCGGCGTCCAGCCCGGCGCGGGTCTGCTCGGACCGCTTGAGCCGGCCGGTGACGCCTTCCGGGATGTCGAGCTGGGAGTGGAAGTGCTCCGAGGAGGAGTACGTCTCGACCGGCTCGGGGATGCCCAGGTCGAGCTGTCGGTTGATCATGCCCCAACGCGGGATGTCGTCCCAGTCGACGAAGGTGACGGCGATCCCGGTGTTGCCGGCGCGGGCGGTCCGACCGATCCGGTGCACGTAGGTCTTCTCGTCCTCCGGGCACTGGTAGTTCACGACGTGGGTGACATGCTCGACGTCGATGCCGCGAGCGGCGACGTCGGTGGCGACGAGGACGTCGACCTTGCCGTTGCGGAACGCGCGCAGCGCCTGCTCACGTGCTCCCTGGCCGAGGTCGCCGTGGATCGCGGCGGCGGCGAAGCCCCGGTCGGCCAGCTCGTCGGCGACCTTGGCCGCGGTCCGCTTGGTGCGGGTGAAGATCAGGCTGAGTCCGCGGCCGCGTGCCTGCAGCAGACGGGCGAGCATCTCGACCTTGTCCAGGGCGTGGGCCCGGAAGACGAACTGCTCGATCGCCTTGACCGTGTGAGCGTTCTCGTTCTCGTCACCCATGGCCCGGATGTGCGTCGGCTGCTGCATGTAGCGTCGCGCCAGGGCAACGATGGCTCCGGGCATGGTCGCCGAGAAGAGCATCGTCTGTCGGGTGGGGGAGGTCAGCGCCATGAGGGTCTCGACATCGGGCAGGAACCCGAGGTCCAGCATCTCGTCGGCCTCGTCGAGGACGACGGTCTTGGCCTGCGAGAGGTCGAGGTGGCCCTGCTTCGCCAGGTCGATCAGCCGACCGGGCGTGCCGACGACGACCTCGACCCCGCGCTTGAGCGCGTCGATCTGCGGCTCGTAGGCGCGGCCGCCGTAGACGGTCAGTACCCGGATGCCGCGCTTCTTGCCGGCCCGCTCGAGGTCCGCGGAGACCTGGACGGCGAGCTCGCGGGTCGGGGCGACGGCCAGTGCCTGTGGCTTGCCGGGCTTGGGCAGGTCGGCGAAGCCGGGGTCGACCGGGCTGACCGTGCGCTGCAGGATCGGGACGCCGAAGCCGAGGGTCTTACCGGTGCCGGTCTTGGCCTGGCCGATGATGTCGTGACCACCGAGGGCCACCGGCAGGGTCATCGCCTGGATGGGGAACGGGGTGACGATCCCGGCCTCGGCGAGTGCCGCGACGATGTCCGGGTGGACGTCGAAGTCCGCGAAGGTGGGCTCCGGGTCGGGGGGGAGCGGAGAGTCGGTGCTGTCGGTGTCCAGCAGGTCGGTGGTCGGCTGCTCGGGCGCGCTGACGTCAGCGGTCGTGTCGGTCATGGAGTTCTCTCGATCGTGCCGGGGCGGGCCACGCGATGGGCCAAGACTGTGTGCCCCAACGATTTCAACGGGCCGATCGGAGTTCTTCTACGGTGCCGAGTCACTCGGCGGAGGCGATTCGGGCCGACCGGGCACCGGATGTCCCTCGCAGTCTAGCCGCTTCGCATCGATCCGACGTCCCCGCCTGCCGCCGTTCCCGGATTCGGTGGGGTCCGGTGGCTACTCTGTGCCCATGAGTGACGACCTGCAGGACCCCGGTTACCGTCCTGCTGTCATCGACCTGTTGGGCGCCCTGGCCTACGGGGAGCTGATGGCCTTCAGCCAGCTCGCCGCGGATGCCGAGATGGCCCCGACCCAGCCGGAGAAGGCCGCCGTCGCGCGCCTGGCCGTCGCGGAGTTCCATCACTACGAGGCGATCACCCAGCGTCTTGCCGAGATGGGCGTCGATCCGGACGAGGCCGTCGCGCCGTTCGTGGAGGCTGTGGACCACTTCCATGAGCGGACCAAGGCCACGGACTGGCTCGAGGGCCTGGTCAAGGCCTACGTCGGCGACGGGATCGCCCAGGACTTCTACCGGGAGATCGCCGCCTACGTCGACGAGGACACCCAGGTGCTGGTCCGGACCGTCATGGAGGACATGGGTCAGGCCGACTTCGTGGTCAATGCGGTGCGCTCGGCGATCCGGGCCGATCCGCGGGTCGGCGGACGGCTGGCGCTGTGGGGGCGGCGGCTGGTCGGGGAGGCGCTCACCCAGGCGCAGCGGGTCGGGGTCGAGCGAGACGCGTTGGCATCGTTGCTGGTTGGCGCTCCGGGACGCCAGGGCGCCGACCTTGCCGAGCTGGGCCGGATGTTCGCGCGGATCACCGACGAGCACACCCGCCGGATGGACCGCCTCGGGCTGTCCTCCTGAGCGAACGCACGAAGGGCCCGGTCGCGTGACCGGGCCCTTCGGGTGAGCTGTCGTCGGTCAGACCGACTTGTTGGTCATCCGGCCGTAGGCGAGGATGCCGAGCGCGGCGAGGATGGCGCCGACCAGCCACGCGAGCCACGGGATACCGCCGTTGGCGTTGTTGTAGGTGGTCAGGCCGAGCAGCAGCCCGCCCACGAACGAGGCAACGATGCCGATGACGATCGTCGTGACGATCGAGATGTTCTGCTTCCCGGGCAGGAGCAGTCGTCCGAGGGCGCCGATGATGGCACCGACGATGATGGCTCCGATGATGGAAGAAATCATGATGATCTCCTTCTGGTCGTTCTCACGACCTCAGATGACCGGTGCTGGCGCACCGGTGGTCCGGGCGAACTGCACCTCTCAAACATCCCACGGACCGCTCGGGTGGGTCCGTGGATCGAGGGCAGCGACTTGGCGACGAATCGGACAAGAAGCGGACACGAAAAGGGACACGAAGCGTTCGCGTCCGCTGGGATGGTACCCACTGGCGCGGCGCCCAAACATCCGGGCGTCCTCGCCGGCTCAGTTGGTGCCGAAGCCCACTCGGCCCTTCTCCGCCTCGCCGAGGTTGATGTACCCGAGCGCGCTCACCGGCACGATGTACGAGCGGCCCTTGTCGTCCGCCAGGCTGAGGTAGCCACCGTTCTCCAGCGCAGCCGCCACGAGCTGGGTCACCTCGTCGGCTCCCTGGCTGGACTCGAATGCAATCTCGCGTGCGACGTTCTGCACGCCGATCCTGACCTCCACGACTGTGGCCTTCCGTTGATGAGCCAGCTCGCGGCATACCCGCTGCTGTGTCCGTGACGTCGACGACGTCCCCTCCGGCAACTCTACGAGTGCGCCGGTTGTTCCAGCTGCTCGGCCTGTTCGCTCTTGGGGAACCCGCCGATGCCGCGCCAGGCGAGCTGACCCACGATCCGCGCCGCCTCCTCGCGGGGGATCTGGGCGCCCCGCGAGAGCCAGTAGCGCGCCGACACCTGCGCCATCCCGGTCAGGGCCATGCCCAGCATGTGCGCGTCCTCGTCGGAGAGGTCCGTGTCGGCCGCGATCACCTCCGCCAGAGCCTCGCCGCAGGTGATCGCCACGCCGTCGACCCGTTCGCTGACCGCGGGGTCGCTCGTGAGGTCCGACTCGAACAGCAGCCGGAAGGGAGCCCCCTCGCGGGAGACGAACTCGAAGTACACGGCCACGCAGGCGAGCACCCGTTCCTTGTTGTCCGTCGTCCTCGTCAACGCGGCGCGGACGGCTGCCTCGATCTCGCCACGATGGTGATCCAGGAGGGCGAGGTAGAGGTCGAGCTTGCCCGGGAAGTGCTGGTAGAGGACTGGCTTGCTCACCCCGGCCCGCTCGGCGATGTCGTCCATGGCGGCGGCGTGGTAGCCCGACTCGACGAACGCGGCCTGTGCCGCCTCGAGCAGCTGGGCCCGGCGTGCGGGCCGCGGCAGACGCTGGCCTCTCGCGCGGCTGTCTGCGTCCAGCGTCATCGCCACCGTTCCCTCCGACTCATGCGTGCGCGCGCGGCCTCTCCGAGCGTGCAGGGTCATCCTACGCACGAGTAGGTAGCGGGTAACGTCACTCTCATGGCACTGCCCTCACTGGTTTCCGCGGGTCGCGACCTCGATCGGGACGCGGTGGCCCGCTACGCACGACACGTCCTGCTGCCCCAGGTGGGGATGGAGGGCCAGCAGCGACTGGCCGCGGCCAGGGTGCTCGTGGTGGGAGCTGGAGGCCTCGGGTCGCCGGCGCTGCTCTACCTGGCTGCGGCCGGGGTGGGCACTCTCGGCGTCGTCGACGCCGACGTCGTCGAGACCAGCAACCTGCAACGTCAGGTCATCCACTCGGACGCCGACGTGGGGCGGTTGAAGACCGAGTCCGCGGTCGCGGCCGTCGAACGGGTCAACCCGCACGTCAGCGTGGTCCGGCACGACGTCCGCCTCGACTCCGGCAACGCCCTGGAGATCCTGCGGGACTACGACGTCGTGCTGGACGGCACCGACAACTTCCCGACCCGGTACCTCGTCAACGACGCCTGCGTGATGCTCGGCAAGCCGCACGTCTGGGGGTCGATCTACCGGTTCGACGGCCAGGTGTCGGTGTGGTGGGCCGAGCACGGCCCGTGCTACCGGTGCGTCTTCCCCCACCCGCCGCCTCCGGGGGCCGTGCCCTCCTGTGCGGAGGGGGGCGTACTGGGGGTGCTGTGTGCCGCCATCGGATCCGTCCAGGTCACCGAGACGATCAAGCTGCTCCTTGGCGTCGGCGAGCCGTTGGTGGGGCGTCTGCTGGTGCACGACGCCTTGCGGATGAGCTGGGACACGCTCACCGTGCGCCAGGACCCCGCCTGTCCCGTGTGCGGGGACGCTCCGACGGTCACCCGGCTGATCGACTACGAGCAGTTCTGCGGACTCCCCTCGACCGCGCAGCCGGGGGCGGGCACGTCCGACGTCCCGTTGATCGGGGCCGCCGCGCTCGCCGCGGAGCTGAGCTCCGACGCCTCGCCGCTGCTGATCGACGTGCGTGGACCCGACGAGCGGTCGATCGCCTCGATCCCCGGGGCCGTCGCCATCCACCTCGACGAGTTCCGGGACGGCAGCGCGTTCGCCCGCGACGAGCTGGCATCGGCCGGGCAGCGCATCGTCATCCACTGCAAGGTCGGTGGGCGTTCGGCGGAGGCGGTGCGGCTCGCGATCGCGGCCGGCTACTCGGACGTCTCCAGCCTGGACGGCGGGGTGCTCGCCTGGGTGCGCGAGGTGGACCCCACCCAGCCGGTGTACTGAGGTGGGGGGCGTGCCCTCCGGGTACTCGGCGAACCGGATTCCGGAACGGGCCGAGCTCGTCCTGGAGCTCGTGGAGCAGATCCCCGAGGGGAAGGTCCTCACCTACGGTGACGTGGCGGAGCTCCTCGGCGGTCGCGGGGCACGCTTCGTCGGAAACGTGATGAGCCGGTACGGATCCGACGTGCCGTGGTGGCGGGTGGTCCGAGCCGGCGGCTGGCCGCCGCGCTGCCACGAGGACCGAGCGATGGAGCACTATCGCCAGGAGGGCACCCCGCTGGTGGGGGGCGTGCTCGACGCGGTCCGGGTCGACCTGACCAGGGCCCGGTGGGAGCCGGACCTCCCTGCGGCCGACTGACGGGCCCAGTGCCGTGCCGTCGGCGCCGCAGATGTCGGTCGGGCGTGATGGGATGGCGCCGTGCTGAAGCTTCATCGGGCCCCCGCGATCGTCCTCGACGAGCCCCGACTCGACGAGGACCAGCTCGCCGTGCTCAGCCACCGCGGCCCGCTGGTGCGGGTCCTGGGCGCCCCCGGGACCGGCAAGACGACGACCGCGGTCGAGCTCGTCGTCGACCGGGTCACTCGCGACGGGCTCTCCCCGGACCAGTGCCTGCTGCTGACCTCCACCCGGGTCGCGGCCGGGCGGCTGCGCCAACGGGTGACCGCCCGACTGGACCGCACCTCCACGCAGGCGCTGGCGCGCACCCACCAGGCGTTCGGCTTCGGCGTCCTGCGGCGCGAGGCGGCGCTGCGCGGCGACCCGACGCCGCGGCTGCTCAGCGGCCCCGAGCAGGACGTCATCCTCAAGGACCTGCTTGACGGGCATGCGCGCGGCGAGGTCCCGGCGCCCGGCTGGCCCGAGCACCTGGATCCGGCCCTGGGCAAGCGCGGGTTCCGTGCCGAGCTGCGGGACCTGCTGATGCGCGCCGTGGAGCTCGGCATCGAGGACGGCGACCTGGCCCGGCTCGGACGGGACCGCGGTCGCCCGGAGTGGGTGGCAGCGGCGCGGGTGCTGCGCGAGTACGACCAGGTCACGGCGTTCTCCCGACCCGGCGCGTACGACCCCGCCTGGATCCTCACCGCCGCCGCGGACCTGCTCGAGGAGGACCCCTCGGCCCTCGCCCGGCTGCGCGAGCAGCTGCGCGTCCTCGTCGTGGACGACGCACAGGAGCTGACCTCTGCGGCCGCGCGGCTGCTCCGGGTGGTGTCCGGCCCCGGGCTGGAGGTGGTGCTGCTGGGCGATCCCGATGCGGCGGTGCAGACCTTCCGCGGAGCCGACCCGCGACTCTTCGCCTCGGGCTGGACCGAGCTGGTCCCCCTGCCCCCGGGGTCCGTGCTGCCGCCCACCGTCGTCCTGCGCACGGCATACCGCCAGCCGGAGCGGTTGGCCGAGGTGTCCCGCACCATCACCAGTCGGATCGGCGCCCTCGGCGGCGGTGTGCACCGCGACCCGCGGCCGGTGCGGGAGGGTGGCGCGGTCGAAGTGGCCCTGCTCCGCGCGCCGTCGCAGGAGGCCGCGCACATCGCTGCCCGGCTGCGCCGGGCGCACCTGCTCGAGGGTATGCCGTGGGGTGAGATGGCGGTCATCGTCAGGGGTCAGGGTCGAGACGCCACACTGCGCCGGATCCTCATGGCCCACGGCGTCCCGGTCGCGGCGCCCGGTGCGGAGATCCCGGTCCGGGACGAGGTCGCGGTCCGGCCGCTGCTCGCCCTGCTCGACTGCGTCCTGACCGTGGCGCTGGACCCGACGCGGGGTCTGTCGACGGAGCAGGCCGTCGACCTGGTCATGTCTCCGCTGGGGGAGTGCGACGCCGTCGGGCTGCGACGACTGCGTCGACTGCTTCGCCGGGAGGAGCTCGACTCCGGCGGCGGCCGCACGAGTGACGAGCTGCTCGCGGCGGTCCTGCTCGAGCCGGGACACGCCGCCGCGCTCGGCCATGAGGGCGTCCCGGTGCGCCGACTCGCCAACGCGATCTCGGCCGGCCTGGACGCCGCCAAGGTCGTCGACGCGGACGGCGTCAGGTCCTGGGCGCCGGGGGTCACCGCCGAGACGGTCCTGTGGGCGATCTGGTCGGGGCTGGGGCTCGCGGACCGGTGGCGCACCATCGCCCTGCAGGGTGGGCATCGGGGTGGACGGGCCGACCGGGACCTCGACGCCGTGGTGGCCCTGTTCGACGCCGCCGCGAAGTTCGTCGACCGGTTGCCCAGCTCGGGCCCGGACCAGTTCCTCGAACACATCCGGGGGCAGGACGTCCCGGGCGACACGCTGGTGGCGCGCGCCCAGGCGGGCGACAGCGTCGCCGTCCTGACTCCGGCGGCGGCAGCGGGCCAGCAGTGGCGCTATGTGGTCGTCGCGGGCGTCCAGGAGGGGGTGTGGCCCGACCTGCGTCTGCGCGGTTCGCTGCTGGGCTCGGAGGACCTCGTCGCCGTGGTCACGGGACGAGGCACCTCGTTCCGCGCGGCTCAGGCTGCGGTGCGGTACGACGAGACCCGCCTCTTCCTCGTCGCGGTCTCCCGAGCCTGGGAGCGTCTCCTGGTCACCGCCGTACGCAGCGAGGACGAGCAGCCGTCGGTCTACCTCGACCTCGTGTCCCCGCCCGCGTCCGGCAGCGGGGCTGGGTCATCCGGTGAGCTCGACCATGAACTGCGTGCCTTCACCGAGGTCCCCCGGCCGATGACCCTGCCGGCGCTGGTGGCCGACCTGCGCCGACGGCTCGTCGTCGAGGACACCGCCGGCGCGGCAGCAGCCAACGCCGCGTTGGAGCGACTGGCGGCTGAGGGGGTCCAGGGCGCCGATATCGCGAACTGGTGGGCCCGGACGCTGCTGAGCGACGACCGCCCGTTGCGCTCGCCCGAGCAGCAGATCCGGGTCTCACCGTCCAAGGTGGAGACGTTTGCCAACTGCCGCCTGCGCTGGATGCTCACCAACGCCGGCGGCGACAGCCCGAGCCTCGGCTCAGCCAACATCGGCACGCTGATCCATGACATCGCCCATGAGCTCGGCGATGACGCCGACGAGCCGACCCTCATTGCGGAGGTGGAGCGCCGCTGGGGTCGGTTGGGACTCCCGCCCGGCTGGACCACCGATCGGCAACGGGAGCAGGCCCGAGACATGGTGCGTCGGCTCGCGGCCTACTACGAGGCCGCCCGCCACTCACCGTGGGAGAAGGTCGGCAGCGAGCTGCCCGTTCGCGTCGACGTCGGCCGGGCGACGGTGACCGGGCGGGTGGACCGGCTCGAGCGCGGAGCCGATGGGCGGCTGCGGGTGGTGGACTACAAGACCGGCTCGACGGCCGTGTCCAAGGACAAGCTGGCCCGGCACCCCCAGCTGGCGACCTACCAGGTGGCCACCGAGCACGGGGCGTTTGCCGCCGAGGGCACCCGGTCGGCAGGCGCCGCGCTGCTCCAGCTGGGCAAGGCAGCCACCAAGGCGAACCCGCCGCAGGTGCAGCCCGCGTTGAGCGAGGCGGACGATCCCGGCTGGGCGGTGCAGCTGGTGGCCGACACCGCGGAGGGGATGGGTGGTGCCCAGTTCGACGCCGTCGTGGGGGAGTGGTGCAAGTTCTGCCCGGTCAAGGCATCGTGTCCCGCCCAGCCCGAGGGGGAGACGATCTGATGAGCGTCGCCTCGAGGACGATCTCGGTCTCGGCCGATCGCATCGCCGAGTCGCTGGGCAACCCCCGGCCGACCGCCGAACAGCGACGCATCATCGAGTCGCCACCGGACCGACCACTGCTGGTCGTCGCGGGAGCCGGGTCGGGCAAGACCGAGACGATGGCGTCCCGGGTGGTCTGGCTGGTCGCGAACGGTCACGTGGAGCCGGACCAGGTCCTCGGGCTGACGTTCACCCGCAAGGCAGCCACCGAGCTCGCCGAGCGCATCGGCCGACGACTGCGCCGGCTGGCCACGACGGGGCTCTGGACGCCCCGTGCCCTCGACGGTGACGGTGCGGAGGCGCTGGGCGGCATACCGGTCGTCTCGACGTACCACTCGTATGCCGGGCGGCTGGTGCGCGAGCATGCACTGAGGCTCGGGGTGGAGCCGGAGTCGAGGCTGTTGTCGGAGGCGGCGGCCTGGCAGTACGCGGCCGAGGTGGTCGCGCGCTACGACGGCCCGGTGGACGAGGTGGCCTCCGCCGAGTCGAAGGTCATCGAGGCGGTGGTCTCGTTGGCGGGGGAGATGGCCGAGCACCTGCTCTCGCCCGAGGACCTGATCGACTACATCGACGACTTCGAGGCACGGATGTCGGTCCTGCCCCAGGGATCGTCCCGGGCGAAGCTGCTCCCGGTGCGTGCCGTGCTGGGTGCCCTGCAGAACCGGCGCGCCATCCTGCCGATGGTCCGGCGCTACCTCGACCTGAAGCGGGAGCGGGACGCACTCGACTTCTCCGACCAGATGGCGCTCGCGGCACGTCTGGCGAAGGGCTTCCCTCAGATCGGAGGCATCGAGCGTCAGCGGTTCCAGGCGGTGCTGCTCGACGAGTTCCAGGACACCTCCGAGGCCCAGCTGGTGCTGCTGCGTTCACTCTTCGTCGCCGACGGGTGCGCCATCCCGGTGACTGCGGTGGGCGACCCCAACCAGTCGATCTACGGCTGGCGCGGTGCCAGCGCCACGACGCTGGTCCGGTTCCCGGATGAGTTCGGCGACGGTCACGGCCGCGCCGAGACGTTGCAGCTGAGCACCAGCTGGCGCAACGACACCACGATCCTCGAGATCGCCAACGTCACCTCGGCGCCGCTGCGCTCCGGCCCGGTCGCCCCGCTGCGGGCGCGGCCCGGTGCCCCGTCCGGGGAGGTCAGGGCGGGTCGGTTCGAGACGGTCGAGGCCGAGGCCGAGGCCGTCGCTGTCTGGGTCGAAGAGCGGTGGCGGCGACCCAGCGGGCGCCCGACGGGCCGCTCTGCGGCGGTGCTGTGCCGCAAGCGGTCCCAGTTCCCGCACATCGTCGATGCGCTGCGCGCTCGCGGGCTCCCAGTCGAGGTGGTCGGTCTGGGTGGGCTCCTGCAGACTCCCGAGGTCGGCGATCTCGTCTCACTGCTCTGGGTGGTCCAGGACCCGTCCCGCGGTGACCGGCTGATGCGGCTGCTCACCGGACCGCTGTGCCGGCTGGGGGCTGCGGATCTCGACGGGCTGGCCACCTGGGCGCGCCACCAGCAGGCCCGTCCTCAGGGATCGCAGACCCTGACCCTGCCCGGTCTCGAGGAGCCGATGCTCACCGAGTTCGAGGACCAGGGCGGCGGGTCGGGCGAGAGCTCGGGCGACGAGTCCGGTCTGGTGGTCCATCCAGGCCCGGACCTGCCCCGGGACCAGGCACCGGAGAGCTCCGACCGGGCCAGCATCGTCGAGGCGCTGGACGACCTGCCGCGGCCTAGCTGGCGTGGTGCCGAGGGCCAGCGGATCTCCGAGACGGGCCTGGATCGCCTCGCGAGGCTGAGCCGCATCATCCGGAGTCTGCGCCGGCTGACCGGCCTGCCCCTGGCGGAGCTGGCCGGCGAGGCGGAACGCGAGCTCGGCCTGGACATCGAGGTGCTGGCCCGACCCGAGCACACGGTGGCCAGCGCCCGGGTGCACCTGGATGCCTTCGCCGACGTCGCCGCGAACTACTCCTCCTCTGCCGAGCGGCCCACCCTGAGCGGCTTCCTCTCCTGGCTCGATGCCGCGGTGGAGCAGGAGCGCGGGCTGGATGCCCCGACGATCGAGAGCTCCGTCGACGCCGTCCAGGTGCTCACGGTCCACGCTGCGAAGGGCCTGGAGTGGGACTGCGTCGCGGTTCCCGGACTGGTGGACGCGTCGTTCCCCGCGCGCGAGGGTGGTGCCGCGAGCACCTGGAAGGACGGAGCCTGGGCCGTCCCCGAACCCCAGGACAAGGGGTGGTGCGTCGGCGCAGACGGTGTCCCGTACGACCTGCGCGGTGATGCCGACGGGCTCCCGGTCTTCCACTGGCGGACGGTGGCCGACTGGGACGCGATCAAGGCGGACTTCGAGGCGTTCGCCGCCGCCGGCGGGGCGCACCAGGTCGCCGAGGAACGGCGCCTGGCCTACGTCGCCTTCACCCGGGCCCGCTCGTCCTTGTTGCTCACCGCGGCTGTGTGGGCGGATGCGGCGACGCCGAAGGTCACCTCTCCCTTCCTCCTGGAGCTGCTGGACGACCCCACCGTGAACGTCGTTCGCGACCCTTGGGTCGACCTGCCCCAGAAGACCCCCGACTCGTCCCCGGCCAACCCGCGGCTGGCCGTGCCGCGCCGATGCGAGTGGCCGCACGACCCGATGGCGAGCCGTCGTGAGGCGCTGGACGAAGCGGTGCAGCGCGTCGCGGCCGCCGTGCGCGAGCAGGGCTTTCGGGCGGCGCTCGATCCGGCCACCCAGGGCGACCTCGACCTCCTGCTGGCCGAGCGGGACGCGTCCCGGCGTCGTGGTGACGTCCCGGTCGAGGTCCCCCGCCATCTGTCCGCCTCGGCTGTCGTCCAGCTCGCCGCCAATCCTGAGGAGTTCGCGATGAACCTGCGTCGGCCCATGCCAGCCGAACCAGCCCTGGCGGCACGTCGCGGGACCGCCTTCCACGCCTGGGTCGAGCAGCATTACGCGCAGGCCGCCATGGTCGACGTGACCGACCTGCCGGGCAGCGCGGATGAGGGTGCCCCCGACGACGCGGACCTGCCGAGGATGAAGGAGCTGTTCCTCGCGAGCGAGTGGGCGGACCGGACCCCCGAAGCCATCGAGATCGCCATCGAGACGATGCTGGACGGCTTCGCCATCCGTGGACGCATCGACGCGGTCTTCGCCCGGGACGACGGGGGTTACACGATCGTGGACTGGAAGACCGGTGCCGAGCCGGAGGGTCGTAGCGCACGCACCCGCACGTTGCAGCTGGCGGCGTATGCCGTGGCCTTCGCCCGGTTGCGCGACCTGGGGCCCGACCGGGTCGACGGCGCCTTCTACTACGCCCAGAGCGGTGTCACGGTCCGGCCCCGACTGCCGGACCAGGCCGAGCTCGCGGCGTTGCTGGCCGACATCCCGGACCTCGAGCAGGACCCGCCCCCCGCGCCGGAGGCCTCATGACGGGCGCCCAGCTCTCGATCCCCGAACGTCGAGCCCTCGAGGCGCTCGACGAGGACGAGATCGTCACCAGCCTGGTCGACCTGGTCCGGGTCCCGAGCGTCACCGGCAGCGACGCCGAGTCCGAGCTGCAGCACCGACAGGCGGCGCTCCTCGAAGCCGAGGGCCTGCACGTCGACGCCTGGCGGCTCGACCTCGAGGCTCTGCGAGCCGACCCCCGCTTCCCCGGATCCGAGGCCGAGCGCACCGAGGCGCACGGGGTGGTCGCTTCCACCGACGGTGAGGGCCCGGTCGGGTTGGTCCTGCAGGGTCACGTCGACGTCGTCCCGATCGGAGACCCTGCCTCGTGGGAGCACGACCCGTTCGCGGCCCGGATCGTGGGCGGGGTGCTGCACGGACGAGGTGCCTGCGACATGAAGGCGGGCGTGGCCGCCAACCTGGCTGTGGTCCGGGCCCTACGCCGGGCCGGTCTGCGGCTGGAGAGGCCGCTGGCGGTGCACTGCGTCGTCAGCGAGGAGGACGGCGGGCTGGGCGCGTTCGCGACGCTGCTGCGTGGGCACGGAGGCGACGTCGCCGTCATCACCGAGCCCACGTCCGGCAGGGTCGTCACCGCCACGGCCGGCGCGCTGACCTTCGAGCTGACCGTGCCCGGCCGCGCCGCGCACGGCAGCATGCGTCACGAGGGCGTCTCCGCGTTCGACGCGTACCTGCCGCTGCATGCTGCGATCCGCCGGCTGGAGAGCGAGCGCAACCAGGACCTCGATCCCCGCTTCGGCGCCCACCCGTTGCCCTACGCGATCTCGGTGGGGATGCTGCGCTCGGGTGACTGGGCCAGCTCGGTGCCGGACGCCCTCACCGCCCAGGGACGGCTCGGGGTGCGCCTCGGGGAGGAGCCGGCGGCCGCCCGAGCAGCCTTCCAGAATGCCGTCGCAGAGGCAGCGGCCGCCGACCCGTGGCTGCGCGAGCATCCGCCGGCGGTCACCTGGCCCGGCGGTCAGTTCGCGAGCGGCTCGACCCCGACCGGGCATCCGCTGGTCGAGCAGCTGCGCTCCGCCGTGCAGGACCTCACCGGCACCGCGCCGCAGCTCGCGGCGGCGCCCTATGGCAGCGACCTGCGGCTGTATGCCGGGCTGGGCGGGATCCCGACCCTGCACTACGGCCCGGGTGACGTCCGGTTCGCCCACGCGCCCCGGGAGCAGGTCGACCTCGACGAGGTGTTCGCCGTCGCTCGCGCCCTGACGCTGCTCGCCGTGCGCCGGTGTGGTGCGCACCTGTGACCACCTGAGCGGTCCGACAGGTCATCGGCCGAATCCCGCTCACCGAGCGGATGCGCAGCTCATCGTTCGGTCCCGCGACCGCCCCTGGCGGCATCGGACAGGAATCGGGCCAGCGTCGCCGCGAGCTGGCCCGGAGCCTCCTCGGCCATGTGGTGACCGCTGTCGATGACCGCCCCGCGCGGGTCGTCGGCCCAGGCGCGCCAGATCTCGAGCACGTTCCCGTACAGGTCCGGCAGGTCGTCGCGGGCGGACCAGGCGACGAGGGTGGGGCACCGCACCCTGCGGCCCGCGGCACGGTCCGCGTCGTCGGCGTCACGGTCGACCCCCAGGCCGGCCCGGTAGTCCTCGAGCATCGCGCGCACGGTGTCCGGGTCGTGGATCGCGCGGCGGTAGTCGGCGTAGTTCTCCGCGCCCATGCTGGCGGGGTCCCCGCCGTACCAGGCATCCGGGTCGGCGAGGATCACCCGTTCCGGCTTGTCCGGCTGGGCGTAGAAGAACCAGTGCCACCACAGTTGCGCGAACCGAGCGTCCGCCCGGGCGAGCGCTTCGCCGATGGGGACGCAGTCCAGCACGGCCAGAGCGGTGACGACCTGCGCGGAGTCGAGTGCCAGCCGCAGCGCGACGTAGCTACCCCGGTCGTGTCCGACGACGGCGAACCGGGAGTGTCCCAGCACGGCCATCAGGGACCGGATATCGGCAGCCATGACGCGCTTCGAGTACGGCGCATGGGTGGCACTCGTCGGGGGCGTGGACGAGAGCCCGTAGCCGCGCAGGTCCGGGCAGACCACGGTGTGGCCGGCCTTGACGAGCAGGGGCGCCACCCGATGCCAGGTCGTGTGGGTCCGGGGATGGCCGTGCAGGAGAACCACCGGCGGACCGGACCCGCCGCTGCGGACGTGCAGGGTCACCTCGCCGAGGTCGATGTCCCGTTCCTCGAATCCGTCGAACACGCCGGTCGGCCAGATCTCAGCGGAAGCGGTCCGGCGGCTCGATGAGCTCCGCCGGCTCATCGCGTTCAGCCGGCTCGGTTGAGGGGGCCGGCGTTTCGTCGGCTGCGTCGTCGTCTTCTGCGGCCGCGTCGTCGGCTGCGTCGACGTCCGGGTCGTCATCCGCGTCGAGGTGGTCGTCCGCGTCGCCGGTCTCGGCGTCCGGGTCGTCGGCAGCCGGCTGCAGGGCACTCGGCTGCGCCTCCGGCGGCTCGGTGTCGGGCGCGCCCGGCGCGTCCACGTCGGGCGCGACGACCGCCTCCTGGGCATCGGGAGCCCGCGCGCTCATCGGCTGGGTCGCGCTCGGCCCGGCCGCCCCGGCCCGGGTGTCCGCGACCACCACCGTCGGATCGCCGAGGCGCCCGTCCGTGATCGGCTGGGTGTGGTCGCCGTCGTAGCCGCGGGCCTCGGCCGTCTCGCCCGCCATCCGCGCGCTCCGCAGGGCCTCGTCCGTGCCCGCGTCCCGGTCGCCTCCGACCCGCCGGATCGGGGTGGCCGGCACGATCCGCCGGGCTGCTGGAGCGGCCCTCGGCTCGCCAGCCGGACGGTCCTCGTCGGGCTCGTCGATGGTGGCGTCGTCGAGGTCCCGCAGGTCCGCCGCGCAGGCCTGGACCGCACGCTGCCGGCCGGCGCTCACCGCGTCGAGCAGATCGTTGAGCAAATGCAGCTCCGCCGCCAGCCGGGCTCGGCGGCTGAGGTGGCGGTCCGGGCGCTCGACCCGTGAGTGCGCATACGCCTCGAGGATGCTCTCGAAGGTCTCCGGCCTGCATCGGGTCACCAGGGAGGCGAAGTCCTCGGCCGGGTCCGCCACCTTCGCGTCGTCCCACCCGGTCAGTCCCCGTACCTTGCCGCTGCGGGCGTCCTGCTCGTTCTCGAAGACGACGAGCACCTGCTCGCCGGTGATGCCGCCGTGGATGGGAGTCGGCGCAAACCGCCAGATCGAGACGTTCTCGAGCGCGCGCTCCCAGCGGGCGAGCAACGTGGTCGGCACGTGCCCCGTGGCTGCTGCCCGGTCGAGGTCGGCCAGCCGACGGCTGCGGTACTCCTCCGCGTCATAGGCCGGAAGCCCGGCCTCGTCGAAGACCATCCTGTCGATGTTGTGCAGCGCCGCGATCGCCCGACCGATCTCGGCCGCGAGCCCGGCTCCGGCCGGCAATGCGGCGAAGTCGATGGGCCGGCCACTGATGAAGGGGTAGACCACCGCACGCCCCTCCGGCACGGCGGCGAACCCCCGCGGCGCCGGAACGGCGAAGGGCAGCCGGCGACCAATCAACCCGAGCAGGGCCACCGTGGTGTCCATCTGAGCACCGGCGGCCGCCGACAGCGGAGCCCGGACCACCCAGGAGCGCTCCTGGGCGTCGGTGATGAACGCGACCTCGTGATGGCGCCCGGGTCGGCGTGCACCGCGGACGGACACCGGGTCGAGCCCGGGGACGGCCGAGCTGGCGAGGGCGGCGAGGAATGCGGGCTTGCGGCTCACCTGCCCACCGTATGCCGTGCGCCGCCGGAAGCGCCGGATGTGGGCTGCGACGCGGGGCCGGCCCGGACGGCGCCGTCGTCCCTCGTCCGGCTGTCGAGGTCATAGGGTGACGGGCGTGGGACCTGCCGCCGACGTGCTGACCCGACTCGCCCTCTCCCGGGGGACGCTGGACCGGGCCGGGCACCGGCGGAGCGACCCGGAGCTGGTCGCCCGACTGCTCACCGATCCGTCCACCCGGGTGGCGGTCATCGTCGGGGACCGGATGGAGCTCGTCGCGGACCCCGCCGAGCCGACCGGTCATGCGCTGGCGCTGCGGCCGCCGGCACCCACCGACGCGGGCCGGCTCGCCGTGTTCCTCGGCGAGGAGCTGGCCGATGGAGCCCGCACGGCATACCTCGCCGTCCAGGGGTACCCCGGTGACCCCGACGCCCCCCCGCTCGACGGGAGCGACGGCGGCGACCGACACGGCCCCGACCGGCCACCGGCGCCGCGCTCGACCGCTGGATGGCAGACCCTGCGGGTCGCCGGCCTGCACCTGGGAGATCGTGACGCCGGCATCTTCACCACGGCCCAGGCCCTGGTCAACTGGCATGCGGCACACCCGTTCTGCTCGCGGTGCGGTGCCCCCACCGAGGTGACCCTGGCCGGTTGGCTGCGCCGGTGCCAGCGCGACGGCTCCGAGCACTACCCACGGACCGACCCGGCGGTGATCATGGCCGTCGTCGACGACCAGGACCGGATGCTGCTCGGGCGCTCGCCGCACTGGCCGCCGGGACGGTTCTCGGTGCTGGCCGGGTTCGTCGAGCCGGGGGAGTCGTTCGAGGCCGCCGTCGCCCGGGAGGTGCACGAGGAGGTGGGGGTCCGGGTCACCGACGTCACCTACCTGGGCAACCAGCCGTGGCCGTTCCCGTCGTCGGGGATGATCGGCTTCCGGGCCCGAGCCCTCGACACCGAGCTGACCCTCGACCCGGAGGAGATCGCCGAGGCGCGGTGGGTGACCCGTGCGGACTACCTCGACAGCCTGCGTTCCGGCGAGCTGCACACGCCCGCGGGCATCTCGATCGCCCAACGCATCATCGAGCACTGGCTGGGGCGGACCGTCCGGGACGCCCTCGCCTGACCTCGACCGAGTCTCCGCCGGGTCTGGCCCGGCGAGTCAGGCGCTGAGCCGCTTCTTCACCTCGATGAGGCTGGGGTTGGTCGCAGCCGACCCGTCGGGGAAGAGCACGGTGGGCACCGTCTGGTTGCCGTTGTTCACCTTCATCACGAAGTCGGCACTGGCCGGGTCGTCCTCGATGTTCACCTCGGTGAACGAGATGCCCTCCCGGGTCAGCTGCGTCTTCAGGCGCGAGCAGTAACCGCACCACGTCGTGCTGAACATGGTCACGGTGCCGGATTCGGGGGTCTCGACGGACATGCAGGAATCTCCTGAAGCGAAGTGAGGGAAGCGAAGGCCGTATGGCCGTCACCACGGTAAACCGTTGACGCCCGCCAATCCTTCCCGTGGAATGACGGGATGACCCTGCTGCCGGACAACCTCATGGCCCTGGTCGGGTCCCGCCGCAACGGCGGACTGGCCACGATCAAGCGCGACGGGCGGCCGCAGCTGTCCATGGTGAGCTTCGCCTGGTCCCCGCAGGAGTCCCTGGTCCGGATCTCGACGGTGGACGGGACCGCCAAGGTCGCCAACCTGCGGCGGGACGCTCGAGCCAGCCTGCTGGTCACCGGCACGGAGGGCTGGCCCTATGCCGTGCTGGAGGGGTATGCCGAGCTGTCCGCGGTCTCGCGGGCACCCGACGACGACGTGGTCAACGAGCTCGTGGACGTCTACCGCGCGGCCAGTGGGGGAGAGCACCCCGACTGGGACGACTACCGCGAGGCGATGGTCCGCGACCACCGGCTGGTCCTGCGCCTGCAGGTGGAGCGCGGCTACGGCCTGCACCAGGGCTGAGCCCGGGCCGCGGCGGGGAGCTGTCGGTGCGTGACCTGCGGTCGGTGGGTCGACCTACACTCGTGCGGTCATGACCCAGACCCTCGACCCCTCCCCGATCACCGCGGACAGCGTGCTGGCCGGGCTTGATCCCGAGCAGCGCGAGGTCGCCGCGTCCCCGCTGGGGCCGATGTGCGTCCTGGCTGGGGCCGGCACCGGTAAGACCAGGGCGATCACCCACCGGATGGCTTACGGCGTCCACTCCGGCGCCTACCAGGCGCAGCGGGTCCTCGCAGTCACCTTCACCGCGCGCGCGGCGGGGGAGATGCGCACCCGGCTGCGCGGGCTGGGCGTCGCCGGCGTCCAGGCCCGGACCTTCCACGCCGCCGCCTTGCGGCAGCTGCACTTCTTCTGGCCCCAGGCCATCGGGGGCGCCTCACCGGAGGTGCTGTCCTGGAAGGCCCCCGTCGTCGGCGAGGCAGCGTCGCGGCTTCGGATGCAGTTCGACCGGGTGGCGATCCGCGACCTCGCCTCGGAGATCGAGTGGGCCAAGGTCAACCTGCTGACCCCGGAGACGTATGCCGCGGCGGCCAGGGCCCAGGGGCGGGACCCGGCCGGTCTGGACGGGACGGCGATGGCCCGGGTCTACGAGACCTACGAGGAGTGCAAGACCCAGCGCGGCGTGATGGACTTCGAGGACGTGCTGCTGATCATGGCCGGCATCCTCGCCGAGCGTGACGACGTCGCGCGGGCGGTGCGCTCGCAGTACCGGCACTTCGTCGTCGACGAGTACCAGGACGTCAACGCGCTCCAGCAACGGTTGCTCGACCTGTGGCTCGGCGAGCGCACGGACATCTGCGTGGTGGGCGACCCCGCTCAGACGATCTACTCCTTCACCGGTGCCACGCCCGAGCACCTGCTGGGGTTCCCGCGGCGCTTTCCCGAGGCGCCGGTGGTCAAGCTGGTCCGCAACTACCGCTCCACGCCCCAGATCGTGGGACTGGCCAACCTCGTGGTCCGCTCGGCGGCGCGGGCCTCGACCGGAGCGGCGGCAAGCTCGTACGTCGAGCTACAGTCCCAGGGCGAGCCCGGGGTCCAGCCCACGCTGTCGGAGCACCCGGACGACCCGGCCGAGGCGCACGCGGTGGCGACCGCGATCGCCGGACTGGTCGAGGGTGGCCACCCGGCGTCCGAGATCGCGGTCCTCTTCCGGACCAACGCGCAGTCGGAGGCGTTCGAGTCGGCCCTGTCCGAGGCGGGGGTCGCGTACCTCGTGCGCGGTGGTGAGCGGTTCTTCGCCCGGACCGAGGTCAAGCAGGCGGTGCTGCTGTTGCGCGGCGCCGCCCGCAGCGATGACGCGAGCAAGCCGCTGCCGGACCTGGTCCGCGACGTGCTCGGGGGCGCCGGCTGGTCGGCGACCCCGCCGAGCTCCGGGGGAGCGGTACGCGAGCGGTGGGAGTCGCTGAGCGCGTTGGCCTCGCTCGCGGACGACCTCGTGGCCACGACGCCGGACGCCCGGCTGCCCGAGCTGGTCCGGGAGCTCGACGAGCGCGCGAGCGCCCAGCACGCGCCCGCCGTCCAGGGGGTCACCTTGGCATCGCTGCACGCGGCCAAGGGCCTGGAGTGGGACACGGTCTTCTTGGTCGGCTGCAGCGACGGCCTGATGCCGATCTCGATGGCTGAGGGCGCGGCGGCGATCGAGGAGGAGCGGCGACTGCTCTATGTCGGGATGACGCGCGCCCGCGCCGAGCTGCGGCTGTCCTGGGCCGCGTCCCGAACTCCCGGGGGCCGGGCCAGCCGCCGGCCCTCCCGGTTCCTCGACGTGACGGCAGCCGTCCTCGGTGCCGGGGCGCGATCCGCGCCGCGCAAGGCGTCCGCCTCGCGGGCCAAGGCGTTGAAGGCCTCGACGCCGGTCAGCTGCCGCAGCTGCGGGGTGGAGCTCACGACGGCGGCGCGCCGCAAGGTCGGCCGCTGCGACGACTGCCCCCCCACCTACGACGAGGCGACGTTCGAGGGCCTGCGCAGCTGGCGGCTGGCCGTGGCCCGCGCGCAGAGCGTGCCGGCCTACGTCGTCTTCACTGACGCGACCCTGACCGCGATCGCCGAGACGAGGCCCACCTCGCTCCCGGAGCTGGCCCGGATCGCCGGCGTGGGGGCGACCAAGCTCGACCAGTACGGCGGCGTCGTGCTCCAGATCCTGGCGGGTGTGGACCCCGAAGTGGTGGCCGAGGAGGCCACGGGGACAACAGAATCCGTCGTGACCCAGCCTGCGGCAAAAGATTTTTCCAAGAAGTCCGTTAAATAAGTTGTTGGCTGTCCGGCCAGCGGCGTAACATCTCATGACGTCAGCCCAGCGGCTCAGGAAGCCGGCTGGGGCAGCACGAGGACATGAAGGAGGGTTGACCCTGATGGAGAACATCACGATGACGAGCGGCTTCGCCACTGTCGATGCGATGACCGATGCCATGACGCGCCCGCGTTGCGCATGCCCGCAGCAGGTCAACGGACGCCTCCTCGCAGACGTCTTCGGCGGAGCCCAGGGGCGCATTGTGCCCACCGGCGCCCCGGCCGTCGCCCGGATCGTTGTTTCTGGTCCGGCGACCCAGCTCGACAGCACCACCTACAAGTTCATCGATGTCGCGTACGTCCGCAGCGGGAGACCACCCATCTGAGTTCTTCTCAGACCGGTCCCACCACAGGCCGCGGAACCCGACATCCGGGATCCGCGGCCTTTTCGTTTGTCCGGCCGCCGACAGAGGGCAGCACATGACCAGCACCGCGCAGGACACCGCACGACCGCAGGGACAACACCGAAGAGATCCGCACCCGGAGATCAACCAGAGGCGCCGCCATCGCGGTGCAGACCAGGAAAGGGAGGTGACACCGATGCAGCTGAGCGCACTGATCGACCTGAAGTCCCAGGCAGAGGCCGACGGCTCAGGCATTCCGTGTCGCGACTACGACGCAGAGCTGTGGTTCGCCGAGAGCCCCAGCGATGTCGAGTTCGCCAAGTCGCTGTGTGCCGCATGTCCGGCGCGCGCCGCCTGCCTTGCCGGGGCCCTCGACCGGCGGGAGCCATGGGGTGTCTGGGGAGGCCAGCTCTTCGTCCAGGGCGTCGTGGTCGCCCGCAAGCGTCCGCGAGGCCGCCCGCGCAAGACCGACGTCGCCGCGTGATGGCCCACACCGTCGATCCCGTCACGATCGGGGCCCGGCCCTGCCGGGTCCCGACCACCGGGGCTCCCGAGTGTCGGGAGCTCCACCTCACCACATCGTTCGCGGTGCACTGCACCGCCGCACCAAGGAGTTCACCCATGTACCAGCTTCTTCACGAAGACCTCGCTCGAGCCCATATCGAGCAGCGCCTGCGCCCCCGCAAGGTCGAAGGCATCCGCCGTAGCGCACGCCTGATCTCGCTCGAGATCCGTCGTTCGCGACGGGCGCAGCACTCGCGGTGACCGGGGCAACCACCGGGGGCCGAAGGCCGGCCGCACCGCCGAGGGCGGGGAGATCCACGTCGATCTCCCCGCCCTCTCGGCGTCTGGTGCCGGCGGGTCGGGACCGCTGGCTCGCCGTAGTCTGCTCCCATGAACGCCGAGCTGCACATCGCCCAGGATCCGGATGCCGACGAGGTGTTGAGCACCGACCCCTTCGGGCTCCTGGTCGGAATGCTGCTCGACCAGCAGTTCCCGATGGAGAGGGCCTTCGCCGGCCCGGCCAAGGTCCTGGCGAGGTTCGGCTCGCTCGATCCGGAGGCGATCGCGGCGGCAGACCCGCAGGAGTTCGCCGACCTGTGCGCGACCCCTCCGGCGGTCCACCGCTACGGCAGGTCCATGGCGGGGCGGATCCAGACGCTTGCGGCGGTGGTCGTGCAGCACTACGGCGGCGATGCCGAACGCATCTGGACGGACGCATCCAGCGGAACCGAGCTGCTCAGCCGGCTCCAGCAGCTCCCGGGGTTCGGCGAGCAGAAGGCCAGGATCTTCGCCGCGCTGCTGGGCAAGCAGCTCGCCGTCCGTCCGGAGGGCTGGCGTGAGGCGATCGGTCCCTACGCCGAGCCCGGGTCGTTCCGCTCGGTGGCCGATGTCGTGGACCCGGAGTCCCTCGACAAGGTGCGTGCGTTCAAGAAGCAGGCGAAGGCCGCGGCCTCGAAGGGCTGAGCCTTCAGCACGCCCGGCGTGAGGGTGTCGGGTGTTGACTGGGGTCGTGAGCGATGACGAGGACCAGATGGTCTGCGCGACCTGTGGGCAGGTCGGCCCGGCTGACGACGCGAGCGCCCGACTGGCGTGGGCCCGCGGGATCGAGAACGGTCGCCGGGTGTGGACCTGCCCGACCTGCAGCCGCGAGCACCTGCGCAGCATCGAGGGAAAGCTGGACTCGGCCTGGTGGTGACCAGCAGCCAGGCCGCGGGCGAACCGGTCAGGTGCTCGGCCCGATCGGCGGCAGCTCCGCCCCCGGCAAGTGGGCGGCGACCGTCGCCCGGCCCCGGACCTCGCCGCCGAGCTGACAGAGCACTCCGATGCCACCGAGCCAGACCCGGTGGATCAGCAGGTACTCCGGCGGGAGGTTGAGCTTCATCCCGACGGTGTAGTTCGGCTGGCGCGGGTCGTTGATGTGCGCGAACACCTCTCGCAGCCACGCCCGGGAGAAGGTGAACGTGTCCGTGCGCAGGGGGGCGACGAACGGCTCGAGATACTCCAGCAGCCGGTGGGCGTCCAGGTCGATGGACTCGCGCACGAAGCCGGTCTGGCGCAGGCCCGCCAGCGTTCCGGCGGCGTCCCCCTCGAGCGCCAGGCTGAGGAAGCTGCCCATCTCGAGCGGCAGGCCCTTGGGGAGTCGGTTCACCGCGCCGAAGTCGATGACGCCGAGTCGGCCGTCGGCCATCATCCGGAAGTTGCCCGGGTGCGGGTCGGCGTGCAGGATTCCGACGCGGCCGGGACCGACCAGGAGGAACTCCATGTAGCGCGACGCCGCGGCGTCCCGCTCCGCCTGGGTGCCCTGCGAGATGATCTGGGAGAGCGCTCGGCCCTCGACCCACTCGCTGACGATCACCTGCTCGGACCCCTTGATCACGTGCGGGATGAAGAAGTGCGGGTCGCCGTCGAAGCCCTTGGCGAAGGCCTCCTGAGACTTCGCCTCGAGCCGGTAGTCGAGCTCCTCCGACATCCGGCTGCGCAGCTCGTCGAGGATGGGCTTGATGTCGATGCCCGGGATCCACACGGTCGCGACCCGCGCCACCCGGGAGATCTGGTTGAGATCACTGAGCAGGGCGGGACCGGCACCGGGGTACTGGATCTTGACCGCGACCTCACGCCCGTCCCTCCAGATGCCTCGGTGGACCTGCCCGATGGAGGCCGCGGCAACGGGCTCGTCGGAGAACTCCTGGAAGCTGCGTCGCCAGCGCGGCCCCAGCTCACGCGCCAGGACCTCGTGGACGACCGGGGCCGGCAGGGACGGTGCGCTGTCCTGGAGCTTGGTGAGCATGGCCCGGTAGGGGGCCGCGAGCTCCTCGGGGAAGGCCGACTCGAAGATGGACATGGCCTGGCCGAACTTCATCGCGCCGCCCTTGAGCTCGCCGAGCACCTTGAACAGCTGCTCGGCCGTCCGGGCCTGGAGCTCGGCGGCGACCACCTCGGCCGGTCTGCCGCCCACCCGCTTGCCGAGACCGAGGGCGGTCCGGCCCGCAAAGCCCAGCGGCAGCGACGCCAGCTTGGCGGCCCGGGTCACGGCGTTGCGGGGGAGGTCGGTCACCCCGTCATTGTCACCCGCCGCCGCGTAGGTGCGTCAGTGGGGCTCACTGCCGCTGGGGTGAGGGCGTGCATCGGACAACCGGGGTGGCGCTGCCAGCGCCGCTGGTCGAGCCTGGGCCAGGGCAAGGCCACCTCGACCGAGACTCCTGCCGGGACTCGGGACTCGCCGAAGAAGGCGTGGGTCATCATCGCGACGACGCCTGCGGCGACCGCGACGATGGTGCTCTCGCTCGGGATCTCGACGTCCCTGGCTCCGGTCGTCAGCTGGGCCATGACGGCCGGCCAGGCCGCGTCACGATCGGCCCTGGTCATCTCCAGGCAGCGCAGGCAGGGCAGCTCCGGGGCGTGACCGACCAGCGGGCCGACAACGATCCGACCGCCGTCGCTGACGACCGGTAGCTGCGGGACCGAGCGTCGCCGCCAGGGCTCACCCTGTCGCGGGTCGACGGCGCCCTCCGCCACGAGGACGACGAGGTCGGGGGGCGCGAGGGTGACCCGGTCCCGCATCTCCTGGTCCGCGGCCTCGACCGCCCAACGCCCGAGGTGCACCTGGCCGACACCACTCGAACGCAGCAGCGAGCCGATCGACCAGGGCAGTCGCCCCGACCCGGACACGACCACGCGCCGCCGCCGCCGGTCGGCCACCCGGGCGACGGCGTCGTGCGGCCGGTGCTGCACCAGCGCCAGGACATCGGCGTCGTGAGACAGGCCGTCTCGCATGGTGGTCCCGATCCGGCCGAGATCTGCTCTGTCCAGGACATCGGTCGCCAGCAGCCGGTGGCTGCGAAGCACGGCCAGCAGCTCCTCGACCCGTGCCGGGTCCACTCCGCAGTGGCCGGCGATGGTGTGTTTCAGCTGGTGCTCGGTGCAGGTCCCGTCCAGTCGCTCGAGCAGCGCGACCTCGCCAGCGGTGATCCCGCTGAGGATGACTCCGCCCGCCTCGGCGCTGACGCCGAGCTGGACGCTGTCAGGTCCTCGCCGCAGCGGGCGGAAGTACGGCTTGAGCCGGGGACGCGATGCCATGGCGGGGACCTCCTGTGAGGTCCCCGAATCTGTCACAGTCAAACGGTCGCAAGTCGAGGCAATCCACAGCCATCGACCAGCGGTGGCCCACGTCGCCGGGCACAGCAAAGGGCGGTACCGCCGTAGCGGAACCGCCCCTTGGTGAGGCTGGGCTAGGCCTTGCCGAGAATGCGGTTCAGGTTGGTGCTGCACACGGGGCACACGCCCTTGGCCATGCGGCGACCGTTCTCGCTGACGACGACCTTGCCTTCGGCCTCGCGCTTCGCCTTGCACTTGACGCAGTAGAACTCGCCCTTGTAGGTCTCGCCTGTCTCCACTGCAGCCTTTTTGTCAGCCATCGAAGCCTCTCCTTGTCTGCCGCGCCACGGTGGTCGGCGCTGGACTTGTTCAACCCTAGTCCAGCCTGAGCACAATTCCGCACATTGACGAGCGTGCGGCGTGCGTGGCCCCGCCCGGCTCCGGACCGTCTTCGCGCGTGTTTGTCGCCGCTGTCGGCCCCCCTGTCCGCTGGTGGTCGTAACCTCGGCAGCATGAGTCTTGACACCGGCGAGCATTCGGCTGACAGCCAACCGGGCGAGGTGGAGGTGCGCCGCAGCCGCCGCCGGCGGCGCACGGTCAGCGCCTACCGCGAGGGCGGTCGAACCATCGTGCTCATCCCGGCCCGGTTCACCAAGGCCGAGGAGGCGGAGTGGGTCGGTGCGATGCTCACCAAGCTGGCCCGGGGCGACCGGCGTCGACGCCCCAGCGACGGTCAGCTCGCCCGGCGGGCGGCCGACCTGTCCGGGCGCTACCTCGGCGGCCTCGCCAAGCCCCAGTCGGTCCGGTGGGTCTCGAACCAGAACAGCCGCTGGGGCTCGTGCACGCCGGCCGACGCGACGATCCGGATCTCGGACCGGCTCAAGGGGATGCCGGGCTACGTTCTGGACTACGTCCTGCTGCACGAGCTGGCTCACCTGCTTCAGCCGGGTCATGACCAGACGTTCTGGCGGCTGCTCCAGGGGTACCCGAGGCTCGAGCGTGCCCGCGGCTACCTCGAAGGGGTCGCCGACGCGGCAGGTCTGGAGAACGGCTGGGGGGCCTCCGCAAATGACGGAGCCGGTATGTCGCTCGCCGACGACGTCGTCGTGCCGTAGCCCTCAGCCGTTGCTGGGGTCGCCCCCCGAGGCCGGGCCGGGCTGAGCGGACAGGGCGGCTCGGGCGCTGGCCAGGGGTACTCGAAGCTCCTCCCTGGTGCCCTCGGGCAGGCGATCCACGGGCCACCACCGCACGTCGTAGGACTCTGCGCTCGCCCGGTGCCGTGAGCCGGGTGAGGCCGTCGCGGCATACCTGATGTCGAGGTGCTCCTCGCACCAGTCGAAGCTGCCGACGAGCAGGTGCCGGTCGAGGTGGATCGGGAAGGGCGTGACCCGCAACCGGTCCAGCCCGGACTCCTCAAGGGCCTCCCGCTCGGCGGCTGCTCGGATACTCCGATCCTGTGGCTCCAGATGGCCCCCGAACTGGAACCACAGCCCGGCCTTGCGGTGGTGGGTCAGCAGGACCCGCTCCAGCGTCGGGTCCAGGACGAAGCAGCTCGCCGTGACGTGCACCGGGGGTCCGGCCTTGGCCATCGCGTCCGGGTGCGCCTGCAGGTGGGCGAGCAGGTCGAGACGGACCAGCTCCTGTTGCCGGTCGGCCGGCTCGAGAGCACGCAGCAGTCTCAGGGCGTCGGCGTGCAGGAGCCGATAGGCCGGGTGGTCCGGTGGAGTATCCGTCGCGGAGAGGTCAGCCACGGGGGGAAGGGTCCGACCCGGCCTCCGGCGGCTCGTCGTCGTCCCCCGGTTCGGTCTGCGTCGAGGAGCGGTCAGCCGCGGGGTCGGCGGTGTCGGCGGTGTCGCGGGGTCCACTGAGCAGGGCGTCGAGTGCCGCGTCGACGTCGTCGCTCGACCCCGAGCCCCGGCGCTGCTCGACGAAACCCAGCGGGTCGTCGAGGTCGGCCCCGGTGGGCGCGATGTCCGGGTGTGCCCAGGGCGCGTCGCGGAAGTCCATCCCTCCGGCGTTCTCCAAGGCGGCCCACAGGTTCTTGGCGTCCTTCAACCGGCGCGGGCGAAGCTCGAGACCGACCAGTCCGCTGAACGTCTTGCTCGCCGGACCGCCGGCGCGTCGGCGGCGAACCGCCTCGCCGAGGGCATCGGCGTGCGGCAGGTGTCCCGCCGTCGCCTGCTCGGTCACCAGGTCGACCCATCCCTCGACGAGGGCCAGGGAGGTCTCGAGCCGGCCGAGCGCCGCCTGCTGGGCCGCCGTGGGCGTGGGGGAGAACAGCTTGTTCTGCAGTGCCTCCTGGATCGCGGCCGGGTTCTGGATGTCCACCGAACGCAGCTGTTCCTCGATGGCGTCGGTGTCGATGGTGATGTTCGCGGCGTAGTCGCGCACTGCCGCCTCGAGCTGAGGTCCGAGCCAGGGCACCTCGGCGAACAACCGGGCCCGAGCACCCTCACGCACGGCCAGGTAGAGACGCACCTCGGACTCCTGCACGCCGAGACCCTCTCCGAAGGAGGTGAGGTTCGTCGGCAGCAGCGCGATGTCCTCGGTGCTCAGCAGCGGCAGGCCGACCTCGGTGCCGGTGAGCAGGTCGGCGGCAAGCGCTCCGACGCCGTGGCCCAGCTGGGCCGAGAACATCGACCCGGCGAGCTGGTTCAGCGCGGGGCGCATCTGATCCATCAACCCGGAGAGGTCGAGCCCGGGGACCTGGGGGATCGCCTCGGCCAACCCTTCCCCGCCGAGCTTGTCCATCTGCCTCTTGAGGGCCTCGGTGATGGCGTTGGTCACGCCGGTCGAGACGGGCTCGACCAGTGAGTGCCACGTGGGCATCGTCGCCTCGACCCACTCCGCGCGGCTCCACGCCACCCCGGCCCCCCGGGGGGCGTCGAACGTGGTGACGGGGTCGATCCAGAGCTGGGCGACGTGGACTGCCTCGGTGACCTCCCGCTGCTGCCGAGCGGTGACCGTCGGGTCGTCCTCGGCCGCCACGGTCTTGCGGGCGACCTCGGTGGCCATGGCCATCCGGGTCTGCGTGGTCTGGGGCGCGAACATCTGGGCCAGCTGCCCCTGGAGCATCGCCAGCAGGCCGGAGTCCCCGGGGTCGACCCCCATCCCCTTGAGCAGCTCGATCATCGGGTCGGCGCCGCCGGCGCCGGCACCGCCGAAGCGCCGCATCAGCTCGCTGAGGTCGGGCAGCTGTCCGGCGCCACCACTCCCGCCGAGCTGACGAACCAGGTCCTCCAGGTCCGGCATGGCGCCGCCGCCTCCGCCGAGCAGCCGCTGAAGCATCTCGGCCACGTCCGGCATCCCGCCCGGGTCCGGGTCGTCCGCACGGCCCTGCGGGTCGGCCGAGCCGAAGCCGATCCGTGGTCGGTCATCAGCGCCCGCGTCGGGCACGCCGGGCGGCGGCTGCTGCCGGTCGGCGGCTTCCTGCTCGGCCACGAGACGGTCGACGGCCTCGGACCACGGGTCGGCGCTGTCGGCGCTGGACTGCGACGCATCGGGCTCCGGCTCGGGGGAGTCGTTCGGGGGTCCTTCGGAGGAGTCCGGGGTCGGCTCGTCCGCGGGGTCGCGGCTATCGGACATGTGGGCTCCTCGCCTCCTGACAGGATGTACTTACTAGACAACCGAAGGAGGTCGCGGTGAGTTCCCCGGCTCGCAGCCCAGCGTCGCGGACCTCCGGGCTGAGCGTGGCCGTGGCAGGCGCCACGAGCGCCTGCGGCGCCCGGATCGCCGCGGAGCTCGTCGCCCGGAAGGCACGGCCGCAGTCGCGGATCCGTCAGGTCGTCGCGCTGGCCGACCACGTCGGGACGACCACCGGCGTGACCTGGCGGATCGCCGACGTCGCCAGCCCGGACGTCATCCGGGCGCTCACGGACGTGGATGTGCTGGTCTGGGTCGCGCAGGAGACCGACCTGCAGTCGGTGCTCGGTCGACGCGGCCGCGAGCGCAGGGAGCGCGTGGTCCGCACGGCTCGTGCCCTGGTGATGTCCGCTGCGGCGGCAGCCGTCTCCCGTGTCGTCGTGGTCAGCTCGGCCGAGGTCTACGGAGCCAGCGCCGACAACCCCGTCCCGCTGCCCGAGGACGCCGAGCTGCGTGCGGCTCGTGACGACGGGCTGGTGGGTGACCTGCTCGCCGTGGAGGAGCTGATCCGGGAGTCGCGCAGCGTTCACCCCGGGCTGGGCATCACCGTGGTCCGTCCTGCGGCACTGGTCGGGCCCGGCGTGGACACCGTGCTGACCCGGCACTTCGAGGCACCGAGGCTGCTCGCGGTCCGCGGGGCGAGCCCGGCCTGGCAGTTCTGCCATGTCGATGACCTGGCGAGCGCTGTCGGCCACGTCATCGACTCCGGTCTGGGCCCGGTGGTCACGGTCGGTTGCCCCGGGGTGCTGAGCCAGGAGGAGGTCGAGCGGCTGTCCGGCATGCGCCGGATCGAGCTGAGCGAGGCGGCTGCGCTGGCCACCGCCCAACAGCTGCACCGGGTCGGGGTGCTGCCGACCCCCTCGAGCGAGCTGGCCTTCGTCCTGCATCCCTGGGCGGTGTCCTCGGCGACCCTCGCCGCGCACGGCTGGCACCCGGCATACGACAATGAGACCTGCCTCGGGGTTCTCCTCGAGGAGATCAAGGGACGTCACGCCGTGGCCGCGCGGCGGCTCGACCGCAAGGACGCGGCACTCGGGGCGGCCAGCGCGGCGGTAGCGTTGGTGGGCACGGCGGCACTGCTACGCCGAGCTCGACGCCGATGACTCGCAGCTGCGTGTCGACGTGAGAAGGAGCGCATGACCAGCACCAGTGAGGTTGTCCTGGCGGAGATCCGCGACGAGCCGCTGTCCGTCGACGAGCTCGTCCAGGCCGTCCGCGACCCCCGTGCCGGGGCGGTGGTCACCTTCATCGGATATGTCCGCGACCACGACCACGGCAACGGTGTGGAGGTGCTCGACTACACCTGCCACCCGAGCGCCGCGCAGGTCGCCCGGGCCCTGGCCGAACGTCTGGGCGCATCCGGGCGGGCCGTGCGACTGGGGGTCGTCCACCGCATCGGACGGCTGGCGGTCGGCGACATCGCCGTGGTCGCCGCGGTCAGCGCCGAGCACCGTGGCGAGGCCTTCGAGGTCTGTCGGGCGCTCATCGACGAGTTCAAGACCACCGTGCCGATCTGGAAGCACCAGGTCTTCAGCGACGGGTCCGACGAGTGGGTTGGTCTGCCGTGAGCTGGCGTCGTCGCCCGGCGGTCCCGACCGCTCACGATGTAGCCGCCGACGTCCCCGAGCAGGCCCGAGCCACGACGTCGACGGCGCAGGCCCTTCAGGAGCACCCGCTGAGCCGGCTCGAGGAGCCACCCGGCGACGAGTGGACCGACCCGGACCGACCGGAGACGGGCAGGCCGTCCCGCGGCGCGATCGCCGCGCTCCTCGCCGTGTTCTGCGGACTGCTCCTCGGCGCGGCGGGCACCCTGATCCACCTGCCCTACGCGGTGATGGCGCCCGGCCCGATCTCCAACGTGCTGGGCCAGGAGACCCGCGCTGACGGTTCCAAGGTCGACCTCATCGCGATCACCGGCCAGCAGACCTTCCCCACGACGGGCTCGCTCGACTTCACCACCGTGCGGGTGAACGGAGGTCCCGGCTACCCGGTCAACGTGTGGGACGTGCTGAGCGCGTGGGCCAACCCGACGCAGGAGGTGTACCCGGTCGATGCGCTCTTCCCGCCGCAGCAGAGCGCCAAGGACGTGGAGGCCGAGAACACCGCCGAGATGGTCGACTCCCAGCAGGAGGCGGCCGCAGTGGCCCTGCGGAAGCTCGGGTTCAGCGTGCCGGAGCGGATCAAGGTGGCCCAGGTGTCCAAGCAGGCCCCATCCGGTGAGGTGCTCAAGGTGGGGGACGTCATCACCTCGGTCGGTGGGACCCCCGCGACGAGTGCCGATGCGGTGCGCGCGGCGATCCAGAAGGTGGCTCCCGGTCAGCCGATCGAGATCGTCGTCCAGCGCGGCGGCGCCCCGGTCACCCTCACCGCGATGACGGGCAGGTCCCCGGAGGGCCGGACCGTCCTCGGGATCGTGCTGGGGGTGGACTTCACCTTGCCGTTCTCCGTCAAGATCGACGTCGGTGCGGTGGGTGGGCCGTCAGCCGGACTGATGTTCTCGCTCGGCATCTACGACAAGCTCACCGACGGCACGATGACCGGCGGAAAGAACATCGCTGGCACGGGCACCATCGACGCGGCCGGCACGGTGGGCCCGATCGGCGGGATCCGGCAGAAGATGGCCGGGGCCCAGCAGGGCGGCGCGGCCTACTTCCTGGCGCCGGCGGACAACTGCGACGAGGTCCGCGGTCACGAGCCCTCCGGCGTGCAGGTGGTCCGCGTCGCGACCTTCGACGACGCCCAGCAGGCGGTCAGCAGGATCGGCGCGGGGGACACCGCCAGCCTGCCTCGTTGCTGATCCCCGGAGGGCAGCGCTCCCGCGGATCAGTCGGCGAACGTGGCGCGCAGCGCCGCCACCAGGCCGGGCGCGAGGTCGGACCCGGTGGCGACGGCGTCGTCCGTGTCGTGGGCTCGTTGGCGTAGCAGGCAGATCGAGGCTCCGCTGCGCAGCACCGCAACGAGCAGGCGCACATCCTGGCGGTCAGGGTGCTGTGCCAGGTAGGTCAGCGCAGCGTCGGGATCGACCGGAAGGCCAGCCTCCGCATCGGGCGGGACGACCACTCGCTCCACGGCGAAGGCACACCCGTCGACATCGTCCGGCCAGGCGATCCGACCCAGGACGGACTCGAGGTTCGTCGACGTGTGCAGGCCCTCCTGCTCGATGGCGGTGAGCGCGCCGTCGGCCAGGTCGGAGCCGGTCATCCCGGAACGCAGCTGCGGCTCGCGCTCGAGCAGGTCTGTGGTCCGCACCAGCGCGAACAGTCGCGGCGGCTGGTCCCAGCCGCTCGCGGCCACGTGCCGCTCGGTGTCGAGCGCAGCGATGGACAGGGGGTCGAAGACGGGGCGCACGGGGGAGCTCACCGGCACCATCCTTCCGTATCCGGGACGGCCGAGGGTCCGCGCCTGGTCTGCATCAGTCCGGCAACGATTGGTCGGGCTCTCCCGCCTCCGGGGCACCCGGCATACCTTCGTGACGTTCAGGTGTACGTATATTTGGCGAGACGCGCGCGCCGCGTGCGGATGACAGATCGGGCACATGGTGAGTGAACGCGGTTGGTTCGACAGCGAGGACGAGCGTGACGGGGGCGGTGACGACGGGGGTCTGACGATGACTCGCGCTCCGCGACGGCGTGGGCCGTTGGTGCCCACGTTGCTGGCCCTGGCAGGTCTCGGCATCCTGCTGTCCATCGTGGCCGAGTTCTGGACCGAGGTCCTCTGGTTCGACTCGGTGAACTTCCGGTCGGTGTTCATGACCGAGCTCGGCGCCAAGCTCCTGCTCGGCATCGTCGGTGGGGTGATCACCGCACTGGTGGTCGGCTCGAGCCTGATCATCGCGTACCGCACTCGCCCGATCTATGCGCCCACCACGCCGGACCAGGACACCCTCGAGCGATACCGCGAGGCGATCGAGCCGCTGCGCCGGATCGGCACGATCGCGGTGCCCGTGGGCTTCGGTCTGCTGTCCGGGCTCGGTGCCTCAGCGCAGTGGGAGACCTTCCTGCTGTGGCGCAACGGGGGTTCCTTCGGCAAGACCGACCCGCAGTTCAACATGGATGTCGGCTTCTATGTCTTCACCCTGCCCTGGCTGTCCTTCGTCGTGGCGTACCTGAGCATGGCGCTGATCATCGGCACCATCGTCGCGGCGTTCACGCACTACGTCTTCGGTGGACTGCAGTTCCAGGGTCGCAACCGGCGGACCACCTCGGCGGCGCGGCTGCACCTGTCCATCCTGCTCGCGGTCATCGTGCTGATCCGCGCGGCCAGCTACTGGCTGGAGCGGTACTCGCTGACCACGAAGAGCACCGAGCTGATGACCGGTATCCAGTACACCGACGCCAGCGCGGTGCTGCCCACCAAGGCGATCCTGGCGATGGCATCCGTCATGTGTGCCCTGATGTTCCTGTCGGTGATCTGGACCAAGTCGTGGCGGCTGCCGATCGTCGGGGTCGTCCTGCTGCTCGTCGTCTCGATCGTCGTCGGCGGGATCTTCCCGGCGCTGATCCAGTCACTCAAGGTGCGCCCGAGCGAGAAGTCGCTCGAGTCGCCCTACCTCGCGAACAACATCGCGGCGACTCGCGACGCGTTCGGGCTGTCGAACATCGAGACGACTGCCTATGACGCCGCGACGACCGCGAGCCAGGGTCAGCTGCGCAACGACACCGCGACGGTCCCCGGCATCCGGATCATCGACCCGAACGTCGTCTCGCCGACCTACCAGCAGCTGCAGGCCGGCAAGAACTACTACCGCTTCCCGGACTCCCTGGACGTCGACCGGTACACCATCGACGGGGACATCAGCGACACGGTCATCGCCGTGCGCGAGCTCAACCTCGACGGAGTGCCGGCCGGACAGCGGAACTGGCTGAACGACCACACCGTGTACACGCACGGCTACGGGATCGTCGCGGCATACGGAAACCGCAAGGACGCCGACGGCAAGCCGGTCTTCTTCGAGCAGAACATCCCCTCCACCGGAGCCCTGGGGAAGTTCGAACCGCGGATCTACTTCGGCGAGCAGTCCCCCGCGTACTCCATCGTGGGTGCCCCCGCCGGCGCATCGCCGCGCGAGTTCGACTTCCCGGACGGTTCCGCGGCAGGGCAGGCGAACAACACCTACGCCGGGAACGGGGGAGTGGAGATCGGCTCGCTCGCGCGCAAGATCGCCTACGCCCTGAAGTACAGGGAGGCCAACTTCCTGCTCTCTGACGCCGTCAACAGCGGCTCGCGCCTGCTCGACCATCGCGCCCCGCGCGAGCGGGTGCAGAAGGTCGCCCCGTGGCTGACCCTCGACGGCAACGCCTACCCCGCGGTCGTCGACGGAAAGGTCCAGTGGATCATCGACGGCTACACCACCTCGGCGGACTACCCGAACTCCTCGCTCACCTCGGTCGAGAGTGCGACGTCCGACTCGGTGACGTCGACGCGTCGGGCGGTCGTGCCGATCGCGGCGGGCCAGATCAACTACATGCGCAACTCGGTGAAGGCCACCGTCGACGCCTTCGACGGCAGTGTGCACCTGTACACGTGGGACGACACGGACCCACTGCTCAAGGCGTGGTCGTCGGCCTTCCCGGGCACGGTCGAGCCGATGTCGAACATCGGCGCGTCGTTGATGTCGCACCTGCGCTACCCGGAGGACCTGTTCAAGGTGCAGCGCGAGATCCTCGCGAAGTACCACGTGACGACCCCGGACTCCTTCTACGGCGGTCAGGACTTCTGGAAGGTCCCGGCTGACCCGACCAAGGAGGCGCGCACGACCGACCAGCCGCCGTACTACCTGAGCATCGCGATGCCGGGGCAGAAGGAGCCGTCGTTCTCGCTGACCACGACGTTCATGCCGTTCGGTACCCGCGAGGTGCTCTCCGGCTTCCTGGCCGTGGACTCCAACGCGGGTTCCACCAAGGGTGAACGCCGCCCCGGCTACGGCCAGATGCGGCTGCTCGAGCTGCCCAGGGACAGCAACGTCCGCGGTCCGGGCCAGGTCCAGAACGACATCTCGTCCTCGGCGACCCCGCAGGACGGCGGCGGGCTGGCCCTGTCCCAGTTCCTCAACCTGCAGAAGCAGCAGGGCTCGACGGTCGTGCTCGGCAACCTGCTGACCCTGCCGGTCGGCGGGGGACTGCTGTACGTCGAGCCCATCTACGTGCAGGCGAAGACCGAGTCGGCCTTCCCGCTGGCACGCGCGGTGATTGCCGCGTTCGGTGACAAGCTGGCGTGGTCGTCGACGCTGGACGGGGCGCTGGACTCGCTCTTCGGCGGTGACGCCGGAGCATCGTCCGGGGACAACACACCGACCGCTCCGACCTCACCCGGGACGCCGACGACGCCCACCACTCCGGGCACTCCGGGGACGGGCGCGGACAACCCGGCGCTGGTGGCGGCGCTGGCTGATGCCCAGAAGGCGCTCAACGACGGGGATGCCGCGCTGAAGGCCGGCGACTTCGTCAAGTACGGGGAGGCTCAGACGAGGCTGAAGGACGCCATCGCCCGGGCGGTCGCCGCGTCGCCGAAGGGCGGCTCGGTGACCTTGACGCCGGGAGGGACGCCGACCGCGACGACGCCCCCTCCGGCGGCGGCGCCGACCGGCTGACGAGGGCAGGACCTGCGCCCGGTGAACGGATTTGGTCTGTTCGCCAGGCTCCCGTAAGGTGATGTCATACCGACGCGGGGTGGAGCAGCTCGGTAGCTCGCCGGGCTCATAACCCGGAGGTCGCAGGTTCAAATCCTGCCCCCGCTACAAGGAACGCGAGAGATCGTCACGAAGGCCCTCACCTCAGGTGGGGGCCTTCGTGGTTCGCGACACCGCGGGCGAGTGTGCCCGGCGTTGAAGGACTGTCGTGGTCCGATGGTGGGCGCGACGTGGTTGGCTACTCGCACGGACACGACAGCCAACTCGAGAGGCGCAGATGACACACCGACACCGGTGGCCAGGCCTCCTGCGTGCGGCTTCCCTCTGCGTTCCGCTGACGGCGGTGAGCCTCCTCCTCGCTGGCTGTTCGGCGACCGCTGCGTCGCCTGACGTCGCGGCCCCGTTCGACATCGGCCAGGGCAGGCAGGTGTACCTCGAGTGCCGCGGGACCGGTTCGCCCACCGTGGTGCTGATCTCGGGCGCCGGGGGAGCCGGTGACGAGTGGATGCAGGTGCTGGACTCGTCGGGAGTGCCGAAGCCCGATGCAGCAGCGGTCTTTCCCAGTGTCGCGACATTCACCCGGGTCTGCACCTATGACCGACCCGGAACATCTCGCTTTGACGACAGACCCGTGGCGTCGACACCGATCCCGCAGCCCAGCACGGTGAAGGCGAACTCCGAGGACCTGCGGGCTGTACTCGCGGCCGCACGCGAATCCGGGCCTTACGTCGTCGTCGGCGCCTCGTGGGGAGGGTTGATCGCGCAGTTCCTCACCCGGGCGCACCCGGACGACGTGCACGGCCTCGTCCTCGTCGACGCCGCCTCGGAGTTCCTCGAGGCCACCCTCACGCCCGAGCAGTGGACGGACTGGACCCAGAAGGCTGCCACCGCACCAGCAGGCATGGAGGCGCCGGACTATCCCCGGAGTGTGGCGCAGATCAGCGCCCTGCCGAGGGCCGGGCAGGTGAGGTCGGTGGTGCTCAGCTCGGACCAGCCGTGGACCCTGCAGGTCAATGGTGGCTCCACCTGGTCGGCCTGGCTCGACGCGCAACGGCTTCTCGCGCAGTCGCTGGGGGCCCAACTCATCGCTGACACGCACAGTGGTCATCCCATCGCGAACGAACAACCTCGGCTCGTGACCGACACCATCCGTCGGATCGTGGCGCAGGCCCGGTGAGGGCGGTGCTGGCCACTCAGCACTTCAACCGGCGGTTCTGGCAAGGTCACCGACTCAAGCCGAGATCTTGACTGACTCCAGATACTGCGAGACAGTGGCCGTGTGACCACGACGGTGGGGTTCGAGCAGATTCTGCGGGGGGCAGCACTGCGGGTGACCCGTCCGCGGGTCGCGGTGATGGCAGCGGTGCACGAGAATCCGCATGCCGACACGGACCAGATCATCGACGCCGTGCGCCGCGATGTCGGCGAGGTGTCCCACCAGGCGGTCTACGACGTCTTGCGCGCGTTGACCTCCGCCGGGCTGGTGCGACGCATCCAGCCGGCCAACTCTGTGGCTCGCTACGAGGCTCGGGTGGGCGACAACCACCACCACGTGGTCTGTCGGTCGTGCGGCGCCATCGCCGACGTCGACTGTGCTCTCGGTGACGCGCCCTGCCTGACCGCGAACCACGACCACGGCTTTGCCATCGACGAGGCCGAGGTCACCTACTGGGGCGTGTGCCCCCTCTGCTCCACCGCATCCCGCTCCTGAACCCCTGAACACCAGCCCAGCGGAAGGAATTCACGTGCCTGAGAACCACGATGCAGTAGTCGGCGACATGAACTCGGAGGAGAGCGAGGCCCGCTGCCCCGTGGCCTCGGTCGGTCCACGCAACCACCCCACGGAGGGTGCCGGCAACCGCGACTGGTGGCCGAACCAGCTCAACCTCAAGATCCTGCGCAAGCACCCGGCCGAGGCGAACCCGATGGGCGCGGACTTCGACTACGCGGCAGCGTTCAACGCGCTCGACCTCGAGGCGCTGACCAGGGACGTCGATGAGCTGATGACGACGTCGCAGGACTGGTGGCCGGCCGACTTCGGCCACTACGGGCCGTTCTTCATCCGGATGGCGTGGCACAGCGCCGGGACCTACCGGATCCACGACGGTCGCGGTGGTGCCGGAGCCGGTATGCAGCGCTTCGCCCCGCTGAACAGCTGGCCCGACAACGCGAGCCTGGACAAGGCCCGTCGACTGCTCTGGCCGATCAAGCAGAAGTACGGCCGCTCCATCTCGTGGGCCGACCTGATCGTCTTCACCGGCAACCGTGCCCTCGAGACCATGGGCTTCGCCACCTTCGGCTTCGCCGGCGGCCGGGCGGACGTCTGGGAGCCGGACGAGGACGTCTACTGGGGCCCGGAGCAGACCTGGCTCGGAGACGAGCGCTACACCGGTGACCGGGAGCTCGAGAACCCGCTGGCGGCCGTCCAGATGGGCCTGATCTACGTGAACCCCGAAGGGCCCAACGGCAACCCGGACCCGCTGGCCTCGGCCCGAGACATCCGCGAGACGTTCGGACGGATGGCGATGAACGACGAGGAGACCGTCGCCCTCATCGCGGGAGGCCACACCTTCGGCAAGACCCACGGGGCAGCGGACCCGAACGCATACATCGGCCCGGAGCCCGAGGGCGCCCCGCTCGAGGAGCAGGGTCTGGGCTGGCGGAACACCTTCGGCAGTGGCAAGGGCCGTGACACGATCACCAGCGGGCTCGAGGTCACCTGGACGACGACGCCGACGCGGTGGAGTAACAACTACTTCGAGAACCTCTTCGGCTTCGAGTGGGAGCTGACGAAGAGCCCTGCCGGCGCCCATCAGTGGCAGCCGAAGGACGGTGGAGGTGCAGGCACCGTCCCGGACCCGGAGGACGGTTCCTTGTCCCGGCCGCCGACCATGCTGACGACCGACCTCGCGCTACGGATGGACCCGGTCTACGAGAAGATCTCGCGCCGCTTCCTGGAGAATCCCGACCAGTTCGCCGACGCCTTCGCCCGTGCGTGGTTCAAGCTCACCCACCGCGACATGGGCCCGATCGAGCGCTATCTCGGGCCGCTGGTGCCGACCGAGACCCTGCTGTGGCAGGACCCCGTTCCCCAGGTCGACCATGAGCTGGTCGACGCGGACGATATCGCCGCCCTGAAGGTGCAGCTCCTCGACACCGGCCTGTCCGTCGCACAGCTCGTCACCACGGCGTGGGCCTCGGCCTCGACGTTCCGCGGCAGCGACAAGCGCGGCGGCGCCAACGGTGCCCGCCTGCGCCTGGAGCCGCAGCGCAGCTGGGAGGTTAACAACCCGGGTGAGCTCGCTACGGTGCTCCGCACGCTGGAGGACGTCCAGGAGAGCTTCAACGCCGCCCAGGCCGGAGGGAAGCGGGTCTCCCTCGCTGACCTCATCGTGCTCGCCGGCTGTGCTGGCGTCGAGAAGGCCGCCCGGGACGGCGGCCACGAGGTGAGCGTGCCCTTCCGGCCGGGGCGGACCGACGCCACGCAGGAGCAGACCGATGTCGAGGCCTTCGCTCCGCTCGAGCCGACCGCGGACGGTTTCCGCAACTACCTCGGCAAGGGGCACCAGCTGCCGGCGGAGTACCGACTGGTGGACCGGGCGAACCTGCTGACCCTCAGCGCCCCGGAGATGACCGTCCTGGTGGGCGGCCTGCGGGTCCTGGGTGCCACCCACCAGCAGTCCTCGATGGGCGTCCTGACGAGCCGGCCCGGCACCCTGTCCAACGACTTCTTCGTGAACCTGCTCGACATGGGCACCACGTGGAAGCCGGCCGCAGAGGGCGACGAGACCTTCGAGGGTCACGACACCGCCACCGGCGAGGTCCGCTGGACCGGCAGTCGCAACGACCTGGTGTTCGGCTCGAACTCCGAGCTGCGCGCCCTCGCCGAGGTCTACGCGAGCGACGACGCCCGGGAGAAGTTCGTGCGCGACTTCGTCGCAGCGTGGGACAAGGTCATGAACCTGGACCGGTTCGACCTGGTCTGACCCGCGGGTCCGACCGGCCCGCCGGGCCGGTCGGGCCGGGGGACAGACGGCGCTCGTCGTCGAAACGTCCCGGTGGGCGGGCGTTTCGCCGTTCTGCTGCCCCGGGAGGGCGGCGAGGCTAGCCTGAACGTGACGGCCGGCAGCTACCCGGCCGCCCCGGCCTGTCGCTGGGTGTGCAGGGGGTCCCGAGCGGACGGGCTCACCATGCACCCAACCGGGAGAGGCCATGTCAGGGATCATTCGCAAGAACTTCAGCGCTGCTGAGGAGACCCGTCCGTTCAAGGACGACACCGGACAGCTCGAGCTGGTCAATCTGGACTCTGGTCCCGTGGGTCGAGCCACCTATGCGCCCGGCTGGCGATGGTCGGAACACGTCAAGCCCATCGCGGGGACGGACAGCTGCATGGCCTCGCACGTGGGCTACTTCGTCTCCGGCGGTATGCACGTCGTCATGGACGACGGCGAGGAGCAGGAGTTCGGCCCCGGCGACTTCGCCGTCATCCCGCCGGGACACGACGCGTGGACCCTGGGCGACGAGGCGTCGGTCTTCATCGACTGGCAGGGCTTCGCCAGCTACGCCAAGCCGGCCGAGTAGTCATGCGAGCTGCAGTGGGAGATCGGCTCCACATCCACGGGCGGGTCGTCGGGATGTCCGACCACACCGCAGAGATCATCGAGATCCGGGGACCCGACGGCGAGCCCCCCTACCTGGTACGGCATGAGGATGGTCACGAGGCGCTGGTCTACCCCGGGACCGACGCGTCGGTGGAACCGGGCGACAGCGGCTCCGGCTGACCGGGCCACTCCCGCCAGCGCAGTCCGTACACCCAGGAGTCCGAGACGTCGCCATTCACGACGCAGTCCTCGCGCAGGGTTCCCTCACGCACGTACCCGTAGGCCCAGTGCCGCGCTGCGGTCAGCATGGGGCCGCGGCTACGCGACCGAGGCGGCACGCGCCCTGCTTCAGTGGGATCCTGAAGAGGGCGTCCGCGTCCGCGTCGTCGATGGGACGCAGTCGCAGGCGAGCGCTGAGCAGGATGGGGGTCGACAACGGCATGCCTGACATGGTGCCGTAACACGGATACCGCTCAGGTCAGCTCTGCTGCCAGATCGCCTTCATCTCGTCCATGGCCTGCTCCATGATGCTTCGCATCGCGATGCGGGCCCGCTCGCCGTCGCGCCGCTGGATGGCCTGGGCCACCTCCGCGTGCAGCTCGAGCGCCTGGATGTCGGGGTGATGCGGCATCAGGCCGTACTCGTGCCTTCCGGCCAGCACCGCCGCGACCGGCTCGTGCAACTTGAGGAACATCTCGTTCCCCGAGCTGGCCAGCACGAGGCGGTGGAACTCGATGTCGAGAGTGAGGAACTCGTCGGTGTGGTCGCTCTGGCCGGCGGCCCACATCTTCGCGGCGAGCCCGATGAGGTCGCTGGCGACATCGGCCGTGGCCAGCCCTGCTGCCAACCGCGCCGCCTCAGGCTCGACCGCGCCGCGCAGCTGGGTGATCGAGCGCAGCTGAGCCAGCCTGCCGTCGGAGGCGAGCCGCCAGCGGATCACTTGCGGGTCGAAGACGTTCCACTGGCTCTGCGGAAGGATGCGGGTCCCGAGCTTGCGCCGCGACTCGACCATCGCCATCGAGGCCAGGACCCGGAGGACCTCGCGCACCACCGACCGAGAGACGGCGTGGGTCTCGGCCAGCTCGTCGATGTACAGCAGGTCGCCCGGGGCGAGCTGGCCCCCGCAGATGGCCAGGCCGATCTCGGTGAGCACCCGCGCATGCAGCCCGCTCAGCGGCGGTTCGACGGGGACGAACCCTTCGCGCTCTGGCATGAATAAAGCATACTCATAAAGGGCCAGGTCTTGTGTCACCCGATTTAATCCGAGTACTGTCCCTATATTCGGCCGATGTGAAGCGGTGCGGCCCCGGCCGCTCAGGAACAGGAACGGAGACCGACGTGAGACGTCAGTCAATGATCGGAACATCACTTGCAGCACTGGCGGCTCTCGGTCTCTCGGCCTGCGGCGGCGGCGGCGGAAGCGCCGACGACGGCTCGGGCTCGAAGACCATCCGAGTGACCCTCGCCAACCATGTCTGGACAGAGAACATCAAGAAGGCGCTGCCGGAGTTCGAGCAGCAGACCGGGCTCAAGGTGGAGCTGACCCAGCTCGGCGAGGACCAGCTCTCCGCCCAGTACAACGTCAAGCTCAACGCCGGCTCCGGCGAGATCGACGTGATGATGTACCGGCCGCTGCAGGAGGGCAAGCAGTTCGCCAAGAACACATACCTCGCCGACCTGACCGACAAGGTCAAAGCCAACAAGGAGTGGGACTGGAGCGACTTCCAGTCCGGCCCGGTGGCGTCGACGACATACAAGGACAAGGTCGTCGGCGTGCCCCTCATCACGGAGCAGGAGGTCCTCTACTACCGCAAGGACCTGCTCGAGAAGTCCGGGATCAGCAAGCCGCCCGCGACGCTCGACCAGCTCAAGGCCGACGCCGCCAAGGTCGCCGCCGACAACCCCGGCGTCGCCGGCTTCGTGGCCCGGACCGACAAGTCCGCCGCCGTCACCCAGTTCTCGAGCTTCCTCTACAGCATGGGCGGCCAGTTCATCGACGACAGCGGCAAGTCCGCGGTGGGCACCGACGCGGCCAAGAAGGCCTATGCCTACTACGGCGGGTTGATCAAGGACTACGGGCCGAAGAACGTGAGCACCGACATGAGCTGGCCCGAGGCGATGGCGATCTTCACCCAGGGCAACGCGGCGTTCTACACGGAGGCTGACTCGCTGTACAAGAACGCCACCGACCCGGCCAAGTCCAAGGTCTCTGCCACCGTCGGCTTCGCGCCGTTCCCGTCCGGCTCCGCGGGCTCCAAGCCCTACAACGTGCCGTCCTGGGCGCTCGGCATCAACGAGGCGTCGAGCAACAAGGGGAACGCCTGGAAGTTCGTCGAGTGGGCCACCAGCAAGGCGCAGACGCTGGCCAACCAGAAGGCGGGGGTGCCCGGACCGCGCACCTCGGTCTGGGCCGACCCGGCCGGCACCGCGACCTACCCCAAGGACCTTGCCGCCGCCATCGCCGTGAGCACCAAGACCGGCATCGGCCACGATCGCCCGCTCGTCGTCAAGGTCCCCGAGGCCCGTGAGATCGTCGGCCGACCGATCGTGGACGCCATCACCGGCAAGGACGTCTCCTCCTCGGCAGACGCCGCGAACAAGGCCTTCCAGCAGCTCTTGGACGCCGAGAACAAGTAACCCGACCGCGGGGGTGGTGGGCCGGATGACCGGCCCCCGCCCCCGCCTGGATGCTGGAGACGTCGATGACAGCAGTCACCACGCTGCGAACCACCACCGGCGGGAGCGCTGTGTCCCGGTGGGCGAACTCGCACCGCAAGTGGCTCTTCGCGGGACCCGCCATGGCGTTCGTCGGGATCCTGATCGTCTTCCCGGTCGGCTGGACCGTGTTCCTCAGCCTGACCGACGCCGAGGGCTCGGTCCGTGCGGAGAAGTCGTTCGTCGGCCTGCAGAACTTCGCCACCGTCCTGAGCGACACCGGCCGGTTCTGGCCGGCCGTCCTGCGCACGGTGGAGTTCACTGGTGTGGCGCTGCTCTTCGAGATGGTCATCGGGATGGGGATCGCCCTGCTGCTGTGGCGGCCCTTCCGCGGGGAGAAGTGGGTGCGTGTCGCCATCCTCCTGCCGCTGGTGGCCACCCCGGTCGCCGTCGGCATGATGTGGCGGTTGATCCTCGACCCCAACATCGGCTTCGCCAACCAGATGCTCGGCTGGGTGGGCATCCCTGCACAGCCGTGGCTCGCCGGGGAGTCGACGGCTTTGATGACGACGGCGTTCATCGACATCTGGCAGTGGACGCCGATGGTCGTGCTGATCCTGCTCGCCGGCCTGACCTCGCTGCCGGAGGAGCCGAACGAGGCCGCCCTCGTCGATGGCGCCAGCGCCTGGCAGCGCTTCCGGTTCGTCACGCTGCCGATGCTGCTGCCGACCGTCGTCGTCGCGGTCCTGCTGCGCGGCATCGACGCCATCAAGACCTTCGACATCCTCTACGCCACCAAGGGCAAGGGTGGTGGCTCGTTCCACGAGGTCGAGACGCTCAACGTCTACGCCTACGGCCTGAGCTTCGACTACAACGAGTACGGCCTCGCCTCGGCCGTGCTGCTGATCTTCTTCCTCATCATCATCGGGTCGATGTGGGCTCTGACCTCGCGCAGAAGGACGGACGGCTGATGAGCCGCACACGCCCGGTATACCCGCTCTTCCGCGTGGTCGTCCTCGTGGTGGTCGTCGCGGCCCTCATCGCCCCGCTGCTCTGGATGTTCGCGGCGTCGTTCAAGACCACGGTCGACATCTACGACTCGGCGAAGGCCGTGGTCTTCTCGCCGACCCTCGACAACTACACGAAGGTCCTGCAGCAGGCGAACTACGTGCAGTTCGTGCTCAACAGTGCCTGGGTGGCGATCGCCTCGACGGCGGCCTCGCTGGTCCTCGGCGTGCCGGCGGCCCACTCGATGAGCCGGTTCTCGATGAACCGCTCCGCACTCGTCGTGCTGATGGCCCGGGTGATCCCCGGGGTGTCGCTGCTCGTGCCCTGGTACTACGTGTTCTCCAACCTCCGCATGGTCGGCGGATACACGGTCCTGATCATCAGCCACATGTTCGTGGCGCTGCCCCTCGTGGTCTACATCATGATGAGCTACTTCGACTCGCTGCCGCTCGAGCTCGAGGAGTCTGCTCTCGTCGACGGGCTGACCCCGATCGGCGCGTTCCGCCGGATCACCCTGCCGCTGTCGCTGCCCGGCATCGCGACTGCCGCGATCCTGTCGGTGATCTTCTCCTGGAACAACTTCATGTTCGCGCTGGTGCTCTCGGGCGCCCAGACCAAGACCCTGCCGGTGGCGATCTTCAACTTCGTCGGCTACGCGAGCATCGACTGGGGCGGGCTGATGGCGGCCGCGACCGTGGTCACCGTCCCGATCATGGTGATCGCGCTGTTCACCCAGAAGTACATCGTCTCCGGCATGACCGCCGGCGCCACGAAGGGCTGACCGATGACCCTGATCACGCGAGTCGAGACGTTCCTCGTCGCACCCCGGTGGCTCTTCGTCCGGATCGAGACCGAGGGTGGCCTCGTCGGCTGGGGCGAAGCGACCTGCGAGGGCCGCTCCGAGACGGTCCGCACGGCGGTCACGCAGCTCAGTGAGCTGGTCATCGGCCGAGACGCGCTGCGGATCGAGGACCACTGGCAGGTGCTGACGAAGGGCTCCTTCTACCGCGGCGGCCCCATCCTGGCCAGCGCGGTCTCCGGGATCGACCAGGCACTGTGGGACATCGCCGGCAAGCGGTATGGCGCGCCGGTGCACCAGCTGCTCGGGGGAGCGGTCCGGGACCGGATCCGCGTGTACGGGTGGGTCGGCGGGGACGAGCCGGCGGAGGTGGCCGACCACATCCAGGCCCAGGTCGAGGCGGGGCTGACCGCGGTGAAGATGAACGCCAGCGGCCGGATGAGCCCCATCGCGACCGTGGCCGAGATCGACGGGGTGGTCGCCCGAGTCGCGGCTGCCCGCGAGGTCCTGGGCAACGAGCGGGACGTCGCGGTGGACTTCCACGGCCGGTTCAGCCTCGCCAATGCCCGACGGGTGGCGCCGTTGCTCGAGCCCTATCGACCCTTCTTCATCGAGGAGCCGGTGCTCCCGGAGTGCTCTCACCTCATCGGCGACCTCGTCCGGTCGACCACGACACCGGTCGCCACGGGGGAGCGGCTCTACAGCCGCCAGGAGTTCCTCCCGGTCCTGCAGGCCGGGATCGCGGTGGCCCAGCCCGACCTCTCCCACGCCGGCGGGATCACCGAGACCCGCAAGATCGCCGCGCTCGCGGAGGTCTACGACGTGCAGCTGGCTCCGCACTGCCCGCTCGGCCCGCTGGCGCTCGCGGCGTGCCTGCAGGTGGGTTTCGCGACGCCCAACTACCTTATCCAGGAGCAAAGCATCGGCATTCACTACAACCAGGGGGCCGAGGTGCTCGACTACCTCGTGGACACGACTCCACTGACCTTCGTCGACGGGCACATCCCGAGACTCACCGGACCGGGTTTGGGCATCGAGATCGACGAGTCGGCGGTCCGGGCCGCGGACCGGTGCGGACACGCCTGGCGGGGACCGGTGTGGCGGCACGACGACGGCTCGTTCGCGGAATGGTGACCTCGATGCCGACCTTCCTCGAAGAGCTGAGCGCCGCCCGGCTCATGGCGGTCATCCGTGGCCGGGACACCGCAGCGGTCGTGGCGACTGCCCTGGCCCTCGTCGACGAGGGCCTGCAGTTCGTCGAGGTGGCGCTGACCACGCCCGGAGCCTGCGAGGCCATCTCGCAGGTCCGGGCCCGAGCGCCGAAGGGCGCGTGGGTCGGCGCCGGCACCGTCCTGACCGCCGATGACGTCGACGCGGTGCAGGCGGCGGGCGCCCAGTTCGTCGTCACGCCGGCGGTCACCGCGTCCATCGCGATCGCGGCAGAGCGCGGGCTGCCGGTCGCAGCCGGGGCGATGACCCCGACCGAGGCGTGGACTGCCGTCCAGCACGGCGCCTCGGTGGTCAAGCTCTTCCCCGCAGCCAGCGGCGGCCCTGGTCATCTGCGGGCCCTGCGGGACCCGTTCCCGCAGATCCCCTTCCTCGCCGTGGGGGGCGTCGGCGTCGACGACGTCGAGACCTACCTACGCGCCGGGGCGATCGGCGTCGGGGTGGGCGGCCCGCTGGTCGGCGACGCCGCGTCCGGCGGCGACCTGACCGCCCTGCGGGAGCGGGCCCGCGGCTACCTGGCCGTGGTTGGCGGGTCCCGCCTTCCCGGGACGAGCCGCTGATGGGCACCGGCCCCGAGGTCCTCACCATCGGTGAGTCGATGGTCTCCTTCCGCAGCGACGGCCCGCTCGTCCAGGGCGGACGGCATACCTGTCGGCTGGCCGGTGCGGAGTCGAACCTCGCGATCGGCCTGGCCCGGCTGGGCCATGCGGTCGAGTGGGGCGGTCGCGTCGGCGCAGACCCCTTCGGGGACCTCGTCCTGCGGCAGCTGCGCGCCGAGGGGGTGGGGACAAGCCACGCCATCGTCGACCCGGACCGTCCGACCGGCCTGATGTTCGTCAGCCAGCGCACCGCCGACCTGAGCGCGGTCGAGTACCGGCGCAGCGGCTCCGCCGGAGCAGCGCTGTGCCCGGAGGATCTCGCGCACGCACTCGACGCCGCGCCGCGGATCCTGCACCTGACCGGGATCACTCCCGCCCTCTCGACCTCTGCTCGGGACTGCGTCGAGGCCCTCCTGGTGTGGGCGCTCGAGGCCGGCACCCAGGTGTCGTTGGACGTCAACTACCGCAGTCGGCTGTGGGAGCGAGCCGAGGCGCGCGCCGTCCTGAGCCCGGTGGCCCGACGGGCCTCCATCGTCATCGCCTCCGAGGACGAGCTCGAGCTGGTCGCCGGGAGTGGGTCCTCGACGGCGTCGGAGGCCGAGATCACGGCCGGACTTCTCGACTGCGGTGTCCGTCAGGTGGCAGTCAAGCGCGGCCGCACGGGTGCCAGCGTCTACACCACCGAAGGTCGTCAGGACGCGCCCGCCGTACCGGTGACGGCGATCGACCCGATCGGCGCCGGCGACGCCTTCTGCGCGGGCTACCTCTCGGCGACTCTGGACGGGTTGGACCCGGCGGAATGCCTGCGCCGGGGCACCGTCACCGGGGCGTTCGTGGCCTCCACCCGCGGAGACTGGGAAGGGGCCGCCCATCGGGCGGAGCTCGCGCTCCTGGACGACCACCTGCCCGGCGAGAGCATCCGCTGAGCGTTCGGGCGACGGGTGAGATAGTTCGCTCATGCAGACGTATGCCGTGCAGCCGGCTCGAGGATGACGACCACCGACGACGCGCCGCTGCTCGGGGTCCGGGTCGTGTCCATCGCGATCAACCTGCCAGGACCGGTCGCGGCGGCACGCCTGAGCGGGATGGGAGCGAGCGTCGTCAAGGTCGAGCCCCCCTCCGGTGACCCGTTGGGGATGTTCGTCAAGGCGTACTACGACGAGCTGGTCGCCGGCCAGCGGGTCGAGGTACTCGACCTCAAGCTGGAGTCCGGACGAGCGGCGCTCGAGGTCCTGCTGGACGACGCCGACGTGCTGATCACGTCGAGCCGACCCGCGGCGCTCAGCCGGCTGGGACTGGGCTGGTCCGCCGTCCATCAGCGATACCCACAGCTGAGTCAGGTGGCCATTGTGGGCAGTCCCGCGCCGGACGACGACGTGGCCGGCCACGACCTCGTCTACCAGGCGATCAACGGCATGCTCAGTCCACCGGCGATGCCGACCGTCCTCGTCGCCGACCTCGCGGGCGCCGAGCGGGCCGTCTCCGAGGCTCTCGCGGCGCTCGTCGCGCGGAACCGGACCGGGGAGGGCAGCTTCCGTGAGGTGGCCCTGGCGACCGCCGCGCGGGATATGGCCGCTCCGATCCGGCACGGGTTGACCCCACCGAACGGTCCGCTGGGTGGGGCGCTACCGGCCTACGGCATCTATCCGGCGGCGGACGGTTTCGTCGCACTCGCCGCCCTGGAACCGCACTTCGCCGCGCGGCTCGTCGACCTGCTGGGGGTGGAGTGCACCCGAGCCGGGCTGGAGCGGGTCTTCGCGACCCGCACGGCCAGCGGCTGGCAGGCCTGGGCTCGCGACCATGATGTGCCCTTGGCGGCCGTCGTCGACCCCGCAGAACAGGCGCCTGGCTGAGGGGCGGCGCGGGGGCGCGAGACGTTGGGAGGACAATGGAGGCATGACAACGAGTCCCACGCCCAGACATCGCGTCGTGGTCGTCGGATCCGGATTCGGGGGCCTCTTCGGTACCAAAGCCCTCAAGCGGGCCGACGTCGACATCACGTTGGTCGCGAAGACGACCAACCACCTCTTCCAGCCGCTGCTCTACCAGGTCGCGACGGGGATCCTCTCGGAAGGGGAGATCGCCCCCGCGACCCGTGACGTGCTGCGCAAGCAGAAGAACGTCACAACGATCCTCGGCGACGTCACCGACATCGACCTGACGGCCCGCACCGTCACGTCCGAGAACCTCGGCCGGAGCCTGGTCACCCCGTACGACTCGCTCATCGTCGCCGCAGGGGCGGGCCAGTCCTACTTCGGCAACGACCACTTCGCCCGGTTCGCCCCGGGGATGAAGGACATCGACGACGCCCTCGAGCTGCGCGGGCTGATCCTCGGCTGTTTCGAGCAGGCCGAGCTGGCGGCCCTGCGTGGCGACAAGCACGAGGCAGCCCGACTGCTCTGCTTCGTCGTCGTCGGGGCCGGCCCGACCGGTGTGGAGATGGCCGGCCAGATCGCCGAGCTGGCCCATCGCACGCTGCGACGCGACTTCCGCGCGATCGACCCCACCGAGGCCAAGATCATCCTCGTCGACGCCGCGGACCAGGTGCTTCCCGCCTTCGGCGACCGCCTGGGCGTCATCGCCCTGAAGCGGCTCGAGGAGATCGGCGTGGAGGTCCAGCTGCGCGGCAAGGTCGTCGACATCGACGCCACCGGCATCGAGATCGAGGACCTGGGCGACGACGCCGGATACGTCCGGCGCATCGAGTCGGTCTGCAAGGTCTGGGCGGCCGGCGTGCAGGCCAGCCCGTTGGGCAAGCGGCTTGCCGAGCAGAGTGGGGCCGAGGTCGACCGAGCCGGTCGGGTGAAGGTCCGTCCCGACCTCACCCTGCCGGGACATCCCGAGGTCTTCGTGGTCGGCGACATGATCGCCCTGAACGACCTTCCCGGCGTGGCGCAGGTGGCCATCCAGGGGTCGCGCTTCGCGGCCAAGCAGATCGTCCGGCGGTTGGCCGGCAAGCCGACCGAGGAGGCGTTCTCGTACTTCGACAAGGGCTCCATGGCGACGATCTCGCGGTTCTCCGCCGTGGCCAGCGTGGCCGGCCTGCGCTTCGGTGGCTTCATCGCCTGGCTGATGTGGCTCGCGGTCCACCTCGTCTACATCATCGGGTTCAAGTCGCAGGTGACCACCTTGCTGCACTGGGCGGTGAGCTTCCTCGGTCGCGCTCGTTCCGAGCGCACGATCACCGAACAGCAGGTGTTCGCCCGCCGCGCCATCGAGCGGCTGGGGGACGAGCACCGCCCGCACCTGCCCTAGAGGCGGAACGCCTGTGGCCGGGCCGGCCTGATCGCGTAGGGTCACCCCGTGGCTGACATCGCGTACCCGATTGCCGAGAAGACCCTCCCCAACGGGCTGCGGGTCGTCGTGTCCGAGGACCGCACCACCCCCACGGTCACGGTCAACCTGTGGGTCAATGTCGGCTCCCGCCACGAGGCCCCCGGCCGCACCGGTTTCGCCCACCTCTTCGAGCACCTGATGTTCCAGGGCTCGCGCAGCGTGGCATCCGGCGAGCACTTCAGCGCGTTGATGGCCCAGGGCGGACGTCTCAACGCGACCACCTGGTTCGACCGCACCAACTACTTCGAGACGGTGCCCAAGGGGGCGCTCGAGCTCGCCCTGTGGCTCGAGGCCGACCGGCACGGTCACCTGCTCACCGCGGTCAACCAGGAGAACCTCGACAACCAGCGCGACGTGGTCAAGGAGGAGAAGCGACAGCGGTATGACAACGTCCCGTACGGGAACGCCCTGATCGACGTCTACGCGACGATCTTCCCCGCCGACCACCCCTACCACCACCCGACCATCGGCTCGATGGAGGATCTCGACGCGGCAAGCCTCGAGGACGTCCACGCGTTCTTCCGCCGGTACTACGGGCCCAACAACACCGTCCTGACGCTGGTGGGGGACATCTCGGCTCAGGAGGGCTTCGCCGCCGTCGAGAAGTACTTCGGTCCCCTTCCCGCATCCGCAGAGCGGCCCGAGCCGCAGCCGCACCACCTCGACCCGCTCACCGAGCCGCTGCGCCTGGAGCGGGTCGAGGACGTGCCGAACGACCGGCTGCACCTGGCCTTCCGCCTACCGGTCGACAGCACGGACGAGTACTTCGCCTGCTCCCTCGCGCTCGACGTCATCGGCGGGTTGAGCACCTCGCGCCTCGTCCAGCGCCTCGTGCGCACTGAGCAGGCGGCGACGAGCCTCAGCGCTCACGCAATGGGCTTCGTCGACGGGGTGTCCCTGGGGCTGCTCTCGATCGATGTGGCGAACGGCGTGGATCCGGCCGACATCGAGCGCGCCGTCTGCGAGGAGCTTGACCGGTTCGCCGCCGAGGGCCCGACCGCGATCGAGCTCGAGTCGTCGATGGCCGAGACGGAGCGGGCGTGGCTCAGCTCGCTCGCCAGCCAGGAGGAGCGCGCCGACGTCATCTCGCACCACACCCTGCTCGACGACGACCCCCAGTTCATCAACTCCTTCCTCTCGCGGATCACCGCCATCGGTCCGGAGGAGATCCGCCGGGCCGCGGCGACCTGGCTCAGCCCGAGCAGCCGGGCCGTGGTCGCCTACCTCGTCAAGCAGGAGGTCACACCCTCATGACCACGCCCGAGCAGGTCACCGTCCTGCCGCGTCCGACCGTCGCCCCGCCGGAGCCCTACACCTTCCCCGAGGCGGTGCGACGCACCCTGCCCAACGGGCTGGAGGTGGTGGTCTACGACGTGCGCGGCCAGTACGTGCACTCGGTCCGGGTGTCGGTCCCGCTGCCGCTGAGCCGCGAGCCCCAGGACAAGGAGGGCGTCGCGACGATCATGGCGCGCACCCTCGATGAGGGCACCGCCCGCTACTCGTCCTCGGAGTTCGCGCAGCTGTTGGAGCGCAAGGGTGTGGCGCTGGGGGCCGGGGTCTCCGAAGCCGGCCTCAGCGTCGACGTGGACGTGGCCAAGGGCAACCTCCGCTACGGGCTGGACCTGCTCCGCCAGAGCCTCACCGAGCCGGCCTTCCCGGACTCGGAAGTCTCCCGGCACGTCAAGCAGCGCCTTGCGGAGATCGACCAGGAGCGCTCGATCGCGGCCCACCGGGCGGCGATCGAGCTGCTGGCCACGCACTTCGACCCCGGCGAGCGGGCATCCCGACCCACCGCCGGCCGCAAGGCCTCGGTACGCACGATCACCCGAGACGACGTGGCAGCCTTCCACGCCACGCAGGTCTCACCGTCCGGAGCAACCGTGGTCATCGCCGGTGACCTCGACGGGGTGGACGCCTTCGAGGAGATCGAGCGGGCCCTGGGCGGCTGGCAGGCTCCCGCCGGACTGGTTACGCCCAGCGTGCCGGTAGCCGCCGCACCGGCGGGCGACCGGAACCGCATCGTGTTCATCGACCGGCCCGGCTCCGTCCAGACCGAGTTTGCCATCTCGTGCCCGGGACCTGACCGCACGGTCGAGGGCGGCTGGGCTCCCTTCCCGGTGCTCGGGTTCGTCGTCGGTGGCTCCCCCAACGCGCGGATCGACGCGGTCCTGCGTGAGGAACGTGGCTTCACCTACGGGATCCGATCGGTGTTCCGACCGCGTCGGCGCGGTGGGCTGTTCCTCACCAGCGGAAGCGTGCGCGCCGACTCGACGGTCGAGGCCCTCGGGCTGCTCCTGGACCTGCTCGACAGCGGGCGGGAGGGCTTCACCGAGCAGGAGGCCCGCGAGGGCGTCGACTTCATCGCGATGGCTGCCCCGAGCCGGTACGCGACAGCTGACGCGATTGCCGACGAAGCCGCTGGACTGGCCCTCGAAGGACTCACCACCGAGTTCACGACGGCGAACCTGCGGGACATGGCCACCGTCGACGCGGCGCGCCTGGACGCGGCATACCGATCCTTCGTGGACGGGCAGTGGACCGTCGTCGTCGTCGGCGACGCGGACAGTCACGCGGACGGGGTCCGCGCCCTGGGGCGCGGCGACGTCACCGTCATCAGGGACTAGCCGCACGAGGCAGGGTCAGCGCAGCGGTTCCGCGTTGACACATTCCGATATAGGCATATGATGTCTGCCATGGCACGAGCAGCGACGACCTCGGACGCGTTCAACGCGATCGCCGAGCCGCAGCGACGCTCGATCCTGGTCCTGCTCCAGGGTGGTGAGCGGCCGGTGACCGAGCTGGCGCGGGATCTCGGGATGAGTCAGCCGCAGGCGTCCAAGCACCTGCGGGTGCTCCGGGAGGTCGGGTTGGTGCGGGTGCGCGGGGTGGGCAAGCAGCGGCTGCACGGCCTGGATGCCCGCGGACTGCGGCCGATACACGAGTGGCTGGGCGGCTTCGAGCGTTTCTGGAGCGGAAGCTTCGACCGGCTGGACGACTACGTCCAGGACCTGAAACAGACAGAACTGGAGGAAGCACCGGATGGCGACAAGCAATAGCCAAGAGACCGAACCCGCGATCGCGGACCGCGAGATCGAGATGGCCCGGGTGATCAGCGCACCCCCGGAGCTGGTGTTCGAAGCGTTCACGCAGGTCCGACACCTGTCGCGATGGTGGGGACCGGAGGGGTTCTCCACCACCACGCGGTCCTTCGAGTTCCGCGTCGGCGGGGCCTGGGACTTCGTCATGCACGGCCCCGACGGGACCGACTACCAGGAATGGATCACCTGGCAGGAGATCGTCCCGCCGGAACGAATCGCGTTGCTGCACGGCGAGTCCCGCGACGACCCCAACGCCTTCGAGTCCGTCCTGGCCTTCGATCCGGTCGGTGACGAGACCCGGGTCGTGATGCGCACGACGTTCCCCACCAAGGCGCTGCGCGACGAGGCGGTGGAGAAGTACCACGCGATCGAGGGCGCGGAGCAGACCCTGCGCAACCTGGCGGCCTACGTCGCCGAGCTCACCCCGCGCGAGACGGGCGGCTAGCCGCCGGTCCCGATCCGGGCGAGTACCTCGTCGTGCAACAACCCGTTCGTCGCCAGGGCGTTGCCGCCCCAACACCCGTCCTGACCGTCGAGCGAGGTGAACCGGCCGCCCGCCTCGGTGACGATGGGGACCAGCGCCGCCATGTCGTACACCTCGAGCTCCGGCTCCGCGGCGATGTCCACCGCTCCCTCGGCCACCAGCATGTAGGACCAGAAGTCTCCGTAGGCGCGGGTCCTCCAGCAGTCGTCGGCGAGCTCGCCGAACTCCTCGCGTCGCTCGATGTCGCGCCATCCCGACATGGACGAGTACGACAGCGACGCGTCGCTCACCGAGCTGACAGCCGAGACGTGGATCCGCTTCGCGGAGGACAGCGACCGGCCGGACCAGGCCCCCGAACCGTTGGCCGCCCACCAGCGCCGGCCGAGAGCGGGCGCGGCGACCAGGCCCAGGACGGGCTCGTCGTCGTCGACCAGCCCGATGAGGGTGGCCCAGACCGGAACGCCTCGGACGAAGTTCTTGGTGCCGTCGATGGGGTCGATGATCCAGCGGCGCGGCCCGTGCCCGGTGTTCTCGAACTCCTCGCCCTCGACGGCGTCCCGCGGCCGGGTTCGCTTGAGCTGGGCGCGAATGTGTTGCTCCGCCGCCCGGTCTGCGTCGGTGACCGGAGTGAGGTCGGGCTTGGACTCGACGACGAGGTCCTCGGCACGGAACCGGGCCAGCGTCACGCGCTCCACCGCGTCGGCGAGCACATGGGCGAGCCGGAGGTCATCGTCATAGGAGGGCACCGGCCCACGTTATCCGGTGCGTGCGGTCGAACGCCGCTGCGCCACACGCTCCTCGATGACTCGGGTCACTTGCCCCAGACGGCCCGGGTTCCGCTGTCGCCGGTGCGGACCGCCCAGAAGACGGCCAGTGCCGCGGCCACCAGGGTGAAGACCACCGCGACCGGTCCGAGGGCTCGGTTCGTCTTGGTCACGGCGACGGCTGACGACGTCAGCGCAAGGAAGAAGGCGAACAGCGGCATCAGACTCCCGAGCTGGCCGTGCTCAAGCGCCACCCGACCTCCCAGCGACCGCTGCAGCTCCTCGCCACTCTGCTTGGCCACCAGGGTGATCAGGAAGACGACGAGGTTGCCTCCGGTCACCCACCAGGCGAACCGCTCGCGCAGCGAGGCCCGCACCGATGAGATCACGGTGAGCAGCGCCATGAGCGGCAGCAGGACGACGACGGCGTGGATGACCAGCGCGTGCACGGGCAACCCGAGGATCGTGTCGAACATGAGCGCCTTCCCCTCGCTGGTTGTCGATCCCCAGTCTAGGGATCGGGCTCCGTCCGCGCACCGGAGTCCGTGACACCAGGGAGTCGGGTCACGCGGTACTGCTCAGTCGTCGCCTCCACCGGAGCGGGCTCGAAGCAGCCGACGCAGCGAGTCGAGCCGGGATGGCCCCGCAGGGCCGGCGGCACCCGAGTCGACGAACTCGTCCAGGGCGCACTCGGGTTCGTCGTGGCTACATCCACGGGGGCACTGCTGAGTCCCGGGCTCGAGGTCCGGGAAGTGGACGATGATCCGCTCGAGGTCGACGTGTGCGAGGCCGAACGAGCGCACCCCGGGGGTGTCGACGACCCATCCGGATCCGTCCGGTAGGGGAAGTGCGACCGCCGAGGAGGAGGTATGCCGTCCTCGGCCGGTGACGTCGTTGACGTCGCCGGTGGCGCGGCGCGCGTCCGGGACGAGGCGGTTGACCAACGTGGACTTGCCGACCCCGGAGTGACCGACGAGGACGGAGACCCGGCCCGCCAGGCGGTCGCGCAGCTCCTCCAGGCCATCGAACGAACCGGCGCCGGTCTCGTCCCCGGCCGCCTGGCGCATCGCCCCGCCCCAGGCGGTGACGACCGAGGGAACCTCGAGCGGGGCATAGCTGGCGAGGAAGGACTCGGGGGAGACGAGGTCCGACTTGGTCAGTACCAACAAGGGGTCCAGGCCGGCGTCGTAGGCGGCCACCAGGCAGCGGTCGATCAGCCGCGGCCGAGGCTCGGGGTTGGCCAGCGACGAGACGACCACGAGCTGGTCGGCATTGGCGACGATGACCCGCTCGACCAGGTCGGTGTCGTCGGCGGTGCGGCGCAGAACCGAACGTCGCGGCTCCAGGCGCACGATCCGGGCCAGGCCGTCCGGGTTGCCGGTGGTGTCACCGACGAGGGCGACCTGGTCACCGACCACGACGCTCTTGCGGCCGAGCTCACGGGCCTTCATCGCGCGCACGATGCGTTCTGGATTCTTGCGTCCGCCGACGCCGGCGGCGACGAGCACGGCATACCTGCCGCGGTCGACGCCGAGGACGAATCCCGGCACGGCGTCCTCGTGGGCCGGCCGGTCCTTGGACCGCCGCCGCGACCCGCGCGGGTTGGGCCGGACCCGGATGTCGGACTCGTCCAGGTCGCGCCAGCTCATCGGTGTCGGCTCACTCGGGTGCGCCGAGCATCTGGGACCACAGGCCGACGAAGTCCGGCAGCGTCTTGCTCGTCGTGGCGATGTCCTCCACCACCACACCCGGCACGGCGAGACCGATCAGCGCGCCTGCGGTGGCCATCCGGTGGTCGTGATAGCTGCGAAAACGGCCGCCGCGCAACGGTCGCGGGGTGATTCGCAGGCCGTCCTCCGTCTCGACGACGTGCGCGCCGAGCCCGTTGAGCTCGGTGGCGAGGGCGGTGATCCGGTCCGTCTCGTGGCCGCGGATGTGGGCGACGCCGCGAATCCAGGTGGGGGAGGTGGCCAGGGCGCCGAGGGCTGCGACCACCGGGGTCAGCTCGCTGGCATCGTGCAGGTCGATGTCGATCCCGCCGATGGCCCCGTTGCCGGACACGCTCAGGCCCTCGCGGTCGAGCGACACGTCGGCGCCCATGGTGTCGAGGATGTCGCGCAGGGCGTCGCCTGCCTGGGTGGTGTGCTGCGGCCAGTCGGGGACGCGAACCGTGCCACCGACCGCCAGGGCTGCTGCCAGGAACGGACCGGCGTTCGACAGGTCGGGTTCGATCTGCACGTCGAGCGAGCTGATCTCACTCGGTTCGACCCGCCAGGTGTTGGTCTCGAGGTCGTCCACCACGACGCCCGCATCGCGCAGCGTCTCGACGGTCATCGCCAGGTGCGGCTCGCTCGGCACCGGCTTGCCGTCGTGGTGGACGGTGACACCTTCGGCGTAGCGCGCCCCGGCCAGCAGGATCGCCGAGATGAACTGCGACGAGGCGGAGGCATCGAGGGTCACCTCGCCGCCGCGGACCGACCCGGTGCCGTGGACCGTCAGGGGAAGGGCCCCGCGGCCCTCGTCGTCGATGGAGACGCCCAGGGCGCGCAGCGCATCGAGCACCGGTGCCATCGGCCGGATGCGGGCCTGGGGGTCGCCGTCGAACCGGACCGGCCCTCGGGCCAGTGCTGCGACCGGCGGAAGGAACCGCATGACGGTGCCCGCCAGCCCTACGTCGATGGTGGTGTCCCCGCGCAGCTCGCCCGGCGTGATCAGCCAGTCGCTCAGCTCGTGGCCGCCGGGGCCCTCGGCGGCCACGTCCGCGATGTCGACGCCGAGCGAACGCAGCGCCTGGACCATCAGGAGCGTGTCCCGGGAGCGAAGCGGGCTCCGGAGCCGGGAGCGGTCGTTGGCGAGTGCGGCCAGGACGAGGAAGCGGTTGGTCAGCGACTTGCTACCGGGCAGGGGCACCGTCGCGGTGATGGCGCCGGCTGCCGTCGGCGCGGCCCAGTCACCGATGACCGACGCTGGTGAGAGGTTGCTACTCACGTCAGCTCAGGGCGTCCTGCACGCTGAGCTGGGCCTGCTGTCGCGCGATGCGGGCTTCGCGCCGTGCGGTTCGTGCCGCATGCTTGGCCTCACGCCGGGTGACCCGGCCGGCGTGCTGGGCCCGCCAGACCAGCCCGGGCTGGCCCTCCGTGTCGACCGCGGCGAGCAGGGCGCCGCCGAGCAGGCCGAGGTTCTTGAGGAACTGGGTCCGATGCCTGGCCCGCTCTGCTGGGTCCTTCTTCTCCCAGAACGGGTGACCCGCGACCGTCGTGGGCACCAGCGAGGCCGCGACCAGGAGTCCGCCCAGGCGCGGCAGCCGTCCGGCCGCCAGCAGGGCGCCGCCGGCCAGCTGGGCGGCACCGTTCGCGCGGACGAGCAGCTCGGGGTCGTCGGGGAGGTGCAGCATCGGCCCGATCTTCTCCAGCAGCGGAGAGGCGGTATCGGTCCTGCGGCCCGGGTGACGTACCGCGTCAAGTCCCTGCACGATGAAGACGGCGGCAAGCATCGGTCGGGCGATCCGTCGGACGATGGTCATGGGTGCGCTCCTGCGGGTTGACGGCGGTGCTCCCCCCACCGTAGTTGCTTCCGCTGCTTGGCAGCACGTCCGTTCATCGCAGGAGGGCGACGCCGCGACCTCTCGCCTAGGCTGACGCGCATGTGTGGTCGCTATGCCGCCAGCCGGGACCAGGCTGAGCTGATCGAGCAGCTCGAGATCGAGCAGGACGCGACCGGCGAGCCGACGCGCAGTGTCCTGGTCAACCCCCAGCACCCGCCCCCGGGGACGCCTGACTGGAACATGGCCCCGACCAAGCAGGCCCTCGTCGCTGTGACCCGCGCTCCGCGCCAGTCCGAGACGGCCGCCCCGGCCGCGGAGCCGGCCACTGCGGTACGACAGCTGCGCCTCGTCACCTGGGGGCTGGTCCCGAGCTGGGCCAAGGACGTCAAGACCGGCCTGCGGATGATCAATGCCCGTGCCGAGTCCGTTCTGGAGAAGCCCGGCTTCGCCCGAGCGGCCACGTCCCGGAGGTGCCTGGTCCCCGCCGATGGCTGGTACGAGTGGCAGGTCTCACCGACCGCCACCGACGCCAAGGGCAAGCCCCGGAAGCAGCCGTTCTACATCCACCGCGCCGACGCGGACGTGGTCACCATGGCCGGCCTCTACGAGTTCTGGCGGGACGGGTCGATCGAGGACTCGAACGACCCGCAGGCCTGGCTGACGACGTTCACCATCATCACCACCCGCGCCGAGCCCGGTCTCGACCGGGTGCACGACCGGCAACCGCTGGTGCTGGAACGGGAGCACTGGGACACCTGGCTTGATCCGAAGGTGACCGATCTCGACACCGTGGCCGGGATGCTGGCCTTCGAGGCACCTGGACGCTTCGACGCCTACCCCATCTCCACGGCGGTCAGCTCGACCCGGAACAACGGGGAGCAGCTCCTCCTGCCGTTGTCCCGCGATGAGCTGCACGGTGTGGTCGACCCCGTGACCGGCGAGGTGGTCGGCGAGTGAGCCCAGGCCCACCGTCCGTCACCGTCGACCTCGACACGCCTGCCGGTCCCGCACGGGTGCACGTCAGTCGCGGTCGCGGAGCGCGCGGCGTGATGGTCGTCGGACACGGGGCCGGGGGCGGTCTCGGCTCGGTGGACATCACGTCGGCGTCGGTCGCCCTCGCCGAGGAGGGCTGGGCGGTGGCCCTGGTCGAGCAGCCGTGGCTGGTCGCCGGCCGGCGGGTCGCCGGACCGCCGAAGACCCTGGACTCGGCCTGGCTCCCGATCGTGCGCGCCTTGCGGCGTCGTGGCGGTGCGCTCGCCACGGTGAGGGGCCCGCTGGTCCTGAGCGGACGCAGCGCCGGTGCCCGGGTCGCCTGCCGCACCGCCGCCGAGCTGGGCGCCGACGCCGTCCTGTGCCTGTCCTTCCCGTTGCACCCGCCGGGGCAGCCGGAGAAGCTCCGAGCCCCCGAGCTCGCGCTGGTGACGGATCGGTCGTTGCCGATAGCGGCGATCCAGGGAGAGCGCGACCCGTTCGGCACGCCCGACGAGCTCGCGGCATACCTGGAACAGGTCTACCCGGTGCCGGGTACGCACACCATCCCGCGCGGCAGCGCTGCCCTCGTCGCCGAGGCGGTACTGAGGTTCGCCCGGCTCGTGCGGGATTGAGACGGTGCGGGAATGAGGGTGAGGCCGCTGCTGTTGACGCTCAGGTCCCACCCACCGGCGAGAAAGGCACTGCGCGTGCTCATGCTGACCGTTCCCGCCGTCGGAGGCGACGTGGGTGCCCCTTCACCGCGCGGTCTAGGCTGGGGGGCAATGGACAACAAGACCAAGGCATCCGCAGCCGTCCCGGAGCAGCAGCCGGCTGACCATGTCGTCGACGTCAGCACCGAGTCCACGCCGGACCGTCGGGCCCGCTTCGAGCGGGAGGCGATGCCGTTGCTGGACCAGATGTACTCGGCGGCGCTGCGGACCACCCGTAATCCCACCGACGCGGAGGACCTGGTCCAGGAGACCTACGCCAAGGCGTACGCCGCCTTCCACCAGTACCGGCCGGGGACCAACCTCAAGGCGTGGATGTACCGCATCCTCACCAACACCTACATCAACACGTATCGCAAGAAGCAGCGCGAGCCGCTGCAGTCGGATGCGGCCGAGGTGCAGGACTACCAGCTGCACCGCGCCGAGTCGCACAGCTCCGCTGGCCTGCGCTCGGCCGAGGATGTGGCCCTCGAGCACCTGCCGGACAGCGACGTGAAGCAGGCCCTGCTCGAGATCCCCGAAGAGTTCCGCCTGGCGGTCTACTTCGCCGACGTGGAGGGCTACGCGTACAAGGAGATCGCCGAGATCATGGACACCCCGATCGGGACCGTGATGTCCCGGCTGCACCGTGGCCGTCGCCAGCTCCGCGAGCTCCTCTCGGAGTACGCGGCAGACCGTGGTTTCGTCACAGAAGGAGCGGGCTCATGAGCGACGCGACGGGTCGCGATCTCGATGGCACCGACTGTTCCGAGGCGCTGCTGCGGATCTACGAGTTCCTCGACGGGGAGATGGGTCCGGAGGAGTGCCAGAAGATCCAGGCCCACCTGGATGCGTGCGGGCCGTGCCTCAAGCAGTACAACGTCGACCAGGCGCTCAAGGCGATGGTCAAGCGCTCGTGTGCGTGTGAAGAGGCGCCGGTCGAGCTCCGCACGACCATCCTGCACCGGCTGACGATGATCCGGGTCGAGTCGATCGACTGAGTGTCAGCTCGGCTGTGCGCCACCGCGCTACCGGTCGGGGATTGCACTCAGGCCCGGACCCCTCGGGGGCCGGGCCTGCCGATGTGCGGAACGCGTCAGGCGTTGGGCTTGCGGCCGTGGTTCGCGGCGTTGCCCTTGCGTGAGCGGCGCTTGCGGGATCGCTTGCTCATGGACTTCTCCAGACTTGTCGGCGGGGGTGACCGAACCTGCTCACGCAGATCGACGGAGCCACCCGAGAGGTGACGCAACTCCTGAATTGTGTCACAGGGCGCCCTGACCGGCGGAACCGGGTGATTCTGGGACACAATCGGACATCGATTGCTTCAATTCTTGGCAAAATTCGCGCTCAGGTGCTAGTTCGCCTTCCCCGCTCCCCGGTGAATATGTGACGCTGAGCAGTGCAGCGTCGCACCATGCGACCGGATCCACCTGTGCGACCCACGGCTCAGGCCGTGCCTGAGAGGAATCTGCGATGAGGACGATCACCCGGATGTTCGAGGTCATGCTATCCAAGTCCGCCACCCCCACCTGGTCATCGACGCCGACCAGTGGTGGCCCGACCTCGGCATGGGGCTGGGGCGGCGCTCCCGAGCAGGCATGGGGCTGGGGCGGCTGAACCACTCAGCTCGGTGATCTCCCGCGGCTCGCGCCACGGGGTTGGTTGGAGAGGTGACGTGATGGTGGCCTGCGCCCGGAGCCGTGGGTTCTGCGGACGCCACCACTGAAGGGGCACAGGTGCAGGACGGTGGCACGATGGGTGTCTCCCCGTCTGCTGGCAGTGCGGAGTGCCACTAGCGTGGGCGCATGAGCAGCACCGGGCCGCGCGAGACGCAGCGGTCGTCCGTGGCGGTGCTCGCCTACATCGGCCTGGTCTGCCTGCTCGCCTCAGGGGTGGTCGTCCTGGGCTGGTGGCTCGACGGACCGCCGCAGGACTCGCTTGCGCTGGTGATCCTCATCCTCATGGGCCTGGCCAGCTGGGTCCTGCGTGAGCCGGACGTCGGCTCTCGGGTCGGGTTCTCGTTCCTCAGCATCATCCTGCTCGCAGGCATCGTGATCGTCGGCCCGGTCGGGTGCGCGGTCATCGGCGCGCTGTCCATGGGGTTGGAGCTGGGCCGTCAGCAGGCCCGGGTGCGGGTCTTCAACGCGGGCATGACCGCCTTCTGGGCCGGCCTGGGTGGCCTGGTCTACGAGGCCGTGGGCGGCGAGCGGGAGCTGTCGCTGCTCGACGGCCCGGTGGAGCTGCTGCTGCACGTCGGTATCCCGATCATGCTCGCCGACGTCGTCCAGATGCTCGCCAACGCGATGCTGCTCTCGGGAATCGTCCGGATCGACCGCGGGGTGCCGTTCCGCCGGTTCTTCGTCCAGATGGTGACGAACTCCGGGGTGGCCTACCTCGGCTACGGAGTGATCGGTTTCCTGTTCGTGATCCTCTGGATCCCTGCGGACGTTGGCCCGTTCAGTGCCGTCCTGATCCTGGCACCCCTCTTCGTCGCCCGGTGGGCGTTCTTGCAGTTCGGGGAGGAGCAGCGTGCGCACGAAAGTGCTCTCAGTGCCTTGGTGACGGCGGTCGAGACCAAGGACCCGTACGCGGTGGGGCACAGCGCTCGGGTGGCCCTGCTGGCGGAGTGGATCGCCGAACCCCTGTCGCTGACCGCGCAGGAGGTCCAGGCGCTGCGCTTCGCCGCCATGCTCCATGATGTCGGCAAGGTCGGGCTGCCGACGCGCATCGTGCGCCGCCCCGGTGCCATGAGCGACGACGACCTCGCCCTTCTGGCGCTGCACCCGGGTCGGGGGGTCCAGCTGCTGGGAGGGATCGAGTTCCTGGACGCCTCCCTGGCCGGGGTTCAGCACCATCACGAACGCTATGACGGGCGTGGCTACCCCGCCGGGCTGGCCGGCGAGGACATCCCGCTGGCGGCGAGGATCATCGCGGTGGCGGATGCCTTCGACTCGCTGACGATGGCCCGACCACACCGACCGGCCTTCTCGGCTGCTGCTGCCCTCCTGGAGCTGCGGGCCCGATCGGAGACCCAGTTCGACCCGACGGTGGTGCTGGCGCTCGGCCGGGCCCTGGAGCGACACGAGTGGCAGGGAGCGGAAGTGGCCCCCGACACGCTGGTCGCCATGTCGGGGTACTTCGACCACGATGACCCGTCGGCCTCCGACCTGGCTGCGGCGGCCATGCTCACCCCGGACGGACCACGGCGGTGAACGGGCTGGTACGCGGCGTCGTACGCCGGCTCAACGTGGGTGTGATCCTCACCCTCGGCGCGGTCGCGATTGCCGTGACCGGACTGGTGCGTGCCCTGGACTCCCCGTTGATGCGGGACGCGGCAGACCTGTGGATCCTGGTGGCTTTCGCCGTGGTCATCGCGTTGGGTGAGCTGAACCGGATCGAGCTGCCCGGGGCTCGTGAGAGCGCCCCGATGTCGCTGGCTGCGGCGTTCGCCCTGGCGATGACCTCCGAGGTGGGCGCTGGCAACCTGGTCACCTTCGGAGCGGACGTGGTGGTCAGCGTCACGGCCATCGCCATGCTGCTCGGCGCCCTGCCGCTCATCCTGCGGGGCGCCCGGGTTCGGATCGAGGAGGTCGCCGCTCGGCTGATCAGCGTGGCCGTCGCCGCGGTGGTCTTTCGCCAGCTGACGTTGTGGGACGGGCAGAGCTTGCTCGACCTGCAGGTGGGCTGGACCCAGCAGCGCTGGCTGTCCGCATTCGCCATGCTCGGCGTCTCCGCGGTTGCCCTACTGACCCAGGGCGCCTTCGTCGCGTTGTCGGTGGCGGTACGCGATCACCTCCCGGTGTTCCGGTCGATCCTCGAGGAGCTGCGACAGGCGGTGGGGCTCAGTGCCGCGCTCGCCGCCTCCGGTGCGCTGATCGCCCTGGCCGAACGGCCGATGGGGATCGTGGCGTTGCCGATCTTCCTCATCCCGCTGGTGCTGACGCAGTTTGCCGTCCGCCGGTTCGCGGGCGTCAGGGCGACCTACCGTCAGACGATCAGGACACTGTCGAGACTGACCGAGATTGGTGGGTACACGACGGTGGACCACCCCGCCCGGGTCGCGGAGCTCAGCGTGGCGATCGGCAGGGATCTGGGCATGGGCGAGCGCGACGCCCTCGACCTGGAGTACGCGGCGCTCCTGCACGACATCGGACAGGTCGCACTGCGCGAACCCATTCCGGGCGGAGCGACGATGCTGGCGGCCCCCGCCGATCAGGACCGGATCGCCCGGGACGGCGCGGAGATCGTCCGCCAGACCGGCGTGCTGGACACCGTGGCCGCGATCCTCGAGTCCCAGGCCAAGCCGTACCGGCATGTGCGTGAGCTGGGTGAGGACCTGCCGATGGCCAGCCGGATCATCAAGGTCGCCAACGCGTACGACGACCTCGTCGGTGAGCATGGCACCGCCCGGTTGAAGGGGGCGGCGATCGAGCGGATCCACCTCGGGCTCGGCTATGAGTACGACCCCAGAGTCGTGGAGGCCCTGCTGCGGGTGCTCACTCGTCGCTCGAACCCCTGAGGTGTAGGAATCAACGGCGGTCGGCTGTCACCTTCGCTCACAGGCGATGCCGTCCTTGTCCCCGTCACGTGCCGTGTTCGCGTTGTAGATGGCAAGGTCGCGCTCGAAGGTCGTCACTCCGGGGTTTCCGCCGGCCACCCTATCCACCGCTCCGGGTCGTCCCACTCCGTGCGGATAGGCTTGGTTGAGCTCAGCACAGTTCCTGTAGCGCGTGGGCATGGCTGCGGCGGCGTCGGCGGCTTGTTTGGCTGCGGCGGCGTCGGCGGCTTGTTTGGCTGCGGCGGCGTCGGCGGCTTGTTTGGCTGCGGCGGCGTCGGCGGCTTGTTTGGCTGCGGCGGCGTCGGCGGCTTGTTTGGCTGCGGCGGCGTCGGCGGCTTGTTTGGTGGGCGCGCTGTCTGGCACTGGCTTCTGGACATCGAGCGTGGTGATGGCGGGGGAGGTGGACGTGGGAGCCGGAGAAGGACGGGACGTCTCAGGTCCGCATCCGGCCAGAGTCAGCGCCACGAGAGCGGCTGGAATGAGAAGCTGCCCACGTCCTTGGCTCCAGGGGCGAGTCACGGTCTCCATCGTGGCAATCTACGACCGGCGATTTCGAAGCGCCGAATAGTTGCGGATTCGTCACGGCCTCGTCATGCGGGGCTTACTAGCCGTCGAACCCCCGACCGGTGCGTTCCGTCGGTCGGGGGTTCGATGATGCTCGGGATCAGGCCGCCTTCTTGGTCTCCCAGAAGATCGCCGCGATCTCGTCGATCTTGGCCAGCAGCTCGTCGGCCACGGCAACGTCCCAGCTCGCCTTGGTGCCGCCGGCTCCGGCCAGCTTGGTGGCCTCGTTGAAGAGCTCGTTGAGGTGGGGGTACTTCTCGAAGTGCGGGGGCTTGAAGTAGTCGGTCCACAGCACCCACAGGTGGTGCTTGACCAGGTCCGAACGCTCTTCCTTGATGGCCAGGGCACGGGCCTTGAAGTCGTGGTCGTCGTTGTCCTTGACCTTGGTCATGCACGCCTTGACCGACTCGGCCTCGAGCTTGGCCTGCGCGGGGTCGTAGATGCCACAGGGAAGGTCACAGTGGGCGCTGACCTCGACCGTGGGAGCGAAGAACCGGGAGAGCATGTGGTGTCCCTTCGTAGAGATGACGGGCGGGTGCGATGTGCGCACCCGTCAAACCTACCGCTGGGAAATCTCACCGGCGAAGCAGGGAGGGCAGCCGAGCGAGCACGACCGCTCGGACGTCGCGACGCGGTATCGGGCCGACGTGCCACGAGTCGACTCCCTCGACCGGGTTGTCCCGCTCCACCCACCACTGGTCGGGGTCTCCGGGGGCGGGCCCGGTGACCCGCTTGATCGCCAGAGGGCGCGGCCCGACGTCGCTGTCCGGGAGTCGGATCACCGCCAGCCCACCGGCCCGAGGCCGTCCCCCGTAGAGCACCAGGAGCCGGTCGCCCTCGTGCAGGGAGGGCTCCATCGAGCGGCCACGGACTCGGACCAGACCCAGGCGTCGGCGGAACCCTCTGTCAGCGGGCGTAGTCATCCTCGAGTCGCTCGATGTCGTCCTCGTCGAAGTTGCCGAAGCCGACCTCGAGGAGCCTTCCGGGAACGGTGCCGCTGTTGCCCATCCGGTGGGTTGCGCCCTGCGGGACCCAGATCGTCTCGCCCGGCTCGGCGGTCCACTGTCGTTCGTCGACGGTGATGTCGATCGGCACATCGAGGACCCGCCACATCTCGCCCCGCTGCTGGTGCCGCTGGAGGGAGAGCCGATGACCGGGGGAGACGGTGATGATCTTGACGGTCACCTGCTCGTTGGAGACGAACTGCTCGAACTGGCCCCACGGCCGTTCGACGCTGAACGTCTCCGTCGTCGGGTTGCGGGCGGAGGGGCTCGGGTCGCTCGCAGCGGTGTGCGCGGTCACGTCGGTCATGGCGTCTTCCTGGCGTCGGGGCGGGCTCGTCCGGCGATCCGGGGCCCGGGGTCCAAGCAAGGAGGATACCGATATCCGGAGGTGCGACCGGCATCACAACGCTCCTGCCTGTCGCGGTAGGCCCCGATATGTCAGGATGGACCGCGAAGGGCAAACCCCTTTGACGCGTTGAAGTGGCCAACACCTCGGCCTGCGACCTCTCTGTAGTCGCCCAAGCCGTGCACCACTCCGCTTCCCGAAGGGTTTGACCCCGATGACCATTTCCCCGTCCGGCGCCTTCTTCGACCCCGCCGACCCGATCTTCCGCGCTCACGTCGGCGGCAAGATCGCCACGCGTGCCACCCATCCGCTCCGGGACGCCGCGGACCTCTCCCTGCTCTACACGCCCGGTGTCGCTGCCGTCTCCCGGGCGATCGCGGCCGACCCGAAGCTGGCGGCCGTGTACACCTCCCGCAAGAACACCGTGGCGGTGATCAGCGACGGCACCGCGGTGCTGGGGCTGGGTGACATCGGACCGCTCGCGGCGATGCCGGTGATGGAGGGCAAGGCCATCCTGTTCAAGCACTTCGCTGACGTCGATGCCGTGCCGCTGTGCCTGGAGACGGGGACCGTGGACGAGCTCGTCGATGCCATCGTCCGGGTGGCTCCGACGTATGGCGGGATCAACCTCGAGGACATCTCCGCTCCCAGATGCTTCGAGATCGAACGACGGCTCCAGGCACGCCTGGACATCCCGGTCTTCCACGACGACCAGCACGGCACGGCCATCGTCGCCCTGGCTGCGCTGATCAACGCGGCCATGGTGGTGCGCCGTCCGCTCGAGTCGCTCGACGTCGTCGTCTCCGGCGCGGGAGCTGCCGGAGTGGCCGTCTCGAAGATGCTGCTCGCGGCAGGAGTCGGCCACCTCGTCGTCGTCGACTCGCAAGGAACGATCCACCAGGGACGCCCGGGCCTTGCACCTCACAAGGAGGAGCTCGCACGGATCTCCAACCAGCGTCAGATCGTTGGCGGTTGCGCGGAGGCCCTGCTCGGCGCGGATGTGTTCATCGGTGTCTCCGGGGGGACCGTTCCCGAGTCGGCCCTCGCGGGGATGGCGCCCGAGGCGATCATCTTCGCGCTGGCCAACCCGGACCCGGAGGTGCACCCGGACATCGCTCACCGTTACGCGGCGGTGGTCGCCACCGGTCGGTCCGACTTCCCCAACCAGATCAACAACGTCCTGGCCTTCCCCGGGATCTTCCGCGGAGCACTCGACTCCGGTGCGCGTCAGATCACCGAGGAGATGAAGCTCGCGGCCGCGCAGGCCATCGCCGACCTCACGCCCCACCCGACCGCGGACGCGATCGTGCCGAGCGTGTTCGACCCGCGGGTGGCTCCGGCGGTCGCTGCCGCGGTCGCGTCGGCCGGGTAGTCAGTCGGGCGGCCTTCACGACACCTCCACGCCCATCCCGTAGACGACGGTCGCCATCACCAGCATCACCGCCGACGCCCCCAGGACGACTGCGCGCCAACGGACTGGCCACTTCTCGGCCATCAGCTGGCCGACGGCGGCGAAGACCGGGAAAGCCACCAGCAGGTACCGACCTCCGCCCATGAAGTCCTTCGTGCCGAGGATCGGGATCGCGATGGCGATGGCGGTGTAGACGGTGTAGCCCCACCCGAAACTCCGCCGGATCCGGGGCAGGAGAGCCACTGCGCCCAGCAGCAGTACGGCCGGGACGAGCAGGCGGATGATGCCGGTGGGGCTGCCGTGGAGCATCACCTCCCAGAAGGCGAGCTTGAACAACGCCCGTGGGCCCGTGCCCTGGTCCCAGCCCGGCGCCGACTCGGTGGCGACGAAGGCCAGCGGGTCGCCGAAGGCCCGCCACTGGAACGCCATGTAGCCGGCCAGTCCCAGGACGGAGACCAGTACGCCGGCCTGGGAGAGGATGCCCGCGCGCGAGGCCAGGAGCACCGACAGACCCGACCTGAGCGCCGAGCCCACCCGCCGGGTGCTGCCGTGGTCGCCGGACGCGGTGGCGTCCCTGGGCACGGCAGCGTCTTGCCCGGCCGCCCGGCGTTCGACGGCCAGCTCGACCGCTCGGATCACCAACCCCGCCACCACCGCCACGCCGACCGGGCGGCCCGCGGTGGCAACCACGCCGGCCAGACCAGCGAGCCACGGATGGCCCCGCTCGAGCAGCACGAACGCGACCAGCGCCGAGGCGAGGAAGAGTGCGTCCGCGTACACCGCACCGTAGAGATACAGCGAGTAGGGAAAGGCGAGCACCAACAGCACGGTGGTCAAGGTCGCGCCAGCCGACATCCGACCTGCGCACCACCGGGTGAGCAGGAGGACGGCCGCCAGGCCGGCGCAGATCGTCACGATCACCCCGGTCAGGTAGATGCCGGCGAGATGGGCCCCCGCCCGCATGAGCATCGGGTACGCGGGAAAGAAGGCGACCGAGGACTGCTCGCCGACCCGGTAGAAGTACCCGTCGCTGGCGATCTCGTGGTACCACTGCGAGTCATAGCGCACCCATCCGGCAAACCAGCCGAGGAGCTCGGCCAAGGTCGGCTCCTGTGCGGAGGCGGCACCCAGGTTCAGCGGCAGCAGCACGATCGCTCCCACCACCAGGTAGGCGAGCGTGACCAGCGCCAGGCTCGGGCGCTTCCCGGCGGTGGCCCACAGTCGCCGGACTGCCCCGGGGGGAGCCTCATCTCCGTGCTGGCCGACGAGGCGAGGAATACTCAACGGCGCGCCCTGGGAACACTCACGATCGGCACTATAGGGCCAAGCCGTCGCCCGGCAGGACGTGGCTGACGCCGGCGACGGACGGGGGCCCGGTCAGACGCCGCGTCCCTGGTTGAGCAGGTCCTGCATGTACGTGCCGTAACCGCTTTTGACCAGCGGCTCGGCCAGACGGGCGAACTCGGCGTCCGTCAGCCATCCGTTGCGCCAGGCGATCTCTTCGACACACCCGATCTTGTTTCCCTGGCGTGCCTCGATGACGTGGACGAACTGGCTCGCCTCGAGCAGACCCTCGAAGGTGCCGGTGTCGAACCAGGCGGTACCCCGCGGCAGGACGGTGACGGTGAGATCGCCCCGAGCGAGGTAGACGTCGTTGACCCCCGTGATCTCCAGCTCGCCTCGCGCACTGGGCGCCAGCTGGCGGGCGACCTCAATGACGCTGTTGTCGTAGAAGTACAGTCCCGGCACGGCGTAGTTGGACTTGGGCTGTGCCGGCTTCTCCTCGATCGACAGCACCCGACCGGAGTCGTCGAACTCGACCACCCCGTACGCGGAAGGCTCCCTGACCTGGTAGGCGAAGACGTGGCCGCCGGAGATGTCGGCGTTCCCCCTGAGGGAGCTGCCCAGACCCGTGCCGTAGAAGATGTTGTCGCCCAGAACGAGTGCCACGGAGTCGTTCCCGATGAAGTCGGCACCGATGATGAAGGCCTGCGCGAGGCCGTCGGGGCTCGGCTGGACGGCATACTCGATCGAGATTCCCCACTCCTGGCCATCGCCGAGTAGCCGCTCGAACTGGTCCGCATCCTGGGGAGTGGTGATGATGAGCACCTCCCGGACCCCGGCCATCATCAGGGTCGAGAGCGGGTAGTAGATCATCGGCTTGTCGTACACCGGCATCAACTGCTTGCTGATCCCGCGGGTGATGGGATGGAGTCGGGTCCCCGACCCTCCGGCAAGCACGATTCCTCTCATGCTGGCGAAGCCTACCCGTGAGGGATCGAGGCTCCCATCGCAGGCAGAGCGCGGCCGAAGGCCCGGTGCCGCGGTGTCGGTCAGCGTTGGCCGTTGAGCACCTTGGTGGTGAAGTCCAGGCGCTCCTGGTCGGTCATGGACGCCGCGACGCTCGCGTCCTGTCGTTGGAGTGAGAGGAACGACCAGCGGCCGTCGGGACTCGTGAACAGGGGCGCACCCGTCAGCGGTCGGAACCCGGTCTCCAGGGCGGCCCCGTTGTCGGGAGTGGCGAACCGGTCGACGACGATGCCGACGAAGCCGAGCTTGGCCAGGTCGGTGACCATGGCGCCAGGCGCTTCCTGCGACATCAACAGGGGCCAGTCGGTCTGCGGTCGGCCCTTCAGCCCTCCTCCGGACCACCTCAGCGTCGTCGAGTGCAGTGAGAGGCGAAGGACGTCCTGACTGGCAGCGGCGAAGACGGGCGGCACTTCGGGGAAGGGGATGAACGGCAGCTGGAAGATCATCGACTGGGGCGGGACGGTTGCCTCGATCTGGTGAACGAACGTCACCTCGTTGTCCCACGACGCCTTCGCGCCCGCGTAGTCGGGGCGTCCTGCGGCGATCGACTGGTCCGCTACCCCCACGACCAGGAGGGCAGCCGCCATGACGGGTGCTATGGCGCGAGACCACGAGGGTCGTGCGCGTCCCGCCAGGCGCTGCCCCAGCCGTTGGGCGATGCCCATGAGGAAGAGCCCGGTGGCGGCGAGCAGGAGTGCTGACATGAAGATCGACATCCGGTTCCAGCCCCGGATGAGATCGGTGGCGAAGGACATGACGCTCGAGAGGCCGCCCGTCGTGGCGAACAGGAAGGCGGCGAGGACCAGGAATCCCAGGAACCCCATCGTCCGGTCTCGCTCGGCGGCGGCGGGGTCGAGGACGGGCCGTGGACGCTGTGCGATCCGGACCATCGAGTAGGACACCAGGAGCACGAGTGCGACGGCGCAGATGATGCCCAGCGCCGGCTGCTCGGAGGCGATGGGGTAGTTGCGGTCGTACCAGTCGCGGGCTCGCGCGAACAACGGCAGGGGATGACCTGGCGCGGGCAGCAGGAGGCCGGTGAGCTTCAGGGAGTAGACCTCGGCGTCGCCGACGGGACGACCCACAGCGCCCTGGGATCCGCCCTGCTCTCGGACGTACAGCAGGTCCGGCAGGAGGTTGAGCAGCAGCGTCGCCACCAGGACCAGCCCGGCGACGACTGCGCCGAAGAAGCGGCGCCAGTTCCCGGTCCTGATCAGTGCCGCGAGCCCTGCCACGGCCAGGAGGATCCCGGCGAACACCGCGTAGTAGGCCACGGTGCTCGCCACGACCATGAGCAGCAGGGCATGCGCAGCCCCACGTCCCAGCAGGATGCGACGGACTCCCGTCGCGCCGCGCCGTCCGGTCCACAGCGGTTGGCCTCGAATGACGTCCAGGATCAGGCCCAGCGCGAGCGGGGCGGTGAAGTAGACGGACAGGAAGTAGTGGTTCTCGTTGCGCATGAAGTGGTAGGGGGCGACGGCGTAGAGAACCGCCAGGACGACCGCAAAGGTCCGGCTGACGCCCACTCGGCGGAAGAACCAGAGGGCAGCCCACGAGATCAGGAAGAAGCACAGGACGTAGTAGAGGTTGAAGGCCAGAGCCGCATCGCTGATGAACGGGGTCCACGCCTTGATCACCACGAGGCTGAGGTTGTCCGAGAAGGGAAAGTCGTGATAGCGCTGGCCGTACGGTGCGCCCAGGTTGGACTGGTACTCATACCATCCCCACTGGATGGTCGTCTTGACGTGACCCAGGCTGGCCACCGCATCACCGGAGTAGTAGAACGGGGCTGTCCAGGTGGCCCGCCACAGCCGCAGCATGAAGACGACCACGACGGCCGTCAGGGCCGTCACGGCCACATAGGCTCGCCACTCACCATGACGAATGGCCTTTTCGTCATGGGCTTCAGCCGCGAAGGTGGACGGGGTGTCCGTGCCTGCTCGCGATTCCACGGGCTGCGCGCGCGCATCGACCGGGCGCGGGGCCGAGCCGTTGGCGTTCACGTCCACCACGTTGTCCACGTCATCTCTCCTCGGTCGCGCACGGCGGACTCCCTACCGTGCCAACTGGACGGAGCGCAAGAGGCCACCGACGGTGGAGTTGATACCGACCGGCAGCGGGGTCAGCGTACGACGATCCACGTCGGGCCAGACGACCGAGCTCAGTCGCAGATCCCTCGCCTGGAACTGGGCGTCTGCCGACCGACCCAGTACCACCCTCGGGCTGCGCTTGAAGATTCGCTTGCACTCGCCGAGGAGAGCAGCCACGGTCGCTCCTTGTTGTGAAGCGAAGATCTTCACGACGGGAGCGTCCGCATACCCGGGATGACCGTCGAGGGCCTGGACGATCATCGCCGCGCAGTCGTCGACGAAGAGGTAGTCGCGCACCGTGTCCAGGGGGACATAGATGGAGATGGGCTGGCCCTTCAGGTGAGCTCGGCAGATGTGCGAGATCAGCCCCTGCGGCTTGCCCAGGTTCTGCCCCGGACCGTAGAGGTTGGCGATCCGCCCGATCAGTACCGGTGCGCCGGTGCGCTCACCGAAGCTGGACGCGGCGTGCTCCATGGCCAGCTTGGCTTCCCCGTAGGCCGAGATGGGCTCCGGCGGATGGAGCTCGGTGAACGGGGGGCCGGCGGATCCGGCGTACACGCCCCCGGCGGACGAGGCGAGGAACACCGCGGTCGGCCCGTTGTCGGGCAGCCCAGCGATGAGCTCGAGGAAGCGCCGGAACACCCGCACCTCGTCGTCGAGCGACGTTCCGGAGGTGGACGTCACGCCGGCCCCGGCGCACCAGGCGACCCGCCACGTGCCCGACGTCTCGCGACTGCGCTCGACCACGCGGGAGAGGCCCTCGGACAGCGCTGCCACCGACCGGTCGACGGCACCCCACGGGATTCGCTCCCGGTGCACCGACCCGCCCCGGCGGCGGATCTCGGTGGACAGGGCTCCGCCGAGGAGGCCGCCGGCGCCGATGACCCAGGTGAGCGGAGTCACCGTCTCCTGGGTGCTCATTGTTGAGGTCTGGGCCCTCTCGGATCCTTCGTCGGTGTCGCTTCGACGGTGCCGGTCGTGACGGGGTCCGCTGCGTGGTCCGGGAGCGGAAGCGGCCGGCCCAGGGGACCGTCTGCGGCATCACTGACGATGAGGTACAACGGTCGACCCATTGCCATGTTGACGGCCACACCGATGTACTCGGCGATGACCCCGAGCGAGAAGAGTACGGCGCCCGCACTGAGCAGCGTGGCGACCATCAAGGAGGGCCAGCCTTGCGGCAGCGACGTCCCGAGGACGAGGCTGGCGATGAGGAAGTAGCCGGCGAAGACGAAGCCAGCGAGCGCGAACACGACCCCCAGCAGGCTGACCAGGCGCAGCGCCCTGGTGCCGCTCGACAGCACCATCCGCCAGAAGTGCGAGATGAGTGATCGGAGGGAGTAGCCCGAGGGACGATCCCCTTCCTCACGCAACGTCACCGGACAGGTCGTGATCCTGCGGGCCACCCAGCGCATGGCGACGTCGAGGTAGACCCCCGTTCCTGCGTAGGCAGCGACGCTGCGCCCCACCTCGCCCAGCACCAGCCGGAAGCTCTGGAAGTCCAGCGCGTCACGCTCGCCGGTGGAGACCCGCAGCAGGAACTTGGCACCCCGTGACGCGATGTTGCGGCGCAGTCCGTGGGGGGCCTCGTTCACCGGCTTGGCGTACACCACGTCCGCCTGGTGCTCCATGGCTGCGTCGACCATCCGGGGGATGTCTCGTGGGTCGTGCTGACCATCTTCGTCCATGGTGACGATCCAGTCGCCCCCGGATGACGCCATCCCGGCGAGGGTGGCGGCATGCTGCCCGAAGTTGCGGCTGAGCCATACGGTGCGGACGAAGGGGTACCGCTCCGCAAGGTCGCGCATGACCTTCGGGGAGCCGTCCGGGCCGTTGTCGTGAACGAGGAGCACCTCGGTGACCACGACGGGTCGCCCCTGGGGGGTGTGCACCGCAGTGGTGAACGGGACGAGCTCCTCGATCAGGCCGGCGAGCGTGTGCTCGCCCTGGTAGACGGGGACCACCACGGACACCGAGTGAGGCAGCAGGGGCGTGGTCGAGTCGGTGCCCATGGGCGCGATCCTAGCCGAGGGGCGTCGGATGGGAGTTCCGCCGCCCCGGCAGCACGCCCTCGTTGACGCGTGCGCGTTGTCGCAGGTACACGTAGGTCGCCCGCCGGATGAGCGCCATGATCGCCGCCCGGGCGTCGCCGATGCGCAGATCGGTCGCCGAGAGGAGGCCGGGGTTCTCATCGGCCACGATGTGGTGGAAGCGGGCGGCATGCTTGGCCTGGGTGTTGGCGAGCTTGACGCTCCACTGCTCGGCGCTGACCCGGAAGCCCGCGAGCGAGTGGCGCAGGGCGAACATCGACCCCTGGAGCGCGACGCGCGAGAAGGTCGCCTGGTCGATGAGGTACGGCGCCCGGTCGTCCCACCAGCCGGTGTCCTCGAGGGCCTGGCGACGCATCAGCACGCAACCGGGTTCCCCGAAGACGTTGGTGCCGGCCCGAACCGTCCGCCGCACGGCCACGGCTCCCGGCACCTTGCCCCGCAGCCCGTGCAGGCCTCGAGCACGCACGATCGGTCGACCCACGTCGTCGACCACGTCGCGCAGTGACGCGACGAGCATGACCTCGGGCTCCCGGTCCATGATCTCGACCTGTTCCGCGATGCAGGTGGGGTAGATGAGGTCGTCGCCACACACCAGCTTCAGGTAGACCCCGGTGGCCTCCTTGCTGACGGCTCCCCAGTTCGCCGGCGCCCCGCCGCCGCGCGGGACCTGCATCAGCCGCACCCGCGGGTCGCTGGTGAACTGCTGGAGCAGCTCCCAGGTCGCATCCTCGGACGAGTGGTCCGAGACGACGATCTCGAGGTCGGTGTAGGTCTGGCTGAGTATCGAACGCATGGTGCGTTCGATGTGGGCCGCGTTGTTGTAGGACGGCACGACCACGGACACGGTACTGGTCACGATGCGTCTTCCTGGTTGACATCTGCGGGGTGGACATCGACGGCATGGGGGCGGGCTCGAGCCGCTGCCCGAGCTGCCCGGGCCTCCGTCTTGGCGTGGTCGGATGCGCTGCGGTGGAACGAGAATCCGCGATGGCCGAAGAAGCTCACCAGCATGGTGATCCCGGTGATCATCAACTGGGAGAACAGGACCGGCCAGTGCAACAGCTCAACCAGCAGGGGGAGGGCCACCGCGTTCACGGCGAGCGAGGTGAGGTTCACCATCTCGAAGCGCATCAGGTCCCGCCAGACGTGGCCCCGGACGCGGAAGACGAAGTACCGGTAGAGGACGAAGGCACACAGGACTGCAGCGATGTGGGCACAGAGCAGCACGGTCATGTAGCCGAACCGCGCCTGGATGAGGAACTGGAAGAGGATGAACCAGGCCGCCCCGATGAGCGTGTTCATGCCGCCGACGATGAGGAAGGCGATCCGTTGATCGCGAACCAGCCGAAGTAGCGGGCCCTTGCCGCCCATCATTCCGGCTGGGGCAGTCACGACGCCCTCTGCTGGGTCTGGGATGGGGATGGTTGTGGTCCAGTTCGTCGAGGGGGCGTTGACGTGCGGCGGTGCTGGCTGCGCGCCGGGGGCCGGTGCGCCGTTCCTCGGTGACAGCAAGGGCGATATTACCATCGTGACGGACGGTCAGGTCAGCCGTGCAGCGCCAGGAAGGCGTCGAGCGACGTGCGCCAATCGGGAAGTGCCGGGACGCCCAGCCCGCTCGTGCAGTCGTGTCCGAGGACGGAGTACCTCGGTCGTGGCGCGGGCAGCGGGTAGGCGTCCGTGCTGATCGGTTCGACGCGGGCCGGGTCGAGTCCGAGCTGCTCGAAGATCGCTCGCGCAAACCCGCACCAGGTGGTCTCCCCGGCTGAGGAGGCATGGTAGACACCGCCGTGGGTGGGGGTGCCCAGCAGGGCAGCGACGAACTCGGCCACGTCGCGGGAGCACGTGGGCTGGCCGCGCTGGTCATCGACCACGGTCAACGTGGCGCGTTCGCCAGCCAACCGTCTCATCGTGGTCACGAAGCTCTGGCCGCCGACGCCGTAGAGCCACGAGGTCCGGACGATGTCCGCGTCTGGACACTCCGCGCGCACGGCCCACTCTCCGGCTGCCTTGGTGCGCCCGTATGCGGAACGCGGAGCGAGCGCAGCATCCTCGCGGTACGGGGTCGTCGCGTCGCCGGAGAACACGTAGTCGGTGGAGATCTGCACCAGCCGCGCGTCATGTTTACGGCACGCCCGCGCGAGGTTGGCGGCACCGACGGCGTTCACCGCGAAGGCGGCCGCTTCGTTGCTCTCCGCCGCGTCAACTGCCGTCCACGCGGCCGCATTGACCACCGCGTCATGACCCTCGACGACCCGGTCGCACTCCGTGGGTGAGGTCACGTCGAGATCGGCCCGGGCCGCGGGGGTCACGTCATGTCCCTGATCGGCGAGGACGGCGGTGAGGTCCTGGCCGAGCATTCCGGCGGAACCGGTGATCAGCACCTTCATGAGGGGGAGGCTAACCGAGACGGTGTGTGCCCGGGCGCGCGGACTGCCGCGAGCGGTCGACGGGGACTGATTGAAACTTTGCCGGTTTGTGACCTCGCGATGTTACTGGTGTGCATGGTGGTGCGTAAGATTTGCCTGTTGCATCGCTGCCCTTCGTCGTCAGGTGCGTTAATGTCCCGTTTCCGTGTTCTCGCCGTTCTTGGAGTGGCTGCCGGCCTGACCGTTGCGCCGGTGGTGACTCCGGTCTGGGCCAGCCCGAAGCCGGTGGCTCCCGCCGTGCACGAGATTGCGCTGACCGGGGTCGACAAGCCAGCGCTCGCCACGTCTCCCACGGCCCTTGACCCGACGACGCTCGAGGCCCAGCCCGGCGTCGCCCCGGCGGCCCAGCCCAAGCGCGCGGACACCGACCAGAGCCCACGCGTCTTCACCGGGGAGATCTACACCGGCCGGTTCACGGCAGCGGGGGTGCGGTGGGCCGCCGCCAGTACGCCGCCGCGTCTCGTCATCCAGGTGCGCGTGCGCGAGAAGGGCTCGTGGACGGACTGGAAGGCGCTGGACCAGGCCGAGGCCTCCGGCGAGAGCGCGGGTGAAGGTCAGAAGGCCGTGGAGACAGCGTCCACAGAGCCGCTGGTGTCCCCGGACGCCGATGCCATCCAGGTCCGGATCGACTGTGACGGCCCCATCCCGGCCAACCTCAAGCTGGTGACCGTTGACCCCGGGACCAGCGGGGCGGACAGCAACCTCAAGGGGACGCCGGGGGCGAGCGCCAGCGCGGCTGCGGCAGCGCCGAACATCATCTCGCGTGCTGCCTGGGGAGCCGACGAGAGCCTGCGATCCATCAACGGCCCGTGCCCGGGGTACACCGGAGACCTGAAGGTGGGCTTCGTCCACCACACGGTGAGCACGAACGACTACGCCCCCAGCGACTCGGCCGGCATGGTCAGGGGGATCTACGCGTACCACATCAACGGCAACGGGTGGTGCGACCTCGGCTACAACTTCCTCGCGGACAAGTACGGACAGGTCTTCGAAGGTCGGTACGGCGGCGTGGACCGGCCGGTCAAGGGAGCCCACACGCTGGGCTTCAACGACAACAGCTTCTCGGTCTCCGCGATCGGTGACTACCGCACCGCAGCGACCCCGGCCCCGATGTTGGATGCGATGGGCAAGGTGCTCGGCTGGAAGCTGTCCCTCTACCGGGTGGACCCGATGGGAACCAGCGTCCTGACGTCCGCTGGAGGCAGCGGGGCCAAGTGGCCGGCAGGCACCCAGGTCACGTTCAACAACATCTCCGGCCACCGCGATGCCTACGCGACCGAGTGTCCGGGCAGCGCCCTGTACAGCCAGCTGCCGACGCTGCGTACCGGTGCGGCGAACTACGTGGCGCAGACCGGCAACAACTCCGTCACCCTGGTCGGGCACGGTTACGGGCACGGCAACGGCCTCGGTCAGTACGGCGCGTACGGGTACGCCGTCGACCAGGGCTGGACCTGGCAGATGATCCTCGACCACTACTACTCGGGTTCTTCGAGCAGCACGATTCCCTCGGAGAACATCAGCGTCGAGCTGATGAACACCGACGCAGGAGCCTGGTTCACCAGTGGGCGGACCTTCAAGGTGGGTGATCCGGCGAACCCCGGCGGGGCACTGACGGTCGGTGGCGGGTCGGGCGCACGGTTGGTGTGGACCGGATCCTCATGGATCGCGTACACCACCTACAACGGATGCGCGGCACCGAACAACTACGGACCGTATGCTGTGAACGGCTCCTCGGTCTGGCTGGAGTCCGACCCCGGACCGACGGCGGGTGAGGCGGACCTGCTCAAGACCTGTTCGACCGGCAACGCCTACCGGGGAAGCTTCCGGGCGGCCTGGACCGGGTCGACGGTCCGGATGGTCAATGACGTGCCCATGGAGTGGTACCTGCGCAGTGTCGTGCCGTCGGAGTCATCGCCGTCGTGGGGAGACGCCCGCGGCGGCTGGGGGATCAACGCCCTGATGGCCCAGGCAGTGGCAGCTCGCAGCTACGCGGCCAGCCAGAACCGGAACGGCTACGCCAAGACGTGCGACACGACCACCTGCCAGGTCTATCCGGGCGCCTTCCGCAACGGCACCCCGGTCGAGCACGACAAGACCAACGCCGCGGTCGTGGGAACCGCCGGTGTCGTCCGGCGGATGCCCAACGGAGCGGTGGCCAGCACCCAGTTCAGCTCCTCGACGGGTGGGTACACCGGCGGCGGCAGCTTCAACCGGGTCGAGGACCAGGGGGACTCCCGCTCGCCGAACCACACCTGGACCACGCAGCTGAACGGCGACTCGCTGGCCAGCTTCTACGGCGTCGGCCTGTTCCGCCAGATGCTGATCACCGAGCAGATCTCCGGAGGCCCGGAGGGCGGCCGGGTCAAGAAGCTCAAGATCATCGGGACCGCCGGCGAGAAGACGGTGACCGGCCCGCAGTTCCGAACGGACTGGGGACTGAAGTCGGACTGGTTCTTCCCCGTCGTCCAGTCGATCCAGCAGATCACCTCGACCGCATACATCAAGCACGCCTACAGCGACACGGTGTACCGCCAGTTCGCGCTGGACTGGAACGGGTGGTCGGATCACGCCCCGATGACCTGGAGCGAGTACGTGGCGGCCGGCTACCCCACTCCGACGACGGTGGCAACGGACTACGTCAAGTACCCCTGGTCGCCGGCGATCTACGCCGTCACCTTCTGGCCGGGAGAGCCGAGCTGGCAGTGGAAGCAGCTGACCTACGCCGAGTGGGAGAAGGCGGGATGGCCGAAGGCGCGCACCGCCGGCTTCATCTACGGGACGATGTACTACACGGTGGGCTCATCCCCGGTGATCTATGCCCAGAGTCCCGATGACGTCGTGCATGCCCTGACGTACCAGGAGTGGAAGGACGCCGGCTACCCGCCTCCGGTGCGTCGATGACCCACGTCTGACCTCGGGCCGTCGGCACCGGCGTGCTGACAGCCCGAGGCTCACTGGGTGATCAGCCAGAGACTCCCACCGTCGACGAGCGTGCCCGGACGCATCATCGAGGCCATCCGGTCAGCGTCGCGGAGCCAGAGCATGGAGGGCCACAGCAGGACGCGCCACTGGGGGTTCTGCATGAGGAAGGCGCGCAGCAGATACGCCTCGTTCCACGCCCGTCCTTCGAGTACCCACTCCTGCGGGTACTCGAACGGGTAGGCGATGTCGTGCACGTGCACCAGGACCCCGGGCTTCAGGAGCGGGAACACCGAGAACAGCAGGTGGTTGACGTCGCTGCCGATCTTCGACACGTGCGTCGAGTCGATGAAGAGCACGTCACCGCTCTCCAGATCGGCGAGCTCGGAGGGCAGGACATCCTGGGCGCGCTTCTCCACCAGGCGAATCCGTGAGTCGTCGCCGGGCCGCATGACCGATCGCAGCCGGTCCGGGTACGGTTCCACGGCGATGATGTCGGGGGCGAGATCCAGCAGGTCGCACGCGTCGAGAACCAGCGCGGTGCTCCAGCCGCTGCCGACCTCGATGATCTTGCGTGGGCGACCGTGCGCAAGCAGCGAGAACCACACCTGCGAGTCGGTCCACCCGAAGAAGCCGTTGTCCGGGCGGTAGCGGTGGCCCCCCGCGTCGTCACCGTAGGGCCACAGCTTGAGCGAGGGCGCGAGCTCCTCCAGGAACTCCCACTGGTCCTCCAGCGAGATGTTGACGGCCGGCACGTCCCCGGCTCGGTCGAAGAGCACCGGGGCCTGCGATCGGACGTCGTCCAGATCGGGGATGGGGGAGTAGAAGTGGCCCGGCGGGAACAGCGAGTAGGCCGGCTCGCGGCCTCGCAGTTCCTCGAGCTCGGCGGATGTCTCTCGGGTTGCGCGGAGGCCCTCGACGGTCAGCTGCAGCTCCGCGACCTGCTTCGCCAGGTCGTCCCGCTGCGCGCGCAGTCGCCCGAGGGGTGGCACCAAGGCTGCTGCATCTGCCGCCAGTCGTCGCATGTCAAAACACCTTTCACAGTGGCCGACTCAGTCGGTCGCTCGGCTATCGCTCCAAGGCACGAGAGTAGGCCCTCAGGGTTGCTCGGGCGCACTCGCTCCAGGTGAAGGTCGCCGCGTGGTCGCGACGGGCGCTCGAGTCCCCGGGGGCCCGGCCGAGCGTCCGCTCGATGGCCTCGAGCAGCGCCTCCGCCGACCGCGGGTCGGCGAACACCGCGTGTGCCCCGAGCACCTCTCGGGTGACCGGGATGTCCGCCGCGACAACGGGAACCCCGGACGCGAGGGCCTCGAGTGGGGGTAGGCCGAACCCCTCGTACAGCGATGGAAAGACGAGCAGCTGCGCCCGGGAGACCACCTGACGAAGCACGTCCAGGGGAAGGTGTCCGGGCAGGATGACCTGGCCCGCAGCCAGCCCGTCCAGGTTGAGCGAGGGACCCCAGCCTGCCGAGCCGATCAGGACGAGCGGCGGCAGCCCCACCGCTCGTCCAGCGGCGAGTCGGTATGCCGCCAGCAGCCCGTCGAGGTTCTTGCGCGGTTCCAGGGTGCCCACCGCGACGATGAACTCGTTCGGGATGTCGTGCCGGGCCAGCACGTCGGCCCCCGCGTCCTCGGCCTGGAACCAGCCGGGGTCGACCCCCAGCCTGGTCACGACGACTCGGTCCGCGTCAAGGTCGTACTGCGAGCGCACCTCGGCGGCCACGGTCTGGCTCGGAGTGCACACGATGGCTCCCCGGTCCAGCGCCCTGGGCACGAGCTCCCGATAGGCCAGGGACTGCGTGTCCACCGTCTCCGGGTAGCGCAGGTAGGCCAGGTCGTGGATGGTCACCACGGACGCGGCCCGGCGCGTCGGCGGCGCGACGAAGTTGGTCCCGTGAAAGACGTCGACGCGACCGCAGAGGGCCTCGACCGGAGGGACCCGACTGTGCGCCCAGCTCTGTCGAAGCAGCCTCGCTGGTGCCCGGACCCGGCTCAGCTCGACGTCGGCAGGAAGGGACTCTCGCAGGCGTCGGGTACCGCGAGCCGTGAATGCGGTGGCCACCAGCCGCGGGCCGCCCTCGACCATGGCGAGCTCGTCGACCAGGTGCCGGGTGTAGGTCCCGATCCCGGTGCCCGGGCCCAGCATCGGGGTGACGTCCAGCCCCACCGACCTGCCGGCCATGGTCGAGTCGCCCGTGCGGCGTTCCATGCTCAGTCCTTCGTGTCGACCGGGCCACTCCCGCCGGATGCTCTCAGGATAGTCTGCGCGCGACCGGACGGAGAAAGCCCCAGATGGACCGCCAAGAGCCGCAGGTCTCGATCCTCGCAGCCCAGCTCTGTGCCCGCGTGCCCGGAGGCACCGGGCGCTATACCGGGGAGCTCATTCGGGCACTGGCGCGGACGGCTCCGCCGGAGGCGTCCCTGCGGGCGCTCGTCCCGCGCGGTTGCGCCGCCGCGGACTCGCTGCCGGTCTCGTCCGAACGGCTCCCGCTACCGCCGATCCTCTTGGCGCGCCTGTGGGAGCGGGGCCTGCCGCCATACCCGGCGCGGGCCGGCGTGGTGCACGCTCCCACCCTGCTCGTGCCTCCGAGACGTCGCGGCTGCGCGCTGGTGGTGACGATCCACGACGTCGTGCCCTGGACCCATCCGGACACGCTGACTCCACGGGGAGCCTCGTTCCATCGACGGATGGGCAGCCGCGCCGCCAAGGAGGCGGACGTCATCGTCACTCCGACGGAGGTGGTTGCCCGTCAGGTCCGGGAGATTCTCGACCCCCGTGCCGACGTGGTCAGCGTCCACCTCGGGGTCAGCGCGTCGGCGACTCCGGGTGATGCCGCCAGCCGGCGAAGCCGGCTCGGGTTGCCGGCCGAGTACCTCTTGTTCGTGGGGACCGCCGAGCCCCGCAAGGGTCTCGACACGCTGGTGCGGGCCATGGCACATCCCGCGGCGGCCGCGCTGGAGCTGGTCGTCGTCGGTCCCCCCGGCTGGGGAGCGGTCTCGGTGGCCGAGCTGGCCGAGGACGGTGGGGTCGGCGGCCGGGTTCACGTCACCGGTCAGATCAGCGAAGCGGACCTGCAGGCCGTCTACGCGGGGGCCGTGGCGGTGGCCGTGCCCAGTCGCGCGGAGGGCTTCGGGCTGCCCGTCATCGAGGCCATGTCGCACGGCGTGCCAGTGGTCACGAGTGATGATCCCGCACTCGTGGAGGTCGGCGGGGGGGCAGCGCGGGTCGTGCAGCGTGATGACGTGGAGGCCCTCGCGCACGCGCTGACGGAGGTCGCCACGGACGGGCCGGTTCGCCGGGAGCTGGTCGACGGAGGCCGGCGGCGCGCCGCGGACTTCAGCTGGACTCGGACCGCGACCCGGATGTGGCAGGTCTACCGCTCCGTCGTCCCGTTGGGCTGAGCTTCTGGTGAGCTGGGCGTGGAGGGGTGGCCGGCTTCTTCCTGGTCGGTCGCGACCCGGGCCACCTCGGTCTGCGCCTCCTCGAGGGCCTTGACGGTGACCTCTCGCAGCGCGTTGACCTGGAAGTAGATGGGGTCGACGAGCCAACCGACCGCCCGCTGGACCAGCTTCTTGGCCAGCGTGGCCCCGGGGCGACCGGAGATCGGCGCCGGGGGCGCCAGAGGTGGCAGGGCCCGGACCCGGGTGGACAACGACCGACTGTTCTGCGTCGCCACCGCAGCCCGTCCGGGGGACTGGCGCAGGGCGGGAGCACCGCGACGCAGCGCCGCCCGGGACACGACCTCAGCCTGGACCAGGGCGCGCAGATCCTCGCCCTGGGCAGGCCAGGAACCGCTGGTCAGCTGGCCCCCGCGGCCCAGGACCTTGAGCAGTGCCCCGCGCAGCTCGGAGTTGTCGTTGACCAGGGTCACCTCGGGCCGGTCGGCCACCTGCTCGGCCAGGCCGCCCACCCGGGTGACGATGACCGGACGATGGTAGATGGCAGCCCGTTCGGCCACCCCGGAGGACCAGATGTGCCGGTACGGCAGGACCAGGCAGTCCGCGGCCACGATCCACCGGTCGAAGAGCTCGTCGGAGACGTACCCGGTGACGAGCTCCACGCCCTCGGTGCGGCTGGCGAGGTCGCGCAGCTCGGCGAGGTGGGCGGCATACTCGCCCTCCTCCAGCCGAAGCGAACCCACGACGTACAGCCGGGCGTCGTCACCGCCGAGGCCCTCGAAGGCCCGCATCGCCCGGTCGAAACCCTTGTGCGGCTGGATGAACCCGATGGCGAGAAAGACCGTGGCCTCCGGAGGAATCCCTAGGGAGGCTCTGGCCGAGTCGCGGTCGTGGTGGGTCTTGGCGACGAAGGACTCGCCATGGGCCAGCAGCTGCACCTTGCCCGGGTTCGTCCCGAATGCCTCGATGAAGTCGGCGCGCTCGGCCTCGGTGTGCAGCAGGACCCGATCCGCGGCCCGGAACATGTGCCTCATGGCCCGGCTGCCCAGGCCCGGGGCGCGTCCGAGCCGGTAGTCGATCTCGTGGACGACGACCTCGACCTCCCGGGCCATCCGGAAGGCGCCGGCGAGGGCGGCGGCGGTGGCGGCTCGGCGGGCATCGGTGCAGGGGTGCTCGAAGAAGAAGTCAGGATGGAACTGGATGATCACCTTGTCGTAGTCCCGCATCCGCTTCGCGAGTGCGGCGCCGCCTCGGGGCCCGTGCAGGTCCAGGTGCAGGTGGGCCGCCGACGGTCCGGGGGACAGCACGGTGACGTCGTTGCCCTCGCGGCGGAGCCGGGCGACGACCTGCACGGCATACGTGGCGATCCCGTCCCGTAGCGGGGGGTAGGGGCTGACGAAGAGGATCTTCATCGGTCCTCCTCTGCGGTGGTGGTGGCGCTCGTCCCGGTCCACTCGATGAGCTGCTCCTCGACACGGTCCATGACGCCGGCCCACTGGTAGTGCTCGAGGACGTAGTCCCGTCCTCGCGAGCCGAGGTCGGCCGCGGCCTCCGGAGCCTCGGCGACGAACGACAGGCACTGCTCGAGCTCGTCGGCATCGGCATAGACCAGCCCGGCGCCGGACCGCTCACAGTGCCAGGTGACGACATCGGACCCGGCGTTGGCGATGACCAGGGTGCCGGCCAACCACGCCTCCATCACGGTGCGCGAGAAGGCCTCGAAGCGCGAGGTCTGGACGAACGCTGACGCCGCTGCGAAGGCGTTGTCGCGTTCGTCCGACGGCAGGAAACCCAGGTCGTGGACCCGACCCTCGAGACCCGACGGGACGCTCACGTCTCCCGCGCCGATGGTGACGAGGTCGAACGGGAGGTCGTCGCGGCGGGCGGCGAGCGCTGCGAAGGCCGCAAGGAACTCCTCCCACCCCTTGGCGCCCTCGCGCCGGCCGGCATACAGCACGAACGGTCGGGTGAGGTTGAAGCGCGACGTGAACCCGCTCGTGTCGTACGACTCGGGGACCTCGACGCCGCAGCCGACGACCGCGTGCGGAGCTGCCCCGCGCGGCACCACCCGGTGGAGCAGATCGTGCTCCGGGTCGGTCTGCAGAAGCAGGCCGGCGATGCCGGTGAAGACCGGCTGGAAGAGGTCAAGGTAGGCGTACGGCTCGTCATGCAGGCAGGTCCACAGGACGGTCCGCTCGGGCGCGATCTGGGAACACGCGTAGGCCGGCCAGAAGGGGTACGGCCCGAACACGATGCTCCGGTACGACTGTGCGTTGTCCAGCAGGTAGTGGTACAGGCCGGGTACGCGCAGTCCGGAGTTCATCCAGCGCTGCTGGGCGTCGATGGTCAGCGGTGAGTTGTTGAGGATCGAGGCTTCGAGAAGTCCTCGATCCTCGCCACCGGTCCGGTCCACCCGGAAGCGATGCACCGTGACGTTCCCGTCCTGGCTCTCGCCCTCGGGGAACGCGTCCTCCCAGGTGTAGTGGTCCAGCGCCGTCGTGGTCAGGATGTCGACGGACCACCCGCGGTCGGCCAGACCACGGGCGAGATGTCCGAGGACGATCTCGGCGCCGCCTGCGGCGTCCTCGCCGTACCGGGCGGGGACGAAGGCGATGCGGCCTTGACGTTGCTCTGGCGTCACCACGGTCAGGACTCCTGGGTTGTCGTCGTCTCGGTGCTGGTCGGGGCGTCGGTGCCCGAGGTCGGCGTCGGCGCCTTCGTCGCTATGACGGCGTACTCCTGCGGGCCGAACAGCACGTCGTTGAGGCGGTTCACGTTGGCGTTGAGGATGGCGATCTCGGGGGAGCCGTCGTCCTCGAGCTGGCCCAGGTGGTAGCCCGTCGCCGGCGAGTGCAGGTGAAGTCGTACATCGCGGAATCCCGCTGTCTCACAGGCGAAGGCGAAGAGTGAGGGGTGGATCGGCCGCAGGTGGGTGGGGTCGAGGATGAAGGAGTTGCTGGGCACGATCAACGAGGCTGGGTTCGGCGTCTCGGCAACGAAGATCCCGCCTGGACGCAGGGCCCGGAGGCTGGCGTGAATCACCTCGAGCAGGGCATCGAAGGGGATGTGCTCGGCGACGTGGGCGCTGAAGACGGCGCCGAGGGACTCGGGCTCACACGTGCGCAGGTAGCTGACGGCGTCCTGCTGGTGGATCGTCAGGCCCCTGGCCCGTGCCTCGGCGACCATGCCGGCGTCGATCTCCACGCCGACCACCGGCACGTCCTTGGAGGCGAGCAGCTCGAGCAGCTCGCCGCGTCCGCACCCCCAGTCGAGGACCGGACTGTGGTCGGTCAGCAGGGACTCGTAGCGTTCCTGCTGGATGGCGAGGATCTCCTGCGCGTCGCCGCGAAACCGCTGCTCGAAGGCGACGTAGTCGAAGTAGTCGTCCAGGCCGCCGCCCGAGGCAGTGGCAGGTGCGTCCGGCGCTGCCGAGCCCGCAGCCGGGGCCGGCGTCGGCTGAGCGGTGCCGTTCCCCTCCAGCACCCGGACCGACTTGTCGAGCTGCTGCAACCGGCGGGAGGCGGCGTTCACCTGCTCCCGGAGCTCCCCGAATCGGACGCCCACGCCAGCCAGGCCCGTCGCCGGAGCGAGCTGCATACCCAGCTCCAGGAGGCTGCGTTCCAGAGCGCGTACCTCCGCCTTGAGCAGCTCGAGGTTGGCCGCGCTCCGACTCGCCTCCGCGTACCAGTCGGGAGCCTGGTCGAGACGCGCCAGCTGGGAGCGCAGGTCGTGGATGTCCCCGGCCAGGTGCTGGGCCAGCTGGAGGTCCTCGGCCATCACCCGTCGCAGGACCGCCGAGGTCCCCGAACGAACCCGACGGCCGGGGCCGCTGGTGGCGGCGCGACGAAGGACGCCACGCCACCGCGGAGCCGAGGGAGCCGGGTCCGGGTCGTCCGGGGGGCCCGAAGTGCCCGGGGCCTCCGGGGCCTCCGGGGCGAGCGGTGCGGAGGCCTCCTGCAACGCTTCGGTGTTCTCACGATTGAGCGGCCAGGGCAGCGTCATCGCGCCTCCTCCCAGTCGACGATGGCGCTGACCATATCCGCAACCCGAGCACGCTGGGACTCGCCCCGGCGCGCGTCGAGCTCGTTGAGCCGGTGCAGCAGCGAGGAGGGGTGCCAGCGCGCGGCCACTCCGAGGGCCGACAGGACCGCGTCGGCGGCTGGACCGATGCTGTGGGACGACTCGTACCGCCGGCGGCCCTCGCGGCTGAGGCGTGCGCTGAGGCGGGGGTCGGCCGCCAGGTCTCGCAGCTGCTCGAGCGGGTCCGCTGCGGTCGAGGCCAGGACATTGAGCGGGGCCTGGGCTCCCGTGGCGGCGATGGCCGACTCGGTGGCGATCACCGGGCAGCCCCAGGCCATCGCCCGGACCAGTGCCTGGGGTGAGCGCACGTAGGCCGCCGCGGCCGCGGCCAGCCCGGTGGCGGTGTGCGCGCCATCGACGACGGTGCGGCCGTTCCACAGCCAGACATGGTCATCGTCCTCGACGAGCAGGCCCTCGCCCAGTCCCCGGTACTGGCGCAGTCGTTCCCGGACGAAAGGGGGGACCGGGCAGGACTCCGGCTCCGCGTCAGCTCCGGGGACGAGACGGACCTGCACCCCCGTGCGGGAGGCGGCCAGCGCGATGGCCGAGCTGTCGCTGAGGAACATCACGGGGCGTTGGGTGGCGCTGATCTCGGGGATCTGATCCGTGCGGTCGACCCACCACACCTGAGGTCCGAGCCACCGGACGTCCGGCGGACGGTCCCACTCCGCCCGGATCAGTGCCGGGTCGCTGGGTGGGCAGTCACCGAGGTCGGCGACGAAGACCCGGCGCGAGATCTCCCGCGCGAGGGACATCAGGGCCGGCGAGGGCGCGACGCCCAGCCCGAGTGCCAGTCGTGGCGTGTCAGCCACCGGTGCCCCCGGCGATGAGCCGCGCGACGACGCTCTCCCAGTCCCAGGTCTCCACCCGTCGACGCCCCTCGGCGCCCATCGCGGCGGCAGCCTCGGGATCCGCGGCCAGCCGGTCCGCCGCGGCGGCGAGCTGCTCGGGGCTGCCGTCCGTGACGAACCCAGTGACGCCGTCCTCGACGAACTCGAGGACCCCGCCGGCGTCGGTCGAGGTGATCACCGGCTTCCCGGCCAGGAACGCCTGGAGGGTGGCATAGCCGTAGTCCTCGTCCACCGGTGCGTAGACCACGCCGAGGGCGCCGCGATAGAGCTCGACCAGCCGGTCGTCGTCGACGAACCCGAGCAGGTCGACCTGACCCGCCGTGCCTGAGTCGGCGAGGGCACGAAGGGGTTCAGCCAGCGTGCCGCGCCCGGCGACCACCGCACGAACACCTCGGGTGGAGCCGAGTGCGGCCTGCAGCACCTTCTCGGGCCGCTTGTTGTGTTCCAGCCGGGTCGCGCAGAAGAGGTAGTCGCCGGTCTCACCCGGGGTGAGCCGGTCGGCCAGGGGCGGCGGGTGGTAGAGCGGCTCACCCGTGATCCCGTTGAACCGGGCCAGGCGGTCCGCCACGGTCTTGGACGTGGTGAACAGGGCGGCCGCTTCGCCGAGGGCCCGCGCGTCCCACTCCGCCAGGCGACGCTGCGTCTCGAAGGAGGCGTCGTCCATCCCGATGTCCGAGAAGTCCGCGTCGGCGAGCTCGTAGGCGCCCCGGTGCTGGTGGAAGAGCCAGACGACCTTGCGCGGATGGCGGACGTAGTACGAGGGGAAGTTGGTGGCCACAACGAGGTCCGCGTCCGCAGGGATCATCCGCCACGCCAGGGGCGCGTCGAAGAGGCGGTCCTTCTCCCAGGCGACGGGAAGCCTGACCAGCTCGGCCTGGTGGCCGGCGGCGCGGAAGGCGTCGACGAGGTTCTCCTGGTGCTGCTCGGCCCCACCACTCTCGAACGGCTTCTGGGCACCGCACACCAGCACGTCCATCTGGTCTCCTCGTCTCATCCGGGTCGCGTACACCGTCGCGCCGGGGCCGCATTGTCCATCGATGAGCCTAGGCCATGCGCTGTCGGTGGGCCGGACCCGACGGGGCACAGGAGGGAGCGGGTCAACGGGGGCACTCGTGCGATACTCGTCGGGTCCCGGTCCTGTGACGACGGGTGTGTCTCTGCCCTGCGGAGCCCCATCCACGTCGTCCTTTCCTTGTGAGGCCCCTTCTCCATGACTCCTTCCTCTCCTGTGCTCGGTGCTGGGCAGACCCGGGACGTGGCGTCGATGGAGCTGACCTCAGGGATGGCGGCCACCGGTCTCGTTGCCCGAACGACCGAGGTGTGGCGCTACCGGGACCTCCTGCGCAACCTGATCGTCAAGGAACTGAAGGTCAAGTACAAGGACTCGGCGCTCGGCTTCTTCTGGACCCTGATCCGACCGTTGCTCTACCTGCTCGTGTACGCCGTGGCGATCGGGATCTTCCTCGGCGCGGGCCGGACCATTCCGGACTTCGGCGTCTACCTCTTCACCGGCCTGCTCGTGTGGACGCTCTTCACCGACGTCATCGGGGGAGCAACCGGGGCGATCGTCTCCAACGCGGCCCTGGTGAAGAAGGTCTACTTCCCGCGGGAGCTGTTGACCCTCTCGGTGGTCGGCGCCGCCCTGATCAACGCGATGCTGCAGGTCGTCGTGCTCCTCGGGGCCTACGTCGTCACCCAGAAGTTCCCGCCGCTGAACGACCTGTACCTCGTCCCGCTGGCCCTGATCGTCCTGGTCATCTTCGCGACCGCCATGGGACTGGTCCTCGGGGCCGTCAACGTCTACCTTCGCGACGTCGAGTACCTCGTCGAGGTCGGGCTGCTGCTGTGGTTCTGGATGACGCCGATCGTCTACGACTGGACGAAGGTCCGGACCCAGCTCGTCGAGAACCACCAGCTGACCTGGCTGTTCGAGGTCTACATGGCGAACCCGATGACGAACGTGGTGCTCTCGTTCCAGCGAGCTCTGTGGCCCGCCGGTCACACGCCGGAGGGGTCGGCGTTCTTCTACGACGGAGACCTCGCCCTCCGGCTGGGCGTGCTCGGCCTGTTCAGCCTCGTCCTCCTCTGGGTCGCGATGTGGATCTTTGATCGCGCGCAGGGCAACTTCGCGCAGGAGCTCTGAGATGTCCGACGTCGCCATTCGCGTCGACCACGTGACCAAGGACTTCACGATCCGCAAGGACAAGTCCCTGAAGGAGCGGCTCGTCAACGCGGGGCGTTCCCGTCGGCACACCGAGCACTTCACGGCGCTCAACGACGTCACCTTCGACATTCCCATCGGGAGCACCGTCGGCCTGATCGGGCACAACGGCTCGGGGAAGTCGACCCTGCTCAAGCTCATCGGCGGCATCCTCCGGCCGAGCTCCGGGACGGTGCTGCACCGAGGGCGGATCGCGGCTCTGCTGGAGCTCGGTGCGGGCTTCCACGGGGACCTCACCGGCCGGGAGAACGTCTACCTCAACGCCTCGCTGCTGGGGCTGAGCCGGTCCCAGACCGACCTGTACTTCGACGACATCGTGGACTTCTCGGAGATCCCCGAGAAGATCGACACCCAGGTGAAGTTCTACTCCTCCGGGCAGTACGTCCGGCTCGCCTTCGCCGTGGCGGTGCACGTCGATCCGGACATCCTGCTGGTCGACGAGGTGCTGGCCGTCGGGGACGAGCCGTTCCAACGCAAGTGCCTCGACCGGATCCGGAGCTTCCAGGCCGACGGTCGCACCATCGTGCTGGTGACCCACGGCCTGGACACGGTTCGTGAGATGTGCGACCGGTCGATCGTGCTCGACCACGGAAAGATGCTGCTCAACGGCACGGCCGTGGAGGGCGTCCGGCTGCTGCGCGACCTGTACAGCGAGCAGACCCAGGCCCAGTCCATCGAGAACGCCGCCCGCGGGACCGTCCGGGCGCGGGTCGCCGAGGTCCGGCTCAACGGGAACGCCGCCGCGACCCCCCGCTTGTCGCCGGGGGACCCGCTGACCATCGAGGTCGACGTCGAGTCGCAGGACCGGGTGGAGGACTGGTCGGTCGGCATCGCGCTCGCCAACCATGCCGACCTGCTGGCCTTTGGGACGAACACGCACCTGCTGGAGATCACGCTGCCTCCGCTGACCGGCCGGATGACCGTTCGGTTCGAGCTGCCTGAGCTGCCGTTCGCCGAGGACACCTACCACGTGACAGCAGCGGTCCATCCCACCGTCGGCGCGGAATGGCATCGCCTCGACCGGGCCCGCGCGTTCCGCGTCTTCGGCGGCGTCCGCCAGGACGGAGTCGTTGCCCTGACCCCGACGGTCTCGGTGCCCTCCTCGGTCTGAGGACGGCGTCGGGTCGCCCGGCGGCCGCACTAGATTGGCTCTGCCGCACCCCCCGAGCGAAAGGCTGCTGATGCTTCGCGTGCTCATCGACGCGACCGCGCTGCCCCAGGACCGTGGTGGCGTGGGTCGGTACGTCGACGAGCTGGTGGCCCAGCTGCCGGGTCTCGGGCTGGAGGTCCACGTCGCCGCGCAGCCCCGTGACCGGGAGCTGTATGCCGCCCTGGTGGGCCAGGACCAGGTGCACACATCGCCGGGTTGGACGGCCCGCGCCGCCCCTCGCCTGGTCTGGGAGCAGGTCGGCCTGCCGTTGATCGCGCGAGCCGTCGCCCCCGACGTGATCCTCTCCCCGCACTACACCCTCCCGCTCATCTCCAGCCTCGGGCGCAGCCGCAAGACGGTCGTCACCCTGCACGACGCCACCTTCTTCAGCCATCCCGAGCTCCATCTCGGGATCAAGGCCCGGTTCTTCTCCGGCTGGACCCGTCTGGCCGCCAGGCGCGCTGATGCCCTGGTGGTCCCGAGCCAGTCGACCAAGGACGAGCTGGTCCGCCACGCCGGCGCCCGGCCGGACCGGCTGACGGTCGTGCCGCACGGGGTCGACCACGAGCGGTTTCGGCCCCCCACGCACGACGAGGTCGTCACGGTCCGGGCCTGGCTCGGGTTGGAGCAGGACGCCTCATACCTCGCCTTCCTGGGCACCCTGGAGCCGCGCAAGAACGTGCCGGCGCTGATCCGCGGTTATGCCGCGGCGTGCCGCGAGCTGCTGACGCCGCCGGTGCTGGTGCTGGCCGGGGGAGCGGGGTGGGACGACGGGATCGAGGCGGCGCTGGCTGCGGTCCCGCAGAACCTGACCGTGCTGCGCCCCGGGTTCGTCCCCGACGCGATGGTGCCGGCGCTGCTGGGCGGGGCCGAGGTCGTCGCCTACCCGGCGTTCGGGGAGGGGTTCGGGCTGCCCGTCCTCGAGGCGATGGCGTGCGGCGCGGCCGTGCTGACGACCCCGATGCTGTCCCTGCCGGAGGTCGGCGGTGACGCGGTGGCCTATGCGGCCAGCCCCGACGCGGCGGACATCGCCGAGGCGCTCGCCGCCCTGCTCGCGGACCCCGAGCGCCGCCGGCGGCTGGCGGGTGCGGGCATCGACCGGGCCGCCCGGTTCACCTGGCAGGCTTCGGCGGCGGCGCACCGGGCCGTCTTCGAGACGGTGGTGGCCCGATGAGCGCCGTTCCCCAGCCGGAGGCGACGTCCGTGCGCCTCGTCGTGGTCACCTACTTCGCGGGCGAGCTCCTCGCGGAGATGGTCGAGTCGCTGGCCGCCGCCTCGGCACGACCGGTCCCGGTGACCGTGGTCGACAACGGCTCGACCGACGGGACGGTGGAGTACGCGGCGCAGCACCCCGAGCTGACCCTCCGCCAGCCCGGGAGCAACCTCGGGTACGGCGGCGGCGCCAACGTCGGCGTCGCCGGGTCGAGCGAGCCGTGGGTGCTCATCGCCAACTCCGACCTCACCTTCCGGCCCGGGGCGATCGACCTGCTCCTCGCCGCCGCCGAGCGGTGGCCGCGGGCGGGCGTGCTCGGCCCCCGGATCCTCACCACCGATGGCCGGCTGTACCCGTCGGCCCGGGAGCTGCCGTCGCTCGGGCGCGGGATCGGGCATGCGCTGTTCGGCTGGATCTGGCCGAGCAACCCGTGGACCGCGGGCTACCGGCGCGAGCGCGAGGAGCCGCACGAGGGCACCACCGGCTGGCTGTCCGGTGCCTGCATGCTGGTCCGACGCGCGGCCTTCGAGGAGGTCGGCGGCTTCGACGAGGGCTACTTCATGTACTTCGAGGACACCGACCTGTGCGAACGGCTCGGCAAGGCCGGCTGGGATGTCGTCTACGCCCCGGATGCCGTGGTCGAGCACCACGGCGGCCACTCCACCTCGCGTCATCTGGCGAAGATGTCCAAGGCCCACCACGACAGCGCCTACCGCTACCTCTCCCGCCGGTATGCCGGCCCGGCCTGGGCGCCGGTCCGGCTCGGCCTGAGGATGGGACTGTGGGGGCGCTACCAGCTGTCCCGCCGGATGACCCGGATCATCCACGGCGCCCAGCCGACGAGGCGCTCAGTAGGGTGAGCGGATGCTCGCCGCCTACGCCGCCCGAATCGACCCCGACGACCCGCTGAGCGGCCTCGAGGTCGCCGACCGACCCGAGCCGCAGGCCCGCCCGGGCTGGACCACGGTCTCGCTGCGGACCGCCGGGCTCAACCATCACGACGTGTGGTCCCTGCGCGGGGTGGGTCTGCCCGCCGACCGGCTGCCGATGATCCTCGGCTGCGACGGCGCGGGGGTGGACCCGGAAGGCAACGAGGTCATCGTCCACGCGGTGGTGCCCAGCCCGGGCTGGACCGGGGACGAGACCCTCGACCCGAAGCGGACCCTGCTGTCGGAGCTGTACGACGGCACGCTGGCCGAGCAGGTCGCAGTGCCGACCTCGAACCTCGTCCCCAAGCCGGAGGGGATGTCCTGGGAGACCGCTGCCTGCCTGTCGACGGCGTGGCTCACGGCATACCGGATGCTCTTCACCAACGCGGGTGTCGCGCCGGGCTCGACGGTGCTCGTCCAGGGAGCCGGCGGCGGCGTCGCGACGGCACTGATCCAGCTCGGGGAGGCGGCCGGCTACCGGATGTGGGTGACCACGCGCGACGAGGCCAAGGCCGCCAAGGCGCTGGAGATCGGGGCGGACCGGACGTTCGGCTCGGGGGAGCGGCTCCCGGAGCGGGTCGACGCGGTCATGGAGACGGTCGGCGCGGCGACCTGGTCCCACTCGGTCAACTCGCTCAACCCCGGCGGGAGCATCGTCATCTGCGGGGCCACCTCGGGTGACGCGCCGAAGAAGGCGGAGCTGACCAAGATCTTCTTCCGGCAGCTGCGGGTGCTCGGCTCGACGATGGGTACCCGCCAGGAGCTGGAGCTGCTGGCGAAGTTCGTGACGCAGCAACGGATCCAGCCGGTGATCGACTCGGTGATGCCGCTGGCGAAGGCCCGGGACGGGTTCGCCCGGATGGCCGACGGCGACCTCTTCGGCAAGGTCGTCTTCACGATCTGAGCAGGGTGGTCGGGAGGCCGATCAGGCAACGCCGGCGCAGCGCGTGCGAGGATGCGAGGACACGCCACGCGCGGCCCGTCGCCGCCATGGCCTCACCGGTTGGAGTCCCATGGGCAGCACGGTCGTCGTCAGGTACCGCACCCGTCCCGAGGCCGCGGAGGAGAACGTCCGGGTGGTCGAAGGCGTCTACGCGGCGCTCGCCGAGGCCGACCCGGGCGACTTCCGGTACGCGACCTACCGCCTGGCGGACGGGGTGAGCTTCGTCCACGTCGCGGAGGTGCTCGACGGGGAGAACCCGCTCGGCGGGCTGCCCGCGTTCGCCGACTTCCAGCGCGAGCTGGGCGACCGGTGCGCGGAGCAGCCGGCCGCCATCGAGGCGAGCCTGGTCGGCTCCTACGGGCACGGCGGCTGACCGGCATGCGGGCCTACGAAGCCAGCTCGCTCATCGAGGCCACCCCGGAGCGGGTGTGGCCGGTCCTGACCGACGCCGCCACCTGGCCGGACTGGGACTCCGGCGTCATCAAGGTGCAGGGGCGGGTGGCCGTAGGCGAGAAGATCTCGCTCACCGTCGAGGCCAACCCGGGTCGGGCCTTCCCGGTCACCGTGACGACGCTGGACCAACCGCACCTCATGGTCTTCCGCGGCGGGATGCCGCTGGGCCTGTTCACCGGCCAGCGCACCTACACCCTCGCCCCGGAGGGATCCGGCACCCGGGTCACCATGCGCGAGGAGTACACCGGGCCGATGGCCGGGATGATCTTCAGGTCGATCCCCGACCTCGGCCCGTCGTTCCGCCAGTTCGTCGAAGGGCTCAAACAGCGGGTCGAGGCGTCGAGTGCCGGCTGACGCCGGTCGGTGAGAGCATCACCCGTGGGTTCCTGGCCGATAGTGACCGCTGGACCTCACGCCTGCGCATCAGACTGGCTCGTGGTCAGCCGGCGCACCTGCGACTCGACGTCACCGCTGCTCTCCTCCACCGGTTCGAGGTAGAGCCGCGCCGAGGTGATGGTGTCGTCGGCGATGCCCAGGATCATCACCCCGCTCATCGCGAACGGGACGCCGTCGGTGCGGGTGCCGCGGATGTCCCACTCGGTCCACAGCCGGGAGCCGTCGAAGCTGCTCTGGAGGACCTCGGCGGTGAGGTTATGGACCGTGGCGTAGATCTGGCCCCAGTTCCTCCGGACCTGGTCGTTGCCGCGGAACTCCCGAAGCGGATGGGCCGGGGCCTGGCTGAGATAGTCCGCAGCGAAGCACGCGACCATCGCCTCGGGGTCGTGACTGTTCATCGCCGCCAGCAGCCGGTCCAGTACCGCAGGTGGCCGCAGTCCGGTCGCGCTCATGGTCTTCTCCTGACCCGCGAAAAGTCCTTCGCCTCAGCGATACTCCGACCTCGGGGTGACGTCAAGATGCGTCCGACCCACTGTTCGCGTGCCCCGGCGAGATGGGGCCTCTGGGCCGAAATGCGCTAGTCGTGTGGGCATTCTCCGGATCTCAGGCCCCGACCGAAGCGACCACAGCAGGATCGACTGACGAGCTCACGGGCACCGGGCGACCTGAATCCGTTCCTGATGCCCATCGGCCACGAGGATCCCGCGGCCCGGGATGCGCTCGGTGTCCCTGGTGGCCCGGATGCCGAGCACATCACCGTCGTTCGGACTGGGGCACAGCCACAGCCCTCGCTGCGCTCGGTGGAGGTCGGTGGGCAAACCGGGCTGGAAGCCGGAGACGGCCGCTGGGCAGGTGGCGGCGACCACCAGCCCCTCGTCCTGGTCGACCAGCCGCGTGATCTCGCGAAGGACGGGCTCGATGCGAGCTCCGACGACCCGGTCGAGATCATCAACGAGGACGGCGAGGTCGGGGTGCCGCCGACGCAGGCTGACGAGTTCCTCGTCATCATCCGGTCCGATCCGAAACACCAGGGGTGGCAGCTCCAGGGTGACAGGGCCCGTGCCTCCGACGAATGCCGTCGGGTGATTCGACACCGAGATCGACTGCGCTGCCGTGACCAGCGCGGTGGTTCGGCCGCTCTCAGCTGGGCCGACGATCAGGAACCGTCGCCGTCCATCAGCCAGGTCGAAGCCGACGGGAGTCAGGTCGCCGGCGCGGACACCGATCGCCACTCGGCCTGGACCGAGGCGAACGGGTTTGAGATCCTCAAGGCTCACGACTCGAGGAAGTGGCTTCACCGGCGCGGGGAGGCTGGCCGGGTCGGCGTGTACCCGTCGTGCCGCTGCTATCCGACCGAGTCGAGCGAGGGCAGCCGCCTGGGCGGCGGCGCTCGCGTCCTCCCCAAGGATCGCCAGCTGCGTCTCGCGATGGTCGGCGAGGTTGATGACGCGACCGGGGGGCTGGTGCGCGGGTACGGCCTTGGTCGGGACCCCGGCCAGTGCCAGGTGCAGCGGATCGCTGAACTTCAGGGCGAGTCGAGTGGAGAAGAGGCCACAGAACTGACCGGCCACCAGCGCGCGCTCGCCTGTCGCGGCAGCCCGCACTCCCGAGGACGCACCGTCTCTCATCAGCGCCATCAGGTCCTGAACCGGGCGCCCATGCTCGACCGCCATGAGCCCCTCGATGAACGACTCCCACTCATCGATGAGCAGCACCAGCCACGGCAAGGATGCATGGGAGTCACCGTGCGCCTGCTCGGGCGGCTCGGTGACGTCGGCATCACCGCGTGCAGCGCGCGACCTCCGGACCCGGACCAACTCGGTCAGGACGCGGATCACGTCCACGGCGTGCTCCAGGTCGTCGCGGCCGGCCACTGCAGCGGTATGCGGAAGCTGGCTCAGGGCAGAGAGCCCCCCAGTGTGAAACACAAACACGTGCATCTCATCCGGGCCGAGGAACGAGGCCAGAGCCCCGGCGACGGTTCGTAGTGCCGTGGTTCGTCCCGTTCGTGGACCGCCGGTAATCCCCAGATGACCGTCGTGGTGAAGGTCCCAGACCTGACATCCCTGACGTTGATGCTCGGGGTCGTCCCGCAGACCAAGGGGGATCTTCGGGCGGCCCGGGGCGGGCGGACCGGGTGGGTCGAGTGAGTCGAAATGCACCACGTCGGGCAGCGGCGCCAGCCATGGAGCAGGCACCGGGGGCACCCCCAGCAAGGCCACGGCGTCGCCGGTGGCGGCGATGATCCGATCCAGATCGGGTGCGTGCTCGACGGCGTCCGGTCCTGGAGGGTCGTCGAAGATCGGTGCCTGGGACAGTGCGGCCAAGGGCCGCAGCGCGACGGCAACCCGGGCTCGCTGCCGCTCGGTGCCGGAAACCCGCGCGGTCTGGAACTGGGTCAGGGGGGTTGAAGCGCTACGCACGAACGCCCGACCGGGGGTACGTTCGGGGATTGCGGCGGCGTCGGGAGCCTCCACGACGTCCAACGAGTCCAGCCGATCTTGCACCCGCAGGGAGATTCGGAGGCCCACGTTGGCTCGCATGTCGGCTGACACGACGCCGCCGGGCCGCTGGGTTGCCAGGATCAGGTGGACACCGAGGGAGCGGCCGATGGCGGCGATGCGGACCAGCGCTTGGACGAATTCGGGGAGCTCCTCCACCAGGAGCCGGAACTCGTCGACCACGAGGATCAGCCTCGCAATCGTCGGACCGTTGGAGTTCGCCTGGTAGTCGGTCAGACTGACCGCCCCCGCCTCGGCCAGCAGCCGCTCTCGCCGGCGAAGCTCAGCGCCGAGAGAGCTGAGTGCCCGCGCCGTCAGATGTGCGTCAAGGTCGGTGACGACGCCGAGTGTGTGGGGCAACCGGGCACACTGGCGGAACGCGGACCCTCCCTTGTAGTCGATGAGGACGAAGGTCATCTCATCGGGGCGGTTGGCGAGTGAGAGTGAGGCGATCATGCTCTGAAGCAGCTCCGACTTGCCCGACCCGGTCGTCCCGCTCACGAGCGCATGAGGTCCATCACGCTGCAGGTCAAGCAGTATGGGACCAACCGGACCCATCCCCAACGGGACCACGGTGCTCCGGGGTTGGACGCGCCATCCAGCCGCCACGGTTTCCCCTTGCAGTCCCGGCTGGCCGAGCAGATCCAACAGATTGACCGAGTCGGGGAGGTCGTCACCGACTGATCCGGGGGTGGCATCCCTGAGCGGAGCGAGGGCCCTGCCAAGGCGTACCGCCCACCGGGCTTGAGGTGCGTCCGGGACGATCCGCTGGTCCGACTCGTGTTCGCGCACGTGAAGCGTCACCCCGCCCGGGCGGGTGGCGTCAACCACGCATCCGGTCTCGACCGGCAACCGCTCCCGACTGGTCTCCACGGCGATCGCATGGACTCCCACCGCAGGGCCACGCTCGAGGATCCCGCTGAGCCCCCGAATGCCGCGCAGTCGTTCCGCGCCATCGAGAACGACCACCAGATCCGGGCCCTGCGCGGCGGGGCCACCGCGATCGCGAGCGGCTGCCCTGTCCGCGACCACTCGGGCCACGGCCGCAACCACCGCGGCGATCGAGTCGGTGGCCTCAGGGGCGTCAAGGACACCGACCCACTGGCGGCCGGGGGACTCGCCGCGGAGGTGGGGCAGGAGGCTCGCCCACGTCCAGTCGCTGCTGTGGATGGGATCGTCCACCAGAAGCGCCACCTGGAGGTCGAGAGGCGAATGCCAGGTGACCAGCTGCCCCAGGGCGGACCTGGCGATGGCAATGCTCTGCGCCCGTGGTCCGGCGACTCCCAACACTCCAACGTCCCTCAGGGCCACGGTGACGGGGACATCCTCGAGCGACGACGCGTCGGGGGCGGTCTCACCCACGACGCGGGTTGCTGACGGCAGGCTCCCGGTTCCGAGCCGCAGCACCAAGGCGTCTGGGTCGTCCGTTCGGCGCTCCCACAGTCGATGCTGGGGCCCGTTCGCGACGCACAGCACGAGGGCAGGGTCTGGATGTCGACGTTCCAGGTCCTTCCGCTCGGCGTGGAGGGCGTCGCGGAGTTGGGCCTTCGAAAAAGCGAGCGCGTCGCGGTGTTCGGCTTGCGCGGCGCGGCGTCGACTGCCGGCGCCCCGGCGTTCCGTGGCCCAGGTCGTCACCAGCAGCACCGGACTCATCAGCCCGAACAACAGCATCGTCGGCGACCGAAGGACCGCTGCCAGCATGCCCGACAGGAGGAGAGGAACGAGGACGGCTGCCGCATTCAGCCGTGACCTCGTCACAGGGGGGCAGTCGTGCGGGAATCGCACCACGACGGCGCGGTCTGGACCCACAACGCGAGGGCGGCGGTTGACGAGCAGGTGCCCGGACCCGTCCGGCCGTACCGAGGCGAGGGAGTCGGTCGGCAGGCGCAGGCGAAGGCTCGACTGCCCCAGTTGCAGCACGCTCGACGTCGTCAGGATGGTCGTCCGGTCAAGGGGCCGCCCGTCGAGCAAGACGCCGTTCGTGGAGTCGAGGTCCGTCACCGTCACCTGGGTCGGGTGGACCACGACCAGGGCGTGGGCTCGGGAGACGTCCTCATCCTCGAGTCTCAGGTGCGCGTCCACACAGCGGCCCAGGAGGTGCTCGCCGGGCGACAGGTGAAGGATCTGCCCGGCATCGGGACCGGAGACCACATGGAGTTCCATCCCGACGAGGTGAGGTTCGTGACTTGGCTGCCCAGGCCCCATGAGGATCACCGCGCCGTCGAGCAGGGGTGGGGAGCCGATCATCTGGTCCCTGGCCAGGGGTGCACCGTCGACGGTGAGGTCCGACGCGGGGTTCTCGCCGGTCGAAGCAATGCCCAGCTTTCTTCTCAGCGCCTCGCCGAGATCTTCGGCGGTGCTGCCTGGAAGCGCGTCGATCAGCACGTCCTCGACCCGATGCCCGTCGCAGGCATCGACCACGGTAAGTCTCAGCGAGATGCGTTCCTGGGCCATGGCCCCATTCCAGCCGGTGTGCTCACGTGGTTCGGGCACTTGTCCACAGGGCCGGTCGCTTGAGTGTGCGGACTCAGGCCAGGTCCAGCATGCTGGTCTCAGGGAACCAGAACGCGGCCACGGGGAGAGTGCCGAACATGTCCGAAGCGGTCCGGCAGGTCGAGGGTGAGGTCCGCGAGCTGATTCGACGGTCGGGACTGGATCCTCGTCGACACGCGATCGAGATCGACCGTCTGGTCCGCGACGCGGTGTCTGACTACGACGAACGCTCAGTGCTCGGGGGGCTGCCTGCCCTGAGCAACATTGACGCCGCGGTGAAGTCGATCTTTGACGTCGTGGCCGGGTACGGACCGTTGCAACGGTACTTCGACGACCCCACGATCGAGGAGATCTGGATCAACGAGCCCAGCAAGGTATTCGTGGCCCGAGGTGGAGTCGCCGAACTGACCACGACGATTCTCACGGCTGACGAGATCCGTGACCTTGTTGAGCGGATGCTCCGCAGCTCCGGGCGGCGCGTGGACCTGTCGTCGCCCTTCGTCGATGCGACCCTTGCTGACGGCTCGCGGCTGCACGTGGTGATTCCCGACATCACCAAGGACCACTGGTACGTGAACATCCGAAAGTTCGTGGTGCGGGCGGACCACCTCGACGATCTGGTGCGGCTCGGCACGCTGACCCAGCAGGCGGCGCGGTTCCTGGAGGCATCCGTGGTGGCCGGCCTGAACATCCTCGTGGCCGGAGGCACTCAGACTGGCAAGACCACCCTCCTCAATTGCCTCGCGGCCGCGATCCCGGCCCAGGAGAGGGTCGTCACCTGCGAGGAGGTGTTCGAGCTCAAGATCCCCCTTCGTGACGTGGCCGGTCTGCAGTGCCGGCAGTCCAGCCTCGAGGGCACGGGCGAAGTGCCGCTCCGCCGACTCGTGAAGGAGGCTCTGCGGATGCGACCAACGCGGATCATCGTCGGCGAGGTGCGTCAGGCCGAGTCGCTCGACCTGCTCATCGCGCTCAACTCGGGCCTGCCGGGGATGTGCACGGTGCACGCCAACTCCGCCAGGGAGGCGATCATCAAGATGTGCACCCTTCCGCTGCTTGCCGGTGCGAACATCGGTTCCAGCTTCGTCGTCCCGACGGTGGCGTCGTCGATCGACATCGTGGTTCACCAGGCGCTGGAACGCGATGGTGTCCGTCGGGTCCGTGAGATCGTGGCCGTCCCAGGTCGCGTCGAGGGCGACGTCATCGAGGCTGCTGACATCTTCGTCACTCGCGGTGGTCGACTGTGCCGCGCCGACGGGTATCCGCCCCACCCCGAGCGTTTCGAGCGGGCGAACTATGACCTTCCTGCCCTGCTCTCCCAAGAGTCCTGATGTTGCCGCTGATCATCGGGGCTGTCCTGGGCACTGGGCTCTTTTGCATCTGGTGGTCCTTCTGGCCGGCTGAGGATTCAGCGGGCTCCTCCCCGAAGGTGACGGTCGGGGTGCGGCTGAGGGAGGAACTGGTTCAAGCAGGCTTCGTCGGCATCTCGCCGGGGAGTCTGGCCACGGCCTGTCTGCTCGCCTTTGCCAGCGCGTTCGCGCTGGTTCAGGCGAGCGCCCGGGTACTGCCCGTCACGGTCTGCTTCGCCACGATGGCCGGCTATGGTCCTTTGGCTCTGGTGCGGATGCGGGCCCGGCGACGACGGGCCCAGCTGCGCGACCTGTGGCCAGATGCCGTGGACAACCTCGGGTCGGCGGTGCGAGCTGGCCTGGCGCTTCCGGAGGCGCTGTCCCAGCTCGCTATCCGCGGGCCGGAAGAGCTGCGGCCAGCCTTCGCGGCCTTCGCCGAGGACTACCGGACGTCCGGACGGTTCCACGACTGTCTTGACCGCCTCAAGGATCGCCTGAGCGACCCCGTCGCAGACCGTCTGATCGAGTCTCTGCGAATCGCGCGGGAGGTCGGCGGCAGCGACCTCGGCCGTTTGCTCCGGACGCTCAGTACGTTCTTGCGAGATGACGCCCGAACGCGAGCGGAACTGGAGACCAGACAGGGATGGACCGTCAACGCGGCCCGGCTGGCGACGGCCGCCCCCTGGGTCGTCCTCGCCATGCTCTCTCTGCAGAAGGAGTCGTTGCGCGCATTCAGCTCGCCGGGAGGTGTGCTCGTGCTGGCGATCGGGGCGGCGGTCACCGTGGCGGCATACCGGTTGATGGTGCGGATCGGTCGGCTGCCCGAGGATCCGCGGGTCTTGCGATGACCTGGGTGGGCACCTTCCGATGGTCCGGCTGGAGCTGGTCCGGAGCAATCGTCGGCCTGATGTTTGCGGCGGGTGTCGCCTTGGCGGCCGCGGCGCTTCGTAGCCGTAGGACGTCGCTGACGGATCGGCTGGCGCCGTACCTTCGCGATGCGGCGCGCCCGTCGCGTCTGCTGGCGACCGGGGACTTCCACGGGGTGGGGTCGCTACCGATCTCGCACGTGCTCGGGCCGCTCCTGGCCAGGCTTGCTACCGGTATGGAACGCGTACTCGGGGGCGCCCCCTCCGTTCGTCGACGACTGCTTCGGGCTGGCCGACCACCCGATGTCGAGAGGTTCCGCGCGGAGCAGGTGATCTGGGGCGCGGCCGCCGGGGTTCTGGGGATGGTCTTGGGCGCACTGTCGATGACCGCACGTAACACCCCAGCCGTTCCGGTGGTGCTGATGATCGGAAGCCTGGTCGGCGCGGGCATCGTGGCAAGAGATCAATGGCTGAACCACACGGCGAACCAACGTGAGCGGCACATGCTCGCGGAGTTTCCCACCGTGGCCGAACTGCTGGCACTCGCCGTAAACGCTGGGGAAGGGGCCACCGCTGCCCTGGAGCGCGTGTGCCGCCTTTCCCATGGTGAGCTCTCACGAGAACTGAGCACCTGCCTCGCGGACGCCCGGGCCGGGTCGAGTTTGCCCGCTGCACTCCAAGGACTTTCTGACCGAACAGGTGTCGTCAGTCTCGCTCGGTTTGTCGACGGCATCGTGGTCGCTGTCGAGCGGGGTACGCCGCTCGCCGACGTGCTTCGTGCGCAGGCACAGGACGTCCGCGAAGCAGGACGCCGGGCGGTGATGGAGTCGGGAGGCAAGAAGGAGATCGCCATGATGGTGCCCGTCGTCTTCCTGGTCCTTCCCGTCACGATTCTCTTCGCCATCTACCCCGGTTTCGCGTTCCTTCGATTCTCGATCTGATCCGACACAACCGACAACCAAGGGGGTAAGACCATGACATCGAGAGTGAGGCGTCGTGGGTGGCTGGGCTGGAGGAGGGACCGCGGGGACGTTCCCGGATGGGTGTTGATCACCGTGATGACGGCCGGACTGGTCTCAGCCCTGTGGCTGTTTGCCGGGCCAGCGCTGGTCCAGCTGTTCCGGGACGCGCTGAGTAGCGTCAGCGGGCCCTGAGACACCATGCACGGACGGGCAGGAGGCCGGCCTGAAGCGGCTCGGCGACCACGTCACGACGGCTCAGCCGTCGCTGAGTTCGTTCTGGTCTCTGGCTTGGTACTGGCCCTGGCGATGGGGGTCTTTCAACTGGGGCTCGTTCTCTACGTGCGCAATACCCTGACCTCATGCGCCTCGGAGGGTGCCCGCCTGGCAGCGCGTGCCGATGCATCGCTCGCCGACGGGGCTGCCCGTACCAGCGACCTGGTGACTCGCGGGCTGTCTCCGGCCTACGCCCGCGAAATCCACGTCGACATCGCGACAACCTCGGCCGGGGTGCGCGTCGTCGAGGTCACGGTCCGCGCCCCGATGCCGGTGGTCGGATTGCTCGGTCCGACCGGAGCGCTGAGCGCCACCGGTCGAGCTTTTCTGGAGACACAGTGATCCAGTCGACCCGCTCCATGGTTCGCCGGTCGCGACGCCGCCTCGCGAGTCGCGAGGCCGGACGCGCCATCGTGGAGTTCGTGTTCCTGGCCGTTCTCCTCCTGGTGCCGCTGATCTATCTGGTGATGCTGGTGGGACGAGTCCAGGCGGCGGCCTTCTCGGCCTCAGCAGCGGCGAGAGAGGCGGGACGCGCATTCACCACATCGGCCGTCGAGAGCGAGGCAAGCCGGCGCGCCAACGCGGCGGCAGCCATCGCCTTCGAGGACTACGGGTTCGCCGACTCCGGACGTCTTCTCGTGTCCTGCGACGGTAACCCCTGCCTGCGCTCGGAGGGCAAGGTGTCCTCCCGGGCGACGATCACCGTAGACCTACCGCTCATGCCGGACTTCCTGGCTGACGCGCTTCCCGCGACGGTCCCCGTCAGCGCCACCCACGTCGCCGTGGTCGACCGGTTTGCGGGTCGGTGACGACGTGCCGGAGATGCTTCCAGGGACAGGGATCAACCCGATCACGATCAGGAACCGGGATCGCGGACAGATCTCGGTGCTCATCATCGGCCTCTTCGGGATCGCCCTCGTCCTGATGCTCGGCGGTGTCGACCTGACGGCCGCCCAGATCGCCCGGACCCGGCTGCTCGATGCAGCGGATGCCAGCGCGCTCGATGCCGCGGATGCGCTGGACGCCGCCACCGTCTACCGCCACGGGGTGGGGTCATCCCTGACCGTGAGCTCGACCACCGTGCGCGAGGCTGCCTCCCGGTACCTGGCCACTCGGGACCGACCGGCGGGGATTACCTCGTGGCGCACCGTCGCGGGGACCGGGACCAGCGACGGCCACACGGCCATCGTGGTCCTGCAGGGAGATGCGGAGCTTCCGTTCACCGGCGGAATCCTGGCGGCTCTCGGCGGGTCGGTGACGATCACCGTGGAGGCACGCGCCCGGGCCACCGTCAGCTGAGCGCTGCGGACCCAGCTGGCTTGGACCGCCCCTCGACTGGCAGCGGGAACCGCAGCCGAACGGCCCATTGCCTCGACCCGGGCGCGGGAGGAGACTTCGCGGGGGGGAGGGGTCAAGGGTCCCGCCCGTGGATGGACTGCAGGAGGCGAGGATGAACCACGTTGAGCTGACCCCGGCGAGCGTCGATGCCGTCCAGGCGAAGCTGCAGGACCTCTTCGAGAGCCTGCCGCACGAGGAGCGGCCCGTACTCGAGACGCTACTGACCCACGCCGCTCAGGGTGCCCGGCAGGCCAGGAGCCACGCCCCGGGCGAGGAGACCTCGATCATCATCGTGGGAGGCAAGACCGGCGGGGTGCGCATCCCGCTCAACCCTGCCGTGGTCACCGGCGGGACCCGGCCGTCGCCCCCCGTGCCGCCGCCGGACAGCTCCGACGCGCGTTTCGTCCGAGGCGAGGACTAGTCCACCGGCGAGCCTGGTGGCGCAGGGTGACCGGGTCCGGCGCCGGCGACCCACGACGTTGGGGAGACTCGACCGGCACGAGAGCCGAATCCGGGCGGATTGTGCCCAGATTCGGCTCTCGCGCCGGTCGAGCGGCCCGGTCGTGGTTGCCTGAGCGGGCAGCCACGGTGGGCCACGGGTCCCGGCCGAGGCTCACACGGGGCAGATCGCGCCCTGAGCTCCTTGTCCCGTGGTCTGGCACGGGGGGTTGCGGTAGAAGTTGATCCAGGTCTGGGCGCGGTCGTACACCTCGGGGATCTGGTCGATGAAGTTGTTGGTCGGGCAGGTCTTGCCGGAGGCGCTGGACCACACCTCGCCGGTCTGGTCGCGGCACCAGGTCTTGCGGTTGTTGGGGTTGTAGGTGCCGAAGTTGCCGTCGATGCCGAGCCGGTGCCAGGCCAGGCCGTTGGTGTTCCCGACGGTGGCGATCCGGTTGGGCACGCCGCAGTACACGTGCGCCCAGGCGAAGATCTTGGCGAGGTTGGTCAGCTGGTTGTTCGTCATGGAGTCGCCGGGCATGCCCTGGTGCTCGACGGAGATCGTCTTGTCGTTGCCGTTGAGGTCGGCGGCGGCCCGTCGGTCCATGTACTGGTGCTGGCGGGCCTGGTTCGAGCGCGGGTTGTAGAAGTGCGCGTACGAACCACCGGAGCCCTTGTTCGGGCCGTAGATGTCAGCACTGGTGCTGACCGCGATGTGCATGGTGACCCGCTTCGGGGTCAGGGCTGTGGTGGAGGCGTCGGTGATCGGGTCCCACACCGCGAAGTCCGTCCGCCTGCTCTTGTCCAGGGCGTACGCCGGCTGAGCTCCCAGTCCCACCACCCCCACTCCGGTGGCGACTGCGGCCGAGGCGACGATCAGGGTCCTGCGCGTGATGTTTCGAGGTTCGGTCATTCCCGGAACGTAGCGGCGAGGTCACGTGCTCGTCAATAATTGACATTTCACACGACGTCGGGTGTATGTTTTTCACATACTCGTCGCGAGGTCCGCTGCGGTGGGGAATGATTCGGCACTGGTCCCGGCCGAGCGTCCCCGGCACCGGCCCTGGTGTCACCGCGCCGCCAGGCACCGAGCAGCAGCGGCCGCTGGGGTCACTCAGCGACCCGACGCCACACGCGACCATGGGCAGGTACGGCGACCGACCGCAGGCAACGGCACCTCTTGGCACTCGTTGACAGTCGAAACGACGGTGGTGAATGCTTTCACCATGCCGGTCGCCGCCTCGCTTCGGATCACCTTGGAGCAGGTCGCCCGGCGGGCCGGGGTGTCGGTAGCCACCGCGTCGTCCGCCCTGAACGGCCGCTCCGACCGTGAGCGGCGACTGCCGGCTCCCACCCTCGCCAGGGTGGTAGCTGTCGCGGAGAGCCTCGGCTACCGGGGCGACGCCGCGGTTCGCGCCCTGCGTCGACAGCGGACCGAGCTCGTTGCCGTGGCGTACTGCCCGCCGGTCGGCCCGTGGCTGGATGCGTTGATCACCCAGTGCGAGGAGACGTTGGCCGAGCGGGGGTACTCGGTGGTGGGCATCCCGGTCCGGCGACCCGAGCGGGCTGAGCAGTCGCTGCGCATCCTGGAGTTCGGCTACGTCGACGGCGTGATCGTCACCGGGGGTCTGACCGACCCGCGCACCCTGGAGAACGTCAAGGCGGCAGTCGACGCGGTGGTCGTCTTCGACGAGCACCGCGCCCCGGACGGGTTCGACGTGGTGCGACGACATGAGCGCCGGGCGGTCGCGCAGGCCACCCGGCACCTGGTGGAGCAGGGCCGCCGGCGCATCGCCTATCTGCACCATGGCGACGCGGTGCACCGCGGCACCCAGGAGCGGTTCCGGGGGTTCAAGGACGGACTGCGCGCGACCGGCCAGGAGCTCCACCCCGAGCTGGTGCGTGCTGGCGCTTCGTACCGGCAGGAGGCGATGGCCACCGTCCGCGAGCTGCTGTCGCTGCCGCAGCCGCCGGACGCGCTGATCGCCGAGTCGGACCGCTCGGCGCTGGCAGCCATCCAGGTCTCACACGCGTGCGGGCTGTGGGTGCCGGACGACCTCGCCGTGATCGGGACGGGGAACACCGCCGAGGCCGAGGTCAGCTCTCCGCCGTTGACCAGCGTCGGCACCGCCCAGCTGGACTTCACGTCGGTCGTGCACGCGCTGTTCTCCCGCATCGACGACCCCGACCTGCCCGGCCGCGTCCTGCGCCTGCCGTGGCAGCTCAACCTCAGAGACACCGCCTGACCCCACGCCCGGCGGCCGGCACCTCGCCGGCACCCCGACGGGTCCGGATCGCTCTGCCGTCTGCCGTAGGCTGACCCATCGTGGCTGTCGACTTCCCCGAAGAGATCAAGACCCTGCGCGCGACGATGGATTCCGTGCGCGAGGTGACCAACCTCGAAGCCCTCCGGGCGCAGATCACCGACCTCGAGGCCCAGGCGTCCGTGCCGGACCTGTGGGACGACCAGGAGAAGGCCCAGCAGATCACCTCCTCGCTGTCCCGGGCCAACACCGAGCTCGAGCGCGTGGTCAACATGGACAACCGCGTCGACGACCTCGAGACGCTGGTCGAGATGGCGACCGAGGACGGCGGCGACCCGGAGACCCTGGCCGAGGCCGAGCGCGAGCTCGTCGAGCTGAAGAAGACCCTCGGGGAGCTCGAGGTCCGCACCCTGCTCAACGGCGAGTACGACGAGCGGGAGGCCGTCGTCACGATCCGGTCCGGAGCCGGCGGCGTCGACGCCGCGGACTTCGCCGAGATGCTGATGCGGATGTACCTGCGCTGGGCCGAGCGGCACGGCTACCCGACGTCGGTGCTGGACACCTCGTACGCCGAGGAGGCCGGCCTGAAGTCGGCCACGTTCGAGGTCAAGGCCCCGTATGCGTTCGGACACCTGACGGTCGAGGCCGGCACCCACCGGCTGGTCCGGATCAGCCCGTTCGACAACCAGGGCCGCCGCCAGACGTCCTTCGCCGCGGTCGAGGTCATCCCGCTGATCGAGTCCGACGACTCGATCGAGATCCCGGAGAACGAGATCAAGGTCGACGTCTTCCGCTCCTCGGGACCCGGCGGCCAGTCGGTCAACACCACCGACTCGGCGGTGCGGATGACCCACATCCCCACCGGGATCGTCGTGTCGATGCAGAACGAGAAGTCGCAGATCCAGAACCGGGCGGCCGCGCTGCGGGTGCTGCAGTCTCGGCTCCTGCTGGTGCGCAAGGCCGAGGAGGACGCCACCAAGAAGGAGATGGCCGGCGACATCAAGGCCAGCTGGGGCGACCAGATGCGCTCGTACGTGCTGCACCCCTACCAGATGGTCAAGGACCTGCGGACCGAGTTCGAGGTCGGCAACACCTCCGCCGTGTTCGACGGGGACATCGACGGCTTCATCGAGGCGGGCATCCGCTGGCGGCGCAACGCCGAAAAGGGCAACTAGCCGCACCCGCCCACCGGCGCGCGACCGCGGGCCACGCCGCCACGCCACACCTCACCAGTAACACTGGTTTCACCCTTCCCGGCCGTACCCTCGGAGTACGCGTCGGCCCGCCCTCGGGGCCGGCCAGCATGTCCCCGAGCGCCAGAAGGCCACCCAGATGATCCTCTTCGAGAACGTCAGCAAGACGTACCCGCGCACCAAACGTCCGGCCCTGGTCGACGTGTCGTTCGAGGTCGAGCGCGGCGAGTTCGTCTTCCTCGTCGGCGAGTCCGGCTCGGGCAAGTCGACCCTGCTGCGCCTGGCCCTCAAGGAGGACAACGCCACCACCGGGACGGTGCTGGTGGCCGGCCGGGAGCTGTCCGACCTGCCCGACCGCAAGGTCCCCGAGCTGCGTCGCGAGATCGGCACCGTCTTCCAGGACTTCCGGCTGCTGCCCAACAAGAACGTCTACCAGAACGTCGCCTTCGCGCTCCAGGTGATCGGCAAGCCCCGATCGATCATCCGCCAGACCGTCCCCGAGACGCTCCAGATGGTCGGTCTGGAGGGCAAGGAGAAGCGGATGCCGCACGAGCTCTCCGGTGGAGAGCAGCAGCGCGTCGCCATCGCCCGGGCCGTGGTCAACAAGCCGGCGATCCTGCTGGCCGACGAGCCCACCGGGAACCTCGACCCGGCCACCAGCCTGGCCATCGTCGACCTGCTGGACCGGATCAACCGGTCCGGGACGACCGTCCTGATGGCCACCCACGACGACGAGATCGTCAACGCCTTCCGCAAGCGCGTCATCGAGCTGAACCGCGGCGAGGTGCTGCGCGACCAGATCCGCGGCGGGTACGGCATGCCGCAGTCCGTCGTGCCGCGGTACGACGACCGGACGCCGCACGCCCCCGAACCAGCCGACCCGGACGTGGGGGACAGCGACGACGACCTCGTTCCCATGGTCGCCGGCCGTCCCACCAACGACCTCGACCCGGGGGGCCGAGCGACGCGCAAGCGCGCGGGCAAGCTCCGGTTCCGCCGGAAGTAGACGAGAGGTACACGACTCAGATGCGCTTCACATTCCTCCTCGGCGAGATCGGCAACGGCCTGCGCCGCAACGTCTCGATGGTCGTCTCGGTCGTCCTCGTGACGATGATCTCGATGTACCTGCTCGGACTCGGGCTGCTGGCCCAGCGACAGGTCGACACCATGAAGGACTTCTGGTACGACCGGGTCCAGGTCTCGATCTTCCTGTGCGTCGACAAGTCGCTGTACCCCAGCTGCGCGGGAACGGCCACCTCCGAGGCGCAACGCGCCCAGATCAAGACCCAGCTCGAGCAGATGAAGCCTCCGGTCAAGGAGGTCTACTACGAGTCCCAGGGCGAGGCGTTCAAGCGGTTCAAGGAGCAGTTCCGCAACTCTCCGCTGGGTGACCAGGCCACGGAGCGGGCCTTCGCCGACTCGTTCCGGGTCTCGCTCAGCGACCCGAGCAAGTACGACGTCATCGCCAGCTCATTCGAGGGCGCCCCCGGGGTGGGCAAGGTGCAGGACCAGAAGCAGCTGCTCGACAAGTTCTTCTCGTTCATGAACGTCGTCTCGTGGGCCGCGATCGCCTTGTCGGTGCTGATGGTGCTGTGCTCGATCCTGTTGATGGCCACGACGATTCGCCAGACCGCCTTCAGTCGACGGCGGGAGACCGGCATCATGCGCCTGGTCGGGGCGTCGAACTTCACCATCCAGTTCCCGTTCATCATGGAGACGGTGGTGTCCGCGCTGCTCGGGGCCGGACTGGCCATGGTGATGCTCTGGGCCACGGTGAGATATGGCATTTCGGATTATTTGAGCAGGGCGATGCTGGATACTGCCTTCATCGGGGTTCCTGACGTCATCGCCGTCGGGCCTTGGGTGGTAGGGGGAGTGGTCTTGCTGGCCGTCGTCACGTCCGGCTTCACGATCCGGCGTTATCTCCGGGTCTAGTGATCGTCGGTCGACGGCGAAAACCGGTCGCACTCAGCGTGCGACCGAAGGGATTTGTGGTACCAATGATGCTCATGGGACATAAGTGGCGTCCGTCGCCCTCACGCGCGCCTGCCGCGCGTCGCGTCATCGCCCTCGGTCTCGCGGTCGTCCTGGCCGCGGTGGTCTCCGCGCCGTCGTCCAGCGCCGACACCGGTGACGACAAGAAGAAGGCGGACCAGAAGGTCCAGCAGCTTCACGACGCCCTGGAGGGGACCTCTGCCGAGCTGGTCAAGGCCTACCAGGCTCACCAGGCGACGGTGGCGCAGGTGCCGGTCGCCCAGGCCGCCCTGACGCAGGCCCAAAACGCCGAGCGTGCCGCGCTCCAGCACAACGACGACGTCGCGGCGAAGCTGGCCGTGGCCAGGGCGAACGAGGCCCGGGCCGTGGAGACCCTGGCGGTCAACGCCAAGCAGCTCGACGACACCCAGTCGACGCTCGACAACTTTGCTGCCGAGATGTTCCAGAGCGGCGGGGGCTCGCAGCTCTCGGTCGCCCTCGGGGCCACCAGCGCCGACGACTTCGCCACCCGTATCGTGCTCGCCGACACCGTGTCATCGCTGACCAACGCCGCGCTGCACGACCTGCAGACCGCGCGGGCCGAGGGCAAGGCCCAGCAGTCCTACCTCAGCGCCGTCCGGGTCGAGATCGACGAGCTGAAGCGACAGGCCGAGGCGGCGCTGGCGGCGGCACAGGCGGCGCGCGCCGCTGCGGTCCAGGCCAAGGCGGCCCTCGACCAGCTCGTCGCCCAGCAGGCCGCGCAGAACCAGGCGCTCTCTGCGAAGAAGGCAGCCGAGGAGAGCCAGCTGGCCCAGGCGCGGGCCGAGCAGGCCCAGCTCCAGGCGCTGCTCGTCGAGCAGGCCCGGCAGGCCGCCGCCGCCGAGGCAGCCCGGCAGGCCGCCGCGGCAGCCGCGGGCAAGTCGTACACCCCGCCCACCGGCGGGGCCGGCTTCCTCAGGTACCCGGCGAACGCCCCGATCACCTCGGAGTTCGGCCAGCGCTACCACCCGATCCTGCTCGTCTGGAAGCTGCACACCGGCACCGACTTCGGCGTCGACTGCGGCACGCCCATCTATGCCAGCGCCGACGGCACGATCATCAGCGCCGGTGACGGCGGCGGGAACGGCAACCGGATCGTCATCGACCACGGGATCATCAGCGGCGTGGACCTCGTCACGACCTACAACCACCTGAGCCAGTTCGTCATGCGTGGCGGTTCGGTCAAGCGGGGCCAGCTGATCGCCTACTCGGGCACGACCGGCTACTCCACCGGCTGTCACCTGCACTTCGAGACGCTGGAGAACGGGAACTTCGTCAACCCGCGGAAGTGGATCTGACCTCAGCTCGCAGGCCGGGCTGCCCGCGCTGGGAACGTGCGTGGCTCCGGCCCCGTGCGCTCGACCGGTACCGTTGGGACCGGAAGCGGCACACCCGGCATACCCAGGGGTGTCACAGCGACGCGGGGCACGCAGGGAGAGCGAGGGTGTCGTGGTGAAGGAACGTGGGCGCAAGGTCGTCGCGAGCAACCGCAAGGCGCGCCACGACTACCACATCGAGGACACCTTCGAGGCGGGGCTGGCGCTGGTCGGCACCGAGGTCAAGGCGCTGCGCGCGGGCCGGTGCTCGCTGGTCGACGGGTTCGCCCAGTTCTCCGGCAACGAGCTGTGGCTCGAGGGCGTCCACATCCCCGAGTACACCCAGGGCACCTGGACCAACCACACCCCCCGGCGCCGCCGCAAGCTCCTGCTGCACCGCGACGAGCTGACCAAGATCCAGAGCAAGACCCGCGAGAGCGGCCGGACGATCGTGCCGCTGGCGATCTACTTCAAGGACGGCCGGGCCAAGGTGGAGATCGCGCTGGCCACCGGCAAGAAGGAGTACGACAAGCGCCACGCGCTGCGCGAGCGTCAGGACAAGCGTGAGGCCGAGCGCGCGATGAGCACCAAGGAGCACCGATGACCCGTCCCGGCGCGGCATCGACGTCGACTCGACGGTGGCGCGCAGGCGCCCTGTCCATCCTGCTGGGAGCGCTCGCGCTGATGGTCGCCCTTCCGGCCACCGGCTCCGCCGCTGTCACCACCGGGCGGGCCGCGGTGGCCTCCCCCGCGTTCGGCAGCTGGGGTGCGGTCGGACCGACGGCAGACGGCGCGTTCGACCGGATGGCCTCGTTCACCGACCAGATCGTCCTCGACAAGGACGGCGGCGCAACGTTCACCGAGACGATCGACTACCGGTTCGGCAGCTCCGGAGGCGCGCGGCACGGCATCTTCCGCAACATCGTGGTACGCCAGGCGGTTCAGGGCAGCCAGGAGTCGAACCTCTTCCGCTACTACGCGCTCAGCGACGTCAAGGTGACCAGCCCGACCGGGGCACCCACCACGGTGCAGCTGAACGACCACGGAGCCGAGACCCAGATCAAGATCGGCGACGCGAACAAGACCGTCACCAGCCCCCAGACCTACGTCATCACCTACCACCTGGCCAACGTGATGAACCCCTTCCCGGAGCAGGCCGAGTACTTCGGCAACATCTTCAAGGACGACACCATCCCCAAGGACGTCGTCCAGATCAGCCTCAACGGGCCCGGTGGGGTCTTCGAGGTTCGGTGCTCCCGGGGCGACACGGACCCCGGAAAGCCCTGTGACTCGGCCAAACCGGGCTCGCCCGCAACATTCTCGGTGACCAACCTCGCCAGCAACGAAGACCTCACCATCGCGGCCAAGCTGCCGCGCGTCGGCTTCGGTGCGCTGGAGCCGGACCTCCGCAGCGGCTCCTCGTCGATGAACGCCGGCCAGGCCAAGCTGGTCAGTGCCCTGGCCCTGACCGGCGGCATCGCGGTCCCGGTGCTCGCGGCGGGTCTGATGATCGCGCTGGTGCGCACCCGCGGCCGGGACGAGTGGTATGCCGGGATGACGCCGGGTCTCACCCCCGGCGCGGGCGACGGACAGGCGCCGGTGGTCAAGGGCAAGCGCCCAACGGTGGCGGTGCAGTTCAACCCGCCGCCGGGGGTCCAGCCCGGCATGGTCGGCACGATCGTCGACGAGGAGGTCAACACCGTGGACGTGTCGGCGACCGTCGTCGACCTGGCCGTCCGCGGGTTCCTGCAGATCGAGGAGGTGCAGTCCGGCGCGGTCTTCAGCAGGACCGACTGGCGGCTGACCCGGCTGGTCCCGCCGCCGGGGGAGAGCCTGCTGCCCTACGAGTCGACCCTGCTCGAGGGCATCTTCGAGAGCGCCAACCCGGTGGAGCTGTCCGACCTGAAGTACAAGTTCGCCGACACCCTGAAGACCGCCCGGTCGCAGATGTACCAGGAGGTCGTGCGGCGGGGCTGGTTCCGCAAGTCCCCCCAGACGCAGCGCGCCGGGTGGCAGGGACTGGGCTTCGTGCTGATCGGTGCCGGAGCGGTCTCGCTCTTCTACCTGGGCGCCGCGACGTACGACATCGACCGGACGGCGGGTCTGGGGATCGGGATCCCGTCGGGCGTCATCCTTGGTATCGGGCTGATCATCGCCGGCCTGGTCTTCCGGGTCCTGGGCAAGCGGATGGCGGCCAAGACAGCCGCCGGGTCCGCGGTCCTGGCGCAGTCGCTCGGCTTCAAGAAGTACCTCGTCACCGCGGAGGCGAACCAGATCAAGTTCGAGGAGGCGCAGGCGATCTTCAGCAGGTTCCTCCCGTTCGCGATCGTGTTCGGGGTCGCCGACCGATGGGCGGCGACGTTCCAGAAGGTCGCCGAGGCCGCCGCGGCCGCGGGACAACAGATCGCGATGCCGACGTGGTACCTCTACAGCGGCGCCGCGTTCCCCGACTTCGGCGGGATCGCGGACGGGGTGGGCAGCTTCGCCGACACCGCCGGCGGTGCGTTCGCCGCCACCGCGTCCTCCGGCTCCTCGGGGGGGTCCGGGTTCTCCGGTGGTGGCTTCTCCGGCGGCGGCGTCGGCGGGTCGTCATCCGGCTCCTGGTGACCTGAGGCCACCCCACCGGCGCTCGCCCCGACAGGACGGCCTGCTCCCGAGCGGGGTCAGCTGTGCTCGGTCTCCGGGGTCGTCGTCGGGGTCTCACCGGTCCCGATCACCAGCAGCAGGTCGCCGCCCTCCACCTGCTGCTGGGCGGAGATGGCCAGCCGCTCCACCACGCCGCCGACCGGAGCGGTGATCGCCGCCTCCATCTTCATCGCCTCGATCGTCGCGACGGTCGCCCCGGAGGCGACGGTGTCCCCCTCGGCCACGGTCACCGAGACCACGCCGGCGAACGGTGCAGGGACCTGGCCCTTGACCGAGGGGTCGGCCTTCTCGGCCTGGCGGACGTTGACCTTGATCGTGTGGTCGCGCACCTGGACCGGCCGCAGCTGCCCGTTGACGGTGCACATCACCGTGCGCAGGCCGCGCTCGTCGGGTTCGGAGATCGACTGGACGCCGAGGATCAACCGCTTGCCCGGTTCGAGGTCGACCTCGTGCTCGATGCCGACCTCGAGCCCGTGCAGGAACTCCACCGTGCCGAGCACCGAGAGGTCCGAGTAGCGCTCGCGGCTGTCCTGGAACTCCTGGGTCGGTCCGGGGAACAGCAGCCGGTTGAGGGTATGCCGCGGGGTCGCGGCGAGCTGCGCCTCGTCGTCGGCGCTGAGCTCGGTGACGGCCGGCTTGGTGTGGCGCCCCTCGAGAGCCCTGGACCGGAACGGCTCCGGCCAGCCGCCGGGCGGCTCGCCGAGGTCGCCGTTGAGGAAGCCGATCACCGAGTCGGGGATGTCGTACGTGGTCGGGTCCGCCTCGAAGTCGGCGGGGGAGGCCCCGGCGCCGACCAGGGCCAGGGCCAGGTCGCCGACGACCTTCGAGCTCGGGGTGACCTTGACGATGTTGCCGAGGATCGCGTTGGCCGCGGCGTACATGTCCTCGATGGCCTCGAACTTCTCACCGAGTCCGAGGGCGATGGCCTGCTGGCGCAGGTTGGACAGCTGGCCACCGGGGATCTCGTGCGTGTAGACCCGTCCGGTCGGTGACGGAAGGCCGGACTCGAACGGTGCGTAGAGGATCCGCATCGCCTCCCAGTAGGGCTCGAGGCTGCAGACCGCGGCAAGGTCGAGTCCGGTCTCGCGGTCGGTGCCGAGCGTGGCGGCGATGAGCGCGGACATCGACGGCTGGCTGGTGGTGCCGGCCATCGAGGCGCTGGCGACGTCCACCGCGTCGACACCGGCGTCGATCGCGGCGAGCAGGGTCGCGAGCTGGCCACCGGCGGTGTCATGCGTGTGCAGGTGGACGGGCAGATCGAACCGCTCCCGCAGCGCCGTGACCAGGGTGCGAGCGGCGGGCGCGCGCAGCAGCCCGGCCATGTCCTTGATCGCGAGGATGTGGGCCCCCGCGTCGACGATCTGCTCGGCCAGGGCGAGGTAGTAGTCGAGCGTGTAGAGCCGCTCGTCCGGGCTGGTGAGGTTGCCCGTGTAGCACAGGGCCACTTCCGCGACGGCGGTCCCGGTGGCCCGCACGGCGTCGATCGCGGGCCGCATCTGGGAGACGTCGTTGAGCGAGTCGAAGATCCGGAAGATGTCGATGCCGGTCCGGGCCGCCTCGGTGACGAACGCGTCGGTGACCTTCGTCGGGTACGGGGTGTACCCGACGGTGTTGCGCCCGCGAAGCAGCATCTGCAGGGGCAGGTTCGGCATCGCCCCACGCAGGGCGGCCAGGCGCTCCCACGGGTCCTCGGCCAGGAAACGCAGGGCCACGTCATAGGTGGCGCCGCCCCAGGCCTCGACGCTGAACAGCTGTGGCGTCAGGCGCGCGACGTGCGGGGCGACGTGCATCAGGTCGCGGGTGCGCACCCGGGTGGCGAGCAGGGACTGGTGGGCGTCGCGGAACGTCGTGTCGGTCACCGCGACCTGGGTCTGCTGGCGCAGTGCGACCGCGAACGCCTCGGGGCCCTGGGTGACCAGCCGGTCGCGGCCGCCGGGTGGGGGCGCGGCGGACAGGTCGGTGCCGGGCAGCTTGCCTCGCGGCGAGACGTGGCTCAGCGCCGGGCCGTGCGGCTGGTTGACCGTGCGCTCGGCGAGGAAGGTGAGCAGCTTGGTGCCACGGTCCGCCGGGGTCCGCGACGTACGCATGCCGGGTCGCTCGTCGATGAAGGCGGTCGTGGCCCGACCGGCGACGAAGTCCGGCTCCTCCAGCACCGCCTGCAGGAAGGGGATGTTGGTGGAGACGCCACGGATCCGGAACTCGGCCAGCGCCCGCCTGGCGCGGGCGACGGCGGTGGGGAAGTCCCGGCCCCGACAGGTCAGCTTGACCAGCATCGAGTCGAAGTGGGCGCCGACCTCCGCGCCGACGAAGACCGTGCCGCCGTCCAGCCGGACCCCAGACCCGCCCGCGCTGCGGTAGACCGTGATCTCCCCGGTGTCCGGGCGGAACTCGTTGGTGGGGTCCTCGGTGGTGATCCGGCACTGGAGGGCCGCACCGCGCAGCTGGATCAGCTCCTGTCGGATGCCGAGGTCCTCGAGGCTCTCTCCGGCCGCGATCCGTAGCTGCGCCTGGACGAGGTCGACGTCGGTGACCTCCTCGGTCACCGTGTGCTCGACCTGGATGCGCGGGTTCATCTCGATGAAGACGTACCGGCCGTCCGGGTCGAGCAGGAACTCGACCGTGCCGGCGTTGACGTAGCCGATCTCGCGGGCGAACGCCACGGCGTCGGCGCACATCCGGTCGCGCAGGTCCGGGTCGAGGTTCGGCGCCGGGGCGATCTCGACGACCTTCTGGTGCCGGCGCTGGACCGAGCAGTCCCGCTCGAAGAGGTGGACGACGTTGCCGTGGGCGTCGGCGAGGATCTGCACCTCGATGTGCCGGGGGCTGACGACCGCCTCCTCGAGGAAGACGGTCGAGTCGCCGAACGCCGACTCCGCCTCGCGCATGGCCGCGTCGAGGGCCTCGCCGAGGTCCTCCTCGCGCTCGACCCGGCGCATCCCGCGCCCGCCACCACCGGCGACGGCCTTGACGAAGATGGGGTATCCCACCTGGTCGGCTGAGGCGAGGAGCTCGTCCCGGTCCTGGCTCGGCGGAACGCTGTTCAGGGTCGGCAGCCCGGCGGCCTTGGCCGCCGCGATGGCCCGGGCCTTGTTCCCGGTCAGGTGCAGGACGTCCGCTGGCGGACCGACGAAGGTCACTCCGGCCGAGACGCACGCCTCGGCCAGGTCCGGGTTCTCGGAGAGGAAGCCGTAGCCCGGGTAGATGGCGTCGGCTCCGGCCTGCACGGCCGTGGCGACCATCGCCTGGGGGTCGAGGTAGGCGCGGACCGGATGGCCGGGTTCGCCGATCTGGTAGGCCTCGTCGGCCTTGAGCCGGTGCTCGCTCTTGCGGTCCTCGTGCGGGAAGACGGCGACGGTCTTCGCGCCGAGCTCGGTGGCCGCGCGGAAGGCGCGGACGGCGATCTCACCGCGGTTGGCAACCAGTACCTTACTGAACATGGACCCCTCCAGGACGTCGCTGTGGCGATGGGCCGAGCCTAGTGGTCCGACCGAATCCTGAGATCCGGGTCCCGAACCGTGAGAGCGCGCTGTTCGCGGCCTGACGAGGAGACGCCTAGAATCCAGCCTGATGTCAGCCGGGGATCCCTTCTCTCAGCCGTCCGTGCCCACCGAGGGTGAGTCGGACGCTGCGGTGTCGCCGACCAGTGTGGTGCAGCGCCGGACGGTCCGCACGCTGGTTGTCACCCAGGCCTTCGGCGGGGTCGGTCTCAGCTCGGCGCTCACCATGGCGCCAGTGCTGGCCCGGGACGTGTCCGGTTCCGACGCGCTGGCGGGCCTGGCGCAGACCGCTCAGGTGCTCGGCGCCGCCCTGATCGTCACCGTGCTGGCGACGGCCATGGCCCGGCGCGGCCGCCGTACCCCGTTGACCCTGGGGTACCTCACCGGGGCCGTGGGAGCCGTGCTGTGCATCGTGGCCGGAGTCGTGCGCAGCTTCCCCCTGCTGCTGGTGGGCACGGTGCTCCTCGGCGCGCCGACAGCAGCCAACACCCAGTCCCGGTATGCCGCGACGGACCTCGCCAGCCCGGCCCACCGGGGCCGCGCCCTGAGCACCGTGGTGTGGGCGACCACGCTCGGGGCGGTCGTCGGGCCCAACCTGGCCGGCCCGGGTGGACTGGTGGCCGAGCTGTTGCACCTGCCGGTGCGGACCGGGCCGTTCGTCTTCTCCGCGCTGGCCCTGCTCTGCAGCGCCGCGGTGATGACCACCCGGCTCAGGCCGGATCCGCTGCTGGTGTCCCGGGCCCAACACCTGGACCACGCCGCGCCGTCAGCCGTCCCGCCCGGCGGCCTGTGGACCTTGCTGAGGACTCGACCGCTGGTGCTGGCGGCCGCGGTGGGGATGGCCCTGACGCATGCCGTGATGATCTCTGTGATGGTGATGACGCCGATCCACATGGATCACGGCAGCGCGTCCCTGGAGCTCATCGGGCTCGTGGTCAGCGTGCACATCCTCGGCATGTACGCGTTCTCGCCATTGGTCGGGATGGCGGTGGACCGGCTGGGCAGCCCACCCGTCATGGGTGCCGGGGGCATCGTCCTGCTGGTGGCGCTGGTCCTCGCCGGGGGATCGCCGGAGGGCTCCAGCGTCCGGTTGGGCGGGGGACTGTTCCTGCTCGGCCTCGGTTGGTCGTTCGGCATGGTGGCCGCGTCCACGCTGCTCACCGCTGCCACGCCGTGGCGGCAGCGACCGCAGATGCAGGGCCTGGTGGACATGGCCACCGGGTTCACCGCCGCCGCCGGTGGAGCAGCCTCCGGCGTGGTGCTCGCCTCGTTCGGCTTCGGTTGGCTCAACGCGGGAGCGGCCGCGCTGGCCGCCGGTCTGGTGGTGGTCGCCGCCGCGGCGAGCCGGCATACCGCTGGTGCCGAGGGGACCGACGAGCTGCTGGCCTAGCGGCGGATCACGACCCTGCCGGCCGCTCGGGTCGCTACGGTCTGGTCAGGCCACATCGGTATCGGGGCCCTGGCCACTGGCGGTCCGGATGCTCGACGCCAGGTCCGTCAGGACCAGGGTGAGGTGCTCGAGCGAGGCGGTGCTCACCCCCGCCACGGTGAGCTCACCGAGGTGCTGCCAGGCTCGCTTCAGCTCCGGAATGAGCTCGCGGCCGTGTTCGCTGAGCTCGACGATGGTGGCGCGTCCGTCGGTGGGAGACGGGCGCCGGACGACGAGCCCCGCAGCTTCCAGCTTGCGGGCGCTCCCGCTGATGGTGGGCGGCTCGCAGCCTCCAGCGATGGCCAGCTGGTTCTGCGTGCGCGGTCCGTGGGCATCGAGCTCGAGCAGGATCATCTCCTGACCGGGGTGCAGTCCGAGCGGAGCCAGCACCGTTCCCGCCAGCGCACGGTGCCGGATCGAGATGGAACGGATGGCGTCGATGAGGGCGTCCGCCTCGTCGAAGTTCATGGGTCACCTGGCCTTGACATAGTTATGCGCATAATGATTATGTGGATAACTAAGCCTACCTCAAGGAGACACCATGACCTACGACCACGGCACCGCCCACGCGTCAGAGCTGATGCAGCCGGTGCGAATCCTTGCCATCGCAGGCAGCCTTCGTGCCGGGTCCTACAACCGGATGCTGCTGGCCGAGTCCCAGGCACATGCGCCGGAGGGAACCGACGTCGTCGAGTGGCAGGACCTGCGCGCCGTCCCGCCGTTCAGTCAGGACGATGAAGACCGATCCCACGACATCGTGGACGACCTGCGTCAGGCGATCGACGAAGCCGACGCCCTGCTGGTGGTCACGCCCGAGTACAACGGCTCGATCCCCGGCCAGCTGAAGAACGCCCTCGACTGGGCGTCACGACCCTTTCCCGACAACGTCCTGCGCGACAAGCCCGCCGCGGTCGTCGGAGCGAGCCCGAGCCCCGGTGGCGCGAGGCGAGCCCAAGGCGAGGCCCGCGCCATCCTCGCCAGGATCGGCGCACAGGTCCTTGACGGCGGCGTCGAGGTCCCGCACGCGTACCGACAGTTCGACCCAGCCGGGCGACTCGTCGACTCCCACACCACGGAGCAGCTGACCGCGCTGCTCGCAGACCTGGCCGCCGCCACCAGGCCCAGCCCGGTCGTCGCCTCGGCATGAGCCCGGGCAGGAAGTCACCGACGTCCATCACGACCCTCTCGAGGAGACGATCATGAAGGCCAGCGACCACCCCGAACGGCGCGCGCTGGAACGCCTGCGCACCGAGCACATCGCCCAAATCGAGAGCACCGGAACAACCGACGGCGTCACGATCAAGGGCTTTCCCACGGTGCTGCTGACCTACCGCGGGGCCAAGACCGGGAAGGTTCGCAAGACCCCCCTGATGCGGGTCGAACACGACGGTCGCTATGCCGTGGTCGCGTCCAAGGGTGGCGACGCGACCAACCCGGTGTGGTACGCCAGCGTGGTTGCCGAGCCTGACGTCGAGCTCCAGGACCGCACGAGCACCGGCACGTACCGGGCGCGCGAGGTGTTCGGAGAGGAGAAGGCGCACTGGTGGGGCCGGGCGGTGGACGCGTATCCGGACTACGCCGTCTACCAGCGCAACTCCGAACGCGAGATCCCGCTCTTCGTCCTCGAGCCGCGGGCCACGCCTAGAGGCGGATGAGCATCTTGCCGGTGTTGCCGCCGGAGAGCAGCGAGGTGAAGCCCGTCACCGCCTGGTCGATGCCCTCGACCACGGTCTCGCGCCAGACGATCTTGCCGTCGCGGACCCATTGACCGACCTCTCGCTCGAACTGCGCCCGAAGGTCCTCGTGGTCCGAGACGATGAAGCCGCGCAGGGTGAGGCGCTTGCCGATGATCGCGGCCATGTTGCGGGGGCCAGGGGCCGACTCGGTGGCGTTGTAGCCCGCGATCATCCCGCAGATCGCCGCCCTGCCGCCCCGGCGCAGGCTCGAGATGGCTGCCTCGAGGTGATCGCCGCCGACATTGTCGAAGTAGACGTCGATGCCCTCCGGCGTTGCCTCGCGCAGACCCTTGCCGATCGGGGTCGCCTGGTAGTCGATGGCCCGGTCGAAACCCGCGTCATCCACCAGCCACTGGGTCTTGGCCGGGCCGCCGGCACTGCCGACCACCAGCGAGGCCCCCTTGAGCTTGGCGATCTGCCCCACCAGGGAGCCGACGGCGCCGGCCGCAGCCGAGACGAAGACCCGCTCACCCTCCTGGAACGCCGCGATGTGCATCAGGCCGACGTAGGCCGTCTGACCTGGCATCCCCAGCACGCCGAGCCACGCCTGCGCTGGCGCCACGGCCGTGTCGAGCACCCGGAAGGTCCTCGACGCCAGGACGGCGTGCGTGCGCCAGCCGAGTCCGTGCAGGACGGTGTCGCCCACGGCCACGGCGCGTCCGCTGGCGTCGGCGACGTCACCGTCGACCCGTTCGACGACCCCGACCGCGCCGCCGTCCATCGGCCGGTCCAGCGCGAACGGGGGGACGTACGACTTGACGTCGTTCATCCGGCCGCGCATGTAGGGGTCGACCGACAGGAACGTGTTGCGGACGAGCGCCTCGCCGTCGTCCAGGGAGGCCAGTGGCGCATCCACCAAGGCGAAGTCCTCTGCAACGGGCTCGCCATGCGGCCGTCGGACCAGGTGCCATGCGCGGCTCGTCATTGGGGGCTCGTCCTTGCTGTCGGTGGGGGAAACGACACGAGCACATCATGCGGCCGCGGGGGCCGCCTGGGCGGGTCTCACCAGCCGTGGCTGCCGGGCACCCCCTTGAACGGGCCCACCACGCGGGAGGTGATCCACCCGCCGTAGAACCCGCCCTCCTGGGGCAGCACGCGCTCCCCGTCCACGGTGCACAGGTCCATCGCCGACGGCATCACCGCGACGTGGTCACGGATCGCCTCGAAGCCGGGGGAGGGCCGTGGGTAGGTCCAGGCGGCCCGCGACGCCACGGTCGAGCCACCGACGACGTCGAGGTATGCCGCTTGGCCCTTCCACTCGCACCAGCTCGAGCCCTCGCCCGGGCCGAGCGCGCCCTCGGCGAAGTCCTGCCGAGGCAGGTAGTAGGTCGGCGGGTGGCTCGTCTCAAGGACCCGGAGCGAGTGGGTGGACCGGGCGACCACCTGGCCGCCGAGGGTGATCTCGACGAGCTCGGTGCTGCGCTCGACGCGAGGCGGACGCGGGTAGTCCCACACGGACTCCTGCCCCTCGGTCGGCGCGACGCGGTGCCTCGATGGCATGGCTCAGAGCGCCGCGAGCGCCTGGGTCATCCCGGCTTCGGCTTCGTCGCCGAGCCGGTTGAGCGCGGGCTTGAGCAGCGGACCGAGGTACCTGGCGACGCCGGAGAACTCGAAGTCCGCGGCGTAGCTGACCTCGGTTCCCCCGTTCACCGGTCGGAACGACATCGTGTCCTGCGCGGTGACCGTCTTGTTCACCCCACGCAGCGAGATCCGCTCGTTCGGGATCAGCTCGACGACCGTGTAGGTCAGCTCCGTTTCGCGACCCATGAAGGTCGACACGTTGTGGTAGCTGCTGCCGATGCCTCCGTCCCCGGACTCGAGCTCGGTCCGGACGGTGCCCGGATCCCACTCCGTGGTGTTCGTGAAGTCGCTGAGGTAGGCGAAGACCTGCTCGATCGGTCGGTCGGTCGTGATGGTGCGCTCGATCTTCAACTGTTCCTCCAGGGGTTGACGACATCGTGTCACGCGCCTGGACCGCCCCGCGGCGGGAATGGACTTGGATCGTGTCGGCGTTGCACGACATACTGAAGGCGTTGACAAGTGAACAGCGTGACGTGTGCACCCCCCACGGGGGTGATCGGTTTCGACGGTGGTCGTTACTCCAGGAGAAGCGGGCCGAGGACGCACGGTTATCTCGTTAACGATCCGTGCAAACCAATAGGTGCCGATTCCAAGCGCACCGACTTCGCCCTCGCCGCCTGAGCGAGCTCCGAAGTCCGTCAGCCTGAGCTAGTTCTCGACTCAGTGTCTGGCGTCATCTAGAGGACTTGCTGCGTCGTCATGTTGGGGGACGGCGCGGGACTCTTACTCAACTGGGCCTGTCAGGGGACGCGTGCGTGCGAGCCCTGGGGCCGAGAAAAGCCTGAGCGCACTGCGCCCGGAGAAGTCCTGGTCTTGCGTCATCGGACGCGGGTTCAATTCCCGCCACCTCCACCATCTGGTGGTCACGTCACGCTGGGTTGAGCCCGGGGCCCCTTCGAGGGCCCCGGGCTCCATCGCGCTCAGGCCGGGTCACTGGCCGTGCTGGCGCGGAGCCGTCAGTCCTCGGGCAGGGCGGCGAAGGCCTGCTTGGTGTCGTTGTACCACCCCATGGACTTCTTGGGGTGCAGCCAGCGGTTCTTCATGGCGTCGCGAGCCGCCTGGTGGGTGGCGTCGCCGGCCTTGGCCTGCTCCTTGAGGTGGCGGTCCTGGGCCTTGATGACGTCGTCGGCGCTCTCCCCCCGGTGCTCCTGGTCGCAGGGCCCTCCGAGGGCTCGGCAGGTCATGGTCTTCATGGTCGTCTCCTTCTGCTTGGGTCTCCTGCTGTCTTGACGATCGACGCGGGTCGGGTGTGACGCTCAGGTGCGCGGACGCCCGGCGTCGCGGCGCACGACCTGTGAGAGCACGTCGGGCGCGGCGCGGAAGGTGATGGTGCGCACGAGGCCGTCGCGGATGGCGAAGTCGAAGACGACCTTGGCGGCGCCGAGGTGGAACCACGCGGCACCGGGCCGGTCGTCGACGAAGACCGGCAGCGCGGCGTGGGCGCTGCCGTTGAAGAACGTCGCCACCTCGTCGCGACCCTCGATCCGCTGGGGTGTTCCGGCGTGGACCGCGGCGTCGTCAGCGGTCACGCCGGCGTCGGGCGCCAGGAGACGGAGCAACCGGTCGAAGTCGCCATTCCTGGCCGCCGCCATGAAAGCGTCCACGACCTCCCAGTCGGCCAGGCGGTCCTCAGGATGGGGCTGGGTCACCTTGGCTCGGGCCCGCGAGGCCAGCTTGCGTGCCGCCGCCGGCGTGGTGTCGAGCACCGAGGCGATCGTCGGGAACTCGAAGCCGAAGCTGTCGTGGAGCACGAAGGCGACCCGCTCGCGAGGGGAGAGCCGGTCGAGCACCACGTGCAGGGCGAGACCGACGGTGTCGGCGAGCGCGAGGTCGTGGGCCGGGTCGCTGACGGTCTCGGTGGGTTCGATGGTCTCCATGGGGACGGGGGTTCGTGATCGCAGCCGGTCCAGGCACAGCCGGGTGGTCACGGTCGTCAGCCAGGCCGGCAGGTTGTCGATCTCGGCGTCCGTCCGGTGCAGCCGCAGCCACGCCTGCTGCACGATGTCCTGGGCTTCGGCGTGGTCGCCGAGCACCCGGTCCGCGATCCGCACCAACCGAGGCCGCTCCGCCTCGAACAGCTCCGTCTGGTCCACAGCCTCCACCCTTCCACCTTGCCCGTCATCCCACCGACGCGCGAACCGGCTCGAGTGTGACCGGACCCAGCGCGTGCGGCGTTGGCACCAGCTGCGCCGCGATCCCTTGGCGGGGACGCATGGACCATCGGTCCCGGGCCAACGGTCTAAGGCCCCTGCGAGGCCCGCGAGCCCCCGCCTGGGCAGCCCCGTGTCAGAATGAAATCCATGAAGACGGTCGGCGGTCGTCTCGCCCGGGTGAGATCGAGGCCCGGTCGATCAGTGGTGTTGGGTCTGTCGATCCTGACACTGATCGCCGGGTTCGTCACGATGCACTCCCTGGGGCTGGGCCACGATCCGACGGCGATGACCGGTGCGGCCAGCTCAGCGAGTGCCGGCCACGTCACGCTCCACGCTGTCGACTCCGCACCTCACGCCGAGGCCGCCCTGGGGAGCTGCCCAACCTGCGCAACTGTCCTCGCCGGTGCCGCCCGCACGGTGCACCAGATGGGCAGCATGTGCCTGGGCGTGCTCCCGATGCTCCTGCTCCTGCTGCTCCGGCCCCTGCGCCGTCGCGCCGCCGCGACCGCGACCGCGACCCTGGCACTCGGGCGCTCAGCGTTCGCGCTCACCGCGCGAGGCCCACCGGGCGGTCATCTCCGTCCGTCGTTGTCGAAGCTCTGCGTCCTGCGCACCTGAGGCGCGCACGAGCCGACGACCCCAACCCGCCTGCCGTGGTTGCGGGTCGTCCGCTCGTGCGCGCACGGAAACCTCACCCCTTCACTTCGACAGCTCACGAAGGACCCACTCATGAAGCACAGCACTCGTCAGTCCACCCTCGCGGTTCTCGCTGCCGCAACCGCCTTGGTCCTGGCCGCCTGCGCCGGCTCAACCCATCCGTCATCGGGGCACGACGGTCAGCCCGGCGGGTCCGGCAACGCGTCGGCGTCGCCCACTCCGGCAGGGCCGGTGGCCTCAGGCACGCACAGTCAGGCCGACGTCGCCTTCGCGACCGACATGATCCCGCATCACGCCCAGGCCGTCACCATGGCTGACCTGGCGTTGACCAAGGCCACGAACCCCAAGGTCAAGGAGCTCGCGTCCGGCATCAAGGCCGCCCAGGATCCGGAGATCAAGACCCTGTCCGGCTGGTTGGTCGGCTGGAGCCAACCCCTCCCCGCCACCGCCGGAGGGCACAACATGTCCGCGATGGCGGGAGGGATGATGAGCGAGCAGGAGATGGAGCAGCTGTCCAACGCCACAGGTGCCACCTTCGACCGGCTGTGGCTGCAGCTGATGATCAAGCACCATCAGGGCGCCGTCGCGATGGCCCAGACCGAGCTCACGATCGGAACCAACCTCGACGCCAAGAAGCTCGCTCAGACCATCATCGACGGACAGACGAAAGAGATCGTCACCATGGCCGACCTGCTGCCCTCGATCCGGGCTTGATCGAGATGGCTCGCCCTAACCTGTCCCGCCGCACCCTCCTCACGGGTGCGGCGGGGATCAGCGCCCTGACGCTGGCGGCTTGTTCGAGATCCGACATCAGCATCGGGTCGGGACCCACGTCGCGGGCGGGTGGTCTGCCGAGTGCGCACGTGCATGCCATCGCGCGCGACCCCGGCGACGGCAAGATCTACCTCGCCACTCACGACGGCCTCTTCCGGTATGACGTCGCCGGTCCTGTGCGGGTTGGACCGGTGATTGACCTGATGGGCTTCACCATCGCTGGACCGGGCCGGTTCTACGCCTCCGGTCACCCGGGTCCTGGCGTCGGCCTGCCGCAACCTCTCGGGCTGATCGAGTCCACCGATGCCGGCCGTACCTGGCAGCTGCGATCTCGCTCCGGCCGGTCCGACTTCCACGCTCTGACCGCCTCGGCCGCCGGGGTGGTCGGCTTCGACGGAACTCTGCTGACCAGCCCAGACGCCCAGACCTGGACGACCCACCAGATCCCCGCCGCGCCGCGGTCATTGACTGCTGCACCCGACGGATCCCGCCTGCTGGCGACCACCCAGACCGGGGTGCTGACGTCGACCGACCACGGAGCCAGCTGGGCGCTCTTGCCCGCCTCCCCGCTGCTGTTGCTCACGGCATGGGCAGACGACAACACCGTCGTCGGGGTGACCTCCGATGGTGAGCTGCACGTCAGCCATGACCGCGGCGGAACCTGGAACGCCGCCCCGGGAAAGGTGCCGCCACGCTGCCAGGCACTCAGCGCGACCAGCCGCGGCGGAGCGCGTGAGGTCCTCCTGGTCGGCCAGGAGGACATCTACCGGTCGGACGACTGGGGCGCCACGATATCGAGGCTGCCGGGCTCTTGACGGCGGGCCGACATCATGGTGGAAGCGCTCACCTGATGCTCGTCGACCTCGACGAGGGGCTCAGCTGGTGGGAGCGGCGGCCTTCTGCGCCGCCACCTTGGCCCGCACCTCGTCCATGTCGAGCCCCTTCACCTGGTCCAGCAACTGCTGGAAGGCGTCGGGGGGCAGGGCACCGGACTGGCGCATCACGAGGATGCCGTCCCGGAAGGCCATCAGGGTGGGGATGGACGTGATGTTCACGGCCGCTGCCAGCGCCTGCTCGGCCTCGGTGTCGACCTTGCCGAAGACGATGTCGGCGTTCTTCTCGGAGGCGCCGTCATAGACGGGGGCGAAGCGCAGGCACGGGCCGCACCAAGCGGCCCAGAAGTCCACCAGGACGATGTCGTTGTCGAGCACGGTCTGCTCGAAGTTTGTTCCAGTCAGCTCTGTTGTCGCCATGGTCCTGTCAACCGATTGCCGGGTTGGGACTATTCCCCGGCGGTGCCCGGCACCCGGGCCCTGGCGGTCGCGCCGAGACCCAGATGGGCCTGGCCTAGGCTCCTCTCGTGCGCACCGACAGGGACTCGACCACCCGGTCACGCGCACGGCAGGTCGGGATCGCAGCGCTGTGCCTGACGCTGGCCGTCCAGGCGGCGGCCTTGTACTGGCCCAGTGTCAGCGTGACCGGCCCGGTGAGCTGGACGGACACCGTGGTGCATGCGGTGATCTTCGCGGTCCCGACGCTGCTCGTGGTCGTGCTGTTCCCGGGTCGGCTGTGGCCCGTGGCGCTGATCGCCCTGCACGCCCCGGTCAGCGAGCTGATCCAGCACTTCCTCCTGCCCCACCGGAGCGGCGACCCGCTGGATGCCGTCGCCGACCTCGGCGGAGTCGTGGCGGGTCTGGGGCTGGGGTGGTGGGCGTCACGCTCGCGGTGGTCGGGGTCATACCCCCGGTCCTGATAAAGTTGAGCCACCCGACTCCGAGGCGCACGGCAGCGCCAGGCACGACCTCCAACGCGGAGCGGGTTCAGAATGCCGGACAGCACAAGCTGGATTTCCGGTCCATGCGGGCGCAGCACGACCTCCGCGCCTGAGGCTCGTCTTTCATGGTTGCCCTCGCCAGGTGGCTCGAGACGTGTCTACTCGAGTACCTGAAGTGAGTTGAATAGCCTTGCCTAAGAAGACGACCTCTGGCGCGCCCAAGAAGGCCCGCTGGTCCACGGCCCAGAAGGCCAACGCAACGAAGAAGCCGCACCGCGGCCAGTCCGGCCCGCCCGGCGGCAGCCGCCCGTATGCCGGTGGATCCGCCGATCGTGGCCCGCGCCAGGGCGGCTTCGACCGTCCCCGTCGCGACGACCGTCCGGTTCGGGACGACCGCGCGCCGCGCAACGACCGTCCGAGCTACGACCGTCCGGCTCGGGACGACCGTCCGGCCCGGGACGACCGCGCCCCCCGCAACGACCGCCCCGTCTACGCCCGTGACGACCGCGCTCCGCGCGGCGACCGGCCGACCTACGACCGTCCCCGTCGGGACGACCGTCCGGTTCGGGACGACCGCGCGCCGCGCGGCGACCGGCCGACCTACGCCCGTCCGAACCGTGATGACCGTCCGGTTCGGGACGACCGCGCGCCGCGCAGCGACCGGCCGACCTACGCCCGTCCGAACCGTGATGACCGTCCGGCTCGGGACGACCGCGGCCCCCGCAGCGACCGGCCGACCTACGCCCGTCCGGCTCGGGACGACCGTCCGGCTCGGGACGACCGCGGCCCCCGCAGCGACCGGCCGACCTACGCCCGTCCGGCTCGGGACGACCGCGCTCCGCGCACCGACCGGCCGACCTACGACCGTCCGCGTCGGGACGACCGTCCAGTTCGGGACGACCGCGCTCCGCGCGGCGACCGCCCGACCTACGCCCGTCCGAACCGTGACGACCGTCCGGCCCGGGACGACCGGTGGAACCGCAAGGGCAACAACGCCTCGTGGGAGCGCGAGGACCGGATCGGTCACGACGCCGAGGCCGAGCGCATCGAGGCCGACACCTGGACCAAGGCGAGCCGCGCCTCGATCGCTGGCCCCGTCGACATCGCCGAGGACAACGGCTTCGCCGCCCTCGGGCTGCCGGAGCGGCTCGTCGAGCGACTGGCTCGCGAGGGCATCACGACCCCCTTCCCGATCCAGATCGCGACGATTCCCGATGCGCTCGCCGGCCGGGACGTCCTCGGCCGCGGGCAGACCGGCTCGGGCAAGACGCTTGCCTTCGGTCTGCCGACGCTGACCCGGCTGGTCAACGATGGCCCCACCTCCGCCCCGCGCCAGCCCCGGGCGCTCGTGCTCGTGCCGACCCGTGAGCTGGCCATGCAGGTCTCCGACGCTCTGGAGCCGCTGGTCCACGTCATGGGCCTGAAGCACAAGCTCGTTGCCGGTGGCCTCAGCTATACGACCCAGCTCAGCGCGCTGAACCGCGGGGTCGACCTGCTCATCGCCACTCCCGGCCGGTTGAACGACCTGCTGGAGCGTGGGGCGCTCACGCTCGACGCCATCCAGGTCGTCATCCTCGACGAGGCCGACCACATGGCCGACATGGGCTTCATGCCGGAGATCACGGCGATCCTCGACCGGATCCCGGCCGGCGGTCAGCGACTGCTGTTCTCGGCGACCCTGGACAAGGGCGTCGACGGCCTGGTCAAGAGCTACCTCACCGACGCGGTCACCCACTCGACCGACGACGCCAAGGCCTCGGTGACGACGATGGAGCACCACGTGCTCCTCATCGACCCGATGCACAAGAAGGTCATCACCGCCGAGGTCGCCAACCGGGTCGGGCGCACCGTCGTCTTCGTCCGGACCAAGCTCGGCGCCGACCGGGTGGCGCAGCAGCTGCGTGAGCAGGGCGTCATGGCCGCCGCGCTGCACGGTGGCCTCAACCAGGGTGCCCGCAACCGGGTGCTCGGGGCGTTCCGGGACGGCACCCTGCCGGTGCTCGTTGCCACCGACGTCGCCGCCCGAGGCATCCACGTGGACGACGTCTCCGTCGTCCTGCAGGTCGACCCGCCGGCGGACCACAAGGACTACCTGCACCGCTCGGGCCGCACGGCCCGCGCCGGTGACAAGGGGACCGTGGTCACCCTCGCCCTGCCGCACCAGCGCAAGGGTATGGAGCGCCAGCTGCGCGACGCCGGCGTCGACGCCGTCCCGACGAGGGCGATCCCGGGCGATGCGGTGCTCGCAGCTGCCGGAGCCAGCACTCCGAGCGGCATCCCGGTGCCCGACGAGGCCTTCAAGCGTCTACTCGAGGGCGAGCCCAAGCGGCGTGGCCCGGGTGGCTCGCGCGGTCCGCGGCACGGCGCCAAGGGCGGCTTCCGGCCGCATCACGGTGGACCTCGCCGGGCCGGTGGCCCGGACCGTCGCCTGCGCACCGACACCCGCGCCTGAACCAGACAACCGTCGCGCCCCTGTCGTCCCGGATGGGATGATGGGGGCGTGACGGCATCTGGGCAAGAGTTCCTCGCGGGCCGGCTGCTGGTGGCGACACCCCAGATCGAGGACGGGATCTTCCACCGCGTCGTCATGCTCGTCCTGCACCACGACGAGAACGGCGCCCAGGGCGTCATCCTCAACCGGCCGCTGGACGCGGAGATCGACGCGGTCCTGCCGGGCTGGGGCTCGGTCGCCACGCGTCCGCAGACGCTCTTCGAAGGCGGTCCGGTCGAGCTGAACTCGGCGATCGGCCTGGCGACGGTGCCCGGCGACAACCCCGAACCGCCGGGAGTCCGCCACCTCTTCGCTGGGCTCGGCGTCGTCGACCTCGACTCGGCGCCGGACGTGGTCGGGGCCGAGGTCGCGGGGATGCGGATCTTCGCCGGGTATGCCGGCTGGTCACCCTCCCAGCTCGAGGAGGAGGTCCAGCGCGGTGACTGGTACGTCGTGGACTACGAGGCACGGGATGCCTTCACCCCCGACCCCGACCGACTGTGGAGCGACGTCCTGAGGCGGCAGCGGGACCACCTCAAGCTCGTCGCGGCCTTCCCGGACGACCCGTCGATGAACTGAGACCATCGGGCCATGTCTGGTTACCCGATCCTCATGCACACCGCACTGGACGCCACCGACGTCCGAGCGCTCGCCGAGTTCTACCGAGAGCTCCTCGGACTGCAGTACCGCCCGGGCGACGAGCCTCCGACCGACGGCAGCGTCGATGACGGGGACTGGCTCGTGCTGCTCGACGGGCAGGGCAGGCGGCAGCTCGCCTTCCAGCAGGTCCCCAGCCTGGCGCGGCCGACCTGGCCGGACCACGAGGTCTCCAAGCAGATGCACCTCGACTTCCGGGTGCCCACTCCCCAGGAGCTGCGGCGGCACCGACAGCGCGCCGAGGAGCTGGGCGCCACCCTGCTGCTGGACCGCACCCACGAGGACGGCGAGCCGCTGTACGTCCTCGCCGACCCGGCCGGTCACCCGTTCTGCCTCCTGGTCGGCGCGGGGTGAGCGGGCGGGTGGACCACCCCGCCCCCTAAACTGGTGCCCACGGGAGGAGGGCCGGTGTCGCAGGAGTACTTCGAGAACCTCGTGGAACGTCAGATCCGCGAGGCGCGAGAGCGGGGCGACTTCGACAACCTGCCCGGCGCCGGCAAGCCGCTGCCTGGCCTCGACGGGCCGAACGACCCGGACTGGTGGGTCAAGGGCTACCTCCGGCGCGAGAACCTCGACCTGTCGGCCGCGCTGCCGACCCCGCTGGCCCTGCGCAAGGAGGCGGCTGCGTTCCCGCAGTCGCTGCTCGACGTGCGTACCGAGGCGCAGGTGCGGGAGATCCTCGAGGACTTCAACCAGCGGGTGAAGATGGACCGGCTGCGCCCGGCGGTCGGGGACCTGCCGCCGCTGCTGGCTCGCACCGTGGACGTCGACGAGCTCGTCGAGCAGTGGCGGACGCTGACAGCGCAGGCCAGTCCGCAGGCGGAGCGGGAGCTACCACCGCAGGTCGCCGAGGCGCCCACGCGGCCGCGTCGTCGGTGGTTGGCCTGGCGGCGGCACCGCTGACGGTCAGCGGAGCCCCCCGCCTACACTTCAGCCATGAGCCAGGACATGCCGGAGGACCCGTTCTCGCCCCAGCTGGAGCCCGACGGCCCGCGCACCTCGACCAGTGTGCTCGAGCGCGAGGAGGTTCAGGAACAGCTCCAGGAGCCGGGTGACCACGAGCGGTTCAGCCACTACGTGCGCAAGGAGAAGATCCTCGAGAGCGCCCTGTCGGGTGACCCTGTGGTGGCGTTGTGCGGCAAGATCTGGGTGCCGGGCCGGGACCCGAACAAGTTCCCGGTGTGCCCGATCTGCAAGGAGATCTACGACGGCCTGCGTGCGCCGCAGGACGGCGGCGACGGCTCGACGTAGCGCGCGCGTCGCCGTCCGAACCACAGCCCGACACCGGTTAGAGTCGTGCGCCTATGAGCATGTCGGCCGCCTCCCATCTGCCTCCCGCCTTTCCGGAGCGCGCGGCTTGGGGGACCGCCGAGAAGCTGCGCGCCTGGCAGGCCGCCGCCGTCGCTGCATACCTGCGCGCCGACCCGCGGGACTTCCTGGCGGTGGCCACCCCCGGCGCGGGCAAGACGACCTACGCGCTGAGGCTGGCGACCGAGCTGATCGGTCGCGGGGTGATCGAGCGGGTCACCGTCGTGGCGCCCACCGAGCACCTCAAGACCCAGTGGGCCGACGCCGCCGGACGGGTCGGGATCGCGCTCGACCCGAAGTTCTCAAACACCGCGGGTCGCCACTCAGACGACTACGTCGGGGTGGCCCTGACCTACGCCCAGGTCGCCGCCCGCCCGCAGCTGCACCGCCAGCTCACCTCCGCCCGGCGGACGCTGGTCATCCTCGACGAGATCCACCACGGCGGTGACTCGAAGTCCTGGGGGGACGCGATCCGGGAGGCGTTCGATCCCGCGACCCGCAGGCTCTCGCTGACCGGCACCCCGTTCCGGTCCGACACCGCAGCGATCCCGTTCGTGCGCTACGAGATGGATCACGCCGGGATCCTCACCTCCGCGGCCGACTACACCTACGCCTATGCCGAGGCCCTGCGGGACGGGGTCGTGCGGCCGGTGCTCTTCCTCGCCTACGGGGGAGCGATGCGGTGGCGGACCAAGGCCGGTGACGAGCTCGCCGCGAACCTCGGCGAGCCGATGACCAAGGATATGGTGGCGCACGCCTGGCGGACCGCTCTCGACCCCACGGGGGAGTGGGTCCCGGCAGTGCTGGCCGCGGCGGACAAGCGGCTGACCGAGGTCCGGCGCCACGTCGAGGACGCCGGCGGGCTGGTCATCGCGTCCAACCAGACCCAGGCGCGCGCGTATGCCGCGATCCTCGCGTCCATCTGCGGCGAGAAACCCACCGTCGTCCTGTCCGACGACGCGGGGTCGTCGAAGCGGATCGAGGACTTCGGCGCGGGCACCTCACGCTGGATGGTCGCCGTTCGGATGGTCTCCGAAGGCGTTGACGTGCCGCGTCTGTGCGTCGGGGTCTACGCCACCTCGACCTCGACACCCCTCTACTTCGCCCAGGCTGTCGGCCGGTTCGTCCGCGCCCGACGGCGGGGCGAGACCGCGTCGGTGTTCCTGCCCTCCGTCCCGGTCGTGCTCGACCACGCCTCCCGGATGGAGGAGCAGCGCGACCACGCCCTGGACCGCCGGGGGGGCACCGACGTCGCCTCGATCTGGGCCGAGGAGGAGGGGCTGCTGGCCGAGGCCGGCCGCACCCGCACCGAGGTCGGCGTGGACGACGCGGCGTTCGAGGCCCTGGAGTCGGACGCCCACTTCGACCACGTGCTGTTCGACGCCCAGCAGTTCGGCATGCATGCCACGGTCGGCTCCCAGGACGAGCAGGACTACCTGGGGTTGCCCGGCCTGCTCGAACCGGACCAGGTCGCCGTCCTGCTGCGCGAGCACCAGACCCGCCAGACGGCCCGCAACCCGGGTGGGGCCGCGCCGGTCGCCGCCCACCGCGCCCTCGCAGCCCAGCGCAGGGAGCTCAACAAGCTGGTCGCGGCGTACGCCCGCAAGAAGGGGTCCCCGCACGCGATGGTGCACAGCGAGCTGCGCCGGGTGTGCGGCGGCCCGACCCTCGATGCCGCGAACAGCGAGCAGGTCGCCCAGCGGATCGAGACGATCCGCAACTGGCTCGTCGGCCGCCGCTGACGGTCGTTCGACAGCACCTCAGTCGTCGCTGGAGCTCCCGTTCCGGGCGGCGTCGACGAGGGGTTGGGTGCGGTGGTCGATCCGGGTGGCCAGCGAGATCGACGTCGACGCGCGGATCACGTGGGAGTCGTCCACCACCAGGTCGATGACCCGCTGGAGGTCGGCGTTGTCCCTCGCGACGGCCCGGATGAGCAGGTCGCCCGAGCCGGTGATGGTGTGGGCCTCGAGGACCTCGGGGATCGAGGACAGGTGCTCCACCACCGGCCCGTGCCCGCGCCCCTGACGGATCTCCAGGGTGCAGAAGGCGGTCACCGGGTAGCCGAGCGAGCCGGGGTCGACCTGCGGCGCGAAGGACTTGATCACCCCGCGTTCGACCAGCCGGTCAATGCGTGCCTGGACGGTGCCGCGAGCCACCCCCAGCCGGCGAGAGGCCCCGAGGACACCGATCCCCGGCTGGTCGCTGAGCAGCCGCAGAATCCGGGCGTCGAGGTCGTCGATGTGGATGCGGGGTCTGGGCATGGTCGGATTGTTCAGTACCTGACCCGGTTCAGGCAACACTCTGCGCACTCTGACCAACGGATCCGGTCTCGGTTGACCACCGTCGCCGGGTCGGCGACGATCAACGCATGACTGACATGACGGTGGATCTGACCGAGCAGGAGCGCGAGGCCAACCTCGACGTCGAGCAGCTCAAGCAGCTGGTGGGCCTGGTCGAGTACGACGAGGAGAAGGACGTCTTCCCGGTGACCGGGTGGGACGCGATCGTCTTCGTCGTCGGGAACGCGACCCAGACGGCCCACTACTACCAGTCTGCCTGGGGGATGGAGCTGGTGGCCTACAGCGGCCCCGAGACCGGCAACCGGGACCACAAGTCGTTCGTCCTGAAGTCCGGCTCGATCCGCTTCGTCATCAACGGCGCGGTCGACCCGGACAGCCCGCTCGTGGAGCACCACCGCAAGCATGGAGACGGAGTCGTCGACATCGCGCTCGAGGTCCCCGACGTCGAGCGGTGCATCGCCCAGGCGCGGGCGGCCGGAGCCACCGTGCTGCGCGAGCCCGAGGAGCTGACCGACGAGCACGGCACCGTCCGGGTCGCGGCCATCGCGACGTACGGAGAGACCCGCCACACCCTGGTCCAGCGCGTCACCGGTGCGGCAGGCGAGCAGCGCACGTATGCCGGCCCCTACCTGCCGGGCTACGTCGCCCAGACCAGCTCGTGGGTCAAGCGTGACGGTGAGCCGAAGCGGCTGTTCCAGGCTCTGGACCACATCGTCGGCAACGTCGAGCTGGGCCGGATGGACGAGTGGGTCGGTTTCTACAACAAGGTGATGGGCTTCGTGAACATGGCGGAGTTCATCGGGGACGACATCGCGACGGACTACTCCGCGCTCATGTCCAAGGTCGTCGCCAACGGCAACCACCGGGTGAAGTTCCCGCTGAACGAGCCGGCGATCGCCAAGCGCAAGAGCCAGATCGACGAGTACCTCGACTTCTACCGCGGCCCGGGCGCCCAGCACCTCGCGGTCGCGACGAACGACATCCTGACCGCGGTGGACGCGCTGCGGGCCAACGGCGTCGAGTTCCTGGACACCCCGGACTCCTACTACGAGGACCCCGAGCTGCGCGAGCGCATCGGCAACGTCCGCGCGCCGATCGAGGAGCTGAAGAAGCGCAAGATCCTCGTCGACCGGGACGAGGACGGCTACCTCCTGCAGATCTTCACCAAGCCCCTGGGGGACCGGCCCACGGTCTTCTTCGAGCTGATCGAGCGGCACGGATCGCTCGGTTTCGGCAAGGGCAACTTCAAGGCGCTCTTCGAGGCGATCGAGCGCGAGCAGGACCTGCGCGGCAACCTCTGAGGCGGGTCCGGGGGGCAGTCTCAGCAGGATGAGGTGGCCCCGGCGTGGTCACCGGCATATGACATGCTCAGCACCATGAGTCAACCCGCGGGCTGGTACGACGACCCCGACGACCCCACGTCCCTGCGGTACTTCGACGGGGTGATCTGGACCCAGAACCGGGCCCCCAAGGCGGCCGCACCACGCCAGCAGGTCGACCCGCAGCATGCCCAACAGCCCGGCGACCAGTACGGCCAGCAGCGGTACGGCCAGCAGCAGTACGGCCAGCAGCCGGCGCAGGGCTACGGCGCAGCCCCGCCGGTCGGCTACGGGGTCACGCTGGGTGGCAAGACCACGCCCGACGGAGCGCCTCTGGCGAGCTGGGGTCAGCGGGTCGGCGCCTACCTCGTCGACTGGTTGATCCTGACGGCCGTGACCTCGATCGCGGCTGGCTACTACATCTACCAGTTCTTCCAGTGGTATCTGGCATTCGTCAGGGATCTGATGCGCGAGACGAGCGCCGGCGGCCAGCCCACCATCGACCCGGCGACCATCAGCGAGCAGATGCTCGGCTACCTGTGGCCGATGCTGCTGATCAGCCTCGTCGTCCAGGTGATCTACCACACCTACTTCCTCACCACCCGCGGCGCCACTCCCGGCAAGATGGCGCTCGGGCTGGCGGTCCGTCGCCGTCAGCGGCCGGGACCGCTGACCGTGCTCGAGGCGCTGCGGCGGCAGGCGATCCCGCTCGGCGCCGCGGCCCTGAGCATCGTCCCGATCCTGGGCAACGTGGTGAGCTTCGTGCCGCTGCTCGATGTCCTCTGGCCGCTGTGGGACGACAAGCGGCAGGCTCTGCACGACAAGCTGGCTGACACGAACGTCATCATCACGCGACAGCGGTGAACCGACGGCGGGGCCGGCAGCTCACCGGGCGGCGGGGCGAACGGTTCCGCTCACTTCGCTGATGCCGATCCGGCTTCCGTCCGGTCCGGGAGCCCAGGCAGTCATGGTCACCGTGTCACCGTCCTCAAGGAAGCCTCGCGTCGTGCCGTCGGTCAGGGTCAACGGCTGCGTGCCGTTCCAGCTGAGCTCGAGCAGGGACCCGCGGCTGCGTTCGGTCGGGCCGCTGATCGTCCCCGAACCGAACAGGTCTCCGTCGCGCAGCGAGGCACCGTTGACCGTCATGTGCGCCAGCATCTGCACCGGCGACCAGTACATGTCGCCGTGGCGGGGCTGGGCGACGACCGTGTCGTTGAGCCGCACCTCGTAGCGGACGTCGAGACCGAACAGCTGATCCGTCGTTCCGCGCAGGTACCCCAGCGGCTCCGGATCCTGGCCGGGCAGCGGCACCCGCGCCGCGTCCAGGGCGGCCATCGGGGTCACCCAGGCAGAGACCGACGTCGCGAAGGACTTGCCGAGGAACGGTCCCAGAGGGGCATACTCCCAGGCCTGGATGTCCCGCGCGGACCAGTCGTTGAGCAGCACCACCCCGAACAGGTGGTCGGCGGCCTCCGACACGGCGACCCGGGTGCCCAGAGCCGTGGCCCCGGCGACGACGTAGCCGAGCTCCGCCTCGATGTCGAGCTTGACGCTCGGGCCGAACACCGGCGCGGGGTCGTCCGGGCCCTTGCGCTGTCCCGAGGGCCGGACGACGTCGGTCCCGCTCACGACGACCGTCCCGGCGCGTCCGTGGTACCCGATCGGCAGGTGCTTCCAGTTCGGCGGCAGGGCCGGGTTGTCCGGGCGGAACAGCTTGCCCACGTTGCTCGCGTGGTCCTCGCTGGCGTAGAAGTCGACGTAGTCGGCAACCTCCACCGGCAGGTGCATCGTCACGGTGCTCAACGGCATCAGGTGCGGCTCGACGGCATCCCGGTAGGTCTCGTCGGCCAGGACCAGGGTTAGCCACGCCCGCGCCGAGTCCCAGGCCTGCGGTCCGAGCGCGAGGAAGTGGTTGAGGCTCGGCTGCTCCCAGCAGACCCCGGACTCCATCCCGGCCGTCTCCGCTGCCCGGGCGGCGTCGAGGACCTGGTCGCCGATCCGCACGCCGATCCGGCGCAGCTCGGGGTCGTCCGTCGAGAAGACGCCGTAGGGCAGGGTGGCCGGCCCGAACGGGTGGTCGGCGGGCAGGTCGAGCCAGGTGCTCATCTCACTCCTCTTCCAGCAGACCGAGCTCGACGAGCTCGGCGATGGGTTCTGTCACGGTGCAGCATCCGTAGGCCGTGAACGCGCCCCGCATGCTCGCGATGTCGGGCTCGGGGAGGGCGCTCACCGCCCGCGCCAGTCCCGGCCCGTCCCGGTCGGCCAGGATCTGCGCCACCTCGGCCGTGGTCGCGCCATCGAGCGCGGCGCGAACGCCGGACAGGACGTTGAGCACCCCATGGTGGGGCTCGGTTGCCGGCGACGGCGGACTGGTGGTCGCCGCCGGCAGGTCCACCCGGACGGCGTGGTGCAGGCCCCCGGTCAGCTTGAAGGCCAGGTGCCGGGTCGCGCAGCCGTGGACGAACCGGGCCAGCTCGTCCTCGTCCGGCCAGGGCCAGGTGTCGGTGGCCCCGGTCCGGAACTTGGCCTGGACCGGGGTCCGGTCGGCCTCGTCCCGCTCGACTGCGGCGGCGAGGTCATCGAGGGCCTGGTCGAATCCCGCCCGGGGGATCTCCACGCTGATCGGGACGCCGAGGTCGGCCAGGTCACGCCAGCTCGGTGACCAGCCCACCTCGAGGCCGACGACGTCGACGCCGGGGGCAGCGTGCAACAGGGTCGCTCCATCCCGTACCGGGTCCGCGGAGCTGCCCGGACGGGCGACGAGCAGGACCCTCAGCGGGGTCGATGGAGGCTGGCGCTCGAGGAGGTCCGGGACCGTCGCGGCAGCCGTGCCGGGCAGCACGAGCGGTCCGACGACCGCGGCATACCGGCGTCGCGCGACGTGCTCGGCGACCGCGCGATCGAGCGGCGCCAGGCCGGGGGGAAACACGGCTGCGTCGTCGATGAGCTGTCTGAAGAGCGCCGGCACGACGGACGCATCGGACGGAGGGGACGACGCGTTGCCGGCCGTCGTTGACATGGTTCGCAGGCTACTTCAAGGTGGGTGAACCGGCATCCACCAGGCCCCATGAGGGCGACGAGAGAAGAGTTCATGGCGCACTACCAACGGTTGGGCAGCGTCCCGCCCAAGCGGCATACCCAGCACCGACGTCCGGGCAAGGGCAAGGCCCCGGGCGAGCTCTACTACGAGGAGCTGATGGGGGAGGAGGGGTTCAGCAGCGACTCGTCCCTGCTCTACCACCGGTCGATCCCGTCGACGATCAGCGCGGTCCGGGAGTGGGCCGTCCCGGACATGGCGACGACGCCGAACCACCCGCTGGTGCCCAGGCACCTGAAGCTCCACGACCTCTTCGACGACGCAGCCATCCGTGGGAGCGACCCGGTGACCGGACGGCGTCTGGTGCTCGGCAACGCCGATGTCCGCATCTCGTACGCCGTCTCGGCGAGGCCGAGCCCGTGGTACCGCAACGGAATCGGCGACGAGTGCGTGTTCGTCGAGGGTGGACGGGCCAGGGTCGAGACCGTGTTCGGGGCCTTTGACGTCGCCGCCGGCGACTACCTCATCATCCCCCGCGCGACCACCCACCGGTGGCTGCCACGGCGCTCGAAGAAGGACCCGCTGCGGACCTACGCCATCGAGGCCAACTCCCACATCACCCCGCCCAAGCGGTACCTCTCCCGGTTCGGGCAGCTCCTCGAGCACGCCCCGTACTGCGAGCGCGACCTGCGGATGCCGGACGGGCCGCTGCTCGCGGAGGACGTCGGGGACCAGGCCGGGGACGAGTCCGAGGTCTTCATCAAGCACCGCGGCAACGGACCTGGCGGGGTCGTCGGGACCGTGCACACGCTGCCGTTCCACCCGCTCGACGTGGTCGGGTGGGATGGGTGCCTGTACCCCTACGTGTTCAACGTTCGCGACTTCGAGCCGATCACCGGCCGGGTGCACCAGCCCCCACCGGTGCACCAGGTCTTCGAGGCGAACAACTTCGTCGTCTGCAACTTCGTCCCGCGCAAGGTGGACTACCACCCGCTCTCGATCCCCGTGCCGTACTACCACTCCAACGTGGACAGCGACGAGATCATGTTCTACGTCGCCGGTGACTACGAGGCTCGCAAGGGATCCGGCATCGGCGTGGGCTCCATCTCGGTGCACCCCGGTGGCCACCCGCACGGTCCGCAGCCGGGCGCGACGGAGGGTTCGATCGGCGTGCACTACTTCGACGAGCTCGCCGTCATGGTCGACACGTTCCGTCCGCTCGAGCTCGGTGAAGGCGGCCGCGCCGTCGACGACGGCGCCTACGCGATGTCCTGGAACACCGGCCTGTCCAGGCGGTAGCGGCGGGAAGCCCGCTGGACGAGCCGGTCTCGGGTTGCGGGGGGTGGCGCCGGGGTGGAGGGTCGTGACGAATCCCGTCCCGTCCCTCCCGGAGGCCCTCCGTGCTCGCAGCGCCGGCCGACGCCCCCCGCCGGAGCGTCATCTCCAACGTCATCCGAGGCTCCCTCGGCAACCTGATCGAGTGGTACGACTGGTACGCCTACGCTGCCTTCTCGATCTACTTCGCCAAGGTGTTCTTTCCCGAGGGGAATGCGACGGCGCAGCTGCTGAACACCGCCGGCGTGTTCGCCGTGGGGTTCCTGGTCCGTCCGGTCGGGGGCTGGTTGTTGGGCCGGTATGCCGACCGGTTCGGCCGGCGCGCCGCACTGACCCTGTCCGTGACGATGATGGCCGGCGGGTCGCTGGTGATCGCGGTGACGCCCGGCTACGCCTCCATCGGTGCGCTCGCGCCCACCATCCTCGTCCTGGCCCGCCTCCTTCAGGGGCTCTCCCTCGGGGGCGAGTACGGCACCTCCGCCACCTATCTCTCGGAGGTCGCCACCCCGGGTCGGCGAGGCTTCTACTCGTCGTTCCAGTACGTCACCCTGATCGGCGGCCAGCTGATCGCCCTGGGACTCCAGCTGGTCCTGCAGCAGTTCCTCAGCGCCCAGCAGCTGAGCCAATGGGGCTGGCGGATCGCCTTCGTGATCGGGGCCCTCGCGGCGCTGACCGTGGGATGGCTGCGCCGGACGATGGACGAGTCGGCGCAGTACACGGCGACGGCCGCGACCGGTGACCGCCAGCGCGGAACGCTGCGGCTGCTGCTGACCTACCCCCGCCAGGTCCTCACCGTGGTGGGCCTGACGCTCGGAGGCACGATCTCGTTCTACACCTTCACCACCTACATGCAGAAGTACATGGTCAACACCGCCGGCCTCGAGAAGACCACCGTGACCCGGATCAACTTCATCGCCCTGCTCGTCTTCGTGGCTCTGCAACCGCTGGCGGGCCTGCTGTCCGACCGGATCGGCCGCCGGCCGCTGCTGATCTACTTCGGGGTCTGCGCCAGCCTGCTCACCGTGCCGCTGATGACGGTCATCGGCACCACGAGCAGCGCGCTGCCGGCGTTCCTGCTCATGCTGGCCGGCCTGGTCATCGTCACCGGCTACACGTCGATCAACGCGGTGGTCAAGGCCGAGCTGTTCCCGGCCCGGATCCGGGCCCTGGGCGTCGGGCTGCCGTACGCCCTCACGGTGGCCATCTTCGGTGGCAGCACCGAGTACGTGGCGCTGTGGCTCAAGGATGCCGGTCACGAGCCGGTCTTCTTCTGGTACGTCTCCGGGTGCGCGCTGGTCTCGTTGCTCGTCTACGCCTCGATGGGCGAGTCGTCCCGCTCCTCCGAGATCGAGCGCGAGCACGAGGAGCTCGTCGGCGCCGACATCGTCGCCCAGCGTTCCGGATGACCGACCGGCGTGCCCCGAGTGGCCCGGTTTCCGTCCAGGATCCGGGGGTAGGGTCAGCGGGTTCCGTTCCGAGGACCCGGCGATCCCGGCGTCCGCGTCCGATCGTGGGAGTGACATGACGTACCAGCTGACCAGCACCGAGGCGACCCGACGACAGCTGCTGACGATGGCCACGGTGGGTGGCGCGGGGCTCTTCGCCGCCGCCAACGCCAGTCCCGCGAACGCCGCTGCCGCCAGCCCGCCGCCGGGGCGGCACGAGTACACGCTGACTGTCCTCGGCACGACCGACCTGCACGGAAACGTCTACAACTGGGACTACTTCAAGAACGCGGAGTACGACGACAAGGCGCACAACGACATCGGCGTCGCCAAGGCGGCGACGCTCATCCGCGCCGTGCGCGCCGAGCGAGGCGCGCAGAACTGCCTCACCCTCGATGCGGGCGACACGATCCAGGGCACACCGCTGGCCTACTACTTCGCCAGGGTCGAGCCGATCGGTCCCGGGGTGACCCACCCGATGGCGACGGCGATGAACGCGATCGGCTACGACGCCGCAGCCCTGGGCAACCACGAGTTCAACTACGGTCTCGACCTGCTCAGGACCTTCGAGAAGCAGTGTGACCACCCGCTGCTCAGCGCCAACACGGTGGACTGGGGATCCGGTGCCCCGATCTTCCCGCCGTACGTCATCAAGACGGTCAAGGTGTCCGGGCAGAAGCCGCTGCGGGTCGGCATCCTCGGCCTGGTCACCCCGGGGGTGGCCATCTGGGACAAGGCGAACGTCGACGGCAAGGCGAGGTTCCCCGGCATCGTCGAGCAGGCCAAGATCTACGTACCCCGACTCAAGGCGGCTGGCGCCGACGTCGTCATCGTCTCCTGCCACTCCGGCGCGGACACGTCATCGTCGTACGGTGACGCCTTGCCCTACCCGGAGAACGCGAGCACCCTGCTGGCCGAGCAGGTCCCGGACATCGACGCGATCCTGGTCGGTCACGCCCACAAGGAGATCCCGCAACGCCAGGTCAAGAACCTCGAGACGGGACGGCTCGTCCTGGTCACCGAGCCCTACTACTGGGGGATGCGCGTCTCGGTGATGGACCTGCGACTGAGCAAGGTCCGCGGCCAGTGGGTCGTCGACGACGTGGCGTCGTCCGCGACGCTGCTCAACGCGAACACGGCCCCCGAGGACCCGGCGGTGGCGGCACTGATCCGACCCGCCCACGAGAAGGTCCTGACGTACGTGAACGGGGTGATCGGCACCTCGCTGCAGGCCATGTCGGCCGCGACGTCGCGGTACCAGGACACCGCAGCCATGGACTTCATCAACTACGTCCAGGCGGATGCCGTGCGGCAAGCGCTGGCCGGGACGCCGCATGCGGCGACGCCGGTGCTGGCCATCTCCGCACCCTTCAACGCGGCCGCGGCGATCCCGCAGGGGGACGTCACCGTGCGCGACGTCGCAGGCCTCTACATCTACGACAACACGCTGCTCGGGATCACCTTCACCGGGGCTCAGGTCAAGGCCTACCTCGAGAAGTCGGCCGAGTACTTCAAGCAGGTCACCGGGACCGGACCCTTCGCGGCCGCGGACGTCACGAACGCGAAGACCCCGACGGCGCCGAACGGTACGCCGGACTACAACTACGACATCCTGCGTGGCCTCGACGCCCCGTTGACCTACGACATCGACATCGCCAAGGCCCCCGGGTCCCGGATCACCTCGCTGGCCTATGCCGGTGCTCCGATCGACCCCGCGGCCACGTTCGTCGTGGCGATCAACAACTACCGGCAGTCCGGCGGGGGTGGGTTCCCCGGTGTCACGACGGCGCCGGTGGTCTACAACGCCCAGGTCGAGATCCGGCAGATGATCATCGACTGGGTGTCCGCCAACCACACCATCGACCCGGCACTCTTCTCGGCGATGGACTGGAAGCTCGTCTCCGACGGGTCCCCGATCACCATCACCGGCTGACCCGGGGCTGGCCGACGAGCTCGGCGCCCGCGTCACGCAGCTGGGCCAGGGCGAGGTCCATGGTCTGCGAGGCGACCCCCGCCGTGAGGTCGAGCAGGACCCGGGTCGGCCAGCCCTCCCGCAGCGCGTCGAGTGCGGTCGCCCGGACGCAGTGGTCCGTGGCGATGCCGACCACGTCGAGCGCCTCGATCCGGGCGCTGCGAAGCCAGTCCGCCAGCGCGACCTGCTCGCTGTCGAGATCGGCATACCCCTCGAACCCGCTGTAGGCCGCGGCGTTCGCGCCCTTGCGGAAGATGGCGTCCGTGCGGGCGATGCCGGCCTCCACCGCGGGATGGAAGCTCGCCCCGGCCGTGCCCACCCGGCAGTGCGGCGGCCAGCTGTCGACGTAGTCCGGGTGGTCCGAGAAGTGGTCGCCGGGCTGGTGGTGCCAGTCGGCGGTGGCCACGATCGTCGCGTAGTCAGCGCCGTGGTCGGCGACGTGACGACTGATCCGCTCGGCGACGTCGGCGCCCCCGTCGACGGCGAGCGAGCCACCCTCGCAGAAGTCGTTCTGCACGTCGACGATGACCAGCGCGCGGCGCGGTTGCTTGGGCATGGCTTCAGCGTAGCCACGGGCACAGGCGTTTCCTGACCCGATCGGGCGACGCTGGACCCACCGTGCTGATCCCGCCTTGACCATCCGGGTCCTATCGTTGGCTCCGGCCGGGACGCTCGTGGAGGTTGCCGTGCACGTCCCTTCCCGCCTGCTGCTGGCGCTCACCCTGGGTGCACTCCCTCTGGCCGCGTCCTGCGGTTCGAGCTCGTCGCAACCGACGATGTCCGGATCGGGCGCCGTCGCAGGGGCTCAGACTGGCTCGCCCTCCTTCCCTCCGGGGGCGAGTGGGACGTCGCCCGGACCGGTGAAGAAGCCGCTCCAGGGGCTGGTCGACATGGGCCAGATCACCTTCTACAACAACCCGGCCCAGTTCCAGCCGGTGAACGACCTGACCGACCTGGCACGGTTCCCGGGCGCCTTCGGCGGGACCGTCATCAATGTGACCTGGGCCCAGTTGCAGCCGACTCAGGGCGCCCCGCCGGACACCTCCGTGATCGACGCCGCGCTCAGCGCCATCTCCGCCTACAACGCCAGCAGCTCAGCGCCGCTGGGCGCGAAGCTGCGCGTCTGGGGCGGCTTCGCGGCGCCCGAGTGGGCCAAGGGCCTGAACGGCGGCCCCCTCTCCGTCGTCGCGAACAAGAACAACGCGATCACGCAGAGTGGCACCATCGGACTCTGGTGGCAGCCGGACTACCTCTCCGCCTGGTCCGGCCTGCAGACTCAGCTGGCCGCGAAGTACGACGGGCAACCGCTCATCCGGGAGGTCAGCATCAGCTCGTGCGCGTCGGCGACCGATGAGCCGTTCATCTCGTGGAACGATCCGTCGACGGTCGCAACGCTGGCCGCGAAGGGCTACACCGACGCCGCGCAGCAGGCGTGCCTGTCCGCGGCGTTGCAGCACTACGCGGCCTGGAAGAGCACGCTCCTCGACTTCCCGTTCAGTCCATTCCTGCCGGTTCAGCTCGGTTCGTCGCTGCCCACCCCGGACCTGTCGTTCACCCAGGGGCTCATGCAGGCCTGTGCGTCGACCGGTCGGTGCGTGCTGAGCAACCAAGGGCTCAGTACCAACCTCAATGCCAACCTCGCCCAGCTGTACGCCGTGCTGGACGCCCTGTCCGGGGGTGGGACCGCGGCCCCGGTCGACTTCCAGACGGTGTCTCCGGCGCTGATGGGTAATGCCTGGTGCGCCACCCTGAGCGTAGGGGTGCAGCACCACGCGCGGTCCATCGAGGTGTGGCCCTCGACGCCCAACCCCAGCTACCAGGGCTTCACGGGCCTGAGCCCCGCGCAGGTCGCCAACCTGGCCGCACTGGTCACGGGAGGCACCGGCTACGACCCGGCGAACTGCCCGGACAGCTGACCGGCGGTCACCCCGTGAGCGCCTCGAGGCGGCGGCGCAGGAAGGTGCGCTCCCGTTCGTTGTCGACGAGGGCCAACGCCGTACGGTAGGCCGCGGCGGCCTCCTGCGCCCGACCCAGCCGCCGCAACAGGTCCGCACGTGCCGCGGGAAGGTAGTGGTAGCCGGCCAGCGACGTGGTGTCGAGCTCGTCGAGCGCGGCCAGGCCCGCCCGCGGTCCGTCCCGGAAGCCCACCGCCACGGCGCGGTTGAGGTCGACGACCGGGGAGGGCCAGACCTGCCGCAAGAGGTCGTACAGCGCGACGACTTCCTGCCAGTCGGTCCCCTCCACCGAGGCAGCCCTGCCGTGCAGAGCCGCGATCGCCGCCTGCAGGGCGAACCGCCCCGGCCGGCCACCGCGCAGGGCGTCCCGCACCAGACAGCGACCCTGCGCCAGACCGGCCTGGTCCCACCGGGAGCGGTCCTGGTCCTCGAGCGGCACCAGCTCGCCGAGAGCATCGACCCTCGTCCCCTCACGGGCCCGCGACAGCACCATCATCGCCAGCAGCCCGCGCAGCTCCGGCTCGTCCGGCATGAGCTCCAGCAGCATGGCGGCCAGGTCGACGGCCCGCTCGGTCAGGTCCGGCCGCACCAGCTCGTCGCCGGTCGGGGCAGTGTGGCCGGTGGTGAAGACCAGATGCAGCACCGTGAGTACCGCGTCGAGCCGTTCGGCCAGCTCGTGACCCTCGGGGACGCGGTAGGGAATCCGGGCGGCCAGGATCTTCTTCTTGGCCCGGGTCACCCGCGCGGCCATGGTCGACTCGCTGACCAGGAAGGCGTGGGCGATCTCGTCCGTCGTCAGCCCGCAGACCAGCCGCAACGTCAGGGCGACCTGCGCCTCCCGGGCCAGGGCGGGGTGACAACAGGTGAAGACCAGCCGGAGGCGATCGTCCGGAATCTCCGGCCCGGTGAGGAGGTCGCGGTCGGCCGCCGGAGCGGGTTGGTGGTCGGGGACGATCAGCGGCAGCTTGCCGCGCAGCGTCACCGCCCGCCGGTGGCTGTCGAGCACCCGGTTGCGGGCGACCGTCGTCAGCCAAGCGGCGGGGTTGGGTGGCACGCCGTCGCGCTGCCAGGTCGACAATGCCTGGACATAGGCGTCCTGGGCGCACTCCTGGGCGAGGTCGATGTCGCCGGCGACGCGCACCGTCGCGGCGAGCACACGTGCCCACTCGCGCCGGTGCGCGTCGGCCAGGACGCGACGGACCTCGTCCTCGTCCGGTCCCGTGGTGATGGATCAGGCCTCGGGGAAGACCATGATCGGGCGCACCTCGATGCCGCCGAAACGGGCCGGGCAGTCCTTGGCGATGGCCAGGGCCGCGTCGAGGTCGGCGGCCTCGATCACGTAGTACCCGCCGAGGACCTCCTTGCTCTCCACGAAGGGTCCGTCCGTGACGACGTCGCCGCGGATCGTCGTGGCCGTGTCCGACCCGGTGAGGGCGTTGCCGCCGCGCAGCGCCGGGCCGTGCTTCTCGGCGAACCGGTTGTGGGCCTCCATCACCTCGCCGTAGATCTCCGGTCCGGCATTGGCGTAGTCGTTCTCGTTCTCATAGATGAGCACCAGGTATTCAGCCATGTCGATGATCGCTCCTTGATGGGAGGGTACTGACATTCTCTCTACGAACGGGCTCGGCCGGAATCGACAACCTCGGCGTCGTCCGTCCGGCGTACCCCAGCGAGCCTCAACCGCCATTCAGGAAGATGGTGGGGATCGCGACGTCGCCACGCTGCAGACGCAGCGCCGCCCGGGGCAGCTCCGCCCGGGACGCGGCATGACGTTCCCTCGCCGCGCGGACGTCCGGCGAGCCGACGACCTGGCCTGCCCGGATGTGCTCGACCATCAGGCTCCGGTCGTCGCCGTCGTCCTGCGGGGGTTCCCCGATCCCGACGACCTCCGTCTGGGCCACGCCCGAGGCGTCTCGCCGGCGCAACGCCCACTTGCGGCCGCCGACGGACGCCTTGCCCGTGCTGCGCTTCTCGACCGGTTCCAGGACGCCGTCGTCGTTCGAGCGCGAGACGAGCTTGTACACCAGGCCCGCGGTGGGCGAACCGGATCCGGTGACCAGCTGGGTCCCCACCCCGTAGCCGTCGACCGGTCCGGCCGCCAGTGACGCGATGGCGTGCTCGTCGAGGTCCGAGGTGACGATGATCCGCGTGTCCTGGGCTCCGAGGGCATCGAGCTGGGCCCGGACCTCACGAGCCTGGATCAGCAGGTCACCCGAGTCGAGGCGGACCGCGCCCAACCGTGGACCGGCGACCTCGACGGCGGTGGCGACCCCGGTCGTGACGTCGTACGTGTCGACAAGCAGCGTCGTGCCCACTCCCAGGGCGTCCACCTGTGCCTGGAACGCCAGCCGCTCCGAGTCGTGCAGCAAGGTGAACGAGTGGGCGGCGGTGCCGGCCGTGGGCACGCCGTAGCGTCGCCCCGCCTCGAGGTTGCTGGTCGCGGCGAACCCGGCGATGTATGCCGCCCGCGCCGCGGCCACGGCCGCCTCCTCGTGAGTGCGCCGCGAGCCCATCTCGATACACGGTCGCTCACCGGCGGCCGCGGTCATCCGGGACGCGGCGGAGGCGATGGCGCTGTCGTGGTTGAGGATCGACAGCACCAGCGTCTCGAGGACCACCGCCTCGGCGAACGACGACTCGACCACCAGGACCGGTGAGCCGGCGAAGTAGCACTCGCCCTCGGCGTACCCGCTGATGGTGCCGCTGAAGCGGTAGCCGGCCAGCCACTCGCAGGTCGCCTCGTCGACGATGTCGGCACGGCGCAGCGACTCGAGCTCGGCCGCACCGAATCGGAAGCGCTCCAGGGCCTCGACCAGCCGGCCGGTACCGGCGAGCACTCCGTACCGCCGTCCGTCCGGCAGCCGGCGGGCGAACGTCTCGAAGACGCACCGGCGCTCGGCTGCCCCACTGCGCAGGGCGGCCTGGAGCATGGTCAGCTCGTAGTGGTCGGTCAGCAGCGCGGTACTGCCGGTTCTGGCCGTACCTGCGCAGGGCTCGCTCCTGGTCACCCGGGACAGCCTATGGTGGGGCCGTGTCCATTGCCCCCGTCGAGGAGCGGCGCGCCTCGACCGACGAGCTCGTCGAGGCCGATACCCCGTGGGTCACCCTGGTCTGGAACGACCCGGTGAACCTGATGTCGTATGTCAGTTACGTCTTCCAGTCGTACTTCGGCTACTCGCGAGCCAAGGCGGAGAAGCTGATGATGGACGTGCACACCAAGGGCAAGGCCGTCGTCGCGCACGGCCCCCGCGAGGCGATGGAACGGGACGCGCAGGCACTGCAGGGCTACGGGCTGTGGGCGACCTTCGAGAAGGACGAGTAGCAGTGGCCCGGGGCTTCAAGCGCAAGGGCAAGCTCTACATCGCCAAGATGGACGAGCTGGAGCGAGGGATCGTCGCTGGTCTGATGGACCAGACGCGCGACCTGCTCGCCCCTGCGGAACGCCCGTCCACGGGGGACCCGTTCGAGGACCTCGTCGCCGGGCTCGGGGTCTCCCTGGCCGCCGAGGACCAGACCCCCGCGACGCCCGAGGAGCTCGAGCACCGCGATCCCGCGCTGGACCGGCTGCTGCCCACCGCTCATCGCGGCGACGATCAGATCGCGGCCGAGTTCCGACGCCTCACCGAGCACGACCTGCGCGACCGCAAGGCCACCAACCTCGCCACCGCCGTCGCCGCTCTGCGCCGGGCCACCGGGGACCGGGTGGAACTGACCCGCGAGGAGGCCGAAGCCACCGTCGTGGCGCTGACCGACACCCGGCTGCTGCTCGGAGAGCGACTCGGCCTGCGGACCGACGAGGATGCCGAACACCTCGAGGAGCGTCTGGCCGGGTTGGATGACGACGACCCGGCGGTGTACGCCGTGTCGTTCTACGACTTCCTCACCTGGTTCCAGGAGTCCCTGACCAACGCGCTCATGGGTCGCGGGCTGTTCAGCTGACCATGCTGACCGAACCGGATGACCTGCCTGCCGAGGCGGTGCTGCGCCTGGTGCAGGACCACTGGGACGACGGCGTCCGATCGGCTGGTTTCGTGCCCTGGGGCGAGAGCGCGCACTGGGTCTGCGGGGGACGGCGCGCACCACGGTGGCTCGTGTCGGCGGACGATGTCTCCGACCCGGCCACGCTCGACGAGCTGGAGACCGCGTATGCCGCAGCCCGGCGGCTGGTCGACCGCGGGCTGCGCTTCGTCGTCCCCACGGTGGCCCCCGAGTCCGGCGGGATCGGGGTGCGTGCCGGCCGGTATCTGGTGACCCTCCGGCCCTATCTGGAGGGCGAGATCGGTTCGGGTGCCTATGCGGACGACAACCAGCGCGCCCTCATCGCCGGTCAGCTGGGGCAGCTGCACGCGGTCAAACCGCCCCGCGGGTGTCCCCGCTGGCAACCGGGACCCGGCCACCGCGAGCTGCTGGTGCACCTGCTCGGCAGCGTCGACGGGGCTGCGTGGGCAGGTGGGCCGTTCGGGGAGCCGACCCGGATCCTGTTGCGGGGGGCCCGTTCCCAGGTGGAGACCCTCCTCGCCCGCTACGACCTCCTTGCCGCGACGGCCCTCAAGGCCCGTCAGGACTGGGTCGTGACCCACGGTGAGCCACACAGCGCCAACGTGCTGTGGAGCCTCGGCGGTCCCCGCCTGGTGAGCTGGACGTCGGTCCGGCTCGCCCCTCGCGAACGCGACCTCCGCGAGGTCCTGCGCGGAGCGGAGGGGGCCGAGCCGCTGACGGCATACGTCGCCACCGGCGGCACGGCCGAGCTCGACGCCGACATGGTGGAGCTGTTCGACCTGGAGTGGTGGCTGCGGCTGATCGGTCACGAGGCGGCGCGCTTCGCCGAGCCGCACCTCGGGGACGCGGACGAGGAACGCTGCTTCGAGGACCTGCGAGCCGAGCTGAGCACGCGACTGTGACGGAGGCGACGTGCCATCCGTCCTGTGATCGGGTGCGAGGCTCCCTATCCTTGAAGCGTGGTTGACGCACCCATCGGGATCTTCGACTCGGGCTTCGGTGGACTCACCGTGGCCCGGTCGGTGCTCGACCAGCTGCCGCACGAGTCCGTCGTCTACTTCGGCGACACCGCCCGAGCCCCCTATGGCCCCCGGCCGATCGCGCAGACCCGCCAGTACGCCCTTGAATGCCTGGACCGGCTGGTCGAGCACGGCGTCAAGGTCCTGGTGATCGCCTGCAACACCGCGAGTGCGGCGATGTTGCACGACGCGCGGGAACGCTACGACGTGCCCGTGGTGGAGGTGATCCGGCCAGCGGTACGCCGCGCCGCCGCAGCGACCCGCAACGACCGGGTCGGGGTCATCTCCACCGAGGGGACCCACAACTCGCAGGCCTACGTGGACGCGTTCGCCGCGGCCCCCCATCTGACCGTGGTGAGCCAGCCATGCCCGAGGTTCGTCGAGTTCGTCGAGGCCGGGGTGACCGGCGGCAAGGAGCTCATCGACGTCGCCCGGGAGTACCTCGAGCCGGTGGCCGCCCAGGAGGTGGACACCCTCGTCCTCGGGTGCACGCACTACCCCCTGCTCACCGGCGTGATCTCCTACGTCATGGGGGAGGACGTCACGCTGGTCTCCTCGGCGGAGGAGACCGCCAAGGACGTCTACCGGGTCCTGGCCGACGCCGACCTGCTGCGCCCCGACGAGCTCCCGCCGCCGTCACTGGCCTTCTCGACCACCGGTGACGCCGAGGAGTTCCGGCACCTCGCGAAGCGCTTCCTCGGGCCGGAGATCGGCACCGTCTTCGGCAACCTCGGGGCGGGCACATGAGACTGACGATCATCGGCTGCTCCGGCTCCTTCGCTGGACCGGAGTCTCCCGCCTCGTGCTACCTCGTGCGCGCCGAGCACGAGGGCCGCACCTGGAACGTCGCCCTGGACATGGGCGCCGGCGCGCTCGGCTCGCTGCAACGCCACATCGACCCGCGCGACCTCGATGCCCTCGTCCTGAGCCATCTGCACCCGGACCACTGCATCGACCTGTGTGGCCTCTACGTGGTCCAGCGGTACCACCCCGACGGACCGTCGGACCCGCTGCCGGTCTACGGCCCGACCGGGACCGGCAAGCGGATGAGTGAGGCGTACGGGCTGGACGACCCGCATGCGATGGACTCCGAGTTCGACTACCGGGACCTCGTGCACGGCCGCCCCGTCGTCATCGGCCCGTTCACGATCACGCCGTATGCCGTGAACCACCCGATCGAGGCCTACGGCATGCGGGTCGAGGCAGACGGCGCGGTGCTGGCGTACACCGGCGACACCGACACCTGTGATGCCCTGACCCCCCTGATGCGAGGCGCGTCGCTGGTGCTTGCCGACTCGGCCTTCATCGAGGGTCGCGACACGGCGACCGGGATCCACATGAATGGTGCCTCCTGCGCCAGAGCCGCCCGCGCGGCCGGCGGGGTGGGCCGGCTCATGCTCACCCACATCCCGGCCTGGAACGACCCCGAGGTGTGCCGGGCCCAGGCTGGCGCGCAGTGGCCCGGGACGGTCGAGCTCGCCGCGCCGGGCGTCACCTACGACCTCTGAGGTCCGGCGGGCCCGAGGGGGACTTCCGTCAGGGTCCGGTAACCGGCGATCGGCCGGCGCCATGACCGGTCCGACCTACGCTGGGAGGATGGTTAGCCTTGCGGTCATGAGCGAACTGCGCCACGACGGCCGAACCCCTGACCAGACTCGCGAGGTGCGGATCACCCGCAACTGGCTCGACCATGCCGAGGGGAGCGTCCTGGTCGAGTTCGGCCGGACCCGGGTCCTGTGCGCCGCCTCGTTCACCGAGGGCGTTCCGCGCTGGCTCAAGGGCAGGGGCACCGGATGGGTGACCGCCGAGTACGCGATGCTGCCCCGCGCGACCAACACCCGCTCGGACCGGGAGTCCGTCAAGGGCCGGATCGGTGGCCGTACCCACGAGATCTCGCGGCTGATCGGACGCAGCCTGCGGGCGGTGATCGACACCAAGGCCCTGGGCGAGAACACCATCGTCCTGGACTGCGACGTCCTGCAGGCCGACGGCGGAACCCGGACCGCCGCGATCACCGGAGCATACGTCGCGCTGGTGGACGCCATCGAGGACGCCCGCACGCGAGGGCTGATCGGACGGTCCGCCCAACCGCTCACCGGATCGGTCGCCGCCGTGAGCGTGGGCGTCGTCAAGGGCCTGCCGGTGCTCGACCTGGACTACCCCGAGGACTCCACCGCCGACACCGACATGAACGTGGTGATGACCGGCGACGGTCGGTTCGTCGAGGTGCAGGGGACCGCCGAGGCGGAGCCCTTCGGCCGGGACCTGCTCGGACAGCTGCTCGACCTGGCCACGAAGGGGTGCCAGGACCTGACCACCGCGCAACAGCTCGCCCTGTCCCACGCCGTCGTCTCGCCGACCGGGCAGGCCGGGTCGTCCTGATGACCCGCCTGGTCCTGGCCACCCGGAACGAGCACAAGGTGCACGAGCTGCGCCAGATCCTCGGGGCCCTGGTCGACGAGCTCGGTCTCGAGGTCGTCGGTGCCGCCGACGTCCCCGGGGCACCGGACGTGGCGGAGACCGAGGTCACCTTCGAGGGCAATGCCCGGCTCAAGGCCGTGGCCCTGGCCGAGGCGACGGGCCTGCCCGCGGTGGCGGACGACTCCGGCCTGGCCGTCGAGGTGCTGGGTGGCTCGCCCGGGGTCTTCAGCGCCCGCTGGTCCGGCAGCACTGCCGGCGCGGATGCGGCCCGGTCCGTGCGCGACCGGGCCAACGTGTCGCTGCTGCTCGAGCAGGTTGCCGACGTGCCCGACGAGCACCGCGCTGCGGCGTTCGTCTGTGCTGCGGTCCTCGCCATGCCCGACGGCACGACGGTGGCGACCGAGGGGCGCGTGGACGGCACCTTGGCGCGGGAACCCCAGGGCGACAACGGCTTCGGCTACGACCCGATCTTCCAGGTCGCCGGGGGCACCCGCACGCTGGCGCAGTACACCGACGAGGAGAAGAACGCGATCTCGCACCGGGGCGAGGCCTTCCGGGCTCTCGCTCCGATGCTCAGGAGCCGGCTGAGCCCATGACCACGACCCTGCCCGCGGCGCGGACCACCGGCGAGCCCCGAGGCGCAGCCCTCGACGGGGTGCTGTCGGGAGCCATCGCGCTCGGGCTGGCGACACTGCTCGCCGGACTGATGAGTTGGCTCGGGCTCGGCGGCGGAACGCCGTCGCCGGTCGTGGCCGTGGGCGGGGCCTTCGTCGACCGGACGCCGCCGTGGCTCAAGGACTTCGCCGTCGCTGCCTTCGGGACCAGCGACAAGGTGGCCCTCTTCGTGGGGATGGCGGTGGTCCTCGTCGTGATCTGCGCCGGCATCGGGGTCGTGACCCGCACTCGACCCACCCTTGGTCCGGTCCTGCTCAGTGTGGTGGGCGCGCTCGGCGTCGCAGCCGTCCTGACCCGCCCGGCGGCAGCCGCCGTCGACATCATCCCCACCGTCCTGGGGACCGTCGCCGCGGTGTGGACCCTGGGCCGGCTTCGTCAGGGCGTCATCGAGCAGGACGACGCCGCCCTGACCCGACGTCGGGTGCTCGCTGGTGGGGGCGCCGCGGTCGCCGCCTTCCTCGGCGCCCAGCTCGGGGCGGGCGGCAGCGGGGCCAGCCAGGCCCGCGCCCAGGTCACCATCCCCCCGGTGGCGCAGCCGCCGCCCGGGATCGAGGGAACGTCCGTCGCCGTGCCGGGAGTGACCCCGTACATCGTCCCCAACGAGGACTTCTACCGGATCGACACCGCACTGGTCGTGCCCCGACTGGATACGGCGACGTGGTCGCTGCGGGTCTACGGCGAGGTGGAGCAGGAGGTCACCCTCGACTGGAAGACGCTCCTGGGCAAGCCGCTCGAACAGCACCTGGTCACCCTGGCCTGCGTCTCGAACGAGGTGGGCGGTGACCTGATCGGCAACGCGTTGTGGACCGGGTGGCCGATCCGGGAGCTGCTGGCGCTGGCCAGCCCCCGCGCGGGCGCCGACATGGTGCTCTCACGTAGCTCGGACGGGTTCACCGCCGGCACCCCGATCGAGGCGCTCACCGACGACCGCAACGCGCTCCTCGCGGTGGCGATGAACGGGCAGCCGCTGCCGTTCGAGCACGGCTTTCCGGCCCGACTGGTGGTGCCGGGCCTGTACGGCTTCGTCTCGGCGACGAAGTGGGTGACCGAGCTCAAGGTCACCCGGTTCGCGGCGGACGAGGGGTACTGGACGCCGCGGGGCTGGTCGGCCAGGGGGCCGATCAAGACCTCCTCCCGGATCGACGTGCCGCGCCGCGGAGCGGGCTTGACCGCCGGCACGGTTGCCGTGGCCGGGGTCGCGTGGGCCCAGCATCGTGGCATCGGCGCGGTCGAGGTGCAGGTCGACGACGGACCGTGGCAAGCCGCCCGGCTGGCGCAGGAGCCGACGATCGACGCCTGGCGCCAGTGGGTGTACGAGTGGCCCGCGACGAGCGGAAGCCACACCCTACGGGTTCGGGCCACCGACCGGACCGGAGCAGTCCAGCTGTCTCGTCAGGCTCCGCCCGCCCCCGACGGCGCCACCGGGTTGCACACCGTCACCGTCACCGTCGCCTGAGCAGCATCGCTGTCTCGGCTGTCGATAGAGTGGTCGCTGCGCGCAAGTGGCGGAATGGCAGACGCGTCGGGTTTAGGTCCCGGTGCCTTCGGGCGTGGGGGTTCAAGTCCCCCCTTGCGCACTGATCCAGCCAGGACCACCGACGATCGAGGAGCCTCTGTGAGTGGGAAGCTGAGCCCGGGCGACATGGCCCCCGACTTCACCCTGCCGACTGACACGGGGGACAAGGTCTCCCTGGAGAGCCTGCGTGGCGGGAAGGTCATCGTCTACTTCTACCCCGCTGCGATGACCGCCGGCTGCGCGACGCAGGCCTGCGACTTCAGCGACTCGCTCGACGCGCTGAGGGCTCAGGGGTACGAGGTCGTCGGGATCAGTCCGGACAGCCCCGAGAAGCTCGCCCGCTTCCGCGAGCGCGACGGGTTGACGATCACCCTCCTGTCCGATCCCGAACGCGCCGTCCTGGAGCAGTACGGGGCCTTCGGTGAGAAGAAGCTCTACGGCAAGACGGTCGAGGGGGTCATCCGATCGACGTTCGTCATCGACGAGGAGGGCGTCATCCTGGATGCCCGGTACAACGTCAAGGCCACCGGTCACGTCTCCAAGCTGCGCAAGGACCTTGGTCTGTAGGGTGGGGCACTCCATGAAGGGAGCGGGGCGATGACCGAGTCCGAGCAGACGGGCAAGCAGTCCGCGGCGGCGATCGAGGCCGAGATCGCGGCGACGCGCGAGCACCTCGCCAGCGCCGTGGACGAGCTCATCACCCGCGCCCAGCCGAAGGAGATCGTCAGGCGCCAGGGGGAGAGCGCTCGCATCGCCCTGGCCGGCGCCACCCACGACACCGATGGGCGGCTGCGGGTCGCCCGGATCGTGGCGGTGGTGGCAGCAGTCGCGGCGGTCCTCGTGGCGCTCGGCGCGTTGCGCCGTCGGCGCGGCTGACCCGGGCCGTCGAGAGGACTCCCGCCCGCCGATGCCGACCAAGCGCGCCAAGCCCGACGAGGAGCGGCTGCCCATCCGGATGCTGCACGACCGGGTGCTGGTCTCCGTTGAGGACGATGCGGGGGAGCGGCGCTCCGGCGGGGGCATCCTCATCCCGGCGACGGCATCGGTCGGCAAGCGGCTTGCCTGGGCCGAGGTGGTCGCAACCGGAGCCCATGTGCGCCAGGTCCAGGTCGGGGATCGGGTGCTCTTCGACCCCGAGGACCGCCACGAGGTCGAGCTGCACTCCAAGGCCTACATCCTGCTGCGAGAGCGGGACATCCACGCGGTGGCTGCGCCCCGGGTCGAGGACGACAAGACCGGCCTCTACCTCTGACCGGGTCGGTGGGCAGCTACCGACGAGTGGCGGCGTGCGCTCACATTCCGTCGGACATCATGCCGCGAGCCCGCGCCCGCAGCTCGTCGCCGCGAGGGGCCCCGCCGTACTCCAGCGCGTCGACCTCCCCGTCCGGGTGGACGTGGATGAAGCCCTTCTCGAAGAGCAGCATTCGGCCGGGTCCGGGCAGGAGCTCAACGACGCCCACGCCGACGGCGGCGATCGCTGCGGCTCCGACGATGACCAGCGCCACCGTCAGCAGCCAGGAGTCGTGGCGCACCGTGACCCACGCGATGAGGACGAACCCGGCGACGGTGATGCCGACGACGACCGTACGCAGCGACCTGGCCCACGGGGGAGTCAACGAGCCGAGATAACGGCCCAGGTGGGCCGCCTCGGCGCGCTGCGCCAGATGATGCGGAAGGCGTTCTGCCATCGGGTACTCCAAGGGTACGGACGAGGGACACGCTAGAACGGAGCTTGCGCCGCGGACAGCACGACACCCTAGTCCTGTTGCCTGAGCGCGATGCGCTGTCCCAGAATGTGCCGGCTTGTGCCGAGGTGTCCACCGGGCGGTGGACGCTCAGGCCACCCGGTCGCAGACCACCACGGGGATCTCGCGGTCGGTGCGCCGCTGGTAGGCGCCGTACCCCGGGTAGGCAGCGGTGATCCGGGGCCACAGGGCGGCCTTCTCCCCAGCCGGGACGGTCCGAGCCCGGAACGGCCGACGGACGCCGTCGATGGTCAGCTCGACGTCGGGAGTCGCCACCAGGTTGAGGTACCAGTCGGGGTGACCGTGCGAACCTCCCTTGGACGCGACCAGCACGACGGAGTCCCTGTCCTGAACCGGCGAGCTGAGGATCGTGCTGCGCGCCCGTCCCGAGATCCGCCCCACCGTGTGCAGCTCGACGATGGTCATACCGGCGATCCGCCCTCCGATCCGGCCTCGGCTCAGCCACAGGAGCAGCCGGTGCAGCCCGTTCATCCGACGGAAGTTCGCGTTACTCAACGGTTGACCACTCATGGGGAGAGGGTATGCCGCTGGGCTGCATCTCGCGTTCGCGATGATCGTTGGGCCGGGTGCGCGGCAGCCGGCCCGCCGGACAGCGCGACCGTCAGACGTAACCCTCCGGCACCGGACCGACGACCTCCAGGCCGTACCTGCGGCCGATCTCGCTGACCGCGTCGGGGTCGGGCTCGCCGGCGGCGATGGCGGCGCTGAGCTCATCGAAGTACCCGACCATCCCGCCGGGGGTGTAGAGGTTGAGCTTGCTGCTCTGCACGGACCCCACCCGGAACCCGTGCGGGACGCCGATCGGGATGTAGACGAACGATCCCGCGGGACAGGCCCACTCGTCGTCGCCGATGAAGATCCGGTACTCCCCCTTGAGGACGTAGAAGACCTCGGCGGCGTCCTGGTGGATGTGCATGGGCGGTCCGAAGTCCGGTGGCTCGTCGGACTCGAGCAGGCTGAGCAACCCGTCGGTCTCCGCTCCCGCGGCCTTGACGGTCATGCCGAAGTTCCCTAGGTCGATGGGGCGTCCCTCTCCCGGCGCGAGGACGATCGCCCCTGTGCTGTGCGTCATGGCACCACTGTGGCGGATCGCCCCGGTTTTCGCCGCCTGAATCCCGCAGGAACTCGTGGGCCGTCACCGTCGAAGGTCGGTGTATCAGCACGGGTGGCAGCCGGCTCTGCACAGTGAGGCGGTGGACGACGGGATCGACCGAGCCCGACACCGCGGAAGGAGGGCTGACTCATGGCCAGCAGGTCTGATGAGTTCGTGGTGAAGATGGTGGACGCGCTGAAGTCTGTCGACGTCGATCCGCGGGAGGGGGTGGTACCCGCCGATCTGGAGGTGAGCGCCGAGGAGGCCCTGGCCGCCCTGCAGGCGAGCAAGGGCGCGGACAAGGTTCTCAAGCAGCTCCCGCAGGCTCTCGACCTCAAGGGGTGGCTCCCTACGGCGAGCTTCTCGGTGTGCTCGAAGTTCGGCACGGCGAAGTACCTCGACCTGTGGGATGTCGACCACTTCGACGGCTTCACCGACATGAGCAAGAACCTCAGCGAGTGCCGGGCGTGGTTCTCGGACAAGGGTTACGACACGTGGGGATCCGGGCAGACCAAGTCGGGCCGGATCAACTGCTACTTCACGGCGCCGCAGGCGGGGAACTACATCTGCACCGCCCGCCTGCAGAGCTATGGGGGGTCGGCTCTGGTGGAGTGCCTGATCGACAACTCGTCGTTTGGCCCGCTCCCGGTCAACGGGACGATCACCCAGCCCCATCCGTGCAACCTGTCGGCTGGCGGACATCACTTCCGGATCCGTCAGCTGTCGGGGTCGTTCTTCTTCCTCTCGCTGACCGTCTGGAAGGTCTGACCGCGCTGGGGCGGTGTCGAGCCCCTCGCAACACGTGGGGCCCCGACCTGACGGTCGAGGCCCCACGTGTTCTGCCGTGGTGCGCCGCCAGGGATTCGAACCCCGAACCCAGTGATTAAGAGTCACTTGCTCTGCCATTGAGCTAGCGGCGCAACGAGGGATGACGTTACTACAGCGACACTCGGCTCAGGAAATCTGGCCGCCACGGCTGGCATGGCGGCGTCGGTGCTCACGGATCAGCAAGGCCACACCGGCGAGCAGCAGGCCGCCGGCGACGATGAGGCCGGGGTAGTGGTCGGGGTGGACCAGGGCTGTCGCCTGGGTCTGCGGCGTCTTGTAGGTCGGGGTCACCAACGGGACGGGGACTGCCGCCCCGGTCGAGGCCGAGGAGCCGACGACGGTGAAGCCCGACTCCCCGGAGGCCGGGTGCCCGTCCGCGGTCGTGGCTCGCCACGAGATCCGGTAGCTGCCCGGACCCGTGGCTCCGGTGATGGCGGCCGTCAGCGTGGCCCCGCTGGCCGTCGGTGTCGCGACAGCCACCCGTGTCCCGTCCCGGGTCAGTACCACCTGGGCGAACTCGGCGGGCACCGTCTCGTCGAAGGTCAACAGGATCCGGGCGGGCGGCTGGTCGAGCCGCTCGCCGTCGCTCGGGGAGACGGACACCAGCCGGGCGTGGGTGGCAAGGGCCGGCGCCGGCGCTGCCGAGGCGACCGTGGCGAGCAGGGCGAGGATGGCTGAGGCGACGAGGACGGCGGCCAGCACCAGCGCGACCGCCCGGTTCCGCTGCTCCTTGCCCAGGTACATGGTCAGCATTCTCACTCATGGGGGTGGTGGTCACGACCACCGCCCGGCATTGGGTACGATAGGCGCCGCTTGATCGAGTTGACCGGTTCGTCCGGTCGCATGGTGGGTGTAGCTCAGCTGGTAGAGCGCTGCGTTGTGGTCGCATAGGTCGCGGGTTCAAGCCCCGTCACTCACCCCATCAGGACGACAGGCCCCGGCCGCCAGACGGCGCCGGGGCCTTCGTCGCCGGTCCAGAAGCCCCCAGGTCCGGGGTCGATATCAGGGGTCGACGGTGTGCTCGGCGGCCAGGGCGCGGGCCGCGGCCGAGTCCGGTCCCGGCGGGGGGACGAAGACCGCGGCACGGTAGTAGCGCAGCTCGGCGATCGACTCGCGGATGTCGGCAAGGGCCCGGTGGCCGCCGGACTTCTTCGGGGAGTTGAAGTAGGCCCGGGGGTACCACCGCCGGGACAGCTCCTTGATCGAGCTGACGTCGATGACCCGGTAGTGCAGGTGCGCCTCGAGCTGCGGCATGTCCCGGGCCAGGAAGGCGCGGTCGGTGCCGACGGTGTTTCCGCCCAACGGCGCCTTGCCGGCCTCCGGCACCCACTGCCGGATGTGCTCCAGGACCCGCTGCTGGGCGTCCTGCATCGTCGTCCCCGAGGCGAGCTCCTCGAGCAGACCGGAGGTCGTGTGCATGTCGCGGACGAACTGGTCCATCTGCGCAAGGGCCTCGTCCGGTGGCCGGATCACGATGTCGATCCCGTCGTCGAGCTGGGTGAGCTCGTAGTCGGTCACCAGCGCCGCGACCTCGATGAGCGCGTCGTGGTGCAGGGACAGCCCGGTCATCTCGCAGTCGATCCAGACGATCCGGTCGGTCGTCGCACGCTCGTTGCTGTCACTCACACGGGCCAGCCTAGGGCCTGGTCGGAGCCTCACCATGCGCCCCGGCGGCCGCACAGCGGGTGGTGTGTGCGCCAGGTTGGGGCCAACTAGAATCTGATCGCCCGGCGCCAGCCGTCGGATGCCCTCGTAGCACAACGGATAGTGCAGCGGCCTTCTAATCCGCAGGTTGCAGGTTCGAGTCCTGCCGAGGGCGCCGACCCTCGCCGTCGGGCACCTTCGCCGGAGCCGGAGTCGGTGTGGGGTCTGGTACGAGGGTTTCAGTTCGGGAACGCGCCGTCGGGGTGCGTCGAGGCAGTCACGATCTTTGGGAGGATGCGCAGGTGACCCACACCGTCCTGAAAGAGATGCACGACCTTCTCTCGGCGGTGGAGTCCCTTCGCGAGCAGGTGTCCGACGCGACGCTGCCGGTCCAGCTTCCGGACGTCGAGGCGCATCAGGCCGCCCGGGTCGAGCTGCTCCGACAGCTGGACGACTACATCCTGCCGCGGCTGTCCTCTCTCGAGGCGCCGCTGCTCGCGGTCGTCGGAGGTTCGACCGGGGCCGGCAAGTCGACGCTGGTGAACTCGCTCGTCGGCCGGGTCGTCAGCCAGCCCGGAGTGCTGCGGCCCACGACCCGGTCGCCGGTGCTCATCCACCACCCCAACGACGGCTCCTGGTTCAGCGACACCCGGATCCTTCCCGGTCTGGCCCGGGTGACCGGCGGCGCTGCCCCCGAGGGGGAGGCCTCGGTCCGGCTGGTCGGCTCCGACACCCTCCCGCCCGGTCTCGCCTTCCTCGACGCACCTGACATCGACTCCGTGGTCGAGAGCAACCGCGACCTGGCCCGGCAGCTCCTGTCCGCGGCCGACCTGTGGCTCTTCGTCACCACCGCGGCGCGGTATGCCGACGCAGTGCCGTGGGAGCTGCTCCGGCAGGCCCGTGACCGTGGCACGACGGTGGCGGTGGTCCTCGACCGGGTGGCTCCCGAGCTCATCCCCGACATCCGTGACCACCTCGGCTCGATGCTGCGCGAGCAGGGCCTGGGTACCGCCCCGATCTTCTCCATTGCCGAGACCCCGCTCTGGGACGATGGCCTGCTGCCGCCGGCCGAGGTCGCCCGGCTGCACTCGTGGCTGACCGCACTGGCCAAGGACGTCAAAGCCCGGGCCATCGTCGTGCGGCAGACCCTCACCGGCGCGCTGGACTCCCTCGGGCCCCGGGTCGAGACGCTCGCCCTCGCGTCGACTGCCCAGCGATCGGCGACGGCCGCGCTGTCCACCGCCGCCGACACGGCATACACGAGCGCGCTCGAGAGCGTCACCGAGGCGCTGTCCGACGGCACCCTGCTGCGCGGCGAGGTCCTGGCCCGCTGGCAGGAGTTCGTCGGGACCGGTGAGTTCTTCAAGCAGGTCGAGAGCACCGTGTCCCGCCTGCGGGATCGGCTGGTCGCGCTGGTCAAGGGTGACCCGCCTCCCACGGACGACCTCGGTCAGGCGCTGGAGAGCGGAGTCTCGGAGCTGATCCGGGCCCAGGCGCAGGCCGCAGCGTCGGCCTCCGCTCGTGCGTGGCGGGCCCTCGCCGGAGGAGCCGCCCTGCTCGAGCAGCATCCCGACCTGCTCCGGGTCTCGTCCGACCTCGAGGAAAAGGTCGCTTCGCTGGTGCACGACTGGCAGGGCGACGTCCTGACGCTGGTGCGTACCCAGGGCCGGGACCGTCGGACCACCGCCCGGGTCACGGCATACGGGGTCAACGCGGTCGGTACCGTGCTGATCCTGGTGACCTTCGCGCACACCGGTGGACTGACCGGCGCCGAGGCCGGGATCGCTGGTGGCGCCGCGATCCTCGGACAGCGGCTGCTCGAGGTGATCTTCGGGGACCAGGCCGTCCGCACACTGACGACGAAGGCGCGCCAGGCGCTGATCGAGAGGGTGGAGCAGCTGTTCGTTCAGGAGCAGGACCGATTCGTGGAGGCAGTACACACCGTGGAGGTCGCACCAGATCAGCAGCTCAGGCTCTCCCGGGCCGCGATGGCGCTGAAGGCCCCCCGATGAGCCCGCTGATCATGGGCTCGAAGCGGATCAACGCCCCCACCACCCAGGCGCTGGCGAACCAGACCGAGGCCCTGGAGGGGGCCATCGCCGAAGGCGGCACCGAGCTGGACCCCACTGCCGTCACCGAGGCGCAGCGGATTCTGGACAAGGTCGCCCAGCGCAGTGCGCTGAGCGGGAACCACACCGTGGTCGCGCTGGCCGGCGCCACCGGTAGCGGCAAGTCATCACTCTTCAACGCGCTGGCAGGGGCCAACCTGGTGACCATCGGCGCCCGACGTCCGACGACGTCGGCTGCTGCCGCCGCCGTCTGGGGTGACGAGCCGGCCGGACCCCTGCTGGACTGGCTCGGCGTCGACCAACGGCATGGCGTCAGCTCGACGACCGCGACCGGCTCGCGGGGCGGCCGGTTCGGATTCGGTGGGCGCGCCGAGCCCGTCGGTGGCCTGGATGGGCTGGTACTGCTCGACCTGCCGGACTTCGACTCGCGTGAGCTGAGCCACCGGGCGGAGGCGCAGCGGGTGCTCGCGGTGTGTGACGTGTTCGTCTGGGTCACCGACCCGCAGAAGTACGCCGACGCGCTGCTGCACGACGACTACGTCCGGGCCCTGTCGGGGCACGACGCGGTCATGCTCGTCGTGCTCAACCAGACGGACCGGCTCACGCCGGATGCCGTGGACCAGTGTCGGGAGGACCTGGCCCGGATCCTCAAGGTGGACGGGCTGCGCAGCGTCCAGGTGCTGACCACCTCGGCCCTGACCGGAGCCGGCGTGCCCGAGCTGAGCCAGCGGATCAGCAACGCCGTGGCCGCCGGCAATGCCTCCCGGGCGCGGTTGGCTGCGGACGTGACGCTCGTCGCCGGACGGCTGCGCAAGGGAGTCGGCGACAGCGAGCCGCGGGTCGAGGCGTCCGCGGAGCATCGCCTCGTGACCGCGCTGTGCCGGGCTGCGGGAGTGCCGATCGTGCTCGACGCCGTGGAGGAGGACTACCGGCGCGAGGCCGTCGCCCGCAGCGGTTGGCTCTTCACGCGGTGGCGTCGCCACTTCAAGGCGGATCCGTTCACCCGGCTACGGCTGGACAAGTCCCCCGGGGTCCTGGAGGCCGTCGACGCGTCCGAGGTCCGCGCCGTGCTCGGCCGTTCGTCGATCCCGGCGCCGTCGCCGGCGGCGCGCTCGTCCGTGCGTCTGGCTGCGGCTGAGCTCGCGGTCCGCGCTGGCTCCGGACTGCCCGTGCGCTGGGAGCAGGCGATCGCCGACGTGGCCAGCCCGGACGACGACCGGTTGGACGAAGCCCTCGACGCAGCGGTCACCCGCACGTCCCTGCGCGCGCGGCGCCCGCTGTGGTGGCGGTTCATGGGCATCCTGCAGTGGCTGCTGGGTCTCGCCGTGATCGGTGGGCTCGGCTGGCTGGCCGCGCTTGCGGTGATGGGCTGGCTCCAGCTGCCGGTGCCCGAGGCGCCGCGCGTCGGGCCGTTCCCCTATCCCCTCCTGATGCTCGCAGCCGGAATCATCCTCGGACCGCTGTGTGCGGGCCTGTCCCGCGCGCTGGGCCGGGCCGGGGCTCGCCGCCGCCGTCAGCTGATCGGCGAACGACTGGAGGCGGCGATCGAGCAGGTCGCGACCGCGCGCCTCGTGGCGCCCATGAACGCGGTGCTGGAGCGCCATCGGGCGACCCGGACCAAGCTGGACGCCGCGATCAAGGCCTGAGGCGCGCTTCGTCCACACGGCTCGGGCCAGGCCCCCGCCATCCACAGCGAGCATCACTGGGCTCGCTCCGGCGTCGGCGACTGCCCAGTCTCGAGTACGCACCCGCCACCGGGCGGCTGCGAACTCCACCGTGAGATTGGGGACAGGGATGAACGAGAGCTATGTGACCGTGGTGGGCAACCTCGTCGGGGATCCGCAGGGTCGCTCGACCAAGGCCGGGAAGCCGTTCGCCTCCTTCCGCCTGGCGTCGACCTCGCGCCGGTGGGACGCCCAGGCGCAGGGCTTCATCGACGGCAACACCAACTTCGTCAACGTCGTGGGCTTCAACGCCCTCGGCGGCAACATCATGGCCAGCCTCAAGAAGGGTGACCCCGTCGTGGTCCACGGGCGGTTGCGGGTGACCCAGTGGGTGAACGCCGATGGGGTCAACATGACCGGGGTCGAGGTCGATGCCTCGAGTGTCGGGCACGACCTGAACCGCGGCCGGAGCGAGTTCTCGAAGGGCGACCGCGCGCAGTACGGCGGTCAGGACCGGCCCGCGGCCCTGCACGCCCGGGACCAACTCGAGGGGCCCGAGGCGGAGCCGGACGATGGCGAGGGCGTCAGCGACGGCGCCGCACCGCGAGCCGAGGAGACCCTCGCCGCGCGCGGGTTCGCCCGGACCGTGGCAGACGCAGACACGGATGAGTACGTAGCGGCCCGAACGGGGGGCTGACACGGATTGGGTCGGGGAGGGGGCGCGCGGTTAGCCTGCCTCCATGCCCGAGTTCATTTACGTCATGACCAAAGCGCGCAAGGCGCACAACGAAAAGGTCATCCTCGACGACGTGTCGATGTCGTTCTACCCCGGCGCCAAGATCGGTGTCGTGGGCCCGAACGGCGCCGGGAAGTCGACGATCCTCAAGATCATGGCCGGGCTGGACCAACCGTCGAACGGTGAAGCCTGGTTGGCACCGGGCGCCACGGTAGGCATCCTGCTCCAGGAGCCCCCGCTGAACGAGGAGAAGACGGTCCTCGGGAACGTCGAGGAGGGCGCCGGCGAGATCAAGGCCAAGCTCGACCGGTACAACGCCATCTCGGTCGAGATGGGGGAGCCGGACGCGGACTACGACGCGTTGCTCTCGGAGATGGGCAAGCTCCAGGAGGACATCGACCACGCCGATGCCTGGGACCTCGACGCCCAGCTCGAGCAGGCCATGGACGCGTTGCGGTGCCCACCTCCGGACGCCGACGTGACCCTGTTGTCGGGGGGTGAGCGACGTCGGGTCGCGCTGTGCAAGCTGCTCCTGCAGAAGCCGGACCTGCTCCTGCTCGACGAACCCACCAACCACCTCGACGCCGAGTCGGTCCAGTGGCTGGAGCAGCATCTGGCCGCGTACCACGGTGCCGTCCTCGCGGTCACCCACGACCGGTACTTCCTCGACAACGTCGCCCAGTGGATCGCCGAGGTCGACCGCGGTCGGCTCTATCCCTACGAGGGCAACTACTCGACCTACCTGGAGAAGAAGTCCGAGCGGCTCCAGGTGCAGGGTCGCAAGGACGCCAAGCTCGCCAAGCGGCTCAAGGACGAGCTGGAGTGGGTGCGCTCGAACGCCAAGGGCCGGCAGGTCAAGTCCAAGGCGCGCCTGGCGCGCTACGAGGAGATGGCTGCCGAGGCCGATCGGACCCGCAAGCTCGACTTCGAGGAGATCCAGATCCCGCCCGGCCCACGCCTGGGCTCCACGGTCATCGAGGTCACGGATCTGAAGAAGGGCTTCGGCGACCGGGTCCTCATCGAGGGCCTGTCCTTCTCGTTGCCCCGCAACGGCATCGTCGGGGTCATCGGTCCGAACGGGGTCGGCAAGACGACCCTGTTCAAGACGATCGTCGGGTTGGAGGAGCCGGACAGCGGCGAGGTCAAGATCGGCGAGACCGTTACCATCTCCTACGTCGACCAGAGCCGCTCTGGACTGGACCCGAAGAAGAATCTCTGGGAGACCGTCTCGGACGGGCTCGACGTCATCAAGGTCGGCCACGTCGAGATCCCGTCCCGGGCCTACGTGTCGCAGTTCGGCTTCAAGGGTCCGGACCAGCAGAAGCCGACCGGCGTGCTCTCCGGTGGGGAGCGCAACCGGCTCAACCTCGCGCTGACGCTCAAGCAGGGCGGGAACCTGCTGTTGCTCGACGAGCCGACCAACGACCTCGACGTGGAGACGCTCGGATCCCTCGAGAACGCCCTGCTCGAGTTCTCCGGCTGCGCTGTGGTGATCAGCCACGACCGGTGGTTCCTGGACCGGGTGGCCACCCACATCCTCGCGTACGAGGGCACCGAGGAGAACCCCGGCACGTGGTACTGGTTCGAGGGCAACTACGAGTCCTACGAGTCCAACAAGGTCGAGCGGCTCGGCCCCGATGCGGCTCGTCCGCACCGGGTGACCTACCGCAAGCTGACCCGGGACTGAGTCCGGCGAGACGCCGTCGTCTCTGCGCGGCGACGGCCGGCGGGTCCGGGAGCGGGTTCAGCGCAGCAGGTAGAACCTGAAGAACGAGAACTCCTCGATCGGCAGCACGCTCACCTCGCGGAAACCGGCCTGCTCGGCATACGCCCTCAGGGTGGACTCACGCATCACCGTTCCGGTCGCCGCGCTGGGCTGGCTCGACATCCCGTCCGGCAGGCAGAGGAACATGCTGTAGCCGTACATGATTCGCTCGAGCTCGTCCCCATTGGGCCGGAACTGCTCGGCAACGGCCTCGTCCATGACGACGAGGAAGCCGCCGGGAGCGAGCGACTCTCGGACGGCGGCCAGCAGCTCAACCGGTCGGGACAGGTCGTGGACGCACTCGAAGGCGAAGGCGGCGGTGAACTCACTCCTCGGCAGCTGGGCGGCATCCGCGCTGGCGAAGCTCACCCGGTCGGACAGGCCCGCCTCGGCTGCGTTGGCGCGGGCCATCTCCACGGAAGGGTCGTCCACGTCGAAACCGGTGACCTGCAGCTGCGGGTAGGCCGCGGCCAGAGCGATGCTGGACCATCCGGCGCCGCATCCGATGTCGGCGATCCGGGCGCCGTCCTGGCTGAGCACGCGATGGACCTCCTCCACGCCGCGGAGCGCGCCGGCGAGCTCGCGCTCGAACCAGGGGCGGTTGATGTCCGCCTGCGCCCGGCGCACCTGCGGACCGAACTGCTCCCAGCTCACCCCACCGCCGGAACGGTAGGCCTCGAGCAGGGCCGGCAGCTGAAGTCCCATCCCGGCCAGCATCTTGGCCAGGGGAGCGAGGTATCCCAGGCTGGCGGTGTCGGTGAAGACCTCGGCCGAGGCCGCGGGGATGACGTAGCGCCGCTGCGCCGACGGGTCGTCCGTTCCAGCGCCGTCGGAGGCCACGTCGAGCAGACCGGTCACGGCCTGCTGCTCCAGCCACTCCCGGGCATACCGGGGGTGCGTCGCCGTTCGGCTGGCCAGCTCCCCGGCGGTTGCCGGGCCGTCCTCGGCCAGGCTGCGGTACCAGCCCAGCTCTTCCCCGACATGGATGGACAGGATGTCGATCATGCCCAGGGCCGCCCCCAGCACCCGCTCGCCCAGCTCGTCGGCAGTGGCGGGGGTGCGGGACGAGGGCTCAGCCGATGTCGTCATGGTCGCCTCTCACCTCTGGTTTCCGGCGGTGCGCCGGAAACTCGGGAACCACTATCCACCCGAGCGGGCCCACGAGCATCCAGAACGGGGATGACGGGGGAAAACCTACCGCGCACACTGGTCTGGTGGGTACCTCCCTCGTCCTGTTGGCCCTCGCCGTCGGCCTCCTCGGCGCCCTCCGCCGGCGGTGGGGCGCGTCGGTGGGCCAGGACGACGTGGTCGGCCCGGAGCTGCGCGAGCTGGACCGGGCACTTGAGCTCGAGTACGCGGCGAAGGCGCATGACCTGGCGATCCTGCTCGGGACCCGGCTGCACCGGGTGGTGGACCGGCAGGTTCCGGTCCGTGCCATCCGACGCGCGCCGGGCGGCCGGGCGGTCCGAGTGTGCTTCGCCGACGGGACCGTCGTGATCGCCCGAGGGCGGGTGCCCGGTGACTTCGCCCGGATTGCCTGCGCCATGCCGCGGCAGTCCGTCCGGTTGGTGCGCTTCCATACTGAGCAGCAGGGCTTGCGACTGGACTTCAGGTGGGCACCCGACCAGCGCCTGGAGGCCATTGCCGTGGGGCTCGACCAACCGGACTGAGACGGGCCGGGGTCGTCTGTGCGACACCGCCCCGGCCCGTGCCGGCCGCCGCGCAAACGACATGCTGAACCGGAAGGGTCGCGGTCCTACCCCCGGCGACGACCGGAGTAGGAGACCTTCCGCGCGCCGAGCATCATCCAGCCGCCCAGGATGAGGGCGGCGAGGCCGGCAAGGACCGGTCCTCGTGCGGACACCCCGGTACTGGCCAGTTCCGTGACCGAGCTGGTGGCGCTCGCGTCCGCGGCGCCGCCTCCCGCCCGGAACCGCAGCGGCGAGTTCGCTGCGGCGTTCGCGGTCTCCGACGGGAGCGCCGCCGTCGTGGCGTCGGCGCCAGCCGCCCCGGCCACAGCCCCGGTCGTCGTCGTCGTGGTGCCTGCGGATGTGCCGCCGGCTGACGTCGTGCTGGCGCTCGAGGTGGTGCTGCTGGTCGAGGACGTCGTGCCCGAGGTCGTCGTCGAGGTGCTCGACGACGCGGGATCGCACTCGGGGCGCGTGATGACGTTGCTGTCCAGGGTGACCTCCCCGTTGCGCGCCAGCAGCCTGCCCTCGATCGTCGCGTTGGTCTGGGCGCTGATGGTGGTCAACGCCATCGCCGTCCCGACGAACGTGGAGGTGGATCCGAGCGTGGCCGAGCTGCCGATCCGCCAGAAGACGTTGCACCACCGGGCGCCGTTGGCCAGCGCGACCACGCTGGAGCTGGCGGTGATGAGGGTGCTCTCCGACTCGAACACGAACACCGCGTTGGGGTCGTTCGCCGCGTCGAGGGTGACCGTCCCGGTCAGGCCCAGGGTGGCGCCAGCATACACCCCGGGAGCGAGCTGCTGGCCGCCGAGGTCCGCGGTGACCACGGTGAAGGGGGTGCGACCAGCGGCGTCGATGTAGGCAGTGGTGAGGTCCACCTGGGCCTGCAGCGCCACGGCGTCGGCAGCGTGGATGGTGCCGTTGACCACCTGACCCGGAGGGAACCCGGTGACGGCGCTGCCCGGGGCGACCCCGACGTCCCCGTTGATCATGGACGGGCCGGTGTTCGTCACGGTGGTGCCGGCCAGGACCGCGAAGCTGGCGGCTGTCCCCAACCCGACGGGCGGCTGCGCCGCGAAGGCCGGCTCGACGTTGAGGACGAGGACCGACAGGACGGACGCGGTCAGCACGCCGGTGGCGGCCACGACCCATCGGGGGTGCGGCGGTCGCTTCGCGGGCAGGCGTGACTGGGGTCGAGTGATCATCAGGGGCCGCCGTATCTTGCAGAGGGGATGTGAGGGGTTTGCCCGGCGCTCTCATGGAGGCCCGTTCAGTGCCCACACACCCTCACCCCTGGCGGGGCATCACGAGCGGCTAGGCGCATCCCGTTATGAGTACGAATATCCCGACATTTCCCCCAGATTTGGTATGCCGTTGGTCAAGTCCTCATCGAGGGGCCGCGACCAGTCGCAGGCCCAGGGTCGCGTAGGCGGCGCCGATGTCTGCCGGCTGGCGGTTGATCGAGGGGGAGTACCACCGGGCGACGTCGATGCACAGCGACATCAGCGCCAACGCCGTGTCCGGAACGTTCTCCACCCCGAGCAGGCCGCTGTCCACGCCCTCCTGGATGACCCGTCGAACCGTGGCGTCGATCTCCTTGCGCAGCGCGAGGACCTCGTCGCGGTGCGCGGGCGTCAGGTGCGGGAACTCGTACTGGACCACCCGGGCGACCTCATGGTGCTCGGCGTGCCACTGGGAGAAGCTCGACATGATCCGGGCCAGCCGTTGGGCGGGATCTCCGGCGGACGCCGCCGCCGCAGCCACCAGGGCGAGCGCAGCCTCGTGGCCGCTGCGGCTCAGCGCGTGGAGCAGGTCCTCCTTGGAGGAGAAGTGCACATAGACGCCGGCCGGGGACAGGCCGGCGCGGGAGGCGATGTCGCGGGTCGTGGTGGCGTGAAAACCCTTCGCGGCGAAGGCCCCCGCGGCAGCGACGAGCAGGCGGTCGACCGTCTGGGCCCCGGAAGCCGTCTGCGTCGCGCTCGTCACGTTGACAGCATGCCGCAGCTCGGCGAAACTAAGCAAGCGCTTAGTTACCCTGGAGGTAGGTCTGATGCCACGCAATGTCTACGACGAGGACCACGAGTCGTTCCGCAGCACCGTCCGCGAGTTCGTCGAGCGCACCCTCAAGCCCCGTGCCGAGGAGATGCTCGAGGGGCGGACGATCCCGCGCGACATCTGGCGGGAAGCGGGCAAGCAGGGCCTCTTCGGCCTCGACATCCCGGAGCAGTACGGCGGCGCGGGCGCCGGGGACTACCGGTTCAACGCCATCTCGGCCGAGGAGATCGCCAAGTTCACCGCGGCAGCCTCGTCGAGCTTCGGGATCCACGCGGACGTCTGCCCCCCCTACCTCGTCGACCTCGGGACCGAGGAGCAGAAGCAGCGCTGGCTGCCCGGGATGGCCTCCGGTGACCTGATCTGCGCGATCGCGATGACCGAGCCCTCCGGGGGCTCGGACCTCGCCGCACTGAAGACGACCGCGGTTCGGGCTGACGACGGCTCCGGCGACTGGATCATCAACGGGAGCAAGACGTTCATCACCAACGGCTTCCAGGCCGATCTCGTGATCGTGGCGACCCGGACCGACCCGAGCAGGGGTGCCAAGGGCATCACCCTCTTCATGCTCGAGGACGGCATGGCGGGGTTCACTCGCGGGGCCAAGCTCGACAAGGTCGGCCAGGTCGAGGCGGACACCTCGGAGCTGTTCTTCGAGGACGTGCGGGTCTCCGACGCCAACCGGCTGGGCGAGCTGGGCATGGGGTTCATCTCGATGATGGAACGGCTGCCCCAGGAACGGATCGGCGCGGCGGTCGCCAACACCGCGCACGCGGCCCAGATCCTCACCGAGACGATCGAGTACACCAAGGAGCGCAAGGCGTTCGGCCAGCCGATCGGCTCCTTCCAGCACAACAAGTTCAAGATCGCGGAACTCGTCACGAAGATCGAGGTGACCCAGGCGTACGTGGACGACTGCGTCGCGGCTCACGCTGAGCATCAGCTCACCGCGGTCGACGCGGCGAAGGCCAAGTGGTGGAGCGCGCAGGTGCAGAACGACGTCCTCGACGAGTGCGTCCAGCTGTACGGCGGCTACGGCTTCATGAACGAGTACCGGGTGGCCCGTGCCTGGCGCGACGCCCGGGTGACGAAGATCTGGGCCGGATCCAACGAGATCATGAAGGAGCTCATCGGCCGCGACCTCGGCCTCTGAAACGCACGTCCCGATCCCACGCGTGGGACCCCGATCCGACGCGCTGGGGTCGGGGCGTGTCCTCCCGGTCGGCAGCCTGAGCCGGCCGCCCAGCGGCCGCCAACCGCCCGCCGGCTCAGTCCTGCGGGCCGCCGGCGACGTAGATCACCTGACCGCTGACGAAGCCGGCCTCCTCGCTGGTCAGGAACGAGACGGTGGCCGCGATGTCCTCCGGCTGGCCGACCCGCTGGACCGGGATCTCCTTGGCTGAGTGGGCGATGAAGTCCTCGAACGACACGCCGAGCCGGTCGGCTGTCGCCTTGGTCATCTCGGTCTGGATGAACCCCGGGGCGATGGCGTTGGCCGTCACGCCGAACCGGCCGAGCTCGATGGCCAGCGTCTTGGTGAACCCCTGGAGACCGGCCTTGGCGGCCGAGTAGTTGACCTGGCCCCGGTTGCCCAGCGCGGAGGTGGACGACAGGTTGATGATGCGGCCGAACTTCTCCGTGGTCATGTGGGCCTGGACCGCCTTGGTCATCAGGAACGACCCGCGCAGGTGGACGTTGATCACCGAGTCCCAGTCCTCCTCGGTCATCTTGAAGATGAGGTTGTCGCGGGTGATCCCGGCGTTGTTGACCAGGATCGTCGGAGCGCCCAGCTCGTCGGCCACCCGCTGGACGGCGTTCGCCACCTGGTCCGCGCGGGAGACGTCGACGCCCACGGCGATGGCTCGCCCGCCCGCATCGGTGATCGCGGCCACCGTGTCGGCGCACGAGGCCTCGTCGAGGTCCAGGACCGCCACGGCGTGGCCGTCGGCGCCGAGCCGCCGGGCGGTCGCGGCGCCGATGCCGCGGGCGGCGCCGGTGACGATGGCGGTGCGTGCAGTGGTGGACACAGGTGCTCCTCAGCGTGGGGGACGGCGGTGCCGACCGAGTCTACTGAGCGTGCGCTTACCCCGGGGTGTCGGTTGCCTCACGTCTCCAGCGCAGGGCGAGGCGCCGGGGCGACGGACTGCGCCTCACGACTCCTTGAGCCGGAGCATGCCCTCCTGGGCGACCGATGCGATCAGCTTGCCGTCCACCGAGAACATCCGCCCGGCCGCCAGGCCACGCCCACCCTGCGCGGACGGGGACTGCTGGGTGTAGAGGACCCAGTCGTCCGCGCGGGCCGGGCGGTGGAACCACATCGCGTGGTCGAGGCTTGCTGGTCGCAGCCGACGATCCGACCACGCGATCCCATGCCGTCGCAGCACCGGCTCGAGCAGGGAGTAGTCCGAGGCGTAGGCGAGGACGGCGGCGTGCAGGAGCGGGTCGTCGGGCAGCGACCCGATCGCGCGAAGCCAGACGCTCTGACGGGCTGCGTGCTGCTGCCCCGGCTTGAAGTAAAGGTTCCCCTCGACGTGACGAAGATCGATCGGGCGGCCCTGGGCAAAGGCCTGGGCCCGGGGGTCGTTCGTCGCCGCGAGCAGCTGCAGGGCGCTGGGCAGCGTCTCCGGGTCGGGTGCGGCCGGCATCGAGTCCTGGTGGTCCATGCCGTCCGCCTCCACCTGGAAGGAGGCGATCATCGACAGGATCGGCTTGCCGTACTGGATCGCGTGGACGCGGCGGGTCGAGAACGAGTTGCCGTCGCGGATTCGCTCCACGGCGAACCGGATCGGGTGGTTGTCGTCGCCCGGCCGGACGAAGTAGCCGTGCAGGGAGTGGATGTGCCGAGGGTGCGCGGGATCCACGTCGACGACGGTGCGGCCCGCGGCGATGATCGACTGAGCGAGAACCTGCCCGCCGAAGACCCGTCCGTGCGGCTGCTTCTGGCTCTGCCCGACGAAGACGGAGGCATCGGACTCACCGAGCTCCGACTCCTCGTCGCCGGCCGCGCCGCGCACCGCGATGTGGGCGTCGCCGACCAGCTTGAGATCGAGGACCTCGAGCAGCTCCTCCAGGGCCGACGGTCGCTCCGCGGTCGACGGGCTGCCCGCGTCGGCGGACGAAGGCTGGGGGTCGGGCGCGTCGTCGTGGGTCACACGCGGGACCTTACCCATCCGGGGGCGGCTTCGGGTCCGGCTAGGCGATGAGGGTGCTTCCTGCTCGACGGGGGGAGGGGTGCTCGGCGGCGAGGTCCCAGGCCTGCCCGATCCGTTCCACCGCGTCGACCAGCGCCTCCGGCGCGAGGGCGTACGGGATCCGCAGGAACGACTCGAGCCCGCCCTCCACCCCGAACGAGGATCCCGGTGCGAGTCGTACGCCCAGCGCTGCCGCGGCGTCGCACACCGCGCTGGAGCGGGGACTGGGCAGCTCGCACCAGATGCTCAGGCCGCCCGCCGGAAGGGTGAACCGCCACTGCGGCAGGCGTCGGCCGAGGGCGTCGGCGAGGGCGTCGCGTGAGCTGCGCAGCTCGTTGCGGCGGTGGGCGGCAATTTCTTCCCGGCGTGCGAGCAGTTGGACGAGGACCAGCTGCTCCAGCACCGGAACCCCCAGATCGAGACTCAGCCGGGCCTGCTGGAGCCGCGACACGTCGCGCTCCGGCGCGCGCAGCCAACCCACCCGCAGCCCTCCCCAGAAGCTCTTGCTGGCGCTGCCGACAGTCACCGCCCGGTCGTCGAACGATGCGAGCGGCGCCGGCATCGTGGCCCCGGCGACGTCGATGCCGAGGTCCGCCGTCGTCTCGTCGACGACGGCGATGGTCCGCTGCCGTCTCAGCGCGGCGCCGAGGTCGCCGCGGGTCGCCGCGTCCACCAGCGTCCCGGTCGGGTTCTGGAAGTCCGGGATGAGGTAGGCCAGCCGGGCCGAGCTCTGCCGCAGGGCCAGCTCCAGGGTCCGCCCGTCGAGGCCGTCACGCTCGAGCGGCAGCCCGACGGTCCTGGCTCCGGAGTCTCGCACCGAGGCAATGGCATTCGGGTACGTCGGGGACTCCATCAACACCCGGTCACCCGGCCCGATGGTGGCGCGCAGGACGACGGACAACGCCGCGAGGGCCCCGGTGGTCACCATGATCTGGGCGGCGCTGGTGGGCAGGCCCCGCTCGGTGTAGTGCTGCGCCAGCAGCTCGCGCAGCTCCGGCAGGCCGTAGGGGGAGTAGCCGGCGCCGCCGAGGTGCCGGGGCAGCTCGTGGACCGCCTCCTCGAACGCCTCGGCCGTCCCCGGTGGTGCACTCGGCGCGGCGATCGACAGATCGAGGACGACGCCGTCATCCTCGGCGGCGTGCAGGGGTCCGCCGCTGCGTCGTCCGCCGGGGATCGTCACCACGCTGCCCGACCCCCGCCGGGAGTGCAGGTACCCGCGGTCGCGCAGCACGGCATACGCGCCGGCGACGGTGGTGCGGCTGACCCCCAGCGCGGCGGTGAGCTCGCGTTCGCTGGGCAGCCGCGTGCCGTCGAGGATCCGGCCGTCCGCCACCAGGCGGCGCAGTCCCTCGGCCAGACCCTGGTAGGCCGGTAACCCCTGCTGGCTCGCGGGTGACGCGCCCAGCTGGCGGGCCACGCTGCGGGCCGAGACGGTGCGGCCCGGAACCGGATCATCGACCATGCAGGCCAGTGAATCACGATTGGCCATGGATTAACAGGCCAAAGATCCGCAGGATGATCCACATGACGCTCGTGCCGTTGTCCTCCCTGTCCTCACGCGAGCAGCTGCGCGCAGGCCGGCTGCCGCGTCGGCTGTCCCAGCTCGGGGTCGGGCTGACGCTCTACGGGCTGTCGATGGCGATGATGATCCGCAGTCAGCTCGGTCTGGACCCGTGGGACGTCCTGCACTACGGGCTGGCCCAGCGACTGCCGCTGACCTTCGGCCAGGTGACGATGGTGGTCGGGGCGCTGGTCCTGCTGCTCTGGGTCCCGCTGCGCCAGTGGCCCGGGGTGGGCACGATCGCCAACGTCGTCATCATCGGGCTGGCGACCGACGCCGGCCTGGCCCTGATCCCGGAGCCGTCCTCGATGGTGACCCGCGCCGCGCTGCTGCTCGCCGGCATCGTCCTCAACGGACTTGCCGGTGGCCTGTACATCGGCAGCCAGCTGGGGCCGGGCCCGCGAGACGGCCTGATGACGGGGTTCGCCCGCCGGTCCGGGTGGAGCATCCGGCTGGTCCGCACCGGTATCGAGGTCACCGTCCTGACCCTGGGCTGGTTCCTCGGCGGCGTGGTCGGAGTCGGAACGGTCGCGTACGCCCTGTTCATCGGCCCGTTGGTCCAGTACTTCCTGCCCCGGTTCACCGTGGCCCTCGCTGCTCCGGCGCCGAAGTCGGAGGCCGCGACGGTGTTGCCAGTCGCGGCCGCCTCGCCCCCAGTGGTGTGATGACTCGGGTGACCCTCGACCCGGTCGTCATCGTCCACCTCAGCGACCTGCACCTCGACGGCGGCGCCCGCGCTGCCGACCGGGCTCGGCGGGTCGTGAACCACGTCAGGTCCCTCGACCCGCCGCCGGACGTGGTCCTGGTCACCGGAGACCTCGCCGACCACGGTCTGCCGCGCGAGTACGCCGAGGTCAGGCAGCTGCTCGCTCAGCTTGCCCGGGTGCCGGTACTGGTCTGTCCCGGCAACCACGACGTGCGTCGGGCCTTCTCCGAGGGCCTCGCCGCCTTCTCGGGGCCGCCGGCGCGATGGCCCGTCGACGGCCCGCTGAACGGCGCCTTCGCGGTCGCCGGAGTGCGCTTTCTCCTGTGCGACTCCAGCATTCCCGGTCGGGACGACGGGCTCCTCGACGACGCGACGCTCGACTGGCTCGAGGCCCAGCTCGCGGCGGAGCCCGAGCGGGTGTCCTTCGTCTGCTTCCACCATCCGCCGGTCCCGGTGCACGTCCCCGCCATCGACCGCATCCGCCAGTTCGGAGCAGACCGGCTGGCCGAGGTACTGGCTCGCCACCCCCAGGTGCCGGCCCTGCTGTGCGGTCACGCGCACACGGCTGCGGTCACCACCTTCGCCGGGCGGCCGGTGCTGGTGGCGCCCGGCGTCGTGTCGACCCTGCTCCTGCCCGCCGAGGGAGCAGACCTCATCGATCCGGCGCTCCCCCCGGGTCTGACCGTCCACCTGTGGCACGAGGGGCGGTTGACCTCGCACGTGCGATCCCTGCCGATGCCCTGAGCCCGACCCTCGCGGTTCGCTCAGCCTGCGGAGGCCAGGGCGAATGGCAGCACCGACTCGGCGCCGGCCTGACGCAGCGCCTGGCCGCAGACGGTCATCGTCCAGCGGGAGTCGACCAGGTCGTCCACGAGCAGCACCGGTCCGGCCGCAGCGCAGATCGCGGCGGCCAGCTCGGGCGGCACGACCAACCGGCCCCACACCCCGGCCAGCCGGAACGCGCTGTTGCCACCGCTCTCGCCGGTCGGACCGCCGTCGGCGAGGTCGAGCGTGCCGAGGAACGGCAGGCGGCCGATCTCGGACAGACCTTGGGCCAGGGAGTCGACCAGTTGCGGCCGACCCCGGGACGGGACGGCGACGATGCCGGTCGGTCGCGTGGTCCAGCCCCAGTCGCGTAGCACCCCCACGCAGGCCTGGAGCAGCTCGGGGGAGGCCGGCGCATCTTCGCGCAGGATCTCGCGCAGCCGCTGTCCCCAGCCGAGGTCGGTCAGCCGGGCCAGGGCCCGTCCCGGCGAGAGTGCGTCACTCGGCGGGATCTTCCCCGACACGGGGACGCCGAGGCGGGACATCCCGGTCGGCCACTGCCCACGCGGGTCGAGGTCGACGCCGACTCGCTGGAGCTGGCCGCGGGCGGTCATCAGGGCGGCATCGGGGATGGTGTCGACGAACCAGACCCCCGCACACCCGTCGCACCGACCGCAGGGCTGGGCGGTGTCGTCGTCGAGGGCGCCCTGGAGGAACTCCATCCGGCAGCCGGATCCGCTTTCGTAGTCGAGCATCAGCTGCTGCTCGCGCTCGCGCGCCTGGGCCACCCGCTGGTAGCGCTCCGCGTCGTACGTCCAGGGCGTGCCCGTCGACGTCCAACCGCCCGGCACCTTCGTCACGGCGCCGTCGACGTCGAGGACCTTCAGCAGCAGCTCGAGCCGGGTCCGGCGGATGTCGACGACGGTCTCCAGGGCGGGGGTGGAGAGCGGTTTCGAGGCCTCGGCCAGGGCGGTGAGGACGGCGTCGGCCTGCTCCTGTCTCGGCATCGACGCCGAGGCGAAGTAGCGCCAGATGTCCTTGTCCTCCGGCCCGGGCAGCAGCAGGACGTCCGCGCTCGCGGTGGCGCGCCCGGCGCGTCCCACCTGCTGGTAGTAGGCGACCGGGGAGGAGGGCGCGCCGAGGTGCAGCACGAAGCCGAGGTCCGGCTTGTCGAAGCCCATCCCCAGCGCGCTGGTCGCCACCAGGGCCTTGACCCGGTTGTCTCGCAAGGCGGCCTCGAGGTTCTCCCGGTCGGCCGGATCGGTCCGCCCGGTGTACGAGCGCACCTCGTGGCCGGCCTCGCGCAGGGTGGCCGCCACGTCTTCGGCGCCCGACACGGTGAGGGTGTAGATGATCCCGCTGCCGGGCAGGTCGTCCAGGTGCGCCAGGAGCCACGCGACCCGCTGCTCCGGCGACGCGAGCGGGAGCACGCCGAGCCGCAGCGACTCCCGGGCCAGCCCGCCGCGCAGGGTCAGCACGTCGTGACCGCCTGCCCCGAGCTGTTCCGCGACGTCGGTGACGACCCGGGCGTTCGCCGTGGCGGTCGTCGCGAGCACCGGGGTGTCAGCCGGCAGCGTGGTCAGCAGGTCCCGGATCCGGCGGTAGTCCGGCCGGAAGTCGTGGCCCCAGTCGCTGACGCAGTGGGCCTCGTCCACCACCAGCAGGCCGCACCGGCGGGCCAGGTCGGGCAGCTGCTCCTGCCGGAAGCGGGGATTGTTCAGCCGCTCCGGGCTGACCAGCAGCACGTCCACCTCGTCGGCGGCCAGTGCGGCGCTGACCTCGCCCCACTCCTGGGCGTTGGCGGAGTTCATCGAGACCGCGCGGATCCCGGCGCGTTCGGCGGCGGCGATCTGGTCGCGCATCAGCGCCAGCAGCGGGGAGATGATGACGCTCGGGCCTGCTCCGGCAGCCCGACGCAGGGCGGTGGTGACGAAGTAGACCGCCGACTTCCCCCAGCCGGTGCGCTGCACGACGAGCACCCGGCGCCGTCCGCCGACGAGTGACTCGATCGCGGACAGCTGACCGTCGCGGAAGTCCACGTCCTCGCGGCCGACGAGCTGCCGCAGGGCACCGAGGGCCCGCGACTCGAGGTCGGTGACGGGCTCGGCGGCCGGATGAGCGCTCATCCGGCCACCGTACGGGCAGTCGCGGACAGCCCCGAGCGTGGGTCAGCCGCGCGGTCGCTCCTGGCGGCGGCCCTGACAGGTGGCCGCAGCGTCCCACCGTCAACGGTTTCCTGTCCTCCCCGACGGCGCCTGTCACAATCCCCTGCGAGGATGGGGGGATGCCGTCCACGACCTACCGCGTCACGGTGCCCCTGCGCTGGTCCGACATGGACGCCTACGGGCACGTCAACAACGTCCAGTTCCTCAGGTTGCTCGAGGACGCCCGGGTGACCGGGTTCGAGCAGTGGTTCGGCCGGGACAAGGCGCTGCTCGAGGAGGGGGTGCTCGTCACCCGGCACGAGATCGAGTACATCGCCCCACTGACCTTCCGGCACGCGCCGATCGCGGTCGACATGTGGTGCACCAAGGTCGGCGGCGCGGGCTTCGACCTCGGCTACGACGTGCGGGACCCGGACGGGGTGGGCGAGGGACACTATGCCCGCGCCGAGACCGGCCTGGTGGTCTACGACTTCCCGTCCTCGCGTCCGCGCCGGATCCGCCCCGACGAGCGCGAGATCCTGCAGGCCCATCTCGGCCTCCCGGTGCCCTTCCGCTGGCGCAGCCGGTGAGCGTCCTCGTCCTCGACGACGAGCAGGGGTATGCCGACCTGGCCACCTTCGTCGGCCGGGCGCGCGCCGTGGACTCCGACGGGGCGATCCACCTCAAGGCCTACGGCACCACGCTCACCGCCCAGGTGGGGGTGCTGCCCGGGCGCGGACTGCTCGGTGACGGGACGGTCACCGGAATGCGGATGACGGCGCTCGCCGAACCATCCGAGCTGGACGCGGTGGTCACGCTCGCGAGCTTGTCGGACCGCTTCGCCCGTCAGCCGGTCGGCCGGGAGCTCGCGGTCCCCCCGGTGACGGTCAACGCCGTCTGGGCCTCGCTCGCTCCCCGCCGCGGAGGGTGGGAGCCGGTCGGCGAGGTGGTCCAGGCCGAGCTCGAGGCCGTGGCCCGGGCCGGCATCGAGGAGGTCGCCCGCGGGGCCGCGCCGACGGCCGGTGGGCCGGCGGTGGCGGCCCTGCGCGAGTCGGTGTGGGGCCGGCTCACCGTCACGACGCCCCCGGTGCCGGCGGGAGCCGCGTTCGCGGCATACGTGCTGGGCTTCCTCGGCGGCGAGGCGACCGCGCGGGTCTTCGCCCACGGCCGGTGGATCCGGGTGGCCACCCAGCGCGGCCACGTCCTGGTCCGCTGACCCCCTCGGCGGACCGCTGCCTCAGCGGATGGCCGGGTCGGCCGTCGCGTGATCGGGGACCGCGCACCGTCGACCGCCGAGGATGACCAGTGATGCCACCGCGGCGAGCACGCCCCAGATGACGACGTAGGTCCGGGCGTCCCCGCCGGTGACGTGCAGCGAGACGAAGATGGCGCTCGCGCCGGCGATGCCGATCACGCTGCCGAGGACGTCGGCGAGCTGCAGGGCCGCCGAGGCCTTGCCGAACTCGCGGACCGGGGCGAGGTCGAGGACGAGCACCGACAGTGAGGTCGAGGCCAGTCCCATCCCGAGGCCGGTGAGCACCATGGCGAGCGTGAAGCACCAGACCGGCAGGCCCACCGCCGTGATCAGCGCGAAGCCGGAGCAGCCGAGGGTGACGCAGGTCCCGCCGAACGAGACCAGCCGCGGTCGCCGGTCGGCCATCGAGGCCAGGCCCTGGATGTAGGAGCCGAGGGTCCACCCCATCGAGCCGACGGCCAGGACGACCCCGGCGAAGGCCAGGCTGCTGCCGCGGTTCTGGGTGAGCATCAGCGGCAGGAAGGTGATCGAGCCGTTGAAGGCGGCGTTGAGCAGGAACCGGCTGAAGATGACCGACGGCATCCCGCGCACCATCCGGGTGGTGCCCGCCGGTAGCAGTCGCGGGGTCACGACGACCAGTCCGACGACGCCGACCAGGGCGGCCAGGCTCTGCCAGGACAGCAGCGGGAACCGTTCGTGGGTGCCGAGCTGGAGTAGCCCAGCGGCCACCGCGACGAGCACGCCACGCTGGGCAGTGCGCCGGTGCAGCGCGCGCTCGGCGTGGCCGTGCGCCTGGCGGTCGTCCCGCTGGCGGATCGCGCCGGACTGCTTCGCGACGACGGTCAGGGTGAACAGTGCCGGCAGGACGACGACCCAGAAGACGAGGCGCCAGGTGAAGGTCGAGGCGAGCCATCCGGCCACCGGCGCCCCGAGGAGCGACGGCAGCACCCACGCAGCGGACACGTAGCTGAACACCCGGGGCCGGACCGAGCCGGGATAGACCTGCCCCACCACGACGTAGAGCACCACGACGACGATGCCCGAGCCGAGGCCGGTGACGGCCCGGCCCACGAGCAGCATGGGGAAGGACGTGGCGAGCCCGCAGGTGATGGCGCCGACGATGAAGAGCAGCTGTCCGGTGTACAGCCCGGGCATCGGTCCGGAGCGGTCGGCCCACACGCCGGCCAGCACGATGCCCAGCAGCTCTGCGGTGAGCATCACCGAGAACGCCAGCCCGTAGCTGCGGACGGCATCGAGCTCGACGGCGGCACTGGGCATCGCGGTGGCGATGGCCATGAACTCGAAGGCGATGATCGTCACCAGCGCCACCAGCGCGATCGTCACCAGCCGGTATGCCGGTGCGAACGGGCCGGTGGGGGTGCGGCGCGGGACGGTGGTGCTGCTGCTCAGGTCCCCGGTGCTCACTGGCTGAAGTCTACGGTCGCTCGGGCGGCCTCGAGGACAGGTTTTCCGCTCAGCCCCACTGGCCCCGGGCGGTGAGCACGTCGCGCAGGGTGTCGATCCGGTCGCTGACGATGCCGTCCACGCCGAGGTCGAGCAGTCGCTCCATCTGCGTCGCGTCGTCGATCGTCCAGACGTGTACCTGCTTGCCCAGCCGGTGCGCGGTCTCGATCAGCTGCTCGGTGACCACGGCCAGGCTCCGGCCGGCCACCGTGATCGTCGCGGGGACCTGCAGCACCTGAGCCGGCGAGTGCCGCCACTGGGTCAGCCGTGCCGGGGCGAACCGCATGGCGGCCGTGCCGATGACGCCGGCGGCGGTGGCCACCTGCGGACCGGCCAGCCGCCGGAACGCGCTGAGCCTGCGGTTGGAGAACGAGCCCACGCAGACCCGGTCCTCGGCCTGGTGCTCCCGGATCGTGCGCCACAGCGGGTCGATCGCCCCCCTGGCCTTGATGTCGATGTTGACCCGCACGCCGGGAAAGGCCTCCAGCAGCTCGCTCAGCAGGGGAATCGGCTCCCTTCCCCCGACGCGGGCTGCCCGCACGGTCTGCCATGGGAGCTCGGCGATCCGGCCGGTCCCGTCGCTGACCCGGTCGAGCCGGTCGTCATGGAAGGCGATGAGGTGGCCGTCGCTCGTGCTGTGCACGTCCGTCTCGAGATACCGGTAGCCGAGGTCGACGGCGTGACGGAAGGCCGCGATCGTGTTGCCGATGCCGCGGTTCGGCTCGTACTCGGCTCCACCCTGGTGCGCCAGAGCCAGCGGTGCGGCGTCGAAGTAGGGGTGCTCCGCGGCGGTCCTCACCTGCCCACCCTGCCACGCGCTGCCGCTCGGCACCGGCGCGGTTGCGATGATGCTCCGGTGGACCACAGCCAAGAAGGTCGACCGCTGGCCATCTCCGCCTGCCTGGCCGACTGCGCCTGGCAGCCGACCGGCGCGGTGCTGGCCGGAGAGCGGTTGTTCGCCTGTCAGTCCTGCGGCAGCGAGTGGGTCCGGTCGCAGGCCTGGACCCCGATCGACTGGCAGGGCGAGGTCCCGGATGCCGTGCGCGCTGAACGGGACGACGCCGACGGCCGCGCGTGAACCTGCATGAACCGGCGTGAACCTGGTGGACCAACCCTGGCCTGAACCGCCACGGCATCAGCCCGGCGGTCGGTCCGGCGCGTGCTGCTCAGCGCCTCGGCCGGGCGCGTTCCGGTACGTCGGCAGCGCCGAGGTCGACCGCGGCCCGGATCCGCTGCGGCACGTCGTCGTAGACCGAGAGCGACACGTCCCGTCGCCAGTCGTTGAACGAGCGCAGCTCCGCGGTTCGCATCGAGGTCTCCGGTCGGGGCCGGCCCGCATCGTCCCAGAACGGGGTCACCGTTCGGCCCGTCGCCGCGGCCCATCGCTGGGGCGCCTGCTCGGGTGTCCACGCGGCCGCTTGGCTGACCAGCGTGCGGCCGGCGACGACGGCATCGTCCCCGGCCCGAGTGAGGGTGACCTCGGTGGCCAGCCGTTGGCCCGCCTCGGCGCCGGTCGGGAGGAGCTGGGCGACGGCGCTGCCGGCCGCCTGCCGGACCAGGGCGGTGACCGCCTTCACCGCTGGTCCGCCGGGCAGGGGAGTGTCGTCGATGACGGACTCGGCGACGCTCAGGACGGCCCCGTGCCGTTGGTCCAGGCTTGCCTGTGCCCCGGCCAGGGCCTCGCCGCCACTGGCGATGGCGAAGCCGACGGTGCGTCCGAGCCGGGCCGCCTCGGTGTCCACCAGCCGCGGATCGTGGTCGGCGCGCCCGAGCGCCGCGACCAGGGCCTCCTGCTGGTGCTCGGCGATGGTGCTCACGGCGCGGGACAGGGCGGGCGAGCGGGTTGGCCCGGTGGGGGAGTCGGCCCGGTCCACCCGGTCCATGGCCAGCTCGCCGAACACCCTGCTGGCGGTATGCCGGTCAGTCCAGACCAGCTCGTACGTCCCCGGGTCGCGCCCGGTCCGAACGAGGCGTTCCCCGGAGCCGAGCTGGGCGACGTCGTTGCCCTGGTGGGTGGTTCCCTCCAGGACGTCGGTCAGGGCGTCCGGGTGGGCGGCGACCAGGGTCGCGATCGGACCGAGCGCCGGGGCCACGGCCCGCCGGAAGCCGCCGAGGTCGGCGCAGTCCGTGGCAGCAGCGCCGACGTCGTTGAGGAACCGTGAGGTCAGGTGCGTCGACTCCGCATCCCGCTGGTCGGAGCCCGCCTCGACGAGGAGCTGGCCGAGGACATCCATCGACGTGCTGGCGGGCGGGTCGGGGAGCAGCCGGTAGCGGTCGGCCACGAGATGGTCCAGGACCAGGACGTCCCGCTCGCCCGGCAGTGGCGCCAGCAGGAAGGCCCGGGTGGCCAGGACGTCCCCGCGCAGGGCCTGCTCCAGCGCGAGGACGGCGTCCTCGCGTCCGGGGCCGGCCACGGAGTGGTGCTGGCCGTGGGTCCCGGTGAAGTGCATCCCCGGTGCGGGCCGGATCGTTTCCGCGCGCAACCCGGCCCGTTCCGCGGCGATAAGGGCGACCCCGACGCTCGTCACGTAGCCGACTCCCGGACTGTGTCCCGGGCCTCGCGACGCCGCGCCGGCCAGGAGCTGTCCCTGGACCCAGCCACCGCCGACAGCGGTGCCATCGGCGCGGTGTCGCACTGCGGCCACCGAGGCGGCCATGCCGGCCAGCCACGTCGGACGCCAGCGGTCCAGCCGGCTCGAGGTCGCCGGGTCCAGGCCTCGTGCCCGCTCCGGGTTGGCCGCCGTGGTCATCGCCACGCCCAGGCCGGCGACGAGGGCGGCGGTGCGCGAGTCGAGCCACCCGGGGTCCACGGCCCAGGTCTGCGGTCCGCGGTCCGCGCAGATCGCCAGCAGGTCGGCCAGGGCCTGCGGTGACAACCGTGCCATCACGGCCTGGGCGAACACCGGGTCCTCCGCTCGAGTGGCCAGCAGGGCGGCCGCATCGTCGATCGCCCCGGGGCTGCCCTGCCCGATCCGCTCGAAGACGCCCATGAGGTGCGCCACGTCGGCCTCGGCTCGCCGCACCGACAGCCGACCGGTGACGACGGCGAGGCCGGCCAGGACCGCATCCCGGATCGTCGCGTCGGCCACGGTCCCGGGACCGAGCGCGCGACCCTCACCAGCCCGCGGCGGTGTCAGCGCCTGGTCCAGCAGCGAGCCGAGGACTGCTGCGGCGTGGTCGCCGGCCTCCTCCAGGGCGTTGAGGCAGGCCGTGCGCTCGCCGCCCAGCACGAGCGGGGGCTCGGAACCTCGTGCCGTCGCGCCATCCCACTCCAGCTGCAGCGCCCGCACCGTCCGCTGGGCCAGGTCCAGCGCGTCCGCATACCCGCTGAGGGCGGCGGCCGCCCGGACCAACCGCTGGCCCAGCTGCCCGATGCGTTCGGCGGTCAGGGCTGCGTCGCGTCGGGCGGCGTCGCCGGCGACCCCGGACCAGATGCGGTCCAGGAAGAAGGCGCGCTCACCGTGAGTGGCGAGCACGCCGTCGGTGGCGTGGGCGCCCAGGCCTCTCATCAGGGCCGCCGCCTGGTACAACGACCCCGGGTCGCCGACGGGAAGCGGCAGCATCCGGGGACCGGCCTCGGACCGGCTGGGCAGGCTCACCCGCCGGCTCCCCGCCGAACCAGGGCGGCAGCCCGGACCTCGGCGTCCCGGTAGTCCCCGGCCGCTCCGGCAAACCCTTCGGTCAGGATCTCCGCTGCGTCCGCCAGGGCGGAGAGCGCCACCGACTGCACCCGGCCGAACTCGCCGATGGCGGCGGCGAGCCGACCGTGTCCGCCGCCGGTCCCGCAGCGGGCCCCCTCCACCCCGGCGCTCAGGGCCGGAACGAGACCGCGCAGCAGCTCGGCATCCCCGGCGCAGTGGGAGGCCACCGCGGCGATCTCATCGGGTGACGCCGTGAACCTCGCCATGAGCCGAGGCTAGGACCCACGCCCCACGCCGTGAGCCGGTTGTCCACAGCACCGGGTGGGCGCGAAGCCGTCGGCCGTTCCGGTCAGGCGTCAGCCCTCACTGGGTGTGTCCCCGTCGAGTCGACTGCGTCCGGTGGGCCGGCGAGCACTGTGCGTGGCATGTCGTACCCGAGTGATGTGACAAACGAGCAGGGGGCGTCGCTGGAGCCGGTCTTCAACCCTCCCGGCAAGCGCGGACCCAAGCACGGAGCGGGCCTGCGCAAAGTCGTCAACGCGATGCTCTACCTCTCCCACACCGGCTGCCAGCGGCGGTATCTCCTTGCGACGCCCCCCGGTCCACAGACCTGCACAGCCGCTGGCAGGCTGAGCTACGGTCCTGCTGGCAGACGGCACGCACCGACAACTGTCCGTGCTAGCCGCTGGGACGGTAGACAGCGCCGAGCACGAGGGCGACCGCCGACGCTGTGTCTGTCGCATCCACCAAGAGCCGAGGACCATCACGGCCTTCATCCCAGGCACTCCACTCTCCGCTCTGCACCTCATCCCACGTGGGGACCTCGTGATCGGGGATGTCGGCGACGCGGCGTTCGACTCGTCGTCGGTGCTCCTCCCGGTCGGGCAGCACCGCTTCCAGGCTCACGAGGGGCACCCCGGCTCGCTGGGCCGCATCCCGCCATGACGTGCGTGCTTCCGGCACCGGGTTCACTGCGTCAACGACGACGGTGTTGCCCAACAGCAGGTTCGAGACCGCCAACTCGTGGACTACCGCATAGCCCCCGACCCCCACCGCGGCGCCAGTCCTAGCGAGCGCGGTCTCCGCAGCGTCGACGCGCAGGTAGCAGGCTCCCAAACGTCGGCACACCTCGCGCGCGATAGTCGTCTTTCCTGTGCCTGGGCGGCCAGACAACACGACCAGCACAGGGCTGGCCTCCTGGGCGGCATGAGCTGAGATGTTCACCTGGGCAGTATCGGCTCCAGGCATGACAGCCGAGGGCGCGCCGAGCCTGGCGACGCCAGGCTTCGGCCTTGCTCCGTCCGCCGCTCCAAATGGGACACACCCAGTCAGAGCTGCACCCACACGGTCGTGTCGGTCGGCAGCGCACCGGACTCGTCCAGGCCGCCCGAGGACAGCAGGACGACGGCGCCGTCCGGCAGCGGCAGCGGCTCGACACCGAGGTTCGCGATGACGCCGACCCTGGTGCCGTCGCCGCGGTCGTTGGCGTAGGCCACCACATCCGCCTGACCGGCATACTCCTCGAGCCAGCGCAGCGACCCCTCGCCGAGCCGCTCGGCACGACGGGTGGCGAGCAGGGCGCGGTAGAGCTCGAGGGTCGAACCGTTCCGACCGGCCTGCTGGTCCACCGCGTACTCGGCGTAGATCGCCGGCTGAGGCAGCCAGGTCGCGTCGGTGGGACCGAAGCCGAATGACGGCGCGTCGCTCACCCAGGGCATCGGTACCCGGCAGCCGTCCCGGCCGAGCTCGGTGCCGTCGCTGCGGAAGAACGTCGGGTCCTGCCGGAACTGGGCCGGCATATCCGTGGAGTCGGGCAGTCCGAGCTCCTCGCCCTGGTAGATGTAGGCCGCCCCCGGCAGGCCGAGCATGAGCATCGTCGCGGCGCGGGCCCGGCGCAGACCCAGCTCACGGTCCGGCTGCACGTGGTCCGCGCCGATGCCGTTCGGGCGACGCCTGTCCTGGCTGAGGCCGAGCCGGGACGCGTGGCGCACCACGTCGTGGTTGGACAGGACCCAGGTGCTGGGGGCCCCGACCGAGGCGGCCGCCGCGAGGGAGTCGTTGATCACCGTGATCAGCCGCGGTGCCTTCCACGGGCACTCGAGGAAGTCGAAGTTGAAGGCCTGGTGCATCTCGGTCGGGCGGACGTACCGGGCCGCCCGGTCGGCTGGCTCGACCCAGGCCTCGGCACAGAGGATCCGGTCGGGCACACCGTAGGAGTTGAGGATCTCGCGCCACACCTCGTAGATCTCGTGGACGCCGTCCTGGTCCCACATCGGCGGCCGGGGTCGGCCACCGCGCTCGTCCGCGTCGATCGCCAGGTGCTCCGCGTGCGCGGTCTCGACGTCGCCGAGACCACCCAGGATCCGCTGCTCGTCCTCCCAGTCGGGAAGGCCGTCCTGCTTGATCAGGCCGTGGGCGACGTCGACCCGGAACCCGTCGACCCCCCGGTCGAGCCAGAACCGCAGCACCGACTCGAACTCCTCGCGGACCTCGCGGTTCTGCCAGTTGAAGTCGGGCTGCTTGCGGTCGAAGAGGTGCAGGTACCACTGCGGTGAGGCGCTGCCGTCATCAACCCGGGTCCAGGCGGGGCCACCGAAGACCGACTTCCAGTTGTTCGGCGGGAGCTCGCCGTCGGCCCCCTGTCCGTCCCGGAAGATGTAGCGATCCCGCTCGGCCGACCCTGCGGCCGCCGCCAGCGCCTCCTGGAACCAGGCGTGCTCGTCGGAGGAGTGGTTGGGCACGAGGTCGACGATCACCTTCAGGCCCAGGTCGTGTGCCGTCGTGAGCATGAGGTCGGCGTCCTCGAGCGTGCCGAAGAGGGGGTCGATACCGCGGTAGTCGGCCACGTCGTACCCGGCGTCGGCCTGCGGCGAGGTGTAGAAGGGCGAGAACCAGATCGCGTCGACGCCGAGGTCCTTGAGGTACCCCAGCCGGGCCGTCACGCCGGGCAGGTCACCGACGCCGTCGCCGTTGCTGTCCGCCCAGGACCGGGGGTAGATCTGGTAGATGACCGCGTGCCGCCACCAGGCGCTCGGGTCGGGCGTGGGGGCGGGAGCCGCGGCGGAGGCGGTCGAGGTCTGCGTCACGCGACCAAGGGTGGAGGTTTCTGCAAGTTCTTGCAAATTGATTGCGCCCGCTGAGCGGTCGCCCCACCCTGACCCGGCGCCCCCGGCTGGCCAGCCCTCTCGAGGGCGGTCCCGCGGCCCGTCCGTCGGGTGCGAGGATGGAGCGGTGACGTTCTACGACGAGGTGGGTGGACACCCGACATTCGCCAAGCTGGTCCACGAGTTCTACGTGGGCGTCGCCGGTGATCCCGAGCTGCGGGCGCTGTATCCGGAGCAGGACCTCGGCCCGGCCGAGGAGCGGCTGCGCGGCTTCCTCGAGCAGTACTGGGGGGGACCGACGACGTACTCGCAGGAGCGCGGCCACCCCCGCCTGCGGATGCGGCACCACCCGTTCGCGGTGACTCCGACGCAGCGCGACCGGTGGCTGCGGCACATGCTCACCGCCGTCGACACGCTCGGTCTCGACGCCGAGCACGACCTGGCCCTGCGCGACTACCTGACCCGGGCGGCGCACTCGCTGGTCAACCAGCTCGAGGACGAGCCGGCCAGCTGACCCCCGGGCCGTGGTTCCGCTGTCAGGAGTGCGGAGCTCCCGGCGGGACCGCCCCGTCGCCGAACGGCGGCAGCACCGGTACGACGATCCCGAGCTGGTCGAGCGCGGTCTTGACCCGCTCCCGGATCTCACGCTGGACCGCGAAGTTCTCGTTCGCCACGCACTTGACCCGGACCCGCAGGGTGACGTAGCCGCCGGCCATCGACTCGATCCCCGCGACCGAGGCCGGCTCGAGGACCAGGGCGCTCCACGGCTCGGTCGCGCGCAGCTCGTCGACGATCTCGGTGAGGATCCGAGAGACCCGCGCGGCGTCCTCACCGAAGCCGATCTGGACGTCCACCTGGGCGGTCGACCAGCCCTGCGACCTGTTCCCGATCCTGAGGATCTCGCCGTTGCGCACGTACCAGACGACGCCGTTGGCGTCTCGCAGCTTGGTGATCCGCAAGGTGACGTCCTCGACGGTGCCGGTCGCCGAGCCGGTGTCAACGACGTCGCCCACCCCGTACTGGTCCTCCATGATCATGAAGACGCCGGACAGGAAGTCCTTGACCAGGGACTGGGCGCCGAAGCCGAGCGCGACGCCACCGACTCCGGCGGACGCCAGCAGCGGTGCCAGCGGTAGCCCGATGATGGACATGATGGTGAGCGCGGCGATGCCCAGGACGACGAAGGTGACGATGCTGCGCAGGATGGCGCCCATGGTCGTCGTGCGCTGGACGTGGCGGGCGTGAGCCAGGCCGGTGACATCGGCCAGGACCCGGCCGGCGCGCCCCGACATCTGGGCCATCCGGGCGTCGTGGCGTGTGGTGGCCGTGGTGATCATCCGGCCGATCAGCCGGATCGCCAGCCAGCGCAGGAGCAGGGCCCCGATTAGGGTGACCACGATCAGGATCGCCGCGCCGCCGGCCTTGTCCCAGGCCTCGCGGACGACGTCCCACACCAGCCCCGCTCCGGGCAGGACGGGCGAGGCGGGGACGGTGGTGGTGGATCCGACGACGAGGTCAGTCACGCTTGGCGTCGACCTCCTGGGCACGCACCGCCGTCTGGACCGTGTCCAGGTGCTCGCCGACCAGGCGTCGCAGCGCCGCCGGTGCCTGCGGGTTGGCGTCCATCCACTCCTGGGTGGCGGCGGCGAGCTGGGTGCCGGCCAGACCGAACGGGTAGAAGTACTTCACGAACCGCTCTCGGATCGAGGCCGACCGGTTCTCCCAGATGGGCAGCAGGGCGTCATGCCACCTGGGGACGTATGCCGTGAGCAGCGCGGGGTCGTGCGCCCGGTTGAAGCCGTGACCCAGTGCCTCGATGACCGAGTTCGGCTGCCCGTCCTCCTCGACGGCCAGGCGCCACGCCTCGGCCTTCGCCTCGGCCGTGGGGCGGGCGGCCATCGCCAGGAAGGCGTGCTCGCGACCCTTGGTGGTGTTGTCCCGCTCGAGCTCGGCCGTGATCTCGTCGGTGTCGGCCGCACCGGCGGCGGCCAGGGCGGCGATGAAGTGCCAGCGCAGGTCCTGGTCGACCTCGAGCCCCGGGTACGGCTTCGACCCGTCGAACGCTGCGCGGATCCGGGCCACGTCGGCCTCGCTGTGCGCCACCTTGGCGAAGGCCCCCACGAGCTGGAACTGACGGTCGCTGCCGGGCTCGGCCGTCTCGGCGAGCTCACCCAGCCGGGTGGCGACCAGCTGGAGCGTCTCGGCCCGGTGCTGTGGCGCGCAGTAGTTCGTCGCGGCGGTGCTCAGCTGCGACGGGATCTGCTTGGTGGTGGTCAGGATGGTCCGGAGCACGGTGGAGTGCTGCTCGATCGCCGCCGAGTCCAGCAGCAGCGGGATCAGGTCACGGGCGGCGAGCTCGCCGTCGCGTACCAGCTCCCAGAAGGCGCCGAGCACCAGCGAGCGGGGCAGGCTGTCGGTGAAGCCGGGGGTGTGTGCCAGGGCAGTGGCGTGCGACCGCTCGTCGAAGCGCAGCTTGGCGTAGGTCAGGTCGTCGTCGTTCGGCAGCAGCAGGTCCGGCTGCGGGAGGCCGACCAGCTCGGCCACCTCGGTGCGCTCGCCCACGACGTCGACCTCGTGCCGGCCGACCCGGACCAGGGCGCCGTCGCGCAGGTCGTACCGGCCGACGGCGATGCGGTGCGGGCGCAGGGTCGGGTAGCCGGGGGCTGCGCTCTGGAGGATGGCGGCCGCGGTGATGATGCCCTGGTCATCGGTCTCGACGGCGATCTCCAGGGTGTTGACACCGGCCGTCTTCAACCACGCCTGCGACCAGGTCGCGAGGTCGCGGCCCGAGGCGGCCTCGAACTCCGCCAGCAGGTCGGCGAACCGGGTGTTACCCCAGGCGTACCTGCGGAAGTACGACCGCAGACCCTCGACGAACGCGTCGCGTCCGACGTAGGCCACCAGCTGCTTGAGGATGGACCCGCCCTTGGCGTAGGTGATGCCGTCGAAGTTGATCAGCACGTCCTCGAGGTCCCGGATGTCCGCGTAGACCGGGTGGGTCGAGGGGAGCTGGTCCTGCTGGTAGGCCCAGGTCTTCTCGTGGCTCTGGAACGTCGTCCAGGCGTCGGTCCACTGGGTCGCCTCGGCCTGGGCCACGGTGGAGGCCCACTCGGCGAACGACTCGTTGAGCCACAGGTCGTCCCACCAGGTCATCGTCACGAGGTCGCCGAACCACATGTGGGCGATCTCATGCAGGATCGTCAGCGCGCGCCGCTCGACGACGGTCTCGGTCACCTTGCTGCGGAAGACGTAGATCTCGGTGATGGTGACCAGGCCGGCGTTCTCCATCGCGCCGGCGTTGTACTCCGGTGTGAACACCTGGTCGTACTTCGCGAACGGGTAGGGGGAGTCGAACTCCTTCTCGAAGAAGGTGAACCCGCGCTTGGTCACGTCGAAGATGTTGTCGGCGTCGACGTGCTCGATGAGGGACTTGCGAGCGTAGATCCCGAGCGGGAGCGTGCCGTTGCGGGTCTGCAGCTCGTCGTGCACCCCCTCGTAGGGGCCGGCCACCAGGGCGGTGATGTACGAGCTCATCGGCGGCGTCGGCTCGAAGGCCCAGGTGCGAGCCGGTATGCCGCCACGCTCTCCCGCGTCGGTGGGCTCGGGCGACGGCTGGTTGGACAGTACGGTCCAGTGGGCCGGCACCGTCAGGGTGAAGGCGAACCGGGCCTTGAGGTCGGGCTGCTCGAACACGGCATACACCCGGCGTGAGTCCGGGACCTCGAACTGGCTGTAGAGGTAGACCTCCTGGTCGACCGGGTCGACGAAGCGGTGCATCCCCTCACCGGTGTTGGTGTAGAGCCCCCGTGCCTCGACCACGAGCTCGTTGTCCGCGGCGAGCCCGGGCAGCGAGATGCGCGAGTCGCGCCAGTGGGCCGCCGGGTCGAGGCTGGCTCCGTTCAGCCTGATCGAGCGAACCGCGTCGCCGACGAAGTCGATGAAGGTCTCGGCGCCAGGAGTCGTCGCGCTGAACCGGACCGTCGTCGTCGTGTCGAACGTCGTCGGGCCGGTGGTCAGGTCCAGGACGACGTCGTAGCAGGAGACGGACAGCAGCGCAGCGCGGGAAGCGGCCTCGTCGAGGGTCAGGTTGGTGCCGGGCACGGGTTTCACTCCTGGGGGTGGCGGGGTGGACGCCCGCCATGATCGCATGATCGCCTCCGGACCCCACCACGTGAGCCGGTGGACTCGGTGAGAGGATGCCCGCGAGTCAATGCCCCCCGGCTTCACTGGAGCCGTCTGCCAAGGAGATCCGAGCATGCGCGTCCACATCGGCGGCGACCACGCCGCCTACGAGCTGCACACCGCGTTGGTCGAGCACCTGGAGCAGGCCGGCCATGAGGTGACCAACCACGGCCCGCACCACTACGACGCGCAGGACGACTACCCGGTGGCGGTCCTGCGCGCCGCCGAAGCCGTCGCAAGAGATCCCGGGTCGCGCGGCATCGTCCTGGGCGGTTCCGGCAACGGCGAGCAGATGGCGGCCAACAAGGTGTCCGGGATCCGGGCAGCGCTGGTGGGCACGACCGAGCTGGCCCAGCTCGCCCGCGAGCACAACGATGCGCAGGTGGTCTCCATCGGCGGTCGGTTCACCGGTATCGAGGAGGCCAAGGAGATCGTCGACGTCTTCCTCGCCACGGCCTTCTCCGGCGAGCCCCGGCACGCGCGGCGGCTCGCCATGGTGGCCGCCTACGAGTCCACCGGGGTCCTGCCAGACGCCTGACCGGGCGTCCGTCGTTCGACAAGTCTTGGTCAATGCCCAGCCCTGTGCCCGTCCGGCGCCATAGGGTTCTCCCGTGGCGGCGACGACCGAGGAACCGACGCGCAGGGGGACGGCCTCGCGAGCGTTGCCGCGGGCCCTGCGCAGGTCGTTCCTGCGCCGGTGGTTCGCCGTCGAGGCGGTGCGGGCCACCGCTCTGTCCGTCCTCGGCCTAGGCCTGTTCGCCGCCATCGCCTATGCCCCCACGTGGGTGCCGCCGTGCACCTACGCGCCGCTGGTCCTGCTGGCCGGGCTCTACCTCACGCCCCGGTGGTTCGTCGTCGTCACGGCGGGCTTCGCCCTCGAGCTCGCTATCGACACGGTCAGCCGGATCACGGCGCCCTCGGCGTGGATCGCCGACATCTCGGTCATCCTCGTCGCCGTGCTGATGCTGTCCTCGACCCGATCCCGGGCCCGCCTCGGCGTCCATGGCCATCACGGGGAGTCGATGTTCGTCGACCTGCGCGACCGGCTCCGCGCGTTCGGGGAGCTGCCGCAGCTGCCGTCGAACTGGCATGCCGAGGTCGCGCTCGAGTCCGCCTATGGTCAGGCGTTCTCCGGTGACTTCGTGGTGGCCACCCGCTCGCAGTGCGGTCGCTGGCTGGAGGTCGTGCTCGTCGACGTCTCGGGCAAGGGCGTGCAGGCCGGCACCCGGTCCCTCCTGCTCTCCGGCGCCCTGGGCGGGCTGCTCGGTGAGACCGACCCCGAGCGCTTCCTCGGGGCCGCGAACTCCTACCTGGTGCGCCAGGAATGGAAGGAAGGCTTCGCCACGGCAGCCCACGTCTCGATCGACCTGGACTCGGGCGACTACACGCTGGGGAACGCCGGCCACCCGACGCCGGTGCAGTTCTTCAACGGTTCCGGCCGGTGGCAGCTGATCGGCGAGGCCACCGGACCGCTGCTGGGTGTGATCGCGGACGCCGACTTCTCGCGGTCCTCGGGGCGGCTGGCCCGCGGGGACGCGCTGGTCCTCTACACGGACGGCGTCATCGAGACCCGCGAGCGGGATCTCACTGCCGGGGTGGACCGGATGCTCGGCGCGGCCGAGCGTCTGGTGGCCTCCGGCTTCGAGGGGGGCGCCCGGCAGCTGTGCGCGGTCTCGATGGAGGGCGAGAGCGACGACCGCGCGGTCGTGATGATCTGGCGCGACTAGATGCCCGGATGGTGAGATCCCGGGCCCCTCGGGAATGATTCGCCTGTGCCCGTCTGCTGTACCCGACATGAGTCGCTTTCCGCGTGTGGTGGACGACGTCTCGGTGCGCCTCGTTGCCGCCGTCGTCCTGGTCTTCACCGTGCTCGCTCTCGCGTTCGGAGCCTGGTGGCTGTACCTGTTTCTGCTGCTCGACTTCGCGCTGCGGGCCGGCATCGGTCCTCAGGTCAGCCCGGTCGCCCTCGTCGTCACCCGGTGGGTCCGGCCCCGGCTGTCCGCCGCGCCGCGGCCCACCCCCGGCCCGCCCAAGCGTTTCGCGGCCACGATCGGCCTGGTGATGAGCGCCGCCATCGTGACGCTGTGGGCCACCGGCGCGGCCGGCCCCGTCCTGCTGGTGCTCGGCGCCATCATGGTCGTGTTCCCGGCCCTCGAGTCGCTGCTGGGCATCTGCGCGGGCTGTCTGTTGTTCTCGGCGCTGATGCGGGTCGGACTGGTGCCCGAGGAGGTCTGCCTCGAGTGTGCCGACATCAGCCTTCGCGCGCGACGCACGGCGACCTCCCAGGCCTGAGCGGCCGAGCGCTCGTCGGGGAGCGGCGTCGATGAGCGGACAGCCTCGGGTGCGGACGTTCAACGCCCGCCGGGGCCGGGTCGGACCGCTGAACCGGACCCGTCTCGACACGCTGGGACCTGCGCGCAGCCTGCCTCCCGGCCCGCTGGACCCATACCGGGCGTTCGGTCGCCGCTCGCCGCTGGTCTTGGAGATCGGGTGCGGCCACGGCGAGGCGGCGATCGCGTACGCCGTCCAGCACCCCGGCCACGACGTCGTGGCCATCGATGTGCACACCCCGGGAATCGCCCGGATGCTGGCGGCGGCCGAGCGGGCCGCCGTCGCGAACCTGCGCATCGAGGTCGGGGATGCGGTGACCTTCCTCGAGGACCGGGTCGGCCCCGGCCAGCTCTCGGCCGTGCACCTGTTCTTCCCGGATCCCTGGCCCAAGGCGAAGCACGCGAAGCGACGGTTCGTCGGGCCGCACACCCTCGACCTGCTCCAGACAAGGCTGTCCGGGTCGGGTCACCTGCTGATCGCGACCGACCAGCCCGCCTATGCGGCATACGCGATGGAGCAGGTGCGGGCGCACCCGTCCTTCGTCGTGCAGGAGGTGGACCGACCGAGGTGGCGGCCGGCCGCCGGGTACGAGTCGAAGGCGGCAGCGGCCGGCCGGGCGTGCACCGAGCTTCGGGTCTCGCGCGACTGAGGCCTACCCGCTGACCACGTCCGTCAGGGACACCGACTGGTCACGCAGCCGAGCCGGGTCGACCGGCTTCCCGACCAGAGCCCGCAGGGCGTCGATGGCGTCCCAGTCGTTGACGTGCATTCCGGCCCGGACCATGCCGTCAGCGAGCCAGAACGCGGTGAAGGTGCGCCCGTCGATGTCCCCCCGGAGCACCACCTCATGGGGGGTGCCGGGGTCGACGTGCCCCACGTACTCCGCCCCGAGGTCGTACTGGTCAGTGAAGAAGTACGGCATCCGGTCGTAGCTGACCGGCTCGCCCAACATGCTTCGCGCTGCGGCCCGACCTTGCCCGATCGCATTGTCCCAGTGCTCGATCCGCAGGTGGGTGCCGATCACCGGGTGGGCCGCGTTCGCCACGTCGCCGGCCGCGAAGACGTCCGGGTCCGAGGAGCACAGCCGGGCGTCGACGGTGACGCCGTTCTCCACGTCGAGACCGGCGGACTCGGCCAGCCCGGTGTTGGGAGCCACGCCGACCCCGACCACCAGCAGGTCGGCGCGGACCGGCTCTCCGTCCGTGAGCTCGACGACCGCGGCGCCGTCCTCGGTCGAGATGCCGGTGACCTCGGCCCCGGTCCGAAGATCGACTCCGTGCGCTCGGTGCAGGTCGGCGAACACCTGCGCCACCTGCGGGCCGAGCACGCGCAGCAGCGGCAGCTCCAGGCTCTCCAGGACGGTGACCTCGCAGCCGGCCGTGCGCGCCGCCGCGGCCACCTCGAGGCCGATCCAGCCGCCGCCGATGATCGCGATCCGCTGGTGCGCGGCGGTCGCCGCCTTGATCCGGTCGCTGTCCTCGATGGTGCGCAGGTAGGTCGTGGGAGCACCACTGTCGTCGGCCATGCCCAGTCGCCGTGGGGAGGCCCCGGTGGCCAGGAGCAGCTTGGCGTAGCGCTGTGTCCCAGCCGCGACGGTGACCGTGTGGGCCTCGCGGTCGATCGCGGTGACCTCGCTCCCGAGCCGCAGCTCGACCCGATGGTCGGCGTACCACTGCGCGTCGTGCGGGAAGGCCCCCGCGATGGGGTCGTTGCCGAGCAGGTACCCCTTCGACAGCGGCGGACGCTCATACGGGAGATGGGCCTCCGCTCCCAGGACGACGATCTCGCCGTCGAATCCCGCCTCGCGCAGCTCTTCCACGGCCATCGCCGCGCTCAGGCCTGCTCCGACGATGACGAACGGGTCGGTCATGACATCTCCTTGCGTGTTCTGGTCAGCGAGAGGAACTCGGCGCGGGTGGCCGGGTCGTCGCGCAGGGTTCCGCGCAGCGTCGAGGTGACCGTCCGGGCCCCCCCGGCGCGGACCCCCGAAGGCTCATGCAGCTGTGCTCGGCCTCGATGACGACTCCCACACCGCGCGGAGCCAGGTGTCGCTCGAGAGTCCGGGCGATCTGTGTTGTCAACCGTTCCTGAGTCTGGGCCCGTCGGGCGAAGAAGTCGACCGTCCGGGCCAGCTTGGACAACCCGAGGATCCGTTGGTCCGGCAGGTAGCCGACGTGGGCCATCCCGACGAACGGGAGCAGGTGGTGCTCGCACAGGGACCGGACCGGGATGTCCCGCACCAGGACCAGCTCGTCGTAGTGTCCGTCGTTGGCGAACGTCGTCAGGTCGAAGCCGGCAACCTCGAGCATCTCCGCGTACGCGTGGGCCATCCGGCGCGGGGTACCCGCCATCGCCTCCCCGTCGACAGGCAGGGCGAGCGCTCGCAGGAACGCCTCGGCAGCCGCCTCGGCGGCGCCGAGGTCGATAACCGCTGGCGGTTCGCTGATCCTCGGTCGCCACCGGTCGAGCAGTGTCGGGGCGTCGTCGGTCGCCTGGCTCATCGGCCGGAGCCGAGGTGACCCGCCGTCGCGGCTGGGGACACGGCCAGCCGAGCCAGGGCCAGGGCGGCCACGAACAGGCCGACGTCGCGCAGGGCCACGTCGTAGAAGTCCCCGAGGGAGACCAGGTTGACGATGATGCCGAGCAGCCAGCCGGCGACGACCAGGCCACCGACGGCCGGCCGCACGGCGACGAGGAGTCCGGCGACGATCTCGACCACCCCCACGGCCAGCATCGCCTGGTGCGCGGTCCCGGGGACGAGGTCGTTGATCCAGGGGGCGAGGTACTGGTCCCAGTCGGTCAGGACGGTGAAGAACTTGTCCAGCCCGAACAGGATGGGCGCGACGGTGAACACGGTGCGCAGCAGCAGGAAGGCCTGGTGGGCGCCGTCGCGCCCACCGCCCTGGGTGGTATCGAGCGGGCCGGTGGTGCTGGGGTCGGTGCTGTTGATCGACATGGAAGCCTCTCCTGGGTTCTAAAAGTAAGTACAATGCACTTTAGGAACCCGGTGTTCTTAAGTCAAGACTGTTATCCGTTAGAAGGGACCTGGATGTCCGACGAGCTCGCGGCGCACGCCGCCGGGATCGGAGCCCTCGCCGAGCCGGCGCGGCTTGCGCTGTACCGCTACGTGGCCGAGCAGCCGGATGCGGTCGGGCGGGAGGAGGCCGCGGCCGCGCTGGGGATCGCGGCGCACTCGGCGAAGTTCCACCTGGACCGGCTGGTGCAGGAGGGTCTGCTGGACGTCGAGTTCCGCCGGCTCACCGGCAGGAGCGGTCCGGGGGCCGGGCGGCCGTCCAAGCTGTACCGGCGCTCGAGCCGAGAGGTCTCGGTGTCCCTCCCGCAGCGGCGGTACGACCTGCCGGCCGACATCCTGGCCAGCGCGGTGGAGGCGGCCGCGGACGGCGCCGCGCTCGACGAGGCGGTCCGCCGGATCGCCCGCGCTCACGGACAGCGGATGGCGGCACGGGTTGAGCCGGGGGCGGGCCCGGAGCTCGAGCGGACCTCGGCGGTGCTGCGTGAGCACGGGTACGAGCCGCGCATCTCGGAGCGCGAGATCACCTTGGCGAACTGTCCGTTCGACGCGCTGGCCAAGGAGCACACCGCGCTGGTCTGCGGGATGAACCTCGCCCTGGTCGAGGGGGTGCTCGACGGGCTCGGTTGCACCGAGGTCGAGGCGCGCCTCGATCCGCAGCCCGGGCTGTGCTGTGTGCAGGCCCGGGTCCGCGCCTGAGGTCGCTGGGCCCACGTCATGACTGTCCTGACGTGAGCCCCGGTGGTGGAGCGGGCGACGAGAATCGAACTCGCGTAGCCAGTTTGGAAGACTGGGGCTCTACCATTGAGCTACGCCCGCGGGTGACCCGGATGCTACCGGCTCGTCCGGGGCGTTAGCCTAATGCCCGCACTCACGCCGACCGAATCGAGGTCGGTTCGACGCAGGCGGCGGTGGGGGCGTGTGACGGGGTATGGCGCAGCTTGGTAGCGCGTCCGCTTTGGGAGCGGAAGGCCGCAGGTTCGAATCCTGTTACCCCGACTGACGGCGCCGCAACGCGTCCCGGAAGGTCCTCGGGGACAGGCCGCATTCCCTGCCCGGTGGTCGCGCATTCGGCCACAGCACGCCAAACGGCTAGCATGGACAGTCGGTGCGGCCGTATGCCGGGTACGTGGAGTCACCTCACGCCAGGCCGCCCGTCCTGGACTGCCCAGTCCTTCCATCCCATCATGTACGGAGAAGCTGCAGTGAAGAGTGCGCTCGAGACCCTCAACCCGACCCGGGTCAAGATGACCATCGAGGTCCCCTACGAGGAGCTCAAGCCGAGCCTCGACACGGCCTACAGCACGATCGGCCAGCAGATCCAGGTCCCTGGCTTCCGCAAGGGCAAGGTGCCGGCCCGGATCATCGACCAGCGGGTCGGCCGTGGCGCGGTGCTGCAGGAGGCCGTCAACGAGGCGCTGCCGAAGTTCTACGGACAGGCCATCGACGAGAACAAGGTGCGCCCCCTCGGCCAGCCGGAGATCGATGTCACCGAGGTGCCCGCCGAGGACGGCCAGGACCTGAGGTTCACCGTCGAGGTGGACGTCCGTCCCGAGATCGCCCTTCCCGAGTACGCCGGCATCCAGGTCGAGGTCGACGCGGTCACCGCGACGGACGAGGACATCGAGGAGCGGCTCACCGCCCTGCGTCAGCGCTTCGGCACCCTCAAGGGCGTCGACCGGGCCGCCGTGGACGGCGACTTCGTCTCCATCGACCTGCGCGCGACCATCGGCGACGAGGAGATCGACTCGGTCACCGGCGTCTCCTACGAGGTCGGCAGCAAGAACATGCTCGAGGGGCTCGACGAAGCCCTGGTCGGTCTCAGCGCCGAGGAGACGACGACCTTCACCGCGCCGCTCGCCGGTGGCGACAAGGAGGGCCAGGACGCCGAGTGCGTGGTCACCGTCCAGTCGGTCAAGGAGCGTGAGCTGCCCGAGCTCGACGACGACTTCGCCCAGCTGGCGTCCGAGTTCGACACCCTCGAGGAGCTGCGCGCCGACGTGGTCAAGCAGGCCCAGCAGGCGAAGCGCTTCGAGCAGGGCGTCCAGGCGCGGGACCGGATCCTCGAGCACCTGATGGAGGCCGTCGAGGTGCCGGTCCCCGACAGCCTCGTCGAGGCCGAGGTCACCTCGCACCTCGAAGGTGAGAGCCGGCTCGAGGACGACGAGCACCGAGCCGAGGTCGACGCCAGCACCCGGAAGGCGCTCAAGGCCCAGTTCCTGCTCGACGCCATCGTCGAGAAGGAAGAGATCACGGTCGAGCAGCCGGAGCTGATCGAGTACATCGTCATGTCCGCCCAGCAGTACGGCATGGACCCCAACCAGTTCGCCCAGGCGATCGACAGCCAGGGTCAGGTGCCCGCCATGGTCGCCGAGGTGGGCCGGCGCAAGGCGCTCGCGCACGTCCTCGAGCTCGCGAAGGTCGTCGACACCGACGGCGTCGAGATCGACCTCAACGAGGTGGACGCCGAGCAGAGCGAGCCAGGCGACGCGGCAGCCGCGACGCAGGAGCCGGCCCAGGCCTGAGCCGCCGACCCGAACCGTCCGAACGCCGCCAGCCCGCACCGGCTGGCGGCGTTCGGCCGTTCGGCCGAGTGTCCTGCCCGTCGTCCCCCACGTAGGATGGATGTTCCGCTCCGAGAATGGTCGGAGCCGGGGGAGCGAAGGAGGATCGTCATGCGTGGTGCCCGACGATCCGTCCTGTCCCTGGCGCTGGCGGTCCTGATCGCCGTCGGCCTGATGTCCGCGCCGGCCCTCGCGTCGGGATCACCCGGGGCGGGGCCGTATGCCGTCCCCGCGGCGGGCACCTTCTACCCGACGGACGTCCACCGGCTCTTCGGCTCCGCGCTGGGGGGTGCGGTCGTGACCCCTGGGCGTGACGCGACGGTCCCGGTCGTCGGCCGCGCGGACCTGCCCACCTCGGGGATCTCTGCCGCCGTCGTCAACGTCACGGTCACCACGTCGACCTCGGCCGCCGCGCTCTCCGCCTTCGCCTCCCGCGGACCGGTGCCGGCCAACCCGTTGCTGAGCCTGGCTCCCGCGACGACCCGGAGCGTCCTGCTCACCATCGCGCTGGGGCCCGCCGGCGCCATGGACCTGCGCGCGGTCGGCGGGTCCATGACCGTCGTGGTCGACCTCGTCGGTTTCTACGCAGCCGACGACACGATCGTCGCCAGCCGCGGACTCAGCGGCGGATACCAGCCGACCGAACCCGTCCGGCTGCACGACTCGCGGACCGCCGTCTCCTACGCCTCGATCTTCGACCGCTACGCCACCCCCCGGCCGCGACCCGTGCCCGCGAACGGGCGACTCGTGCTGGACGTGGACCTCGGGGGGCAGATCAACCCGCAGGTCACCGCGCTGCTGCTGCGGGTCAGCGTCCTCGCCCCGTCCGCGCCGGGCTCGCTGACCGTCTGGCGGGACGGTCCGCCGCCGGACCTCGCCTCCCTCTCGTACGCCCCGGCGGGCGACTCCAGCAACCTGGCCGTGGTGCCCACCGACGATGTCGACGCCGAGGCACTGGCCGTCGTCATCACCAACCGCGGTTCAGCACCGGTCGACGTCACGGTGGATCTCGTCGGGTTCTACGACAATGGCGGGCTGGGACCCAACCTGCGCTACCGGCCGCTGGACCCGACCCGGGTCGTCGACTCGCAACGTCAACTCGGCACTCCCGGGCTGGTCCCCGGCGGCCCGGCGACCCTGAGGGCGCCCAGCAGCGTGGCCGGCGACAACACCGTCGGGCTGGTGGGCGTGCTGAGCGTCAGCGGCGCCAACGGGCCGACCGGCCTGACGATCTGGCCGCACGGCTCGACCCAGCCGCAGTTCCCCGCGCTCGCCGCCGGCTCGGCCGCCGGCGTGGCCCCGGTCCAGACCGAACTGGGGCCGGGAAACGCCCTGGACCTGGCCAGCTCGGCCGCCGCTGCCGACGTCGTGCTCGACGTCACGGGCTCCTTCGAGTCCTACCCGGCGGTCGCCAACCCTGCGCTCAAGCACTGGGTGCACCCGCTCTCCAGCTGGCAGGTGAGCGCTGTCGTGCGCTGACCGTCGGACCTGGTCAGCGCCGCTGCCGCGGCCCGGCGGCCATGCGCCGTCTGCGCTCAGGGCGAACACCGGAGATTTGGGGATTCCTGCGTGCGGGGCGGACGTTAGGGTCTGTGACAGCAGCATGCTCGACTACTTGACGATGGAGACCAAGGTGGCCCACAGGACCGAGATCGTCGCCGCCGGTGAAGGCATGACCGGCGGGCTGGACGATCACATCTACAACCGCTTGCTCAAGGAGCGGATCATCTTCCTCGGCTCCGAGGTGCGCGACGACAACGCCAACGCCATCTGCGCCCAGATGCTCCTGCTAGCGGCCGAGGACGCGGAGAAGGACATCTGGCTGTACATCAACAGCCCCGGTGGCTCGGTGACGGCGGGCATGGCGATCTTCGACACCATGCAGTGGGTGCCCAACGACGTCGCCACCGTCGCGATGGGCATGGCAGCCTCGATGGGCCAGTTCTTGCTCAGCGCCGGGACTCCGGGCAAGCGGTACGCCACCCCGCACGCGCGAGTGATGATGCACCAGCCCTCGGGCGGCATCGGCGGGACCGCCAGCGACATCAAGATCCAGGCCGAGCAGATGCTGCACATCAAGAAGCAGATGGCCGAGCTCATCGCCGAGCACACCGGGCAGACCCTCGAGCAGATCGAGAAGGACTCCGACCGGGACCGCTGGTTCGCGGCGCAGGAGGCCAAGGAGTACGGCTTCGTCGACCACGTGTTCAGCCGGGCCGAGCAGGCAGAGGGCAGCAAGCCGAAGGGCGACGCCCCGCTGACCGGCGACAAGGCAGACGACGCGTCCGGCGACACGCCGGCGAAGTCGTGATGGCGCGAGACCGGACCATTGGAGAGAGCATGACTGTGAACCCGTTCGGAACCGCGGCCGGAGGCCTGCGCGTCCCGCAGCCGTCGAGCCGGTACATCCTGCCCCAGTTCGAGGAGCGCACGTCCTACGGGATCAAGCGCCTCGACCCGTACACGAAGATGTTCGAGGACCGGATCATCTTCCTCGGGGTCCAGGTGGACGACGCGTCGGCGGACGACATCATCGCCCAGCTCATCGTGCTGGAGTCCCAGGACCCGGATCGCGACATCATCCTGTACATCAACAGCCCCGGTGGGTCGTTCACCGCGATGACGGCGATCTACGACACGATGCAGTACATCCGCCCGGACGTGCAGACCTTCGTGGTCGGCCAGGCGGCATCGGCAGCCGCGGTGCTCACCGCCGCCGGTGCGCCCGGCAAGCGCTTCGCCCTGCCGAACGCCCGGATCCTGATCCACCAGCCGGCGCTCGCCGGTGGTGACTTCGGTCAGGCCTCCGACCTGGAGATCCAGGCCAACGAGGTGCTGCGGATGCGCACCTGGCTCGAGGAGACCCTGGCCGGACACACCGGCCGCACCCCCGAGCAGGTCAACGAGGACATCGAGCGGGACAAGATCCTCTCCGCCGCCGAGGCCAAGGAGTACGGCCTCATCGACGAGGTGCTCGCCTCGCGCAAGACCTCGTTCGCCAAGTAGCCAGCACAGGTTCACGGCACCCAGCTGGCCGGTCACCGCGCAGGTGACCGGCCAGAGCCGTCGCGTTGCGGCTCCGGCTGCTCCTCGCGAGGGCGCCGGCGGGTTTGTCAGCCCACAGCGGAACATCCCGTTCAGCGGGTGCGGCGCGCCGGGCGCGGGCGTGTAATTGAGGGCAAAGCCCGCCCCGGACAGGTAGCGTCGCAGCAGCACCTCGTCAGATCCGCACCATCGCAGACGCATCTCGCGCAGAGGCAGCAGAGCAACCAGGAGGCAGCCCGTGGCACGTATCGGAGACGGTGGCGACCTGCTCAAGTGTTCCTTCTGCGGCAAGTCGCAGAAGCAGGTCAAGAAGCTGATCGCCGGCCCGGGCGTCTACATCTGCGACGAGTGCATCGACCTGTGCAACGAGATCATCGAGGAGGAGCTCGCCGAGTCGTCCGAGCTCGGCCTCGACGAGCTGCCCAAGCCCCGGGAGATCTTCGAGTTCCTGGAGAACTACGTCATCGGCCAGGACGTCGCGAAGCGCGCTCTCGCCGTGGCCGTCTACAACCACTACAAGCGGATCCAGGCTGGGGAGGGCGGTCCGACCAAGAAGGACGCCGACCACGTCGACATCAGCAAGTCGAACATCCTGCTGATCGGGCCGACGGGCTGTGGCAAGACCTACCTCGCGCAGACGTTGGCGAAGATGCTCAACGTCCCGTTCGCGATCGCGGACGCGACGGCGCTGACCGAGGCCGGCTACGTCGGTGAGGACGTCGAGAACATCCTGCTCAAGCTCATCCAGGCTGCCGACTACGACGTCAAGAAGGCCGAGACGGGCATCATCTACATCGACGAGGTCGACAAGATCGCCCGCAAGAGCGAGAACCCGTCGATCACCCGGGACGTCTCCGGCGAGGGCGTGCAGCAGGCGCTGCTGAAGATCCTCGAGGGCACGACCGCCTCGGTCCCGCCGCAGGGTGGCCGCAAGCACCCGCACCAGGAGTTCATCCAGATCGACACGACGAACGTGCTCTTCATCGTCGGGGGAGCCTTCGCAGGCCTGGAGAAGCTCATCGAGTCGCGCAACGGCAAGAAGGGCCTCGGCTTCGGCTCGGAGCTGCACACCCCGAAGGACCTCGCCGAGTCGATCCACGAGGTGATGCCCGAGGACCTGATGAAGTTCGGCCTGATCCCGGAGTTCATCGGGCGACTGCCGGTCATCACCACGGTCAGCCCGCTCGACCAGTCCGCCCTGGTCCAGATCCTCACCGAACCGCGCAACGCCCTGGTCAAGCAGTACCAGAAGATGTTCGACATCGACGGCGTGGAGCTGGAGTTCACCCCCGAGGCGATCGAGGCCGTCGCCGACCAGGCGCTGCTGCGCGGGATCGGCGCGCGCGGGCTGCGCGCGATCATGGAGGAGGTGCTTCTCCCGGTGATGTTCGAGGTGCCGAGCGACGAGGACATCGCCCGGGTGGTCGTCACCCGCGAGGTGGTGCTCGACAACGTCAACCCGACGATCGTGCGCCGTGAGGTCCCGATCCGTCCCAAGCGCACCCAGCGCAAGGAGAGCGCCTGACGCTCGGCGCGCAACCGGCATGGCAGACGTGTCGTTCTACGGGATCGATCTCGACTCGGGTGACCCAGGTCGCGTCGCTCGATTCTGGGCCGGGGTTCTGGGCTGGACCTACCGCGACGAGGCGGACGGCAGTGTCCTGGTCACGTCTGACGACCCTCTGGCGTACCGGATCGTGGTTCGCGAAACCGATGCGCCCAAGACCGGTCAGAACCGGATCCACCTCGACCTGACGAGCTCGTCGCCAGAGGCCATGGAGGCGACGATCGCCCGGGCGCTGGAACTCGGCGGACGCCGGATCGACATCGGGCAGAGCCCAGAAGACCGCCATGAAGTGCTTGCGGATCCCGAGGGAAATGAGTTCTGCGTCGTGGAGCCCGGAAACAGCTTCCTGGCCGATACCGGAGTCATCGGTGCCATCAACTGCGACGGCACTCAGTCTGCCGGATACTTCTGGAGCGCGGTCCTGGGGTGGCCGTTGGTGTGGGACCAGGACGAGGAGACCGCGATCCAGGCACCGAACGGGGGCTCGAAGATCACCTGGAGTGGACCGCCCCTCATGGCACGCCAGGCAAGGGATCGCCTGCGACTCGTCCTGGCGGTTGCCGCGGACGTGGAGACAGTGGTACCGAGACTGGTGGCGCTGGGAGCGACGCGGACTGATCCGAACCACGCAGCTGCGGACGGCACTGAAGCCGTGATGTCCGATCCGGACGGCAACGAGTTCCGAGTCCTCGCGAACCGATAGGACCACCGCGCTCAGCTGTCGCATTCCGCGGTTCACGGACGCAAGGTGGGCGCGACGACGGGAACGGTTGCGCGAAACACCACGCACCCAGTCAGACCCCCGAGGCTGCCTTGGCTGGGGACTTCGGGGTGACCCAGAGCCGGATGACGCCCTCCGCCGCGACGACACCGTCGGTGCGCACCGCCCGGACCCGGACCGGGACGTCCGGGTCGGTCCCGGTCCACTGCTGCGGGTCGGTCTCGGCGATGCACGTCATGTCGGTGCTGGCCTTGGCCGTGTAGGAGACGTCCATCCCCTTGGGGATCCACCGTCGGTCCTCGCGGATGCTCGCCTCCGCGAGAGCGCCCATCGCCGCCTCGAGGCCGTTGCACAGCGCGATCGCGTGGACCGTCCCGATGTGGTTGCGCACCCGACGGCGGTTGCGGATGGTCAGCTCGACGTGGTTCGGCTCCAGCTGGGTGAACCTGGGCCGGATCGAGGCGAAGTACGGCGCCTTCTGGGAGAAGGCGAACGAGAAGAGCCGCCCCCCGAGGGGGTATGCCGTGAGCCGGCGGTACAGCGCGAGGGTGTCCATACCCTGAAGGTTACCGACGAGTAGCCCCGGTGGGCAGCGAGCATCGCGTGACAATGGACTCATGGCCGAGCCGTTCCGGGTTCACGTCGGGGACCAGCTCCCGGTGCAGCACACGCCGTTCACCTGCGGCTCCTCGTCGCTGACGGTGGCCCGGATGCTTGCGGACCCGGACTTCGCCCGCTGGGTCCTCGAGGGTGTCGGCGACGACCCGGCGCTGCCGCAGGGTGCCACCCAGGACGCGCGGCTGGCCATGGTCGAGGGCCAGGTGCTGGCCCGGACCAACGCCCTGGTCGGTCCCGGTGGCCAGGTCCAGCTACCGTGGCCGCGTCGGTTCGGCACGCCCCCCTGGGGCGCGCGGGCCGAGCTCGAGCACGGCGCCGCACCGGCGGGCACCAGGTACCGGCTCCGGTGGTGCCGGTGGGGGAGCGAGCAGCGACTGCGGGAGCGGCTCGAGCAGGCCCGGGAGCGGGTGGGGCCGGACCGGCCGGCGCTGCTCTACATCGGCAGCGCGACGTTGCCGCGCCATGTCACCCTGCTCGTCCCGAGTGGGACCGGCCTGGACGTCTACGACCCGTCCGCGGGCAGTGTGCAGGCGCTCGACGTCGACGCGTTCGCGACCCGCCGGCTGGGGATCGCCGGCTGGCAGGTCCCGTGGTGCCTGGTCCAGCCGCGCGGGCGGTGACCCGGCTGCGGCCGGTGCCGCCAACCGCTCAGCCGCGCTGGCGCGGCTCGGGCGGGATGATCTCGGCGTCGCTGACCGCGAGGAGATCCCCAGCGGCATACTCCAGGGTGGTGATCCGGCCTGCAGCCTTGAGGTCTGCCTCGGCGGCACGGACCTGCTCGAGCTGGCTCTCCGAGCCGCTGAGCGTCATCGAGGCGACCTCGGCGCGCATGCCGACCTTGGCCTCCGACTTGACCTTGCGCACTGCGGCGAGCACCGCACCCACTGCGGCGAGCAGGGCGGGATCTTCCGTCTCGACGTCGGCCAGCTCGCCGCGGTTCGGCCACGGAGCGCGGTGGACCGAGCCGGCGTTGAACCACGACCAGACCTCCTCGGTGGCGTAGACCACGACCGGCGCGAGCAACCGCAGCTGGATGCTCAGCGCCAGGCGCAGTGCCGCCCGGGCGGACGCGGCGGCCTGCTCGCTGACCGGCAGGTCGCGCCCGCCGTAGGCCCGGTCCTTGACCAGCTCGAGGTAGTCGTCGCAGAACGTCCAGAAGAAGGTCTCGCTAACCTCCAGCGCCTTGGCGTAGTCCATCGACTCGTACGCGCGGCCGGCCTGGTCCACGACGTCCCCGAGGGCGGCCAGCATGGCGCGGTCGAGCGGCTCGGTCACCAGTGAGGTGAGCTTGGTCGCCGGGTCGACATCGCCGAAGGAGAGGGCGAACTTGCTGGCGTTGAGGATCTTGATCGCCAGCCGTCGGCCGACCTTCATCTGCGCGGTGTCCAGGGCCGCGTCGATGCCGAGCCGGGCCGAGGCGGCCCAGTAGCGGATGGCGTCGGTGCCGTGCTCGACGAGCATGTCGATCGGCGTCGTCGCGTTGCCCTTGGACTTGCTCATCTTCTTGCGGTCCGGGTCGAGGATCCACCCGTTCAGCGTGGCGTGCCGCCAGGGGAGGCTCCCGTGCTCGTAGTGCGCCCGGACGACGGTGGCGAACAGCCAGGTCCGGATGATGTCGTGGCCCTGCGGGCGCTGGTCCATCGGAAAGACCGCGGCGAACAGCTCCGGGTCGTCCAGCCAGCCGGCGGCGATCTGGGGGGAGACCGAGGAGGTGGCCCAGGTGTCCATCACGTCGGGGTCCCCGGTGAAACCGCCGGGCTGGTCGCGCTGCGACTCCTGGTAGCCCGCGGGCGCCTCGGCCACCGGGTCGACCGGCAGGTCTGCCCGCTCGGGCACGATCGGGTGGTCGTGGTCGACCTCACCGCTGTCCGTCACCGGGTACCAGACCGGGATCGGGACCCCGAAGAACCGCTGCCGGCTGATCAGCCAGTCGCCGTTGAGGCCGCCGACCCAGTTCTCGTAGCGGTTGCGCATGAAGGACGGGTGGAAGTCCAGCTCCCGGCCCCGGTCGATCATCGCCGCGCGGACCGACTCGTCCCGCCCGCCGTTGCTGATGTACCACTGCCGCGAGGTGACGATCTCGAGCGGCTTGTCGCCGCGCTCGTAGAAGTTGGCCTTGCGCTGGGTCGGGGTGGGCTCACCGTCGAGGTCGCCCGAGTCACGCAGCGCGTCGACCACGGCCGCGCGCGCCGAGAACGTCGTCTTGGTGGCCATCCGGGCGAACAGGTCCCGACCCGGCTCGGCCGCGATCCACGACGGGGTCTCCGCCTGGACCCGGCCGTCCCGGGTGATCACCGAGCGGGTCGGCAGCTGCAGCTCGCGCCACCACAGGACGTCGGTGAGGTCGCCGAAGGTGCAGCACATCGCGATGCCGGCGCCCTTGTCCATCTCCGCCAGCGGATGGGCGATCACCGGCACCTCCACCCCGAACAGCGGCGAGGTGACGGTGCTGCCGAACAGCGCGGCATACCGCTCGTCGTCGGGGTGGGCGATCAGCGCCACGCAAGCCGGGAGCAGCTCCGGGCGGGTGGTCTCGATGAGCACGGGGCTGCCGTCGGGGCGGCGGAACGCCACCCGGTGGTACGCGCCGGGGTAGTCCCGGGCCTCGAGCTCGGCCTGGGCGACCGCGGTCTGGAAGGTGACGTCCCACAGGCCCGGCGCCTCCGCCTGGTAGGCCTCACCCCGCTCGAGGTTGCTGAGGAACATCGCCTGGGACGCCTTGCGGGAACGGTCGTCAATGGTCCGGTAGGTGATGTCCCAGTCGACCGACAGGCCGAGCCGGCGGAAGGTCTCCTCGAAGGTCACCTCGTCCCGCACGGTGAGGATGTCGCACAGCTCGATGAAGTTGCGCCGGCTGATCGGCTGCTGGTCGGCGGCCTTGGCGGACCTGCCGTCCCCACCCTCCTGGGCCGGGGCGAAGTCCGGGTCGTAGGGCAGCGTCGCGTCGCCGCGGACGCCGTAGAAGTTCTGCACCCGCTTCTCGGTGGGCAGGCCGTTGTCGTCCCAGCCGATCGGGTAGAACACCTCGAGCCCGGTCATCCGCTTGTAGCGGGCGATGCAGTCGGCCTGCGTGTAGCCGAAGACGTGGCCGATGTGCAGCGACCCGCTCGCCGTGGGCGGCGGGGTGTCGATCGCCCAGATGCCCTCCCGGCCCCCGGCGAGCGCCCGCGCGCGGTCGAACGTGTAGGTGCCCTCCTCGCGCCATACCTGCGCCCACTTCTCCTCGAGGCCGTCGACGGACGGCTTCTCCGGAATCTGTGTGGCGCGGATGGGAGAGTCTGTGGTCATGCCGGTGATCCTCCCAGACCGGTGGCGCTGCCCTCGAACCGGATTGGGATGCCGGGAGCCAGACGCGGCGCTCGTCCACCCCCGGATCACGTAGGTTGTGCCCATGGAGCCGGTGTACTCGTCCGTCGTCACCCTGGCCCGCGGTGTGTTCGCGGTCCAGGGCCTGAAGTTCACCATGACCGGCACGGAGCACGTCCCGCGCTCCGGCGGCGCCGTGATGGTGATCAACCACACCGGCTACATGGACTTCACCTATGCCGGCCTCGCGGCCGTCCCGTCCAGGCGGCTGGTCCGCTTCATGGCCAAGGAGTCGGTGTTCACCCACAAGGTCAGCGGACCGCTGATGCGCGGGATGAAGCACATCCCGGTCGACCGCGCGGCCGGTGGGGCGTCCTACCTGCACGCGGTGCGCGACCTCAAGGCCGGTGAGATCGTGGGGGTCTTCCCCGAAGCGACGATCTCCCGCTCGTTCGAGCTCAAGGAGTTCAAGAACGGGGCCGCCCGGATGGCCCAGGAGGCCGGGGTGCCGATGATCCCGCTGGTCATCTGGGGATCGCAGCGGGTCTGGACCAAGGGGTACCCCAAGCGCCTCGGCCGCACCAACGTGCCGATCCACATCGCGGTCGGCGAGCCGATGCCGGTGGCGGCGGGAGAGAGCATCGACGAGGCCACCAGCCGGATCCGGGCGGTCATGACCACCATGCTGCACACGCTCCAGGACGGCTACGAGCCGATGACCGGCGAGGACCTGAAGTACCTGCCCGCCCGGCTGGGAGGCTCCGCGCCGACCCTGGAGGAGGCGACGAAGATGGACGACGACGACCGTCGCGAGCAGATCCGCCGGGCCAGCGCGCAGCGCAAGGCCAACCGACCCACGCAGTCGTAGCGGTCATGGCCCGACGTACCCCGGAAGGACCGGCCCCCGACCCCGCGGTGCAGAAGCTGCGGGTGCGCTACGCCAAGCGTGGGCGTCTGCGGTTCTCCTCGACCCGGGACTTCCAACGCGCCCTCGAGCGGGCGCTGCGCCGAGCCGACGTGCCGATGGCCTTCAGCGCCGGCTTCCACCCCCACCCGAAGATCTCGTACGCCAACGCCGCACCCACCGGGACGGCGAGCGAGAGCGAGTACTTCGAGATCTCGGTCACCGAGCGGGTCGACCCGCAGGCGGTGCGGGCCGCCCTCGACGAGGCGCTGCCCGAGGGCCTGGACGTCCTCGAGGTGGTGCAGGCGGAGCCGGGGGCGCTCGCGGACCGGTTGCAGGCCAGCGACTGGGTGCTGGCCTTCCGCGAGGTGTCGCTGCCGGAGCTCGACCGGGTGGCCGCCACCTTCCTCACCCACGAGGTCGTCGAGGTCTCCCGGACGTTCAAGACCGGCCCGCGGACCTTCGACGTGCGCTCGGCCGTGGTCTCCATGGAGGCGGCGATGTCCGACAGCGTCCCGGACGCCGCACTGCGCGTCCTTCCAGCCGGGACAGACAGGTGTGCGATACTCCGAGTGGTCGTTCGGCACACCACACCGGCCGTTCGCCCCGACGACATCCTCAACGCGCTGCGTGCAGTCGCCGATCTGGAACCGCCGACACCACCCCTGGTGACCCGGTTGGCCCAAGGTCCGCTGCAGGACGCAACCGCAAGGGTGGCTGATCCACTGGCCACCGCCGAGGACGCCGCCGGCAGCTGAGCTGGTGCCGCGCACACACCGCGAGCCGACTCGGCTGTAGCAAGAAGACTTCCGCCGCGACCGCGGCGTGACGACTGCTTACCGCACACGCGGGTTGATGGGCCTGAAAGGGCCCGGTGTGGGTCAACACGCGTGGAGACGGAAAGGAACGCCAGATGGCTTCCACCAACGACACCGACCGGACCGACGAGCAGACCCTGACTGAGGTCGACGGCTCGCCGCAGAAGGCACCGCGCAAGACGGCGGCGAAGAAGACGGCCCGCAAGCGCGCCACCCGCAAGACCGCCGCAGCTGAGCCTGCCCCGGCCGAGGCAACGGACGCCCCGCCGGCCGAGACCCCCGTGGTGGGGACCACCTCGGCCGTGGCTGGCTCGGCCGACGCGGCGCCGGACGCCACGGCCAAGGCGCCAGCCCGCAAGCGGGCCAGCCGCAAGGCGAGCGCCCCGTCCGCGGCGCCCACCCCGGCACCGGCTGACGCTGCTGCCACCGCTGCCACTGCGCGGGCCGCGGCGACTGAGCCCGGCACCGACGACGGTGGTGCCCCCGCGTCCCAGACCGAGCCGGCCGCCCCAGCGCGCCGCCGCCGGGGGCGCGCGACGGCGAAGGCAGCCGCCCCCGCGCCGGTCGAGGCCGCCGACGTGGCCGCCGCTGACGACGCGGACGAGGACGCGCAGGCGGGTGAGGCCACGACGGACGGCTCCACCTTCGGCGTGCTCTTCCAGGCCCCCACGCCCACCCGCTCGCGCCGCCGCGCCACCTCCCCGGCTGCGCCTCCGTCCCTCCCGGATGCGGTGGACGGGCTCGATGAGGACTCCGACCAGGCCACCGGCCGGGCCGATGCCCGTGACGCGTCCTCCGCGGACGACACCGCGCCGGACGAGGACACCACCGACGGCCCGCGCCGTCGCCGGCGTCGCGGCGGCAAGGGTCGTCGAGGTCGCGGCGGCGACGCCGACAGCGGCGACGACACCGAGGCCACCGACCAGCCGAAGTCCCGCAAGGGGCGCCGCAACGCGGATGCCAGCGGGGACGAGGGCTCCGACTCGGGTCCCGCCCAGGACGAGGCCGCGTCGAAGGACGACTCGGACGAGAGCGAGGCGGGCGGCACCCGCCGCCGGACCCGCCGGCGTCGACGCAGCGGGTCCTCGGGCGACGGCGACGACTCCCCGGGCGTGGTCACCCGGGTGCGCGAGCCGCGCCGTGAGCGCGAGCGCGACGAGGTCACCGGGCTGAAGGGCTCGACCCGGCTCGAGGCGAAGAAGCAGCGACGCCGTGAGGGCCGCGAGGCCGGACGGCGCCGGACGATCATCACCGAGGCGGAGTTCCTGGCTCGCCGCGAGAGTGTCGAGCGGGTGATGGTCGTGCGCACGAAGGAGGACCGCACCCAGATCGCCGTGCTCGAGGACGACGTGCTGGTGGAGCACTACATCTCCCGCGAGACGAACGTCTCGATGGCCGGCAACATCTACCTCGGCAGGGTGCAGAACGTGCTGCCCTCCATGGAGGCCGCCTTCGTCGACATCGGCAAGGGCCGCAACGCGGTGCTGTACGCCGGTGAGGTCAACTGGGACGCCGCCGGCATGGAGTCGAACCAGGCCAAGCGCATCGAGAACGCGCTCTCCTCGGGCGAGAGCGTGCTGGTCCAGGTGACCAAGGACCCGATCGGGCACAAGGGTGCCCGGCTGACCTCCCAGATCTCGCTGCCGGGCCGGTACCTGGTCTACGTCCCGGACAGCTCGATGACCGGAATCTCCCGCAAGCTGCCGGACACCGAGCGCACCCGGTTGAAGAAGATCCTCAAGGAGGTCGTGCCCGAGTCCGCCGGCGTGATCGTGCGGACCGCCGCCGAGGGAGCCTCCGAGGCCGAGCTGCGCTCCGACGTGGAGCGGCTGACCAAGACCTGGGAGGACATCAAGGCGAAGGCTGAGCGGGCCGGCAAGGGCAAGGCCAAGGGTGGTGGCAGTGCGCCCGTGCTGCTGCACGGGGAGCCCGACCTCACGGTCCGGGTCATCCGGGACGTGTTCAACGAGGACTTCGCGTCGCTGGTCGTGGCCGGTCAGCAGCCGTGGGACGAGGTGTCCGAGTACATCAGCTCCGTGGCGCCGGACCTGGCCGAGCGGGTCACCCGCTGGACCAGCGAGGAGGACCTCTTCACGCACTACCGCGTCGACGAGCAGATCGCCAAGGCGATGGACCGCAAGGTGTGGCTGCCGTCCGGAGGGTCCCTGGTCATCGACCGGACCGAGGCGATGACGGTGGTCGACGTCAACACCGGCAAGTTCATCGGGGCGGGGGGCAACCTCGAGGAGACGGTCACCCGGAACAACATCGAGGCTGCCGAGGAGCTCGTCCGGCAGCTGCGGCTGCGCGACATCGGCGGCATCATCGTCGTCGACTTCATCGACATGGTCCTCGAGGCCAACCGCGACCTCGTGGTCCGCCGGCTGCTCGAGTGCCTGGGGCGTGACCGCACCAAGCACCAGGTGGCCGAGGTGACCTCGCTCGGCCTGGTGCAGATGACCCGCAAGCGGGTCGGCTCCGGGCTCATCGAGGTCTTCGGCGAGTCCTGCGAGCACTGCAACGGGCGAGGGATCATCGTCCACGCGGACCCGGTCGAGCGGGGCAACGGCAACGGTGGGGCAGAGCAGGGCAGCTCCGGCTCCGGCGGCTCCACCAGCTCCGGGTCCTCGAGCGGCCGCGGTGGCACCCGCGGCCGGCGCGGCAAGGCCGCAGCGGTCGAGGCCGCGCCGGCGGCCAAGTCCGGACCCACGCCCGCTCAGATCGCGGCGGCCGCCCACGCGGCCGCGGTCAAGAGCGGCGAGCCGATGACGGTGAAGGAAGCCGACACCGGGGCCGAGCCGACGGAGCAGCCGCGCCAGGAGTCGGGGTCGGGCCAGCCCGACGCCCCTGCCGACGCTGGACAGGCCGACCCGGTCTCCGCACCGCAGGCCGACGAGCCGGCTCAGCCGCAGGAGCGGGAGCAGGCGGCGCCACAGCCGCAGACCGAGGAGTCGGCCGAGCCGGCCCCGGCCGTGCGCGGTCGTCGTCGCCGTGGACGGGTCGTCGCCCCGGCCGGCCCTCCCGCCGGTGCCGCCCCGGAGCAGGCGGCCCAGTGACGTCCGGTTTGGTTCACCCGCACCCGACCCGGTACCCTTGATCCTCGGTGCGCCCACCGATCTGTGCCCCTGAGCCTGACCCCAGCCGCAAGGCTGGTGACCTGGAGCTCCCGGGGACTACGTGACGGTCACTGAGAGTGCGCATCACCCGCGATTGACAGTAGAGAGTGAGCTTGACGTGTACGCGATTGTTCGCGCTGGCGGCCGCCAGGAGAAGGTGTCCGTTGGTGACGTCCTCATCATCGACAAGGTGAAGGGTGGGGTCGGCGACAGCATCGACCTGACCCCCCTGCTTGTCGTCGACGGCACGACCGTGACGAGCGAGGCAGCCAAGCTCGCCAAGGTCAAGGTCACGGCCGAGGTCGTGAAGGCGGCCAAGGGACCGAAGATCACGATCATGAAGTTCAAGAACAAGACCGGCTACCGCAAGCGCCAGGGCCACCGTCAGCACCTGACCCAGATCAAGGTCACGGCCATCGAGGCCTGAGCTCGATCTCGCACGGAACTCGATCCAACAGACAAGGCAGGCACTGACATGGCACACAAAAAGGGTGCATCCTCGACCCGCAACGGGCGCGACTCGAATGCACAGTTCCTCGGCGTCAAGCGCTTCGGCGGCCAGGTCGTCAACGCAGGCGAGATCCTCGTGCGCCAGCGCGGCACGCACTTCCACCCCGGTGACGGCGTGGGACGTGGCGGAGACGACACGCTGTTCGCTCTCGTCGCCGGCGCGGTGAAGTTCGGCAAGAAGCGCGGTCGCAAGACCGTGAACATCGAGCAGGTTGCCGCGAAGGTCGACGCCTGACTCTCTGAGCACACGAGCGAGGGGCGGGCCGTACGGCCTGCCCCTTTCTCCGTTTGAGCCCGACTTCGCAGACCAGACCAGACCGGAGGCAGTGACGATGGCGACGACGTTTGTCGACCGCGTGCTCCTGCACGTCGCCGGTGGGGCGGGGGGCCATGGGGTGGCCTCGGTCAAGCGCGAGAAGTTCAAGCCCCTCGGCGGCCCGGACGGCGGCAACGGCGGTCGTGGCGGTTCGGTCATCGTGCGGGTCGACCCGCAGGCGACCACCCTGCTGGACTTCCACCACCACCCGCATCGGCACGCCACCAACGGCAAGCCCGGTGCCGGTGACGAGCGCAACGGCGCGGACGGCGACGACCTGGTGCTCAACGTGCCCGAGGGCACCGTCGTGAAGAACGCCGAGGGCCGGATCATCGTCGACCTCGTCGGACAGGGCACCGAGCACGTCATCGCCCGCGGCGGCCGCGGCGGACTCGGGAACAAGGCCCTGGCGTCGGCACGGCGCAAGGCTCCGGGTTTCGCGCTGCTCGGCGAGCGCGGCGAGGCGCTCGACGTCGTCCTGGAGCTGAAGTCCCTCGCGGACGTCGCGCTGATCGGCTTCCCGTCCGCGGGCAAGTCCTCACTCGTCTCGGTCCTGTCGGCCGCCCGACCCAAGATCGCCGACTACCCGTTCACCACCCTGGTGCCCAACCTCGGGGTGGTCAGCGCCGGAGACATGCGGTACACCATCGCCGACGTCCCCGGCCTGATCCCCGGTGCGCACGAGGGCAAGGGCCTGGGCCTGGAGTTCCTGCGGCACGTGGAGCGGTGCTCGGTCCTCGTGCACGTCATCGACTGCGCCACCCTGGAGCCGGGCCGCGACCCGATGAGCGACCTCGATGTCATCGAGCAGGAGCTCTCGCTGTACGTGCCCGACGCCGACCTCGGCGGACGGCCCCTGGCCGAGCGCACCCGGATCGTCGTGCTCAACAAGGCTGACGTCCCCGAGGCGCTCGACCTGGCCGAGCTGGTCAAGGACGACCTCGAGGCGCGCGGGCTGGAGGTCTTCATCGTCTCGGCCGTCGCCCGCACCGGGCTGAAGGAGCTGTCGTTCGCCTTGGCCCGGCGGGTGACCGAGGCACGCAAGCTCACCGAGAGCATCGCCCCCCCACGGGTGGTCCTGCGACCGCGCGCGGTCGACGACTCGGGGTTCGAGATCCGTGCCGAGAACACCTCCGACGGCGTCGTCTACCGGATCATCGGCGAGCGCCCCACCCGGTGGATCCAGCAGACGGACTTCAGCAACGACGAGGCCGTGGGCTACCTGGCCGACCGGCTCGGGCGGCTGGGGGTCGAGGCGGCGCTCTTCAAGGCCGGGGCCGTGGCCGGCGACACCGTGCTCATCGGCGCCGCCGAGGATGCGGTGGTCTTCGACTGGGAGCCGACGATGACCGCGGGCGCCGAGCTGCTCGGTCAGCGCGGCACCGACCTACGTCTGGACCAGCCCACCCGGCTGTCCCGGGACGAGAAGCGCGAGGCGGCCCGGGACCGGTATGTCGCCCGGCAGACCACCCAGGCCGAGCTCGAGGCAGAGCGTCGGGCCGGTCACTGGGCGACCGCCACGAGCGACTCGGAGTCGGCATCGGACGCCGCGGCGGAGTCCGACAGCGACTGAAGGGCCTGCCGAAATGGACGCGATCCCCTCGCCCGGGGACGCGTCAATAGACTCGGCGGGTGAGCAGGACTGCCATCGCCACCGCGCGACGTCTCGTCGTCAAGGTCGGCTCCTCGTCGTTGACCGGTCCGGACGGCCGGATCGATGCCGCGCGCCTGGTGGCCCTGGTCAACGTCATCGCCGCCCGGCACGCACGCGGCGACGCCGTCGTGCTGGTCTCGTCCGGAGCGATCGCCGCCGGGCTCGGACCGCTCAACCTGGTCCGGCGTCCGCGCGACCTGGCCACCCAGCAGGCAGCCGCGAGCGTGGGGCAGGGAGCCCTCGTCGCGGCGTACCAGCACGCGTTCGGGGCGCACGGGATGACCGTCGGGCAGGTCCTGCTCACCGCCGACGACATGACCCGGCGCAGTCACTACGCCAACGCCCGGCGCACGCTCGACCGGCTGATCGACCTCGGGGTCGTCCCCGTCGTCAACGAGAACGACACGGTGGCCACCCACGAGATCCGGTTCGGTGACAACGACCGACTGGCCGCGCTCGTGGCCCACCTCGTCCACGCCGACGCGCTGGTGCTGCTCTCCGACGTCGATGCGCTCTACGACAGCCCGCCCGGGCGGGACGGGTCCAAGCGGGTCCCTCTGGTCTCCCATCCACGGGACCTCGACGCGGTGGTGACGAAGGGCTCCCGGTCCGGGGTCGGCACCGGCGGGATGGTGACGAAGATCGAGGCGGCGGCGATCGCCAACGCTGCCGGGATCACCACCCTGCTCACCTCGGCCGGCCAGGCGGCTGCGGGGTTGGCCGGCGAGGAGGTCGGCACGCTGTTCCTGCCGACCGGGTCGCGCAGCGCCTCCCGCCTGCTCTGGCTCGCGCACGCGACGACAGCCCGCGGTCGGCTCATCATCGACGACGGCGCGGTCCGAGCGGTCGTCGAGCGACGGACGTCCTTGTTGCCGGCTGGAATCACCGCGGTGGAGGGCCGGTTCAGCGGTGGCGACCCGATCGACATCTGCAGTACCAACGGCACGGTCGTGGCGCGGGGACTGGTGAACTACTCCTCGGACGAGCTGCCCGGTCTGCTCGGGCGCTCGACGAAGGACCTGGCGCAGGAGCTGGGGCCGCAGTACGAGCGGGAGGTCATTCACCGCGACGACCTGGTCCTGCTCTGAGAGCCACCACGTCATCCATCATCTGAGATGTCTCGTCGCCTGCGGGCGTTCGTGTTGACCTGGGTCGGCTTTCCCTTGGAAACTGACGGCCATGCGCTCCTGGCCCACTGACCGAGTCGCCTTCGGCGGCGACTACAACCCCGAGCAGTGGCCGCGGGAGACGGTCGCCGAGGACATCCGGCTGATGCGGCAGGCGGGGGTCTCCTTCGTGACGCTCGGGGTCTTCTCCTGGTCGTGGCTGGAGCCGGCCCAGGGCGAGTACGACTTCGACTGGCTCGACGAGGTGATGGACCGACTTCACGAGGCGGGGATCGCGGTCGACCTGGCCACCGCGACGGCGACCCCGCCGCCGTGGTTCAGCGCGGCGTTCCCGCAGACCCTGCCGGTCGACCGCGACGGGCACACCCTGTGGCCGGGGAGCCGGCAGGCGTGGTGCCCCAGCTCGCAGACCTACCGCGAGCACGCGCTGGGCCTGGTCCGCCAGCTGGCGAGCCGGTACCACGAGCACCCGGCTCTCGCCCTGTGGCACGTGTCCAACGAGTACGCCTGCCACAACCTGCCGTGCTACTGCGACCCGTGCGCGGCCGGCTTCCGACGGTGGGCCCGAAGGCGCTACGGGGACCTCGAGAGGCTGAACGACGCCTGGGGTACGGCGTTCTGGAGCCAGCGGTACACCGACTGGGAGCACATCCTGCCGCCGCGCCGCACCACGGCTCTGGCCAACCCGACCCAGCAGCTCGACTACGCCCGGTTCGGCTCGGACACCCTGCTCGACTTCTTCCGCGCCGAGAAGGCCGTCCTGCGGGAGCTGTCGCCCGGGGTCCCGGTCACGACGAACTTCATGACGATGACGCACTCACGCGGCCTCGACTACCACCAGTGGGCCCTCGAGCAGGACGTCGTCAGCACGGACCACTACATCGTGGGCGGGGTCGAGCACCCGCAGGCCGAGCTCTCGTTCAGCGCCGATCTGACCCGCGGCCTGGCCGGCGGCCGACCGTGGCTGCTGATGGAGCACTCGACCAGTGCGGTGAACTGGCAGCAGGTCAACGAGGCCAAGGCACCCGGCCAGACCATCCGGGACAGCCTGGCGCACGTCGCCCGCGGCGCCGACACGATCGGCTTCTTCCAGTGGCGACAGTCGCGGGTCGGCTCGGAGAAGTACCACTCGGCGCTCGTGCCGCATGCCGGCCCGGACAGTGACCGCTTCCGCGAGGTATGCCGGCTCGGTGAGGTCGCCGGGAGGCTCGGCGAGCTCCTCGGCAGCGAGGTCGAGGCCGAGGTGGCCATCCTCTGGGACTACCAGGCGGCCTGGGCAGCGGCTGGTCCCGGGATGCCGAGCAAGCAGCTCGACTACGCCCTGACCCCGCACACGATCCACCGGCTGCTGCGTCAGCGCGGGATCACCTGCGACGTGGTCCATCCCGGTCACGACCTCGGGGCATACAAGATCATCGTCGTCCCCACGCTCTACCTCGTCACGGATGCCCACGCCGCAGCCATCGCGGCCGCTGCCGCGGCGGGAGCCCACGTCCTCGTGACCTTCTTCTCCGGGATCAGCGACGAGTCCGACCACGTCCGCCTCGGTGGCTACCCGGGCGCGTTCCGGGACCTGCTCGGCGTACGGAGCGAGGAGTTCTTCCCGCTGCCCGACGGGGTGAGCGTCGCCCTCGATGCCGGCGGAGTGGGGCAGGTCTGGTCCGAAGACGTCCGGTCCACCGGGGCGCAGGTCCTGCAGCGGTACGTGGACGGCCCCCTCGCCGGCCGTCCGGCAGTGACCCGACGTGAGGTCGGGAAGGGATCGGCCTGGTACCTGAGCACGCTGCCCGATGACCAAGCCCTGGGGGCCGTCCTCGACGAGCTGACCCGGCAGGCCGATGTCGCTGCGGTCGTGGGCGCCGCCGACGGGGTCGAGCGGGTCCGTCGGCGCAGTGAGCGCGGGTCGTGGCTGTTCCTGATCAACGACACGGACCAGGAGCAGCTGGTTGCCGCCCCCGGGCACGACCTCGTGGCCGACAAGGCCACGGACGGGCAGGTGGTCCTCGCGCCGGGGCAGGTCGCGGTCGTCCGCGAGGGCTGAGTCGACGACCGGTCGCTTTGGACGTCCGCGACCGGGTGGCCGGAGTCAGCGAACGGGAGCCGGGTCCGCCGAGATGCTCATCACGGGGTCATCCCGGCGCAGCCCACGCAGCGGACGGCGGCTCGTCCCCCAGGCGGACAGGAGCACCATCCCGAGACCGAAGACACCGCAGGCCAGGGTCACCGAGGTGACGTGCGCCAGCCAGCCGAGCAGCGGCATCATCACCGGCATCAGGCTGAGGTCGCCGAGCTGGATCATCGATGACGTGCGCCCGAGGTAGGCCGGGTCGAGGGTGCGCTGGAGCGCGCCGGCGATCAGGACCGAAGCGGCGCCGGCGGTGAGCCCGATGACGCTCGCCGCGGTGACGACGGCGCCGAGGTGGGGCACGCCGAGGAGGCCGATCGCGACACCCTGGGGCAGCAGCGCGCCGAAACCCCAGAGGGCATCCCGTTGCGGTCGCCAGCGGATGGTGGCGGCGGCGCCGAGGGCTGCGCCGGCCCCGACGCAGGCCTCGACGAGTCCGAGGGCGCCTGCGCCCCAGTGGGATTCAGAGACCCGCAGTGCGACGCCAACGGCCAGGGCGGGGCCGATGAACAGGTTCAGCCCGCTGGTGGCGAGGACGAACGTGCGGGCCAGCTCGCTGCGGCCGACGTAGGACACCCCTTCGAGGATGCCGCGGACCATCGTCGTCGCTGCGGACTTCGGCCGGGTGAAGCGGGGCCGGACCACGGCCCAGATCGCCGCGCCGACGACCGCGAAGGTCACCGCGTCCACGAGCATGGCCACGCCGAGACCGAAGGCGCCGGCGACCCACCCGCCGATGGCGGCGCCGGCCAGGACGGCCAGGCGGCGGCTCACCTGGAACATGCCGGCCACGGCTCCGAGGTCGTCGGGCCGGACCATCTGACGCGGCAGGGTCGAGTTCGCCGGGTTGTACAGCGCGTCGGTGATCCCGAAGGCGACAGCGACGGCGAGCATCACCGGGATCCGGGGCGCCCCGGCCTGCCACGCCAGGGACCCGGCCACGAGGATGACGACCCTCGTGGAGTTGCCGAGCAGGACGATGCGGCGGGTGTCGTAGCGGTCGGCGATCGCCCCGCCGAACAGCATGACCAGAGCCTGGGGGAGCATGCCGATGCCGATCAGCAGACCGGCGAGCGCGGGGGAGGCCTCGTGCACGGCAGCCCAGGCGAAGGCGATGAGGAAGACGCTGTCCCCGGCGAAGGAGACGAAGCTCGCCCCAACCCAGGTCCGGACCGCCCAGTCCTTGCCCAGCGGGGGCAGCTGCGCGGTCTCGGGGGGCCGCAGCGCGGTGGTCACGGTCGCACCGGGAGAGCGTAGAGGGCGATCAGCGCCGGTGAGCTCGGCTCGGACGGAGGGCCACCGGAGTCGGCTGCGCAACGCCGACGCCACGCGTCGACCACGGCGATGAGCTCCGTGGACAGCTCCTCGAGCTGGCGGGGGGTGGCGGCAACCATCGTGTCGCTGATCATCCCGGCGCGTTCCCACTCGGGGTCGCGATCGGCTCGCTGGTCGAGGCTGGCCCGGATGAGCTCGATGTGCCGCTCGACGTTGACGCGCTCGGCCACCTCGGCCAGCTCGCGGGCGCTGGTGCCTTCGACGAAGTCCAGCCGGGACCAGCTGAGTCGCACCGGCACGGAGCGCCACCAGCTCTCCCGGGTGTCCCTCGCGTGGTCCGGTGCCGGCGCGACGAACCCGTTCGCGTGCAGGGTCTTGAGGTGGTGGCTGATGCTGCCGACGGCGACCTCGAGCCGGTCCGCCAGCAGGCCGACGGACGCCGGCCCGTCGGCTCGCAGGACGTCGAGGATCCGTCGACGCAGCGGGTGCGACATCGCGACGAGGGCGTCGATGGACGGGATCGGGCTTGCGGACCCGCCACCGGCGCCACTCGCGGTGGGAGCGGAGTCGAGGTGACGTTCAGCGGCAGTTCGACGAGGCATGCACGCGACGCTAGGCCCACCCTCCCGGACTCACAAGACCTCTTGTATAACTTCAGCCACGGAGTGGAACTCGGTGCCGCGCAGGACCGGCCGCGACGTACCCTGTGGGCATGCCCACGCAGATCGACCCCACCGTCGTCGAGCAGGTCGCGGAGGTGGCCCGCGCGGCCCGCACGGCGGCCCGGCAGCTCGCCCTGCTGTCCCGCACCACCAAGGACGAGGCACTGCTCGCCATCGCCGACGCCCTCGTGGAGGACACCCCGCAGATCCTGGCGGCGAACGCCGAGGACCTGGCTCGGGGACGGGATCGCGGAATGGGCGAGGGCCTGCTCGACCGGCTGATGCTGGACGAGCAGCGAGTGGGTGCCATCGCCCAGGCAATGCGCGAGATCGCCGGACTGCCGGACCCGGTGGGCGAGGTGGTCCGCGGGACGACCCTGGCCAACGGCCTGGAGATCCGGCAGGTCCGGGTCCCCATGGGCGTGGTCGGGATGATCTACGAGGCCCGCCCCAATGTCACCGTCGACGCCGCTGCCCTCGGGCTCAAGAGCGGCAACGCCGTGATCCTGCGGGGCGGCTCGGCAGCCGGGTCCACCAACGCGGCCCTGGTCGCCACGATGCGCAGGACCCTTGACCGACAGGGCATCTCGCCGGACGCCGTCACGCTGCTCGAGCAGGGCGGTCACGATGCTGCTCGGGCGCTGATGACGGCTCGGGGCCTGGTCGACCTGGTCATCCCGCGCGGCGGCGCCGAGCTGATCCAGACCGTGGTGACCGAGTCGACCGTCCCGGTGATCGAGACCGGCGTCGGGGTCAACCACGTCTACGTGGACCGGGCCGCGGACCTCGACACGGCCCTCGCCGTGGTGATCAACTCCAAGACCCACCGACCGAGTGTCTGCAACGCGGCCGAGTCCCTGCTCGTCCACGCCGACGTCGCACCGGCGTTCCTGCCGAAGGTGCTCGCCGAGCTCGGGGCGGCCGGCGTGCGGCTGCACACCTCGGCCGAGGTGGAGGAGCACGCGGAGGCGGCAGGAGCGGCATACGTCGCGGTGGGTGATGGGGACTTCGGCACCGAGTGGCACGCGCTGGAGATGAACGTGCGGACGGTGGAGTCGCTGGATGAGGCGCTCGAGCACATCCGGACGTTCGGCACCCAGCACACTGAGGTCATCGTGACGCAGGACCGTGCGGCCGGGCGCCGCTTCACCGCCGAGGTGGATGCGGCCGTGGTCATGGTGAACGCGTCGAGCCGGTTCACCGACGGTGGCGAGTTCGGCTTCGGTGCCGAGATCGGCATCTCGACACAGAAGCTGCACGCACGTGGACCGATGGCGCTGCCCGAGCTGACCACCACGAAGTGGATCGTCGAGGGGGACGGTCAGATCCGGGCCTGATTCGTCCGCTGGTGCGTCGGGCTGGCATGATGCCGACCGTGGAAGGCACCGAGGTACGCAAGCTGGCCGAGCTCGAGGACGCCCATTGGTGGTATCGCGAGCGGCGGCACCTGCTGGCCAAGGCGCTGACCGGGATCGCTCCCGGGGACGCCCTGGACGTGGGCGCTGCCGGAGGGGGCAACACCCGGGTACTGCGCGACCTCGGCTGGCGTCCGGTCGCCCTCGAGTACGGGGTGGAGGGCGCGGAGGTGGCGCACGAGCGCGGGTTGCTCACCCTGCGCGCGGATGCGACCCGGCTGCCGCTCGCCGATGACTCGCTGGACCTCGTCGTCGCGTTCGACATCCTCGAGCACATCGAGGACGACGACCTGGCCGTCAGCGAGGTCCACCGCACGCTGCGTCCGGACGGGACCTTCCTCATCGCGGTCCCGGCCGACCCTCGCCTCTGGTCCGCGCACGACGTCGCCGTGGACCACGTCCGGCGCTACACCCGCGAGACCCTCTCGAGCGTCCTGCACCGCAACGGGTTCGACATCGCCGACATGGACTCGTGGAACGTCCTGCTGCGCCCGCTGGTCGCGCTGCGACGCAGGCAGACGTCCGGCAGCGACCTGGACGACCTGCACCCGGTGGTCAACGCCGGACTGCGCGCGCTGATCACGGCCGAGCGTTACCTGCCGGTCAAGTCGCTGCCCGGGGTGAGCCTGCTCGTCACTGCCCGACCGCGTCGCTGACCCGGACCGGCGGCTCGCCGGCAGCCTGCGCCGCGAGCGGACCCGACTGGACCTCCGCCGGAGCGCGGTTCACCGACCCCGGCTGAGCGGACCTGGGCGGCATCGGCTCGGCGACGGCGCCGACCGGTCCGTTCCGGCTTCCCCGGTGGTCCGGTGGGAGGGGGGTGTCGGTCGGTCCGTGCCGTCCGATCGAGGCGGTGAGCGAGTCGTAGGCGATGAAGTACGTCGGTCGACCCTGCATCTGGGTGTACATCCGTCCGATGTACTCCCCGAGCAGCCCCAGGCACAGCAGCTGAGCGGCCCCGACCGCGGCGACGATGAGAACGGTCGACGTCCAGCCGGCAACCGTGTGACCGCTGGCGCCGAGGATGAGGGCGTACAGCCCGAGCAGCAGGGCGAGCACCCCGCCCCCGATCCCCAGGACGGTCGCCAGCCGAAGCGGGGCCATCGAGAAGCCGGTGACCGAGTCCAACGACAGGCGGAGCATCTTCAGGAGCGGGTACTTCGAGGAGCCGGCGGCCCGTTCGTCGCGCCGGTACTCGACGGTGTCGGACGGGAATCCGAGTGCCGGCACGATGAACCGCAGCACCCGGTTGTGCTCCGGCAGCTCGTTGATCGCGTCCACCGTGGCCCGGGACATGAGGCGGAAGTCGCCGGCGTCGCTCATCGCCGTCGTGCCCGAGATCCGGCGGATCAGCGCATAGAAGCCGCGTGCCGTGACCCGCTTGAACACCGAGTCGCTCGAGCGGTCACTGCGTACGCCGTAGACGACGTCCACGCCCTCGCCGCGGGCCTTCTCCAGCATCTCGGCGATGACCTCGGGAGGATCCTGCAGGTCCGCGTCGATGGTGACCACGTAGTCACCCTGTGCGCTCAGCAGCCCGGCGGAGATGGCAGCCTGGTGCCCGGCGTTCGCCCGCAGCCGGACCACTCGCAGCTCGGCCCACTCCCGGTGCATCCGTTGCAGGATGGCCGGCGTCAGGTCGGTGCTTCCGTCGTCCACCGCGAGGACCTCGTAGCCGGTCTCGAACGAGTCGAGGATCGGTCGCAGCCGTTCGACGAGCAACGGGAGGACGTCCTCCTCGTTGTACATCGGGATGACGACGGACAGCTCGGGGGTCATGCCCCTCAGGGTACGGCGTCGGGCACGGTGGGCGTCCAGCGCGGAGCACGGGCGGTGGGGGACCGTTATCGATACGTTGGCTGTATGCCGCCCCCCGCCCCCCCGTGTCAGGTCGGCGACGTCGTCGAGGTCCGTTTCACCAAGTGGGGTGAGCGCCCACACTGGGAGCTGGACCTGCGCTATCTGGGCGCCGACGAGCACGGCCACTGGCTGGGCGGACCGCGAGGATTCCCCCTGCACCGGCCGGGGGTGGCGCTCGCCAGCCGGACCGACGTGGCGATGCTCATCCCGGCCGGCCAGGCGTGGATTGCGAGGTTCAACGGGCCCGGTCACCACGCCTGTGACATCTACGTCGATGTCACGACGGTGCCCGACTGGGAGGGAGCGACGGTCCGGGCGGTGGACCTCGACCTCGACGTCTACCGGGCGCTGGACGGCAGCGTCCTCGTGGACGACGAGGACGAGTTCGCCGAGCACCAGGCCCGCTATCGCTACCCGCCGGACATCGTCGCCCTCGCCGAGCGCAGCTGCGCCGAGCTCGCGGCCGCGATCGGGGCGGGGGAGGAGCCCTGGGCCAGCGTCGGCCATCGCTGGGTCGAGGTGGCGTCCCAGGTGCTCCCGGTGGGACACCAGGCGTCCGCTGAGCGGTAGTCTGTGCTCATGTCAGCAAGCGTCCTGCCCGTCCTCTTCCGTGCCGAGGAGGCCCACCGCGAGCTTCCGATGCCGCCGATCGCCTTCGCCGCGATCGCCCTCGGACTCTTCCTCGCCGGTCTCGGCGTGCTGTGGTCCTTCCGCAACACGGCGCACAAGGTCGGGGACCGGCACAAGTCGGCCAGCCAGGGGCACCCCTGAGCCAGCGGCTCGGGGTGATGGGCGGCACGTTCGACCCCATCCACCACGGCCACCTCGTCGCGGCGAGCGAGGTGCAGTCGCGCTTCGACCTCGACGAGGTCATCTTCGTGCCCACCGGCGAGCCGTGGCAGAAGGAGCGCCGGGACGTCAGCGCGGCCGAGCACCGCTACCTGATGACGGTCATCGCGACCGCGTCCAACCCCCGGTTCACGGTCAGTCGGGTCGACATCGACCGGCCCGGGCCGACCTACACCGGCGACACCCTGCGCGACCTGCACGCCCAGCGCCCCGACGCGGAGCTGTTCTTCATCACCGGCGCCGACGCGCTCGCTCAGATCCTCACCTGGAAGGACGTCGACGACCTGTGGGACCTGGCCCACTTCGTCGGGGTCACCCGTCCGGGGCACGTCCTGAGCACCCACGGCCTGCCGACCGACGGCGTCGACCTCCTGGAGGTGCCGGCGATGTCGATCAGCTCCAGCGACTGCCGCAGCCGGGTCCACGCCGGCCAGCCGGTCTGGTATCTGGTCCCGGACGGGGTCGTCCAATACATCAACAAGTACAGCCTGTATGCCGCGGACGCGGTTGTTGCAGCCCCTCGCATCTAGGAGAACCGTGCCCGCCACATCCCGCGCCCTGACCCTCGCCAAGGTGGCCGCCCTGGCCGCCGAGGACAAGATCGCCCAGGACGTCCTGGCCATCGACGTCAGCGACCAGCTCGCCCTGACCGACATCTTCGTCATCGCCTCCGCCGGCAACGAGCGCCAGGTGGCCGCGATCGTCGACGAGATCGAGGACAAGCTCCGCGAGTTCGGCTGCAAGCCGATCCGCCGGGAGGGCCAGCGTGAGGGTCGCTGGGTGCTGATCGACTTCGGCGACATCGTCGTGCACGTCCAGCACGCCGACGAGCGGGAGTTCTACCAGCTGGAGCGGCTCTGGAAGGACTGCCCGGAGGTCGACCTGGCCGGTGTCGCGGCCCCGTGACGCCCACGAACGCCGAGGCGCAGCACGTCGCCCCCCGGCGCATCGTGGTGCTGCGCCATGGGGAGACCGAGGACAACGCGGCGGGGATCTGGCAGGGCCGGCGCGACTCGGCGCTGTCGGCGGTCGGGCGTGAGCAGGCCGCCAGGGTCGCTCCGGTCCTGGCAGCCCTCGAGCCGCAGCTGATCGTCAGCTCGGACCTGCAACGGGCCGCGCTGACGGCCCAGGCCGTCGCCGACCTCGTCGGGATGCCGGTCGAGCGCGACCCGCGGCTGCGCGAGGTCGATGTCGGGTCGTGGCAGGGCCGCACGTCAGCGTGGGTCAGGCAGCGCGACCCGGAGCTCCTGGCCGCGCTGGGTCGCGGCGAGGACGTTCGGCGCGGTCACACGGGGGAGACCGTGGCCGAGCTCGCCGCGCGAGCCCGCGCAGCACTCGATGACGTCGTCGACGGCCTGGCTCCGGGTCGCGTCGCGCTCGTCGTGTGCCACGGCGGGACCAGCCGGGCCGCGGTCGCCTCCCTGGTCGGGCTGGACCAGATGCTGGCCCACCGGGTGTTGTGGGGCCTGGACAACTGCCACTGGGCCACCGTGGCGCAGGCCCGTCAGGTGGCCGGCGCCGAGGTCGGCCCCACCTGGCGGATCGACCACTGGAACACCGGTGTCCGTGAGGCGCCCGGCCGCACTGCGCCCGGCCACTGACGCAGCCTGCGCCTGAGCCGGGACGGGCCGAACTACCCGGCGATTTGGGTGCGGGGTGCGGGAGTGGCTAAACTTCCGCAGTCCCCTCACGGGGATCGGGCGAGCAATCGCGCGGGGCTGTGGCGCAGCTGGTAGCGCACCTCCATGGCATGGAGGGGGTCAGGGGTTCGAGTCCCCTCAGCTCCACATCGGGACGTCACCCCGGACCAGACGGTCCGGGGTGACGTGTTTCCCAGGCTGCCGGCATCCCGGATCTGCCGTTCGCACCGCCCTACGCTGAGCCCATGACCCTCGTCGCGACCGTGCTCGTCCTGCTCGTCGCCGTGCTCCACGTCTACTTCGCCCTGCTCGAGATGGTCCTGTGGACCACCCCGCGCGGTCGCGCCACGTTCGGGCTGGACAAGGACTTCGCGCACCAGTCCCGCTCGCTCGCCGCCAACCAGGGCCTCTACAACCTCTTCCTGGTCGCCGGGCTGGTCTGGGGACTCCTGGCCGGGCCGGACCTGCGGACGCCCGTCCTGCTGTTCTTCCTCGGCTGTGTCGTCGTGGCCGGGCTCTTCGGTGGCGCCACCGTGAACCGGCGGATCCTCTACGTCCAGGCGGCCCCCGCCGTGCTGGCGATCCTGGCCGTGCTGCTCAGCCGCTGACGGCTCCCGGGCGAGGACGCCCGGTCAGGAGGTGCTGGGCTGCGGCTCGCAGCCGAACCGGCGCAGGAACCGCTCGCGGTCGACCACGGCCCGGTGGATCTCGGCCGTCGCCACGGTCTCGCCGGAGGCGTCCAGGACCGTGATGTGGAAGATCAGCCGCCGGCCGTCGCTCACCGGCTTGGAGCAGTTGACGACGACGGTGGCGCCGACGGGAGTGCCCTTGATGTGCTCGACCTTGACGACGGTGCCGACCGTGGTCTGCTCGTCGGCAAGGCCCTCCGCGGCGGCCGCGAAGGCGGCCCGCTCGAGCCAGTTGATCAGCCGAGGGGTCGCCAGCACGGGCAGGTCGCCGCTGCCGAGCCGCTCAGCGGTGTCGGCGTCGGTGACGGTGCGTTCGAAGGAGAGCATTGTCCCCAGCGTAGCCGCCGACGGGAGGCATCCCTATTGCGCGCAGCGCGTCGGCACCTGCGCACGCACCGGCAGGCCCGGCAATGCGAGACACATCACGGTGCGCCTGGCAGACGAGCGGGCCGCCGGCCGGAAGAGTGGCCCAGGTGAACCTCTTCGGCTGGATCCTCATCGCGGCGATGGCCGCGGCGGCGGTGATCGACTGGGTCGCCGTCGCCCGCTCCGACCGGGCGACCGAGCGACTGGCCAAGCCCGCCTACCTGGTCCTGCTCATCGCGCTGGCGTGGTTGCTGCACGCCGACGAGGTCGGCCACGGCCGCTGGCTGCTCGTCGGGCTGGTGCTCTGCCTCGTCGGGGACGTCATGCTGCTCGGCAGCTCCGAGCGGCGGTTCCGGCTCGGTCTGGTCGCCTTCCTCATCGCCCACCTCGCCTACCTGCTTGCGCTGTTCCAGATGCCGCACGCCTCGCCGTTGTGGCTCGGGGTGGTCCTGGTCGCACTGGTGCTGGCCGCGGTGCTTGCCGTGGGGCTGGTGCCACTGGCTCGGCGCGACCCGCTCGTCGGGGGTCCGCCGACCGCATACGCCGTGGTGCTGGGTTTCCTCGCCGGGTACGCCTGGTTCACCGGGAACCTCCTGCTCGCCGTGGGGGCGAGCCTCTTCGTTCTCAGTGACGCGCTGATCGGCCACACCCGGTTCGTGCGCGACTTCCGGCACAGCCACGTCGTCGTCATGGTGACGTACCACCTGGCCCAGCTGCTGATCGTGCTCGGGGTGCTGCGCCCGGACCTGCTCGGGCGGGTGTGAGCGGGCCTGCGCTAACCTAGGCCCGTGGCGCAGCTCCTTCTTCCGTCGCCGCGCTGATCCGACGGACACCAGCGCGGCATCCCCTCCCGTGCGAGGGGATTTTGTCTGTCCCGGTCCGGGGAGCGCACCGCCAGCGACGATTCAAGGACTTGAGGACACGATGAGCGACGAGACGCCGTATCGCTACACCGCAGCGATGGCCGAGCAGATCGAGACCGCCTGGCAGGACCGCTGGGAGGAGGCCGGCACCTTCAACGCACCCAACCCCGCCGGCCCCTGGGCCGAGCCCGACCGGGTCGCCGAGCTCGGCGAGAAGCTCGTCGTCCTCGACATGTTCCCCTACCCGAGCGGCGCCGGCCTGCACGTCGGCCACCCCCTCGGCTACATCGCCACCGACGTCTACTCCCGGTTCCACCGGATGCTCGGACGCAACGTCCTGCACTGCCTGGGCTACGACGCCTTCGGCCTGCCGGCGGAGCAGTATGCCGTCCGCACCGGTCAGCACCCGCGCAAGACCACCGAGGAGAACATGGTGGTCATGCGCCGGCAGCTGCGTCGTCTCGGCCTCGGCTTCGACAACCGCCGCAGCTACGCCACCATCGACGCGGACTACTACCGATGGACCCAGTGGATCTTCCTGGCGATCTACAACTCCTGGTACGACCCGTCCGTCGTGCGCTCCGACGGTGGCTCGGGGGCGGCCCGGCCGATCGCCGAGCTGGTCGAGGCGTTCGCCTCGGGACAGCGGCCCCTGCCGGGTGACCGGTCCGGTCGGGCCTGGGCTGATCTGGACGTGGCCGAGCGGGAGGCCGTGCTGGCCGACTACCGCCTCGCGTACACGTCCGAGGCGCCGGTGAACTGGTGCCCGGGACTGGGCACGGTGCTGTCCAACGAGGAGATCACCAACGACGGGCGGTCCGAGCGCGGCAACTTCCCGGTCTTCCGGCGCAACCTGCGCCAGTGGATGATGCGGATCACCGCGTACGCGGACCGGCTGGCCGACGACCTCGACCGGGTGGACTGGCCGGAGAACGTCAAGAGCATGCAGCGCAACTGGATCGGCCGGTCCAACGGGGCCCGGATGACCTTCCCGGTGACCACCACGTCCGGGGACGAGGCGGGGATCGAGGTCTTCACGACCCGCCCGGACACCATCTTCGGTGCGACCTTCATGGTGCTGGCCCCCGAGCACCCGCTGGTCGACGACCTGGTCCCGGCGCAGGACTGGCCGCCGGGGACCAAGGACGTCTGGAAGGGCGACGACGTCGCGGCGAGCGTCTCGCCGAGGGCGGCCGTCACGGCATACCGGCTGGCCGCGTCGCGCAAGAGCGAGGTCGAGCGGCAGATGGACGAGAAGGCGAAGACGGGCGTCTTCACCGGCGCCTTCGCCACGAACCCGGTCACCGGGCAGCAGATCCCGGTGTTCGTCGCGGACTACGTCCTGATGGGCTACGGCACCGGGGCGATCATGGCGGTGCCCGGCCAGGACGAGCGGGACTGGGCCTATGCGCTGGCCTACGAGCTGCCGATCATCCGCACCGTGCAACCGCCGCAGGGCCACCCCGACGACGTGGCGTTCACCGGGGAAGGCCTCGCGGTCAACTCCGCGAACGACGACATCTGCCTGGACGGGCTGGGGATCGCGGAGGCCAAGGCAAGCATCATCGAGTACCTCCAGGCGCGCGGGATCGGGCACGGCACGGTCAACTACCGGTTGCGGGACTGGCTGTTCAGCCGGCAGCGCTACTGGGGCGAGCCGTTCCCGATCGTCTTCGACGAGGACGGCACCGCCCACCCGCTGCCGGACTCGGCCCTGCCGGTCCTGCTGCCCGAGGTGCCCGACTACTCGCCCAAGACCTTCGACCCCGAGGACGCGCAGAGCTCCCCCGAGCCCCCGCTGTCCCGCGCGCCCGAGTGGGTCGAGGTCGACCTCGACCTGGGCGACGGCCGGGGGATGCGCCGGTACCGGCGCGAGACGAACACGATGCCGAACTGGGCCGGCTCGTGCTGGTACTACCTGCGCTACCTCGACCCGGCCAACCACGAGACGTTCGTCGACCCCGAGAACGAGCGGTACTGGATGGGCCGGCACGACCAACCGGTGGCCGGCGCGCCGGAGGGGGTCACCGATCCCGGTGGGGTCGACCTGTACATCGGCGGGGTCGAGCACGCGGTGCTGCACCTGCTCTACGCCCGGTTCTGGCACAAGGTGCTGTTCGACCTGGGTCATGTCTCGAGCGAGGAGCCGTTCCGCAAGTACTTCTCGCAGGGGATGATCCAGGCGTACGCGTACACCGACGCCCGCGGGCAGTACGTCGAGGCCGCCGAGGTCGAGGAGCACGCCGGCGACCACGAGCACGAGGCGAGCTACACGTTCCGGGGTGAACCGGTGCGGCGGGAGTACGGCAAGATCGGCAAGTCGCTGCGCAACGCGGTCAGCCCGGACGAGATGTACGAGGCGTTCGGGGCCGACACGTTCCGGGTCTACGAGATGTCGATGGGTCCGTTGGAGCTGGGCCGCCCGTGGGAGACCCGCGCCGTCGTCGGCAGCCAGCGGTTCCTGCAGCGGCTGTGGCGCAACGTCGTCGACGAGGCGACCGGGCAGCTGCGGGTCGGCGAGGACGCTCCCGACGAGGCGACCAGCCGGGCCGTCCACCGGACCATCGCCGGCGTCCGCGAGGACTATGAGGCGTTGCGGTTCAACACCGCGATCGCCAAGCTGATCGAGCTGAACAACGCGCTGACCAAGCTGGAGGTCGCGCCACGCGCGGCCGTGGAGGCGCTCGTGGTGATGATCGCGCCGGTGGCTCCGCACCTCGCCGAGGAGCTGTGGAGCCGCCTCGGGCACGAGGGCGGCGTGTCCTACGTGCCGTTCCCGGTGGCCGACCCGGCGCTGCTGGTCGAGGACGTGGTCACCTGCGTCATCCAGGTCAAGGGCAAGGTCCGCGACCGCGTCGAGGTACCGGCCGACATCGGCGAGGACGCGCTGCGGGAGCTGGTGCTGGCCCGGGAGAAGGTCCTCGCCGCGACCGCCGACGGCATCCGGACGGTCATCGTCCGGGCGCCGGGCCTGGTCAACGTCGTCCCGCTCTGAGCGGGCCGTCGCGTCGGACCGGTCAGCCGGCCGTGCCTGCTCGGCGATCCGACCGCTTCGCCTCGTGACGTCCTGACCTGCTGCGCTCCGGGGCGGCGAGCCACCCGAGCACCACCAGCACGGTGAAGAACATCACGATCATCATGGCGCCGAGCACCATCCACTCGGCAGACCCCCAGGCTCCGTAGTTCCACATCTTCAGTCCACCTCCGTCGACGAGCACCGGGACGCTCCCGACCCACACCTCGAGCGTGGGCGCACCAGGGCGTCGATGGCAGGGCCGGAGGTCCCGCGCCGGGCCGCGGGCTTCCCGACGGGTCGGACGCGCTAGCGTTCGCGGGGTGAGCGTCGCGATTGTCACCGACTCCACGGCATACCTGCCGGCGGAGCTCGTCACCGCGGCTCCGGTGCCGATCACCATCGTGCCGCTGCACGTCGTCCTCGGCGGCACCGAGCACCGTGAGGGCGTGGACATCAGCATCGCGGAGCTGTCCGCCGCGCTGCGCCGGTTCGTCCCGGTGAGCACCTCGCGTCCCGCACCGAAGGCCTTTCTCGACGCCTACGAGGCGGCTGCCGCGGATGGTGCCACGAGCATCGTCTCGATCCACCTGTCCGCGGACATGTCCGGGACCTGCCAGTCCGCCCAGCTGGCCGCCCAGCAGTCCCCGGTGCCGGTCGAGGTCGTCGACTCCCGCTCCCTCGGCATGGCCATGGGGTATGCCGTGCTGTCGGCGGCCGAGGCGTCCGCCGCGGGCCGGGACACCGCCGAGGTGGCCGCCGTGGCCCTGGCTCGCTCGGAGGCGGCCACGGTCGCCTTCTACGTCGACACCCTCGAACACCTGCGTCGCGGAGGCCGGATCGGCGCCGCGTCCGCGCTCGTCGGCTCGGCGCTGGCGATCAAGCCGCTGCTGACCCTCGTCGACGGAAGCATCCGCCCGCTGGAGCGGGTCCGCACCTCCAGCCGGGCGCTGGCCCGGCTGGCCGAGCTCGCCGTCGCCGCCGCCGGCGCGAGCTCCGAGGTGGTCGACATCGCCGTGCAGCACCTCGACTCCGAGCAGCGGGCACAGACGCTGGCGGACCAGCTGCGCGAACGCGTCGGGAACCTCGGGGAGCTCGTCCTCGGCGAGCTCGGAGCCGTCGTCGGAGCGCATGTCGGTCCGGGAACCCTGGCGGTGGCCGTCTCGCCGCGGCCGTCGTGAGCGGGGCCGGGCTGCTCGGCGCCTACGCGTTCTGGGCCGTGGTCTCGGTGGGTGCGTTCCTGCTCGGCTCGCTCAACCCGGCGACGGCCTTCGCCCGGCTCCTGCGGGTGGACCTCACGCGCTCCGGCTCGGGCAACCCCGGTGCGACGAACGCCGGCCGGGTGCTGGGGGTGAAGTGGGGGATCGTCGTCGCCGTGCTGGATGTCCTCAAGGGTTTTGTGCCGGCCTACCTGGTGCTGCGAGCGATCGGCGAGATCCCCGCCTACGTGGTGGCCGTCGCCGCCGTGCTCGGGCACGTCTTCTCCCCGTTCCTCAGGGGCCGCGGCGGCAAGGGCGTCGCGACCACCCTGGGCGTGGTGCTGGCGGTCCAGCCCTGGTTCGGCCTGGTCATGCTCGTCGTCTTCGCGATCGTGCTGGCGCTCGGGCGATGGTTCGCCGGGGCGTCGCTCGCCGCGGCGGCCACGCTCGCCCTGTTGGGCCTGGGTTCGGGGGTCGGCCTCCTGCCCGGGTCCTGGGCGACCACCATCTGGGCGGTGGTCCTGGCCGGCATCGTGGGCGGGCGCCACCAGGTCAACATCCGCGCGTGGCGGCGCGCCCGCGGGCAGCTGCGGTCCCGGCGTCGGGACGCGTCGACCGGGCCGGACTAGGGCGGCCCGGACCGGGATCGGCAGTCTCGCTGCACATCAGTGACCCGCCTTGCACCACGATCCACAGCCTGGCCGGCATTGATCGTCCGGACTGCACTGGCCTCCTACCGTCGAACCCATGCTTCGACGTCCCGCCCCGGCTGCTGTCACCGATCGGGTGCGGGCGCTGTTCGCCGGAGAGGCGTTCCCCGCGCCGGGGTGGCTTCCGAAAGCCCCGGCCGCAGCTGAGGACGAGCAGGCGCCGGCACTGGTCACCGCCCCGGTGAGCCTGCGGGCTGCGCGCTACCAGGTGTCGTGGCGGGCCGTGGTCGCCGCGTCGCTGGTGGTCGTGGGCGCGGCCCTGGTGTTCGCGGTGCGAGTGGCTCGCGCCACCCAGTCCGCGGCGCCGACCCCGGTGCCCGCCCTGACCTCCGAGCCGCCCGGGCGCACCGCGCCGGCCCTCGGCTCGGCGACCACCACCACCGCGACGATGATCGTGGTTCACGTGGTCGGCCAGGTGGCTCGGCCGGGCGTGATCACCCTGCCGGAGGGCAGCAGGGTCCTCGACGCGCTCAGCCATGCGGGGGGCGCCCTCCCGGAGGCGGATCTGGCTCGGGTCAACCTCGCTCGGGTCGTCGTCGACGGCGAGCAGCTCTACGTTCCCCGACCCGGGGAGGAGGTTCCGGTGGCACTCGGCGCGCAACCGAACGCACCCGGCGGATCGGGCGGATCGGCGGGCACCGGCCCAGCAGCGATCGTCGACCTCAACCGCGCGGACCTCGCGGCGCTGGAGGGGCTGCCCGGGGTGGGTCCGGTCCTGGCTCAGCGCATCCTCGACTGGCGCGCCGAGCACCGCAGGTTCAGCGCGGTCGAGGAGCTGGCCGAAGTGAGCGGGATCGGCGAGCGGCTGCTGGCGCAGCTGCGTCCCCGGGTGAGGGTGTGAGCCCCCGACCCACCGACTCGGCGAGCGCGCGTTCCCCGACCGACCTGCGGCTGCTGATCCCCGCGCTGACCGCCTGGGCTGTGGTCGCCGCCGTCCTCGGCGTCGACGTTCGGTGGGTGGTGGCGGGGGCGCTGGGAATGGCCCTGGCGCTGGTCGCGGCGTCCGTCGTCGCCGTCAGCGCCCGTCGCACCTCGTCACGCCTCCAGCGAGTGCGGTCGGGCCCACCCCCTCGACGCTGGCTGCTCCCCGGCGCACTGACCGCCGCCGCGACGACCCTGGTGCTCCTCTGCCTCGCGACCCACGCCGCCGTTCGGGAGGCGGGGCCGGTCCGCCAGCTCGCCGCTGAACGGGCGATCGTGACGCTCGACGCGGTGGTGACCACGCAGCCACGTCGGGTCGACCAGCCGTCGCGACGCGGGGCGACGACGCCGGTCGTGCTCCGGGTCCTCGTCGAGTCCGTCACCGGGCGCGGAAGCCGGGCCGACGTGCGGACGCCCGTCCTGGTGATCGGGGATGAGCGCTGGTTGGCCGTGCGCTGGCACGAGCGGGTGCGAGTGGAGGGCCGGTTGAGCCCCGCCGACGACCCTGCCGACGACGTGGTCGCGCTGCTCGATCCGACTGGTCCGCCGACGTCGCTGGCCGAGCCCGGGCCGCTGGAGCGGGCGGCGGACGTCGTCCGGGACCGGTTCCGACTGGCCACCCAGGACCTGCCGGCGGACGCCCGGGGGCTGCTGCCGGGACTGGTCATCGGCGACACCGACGCCACCCCCGCCGACCTGCGTGCGGCCATGCTCACCACCGGGATGACCCACCTCTCGGCGGTCAGCGGCTCCAACGTGGCGATCGTCCTCGCCGCCGCACTCGGTCTCTGCCGGCTCAGCGGACTGCGTCGACGCTGGCGTCCGCTGCTGGCCCTGCTCGTCCTGGGCGCCTTCGTCGTCCTCGTGCGGCCCGAGCCGAGTGTCATCCGGGCGGCGGTGATGGGCGGCGTGGCGCTGCTGGGGATGAGCACGTCACGGCGCAGCGTCGGCATCCCGGCGCTCGCCGGCGCGATCATCGTCCTGCTCTGCTGGGATCCCTGGCTGTCCCGCTCGTTCGGCTTCGGGCTCTCCGTCCTGGCCACGCTCGGGCTGCTCCTGTTCGCCGGGCCCTGGGGAGCCGTCGTCGCCAGGGTGCTGCCCAGCCGGATCAAGAGCTGGGGCCCCGCCTTCGTCATCCCCGCGGCCGCCCAGCTGATGTGCGCCCCGCTGGTCGTCCTCCTGCAGGGCTCCGTCAGTCTGGTCGGCGTCCTGGCCAACCTGCTGGCCGCACCGTTGGTGGCCCCGGCAACCGTCATCGGGGTGACCACCGTGCTGCTGTCGGTGGTCTGGACCGGGGGAGCGGCGCTGGTGGCCGCAGCGGCCGCGCTGCCCACCCTGGGCATCGCCTGGGTCGCCCGAGCCTGCTCCCAGGTCCCGATGGCCACGCTCGCCTGGCCCGACGGCGCCCCCGGAGCGGCGCTCCTGGCGCTGCTGAGCCTGACTGCGGTGGTCACCGGGCCGTGGCTGCTCCATCACGGGCGACGTCGGCCGTGGGCCGTCGCGGCCTGCGTGCTGCTCGGCGTGGGAGTGGCCCTGCCCACCGGCTTCGTCACCTGGCCGGCGCCGGGCTGGCTCCTGGTCGCCTGCGATGTGGGCCAGGGCGATGGCCTGGTGCTCCGCAGCGGGTTGTCGGGGGCCGTCGTCGTCGACGTCGGCCCGGACCCGGAGGCCATCGACGGGTGCCTGTCCCGGCTGGGCGTGACGGTCGTCGATGCCGTCGTGCTGACCCACTTCCACGCCGACCACGTGGATGGCCTGCCCGGGGTGCTGCGCGACAGGCAGGTTCGTCAGATCCTCGCCACCCCGGTGCAGGAGCCCGCCTTCCAGGCCCGGGAGGTTCGCGACCTCGCCGACGCGGCCGGGGTACCGCTGAGGTCCGTGTCGGCCGGGGACGACCTGCGCTGGCCCGGCATCGCGGCCCATGTCTGGTGGCCCGAGCGGGTGATCCGGCAGGGTTCGGTGCCGAACAACGCCTCCGTGGTGCTGACCGTCGACGTCTCGGGGCTGCGGGTGGCGCTGCTCGGTGATGTCGAGCGGGAGGCGGGGCACGCGGTACTGCTCGCGCTGCGGGCCCAGGGCGGCGCCCTTGCCGACGGCTTCGACGTCGTCAAGGTCGCGCATCACGGGTCGGCCAACCGGGATGACGGACTGCTCGCCGCGCTGCGGGCTCCGGTCGCGCTGGTCAGCGTCGGCGCGGACAACGACTACGGCCACCCGGCGCCCTCCACCCTGAGCGCCCTGCAGACGCAGGGGTACCGGGTCAGCAGGACGGACCGAGACGGCGACATCGCCGTGGGCCGTACCGGTGACGGCGCGGTCCTCGTCGCGGCGCGGCACTGAGCCGGTCAGCCGGGGACGAAGCTCTGTCGCTCGGCGCTCTCGCCGAGCGCTTCCAGGGTGGCCCTGACGGCCGGGACTCGTTGCAGGTCCTCGGTCGTGACGGCGTGGATCTGCCGTCGCGACGGCGGACGCAGCGGCAGGGTGACCACGTCGGTGTTGTGGGCGGCGGCCAGGATGAGGTCGGGGACCAGCGCCACGCCGAGTCCCTCACTGACCAGCCCGAGCACGGCGACGTAGTCCTCGGTCTCGAACGCGACGTTCGGGGAGAACCCGCTCTGCCCCGCCAGGGCGACCAGGTGGCCCCGGCAGCGCGGACAACCGGCGATCCAGGACTCCTGTGCGTAGTCGGCCAGCTCCGCGTGCGTCCCGGTGGCGAGCGGGTGGTCGCGCGGCACCGCAAGGCGGACCTCGTCGTCCAGCAGCTTGCGGGTGACGAAGGAGGTCAGGTCCTCACCCCGGGCGATCTCGCCACCCTCGTACGCGAAGGCCACCGCGATGTCGCACTCCCCGGCGCGCAGCGCCGCCAGCGACTCCGGCGGCTCTCCCTCGCTGAAGGTGACCCGGATGTCGGGAAAGCGCTGCTTGACCAACGCGAGGGCGCGCGGGACCAGCGACGCCGACGAGGACGGGAAGGCCATCAGCCGAACCCGCCCCGAGCGCAGACCGGCGATCGCCGCCACCTCCTCCTCGGCGGCCGCGAGGGCCGCGAGCACCCCGACGGCATGCCGCGCCAGGACCTGCCCGGCCTCGGTCAGGCGGACGTTGCGCCCGATCCGCTCGACCAGCACCGTCCCGCTGCGCTCCTCGAGGCGCCGCACCATCTGCGAGATGGCCGGCTGCGAGTAGCCGAGTGCGGTCGCGGCCCCGGTGAAGCTTCCCTCGTCGGCGATGGCACGCATCACGCGCAGTCCGGCGGCGTCGATCATGCTTCATCGTATAACGCGCCGTTATCAGTTCGGGTGGGGCGGTGGTGGGTCATGACCCACCACCACGAAGGGCGGGTGTCGGCGATCTGTGTTTGGCTCCGGGCATGGTCCGCGGCGGTGAGCTTCCCCTCTCCACCCCCGTCGAGAGTGCGCTCGCCACGGCCCGGTCGCGCTCGGAGGAGGACCGACCGCGACGGAGGCGGCGCTCCGGCACCGGGCTCTGCCTCTCCGGCGGGGGCTACCGCGCGGCGCTGTTCCACCTCGGTGCCGTGCGCCGGCTGAACGAGCTGGGCATCCTCGGCACGGCCCGCACGATCAGCGGGGTGTCCGGCGGGTCGATCGTCGCCACCCTGCTCAGCGACCCTCGGCTGGTCTGGCCCGACGAGCCCGGTGGCGAGAGCCTGGTGGTGCAGGGGTTCGACGAGCTCGTCGCCGAGCCGCTGCTCGAGCTGACCCGGCACAACGTGCGCACCCCGGCGTTGTTGTCCAAGCTGTTGCCGCAGCGCTGGCTCGTCCGGGACGCCGCGGTGCGGGCCCTGGCCGACCGGTTCGCGCGACACCTGCCCTGGTGGTCGCGAGCGTTGCGGGACAACGGCGCCGACGGCCCGGCCATCGTCATCGGCGCCACCGAGGTCGGCTACGGCGTCGACTGGGTCTTCATGGACCCAGACGCCGCCCGGCCGCAGGGACGCATCGGCGACTACCGCGTCGGGTATGCCGTCCCGCCGGTCGGGCTGCGGCTGGCCGACTCGGTGGCCGCGTCCTGCGCGTTTCCGCCGTTCTTCGCCCCGATGCGGCTGTCCGCCGAGGACCTCGGCCTCACCGGTGGGCACCGGGGCCAGGAGTCGGCGCAGGCCCGCTCGTCGATCCTCGCCGACGTGCAGCTCGCGGACGGCGGGGTGTACGACAACCTCGGCCTGGAGCCGGTGTGGAAGGACCACGCGGCCGTCCTCGTCTCCGACGGGGGCGGCGTCTTCCGGGCCGGTAGCCAGCACACGGTGTTCGGTCGACTGCTCCAGATCATGTCGATCGCCGCGGCAGGAGGCGGAGCCACCCGGATGCGGTGGCTGCTGGCGAGCTTTCGCCGCGGGGTCATCGAGGGGGCGACCTGGGCGTTGGACACCGTTGCGGCCGGCAGCTACCCAGCCGAGGTGTGCGAGCGGATCAACGTCATCCGGACGGACCTGGACCGGTTCTCGAGTGACGAGCAGAAGATCCTCGAGCGGCACGGCTACCTCGTCGCGGATGCCATGGTTCGCGCCCACGCCGGGCAGCTGGTGCGCCGTGATGCGCCGGTGGACCCACCGCACCCGGAGGTCGCCGACCCGGCATACGCCCTGCGCGCCCTGCGCGACTCGCACCGCCGCACCCTGCTGGGGCGTTTCTGAGCCCGGCACCGGCTCGACGCATACTGGAGGGATGACCTGGAACGCCCCAGCGCTCGGCGCGGTCCCGACCGGGGACCCGTCGCTCGAGCTCGACCGGCTGGTCGAGCTCGTCGCCGCGGGTGGCGTGGTCGTCCTGTCCGGCGCGGGGCTGTCCACCGACTCCGGGATCCCGGACTACCGGGGCCAGGACGGGACCCGCCGGGTGATGCCGATGCAGTATGCCGAGTTCATCGGCTCCTCGCAGGCGCGGCAGCGGTACTGGGCGCGCAGCTTCATCGGCTGGCAGCGGTTCTCGCGGGCCGAGCCGAACAGGGGCCATCGGCACGTCGCCCGGCTCCAGCAGCTCGGCCTGCTCGCCGGGATCATCACCCAGAACGTGGACCGGCTGCACCAGGAGGCTGGAGCGCGGGACGTCGTCGAGCTGCACGGCAACCTCGAGGAGGTGCTCTGCCTGACCTGCGAGGACCGCAGCGGCCGGCTGGACCTGCACGAGCGGATGGAGCTCGCGAACCCCGGCTTCGCCGACCGGGTGCGCGCCCTGATCGAGGCCGGCAGTCGGGTCTCGAGCCAGATCCGGCCCGATGGGGACATCGTGCTCGACGAGCAGGTCGTGCAGACCTTCCGACTGCCGCCGTGCCTCGTCTGCGCGGCGGACACGCTCAAGCCGGACGTCGTCTTCTTCGGTGAGTCGGTGCCCAAACCCAAGGTCGAGCAGGCCTTCGCGATGGTCGAGTCGGCCGCCGCGCTGCTGGTGCTGGGCTCGTCGCTCGCGGTGATGAGCGGCTACCGGTTCGTCCGGCGGGCGGCACGGGAGGGCATCCCGGTCGCCATCGTCACGGCGAGCCCGAGCCGGGGAGACACCGAGGCGTCCGTCCGGCTGCACACCCCGCTCGGCGAGACCCTGGACAGCCTGGTCCGGTCCGTGGCGGCCTCCGCGACCTGACCCGGTGGCACGCCGAACCCCAGGGCACCCGGCCGCCCGGCAGATCCGGCACAGCGGCTAGATCCGGCGCAGCGGCTAGATCCGGCGCAGAACCGCGGTGACCTTGCCGAGGATGGTCGCGTCGGCGCCGTCGATGGGGGAGTAGTCGACGTTGTGGGGCATGAGCCAGACCTTGCCGTCCTTGCGCTTGAACGTCTTCACGGTCGCCTCGTGGTCGAGCATCGCCGCGACGATGTCGCCGTTGTCGGCGGTGGGCTGCTGACGAACCACCACCCAGTCCCCGTCGCAGATGGCCGCGTCGACCATCGAGTCGCCCACCACCTTGAGCAGGAAGAGCGATCCCTCACCGACGAGCTGCTTCGGCAGCGGGAAGACGTCCTCGATGACCTCTTCGGCGAGGATCGGTCCGCCGGCGGCGATCCGGCCCACCACCGGGACGTAGGAGGCCTCGGGCCGGTGGTCGCCGGAGCCCGTCACGGTGTCCACCTGCCCGGAGACCTCGCCGTGCAGCGGGATGGCGTCGTGCAGCACGCCGCCGTCGTTGTCGCCGGAGCGGTAGCCGCGCTCACCCAGGACGGTGTCCGGGGAGACGACCTCGATGGCGCGGGGCCGGTTGGGGTCGCGGCGCAGGTAGCCCTTGCGCTCGAGGGCGGACAGCTGGTGCGCGACGCTGCTCGGGCTGGTCAGGCCGACCGCTTCGCCGATCTCCCGCAGGCTCGGCGGGTAGCCGCGCCGGTCGACCGAGTTGCGGATGACCTCGAGGACACGCCGCTGGCGGACGGTGAGGCTGTCGCCTTGGCCACGCTCGGGCATCTCGTGGACGTCAGCCATCTGTCCCAACCCCATTCATCATCGCTGCTCGGTCGCACTCTGCGGGTGTTCCGGTGGTGTTTGTGCAGGTCAGAGGGCTGTCAGACCCTGGTGTTGGACTACCTGCCATGAGGACAGCGTACGGGCTTCGAACGTCAGTGCCAAACATCTGTTCGACGCGTGTCTCGACTTTTTCGAACACCCGTGCTACAAATCGTCCAAGCGTTCTATCGCACACCCGTTCGATCGAGCGCCAGTCGGTCCGGCACCTTCGGTCCGCAGCAGCAGCCGCCGCTCCCGCCCCCGGGGTCGACGAGATGGAGGACATCATGAGTGCAGCAGTCGCCTGGGACGTCGCCCCCCTCGAGCCCGCGAGCGATGGGTACCCGATCGTCCGGTCGCGCCGTCCTGCCCTGCGCCTGGTGCCCACCGGAGTGGGGGCCACCGGAGTGGGGGCCACCGGGTCCGGTCTCGTCGCCGGCCGAGCGCGGCTGCGGATCAGCCGGTTCGGTCGGGTGCTGGTCAGCCTCATCGGGGTGGCGCTGCTCACGCTCCTCGCCGTCGCCGTGTTCGGCGTCGGCGCTGCCGGAGCCACCATCGAGCGCACCGTGACCGTTCAACCGGGGCAGACCCTCTCCGAGGTCGCTGCCACCGAGCTGCCCCAGCTGTCGATCGCCGAAGGGGTGGCCCAGATCCAGCTGGCCAACGCCATGAACACCAGCCAGGTGCGCGCGGGCCAGCGGCTCGCCATCCCCACCATCGGCTGATCTCCCGTCGATCGGGTCACCCCGGCCGATCGGTTCGGGCGCGGTCGCCCGGACCCCGCAGACGGCAGCCAGGCCTCGACCCCCTGGCCGCCGACCTCGCGAGAGGCGAGCGCCGCCCACGGACGCAGTGGGCGGCGCTCGTGCGTGCCGGCCCCGGGGTTGTGGACAGCCGGGCGGACCCTTCCCGGGCTCTGCCTAGTCTCGATCCTGACGGTCAGGCATCGGCTGAAGGGGGCTGAGATGTCATTCGGCGTGGATCCGGTGGAGCTCGCGGCCGCCGCGCGCCAGGTCGGCCGGGGTGCCGAGGAGGCCGCGACGCCGGACCTCGCCGAGGCGATCATGCCGCTGCTGCATGCCCTGCCCGGCAGTCGGACGGCGAGCGTCGTGCACCAGGTGGCCACGTCGTGGACGAGATCGACTCGGGTCGGCCGCGACCTGATTGCGAGGCAGTCGGCTGGGCTGGCCGCGGCGGCCGTGCAGTATGCCGCGAGCGAGACCAACGCGCTGCACGGGCTCGCCCGGGAGCGCCATACCCAGCCGGTTCTCGGGACCGAGCAGGACCGAGGGGCATCCCCGTGACGGTCAGCTTCGGGCAGGTCCGGACCTGGCGTCCCGACCTCGTTGCCGACTGTGCCCGGTCACTGGCCGACCGCCACCGCGAGCTCGAGCGCGCGTGGACGGCCTTGCCCCCGGGACCTGTGGCGGGCGGGGCCTGGACGGGAGGCGCCGCAGCCGCGGCCGGGCTGCGGCAGGCCGAGCTGAGAACGGAGCTCGAGAAGGGAGTCGATGGCTTTGCGGTCAGTTCGGCTGCCGTGCGCCGCGCTGCGGACCAGCTCACCGCGATCGGACGGCTCGTGGCCGATGCCGAACAGCGCGCGGAGCGGTATGGCCTGGTCATCACTGACGACAGCCAGGTGCACGCTCGCGCCGGGTCCGGGTGGCTCGCCGACCTGGTGGATCCGGTGGCCTCGCAGGCCTGGTCGGCGGTCCGGGACCGACTGGCCGACGAGCTCCGGACCGAGGTCCAACGGCTCCTGGCCAGGGCAGCCGAGGTCGACGCCCTGCTGGCGGACGCGTTGCTCGGGGCGGCGCCGACTCCTGCGCTGGGCATCGGTCGCGAGCTGGGTGCCGGGTGGTCGCCGGCGCAGCAGGCCTGCTGGTGGTCGTTGCTGAGCGACGCCCAGCAGGACCGGCTCATCGGTGAGCTTCCCGACGGCGTGGGCTCCAGCGACGGCCTGCCGGCGTGGGCGCGGGACCGGGCCAACCGCACGAGCCTGGCCCAGGTCGAGGCGGGGCTGCTGGCAGCCGGCGGGTCGGTCGAGCTGCTGGCGACGGTCCAGGCGCTGAGAACCGTGCTGACACAGGCAGATGGGCGCACCCGGCAACTGGTGATGCTCGACCTGTCCGGGAGGGTGCCCACGGCGGCGGTCAGTGTCGGAGACGTCGACCAGGCCGGGCACGTCGCAGTGCTCGTCGGCGGCGCCTCGACCACGGTCGCCGGGGACATCGGGCGCTACGACGTCCGCCTGGCCGAGCTGACCGATCTGGCACAGGCCCAGTCGGGCGCGCACGGCGACGGCCGGAGTGTCGCGGGGGTCGTGTGGCTGGGCTACGAGGCGCCGCAGTGGGGCGACCTGCGTGACCCGGACCGCTCGGTCCTGCTCCCTCGGGCGGCGCAGGCGGGCGCACCCGCCCTGGGCCGGTTCCTGGCCGGGCTCGACGCAGCGGGCGGCGCCGCGTCGTCGCGACATCTGACGGTCCTGGCGCACTCCTACGGCTCGACCGTCGCCGGGATGGCTCTGGCCGGCTCGCCCACCGGCGTCGACGACCTCGCCGTGTTCGGCTCGCCGGGCCTCGGGGTCGATGACCCCGCGGCGCTCGGTCTTCCGCCCGGAGGCCTGCACGTCCTGGAAGCAGGCAACGACGTCGTCGCCGATCTCGGCCGGTTCGGGACGGACCCGGACCGGTTGCCGGGGGTGGACACCCTCTCCACCTCGAGCCGGCCGTTGCCGGACGGCACGGTGGGCGCCCGCTCGTCCGGGCACGGCCAGTACCTGACCGCGGGGACGACCAGCGCCTGGAACCTCGCGGCGGTCGCAGCCGGGACCCCTCAGCTGCTGGTCCGGCAGGACCGTTGTGCGGACCGGCCCGTGATCCTGGACCTGACCTGTGGATGGATGACCAGGCACACCGGGGCTGCGTGAGTCATTGACAGAGCGCCGTGCGAGCGGTTTCATGTTCCCGTCACTAACTCGGGTTACTAACGGAGGAAACCATGGCGGTCAGATCAGGTCCGGTCACTCTCGGCATGGCAGCGGCCGTTGCCCTGTCGCTGGCGGCGTGCAGCGGGTCCAGCGCAGGGCCCGCCGCGAGCGCCGGAGCGGGGGCCGCCGGTCCGGCGGAGTTCACCGTCTGGCACTACTGGGACGGGAACAACGGGGACACCTTCGCCGCGATGGCGAAGGCCTACGAGGCCAGTCACCAGGGCACCACGATCAAGCTCGTCAACGTTCCCGGCTCTGACCTGCTGGTCAAGCTGCAGGCTGCGGCGCAGTCCCGGACCCTGCCCGACGTCGTGATCGGGGACCTCGCCACGGTGCCGCGGATGGCCAAGACCGGCAAGGCGGTGGACCTCAAGGGCTTGATCCCCGCCGGCACCTGGTCCGACATCTACCCGGAGATGCTGAAGTTCGGCGCCCAGGACGGGCGGCAGATCTCCATCCCCGTCTCGGCCAACACACTGGCCTGGATGTTCAACAAGGACGACTTCAAGGCGGCCGGGATCGACCCGGTCAACCCGCCGAAGACGTGGGACGAGCTGAAGTCCGCGGCCGCCAAGATCCAGGCGGCCACCGGTAAGCCGGGCTTCGAGCTGTTCACCCAGCCGGGGACCGACGGGGAGGGCGTCACCTGGAACTTCCAGGTGCCGTTGTGGCAGGCCGGCGGGGAGTTCCTCAACGCGGACAACACCAAGGCCGCGTTCAACTCGGCTGCAGGGAAGCAGGCGCTCAGCTTCTGGGTCGACCTGGTCAAGACCAAGGCCAGCCCGCTCGGTCCCTGGGGCGAGTTCGAGAAGGGCAAGGCAGCCTCGGCGCAGGAGGGTTCCTGGATGGCCGGGATCTGGAAGCCCAAGCCGCCGTTCCCGTTCGGGGTCGCACAGATCCCGCACCCCGCCGATGGCAAGGCCGCCACCAACATGGGCGGCGAGCAGGCCGTGGTGTTCGCGCAGGACGCCGGCAAGCAGAAGGCCGCAGCGGGCTTCCTCACCTGGTTCACCGACCCGGCGCAGAACACCTCGTGGAGTGAGAAGACCGGCTTCCTGCCGGTCCGTAGGTCCGTGGCGGACGGCAAGGCGTACAAGGACTTCGTCGCGAACACCCTGCCGGAGCTGCAGCCCTTCGTCGATGCGCTGCCGACGGCACGGGCCCGACCGGCCACCCCGCTGTACCCGCAGGTCTCACTGGCGTTCGCCAAGCAGGTCGAGCAGGCGCTGCACGGCAAGAGCGTGGACGCGGCGCTGGCCGACGCGGAGACCGAGGTCAACGCGATCCTCGCCACCGCGAAGTGAGAGCAACCGTGGCGGGCTCGTCGACGTCGCGCACCCCGGTGCTGGCGACGCTCGACCGGCCCGCCACGAGGCGCCGACGGGCGCGCCGTTACCCCCGCGGCGACCTCCTGACGGCGGCCCTGTGCCTCGCTCCGGCGGCGGTCGTCATCGGGCTGTTCGTGGTGTACCCGCTGGTCTCCACCGGGCTGATGTCGTTGACCTCCTGGGACGGGATCAGCCCGGATCGCCCGTTCGTGGGCCTCGAGAACTACGCGAACCTCCTGCACGATCCCGGCTTCCTCAGCTCGATGCGGGTCACCCTGCTCTATGCCGTGGCGGTGTGCGTCCTCAGCGTGGTCACCGGTCTCGGTGCGGCGTCCCTGCTGAACACCAGCCTGCGCGCCAGGACCGTGTACCGCACGGCCTTCTTCCTGCCGGTGGTCACCTCCTCGATCGCGGCGGCCGCCGTCTGGCGCTATCTCTTCGACGTCTCCGGGCCGGTGAACGCGGGCCTCACGGCAATCGGCATGGGCAGTCCGAACTGGTTGGGGCAGCCGCACCTGGCCCTGGTCAGCCTCACCCTGCTCACGCTGTGGAAGCAGCTCGGTCTCAACACGATCCTGTACCTCACCGCACTACAGACGATTCCGGCCCAGATCTACGAAGCCGCGGCGCTGGATGGCGCCTCCGGCTGGCAGCGACTTCGGCTGATCACCTTTCCGATGCTGCGGCCGATGACGTTCTTCGTGGTGGTCCAGGCGCTGGTCACCACCTTCCAGAGCTTCGACCTCGTCTACCAGCTGACCAAGGGCGGACCGCTGGGGGGTACCGAGGTCGTCGGGTTCCTCGTCTACCGGACCGCGTTCGTCACCGGCCAGTTCGGCTACGGCGCCACCATCGCGTATGCGGGCTTCGCCATCGTCTTCGTCTTCACCTGGATGCAGTGGCGGCTCGGCGGACGGGACGAGCGATGACCGGCCTGGTGCGCCGCGCTCCGCGGCACCTGCTGCTGGCCGCACTGTCGCTGCTGGTCGTGGCGCCGTTCGCCTGGATGATCACGACGAGCCTGAAGTCGCTGGACAAGGTCCATCAGGCTCCCTACCTCCTGCCCGCTGAATGGCAGTGGGACAACTACGCCCAGGCGGTGACGGCTGCGCCGTTCGCGCAGTACTACCTCAACTCGGTGGTGATGACGGTGGGCATCGTCGCAGGTCACCTGGTCTTCGACACCCTCGCTGCCTACGCCCTGGCCCGGCTGCGGTTCCCCGGCCGCGACGCGATCTTCCTCGGACTCGTCGCGACGATGCTGGTCCCGGCGTTCCTGACCGTGCTCCCGGCGTTCGACCTGGTGATCCGGTTCGGCTGGTACAACTCGTATGCCGCGCTCATCGTGCCGAGGCTGGCCGACGTCTTCGGCATCGTCGTGCTTCGCGGCTTCATGCGGTCGCTGCCGATCGAGCTGGATGAGGCGGCCCGGATCGACGGCGCCAACCGGATCCAGATCCTGGTGCGCATCCTGCTTCCGCTGTGCAAGCCGGCCCTGGCCAGCGTGGCGGTCTTCAGCTTCCTGTTCGCCTGGAACGACTTCCTCTGGCCGCTGCTTGTCACCGGGGACGACCAGTTCCGCACCGTCCAGCTGGGCCTGTCCGCCTTCACCAACAAGTACTCGCCCTACCCGAACTACCTCATGGCGGGGACGGTGATCGCGGCGACCCCGGCGATCGTCGTCTTCGTCTACCTACAACGCAGCCTGGTCCGCGGACTGGCCTCGACAGGAGTCAAAGAGTGAGCGAGCAGCCCGGCACCTCTGCGGACCGCGGCCCGGACTGGGTCCGGGACGCGTTCTTCTACCAGATCTTCCCGGAGCGGTTCGACAACGCGGATCCCGGCACGGACCCCCACGGCGTGACGCCGTGGGGTGAGCCACCCACCCGGGACAACTTCTTCGGCGGTGACCTGCCGGGGATCACCCGGCGGCTGCCCCACCTGCAGGGCCTCGGCGTGACCGCGCTCTACCTGACGCCCGTCTTCGCCGCGGCGACCAACCACCGGTACGACGCGGTCGACTACACGCGGATCGACCCGGTCCTTGGCGGCGACGCCGCGTTCGAGACGTTTCTCGAGCGGGCCCACCAGGCAGACATCCGGGTGGTCCTGGACGCGGTGTTCCACCACTGCGGCGACCAGCACCCCTACTTCCAGGACGTCATCGCCCGGGGTGCCGACTCGGCCTACGTCAACTGGTTCTCCGTCTCTGGGTTCCCGGTCCAGTCCCACCCGGAGCCGAACTACCTCACCTGCAGCGGATGCCACTACCTGCCCAAGCTCAACGTGCACAACCCGCAGGTCCGCCAGCACCTCTTTGACGCCGCCTCCCGGTGGATGCGCAGCGGGATCGACGGGTGGCGGCTGGACGTGCCCTACATGCTCGAGAACCCGTCGTTCTGGCGGCAGTTCCGAGCCCTGGTCAAGGACCATGATCCGCGGCAGTACATCGTCGCCGAGGTCTGGGACCGGGCCACCGAGTGGACCGACGGCAGCATGTCGGACGCCGCGATGAACTACCGCCTGCGCGACGCGATCCTGGCCTTCGTCAGCGAGTGGCGAGGCGGCGGCGAGGCGTTCGCCGCCGACCTCGCGGCGATCGACTCCGAGATCCCGGCTGAGGCCAAGGGCCTGATGATGAACCTCCTGGGCAGCCACGACACCGAGCGCGTGCTGACCCACTGCGGCGGCGATGTGGGGGCCGCCCGCCTCGCGTTCGCGCTAATGTTCACCGCCGAGGGCGCGCCCATGGTCTACTACGGCGACGAGGTCGGGATGACCGGCTTCAACGACCCGGACTGTCGCGGTTGCATGGACTGGGACCAGAGCACCTGGAACGCGGACCTGATGAGCTGGATTGGCACGTTGGCCACCCTGCGCAGGGAGAACGTCGCCCTGCGTCGCGGCCGCGAGTCCACGATCTCGGCCACCGAGAACACGATCGTGCGCCGTCGCAGCCACCCCGAGCAGGAGATCCTCGTGCTGGCCAACCGGGGTCGGACGCCGGAGACGATCTCGGTGGACGGTCATGCCTCCCGGGCTGGCCGGGAGCTGATCACGGGGGCAGCGGTGTCGTGCTCGGCAGTGCTCGTCCCGGCGCAGGGGGTCCGGCTTGTCGCGCTCGACTCCTGAACCGGGCAATCCCGCCGTCGAGGCTCCGGTGCCGCACCCTGGTCGTCCGACGAGCGCCGACGTTGCCCGCGCGGCCGGCGTCTCGCGGACCGCCGTGTCCTTCGCCTACAACGAGCCGGCCCGCATCTCGGCAGCGACTCGAGACCGAATCCTCGCCGCCGCAGCCGAGCTCGGCTTCACCCCGAACCCGATCGCCCGGATGCTCAAGCGGGGCCGCACCGGGACGCTCGGGGTGCTGCTGCCGCAGGACATCGCGCAGGTGATGCAGAACCCGTACTACGCACAGTTCTTCACCGGCCTGGGCCAGGTGTGCGAACGGGAGGGGATGACCCTGCTGCTCTGCCCGCCGTTGCGCAACTCGATGCTCAAGGTCATCCCGTATGCCGCGGTCGACGGGTTCGTCGTGGCCGGGCTGGAGGCGGACCGGGGAGAGGTGGCCGAACTGCGCCGCAGGGGGGTCCCCTTCGTGCTGGTCGACTCCGAGCCGCCGGACGACGTCCCCAGCGTCGAGACGGACGACGAGAGCGGTGGGTACGAGCTGGTGAGGCACCTGCTCGACCTCGGACATCGCCGAATCACCCTGTTGCTGTTCGAGGCTGGCCCCGACCAGCCGCGCACCGGGTACCGGGGCCCACTCGGACGCCGGCTGGCCGGCGCGGCTCGGGCGCTCCTCGAGGTCGGCCTCGCCCTCGACTCACCGGGCATCCACCAGGTGGAGGCCGCCTGCACCAGAGCCGGTGGGTACACGGCCACCATGGAGCTGATGTCCGTGGCCGAGCCGCCGACCGCCGTCCTCGCCTTCAGCGACATCCTCGCGGTGGGAGCCCTCGACGCCTTGCAGACCATGGGGGTGCAGGTTCCCGCGGACGTCTCGGTTGCCGGGTACGACGACCAACCTGAGGCGCAGTGGACCCGTCCGAAACTGACGACGGTCCGTCAGCCCACCGAGGCGAAGGGACGGCTGGCCGGGGACTTCCTGGCTGCCGCGATCCGGGGCGAGGACCGACATCCGCGTCAGCGGATGCAGGGCACGTTGGTCGTCCGGGACTCGACCGGGCCGGTGGCCGGCTGAACGAGCCGGCTCACCGACACCGGCGCAGCGGACCCGCCCTCTGCCGGGCTACTTCTTCTGCCTGCGGCTGCCGCCGTGCCAGTCCTCCTGGATGCCGACGGTGTCCGGGTCGACCCCGAGAGCGCGCAGCTGGGGCCTCTCCCGCAGACTGCGCTTGAGCTCGGCGAACCCCGGGAAGCGGGCCAGGGCGACGACGTGGTCCCACAGCTGCGCCGCGTCCTCGTCCCGCGGGAGCCGGCTGATGACCGGGCCGAAGAACGCCACGCCGGTCGGCGGCTCGAAGTGGATGATCGGGGTTCCGACGTCCTTGCCGGTCAGCCCCATCGCCTCGTCGGTCTCCGCCCGGATCTGCACGTCGAAGCTGTCGTCGTCCAGCGCGTCCGCCAGGGAGGTGGGAAGCCCCGCCTCGGCGAGGATCGGCTCGACGTACGCGCGAGTGCCGAGACGGGCGCGCGCGGCCGCGTCGTCGGCGTCCTCTCTGGGCGTGTCGAAGATGCGCGCCCCATAGGCCGCGTAAAGGGTGCCGACCGCATCGCGGCCGTGCTCCTCGCGGACCTTCGCTGCGACCCGCAGCAGCCTCAGGCCGGCCGTGTGCCCGGCTTCGTACTCCGGCGGGAAGTGGTCGTCGTAGTCGACCTGGGCGTTGAGCATCCGCAGCGAGATGAACCGCCAGTCGACGGTGTACTCCCGCTGCGCCATCACCTGGCGCACCCACTTGCTGGTCATCCAGGCGAAGGGGCAAACCGGGTCGAAGTAGTAGTTGATGTCGGCTCCGCTCATCCCGGGAGATTAGCCCGGGTCCGCGTCGATCGACATTCGAGGGGGCTGCCGCGGGGCAAACCTGTGCACCGCGCAGGTCGCCGTGCCACATACTGCGCATATGGGGCAAATCAGCAGACGCGAGGTGGTCGTCCTCGGTGCCGCGCTGACCTCCGGCCTGCTGGTCGGTTGCGGCCGGGAACCCGCCCCGGCGCTGACTGCCGCCCCCGGTCCGTCGCCGGCCCCGACGCCGTCGGTCACCGCGACCGTCGAACCGGTCGCCGCTTTGGCCACCCTTCCGGTACCGTCGCCGACCGGTACCCCGGTCGCCGTCCCCACCGCGACTGCCGCCCGAGCTGTCGGCCGTCTGGGCCGGACCGAGGTCCTGGCCAAGTACGCCCGGACCACCCCGGTCAGCTGGGGGCTGACCGCCACCGGCATCGTCCAGTCCCTGGGGACCCGGTCGCCGGTCGTCGCGCTGACCTTCGACGGCTGCGGCGGCGCGACGCCGGGCAGTTCGGGCAGCGGCTACGACCGCGCCCTGATCGACCTGCTGCGCCGGCACGGAGCACGGGCGACGATCTTCCTCAACGCCAGGTGGATCGCCGCGAACCCGGCGGTCACCGACGAGCTGGTCCGCGACCCGCTCTTCGAGATCGGCAACCACGGCACCCGGCACCTGCCCCTCTCGGTGACCGGCCGCGCCGCCTACGGGATCGCCGGGACGAGGTCGGTGGCCGAGGCGTACGACGAGGTCGCCGGCAACCACGAGACGTTGACCCGGCTGGTCGGCACTCCGCCGCGGTTCTTCCGGTCCGGAACCGCGCACTGCGACGACGTCGGGGTGCAGATCGCCGCGGAGCTCGGTGAGCGGGTGGTGAACTTCACCGTGAACGGCGACGCGGGCGCGACGGCGTCGACCTCCGGGGTCGCCGCCGCGCTGGACACCGCACGCGGCGGCGACATCGTGATCAGCCACCTGAACCATCCGGAGCGCCAGACCGCCACCGGGTATGCCGTGGGCCTGCCCCGGCTGCTCGGCCGTGGGCTGCGCCCGGTCACCCTGGGGGAGTACCTGCTCTGACCGGGCCGCGCTCCGGCCCGGACGGGTACGTTGGCGCGATGAACGAGGAGTCACGCGGTGTCCTGGTCACCGGGTCGTCCCGCGGGGTCGGGGCGGCGACCGCGAGGTGCTTCGCCGAGCGGGGGGACCGGGTGGCGGTGCACTACCGCCACGGGCGCTCGGCGGCCGAGGCGGTGCTGGGCACGCTCCCCGGCTCGGGCCACGCACTGGTCCGGGCGGACCTGTCCGACCCCGCCGAGGTGCGCCGGCTGGCGGACGACGCCATCGCCGCCCTGGGCCGGATCGACGTGCTGGTCAACAACGCCGCGATGTTCCTCGACCCGGCAACGGTCGAGGCCGCGGGCGGGGGCAGCCGGCGCGGGGACCACCGGATCACCGATGTCGACTACGACTGGTGGGTGCGGGCTTGGCAGACCACCCTGGCCACCAACCTGATCGGCCCGGCGAACCTCACCTGGTGCGTGGCCCGGCACATGATCTCGGTGCCACCGCCACTGGACTCGCCCCGCGGCCGGATCGTCAACGTCGGCTCCCGCGGCGCCTACCGCGGCGAACCGGACGTGCCGGCCTACGGCGCGAGCAAGGCGGGGCTGCATGCGTTCGGCCAGTCGATGGCGATCGCCCTGGCACCGGAAGGGATCTCGGTGGTGAGCATCGCGCCGGGGTTCATCGCGACCGAGATGGCCGCCGAGCTGCTCGACGGCCCGCAGGGTGACGCGATCCGCCAGCAGAGTCCGTTCGGCCGGGTGGCGACCGCCGAGGAGGTGGCCGGAGCGATTGTCGGACTGGCCGAGCCGGGGGCCGAATGGGCCTCGGGCTCGGTGGTCGACTTCAACGGGGCGAGCCACCTGCGCTGAGCCGAGGCAGCCGCCCGGCCGGGGAGGTGCGGCGCGGCCGACGCGGGTGCCGGCTCCGCAGAGGGTGCTCGGGTAGCCTGCGGCAGTGACCTCCCCTCGACTGGTGCTCTGCACCGCCGCCGCTGCCGCCGTCCTGCTCGCCGGGTGCACCTCCTCGAGTGGGCAGCCCACCTCGGTCGCCAGCTCCACCGCCACCCCGACCACCGGCTCGGCAGCGCCGACGACGGCGAGCCCGACCGCCGGGCCGGCTCAGCCGGTCCCGGGCCCGGGTCGCAGCGCGGCCGACCTGCGGGCGGCGCTGCTCGCCCCGGCGGACCTGCCCGCCGGGTGGACGGTGGTGCCCGACCCCGCCGCCGGAGTGGGTCCCTCGGCCGCCTCCGACCCTCAGTGCCTGACCCTTCTGGGCCTGGCCAACCGCGTGCTGCCGGGGGCGGTGGCCTCCGCGCGCGTCGGGCTGTCGGCTGGCTCGGACGGCCCGCTGGTCGGCGAGCAGCTGTGGGCCCTCGGAACGACGGGGCAGGTGGCCGCGATGCTGGCGACGTTCCAGACGGCCGTCGACGGCTGTCGGGAGGTCACCCTCGAGATCCCCGGCAGGAGTCCGGTCGCGATGACGGTCAGCGACCTCGGCATCGGTCCCGGAGTCGTCGGTGCCAAGTTCACCCCGGTGGACCCGAAGCTGGCCCGGTACACGGCCTACGGGACGGCAACCGGCCACGCCGACACGCTGCTGGTCGTCGGCATGGTCGGGGTGAGCGACTTCGAGCGGGTCAACGACCTCGCGATGACGGCGGACGAGAAGGCGACCCGGACGCTGGGGATCACCGGATAACCGGATCACCGGACTGCCAGGTTCCACCCGGGTCAGTCGAGCAGCGCCAGGTCCGCCGTCAGCAGCTGCTCGACCTGGCGGGCGACCATCTGCTCGATGACCCCGCCGATCAGCGGGACGTGCACCTCGAGCTCCAGGGCGACGTCGACCACGCTGCCGGTCCCGTTGGCCGTCAGGCTGGCCGTGCCACCGGCATCCGCGTCCACTCCCGGCAGGTCGAAGTCGAGCGTCCCGGTGGCCCCGTCGCCGTCCAGGCGCCACTGCTCGACCCGGATGACGGACAGCGCGCCATCCAGCCTGCTGCGGACCAGCGCCGGGAGCCACTCCATCGGCACGGTGCTGCGGGTGGTGGCGGCGACGCTGTCCGGGGTGGACTCGAACGACTCGAGGGTGGTCTCGAGCGACGACGCAGCGTCCACGCGCTGGTCCCAGTGGCTCTGGTCGGCCAGCTTGGTGAAGGTCGCGGCCACGGACCCGGGCAGCTCCCGGGTGACGTGCACGGTGAGGGGCATGGCCCCAGCCTCGGGGGAGGCGGCGAATGGCGCAAGGCCCCACGAACCCGGGCAACCTCCGGGAGGGCGGGTATGCCGCGCGCCGACCGGGTAGCGTCTGGAGTATCGAGCGTCGTTCGAGGTGATCCCGGCTCCGAGGAGAATGTGTGACCAGCCAGCACAGGGGGGCCGAAGGGGTGTCGCTCGACGACCCGGCCGCCACGCTCGCCCAGGTGGACGAGGTGCTCGGCGCCGTCTGTGACAGCGTGGAACGCGGCTGGTCCGCCCGGACGGACGAGCCGCCGGACATTCTCGCCGACGACCTGCCGACGATGCTGCGCTCGCGGTTGCTGCCCGGCGCCGGCAAGCGGCTGCGGCCGGTGATGTGCCACTGGGGCTGGGTCGCCGCTGGCGGCAGCCGGGTGCCGGACGCCGGCGACGGCCGGGGGTATGCCGAGATGGTCGCCTCGGCCGCCGCCCTGGACCTGGTCCACCTGTTCGCCCTCGTCCACGACGACGTGATGGACCGGTCGGAGGAGCGGCGCGGTCTACCCGCGGCGCACGTCGAGGCCCGGACCGCGCACGACAAGGCCGGAGCGCTTGGCGACGCGGCTCTCTTCGGCGACAGCGTCGCCGTCCTGCTCGGTGACCTCGCCCTCGCAGAGGCCGGCGACCTCGTCGCGATGACCGGTCCGCGCGGGCGCGCCCTCTGGCGCGAGATCCTGCGCGAGCTCGTCCACGGCCAGCTGCTCGACGTCACCGGGGCGGCGGCCCGGCGCCGGGACGTCGAGTTCGGACGGCGGGTGGCCCGGCTGAAGTCCGGCGCCTACACGATCCAGCGGCCGCTGCTGCTCGGGGCGGCGGCGGCGGGCGCCGACGCCCAGGTCACCGCCGCCCTGTCCCGGTACGGCGAGCACCTCGGCGAGGCGTTCGCCCTGCGCGACGACCTGCTCGGGGTCTGGGGCGACCCGCTGGTCACCGGCAAGCCCGCCGGGGACGACCTGCTCTCCGGCAAGGCCACCGTCCTGCTCGCCCTCGGGCGTCAGCGACTGCCGCAGGCCGAGAGCGAGCGGCTGCTCGGGCCGAACGCCTCGATCTCGGCTCGGGACGTGCCCGGCCTGCAGCGACTGCTGGTCGACAGTGGGGTCCGGGACGAGGTCGAGCAACGGATCAGCGAGCTGGGTCGGACTGCGGTCGAGGCGTTGCACACGGCGCCGCTGGATGACCGGGGGCTCGAGGAGCTGACCGCCCTGGTCGACGTCGTGTCCTGGCGCAGCGCATGAGCCCGGTCGTCGTCATCGGCGCGGGCCTGTCCGGGCTGGCCGCCGCCTGTCACCTCGTCGGGCAGGGACGCGAGGTCATCGTCGTCGAACGGCACGACGGCCCGGGCGGGCGGGGCCTGCGCCGCTCGCAGGACGGCTTCCAGTTCGACACCGGTCCGACGGTGATGACGATGCCCGACCTCGTCGACGACGCGCTGCGGGCGGCGGGCAGCAGCCTGGCCGAGCTGCTGCCGATGCGCCGGCTCGACCCGGCCTACCGGGCCTGCTTCGCCGACGGCAGCACGATCATGGTCCGGCACGGGGTCGAGGCGATGCGCGAGGAGATCGCGTCCACCTGCGGCAGCGTCGACGCCGCGGCGTTCGTCGACTTCGTCGACTGGCTGCGCACCCTCTACCGCACCGAGATGCGGCACTTCATCGACGTCAACTTCGACAGCCCGCTCGACCTGATGTCGTCCCCCGCCGCGGTGGCCCGGCTGGTCCGGCTCGGCGGGTTCCGCCGGCTCGGACCGGTGATCCGGGACTGGTTCCAGGACGAGCGGCTGCACCGGCTGTTCAGCTTCCAGGCGATGTATGCCGGGCTGCCGCCGGAGCGGGCGCTGGCCATCTACGCGGTGATCACCTACATGGACTCGATCGAGGGGGTGTGGTTCCCCGACGGCGGGATGGCCGCGATCCCGACCGGGCTGGCCACGGCCGCGGAGAAGGCAGGCGCCGAGTTCCGTTACGGGGCAACGGTGCAGCGGCTCCTGCTCGACCGCACCGGAGCCACTGCCGGCGTGGAGCTCGAGGGCGGCGAGAAGATCGCCGCCGACGCGGTCGTGTGCACCCTCGACCTGCCGGTGGCCTACGAGCGGCTGCTGCCGCAGCTCAAGCCGCCGCGTGCGGTGACCCACGGGGAGTACTCGCCGTCCGCGGTGGTCTGGCACGTCGGCGCGAAGGGCAGCCCCGCGCCGCAGACCACGCACCACAACATCCACTTCGGCCAGGAGTGGAACAGCGCCTTCGAGGCGCTGATGGGCGCCAAGCAGCTGATGCCCGACCCGTCCCGGCTGGTGACCGTGCCGACGCTGAGCGACCCCGGCCTCGCGCCCGAGGGCCACTCCACGCTGTACGTCCTCGAGCCGGTGCCCAACCTGTCCGGCACGATCGACTGGACCCGGGAGCGCGGCCCGATCCGGGAGCGGCTGCACGGCTTCCTCGAATCCCACGGCTACCCGAGCGAGGTGGTCAGCGAGCACCTGATGACGCCGCTGGAGTGGCAGGAGCTGGGGATGCACCAGGGGACCCCGTTCGCGCTCGCGCACACTTTCGGCCAGACCGGCCCGTTCCGTCCGGGCAACCTCGAGAAGCGGGTGCCCGGCCTGGTCTTCGCCGGATCCGGCACCATTCCGGGGGTCGGCGTGCCGATGGTGCTGATCAGCGGGAAGCTCGCGGCGAAGCGGTGCGCCGACTACCTACCCCCAGCGGCCCGGCGGCCGGGGCGGTGACCGGGGTGGACGACGTGAGCCGTGACGCGGCGCGGGACGACGAGCTGGACGCCGAGCCGGAAGACGAGCTCGCCCCGCTGCTGCGCGAGGGTTACCACCAGTGCGCCCAGCTGACCCGGCGGCACGGCACGACGTACCACTGGGGCGCGATGCTGCTGCCGCGCGCCAGCCGACGGCACGTGCACGCCGTCTATGCGCTCTGCCGGCTGGCCGACGACATCGTCGACGCCCCGGACGCGACGACTGATGCGCAGGTCGCCCGGACCGCCGAGCGGCTGAACGCGTTCGCGCAGGAGTTCCGCCAGACCCTGGCCGGAGCGCCCCCGCGCACCGCGGTGATGGCCGCCGTGGTGGACACCGTCCGCAGCCGCGGGATCGACCCGGAGCGCTTCGACCGGTTCTTCGGCGCGATGGCCCAGGACCTGACCACGACCACGTACGAGACGTGGGCCGACCTGCTGGACTACATGGAGGGCTCCGCGGCGGTGATCGGCGAGATGATGCTGCCGGTGCTGGAGCCGAGCTCCGAGGGGGCGTTCGAGCCGGCCCGGGCGCTCGGGCTGGCGTTCCAGCTGACGAACTTCCTGCGCGACGTGGGCGAGGACCTCGACCGGGGGCGGGTGTACCTGCCCCAGGAGGACCTGCGCCGGTTCGACGCCGACGTGCACGCGCGGGTGGTCACCCCGCAGTGGCGCGAGCTGATGCGGTTCCAGATCGAGCGCAACCGCCGCCTGTACGAGCAGGCCGACGCCGGCATCGCGCTGCTGCCGCCCGCCTCGGCGCGGTGCGTCGGCTCGGCCCGGGTGCTGTACGCCGGGATCCTCGGCCGGATCGAGGCGAACGACTACGACGTGTTCACCAGCCGGGCCCGCGTGCCAGCATGGAGGAAGGCGGGAGTGACCGCCCGGATCCTCGCCCTCGGGGCTCCGCGACGAAAGGCCGCGCTGACATGACCCTGCGCACGACGAGCCTGCGCACCCCCCCGGCATCGATCCGCTCCCGGGTGCCGATCACCCGGGTCCCGGCGGAACCGCGGGACCGGCTCGACGGGACCTGGCGACTCGCGCACCCGCCGCGGATCCGCGCGGCGTTCGAGGCGTCCCAGGCCAGGACCACCGGCGGCTGGTACGTCGTCGGGTCGAGCCGCGAGCTGCACGCGGACCGCTCGATGGTCCGCACCGTCGGCGGCCGCGAGGTCGCCCTGTGGCGGGACCAGCAGGGCCGGATGCAGGCCGGTCCCGGAGCCTGCCCGCACCTCGGCGCGCTGCTCGACGACTGCGAGGTGATGGGTGGGCGGATCTACTGCCGCTGGCACGGGATGGCGCTCGGCGCCGACGGGGAGGCCGGCTGGCACCCGTTCCCGGCCCACGACGACGGGGTGCTGCTCTGGGTACAGCTGGCCAGCGCGGGGGAGGCGACCACGGACCGGCCGGTGCTGCCCGTGCGACCGGACCCGGACGAGTCCATCGCCACGGTCATCGCCGTGCGCGGGCGGTGCGCGCCGCAGGACATCATCGCCAACCGGCTCGACCCGTGGCACGGCACCTGGTACCACCCGTACGCCTTCAGCCACCTCGTCGTCGACGACGCCGCGTCCAGCGACGACTGCCTCACCGTCGACGTGACCTTCCGGCTGTCGCGCAGCTGGGGCGTGCCGGTGCGGGTCGAGTTCACCTGCCCGGACGCGCGGACCATCGTCATGACGATCGTCCAGGGCGAGGGCGTCGGCAGCGTCGTCGAGACCCACGCCACCCCGCTCGGCGCCGACGACCGCGGCCAGGAGTGGACGGTGATGACCGAGGCGACGATCGCGCACTCGCACCGACCCGGCTTCGCCGCCGCGCGCCGGGTCGCCGGGCTGGTCCGGCCGGCGGTGGCCGCGACGGCGGCGCGGCTCTGGGTGGACGACATGGCGTATGCCGAGCGGCGCTGGCTGCTGCGCTCGCGGGGAGAGTCCTTCGGCTGAGCCGACTTCAGCTGGCTGAGCTGCCCCGGCTGGTAGCCGGTCGGCCGCGCCTGTCGTGCCGACGTCTAGCGCGGGCCCGTGCGCTGCGCTCGCGGGCCGCCGCGCCGCAGAGCCCGCAGGCCGCGGCGGAGCAGGCGCACCGTCCGGGGGTACCGGCCACGGGTCGGCACGCTCCACAGGTCGTGCCCGGGCAGGCCGTAGCGGCTGAGCAGTGCGTTCGCCGCGAGCCAGCCGGTCGTCGCGGCCCGCTCCATCAGCGCGACCGGGTAGTCGCAGCGCACCCCGTCGCCGGCCAGGACGACCCTCGGGTCGGGGGTCACCACTCCGGGGCGATCGGCCCACGGGTCGGTGCCGGCCATCGGGCAGTCGTCCGAGACGATCCACTGCTCGTCCAGCCAGGTGGCGTCGGCGAGCTCGGGGTGGATCCGGAACAGCTGCCGGAGCAGCTCGGCCTTCAGCCCGGCGGTCTCGGCGGGACTCAGCGGGGCGGTGCTCGGCAGCGCGTAGGCATGCAGCTCCACGACGCAGCCGCCGGTGTCCGACGCCCAGCTGGCGGCGCTCGCCTCGAGCTGGTCGACGAACGAGACGTTGTCCAGCGGCCCGAACCCGCTCGTGCCGAGGAACGGCGGCGTCCCCGGGCGGGGTGCGGTGTCGAGCCAGCCGCGCCAGACCGCGAACGGGGGAGCGGTGCCGAGCCCGGCCAGCCGCCCGCGCCAGGCCGGGTCCCCGAGCCAGCCGGCGTCTGCGACCAGGCGCTGCAGGCCGGCCCGGTCGGTGGCGAGGACAAGCGAGTCGGCGGCCAGGCTCTGCTCGCCGTCGGCGGACTCGACGGTGACCCGCAGGTGGTCGTCCTCCTCGTCGAGCCGAACGACCTTGGTAGAGCTGAGGATCCGTACGCCGCGGCTGGTGAGGTAGGCACCGAGCGGGCTCCACAGTGCGGCGTCGTAGTCGTCGTCCGGGACGTCGAAGAGCAGGCCCTCGGCCGAGCCGGTGAAGTAGGCGTGGAACATCGCCAGCAGCTCGCCGCCGGAGAACTCCTTCGGGTCGGCGAAGAAGCTCCGGGCGAAGACCTCGAGCGCGAGGTGGCGGGCCTGGTCGGGGAAGCGCAGGCGGTCCAGCAGCTCGGCCGCGCTCATCCCGTCGTGGTGGGTGTAGGTCGCCGGGAAGTCGACGTCGAGCAGGCCGAGCGCGGCGTCGATATCGACCCAGCGCAGTGCGCTGAGAGGGAAGCTCGGGCTGCGGGCGACGAACGTGGCAATGCTCCACGGCGGGGTCCGCGGGATCCGGGCGAACGAGTCGGTCGGCCCGTCGGCCAGCTGCAGTGGGTAGTCCTCGACCGGGCGCAGCCGCGCGAGTGCCGGGTCCACCCGCCGCAGCAGGGCGCGCAGGTTGTAGTACTGCCGGAAGAACGCGTGGAAGCCCCGGCTCATCACCGTGGCCGTGCCGTCCGGCAGCTCGACGTCCCAGGACCGCACCCGGCCGCCGAGGCTCGGGTGCTGCTCGACGAGGGTGACCGGCACGCCGCGCTCGACCAGCCCGGTGGCCGCCGCGAGGCCGGCGATCCCGCCGCCGACGACGACGACGCCGTGGCTCGGCGCGACGTGACCGCGGGCCGGCTCGGGCGGGTGGTGCGCCGCGCGTCGGTCGCGCCCCGGGCGCCAGGTCGCGGTCACTGCTGCGTGGCCGGGCGGGGGCTCACTCGGGCCGCCACGCGCGGAACGTGTGGATGATGCCGCGCTGCCAGCCGCGGACCGAGCGGGTGCCGACGTCCTCGAACCCGGCCCGCTGGAGGCGGTTCATCAGCACCTCGGTGGAGTCCATCTGCATGACGCTCTGCCACAGGTAGCGGTAGAGGCGGGTGCGCCGCGAGGTGAGGTAGCCGAGCGGGACGACGACGCCACGGCATACCGCGGTCCAGACGGCCTCGGCGCGCCGGTTGCCGGCGACGGAGTACTCGTGGATGACGAGCGGGCCGCCGGGGGTGAGCAGGTCGTGCAGGGTGCTCAGCAGCTCGTCGCGGGCGGTGACGTTGCGCACCAGGTAGGCGGCGAAGATGCCGTCGATCGGCCCGTTGCGGGTGACCTCCTCGCGCTCGGCGAGCTCCTCGGCGCGGGCGTGGACGAACCGGACGTTAGCCGGCCAGTCCTTGGACTGCGCTTCGCGCAGCATCCCGGCGGAGCCGTCGACCCCGATCAGCTCGTAGCGCAGGGACCGGTCGTCCAGGGCCGCGATCAGTGCCTTGGTGGAGGCGCCGGAGCCGCAGCCGAGGTCGACGACCCGAAGCGGGGTGGAGCGGTTGGGGTGGAGGTGGGCCAGCGCGTCGGCGAGGGCGTCGGCGGAGGCGCGCAGGTGGGCGTGGTAGCCGGGGTTCATCGCGACCATGAGGTCGTAGCGGTCGGCCACCTCGTCGAAGGCCTCGGGCACCTCGCCGCGGTGCACGTCACTGCTCGTCGTCACAGGCCGTCCTTCGGGTGGGGGTGTGAGGACACGCTCCCACATCGGCGACGCCGCCGAGGGGTGAGGCGTAGTTGTGCGAGGTGCTGGTGCGACGTTCGGGGAGGGGCAGCGGTGACGCGTTCAGTGGTTGACCAGTCGGGCCTCCGCGGTGCGGACGGTGACGGTGGTCGACGGCCCGGGGACGGTGACGGTGTCGGGGATTGCGGCCCAGGGACCGCCGTTGATCCGGAACTCGGCGCCGAAGGTGGTGTCGACGCGGGACGGGTAGCTCCCGGCGTGGGCGTACTGGTGGGTGATCGCGCCGTGGGGGTAGGGGCCGCCGCCGTCGTCGGTCGGGCCGAACTCCTGGCCGTCGCCGAAGTGGTAGGTGAAGTGGTCGAGCCGGGGGCGGATCTCGACCTGGTACCCGAGCAGGGTGACCGGGTCGACCTCGCCGGGCTGGTAGCCGTTCGAGGACCAGCTGACCTGGTAGTAGGTGTCGAGTCCGGCGAGGGTGGTGTTGCCGTGCGGTTCGGTGGAGATCACCGGCTGCGCCCACGGGGTGTTCCGGAAGGCGTTGATGATCATCGGCATGGTGACGACCGGGCTGGAGCCCGGCACCTGGTCGCCGAAGCAGGTCGTGGCGATGAACTCCCAGGCGCCGGTCGAGCCGACCTGGCGGCGCAGGACCTCGTACATCAGGCCGATGCCCTGGGCGGCCGTGTTGCCGAGGCAGCCGCGGCTGGCCTTGTAGCAGCTGGACGTGGGGTTGCCGCCCACCTCTGCGGTCTGGCAGGAGAGGCGGGTGGAGTACTCGTAGGGCGCGGAGACGGCTGACCCGTCGAGGTTCTTGCCGTCCTTGAGTAGGGCGAGCTTCTCAGCGGAGGCAGAAGTTTCGATGCCGTTGCCGTTGGCTGACCCACCGAACTCGCCGCCTCCGTCGCCTGCGCTGGCGACACTGTCCCGAAGAGACTGAGTGCGAGCGCCAGGAACGCGACAGCCGTCGGACGCACCAGTCTCATTTCAGGACCTTGATCGATGTGACCTTCCACTGCGAAACCTCCCAGAGAAGGTCAACCACGAAGACCCCCTTGGCCTCGCGGATGTCTTCGATGACTTCCCTTCGTGGGTTACGACGGAAGCAGCGGGTTGGTTGGCGACGACGTCGACTCGTTGCTCAGGCCCTGGTGCTTGTGGCCCATGCGAGGAAACTTCTAGGACCTCGAGGGGCGTTTTGTCGTAACTAGGTCCCGCCTTTACATAGGTGGCGGCGTCATTTTCGTAGTTGATGCAAGTTAGGCAGGCAGGGGTCGAGTGAGGTGCCAGTAGTCCCGCCTGCGGCTTGGTCCATGCCTCGTTCACCAGGGTGAAGAAGTAGCTCGTGAACGCGATCGCTCCCTCCGGCGTCGGCGCCTTGGCCGCCTCGGGAACCGCGGGGCTCGTCGCAGTGGTCGACGTCGTCGCGCTCGCGGTCGCCGTCTCGGTCGTGCTCGTCGGCAGCAGCGAGGCGGAGCCGCTGGGAGAGGGCGCACCCCCGCAGCCGGACAGCGCCAGCATCGACCCCAGGACCGCCGCCCCGAGCCTCGCCCCTGCCAGCCGCATCGATCGTCCTCCCTGCGTTCGAGCTCTCCTTGCAGGATTCCACGGGGCTCGCCGGCCGGCGACTCGTCGTCCACAGGCCTGAAACGGCAGAGGCCCCTGTGACGGATGGGATCCGACACGCCGAGGACCGGGCAGACCCGCCCAAAGCCTTGCGGCGCACGTCACATGTGCCTACAGTTACCCCTACATCTAGTAGTTACACCCGTGTAAGACGTCCACATGTAGTCCCCAGGGTGGTCCACAGGGGAAGACGGCTTACCCACACGTTGTTCACATAGTTGTCCCCAGAAGCCCGCAAGACAGGGCCTCAACCGCCGCCACAGCCCCCGAGGAGGAGCCGACGATGCACTGCCCGTTCTGCCGGCACACCGACTCGCGGGTCATCGACTCGCGCACGGCCGACGACGGGACCGCCATCCGGCGCCGCCGCCAGTGTCCGGAGTGCAACCGCCGCTTCACGACCGTCGAGAGCGCGAGCCTCAGCGTCGTCAAGCGGTCCGGGGCCAGCGAGCCGTTCAGCCGGGGCAAGGTCCTCGTCGGGGTGCGCAAGGCCTGCCAGGGCCGGCCGGTCACCGAGGACGACCTCGCGGTGCTCGCCCAGCGGGTCGAGGAGACCATCCGGGCCCAGGGCAGCGCCGAGGTCGAGGCGCACGAGGTCGGCCTGGCCGTCCTCGAGCCGCTGCGGGAGCTGGACGAGGTGGCCTACCTGCGCTTCGCCAGCGTCTACCAGGCGTTCGAGAGCCTCGAGGACTTCGAGTCGGCGATCACCCTGCTGCGGGCCGAGCAGGACGTCACGGGTGAGGAGCCGGCGACGGCGACCTCACGGCATACGGAATAGCACCACCGCTGACCCTGACCACGGACCGCCGATCGCGGGCCATGGGCTGTCAGACCCAGCAACAACAATCACAAGTCAGTCGACATCTCAGAGCAGGACTGGTCGGGGAGGGCCAACGAACATGACAGAGACCGCGAACCGCGCCGGAGCACGCAAGGGTGCCCGGGGCAAAGGCGTGAAGATCGAGCGCATCTACACCACGCCGGGAGTCCACCCGTACGACGAGGTGACCTGGCAGAAGCGTGACGTCGTCCAGCAGAACTGGAAGACCGGCGAGACGATCTTCGAGCAGCGCGGTGTCGAGTTCCCCGAGTTCTGGTCGATCAACGCGAGCACCATCGTCACCACCAAGTACTTCCGCGGCGCGCTCGGCACCGAGGCCCGCGAGACCGGCCTCAAGCAGCTCATCGACCGGGTCGTCCTGACCTACACCAAGGCCGGGCGCGAGTACGGCTACTTCGCCACCGAGGAGGACGCCACCCTCTTCGAGCACGAGCTGACGTATGCCCTCCTGCACCAGGTCTTCTCGTTCAACTCCCCGGTCTGGTTCAACGTCGGCACCAAGTCGCCGCAGCAGGTCAGCGCCTGCTTCATCCTCTCCGTCGACGACTCGATGTCCTCGATCCTCAACTGGTACAAGGAGGAGGGCTTCATCTTCAAGGGCGGCTCCGGCGCCGGCCTCAACCTCTCCCGGATCCGCTCGTCCAAGGAGCTGCTCTCCTCCGGCGGCACCGCCTCCGGTCCGGTCTCCTTCATGCGCGGCGCCGACGCGTCCGCGGGGACGATCAAGTCCGGTGGGGCGACCCGCCGGGCGGCCAAGATGGTCGTCCTGGACGTCGACCACCCCGACATCGTCGAGTTCGTCGAGACCAAGGCGCGCGAGGAGGACAAGATCCGCGCGCTGCGCGACGCCGGCTTCGACATGGACCTCGGCGGCAAGGACATCGTGTCCGTGCAGTACCAGAACGCCAACAACTCGGTCCGGGTCAACGACGAGTTCATGAAGGCGGTCGAGGACGGCACCGAGTTCGGGCTGCGCGCCCGCGGCACCGGCGAGGTCATCGAGACCATCGACGCGCGTGAGCTGTTCGGCAAGATCTCCAAGGCGGCCTGGGAGTGCGCCGACCCCGGCATCCAGTACGACGACACGATCAACGACTGGCACACCAACCCCGAGACCGGCCGGATCACGGCGAGCAACCCGTGCTCGGAGTACATGTCGCTGGACAACTCCTCGTGCAACCTCGCCTCGCTCAACCTGCTGAAGTTCCTGCGCGACGACGACACGTTCGACGCGGAGACCTTCCAGAAGGTCGCCGAGCTGGTCATCACCGCGATGGACATCTCGATCTGCTTCGCCGACTTCCCGACCGAGCCGATCGCCCAGACCACCCGGGACTACCGCCAGCTCGGGATCGGCTACGCCAACCTCGGCGCGCTGCTGATGGCCACCGGCCACGGCTACGACTCCGAGGGTGGCCGCTCGCTGGCCGCCGCGATCACCTCGCTGCTGACCGGTGCGGCCTACAAGCGCTCGGCGGAGATCGCCGGCGTCGTCGGCCCGTATGCCGGGTACGCCCGCAACGCTGACGCGCACAAGCGGGTGATGCGCAAGCACCAGGCCGCCAACGACCAGATTCGGACGCTCGACTCGATGGACCACGGCGTGCACAAGGTCGCCACCAAGGCGTGGGACGACGTGGTCAAGCTCGGCGAGAAGTACGGCTACCGCAACGCCCAGGCGTCGGTGCTCGCGCCGACCGGGACCATCGGCTTCATGATGGACTGCGACACGACCGGCATCGAGCCGGACTTCTCGCTGGTCAAGTTCAAGAAGCTCGTCGGCGGCGGGTCGATGCAGATCGTCAACCTCACCATCCCGCGGGCCCTGAAGAAGATGGGCTACACCGGGGAGACCATCGAGGCGATCGTCGAGTACATCGCCGACAAGGGCCACGTCATCGACGCGCCCGGTCTGAAGCCGGAGCACTACGAGGTCTTCGACACGGCGATGGGCGCCCGGTCGATCTCCGCGATGGGCCACGTCAAGATGATGGCCGCGACCCAGCCGTTCCTGTCCGGGGCGATCTCCAAGACGGTCAACCTGCCCGAGGATGCCACGATCGAGGAGATCGAGGACGTCTACATGCAGGGCTGGAAGCTCGGCCTCAAGGCGCTGGCGATCTACCGCGACTCCTGCAAGGTCGGCCAGCCGCTCTCCGACGGCGGCTCGACCGCCAAGGACGCGGCGGCGGACAAGGCTGCCGGCGAGCTCAAGGTCGAGAAGGTCATCGAGTACCGGCCGGTCCGGCGTCGGCTGCCCAAGCGGCGCACCTCGCAGACCACGTCGTTCTCCGTCGGCGGGGCCGAGGGCTACCTCACCGCCGGCGCCTACAGCGACGGCGAGCTCGGCGAGATCTTCCTCAAGTTCGGCAAGCAGGGCTCGACCCTGGCCGGCGTGATGGACGCGTTCTCGATCGCCGTCTCGATCGGCCTGCAGTACGGCGTGCCGCTGGAGACCTTCGTCGAGAAGTTCACCAACCTGCGCTTCGAGCCGGCCGGGCTGACCGACGACCCGGACGTGCGGATGGCGCAGTCGATCATGGACTACGTGTTCCGCCGGCTGGCCCTGGACCACCTCGACTTCGAGACCCGCGGCTACATGGGCATCCACACCGCCGACGAGCGGGCCCGTCAGCTCGAGACCGGGTCGTACGTCGCCGACGAGACGGACGCGGAGGACCTCGAGGACGAGCTCGAGTCGTACTCCCAGTCGGTCCAGGTCGACAAGCGGGCCGAGCCGAAGGTGGAGGAGAAGGCTATCGAGGCTGCCTCCGGCGCCGACAGCGCGGCGGTCGTCGACTCCGGGTCGGGGGCGGCGTCAGCTCGCGAGGCCAGCGCCGACGTGCACTCCTCGGCCGAGCTGATGGAGAAGTTCGCCGGCAAGTCCGCCGACGCCCCGATGTGCATGACCTGCGGGACGAAGATGCGCCCCGCCGGCTCCTGCTACGTCTGCGAAGGATGCGGCAGCACCAGCGGCTGCAGCTGATGTGGCCGGTCAGGCAATGACACGCTGAGTTGGTCAGCAATGTCCTGAGATTGGTCACCAATGTCCCGAGATTGTTCAGCGCGACATTGTGGTCCAGGAACGACCCAATGGCTCGGACGAGGTCTTGACTCAAAAGGTCAGACCTCGTCCGGGCTGGCCGCGCGCGCCGGCCCTCGTTTGCGGTACCAGTACGGCTTCTTTTGCGTGTCCTCTCCCGCGCTGGGCGCTTTTCCGATTCGATAGGGGCCGATGACTGCAAACGCTGGAAAACTGACCACGATGACCGCTGCAACGCCGACCGAAGCGCGGCCTTTCCGGGCCTCGCCGGGTTCCATCGTCGAGGTCCGCGACGAGGAGTGGCTGGTCACCGGCTCGTGGCGCAGATCTTCCACTACGACCCGGTGCTACTGCTGGACGCCATCCGGATCGCCACCGAGGAGTGGCTCGAATGGCGCGACTGTGCCGTCGCCGCGGCCGGATTGGAAGACGCCCAGGAGGCCTCGGCCTGCGCCACGGAGTTCCTGGGCTGGAAGCAGACCGAGGCAGACCTGCGACGCGGGCTGCGGGCGGTCTACACCGCGAACGCCCAGGCCGACCACCGCCGGCCACCCGAGGAGCTCAGCGAGTGTCGCGGACCGGCCGCCTGAGCCTCGTCAAGGCTGATGCGACAGATCGAGCTTGAGGCACCTCTGCAGCATGGGTTTTCGGTGAATCTCGCTCGACCGACCGCCCAGGCTCGGCGAGGGAGCACGAACCGAAACCAGCACGTCGGCGCTGGACGGATCCTTTGTTGCGAGGCCTCCCGACCCATCAGGTTGCCCGCCAAGCGAAGTCAAGCCAGCAGGTCGGGCTCTGCCAGATCGGTCTGGGCGGACGTTGACAGCTGCATCAGTCCGTTGGCGGTTCGAACCAGGCCGCACTTGAGGAGACTGGGCAAGACGGTCTGTCGTTCGAGACTGGTGAGAGATCGAGTCGCATGGGCGCTGGCTTGAACTCGGCGCAGCAGACGGGCCTGGCTCAGGTCGAGCTCGAGGCTGGTGGATGCAATGCCGGTGGGGGGCGCGTTGGGCACGGGTTGGGACAGCAGGGCGGCGGGCTCGACCTGGAGCGTTGTGCAGATCTGGGCGAGTTCTCTGAGGGTGAGGTTGCCGTCGTCGCCGCCGAGCTCGAGGCGGCGGATGATCTGGTAGTTCAGGCCGGTGAGGCGGGCGAGCCGTCGCTGGGACAGCCCGCGTGCGGTGCGGGTGTGGGCGAGGGCAGCGGCGTTGATCATGCGAGTGGGTGGGGGGTCAGGCCGAGCTTGCGTAGCCATCGGCTGGGGTGGATGTGGCGTTCGGCGCGGCGGCCGTGGACGCGGATGTTCAGGTCGGTGTTGGCGTCGTTGAGGGCTACGGATATGGCGCGTTCGGGGACGTTGAGCAGCGGCGCGTCGGGCTCGGCTGCCTGGTGGGCTCGGGTAGTGAGGAGGGCGCGGAGGGCGGCGGCGGCGTGCTGGGGAAGGTCGATGGTCCGGCCCGTGGGCAGGGTGATCGTGGCCCCGTCGGCGGTGGCGGCGCGGATGGGCAGGTGGGTGATGTGGTGGACGCCGACTTGGTGCATGGCGAGGGTGACGGCGATGGCGCGGTGGGGTTGGCGGTAGGCGGTCAGGGCGGTGTCGACGGTGTCGGGGTCGGTGAGCTGCCGTTCGGGGCTGGCGAGCAGGGTGGGGATGTCGCTCCTGAGGTAGATGTCGTGGTGCCAGGCGGCGAGCTGCAGGGCACGGATGTCGGTGATGAGCAGGTCGTCTGCGGGGGCGGCCCGCAGGATCGTTTCGGTGAGGCGGGCGAGGACGTCGGTGGTGGCGCCGTCTCGGTGCAGGACGGTGTGGCAGTGCGCGGCGGTGGAGGCGTGCCGCAGGGTGACCCGCTGCAGGGCGCTGGCGGGCAGGGTGGCGTGGCAGGCGGTGAGGAACTGGTGGAACGGCGCGTCCGGCAAGCTCAGGCCGAGGCTCGGACGGACCGGGGCGGTTTGGGTGCGGGGCTGGGGTGGGGGTGTTTCGTCGAGGTGGCGGGGGTGGGCGTGGTGGCGTTGCAGGGCGCGGGTGAAGGTGTCGGTGCGGGGGGATCGGTGCAGCAGCCACAGGGGCAGGTGGGCGGCGTCGGCGATGGCGACGAGCTGGCGCAGGAGTAGGGGGGTAAGGCGTTGGGTTTCGGTGGCGACCAGGGCGGTGGCGTTGTAGGCGCGCATCCAGGCGATGGCTAGGGCGATGTCTTCGTTCTGGTTGCGGCCGATGCCGGCGACGTCGCGGCGTTTGCCGAGGGCGGTGAGGATGTCGGTGGCGATGGCTGCGCTTCGGCGCAGGTCGGGGCGGATCTCGATCCAGATGGGGCTGGCGGGGGCGGCGACCTGGCCGGGGGTGGCGGTGGGGGTGTGGGTGGTGTCGATGTGGTGGATGGGCATGTCAGTGCCGTCGGCTGGGTTTGAGGGTGGGGGTCAGGGCGGCGACGGCGCGGGCGAGGTCGATGTCGAGCGCGGGGGCCGGGTCGCCGCGCTCGACGGCGAGGCGTTGGAGGTAGAGGGTGGTTTGCAGGAAGCGGGCCCAGGACTTGAGCAGGCCTTTGCAGATCTGTTTGTCGATGGCGGCGATGATCTGCTCGTCCGGGGTCAGGAAGGTCTGGTGCATCGCGCGGACGGCGGCGAGGAGCTCTTTTCCGTGTAGGGGGCGGGTTTCGACGGCGGCGATGACTTCTCCGCGCAGGCCGGCGCTGGTAGTGATGGCGCGGATGGTGTCGGGTCCGCCGAGCAGGACCAGTGCCCAGGTCGCGCCGGGTCGGGCGTGGAGGTAGTGCAGCTGTTCGGCGGCTTGGGAGCTGAGCTGGTCGGCTCCGTCGATGACGATGATCCGCGGCGGTCCGGAGAGGGTTTCGGCGAGGTCGTCTTGCATGTCCCGGAGCGCGAACGCGTCGCGGTTGTGGTGGACCGCTTCATAGAGCAGCGTGACCATGTCCTTGGCGGTGGCGGTGGGGGGCATGGTGACCACGTCGTACGGGGTGGACTGTTCGTTCAGGCAGGTCATCAGGGCCAGGCGTTTGCCGGTGCCGTGGGCGCCGGCGACGACGAGGGTGGCGTGCAGGGCGGTGACGAACGGCAGCCGGGTGGTGATGGCGTGAAACGTGTCGGTGCGGATCAGGGCGGCTTCGTTTTCTAGGGTGGGCAGCATGAGCGGGTTCACCACAGGCTCCCTTGTCTCTGGTCGGGCAGCTTCTTCAGCGCGGCCAGCGCCTGGTCGGCGTCTTGGTGCAGGTCCAGCTCGGGTCCGAGGATGTCGCGGCGGGTCTTCTGTCCGCGGCCGGTGATGGTGGTCAGCGTGTGGGCGTCGTCGCGGTTACTGCGTAGGCGGTTGGCGCTGCGGAACTCGGCATTGGCTGCCCGTTGGGCCTCGTGGCGCGCCTGGAGGAAGGTGATCTGGTCGTCGGCGCGCAGGCTGTCGGCCGGGTAGCAGGTGGCCAGGTGCTCGCCGTCGTGGAAGACCTCGATGAACGACCGGTCGTGCGGCAGGTGACGCACCTCGACGGTGCGTCCGATGACGTGGTCGAGCTCGTTGTGGACATCGAGGTAGTCGACGCCCTTGAAGCGGATGCCGGCCTTGCCGACCTTGGGCTTGTGGTCGCTGATCAGGAAGTCCTGCCAGAGCTGGTCGCGGGGGACCTCACGCAGCGGGGTCGGGTCGGCCTGCCACGCCTGCAGCGGGGTGGACCCGAGGACGCGGTGCACGTGCACGGTGTTGTAGCCCTCGATCCAGGAGCGCAGTGCGTTCAGCAGGGACTGCTCGGGAAGCGCCTTGGCGGCGAGCAGGTACTCGCCGCGGTCGTTTCGGCCGGAGTCGATGTACCCCGGAAGCGGGGCGAGGGCGTCTTCCTTGAGGAAGCGCCACCACCGTTCGAGGGATCCCTTCAGGTGGGGGGAGTAGGCCGGCAGCGCGACGGGGGTGACCTGCAGGCGCATACACGACTGGGTGATCAGGTCGGAGAGGAAGTCCTGGCCGCGGTCCCACTGGGCCCGCTCGGGCAGCCCGCCGACGGGCGTTTCGCCGTCCGGGGCGAGGCGGATGGTGAACGCGCCGATCAGCGCGGCGCGGACCTCTTCGGCGGTGGGGGTGCCGAAGGTCAGCACCCAGCCGAGGACGTACCGGGTTTCGGCGTCCATCACTGCGGTCAGCCAAGGTCGCTCGGCGGTGCGGTGGCCGTCGGGGATGGCGAAGATGGGCAGTTCGGTGTGGTCGAGCAGGTAGGTGAAGCCGCGGCTCTCCTTGGCGCGCGGCAGGTGCACTCGGGCGTTGCGGACCCCGGCGGGGCCGTGCTTGGCGTAGGCCATGCTCGTGCCGCCCATCGCGTCCAGCACCCGGCGGCGGAACGTCGAGAGGCTGGGCACCGGGACTCCGTCTCGGCTGAGGCGGCGGCGGGCTCCGCTGATGTTGCCGCAGGTCAGCATCACGGTGGCGATGACGTCGGCGTCGACCTCGAACCGGTGCTGGGCGTCGGGACTGTTGGCGGCGTCGTGCGCGGCGACCTGGCGTTGTAGCTGTCGGATGGAGTAGCCGCTGGCGTCGGCGGCGACCTGATAGATGGGCCGGTTGAGGGTGCCGACCTCGTCGCGGATGCGCAGCAGGTCGGACACCGCCCGGTCGCGTGCGGTGCGGTGGAGCTTGGCCTTGTTCGTCATGATCGAGCTTCCTTTTCGTGCTGGTTGGTTGGTGGGCGTGGCCGGACCGGTGCGCTCAGGCCCGGTAGGGGGTGTCCCGCAGCAGCTGCGGCTGCCCGTCGGTGGAGGTGATGTACAGGGACTGTGCGGGGTGGGCGAGGTTGAGCAGTCGGGCCCCGATGAGGCGGGGTCCGAAGATCTGACGGCCCTGGCTCAGGGCGCTGTGGGCTTGGGTGAGGGTGGTGGTGGAGGCGAAGAGGTGGGCGTGGGCGGTGCTGAGCTCGTCGATGAGCAGCCGGCCGTGCGGGTCTCGCCAGAGCAGGTCGACCTTCTCGGTGCCGAGGTGGACGTCGCTGCCGGCGTAGGACCAGGTGGACGGCGGGAGCAGTCGGGTGAAGTACGCCCACACGGCGCCGGCGGCGTTCTGTTTGCGGGCTCGGGCCGCGGTGCGTTCCAGGTGTGGGATCGCGGCTTCCACCGCGTCGATGACGGCGGCGAGGCTGGGGCTGGTTCCGGTGGCGGCCAGGGTGGTGATCACCCGGTGGCAGAGGCTGCCGGCGTGACGGTGGGGGTCCAGGGATGCGGTGTCGGGGTGGCTCATGCCCGGCGACGGTCCGCGGCCGCGCGCGGCGCGCAGTCGCCACATCCACCGCTGGCTCAGCGGCTGCCGACGCTGCCTTTCGGGGGCCCTCGGGGGGTGGGCAGCTGCACCGGGCGGCCCGCTCGGGGGTCACGTCCGGCACGGACGACGCGCGGGCCAGCCGCAGGGATGTGCAGGAGTCCGGCGTCGTTCAGAGGGGTTACCGATCCATCGGGGCGGCAGAGCACCGACCTAGCTGGGTAGCTGGTGAAGACCAGCCGCACGCCGGCGAACGCGTCGCCATACTGCGCGTGGGCGGCGACCGCGTACCGGCCGATCTGGGCGTCGACGCGCTCGGTCCGGCCGCTGAACCCGCCGGTCTTGATCTCATCCAGCAGGATCCGCCCAGTCGCCCCCTCGCGCCAGAGCAGGTCCGGGCGCAACCGCGATATCGCCGGCTCGGCCGCGACGAAGGACCACGCCTCGGGCGGCAGCAGCGACCGAAGGTAGCTGGCCACCGCCCCGGCGATCAGCTGGCGCGGCCCGCGAGTGCCGGCTCGTGATGGGCCGATGACCGCGTCGACCGCGATAAGAACTGACCTCCAGTCCACCTCGCGGGCCGGTGCCGGTCCGCGGCGGCGCAGCAGGTCGCCGATGATGTGGTGAGCGGCCGATCCGACGGTTGCCGGGGGCCACGCCGGCCCCCCGATCGCTCTGGTTGTGCGGCGCGGGAGAGGCGGTGGCGCTATCGAAGCCGGCACTCGTTAGCCCGGCTCACGGTGTACCACCGGCACGTGGCGTGTCGGGCGCGGTCAGCCTGAGGCGTTGATGAACTCGGAGATGACTGCGGCCAGGACTGTCTCACCCGGCCACCGGTGACCCAGCATGCATTCGCTCCATCTCTGTTTGGAGAACTCGAAGCGCTGACCCACCCGCCGTGCTCGGTGGCTGTCCTTGCGCTGGTGGAACACGAGCGCCGCGGCATGAAGGACCATGGCCACCTGCAGTGAGCGCTGATCCCCGCCGGGCGGTACCTGCCACCGGGGGTGGGGATGGCGCCCGAACTGGTGCGGGTCGAGCAGATAGTCGCGGGGCAGGAGCAGGCGGATGTCGCGCTGGGTTCTGGGCATGGCGAGCAACGTGATCGGATGCGGCCACACGACATTGCCCCTGATTCTGTCGCGCGGGTCAGCTGCGCGGTCATGACACGACATCAGCACACTGGGGCCGCGGCCGTCATCGGAGCAGACGAAACGTCCGCCGCGCGTGCGTGCGCCGCGGACATTGCTTAGCGGCCCGGGCGATGCTGCTCCGAAAGGCACCCTCGTCGGGGTGCCCAAGTGCAGGGACATGGACGGTGATGTGGTCAGCCCGGACGCCGTTCAGGCCTCGTCGCCGGCAGGAGGGCCGTCGAGCGGCGGGCGGTGCCGATCGGTCAGGCGCGACCATCCGATAGCGGGGCGGGTTGTTCAGCCGGCAGATAGGGCGGGCGCTCAGCGAGGCTGACCTCGGCATGCGGCTGCGGGACGGTGTAGGCCCGGATTCGGTCATTGCGCGCTGCAACGAAGTCCGTCGAACGCGCCAGGTAGCCGCGGTACTCATCGAGGCTGGCGGCCGGCAGCGGGTCACCCGCGAAGCTGTCGAAAGGAGCGAGGAACGTCACCGATGAGTAGTCGGCTGCGACCAGGTCGTTCAGCAGGAAATGGTCGACGTACCCGCGGAAGTCGCCGAAGAGGGCGAAGAAGTCGCGGTGGGAGCCGATGACACCTTCCAGGGGGCTGCTCTCGCCCCGGTAGTGAAGCCGGATGCACTCCAGGGTGAGATCGAAACGATCCCGGATCCGAGGGTGAATACCTCGTTGCTGGTTGATCGACTGCCGACGTGGGTTCTCGACGCGCAGTGGCATGGGGAAGACGAGGTACGCCCCGATAGTGGCCGCCAGGTCGCACACGGCGTTCACCTCTGGGGGTGGGACCTGTCGCACGATGTCGAGGAGGCGCTCCGGCCGCAACCACCTGGAGTAGGTGGCGGCAATCGTGTCGCTGCTCAGCCTGAACTCGCCCACCACGGACGTGTGCTGCAGGGCGGCGTCCAGATGGAAGAGCGCCCCGCCGGGCAACGGCTTGCTCCACAGCAGCTGGTGGTAGCGCCGGAGCGTCTTGCTGAAGCGGTCCGGGTCCATACCGGCGGCGTCGGTCCTCACGTCGAAGGTCGTGTCGACAACCAAGCCTTCACCCATCCCGCCAGCCTAGGACGACCGATGTGTCGGCTGCCTTATCCGGGACCAGCCTGCCCTACCCGCAACCCCGTGCGCGGCGGAATGGCGGGCGCGTCGCAACAATGCAGACTGGTTCTTCGATGCGCTCCAGTCCCAGCCGCCGTGCCGGCCACGCGTCGGTCCCAGGGGTGCACTTTCCGTCCAACGCGTCGGCCGATGACTGCTGGCGCGTCGTCACTCAAAAATGGGTCCACCGGCCTCTGCGATCTGGTCGATAACGCTGATCTCCATGTCGGCATCGTCGGCGATCTCGCCCAGAACTGGAGCGGCCGTACCGAACGTGTCACCGTCACCCAACTGGGGGTACTTCTCCAGAAGGAACCGTCGCCGATAGGCGATGTCAGCAGCGTCCACGATGCCTTCGAGGGTGGCCCAGTTCAGCGCGCCGCCGATAATGATCCCGGCAGCGGGGACAACCTTTCCGAGTCCCTGTCTGGTCAGGCGGAAGCTGAACTTTTTTGCGAACTCCTGGGCGACCTTCGAGACAATGGACTCGTTCAACACCTTCCACGTCTTGCCACGCACCAGAGCTTGAGTGAGCTTCGAGATGTCGGCCATCGCAGCCGTCTTCGCGCCCGACGACACCGCCGACCCGGCATTAACCACAGACATGATGAAGACCTTCTCCGCCGGTGACTCCGGGTCGTAGCCGTACAGCAAGGCCGTGCGGCCCACGGCGCGGGACCCGAGAGCGAGAACGGTTGCCGCGTCGCCAATGAACGCGCCCGCTATTGCCGCCCCCGACGGCGCCGCTGCGGCACCACCGGACACGGTGGTGGCCAGCTCCCCGCCAGAAATTACGAATCCCGCTCCTGCGCCGGACAATGCAGCTCCGGCCGGGTACAACCAGCTCGCTGCCCTTCCGCGCACGTCATCGATCTGCTGCAGATCCAGGCGCCGAAGATCACGCAGCCTTGAGACGTCGTGGCCGCGTTTGACGTGCTTAGCCACCACCCGCTTCGGCGAAAGACCAGCCCTGGAGACTCGACCTGTGGTCCGCCCCACTGAACTTGCTGCAGTGCTAGCCCAGCCGGGAAGGGCGGCGCCGGCGGCACGGGCCCCAACGCTGACGATCTGCGTGCCTTTGGTCGCAGCGCCCTGCCCCAACCTCAGTGCTGTTTGGGCCTGGGGGTGACTCTCAAGGTACTTCGTTGCCCGATCACCAACGGCGGTGGTGGTGTCGAGGACCCTCTCGCCGACCTCACCCATACGGAGGGAGACCTGGCGTCCTCTGAACGCCTGGATGTCACTCCACGCCTCAAGCTCGTACTGCGACGGTTCTGTCATTGGCCCAAGGTACTGGCGAGACGCGACACAACAGCGGAATTGTCTGTCATCAGCGCTGAGCGCTTCGCCGGCGGGGGCTTGCATTTGCTTCGGTCACACGTCGACTCTTGGGTCTTCTGCACGGATTGGGGAAGCGCAATGGCGGCGGTGTGATGCACCTTTCGGCCAACCGAGAAGGCGGCCGGTTCCGACGTGCCGCAAGAGGATCGGCTCACGGGACATGGGTTGACTGCGTCAACGTGGTGGAATCGCACGGCGACCCAGTTGGCTGACGGCATGACGCAAGCCATCGCAAGCAGGTACCGCCGGTTCGCAGAGGTCGAGGCTCACGGTCAGTCGCCGTGCTATGAAATCTGGGCTACGGGTGTCGCGGAGGACCAGGAGGTGCTGAGGCTGCTCAGCACCTTGACCGTCGCCCAGCAGCAGCCCAACCTGGTCTTCGCCGCAGCGCGCTGGTGTGGGGCGCAGCCGGGCTCGTTCGCCGCGCTTCGACATGTCATGTTGGCAGACTGGGATCGCGTGAGGGCCATTATCCAATCACGCACCACTCAGACGAATGAGCCGGGCCGGTGCGCCGTCTTGCTGCCCATCCTCCAACAGCTGACCGGCCCACTCGCGCTTCTCGAAGTAGGGGCAGCCGCCGGGCTGTGTCTGTACCCCGACCGCTACAGCTATCGGTACAGCAACGGCGTGGATGTGGACCCAGAGCAGGGACCGAGCCGCGTCGTCCTTCCGTGCAGTATCGACGGGCCCGTCCCGCTGAGCCGCAGGGTGCCCGAAATCGTGTGGCGGGCCGGGATCGACCTGAACCCGCTGGACCCCCGCGATCCCGACGCCATGAAGTGGCTCGAGACGTTGGTGTGGCCGGAACAGGATGACCGCCGTACGCGCCTCAGGTCGGCTGTCCAGATCGCTGCGGAGGAGCCAGTTCGTATCGAGCGCGGCGACCTCAACGAGCTGCTGCCAGCGCTTGCCGCAGCCGCCCCCGCCGACGCGACACTGGTCATCTTCCACAGCGCCGTGCTCAACTACCTGCACGACCGCGAGGAGCGTCGGCGCTTCGCGTCAACGGCCCTCGCGTCTGCTGGACACTGGATCAGCTACGAAGGACGCGGCGTAGTCGACGTCGACCTCCCGCAGTCGATACCGACTCCAGACACCTTGTTCGTCCTCTCGCTCGATGGCCAGGCTCAAGCTCTCGGGAATGGCCACGGGCGAGCCCTGACGTGGATCGCATAATGGCGGTCTTGAGGACCAAGAGAGGGTTAGGTCAGAAGTGGACAATCATGGAACCAGAGGTCAACCGTGCTGACCTCCGCGCAGGCCGCAGACGTGCTGGGCGTCCGGCTCTCGACCATCTACGCCTACGTCTCACGCGGCGTCCTCACCAGCTCCACTGCTATCGACGCCAGAGGCCGGCGCGTCTCCCACTTCGACCGTGAGGAGGTGCTGGCCCTGGCTCGTGCCAGGGCCAGAACCTCGGCGGGCTCGTTGGCGATCCTGCTCGAGAGCGACGTCACCCAGCTCGATCCCCAAGGCAGACTGCGCTTCCGTGGCCATGACATCGCGCAACTAGCCGCTGACAGCTCCTTCGAGCAAGCCGCCGACATGCTGTGGCAGGTTCCCCATCACTACTCGTCATGGGCCCTCCGGCCCGAAATGACGGAAGCATCCCGTGTCGCCCTCACCTTCGCCGAGCACATGCCACTACCGGCGGATCGCATGCAACTCGCGCTCACAGTCGGCGCCGCTCACGACTCTTCCCGGCACAACCTCACCCTCGAGCACGTTGTTGAGGTCGGGCGCGCCGCGATCCGTTTGATGACCAGCGCCGCGGCCGAACATCCGGTCACCGTCGACCACGACGTAGCGACCGCATTGTGGATCGGCGCGACAGGGCGAAGTCCGACATCCGACGAACACCACGCGCTCAGCGTGACGCTCGTCTGCCTCATGGATCACGAGCTGACCGCCTCGACGATGGCTGCCCGAGCTGCCGCCGGCACCCACGCCGACCCCTGGATGGTCCTGCTGGCCGGGTCCGCCGCTATGCGCGGCCCTCGGCAAGCAGGAGCCAGCACCATCGCTGCGCAGCAGCTTCGCTCGTGGCTCTCATCCGGCGAACTCCCGCCCAGACCGCTCGGATTCGGACACAAGGTCTACCGAGGACCTGACCCCAGGGCGGAGATCATCCTCGCCCTTGTCGCTCGACTGGACCCCACCGCAGCGCACGACATCGAACGGTTCACCATCAGCGCCGCTCGCGAGCTCGGCGCGTACCCCAACGTGGACCTCGCCCTGGCAGCCCTCACCCTGATCTGCGGATTGCCGGCCACCACGGGCGAGATCATCTTCACCACCGCAAGATCAGTCGGGCTGCTCGCACACGCGCTCGAGGAGTACCCGCACAGCCTGAGGCTGCGGCCTCGGGCAGTCACCTCAGCTGCCGCCGACGCAGCGGACCAACGCCCTGGACGCGGCGTTGCTCGCACTGCGACCTCAAGCGGTCCATGATTTCTGAACCCGCCTCTTGCGCAGTAGTCGCGGCGCAGCTGTGGCGGTCGCCTTCTCCGACGCGAGTGAGGGAGCGGTAGTCCCGTAGATCGAACCCTGACTGCCGCGGCTACACCTCGAGTTGAGCGCCCACCGACAAGTCCTCGCTAGGCCGCAAGCGGATCCGTGTGCGGCTCTCTGTCGCCTCATCGCACTGATGTCCGGACAGCGACTCCTCGTGAACTGCTCAGCCGAGCCTTTGACAAACTTCACTCATGGTCATGGACTACGAGCACACCCTTGCCGGTCTTCTGAAGTGGGCGCACGACAACGACGACGTCCGTGCCCTTGTGCTGACCGGTTCGGGAGGATCTCGAACGGCACATCCACTCTCAGACCGCGACATCAACCTCTACACCACCAACGTCGAAGGACTGGTCTCAGACGAGTCTTGGTGGGAAAGACTGGGAGAGGTCCTTGTCGTTGAGCGCCTGGAGAACCCGGACGGTGATCCAACGAGGCTGGTGTACTACGCCGGCGGGAAGCTGGATTTCACCCTCATCGCCGCTGACCGGCTCAAGGCTGCGCCATACGACAGGCCGTATGAAGTGCTCCTCGATAAGGACGGTCACGGACGCTCGATACGAGACGCCATGGGGACCTCGGCACCGCCCACCCAGAACGAGTTCGACGAAGCGGCGAACTGGGGGTACGCAGCCGCGCTCATGTTGGCCAAGGCTCTCGTACGCGAGGAACTGTGGGCGGCCAAGTTCCGCGACAACGACCTGAAGGTGGAGCTGCTACGAATCATTGAGTGGGACCACCAGGCTCGCTATGGCCATGACTACGACACTCGCTACCTCGGCACCCGGATGAACGAGTGGATGGATCCGGATGTGCGTGAGGCTCTTCACGGCTGCTGGGGTCACCTCGACACCGCTGACAGCGCCTCCGCCCTGAGAAAGACGTTGTTGATCTTCGCCGAGCTCGCCTCGCGGCTCGCTACCTCGTATGAGTTCGTCGACTTCGACCACGTTCGCCTACGGGAGGAGATCGAATCGATCTTCGCGCTAGGCGACCTCTGAAGCAGAACCGAAACGCGGCACCGAAACCTTGAACTCGCAGACATGTCCGGACGTCTCGTAAGCCCAACCGCTCGCGGACAGCCGACTCATCCGGTGGCGACAGCAAGCAACATCCGCTCACCGTCCCGCAAGGGACCCGCGTGCGGTGACCAAACTCGACGCCGGCGCTGGGGCATCCGGCTCCTGTACGTGGTTCCCTCATGTGGGACATGACCTATCGGCGGCGCTGATTGGGCGGCGAGATCAAGGCGTCGGGTGCTCAAACTCCTCGTGGCCGGCGGTGGAAACGTCAGCGCCGCGTCGGGCCTGCGCTGTCACCCCCGGCTGGCAGTATCAAGTCGGCCAGGTGAGCCGGGCCCACCTCCGCGACGTACTGGTGGCCTTCCGGGATCCACTTCGTGTCCCAGAGCTCGAGCTCGCTCTGGTCGTCGCCCTGTAGAACGTTGCGCGCCTTCGCGCGGGCGCCCGCGGCCAGCGGGTCCATGTCGATCCAAACTGCGAGATCGAACCAGTCGCGGGTGCCCGCATGGAACAGCCTGATTCCCTCGATGATCAGGACCGGCGGCATGGGTTGGTCCTCGACACCGGTCTCGCCAGTCCACCACCGGTACGCGTACCGGAGCCGATCGGGCACAGGAACCCCGCGGACGTCCCCAATGAGCATCTCGAGCATCGACCAGTCGTGCTGCTCCCACATCCCCGTGTCCGGACCGCACCAAGTGGCGTAGAAGCAGTCGGTGGAGACGATTTGATCGGGGGTTAGTCCCCGGTCGGAGCCGAGCCGTTCGGACAGGGTCGACTTGCCGGAGCCTCCGTGCCGCGCAGCGGTGCGCACCAGCGGATAGTGAGCCCGACCAGCCCGAGACAGCTGGCTGGGAGCTTGGTGTTACATCAGGGCCGAGGGTGAGACATGGCGTCGAACTTCACCTCGTCGAGGCTCATCACAGTTCGGACGTCGAGTTCAACATGTTCTCCACGACGGTCGATGAGGATCGCTTCGAGGCCGCCTCGCAGCGCGCCACGAACATCCTTTTCGAGGCTGTTGCCAATCATCACAGCCTCTTGGGCCTGCGCGCCGACCCGCTTTAGCGCCCCATGGAAGGCCCGCGGATCAGGCTTCCCGGCGGGGAGAGACGACGACGCGATGAGCGTGTCGACCTCGTCCTCCAGTCCGAGAAGGCGCAGCTTCTGAGCCTGGTGACCCTCGTCGCCGTTGGTGAAGATCGCGACTGCTAGCCCGGCAGATCGGGCACGCCGGAGCGCCGGGAGAGCGTCGTCGAAGAGCATCCAACCAGCCTCGTACCGTCTGAGGTAACCCGCGAAGATGGCGTCAGCGTCGTCATCACTGACATCGAGCGCCAAGAATTCACGCGCCCGGGCACGGCGCTGCTCAGCGAACGATAGTTCCCGACGCTGATAGCGCCCGTAGTGCACCTCGGAGATGGCCCCCCAACGCTGAGGCACCTCTACATCGTGGATGCCGTGGTCCGCTGCCCAGTCAATGACCGCAGCGTTCGCCGCACTTTCTTGGTCCACGAGGGTGTCATCGAGATCAAACAGCACAGTCCGCAGCACGTGACCAGACTCTGCCAGACCAACTGGACAAGGACGTCCTGGCATGCCGCGATGCGCCCGACTTCCACAAACGGATCCCGTATCGGTGCTGCTGTCCCGCACCCGACACCTCCGCGGGACGCAGACGTCCCTCGCCGGCAGAACGACGGTGGCGGCTGCTGAGGGTTCGGCTAGCCGATGAGAGGTCGCCCCAGGCGCTGGGTTCTCGGCAGCCGACGGACTCGCAAGCCACGTCGTCTCCACGGTAGGTGCGCTGCGGCCGGGGCCTTCTCCGACGACGGCGGCCGCTACCTGCGCTGCACCGAGTGGGGCGCGACGCCCCGCGCATGGGGCCCGCGTCAACGACGGCGCGGCTTGGGTGACCATCGTCTACTCGCCGAGCTAGAGTCGCCCGACGTGACGATCCCCGGGCTCCAGCTCACCTCCCCCACGGCCGAGCTCGCCGAGCAGTTCCTGACCTGGCGCCACCGGCCCGACGTAACCCGCTGGTTCCTGCAGCAGCGCATCGAGGACACCGAGGAGTACGTCGCCGACTGGGCGGCGTACGACGACCACGACCACCACCGGGTCGTGGCGGTCCTCGACGGCGTGATGGTCGGCCAGGCGACCCTGGGGGTCGTCGACGGGATGGGGCAGTCGGGTAACGAGGCGGAGTTCGTCGGCCGTGAGGGGCGGCTCTCTTACTTTGTGCACCCGGACCACGCGGGCCGGGGCATCGCGACGGCGCTGGCACGCGCGGCGCTCGCGAATGCTTTCGGCCGGCTGGGGCTGCGTCGGGTCCAGGCCGGCTGCTTCGCCGACAATGTGGCGTCGTGGCGGGTGCTGGAGAAGCTGGGGATGCGGCGCGAGCAGCACGGCGTCAAGGACTCCTTCCACGCCGAGCTCGGCTGGGTCGACGGCTACACCTACGCGGTCCTTGCCGAGGAATGGCGGGGATGAGCACCGGGCACGTCGGCGGATTTGCTGGTGCTGCACGCCGTCCGGCTGATGGGGTTCGCGCCCGTCGGGCGCGTCGCTCGCTACGGATGGCCGGGGCGAAGTCGCCGTGCTGCTGCAAGACCACCGAGCACACGGCCTGTCGAACTGCTGCGCTCACGGTGAGTACGACTGCCGCACTGGCGCGGAGTGCCGGTGCACAATCCCGGTGCGGTCTCGTCGCTGCGCTGGTCCCGGGCGGGTCCTGTCGCTGATCCCCGGGGCGTGCCTGGGGTCTCGACGGGATCTACCGTGACGGCATGACGTCCTTCATCAAGTCGGTGACCTTCGACTGTCAGCAGCCGCTCCGCGTCGCCAAGTTTTGGGCGGAAGCACTCGGCTCCAACGTCGACGAGGACAGCACGGTCGATCGTGCTTGGGTCGAGCCGGCCGGCTGGGGCGGACCAAGTTTGTGGTTCGTCCGCGTACCCGAACCCAAGACCGCGAAGAACCGCCAGCACTTTGATCTTCGACCCATCGCTGACCGAGCGGCAGAGCGCGACAGGCTGATTGCACTCGGAGCCAGCGTCGTCCACGAGTACGACGAGCTCACAGTGATGGCCGACCCTGAGGGCAACGAGTTCTGCCTCGAATAGGGATTGGCTTGCGGCACCGTCGGCTCCCGAGCCCACGGCTCAGCATCGATGCCCCGTCTCTAAACCCGTAGCCACGAGACGTCGTCTCACAAGCTCCCGCGGCAAGCGCCAGGGCCGCGGACAAGCCCACGCGCTAGTCTCGCGAGCAGTCGGATGAGGAGCGCCGGCTCAGCCTCATGGTGCGTGAGGCCGACTGCGGCCTTTCGCGGGGCGACGGCCATCAGGCACAATGCTGCCCTGTGCAGGACGTCGCCGCTTACCTCGCTCAGCCACTCGTCGCTCGAGTAGCGACGTCTGGACCCACCGTGCGCCCTGTCTGGTTCCTGTGGGAGGACGGGCACTTCTGGTGGCTCACCGGAGCCTGGAGTGCTCTCGCGCAGCGCTTGGCCGAGGACCCGACGGTCGCGCTGGTCATCGACACCTGCGACTTCGCGACTGGCACCGTGCTGCAGGTCAGCGTCAAGGGCGTTGCCGTGGTCGTGCCGCTGGAGCGCGACCGTGCCGTCCGCAAGCTGGCGCGTTACCTCGGTGACGACCCGGGCAAGTGGCCCGCCCGGTTTCGCGAGCCGCTTGACGACGTCGAGACTCGACTGGTCCGGCTCAGCCCGCAACGCCCTCCGAGACTGCGCGACCTTTCCTACGCTTGATCCTTAACCCGAAGCGCTGTCGACTCGTCACGGTGACCGTCATGGTCGTTTGGCGAGTGACCGAATGGGCCAGGCCCGGTCGCGGGCAGCGCCGCCTGGTCACAGTGACGACGGCTCGCTCGTCACCCAGTCAAGGACTGCGAGATGAAGGGGTTGTCGATATGGGTCAGACGGAGATTTTCGAGACGGAGCGCCCACGCCTGGTGCGCCTCGCCACGCGCGTGCTCGATGACCACGCGGAGGCCGAGGACGTCGTCCAGCAGGCCTGGCTTCGGCTGGAACGGACTGATACTGGTATCGACAGCCTGCCGGCGTGGCTGACGACCGTGACCACCCGGCTGTGCCTAGACCGGCTGCGGTCCCGGACACCGGTACCGACTGCCGAGGTTGAGGTGGATGAGGTCGCGCCCGGCATCGCGGACGAGGTCTCGCTCGCGGAGACCGTCGGCATCGCGCTGCAGGTGGTGCTGGATCGGCTCTCGCCCCAGGAACGGGTGGCGTTCGTGCTGCACGACAGTTTCGGGTTCGAATTTCCCATTATCGCCACCATCCTCGACACCACACCGGTGGCGGCCCGCAAGCTCGCCTCCCGGGCCCGTGCCAAAGTGCGCCAACCGGCGCCCGAAGACCAGCTGTCCGACTGGGAGGTCGTTGACGCGTTCATGGCGGCAGCGCGCAACGGCGAGTTCGATCGCCTGATGCGACTCCTAGCCCCGGACGCGACCGTGACGGCGGACCAGGCCGCGGCCCTGGCGGGCACACCGGAGCGGATCGACGGCCGTCGCGAGGTGGCGACGTTCTTCAACGGCAGTGCGCACGCCGCGCTCGCGGTGTACGTGGACGACCGGCCCGCGGCCGCGTGGTTCGACCGGGGGCAGGCGAAGGTCGTCTTTGACTTCACCGTCATCGACGGCATGGTCCGCGGCATCACGTTCCGCGCCGAACCGGAAGTCCTCGCGCGGGTGTCGCGCCGCGACCGGCATGAACGAGGCGGCTGAGTCGGCCGCCCGTCACACTCTGCGCACGCCGATCGTCAGTCAATCGATCAACCGAATCTTTGCACGCTCCGGGAGGGCACCGACCATGAAGACCATGAAGACCATGACCTGCCGCCAGTTGGGAGGACCCTGCGATCTCGAGCACCGAGGCGAGACCGCCGACCACGTCATCAAGACCCACGACCGCCACCTCCGGGAGGCCGAGAAGGCCGGCGATGCATCCCACCAGCCAGCACGCGACGCAATGAAGGGTCGCTGGCGACACCCGACGAAGTCCCTCGGCTGGTACCGCGACGTGAAGAAGGCCTTCGCCGACCTGCCCGAGAGCTGAACCCGCGTCACGCTCGACTCACGACCTAGAATCGAGAAACACATGACACCGACGGAGAGCCCGACGGCCGCTCTGGAGACCAGCCAGGAAGTGCCCGGTGGAGTGGTACATCCACTGCCCGCTGACCTCTGCGAGGCGCTGGTCGGCAATAGCACGGCACTCACCGCGTGGAAGGACATTACGCCCCTGGCTCGCAATGAGTTCATCTGCTGGGTCGAGGACGCTAAGCAGGAGACGACCCGTCAGCGCCGCATCCGCATCGCCGAGGAGAAGCTCGAGGATGGCCAGCGCCGGCCATGCTGCTGGCCGGGATGCAAGCACCGGAAACGGACGGGCGGGCATTAGGCCCGGCCAACATGAGGTGGCGCAACGACGACCCGCTACCTGTACGTCCCTGCCGGCCGGATTAGACGTCCAGGGCTATTCCGCAGGGGATTGGCTTTCGGGACGCGTCAGCACCGGAATCGGCAGGAGGCGTCGCCGACGGGCTTGGGGCGTGTGAGGATGGCGCCTACGTGGCTTCTCCGCTGCACTGCGAGGATGGCGCCGTGAGCGACCGCAAGCCCACGCCGAGTTTCCCGCCGCGTGGTTTCACTCGCTTCTGGTGGGGAGAGGCGGTGTCGTCCTTCGGGACGTATGTGACCCTGCTGGCGCTGCAGACGGTTGTGGTCCTCACTCTGGACGGCAGTGCGCAAGACGTCGGCTGGCTCAACTCGGCTCGTTGGCTGCCGTACCTGGTGCTGGGGTTGGTGGTGGGCGCGCTCGTCGACCGCCGTCGCAGGCGGCCCGTCATGGTCGCCACGGATCTTGCCCGGGCCGCTCTGCTGATCTCGATCCCGCTCGCTTGGGCAGCCGGAGTCTTGTCGATGCCCCTGCTGCTCCTGGTCGTGGCCGGTTACGGGACGGCGTCGCTGGTCAACGATGCGGCATCGCAGTCGTTCCTTCCCCGGCTCGTGCCGCGTGAGCATCTCCAACGTGCCCACTCGCGCATCGACGGCGCGGACGCCGTCGCCCAGACCGCCGGCCCAGCAGTGGCTGGGCTCCTGGTGAAGTTGATCGGTGCCCCGTTGGCGGTCCTGGTCGACGCCGTGACCTACTTGTTCTCGGCCGTTGCCGTCCTCACGCTGCGCGTGGACGAGCCCCCGCCTCGGCCCACCGAGACACCGAACATCCGAAGCGAGATACGCGAGGGAGTCATCTGGGTCTACCGAGGCTCGGGACTGGCCAGGCTGGCCACCGCCACCCATGTCTGGTTCGCGGCCAACGCCATCCTCGGCGCCGTGGTCGCGCCCTATGCCCTGATCACGCTGGGACTGAGCCCCTTGCAGTTCGGTCTCGTGACCGCACTCGTCGGGGTGGGCGGCGTCATCGGCGCCAGCACCACCAGCGCCGGTGGCCGACGGCTCGGGACCGGTGGTGCCATCATCACCGCGCACATCGTGACGACTGTGGGGGTCGTCCTGATGGTGCTCGCGGGCGTGGGGACGAGCGGGTGGGCTGCAGCGGCCGTTCTTGGGCTTGGTCAGGCCTGCTACGGGTTTGGCCTCGGCTTCGGCAACTCCCACGAGATGAGTTATCGCCAATCCCTGACACCCGACGAGCTGCAGGCCCGCACGAACATGACCATGCGCTCGTTCAACCGTGCCGTCATCGTGGTCGTCGCGCCGCTCGGTGGCCTGCTCGCCGTTCAGGCGGGGAATCGTTCAGCCCTGGTCGCTGCCGCCATCGTCTTCGCCGCCGCAGTCGTGCTGCTGGCCGCGTCACCCTTCCGGAAGGTCCGACATGACTCCCTGACAAGGACCACCGGCTGACCCGCCAACGCTGTCGCGAGCGGTGAGACCTCTGCCCGAGCCTGTCGTCCCGCACCCGATCCCTTCCGGTACGGCCTCGGCTGCTTGGCTGCTGCGCCCGGATCGTTGTCGTAGGGCATTGGACTTACAGGACTAGCGAAAGCTTCTCTGCGTTGAGGGCACGAAATGAGGTCGCTCGCCGCCCCACAGCTCGACGACGCTGCCGGATCGGGTGTCGTCACGGACGAGGTCAAGGACAGCGTCGACGACATCCTCGGGTGGGATCAGGGGCGGGGTCGCTGTCCGTTCCTCTGCGGGCATCGCCGCTAACTGCTCGTGAGCGCGACCCAGGCCGATCCAGTCCGGGACAACGCATGCTGCTCGGACGCCGTGGGTGGCGGGCAGCCTTGCGAGGCATGCTGTCAGTCGGATCAGGCCGGCCTTGGCGGCGCCGTACTCCGGTGAGCCGTAGGCGGCGTACCCGGTGCCGCCGCTGGAGGCGATGTTGATCACGACTCCGCCGCCGGCGCGCCGCATCGGCTCCAGACAGAGCTGGGTCAGCAGCATCGGCGCGCGTAGGTTGAGGTCCAGGACTGCGTTCCATTCGGCGCGAGGCGAGAGCGGGAACTGCTGGTCTCCGGTGCCCCAGCCGCCGGCGTTGTTGACGAGGACGTGGGGCCCCCCGAGGGTCTCGGCCTTGGCCACGAGCGCCTCGACCTGTTGGTCGTCGCACAGGTCGACCAGCACAGGCCAGGCGTGCCGGCCCTCGGCGCGCACCGAGGCGGCCACATTTTCTGCTGCCCCAGAGTCGATGTCAGCGATCAGGACATTCGCTCCTGCACGAGCGAATGCCACTGCCAACTCACGGCCAAGGCCTGCACCCGCACCAGTGATGAGGGCGATCGTGTCGTCGATCTTCACCGCAACTCCTCGCTAGCCCATCCTCCGCCTCGGTCCGACCCTGAACATACGGCCGATCACCGACAGACCGATCCCCTGAGGACCTGCTCGGGGGAGGTCCAGCGGCAAGAGCTGCGGAAATTGAAGCTTCCCCTGGCGATGGACTGCGGCACAGATGTGGACCCCGGCCGACAGAGCGCTTGGTCCAATGTTCCTTAGTAGGCTCACGATGCATGACGGACACCGACTGGTCTGAGTGGCATGTCGCGTATGGGCGAGAGAACTCCGGGCTGGCGGACCGCCTGGACGCAGTACGTGCCGAGATCAACCGACGCCTCGACCAGACCGCTCCAGATCCGGTGCATGTGATCTCTGCGTGTGCCGGTGACGGTCGCGACCTGCTCGGCGCCCTCGCTGAGCGTACGGATGCGGGCCGGGTCAGCGCTCTCCTGGTCGAGTACGACGCGACATTGGCCGCCCGTGCCCGCGCTGCGGCTGACGTGCTTGATGCACGGGTCGAGGTGCACCAGGCCGACGCTGCACAGAGCAGCATCTACAAGGACTCCGCGCCAGCCGACCTGGTTATGCTCTGCGGCATCTTCGGCAATATCAGCGACAGCGACGTCCGGGCCACCATCCAGGCGGCGCCCCAGCTCTGTGGTCCGCGGGCCGAGGTGATCTGGACCCGGCACCGCCGTGATCCCGACCTCACCCCCTCTATCCGGAAGTGGTTCGCCGCAGCTGGCTTCGACGAGGTTGCCTTCGTCGCACCGGAGGGCGACGAGCGGTTCGCGCAGTGGTCGGTGGGCGTGCACCGGCTCGCTAAGGAGCCACAAGCTCTCGAGATCGGTCGTCACTGGTTCACATTCTTGCGCTGATCAGCTGTACAAGCAACGATGCCGAACCGAACGCACGATGGTCGACTTGCTCCAATGTCCGTTGCGCTTGCGTGCGCTCAGGTCGTCGCACCTGAGCGCTCGCAAGGTGACCTCACAGCGGCAGAGCCGAGTGGCCGCGGGCGCGTTCTATGCGGTATGAGCGTGATTCGCGGCCAGGAGAGGCGGGCCAACCCGGACGGTGGGACTTGCGAGGTGGCCTCATCGAGGCTGGCGAATCCGAGTTGGCGCGCTCGCCCGCGAGCTGCATCAGGAACTCGGGGTCTGATTGCGACGGACTCGACGACACCATTGGGTCGGCTGATCGTAGAACCTGCGGATGAGGCGGTGCAGCTGCACGAGTTGCCTCGTCCCCTCCACGTTCTCGTGTGCACTGCTCTGGTGGACGTCACGCGCAGCGTCGGACAGCTGTGATGTCCAGCCAGGTTGTCCAACCTGGTGATGGGTGAGCGCTTCCCGATGGCCGAGTGGGGCCGGTGGTGATTGTACTCGTGGATCCATGCTGGCAGAGCGGCGAGCCTGGCGGATTCGGAGTTGTAGAACTTCTTGAACGCCCAGCCCTCGGCCAGGGTGCGGTGGAACCTCTCGATCTTGCCGTTGGTCTGGGGCCGGTAGGGCCGGGTCCGCTTCGGTGTGATGCTCAGCTCGGCGCATGTGTCGCGCCACAGGAACGACCGGTAGGCCCCGCCGTTGTCACTGAGCACCCGTTGCACGGTCACGCCGCGCTCGGCGAACCAGGCGACCGCGTTGCGCAGCACGGCTGCTGCGGTCTCCTTGGTCTCGTCGTCGTGGGCTTCGACGTAGGCGACCCGGGAGTGGTCGTCGATGACGGTGTGCAGGTAGCAGGTTCCCGAAAGCGGGTGGCTCCACTTGTTGCGCGCCAGTTCCGGGGTCGCGGCGCGGTTGCGATTGCCTTGGGTGCGTCCGACGTAACGCCAGCCGCCGCCGTCGGGAACCCGGCCGAGCTTCTTGACATCGACGTGGATCAGGTCGCCGGGCTTCTCGTGTTCGTAGCGGCGGATCGACTCGCCGGTGGCGCGATCGATGTGGGTGAGCCGATTGATCCGGCACCGGACCAGGACCGCGTGCACGGTCGAGGCCTGCATTCCGAGCCGGTCGGCGATCTGGACCGGGCCGAGCCGGTGCTTCCAGCGCAGGTGCACGATCTTGCGGACCACCGGCGCCGGGGTCCGGTTCGGCTGGCGATGCGGCGCCGAGGACCGATCGAACATCCCCGCGGGACCCTCATCGCGGTAGCGGGCCGCCCACTCGCAGCGGTCCTCCAGGACACGTCGTAGCGCTCGGCCGCTCGGGCCGGCTTCCAGCCGTGATCGACGATCAGCCGCGCCAGTCGCAGTCGGGCACGTGGCGTCAGAGCGGCGTTGGAGTGGGTAGCGTGGGACACGAAGACCTCCTGGTCGTGGAGCGGTTCCTTAGACAGCTCCACTCCACATCGGGAGGTCTTCACTCATCTACGACATCAGATCGTGTCGTCGCAGGTTCTCGACCAACGTGCCCGGTCATCACAGCTAGTCGACGATCGTGTCGGTTGCCTGGGACCACTTGCAGGCCCAGTTGTTCCCGTCGCGCACGTAGACATCGAGGTGCCAGCACTCCAGGTGACCGCCGCCGCCTGCGATCGTGATGTCGATAGTGGAGCGGTACCGGAGCACGGCCAGGTCTGCTGATGCTGTGACCTCGATGTCGCTCACCGGCTCGAACGTCGTGTAGGAGATGCCCCCGCTGATCAAGCCGCCCAGGTAGAACTCCCTGTCCCACACGGCACCACTTGGTGTGCACAGGACGAAGTCGTCGTGGTGAAGAGCATTCAGCACACTCGCGTCGCCCTCGGTGATCGCCGCCAACCGTCGACGCTCCAGCGCTGCAAAGTCCATCCGGTGAGTCTAGGCGGGCGATGGCGACGTCGGTCGTGCGCGTCGCCCACGTCTCGGCCATGACCGCGCGCAACAGCGGCAGAGCCGGCCTCTTCAGCGGCGGGCCGTGACAAGGAGTCGGTCCGGAGTGCGTCGTCCCACTCCTGGGTGCATCTCGATGCGTCCGTAGCCCACGCTGGTCAACAGTCGCTGCACCTCGTCACGAGCCCACGGGCGCATCTCAAAGAGGAACTCGCTCACTTCAGATCCCCCGTGGCGGCCGCCGTCCAATTCATAGCGTTCCTCGACAACGATGCGCCCGTGCTTCCAGGTCGGTCGACTGCCGAATCGCAGATGCGAGCCGTCCGACAGTTCGGCATGCGTGGTACGCCACGTTCCGTCTGCACGTTGCCGGGACAAGGCGGTCTCCCGAACGTCGAGCACCAGAACACCACCAGCGTGCGTCAATCCTGCGAAGGCCCGAAGGGCACTGGCTCGCTCGCGATCGGTCACCAGATCGTTGAGCACGCCCCGAGCAACTACGGCATCGAACGGTCCGGTTAAGGCTGGCGCACACAGGTCTGACACCAGGGCGGGTGCGTCTGGGCAGCGCTTCCGGGCGATCCGCAGCAGAGCCGCCGAGGCGTCGAGCAAAGTGACATCGTGACCACGCTCGATCAGTGCAGCCCCCTGGCGTCCCGTTCCACAACCAGCATCCAGGACCTGCGCGTTCGTGAATCCAGCCCCCTCAAGTGCATCCTCCACCGCCGCAACCCAGGGCTCTACTGGGTCCGTGACCAGCGCGTCGTAAGCGGCGGCGTGACGGTCGTAGAACGGCCGCTCGGCCGCCACGTGAGCGGAAGGGGATGCCACCACGACAGCGTGCCAGACGTGGCAGCAGCCCGCGCTTCCAGTGCCCTGTCATCTGATCCGGGTTCCGCGGGCCGATCCGCTCGCGGTGATCGGAAGCTGCGGTTACCGTCGGCGCATCAGCAGCCCATAGCCGGCGCGCTCAACGACTCGGCCGCCCGGGGAGGGGCCGCAGTTTGAACATCAGGATGCCGAGATACTTGTTCATCACTGCCTGCTTGTGGGGATAGCGGTCGGCGGCTTCAGCTGGCATCTGTGGCTCGACCGCAGCCTCGATCCAGAGCCCGGCCGCGCTGAACGTGTTCAGCAGGTCCGACATGGTGTACGGCCGCTTGGTGAGGGTCACCTGGTCGTTCCAGTTGTGGTGTCGGTAGGCGAATGACTCTGTCGCGAAGTACTCCTCGCCCAGAGAGGTCCCGTTCTGCTCCGCTCGCTCGATCGCGTACCGGATCGGCTGAGTCCGGGTGAGCAGGATGAAGCCGTCTTCGGTCAGCACCTCGCTCGCGGTGCGCAGGGCCTTGACCCCGTCCGCGGCGTACCCGAAGGACTGCAAGAAAAGGATCCGGTCGAACCGTCGGCCCGCGAGCCCCGGCACTGCCGCCAGATCGGAGAGATCACCCTCGACGAGCTCGACGCCCGGCGGCGGAGTGATGAAATTCCCGCTGATGTCCACGCCGACCGACGCGCCGGCCCCTTCGCTGGCCAGCTGCGCAATCTTGGCCCCGTTGCCGCAGCCAGCGTCCAGGACGGCGAGTCCGGTGACGTCGCCGAGAAATGCGCGCTGTGCAGGCCACTCGACGAGTCGATCGAGCGAGTCTTCGCGGGCGCGGGCCTGCTCGAAGCCCGACGCGAGCGTCTGCCATGGACGGCTTGAGTCGCCGCCGACCGCGCCAGCAGTGTGAGTTACCGAGTTCTCCTCAACCATGAGCGAATGAGGCCGGATGACCATCCATTTCCGGTGACGGCTCCTGGGTCTCGCCGAGGTGCGGGTCTAGTCACTTCACCTAGGAAGTGCGCGACTCTTGTCGAGCTCCGCGCGGGCGAGCTTGTCGAAAGCCTCTGTTCGGGACGGCACCTCAAAGTCGGCGCGCTCGACCTGTGCGGGCGCCGCCACCAGCATCAGCCTGGCGCAAGTGCCTATGCGAGGCGGCTCCCTGTGGCTGGCTGCGGTGAGGGAGGCGATGTGGCGCTTGGGCACCACCACGATGTGGACCTTCCAGACGGGCGGGTCAGGGGTCAAGGTGACCTCGCTTATCGGTCGAATATCGCTGCGATCAGGGTGGCATCGTCATGCTGCTTGAACCCCTGCTCGTCTCGCGCGTGGCTTTCCCGCTCGGCGTGGCGGATCCGTGCAATCACGGCCGCGGAGTCATCTGTGCCCACGGCTGCCACGAGGTCACGTGGTGTCTGTATGCCGAGGAGCTGGTGGCCGCGCGTTGCGCCGTCACTGGCTGCGACGATCGCGCGGACGGTGCCTCGCTCGACCTGGCCGTGAATCGCGGCTAGCGCAACCCCGGGGTCGGTGTGGCAGCACCAGAAGCCGCCGTCGCGGTTGCGTGTTTGTTCGACGGCGGCGCGGCGGGCGTGGCGTACGTCGTCGGCGGTGACGAATCCTCGTTGGACTCGGATGCCGCGCAGTTGTTCCTCGACCAGCGACGTCGTCGCTCGCGTGAAGCGGTCGTCGGTGACCTCCGTGGCCGACCCGTCCTGGAGCCCAGGACGATCGAGGCATCGCAGAGCACCAAGTACTCCACCGTCTCGTGACGGAGCCGCCACGCGGCGACCGTGGCGCTGGAGAACCTTTTGTTTGGCGGCAGGCCGCAGCGTGCGAGTGTGGCGTGGTGGCACTGGTTTTTTCTCGGCGCGTCCCCGCAGGCGGAGCGAGTCGTCAACGCGGATCCGCTTGCCTGGTACCAACCCGACGAGGTCGCGATGGGGGACGAGAACCACGCCGACGTGGTGGAGGCCGTCACGGACCCTGCCACCGTCCGCGCGATGATCGAGGACTACCGGGCAGGGCTCCACGTCGACCGCCGTCACGACGAGGACGGCCGTGCCGCGGGCCGAGTGATCGAGTGCCCCACGCTGGTGGCGTGGTCGCGCTACGACGACCTGGAGGAGCTCTACGAAGATCCCGCCGCGGTGTGGAAGAGTTGGTGTCAGCATCCGGTCGCATCCGCGGTCATCGACTCGGGCCATCACATGGCCGAGGAGGCCCCCGCAGAACTCGCCGACGTGCTTGTGACGCACTTGCGCCACTGACCCCGCCGCGCGGGTCCGATCGCGCCGACGTTAGCGCATGAGCAGCGCCACGCACTCGACGTGGTGGGTCATGGAGAAGACACCGATGATCCTGACGGCGAGCACGATCCCTTGCCGCCGACCGCGTCCAGGAGAGAAACCAGCCACTGACCTACAGCGTTGTCTCGCCTGGGACGCCGATATGTCGGGTCCCTCTGCGGCTTTCAGCGATTCAAAGCGCGCCCAAACCGCGTCTCAAACAATTGGCTCCCTGCGCCACCACCAACCGCCGAGTGCACCTCTACAGCTCGCCGGGAGCCGTTGGCCAAGCAGCCATCGCAGCCGCGACAACGCTGTCGAGATCCTGACGGTGGTGTCCGTCCCGGGCAAGTTGGGAAAGGCCGTGCCAGACGGCTACAGCGAAGGCGGCGAGGGCATGCGCGTCGGTTTCGGTCGGGAGCTCCCCTCGCTCGATATCGGTGCGGATCTTGCCCTCCACACTTGCTGCTGCTTCAGCGCGCCGCGCGCGCAGGCCGGCTGCGATGTCCTCGGATGCGGCGGTGTGGTTCGTGGCGCCGTTGAGGATCAGGCAACCTGCGGGGCGGCCCGGAAGGGTTTGCTGGATCGCAGCCTGCGTCAGCAGGCGCTCTACGGCTCCGTATGCCGTGGGCTCGGTATCGACGGCCTCCCGGATGTAGTTGCCATACCGGTGCGCATATGCGTTGACAGCTTCCTCGAAAAGGGTTTGCTTGTTGGTGAAGGCTGCGTACAGGCTGGGCGGCGTGATCCCCATTGCAAGGGTGAGGTCGCGGATCGACACTGTGTCGTAGCCGCGCTCCCAGAACAGCAGCATCGCCTCTTCCAGCGCCGCGTCGCGGTCGAAGCCTCGGGGACGCCCAGTTGTGGTGGCCATGGCCCCCATTCTATAGCGATCGCTCCAGAAGGTGCTAACCTCCACTTCTATAGCGATCCCTATGGAAGTGGAGGCGGGCATGACCCTCGAAGGCAGGACAGCACTGGTAACCGGTGGGGGGCGCGGTATCGGCCAGGCGATCTCCCAACGCCTCGCGGCAGAGGGTGCCCACGTGGTGGTTCATTACGGGTCCAACCGGTTGGCAGCCCAGGCGACCGCGACGGCGATCCAGGAGGCCGGCGGCCTGGCCGAGACCCTCGGTGCCGCCCTTGGTGAGCACGACATCGAGCATGAAGCCATCGCGCTCTTCGAGAGGTTCGACGCGATCACCGACCGGCTTGACATCCTCGTCAACAACGCCGGCATCGCCGACGGGGGCGGCAGGATCGAAAGCCTCGAGATCGACAGCCTGACGCGGCTGATGGCGGTCAACACCCTGGCCCCCGTCTTCGTCACCAAGCTCGCCCTGCCACGAATCAGTGACGGCGGCCGCATCGTCAATGTCTCCAGCCACCTGACTCAGGGCGCCGCACAGCCGGATCTGATCGGCTACGCCATGAGCAAAGGCGCGACCGACGTCTTCACAGCGACCTTGGCCAAGCAGCTGGGGGGACGCGGAATCACCGTCAATGCCGTGGCGCCCGGAGTCGTCGACACCGACATGAATGCCGCCTGGCTGGACGGCGCCCGCGACATGGTTGCTGGCCTGTCGCCGTTGGGCCGCGTCGCCCAGCCATCGGACATCGGCGACGTCGTAGCCTTCCTCGCCTCAGACGACAGTCGCTGGATCACCGGGCAGCACATCGACACCTCCGGCGGTGCGCTGCTGTGACACCGACACCTCTCTTCGCGCTCGGAGTCTGTGCGTCTCGCCGGCGCTCGGACGTCAAGACGTCGACGGCAGTCCGCGAGGTCGCACCACCGTGCCGGTCCTCAAAGGGGTGAGTGACGATGACGAGCGCCTCGCGGCGAGCCACGCCAAACGACCGGTCCATTGGACGCGAGCGGAGAAGTCCCTGGGTCGGGTTCAGCGTCCTGGCAGCGATCGAGTTCCTAACGGTACTGGACGCATCGGTCGTCAATATCGCCCTACCGGTGATCCGCGACGGCCTCGGCTTCTCCTACACCTCCATCGCCTGGGTGGTGGACGCCTACCTGATCGGGTTCGCCGGGTTTCTGCTTCTGGCGGGGGCCGCGACGGACGTGGTCGGTCGGCGGCGCCTCTTCATCGCAGGCACGGTGGTCTTCACGATCTTCTCGATCGTGTGCGCGGTGGCCACCGATCCGTGGCACCTGGCGGTGAGTCGTCTGCTCCAGGGACTCGGCGGGGCGATGGTCTTCCCGGCCGCACTCGCTCTGATCATCGACATCTTTCCCGAGGGCCCTGAGCGTCGGAAGGCGATCGGGATCTTTAGTGGCATGGCGGGTCTGGCCGCCCCAGTCGGCCTGGTGCTCGGTGGTTTGCTGGCGGCGTCCGCCTGGCAGTGGATCTTCTTGATCAACGCACCGGTCGGGATCGCGGTCGTGGGCTTCAGTTTCAAGCTGTTGCCCTCGGCGGCGCCTAGCCGTCAGGACGGGATCGACACCTTCGGCGCGGTCACTGTGACGGCCGGTCTGGTGCTGTTGATCCTGGCGATGCTGCGCGGTAACGCCCAGGGGTGGACCTCGGCTCCGACCCAGGCGGCGTTCGTCGGCGCTGCCATACTCCTGACCGTCTTCGTGGTCCAGCAGCGGGTTGCACCGGCACCTCTGATCTCCGGTGAGATCCTAAGGCGGCGCACCACCGTGATCGGCAACATAATCTTCGCCTTGGTAGGCGCGATCTTGGTCTCCACCTTCTTTTTCGTGTCGCTCTTCCTGCAACGGGTGCGTGGCCTCGACTCCATGGATGCAGCCTTGATCTATTTGCCGGTCCCGATCGGAATGTTCTTCGGCACCCAGCTGGCGCCGCGGATCCTACGTTTCGGACCTCACAACGCGCTGCTGACCGGCCTGCTCATTCAGGCCGCGGGCCTGACCGGTTGGGCGACGATGATCGACGCCGAGCACTCGCTGCTGGGTACCTTTTGGGTCCCAGCGACGGCCTGGGCGTTCGGTCTGGGAATCTCGATCGTGTCATCGTTCGTGGTCTGCACGATGGGCCTGTCCGACCAGGTCGCCGGGGTGGCGTCAGGGCTCGCAACAACCACCTACCAGGGGGGCGGCGCGGTAGGTCTAGCCGCGCTCGCCGTGGTCGCGGACCAGCAGAACCGCGGAGGGACAGGCGCTGCCCTCACCGAGGGATACGGGGCTGCATTGTGGTGCTGTGTCGGGATCGCCCTCGTCGGAGCGGCGCTGACCCGGTTCGCGGTGGGCGGCTCGGCACAGCCTTCCGCTGAGCCTGCTGACGCCCCCCCCCGGCCTCCCCCCCGAACCGCCAACCGGTAAGGAGTGATGTCGGCGAGCTCCGCAGCGGGTGATTGCGTGAGCGCCTGACGAGCTCACATTCCGACGGGCGACGGAGGCAGCTTCCCCCAGCGCACATCAGGTCTGTGGTGAGCCCAGAGTGTGCCCCGGAGCGGGTTGGCGGAGTTCTACGGCTTCATCGCGAGTCGCTTCGCGACAGGTCAGGGCCGGTTGTCTCCAGCAGCGCGACGCCCTCCACGCGGTGGGTCATCGGGAACAGGTCAATGGGCCTGAGCGTGGGTGCGATCGTTTGCGACTGGCCGCCCACATCGGACCAAACCTGGCCGCTGACCTGCGACGATGTCGCTGTCTCGCCTTGACATCGGCTGAAGGCCTTGCGGGAGGTTGCGAATCAAATCGAGCCCTCCGGTCATCGGGCGACGACAGTCGTAAACGACAGCATCTTCAGATCTCCCCCGAGCGCGGGCCTCGGGGTACCGATCCATCGCCGCCGACGGGATTCGGCCGCGGACGGAGACGACGATGTCGTTCGCGAACGCCCAGCAACGTACGTCAACGGGCGCGGGCGGCGCTGGCGCGAGCGCAGGCGCCACTTCGAGGGCTCGTGCGGCGAGGTCACCGATCATCTCCTCCGAGTGACGACCGCAGCAAGATTGTCACGCGGTCCTGATGCTGACTCCTTGAGTGTTGTGGCCTACGCGGGGTGATTCATGGGGATGGGTCGCTCCGAACGGCTGCAAAGACGCCTAGACCAAGCGCGGCGGCGAGGCCGAAGTAGGCGAGTCCGAACGTGGTGGGCGCGTCGAAGCCTGAGCTCAGGGAAGCGGAGATACCAGCTCCCCCCGCGGTGCTGCCGACGAGGCCGCCGAAGGTCTCGGTCGTGATTACGGCCGACGCCAAGGTGTGGGCGTCGGTGGCGGCGTCTGGGGTGGTGGCCCGCAGATAGAGGGTCGGGTACGCGGCGCCTACTCCTGCCCCGACGGCGGTCCAGGTGATGAGCGCGAGGGGGTACGTGGCGTTGGTGAGGAAAAGGGTTCCCGCCACGACGACTCCTACCGTGGTCAGGGTGAGTCCTGCTGCCGGGCTGGGGGCGATCCCACGGTCGCGGAGACGGGGGATCGCCAGAGTGGTCAATGCCCACGCCACGGGCGCCGCGCCGAGTGTCCAGCCCGCCTGGGCTAGGGATGCTCCGAGGATGTCGGTGAGAGCGAGAGTGAGCAGACTGGTGGCTCCGAAGTAGCCCACGCCGAAGAGGGTGAGGGACGCCATCGCGGCGGGGGCACCAGGTCGGAGTCGTAGGGTGCCCGCAGGCATCAGTGCAGCGAACCCGACCCCGGCCAAGGTGAGCGGTAAGAAAGCCAGTAGCCAAAGCTGCGACTCGGTGAGCGCCACGAATCCGGCTACCCCAATAGGGATGAGCAGTGTTCGTCTCGTAGGCCGGTCGGGCTGCGTCACGGTTCTCGAGGACTCCGGGGCGGCACGGGTCACCAGAAGCCGGCCGATGAGCACGAGAGGAATCGGCAGCAGGATGGTCCAGCGCCACCCGGCGACATGCTCGAGCGCGGCGGCTGCGGCGGGACCGACGAGGCCAGGGACGATCCACATCGCGGTGGAGGCGGCGATCACGCGCAGTCGAATGCGCTCGTCGAGGTGCTGGATGGCAGCGGACAGGCCGAAGACGGCGAGCAGTCCGGCAGCGAAGCCGGTGACGAACCGTCCGCCGGCGAACGACCACGCATCGCCCGCCGTGGCCGTCCATACGGCGCCGGTAAGTGTCAGCGCCAGCCCGCCCGCCAAGAACGGGCGACTGCCGATGCGGTCGAGGAGCAAGGGCGCCACAGCCATGGCGGTGAACAGGCCGACAGTAGAACCGCTGAGCAGGACTGCGAGCTGGTCCCCGGCATCCAGGTCGCGCGTGACGACAGGAAGCAGCGTCGTCACGACCAGGGTCGCGACGGCCGCCGCGAACTCCAGCGCGACGACGCCGACACCGAACACAGCGGCGCGACGACCAGTCAGCCGCGTGCTGCTGATGTCAGTCACGGAATTGTCGGCCCCTCGATTGGGGCGTCGCGATATTCCCGCACGAGCTGTTCGAAGCCAGGACCAATGCCCGCCGGTATGAGCCCGAGAACGACGAGGAGACGCTCCAGCATCGCGTGCCAGCCCGCTGCCAGGCTCCGCGGCCGAGCATCGGCGCCGGTTGTGTGCACGACCCGCAGTTGGCAGCGACCCTCGGCGGTACTGCTCAGCTCGAACCGCACCTCGCCCTCGGGGGCGTCGGGGCTGCTCCAGGTCAGAGCCAACAGGTGGGGCGGCTCCCACTCAGTGACCCGTCCGACGATGTCGTGATGACTGTCGTGCAGATCCACCAGCCCGCCCACGCGCGGTTCGATCGTGCCGTCGAACAACCAATCGGCGCGCGCCGCACGGTCGGTCAGCATCGTCCACACCCGGCCGATGGACGCCTCCAGCTCGCGAGTAAAGACCAGGGCGTAGCCCGCCTCGGCGGACGAGATCCTGCCGTGCACGTACGTCACCTCCCCAAGGCCGGCCGATCATTGACAGGCAACCATATGGTTGCCCTAAAGTTCAAGGGTGAGCACGTCCGTGTATCGAGCGGTGGCCGATCCGCATCGGCGCCAGCTCCTAGACCTGCTCAGGGATCGGGGCGAGCAGAACCTCAACGACCTGTGCCGAAGCCTGCCGATCACCCGACAAGCCGTCGCCAAGCACCTGACCCTGCTCGAAGACGCAGACCTCGTCCGAGCAAAACGCCTCGGACGCGAACGGATCCACTCGCTCAACCCCGCGCCCCTCCGGGACCTGATGGACTGGGCCGGCACCTACACAACGTTCTGGAGCGACCGTCTCGACGCACTCGAATTGCGTCTCGAGCAACCCGATTGACTCTGCGCGCCAGCGGCCTCCAGGTTTTACGGTGATCGAATCCGTGCCAACCCGACACCTGGCCCATCCGTTTGGCGTATCCCGCTACCGGATCGTCACGCGGTGCGTGACCAAAGCGGGATCGACGTGTGACCAGGTCCTCTTGCCCTGCGCCGATATAGGCCGACCCGAGACAGTCCCACGCACGGCGCTACGGCTCGCGGGCCCGCGTCTCGGCGCGGGCCAAGAAGTCGGCGGTGGTGTTCTCGTGCGGAAACGGCAGGTCCGGCACCGGAACGCCAAGGGCACGGCAGATCGGCTCCCACCCGTCAGCGGGCTGCCACTCGACCAATCGCTCGGGCCCGACCTCGGCGCGAACCTGCCCCAGGCGCCGCTCGTAGCCCGCCATGACATCGGCGGGATCGTCGGGATCGGTGAAGACGTCATCGAACATCACCCTGAACAGCGGCACCATCGGGTCGGCGTCATCGTCCATCGCCAGCATTTCGCGGGTGCGGGCCAGGACGGTTACGTCCATGCTGCGGTACCAGGCCTCGGCACTGCCGCGGTGCGACAGCAACACCGGTGCATCCGGGTAAGCCGAGGTCAGGTCACGCCAGCAGGTCGAGAACGGGGTGTCGATCCCCGCGGCGTACCCCGCCAGGAATTCATCCCAGACAGGCGGGTCGCCCTGGATCGCGGCCACCCACGTCGGGGCGTGCTCGGGATGCGCGAAGGCTTCGCTCATGTGGTAGATCGGGGCGTCGAGCAAGTGCCTCAGCGCCTCCCGTAGGGATGACGTGCCGGTTCGGGGCAGGCCGGCCCCAATCAATCGCAGGGTCACGGACCCACGATAGGGAGGTCTGTCCGGATGGCGCCGCTGGGCAGACCGCAGATCCAGTCGTGCCACAAGCCGATCCCGTAGCGGGACGGCCGCGCGCGGATCGCAGGCGTGACCGGACGTCGGTGGCGATCCTGCTCGTCAACACTCGCGGGTGGGGGGCACGAGCCGCCGGGTTATCCATAGTTGAGCGAGGCCGGTGACCACCATTGTGCTGGCACAGGCGAACCACATTGCTCGCGGACCGAAGGCGATCAGGTAACCCATCAGTGGGGGGCCAACAGTGAGTGCGACTCCCCAGGTGATGCCGTAGACGGCGAAGTAGTGGGCCTTCGCGTTGGGTGGTGCTATGCGTGCGACCAGGGTGTATGAGTAACCGAGAAGGAGCACGTCGCCTAGGCCCATGACGGTGACGGCGAGTACGTAACCGGGCAGATCTGGCATCAGCCCGGCTACCGCGAGCCCGAGGGCGAGAAGTCCGTATCCGGCGAGCAGCCGCAGCGCGATTTTGCCCGTCTTCCGGAGAACGGGTTGGGCGGCGATGACGACCAAGGCCGACAGTGCTTCAAGCAGTCCTGCGTCAGAGGCCCGCCTACCTTCTATGGCCAGCGCAAGGGGCATGGCCATCGGCACGATCATGTAGATCATCGCGAAGCTGGTTCCGGTGGCCATGAGTAGCCACAGTCTGTGGTCTCGCCATGGTGAATGAGCAGCGCCGCTGTCCTCTTCGCTCTCTGCCGGGCGGCGGGCTGGGTGCAGCATCAAGGCCACCAGTATCAGGCAAGCAATCGCCGTGCCGGCATCGATGACGAAGAGCCACGACAACCCAAAGCGACCAATCGCCGCCGCGAGCAACCCGGCCGCGAGTCCCGCTGCGGCCAGAGCCGCCCCCAACAGACCGTAGGCGCGGGGCAGTAGGTGATCGGGGGTCACATCGGCCACCAGGCCCTGACTGGCGGGCTCGTAGATCTCGAAGCAGAGGCCGAGCAGGGCCGCCCCAACGAAGGCGACCGCCAGCGATGGCGCAGAAGCAATCACTAGTTGCGATCCTGCAGTCCCGGCGAGTCCCACGATCACCGCGTTCTTGGTGCCTACCCGTGTTGCGAGTCGCCCCCCGATCAGGCGAGACGGGATCGTCGCCAACCCGAAGACCCCCACCACGACGCCGGCGAGCGTCACGCTCGCGCCATGTTCTTGGACGAGCAGGACCGCCAGAAACGGCATCGAGAATGCGCCCAGTCGGTTGACGAATCGAGCCACCAGCAGGACCTTCACCGACCGCGGCAATCCGGTTACCGGCTCAGAATCCACCGGACTGTCTATTATACTTTTGATGGTCACGAGAGCAGGTTAGACCGGTGGGTTACACTGCTCAAGTGCGTTTTGACAGTCACGTCATAGACCTGTTGCGTGTTGCCACTGACCTGGTGAATCTACTGACCTGTGAGGAGACTGGCGGCCGGGAGTCGAACCCGCCGACCGGAAGCTACTTGCGCCAGGTGCTGAGCCAGACTCTGATCCGCGAGGACCGGGCGCCGACCGTCACTTATGAAGATGCGGCGATCCTTCAGCGGTTTGCACTTGAGGCTCGGCCGGTCTTCGAGGCAGTGGCCGACGAAGACTTCAACGAGGCTGCCGCCAGAGTGAATGAGTTGCTGCGTTGGACGTGTCCGCAACCGCGGCTCGACCTGTTCGACGGGGCCTGGCACATGCATTTCCACGGGCCGACCGACCGCCTAGGGGAGGGGTGGGTGGCTGGCTGTGCAGCCGCGCTAACGATGGCAATCGGCAGCGCAGACGCCGGCCGACTTGGCGTCTGCGAAGCCCCGAGGTGTGACCGGGCCTACGTCGACCGCTCCAAGAACGGAACCCGGCGATTCTGCGGGGTGACCTGCCAGAATCGCGTCAAGAACACCAATCACCGCCGCGCCGACAACCCGAGACCACGTCAATAGACCAGTCCCTCCAGCGGTCGTCCACCCGACCCGCACATCAGCTAGATCCTGTCCCGCAAGCGGAACGGCGTACGGCGCGAGTCATGGTCGACGACCTTGTTCGAGCCGACGACGCCGCATCGCCGTAGGCGGATCCTGTTGCGGCGATCGGCGCCGTCATGGACCGCACCTATCCGATCCGCCGGCAGGTGTCCGTAGCGGTTCGGCTTGCGGGACGGGGCCCCTCCCACTTCTATCGGCCGTTGAAGACCGGGTCGCGGCCGAGTCGCCACACCGAGAACGGGCCGGCACTTGTTTACCGGATCCGCCGAGATACGGATGGGCGTGCCAGCGATGCTCGGACTGACAACGGGGCGCCGCCACTCGGGCTCTCAGGGTTGGGTGAGAACCGCGATCGTCAGCACGACAGCACCCAGGATGGCGAGGATCGACAGCACCTGACTGGAGCGAGCGAGCGGCCTCGCGAGGGAGTCGGTCGACGACGTGATGGTGGACGCCAACCACAGGGCAACCAGGCTCATCGCCACGGGAACGCCTCCGAGGGCCAACCCGTACGCCGGATCTCCAGGGCTCGCCGAGAACCGGTCGAGGAGCAGCCACTGGAGTCCGTTTGCAATGACACCGCCATTCATGAGAGCGACCAGGGCCAGACCCAGCGCCGTGAAGGCCCGGAATCGGGCACCCTCGTCCACCGTTGCAGAAGCAGGCGTTGTCGCTGTCGTTTCACTCATGAGATTCCCCGAGACTTGTCCGGCCCATTGCCGAAGGTTGGATGAGGATAGCGAGTGACAAGGATGCGGGGCCCGTACGCGCGCTGCCTGCGAATTGCCGCTGGTAGTGCGCGGATCTGCCGAGATGAGTGCGTGCTGACGCGTCCTGACGAGGGCCGATACTGCTCGGGTGAATACGTCGACTGAATGCGCCGATGTGCCCCTGGTCGTCTTCTCGGGCCGCCCTGGCACGGGCAAGACGACCATCGCTCGCGAGGTGGCCCGACGCATCGGAGCCTGTTACCTGCGCGTCGACGCAGCGGAGACTGCGCTGGCCAGGATTGGTGCTGCAGTCGGTGTTGGAGGCTATGCCGTCGTTCACGAGTTGGCGGTGTCCAATCTCCTGCTCGGTAACACCGTCGTGGTCGACGCGGTGAACCCGGTTCCGGAAGCGCGCATGTCATGGCAGGAGGCGGCGGGACGGGCCCAGGCGCGGTTGTTGAACGTGGAGACGGTTGTGCCTGATGAGGAGGAGCACCGGCGTCGAGTCCAATGCCGCGTGGCCGACATCCCAGGCCACGAGGTTCCGACGTGGGACGAGGTTCAGCGCGGCGAGTGGAGTGCCTGGGACGTTGCCAGAGACGGTCGTCGGCTGCTTGTCGACGCGACTGACACGAAGTCGGCGGTGGCCCTCGTTCTCGAAAGTGTCCGACGCGTGGACGACTAGTTCCAGCAGGTTCCGCGGGTCAGGAACGCACTCACATGCCGCTGATGGTGCGCGGAGCTGCCGATGCCCGGATACCTGGGACTCAGCCAGCGATCTGTCGCTCGCTGCCGTCGGCGAGGGTCACTGTGTAGGTCCACGCGCCCATCACTTCGAGGTTCTCGCTGCTGGGCTTGGCCGATGGCCACCAGGCGGCGAACCGGCCGTTGGCGACGGACGCCTCGACGTCGATGCCAATGGGGGTGTGCACGGTGACATCTGTGACGCCACTGCCCACGTAGCCCTCGACCTGGCTGACCCACTCCTCGTCTTCACCGAAGTGCCACAGACCATCGGTAGGCACGCTAGTTGACCCGCCGTACCCGACGAGGCCGCTCCGAGACAGAGTCGGCGCTTCGCCGGGATCCGAGGTGTAGCTCCCCATGAACCCCTCCCTTGTGGCCGCCGCTGGGTCCCCTTGATCTACGAGGCCTTCGGGCATCAGGCAGGCCGCTTCCGAGTCGGGACCGGCGAGGAGCACGTAGAGCCATTCGCCACGCTTCTCTGCGATCACGACCCGCTCACCTTGGTCGGGCACCGCGAAGATTGCGCGGCATGAGGAGGCGGCCTCTGCCGCGGCCGGGCCTGTGAGTGGCTCGGGCGTCGGCGTCCACGACGCAAAAGCGGAGTCGCCGCCGAGCAGCAGAGCGGGGACGGCGGCAGCGGTGGCGAAGGCCAGGCTCACCGGAACTAGTAGTCGGGTCAGGCGTCGTCGCGGCCGACTGGTCTTCTCCGGGACCGGATCATGGCTGGGTGTGGCCAAGATGCGAGCGAATGCCGCGTCGGCGCGTTGGCGTTCGGCATCGGTAAGGACCGTTGTCGGTGCAGGGTCGAGGCCGCGCAGTGCGGCAATGGTCATACCGTCGCGGAGGTGTTGCTTGCTCATCGCGTGCTCCTATCGGCGGCAAGGCGGCCGAGCGACTGCTCGCCGCCGGCTTCTGAGGCGACGAGTTGTCGCAGGGCGCGTCGGGCACGGGACAACCGAAGGCGAAAGGCAACGGGCGAGATGCCCAGCACCTTGGCCGCTTCGGGCGCGGTGAGCCCGTCGAGGACTGAGAGAGCGATTGCCTCTTGATGCAGCTCGCTCAGGAGCGGCCAAGCCGTAGCGATGTCGATTCGGTGAGCGACCAGGTCAGGGTGATGGCCGGCATCAGCGGAACCGTGACCGACTTCGGCCAGGCGGACCGCGACGACATCGTGCCGGTCGTCACGACGCCGGGTGTTCTGGAGGATCTTGCGTGCCACACCGAAGAGCCAGGCGCGCGCCGACGAGAGGTCTTCCGGGATGTCGTCGAGACGACGCCACGCGACAAGCATGACGTCACCGACAACGTCCTCGGCGTGGGTCGGATGAACGCGCCTACTAACGAAGCGGAGGAGATCGACGTACACCGCATCGAAGATCTCGCGGAAGCGCTGTTCGCGCTCCGGCGACGATGCAGTGATGGAGTCCATGTCATGTTCCTGTCTGGGATCGCGCAAGTGTGTCGCAGCAAGTCCCGAATGCCACATAAGCATGCGGATCTGCCTGCGGGCTCGGGCGGTCGCGTCGATGAGCAGTCGAGTCCTAGGAAACCCGACGACGGCACGCTCTGCCACGCGGTGATGCTCGACCCTGAGGGCGACGGGTTCTGCGCTGTCGAGGGCGACGCTTCCGTGGCCGGGCCCATCCTGGGGGTGTCGGTGGCTGGTGACACCATCGCGTCATGACCCAGCTCGCCTTGCTCATCCGGCACCAGACCCGACCCGGCCTGAGAGATGACGTCCGTAAAGTCTGGGAGGCTCACATGGCGCCCGCCGTCGACGCCAACCCCGGCCACCTCGCCTACTTCTACTGCTTCGACGACGCCGACCCCGACGCGATCACCGCCTTCCAGGTCTACGACAGCGTCGAGTCGTCGCAACGCTTCCTGGAGACCGACGCCTACGCGGCCTACTTGCGCGACGTCGAGCCGCTGCTGTCCGGCCCGCCGCAGGTGGCCCCGCTGACGGCGGTGTGGTCCAAGCAGGCCTAGACCTGCCCACCTGCCATGGTGAGCGCTCATGCCGCGATGAGCTCATCCGCCCATGCCGAGATGAGTGCTTGCGGCTCTAGCCGATGCTGGCAACGATTCCATCGCCACCGTTCCATTCGGCACGCAGGCACGCACCAAGAGTGTGCTCGGGTGAGAGGTCAAGGTCCTGAGCGATCGCAGGCGCAGCGTCGGCCGCCGGTGAGTGGCCCGGAACGACGGACAGGCGGACGGTCTGCTCGCGGGTGCCGACTCGCTCCCCGTTGTCCCATACCTCTTCGACCGCCATGTCCTGTTCGCCTCGGAGGGCTCGTCGGAAGCATGCGACAGCGACCGGATCGCCCGTAGCGTCGTAAATCCATCGACGGCCGAGGGCGCTGTGTTCCATCGTTGAGATGAGGTCTTCGTCCGCCCCCTCAAGCTGGGCGCCGCGATAGGTGAGCACGATCTGCCTGGTCTTGGCGCCGCAGCGCACGATGAACGCTTCTACTCCGACCTCGCCGTCTGGGTCGTCGAAACGGTAAGTACCGAGCACCGTCACTGCCTCACCGAAGATGCGCTCCAGCAACTCCGCTTTAGTGGGACTGACGCTGGCCTTTTGGATGATCGCCATGACTCGAAACCGTAGTCATTGGATCCGGCAACCCACGACCCAGCGCCCTGACCTAGCCGCGAGGCGGTCAGGTCACCCGAGCCGCGATGAGGCTGGCGCACTCCATGGGTGAGGCGGTGCTGGTGTCCACGACAAGGTCGTAGACGACACCACGGTGAACTGCTCTCGCCTGCCCGACTGCCATCCCGGCCGGGCGGTCCCCTCGTGCACGCTCGCGAGCCGCCGCCACGTCGGGGGCGCAATGGACACCGACCCACAGCACCTCCAGTCCTTCGAGGTTCTCGCTGGTCCGCTGCTGCGACACCGCGCCGTCGAGGAAGACGTCGTCGATGATCACCCCAGCACCGGCTCGTGCCATCGCGGCGACTCCATGCGACCACGCGGCCTCCAGTGCACGCCACTGGTCACCGAGGACCACCTGCCCTTGTGGCCCGTAGGAGACCAACGACGACGGGGCGACGTCGATGAGATCATCTACGCCCAGCAAGAGCCACGGTCGAGGCAGCAGGTCCTGCAGACACCGCCCGATGCTCGTCTTGCCCGCGCTCGACCCACCGTTCAGTACGACAACGTCGACAGCCATGCCCGACATTGTCTGCCGCGTCGACGCGCGGTGGGCATTCGGGACCATCGTCCGGATGTCTGCCGCGGTCTGCGTGTATTCAAGCCGTCGGGCGCTATCTCCCCCGTGCCGCTGGCCCAGGCCCGCACGCGGAACCTTCCCCACCAACTAGCGTGGCGCTGTGATTGTGTGGCTAAACGGCACGTTCGGCGTAGGCAAGACGACCATCAGTGGCCACCTCACGGGCGGCGACGATCGGCTTCGCCACTTCGACCCGGAGTGGGTCGGCTACATGCTGGCGAACAACTTGCCCGACCATGCGGTGACCGACTTTCAGCAGTACCCGTCCTGGCGTCGTCTGGTTCCAGTGGTGGCCCACGAGATCAGCCAGTTCACAGGGCAACACCTCGTCGCCGCGCAGTCGGTTCTAGTTGAGGACTACTGGCGCGAAATCGTTACCGGGCTCGCAGACCGGGACCATGAGGTCTTCCATGTGTTGCTCGACGCTGATGCGGAGACGTTGCACGCCCGGATCGATTCTGATGATCAAGAGCCTGCTCGCATCCGCCCATGGCGGCATAGGCACGTCGACGTCTTCCAGGCCGCGCTGGACTGGCTTCATCCGGCTGCCGACCTCGTCGTCGACACCGTGACCTTCGGCGCGCTCGCGGCCTCACAGCAGATCCGCAGCGCGGTTGACGCCCGGCTGTAGGGGTCGACGCGGCGCGTCCCGGCCGAGAAACACAACGTCCGCATCTGGCACCCCTCTGTGTCAACGGGTGCTCCAGACGGGGTTCTTCACGGCGGCGGGCTTGGGGCGTAGCGTCGGCTGTGCGGGTCCGGGAAGTGGCTGATCCGAAGTGTCGATGAGCGGGTGCGAGTCGGCCGCGCTGGATTGAAGAGTCGCCCCGCAGTGCCCTCCCGGACCCGCGTCATCTGCCTGCTGAGTGCGTCTGGCGTCGGCAACGAGCTGGCGGTAGATGACGTCGGACAGGCGTCGCTTCAGACACCGCAGTGCTTCCATCGGAGTCTTGCCCGCGGCGATCTTGCGTCGGTAGTAGGCGCGGCCTTCGGTGTCGTGACGGATCTGCACGATCGCCGCGACGTGCAGCACGTGATTCATCCGCCGGTTCCCGGCCCGTGAGAGTCGATGGCGGTTCTGCTCACCCGAGGAGGCGTCCAGGGGTGCGGTCCCGGTCCAGGACGCGAACCGGTTCCGGTCAGTGAACCGGGCGACGTCGCCGACGTCGGCCAGGATCCGGGCGGCGCCGGCCGGACCGACGCCGTAGATGTCCATCAGCGTCGAGCCCCGCTCGACGACGGCGGTCTTCAGTTCGGCCTTGATCTTCTTGAGCTTGGCGTCGAGCGCGACGAGGTCGGCGATCTCTTCGGCGGCCATCCGCCGGCGGGTCTTGCCGGCGATGTCGCGGGGGCGCACGGTGGCCAGCATGGCCTTGGCCTGAGTGGCGGACAGGTCGCGTTTGCGCTGGCCAGGCAGCAGTTCGCTGAGCAGGCGTTGCAGTCGGTTGACGGTCTGGACCCGTTGGCGAGCGAGCTCGTCACGACGGTCGGTGAGCATCCGCAGCGGTTCGAGCTCACCGTCCTCGACCACCACCCGCAACCCCGCTGTGCGGACCGCGACCACGGCAATCGAGTGGGCGTCCAGGGCGTCGGTCTTGCGGTTGTGACCGGTGTCGAACAGCCGCACCCGAGCGGCCAGCTTGGCCGGCACGTCGACGACCTGCTCGCCCGCGGCGACGAGCCTTTGGGCCAGCGGACGACCGGCGCCCCTGGCTCCCTCGACGGCCCAGAGACGATCGGGCCACTGCTTCACATAACGCCTCATGTCGGCGTAGCCGGCGTTGGTGGTGTCGAAGCGTCCGCTGCCAAGCAGGCGCTCGTGGGTGTCGACGACCTCGATCGTCACCGACATCTTGTGGGGATCGACCCCGATGATCACTCTCTTCTTCGTGCTGCTCATCTGCTCACCTCGCCTATGCGTAGGAACCCACAGAGTCGACGAGGTGGGCATTGCTACTACGAGCTGGGCAGACCCCTCTTGAGCCACTCCTCGTCACGGTGACCGGCGGGCGGCATGCCAGATGAGAGCCACACCCAGAACGCCGGTGGGCAGCCGCTATGAGAGCCACCCGTCGGCCACCTGAACCGAGTCTGGCCAGACGCCGGTCCTGATGAGAAGTCTCCTAGTAGGCGCGTTGAGTGCGTTCCGGTGGCCGATCGGGCAACGGTGCATCGCCGTCCGGTGGCGCGTCCCAGTGGAGCACGTCCGCGTTCGTCCGTAGGCTCAGGCAACGTGACGAACACCGATTGGTCGCAGTGGCACGACGCCTATGCGCGGCCGGATTCCGGGCTTGCTGCTCGCCTGAACGCCGTGCGTGCCGAGATCAACCGGCGCCTCGACCAGACCGCTCCGGATCCGGTGCGTGTGATCTCTGCATGTGCCGGCGACGGTCGCGACCTGCTCGGAGCTCTCGCCGAACGTGCGGATGCGGACCGGGTCACCGCCCTCCTGGTCGAGTACGACGCGGCGTTGGCCACGCGTGCCCGCAGTCTCGCTGACGCGCTCGGTGCGCGGGTCGAGGTGAGCCAAGCCGACGCAGCCGATAGCAGCATCTACGCGGACGCGACGCCCGCCGACTTGGTCCTGCTCTGCGGGATCTTCGGCAATATCAACGACGACGACGTCCGACGGACCATCGAGGCGACACCCCAACTGTGTGGTCCGGGAGCAGAGGTCATCTGGACCCGACACCGTGGTGATCCCGACCTCACCCCCTCAATTCGGGAGTGGTTCGCGGCGGCCGGCTTCGATGAGGTGGCATTCCATGCACCGGAAGCAGTTGAGTGGTTCGACAAGTGGTCGGTGGGCGTGCACCGTCTCGCCGCACCCCCACAACCCCTCCGGACCGGTCGCCACTGGTTCACGTTCATTCGCTGACCGGCGCTGCCCGTGCGCGACTCATTTGCTGGCCCCAATCCTTCTGCTGCCCGTCCCGCTCGACGATCGTTGAGCGGGGCGACCGCGCGGGTCGCGGCGAGATTCGGGTGTTCCCGACGATTGGCTTCGCGAAGTCAGGCCGCAGCGTCGGGTTCAGTACTACGATCGGGTCTCAATGGCGACAGACGATCGGTCGTCTGCCAACCCAGGAGGCGGCTTGAAACAACGCGGCACGCCTCTGGACGAAGCCAGTTCAGGGGGTTCGTCATGTGAGGGCGATTTCGATTTGAGTCGTGTCGCGTTTACTCCCCGAAAACGCCAGCGCAAGCCGTCAAATCCGAGCAGACAAAAGTCAAGTTGATCGGGGGACCAGTCCTCTGGTCGTTCGCGTCTGCGCAGGTCAAGACACACGTCGGCAAGAGCGGTCAAAGATGTCAGATCGGGAAAGCTCGCACACCGTAGGTCCAGAGGTCGCAGGTTCAAATCCTGCCCCCGCTACTGAAAAGTGGCCCTGACCTGCGGAAACGCAGATCAGGGCCACTTGTGATTTGAGTCATCCCGACATATTCGCGGTTTGTGACCCAGAAACCTTGTCCGGGTCATCGCTCCTACATCGGTCGTGGGAGGCAGATGTCATGGTGAACGGGCCAATCAACGGTCAGTTGCGACATCGTGACGATGATTCGAATCGTTGATCTCACCCGGTCCTGGGGTTCTGAATCAGCGCGCGACCCGGCCACAGCCCGCGAGAACTTCGGGCGCATCCTCGCCGCCTACGGCGGTGTCTTCGGCGCCGGCTCCCTCGCCTGGGGGATGGCGCTCGACGGTTCCCGGTCGCACCGCTACGACATCGGGGGAGCACTGATCTCTCTACTCGGAGTCGCGGTGATGGGTCTGCTGCACGGACGTGAGAGGTGGATAGGCCGCGGGGAGGCTGTCGTGGCCCTGTTTTACGTCGCACAGCGGGGTGAGGACGCAGCTCTAGAAATGCGAAGACCCCGAGCGTGAGGCTCGGGGTCTTCGTGCTCAGAACTCTGAGTTCGAGCTCTATGTGCACAGGTGACTAGATGTCGTAGTACTGACTGACTGACCCATGGTGACCTGCGCAAACGTCGGAAATGGTGTGGCCATTGGTGCCAGCCTTGTAGCTCTCGGCCGCGCGGGTTCCGCGCGACAATATCCTCGTGGCTCCTATCCCTGGACGCCTGGCCTTGCCCGGCTACCAAGGGATTCCGGACGAGGTGGCGTGGTCCGCCGTGGTCCGACAGATCGGCGGTGGGGACTGCTGGACATGCGATCTCCAGACCAGCAAGCGGTCAGGTACGTCGAAACCCCTAGAACGGACCGAAGAACGGATCCGTCAGTGTCAGCGGAGCCGCATTTCCGACCTGGTTGAAGACCCAGAACAGGACGAGAAGTCCGGCACAGATGGTCAGGTCCTTGAGGAAGTGTTGCGTCTCTTCCTCCTGAACCTCCACGTCCACCCTCCAGAAGGGGTGCATGAAGCTCGCGAACAGCAACACGTTGAGCGCCAGGATCAGCGCACCGACGTCGGCCCAGATACCAAGGACCACCATGAGGCCACCCACGACGTTCGCGATACCAGTGAGCGGAACGCCGATCGTCGCGAGCGGCACGCCCACGCCCTTGGCCGCCTCGGTGGCCGCCTGGCGCTGGCCGAGATGGAACAGCAGGCCTCCCACGATGAACATCTGAACGAGCATCACTCGCGCGACAAGGAAGGCCACATCCATTGTTCACCTCTTTCAGCGAGTGCGAGCGACCGGGTGCGTGAGGAGCGCGCATCCGAGCGCGACGAACAGCGCATCGATCCCGAAGGAGCCGACCGGCGCAAGCGGAGTGGCCGGAAGCCAAAGCAGCATGAGCCCCCACCCCGCCATCGCCAGCGGTACCTTGCGGCGCCAGCCCTCCCAGGACCGGGTGCGCAGGGCCTGGCGCCCGATCACGCCCAGCCCGACAACAGCGACCAACGTCGCCACGCCGTAGATGGACACGACGATCACGGCGGAGTTCGAGTCCTCCGCCCGGTCGCCGATCCTGAGACCGGCGAGCTCGCCGACAAGGATCAGAAGGGTCCCCGTGATCGCGAGCACCGCACCGGCCGCAGCCGCCCGGCTGGGTCCGCCGTGCCCGCTACGCCTCATTCCGACGAGGCCGGCCAGACAGAGGACGTGCGAGAGGCACCACAGCAGCCCGACGACGATGTAGACGTCGCTCGACCACGGGAATCGCCAGAGGTGATCGGGCTCCGTAGACGAGGACGAGTACACCACCTGGGCAGTGGTGATGAGCAAGCCGAGAGCTCCGCCCACCACACAGGCTGCCCCGAGCGATCGCACCACGCCATGGGCAGCAGGGACGCCGGGCAGTGCTTCGCCGGGCAATGACGTGGACCGTGACTGATCGTGGATGGCCATGTCCTCGAGTCTTCTCGTGCGCTCCGATGCTGGTAAATCCCCATGCGCCGGGTCAACTGACCCCCAGAAGACTGGGGTGTACGGCCACGCATCCCTCTGCGAGGCTTCGCTTGTGGGCCGCGAGTTGACCGCTGAGCGCGTGCGCCGCGACGTCGAAGTGTTGGCCCGCGGCGGGATGGACCTTGAGACCTTCTGCATTGAGTTCGAGGAGTCGCTGCGGCGGTCGGTGAACTCACTTGCCAGCTGCGTGGCCACCTTGGATCCGGCGACGAACCTGCTGACCGGGGGCTTCAAGTACGGCACGATCGCCGGCCGCGACGAGTTCGACGAGCAGTGGGGGCTCCTGGAGTACGGGCAGGTCGAATCAACGAGCTTCACGGAACTGGCCCGCGCCGACGTGCCCGCCGCGGGTACCCACCAGGCGACCGATGGCGATGTGCAACGGTCGCCGCGCATGCGCGAGCTGGTACTGCCCCAGGTGGGTTGTACCGATGAGTTGCGACTCGTCGCCAGGGTCAGCGGCCGCGTGTGGGGCGGCATGGCCTGGTTCGGTGAGCAGCCGTTCAGCCCCGAGGACGTAGCGTTCGTCGCTTCGCTGACGGAGGCTTTTGCGACTGGGTTGCGGGTGGGCATCCTCGCGCGGCTGGCGCTCGCCCCCACCGTTCCCCCGGCCGGTCCCGCCGTCATCATCGTCGGCGCCGATGACGCGATCCGCGAGGTCAGCCCCGGTGCTCAGATCCGCCTGGATGAGCTCGGTACTCGCGGCCACGGCGTGACGCCCAACGCCGTCGTGGGGGCTTTGGTCGCCGCGGCCCGCCGCTACGGGGCGGGCTTCACCGACGTCCTGCCTCGCAGCCGGGTGCAGCTCCCCAGCGGTCAGTGGCTCATCCTCCACGCCTCTCCGCTGTCGGACTCAGAAGGGATGACCGACAACGTCGTGGTCACCATCGAGGAGGCCCGACCGGCCGAGATCGTCCCGTTGGTGGTTGCGGCATTCAACCTCACGGTACGGGAACGCGATGTCATCGAGCTCGTCCTCAGAGGTACCGACACCAAGCAGATCGCCGCATCGCTGAACCTCTCCGCCTACACCGTCCAGGATCACCTCAAGTCGGTGTTCGACAAGGCGGGTGTGAGCAGTCGCCGGGAGCTCGTCAACAGCGTCTTCCTGGGGCAGTACGCACCGCGCCTCGGCGCTGAGCTGGCCCCCTCCGGATGGTTCCTCGACGAGACGATTACGCACGACCGCCCGTGACCCAGCGGGCCACGGGCGGTCACAAGACGCTCTGAGGGATCAGATGTCGTAGTAGTGATTGCCCTCGCTACGTATAGCAGCCGATGATCGACCGCGAACCGCCCCGACGTGTGCGCCAAGACGCTGAGCCCACCCGATCCGTTGGGACGCCTGCCGACGCCTGCGGGCACGACGGCTGCTACGTGGCGTGCCTCGGCTTCTCGGAGCGCGCATTAGACCCCGTCCGACTCAACGTGGGCCTCGTCCCGAGGACTCGATTGCGATTTGAGTCGTGCCGCGTTCATGCCCCGAAAACGTCAGCGCAAGCCGTCTAATCGAAGCAGACGGCATCAAGGCTCACGGGGACTGGGCCCGTCGTATTGCCCGGGTCTGCGCAGGTCAGGGCACACATCGTCAAGACGGGGCAAAGAATCCAGAGCGGGAAGGCACACGCGCCGGAGGTCCAGAGGTCGCAGGTTCTAATCCTGCCCCCGCTGCAAATCAACGTGCAGGTCAGGAGCCGTTTCCCAGGTCACCGGGAAGCGGCTTTCTGCATCCTGTGTGGGGTTTGACTACCAATCTGACTAACAGAAGCTGGCAAAGCCGTATCTGCCTCAGGTGGCAGCTGGCCCGGCACCGCAGCGCCGTCAAAGTCGCTCAGTCCTCCAAGCATCGTCGTGCACCGAAGGCGCCTACGGCGTACCACACCCGCCAGGCGGGTTCGCGCGCGTGGCTCGCGTTTGGTCCTGGCCTTGGGCAACCACGGTTCCGTGCCGCTGGGCCAACTCAAGCGCTCTCGCTACGAGGTCGTCGTACGACATCGCGCCGCCGCGTCCCCTGGCGGCCGCGAGCAGATCGGGATCGAGGCGGGCGGCCGAGGCCGCAAAGTCCTCGCCCCAACTGGGGGCATAGTTCCCGAAATCTGCGCCAGTCAGCACCCGGTAGACCGAATGGACCGCCGTCAGTAGCTCTTGGGCGGCCTCATCCTCCCCAACCAGGGCGAGGACTCGCGCGAAGCCCTTCGCGACGCCGAGGATTCTGTTCAGGTCGTTGGCCGGTGTCTCTTGGAGCGACCGTCCGAACCATGCGGTCGCCAGCACGAGTTCTCCGTCGTCAATGGCTGCGCATGCCCGCCAGAACGCGCGATTGATACTGAAGGTGCCGGTGCCCAACCCGTACGAGCGCTCGACATGCTCGAGACCGGGGGTGTTGGCGTCATCGCCCACCTCGGCGTGCCTGAGCACCTCGGTGCGCCAGCGGTCGTCCGGGACCTGCGCGGCGGCCGCCGTCCACGCCTGAACCAGGACGTCGGCTTCTCGGTCCCGGCCCGCCGCCGAGAGAGCCCAGATCCCGCGGTGTCGGGCGATCAGCGCCTCCCGTGGGTCGCCAAAGCGCTCGAAGCCCTTGCGGGCGCAATCGAACAGTCGGTACTCGGTGTCCGTCTCGGTCGACCGCTGCATCACGTGGATGAGTCCGAGGGCGAAGCTCTGCGCGGCGTCGTCGTAGTCGGTGGCCGAAAGAGGAGGTTCGGGGAAGGCGAGGATGGCGTCAACGACAAGAGGGAGCTCGCCGGTGTGGTGCAGCGCGGGGGCACAGAGTCCGACTAGGTACCGGAGGTTGTCCGGGTCGTGGGCTCGGGACCAAGCGATCGCCTGCTTGGCCTCGGGCAGCCGGTCGACCATGTTGGCGAACTGACGACGGTGATCGACGAATAGCTCAAGTGCGAGCTCGCGGAGCTTGCGACCGATCACCTCGGCATGCTGACGTCGGCGCCGATCACCGGACGGTGAGGATCGCAACAGCTCGGTCGCGTACTGGCGGACCCGTTGCGGCATGGCGAAGCGCCCGTCCCCGCGGACGACCACCAGCGACGCGTCCATCAGGCGGGTCATCGCCTCCCAGACCGCTGCCTCGTCGAGGTCGGCTGCCAACAGCTGCTCTGCCTCCTCCAGTGTCCAGGCTGTCGCGAAGACTCCGAGAGCGGTGAAGACCTCACGCTCGGTGTCGGACAACAGCGACAGCGTCCAGTCGAATGCGGCAGTGAGCGAACGGTGTCGCTCAGGAAGATCGCGCGCGCCGCTGCCGAGCGCGTCGAGATCGTGCTGGAGGGCGCTGATCAGACGGTCCAACCCCAGCAGGCGCACGCGGGCGGCGGCTAGCTCGATGGCGAGTGGGAAGCCCTCGAGGAGCGCACACAGCTCCTCGATCCGCTGACGGTCGTCGTCGCCGACGTCGAACTGGTCGTCACGCGCTCTAGCGCGGTCCAGGAACATGGCGGCACCTGTTGCGAGTGGAGGGAGCCGGCGGACGGTCTCGGCGCTGAGGTCGAGCGGGATCTGGGCGGTGGCGAGGATCGCGACGCGCGGGCTCCGCCTGAGGATCTCGGACACGGCGCTGGCTGCTGCATCGACCACGTGCTCGCAGTTGTCGAGGATCACGAGCATCCGGCGTCGCTCGAGGTGCTCGAGTACGGCGACTTGGACATCGCCACCGCGCGGAGCACCGGTCGCTTCCGCCACCGCGGCGAAGACGCGACCGCCCTCGATGCCCGCGAGGGGCACGAACGCGACGCCGTCGGGGAAAGCGTCCGAGAGGACCTCTCCGAGTCGGACGGCGACGCGGGTCTTGCCCATGCCGCCGGCCCCAGTGAGGGTGACCAGCCGCTCACCGTCAGCGAACAGCCTGGTCAGGTCTGCAATGACGTCCTCACGGCCGATCAACCGGGTGCTGATGGACGGCAGGTTGGAGCGGAAGGCCGACAGGGTGCGCGGCGCAGGGAACTGCTCGGGTTGCTCGCCGGCGGCGTACAGCTGGAAGAGCTCACGAGGAGTGGGAAAGTCCTTGAGGCCGTGGTGGCCGAGCGACAAGGCCTGATCGGCGTCGACGACCGCGCGCATAGCGGCGCTCATGATGACTTGGCCCCCGTGGGCGGCCGAGCAGACCCGGGCGGCGAAGTGAACGTCCTCGCCCCAGTAGTCGTTGCCGCGGACCTTGGGCTCGCCGAGATGCAGTCCCATGCGGACCCGGATGCGCTCGTCGCCGGGCCACGACGCCTGGTCGAGTCGTCGCTGCATCTGCAGGGCGGCCTCGGCTGCTGCTTCGGGGGAGGCAAAGGCTGCGCCGAACGCGTCGCCCTCGTTGGAGAACTCGTAGCCGCCGTGAGTCGCGAACGCGCTGCGCATGATCTGATCGTGCTGATCGAGCAGGTCCCCGTACGCGTCACCGAGATCATTCAGGAGTGCGGTCGACCCCTCGATGTCGGAGAACAACAGCGCGACTCGCCCGGACGGAAGTGCCCGCGGGGGAGAACTCACCCCCGCAGGCTAGTGGCGAGTGGCTTGTTCAGCCGGGCGAACACACCTCCCCAGCGCGGCGCGCGCTACCGACGTACGGGCGCGTCGGCTCGGGTCTGAAGCCAAGTTCCGACGATGACATGGGGCACTCTTCGAGAACGGCGGCTCGCTGAGCACGCCGCCGACGTGGAGTACTGCATGTACGTCACCCGCCGTACGTCGGGCAGCGCCTCGACGGCGCGTGCGGGGATGCGTTTTGGGTGGCGATATCGAGCTCGGAGGGGTGTGGGTGTAGCCGGTGGGTCACGCCTCGCGCGGAGTGGTGGCTCCGCAGTCGGTCGTGGTCAGCGGGGAGACGGGGGTCTCGTCGGGGTCCGACGACGAGCAGCCCCACGCCGGCGCGGGCAACGATCAGGAGCATCGAGCCGCGCCGCGAGGTCGTCGCAGTACTCTCACACGGCCCGCACTTCGCAAGGAGCGTGACATGGGATTCCTCAGCCCCTCACCCCAGCCGCTGCCTCCGTCGGAGTTCCTGCGGCTTCCGCTCCGCGAGCGGATGCGAATCCTCACCGTGCACTGGGTCGAGGACGGCTTCGGCACTCCTCGCGTGCTCCACGTGGTCTACGTGCTGAAGATGGTCGGCCTCTACTTCGCCGTCGGCCTGTGGATCGTCTCGATGACGACCACGGGTGTCGAGTTCACCGACCCCGGCACCTGGTTCGACAACATCGTCGTCTACCAGAAGTTGGCGGTGTACCTGATGCTGCTCGAGGTGGTCGGCCTCGGCGGGGCGTTCGGCCCGCTCTGCGGCCACTTCGCGCCGATGATCGGCAACCTCCGCTTCTGGATCCGCCCGGGCACCATCCGGATGGCTCCGTGGGGCGAGCGGGTGCCGTTCACTGGCGGCGACGAGCGCACGATCTTCGACGTCCTGCTGTTCGTGGGCGTGCTGGCGAGCCTCGTGTATCCGCTGGCCATCGATGCCGAGCCGGTGTCGGTGCCGTTGCTAGGTGGCGTGGGGCCGCAGGAGCTGATCCCGGCCGAGGCCTTCATCCCGATCCTCGTGACGATGCCGCTGATGGGGCTGCGCGACAAGGTGATCTTCCTGGCCGCTCGATCCGAGCAGTACCTCCCGATCATGCTGTTCTCCGCGTGGCTGAGCTGGTCGATCGACTCGGGCGAGGACTTCGTCGACCTGGTGGTCGCGTTCAAGATCATCATCTGCATCGTCTGGATCGGCGCGGGTACGTCGAAGCTCGGGCATCACTTCATGAACGTGGTGCCGCCCATGGTGTCCAACACCCCGGGGCAGCTCGACTTCGTGAAACGCCTGCATTACCGGAACGCCCCGGAGGACCTCCGCCCCTCCAAGTTCGCCTGGTTCATGGCGCACGTGGGCGGCACCACCGTCGAGCTCCTGATCCCGCTGACCCTGCTGCTCACGACGAACAACTCCGTCGCCAGGCTCGGTGCGGTGGCGATGCTGATCTTCCACATCTTCATCACCTCGACGTTCCCGCTGGCGGTTCCGCTGGAGTGGAACGTCTACTTCGGGTACATCGCCATCGTGCTGTGGGGCGGCTTCGGCGACGGGTTCGACGCCAGCGTCTACAACATCTGGGACTTCTCGGAGCCGCTGCTGCTGATCCCGATCTTCGCGCTGCTGCTCTTCGGCCCGATCCTCGGCAACCTCCGCCCCGACCTGGTCTCGTTCCTGCCCTCGATGCGGCAGTACGCCGGCAACTGGGCCTCGGCGGTGTGGACGATGAAGCCCGGCATCCAGGAGCGCTTCAACGAGCTGCCCGCTGGTGGAGAACCAGGTCGACCAGCTGCAGCGGATGGCGCTCACGCCGTACGAGAAGGACGAAGCCGAGATGACCGTGCAGAAGGCGATCGCCTGGCGCAGCATGCACAGCCAGGGTCGTGGTCTGTTCTCGGTGATGTACGAACACCTGGACGACATCGAGTCGCGCACCATCTGGGAGGGCGAGTTCATCTGCAGCACGATCCTCGGCTGGAACTTCGGCGACGGCCACCTGCACGACGAGCGGCTCGTGGCGGCGGTGCAGAAGCGCCTCAACCTCGAGCCGGGCGACCTGGTGGTCGCCTACTGCGAGTCGCAGGCGATCCCGTGGGCGAACCCACCGCAGCGCTACCGCGTGATCGACGCCGCGCTCGGTGTGGTTGAGCGAGGAACCTGGGACGTGAAGGATTGTGTCGAGGCGCAGCCGTGGCTGCCGGACGGGCCGATCCCGCTCGACGTCGACTGGACGGCAGCCGGGTTCGTCCGCAAGCAGACGTTGACGAGCGGTCAGGAGCAGACGGCGTGACCACAGCAGTCGTGGTGGGAAGCGGGCCCAACGGGCTCGCTGCCGCGATCCGGCTGGCGCACGCGGGCGTCGACGTCACCGTGCTCGAGGCCCACGACCGCCCGGGCGGCGGCACCCGGACCAGCGAGCTCACCCTGCCCGGCCTCCTGCACGACGAGTGCGCGGCCTTCCACCCGACCGGCTTCGCCTCGCCGTACTTCGCGTCGCTCGACCTCGAGCGGCACGGCCTGAACTGGCTGTGGCCGGAGGTCGACCTCGCGCATCCGCTCGACGACGGCCGGGCCGGGCTGGCGGCGCGCGACCTGAGCATCACCGACGTGTCGCTGGGGGAGGACGCCGCCAGGTGGCGGCGCCTGTTCGCCGCCTCGGTGCGCAACTTCGACGACCTGATCGATGAGGTCTTCCAGCCGGTCGTGCACGTGCCTTCGCATCCGATCACGCTGGGCCGGTTCGGGATGAAGGCGCTGCAGCCCGCCACCTGGATCGCTCGCCGGTTCCGCGACGAGCCGGCGCGAGCGCTCTACATGGGTGTCGCCGCGCACGCCTTCAACAAGCTGAGCACGCCGCTGAGCGGTTCGGTGGGGATGATGCTCACCGCCGCGGCCCACGCGGTCGGCTGGCCGGTCGCCGAGGGCGGCACCGAGGCGATCACCCGGGCGCTGCTCGCCGAGCTCGCCGAGCACGGCGGCAAGGTGATCACCGGGATCCGGGTCACCTCCCTGGACTCGCTGTCCGACCTGACCGGGGGCTCGCCCGACGTGGTCATGCTGGACACCGCGCCCGACGGAGTGCTCGAGATCGTAGGTGACCGGCTGCCGTCGCGGGTGCGCCGCGCCTTCACCCGCTACTCCTACGGTCCGGCGGCGTTCAAGGTGGACCTCGCCATCGAGGGAGACATTCCGTGGACCAACCCGGACTGTCGCCGCGCCGGAACCGTGCACCTAGGTGGGAGCGCCGAGCAGATCGTCGGGATCGAGGCCGCGACGGTGCGGGGCGAGATGCCCGACCAGCCGTTCGTCCTCCTGGGCCAGCAGTACCTCGTGGACCCCAGCCGTTCGGCGGGGAACGCCAACCCGATCTACGCGTACGCCCATGTCCCGCACGGGTACGACGGCGACGCCACCGATGTGGTGATCAACCAGATCGAGCGCTTCGCACCGGGGTTCCGCGAACGGATCCTGGCCGTCGCGACCAACGACCCGGTTGGGTTGGAGACGGTCAACGCCAACTACGTGGGCGGCGACATCGCTGCGGGAGCCAACACCGCGCGCCAGATCGCTTTCCGGCCACGGCTGGCCGCCAACCCCTACACGCTCGGCGTTCCTGGCGTGTACCTGTGCTCGTCCGCCACGCCGCCCGGGGCCGGCGTACACGGCATGGGCGGTTTCAACGCCGCCGAGACGGCTCTGCGCAGGCTGTGACGGCCGTTCTCGTCCTCCTCGCCCCACTGCTTCGCCAATGCCGAACGCCGGCCGGTCACCCGAAGAAGTTGCGGCGGATCCGTTCCCTCAGGCCTGCGGAACCGTGTCGCTCCCGTTCCTCGATGCGAACCCGTCGCCTCGCCAATCGCTCTTCCATGATGCCGGACAGTTCGTCCAGCCACTCGGGATGAGCCAGCAGCAGAGGCTCGTAGTGCTGCCGGTCGATCTCGTAGACGACGCACTCGTCTACCGACCGCACGGTCGCGGCTCGCAGCTCTCCGGTCAGTAGGGCCATCTCGCCGACCACCTGCCCACGCTCCATCGTCTCGACGAGCCAGTCAGTCCCGTCGTCGTTGCGCAACCGCACTTCGACGGCGCCTTCGCCGACCAGGAACAATGACCTGCCCTCGCTTCCCTGCACGACGAAGCGTTCCGTGGGACCCAGCACCATGGGCCGTGCAGTGACGGCCAGGGTGTGGATCTCCTCAGGGGAGAGCATCCGCAGGATGGGCACCTCGGCCAGGAGTCGCTCGATCTCGTCGGTGGTCGGAGCCTTGGCGATAGCGGGTTCGGTCACCGTGAGGTTGGGACCGAGGCCATCGTGCCGCTGGAGCAGCTCCACGCGTGGTTCGTCGTGGACCAACGCCTCCAGGAGGCTGGCACCGGTGGGGATGCATTCGGCGCCGGAGTACTCGATCCAGCCACCCTGCTTGGCCCACTGTGCGACCGAGTTCATCGATGCGCGGTACTGGTTGCAGGCAGTTGGATAGACCCCTTGCTGCCCGGCGAAGCCGAGGCGTTGCCACAGCACCCGTTCTCGGGCTACCTCGGGAAGGAATCCCAGTTCGGGAAACGCGGAGGCGACCTGGCGCAACACCGCGCGTTCCGCGTCCCGGAACACGCGTTGCCACGTCTCCTGCGCGTTGTGCTCGTTCCGGCCGGCCAGCTCCATCGCATGCTTCAGGTCCTCGTGGTGCGCATG